>CM001047.1:0-2807 GCA_000183865.1 Listeria marthii FSL S4-120
AAAAAAGTACTAGAAGCAATTGATGAACTAAACTATCAACCAAGCAAACTAGCACGCGCACTTACTTCTTCGGGTTTTGATGCTATTATGGTTATCTCAAATCGCTCTACTACAACCACAACTGGAAATCCATTTTTTTCCGAAATAATTCAATCGATTTCCACTCAAGCTGAGTTGGAAAATTTTGACCTAATCCTTCAAACTGCCAAAAACAGCGAAGACGAACTTAAAAAATGCCTCTCCAAAATCCAAGAAAAAATGATTAAAGGTATTATCATGCTAAGTTCACCAGCTGATGAAGATTTTTTCCATCAATTAGATCCTTATAACATTCCCATCGTTGTTACTGGAAAAGTAGAAGGACATTACAAAAACATCTACTCTGTCGACACCGACAATTTTGGCGACAGTTATGCTCTAACAAAACATTTAATCAAGCAAGGCCATCAAAAAATTGCTTGTATCCATGCTCCGCTCGATTATCACGTGTCGATTGATCGTCTTGCCGGTTTCCGTAGCTGCCTATTTGACCATCAACTAGACCTGCGTAACGACTGGATTATTGATAGTGGTTATAGCATAGAAGATAGTTACAAAGCCGCACTACGCCTAATGGAAGGCCCTGACAAACCAACAGCAGTTTTCGCAACCGACGATTTAAAAGTACTTAGTATTTACAAAATGGCAGCCGATAAAAACTTACAAATCCCAACAGATTTTTCCGTCATCGGCTATAACGATAAAATAGCATCTTCATTCCTATCGCCACCGCTAACGTCTATCGATATTCCCATTAACAAATTAGGCAAAAAAGCAACCAACCTATTATTCCGCCTAATCCATCAAGACAAAAACGTACCAAAAACAACTATTATCAAAACCGAAATGATTGAACGCGAATCCATTCAGAAAATAAACGCCTAAGCTTGTTTTCTGAATTCCCTTGGTCCTGTAGCTCAGTTGGGAGAGTATCACCTTGACATGGTGGGGGTCGCTGGTTCGAGACCAGTCGGGACCATTCATAAAAAAAAGCATCTCTTTTGTAAGAGATGCTTTTTTTGACTCTATTTAAATAACTTACCTAATTTCTTAAACAATCCATCTTCAATGATATCAATGCCGATACCCCAGTTACTATCAAGTACTTGTTTATTAGCTTTAACATATTCTTCCAAATCTTTCCCTTTAATAGCAAGGTTGTGATATGGACGATACTCGATATAACAAGAAGCACCGTTTTTATGAAGTTTCTTAGTCATGCGATGTTTCAAGTACTTAGACTTGATGTCACATTCTTGGCGTGTGTAAGAATCTTGCTGATCGATAGCATGATCTGTCGTTAAATGAATCTCTGTTTTGATAACATTTCGATCAATCCAATATGGGTAATCCTTATGGAAATGCTTCTCCGCACCATCATCGATAAAGTTGCCATAGTTCCAGAAGTGTAAATAACGTTTTTTATTTTCAACTTCATATGGATCCGTAATAGTCGCTTTATACACTACCGAAAGCTCATTTAAATCCTTGTTATCTTCAATTATTTGAACAGAAGTATTACTAAAATGCTGCTCAATTTCATTCTCTTCAAAGCTTTTATACAACGTCATGCACTTATATGTTGTATAGTTGTAACGGCTAAGAATCTCTTTATTAGACTCATTTTTAAACATATCACGCGATCCGTTCGCCATTCCTCCGCGTAACTTTCTTTCAAAGATAACCTCAGCCACATTTCCTTTCACATCACAACGGAAATTTTCTTCCGCAGCTGGCTCTCCATCTTCAAATGGTTCTTGTTTTTGTAATTCCGTGCCAGCTTTAATTTCTAAATAATACATAAAGCTATTTTTTTGACGATTAGCTAAAAATCCTTGGTCATTACTCATTGTAGCATCAACAAAGTAAACTTGACCTTCATGTGTTATTTTTAAAATCGCATGGTTAAAGTTGAACGGTGACGGTGTATAAACTGGCAAGAATACATCACTACCATAGTTAACTAAAATAAGCTCCGAGTCCACTCCTAAATAATCTAAAATCACTTTCAAAAGAACTGTTTTCGCTTTGCAGTCCCCTTGTTTTGTACTAAAAGTAACTTCAGCAGCTTGCGGCTCGTGTCCATCCATTTCTGTTTCATTGTATAAATAGTACACTTCTTTTTGAACAAAATCGATGGCATGCTTAATTTTGTGGTCTAAAGATGGTAACGTATCTAACTCAGCCACTAAATCAGCCGCAAATCCAGCAATATCTACTTGATAGAATTTTTGATAAATGTCGCTAATTGTTTTGGTGATTTCCGGATACGTCTGCTCCGTCACAAAATCAATAAACGGTGTAAGTTCAAGTTCTTTCGCATCTTCACCAATATAATTTTCTTTTTCGATTGTATAAGATTCGTTATGCGGAACCATCACTTTGTCTTTTTCTAAAATTGCTCCCGCTTCGTCTCGGAAATAATGGAAGTTCGTTTCTAATTTCTTCTCTGTTTCATTTTTCAATTCAAAACGATATTTCCCATAAGCCCAGTAAGAGTTTGGAGCCGAATAAATCCAGCGGAAAAATTGATTACGAATGCTGCTCTCTTCATATTTGCGCTCAATAGAAGTTTCAATGACGAAAATATCATTCAAATGCAAATCGCGAATAAGTACGGTTACCTTTTTCTCGTCGTTAAAGCTCGCTTGATTTTCATCACGCACATAGTCCAACACTTTTACATTAATATCGTCTAATTTATCAATCACTTTCCCATCACGAACAACGGATAAAGTGTGAATATATAATACTTCTTCTTCAGATAA
>CM001047.1:2907-3735 GCA_000183865.1 Listeria marthii FSL S4-120
ATCATAAAAAGCTTTATCTTGTGTGTTTAACCAAGAAGCTATGTTTTCTTGTTTTGTTTCAGGAGAGCTTAATTCTGGTTTTATAAAATAATATTCTTTTGTCATTTGGTAATCTCCTTAAAATTTTTTAGATACCCCTATTTTAGCAATAAGTAAATAGAACAAACAAGGCAAAATCTTTATGAGATAGCAACTGTCGGTTTATATACACTATTTAGTAAAAAATTAGACACAATTACTGCTAATTTTCATCTATCCACGAGAACAATTTCACATCTTGGTATATCTCGCCAATTTTTTCATAATCTCGAAGTAAGCCTTCCTCTGAAAAACCAAGCTTTTCCAATAATGCTATAGAAGCTGTATTTCTCGGGTCTACTTTTGCTTCAATCCGGTGCAATTCAAACGATTCTTTACCCCACTCCATCAACGCTTTGACCGCTTCCGTCGCATAACCTCGTTTCCAAAAACGTGTTCCCAAATCATATGCAATTTCTGCACGCTGGTTTTCATGATCAATATAATTAAAGCCACATGTACCAATAATTTCCCCAGTTGCTTGCAAGATAATGACGCATCTGAGCGCTTTTCCTTCGATTTCCAATTGTCTTAACATACGAATCATTTCTTCCACCGGTTGTAAACTTTGGAAAGGTTCAATATTCATATAACTGGTAACCGAATCATCTGACCAATAACCAAACAAAATCTCTGTATCCGCTAAGGTCATTTCACTTAAAAAAAGTCGTTCTGTTTTTATCATTTGCTTTCGATTTTCCATAGATTTACCCCCGCCTTTTTAATAAAAAAAGCTTATCAAATCTCACT
>CM001047.1:3835-5385 GCA_000183865.1 Listeria marthii FSL S4-120
TCACGTGAAACATTTGCGCCTTCTTTATTCGTAGTAGTTTTCAACATTTAGGTTTATAATAAAAAATATCTTAAAAAGGAGAATGATTTATGGAACAAACAGATAGACGTAAGACTTTAGCACTTATTTCGATTATGCTTGGCGCTTTTATTTCATTACTAGATACAACGATTGTCAACGTTGCCTTACCAGATATTACGACTGCACTTCATGCCACAAGCGAAACGATTGAATGGGTCATTTCAGGCTACGCGCTCGCATTTGGAATTGTACTTATTTTAGCTGGCCGTCTCGGTGACAAATTCGGTAGGAAAAACATCTATATTATCGGTATTACCTTATTTCTAATAATGAGTGTGACGGCTGGTTTTGCAGATTCGGAAAATAGCTTAATTATTTCCCGGGTAATACAAGGACTTGCTGCCGGACTATTTTTCCCACAAATCAATGCCACCATTATGGATATGTATTCTGGAAAAAGCCTCGGGAAAATCTTCGGTATTCTTGGCTCCGTTATTGGCGTTGGGACCGCGATTGGACCTCTTACCGGCGGACTTTTAATTGAACTTTTCGGAGCTACAAACGGTTGGCGCGCAGTCTTCTTTGTTAATGTTCCCTTCGTTTTAGTCACGCTCGTACTAGCAATGCTTTACCTCCCAAAAAGAACTATCTCCACGAAAAAAATCAGCTTCGATTTGCCTGGTGTCGGGTTACTAACAATCGCACTTTTACTATTACTATTCCCGCTTATTTCAAACGGAGCAAATGATTTCAAACCAATTGATTACCTTTTAATGGCGCTATCTATCCCGCTCTTTATCATTCTTTATAAATGGAGCGTCTATCAAGAAAAGAAAGGCAATCAACCATTAATTGCGCCTAACTTACTTAAAAACAACCAATTTGTATCCGGCATGCTCTTATCACTCGTATATTTTGCTGCCTTTACAAGCATCTTTTTCGTCCTATCACTAACTTGGCAAACTGGTTTTAACCGCTCCGCTATTTTATCTGGACTGGCTATTAGTCCATTTGCGTTAGGTAGCGTTCTTGCAGCTTCGAATAGTTACCGCTTGATTCCTGTACTTGGAAGAAAACTTTTAATGCTTGGTGTAACTCTAGTTATTGTTGGCCTTGGAACCGTTTCTATTGTTTTTCATCTCCATGATGGTGCTTTTTCCGCTTGGTTGCTCTTCCTTCCGCTGTTTATTGCAGGTATTGGTAGCGGTTTGATTATTGCTCCTTTAAACAGCTTCACACTGTCTACTGTCCACGGCATAGAACGCGGCGGTGCAAGTGGTATGTTTAATACAGCGCAGCGAATTGGTTCATCGTTTGGTATTGCTGTTGTCGGATCTGTATTTTTCCGCACACTAGGAAATACAACGGCGACTTCCAAAGCAAGTGCCTTTTCAGATAGCTTACAAATGAGTATGTATGTAAATATCGCTCTCCTCATTGTTTGTTTCTTGCTGATATTCCGGTTACCAAAAAATATCTAAAAAAAGAGCCCTCTGTATAGGGCTCTTTTTTGTTTCACGTGAATTTAT
>CM001047.1:5485-12111 GCA_000183865.1 Listeria marthii FSL S4-120
CGTGAAACATTTTACTTAAATACAACCTCAAACTCTTCGCAAACCACTAAAGCATCTTCTTCAAACGATATCCCAAGCTCTATGCATTCATTCGTGAAAAAAGAAGTATGGACTTTCCGCCAATAATCCAACGTGCGGTCTCCTTCTCCTTCTAAATAAGCAAATGTCTCCGGAACTTCATTAAACGGCATAATCGTTACACCAACCAACTTAATAATCCCCATTGCCTCTTCTTTCCCATCCAAAAGAACAACATGCGAACCAACTGACGGCATCGTTTCCCCGCCCTGGTCATACCAATAGAACAGGCTACTCGTCCCAGTTTTCACCCCGTTCATCACAAGCTCGCCTAGTTCATTAGCCATCCGCGCAGAATTACCGAATGCCCAAGCTTCAAATTTATTAGAAATCATCGGATTGGCAGATCGATATTTTTGCCACATTTCATTAACCGAATCTTTATAAACCACCACTTAAATCCCTCCTAAAAAAAAGACTGAGGTTCCTAAAAACCTCAGCCTAAAAATTTATTTTCGAACTGGCTTAATCACAATATAACGATAAGGATCGCGTCCTTCAGAATGCGTTTCAATTTGGTCATTCTCACTTAAAATAGCATGAATAATTTTTCTTTCAAATGAAGGCATTGGTTCTAAATGAACAGCGCGCTTCGTTTTAAGAGCTTTATCCGCCATTTTATTCGCTAAAATTACTAACGTTTCGTGACGTCTTTCACGGTAATCCCCTACATTAACAATAATGTTTTTGTATTGGCTCGTTGTTTTATTAGCAATTAATTGTGTTAAGTATTGAAGCGCATTAAGGGTTTGACCGTGTTTGCCGATTAGCATACCTAGGCTGTCACCTTTAATTTGCAACTTCACATCTTTACCAACTTCTTCTACATCGATCGTGATTACTGCACCCATCTTGGTAGCAACATCTAAAAGATAATCAATCGCTACTTGGATACCATCTTCTTTTTCAATTACTTTTACCATAGCCAGTCTTGAACCAATTCCGAAAATACCTTTTTTACCTTCATCTAGAACTTCTACTTCGACCTTGTCGCGTGTTGTTTCTAAAGTGGCTAATGCATTTTGGATAGCTTCTTCAACGTTTGAGCCTTGCGCAGTTAAATCTCTCACTTTCTTTTCTTACCTCCTTTTTTGGAAGCTTTCATGTTAGCTGCTTTTTTCTTCAAGCGATCTTCTGCAAGTTGAGCAGCAGCCAGCGCCTCCTGTTCGCGTTTGTTTTTAAAAGGATTATTAATTAAAAGTGTTTGGAATACGGTGAACACGTTACCGATAATCCAGTATAGAGCAAGTGCAGATGGTAATGTAATACCCATAAATAGAATCATTACTGGCATGATATAAACAATCATAGCCATTGATTTATTTTGCTGTGTTTGCCCCATCATAGAAATTTTTGATGATAAGAATGTTGTTAGTGCTGCAACAACCGGCAAGATGTAATATGGATCCGGATTTCCCAGTTGCATCCATAAGAATGAATCTGTTTTAATTTCTGCTGTTCTACTAATAGCTTGGTAGAATCCTAGTAGAATCGGCATTTGAATTAATAATGGTAAACAACCCATCATTGGATTTACACTATTTTCTTGATATAGACGCATTGTTTCTTGTTGTAATTTTTGTTTTGTTTCATTATCTTTAGACGAGTATTTTTCTTGTAGTTCTTTGATTTTCGGTTGTAAATTTGTCATGGCTTTTTGGCTTTTCAGCTGTTTGATCATTAAAGGCATGATTAGTAGACGAATTAAAATTGTAACAACGATAATTCCGACTGCATAACTTCCCCCGAATAAATCGGAAAACCACGTAATTGTCCAGGATAATGGGAATACGATGTAATGACTCCAAAATCCAGTTGATTCTGATGTAATTGGATCAGTTGAATAGCCACAACCCGAAAGTACAGCCATTAATCCGATTACAAGACTTGCGATGAGCAACTTCTGTTTGAATCGCTTTTTCTTCTTCAAATTGATGTAACCTCCAATTTCGCCTTTTTCAAATTTCCACTCATTTTGAATTGTTTGCTTTTTGCTTTAAAACACGCCCCACTTTTAAAACATGAATCAAACTTTTCTTTACTTCATGAAAATCCATATTGGCCGCCGGTTTTCTGGCGATGATAATATATTCATTTTCAGGATTGATTTGGTGTTCTAATTCATGGAATGATTGTCTTATGTAACGTTTAATCCGATTTCGACAGACAGCGTTTCCAATTTTTTTACTAACCGATAAACCAATGCGAAAATGATTCGATCCTTCTTGCTTTAAAGTATAAACAACAAATTGACGGTTAGCAAAAGATTTTCCTCTTCGGAATACTTTTTGAAAATCGTCATTTTTTTTAATTCTATATTTTTTTTTCATACATTCTCCATCTTCTTACATATCTTAGTATAAGGCCGTTTAACTCAGCGATTTTTCAAAAAAAAAACCACTGAGTCGTTTTCAGTGGTCTACGCAGATAAAACTTTTCTTCCTTTACGACGACGACTTGCTAAAACTCTACGTCCGTTTTTAGTACTCATACGCGTACGGAAACCATGCACTTTTTTTCTTTTACGTTTACTTGGTTGATATGTTCTTTTCATTAATTACACCTCCCATGAAAGGGTCCAATCGAATTTATCTATTAGACAGTCTTAGATATTGTACGTGAACTGGTCATTTTTGTCAATACTATTTAGACGAATTTCTATTTAGACTCCGTTCACTATCATATCATATTTTTATAGAGAGAAAAACCATTTTTCGAAAATTATTGTGTCAAATAGACATATTTTTCTCTAGTAGTCTCTGGTATTGCGATTTTTCGGCCGGAAATCTCTACTAAATACTGCGCAAATTCCCCAATCTTCTCAAATTCAGCAGGATATTCAAAAATGAGTTTTTCTTTTATTAAATAGTTATCCACATAATGACTTGTTTCTGGCTGAAAAGATAATAAACCTTCTATAAAACGAATTACTTTTGTAAATTTTGGAATTTCCTGTTCTTCTTCTAAATCTGTAAAGTGAAAAAACATCGTGTAAAAATGATTTTTTTTGATATTTACTGAAAAAGCTTCTTTATTTATATTACTTTTTGCAAATACCGTAAAATCGTCAATCTCTGCCGGTTCCCGTTTGTCGTGAATTAATAAGTAACCAAACACGTCGTCAATATTCCCGTTTTGTATAACCCGATAAAATTCTGTATCTCTAGTTTTCAAAAGCCGTTGAAATATCATTTTTCACAACCTCATTTTTTTGTCTTTTTTTTCGTATTCGGTAAATAGTTTAACACATTGTCGCAATGAAATCCTTTCCCAGAAAATGTGGATAACTAGTTAATAACGTTCTTTTATTGTGGATAACATTTTGATTTAGTTCAAACTTATACACAATTAGTGGTTACTTACACACAATGACTTGTGGATAATTAATTTTAACAATTTCGTTACAGATTTCTTTACACACAAGTTATACACAAGTTAACTGGCTGTGGACAACCGTTTTTCACATCTGGACAGTTTTGTGGATAGATTTGGTAAGTCCTTGCTATCAGAGTGATTTTCTGATATTATAATTCCTGTCGAATAGAAATATAGCTGGGGAAAACTAAAGTTATCCACAATACATTTTTACTTTGTGGATAATTTTTTAACAGTGTTTGGATAACCTTATCCATAGCTTTTTCTATCTGTGGATAACTTTATAGCATCCATTTACATTACATAAAAAAGGGGGGTTACTAGTGCAATCAATTGAAGACATCTGGCAGGAAACACTGCAAATCGTTAAAAAAAATATGAGTAAACCGAGTTATGATACATGGATGAAATCAACAACGGCTCATTCATTAGAAGGTAACACGTTTATTATTTCAGCGCCCAATAATTTTGTTCGCGATTGGTTAGAGAAAAGCTACACGCAATTTATCGCTAACATTTTGCAAGAAATAACTGGTCGCTTATTTGATGTCCGCTTTATTGATGGCGAGCAAGAAGAAAACTTCGAATACACTGTGATTAAACCGAATCCAGCGTTAGATGAAGATGGCATTGAAATTGGAAAACATATGCTTAATCCGCGTTATGTTTTTGATACGTTTGTCATTGGTTCAGGGAACAGATTCGCCCATGCAGCATCACTTGCAGTAGCCGAAGCACCAGCGAAAGCATATAATCCACTCTTCATTTATGGAGGAGTTGGCCTCGGCAAAACACATTTAATGCACGCAGTTGGCCACTATGTTCAACAACATAAAGATAATGCGAAAGTAATGTACCTTTCCAGCGAAAAATTCACGAATGAGTTTATTAGCTCTATTCGTGATAACAAAACCGAAGAATTCCGCACAAAATACCGGAATGTCGATGTTTTACTTATTGATGATATTCAATTTTTAGCCGGTAAAGAAGGAACACAAGAGGAATTTTTCCATACATTTAACACACTTTATGATGAACAAAAGCAAATTATTATTTCCAGTGACCGACCACCAAAAGAAATCCCTACACTGGAAGATCGACTTAGATCCCGCTTTGAATGGGGCTTAATCACTGATATTACGCCACCAGACTTAGAAACACGGATCGCCATTTTACGTAAAAAAGCAAAAGCTGATGGATTAGATATTCCAAATGAAGTCATGCTTTATATCGCAAACCAAATTGATTCGAATATTCGCGAGTTAGAAGGCGCACTCATCCGAGTAGTTGCTTATTCTTCCCTCGTTAATAAAGATATAACAGCTGGTCTTGCAGCAGAAGCACTAAAAGATATTATCCCCTCTTCTAAATCACAAGTTATTACTATTAGTGGTATTCAAGAAGCAGTCGGTGAATATTTCCATGTGCGTTTAGAAGATTTTAAAGCAAAAAAACGGACGAAAAGTATCGCATTCCCGCGCCAAATCGCTATGTATCTTTCTAGAGAGCTTACAGACGCCTCATTACCAAAAATCGGTGATGAATTTGGTGGCCGAGATCATACAACAGTCATTCATGCACATGAAAAAATATCGCAACTGCTAAAAACCGACCAAGTGTTGAAAAATGACCTTGCTGAAATTGAAAAAAATTTAAGAAAAGCACAAAATATGTTTTAATAGACCTGTGTACAATGTGGATAACTGAAACATACTTACCCACAAGTTATCAACATGTGGAAAACTTTATACATCATGGCTTGCAACCTACTTATCCACAAATCCACAGCGCCTATTACTATTACTACGATTTTTTATTAATTAATTAAAGGTTTTTGAGGTTTTACAAAATATAAAAAAATGGGGGATACTCATGAAATTTGTTATTGAGCGTGATCGTCTTGTCCAAGCAGTCAATGAAGTTACTCGTGCCATCTCTGCAAGAACAACGATTCCAATATTAACGGGAATAAAAATTGTCGTAAATGATGAAGGTGTAACACTAACTGGTAGTGATTCCGATATTTCCATCGAAGCATTTATTCCATTAGTTGAAAATGATGAAGTAATTGTAGAAGTGGAAAGTTTTGGTGGGATTGTTCTTCAATCCAAATACTTCGGCGATATCGTTCGTCGTTTACCAGAAGAAAATGTAGAAATTGAAGTTACTTCTAATTACCAAACTAACATTAGTTCCGGTCAAGCATCTTTTACATTAAACGGCTTAGATCCAATGGAATATCCTAAATTACCAGAAGTTACTGATGGTAAAACTATCAAAATTCCAATTAATGTACTGAAAAACATCGTTCGCCAAACAGTATTCGCTGTTTCTGCTATCGAAGTTCGCCCAGTACTTACTGGTGTTAACTGGATTATTAAAGATAATAAGCTTAGTGCAGTCGCAACAGATAGTCACCGTCTAGCTTTACGTGAAATTCCACTGGAAACAAACATTGACGAAGAATACAACATTGTTATTCCAGGAAAAAGCTTATCCGAATTAAATAAAATTTTAGATGATGCAAGCGAATCAATTGAAATGACACTTGCAAACAATCAAATTCTTTTTAAATTAAAAGATTTACTATTCTACTCTCGTTTACTTGAAGGTAGTTACCCAGATACATCTCGTCTAATTCCAACTGATACTAAATCAGAATTAGTCATTAATTCCAAAGCGTTTTTACAAGCAATTGACCGTGCGTCCCTACTTGCTCGCGAAAATCGTAATAACGTTATTAAATTAATGACACTGGAAAATGGCCAAGTAGAAGTATCCTCGAATTCTCCGGAAGTTGGGAATGTTTCTGAAAATGTCTTCAGCCAAAGCTTTACTGGCGAAGAAATCAAAATATCTTTTAACGGTAAATACATGATGGATGCCCTGCGTGCTTTTGAAGGTGATGATATTCAAATTTCCTTCTCTGGTACAATGCGCCCATTCGTACTTCGACCAAAAGATGCAGCCAATCCAAATGAAATTTTACAATTAATCACGCCGGTTAGAACTTACTAATCTCGCAAAAAGCACATCCGTCTTGGTTTCAAGGCGGATTTTTTTTGTTATAGTACAGTTTTTGGATAGAAATGTATATTTATGCAAATGGAGGTAATTCTTAGCATGATGAAAGATATGACAACAGGTAATCCGACAAAATTAATTATCGTAAT
>CM001047.1:12211-13580 GCA_000183865.1 Listeria marthii FSL S4-120
AATTTTTTTATTCGCGATGCCGATGTTGATTGGAAACTTATTCCAGCAATTTTATACGATGATTGATGCGGTTATTGTTGGGAAATTTGTCAGTGTCGATGCGCTTGCTGCTGTTGGCGCGACAAACTCAGTCAATTTTTTTATGATTTCTTTGATTATTGGACTTATGAGCGGGATTTCTGTCGTAGTTGCACAGTATTTTGGCTTTAAAGATTATGATCGTTTAAAAGATGTTATTGCTACGGCAACTTATGCGGTGGTTTTTTCGGCGATTATTTTGACTGTTGCGGGTGTTTTACTTGCGAAGCCATTACTTGTGTTACTTAGAACGCCAGCGAATATTTTAGATGATTCGACCATCTTTTTAACCACCCTATTTATCGGAATTTTACCTATGAGTTTGTATAACGGAATGGCGGCGATTCTTCGGGCACTCGGAAATTCGATTACGCCACTGATTTTTTTGATTTTATCGTCTTTAATGAATATTGCGCTTGATTTTTTATTTGTTGTTTATATGGATATGGGCGTTCGCGGGGCTGCGATTGCGACGGTTTTATCCCAAACAGCTGCAGCAATTGCCGTTATTTACTATGCTTATCGTCACGTGCCGTTTATGCGGATAGAACGTGCGAAATTCAAGCTTTCCACCCCACTGCTTAAAGAGATGGTGCGCATTGGACTGCCTTCTGGATTACAAGGATCCTTTATTTCTATCGGAAATATGGCTCTTCAAAGTTTAATAAATGGATTCGGTTCATCGGTCGTTGCAGCTTATACGGCGGCAAGTCGAATTGATTCACTTACATATCAACCAGGGATTGCTTTCGGTGCGGCCTCTTCCATGTTTGCTGGTCAAAATATCGGTGCTGGGAAAATTGACCGCGTTCGCGAAGGATTTTGGTCGGGAATCAAAGTAGTTACTGCTATCAGTATTGGAATTACAATTTTAGTGCAACTTTTCGCGCGGCAGTTTTTATTATTATTCGTAGATTCTAGCGAGACGGAAGTTATCAATATTGGTGTGAGCTATTTACTTATAGTCTCGTTATTTTATGTTGTAGTCGGAATTTTATTTGTTGTTCGTGAGACATTGCGAGGTACTGGGGATGCGATGGTTCCTTTAGCGATGGGGATTTTTGAGCTAGTTTCACGACTTGTTATCGGTTTTGTTTTATCACTTTACATTGGTTATGTAGGGCTTTGGTGGGCTACTCCAGTTGCATGGATTACCGCAACAATGCTCGGCGTTTGGCGATATAAATCAGGAGCATGGCAAAAAAAGGCAGTTATCAGGCGAAAATAACCAATTTAGTAAAAAAACGCCAGAGAAGCTCATATTTTCTTTTTTTGAATAAATAATATCCCC
>CM001047.1:13588-16327 GCA_000183865.1 Listeria marthii FSL S4-120
TTTGCTAAAAAAAGCTGAAAAACGAATATATGAAAATATTCTTTGTATTATTGGCAAAACTTTAGTAAAATAGAAGGTAGTGATAAAAAAAGATTGGGCGTGAAATTTTTGGCTGAAACAGTGAAGATAAATAGTGAGTTCGTAACGCTTGGTCAACTTTTACAAATGATTGATGTAGTTTCGACTGGTGGAATGGCAAAAGCGTACCTGAGTGAAAATACGATTTACATCAACGGAGAGCAAGACAATCGCCGGGGGAAAAAGCTTCGTAATGGCGATGTTATCTTAGTTCCCGGTATTGGAAAAGTGAAAATTGAGCAAGGAAAATAGCAGATGCATTTAGAAAGTATTGTTTTAAGAAATTTCCGCAATTATGAAAACTTAGAACTAGAATTTTCCCCATCTGTAAATGTTTTTCTTGGCGAGAACGCACAAGGTAAAACCAACCTTTTGGAAGCCGTATTGATGCTTGCACTTGCAAAATCACACCGGACAACGAATGATAAAGATTTTATTATGTGGGAAAAAGAAGAAGCCAAGATGGAAGGTCGGATAGCAAAGCACGGGCAATCAGTGCCTTTAGAGCTTGCTATCACCCAAAAAGGCAAGCGAGCTAAAGTAAATCATTTGGAACAAAAGAAACTAAGCCAATACGTTGGAAACTTAAACGTGGTTATTTTTGCCCCAGAAGATTTATCGCTTGTAAAAGGTGCGCCTGGAGTTAGACGTCGCTTTTTAAATATGGAAATTGGACAAATGCAGCCGATTTATTTGCATAATTTAAGTGAATATCAGCGGATTTTACAGCAACGGAACCAATATTTGAAGATGTTGCAAATGAAACGCAAAGTAGATCCAATGTTGCTTGATATTTTGACAGAACAGTTTGCGGATGTCGCCATTAATTTGACGAAAAGACGAGCTGATTTCATTCAAAAATTAGAAGCATATGCGGCGCCGATTCATCACCAAATTTCCCGAGGTTTAGAGACGTTAAAAATCGAGTATAAAGCTTCCGTCACGCTAAATGGGGACGATCCCGAAGTGTGGAAAGCGGATTTACTTCAAAAAATGGAATCAATCAAACAAAGAGAAATCGACCGTGGTGTCACACTTATTGGGCCACATCGGGATGATTCTCTGTTTTATATTAATGGGCAAAATGTGCAAGATTTTGGTTCACAAGGCCAGCAACGGACAACGGCACTTTCTGTAAAACTAGCAGAAATTGACTTAATCCACGAAGAAACTGGAGAATATCCGGTTCTTCTTCTTGATGATGTGCTAAGTGAACTCGACGATTACCGTCAATCACATTTGCTTGGAGCTATTGAAGGAAAAGTACAAACCTTTGTAACGACAACAAGTACGAGCGGGATCGACCATGAAACGCTCAAACAAGCAACAACTTTCTATGTAGAAAAAGGTACAGTAAAAAAATCCTAATCTAGGTTAATATAATTTGATGAAAAAGAAAGTGCGGTGGAATAATTAATGTCAGAAGAAAATATTACAAATGTACAGGAAAGTGCTTCCGATTATAACGAAGATCAAATACAAGTACTGGAAGGCTTAGAAGCAGTTCGAAAAAGACCTGGTATGTACATTGGTTCAACTAGTCAACGTGGACTCCATCACCTTGTATGGGAAATTGTTGATAATGCAATCGATGAAGCCCTTGCTGGTTTTTGTACAGAAATTGAAATTACAATTGAAGCTGATAACAGCATTACTGTTCGCGATAACGGACGTGGAATTCCAACTGGGATTAACGAAAAAATCGGTCGTCCAACAGTAGAAGTTATCTTTACCGTTCTTCATGCCGGTGGTAAATTCGGCGGTGGCGGATATAAAGTATCAGGCGGACTTCACGGGGTTGGTGCATCTGTAGTTAATGCCCTTTCTACCTCTCTTGAAGTACACGTTCATCGTGAAGGCAAAAAATATTACCAACGTTTTGAACGCGGTGATGTTGTGATGGACATGGAAGAACAAGGCGAAACGGATTACCGTGGAACAATTGTTCACTTTACGCCAGATCCACAAATTTTCACAGAAACAACAGAATTTGATTTTGACACGCTTCGTACTCGTACGCGCGAACTTGCTTTCTTGAACCGTGGTCTAACAATTTCGATTGAAGATAAACGTGACGAGCATAAAGTACGTAAAAATTTCCACTATGAAGGCGGAATTCGTTCTTACGTTGAGCATTTAAATAAAGCAAAAGACGTTATCCATGAGCCACCAATTTATTTGGAAGGCGAACGCGATGATATTATGGTTGAGATTTCCATGCAATATAACACTGGATTCTCAAGCAATATCATTTCATTTGCGAATAATATTCATACGTATGAAGGCGGAACACACGAATCTGGATTTAAAACGGCATTAACGCGTGTTATTAATGACTATGCGCGCCGTAATAAATTGTTCAAAGATAGTGATGATAACCTTTCTGGTGAAGATGTTCGTGAAGGTTTAACAGCAATTATTTCCATCAAACACCCAGATCCACAGTTTGAAGGACAAACAAAAACAAAACTTGGAAATTCAGAAGCCCGTTCTATCACCGATAAACTGTTTTCTGAGGCTTTAAATAAATTTATGATGGAAAACCCGGATGTTGCTAAAAAAATCGTTGAGAAGGGCGTTGTGGCCTCTCGTGCACGTCTGGCTGCTAAGCGCGCGCGTGAAGTTGCTCGTAAAAGCAGTGGCCTAGAAATTTCTAACGCC
>CM001047.1:16427-16673 GCA_000183865.1 Listeria marthii FSL S4-120
AGAAATTTCTAGCCTGCCAGGTAAACTAGCTGACTGTTCTTCCCGTAACCCTGAAATCAGCGAACTTTACATCGTTGAGGGTGACTCAGCTGGTGGTTCCGCTAAACAAGGTCGTGACCGTTTATTCCAAGCAATTTTGCCGATTCGTGGTAAAATTTTGAACGTAGAAAAAGCGCGTTTAGATCGTATTTTAGCTAACGAAGAAATTCGAACTATTTTTACAGCAATGGGTACTGGTTTTGGCGG
>CM001047.1:16773-17290 GCA_000183865.1 Listeria marthii FSL S4-120
GCAATGGGTACTGGTTTTGGCGGAGATTTCGACGTTTCTAAATCTCGTTACCACAAACTAATTATTATGACTGATGCCGATGTTGATGGTGCACATATTCGTACACTACTTCTTACGTTATTTTATCGTTATATGCGTCCACTGCTTGATGCAGGTTATATCTATATTGCACAACCACCGCTTTATCAAATTAAGCATGGTAAACAAGTGGAGTACGTATACAGTGATGGACAATTAGAAGATTATCTAGCATCCCTTGATGGAGACACTAAATACAGCATTCAACGATATAAAGGTCTTGGAGAAATGAACCCTGAGCAACTTTGGGAAACAACCATGAATCCTGAACACCGTACACTACTTCAAGTCAATATCAAAGACGCTATTGATGCCGATGAAACTTTTGAAATGTTGATGGGTGACCGCGTGGAACCTCGTCGTAAATTCATTGAAGACAATGCACAATACGTTAAAAACTTGGATGTTTAATAAATATTTCCCGGGTAATAATTGGGAT
>CM001047.1:17390-17613 GCA_000183865.1 Listeria marthii FSL S4-120
ATAAATATTTCCCGGGTAATAATTGGGATATTAATTGTTTTTAAAAGGTTTGAACTAGATTCAGCCTTACTTTTGAAAGGGAGGTTTCTCTAACAATGGCAGAAACACCAAATCAACGAATAACAGAGATAAACTTAAATAAAGAAATGCGGACTTCATTCTTAGACTACGCGATGAGCGTAATTGTTGCCCGTGCCCTACCAGATGTTCGTGACGGATTAAA
>CM001047.1:17713-18108 GCA_000183865.1 Listeria marthii FSL S4-120
TGCCCTACCAGATGTTCGTGACGGATTAAAGCCAGTTCACCGTCGTATTTTATATGCGATGAATGACTTAGGTATGACTTCTGATAAAGCCTATAAGAAATCGGCGCGTATTGTTGGGGAAGTTATTGGTAAGTATCACCCCCACGGCGATACAGCGGTTTACTTTACAATGGTTCGGATGGCGCAAGATTTTAGTTATCGTAATATGCTAGTTGACGGACATGGTAACTTTGGTTCGGTCGATGGTGATATGGCGGCAGCGATGCGTTATACAGAAGCACGTATGTCAAAAATTTCGATGGAACTACTGCGCGATATTAACAAAGATACGATTGATTACGCGGATAACTATGATGGTTCCGAGCGCGAGCCAGTTATTTTACCAGCGCGTTTCC
>CM001047.1:18208-18790 GCA_000183865.1 Listeria marthii FSL S4-120
AGTTATTTTACCAGCGCGTTTCCCTAACTTACTAGTCAATGGTTCGTCAGGTATCGCGGTTGGTATGGCTACGAATATTCCTACCCACCATCTTGGTGAAGTTATTGACGGCGTTTTGGCGTTGAGTCGTGATCCAGAAATTACTATTCGTGATTTAATGGAATATATCCCAGGACCTGACTTCCCTACTGCTGGGATGATTATGGGACGTAGTGGAATTCGTCGCGCTTACGAAAGTGGTCGCGGTTCAATTACTGTTCGTGGTCGTGTTGACATTGAAGAAAAGAAAAATGGTAAAGAAACAATCGTTATTACTGAAATTCCTTACCAAGTAAATAAAGCGCGTCTAGTTGAACGTATTGCCGAACTAGCTCGTGAGAAGAAAATTGACGGCATTACTTCCCTAAATGATGAGTCTGACCGTTCTGGAATGCGCATCGTTATTGAAGTTCGTCGTGATATTAGCGCAAGTGTTATCGTGAATAATTTATTCAAAATGACAGCACTTCAAACTACTTTTGGTATTAATATGCTCGCACTTGTCGACAACCATCCAAAAGTACTTAATTTAAAAGAAATCCT
>CM001047.1:18890-20072 GCA_000183865.1 Listeria marthii FSL S4-120
AAGATTTTTGATTTTGATGAACGCATGGCGAAAGAAGTAATGATTCCACGAACCGAGATTGTGACCGTTGATACTGGTTCTACAATCGGCGAATTATCCGACATTATGCAAAATGAACGCTATACGCGCTATCCTGTTATTGATGGCGATAAAGACCATGTTATCGGCGTACTTAATTTAAAAGAAATCCTTTATTATTATTTGGAACATCAAAAAGTAGTTATTCGTCGCCGTACTGAATTTGAGCTTCGTAAAGCAGAAGCTCGTGCTCATATCTTAGAAGGTTTACGAATCGCTCTTGATAACATTGATGCGATTATTAAATTAATTCGTGGATCAAAAACTTCCGATGTCGCTAAAGAAGGTTTGATGACACAATTCAACCTTTCTGATAAACAAGCGCAAGCCATTTTAGATATGCGTTTGCAACGTTTAACAGGTTTAGAACGCGAAAAAATTGAAGAAGAATATCAAAACTTAGTGGCATTAATTAACGATTTAAAAGCCATTTTAGCTGATGATGAACGTATTCTTGAAATTATTCGTGAAGAATTAGAAGAAATCAAAGTTAAATATGCGGATAAACGTCGTACAGAAATCTTGGCTGGTGATTTAGTAAGCCTTGAAGATGAAGACTTAATCCCAGAAGAAGAAGTAGCAATCACGCTAACTAAACGTGGCTATATTAAACGTTTACCATTATCGACTTATCGTAGTCAACGTCGTGGTGGCCGTGGTATTCAAGGTATGTCTACACATGAAGATGATTTCGTAGAACACCTTGTTGCAACGAGCACGCATGATACGTTACTATTCTTCACTAACACTGGTAAAGTTTACCGTTCGAAAGGTTATGAAGTGCCTGAATACGGTCGTACTGCCAAAGGTATCCCAATCATCAACTTACTTGGAATCGAAAGCCAAGAACAAGTGAATGCCGTGATAAATCTATCCGAATTCACCGATGATAGCTACCTATTCTTCACGACGAAACATGGTGTCGTGAAGCGTACAACCCTTTCTCAATTTGCGAAAATTCGTCAAAGCGGCCTTCGTGCAGTTGAACTTCGCGAAAACGATGAACTTATTTCCGTTCAAATGACAGATGGTAGCAAAAACATGATTATCGCAACGAAACATGGACAATCTATCTACTTCCCAGAAGAAAATATCCGCGTAATG
>CM001047.1:20172-20737 GCA_000183865.1 Listeria marthii FSL S4-120
TACTTCCCAGAAGAAAATATCCGCGTAATGGGCCGTACAGCTGCTGGTGTTCGTGGTATTAGACTTCGTGAAGACGATGAAGTTATCGGCATGGAAGTACTGGAAGATGACGAAAAAGTACTCGTTGTAACGGAAAAAGGTTATGGTAAACAAACGCCAGCTTCCCAGTATCCACTTCGTAATCGTGGTGGTATGGGTGTTAAAACCGTTACAATCACTGAGAAAAACGGTAACTTAGTAGCAATGAAAACTGTTACTGGTGAAGAAGACTTAATGCTAATGACCGTGAGCGGCGTCTTGATTCGTTTTGAAATCGAAACCGTATCACAAACAGGTCGTAGCGCAATGGGTGTCAAACTAATTCGTCTTGATGAAGATGAAAAAGTAGCCACTGTTGCAAAAGTTCCAAAAGAAGAAGATGAAGTTGAGCTTGAGGAAGAAATCGACGAAACATTAATCACGCAAGTTCCTGATGAAAGTTTTGAAGATGCTCCTGGAAGCGACATAGAAGAATAAAACCAAGCTGGAAATGACTCTAATTTGCGAATTAGAACGATTTTCCAGC
>CM001047.1:20837-22477 GCA_000183865.1 Listeria marthii FSL S4-120
TCGCATTTTATGTATAATATCTTTAATACGTCTAAAAAAGGGAAGAGTTGAAAAAAATGCGCAAACTGATCCAATTTCTGTTTATAGCAGTAGTTTTATTTTTAGTGGAATACGTTTTAATTAATCAAGCAGCCATACTTTTCTTAGTAACAAGTGCGATTATTCAATTGTGCGGGGTTGTTATTACGGTTCGACTACTCCTATTTGATCAGCGGAATACTAGCTCAAAAGTTGCCTGGATTGCGGTTATTTTCATTTTACCTGTACTTGGAACGATTAGTTACCTTGTGTTCGGTAGAAACCCAGCAACTAGAAAATTCAGCACAGCTCAAGTTACGGAAAAAGCTAAATTAATAAATGCAGTTCATGCAATTCCAAACAACACCAATGAAAAATTACCAAGACTCTCTAAAAGGATTGCTCATTTAACGTCCATAGAGCCGATTAAGGGGAATAAAATCGAAATACTGACAAATGGTGAGGAAACTTTCCCAGTGCTCTTAGACGCGCTCAGAAAAGCGGAAAACCATATCCATATTCAATACTATATTTTCAAAACGGATGAAATTTCTACCGAGATTCGCGATATTTTGGTCGAAAAAGCAAAAGCTGGCGTTGAAGTTAGATTTATGTTTGATGGATTGGGTTCAAGTAAGCTCCATAAAGCCTTTTTGGCCCCTTTAAAAGAAGCTGGTGTTAGTATTCACGCCTTTGATCCAATTTCCTCGCCGTGGATTGTAAGAACGGCCAATTTAAGAAATCACCGTAAAATTGTCGTGATTGACGGGCAAATCGGCTTCACGGGTGGACTCAATATTGGGGAAGAATATCGTTCCAATACGCCTGATTTCCGTGTTTGGCGCGATACGCATATTAAAATCACCGGTCAAGCCGTAATCGAACTCCAAGAATCTTTCCTAAACGATTGGATTTATATGGAAAATCGAGCTGGCGCTGCCGACGGATTTATCAGCGAAACCGGATTAAAACAGTATTTCTCTCCAGTTGATATGGGTGATGAATGGGCTCAGGTTATATATGGCGGACCATACGATAAAGAAAAATGGGTTCGCGATTCGATGCTTGATTTGATTGATTCCGCTAAAGAGTCAGTTTGGATTGTGTCGCCCTACTTTGTTCCTGACGAGGAATCGCTTGCGGTTATCCGCCGGGTTGCAATGAGTGGCGTTGACGTACGGGTTATCATTCCTGGAAAAGGCGATCGCGGGATTTCGTTCCACGGAAGTAATGCTTATGTGAAAACGATGATTGAGGCAGGCGCGAAAATGTATGCCTACGCCGATGATTCTTTTGTTCATGCGAAGGCAATGTTAGTGGATGGAACGCGTGCAGCTATTGGGACTGCGAATTTTGATGTTCGTAGCTTTAGATTGAATCATGAATTAATGGTGTTTTTATATGATGAAAGCGAGGCTATGCATCATTTAAAACGCGATTTCAAGAAAGATTTTGAAGATAGCCGATTATTTACGATGAAAGACATGGAGAATAAGCCATTGTTTACGCGTATAAAAGAAGTTCTATCCAGTTTACTATCACCAATTTTATAATTTAGGAGTGGAAAAATGAGTGGAGATTTAAAACTTAGACCGCTTGAACGAGAAGATTTGAAATTTGTT
>CM001047.1:22577-22954 GCA_000183865.1 Listeria marthii FSL S4-120
AAATTAACTACTATAAACGAGAAGATTTGAAATTTGTTCATCGGTTAAATAATGACGCGAAGATTATGTCGTACTGGTTTGAAGAGCCATATGAGGCATTTGTCGAGCTTCAGGAGTTATATGACAAGCACATTCACGATCAGTCAGAACGCCGTTTTATTTTAGAATTAGATGGCCAAATGGTTGGGTTAGTCGAGTTAATGGAAATTGATTATATTCACCGAAGAGCGGAATTTCAAATTATTATTGATCCTAAGTTTCAGGGACACGGTTATGCTGTGTCTGCCACAAAACTCGCGATGAAATATGCTTTTCACGTACTAAATCTGCATAAATTATATTTAGTCGTTGATAAAGTAAATGAAAAAGCAATTCAC
>CM001047.1:23054-23476 GCA_000183865.1 Listeria marthii FSL S4-120
GTTGATAAAGTAAATGAAAAAGCAATTCACATCTATGAAAAAGTTGGTTTTATTCGTGAAGGCGAACTAATTGATGAATTTTTTGTTGATGGAACTTACCACGATGCGATTCGAATGTGTATTTTCCAACAACAATATCAAGAAATGGATATTTAAAAGGTGATTGGCGCGGGAAAAGTTGCGCCAGTCATTGTTTTGGGTCAAAAAAAGTTCTATAATAAGGTTTTAGTGAAAAAATTATGGTATCATGAAGTATTAAAGTTTGTATTATTTTGATGGAGAAAGGATTGGCGTGCATTGGCTACAGGCATTGGGACAGCTAAAATGATATTATGCGGAGAACATGCAGTTGTATACGGAGAACCGGCAATTTCAGTCCCATTTACACAAGCAGTAGTAACGACAAATGTAGAAGCTTCTGT
>CM001047.1:23576-24089 GCA_000183865.1 Listeria marthii FSL S4-120
AAAACCAAATTCTCTTCGGCATTTTTTACAGGTGATTTAGAAGATATGCCTGATTTCTTAGCGGGAATCAAAGCATTAGTTGTAGACGTTTTAAACAAAATTGGTAATGGTGAATGTGTTTCTATTCATGTTATGTCAGGTGTTCCAATTGGACGAGGATTAGGCTCAAGTGCCGCAGTAGCAACAAGTATTGCGCGCGGCTTATATAAATATTTCAATCAAGAATTAGACTCTAAAAAACTATTAGCAATTGTTAATGCGGCAGAAAAAATTGCTCACGGTAATGCTAGTGGTGTTGATGCCATTACGGTTGTTAGTGAAAAGCCAGTTTGGTACGAGCGAGATCGAAAACTAGAAATTATGAGCTTTCCTAAAAAAATCACGTTCGTCGTAGCGGACACAGGTGTTCCAAGCGAAACGAGAGACGCGGTTAAGGATGTTCAAGTGTTATACAAAGAAAACGAAGCCGAAATCGGGAAAATAATTCACCAACTCGGCGATATTTCCCGGGAA
>CM001047.1:24189-24396 GCA_000183865.1 Listeria marthii FSL S4-120
GGCGATGCAGACACTGTGAAGATTGGTGCTGCAATGAATCAAGCACAAACTTATTTGGAAACTTTGACAGTAAGCGATAGCAGTTTAGAGAAATTAATTAAAGTAGCTAGAAGTAGTGGCGCAGACGGGGCAAAACTTACAGGCGGTGGTCGTGGTGGATGTATTATCGCTGTAGCAAAAAATCAAGAAATCGCTGAAAAAATAACG
>CM001047.1:24527-24888 GCA_000183865.1 Listeria marthii FSL S4-120
AAGAAATCGCTGAAAAAATAACGAAGGCGCTTCATGATGCTGGAGCTGCACAAGAATGGATTTTTACGATTGGAGAAGGTAGTTATGAAAGCGACAGCCATCGCACACACGAATGTGGCGCTAATTAAATACTGGGGAAAACGCGATGAACACTTGATTCTACCTGCAAACAGTAGTTTATCCTTCACGGTAGATAAATTTTATACAAAAACAACAGTAGAATGGGACGAAAATCTATCCCAAGATACATTTATTCTTAACGATGAACAAAAAACGGATGCAAAAGTAGCTCGTTTTATAGATAAAATGCGTGAAGAATTCGGCTTAACAGCAAAAGCAAAAATCATTTCCGAAAATCACG
>CM001047.1:24988-25275 GCA_000183865.1 Listeria marthii FSL S4-120
TTTCGGATAAAGAAAAGAAAGTTTCTAGCCGAGATGGAATGCGTCTAACCGTTGAAACATCCCCGTTTTTCGAAAACTGGGTAGCTGCTGCTAAGACGGATTTGGAAGAAATGAAACAAGCTATTTTGGACGAAGATTTCATCAAAGTTGGCAAAATCACAGAGCGAAACGGCATGAAAATGCATGCGACAACACTTGGCGCAGAGCCACCCTTCACTTATTTTCAACCACAGTCACTTGAAATAATGGACGCCGTTAGAGAATTGCGCGAAGATGGCATACCAGCT
>CM001047.1:25375-26636 GCA_000183865.1 Listeria marthii FSL S4-120
ACATACCAGCTTATTTTACAATGGATGCCGGCCCTAATGTGAAAGTGATTTGTGAACGTGAAAATGAAAATATCGTAGCAGAGAAGTTGTCAGGTTTGGCTAAAAACGTTCTAATTTGCCACGCTGGTAAGGAAGCGAGTGTTATATCAGATGAAAAATAAACTACAGGTTAAAATACCCGGAAAATTATATGTTGCTGGTGAATATGCGGTTGTAGAATCCGGTCACACAGCCATTCTAACTGCGGTTAACCGTTATATAACGCTAACGCTAGAAGATAGTGAGCGCAATGAATTATGGATTCCTCATTATGAAAATCCAGTTTCATGGCCAGTTGGCGGCGAACTTAAACCAGACGGGGAACATTGGACTTTTACAGCTGAAGCAATCAATATCGCGACAACGTTCCTAAAATCAGAAGGCATCGAGCTAACTCCAGTGAAAATGGTCATTGAAACAGAATTAATTGATCAATCTGGCGCAAAATATGGACTAGGTTCAAGCGCAGCCGCAACGGTAGCTGTAATCAACGCGCTGATGACGAAATTCCATCCAGAAATATCCATGCTGAAAAAATTTAAACTAGCTGCACTTTCCCATTTAGTCGTTCAAGGAAACGGTTCATGTGGCGATATTGCATCTTGTATGTACGGCGGCTGGATTGCGTATACAACATTTGATCAAGAATGGGTGAAGCATCGTTTAGCGTATAAATCACTGGAATGGTTTATGAAAGAACCATGGCCGATGCTACAAATCGAAACATTAGAAGAACCAGTTTCGACATTTTCAGTTGGTTGGACGGGTACACCTGTGAGTACTGGCAAACTTGTTTCGCAAATTCACGCGTTTAAACAAGAAGATAGCAAAAATTATCAACATTTCTTAACTAGAAATAACGAAATCATGAAGCAAATGATTCAAGCTTTCCATACGAAAAACGAAGAATTGCTTTATGCATCAATCAAAGAAAATCGTCGTATTCTTCAAGCACTTGGAACAAAAGCGGGCGTCAACATTGAAACGAGCTTGCTAAAAGAACTAGCAGACTCAGCCGAAAATATGGGCGGCGCAGGAAAATCTTCCGGTTCTGGTGGCGGAGATTGCGGAATAGCTTTCTCAAAAACGAAAGAACTCGCCGAAAAACTAGTTCAAGAGTGGGAATCGCTTGGTATTAAACATTTACCTTTCCATACAGGGAGAGTTCAAATTACTGAATAATGGAGATATCACTAATAAAGCCGAACAACTTTTACATAAA
>CM001047.1:26736-27312 GCA_000183865.1 Listeria marthii FSL S4-120
TTTACATAAAAGTTGTTCGGCTTTTAGTTTGATTACTAAATCTTTTTTTCAGTCTTATCTTTATTAGATAAATCAGCTGCATGATTAAAAATAACCACACCAACAACTGTCAAAATACCAGATTCTGCACCAGAAAGAATATCCATGAAATATAATATGGATGGTAAAACAATACCTATAATTCCAATTATTAATTCAATCATTCGAAATATCTTTAATTTTTTACTCACTCGACCACTCCTTGTGGAATTAAAGTATGCGACAAAATTAATATACCATGAAAAACAACTTTCCGTATAAAAATCATTTCCCGTTTGTTTCAAATTTCACAATCTAGGGAATAGTGAACAGAATAAAAGTTTGTGAAATATTTAATATATCAGGTTTTTGAACTAAGATATCAAATCAGATATAATGAGTTAGAGTATGAACATAGTGATTTTAAAAATGCTAATCAGTTTTAAAAAAGTTTGTGAGTTTTTTTAAAAGAACTAAATAGTAAAAGGCATTTTTTCAGTTACATAGGAGTTCTAAAAAGCTTCTTTCAGCACTCCGGTAATGGTATTTTTGCGCAAA
>CM001047.1:27412-29117 GCA_000183865.1 Listeria marthii FSL S4-120
TTTGCGCAAAAATACACATTAGAAAACATCAAAAGGAAAAGAGGGGATTCGGGTGTCAAAGGTACTTAAATCTTTGCTACTCACGGCACTACTTGGGGTTACCGGCCTTATAAGTGGTTGTGGTGACTTGACGGTACTTAATCCAAAAGGGCCAGTTGCTAAAGGTCAGTCGGACTTAATTATTTATTCGATTATATTTATGCTGGTTATTGTTTTGACGATTTTTGTATTGTTTACGATTATGTTGGTTAAATACCGCGAACGGAAAGACATTTCAAACTACGAGCCAGATATGCATGGCAGTAAAAAACTGGAAATTTTTTGGACATTGATTCCAGTTGCTATCGTTATTGCTCTAGCTATTCCGACGGTAAAAACAATTTATGCAGGGGAAGAAGCACCAAAAGTGACTTCGCATAAAGATCCAATTATTATTTACGCAACAAGTGCAGACTGGAAATGGATTTTTAGTTATCCAGATGAGTCGATTGAAACGGTGAACTATGTAAACATTCCAACCGACCGTCCTGTATTATTCAAATTAACTTCCGCAGATACGATGACAAGCTTTTGGGTTCCGCAATTAGGTGGGCAAAAATATGCGATGTCTGGCATGACGATGAATTTATATTTACAAGCAGATGAAGTTGGTACATACAAAGGTCGTAACGCAAACTTCAACGGCGAAGGTTTTGCAGATCAACGCTTTGATGTAGTAGCTCAATCTGAAAAAGATTTCAAAAAATGGGCAAAAGAAACGAAAGCTAGCTCGCCAGTTATTACGCAAGACATCTATGATCGTCTGTTAATTCCTGGAAGCTCTAAGCAAAAAACTTATTCTGGTACGCATTTAGCATTTGTTGATGTTGCAGCTGATCCAGAGTATGTTTTCTATGCCTACAAACGTTTTGGTTATGAGATGACAAATCCACATAATCCAAACACAAAATCGACCATTTCTGACAAACCAATGCTTCCGGTTCGTCCTGTTACAGTAACTAATCCGCAATTTGAGCGTCATGATATGAAGCCACAAATTATTAAAAATGGTGAAGGTTACCATGAGGACAAACACCGTGAAGACGAAATGAAGAAAATGGAAGAAGACATCCAAACAAATGAATTCAATAAAAAAGAATCGGATGACGCAGGGAAGTAAAAGGGGGGACATAAGGCATGAAATGGAATGAGTTTATCGTAACTGGTGACCCGATGATTTTAGGTGCGCAAATTTCTATCGTACTTGTAAGTATTGGTGTTGTTGCGTTACTAACTTATACAAAAAAATGGAAGTGGCTCATGAAAGAGTGGATTTCTTCCGTTGATCATAAAAAAATAGGTATTATGTACTTGCTTGCTGCTGTCTTAATGTTTTTCCGTGGCGGTGTGGATGCGCTAATGATGCGTACCCAGCTCGCTTTACCGGATATGAAATTTTTAGACGCACAGCATTACAATGAAGTATTTTCTACGCACGGAACGATTATGATTTTATTTATGGCGATGCCGTTTATCATTGGCTTGATGAACATTGCCGTACCACTTCAAATTGGTGCGCGTGATGTAGCATTTCCGTTTTTAAACAACTTAAGTTTTTGGACGTTCTTTATGGGAGCGATGCTATTTAACTTATCATTCGTAATTGGTGGTTCGCCAGATGCTGGTTGGACAAACTATGCGCCACTTGCGACAGATTTTAGCGCTG
>CM001047.1:29217-30100 GCA_000183865.1 Listeria marthii FSL S4-120
ATGCGCCACTTGCGACAGATTTTAGCGCTGGATATGGAATTAACTTCTATCTTCTAGGTGTTCAAATCGCTGGTATTGGTACGCTGATGACGGGGATTAACTTCTTCGTGACGATTTTAAGAATGCGTACAAAAGGTATGACATTGATGAAAATGCCAATGTTTACTTGGTCTTCATTAATTACAAGTTTGATTATTATTTTCGCTTTCCCAGTTTTAACAGTGGCGCTTGCTTTAATGTCATTTGACCGACTGTTTGGGACAGCATTCTTCACACTCACGAATGGCGGGCTTCCAATGATGTGGGCCAACTTGTTCTGGGTTTGGGGGCATCCGGAAGTGTATATTGTTATTTTGCCAGCTTTCGGTATTTTCTCAGAGATTATCTCTACTTTCTCCAGGAAAAAATTATTTGGTTATCCGGCGATGGTTGCTGCGATGGCAGTTATTTCTTTACTAAGTTTCCTAGTTTGGGTCCATCACTTCTTTACAATGGGATCAGGGGCGCTTGTTAACTCCTTCTTCTCCATTACAACGATGATGATTGCGATTCCGACCGGGATTAAAATATTCAACTGGCTCTTTACGATGTACAAAGGGCGAATAACCTTTACAACGCCAATGCTTTGGTCGCTTGCCTTTATCCCTAACTTTGTTGTCGGTGGGGTAACTGGGGTTATGCTTGCGATGGCTGCGGCCGATTATCAATATCACAATACGTATTTCTTAGTATCCCATTTCCACTACGTATTAATTGCCGGAACCGTGTTCTCCTGCTTTGCCGGGCTTACATACTGGTATCCAAAAATGGTCGGTTACAGACTGAATGAAAAAATTGGTAAATGGTTCTTCTGGATTTTCGTTGTTGGATTTAATGTTTGTTT
>CM001047.1:30200-32215 GCA_000183865.1 Listeria marthii FSL S4-120
GTTGTTGGATTTAATGTTTGTTTCTTCCCGCAATATTTCCTAGGACTTGATGGTATGCCTCGTCGTATTTACACTTACGTTCAAGGTGATGGTTGGACAACGCTTAACTTTATCTCTACAGTAGGCGGATTCTTGATGGGTGTAGCGTTCTTAGTTCTTTGCTACAACATCTACTACAGCTATAAAAACTCTAAACGTGAAGTTACTGGTGACCCGTGGGATGCTCGTACGCTTGAATGGGCTACAAGTTCCGCAGTTCCGCCAAAATATAATTTCGCTGTTTTACCTGAATGGAATGACTTGGATGATTTCTGGAATAGAAAACAAAAAGGCGATCCATATGTAAATGATAAAAATTATAAACCAATCCATATGCCAAGTAATACGATGGTCGGATTTGTGATGTCGGTCTTCTTCTTCATTGCCGGTTTTGGACTAGTCTTCTACTGGTACTGGATGGGAATTATTGGTCTTGTTGGTATTTTAGGATGTATGATTTATCGTTCGTTCCAAAATAACGATGGCTACCACGTGGAAGTGGACGAAATCAAAGAAACAGAAGAACATAATGCGCGCGAACTTGCGACTGGTGTGAAGGAGGGTAACCCATGGAATCTGTAGAAACAAATAAAAATCTACCCATTGAATATAGGTCAGAACAAGGTCGATTAAATATTCTTGGTTTCTGGATTTTCCTTGGCGCCGAAATTGCATTGTTTGCGACGCTTTTTGCCACTTACTTTGTTATGAGGAAGGCTGGCTCGAACGCGGGTCATCCTCCAGCAGAAATGTTCGAACTTTGGCTAGTACTAATAATGACATTTTTACTATTAACAAGTAGTTTCACGTGCGGTCTTGCAATTGGTGAGATGCGTAAAGGCAATGTGAAAATGTTGACGATTTACTCGATTATCACATTGATTCTTGGTGCGGGATTTGTTGGCTTTGAGCTGTATGAATTTGCACACTATGTGACGGAAGGCGTTACGATGCAAGTAGGTTCTTACTGGTCGGCATTCTTCGTTCTACTAGGGACGCATGGTCTTCACGTAACGGTCGGGATTTTCTGGATTAGTTTTATTCTGATTCAAATTAAAATGCATGGTTTGACGCCAAAAACAGCATCAAAAGTATTTATTTCCAGTTTATACTGGCATTTCCTTGATGTTGTGTGGATTTTCATTTTCACCGGTGTCTATTTGCTAGGGATGGTGAACTAATATGACACAAAATAATAAATCAAATGCAGCACACGCTGAAGGTGGCATTCCTTGGAAACATATTGTCGGCTTTGCATTATCGGTTATTTTGACGCTTCTAGCAGTCTGGGTGGCTCTTTATTCGACGCTAACAACGAATGTTAAGGTAGTTATTATTTTCATCTTTGCGTTCATTCAGGCAGCCCTACAGCTTCTGATGTTCATGCACATGACAGAAGGCCGCGATGGTAAAATCCAAATCGGTAATATTTTATTCGCAGCATTTATTGCGATTGTCGTAGTTATTGGTTCTTATTGGGTAATGGAAATTGGCCATATGAATCATTTGTTATAAAAAATAAGCTGATGCATGGAACGGTGTATACCGAACCTGGCATCAGCTTTTTTTTATTTTGCGGAAATATCACCATTACTATTAATGGTTGCATTTGGAGAAATGGATTGTAGATAATTTAATTGTGCTGTCTTGGAAGAGCCTTCAAGCATATTAATTTGATTGCCTGAAATAATACCCGGATCAAAATGGGCAGTTACTTTTCCTTGATCAAAATTCAGTTTATAAATCCCTGTTTCTGCCGAATGACCCGAAACATAGTCAGGAAATAAGAAATTACCTAATGAATAAGCAATTGGAACATCTTTGTACACTTCAAAACTTTGGAGCCAGTGTGGATGGCTGGCAACAATCGCATCAACTAAATTATCATCCACTAGTTTTTTCATATATTGGGTTTGATAATCAACTGGTGTATTCGTCTTTTCAACACCCCAGTGAAAATAAACAATCATATAATC
>CM001047.1:32315-32645 GCA_000183865.1 Listeria marthii FSL S4-120
AAATGGTTCTTTTGGTTTTGGCGGTGTCTCTTTTTTCTTTTTAACAGCAACTACGGTTTTCTTTTTTGGCTTAGCGGTTTCTTTGTTGTTTGTCATGATGGTGTTCACTAATAAACCAATGGAAAAAATTAAAATAATTGAGACTATCAGTATAATCCCCTTTTTTCTTGATTTCATTTTTTCTCCTCCTAATTTAAAAGTTAACTAATTCTATCAGTGTGGAGAAAAAGACTTTTATCAAAAACAGGCTCTTTTGAGGAAGGAAACGGCTAAATTGTGAACTTTGAAATCATAAAAAATAAGACGAATTTAAAAAAATTTAAAAAAAGG
>CM001047.1:32745-33005 GCA_000183865.1 Listeria marthii FSL S4-120
GTAATGCATTACATATTTTATAGTGGAGAAGTAAATTATATTCGTGAGAGGAGTTAGACATAATGACAGAATCAAAATTTCCTAAAGGCTTTTTATGGGGCGGAGCAGTTGCTGCAAACCAATGTGAAGGCGCATATCTTGAAGACGGCAAGGGACTTTCACTAGTAGATATAGTACCAACAGTAGAGGACGGACGCTGGGATGCCTTATTCAATCCAACGAAAGCGCTTTCCACTGATTACGGTTTTTACCCAAGTCAT
>CM001047.1:33105-33524 GCA_000183865.1 Listeria marthii FSL S4-120
TTTTTATCATCGTTATAAAGAAGACATTAAATTAATGGCAGAAATGGGCTTCAAATGTTTCCGTATGTCCATCAGCTGGCCGCGTATTTTCCCAAATGGTGACGAAACTACACCAAATGAAAAAGGATTAGCATTTTATGACAAAGTTTTCGATGAATGTCATAAATACGGCATCGAGCCAGTAGTTACAATCAACCATTTCGATACTCCACTAGAAGTTTTTAAAAAATATGGTGGCTGGAAAAACCGTAAATGTATCGATTTTTACTTAAATTTCTGTGAAGCTATTTTCACGCGTTACAAAGATAAAGTAAAATATTGGATGACATTTAACGAAATTAACATGATTCTTCATATTCCTTTCTTTGGTGGCGGCATGGACGTTACTAACGAAGAAAATCCAGAAGAAGTAAAATATC
>CM001047.1:33624-33994 GCA_000183865.1 Listeria marthii FSL S4-120
CAAGCGGCTCATCACCAATTAGTTGCATCTGCTTTAGCGACAAAACTTGGTCATGAAATCAACCCAGAAAACCAAATCGGTTGTATGCTTGCAGCTGGGAACACATACCCAATGACATGTAACCCAGAAGATATTTGGAAATCCATTCAAGCGGACCGTGAAGGCTACTTCTTCATCGACGTTCAAGCACGTGGTTACTATCCAAGCTACACTAAACGTTTCTTCAAAGAACACAACATCAACATCAAAATGGAAGACGGCGACTTAGACGCATTACGCGATCACACAGTTGATTACGTGGCATTCAGCTACTATTCTTCTCGTCTAACAAGCGCTGATCCAGAGAAAAACAAAGAAACAGAAGGCAACG
>CM001047.1:34094-34186 GCA_000183865.1 Listeria marthii FSL S4-120
GAGAAAAACAAAGAAACAGAAGGCAACGTTTTCGCAACACTAAAAAACCCATACCTAAAAGCAAGCGAATGGGGTTGGCAAATTGATCCACT
>CM001047.1:34286-34477 GCA_000183865.1 Listeria marthii FSL S4-120
GTGGATACAGTAGAAGAAGACGGCTCAATCAATGACGATTACAGAATCGACTACATGCGTGAACACGTTCGCGAAATGGGCGAAGCAATCGAGGACGGCGTGGAACTTCTTGGCTACACACCATGGGGCTGCATCGACCTTGTCAGCGCTGGTTCTGGCGAAATGAAAAAACGCTACGGCTTCATCTACGT
>CM001047.1:34577-35439 GCA_000183865.1 Listeria marthii FSL S4-120
GTACAAAAAAGTAATTGAAACAAACGGTAAAGATATCGACTAATATAGGAAACCCCCACTTTCGGTGATGAAGGTGGGGGTTTTATTTTATTGTTTTTTTGAGTTTTCTTGTTGTTGGATTTCAGAAACTGTTTTTATATTTTCTTCGTTTTCAGTTTTCAGAAACTTTTCATCTACTTCTTTTGCAGAATTTACTATCTCTACTCCGGCTGAATCAAAGAGTCCAGCATCAATCCATAGATCTTCGTCCCCATTTATATAACCTTTAATGTGAACTACACCAGTTGGATTTTCCTGTAAACTAGTTAAAGTAATTTCATTAACACCATTGTAATTATAATCGAAAAACGCTTCAATTCTTGGTTTTTGTTGAGTGAATATCCTGTTAGTATTTTGATTTTCATATTTTCCCCAAAATAAAAATCCACATAACGAACATAGCAATATGATTAAAATAGAGATGAGAATAATAAGCTGTTTTTTCAAAGAAGTTCACCTCAAGGATTTTTGTTTTTTTCTTGTTGCTGAATTTCGGAAACAGTTTTATTTATTTCGTTTTTACGCCAATTGTTAACATCTTCAGGGACACTAATGCTATTTTCAAAATGTTCATCATAAATAGTAGCACTGAAAAATAGATTTTCGTCATTATTGATAAACCCTTCTATGTATGGAATCCCCATAGGAGAAACTTTAACATGAGTAAAGTTCAATTTGTTAATATTGTTATAGTTATACTTCAAAAATTGTTCAATTCTAGGGGCTTCTTCTTTTAAGAATGCTTCTTTTTCTATGCTTTCTTGATGTTTTTTCAAAATTATGTATCCTCCAATGCAACTAAGTATTATAATTATTACAATAT
>CM001047.1:35539-36965 GCA_000183865.1 Listeria marthii FSL S4-120
ATAATGAAAAAAATTACAATATTTCTTTTTTTCATGTTTTCACCTCATAAAAATAATAACATAGAAAAGGGCTGAATGTGAGTGAAATTAAAAGATGATACAAATTTCTATTTAGCAGAAAAAAGTTATGAAGATAAAAATTTAAACAGAGGCACTGCAATAGAGCTAGCTAACAAAGAAAACTGGGTAACCATCAACTCCACAAACCAAAACAACGGTCTTCAAGCAATTGCAGTGGTGCCCTTAAAAGACTACAAAAACTATAATAGCGGGAATTTAAAAGTATATAATCATATTATTTTTGTTTCAAGAGGTTCGGAAGAGTTAGATGATTGGAAGGAAAATATAGGTTTGCTTGATAAGGATGGTAGCAAGCAAAGTCAATTTAAATCCTATGATAATTTTGTTAATGAAACACTGAAAAAATATAGAACGATGGATTATAGTTTCACAGGTCATAGTTTGGGCGGTGGATTGGCTCAGTATGAGGCAGTGAAACATTTAAAGCCTGCCGTAACGTTTGCTGCTGCGCGGTCATTTAATAAATTAACAGAAGAAGAGCAAGAAAAAGCTCTACGTGGAGAATATTGGAATCTAATAAAAGACTATTATCATTCAGATGATGTTGTTGGGATGTTACCTCCGAATGCAACCGTTTTTTACCAGCAATTTTTAATGAAACGAAATACGAGCAAAAATAAATTAGACAAACTAGGTATCGGTGGGCATATGCAGTCTACTTTTACAGGGTGTTTTGGGGAAAATGGTTCAGCTGAGTTACTAGTTAAACCAGATGAAATCATCAATCAAATTAGACGATTAGATGATGTTTTTATGAAAATGCGCCAGATAGAAAATATCATGCAAGATTACGAGGAATGGGAGAAGAGTCAGTCACAACGTTTGCGATATAGGCTAGATGAAGAAACTTGGGAGGGTGGAAAGTATAGCGAATTAACGAATTGGGATGTGGATGATGTGCTTACAGAAGTCTCGCAGAAATATAAAGATGGTGTATATAGATTCCATGACACGGATAAATTTGAAGAGTTCTATGATGGAAATCGGAAAGCAATTCAAAAGTTAAGTGATTTTAAAGAAGAAGTAATTAGTGCTGCACTCTCCTTTAGTAAAAAAGATAAAGAGCTAGGAAGTTGGATAAAAGAAAATAGTAAAGGATGGTAGAAATGTACGGGAGTTCACCAAGATCAAGCAAAATAGAGAGCTATGATTATTATGCAAAACAAGAGCAACAGCGACTACAAGCTAAGTTAGATAACAAAGATAAAGAACTAAGTAGTCAAGAAAGAGCGGATATAATCGCTGCGCAACGAGCTTTAGACAAGCAGATGCAAAAACAACATTTACAATCAGAAGTCCCTAAAAAAGTATCAGAAATAATAGAAGATGGAAAACAAGAATTGGC
>CM001047.1:37065-38472 GCA_000183865.1 Listeria marthii FSL S4-120
TGTTCCAAATGAAAATTTAATCTATGACTGCAAAGCATCCCTCAAATTAGATAAGTAAAAAACCTGCTACCATAATCGGATAGCAGGTTTTTCCTTAATAAGAAATCGCGCGTTTTGCTTGTTTGCTCCAACAAGTATTAAAATAACTTTGCGAAATTCGGGCGTTTTTTTGGCCAGACCAGCTGTCGTTGTAGTAAAAATTATTCTTATCGTAGCCGGTGATGGTAATTGCGTGGACAGAAAAGCCGTGGAAATTACTAACCCAAGCCACAACCGGACGTTTTTTATTCAACTGATTTTTAATACCGCCTAAATTCGTACCAGTCATATTTTTCGCAGTGCCGGTATATTTTTTCACTTGATTCACCAAAGCGGGAGGATAAATTGTCCAGCCACTTTTAGAAAAAGGATTCCCAACGAAACCATAATTCGGATTGGATTTATGTCGTTTCATTTCTTTGGCGAGTTTGACTTTATCGACATTTTTCCCAGCATAGCGTAGCATCATCGCAATGTTTGTGATTTCACAGCCTGTTGGTAATTGCGGGCGCTGAACGATTAGAGGTACGTTCATTTGTACAATTTTTGGCGTTGACGGTGCTGGTGTGGGAGCTGGTGCGGCGGTTGCAACTTTTACATATTTCCCAGATACGTAGCCGTTTTTCCCTTTAAAACTAAAGCGATACCAGTTATTGGATGTTTTGGCGATTGCTTTGAATTTTGTATTATTTTTAAGCCAGCCGACAACTTTTCCTGATGTGGCGTTGGTTGAACGAACATTGAGACTTGCGGTTGTTACCATTTGCTTGTTTATCACCGTTTCCTTTGCCGCCGCCTGACCAGTTGTAGAAACACTAAATACACTTAAAACTAATCCCAAGACGAGTATCCATTTCCCCCATTTTCCAAAAAAAGTCCCCATTATTTCCCCCTTTGACACAGATTACTTATGTATACCCTATTTTTCAAAAATAAAAAGAAAACGCTTGCATAAATGAAATGCCCGTGTTACTATAAAAATGAACTTAACGTGTTAACCGGTTATTAGTAAAAAGTTCAGTGATAGCAGGCTAATTCAAGTTTGCAATCAAAAAATTATCATGGTACCATTAACCTAAAACTTAACGTGTTAACGCGCGGGATGCTTTAGGGGGAATTTGTTATGGCGGAACCAAAATACGCTATTATAATCAATGATATCAAGCGATTAATTAATGACGGAACTTTTAAGCCAGGAGAAAAAATTTATTCAGAAGATGAACTGAAAAAGAAATACAACGTTAGTAATACAACGGTGGTTCGTGCTTTACACGAATTAGTACGAGCTGGGATTTTAGCGCGTTATCAAGGAAAAGGCACCTATGTCAGTAAATCGATTATCAACGAAGAAGTTATTTTTAATGAATA
>CM001047.1:38572-38866 GCA_000183865.1 Listeria marthii FSL S4-120
CAAGAGTTGTAGCAATTAATGAAATTCAGGATGCGCGAATCGCTGAAAAATTGCAGATTCCACCTGAAAATATGATTGTTCATTTTCAACGAATCCGCCTTATTGATGATCTACCTTGGACTGTTCAAAATAACTATATGGCGAAATCTAATTTAATCAACGTCGATCTAACGAATTTCGAAAAGTTTAATTCTTTATCTGAAGTGATTAAAGAGCTGTATGGCATTAATATTCTGCATGAAGCGATGAAAGAAAGAATTCAAGTCGAATTTCCAGTAAAAGACAAAAATAATT
>CM001047.1:38966-39754 GCA_000183865.1 Listeria marthii FSL S4-120
CCAGTAAAAGACAAAAATAATTTCAAATTACTCGAAATTGATACTGAATTGCCACTTTACCATATTGAAAGAATAACTTATGTGCCAGAGGGGCAACCCTATGAATATATTGAAAGCTATTTACGGCATAATTTTTACTCTATTGAAATTGAAAAGAAAAAACAATAGAAGGGAGTTAATTACTTGGATTATATTATCGCAGCACATGGCCGGTATGCGCAGGAAGTGAAAAATAGCTGCCAAATGATTACTGGCCAAACAACCAATGTTTATGCAGTTACTTTTACCGAAGAAATGGGGGTGACGGATGTATTAGACGCCTATACGGCAGTTTATTCACCTGGAAATGAAACCGCTATCATAGTCGATATTGTTGGTGGAACTCCGTGTAATGCAGCTCAAATGTTTCGTGCAAAACATCCAGAAGTTAAAGTCGTATCAGGTTTGTCGTTAGGATTAATCATCCCACTTAGCCTTGGAGAAAGTATAGAAGGGGCAATGCTTGGAGCGAAAGAAAACATTCAATTTGTAGAGCAGAAAGTAAATAAAACAACAGTAAGCGATGATGGGGAGGAAGAGGACTGATGGGAAGTAACGGAATTAAACACGTACGCGTAGATGAAAGACTAATTCACGGGCAAGTCGCAACAATGTGGACAAATACTATAAAAGCAACGCGAATCATGATTGTTGATGACGCTGTTGTGAAAAACGATATGGAAAAAATTGCCCTAAAAACCGCCGTGCCAGCTGGTGTTAAATTAAGCATTTTGACAGTCAAAGGTGCA
>CM001047.1:39854-40135 GCA_000183865.1 Listeria marthii FSL S4-120
AATTAAGCATTTTGACAGTCAAAGGTGCAGCAAATAATATCAATAGCGATAAATACGCAGGTCAGCAAGTTTTCTTAATTGTAAAATCACCTCAAGCTCTTCGAGGTTTAGTGGATGCTGGTGTAGAACTTCCTCAAATCAATGTTGGAAATATGTCGACGAAAGCAGGGAGCCGTCAAATCAAAAAATCAGTAAGCGTGACGGATGAAAATTTGGAAGATTTTGATTATTTATCCAAAAAAGGCATTAAAATCACTGCTCAAATGGTTCCAAGTGAAGAT
>CM001047.1:40235-41018 GCA_000183865.1 Listeria marthii FSL S4-120
TTTGCAAATTTATTAAAAAAATAAGTAGTAAGAAGGGAGAACTACAATGGATTTAGCAGTTTGGCAGATTATATTGTTAGTTATACTTGCAGCTTGTACCATTCTTGATGCTTTAACTTTAGTAATAGGACTTAATTTCCCTGTAATAACAGGAACGCTTGCTGGACTCATTATGGGTGACATGGTGCTCGGACTTGCGATTGGGGCAACGTTACAGCTGATGGTTCTAGGTGTTGGTACATACGGAGGCGCATCGATTCCTGACTTTACAACGGGAGCAATCGTCGGAACAGTATTTGCCGTTTTATCAGGTCAGGATGCGGAATTTGCGATTGGACTTGCGATTCCAGTAGGACTTTTAATGGTTCAATTAGATATTTTAGCAAGATTTACCAATACATTTTTCTTGCACCGGATTGATACTAACATCGCTTCGGGAAATATCTCGGCGGTTAAAAGGAATATTTGGTACGGAGCATTACCATGGGCTTTATCACGCGCGGTTCCAGTATTTATCATGTTGACTTTCGGACAAAGCGTGGTTGATTTTATTCTTAATGAAATTCCAGAATGGCTGATGGGCGGACTTCGTGTAGCTGGTGGAATTCTTCCAGTAGTTGGTATCGCGATTCTCCTTCGTTACTTGCCAACAAACAAATTCGTCGCCTATTTGATCATCGGTTTTGTAGCAGCAGCCTATCTAAAAGTGCCGATGCTAGGTGTAGCGCTAATTGGTGTGGCTTTAGCAATCATTTACTTCAAACAAAATTTCAAAAATCCAGT
>CM001047.1:41118-41438 GCA_000183865.1 Listeria marthii FSL S4-120
AAACAAAATTTCAAAAATCCAGTAGCTGTAGGAGCAAATGGCGCAGCGCTAGTTGTGGAGGAGAATGAAGATGGCGAATACGAAGACTGAGCAGGATTTTGAAAAAGTCCTCAAGAGACGCGATTTAATAGCAGCAAACTTTCGTTGGTTGTTTGCCAGCCAAATCTGTTGGAACTATGAGCGAATGATGTCGACTGGTTATCTTTATAGTATTATGCCAACGCTTCGTAAGCTTTACAAAACAGACGATGATTTAAAAGATATGATGAATATGCACAACCAATTTTTCAATACGAATCCTATGGTCGGCGGTCTGATTT
>CM001047.1:41538-42191 GCA_000183865.1 Listeria marthii FSL S4-120
ATGGCGATTGAAGAACGAGAAAAGAAAGCTTCAAAAGAGGTCGTAACTGGTTTGAAAACTGGTTTGATGGGACCGTTTGCTGGTGTGGGAGATACGATTTTCGGAGTTATTTTACCAACGATTTTTGGATCAATTGCAGCTTATATGGGGCTTCAAGGTAATGTGACGGGTGTGGTTATCTGGGTATTAGTTAATATTTTAGTTGTAGGAGCTAGATTCACTCTACTTCCACTCGGATATAAGCAAGGTGCGAAACTAGTAACTGAATTTGCAGACAGACTTAACGCGTTAACCGATGCAGCTATTTTACTTGGGGTCACAGTCGTTGGAGCACTAATACCAACCGTAATCAAAGCAACTGTCCCATTCGTTTATAAATCAGGAAAAGTAGAACTAAAAATGCAAGACATGCTAGATCAAATCATGCCTTCACTCGTTCCAGTTTTACTCGTGGCGCTAATCTATGCACTTTTAGGCCATAAAAAAATGACATCTACGAAAGCAATTTTATTAGTAATGGTTATTGCGATTATTTTATTCAACCTAAAAATTCTAGGTTAAAATATGAAAATTGGAGGAATAGACAAAATGGGATTAACTTTTTTTGACAAAGCGCGTGAATTAACGGAAGAACTAGAAAAAACACAGGCGGA
>CM001047.1:42291-42965 GCA_000183865.1 Listeria marthii FSL S4-120
TAATATTGATGGCGGCTACGAATACAATTTTGCGATTGAAGACAAATTCGCTGATCGGATTTTCCACTTATAATAAAAACGGGCGCGAAAATGAACGTTGTTTTCGCGCTTTTTTTGGAGGCTAGAAGATGGTTTTAAAAGAAGCGTGTATTGAAAACACTACTAACTTGGCAAAAGTTATTGCTGCTGGAGCTAATCGAGTTGAGCTTTGTGATAATCTGGCAGAGGGCGGGACTTCTGTTAGTTACGGAGTTGCAAATTATGTGGTACAGGTTTGCCATGAACAAAATGTGAGCGTAATGGCGATGGTTCGTCCTCGAAAAGGCAATTTTAGCTATACAAAAGAAGAAATTGCGATTATGCGTGAGGATATTTTGATGTATAAGAAAATAGCGGTTGATGGTGTGGTTTTCGGCTGTATTACGGATGCAGGGTTACTAGATAAACCAGCTATAAATGAGTTGATAAAGGCGGCGAAAGGTGTTGAAGTGACTTTTCATATGGCATTTGATGAGTTAATAGAAACGGAAAAATTACCGGCGATTGATTGGCTAGCAGAGCAAGGTGTCACGCGAATTCTTACGCACGGCGGGGACGGGGCTAAACTTCCAGAAGAAATCTTTATCAATTGGCGAAAATACATCGATTACGCAGCGGACCGAATAATTATTTTA
>CM001047.1:42974-43088 GCA_000183865.1 Listeria marthii FSL S4-120
GGGATTAAATCACACAATATAAAATGGATTTTAAAAGAAACTGGAGCAGCTGAAATCCATGGCACTGACTTGTTTGGGGAGTACTAAAACTCCCCAAATAATGATATATTTATC
>CM001047.1:43188-43618 GCA_000183865.1 Listeria marthii FSL S4-120
TTCTTTATATGATATATTTATCTCATCACAAAGGATTGTTACCAATTCATTGGGCAAAACCTAAGCTGATTTGAAGGACACGTATATACGTGGAGTCCTCAAATGAGCTTAGGTTTTTCTTTTTGCCCAAAAAACCAAAAAGAGGAAGGAAGTCGTCAAAATGAAATATGAACAGTTAGCAAAAGACATCTTGAAAAATGTCGGCGGTAAAGAAAATATCAACAGTGTTTTCCATTGTATTACCAGACTTCGGTTTAAACTGAAAGATGAGAACATTGCGAACACAAAAGAAATTGAAAAACTTGATGGAGTAATTTCTGTCATTAAAAGTGGTGGTCAATACCAAGTAGTTATTGGTAACCATGTACCAGACGTATTTAAAGCAGTATTAGAAGTTGGTGGGATTTCAGCTGAAGGAGAAGAAGAAAGC
>CM001047.1:43718-44510 GCA_000183865.1 Listeria marthii FSL S4-120
GGATTTTAGCTGAAGGAGAAGAAGAAAGCGCTCCTGCAAGTGGTAACCTATTCAACCGCTTCATCGATATGATTTCTGGCGTATTTACACCAGTTCTAGGTGTATTAGCCGCAACAGGTATGATTAAAGGTTTCACAGCAATGTTTGCAGCATTTGGTTGGATTACAGTTACTTCAGGTACTTACCAACTACTTTATGCAATTGGGGATTGTTTATTCTACTTCTTCCCAATTTTCCTAGGTTACACAGCAATGAAAAAATTCGGCGGAAACATATTTATCGGGATGGCAATTGGTGGTTCTCTAGTTTATCCAGCTCTTGCAGGTATTTCAGCAGGCGACCCAATTTACACACTTTTCGCAGGAACAATTTTTGAATCTCCAATTCACGTAACATTCTTAGGAATTCCAGTTATCTTGATGTCTTATGCATCTTCTGTTATTCCGATTATTTTAGCAACATACTTCGGTGCAAAAGTAGAAAAAGGTTTCAAGAAAATCATTCCAGATGTAATCAAAACTTTCGTAGTTCCATTCTGTACATTATTAGTAGTAGTTCCACTTACTTTCCTTGTAATCGGACCAATCGCAACTTGGGCTGGACAATTACTTGGAGCAGGAACAATTTGGATTTATAACTTAAGCCCAATCGTTGCTGGTTTAATCTTAGGTGGTTTCTGGCAAGTATTCGTTATCTTTGGACTTCACTGGGGTCTTGTTCCAGTGGCAATCAACAACTTAACAACACTTGGAGCAGATCCAATTCTTGCAATGATGTTTGGTGCTTCTTTTG
>CM001047.1:44610-45240 GCA_000183865.1 Listeria marthii FSL S4-120
CAATGATGTTTGGTGCTTCTTTTGCCCAAATCGGTGCAGTATTAGCAGTATTCTTCAAAACTAAAAATACAAAAATTAAATCTCTTAGTATTCCAGCATTTATTTCCGGTATCTTTGGCGTAACTGAGCCAGCGATTTACGGGGTTACTTTACCACTGAAAAAACCATTCATCATGAGCTGTATCGCTGGTGGTATTGGTGGCGGAATCATTGGCTTTGCAAGTGCAAAAGCTTATATCATGGGTGGACTTGGAATCTTCGGTCTTCCTAACTTCATCCAACCAGGCGCTGGTATCACAAGTGCATTCTGGTGGGTAATTATCGCAATGGTTATCAGCTTCATCCTTGGTTTCATCTTAACTTATGTAGTAGGATTCAAAGATCCAGCTGAAACAGTTGTAGAAGAATCTAACACAGTTGAAGGCGAAACTTTAATCGAACGTGAAACAATTCCAGCTCCAGTAGTTGGCGAAATCGTAACTTTAGCAGAAGTAAAAGACGAAGCATTTTCATCCGGTGCACTTGGAAAAGGTATTGCAATCATCCCAACTGTCGGACGCGTAGTAGCTCCAGCAGCAGGAACAGTTACAACTATCTTCCCAACTGGCCATGCAATCGGTATTACAACTA
>CM001047.1:45340-47108 GCA_000183865.1 Listeria marthii FSL S4-120
GTTCAACTAGAAGGTAAATTCTTCACAGCACACGTCAAACAAGGTGATACAATCGAAAAAGGTCAATTACTAACTGAATTTGATATTGAAGGCATTAAAGCTGCTGGATATGACGTTACAACTCCAGTAGTAGTAACAAACTCTAACCAATATTTAGACGTAATGATCACAGATGCAAAAGAAGCAAAACTTGAAGAACGTTTAATCACATTAGTAATTTAAGATTTCTAAATAAACAGCTTGGGCGCTATCTTGCTCAAGCTGTTTTTGTGTTATACTGGGGAAAAATAGGCGGTGAAGCATGTGTTAGTAAAAGGTGATTCAGTGGGAATTATTTGTTGTTCTGATGGGCGGAAAGCGGAAGATAAGTCGCGAATTGAGCGGCTGGAGGAAGTTTTGAGAACAGAATTTGGTTTGCGAGTCATATTTGCTCAGACCATTTTTCAAATTGAACCCTCGCCTTATAGTGGTTTTCCTAAAGAACGGGCGGCAGAACTGATGAATTTATATCAAAACCCAGAAGTGAAAGTGATATTTGATATTTCTGGCGGAGATGCGGCAAATCAAGTGTTGCCATATCTTGATTTTGATATTATTCGAAACGCGCGAAAGCCTTTTGTTGGTTACAGCGACTTAACGGTCATTTTGAATGCTATTTATGCGAAAACGGGGCAGCTGGGTTTTAATTATCAATTATTGCATTTAGTCGGCAAAGATAGCGAGTTGCAGCAAAGTCAGTTTAGAAGTACATTTTTTGAAAATTGCATATCAATTAATGGAGAGCAGCTCAATGATTTTGAATGGCGCGCTGGAGAAGTTATCGGTGGAAATATTCGTTGCTTTTTGAAATTGGCAGGAACGGAATATATGCCAGATTGTACTAATAAAGTGATTTTGCTAGAGAGTTTAGGTGGGAAAGAGGCGAAAATCGCTTCTTATGTAGCGCAATTAGAGCAGTTAGGTGTGTTTTCTAGCTGTATGGGGATTATTGTGGGACAACATTCAGAGGCGGAGGAAAGTGGCGAGTATGACAGGATAGGCCGCTTATATCAACAGATTGGACGAGAACATAAGGTGCCGATTTTCCGAACGAACGAAATTGGGCATGGTAGAGATGCGAAACCATGCTGCATTGGAGAGAAAGTTAACATCTCGCGAGAAACATTAACAAATTTTTAATATTTTTATTGCGAAATGTTCATAATTAACCTTTAATATAGAATTTGTAAGCAAGGAATACAATTAGTTTTACTCCCTTTTTGCTAATTGTAAACTTCCTTAAAATCCTAAACTCCCTTTTTTGGACCGACTTGATTGTCGGTCTTTTTTTATTTTCCAAGCTGATAACTATTCAATTTTTTGTTAAAATGATAACATAAAAGAAAATGCGTATGAAAAAGGAGTTTTTAACATGAAAGTTGAAGGATTGCTTGGATTTTTAGGGGCGGCGCTAGGAATTGGATTTAGTTTGATGGTTCTTGTTATTCCTGATATTTCACAGGCTTTAGAAGAGGAATCGTTTTTCTTCTATATGTTAACAATTGGTTCGCTTGTGCTTTCAGGGGTTGGGCTTGCAGGATCGTTTGTTGTTTCGCATAAGCCACGTCTTGGTGGAGCGATGATGGTTGCAGCTGCAATTGGTTGTACAATGTCGATTTCGATTATGTTCTTACTACCAATCGTGTTACTTGCTGTTGGTGGATTAATTGCACTAATTAACTATGAAGAAGCTGTTTCAGTAGAAGAATAAAACAAAAACGCTGTCCAA
>CM001047.1:47239-47473 GCA_000183865.1 Listeria marthii FSL S4-120
AAATGATGCCCTTCTTCTATTAATTGTTGCAAGATAGTTAGTGTTTTTTCAGAAATTGTTTGATTTTTGAGTAGTAATGTTCCGTCTAAATCGGAGCAAATTAAGTATTTTTCCAAGTAAACCTTCCTTTCGTTATAGCTTAGAGCCGCAAGATTCGCGGATAATTAATTCTGGATTATGGTTAATAATCATTGGTTCTACTTGGCCATTAATTGCGCTAATTAGTTGTAAAAT
>CM001047.1:47573-48057 GCA_000183865.1 Listeria marthii FSL S4-120
AGTTTACTATACGAAAAATCCACCTTATTATTTCACTGATGAGGAAGACAAAGGCCGAGTTAATGCGACAAAACTCGTTGCTATTAAAACGGAAGAAGCTTTCCTACAACATTCGGATCAATTTATTAACGGCATCGTAATTGAAGAAGAAGATTTCGATAAACTAGCTGTCCTTCGAAACGAATTAGAAAAGTTAGCCGACGTTTCTATTCTTTCATCGCATGCAAATAACATCGAAATCTTACCAAAAGATATGGATAAAAAATATGCCGTGAAAAACCTCGCTGCGCATTTAAATATCAAGCCAGAAAACGTAATTACTTTCGGCGATGGTGAAAATGATATCGGAATGCTTGAAGTAGCTGGGGCTGGCGTTGCGATGGAAAATGCAAGCGAATTAGTGAAACAAAGCGCCAATTTTGTCACCGCAGCAAATGACGCTGACGGAATTTACTACTTTTTGAAAAAATATCTTAATCGTCTT
>CM001047.1:48157-49208 GCA_000183865.1 Listeria marthii FSL S4-120
AGCTGACAATCGCGATGTCTTCCGGGCACGAAAGCTTGGCATCATTAATCGCCCGAATCGCCCCGATAGCAACATTATCATTAATAGCGACGAGCGCTGTCGGCAAAGTGGCGTTATTTTCTAGAAGTTGAGTCATCGCCGCGTAACCATCCGCCGTATAGTAATCAGAAAGTACAACCCAGTCCTCGTTTAGCGGATGCTGATAGCTAGCCATCGCTTCTTTAAAAGATTCTAGTCGATAACTGGTAATTTTTACGCCGGCTTCCCCGCCAATGAAACCGATATTTTTATGACCAAGTGCTGTTAGATGGCTGACTAAAGTTGTAACACCTTTTTTCAAATTACGTTCAATAAATAAACAGTTGAGCTCAGGGATTTTCGACCCGATAACAACTACTGGAATAGCTTTATTTAACTGATTCAAAGCAGAAATATAATCTGCCGGAACGACTTCTTTGTCAATTTCGCCACCTAAAATAAGAAGTCCGTCAACTTGTTTTTCTAAGATGATTTTCAAGTAATCTTCTTCGGTTAGTTGATGTTGGTTGTTCTTATTATTTGGCTCGGCAAGCATGGTGTTGAACAAAATCGTTGAAAACATATAATCTAGCGCGAATTTTTGAATTTGCGTTATTAGTGAAATGAAATAGGGGTTGGAAATATCTGGCAAAATCACGCCGATATTCTTGGTTTGCTTATTAACCATTCCACGAGCAAATACGCTAGGTGTGTAGTTATGTTCATCGATGATAGCTTGGATTTTTTGGCGTTTCTTAGCTGAAACGGACGGGCTGTTATTGATGACCCGCGAAACAGTGGAAACAGAAACACCACTAAGTTTAGCTATTTCTTGTATAGTTATTTTTTTCATTAGGAATGTTCACCTCATAAGCATTTTTAACTATTTTAAGTGTAGCTTATTTACCGGGAAATAACAAGCATAATTTGGTAACGTTATCAAAAATATGCAAAAAGGGGTTGACATATTAAAAATATCCAGTTATTCTATGTTAGAAAGCGCTATCAACAAATGGTTTAATTTGGTAACGTT
>CM001047.1:49308-50597 GCA_000183865.1 Listeria marthii FSL S4-120
GTAACGTTACCAAAAATGAGGTGGAATAGTTGAACATACAAGAATCTGTCATCGGCATTGATCTAGGTGGCACTAAAATTTTAATTGGTGAAGTAACGAGAGATGGGGAGGTGCTAAATTCCAAGAGCTATCCAAGCGATACGGAGAACCAAGCTAAAGCAGTGGAGGTTTTACTGGATGCGTTAGATGATTATACGCAAAATATCGGCTTCGTAGCAGAAAAACAAATCGGAATTGGCGTTGGTCTTGTCGGCCGAGTGGATTTTAAATCAGGCATCTGGTTAGAAATTGAACCGGGAAAAACAAACCCAACTCCACTTGCGGAAATTTTAGAAGCGAAAATGGGGCTACCTGTCAGCCTTGGCAATGATGTCGTTTGCGCAACAATGGCCGAAAAACAATTTGGTTGGGGACGAGAAACAAACGATTTTATTTATTTGAATGTCGGAACAGGTCTGGCTGCTGGGTTTGTAGTAGATGGCCGCATTACGCAAGGTGGGCACTTTAACGCTGGCGAAATTGGTCACGCGGTGATTGACATTCACAGTGATGTAGCTTGTGGTTGCGGCAGACGTGGTTGCGTGGAGCGACTTGCTTCTGGCCTTGGGATAAAAGAAGAGGCGCTTAGACATATCAATGATTACCCAACATCCGTACTTGCCAAAAATCCGGCAGAACTAACTGGGAAAATGGTTCTTCATGCAGCGGAACAAAAGGATGAACTTGCTGAAAAAATCGTTAATAATGCGACGCTTCAATTAGCTAATCTGATTATGAACCTGGTTCGTACAACAGATCCAGAGTGTGTAATTCTTGGCGGCGGCGTGACACGAAATGAGCATTTTTTCCAAAAGATTATGGATAATCTTCAAAGTAATACAATTCGTTTCGTTACAAAAGGCGTTGTTCGCTCTAAGCTTGAGAAAGATAAAGTTGGCTTAATTGGCGCGGCGGTTATTGGGATGAAACCAGGAGATGAAGGAGGAAAAGAATGAAACCAAGTATGAAACGACAAATTGCCCAAACTGGTATTATTCATCGACCACTCCCTATTGAAACAGAACATGCGCTAGAAACATTGGCGAAAAGGAAACAAGTCTTATCAAGTAGAACGTTATTTAGCGTGGAACAACAAATTTCCTTGGAGTTCACACATCAAGGGGCAGGAGATTTTACTATTGCAGAACAAGGGGAGATTAAGCTTGCTTCACCAGTCGTTATGCCACACTGGCCTGCTGGTGCGCCGGATGACGGTGACTACACCAATTTTGGTAACGTTACGGTGAGTT
>CM001047.1:50697-52895 GCA_000183865.1 Listeria marthii FSL S4-120
TTACCATATATGCGCCACTCAAAAATGAGGACTGGAGAGGCTTTAACCGCGTGCGAATTCAAGTTTTACCTGATTTTCCTGGAGTAACGAATCCGTATTTAATGATCAGTTTTAAAAATGATGGAACCGTGAAAGTGCCTGATATATATGGTCGTGAAGGCGTTCATGGCGTGAATTTGATTAACCATGAATGGAATGATGTCATTTTTGAAATTGAAGGTTTGCCGCGCGATAGCATGACGGAAATTAGTTTTAGCTATTATTTGAATGGCCCAGAGCGGCTAACGGCTGGAACGATGGAATTATTTATTAATGAAATTAAATTAGAGCAAATCAGCGAGGCGGAAATCTCGAAAGGCTGGGTGCCGCAAGATAACACGCTAATTTATTCCCACAATGGTTATTCCGAAGATATGCCAAAAGTGGCGTTTTGCGCGAATAAGCTTGCAGCGACTTCTTTTACCATTCACGAAAAAGAAACAGACAAAGTTGTTTTCACTGGAAAAAGTTACCAAAACACGACGGAAACTGGCAACTTCATTATTCTTGATTTTTCCGAGTTGCAGACAGTTGGCGAATATTACTTGAAATTTGCTGATATGCAATCAGAAATTTTCCAAATTGGGACTTCCGAAGTGATTTGGGAATCGTCTATCTGGAAATCGCTCAATTTTATTTTCTGCGAACGTTGCGGTTGTCCAGTTTTTGGGAAACATACGACTTGTCATGCGGATATTATCGCTGAACATGATGGGAAACAGTTGTCATTTAATGGTGGTTGGCACGATGCAGGTGATGTTTCGCAACAGCTCATTCAAACGGCGGAAGTAACGATGGCTTTATACGAAATGGCGGCAAGTTTATCTGAAAAAGATGAAATGTTACGGATGCGTCTTTTAGAAGAAGGCGAGTGGGGACTTGATTTTATTTTGAAAACGCGCTTTGGGGATGGGTTTAGGGCGACTAGTGCTGGTATGACGCGGTGGACAGATGGTCTTGTTGGTGGCATGGATGACGCGATTGCGCGAGTACATAATCAAGCGTATGAGAATTTTTATTGCGCGGGGATTGAAGCCTATATTGGTAGCCAAATTACTGATAACGCAACTATGCAGAACCATTTACTTCGAATTGCAGAAGAGGATTTACTTTTTGCGATAGCGGAACTGGAAAAACACGGAACGAGTCAAAAACCAATTTTCTGGGAGCATACGTATCAAACCTCGGAAAGTTTATATTATGCAACGGCTTCTTGGGCGGCTTCGATGGTTTACCAACTGACAAATAAACAAATTTATGCTGAAAAAGCGCTCGAGTGGTTAGATTTGATGCTAGAGGCTCAGGAAAAAGCAGGAATTAAAGACAGCGAAACTAGCGAGCTTTATAAAGGATTTTTCTACCGCGATAAAACGCACAATGTCATTCAGCATTTCAATCATCAAGCTCGCGAACATCTTTATTTAATGGCACTTGAGGCGATTCTTAAAACGCAACCAGATCACGCTGAAAAACAAACTTGGCTACAGTCGGTCGAAATGTACGGCGACTATTTGAAAAAAGTAACACGTTTCACTAAACCATATCCGCTCATTCCAGCAGGACTTTACAAAAAAGATGAGTATTTAGACGAAGCGAGTTTTAACTTACAACATCTACTCATTGATGAACGAGCAATAGAAGAATACCAACTGCAATTCGAGCAAGGTATCAAAATAAACGACGAGGTAGCTTTGCGGAAATTCCCAATTTGGTTCTCATTTAGAGGAAATAATGCCATTTTACTTTCAGCAGGAAAAGCGGCATCGATTGCTGGGGGGATTTTGCAAGATAAGGCCCTTCTGGATATTGCGGAAGGTCAATTGCAGTGGGTGATTGGAATGAACCCATTTGGACAATCAATGATGCACGGCGAAGGTTACCGTTACGCGCAGCAATACAGTGTGCTGAACGGCGAAATCACAGGGGAAATCCCAGTCGGAATGGAAACCTTTAGAAATGAAGATGAACCATACTGGCCGGAGTTTAATAATGCAACATATAAGGAAGTTTGGGTCGGGAATGCCGGCAAATGGATGTCAATTGTAGCAGATTTAAACAAAATAACAGGAAAGTCATAGGAGGACAAAAAAATGAATTCAGAGAGAACTTTATCTAGCCGATTTATTGAAGGATTATCAATTTTTCGCAAAAGCATATCA
>CM001047.1:52995-55919 GCA_000183865.1 Listeria marthii FSL S4-120
ATTTCATCGCAAAAGCATATCATGGCAATTCGTGATGGCTTTGCAGCAATGATTCCAATTACAATCATTGCAGCATTTTTCTTACTTGTAAATAATGTTTTGCTTCAACCACAAAACGGTCTGCTTAAATTCATTCCAAATGTGGAAAATTATTTAGGTGTTGGTGTGCAAGTTTACAACGCGACACTTGGTATTATGGCGATTTTAGCGGCATTCCTAATCGGGAACTTTTTAGCTAAATCATACGGAATGGAAGGGCGTACGGAAGGGATGGTTGCTGTTGCAGCTTACGTCGTTTTAATCCCAGCATCTTCTCATTTAATGTCTGTTGACGGTAAAGCTTTTGAGGCTGGCGGCGTTTTAACTCAAGAAATGACAAGTTCAACAGGGATGTTCCTTGCGATTATTGCTTCTTTAGTCAGTATCACTATGCTTGCGAAATTCTCGAGAAGTAAAAAATTAAAGATTTCCATGCCTGAAAGTGTACCACCAGCAATTGCGAAATCATTTAACATTTTAATTCCATCTTTCTTAGTTTTAAGTATTTTAGCCATTATTGAAGTGCTTGTAGTTAGTTTTGTATCAATGAGTATTCCAGAAATTATAGTAAAAGTATTGCAAATTCCGTTAGTTGGTGGTTTCCAAACGCTACCAGGGATTCTACTTTATGTGTTCTTAGCGGGATTCTTATGGGTATTTGGTATTCACGGCGCGTTTGTATTAGGCGCGATTTCCGGACCAGTACTTTTAACATCTTTACAACAAAATATTGATGCAGTAAATGCAGGGACAGCTTTACCAAACATTGTTACACAACCATTTTTAGATGCTTTCGTATACATGGGCGGCGGCGGAACAATCATCTGTTTAGTTATCGCGATTTTCATAGCGTCGAAACGACCGGATCACCGCATGGTCACAAAATTCGGCTTAATTCCTAGTATTTTCAACGTCAGCGAGCCACTTATGTTTGGTTTGCCAGTTGTCTTCAACCCAATTTACGGTATTCCATTAGTTATTGCTCCACTTGCTTCAACTGCAATGGCATACTTCGCAACATCATGGGGCTGGATTAGCCAAACGTACATCTTGATTCCTTGGGTAACACCACCAGTGCTTTCAGGTTATCTTGCAACGGGCGGAGACATTCGCGCTTCCATCTTGCAAATCGCTATTATCGTCGTTGGAACGCTGATTTACCTTCCATTTGTACTTGTAGCTAACCGCGCATATGTTTTAGAACAAAAAGCTGCTGGGGAAGTAGAAGCAGAAACAGTAACGAATGGAGAAGTTTAAAATGAAACCAACAATGATGACTTATATTAATGAAGAAGAGGAAATGTGCCGAGCAATTTTAGCCAATTTCCAAACAAATGCAGAAAAATTAGAATTACTCGTGAAAAATGGCGCAAAAGAATGGTTGATTTTAGCAACCGGATCAAGCTTAAATGCAGCCCTGAGTGCCAAATATTACATTGAAAATATCGCGGATGTCCGTATTACCGTTGAAGAACCTTTCAACCATTTATATTACGAAAAACTATCAAGCCATCTTGATCTAGTCATCGGAATTTCACAAAGTGGTCAAAGTACCTCAACCATTTCTGCGCTAGAACGAGTGAAAAAAGAAGCTTCTGTACCAGTCGTTGCGCTAACGAGCGATGTAACTAGTGAAATTGCCGATTTTGCGGATATTACACTGGATGTCGGCTGCGGGAAAGAACGTGTTGGCTACGTAACAAAAGGCTTCACAGCAACAGTTTTAACGTTAATGCTGACAGGACTTCATTTTGCATATAAAACAGGGCAAATTGATGAAGCACGCTTTAATAACGAAATCGGTGCATTCGGCCGCGCAACTGATGCAATTCCAGCAACAATCGCCCAAACCGAAGCATTTTATGAAAAATGGCAAGACGAATTCGCTGCCGCACCGAAGTTTACTGCGATTGGTTATGGTCCGACAGTTGGGACATGCAAAGAATTTGAAACGAAATTCTCGGAAACTGTCCGCGTACCATCACAAGGTCTTGATTTAGAGGCGTTTATGCATGGGCCATATTTAGAAGTAAACCCGCAACATAGAATTTTCTTCTTAGAAACAGAAAGTGCTGTTACAGAGCGTTTAGTACTGTTGCGCGATTATGAATCTAAGTACACGCCATTTACGTATACGGTTAAATTTGGCACAGCTGAGAACGACCGCACATTAGCAATTTCGGCAGATCTCGACGAATACCAAGCGCCGTTCCTAATGATTCTTCCTTTCCAAATCTTAGCGCATCACATTGCGGAGTTGAAAGGAAATAAATTAACAGAACGCATCTACACAGACTTTGGTGTGGCAATGAAAAGTAAAACAAAACCTGGTGACTACGCTTAAAAGTTACTAATAGGCTGGAAAAACCCCGTATAAGTGGGGTTTTTCTAGTCTTTTTTTCTCGGACTCCCAACATGTAGCAATTAATTGTTAAATGTTGATAAATAAGTCACAAGTCTGATACAAGGAAAGTTAATTTGTGGTAAAATGAACTTTGACTTTAAAAAAAGAAGAGGAAGTGAGTGCCTGGTGGATTTTATTACCTACATCATTGATTTTATTTTGCACATTGACCAACATTTAGTGGAGATTATAAATAATTTTGGGATTTGGACTTACATCATTTTGTTCTTGATTGTTTTTATAGAAACTGGATTGGTAGTATTTCCGTTTTTACCAGGAGATTCATTACTTTTTGCGGCCGGAGCGTTATCTGTATTAGATGGTTCAATTCTACATATTGTTCCGCTAATCATCACTTTATGGTTAGCTGCTGTTCTTGGTGACACAGTGAACTACCATATCGGTAAAAAAATCGGCACATCGATACCAGAAGATAGCTGGTTTGGAAAATTAATAAATAAAGAAAAGATGGAAAAAGCAG
>CM001047.1:56019-56296 GCA_000183865.1 Listeria marthii FSL S4-120
CATGGCGGAAAAACCATTTTTATTGCTAGATTTATGCCATTCATCCGTACGTTCGCGCCGTTTGTGGCTGGAGCAAGTCGCATGAATTATCGCTATTTCTTAAATTACAATATTTTAGGAGCAACTGTATGGGTATTACTTTGTACGCTTGCAGGTTACTTCTTCGGGAATTTCCCAATCGTAAAAGACAACTTTTCATTAGTAGTTATCGGAATTATCGTAGTTTCCGTTATCCCAATGGTAGTTTCGTTCATTAAAAGTAAAATGGACAAAAAAA
>CM001047.1:56396-57707 GCA_000183865.1 Listeria marthii FSL S4-120
TTCCCGGGAAATTATGACAAGCTGCTGTTGGTTAAGTTAAGTTTAGTAAAATATATAATATTAAGTGTAAGGAGAGATAGCGATGGAAATGTATTACAAGCGATTGATAGAAGGGACAGCGATTCCTGCTATTATTCATAATATGGAGTATTATCTTATATCTATGCCAGTTTTTGAAGATGGATCAATGGATTGCTGGGAACGAATCAATTTAAAAGAGTTACAAAATAAATTAGCAATAAATAAACTAGTCACCTCTATTCCTGATGGCAAAAACATTAACATCCATGGTTTGGGAACATATGCTATCCACAGTGCAAAATGGCAACATACACCAAAAACTTACTATGAATATGTATACAGGATATTATATTTTTTCCGCTGATAATAAAACAAATTTTGGTGGTGTGGCAGCAAATATTACCAATGAACAAACAATGGTGAAGTTAACCTTAAAAGATAAAGAAAAGTTTTTTCATGAATCGGTCGAATAATTAACAACCATTTAGGGTAACTAGTTATCAAGAGGTGATGAAATGGAAAAAGCATTGAACATTACATCCGAAATTGGCAAACTCCAAACAGTACTTGTAAAAAGACCGGGTTCTGAACTCGAAAATATCACACCAGAGTATCTAGAATCTTTATTATTCGACGATATCCCTTACTTGAAAATGATGCAAAAAGAACATGACTTTTTTGTCAAAACGATGCAAGACGAAAACATTGAAGTGCTTTACTTAGAAAAATTAGCAGCAGAAGCATTGCGAGCAGCTAATAATAAAGAAACCTTTTTAACAAAAATGATTAAAGAATCCAATCAAATGGACGAAAGCGCGCTATATGTGCGAGATTATTTGATGTCATTTGATGAGGAAGAAATGATTCGCAAACTGATGTCCGGTTTGAAAAAATCAGAAATTCCAGAACGGAAAAAGAAACATTTAAATGAAATGATGGATGAACAATATCCATTTTTCTTAGATCCATTACCTAATTTGTATTTCACTCGAGATCCGGCAGCGGTTATAGGGGATGGCGTGACGATTAATAAAATGTTCCAGCCGGCTAGAAGGCGAGAATCTATTTTTATTGAGCTGATTTTGAAACAGCATCCCCGTTTTAGTGAGCAAGCGGTTCCGGTATGGTCAGGTCGCGAAGAGCCGTTTTCTTTAGAAGGTGGCGATGAATTAGTTCTAAATGAGGAAACTATCCTTGTTGGCGTATCTGAGCGGACGGATGCACGAGCGGTCGAGCGTCTTGCGGAAAGTTTATTTAGTCGCGCTCCGAAAATCAAGCGAGTTTTAGCAG
>CM001047.1:57807-58419 GCA_000183865.1 Listeria marthii FSL S4-120
TGTTTATATTTTAGAAAAAAGTGAGAATGGGCTGGAAATTACGCCGCGCAGAGACTTTCAGCGCGTGATTGCGGAGATTTTAGATGTGCCGGAAGTTGATTTTATTCCTTGTGGTGGGGAAGATGTGATTGTTTCAGCACGAGAACAGTGGAATGACGGGGCAAATACACTTGCGATTGCGCCGGGGGAAGTAATTACATATGATCGTAACCATGTCTCTAATAACCTTTTAAGAAGTGCTGGTATTAAGGTTCATGAAGTGATTAGTTCGGAGCTTTCTAGGGGTCGTGGTGGTCCTAGGTGTATGACCATGCCGCTTGTTAGAGAAAATCTATAATAAGCCTTGAAAAACTGGGATTTTCCTGCAAAATACAACTTTCACAAAAAGTATTGTCGGTGATTTTGAGATGTGCTATAGTGTTTTCAAACCAGAAACTTTCGAGAAATATCTTGCTGGTTAGTTTGCGCTATGATATAATATTTTATTGTGAGTAATTATAAATTATTCCTTGCTCGCTCTTGATTTTAAGGCTAGCTAAAGGCAGTCTGAATTTCAGGGATATGGTGTGGTTTCATGCTATATCAGAGCCGCTTAAGACCACAAGGAGGTGT
>CM001047.1:58519-59089 GCA_000183865.1 Listeria marthii FSL S4-120
ATTCGCCCAAACATTGAAGAAGATGAGAAAAAAGCTGTTGTTGAACGCTTTGACGGAATCTTAACTGATAATGGTGCGGAGATCATCGAATCAAAAGAATGGGGTAAACGTCGCTTAGCATATGAAATCAATGACTATCGTGATGGTTTTTACCACATCGTGAAATTAAACGCTGATAAAGCAGATTCTATCAACGAATTTGACCGTTTAGCAAAAATTTCTGATGATATCATTCGTCACATGGTAATTAAAGAAGAAGCATAAGAATTTATTCAAGGCTAGGACCTTGATTTACTAAACGAGAGGAGGTTGGTTTTGCATGATGAATCGTGTAGTACTTGTAGGACGCTTAACAAAAGATCCTGAATTACGTTACACTCCAGCTGGTGTGGCTGTTGCGACTTTTACATTAGCTGTAAATCGTACGTTCACTAACCAACAAGGAGAACGAGAAGCTGACTTTATTAATTGTGTTGTTTGGCGTAAACCGGCAGAAAACGTTGCTAATTTCCTGAAGAAGGGAAGCATGGCAGGCGTTGATGGCCGTGTTCAAACTCGTAATTACGAGGG
>CM001047.1:59189-59507 GCA_000183865.1 Listeria marthii FSL S4-120
ACTCGTAATTACGAGGGGAACGACGGTAAACGTGTTTATGTGACAGAAATTGTAGCAGAGAGTGTTCAATTCCTTGAACCGCGTAATTCTAATGGCGGTGGCGGAAGTAACTATCAAAGTGGCAATAACAACAATAATTATAATAGCGGTGGAAATAACTTCGGACAAGCACCTACAAATAACGGTGGATTCGGACAGGACCAGCAACAATCTCAAAATCAAAATTATCAATCCACTAACAATGATCCTTTTGCAAGTGATGGTAAGCCAATCGACATTTCTGATGACGATTTGCCATTCTAATTTCATTTTAGCGGT
>CM001047.1:59638-59813 GCA_000183865.1 Listeria marthii FSL S4-120
ATTTCATTTTAGCGGTTTGAACTTTAAGATAGGAGGAACTTTCAATGGCTGGAGGACGCAGAGGCGGACGCCGTCGGAAAAAAGTATGTTACTTTACTTCCAATGGTATTACGCATATCGACTATAAAGATGTAGAACTTCTTAAAAAATTCGTTTCCGAACGTGGTAAAATTTT
>CM001047.1:59913-60034 GCA_000183865.1 Listeria marthii FSL S4-120
TAAAATTTTACCTCGTCGTGTAACTGGAACAAGCGCTAAATATCAACGTAAACTTACTGTTGCTATCAAACGCTCTCGCCAAATGGCATTACTACCATTTGTTGCTGAAGAAAAATAAAAT
>CM001047.1:60165-61056 GCA_000183865.1 Listeria marthii FSL S4-120
TTTTATCAAAAATAGACCTAAAGTATCGAAATCTACGACCTAAGAAGGAAGTTTGTGTTAAATATACATGTTATTCTTAAAAAGAAGTAAAAAAATACACAGGGGGGCAACAAACATGTATAGAAAATTAGCAACAGTAGGGATGGCAGTTTTATTAGTAGGGGCTTTATCAGCGTGTGGCTCAAATGATGATAAGGATACATCATCAAATAATAACAGCCAAGAAACTACTAGTAGCAAAAGCAGTAACAATGAAAGTTCATCATCCGATAGCTTGCAAAATAAAAGCTTCGATATGAGCTACGAAGACGCGATAAATGCATTCAAAGACAAACATAGTGATGCAGAAATATCCAGCGTTGAATTAGAGAAAAACTTGGGAAAATACGTGTACAAAGTTGATGGAATTTCAAATGACAATGAATATGAAATGAAATTCAATGCTGAAACAAAAGAACAGTTAAGCGATGAAACAGACAAACTTGACCGGGAAGATGCTGGTGGAGTGGAAAAAGAAAACGAAAAACTTAGCTTAGATGGCATTAAAACACCAAAAGAAGCGATGGATAAGGCTGTAACTGAACAAGCTGGCGACGTAACGAGTTGGAAAATAGAAAGAGAATTAGATACAACTTATTATGAAGTGACGGTAAAACAAGATAATAAAAAATACGAAATCAAGCTAAATGCAAAAACTTTAGATGTACTTCAAACAGAACAAGATGATTAATAAAATCAGAAAAGCAAGCTGTGAATATTCTTTCGTAGCTTGCTTTTTTTATGAATAAAATTACTGAAATATAATATTAATACGAGTCTTTAATACTAGTATGTAGTTCTTTATATACGTATGAAAATTCTGAACTGTATCCAAAAAATCGCTAATTTTGC
>CM001047.1:61156-65977 GCA_000183865.1 Listeria marthii FSL S4-120
ACATTTCATTACATTTTTGGTTATTACAGGTAAATTCGTTGTAAAATATTAGTGGAGGTGAATTAGTTGAGTAATTTTACCGCAAAAGTCCCTTTGTCAGAAAGAATGGCGGATGTTTTGATTTCGAAAGACCGCTGGAAGGATGACGAAGAAGGTTATTTAAAAGTAAAATATGGACTGGAAATAATTTTAATTAATGCCATGAAGTTTGCTCTCGTATATGGTATTGCCTTAGTAACAGGGCTTTTACTGCAAACGGTGACAGTGCATCTGTCGTATTTATGGCTTAGACGGTATTCTTTTGGATTACACGCAACCAAAACATTGAATTGTACGTTGATTAGCTTGATGATGTTTGTGTTCGCGCCATTCGTTTTTCAAAATATCCCCTCTAATAATTGGATTGTTTTAGGTACATTTGGTTTTATACTACTCAACATGTTTTTATTCGCTCCGGCAGATACAGAGAATTTGCCTTTAATCGGTGCAGAACACCGAAAAACACTAAAAAGAAAAGCGATGATAGGGACGTTAATTTTAACGGGAATTGCGTTACTAATACCATTCGCTGAGATGAAAACATTAATCATGATAGGTTCTTTGTTTCAGGTGATAAGCATAAATCCACTTACTTACAAACTATTAAGAAGGAGGTATCGGAACTATGAGAAATATGAATAGATCGGTTGGTAATTTCCTCTCTAGAAAGCTAGAAGAAAAATCCATGAAAGTTGCGGATTCTTCTATGAGTAAGGCTTGCTTCATGTTTGTATACGAACCAAAAAGTCCATTTGTAAAGATGCAAGAAAAAAACGAAAATAAATAAATTAAAAACTGTATAACGTCAAAATTCATGCTAAAATAAAAAGAAGGCAAACTTACATATTTAAACATAGATATTTTAGACAGTGGAGGACTAATATGTTTAGTATTTTGATGGCATTTATACAGATAACGGGTATTTTTATAGCAATCCAGATTTTGACAAACAAAGTTTTTTCAATTAAAGAGGGAGTGGTCACTGTAGCAATTGCTATGGTAGCCTTCCCTTTATTTACATTAGTTCAGTACTGGTCGATGATCTTGGTGTTGCTGGTTTTTGTAAGTGCCTTATATTGGAAGAATAAAAATGTGATAGTTTCAGGCTCTATTACGCTTGTAGTTATTATTTTACTTACTATTAGTGANTCTATAGTAGGTTTTATTTTAGTACCGGGGTTACATTTTAAATACGATGAAATATTTAATGAATTACTACCAACATTAATTTATTGCGTGGGGATGCTGACAAACTTGTTGGTGCTTTCTTTTCTGCTTAGAAAGCTCATTGAAAAAGTAGATTTATCTAGATTTGTTGAACATAGAAAGTATGCGTATATTATTTTCTCTATCGTTGCACTTACGGTTTTAGCGTTTTATATGAATATTTACGCGGGCTCGATTGCAGGTTTCGATGGTTCAGTTTTGAAAATTAACACGCTTATTTTTACGGGTTATACCATTTTATTGATAGTTATAGTGACGGTTGTTATTAATACAGCGACCAACGAACTTAAAGTACAGAATCAGAAGGAACAGCTAGAACAGTTACAGGATTATGTTACTACATTAGAGTCCCTGCATAGAGAAATGCGAGTTTTTCGTCATGATTATGTGAATATCTTGTCTACGCTTGTGGGATATATTGATAATAATGATATGCCGGGTTTGAAATATTACTTTGAAAATAATATTGTACCTATAAATAAAACAATTGAATCGAACAACTATAAAATTTCATTGCTGCAAAATATTCACGTGATTGAACTGAAGGGCTTACTAGCTGTTAAGTTAATACGAGCTCAAGAGTTGAAAATTGATGCGATTTTGGAAGTAGTTGAACCGATTGATAAGATTTCGATGGATAGTATAGATTTATGTAAAGTTGTTGGAATCTTGCTGGATAATGCGGTTGAAGCGGCGCTAACTTGTGAAAATCCAGTTATTCGGATTGCGTTTGTGAAGAAAGGCGATAGCATTATCATTGTATTTGCGAATAGCTTACCAGTGAATATGCCGCCTGTTTATAAAATATTTGAAGAAGGTTTCTCGACAAAAGGGGAAGGTCGCGGTTTAGGTCTTGCTAGTTTGCGGGAAATCATGAAGAAATATTCGCACGTTGCCTTAGATACGAAAGTGACCAATAGAGAAGTTATTCAAGAACTAGAAATTATGTAGAAGAATGGGGATGAATTTATGCTACCGGTTTTTATTTGTGAAGATAACAGAATGCAGCGAGAAAGGTTAACGAAATATATTGAAGACTATATAATGGTTGAACATTTTGATATGAAGTTAGAACTTTCGACAGGAGATCCGTTTGAGTTAGTATCACGAATGCCTTCACATCAAGGTATGGGACTTTACTTTTTAGATATTGATTTAGGGCAACCGGACATGAATGGTTTTGAATTAGCTCAAGAAATTCGGAAATTTGATCCGCGGGGCTTCATTATTTTCATTACGACACATGCGGAATTGAGCTATATGACTTTCACGTACAAGGTGGAAGCGCTTGATTACATCATTAAAGACGATATTGATATGTTGCATGACCGAGTGCTGTCTTGTATGAAGCAAGCGGAAGAACGGATTTCTAACGACCAAGATATGCAGAAGTATTTTACGTTTAAAGTGTCGGATAAGAAGATTATTCATGAACTTTTAGACGATATCTTGTTTTTCGAAACAGCGCCGACGATTCATAAAGTGATTTTACATGGCAAAAACCGCCAAGTGGAGTTTTATGGTAAGTTGAAAAATATTGAGAAAATGTTGGACGAATCCTTTTATCGGTGCCATCGGTCGTATATTGTGAATAAGAAAAACATTCATGAACTGGATACGACAAAAGGTGTGGTGAAGATGTCTAATGGAGAAAATTGTTACGCATCATCAAAATTAATTAAAAGCTTGAGTTTATAAAAGTGGCCTTAATGGTCGCTTTTTTTGTACGAAGCTTAGTTCGGATTTGATGAAATGGGGAAATATAGGTAAAATAATAGTGATGAATTGTTAGTTCAGTTTATGTTATGATATAGATACTCAATTTCAGACAAAAGGTATGTAAAAAAATGGGGAGCTGGATGAAATGTCAGGCTATTTTCAAAAACGAATGCTTAAATATCCATTATACGGTCTGATTGCAGCGACAATTATTCTGGGCGTAATCACGTTCTTTTTTTCGTGGTGGTTATCAGTATTAGTTGTTGTTGGTGGGATTATTCTTACGGTTGCGATGTTTTACTTTGAACATCGCCTGAATGAGGACGTTCAACTATATGTTTCTAATTTAACGTATCGGATTAAGCGCAGTGAGGAAGAAGCGCTTGTTGAAATGCCGATGGGAATATTGCTGTATGATGAACATTACAAAATTGAATGGGTTAACCCGTTTATGTCGAAATACTTTGATAAGAAAGAGTTAATTGGGGAATCCTTGGAAGAAGTAGGACCGGAATTTCTGGATGTGATTACTGGGAATGATGAAAAAGGGATTATGTCGATTGCTTGGCGTGATCACCGTTTTGATACGATAGTAAAGCGTAAAGAGCGGATTTTATATTTATATGACCGGACGGAATATTATGATTTAAATAAGAAATATCAAGCGAATAAATCTGTTTTTGCGGTTATTTTCTTAGATAATTACGATGAATGGGCGCAAGGTATGGATGATAGACGTCGTAGTGCTTTGAACAATTTGGTGACGTCAATGTTGACTAACTGGGCCAGAGAGCATCGAATCTATTTGAAACGGATTTCTACGGATCGCTTTATGGCCTTTTTGACAGAGGAAATGTTGAAGCGACTGGAAGAGGAGAAGTTTCAAATTTTGGACCGGATTCGTGAACGGACGTCGAAGCAGAACATTCCTTTGACGCTTAGTATTGGGATTGGTTATAAGGAAGATGATTTGATTCAGCTGGCGGATTTGGCGCAGTCTAGTCTAGATCTTGCCTTAGGGCGCGGCGGAGATCAGGTCGTTATTAAGCAACCTGAAGGAAAAGTGCGTTTTTACGGCGGGAAAACAAACCCGATGGAAAAACGGACTCGGGTTCGCGCACGTGTTATCTCGCAAGCCTTGCAAGAGCTAATTACGCAAAGTGACCAAGTTTTTGTTATGGGGCACCGCTATCCGGATATGGACGTAATTGGTTCGAGTCTTGGTGTGATGCGAATTGCTGAGATGAATGATCGCAATGCTTATGTGGTTGTGGAACCTGGCAAAATGAGTCCAGATGTGAAGCGACTAATGAACGAAATTGAAGAATATCCGAATGTGATTAAAAATATTGTTACGCCACAAGTTGCGCTTGAAAATATTACCGAGAAGAGTTTGCTCGTTGTTGTTGATACACACAAACCTTCGATGGTTATTAATAAAGAATTGCTGGACTCGGCTACGAATGTGGTTGTTGTCGATCATCACCGTCGTTCGGAGGAATTTGTTGGAAGTCCGGTGCTTGTTTATATTGAGCCATATGCGTCATCTACTGCCGAACTGATTACGGAGCTGTTTGAGTACCAACCTGATTTAGAGCAAGTTGGGAAAATTGAAGCGACGGCACTTCTTTCGGGGATTGTGGTCGATACGAAGAACTTTACGCTACGGACTGGTTCGCGAACGTTTGATGCGGCAAGTTATTTACGGTCGCTTGGTGCGGACACGATTTTGGTGCAGCAATTTTTGAAAGAAGATATTACTACTTTTACACAGCGAAGTCGTTTAGTGGAGTCGCTTGAAATTTATCATGATGGTATGGCGATTGCGATGGGACA
>CM001047.1:66077-66405 GCA_000183865.1 Listeria marthii FSL S4-120
TGCATTAGGTATGGCGATTGCGATGGGACATGAAGACGAGGAATTTGGTACGGTCATTGCAGCGCAGGCGGCAGATACGATGCTTTCAATGGAAGGCGTGCAGGCATCCTTTGTTATTACGTTACGCCCGGATAAATTAATCGGAATTAGCGCGAGGTCGCTTGGCCAAATCAATGTGCAAGTCATTATGGAAAAACTAGGCGGTGGCGGACATTTATCGAATGCGGCCACACAGCTTAAAGATGTTACAATTGCAGAAGCAGAAAAACAATTAATCAGCGCCATTGATGCGTATTGGAAGGGAGAAACATAATTATGAAAGTTATTT
>CM001047.1:66505-66615 GCA_000183865.1 Listeria marthii FSL S4-120
AAACATAATTATGAAAGTTATTTTCTTGAAAGACGTAAAAGGTAAAGGTAAAAAAGGCGAAACAAAAAATGTTGCAGATGGTTACGCAAACAATTTTTTAATTAAAACCG
>CM001047.1:66715-66827 GCA_000183865.1 Listeria marthii FSL S4-120
TTTTAATTAAAAATGGTTACGCGGTTGAGGCTAACAATGCGGCTTTAAGTACACTTTCAGCTCAAAAGAAAAAAGAAGACAAGGTTGCTGCAGAAGAATTAGCTGAGGCAAA
>CM001047.1:66927-67580 GCA_000183865.1 Listeria marthii FSL S4-120
GCTTTGAAAGAAAAAATGGAAAAATTAACAGTGGAATTAAAAGCGAAGTCTGGTGAAGGCGGCAGATTGTTTGGTTCTATTACATCTAAACAAATCGCTCAAACGCTTGAAAAAACACATGGTATTAAAATAGATAAACGTAAAATGGATTTACCGGATGCTATTCGAGCTTTAGGGCATACGAAAGTACCTGTGAAGTTGCACCATGAAGTAACGGCAACACTTGATGTACATGTTAGTGAAGAATAATTTTTCTTAAGGGAGCGTAAGACAGTGGATAATAATTTCCAGGACAGAACACCACCACAAAATATTGAAGCCGAACAAGCTGTACTGGGCGCGATATTTCTTGAGCCGAATGCGCTGATTACTGCTTCTGAAATTTTAATGCCGGATGATTTTTATCGCACGGGTCACCAAATCATTTTTGAAACAATGCTTGATTTGAATGACCACGGGAAGGCTGTCGATGTATTAACAGTGTATGAGTCACTTGCGGCTAAAGGTAATTTGGAAGATGCGGGTGGTTTGCCCTATTTGACGGAATTATCCGGGGCTGTGCCAACTGCTGCTAACTTAGAATACTATGCGCATATTATCGAGGACAAGGCGCTTCTGAGACGTTTAATTAGAACGGCTACCCAAATTGCGAC
>CM001047.1:67680-69149 GCA_000183865.1 Listeria marthii FSL S4-120
AGAACGGCTACCCAAATTGCGACAGATGGTTATTCGCGCGAGGACGAGCTCGATATGCTTATGGACGAGGCGGAAAAGAGTATCTTGGAAGTTTCGCAACGTAAAAATGTCGGCGCGTTCAAGAATATTAAAGATGTCCTTGTTAAAACATATGACGATATTGAAATTTTGCATAATCGTAAAGGTGATATTACTGGGATTCCAACTGGATTCAACGAGCTTGATAAAATGACAGCTGGATTTCAGCGAAATGATTTAATTATTGTTGCCGCGCGTCCTTCTGTTGGTAAAACAGCCTTCGCTTTAAATATTGCGCAAAATGTTGCGACGAAAACCGACGAGAATGTGGCCATTTTTAGTTTGGAAATGGGTGCGGAACAGCTTGTTATGCGTATGCTTTGTGCGGAAGGAAATATTAATGCGCAGAATTTGCGGACGGGTGCTTTAACGAGCGATGATTGGCAAAAGCTGACAATCGCGATGGGTACACTTTCTAATTCTGGGATTTATATTGATGATACGCCAGGTGTTCGTGTGAATGAGATTCGTTCCAAATGTCGTCGTTTAAAACAAGAAACTGGCCTTGGCATGATTGTGATCGATTACTTGCAACTTATTGCGGGGAGTGGTCGCGGTGGCGAAAATAGACAACAAGAGGTTTCTGAAATTTCTCGGTCGTTGAAAGCTTTGGCGCGGGAACTTGAAGTGCCGGTAATTGCACTTTCGCAGTTATCTCGTAGTGTAGAGCAACGTCAAGATAAGCGACCAATGATGTCAGATATTCGTGAATCCGGTTCGATTGAGCAAGATGCGGATATCGTAGCCTTTTTATACCGGGAAGATTACTATGACCGGGAAGGTGAAAATGATGGTACGATTGAGATTATTATTGCGAAACAACGTAATGGTCCAGTTGGTGACGTCAAACTAGCCTTTGTAAAAGAATATAATAAGTTTGTGAATTTAGAAGTGCGGTACGACGACGCAATGGCTTAATGAGGAAACCTTGTGAAATTCTAATTGGATTTGGAGTTCGCAAGGTTTTTATTTTATGCAAAAAGGTATCATATTACTGAAAATATACTTTATATTTCTGCTAAAACGTTTAAAAAAGCGAACGATAAAATTACCTTACAAATCAATGTTCGTAAATCCATTGACTATTTTGATGGCAAACGGTACAATATATAGTGGAAAATGAAGAGGCTATGAAAAACTCATAGCTATCAAAGACCAATTAAATGAGGTGTTTAAATGTCTTCAGTTGTTGTAGTAGGAACACAGTGGGGCGATGAAGGAAAAGGGAAGATTACGGATTTTCTTTCCGAGAATGCAGAAGCGATTGCTAGATATCAAGGTGGGAACAATGCAGGCCATACAATTAAGTTTGATGGTGTAACGTACAAATTGCATTTAATTCCATCAGGTATCTTTTACAAGGAAAAAATTAGCGTTATTGGTAACGGTAT
>CM001047.1:69249-69550 GCA_000183865.1 Listeria marthii FSL S4-120
TACTTCTAATTTGCGTATTTCTAACCGCGCGCACATTATTTTACCGTATCACATTCGTATTGATGAAGCTGACGAAGAACGTAAAGGCGCAAACAAAATCGGTACAACGAAAAAAGGTATCGGCCCAGCATACATGGATAAAGCGGCGCGTGTTGGTATCCGTATTATCGATTTACTAGATAAAGAAACATTTAAAGAAAAATTAGAGCATAATCTTGGTGAGAAAAACCGTTTATTAGAACGTTTTTACGAACTTGAAGGCTTTAAATTAGAAGATATTTTAGACGAGTACTATGAATAT
>CM001047.1:69650-69813 GCA_000183865.1 Listeria marthii FSL S4-120
GGAAAAAATTAGCGTTATTGGTAACGGTATGGTTGTTGATCCAAAGGCTTTAGTGGAGGAATTAAGTTATCTTCATGACAAAGGCGTGGATACTTCTAATTTGCGTATTTCTAAAATGACATATGACCTGAATGAAGTACGACAAGCCCCATTCCTTCTAAAA
>CM001047.1:69913-70755 GCA_000183865.1 Listeria marthii FSL S4-120
ATGAATATGGTCAACAATTTAAAGAATATGTTTGCGATACATCGGTTGTTTTAAATGACGCTTTAGATAATGGTAAACGTGTGTTATTTGAAGGGGCGCAAGGGGTTATGCTTGATATTGATCAAGGAACATATCCGTTTGTAACTTCAAGTAATCCGATTGCTGGTGGTGTAACTATCGGTAGTGGTGTTGGTCCATCGAAAATCAATCATGTTGTTGGTGTGGCGAAAGCTTATACTACGCGTGTTGGTGACGGTCCTTTCCCGACAGAATTATTTGATGCTATCGGTGACAATATTCGTGAAGTTGGTCATGAATATGGTACGACTACTGGTCGTCCGCGTCGTGTAGGTTGGTTTGACAGTGTCGTTGTTCGTCATGCTCGTCGTGTTAGTGGTTTAACGGATTTATCGTTAACTCTACTAGATGTTTTGACCGGAATTGAAACACTTAAAATCTGTGTAGCTTACAAATTAGACGGAAAAACAATTACAGAATTCCCGGCAAGCTTGAAAGATTTAGCTCGTTGCGAACCAGTTTATGAAGAACTTCCAGGCTGGACGGAAGATATTACAGGAGTTACATCATTAGATGATCTACCTGTTAATTGCCGCCATTACATGGAACGTATTGCGCAACTTACAGGCGTGCAAGTTTCTATGTTCTCTGTAGGTCCAGACCGCGCTCAAACACACGTGATTAAAAGCGTTTGGCGTTTAGCTTAATAAAATAATTAGCAAGCCTCTCTAAGGTTTTCCTTGGAGAGGCTTTTTGCTTGGAATTTTTTCTGTATAAGAGCTGGCTTTGATATCAGTATGGTATACAATTCACTTTTGCAAAAG
>CM001047.1:70886-71773 GCA_000183865.1 Listeria marthii FSL S4-120
TTTTGCAAAAGTTGAAAAACTTAACAAAAATAATATTAGTTTGTGAAATTCGCATCTTTTATAAGGAAATGGATTCCATGAAAAGACCTAATATCATTGTTTTGGGGCTTTTTTATTCGTATTTCTGTCACAATTTACTTTGTGAATTCATGATATAATTTGAGAGTGATATCTTATTCACAATAGATAATAAGAGGAGATGAAGTGAATGTCAGGTCAAATTCGTATGAGTCCTAATGAGCTACGTGATCGCGCTAAAACTTACGGTCAAAGTGGTAGAGATATTGAGGATATTCTAAGTCGTTTGAGCCAATTACAAGATCAACTTCGTAGCGAGTGGGAAGGTCAAGCTTTTGCACGTTTTGATGAGCAATTTGAGCAATTAAAACCAAAAGTGACTGAATTCGCTAACTTGATGGATCAAATCAATGATCAGCTTGAGAAAACTGCGAACGCTGTTGAAGAGCACGATCAACAACTTTCTCAAAACTTTGGATTCTAAAAATCAACAACACAGTGAGGCATACATACAAATATAGTTGGATGCTTTACGAAAAGCCATGCAGTTTTTTGCATGGCTTTTTCTAAAATAGAAAGCATATGCCTAAAAAGGTATTTATATAAAAAAGACACAACGGGAGTGGGACATGAATGAAGAAGGTAAAATGGAGTATTTTACTCTTTTTAGTCTTGGCGATTTTTCTGTCGGCAGGAATTACTTATTTGGCCTTGAATCAAGGTTCGAATAAAGAAGCTAAAAATAATAGTGAAAAAGTGCATAAAATGACTATCGCGCTCGTTAACGAGGACCAAGGAGATACTTTCCAAGGAAAACGAGTGGAATTCGGGAATCAATTTGTTAAAAGTATTGAAAAAGATGAAGGACA
>CM001047.1:71873-76731 GCA_000183865.1 Listeria marthii FSL S4-120
ATCGACTGCACCAGAAAAAGTAACCATTAGCTACAAGGTTAATGATGTCGGAAATAGCGATTTAAAAGCGGAAGCAGAAAAAACAGCAGCGTCAGTACTCGAAGACTTCAATTCACGGATAATTGACGTTTATTTTGCTAGCATTTTAACCACTTTACAAGAAGCGCAAGATAACATTGGCGCGTTAGTTAAGGAAGAGAAAAAATACGATGCTATTTACAACAAAGACGTAAATAATCCGCTATCGAATTATACGGAACAATTTAAAACGGTACAAACGTATACGGGGACTTCTAAAGAGAGTTTCCAAGGATTTCAAGATATTATGAAGGAATTTGAAGAAAGCTTAAAAATCTCTAAAACGGAAAATGCCGAACATATGAAAAATATGGACGGGTTTACAAAAACACAAGAAACCAATGCACCTTTTGGGATAAAATTCACGGAGAACTTGCAGAACTTTGATGGTTCTTTGTCGGCAGAAGATATTAGAACGCAGACGGCCGCTTTAGAACAAGCCAATGCGCAAATGACTTCGGAGTTTCAAGTTTTAGAAGGAACTAATTCGTTATTATCGCAGACGCAAGCTTTGCAAAACTACATCGCTGAAACGAATGCGCGGATTGAAGCCTTAGATGGAGAAATTGTCGGTACGCTAGAAAATGATTTCCGGACAGCGGTTTATAATGATTTGCTGCGTATTTTAAAAGAAAACGATTATTCGGATAGAATAAATGAAATTGGCCTGAAAGATTTGGCTGGCGAAGATCTTAACGCAGGTTTTAACAATATGCTTGTGAATGAAATAAAAGCGTTGCCGACTTACAATACGGACCAATTGGCGTATCTCGGGCTAGATGAAGAGATGTATAAAAATGTTGTAACGCTATCGAAAGAGTATTATAACAGTCATCGTAATGCGTTTGGTGAGGATTTTAGATTTACGAATGATGCCAAGGCATTGCCAACAGATGTGCTAAAAAGTGACACGATTAACCGACTAAAATCAGAAGGGGTTGTACTAGAAAGCCAGTCTTATACTGTGCAAGTTAGCCCTTATAATACGGAAGTTGTTGTGAATTTGGATGAAAATTTCACTTTTTCTAATGTCGATTGTCTGGTTAATGGAAGTCCCTATACGGGATTAGTTCAACAGACACCATACGGCGAAAACGGTATTAAGTTTTATATACCATCGCTAACTTATCCAATTGATATAAAAATTACTGGTAGAGCAATATTACGAGAAGGTGCTAATGTTCCTTTAGTTGGGGCCGCGAATTGGAGTGCTTCGGTGCAACAATTTGAGAGTAAAGAATATGGATATATGCCGGTTGTTCCAGATCCATCTAATCCAACGCAGCTAAATCCTGGTATGGCAGGCGCGTTACTAGTTAGAAAAGAAGCGCAGCCGATTAAGGTCAATTCGGCAACGTATCTTAATGAAACGAGTTCTTCTGTCAAAGCAATTACTAATACCGTGAAAGATTATTATAAATTACAAGCATTATTTGATTTATATTATGGAATTGATGCGAGCGACTCTGAGCAAATGCCAGACTTTAGCGATTATCAAGTCACATTAGATAATTCCGCGAAATCTTCTTCATATTATTACATTTTTAATAAAGAAGACATTATCGGTAGTTTTGTAAATCTGACAACAGACCGTTTTGTGGCGGATTATACGAAAAAAATCAAAGCCTTTGAAAAACGAATTACTGATTATAAATATGCAATGGCCGAGGCAAATTCGCGGTCAGAAGATGTAACAAATAGATTAAACGAAACGACCCAAGAAGCCATTAGTTTAAATACAAATCTAGCATTAACGCTGCAAAATCTGGAAGCATGGCGCGAAGCTAGTAAAGGTCTAATGGTAGAAAATGGTGTGGTTTTAGATAAATCTGGCGAAGAAGCAACGATGGCACTACAGCTAAGTTCTGAATTTGCAGGAATTTTAGCGAAAAGTGAGTCGTTAGCTGGTACTTCGGAAGGTAACTTAAAATCAGCTGAAGTCGTATATCAGACTTTTGATGCGATTGATAAAGAAGCGAAAAACATCCAACAAAGTGGAGAGACTTTGGTAAAAGAAGCTTCTACACTATCGGATGATTTAGGGCAAAAACTGGAAGACGACGAAACGTTCCAGAAAAACTTTGCGAAAGTCATGAAAAATAGTCGTGTCGGTGATCGTCAAAATGAAAATCTGTATAGTTTCTTGAGTAATCCGGTCGACAAAATGAACGCCGGGACTATCGTTGCGGGTGACAAATCAATGCCATACTTTATGGTTTTAATTTGTACAATTCTTGCCATTTTCACGAGTTATGTTATTTCACATCAAGAGAAAAAACGAGAACAATTGAATGAATTTGAGAACGAAATGTCGCTGGTCTTTAAAAATATCCCAATTACATTCCTAACAATTTGTGTGGGAATTATTGAAGGGCTAGTAATCGGCGCGGTTTCAGGACTTATTTTTGAAGTTGGAGAAATTGGGATGTTCCTATGGATTGGTGTCTGTGTGCTAATTATGATGGCTTTAGTTACTGCCTTTTCATACTTACTACGTCAGCTCAATATGATTGGGATGTCGCTTGTTTTACTAGTTTTAAGTTTATACCTGTTCTTAACAGATGCAGTTGGACTTAATATCGATAACGAATCTATTTTCGCGACGTTCAGAAAGTTCTCGCCACTGCAATACATGGAGCAATTGCTAAATGGAATTTTAAGCGCACAACAAGATTATATTATCGTCGTATACAGTTTGATTGGGATGACGCTTTTATTTACGGCACTTAATCTGTTTGTCTGGCACCGCTCTAAAGATGAAGACGTAGAGGAGGACTATTCAGATGAAATTTAAGATAGCGGCATGGTTGATGTTAATGTGTTTTGCTTTTGCTCCAAGTGCGCTCGCTGCGGATTCAGATAGTTATCTCGAAAATAGCGGGAAAATGGACATCAAAACAGACAGACTTCAAAAAACCGAAGAAGAAAAAACAAAAGAACTAGAACAGATGGAAGAAACGGAGCTCGATAAAAACGGAATTCCACTTTTTACAGCCGAAATGGATGAAAAAATCGCCAAACAAAAAGCGGCGGAAAAAGCAGAATACGACCGGATTAAAGACTCGCTTTTTGAAGAGGAGCCAACTTCTGGTGAGACAGTGAAAAAAACGAAAGCTAAGTTGTTCACCGGAAAATACGCAACCACTGCTGTAAACATGGAAGCGGCTACGACCGATACGACAGATACAACAGTAGAAGACGAAACTAAAAAGACCAAACAAAAAACAGTTGGCGGAGCAATTGCTGGGACGCTTGTGGCTTTAGCAGGCGGGATTTATGTGGCAGCGCGCAATGTTTTTGAATAGAAAGCGGGGAGTTTTAAATGGCTAAAAACACACATATGAATGTGACAGTTGATTTCACTAATTGGGGCGCAGGTAAGTATGATTTGCGAATTCCGGTGCATCAACCAATCAAAGCACTAATTATCAATTTGGCAGAAACGCTCAAGATCGAGTATAAAGATTTGTCCAAATGTACGATAAAAACAACAAATAAAGCAATTCTACTAAGCGATGATGATAAATTAACTAATTTTCAAATTGCCGACGGAGACATTTTAGAAATTTTATAGAAAAAAAGGAGAATGAAAACGATGAATAAGACAACAGAAATGGACGGAACAGCTTACGATTTTACTTATGAGGATTTAGTTTGGAGCATTACGTTCCCGAAATCAAAAACGCACGCAAAAGAACTGGCGCAACTAGAATTATTAGAAAAACCTGCAGCACATTTTACACCTGCAAAAATTTCGAGTGATAGCGATTCTTATACAATTTCTTATGAGATTGCCAAACGCACTTACGGATTTGAACAAATTCGAAAAATGGAACGCGAAGATAAACTACGCGCACTACGCAATATTGCTGATTTAAGTGAGTTGTTAAATACGCGTTATACATTCTTTTTACACCCAGATAATTTGATTTTCGATATTAACTTAGTACCAAATATTGTTCATCGCGGTATTAAAAACATTTTACCGCCATATGAATTAACCGAAGAAGCGTTTTTTAAACAATACCAATGCTTCGTTATTGCGATGTTTTCTAAGAAATTTTCTTTTGAAAACTTGTACAATGGTTCGCTTACAGGTGCAAGAGGTTCGCAATTTGAGAAGAGCATTTTGGATGCAAAAACGATTCAAGATATTGCCGATATTTTAGAAGAAGCTTACGTGAAAGAGCATGCGGCTGTTCAAAAAAATATGGCAAGCGTACCGAAGAAAAAATACGGAACTTTCCGCGGATTGGCAGTCGGTTTTATTATCGTTGCGATTTTACTAGCAGTCCCTGTAACTTATTTTGCCTTCGTTAAAGTGCCACTGCAAAACGATTTACTGACAGCAAACGAGAATTTCCTGAAAACCGACTACGATAAAGTAATCACAGGTCTAGAAAACGTTGACCCAGAAAAAATGCCGCAATCCGTACAATACGAACTAGCATATGCTTACGTTAACGGCGAAAAAATGAGCGATAAAAAGAAAGAAAATATTATGAACACAATCAGCTTGAAATCTGATGCGAAAAACTTACTTTACTGGATTTATAATGGCCGTGGCGAGTTTAAAGAATCACTTGATATTGCCAAACTTTTAGATGATCCAACGCTTGCGATGTATAGTTTAACAAAACAAATTGAACAAGTACAAAGTGATACAAAACTAAGCGGAGATGAAAAAGTAGAAAAACTAAAAGCGTTAGAAGAGAGCTTGAAAGAATACGATGAAAAAGTGAACGAAAAAACAACAACTGAAGATGCAACAACAAATACA
>CM001047.1:76831-77374 GCA_000183865.1 Listeria marthii FSL S4-120
CAACAACTGAAGATGCAACAACAAATACAGAAACAAAATAAGGGAGAATGAACCATGAATAGAGAGGCTTTATTAATTGTTAGTAACGGGCAGCAATGTCATAAACACCACTTGTCCCCTGAAAGAGTCGTGACAATTGGTAATACAATCGAACACGAAATCACTTATCCGGAACTGGCGGAAACGATTGAAGTTAAGTGCAGTGAAGGATCTTGGAATGCTGGAGCAACTGCGCTTCAAACGAACCAAGCTGTGAACATAGACAATTTAGCATTTTACCTGTGCCAAGATTTGCACACGCAAGTATATGATGTCGTAACGAATATTTCTGTCGCATTTGGCGCCGGAACTGAAAATGATGTCACGATAGATGATACAAAATCAGACTTTTTACTTTTACGTAGTGCGAAGGAAGATTTGTTTAAACTACAAGTATTAAATGGCGAAATTTATCATAACTTTTCTTTAGTGACGGAAGATTGCACGTTAGAGCCGGGAGATCAGCTTTATACGGACGGTGTGACGATTACAATCGGAAAAGAA
>CM001047.1:77474-79340 GCA_000183865.1 Listeria marthii FSL S4-120
TGACGATTACAATCGGAAAAGAAGATATTAGCGTACAAGCTGTGAAAAATCGCGTGACGAGCAAATTAGCGCCTTTATTTGCTGCGGATAATTCTTTTGGCGAAGACTATCCAGATTACCACCGTTCACCGCGGATTATTTACCGTGCACCAGAAGAAAAAATCAGCATGGCGAAACCGTCAAGCAAGCCCTCAAAACCAACAGATGGCTTAATTAAAATTATTTTACCACCACTAATCATGGTTGCGATTACGGTAATGATTTCCATTTTCCAACCGCGTGGACTTTATATTATCATGACCATCGCAATGTCAGCTGTGACAATCACAATGGCGATTATTAACTACGTCAAATCACGCAAAAAATACAAAATCGACTCGAAACAACGAGTGGAAAGCTATGATTTGTATTTAAAACGCAAAACAAAAGAACTACATGAAACAAGTGAAAAACAACGCCACGCCTTAACGTATCACTATCCAGATGCAGTGGAACTTGAAAAAATGGCGCTACGAGTAGATTCACGTATTTATGAAAAAACAATGTTCCACCACGATTTCCTGACTTTCCGAGTTGGCCGCGGCGATGAAGCAAGTAGCTTTTCTGTGGAATTCCAACAAGAAGAGTTCAGCCAAGAAAAAGATGAACTTGTCGAAGAAGCTGTGAAAATCAAAGGACAATATTTGTCTATTAATGAAGTGCCAGTAGCGACAGATTTAATGCACGGACCAGTTGGTTACATTGGGCCACGCCGTTTAGTTCTAGAGCAACTTCAAATGCTAGTAATGCAAACTTCTCTTTTCCATAGTTATTACGATTTGCAATTTATTACCATTTTCCCAGAAGAAGAAAAAGCGGATTGGGACTGGATGCGCTGGTTGCCGCATGCGAATATGCGTGATGTGAATGTACGTGGATTTGTTTACCATGAACGTTCGCGCGATCAAGTGTTGAACTCGCTTTACCAAATTTTAAAAGAGCGTAAACAAGCGCTTACTGAACAAGCAAGCAAACAAGAAAAATTATATTTCACGCCACATTATGTGGTTTTAATTACCGATGAAAAATTAGTACTCGATCACACAGTTATGGAATTCTTCAATGAAGATCCAAGCGAACTAGGTGTTTCTTTAGTATTCGTACAGGATGTAATGGAGAGCTTGCCTGAACACGTGAAGACGGTCGTAGATATTCGTGACGCGAAGAGCGGGAACATTATTTTGGAGCAAGGTGACCTTGTAAACCGAGCGTTCGTCCCAGACCATTTGCCAGCAGATTTTGACAAAGAAGTAATCAGCCGTGCTCTTGCGCCGTTGAACCATCTTCAAAACTTGAAAAATTCAATTCCAGAATCCGTTACTTTCCTTGAAATGTACGGCGTGGAGCGCGTTGAAGAGCTAAATATTGCTGGCCGCTGGGCGAAAAATGAAACCTATAAGAGTCTTGCTGTACCACTTGGCTTGCGCGGAAAAGATGATATTGTTCAACTGAATTTACATGAAAAAGCTCACGGGCCGCATGGTTTGGTAGCCGGAACAACGGGTTCTGGTAAATCAGAAATCATTCAGTCGTACATTATCTCACTTGGTGTCAATTTCCACCCATATGAAGTCGCATTCTTGCTGATTGACTATAAGGGCGGCGGAATGGCGAACTTATTTAAAAATATGCCACATTTACTTGGAACAATTACAAACTTGGACGGCGCGCAATCGATGCGTGCACTAGCTTCCATCAAAGCCGAATTGCAAAAAAGGCAACGGTTATTTGGCGAGCACGATGTCAACCACATCAACCAATACCAAAAACTATACAAACAAGGAAAAGCGACCGAACCAATGCCGCATTTATTCCTTATTTCAGATG
>CM001047.1:79440-79770 GCA_000183865.1 Listeria marthii FSL S4-120
GCATTTATTCCTTATTTCAGATGAGTTCGCCGAGTTGAAATCAGAACAACCAGAATTCATGAAAGAACTCGTTTCGACAGCACGTATCGGTCGTTCCCTAGGTATCCATTTAATCCTAGCAACCCAAAAACCAAGCGGCGTCGTGGATGACCAAATCTGGTCCAACTCCAAATTCAAACTGGCCCTAAAAGTACAAAACGCCAGCGATTCAAACGAAATTTTGAAAACACCAGACGCAGCAGAAATCACACTACCAGGTCGTTCGTACTTGCAAGTTGGTAATAATGAGATTTACGAATTGTTCCAAAGTGCGTGGAGTGGCGCGGATTA
>CM001047.1:79870-81703 GCA_000183865.1 Listeria marthii FSL S4-120
GCCGAGACCTTGGTTGCCGCCTCTTGAGGAACAAATTTTCTTACCTAAATTACATCAAGTGAATACTGAAGAGCTATGGAGCGCCGAGAAACAACCGCTTCAAGCAACAATTGGCTTTTTAGACATACCACAAATGCAAGCGCAAGAGCCATTAACAATTGATTTGGCAAAAGATGGGCATTTAGCTGTATTTTCTAGTCCAGGTTTCGGGAAATCGACTTTCCTGCAATCCCTAACAATGGACTTAGCAAGACAGCATAACCCAGAAAGATTGCATATTTATTTACTAGATTTAGGAACAAATGGGCTATTACCTTTGAAAAAATTACCGCATGTTGCTGATACGATTATGGTAGATGAAGAAATTAAGATTGGTAAACTTATTCGTCGCTTAACACTAGAATTAAAAGAACGTAAACAAAAATTAAGCAAATACGGTGTTGCAAACATTTCGATGTATGAAAAAGCAAGTAAAGAAGAAGTTCCATCAATACTACTTGTTATAGATGCATTTGACTCTGTTGGTGACGCCCCTTACAAAGATGTATTTGAAAAATTAATTGCACAAATTGCCCGTGAAGGAGCAAGTGTGGGAATTCATTTGGTTATGAGTGCAGTTAGACAAAACGCTATTCGAGTACAAATGTTAGCAAGTATAAAACATCAAATACCACTATTTATGATTGAGCCAGGTGAAGCTAGAAGCATCGTAGGAAAAACGGATCTAACTATTGAGGAACTTCCAGGCCGAGGATTAGTTAAATTAGAAGAACCAACTGTATTCCAAACGGCACTGCCAGTTTGCGGCGATGGAACACTTGAAATTATTGAAAAAATTCAGGCGGAAAGTGAAGCGATGTCTAGTGCGTGGAACGGCTCACGACCTGCGCCAATCCCAATGGTACCTGAAGTAATCAATATGCTTGAATATCTAGAAAACAAACAAGTTAAAACCATACTCGCAGAAGGGAAAACACCAATTGGGGTAGACTTTGAGGATGTTTTACCAGTCAATTTAGATGTGCAGACAGATGGTAACACCCTAGTTTTAACAGATAATGCCGATATTTTGGAAAGAACAATGGTCTCGTTAATCGAATTAATTGGGCAGAACATGGAAGTTGATATTGCTCTATATGACAATTCGTCTAACCGATTCCAGCCGTATAGAAATAATGTAAATATTTATGCGGGTGAGGAAAATGCGATGAATAGCGCTTCAGAGCAAATTGTTAGTGTGCTAGAAGCTCGAGAAGATGGCTGGAAAGAGATTCAACGTGCATCTAATGGAGAAATCACTCTGAAAATGTATGTTGCAGAGTTGCGCCCAATGTATGTATTGCTAACTGATAGCATCTACAGCGCAGAACTGATGTCTTCAGAAGCTCGGAAAAATCTAGTACGACTAATAGAAAATGGACCAAAACTAGGCATCTATTTTGTTACCGGAAGTCAAACAGGAATTCTATATAGAGCTCGAGATGAAGTCTCTGGTGAGCTAAGGAAGCAAAAAACAGGGATTTTGCTTGGACGGATTTCAGATCAAAATGTACTCAGCCTAATAAACAATATTTATAAAGAAGCTCTTCTAGCACCATACGAAGCATATTACATCAAACAAGGACAATACGAGAAAATCAAACTTATTGCACCAAATCAATAATTGAAAGGAGCTGTTAATATTGGGGATAACAGATTTCTGGAAAACATCCACTGAGAAAAAACGGGATGAATACGATAAATTACATGATTATTTAAAAGATGCTCTAGAAAAGCATGATGAAAAAATAGCAGAAGTAGAAAGTGATTTGAATGCCTATAAAAAAGGAATGC
>CM001047.1:81803-83143 GCA_000183865.1 Listeria marthii FSL S4-120
GAAAAGTATATTGATAAGGAAAAAGATAAGCGCTCCAGTTTGAAAAGCGCAATTGATACGGCTTATAGAAAATATTTAGAGTATAAAGCTTTAGCGATAAAGGAAGAAAAAGCGGAGCAAGCGAAGAAAGAGAAAGAGAAAAAAGAACGAGAGGAGAGGTTAAAGAATGGGTAATGTGAAAATTGATGCCGCAAAAGTTGCTGAAGCTAAAAAATCGGCTGACATTGTGGAGAAAAGCTTAGAATCAACACATAAAAAATGTAAATCAGTTATTTCTTATGTAGAAGGCGCATCATGGAGCGGTAAATCCCGGGATGCCTTCATCACTTTCATGGAATTAATTGAACAATACCATTCTGATGTAAAGAAAAACTTTAAAAAACAAAAGAAAGCTTTGAATGCATTAGAAGATTATGTAGAAGATTTTGAGAATACTTCATACTCTAAGGACGTGAAGAACCTATGACAGTAGATACAAATGATGTATTTTCTCCAGTCGAGTTATACCTTTTACTTTCTCCGGTTGAAGCCCAACATTTATTTGGGTTACCTGACAAGTTTACTTTTCTGTTAAAGGGAGAAGACGTTTTTGCTGAAGGATTTGATCGGCTTAAAAGTAAAGGTATTTTAACTGATTCAGGTGAGTTAACTGATGGTGGAGGCTTCTTGATTGAATCATTAATTGAATATCATCAAAGTAAAAAATACGTGCGTATGAACCAGTTGATGTTTGCATTTTCAGAAAAAGCATCCAATGAAGTATTAGTAATGATTGAGGTAACGCCACAAAAAGAATATCGATTTGAACGAATGAATAAAATTTATGCTCTAGCAATGATTAAAGATTTCTTTCCGCTTATTAGTAGAGAGCCTGGTGAGAGGGAAACGGAATTTTTAAAAGAAGAGTTAACTAATGAAGAGCGAAAACAAGCAATTGCCTTTGAACCGGAGCAAAATTTTATTAGCATGGAATTCTTTCATATGGAAGAAGAGCCGAAAGAAAAAACGAATACTAGACATTATAAACAGTATTTAGCATTTGAGATGGAAAACAAATTAATCATGATAGATGTAGTGGAAGAAACATATTATCGAGGGAGTCAATATGCTTTATTAAAATTATTGTTTGATGAACTTGAATTTCCTTATGAGGAGGTTAAATAAATGGCACAACAAACAATGGGCGGTGCGGGAGCCGCTTCTACAATAGATATTAATCCAGATGAAATGACTCATATTGCCAAAGAGCTACTAGCTATTGCCAATGAATTTGATGGTGTAATAAAACCAGCAATAAATCAATTGAAAGCAAATAAATATTTAACAAAAGGTAAGGCAAA
>CM001047.1:83243-83372 GCA_000183865.1 Listeria marthii FSL S4-120
GATTGGTGCGAAGTCGAAACAAACCTTTACAACTCCGTCAGGTGGTTATCAGGTTGTTGAGTCCATCAAAGAAGGCGCGACTATTGAAGACTTACTGAATGGAGACAACTTCTACGCGAACCAAATGCA
>CM001047.1:83472-83745 GCA_000183865.1 Listeria marthii FSL S4-120
TATTTAACAAAAGGTAAGGCAAAAGATGCAATGGACAAAGTACCTAAAGCGAACGAACGTGTAATGGAACTTCAAGACCAATATAACATGGCATCCTCCGTTGTATTCGATATACTCCAAACTATGGTCGATGCAGACAGAGATATTGCTGAAAAAATTATTGCAGCTTTAGAGGTATAAGGAGGATAGATGAATGAAAGAAGTCAATTACCGAGAAGACGACTGGTATGAAGCCAAAAGTGCCCTCGCCCCATTTGCCGCAGCGAACTGGGT
>CM001047.1:83845-83982 GCA_000183865.1 Listeria marthii FSL S4-120
TTAGAAAAAGTATCGAAAAATATGGAAGAAGCGGAAGAAGATATCCAAGAGCTGGACTCCGACCGCGCGATTTCGTTTCAACACACCAACTATCGCGGGAAGTACAGTGCCATCGAAGACGATTTGATGGTACTATA
>CM001047.1:84082-84324 GCA_000183865.1 Listeria marthii FSL S4-120
TTGTCATGCGAGGGAAAAGGTGGAAAACCTGATAGACCAACCGTTTTACGAGAAGTTGGACGCGTTTGTAGATGGCATGCAAGATTTGAGTATTTCGACATATTCTACCACCAACCGGATTGGTGCGAAGTCGAAACAAACGTACATGTCTTCTTACGACAATCAGCCACAAGTAATTGAATCCGTGAAAGACAATGCGACCATCGAAGATTTACTGAACGGGGATAACTTCTACGCGAACC
>CM001047.1:84424-85765 GCA_000183865.1 Listeria marthii FSL S4-120
GCAGAACATGGATAATTTGAATGTGAAGGGCGGCGGGAAAGCTGGTATAATTAAGGGAGCCAGTGGGGCTAACTTAAAAAATATTGATGATTTTATTAATGGAACTAAGAATTTTGAGCATGTCTTAGATGACTATGCTAGATTATATGCTGAAAAGATAAATTCAAATGAATTTTGGTCCTGGGGAGAGGATATATTAGGAGCAGAAAATCTAACATTAAAGCAAAAGCGTCTTATTAAGGAGCAAGCTGTTGCAAATGGATATATTCCTAAAATTACAGTAAATAAAGTGGAGGGAATGAGATACGGATTTACCGATTTTTCTGGAGCTGGTGTAGTAGAGGAAACGGTTTATTTACCAGAGGAGTTTTGGAAATTATCAGATAGAGAACAGTTTAAATGGCTTGATGAACAAATTGGTGGTCACCGTGAAGGTATGACTTGGCATCACACAGAAATACCAGGAAAGATGGAATTGGTTCCATATGGGATTCATCAAATTACACCTCACAACGGAGGTAGAACAACTGGTATGTGGGCAGATGCACCTAGATAGAGTATTAACTTAAAATTTATTGTATGAGGGAGATTAGTATGAAGATAGCAAAGAAAACTATAATACTTCCGTTACCAACAAATGAACTATTTGAAAGAAAAGAAAAATTTTGGAGAGTAAAACTTCCGAAAGATTTTGTTAATTTTATGAAAGAAAATAATGGAGGAAGACCTATAGATGGAGTTTTTAAATGTAATAATCATGAGTATGCAATAGACCGTTTTTTATGTTTTTTAAAAACTCCTAGAGATAATGAATTAGGGATGTATGACATAGATGTTACATTGACTCAACTTGAGGACAGGCTAACTGATAATGAAGATTTAATAGGTGTAGACATCTTGCCAATTGCCGTTTTGTTTGCTGGTGATTTTGTATGTTTAGATTTTAGGAAAGATAGAAATAACCCTAATGTAGTTGTTTGGAACCATGAGGAATCAGCCGAGTTAGAACCAGTAACATATTTTGTAACTAATACATTTAGTGATTTTGTATCTATGGTTGAATAATAAAAGAGATTATAAAAATTTGAAGCAGTCTGAATTTGATTATTGTTTGGAAATGTAGCCTTGCTTGAAAAGAGAAAACCACTTAGGTAAATTTTCTCTGTGGGGCATTTTATGTACGAGAACAAATTTGAAAAGTAAAGGTAGATGCTTCTGTATCTCTAATCCTGCCCCAAGGGAGCCAGTGGGGCTAACAAGCTAGATGACATTCCAAGACTTGATGAAATAGAGGTAAACTTTAACCGAAATCTTAAACATGACCCAGAAGAATTCGCAAGA
>CM001047.1:85865-88685 GCA_000183865.1 Listeria marthii FSL S4-120
TAACACATTAAGGAAAATTTTAAATGGAACAAGTATTAAGTGATTTTAAGTTGAATAATGAAGTCCCTAATGAAGTTATCGAAAAATATAAAAATTTGGTACCAAAAGAAATAATAACTTTATGGAAAGATTATGGATTTGGAACATTTATGCAAGGTTATTTTAAAAGTGTCAATCCAGATGAATTTAACGATATCTTACAAGAGTGTAGTCAGAGGTATACTAATTCTATAGTTTTATTTGCAACAGGTATGGGAGATTTAGTTATATGGGCTGATGGTTACGTAAGACTACTTAATTTTAGATATGGCATACTTAAAACAGTTATGCCAAACTTTTTATATTTTTTTAGAAGTTCAGATTCAGGGAAATTTAGAGATGAGTATCTGAAGTGGCAGCCATATCCAAGAGTTGTAGAGAAATATGGAGAAGTATCTTATGATGAATGTTTTGGTTACACTCCTATTCTTGGAATGGGCGGAACGGAAAAAGTTGAAAATCTTAAAAAGGTTAAGCTAAGAGAACATATTTATCTAATAACACAATTTATGGGTCCTATTGAGTAATAAATAATAAAGAAATTTTACCTCAATGATTAAAGTTCGAAATCGTAGTCTCATTGAAAAGAGAGCCCCTCTTTAGTAAACAGTCATGAGTGTACCCTATAGGGTAAATTTTCCCTATGGGGTATGTTTAAGAAGGTGAAGAATCGCTCAATAGTGAACATAATGATAAAATCAGGAGAATATACTTGTATAAATGGGAAAGAATATAAAGTGATTTTAAAAGATAAAAATGGAAAAAGTTATATAATAAGTGATAAAAAAGAGCCTGATTTCCAAAAGTATGCTGACGGTATTTATGAAAAAGAAATTGATTTAGAACAATTAGAAAATCTGTATTATATAATTCCGAAAGCGGTGTACGAAGGAAACAATTTTATGATAAGACCTAATATGAAAAATGGGGAAATTTGTTTGGGAACAAATGATTATGAGTTAGCAAAAGAATTAAAATTTGAAAGAACAGATAAATATTTATATGAGAAATGGGTACCTGAGTCTGAGATAGAAATCATGGAGGAACGAAAAAATATACCTTTAAATTAACTTAATGAGCGGCTAAATATAGAACTAAAATAGATGATAAAGTAAGTTATTGAAATGGATAGAGAAATTCTACCTCAGGGAGTAATAGATTCCTTCTTAGATGGAAATTATCGTACAGTAAAAACTACTGAGGAGATAACGGTGTATAGAGTATTTGGCGGCAATGCAAAGTCTACAGGAAGTTTTGTGACTACAGATAAGGCAATAAGTCGAATAGACGCAAAAATAGATATGGCACTATTACCTGGATGGAAGAATACTCGCATGTACGAAGCAGAAATAATTATTCCTAAAGGGCAGCAAATTAATATTGGTAAAGTAGCGCCTCAAGCAATTGAGTCTACAGGTACAATATTAAAAGGCGGAGTAGATCAAATTGTTCTTCCAAGAAATTGGTCTTCCGATTGGATTATTAATATTAAGAGTGTTCCTAATAAATAAGGGTGGAGGATCTTATGGAAGATTTAATAAAATATGCGCAAAATGTTTTGGATGCTATCAACGAAGAGTACACTGGAAAATCACAGCAAGAAGAAATAATCAGAGATATGTACACAGTGACCGAAAGAATACTTGAAACTGCAAAAAAAAATCATGTGTTTGAAGAAAATATAAATATATATAACTTTACCCGAAGATTCCTAGATATTACGAGTGACTATGGTAGTCCAGTAATATTAGAATTTGAGAAACTTGTAAATCAACTAAAAAAATTACAGGAGAATATAAAATGACAGCAGAAAAAATAGAAAATAATGAGTTGTTATATAAAATAGATTTGTTAAGTAAAGAGCACAATGAGTGCAATCAAAATTTATTTTATCAAGCATTTAAAAAATCAAAATTGTTATTACCTGTCATTCTTAAAGAAGAGAATAGTATTAATATAATTAAGATTTCGGATGAACGAGGAAACGATTATTTACCAGTTTTCACAGATTTGGAAAACTTAAGTTTGTATGAAGATATTGGAGATGCTCAAGTTGTTGTTTTTACGCTTACAGATTTTATTCAAATAATAAACGCAGATTCCAGTATAAAAGGTATCGCGATTAATCCTTTTAGTAATAATTTCATAGTTCAACGTAAAAATATTCGGTTTTTAGAAGAAGAAATGCTGAATATTAAATCAGGGGAAGAACTTTCAATAGGCTTGCCAGAAAACGTTTCTCAATTATTAGAAGATAATTTAATTAAATACTTTGAAAAAAATCAAAAAATTAATAGTGCTTACTTATTACAAATAGTTAGAAGGAAAAGGGGTAAAAGCTTATTATTGATTGTAGATTTCAACGGTGGAGAAGGTGATTTTCAACGAATGGTAGGAGAATTAGAAATGAGTATTACTACGGAAGATATGTTTGAAGTTATTTCTTTAGATACTGATTTTTCTAAGGAAATAACAGAGGGGAAGACCCCTATTTACAATAAACAATGAAGAAGATAGAGCGCTATTTGGTTTTTCTGATTTTGAAAAAGCTGAATTAAAGTTCTTGAAATTATTAGATTTAACTATAGAGATAAGTAAAGAGGACATTAAGTTAGGTTATTCAGCTGATTACTCCTCACCTCTATGGGACAAAAATATTGATTCAAAAAGTTAAATGAAATGTTACCTTTGTCGATTAAGGCGATATTCAGAAGAACTCAGATAAAAACCGCTATTCCAACCTAGAAAATCGGAGGCCAGATGAATGAAAGAAGTCAACTA
>CM001047.1:88785-90150 GCA_000183865.1 Listeria marthii FSL S4-120
GGCGGCGGGAAAGCTGGTATAATTGAGGAAACTAGTAAGCATTTCTCACCCCAAAAAGTAACCTTAGAAAATGGAGAAATTGCTTATAAAGCAAAAGACGGTGCATTAGTCCGTTCACCAGAATACTTAGATAAAGAAGGCAACATCAAGTGGCCAAAAGCGGATGGATTTGTGGTAGATAAATCTGGAAAACCTATCACGGTAGACGCTGAGTTGAAGGCAGGTCAGATTATTGATCGATACGGAGATGCATTTGGTAAATTTACTAGCCCCGTAGAAAATGGGGATATTTTAGCTTATGATACAAGAGGATTACCTTATCCTGAAAGTGCTAAAACGTATCATCAGTATGAAGTAGTGACCGATATTAATATAGAGAATGTTCAGAAGGCGTTTGATAATTTACCCTCTAAGGAAAAAGCGAAATTTATAGACGATATGGCTTATTATGACTTTAGCATTAAAAGCATGGCAACGCCACAAATAGGCGAAATAGCAAAAGTTTTTGGGGCTGGAGGAGGTACACAAATCCAGCTAGCGACAGTTGTTGATTGGTATGAAAGATTAAATCTTTTAAAGGAGATAAAATAAATGACTGAAGAGTTAAGAGAATATAAAAATATAATTGAAGATGCTGTGAATTTGTTAGGTTACACGCCATTAAGACATGCCATTTTTGAAGGGGAAAAGGTAAATAGGATTGAGTATCAAGTAAGGATTGAATATATAGAAAACCACTATGAAGTCTATACAACAGGAGAGCGCGCTTCCATTTCTGGAAAAAAACAATTTGAAAACTTTTTTGATGCGTATCATAATTTTTTGTTTAAATTACAACTTAGTATTTTGCAGAATCGACGAAGAGTGAGAGATGGTGAACCACCAGAATATTTTTGTGCATTATGGGAGAAATGAAATCAAGGAACAAATAGCATAGCATTTGCTACACTAACAAGTGATATTGGCAATAAATATGTAAAGTTGTTGTCATATAAATTATTAAGATAAATAGGGGACTAATAACTTTAAAAGTAGTATTTTAGCGTATAACCAGTGAAATATTAGTAAAATAAAGAGAATAAAAGAGGTGAAATTAGCTAGATTTAAAGGGAAGTTAGATTCTTTGATTATATAGAAAAACTAATTATATTAAGTAGCCTAAGATACTANNTTTTATTTTAGGCTACTTAATATATAAAGATTTTTTGATTTAAAAGGATTTGGATGCTCTTTTCCTCAATTACTTAGCTTGTATAAGTAGGTTGATGAAATGAGTGAATATTTACTTATTTTAGCCAGAATCATATTTTATGCTTTCCGAAGAAGTAAAAGAAAATGATATGCATTTATTCCTTATTTCAGATG
>CM001047.1:90250-91745 GCA_000183865.1 Listeria marthii FSL S4-120
GCCGAGACCTTGGTTGCCGCCTCTACCTGAACGAATCTTTGCTCAAGACTTACATCCAGTCAATTTTGAAGAAGCATGGAAAGAACCGAAAAAACCACTTCAAGCAACAATTGGTTTACTGGATCAACCCGAATTACAAGCACAAGTCCCATTAACGCTAGATTTAACAAAAGATGGACACGTGGCTGTATTCTCAAGTCCAGGGTTTGGGAAATCCACCTTCTTGCAAAGTTTAGTGATGGATTTAGCGCGTCAACATAATCCCGAGCAATTGCATGTTTATTTGTTGGATTTTGGGACGAATGGATTGCTGCCACTGATTGATTTACCACATGTTGCGGATACGATAATGGTGGATGAAGTTGAGAAAGTACAAAAGTTTGTTAGACGAATAAGCGAAGTAATGAAGTATCGTAAAAAACTTTTAAGTAAGTATCGAGTTGCTAATATAGAACAATATGAGAAAGCCAGTAAGGAAGAAATCCCAAACATAGTTATTGCTCTAGATAATTTTGATGCGGTTAGAGAAGCTGGATTCGGAGAAAATTTTGATAAGATAATGGGACAAGTTAGCCGAGAAGGATCATCTGTAGGTGTTTTTCTAGCTACAAGCGCATCTAAGTATACCAGCATAAAAATGCAAATCGTTGCTAATATTAAACTTATGGTTAGCCTATTTATTATTGATATTTCGGATACTAGAGCTATTGTTGGTAGGACTGATTTAAGTGTAGAAGAACTTGCTGGTCGGGGCTTAGTAAATCAAGACGGAGTGAGTGTAATGCAATCAGTGTTACCGGCAGATGGAGAAGATGTCCTAGAACAGATTTCTAATCTTCAAAATGAAGCTAAAAGTATGAGATATGCGTGGAAAGGTTATCTTCCGGAAAGTATTCCTATGATGCCGGATGAATTAACTTTTGTTGATTTTATAACAAAAGAAAGTGTTAAAAATATAAATAATAATAATGAGATTGCTGTCGGATTGGACTTTGAGGTTGTGGAAGGTGTGAGATGGGATCTTCAGAAATTAGATAATATATTGATTTTAGGAGGATCCCAGGCTGGTAAAACAACAATGCAACACACACTTCTTAAAGGGATTGAGAGGGCTAATTTTATGAAGCGTGATACAAATATTATTCATATATTTGATACTAATAGAGGTAAATTAAAAGAATATAAAGAAAAAGAAATTGTAGCTAACTATATTGTTGATAAAGATGCATATGGAGAATTTTTCAATGGGCTTAGCGAACTGCTTGAATATAGATTTAATGAGCTGTTAAGGATTCAGGACATGGATGGAGAGAAAGCCGGTGAAGAATTCATACAAGGAGAACAAAAACATTTTATTTTCATTCAAAATATTGGTGACTTTGGAAATGGGTTACCTACAGAAGTAGTTAAAAAACTCGTTTATATTTTAGATAATAACTCTAAATTGGGGATTCATTTTATTATTTCAGGAACCAGCAATAATTTTGGACAAAAT
>CM001047.1:91845-99071 GCA_000183865.1 Listeria marthii FSL S4-120
GAAAAAAAAGCGTAAAGCAGACTTGGAAAAATATAAGTCTAGAGAAAAAGGCGAAATAAAAGCACAACAAGATAGGTTAGCAAATTATAAGAAAAAACAAGCTACAATCGAAGAGCAAATTGAAACCTTTAATCAACATATAAAAAATATTCAAAATGCAGTAAATACATGGAGTTCTCCATATAGTAGTTTTACTAGTTTTAAGGATAGTTTTTTTACACCAGATATTCAAGGTTTGTATGCAAATGACATTTCAGAAAATCTAAATGGACTTCATAAAAAAATAAAATCAATGACAGATTATAGTGCAGATTTATATTTTTATACGGATTCTATAAAACAAAATTTAGAAAATAAAAGAGATGATATTCTTAGTAAAATTAATGGTTGTAATAATAGTATTGAGTATAGTATAGGTAAAATTAATGATATGAATAAAATATTAAATTCTTTATAAAGGAGGTTCTAGAATGGGACAATTAACAGAAGGCGGGGGAGCAAGTCCAAGTGATAAAATAAGTATTAATTTAACCGCAATTGAAAAGCAGAGGCAAGATTTAAAAGATATTTATAAAAATATTAGACTAGCTCTGGAAAATTTAGACAAGACTTTTGGAAAATTAGAAGATCATATGAAAGGTGAGGCATCAGACAATATACAAGATTATGTAGCTAATATTAGGCAAGATATTATTACTCCAGCATATGAATATAATGATAAAGTGATTGTTATGTTAAATGCTGTTGAAGCAACTTATAGCGAAGAAGCATTACAGGTTTTATAAATCATGAAATAGAAAGGTGATAAAATGGAAAATAATAAAATATCAGCATTTACAATGCCAATAAAAAACGGCGGTAATGCTAAATCTGACAGTACAGTTAATCCAATTCAGTCTATCAATGCTAATGCTTCACAAATGTATAGAATTAGTACATCAAGTAGTACAGCAATTAAATATGATATTGAAAGAATTGAAGCAACTCTTTATGTAGATGCGGCAGTTGGTTTTGCTCAACTTGATAAAGCAATTTCTAAATTGAGTAATTTAATTCCAGTTATTACTGAAAATGATTGGAAAGGCAGTTCTGTAAATGGTTACAAAGAATATGTCAATGAATATATTGTTTATTTAAAGGGTGTAAGAGAGTTACTGAAAGGAACCTCAGAAAAAATAATAAAAGGTTCTGAGAAAATGAAAGAAATTGATTTACAAATGGGACAACAAATGGGAATAGAGGAGTGGAAAATATAATGGGAGGAAATCCAAATGCAAGAGTCTTGACAACAGAGACTGTAAATTTTTACAACAAATATATTTCACAGACCATGGATGACTATTTCGAATTCTATAGTAAGGTATGGAAAGAATTGAAAGGAATAGACCAAATAATAGATGAAAGCGATATAAAAGGTGTTTTTAAAGTAGGCTACTGTCCAGAAGGAGGAAGTAAATTCAACAATGTAGCTGATTATGGAGGAGAATTACACAATAGATTTATTAACTACACTGCCCGAAAAGATGCCCTAACAGATAAGTTTAAAACAGCTAAAGAATTTTATTTTTTCGCAGATAAAACACTTTATGGCAAATTTATGGAACGTAAAAATGAATTTATAAAACTTAATTCATTATTAGGTAAATATGGTTCATTTTTACAAGGGGATAGAATAAATAGTGCTAGTTACAATAGCGAAATGAAAACATTACGAGCAGAAATGTATAAAATTAGTACTGTTCAGGAACAGGTAGTAAGAGATATATTTGATGTTTACAGTAATTCCATGTTAGGAGAGGGAGAAATTGCAAAAAGAATTAAAGATAAGTATGGAAATACCGTATCAAAAGAGCAACTAGATATACTCATTGCATATGCGCAATGGATTGTATTAAAGCAAAGAAGCGACGGAACATGGAGAAGTGATGAAAGTTTACTTGCAAAAGACGCCAAGGTTTGTCTAGTCCGAGGTGAGGATGGAAATTTAAAGCTTATGCCTCAGGATGAAGTAAAGGATAAAGGCGAAATTCAATTTACAATTCCAGGAGTAAATGTATCTAAAGTAGTTACAGCAGGATTTGATTTTGGTGTAGATAAAAAGGGAAATATAGTCGCACCAGAGGACTGGAAATTACCTAAGAAAGAGGTAGGATTTGGAGCGGCTGTTAATTTTAGTGCGCTGGGTATAGAATTTCCAAATAATTTTAATGAAGATAAAGCGGTGCAAAAGCTTAAACTTAATAAAGTTGAGACGGGAAACATAGAAATAAACGCTAACACATCAACTCAAGGTATTTCAGTGGGAGCTCATGTTTCTGGAGTAGAAGCGTCCGGAACTATTCTTGATTGGCATGGGAGGGATACTGGGTTTAGTGTGAAAGTTAATTTATCGGTATTAACAGCAGGAGCAGAAGCAAAAATAACAATGGCTAATGGTATATCATTTAAACTCGGCACAGGTTTGATTGGAGCGGGTATTTCTGCAAACACATATGATGTAATTGATAAAAGGCTTAAATTTTAAATAGAGGAGGAGTATTATGAATTATAAAGTAGTATTATCGATGTTACTGGTTGCCATGGTAGTTCTAGTAGGCTGTGGGCAAACAAGTAGTAATGTAGAAATTGAACAAAAAGAAAGCTCCAAAAAGAATACTGTCCAAGTAATAACGCCACCAGTGCTCATAAAGGATGGGGTAACACAGGAAGGCGACCAAAAAGCAATAGAAGATGCACAAAAATTCGTTACAGAAAAGAGCACTACCGCAGAGGGCGAATTGGGAATGAATGTAGTTGAAATAGTGAGTATTGACGGAGGAAAACCTTCAAAATATGCTTTTTTTCAAGTTCTAGAAAATCGATCAAATAATGAACTATCAAATGTTGAAATGTATTTTACAATTACTAATAAATTGACCCAAAAGGTAATTTATAACAATGAACGAGTGTTTCTTTCTAAAGAAGACTATGGCATAGTGAAACCAAATGAGGCAGTGCCATTTAAAGTAGCAATTCCAGATGAAGAAGGAATAACTAAAGGAATAACCCCCCAAGATTATACATTTGAATGGGAAGTTACTAATGCTGATATCAAATAATTAGTAAATTAAGTTAAAAATATAGTTTATAAGAGTGTTTTAAGGAAATTGAAGAAGATGATGTTCTCAAGCCTAATCAAGCTACCCCATTTAAAATATCGAAATTTTACACCTGAAATGACTGTTCAAGACTATGATTTTGAGTGGGGAATAACAAGTTCAAAAATGAAGGAATAATCATTTGCAGAATAAGGGAGGCGTTATGATGAAACTAAATTGGCCAAAATACATGTATGAAGATGCGGACATAAAAGAACAATTTTTAACAAAGAAAAATCAAGCTGTTTTACAAGAATACGAGCAGAATGTTAACGCAATCCAGTTGGAATTGCAAGAAAAGATTATGTTAGTTAAGGGACCAGTCTATATTAAAGAGGAGTTCATAGATCAAACCATAATTCTTTTAAATAACAGTGCAACTAGTATAGCTGATGTTCAATTAGAAATAGAACTAACGCTTCATACTGGTGAAAGTTTAGTAGGAAAGTTCTTATTACAAGCAGAAAAATATGGAGAAATTTTGCCTAATGAAGGAATTGTAGAATTTTGTCGTTTCCCTAATAACAGTAAATTAGCTGAAATGACTCTGAAAAGTACGGAATATGAAGTTAAGTCAGAACTAACTTATACTAATTTATTAGCAGAAGATGGGGAGGAATAAGCGTGCGGGTTTTAGGAGGAATAATAACCATCGTGGAAGGCATATTGCTGACTATTGTATTTGGTAAGTCTATGAATGACGGGATAACAAGAGATATGGATAGCGTTGTGGCGTGGATTGTGTTTTTAGGAATTATATTAGTTGTTACAGGAATAATAGGATTGGTGAGTAGGAAAAAAATAATAGCAGTTTGTTGGTTTATAATTGGTGGGATATTGCTAATTTTACCAGAGGCGGCTTCAAATCAGTTGTATATAATTCAAATTCCATTTTTTATTTCGATGATGAGTATTTTAGCGGGAATTTTATTTTTGATTAGTTTAAGTAATGAAAAAAGAAGAGATGAAATTAGATGGAAAGCACCAACAGAAGTAGAAACTCAACAAAATACGGCGGAATACTTTAAGCGGATTTCAAAAGGTGAGTGAAAAATGTTTGGAAAGGTAGTTTTGTCATTAGTTTAAAGATTATCTTGTGACGAATTGTGCGATTTTAAGAGTTAATATTACTCATTATTAAAAATTCAAATTCTTAATCGAGTAGGCTTGCCAGATGGTAAAAAGGTGGACGTAGATAACATAATTAAATGAAAAAGGAATAATCAAAATTCTTTGCTTTAAAAACATCCATGTTAATTTTCCTGGCACCCCCAATCCCCTCACCTGCTATACTAACTCCATCCTAACAAATGGAGTTGAAACCAATGACAAAAAACTTTAATAAACTAAAAACCCTACACGAACTACCCACCCCACTAATCCTCTACAACTGCTGGGACGTCGCATCTGCCAAAGCTATCCAACAAGGCGGAGCACCAGTAATAGCGACAAGCAGTTATGCAATTGCAGAATCACTTGGCGTAGTGGACGGGGAGCATTTAACTTTTGATGAAATGCTCCTCATTATTACGCGTATCGCTCTGAATGTGAGTCTGCCGTTGACGGTGGATATTGAAAGTGGTTATGCCAATGATTTGGAGGAACTGGCTCAGAATATTGAGCGGTTACTGGCGATTGGGGTTTGCGGTGTGAACTTGGAAGATCAGCTGATTGGCTCTGCAAATCCTACGCTCTGCAGTGTGGAGGAGCAATGTGATAAAATCAAGACAATCAAAGAAACGGCGGCGAAAATGAGTACGGATATTTTTGTCAATGCGCGGACAGATGTCTTTTTCCAAGGGCGCGAAGAAACGGAAGACTTGGCGCGAGAAGCGATTAACAGGGCGAAAGCATACAAAGAGGCTGGGGCGGATGCTATTTTCATTCCAGGGCTGTTATCGCCAAAATTAATTCGTGCTTTTGTAGAAAAATCACCACTTCCGGTTAACGTCATGATGATGGATGGGATGATCTCGAGCGCAGAATTACAAGAAATTGGTGTAAAAAGAATCAGTTATGGACCGTTTAGCTTTTTTCGGGCCAATTTAGCGATTCAGCAGGAAGTAGAGCGGATTTTTGCGGGAGGGGAAGCCTTGTGATAACGAATCAGCGGGATATTGATAAATATTACGATATGTTAGTGGAGAAAAATTCGAATTATGAAGGGGTCTTTTTTGTTGGGGTGAAAACGACGGGGATACTTTGTCGCCCAACGTGTCCGGCGAAAAAACCTTTGAAAGAAAATTGTGAGTTTTTTAGTACGGCTAAGGAGGCGCTACTTGCATCTTACCGGCCGTGTAAGCGATGTGAACCGCTCTCCAATCCGACGAAAATGTCTCCTGCTGTGAAGTTGCTTGTTGATGCAATTGAGGAGAATCCGGAGAAAAAGTGGACCGATAAAGATTTTGATGAATTATCAATAAGCGCAAATACGGCTCGGCGTCAGTTTAAGAAGCAATTTGGGATGACTTTTATTGAGTATGCGCGGTCGCGGCGGCTCGGTCTTGCTTTTAAGCACATTCGGAACGGTGATTCGATTATTAACGCGCAAATTGATAGTGGTTATGAGTCTGGGAACGGGTTTCGGGATGCTTTTTCGAAAACGATGGGGAATGTACCGCATAAATCAAAAGATATCATTATTCTGCATTCTGCTTGGCTTGAAACTAAACTTGGCTCGATGCTCGCGATTTCCGACGATGATAGTTTACTTCTTTTAGAATTTGTTGATCGAAAAGGACTTGAAACAGAAATTAAAAAATTGCGAATGCGCTTAAACGCAGCTATCACACCTGAAAAAACGGCTGTAATTAAACAAATTGAAGAAGAACTAGCATTATATTTTAATGGCGAGTTAGTTGATTTTCAAACACCAATTCGCTACATTGGCTCGGATTTCCAGCAAAGTGTCTGGGATGAGCTGCGTCGAATTCCAATAGGCGAGACGATTTCTTACAAAGGTCTGGCGGGAAAATTAGGGCGACCAACCGCAAGTCGAGCTGTAGCAAGAGCAAACGGCACCAACCAATTATCGCTTATCGTCCCATGTCACCGCGTAATCAATACTAACGGAGCATTAGGCGGCTACGGTGGCGGCTTGGCACGCAAAGAATGGCTTATTAAACATGAAAAGATGGTTCCAAAGTAACGCGGAACCATCTTTTTCTTCTTATTTCACCCGAATCCCAAACAACGGCATCAAGGCAGGCGCTTGAGAAAAATCAATGCTCACACCTTTTAAATCTTGCGGCATCGCAGTGATAGACTCAAAAATACAAGTACTAAGATCAACCCCACTAAGAGCACAATTCAAAAACTGCGCCTTATTCAAATCAATTCGTTCCAAATACGTATCAACCAGTTGCGCACCACTAAAATCACTATTCGTATACGCGCCAGCTTCAAATGCCACCCATTTCAAATTCGCATAACGAAAGGCAACATAATCCGCGTAACAGTCAACAAAAGTACAATTTCTAAGCGTAGCATCGCTGAAATTCACGCCAATTAATTTACAATTTTCAAAACGAACCCGGTGAATAACCGCTCCCATCAAATCTAAATTCGACAAGTCACAATTTTTAAAAACAACATCGGTCAAATTCGCACTTACAAGAGAAACAGAATCGAACACACACCCATCAAAAATAATTGTTTCTAAATGAAAATGCTCGAAAATTTCCCCAGTTAGCGTCGTTTTTCTAAAAATCTGCTCACTAACTTCACCAACATCTTCAATAAAATATGTATCATTTGGATAAACCGTCAAATCCTCATCAGGAATCCGCGGTGCAGTAATTTTTTTCATTATTTCGACCTCACTTCCGCTTTCATTATACCGTATTTCACGAGGAAATGGAGCGGAAAATCGTTTACCTTTCGTAAAAAACGGATTACAATGAAGCTAGGATAAAAATGGAACTTGAGGAGTGAGCGAGATGACAGCGAGCGTGTTTGTAGCAGGAAAATTACTACCCGAAACGATGAAAACTCTTGGGAAATGGGATGTTAACGCCTATACGGGTGAAGAAAATATTACAGAAGATGAGCTGTTAAAAAATACAGCCGAAGTGGACGCAATCATATGCC
>CM001047.1:99171-99646 GCA_000183865.1 Listeria marthii FSL S4-120
GTTGTTAGCTCAGTTGGTAGAGCAGCTGACTCTTAATCAGCGGGTCGGGGGTTCGAAACCCTCACAACCCATATATGAAAACCGCCTAAACGCAACGTTTAAGCGGTTTTTTATTTGTGAAATTTTAAGATAAATTACTCGTTTTTCATAAAGTGGGGCATAGATGGGGCAGAACTCTTAAAATTTGTAACAGATAAATCTTAAGACCATCTGAATTATTATGCTATATTATTCAATGTCTATTTACAATTAACGTGAAAAAATTAAATAAATCCAGAAATTCATGGTATTTAAAACATTGTTTATGTGAGTTAATATGTTCTTTTTGTGATAAGAGGACAACCAAATGCATAATTAATGAATATTAATCTAAATTGCACTTCATATTGTGAACTGAAACACAAACACAACTCAATCTGTGTAATAATAACTATAAACTATCCCAAATTTAAGTCGTTCATGACAAGAATCCGGC
>CM001047.1:99653-103123 GCA_000183865.1 Listeria marthii FSL S4-120
TACATTTTTGGTTATACATTCTTTATATATGCTAAGATTTATATGTAACGGTTTTATATGATTTTCGTTTATATACTCAAAAATACAGCATCGGAGGAAAACACAATGAAAAAATGAAAACGGAAAAGTGTCTCATTTGGATCCAGGCCCTCCTAGTCATCACATGCATCATCATCTATCTAACAACAAAAATTTTAATAACTTTGGCACTTGCCTTTATAGCTCTTCTTGGAGTAGGATTTCAATTTTTAAGATACCAAAATGCCAAAAAAGAGTTTGAACAGAACTGAATAGAAGCATCAAGAATCCATCCTCACAGGGAGGGCTCCAAATGCGAGGAACACGCTGGTTTTATATTAGAGCCATCATCGTAACCATGTTTGCTATAATCGGCCTTTTTATCTGGGATGCTAAGCTTGTAACGCTCGGTATATTCAGCTATTTCGTTATTCAAGAAATAATTCACTTTATTATCGACAGGAGAAAAAATGAAGAAAATTCAATGGATAGTTAATCGAGCGTTTGTATCATCGATTTTATTAATTACTGCGCTATTTGTGGTCCCTCCAACATTTGGGATAGCTGATGGAAGTAAGGTAAGCTTTTATGAATATGTATACGGATCACCTTTAAAATGGCTAACTGTAATGACAATAACAGATGAGAAAAATAATTTTACAGAGACGTTTTTCACCGGGAATGAAGGTATAAGCATCCAGTGGTTCAATTTAATAGGAAGCTTTGTGCTTATTTTCATCATTGTAAGTATTATTTTTCACCTAGCAAAATTGCTATATATTAGAAAAAACGCCTAAAAAAGACAACCTATTATTTATAGGTTGTCTTTCTCTATATTATTGAATAAGAATCTCGTTATTAGCATCCGCTTTTTTAAATATAGCCACAATTCCTTCTATAAACGATACAATTGAAGGAATACCAGTCCAGCAAAATACTACGTAAAGAACGCCTTGACCATTTTTTCCTACTAAGAATTTATGGGCGCCGAATGTCCCAAGTAAAAGTGCTAAGGCAACATAAACCCATTTATTAACTAATTTCCCCTCATCCTTTTGGGAGTTATTGTTAACGATATTAATATTAGGATTTTCAGTCGTTTTCTCCACTTTTTTATTTACAATCAGTTCTTCTCCGTGTTTATAAACTTCCACTTCATCCCCAGTGTCAGGACTGAATGTAAAACAAGTCAATGAAACATCGATTGTCTCCCCGTTATCTTTTAGTACTATTGCTGAACTATCTTCAATTTTAATGACCTTTGCCATGTTCCTTCTCTCCTTTTTTCTATATGCTGTTGTAAATAGTCTTTTTTATTATAAATGAGAAAAATTTACTTCTTAATATTATCATAAAAAGCTTGGGAAAAGCGGTTTTAAAAGAAAATTTATTAATATTATTCTTTGTTTTTGCGAAAAAACAAGAATTCAAAGAAAGCACAACCAACTTAAACATTATATCCAAATTTTCCTATTTCAGTAGTTTAAATTGTTTAATAGCACGAATGGACTACGATTAAAAGCGAAAAATGAAGCCGGAATCGATAAAAATGTATCGTTTTAGGCTTCTTTTTTTCCACCATTTTAGCGAAAGTGAGATTTATCAACGTTTTTTCAGATTTGAAAAATTGGATAATCGCTTAAATGTTACGAAAAATTGTCAAACAACGTCGTTTTTATCGTAAATCAGTTGTAATTGCCTGTACGAAAATTATTCGTTTTCTAAGATAATAAGTCTGTGATGGAATTTTAGAGAGGATGGTTATGATAATGAAGTACATTGAATATCACGATTACATTAAAAGAGACGCTATTATTTATGCTTATTTACTCGATAATTTTTCTTATGTTTGTAAACAAATTAAGGCTTGGGAAAGTATTACGATAGATAGAGAACACGTCTTGCTGGTGAAGAATGGTACGTTAATTGAAGAGAGTGACGGAAAGAAAAAGGGGATTGTACGTTGCTTTTTTCAAAAAAATCTTGTTTTTCCTACAAGAAATCCGGTGGTGTTAAAAGCTTTGGAAACATCGGAAGTTTGCTTGATTAGTGCGGAGGGCGTATTTGGGAAATTAGAAGAGGATCAGATATTGTCTAACTTCTTTTTGCAAATCGCGGAGAAAAACGAACAAGACTTAAAAAGGCAAGCACTGCTCGGTATAGAGAATTCGAAAAATAAAGTTGTGTCTACGCTAAACTTCCTATTAGAAAATAATTTTGCTAATACCACATTGCCAGTTTTTCCAGAATGGCTCCAAATAAACATTTTAGCAAAATTGGCTAATTGCTCCATTTCCACGATATCTTCCACTGTAAATGAACTGCACAATAACGGAAAACTTGATATTAAATCTTCTCCATGGAAACTCAAAGGACGCGAAATGAGGCTCGAATATTTTGAAAGAGAAGTTCAAAAAGTAGCGGACTAATATAGATGAAAACAAGATACATTTGTTTTCGGATGGTACAAGGCTTGAATTAATGAATGAATCAAGTTCTTTTCCAAGTACAAAAAATATACACATAAACGAGGTGGAAGTAGGACTTGAAGAAAAATATTTTAGTCGTAATTATTGTTTCGGTACTTGCTATTAGTGCCATTGTTTCAGCTTTTTTCCTATTGAGAGATGACGCTTATGCTATTGAAGCAGAGGGATTTACGTATAGTCCAAAAGGAAAACCAGTTACGTTTTCAGCTGATGCGAAGTACAATGATGCTTGGCTTAATAATGAAAAGACAATTTCAGACGGAAAAGAAGTAAAACCGATCAACTTGGCGAGAACATTATTTTTAAAGGATGGACGAATCCAATTTTTAGGTAAAAGTGTAGCTATTAAAAGTGCATCAGATTTAATTGAGATGCCTTCAAAAACAGCTGTCACTGAAAATAAGGGGACATATAAAGCGAGTGTTACAAAAGACAAAACAATTGCTCAGCTTCCGAAAGGCACAGTAGTTAAACTTGCTGAAGGAAGATACATTATTCTAGATAATTCATATTTGAAAAATAAAAAAGGACTTAACAAAAAGTTACCGAAAAACGTAATTGTTTCCATTGATGAGAATAAGAAAGTTTTATTAATGGGGGAAAAAACTTTAGAGGAACTAGCGGGCGATGATGCTTACATTGAAATGGAAAATAACCGTTATCAATTTGATTTAAAGAAAGAAATGCTAGTTAGCCAAACTGACGCAGATGAAGATATCGATATTCGTTCGATTAAGGTTGAAATAGATGATAAGGCCGAGAAACGAAATCTAAAAGCTACAAAAGAAACAACTACAACGGACGAAACGAAGAAGCAAGAAGATAAAAGTAACGAACAAACAAATCAAGCAACTAATGGTACTGCGGCTAATTCAGAGGCAACAGCTGGTAATGCTGACGGTGGTGACACTGGAACAACGACCAAAAATGGCGCAAACGGCAATGAAACTACGAAAAACAACC
>CM001047.1:103223-104043 GCA_000183865.1 Listeria marthii FSL S4-120
TTCTTCTAAACGACTACAATCTTTAGAAGCAATTTTATACGATAGTGAAAATAAGGTTGTGAAAAAAGTAGCATTGAATTCATCAAAGGCCGACCAAGATTTTGCTTTTGATAGTTTAAAATACGGCGAAACCTACCAAGTTGTTGTTCAAGGGAAGTACAAATCTGCAAGTGACAAAATTCAAGAAACGATTTTCTTCCGCCAAACTGTAGAAGCGAAACCAGTTGTATTAACGCCAAAAGTATTGGAACGCAGTAAAGATAGTTTAACAGCGGAGATAACTGCTACAGAATTATACGGCAAAGTGGATGAATTAGTTTTAAGAATCAAAGAAAACAATAGTAACGTAACTACTTCTAAAACCGTTAAAGTCGATGCAAAGGCACTTACAAAAGACGGCAAAGTAGAAGTCAATTTAGATTCGTTGAGTAGTAGTAAAGAATACATTGTCGAAATGGAAAAATTAGTGGTTGATGGTAAAGATGTAACGGATGACAATTGGTATTTCATTGCATCGACACTAAAAGCAAAACCAACGATGACCGGAATAGATCTTTCTTATAGTACCGAGAAAGGTGAATTCACAGCGGTGCCAATTAATTTAATCGATAAAGATAGTTCTATTACTAGTATTCGCTATGTCGCTTATTTAGAAGAAGATTATAAAGCGAATGGTGAGAATGCTAAAGAATATGCTTATTCTGTTGTTGATTCAAGTCAGAAGAAAACATCGGTAAAAGTTGGTCGAACGGTTGATATGAGCGATGGGAATTATGTTTTTGTAGCTTATATCTCTGGTAATAATAATCAATCCGACTAT
>CM001047.1:104143-108082 GCA_000183865.1 Listeria marthii FSL S4-120
TCATTACATTTTTGGTTATACATCTGTTTTTCATGTTATATTTCATTTGCATGAATTTGTGATGCAAAAAACATAAAAAAAGGAGAATATACATGAAAAAAAACATCTTAACAAAGAATCATTTCTTAATTATTGGAGGGTTATTATTAATACTTTGCTTATTTCCTTACAATGCTAAAGCAGCTGATAATACCAACTTACCTCAATCAAATGAAATTATCTATGATTGTAACAAGAATCTAACTGCTGAAGAAGTAGACAAGAGATTCTCGGATATTTCTACTAAATATGTAGCAAATGAAGCTTTCTCGAAGGAAGATGCTGAATTTGTTGTACGATATTCTGATAAAGAAGAGAAAGAAGAACCTGTGGCAAAGCCTTTATTAAAAGGAGTCAACTTTTACAAAGGAACAAGTTCTAAATCATTTAACAAATCAAAAACATCTATGGGAGTCAAAGTAACTTTTTCTGGTAAAATAAGTAGTCACTTAAATGCAATTAATCCTGGAGATCAGTGGTATTCTGGTAAAACTACTGCTAAAATAAACAGTGGTAGCTCTAAAGTCAAAAAAATAAAGTCTGTAGTATCACAAAACACTTATGGCTTAATTGGTAATAGCGGTACCTATATAGGGTTGGTTCATAAATCTTCTTTGTCAAGTACAACATCAAAAAAAGGTGCAACAACTAATTACTTGGATCAAAAGAAAAAATATTCCGCCCTATTAGTTTCATATGCATATACAACGACATATGTTGAAGTATCTACAACGTCAGGCACATTTAATTTATATGGAGTTTAGAGAGGTGATTTAAGTTTGAGTAATTTTAACATACTGGGAACATTGATGTTAATAGCTGTTTTAGCTTTGGCAGTTTATGTTATTGCAAGAGTTTTTAAGAAATTGAAAAAATAATTAAAATTCATTTCAAATACAGCTAAAAAGATCTCGACAAAAATCGAGGTCTTTTTAGTTATATAACCTTTTTGCACTTGATTTCGAGAATGTTTGTTCGTATGATATTTTTAAGAGGTGACAAAAATTTATAATTTAATTGATGATATTTTAGAACATTCAATAGTATTAGCAGATGCACTTAAACGTAACTGGTCAATAGATATATTATTTTTAAAGAATAATCATCATATACGCTACAAGTATGTTCTGCCGATCCACATTGATAATGAAAAACATATTGTACAGCTTTAATGATTTGATGAACGAATTATTGACATTAATATAGAAGATATTGTTTTCTGCGAGGTTATGACATGAGAGTATATAGCTTTAATGATTTTAAATATATTTGTTACGTGGAGGGAAAGAAGAACGCTGTTGAAAAAATCTTCTCTGGACTACTTGAAACAAAAGAATTAAAGTCGTTTTATAAAAACCTTGAGAAAAAACATCTTGATTTAAATACTATTTATAACGAATGTTTATTTCAATGTAAAAACAAATTAAAACACAAACACATAAAATGTTTGTGTTTTAATTTTTGGTAAACGCACCCTAAAAGGCTATATATCAACACATATTAATCCCTCTCAGGGCGTGCAACCTAGATCATCAAAAAATTCGCTTTATTGTAAACCTGTTTTCATTTTTCCACTACAAAAAAAGATCCCTGAAAAAATTCAGAGACCTTTTTAAAATTGTTCGGTTGATACGATGCTTACATCATACCGCCCATGCCGCCCATTCCCATGTCAGGAACAGCTGATGGACCGTTTTCGTCTGGTTTGTCTGCTACAACTGCTTCTGTAGTTAATAGAAGTGCTGCAACGGATGATGCGTTTTGTAGTGCGGAACGTGTTACTTTAGTTGGATCCACAATACCAGCGTCAATCATGTTTACCCATTCGCCGTTTGCTGCGTTGAAACCAACGCCAACTGCTTCGTGTTTCAAGCGTTCAACGATAACGGAACCTTCTAGGCCAGCGTTATGTGCGATTTGGCGAACTGGTTCTTCTAGAGAACGAAGCACGATGTTGATACCTGTTTCTACGTCGCCTTCTGCTTCTAGTGCTGCTACTTTGTTGTAAATACTTACAAGGGCAGTACCACCACCGGCTACGATACCTTCTTCTACAGCTGCGCGAGTAGAGTTAAGGGCATCTTCAATGCGTAATTTACGTTCTTTTAGCTCTGTTTCAGTTGCAGCGCCGACTTTAACGACAGCTACTCCACCTGCAAGTTTTGCTAAACGCTCTTGTAATTTTTCTTTATCAAATTCAGAAGTAGTTTCTTCCATTTGCGCACGAAGTTGATTTACACGAGCGCTAATTTGAGTGGAATCGCCTGCTCCTTCTACGATAGTTGTATCATCTTTTGTTACGACTACTTTGTTAGCAGTTCCAAGTTGATCAATGGTAGCTGTTTTCAGTTCTAAGCCTAAATCTTCTGTGATTACTTGTCCACCAGTTAAAATAGCTACGTCTTCTAGCATTGCTTTACGACGATCGCCGAAACCAGGAGCTTTTACTGCTACTACGTTAAATGTTCCGCGAAGTTTGTTTAGTACAAGAGTTGCTTGAGCTTCTCCTTCAACATCTTCCGCGATAATTAACATTGGACGACCTTGTTGAACTACTTGCTCTAAAACTGGTAAGATTTCTTGAATGTTGTTGATTTTTTTATCTGTAATTAAGATATATGGTTTTTCAAGAACAGCTTCCATTTTATCGGAATCAGTTACCATGTAAGGGCTAGTGTAGCCGCGGTCGAATTGCATACCTTCTACTACGTCTAATTCTGTTGCAAAACCTTTGGATTCTTCAATAGTGATAACGCCGTCGTTACCAACACGTTCCATTGCTTCTGCGATTAATTTACCAACTTCTTCATCACCAGAAGAAATAGCTGCAACTTGAGCGATAGACTCTTTGCTTTCAATTGGTTTAGAGATAGCTTTCAATTCTTCGATAGCTGTTGCTACGGCTTTTTCGATACCTCGGCGAACGCCTACTGGGTTTGCTCCAGCTGTTACGTTTTTTAAGCCTTCTTGAATCATTGCTTGCGCTAAAACGGTAGCTGTTGTAGTTCCGTCCCCAGCAACATCATTGGTTTTAGAAGCAACTTCAGATACAAGTTTTGCTCCCATGTTTTCAAATGGGTCTTCTAATTCGATTTCTTTTGCAATCGTTACACCATCATTTGTAATTAACGGAGAACCGAATTTCTTTTCTAAAACAACATTACGACCTTTTGGGCCAAGCGTTACTTTTACTGCGTTCGCTAATTGGTCGACACCACGTAACATGGCACGACGAGCATCTTCACTAAATTTAATATCTTTTGCCATTTTATATTTCCCTCCGATTATTTCTTTTTTTAAAATTATTTAGTAATTGCTAAAATGTCACTTTCACGTAAAATCAGATAGTCAGTTCCTTCATACGTTACTTCTGTTCCAGAGTATTTTGCGAAAATTACTGTGTCACCTTCTGCAACTTCAAGTGTTTCTCTTGTTCCGTTTTCTAGAACACGACCTGAACCGACTGCAACAATTTTCCCTGATTGCGGTTTTTCTTTGGCAGAGTCTGGTAATACAATCCCACTCGCTGTTTTTTCCTCTGCTTCAAGTACTTCAATTACAACACGATCTCCTAATGGTTTTAACAATGTAAATGACCTCCTCTGATATAATTACATTTTTCATTTTAGCACTCGACACATCAGAGTGCTAATACAGTTATTATGATACCAAACTGAATAAAAATTGCAAGCAAAAACGTTTAAAAAATGGAAGAATTCTTATTTGCGGTAAAGCTTGATAACGAGTACAATAAGGAGAGCTATTTCCGCTTGTTTGAAGCAATTTAGCAAGATTTTGTTTTTAGAGAGGATGCGTCTTTTTTGGCTAAACGTTATATTACGATTGTGTTAGTTTATTTGTTATTACTGTTCTCTGCATCTATTGGAATATTAAGTGTCA
>CM001047.1:108182-109253 GCA_000183865.1 Listeria marthii FSL S4-120
GTAATAATAATCAATCCGACTATACTTTTGCTACACCAGCATCTAATGCGGTAGTAGTTGGAATGAAATCTATACCAACTGTAGAATTTTCTCTAAAAGCAGCAGAACAAGACAAATTAACAATCAATTATGAAGTTTTTGATGCGGATAATACATTGCTTTATGATAATTTGACGCATCCGACCTTAAAACTTTATAAATCGAATGCGCAAGGTTTATATAGTGGCAATCCGGTTGCTACAGTAGACCTGCGAAATAAATCTGACATTACAAATTTACTGGAATTCGATGGTTTAGAAAGTGAGACTTATTATGTTGTTGTAATGACTGCTTCATATAATTTAGATGACGGCACAGGAATTATGGTAGATCAGCGCATTGGCCAATCTAGCGTGTTCCAAACAACGAAAATAGCGAAAGTTGATGCCACTTTTACACTCGAATCGGTTACGACTAAACAAGCGGAAATTAATGTCAAGTTCTCAGAAACCGCGACAAAACTAAGTGCTGCAAACTTGAAAATCTATGATAAGAAAAATAACACACTTATAAAAACAATTCCTTTAAACAGCGACTTTGAAAAGCTCATGAGCGCAGATGGGAAAAACTATCTTTTCGAAGATCTAGCTATTAATAAAGAATACTTGTTAAAAGTAGAAGATAGCTTTGATAGCGGAATGAACCAAGTCCCTGTAGAAGGCGAATTAGTCTTCAAAACAAAAAGAGAAACACCGATAACCGATAAAGTTCTACTGGATTATCAACCAAATAAAATGAAAGTGGGCGGGTTAGCCGGTATTGAAGCTACGGAAAAACCAATGCTGGATGATTACAATGCGGTTAGCTCTATCACTTACCGAATCTATAAAGTAGACGACTTAAATACGCCGCTTGTAGAACAAGAAGTTTCAACAGCAGCTGAATTTGAAAAGTATTCTTACTTTGATTTATCTAATGCCGATTTAGGACGCGGTTTCGATTACATGATTAAAGCAGAAGTAATTTGGAATGATAATTATGAAGATCATCGTATTGAAATCAGTTCTGAAACAATTCAAATTAAAAAAGAAA
>CM001047.1:109353-110917 GCA_000183865.1 Listeria marthii FSL S4-120
TGCATACCGCGGCGGGGTTCTGATTAGTAACAGTGAGACTGCAGATCCATTTAGTTTTAGGCGTCAAGAAGATGGAAGTTATGTAGCGGAACTAAATGGTCGTTATGTTGACTTCTCATCAGGTCTTGTTTCAACGGAAGCGGCCGGTTCAAAAATCGATCTTTATTCTGCACAAGAAGAAACAGGCAAAGTTTCGCAATCAATTACAACAAAAGCTTTAGCAGAGCCAGATATTACAGCTGAGTCGCTTAGTATTTATGATAAGCGAGTTAAGTTAGATGTTATTGGTGAAGATAAGGATAATACCATTGTTAAAAAAGCTAACGAAAAAGAACTATTTGCGAATGCATACAAAGAGGACGGGACAACACTTGTGAAGTCGGTACGAATTGACGGCTTACCAACTCGAGATGTCTCGCTTACTGAACTTTCGCCTGACAAAACGTATGTTATTAAAGTAGAAGGAAAATATGATTTGTTGGACGGAGAAGGCGCAAAAAATAAAGTTTACTATACCGAAACGATCACTACTGAGAAAAGTCTACCCAGCATGGCCTCAACAAGTTATTCGTGGAACCCAGCTTATGGATACAGGACAATCAAAGGAAATAACAACTTTATTGATGAAAGTAGCGTTTTAACAGACATCGAATATCGTTTGTATGATGCTGCGACAGTATCTTCTAGCTTAACGAATCTAGTCGCGCTGGAACAAGAACTAGGCAGCAAAACGCCAGCAGCGACGTTTAATAATTTATCGAAGACGCCAGAATTTGATTTATATAATAATCTTGGCACTCAAAATTATGTTTCCGGAAAAACCTATGTAATTGCGGCCTTTATGAAAACAAGTCTAGCTAAGGCACCAATTTTCTTAAGTAATGCGAAGACCATTTATCTTGCGCCACCAAAAACGGTTAGTGCTCCAATTAAGCTAGAAAGTGTTTCTGCTAGACAAGCAACATTGAAATTCTCTTATAACGACCCAGATAGTTACTTTGTAGGCGGGACGAATAAGCAATTCCAATATGTCTTAAAAGAAACAACGTCTGGCAAGATAGTTAAGAATGGTGCTTTCACAGGCGGAAATACAGCTAGCTGGTTGAACACATTCGACGATTTAGAGCCAGCGAAAGGTTATACATTAACTATCAGTACAAGTTACGACAATTTGGCTGGCGATGGAAGTCATCCATGGAGTACTAGTTTAAACTTTACGACCGATGATGAGTATGTAACCTCGAACTCGGTAACAATTCAACTTGATGCCGCAACGAAAAAAATCAAGCTTCAAGCAAAAGAATTAAGTCCAGGATCAACAACCATTGAAAAAGTCGAAATGGAGTTCTATGAGTTGCTTGATTATGGTGGTAACAATGAGCGAACTAGTTTAGTTGAAAGAAAAACGGTCACTTTACCAAGCTCATATCCCGCAACAATTTCTGAAAGCTTTAGTATTGCAGGGAAGAAGCAGAATCAAAGTTTCTTAGGCAAAATGGTCGTCACTTATCGTACACCGTTGAATGAAGTTAAAACCTATGAAAAAACATCCAACTTTGTAACC
>CM001047.1:111017-112463 GCA_000183865.1 Listeria marthii FSL S4-120
AGATGAAGACGGCGAAGTGATTGATACAGAAAAAGTTGCGGCCAAAGATATTGCGGAGACAGTTAATTTGTCGATGGAACCAACGAGCAATTATGCAATAACGGTATTCGATCAGAAAGACAAGCCAATTGCGCTTTATCAAGGCAATAACGAAGAAAATAATCTTAAAGCTAATATCACTGATGATAGCTTCACATTGATGGCAAATGACACCGCGGATGCGAAAACAAAACTGACTGTCACGATTGAACCAAAAGAGCTTTCCACATGGGAAAAAGTGCAGTCATGGTTCGGCAAAGATTTCACAGAAACGAAAACTGTCGAAAAAGAAGAGCTAGATACCGGTGTGGAATTCGATGCAAATTATCATGATTCAAAAGTTACTGTTAAAGAAACAGAATCAGGAAAAACTTTTGGGATTATCGAACTGGAGGCAAGCAAATGAAACCTACATGGAAAATAGGCATAATCGTTGCAGCTGTCCCGTTAATCATTATTTCTGTAATCTTGTGGGGGTCTTTTAAAGAGGCAAGATATGACCTTGTCTCCCTCCCCAGTAACGGTGTGGTATTAAATGATGAACAAGAAACATTGCAATTTCAAAAAGGACACACACTTTATCGAAGCTGGAATGAAGATCAGCTAATCGCCAAAAATGATGAAGACGATACGCGCAATAAAATCATGCAAAGTACGATTCTCTATTTGGACAAAGACGAATTAATGTTCACCAAGAGTGTTCCTGTCATTGATATAAATGGCGTTAGTACAAAGTTAAAAGGAAGACAAGTGTATGAACCAAAAGGGGCTTCCTACCAATACAAAAACTCAGAAATCGCCGAAAAAAGTATCGTAAAACTAGCCAATCGCCAATATTTCTTAAATGCCGAGGCAACCCTTTATCTTGGCGGAAAAGAAATTAAGAAAGTTTCCAAACCGCTGCTTCTCATTGATAAAACCGGTAGTGTCACCATTTATGAAAATAAAAAGAAAAGCCGTTATTTAGGCCATATGACATTAAAGGTCAATGATGAGACCGTTTTAGATGCAAGTAATGAAACATATACAATCGGCGAACGTAAAATCGACCTTGCTAGCTTCGGCGGAACAGATAATGAAAAAATCGTCGTTAAAAAAGACGAGAAAGAAGCAACTGACAAAACTGCTGCAAAGGATAACCAATCGAACAGCGGTACTGATAAGAAGGATGAATCTGCGAATAGTGGCCTGAATGCAACGAAGAAATACGGAAATGAAATTAAAGCAGGCAGCGGATCAGCAGACGCCGGAAATAGCGGTACTAAAGGCGGCACGAGTGGAAATGCACAAAAAGACTTAGAAGAAATTGATAATTATGAAGCTGTTCTCAAGAAAATTGAAGAACTGAACAATAAACTGGAACGAAATATCCCAGTATTAAGGATTGGCTATATAGCGCCAGGCGTA
>CM001047.1:112563-115254 GCA_000183865.1 Listeria marthii FSL S4-120
AAACTGGAAAAACAATCAATACGCACTATGCATCTGCTATAGATACAGAAGCCACTCTGACGGGACTTTCTCCTAATGGAAAATACCATCTTGAATTCTCGTATCAATATGATTTAGGTACAGATAAAGGCATTCAAGAAGTGAAAATGAAGAGTGACTCCTTCACAACCCAATCAGTATCAGCTATTTATCAAATGCAAAGTGTAACTAGTACGTCAATCAAAGTAAATATCGCGCTCGATGCACAAATAGAAGACATCAAACGAGCTCGAATCAAAGTGAAAAAAGCTAATGGTGATTCTTTCTATATGAATGTTGGAACAAATTTTATTAACGGTAACGGAGAACTTCTAAACGTAACAGATTTAGATCCAGGCACCGCGTACCAATTCCAAACGATTATTGAAATGAAAAATGGCGAAACAATCGAATTGAACAGCTCAGAAAAATACTACACTATGCAGTCAACCGTTTTAAGAAGTTTACGAGCTAATTTATCAGCCAATAAAGTGGTGCAAGTGGAGTACGACTGGACCTCAACCGATTACACGTTAAACCAAGCCACTGTTGAGTTAAAGGATGAAGAAAAATCCGAAGTTGATTACAAAATCGTCAACCAAGAAAAAGGGAGCATTCGCTTAGTTCCAATCACGGATGAAGAAACAGTTGATTTAGAAGCTAAGTTAGTCCTTAAAACAACAAACAACGATACAAAAGAAAGTAAAACATTCGAGTATCCGATTGAACAAGACGTTCAGTACGACAAAGATGCGAAATTAACTATCTCCTTAACACCGTTCCAAACAGAAGAAAATAGCACAAAGCAAACCGAGGATACTGAACAAGATACGGCACGGAATGTAGGCTTAGCAACGAAAATTGAAGAAGTTTTAGCCCCTCAAAATGCCACTTATGACATGATGTTTTCCATGAAGCGAAAAGCAGGCGAAACATATCGGATAGCTTTTGAAAGACGTGCGGTTGGAACAGGTGATAGTTGGACTTCTTTTAGCAACAAAGAACTGACAGCGGACGAAACTGGCTTAGTAAGTCACATGGAGACAATTTCGAGGATGGCGAAAGAAAGTTTTGATTACCGTATTGCGGTTTATGATACGAAGGGCGCATTGCAACTTTACGTATATCAATAATAGTAGAGGGGTACATTTTCTCAGTACCCCAATCTCATACAGAAGGTAGGAAAAAAATAATGGATTTAGTAGTTGCATGTAGCGTAATTGGCGCCGCACTCGCAATTGGGCTTGCGACTTTGGGAGCTGCAATTGGACAAGGAATAGCGGTTAGTAGAGCAACAGAAATTATCGGAAAAAACCCAAATGCAAAAAAAGAAGTTATGGGAGGTCTTTTTCTAGGGCTTCTAATGATTGTCGCATTAATGCTTTTTGCACTGGCAATCGCAGTTATCTTGCTTTGGGTTAATCCGTTTATATGATAGGTGAGAGCATGGAAAATATGATTCAAACAATAGTACTTTATGGTATTTTTGCAATTGGTTTTCTTTATTTACTCTATTTTACCTTGCGAAAATTGGAAAATATCCTAACGAGCTTTTTTTATGAACTTAGCCAAGATAAATCGCTTGAAAAAGAAAGTTTATTACGTCGCCTAAAACGACAAAAAGTTGCAACGAATCAAGAAGAACAAAAAAATAGGCAATTAGCTATTGAAGCAGAACAGAAAGAGACCATTTTTCTCGAAGAAATCGACCAGTTAGTTGCTCGAAATAGAAAGTATGAACAAGAATTACAAATTTGGCAAAATGAAAAACCAACACAAATTGTTGAAATTCCAAGTGTTGAAACGACACCCCATGCGCCGTTCAAATCGCTAAGTAGCTGTGTTAATGAAATCATTCAAAAGGTTTTCATTGCATCTGAGGAAGAGGAAGCACAACTGTTCACGGAAGCAATTCGTGAATTTGATGCACTTGTCCGGGTTGAAAAAATCCGCCTAGCTCTTCCTTACAAAGTCCTTTTGCGTTTGTTTGAAATGCATACGTCAGAAGAGTTACACGCATTTACAAAGTCATTTGAAAAGTTCAATGAGCGCGCGAGTAAGCTTTCTGTAAAACAAATTTATCAGAGTAGCTACTTGTCGCCGGAACAAAAAGTGAAAGTGATGCGTGAAGACGGTACATTAGATGAACTTAATCATCAATTTGTTGAATTTCTATTCTATATGTTGACGCATTTCTCTTATCGTCAAACGCGTGGACTTTACCGGAATTATATAGAAGTTTATAATGTTCACTTTTATACAGGGCTTATTCGTGTAAATGTTGCTAATGAAGAATCGGCAAGTCATTTTGACAGGCTTTGGAAACCGACACATACAGGCTATAAAATCGAGTATCAAGTTCAAAAGGAATTAATTGGTGGAGTTATTATCAATTATGGAACAAAGTCGATTGATATGAGCTATCAGGAACTAATCAAGCGCACAACAGAAAAAATGGAATCGGAAGTGAGACTTTGAAAACTATTCATTTTGATATGAACAAATACGAAACCCCTGTGGATTTGGAATATTTAAAGGAACATGGCCGGGTTGAGAAAATCTCTGATGGTGTAATTTTTTCTTCTGGCCTCGAAAATGCAGCTCTTCACCAAGCGGTTACGATTGACGGTAAACACCGCGGCGTAATTCTTGAGTTAAATGAAGAATTTGTTG
>CM001047.1:115354-116102 GCA_000183865.1 Listeria marthii FSL S4-120
TTGAGTTAAATGAAGAATTTGTTGGTATCGGGTTAATTGATAAAACCAATGATATTTTAGAAGGAATGACTGTGTCAGTTACGGATCATTTCATTGAAGTAAATCTGTTTGAAGATATGGCAGGTCGTATTATTGATACAACCGGAAAAATGTTATACGACATTAGCGATGAACAGCCAACCGCTACTTCCCCGCTATTTTGTGTAACGCCGGCAATTATGACGATTGATAGTGTTACTCGTCCGCTTAATACAGGGCTCGCAGTAATCGACTCTATTACACCAATTGGTCGAGGTCAGCGCCAGTTAATTCTGGGTAACCGACAATCAGGCAAAACCCAAATCGCGGTGGATACAATCATTAATCAACACAATCAGAATGTACATTGTATCTATGTCGCAATTGGTCTAAAAGCAGCTTATATTGCTGAAGTGATTGAAACGCTGCGTAAACATGGCGCGATGGACTATTCGACGGTGGTTGCAACAGCTGCAAGTGATTCGCTCACTGCCCAATATTTAACCCCATATGCGGGAATGGCAGTCGCAGAGGCATTACGGGACCAAGGAAAAGACGTTTTAATTATTTTTGATGATTTAACGAAACATGCGGATGCTTATCGAGCGATTACATTACTTTTCAATCGTCCACCGGGAAGAGAAGCTTATCCAGGAGATAGTTTCTACATCCACTCAAGTCTCTTAGAACGAGCAGTACAAATGAATCAGGAGCATGGTGGTGGATACAG
>CM001047.1:116202-116531 GCA_000183865.1 Listeria marthii FSL S4-120
GTGACAGAATTAATTGCCATTTTATATGCATTCCAAAATGGTTTCTTAAACAAAATGGCGCCAACAAATGTTCAATCTTTCAAAGGATTGTTATTAGAAAAAGCACATGCACATCCGGATTTTGCGTCATTTTCTAACCAAATTGAGGAAATCAGTGAACTAGATGAGTCGCACGTCAAACTATTAGAAGAAATTATTCAGGAAGCGGGGAGGCCTTTCCGTTGAGTAGCATAGACCAGGCGCGAAAAAAAATTAAAGCACTGAACTCAACTTATAAAATTGTCCATGTAACGGAATTAGCAACCCTTGGAAAACTTTCTGGACTGCGG
>CM001047.1:116631-117373 GCA_000183865.1 Listeria marthii FSL S4-120
ACACCAGCAAAAACATACAAGCAACTGAAGAAAAAAATGTTACTGCACTTGCGATTACATCCGAACGAGGGCTTTGTGGAGCCTATAACAGTGAAGTTTTTGCTGAAATAGATAAATTGATTGAAACTCTTGGCGATCAAGTGAATATTAATTGGATTGTCGTGGGTGAACAAGGCCATCGTTATTTAACGAACCTTGGACAGAATATCAGCACATACTTGCAGTTTTCGCTTGAAAATATTGATTTGGAAACAACGACAGAAGTGACAGCGGATTTTATTGATCAAATTAATAAGCAAGAAATGGATGCATTGTATGTTATTTTCACGAAGTATTTAAATGCAGTCCAATCGGAAGCGATGTGCGAAAAAATTTATCCGGATATTCCTGAAGAATTAGATGCGGAGTCAATTGAAGTTGATTATGTACTTGATTTCGAGACGGATGACGAACAAGTAGAGCAGTTGTTACTAGAAAATTATCTATGTGGGTTGCTTTACAGCATGTTCCGCTATTCGGTGGCAAGTGAGTATTGTATGCGCCGAATTGCGATGAAACAAGCGAAGGACAATATCCATAAGCAACATGAAGAAGCCGTTTTTGATGCTAGAAAAAAAGCATTACAACAAAAAACCGGCGAATTATTAGATATCATCAGTGGCGCACAGACGATCAGGAAGGAAGAAGAATAAATGAAAAAAAACACTGGGACCATTATAAGCATTAGTGGTTTTGTTTTAAA
>CM001047.1:117473-120635 GCA_000183865.1 Listeria marthii FSL S4-120
AGCATTAGTGGTTTTGTTTTAAAAATTGAATTTAATGAAAGCGAACTCCCTGAAATTAGCCATGCGCTTGAATATAAGACACACCAAGGAACTTATTTAGCGGAAGTCGTTCAACATACTGGAATTAATACTGTTTCAGCAATTGCAATTGGAGAAGTTAGTGGCCTGGCACGAGGAGCAGAAGTCGTTAATCTTGGTCATCCAATTGAAGTTCCTGTTGGAGAAACGGTTCAAGGACGGATGCTGAATGTATACGGCAAAGCAATTGATGGGCTACCCGAACCAGAAGCCAAAGTTAAATGGCCAATTTTCCGTGAACAGCCCTTACTTCGAGAATTAGATACAAATAAAGAAATCCTTTATACCGGCATCAAAGTTATTGACTTGATTTGTCCGATTTTAAAAGGTGGTAAAACGGGACTTTTCGGTGGTGCCGGAGTTGGGAAATCCGTTTTAATGCAAGAGTTGATTAACAATATCAGTATGATGGGCGGGAATTCCGTTTTTACTGGGGTTGGCGAGCGTGTCAGAGAAGGTATTGGTTTATATAAAGAACTAGAATCTAGTGGGGTATTACCGCAAACAACCGTCGTTCTGGGGCAAATGAATGAATCGCCAGGCGTGCGGATGCGTGTAGCGTTGACTGGTCTTACAATCGCGGAATATTTACGTGACGAAGAGAAAAAAGATGTTTTACTATTTATCGATAATGTCTTTCGTTTCATTCAAGCGGGTTCCGAAGTATCCTCCTTGCAAGGTAAAATTCCGATTACTGGGGGATATCAATCAACACTTTCAAAAGAAGTGGGTGATTTTCAGGACCGAATCGCATCCACAAAAAATGGTTCGATTACGTCAATCCAATGTGTATTCTTACCGGCTGATGATATTGATGATCCATCCGCGGTTGCAACGTTCAGTCATTTAGATTCAACGATTGTATTAGAACGTTCGATTGCAGCACTGGGGATTTTCCCGGCTGTTAATCCACTTCAATCATTCTCCCGGGCGCTTAATCCAACTTTTGTTGGCGAACGTCATTATCAATTGGCTGTGCAAGTGAAGTTTATTCTACAACGTTATATGGAATTACAAGAAATCATCAACGTGCTCGGAATGGCTGAGTTAAGCGATGAGGATAAAAAACTCGTTCACCGGGCTCGGAAAATTCGTAACTTCCTATCGCAACCATTTTATGTTTCCGAAAAATTCACTGGTACAGAAGGGATCTTTGTTGAGATTGAAGACTTGCTGATTAGTGTGGAGCGGATTCTAAGTGGCGAATATGACGAACGTTCAGAGCGAGAATTCTTGTTTATAGGATCCTACAAAGACTTGAAATAGGAGGAGAGGCAAATGAAACTAAAAATCGTCTCGCCTATGGGGCAATTTTTTGAAGGTGATGTAGAGGGTTTTGTTATCAATACAAAAGAAGGGCAGCAAACGGTATTAGAAGAACATATCGATTGCCTTAGTTTCTTCGACTATAGTGAAATTACTATTTTAGATAGTGCCGCTACAGAGCCTATCTTTGTCGCCCTCGGTTATTTACATCTTGTTCAAAATGAAGCAAATATCATGGCGCAATTTGCTTCAACGGATGCCAATCAAGCTGAACGGATTTTTGAAAGACTTAGTAAGCGAAAACAAGGAGAGCGGGGGATTATATGACGAGCGGATTTTTGGATACATTGCTACAAATTGTTGCTTTGTTTGCTGCTTTTTTTCTAATAGTTTTGCTTCTTCTTGTATACATTCGCCACTTTTTAACACGAGATGAAATACCTTTAGAAAGACTCCGGCGGTATCAATTGTGGTACCAACGTTTTCAACTGGACGGGGAGGTTACAGCTTTTATCGTCGTTATTAGCGCAACGCTTTTAGTATGTATCGCAGCGTTGCAAATAGTGGCAATCCCTTTCCAATTTATACTATTCATGTTTTGGAGCACGTGGTTATTTCATCTGTTTTCCTTATGGAAGAAAACGCGGGTAGCTCAAAAATTCAAAAAAGAAATGACACAGTTACTAGGTTTACTTTTAATTACCGGCTTATATTTTATTGGGTATTTTGCGATGAAGACTATGCATTTTATTCTTACACAAATAGTTGATTCCCCTTGGCCGATTCAGTTTGGAATTAGGAGTTACTTAGTTATTTGTAGCCTGCTTGTGGCAGGAGGAGCCGTATTTATATGGCAACGCATCTATGTGAAATTGCTGAAATAATTTTAATAAAAAAATCCTCAGCGTCCGTAAATACTTCCCGGGCAATTTGGAAAATTCAAAAGGAGATAAACTTATATGATAAAAACAACGAGCTTAAGGCGTCCCTTATTGTTAGTCATGGCTGTTTTACTAATACTCGGTCAGCTTAATCTTTCTGCATTCCGAGTTTTTGCAGAAGAAAATGGTAATGATGCCGTTTCTTACACGGTTCAAAAAGAGCTTTCAAGCGACAAAAAGAAAGCTACACTGACATTTAAAGCCACACCGAAAAATACGCAAGTTAAAATTTCAACTATAGAAACGCCTGATGGAGAAAAAACGGATGGCGATGAAGCTGAATATATAGCTACCAAAAATGGCTCTGTCGACTTTATTATTTCCTATAAAGATAAAGCCGGCGCAGAAAAAGAATACACTGCTTCTTATAAAGTAAGTGAAATATCTGAAGAGGTGGCAACTGTAACCCCTGGTAAAACAGGGCTTAAATCTAGTGCGCCAACTGTAGCCTTAAATATCCCAGATTATAATAAGACGGCTTGGGGTAACGGGGACATCAAAGACGTTTCTGTCACAGTAGAGTTTAATAATAATAGTTCCGCTGGTAAAAAAATCAATTTCACCTTACCAGATGGCATGCGATTTGTTTCTCTACCAGTTCCAAGCAGTTACCAACCGACAAGTAGCTCTGATTCAAGTATTTTAAGCTATTTTGGCGCTGGTAATCCGGTTGGTGATTCGATTACTTCGGTCACAGTTCCAGACAAAGAGGCTGGCTATAACAAGGCTACTTATGGAACAGTTAGCTATGAGTTAGAACCTGCAACAGAGAAACTAACGCTTAGCTTTTCTGTTCAAGTAGATGCAGCCAAGTATTATGGCACAGCAGACTTAAAATCGCCTATCAAAGTCGATGCTTACATGGGTGAAGGAAGCA
>CM001047.1:120735-121249 GCA_000183865.1 Listeria marthii FSL S4-120
CTCCCTAAAACAAATGCGAATAAAATGCTTACTCTCGAAGCAACTGCAGTCGGGCTTAAAGAAGGGGAATACTTTACAGAAGTAAAAGCGAATGTAGGGGACTTCTCTACCGGATTTACAAATATTGATACTTCCGCGCCATTCAAAGCGGCCAACAGCGCATCATACGGAATAGTGAAGCCAGGTATTACTTCGATTCAATTTGATGTCAATATTTGGGATGCGGATGATGAAGCAAATACCAAAGTTTCAGGTTCATCAACGTACACTACTACAACGGGTGTAAGCACGGCTGCGAATGGAACAGCTTCATTTTATAACAGTGAAGGTGCACTAATTAAGACTGCTCGTGCGGGAGACACAGTAACCACAAAAGCATCATTAATTATGCATGATTACCCATATGGAACAAGAACCGTCCTTAACAATCCAGAAATTTATTTACGTCAATTAGAAGGAACAACGGTTAAACCGGGATCTATTAAACTGACAGATCAAGACGGCAAAGAAGTCG
>CM001047.1:121349-122249 GCA_000183865.1 Listeria marthii FSL S4-120
GATGCTTACATGGGTGAAGGAAGCACGCCTGTTGCCTCAGCAGAGCAAAGCGTTCACGCCGAAGGAAAAAATGTTGTCGGTTACGCTTCTCAAAAGAGTGTTCAAACCATGTTTAGAAACTGGTATACATCGTCCTTTTTACCAGAAGTTATAGCAAGCACAGATACAGAAGATTCTTATAATTATACAAAACCATATTCAGTTGTAAATGGTATCAACCAAGCAGATAGCCGTGGATCAAAAATCTTTGTTCCTAAAAATGTTTCAACGACCCTTTATTATCCAGAAGGTATGGAGTATGTCGGTGTAGTTAACGAAGGTAAAAGTGTGCTTGGAAATACTGACAATAGAACCATCACCCATTATCCAAGCGAAAACAAAGTCGTTATTGATTTTAAACAAGAAAATTACTATGGTATAGTAGAAACTATTTTTGCGGTTAAATATAAAGTGCCAGCTGGAACCCCGGTTGGGACCTATACGGCGCCTAAAGTCCCGCATGCGGTTATCACAACATATGATGACCAAGTATTTGAAACAGATGCATTAACTAATGATTCCAACGATACAACAACGCTAGCTGCGAAAGATACGTGTAAAGTAGTCGATGGAACAGCAAATAAAATGGTTATGCTACCAAGAAATAACTATATTAATCCAGATAATGAAACTTGGGCAGGTCTTATTCAGATTAACAATAAGCAAACTGCCGGAGTGAAAACAAATCAAGTTTACCAAATTAAATTTGATGAAAACTGGGAAGCATACACGGTTAATTTACCTTTTGATGGTAAGTTAGCTGGTAATCAAGCAACAGATATACAATATAAAACCAATTTAAATTCAGAATATCGAACATATGACGGAACGCTCCCTAAAACAAATGCGAATAAAATGCTT
>CM001047.1:122349-124024 GCA_000183865.1 Listeria marthii FSL S4-120
GAAAGGAAATAGAAAATGACTTTTTTAGAATTTCATAAACTAATCAGTCAAGATTTGCTGATTTATTCATGGATTAGAAAGAATTTTTCTCTTACTCACCAGGAATTGGAGGTAGGTAAGGAACTTAAATTGCAACATGGACAAGTAATTATCATGGAGAAAGGTTTAATGGTTCAAGAGAGTAAAGGAAAGAAGCCTGCAATTCAACGAGTATTTGCGGGTGAACGTATTATTTACACAACGGAGACCACACTACTGCTATCCGCGTTAGAAAGAACAACCTACAGTATCATTTCGACAGATGAACTATTCGAGAAGCTAGACGAACACAATTTATTATCAAATTTCTTTTTGCAAGTGGCGGAAGATTTTGAGAAGAGCTTAGAATGGCAAAGAGAGCTGATGTCGGCGGAGTCTGAAGAGCGCGTTGGAAAAGTTTTGCTAAGAATTATAAAGTGGTATGAACTAGACCCTGTGCGCAATCATGTATTTCCGCGTTGGTTAAAAATCTATGTCTTAGCAAAATTAGCACGATGCTCCGTCTCAACGACATCCATGATTATAAATGGATTAGCTGACAAAGGAGTAATTAATGTAAAAAAGACACCTTGGATTTTAATACAGGATTCAGACGTATTATGTGTCTCGTAAATATCATAAAAAAACTACTCAAATACAATTTTGGGGTAGTTTTTTTACTTTTTATGGGAATAATGATGAATTAATAGCGCTTTTTTGATATACATAGTTACTTTCATAAATACACTAAATTCTAATTCGAGTTTTTCTGTATCAGCGAACGATACACTAATTAATACCGTAATAATTTAGTAAGCGGAAATATTGATACAACAGTATTTTAAAGGCAATACTATAAAGTTGGCACGGAACTTGCAACAAATAGAGCGGGTAGCAAAATAAATGAATTATATTAGGAGGGAAAAAGATGGTAGGAATTATCCTCGCAACTCACGGTGAATTTGCTGAAGGTATTTTGCAGTCCGGAACAATGATTTTCGGCGAGCAAGAAAACGTTAAAGCAATCACTTTGATGCCAAGCGAAGGTCCAGAAGATATCAAGGCTAAAATGGAAGCTGCAATTGCAACTTTTGACAGCCAAGATGAAGTTTTATTCTTAGTGGATCTTTGGGGAGGCACACCATTCAATCAAGCAAACGGTCTTTATGAACTCAATAAAGATAAGTGGGCAATCGTAGCAGGACTTAACTTGCCGATGTTGATTGAAGCTTTCTCATCACGTTTTACAATGGAAAGCGCACATGAAATCGCAGCAAATATTCTTGCGCCAGCTCAAGAAGGCATCCGCGTTAAACCGGAAGAACTTCAGCCGCAAGTAACAGCTACTGAACAGCCACAAGCAGAAATCGCTGCAGTTGGTGACGGCAAAATTGAATTTGTTCTAGCTCGTGTTGATTCTCGTCTACTGCATGGTCAAGTAGCCACTGCATGGACAAAAGCAACACACCCAACAAGAATTATCGTCGTTTCTGATGCAGTTGCAAAAGACGATCTTCGTAAAAAATTAATCGAGCAAGCAGCACCACCAGGAGTAAAAGCTAACGTTATCCCAGTCCAAAAAATGATTGAGATTTCGGTAATATACTTTATTGTAACGACCGTCTTCCCTCGTTAAGTAAACAAAATTGTTTTGTAA
>CM001047.1:124124-126161 GCA_000183865.1 Listeria marthii FSL S4-120
AGATCAAGACGGCAAAGAAGTCGATTTTTCTGTTGAAGCGAAATCAGCTAATAACGGCGATAAAGTATATGTTATCAAAACAACAGATGTTACAGTAGGTGAATATATCGGTTATCCCGCTAAAAAACAATATTTAAATATTAGCTATAACACAACATTCGATATGACTTTAAGTAAGAGTATCCACACAAATATTCAAGAGTTGCTTGCTTGGGGTGGAAGTAATGTTACTTCGGCGCTAGGAGCGAATGTTTTCCCGGATAATGGGCTTGATGTGAACCAAAATGGTAAAGATGCAGAACGACTGCTTTCTACTAATACAAGTACGCTAAGTGTTCCTAAACAAGATACAGTTACAGTAGAAACTTTCTTAAATGTAGCTGGAGAAGGAATCAAAGCGGCTTACGTAGAAGATGATGACAGCACGGTTTCGTATTTCACACCAGGAACTGATGCTGATTATATGGTTAAAATCACGAATACGTCTAGCGGTAGCGCTGAAAGCTTAGATATTTACATCCCAATTCCAAAAACTGGTCAAGACTTTGGCTCGAAATTCCAAAGTGAACCTTTTAAATGGGATATGAAACTAAGCGACGCGCTCACAATGACAGACGCGCAAAAAGCGCAGTTTGACGTGAGTTATACAGCCGAAGCAACTTCAAGTAACTATACGACAGATGCCATTTACAGTAATACACTGGCAGATTACGGAAAAGCTAACATGGTTCGTATCAAAGTGAAAACGGAAATTGAATCTGGAGAAACGCAAACCATTAAAGTTCCACTAAAAGTAGATGAAACTTTTGATTCCGCTACTGCTGGAAATAAAATTGGTGAACGTGACGTGTACAACCCGTACTATGCAGTTACAACGAACACTTACTCAGGATCTATCGCAGGTACTCGAGTAGGGGCAGAATTAGTAATTGTAGAAGTAGCCGGTAAATTATTTAAAGATAAAAATGCAAATGGTGTATATGAATCGGCGCAAACTGATACACCGCTTGCGAATGAAACAGTTGAATTATATAAATGGAATGAAGCAACCTCAAAGTATGAAGCATTTACTAAAGACGGGGAAAGCGTAACAACGACAACCGATGCTGATGGTGACTATAAATTTGATTACAATTTAGGCATTGGTTACGGAAAATATGCAGTTAAATTCCCTGATAAAGCAGGATACAAATTCACCTTGCAAAATGTTGGTAAAGATAAATCATTGAATAGTGCAACGCCAAATCTAGGCGCTGAGACTGGTTGGGTAAAAGAAATTGATCCAGCACAACCAGATGCACAACATATCAATGCAGGTTATATTTCTTACGTGCCTGAAACAGATTTAAAAGTAAACTTAAATGAAAAACTAGTTCAAGAAGGAAAAAGCTTAAAGATTACTCTGCCAAAAGTAGCTCAAACAACTGGTGAAGCAGCAGAAGACACAATCGAACCAGACTTTTTCCAAAAAATCCAAGCAACAACGGATGGCTATAAGTGGACTACAGCTAATGCGGGAATAGCGACAGCAAGAACCCTAAGCGATGGTTCCGGCGCAATTGTAGGTGTTTCTACTAACGGAAAAACAATTGCAGCTACCGACCTTACAATTGCAATTAAAGACATTTTTGGAACAGAACAGAAGTCTACGGCACCGATTTATGTAACAGCAGCGAGCGGCAATACTGCTCAGAAAGACCAATTAAGAATCGGGGCAACTAACTTCACACTTGAATACAAAGATGCATTAGCACTAACAGAAGCCCAAGCAGTGACAAAAGCAAAAACAGCAGCTTTTGAAGAAGTAAAAAATGGCGTAAATTCAAACGCCCAAGATCGTACAAATGTTGTAAAAGTTGATGAAACACAACTAAAAGCTATTCAAGATGGTCCAAACCAAGGTGGCACATACCCGCTTACCTATACATTGGAACAAGATAGCAAAGAAGTCGAAGTAGTTATTCAAGTAAAAGTTGAAAAAGATTTAACAACAGTAAACGCGCATGACTCTAAGATTTATGTCGGCGATAGTTGGAG
>CM001047.1:126261-127254 GCA_000183865.1 Listeria marthii FSL S4-120
GAGTGCGAAAGATAACTTTGATAGCGCCGCAGATAAAGATGGTAATTCAATCACTTTTGATAAAATTACTGTGACAAATACAGTCAACACTACACAAGCCGGCACATATTCTATTACCTATACGTATGCAGGCGAAGCGAAAACAATCACTGTAACAGTAAAAGAAAACAAAAAAGGAATCAATGCGCACAATGCTACTATTTATGTCGGCGATAGCTGGACTGCTGAAGATAACTTTGATAATGCCGTAGATAAAGATGGTAATCCGGTAGCCTTTTCAGAGGTAAGTGTTACAGAAACTCCAGCAGTAAACACGAATAAAGCAGGCACATATCAAATTAAATACAGCTTTGATGGAGCTACTAAAACAGCGACATTAACAGTGAAAAATATTCAAACAGCTGTAAATGCGCATAACTCCACGATTTATATTGATGAGCCGTGGGATGCGAAAGATAACTTTGATAGTGCGCGCGATAAAGACGGAAATGCTGTCACTTTTGCAGATGTTACAGTAGAAGGGACTGTCGATAATACACAGGCGGGCACATACCCAATCACCTACAAATACGATGGTTTCTCTAAGACAATTCAAGTCTCCGTGAAAAACCCACAAACAGCCATTTATGCACATGATTCTGTGGTTTATACTGGAGATACTTGGACAGCAAAAGATAATTTTGACCGAGCGATTGATAAAGCCGGGAATGCTGTTGCTTATAAAGATGTTACGGTGGAAGATGCTGCTGACGTCGACTTAGCGACACCGGGCACATATTCCGTGACATATCGTTACGCGGGTATTTCAAAAGTCGTACAAATTACTGTAAAACCAAGACTGACGAAAGTAGAAAGTCACGACAGCACAATTTATGCTGGGGACACTTGGCAAGCGAAAGATAACTTCGACGCAGCTACGAATAAAAAAGGCGACAACGTGAAGTTAGCTGACGTAACAGTTACAGGTCAAGTTGATACAAAAACGCCAGGCAC
>CM001047.1:127354-127539 GCA_000183865.1 Listeria marthii FSL S4-120
GATCAATAGACAAAGAAGAAGCCATAAATAAACAAAACGGGGAGGTAGGGGGTCTTAAATTAGAGGCTCACCTACCTTTTTCCGCAGAATGAAACAATTTTTTTCCGTGAACAGACAGAGACAGTTCGACCGGTAGCCCAATTTTTTAAAAAGACATGGGAGGAAAGGAAATAGAAAATGACTTT
>CM001047.1:127639-129785 GCA_000183865.1 Listeria marthii FSL S4-120
GTCCAAAAAATGATTGAGATTTCAAAAGATCCACGTTTCGGCAATACAAAAGCACTTTTATTATTCGAAAATCCTCAAGATGTTTTACGCGCAATTGAAGGTGGCGTAGAAATCGAACAAGTAAACGTTGGTTCCATGGCTCACTCTGTAGGTAAAGTTGTTGTTAGCAAAGTACTTTCCATGGGTAAAGATGATGTTGCCACTTTTGAGAAATTAAAAGAAAAAGGCGTTAAATTCGATGTGCGTAAAGTCCCTAACGACTCAAGCGCAAACATGGATGACATCATTAAAAAAGCAAAAAATGAATTAAAGACACAATAAAAAATTAAAATAGGAGGTTTATTATGTCTGTCATATCAATAATTTTAGTAGTACTTATTGCATTTTTAGCAGGTATTGAAGGAATTCTAGATGAATTTCAGTTCCATCAGCCATTAATTGCATGTACATTAATTGGTCTCGTAACAGGTAACTTAACAGCTTGTATCATCCTTGGCGGAACTCTACAAATGATCGCACTTGGATGGGCAAACATCGGAGCAGCCGTAGCACCAGATGCCGCGCTTGCCTCAGTAGCTTCAGCAATTATATTAGTATTAGGTGGACAAGGGGTAGCAGGTATTCCGTCCGCAATCGCAATTGCAATTCCACTTGCAGTAGCAGGTCTTTTCTTAACAATGATCGTTCGTACATTGGCAGTTCCAATTGTTCACTTGATGGACAGAGCCGCTGAAAAAGGGAATATTCGCAGCGTAGAGTGGTTACATATTTCAGCAATTTGTATGCAAGGTATTCGTATCGCGATTCCAGCAGCAGCACTTTTATTCATTCCAGCAGACAGCGTTCAATCTTTCTTAGAAGCAATGCCAGCTTGGTTAACAGATGGTATGGCTATCGGTGGAGGAATGGTAGTTGCCGTTGGTTATGCACTAGTTATCAACATGATGGCTACTAAAGAAGTATGGCCGTTCTTCGTTATCGGTTTCGTAGTAGCAGCAATTTCTCAATTAACACTTATCGCAATCGGTGCTCTAGGTGTTGCACTTGCTCTTATTTACCTTAACCTATCTAAAATGGGTGGCGGTAACTCAAACGGCGGTGGAGGCGGAAACTCTCGCGATCCACTGGGCGATATATTAAACGACTATTAATAAAAAAGGAGGAGAATAGAATGGCAGAAAAAATCGAATTATCAAAGAGAGACCGTCTACGCGTAGCATGGCGCTCTACGTTCATTCAAGGTTCATGGAACTACGAACGTATGCAAAATGGTGGCTGGGCATTCTCTATGATTCCCGCTATTAAAAAATTATATAAAACTAAAGAAGATCGTTCGCAAGCTCTAAAACGTCACTTAGAATTCTTTAATACACATCCATATATTGCATCTCCAATTCTTGGGGTAACACTTGCACTTGAAGAAGAACGTGCAAATGGTGCAGAAGTTGATGATGTAGCAATTCAAGGGGTTAAAGTTGGTATGATGGGACCTCTAGCTGGTGTTGGTGACCCAGTATTCTGGTTTACAATTCGTCCAATGTTAGGAGCATTAGGTGCTTCTCTTGCCTTGAGTGGAAACATTCTTGGACCAATTTTATTCTTCGTTGCTTGGAACGTAATTCGTTGGGGCTTCATGTGGTATACACAAGAATTCGGCTACAAAGCTGGTTCGAAAATTACTGATGACCTTTCTGGTGGATTACTACAAGACATTACAAAAGGTGCTTCGATACTCGGGATGTTCGTCCTCGCCGCCTTGGTGCAGAGATGGGTAAATATCCAGTTTGCGCCAATTATCTCGAAAGTTAAACTTGATGAAGGTGCGTATATTGATTGGAGTCATCTTCCACAAGGCGCTCAAGGAATCAAAACTGCTTTAGAACAACAACAAGCAGGCTTAGCTCTTTCTGAAATTAAAGTAACAACCTTGCAAAATAACTTGGATAACTTAATCCCAGGACTTGCAGCAGTAGCTCTTACATTCTTATGTATGTGGTTACTTAAGAAAAAAATCAGCCCAATTATCATCATTCTAGGTCTATTCGTAGTTGGTATAGTTGGTCACTTAATCGGGCTTCTGTAAAAATAAGCTGATCGAAAAGAGGCTGGTGCAATATTCACCGAGCCTCTTTTCGTTTAGATATAT
>CM001047.1:129885-130484 GCA_000183865.1 Listeria marthii FSL S4-120
AAACAAGCGAAAAGAAATGGAGCGAATACAGTTGGTTCAATCGATTAATACAAAGGTAGACTTAACAATAGATGCCACCGCGTATACTGGACTTACAGATTACGGGAAAATTATGATTGGCGACAAAGGTTTTGAATTTTTCAACTCACGTGATGTGCGTAAATTCGTCCAAATTCCTTGGGAAGAAGTAGATCAAGTTATCGTATCTGTTATGCTAAAAGGCAAGTGGATCCCTCGCTACGCCATCAAAACAAAGCGCAACGGCACATATACATTTGCTTCTAAAAAGCCTAAAGAAGTTTTACGTAAAATACGAGTTTATGTCGACCCAGCCAATATGGTGAGTTCGCTCAGTTTCTTTGACGTTATGAAGCGCTCGTTTCGGTCGATATTTAGCAAGAAGAAAAACAAAAATAAATAAGCCGATTTATACCGAAAAGCATCAATGGACCTATGTCTGTTGATGCTTTTTTTCATACATAATATTTGAACAAATAGCGTATTTTGATACAATAGAAAGTGTAATTAAAACGCAATCAAAGGAGGAACACCAACATGAAAAAACCAAGAATCTACACAACGTCATTCGCTAGTGTATA
>CM001047.1:130584-130711 GCA_000183865.1 Listeria marthii FSL S4-120
GAGCGGACGAAAAAAATCGTCAACACGTTCAAAGAAAAAACAATCAGCCTCTTTTCGTTTAGATATATGACACAGATAAACGAATACGGTATAATAAACAAAACAAGCGAAAAGAAATGGAGCGAAT
>CM001047.1:130811-131326 GCA_000183865.1 Listeria marthii FSL S4-120
CGCACCAAAGAAGAAGTGGACGAAATTATTTTCTGGCTAACAGGCTACGACCAAGCTTCCTTGCAGCAAGCCATTGATCAAGAAATTGATTTCGAGACCTTTTTCAACCAAGCTCCAAAAATGAACCCCAATGCTTCCTTAATTACCGGAGTTATTTGCGGCTACCGAGTGGAAGAAATTGAAGATAAACTGATGCAACAAATTCGTTATTTGGATAAATTAGTTGATGAACTCGCAAAAGGGAAAAAGATGGAGAAGATTTTACGAAAATAAGCAAAAAGCAGCCGATTTTAATGGGCTGCTTTTTTGATTTATCAGCTTTTGGAGACTTTCTTTTTAACATCTGCCAGTGAATTAACAAATTTTAAGGTCATTTTCACGGATTTTCGATTTAAAGTCCCTTGATAATGTTTAATTTTGTTCGTTAGTTCATTATTTTTATTTGTTGTAAGTTGTAATTTTTGTTCAGTTTGTTTAAGTTCATTTTCTAAGTGTTTATTTTTTTCTTGGTGTTT
>CM001047.1:131426-131961 GCA_000183865.1 Listeria marthii FSL S4-120
CCGCGGTAGTTTTTCTCAATTGGGTAAGTTGGTTATTAACGGCATTTACTCGGTATTTGGTGCTAAAATCATGCCTTTCTTTTAATAGATTGGCAGAAAATTTCACTCGATTTAGCATCTCAGTTGGATTTAATGTGGAAATGACTTCTGGGCTAGTGGGGAAATTAATGGAATGAATAAGTTCATCCATTGGGGCAGATTTTCTGTTTTTGTCGTGTTTATAGATGTGATTTAGCCCATTTGTATCTAAGAAATCAACATAGTTATCAAAATTTTTCGCTTGAACTTTCTCAGCAGATTTCAGGTCCACTTTGCTTAGTAAATCTTGAATGTTGTTGGTTTGCGCTAGTTCGTCTATTGTGACGTGAGGAAGGGCGTGGTAGGAAGCTAGTTCGCGCATTCGGGCATCTTGTACAAAAGAAATGTTAGGTGTTCCGACGATTGTAGGAATAACGTTGCCATGCAAGCGAGAACCAATACTAAAATCAATATTTTTCACAAAATCATACCAACTAGGCATGCTAGTAAAATATTT
>CM001047.1:132061-133119 GCA_000183865.1 Listeria marthii FSL S4-120
TAGGCACAAAATATTTTACACGACCTTCTTGATAATATTTATGTTCGATATTTGTTGGATAACCTTTGATATCGCTAGTAATATCTGGACCACCAGCGTACATTAAATGAAATTCGTCTAAGTGTTGTGGGATAAAGTGATAGTCTTTGTATGTAGTAATCAGATTGTTTAAGAATTGAATAGCAGTTTCTGATGAGGTTGGAGACGCGTTAATCGCGATGGAGGATTGATCTGTTAAGTGTAAATCTCTTATTTTTAATTCTCGGCCGAATGTATAGAGCGAAGGACAACCAATTACTCGAAAGTCGAGGTCATCGTTAAAGCCTAGTTTTTTTAAATAATCGGCTGTGATTTGTCCGCGAACACCAATTTGAGCAGATTTTTCTAGGACAGCTTTTACAAAATTAGTAACATCTTCATCAAAGGGAAAACCTTCATTTAATTGTGGCTCGTAATTTGCTCTTAAGCCGACTCCTGTTACGACAACTGGAATTTTCAATTTGCGAATAAGCTGGGTGTAATTGCGAAGTATAGGTCTGAAGTCATCTCGGAATGCGTCTGCTAAAGGCATAACATAGAGATCGTAATTTTCATTGATTTTTTCTGCTAAATTAGGGTTAGATGAAAGCCCGTCTGCATGTATTTCCACGTCGTCGTTCCATAAGGCTCGATAAATACTGTATTGATAAGCAAGGTTGCCATTGTTAAAACCTGTCCGATCTTTTAAATAGAGGTCTTCCGGCATGTATACATTCGTGGGTCGCATGCCTGACCTAATTAATATTCTCTTCACTAAAAAACCACATCCTTAAGTAAGTTGATATTTAAATTATATCAAAATGTTAATAAGGTTAATAGTTTTTGGGGTGAAGTTATTGGTGTTTGTTTTTGCACGTATCAAAGAAGTAGCCAATTGCGTCTACTAATTCTTCGTTCACCGAATAAATATGCGTTGTCCCTTCCTTCCTTAAATTAATCAGTTTTGCCTCTTTAAGCAGTTTAATGTGGTGTGACATGGTTGATTTGGAAATATTGTAAGTTGTTCCAGAGAAGCGCTT
>CM001047.1:133219-133319 GCA_000183865.1 Listeria marthii FSL S4-120
AGTTGGGAGAAGCGCTTCTCTTTGCTTTTCAGTAAGCATAGGAAAATATCGAGACGGATTGGGTCGCTTAATGCTTGGAAAATTAATAATAAATCTGATT
>CM001047.1:133419-144656 GCA_000183865.1 Listeria marthii FSL S4-120
TTTTCATATAAATATCATATCATAACTTACATTTTAATTGCGCGGAACTTGCTGCTATGTTATATTATGATAGTTCGAAATTAATCGAACTATAAAATCCGAAAGAAGTTGTTGGAAAATGTTGCATATTGAAGCGCAAATTACGATAAAAAAAGAGCAAACCGAAGCTTTTTTGCAGGCTGCTAAGGAAGTTATTGCCGCATCACAAAAAGAAGCGGGAAATCACGGTTATGAATTAGTGCAATCGACGGAAAACGAAACAGTTTTTTATATGTTAGAAAAATGGGCAGATATGGATGCCATTCAACAACATAATGAAAGCGAGCATTTCCAAAAATTCCGGAAAGCCGCTGCCAATTTTGTTGCTAAAGAACTTGAAATTTCAGTGTTAACGCCACTTGCGCGATAAGGAGGAGAAAAATATGACTTATTTAAATAATGATTTTGAAGACTTAATGAAAAACCGCCGCTCGATTCGGGAATACGATGAAACGGTGAAAATTAGCCAAGAGGAAATGAAAGCTATTTTAGAGGATGCGGTAACTGCTCCTTCTTCTGTAAATATGCAGCCATGGCGTTTTGTAGTTGTGGAAAGTGACGCGGGTAAAGAAAAATTAAACTCGTTAGTTCGCTTTAATACTCGTCAAAACGAATCTTCTTCCGCAATGATTTTAGTTTTCGGTGACTTACAAAACTTCGAAAACGGTGAAAAAATCTATGGAGAATCTGTGGAACTAGGCTTGATGCCAGCAGAAGTGAAAGAACAACAAATGGCGAAATTAAGCCAGTATTTTGAAGCGATTCCTCGTTCAGAAGCAGAACGCGTAGTACTTATTGACGGTGGACTTGTAGCAATGCAGTTAATGCTCGTTGCTCGTGCGCACGGTTATGATACAAATCCAATTGGCGGTTTTGAACGCACAGAAGTTGCAGAAGCTTTTAATATGGATCCAGAACGTTATGTTCCAGTTATGATTGTTTCTATTGGAAAAGCGAAAAATTCCGGTTATCAGTCTTATCGATTGCCGATTACTGATGTTACGAGTTTTGCTTAAAATGCGAATGGGGAAATAGTTGATATTTCCTTGTTCTTTTTTTACTTCTTGGTATAATTAAAGTGACATAAAGCCAAGGAGGAGAAGCAACTGTGACAATCAAAATAACTCGTAAAACAGGCATTGGCGGCAGCATTACTCCGGTGAATATTAGAATTGATAATGAAGAAATTGTGAAATTAGATAACTACCAATCGCACTTTTTTATGCCCAAGGTGGAGAAAACGAAGGTTCGGGTAACAAACTGGTTTTATGGAAGCGAAGAAGCGATTTTGGAAAATAGCAGTGATGTGATTGTGCGGATTAATAGTAAGGCACTAATATTAAATTATGCGATGTTTCCGTTTCTTATTTACGGTTTTGTTATGACTAGTTTGGTAGCTACGTTGATTGCGCTTGGTCTTTGCTTAGCATCATTTTTTTATTCGCGAAAGCATTGGTTTGAGTTTGTGAAAATAAAGAGATAATTAATCGATAGTACGGGCCAAGCGCTCGTACTATTTTTTTATCTGTGTAAGTTGACATTCTATCTGTGTAGCTTAAAAATGGTAGTTAAACCGCGTGATGACAGCGCTTTCTTTTGGCATGATAATTGCATGATATACAGATGCTCGGAATGAATCTTTAATCGGGGGGAGGAAATTAGAGAAAAGGGCATTCTGGCAACCACACGAAAAGGGGTACAGAGAGACAAACTTAGAACTACCGAAATGAGGTTTATAAATCAAAAATCGGGGTGAAGAGATGAATAAGAAGATGAAAAAGCTTTTTAGTATTACTTCTGTTGTGTTGTTGGTTTTATCGTTAGTGGTTGTATCGAATGGTGCACAGCCAAAACGGGCGAAAGCGGCTGAAAATGTACCACAGTATCGAAATGTGATGTATTATGGCGATTGGTCGATTTGGGGAGGAGAAGGGAACTTTTATCCGAAAGATATTCCGGCTGATCAATTAACACATTTGAATTTTGCTTTTCTGGATTTTAATAGTAATGGGGATTTGGTTTTTACTGATAAAGATGCTGCTGTTGGGGCGCCTGTTGGGCAAGAGGGAGTTCAATGGGGCGGAGCGAATGCGGGTGTTTTGAATGCGATTCAAGATTTACGCGCTCAAAATCCGAATTTGAAAATCGGTGTGTCGGTTGGAGGCTGGTCTAAGTCGGGAGATTTCTCTACGGTTGCAGCAGATCCAACAAAACGGGCTAACTTTGTGAAAAATGTGATGAAGTTTGTGAAATATACCAATATGGATTTTGTTGATTTGGACTGGGAATATCCTGCCTCGGTGCGGGACGCTGACCTTGTTGATAATAAAAACGATGAAGGCACTCCAAATGCAAAACCTGCGGACAAACAAAACTTTATTACGCTTTTACAAGATTTGAGAACGGCTTTGGATAAACAAGGCGTTGATATTAACAAGAAATACGAATTATCGGTTGCTTTACCAGCTGCAAAATCTACATTAGAAAATGGGATTGATGTAGCGAATTTGTTTAAAGTAGTCGATTTTGCGAATGTGATGACGTATGACTTAAATGGTGCTTGGACACCGAATAGTGCGCATCATACAGCGCTTTACGGCAATCCGAAAGACCCGAATTATGATAGTGGTTTTTCTGTCGACCAAACCGTTAAATACTTAAAAGAAAAGGGAGCAGTTTCGAATAAAATTGTTGTTGGGGCAGCATTTTATACTCGGGGCTGGAATAAAGTAGCTGCTGGAACGGATACGGCATTGCCAGGACTTTTCCAAGCTGCTGAAAAAACGAATAAAGATGCGGATGGCTCGCTTACTTATGGGGCAAACAACGAAAACCCAATTAAAACTGGCGATGGGGGCCGTGCTGGCGGAGTTTGGGCGTATAGAAGTATCGATGCGCTGAAAGCTAAAACGCCAACTTTGAAAGAATATTGGGATGATACTGCCAAAGCGCCGTATCTTTATAGTAAGGAAACTGGGGAGTTTTACACATATGACAATCCACGTTCGATTGGCTATAAGGCACAATATGTAAAAGATAATAACCTTGGGGGGATGATTTCTTGGATGCAGTCGCAGGATAAAACCACGACTTCAACTAAGCGCGATGAACTCACAAAGGCGATTAAATCAGGATTATTCGGCACAAGCGCTATCCCGCAAAATACGATCACTTATGCGAATTTAAATGTGGTAGCGACAGTGAAACCTTATAGCGAAAATGGGGTCGGATACGAAATTACAATTACAAACAATGAAAAAGCGGACGAAACCAATGAAGTCTTGAAATCAACTGAGCTATCGTTTGAAACAGTGAAATTACCTAAGTTTTATATTCCAGTAAAAGCGGGCGAAACGTTAACTGCTGGGGATTATAAAGCGGGTACGGTTACTACTTCGGGTGGCAATACAGTAGTTGATTTAGCTTCTGTATATGATGCACAGCAAATTCCGCAAGGCGCATCTTATACGTTCCGTTTAAAATCGAGCGCATCTAGTGTGGATGTAAATAATATTTCTAAAATTGATTTAACACAACGAATGGTAAAATCGAGTGTCGAATTTGCTAAACAAACGATTTTTGGCGGAGGAAGTGTTGTACCTGACCCAAGTGACACAGAAGCACCAACCGTACCAAAAGCACTCGCATCTTCTAATGTAACTGATAAAGCTGCTACGCTAACGTGGACAGCTTCAACGGACAATAAAGCGGTGGCTGGATATAAAGTGTATCGAAACGGGACTGAAGTTGGCTCTGTTTCAGGAACTACTTTTACAGATAGTGGTTTAACTGCTAAAACAGCGTACACTTACACAGTAAAAGCGTATGATGCGGCTGGGAATTTCTCGGCGGCAAGCTCGGCCTTAACTGTGACAACGCTTGACGCGGCAACACCACCAGCAACTCCAGCATGGGACACTGCAAAAACGTACAATAAGGGAGATAGGGTTTCTTATAAAGGGAAAACATATGAAGCACAGTGGTGGACACAAGGAAATGAGCCGGGAGCTGAACAGTGGGGCCCGTGGCTTTTGATTAATTAATATACGTTGCAGGACAGGGATTCTTCTTTTAGAGTCCCTGTTTTTATTTGAAAAAGAGGACAAAATCATAGCCAGCGTATTACAATGAATAAAAGACATTAGAGAGGATGCTGGCAGATGTATTTTGTATATGATATCGGTGGAACTTTTATAAAATTTGCGTTGATGGAAAATAATGGAACGATAAAAATGAAAGATAAATTCCCTACTACTGCCAAAAGCGCGGAAGAACTTGTAGAGCAAATGGTAGAAAAATGGCGTCCTTATCAACAAGATGTAACAGGGATTGCAGTGAGTTGTCCTGGGGTGGTCAATACGGAAACTGGCGTGATCTACCAAGGTGGTGCGCTATTATTTATGCATGAAAAAAACTTGGCTGAAATGCTCGCACGTGAATGTCATGTTCCGGTCGTTTTACAAAATGATGCTAAAAGTGCTGCACTTGCAGAATTGTGGTTAGGTGTAGCGAAAGATGTTGAAAGTGCGGCGATTTTAACGCTTGGAAGTGGTGTTGGTGGCGGGATTATTATGAACGGCAAGTTGCAATCTGGTTTTAATTTAATGGCTGGGGAGGTAAGTTTTATTCAGACCTCTTTTGATACGGAAAAATTGCGAGGGAAGTTTTTTGGACAGGCTGGGTCGGCGGTTGAACTAATTAAAAGAATTGCTACCAAGAAAAATCTGGCAGATAAAAAAGACGGCGAGCAAGTTTTTGAGTGGATAAACCAAGGGGATGAGGAAGCTCAAGCTATTTTTGATGATTATATTTATGGGCTAGCCTCGCAGGTTTTGAATATCCAATATTTGATTGATCCAGAAATTATTGCGATTGGCGGCGGAATTAGCGCGCAACCCATTGTTGTTAAACGTTTAAACAAGGCCATTGAAGAAATAAAAGCTGCAAATCCATTCCACGGAGCAAGGCCGAAAATTGTTACCTGTCATTTCCGAAACGATGCTAATTTATATGGTGCGCTTTATAATTTCTTTTTACAAAGTATCGACTAATTGTATATTATTATACTAAATTTTGCGATTAGTACTAAAAATGTATTAGAATAGAGAAGAGAAACGGGAAGGAATGATGGGACTCATGAAATTTCAACTTTTTATTCAACCTAAGTTAGACGTTCTTCAGGGAAATATTGTCGAATATGAAATACTGTTGCGCGATGATAGTAAAGTTCCTAGATTTCCTCTGTCAGAATTAGAGGCAGTACTCGCGGATGAAGAATTATACTTGGCTTTTTCAGAGTGGTTTTGCGATGCTTTTTTCGATGTTTTAGCGAAATATCCAAATGATCGATTTGCTATAAATATCGCTCCACAGCAACTTTTTTATACAGAAACCCTCCACTGGCTAGATAAATTAAAAAGTGAGAGCCACCGTATTACCGTCGAAATGACTGAAGATATTTTCGATGTTCCCGCGCATAAACGCCACCTCAATGCGAATGATAAAGACGCATTTATTTTAAACAAAATTAAAGTGATTCACGGTCTTGGCTATCACATCGCAATAGATGATGTTAGTTGCGGCTTAAACAGCTTAGAGCGAGTAATGAGTTACCTACCCTACATAATAGAAATTAAATTTTCATTAATTCATTTCCAAAATATTCCATTAGAAGATCTACTATTATTTATTAAAGCATGGGCGAATTTTGCTCAAAAAAACAAGCTTGATTTTGTGGTCGAAGGGATTGAAACAAAAGAAACCATGACTCTACTAGAAAGTCATGGCGTGTCTATTTTTCAAGGTTATTTAGTTAATAAGCCGTTCCCTGTTTGAAAACTGTCCACTTGATCTAACAAGTCTTCATGAGAACTAATCGTAATAGGTCTTTTAGAGAGTAATAAACCATTTTCTCGTAATGCTTCGAGCGCTTCTGTAATTCGAGCGCGACTAGAACGACAATAATCAGCTAAGAAAGTTTGATTGATATAGGACGGAAGTTTAATTGGCCCATCGGATTGATGCAAATTGAGAAGCTCGACAATTTCCACAAAAATGCGCGTCACTTTTACTATTGGTGGTTGATTGATATTTTTGTAATTTTTCGCTGTAAACAGGTATCGTACAATAACATCATCCAACACAAGATGGAAAAATTGCGGATTCGCATATAAATAATTGAGGAAAAACTCGCGGTCGATGAATAAAGCAGTACCGTTTTCTAATGCGCGAACGCGGTATTCCGTAAGTTCGGGAGCCGTTTTTGTTTCGAGCAAACTTTCCATTCCAAAAATTGCTTTTTGCGAGATCAAAGCATTTATCATCCAGCGTCCTTCGCTTGTTGGTCCTTCTAAAACAGCAGTTCCTTTTAGAAGCACTCCCATTTGAGGTGGTTTATTTTCATAAGCTCGAAATGAATGAATAATATCGCCTTTTTTAAAAGAGACTTTACTCGAATAATCACTAGAAAAAATAGCTGAAAAATCTATAGTGGAAAGCATAATCAAAACTCCTATACTAAAGTAAAATGTTAATTACTATACTACTGTACTGCTATCTGTCCTAAAAAGATACTAGATTAAAAAAACTTTCGCAATACAGATATGAAAAAGACACTTTTTAGCAACATTTTCGATAATTTCACCACTAAAAACATACTTTTAAAAAAGAGCACAAAAAAGACCCATAAAAATGAGCCTTCTAAAACTTCTTATAAACATCAATGGAATTACCAAAATTAATCAGATAGCCACCATAATCATACATTGGACCGTATTTATCAGCATAATGAGAAACGGTGTGGCGCAAAAATTCTTCTGTTACCTCTAAAAACTCCGCTACTTCAAAATATTCACGTAAACCGAGATAAAAGCACGAGATAATATCATCAAGTGGTATCAATTCTTCGTAGCCTTTACGACGAGCAAAAATTTCTTGTTTTTTATCCATAATTGTTTCTTGTTTGGTAATATTACCTACAGTGTATTTGTAATGCATCAATTCTTCTACTAAAATACAACCTTTTTGAATAGAAGACTGATCTTTACTAATAAAAATCGTCCCGTTTAAATAAAGACCGGGTAGTTTGTAAGGCATTTTTTCTTCTCTGATGGTTACCTCGTCTTGGTATTTATTCACTAATTTTTCGTACAATAAAATCACATCCCGCGATGGAGTTTTTTCTTCATCTCTATATAAGCTAGAATATCCCGCATTTCTTCATCTGTTACATCATCATCTATATGGGCTGCAATTGTCACCAAGCGTTCATCAACAGGCGGTAAACTTCTTTCCGGGAAAAAATCATCTAATCGTTTGTTGAAGATTTTTGCAAGTTCAAATAAAACATCTTGATTTGCTTTTCGATCGCCATTTTCGTAACGGCTAATCGTTTGGCGAGTTGTATGAAGCTTTTCTGCTAAGGCTTCTTGATTTAAACCGCGTTCCTCGCGATACTGTTTTATTTTATTTCCTACAAATTTATTTAACTCCATAATAATTGTCCTCCATATGTTTATGGCTTCAGTATAGCACTTTTAGCACCAAAACGGAACTTTTTCGAACATATTTGTCGGATAAAGTTTACCAGTAACCAAAATGGTGCTATAATATTTGTAGAGCTAGAAAATAAAAGCGGCTGTATTTTACATCAATAGCACCATTTTGGTGACAACGAACTAGCATATTAACTTATGAGATGGAAGTGGGAATGGATGGATAGAAAACTTTTGAAAGAAAAGCAAATCCAACTAATTTTTCAACTAGAACAAGAAGAAAATCGATTTATTCGGAAACGTTTAATAGAAGAGTTGGAGTTTTTTGAAGCACTTGGGGATAGAGAAAAAGGCCTTTTAACGGCTGAGCAAAAGCTACTTATTTTAACACCTGATGAGTACCGTGAATATAAAAAGACTAAATCCGATGTGCAAATTAGCAAGTTGATTGGGGTATCAAGATCGTCACTTGCCGATTGGAAACGAAAAAAAGGATTAAATAGAAAAAAGTCGCAGCCGGTACAGCAGGAAATGATTGAGGTGTTAGCTTTTCATTTAGATAAAACAGAAGAGGAAATTGGTCGTTTGCCGGCAGCTGCAATTGAGTGTCAGTATGAAGCCTATGTCATTAACGAAGCTCACAATTAAGGAGTGATGGGATGCAAGTTTTAATTTTACCGGAGAATAAAGATATCAATTATATAAAGACAGTTCAAGAAGTAAAACGATTTTTTGCGGATTTTCAGCGGTTTCGAGTGATTGCTGGCTTATCGAAAAAACCATTTTTACTTAGAGGCGGATTTTTGGAAGAACCGCATTTTGGCACATTGGGATTTTCTGCTAGACATAATAAGGAAGTAATTATGGAAGCGCGTTGGTTAGTGGAGAAATATACGGCGACGTTAAATCAAATGGACGATTTATATCGAAATATTTTGCTGGAGTGTTATGTGGAACAAAAACAAGATGTGGCAGTGATGATGGATTTGCCATATGAAATAGCCCAGTTTAAACGCATCAAAAAGCGAGCAGTACTGGAACTGGCAACGATTATGGGGCTTTTAGTAAGGAAATGATGATACTTTCATGATATTTTCAAAAACCCTTTTACCGTTAATATAAAAGTAAGCTAATTGTCCAGCAAGCGGATGACAATAAAAGCTGCGTCAGAATGAAGGTGCACCGATTTTCTGATAATACATGATGTTTTTACAAGAAATTTGTTTTTATTACTGGATACTAATTCCGTTGACATAAACAAATATTCTATTTTGAAAAGTAACGTTCGGAGGAATAAATTATTAAGAATGGTCTTGACCGGATGTTGCTTTTCGTTTTGAAGGAGTGAATGCTTGGTGTTAGGCCAACTGACGGTAATGTAATCAAAAAGGAGGTTTTCCATGGAAGTCGTACTAAAAATTGGGATTTTGGGATTTGGCGCGGTGTTTGGATACTTGTTTGGGGAAGTGGATATATTGGTAAAAGTGCTAGTGTGCTTTATTGTAGCTGACTATGTTTCAGGGCTACTCGCTTCAGGGTATCTAGGGGAACTTAGCAGCAAAATGGGTTTCAAAGGAATCGCGAAAAAAATTGCTATCTTAATTTTAGTAGCTATTGCGCATCAAATAGATTTGATTCTGGGAACGCATAATACGACGCGGGATGCGGTTATCTTTTTCTATTTGGCGAATGAGCTGATTTCCATCTTGGAAAATTTCGTTCGAATGGGAATGAAGGTCCCGGAAGTATTGAAAAATTTAATTTTGATTTTTGATGCGAAATCAGGGGATGAGGAGGAAAAACATGACAAAAATATGGATTGATGCCGGTCATGGTGGCAAAGATCCTGGTGCAACTGGTAACAGCCTCGTTGAAAAAAACTGGGCGCTAACTATTGCGAAACAACTAGAGACAGAACTCGTTAGCGCTGGCTTTGAAGTAGGGATGACACGTACAAATGATACTTTTTTAGAGTTAAGTGAACGTGCAAAAAGAGCGAATAGTTTTAAAGCAGATTTGTTCCTTTCGATTCACTTTAACGCGGGTGGCGGTAAAGGTTATGAAGATTATATTTACACGTCAGTTCCAGCTAGAACCAAGACAATTCAAAAAGTAATTCACAAAAATATTATGGCAAAAGTTACTAAACACGGTATACGTGACCGAGGGATGAAAAAAGCTAATTTTGCAGTGTTACGCGAAACTGCGATGGATGCAGTTTTACTAGAAGCGGGCTTTTGTGATAGTACAGATGCAGCAATTCTTAAATTAAATACGTATCAGCGAGATTATTGCCTAGGAATTGTAGCAGGATTGAAAGAGATTTTTTAAAGAGCGACACAGAAGTAATTATTATGGAAATAAACTTTGTAATTTCAAAAAAAAATAAAACATAAACAACAGGAGGAACAAAAATGACTGAACATGTAAAAGAATTTGATATTAAAAAAGCACAAGATAACTTAGCGGTACAGGTGAACTGTTGGGCACCGTTCCAATTTGTAATGATTAGCGATTTATACGTATATGGTGTTGAACAACCAGCGCTTACTAATCCAGATAACGCAACCATTTACCAAATTGATAATAACGGAGAGGTTCGAGGTAAAATGCTTCTTATGGGGGGCACACATAACTCTGCGTATGGCGTAAAAACCATCGATGGTAAAGACTACATCTACGCTCCGATTCACACAGTTAGTGGCAATAAAGTAGCTCATAAATTTGAGTTTGTGAAAGATACAATAATTACCGAATCTTCTCCAAACGCAACAAAATTAGGAGATTTCGGACAGAAAAAATCTTTTAATGTTAATATTGTGAATGATGATGTATTTGTTTTCACTCTATTAGAAGATAATACTGCAACAGTAATGAAATTTACACTTGAGGAATTCGAGCAAGGTGCTACAGATAGTGCGATTAAAGTTGAGGTGGGTGATAAGGGTTATGGCTACCTACAAGGTTTTGCTGGGTTTGGCGATAAAGTGTATATTGCAGTTGGCCCTGGTGGAACTCCAAGTAAGCCTGGTAGTCAATGCTACTTGTACACACACTCCTTAACGGATGGTAGCCTATACGATAAGCAATGGATTTCTTGGGGTACGGATGATGAACTCGGAGAACCGTTTAACCAATCTCACGAACCTGAGGGCATGGCCTTTTTTGTAAGTAAAACGGGGGAACCAGTCTTAGTTCAAACTGTGTTTACTGGTGGCTATGGTCCAGGTGGTGGAGCAGTCCAACGCCGTAATAAACTATATACAATTACAAACTTAAATAATAGTGAGGACTTTGCGGCTAGATTTAACCGTAAAAGACCTTCGTCCGCAATGATTTATGAAGGTTCGCTTAAAGGGAATAACAAGGACACAGCATATATGACGCGTGATGTCTCCAACTACGAATATATTGTAGTAACATGGATGCATGGCGATGGGGTACGCCGCAATCAAAGTTTCCGTGTGAAAAATTTACTAGAATATTCACGAGTAGACCTTTCTAATCTTGTGCTACAAAGCGATGGATTTGCTACAGCTTACTACTTTATTGTTGACATTACAGGATCTCAAATGCGTATTCACGCTTCAAGAGCACGAAGAATGAAACCAACAGGCTGGGATGCTCTAGTTGATCCTTATGCAAGCTCTGTAGTCCTTTCTGTAGAAGGTTATGGTTTACGATAATTTTAAATTAAAATAAAAA
>CM001047.1:144756-147283 GCA_000183865.1 Listeria marthii FSL S4-120
TGCATCTTCGGTTTCTTTGTCGATTTCAGCTTTGGATTTGTAGACTTTGCGTCCTTCTTTTTGGGCTGTAATGACTTTTCCGGCAGCTTTTTGGTCTTTAATGTAGTTGATGAATGTTTCTGTGTCTGGGTCGATTGCGGTTACTAGGCTTGCTTTTTTGAAGGCTGAGAATCCGTCGCCGCCGCCAAATAGGAAGTCATTGATTACGACTTTGTATTTTTGGTCGGCTTTTAATGGAGTGCCATCTTCTGTTGTAACGCTCGCAACTTTGTATGCGTGATCTAAGTCATCTGTATCTGTGAAAGTGTATTTTAGGCCAGAAATTTGTAGGAAATAAGTTTGGTTGCTTAAATATTGTTGGTTTAGTGCTTCAAGAATATCAGCACCAGTCATTTCCACTACTTGCAAAATGTTACCAAATGGTTGAACAGCTTGAGCCGCGCCCCATGTGATTTCGTTTTGACCATTTGCAAGGCGAGTAGTAAGATCGGAACGAATTCCGCCGTTATTTGTCATCGCAAAGTCGACATCGGCGCCGGCTTTGTTTGCCATGTAACGTTGCGCATCCGTAATCATGTTGCCAAGCTCGGATTCTTTATCATCGATTGCTTTATTGTCTGAATTTGTGTCACGAGAAATGACGTCTTTATTTGCCAGCCCGATAGTTTCGTTGATAACTCCTTCAATGCGGCTTTTCGCATCTTCAGTTACGGCTGTAATATCGGCATTTGGTGCGACGCTTCTCGTGTTGTATGTAATTTTAGCATCGGGTGGTGTAACGAAATCGCCGGTAGTTTTATCAAGTTCGCCAGTTACATCTGAAAAAGCTTTCCCATTGTTGTAACTTTGAACGATACGAGTTTTGCCAACTAATCCGTTTGTGTATTGGTGATTGTGACCAGCAAGGACTAAATCGACCGAGTTATTTGGGTCTAATTCGTTTGCTTTTGTGATCATATTAGCAGCTTCACCAGCTACATCTTGTTTTGTTCCAGTATTTGGATTTCCAGTGGAAAGTGCCGGAACATGAGATAAAACAACGATTGCGTTAACGCCTTGGCCTCTAAGTTCAGCAGAGTATTTTACGATTGTTTCTGCTTCATCAAGGAAATCGTAGTCTTTAATATGATTCGCAAGAACTAAGTTAGGAATTTCTGTTGTAACGATACCGATGAAGCCAACTTTGACGCCATCAATTTCTTTTACATAGTATGGTAAAAAGCCTTCTGCGACTGTGTTTGTTCCTTTGTTGACAACGTTAGCTGCGACGATTTTCATGTCACTTTTAACGCGTGGATAAGCTTCTACGATTGGTCCGAATTTGTTTGTAGAAACCCCATCCAAAATTCGTTTGTATTCAGGTAATCCTTCATCAAATTCATGGTTACCTAATGTGCCGACTTCGAAATTCATTTTTTGGAGAACTTTCATCGTTGGCTCGTCTTGAAGTAAACCTGATACTGCTGGGCTTGCGCCGACCATATCACCCGCTTGAACACGAATGGCGTTATCAGCGGTAGCTCCTGGATTTGCCTGTAAAAATGAAGTAGTGGCGTTATCCAAATTGGTAGCTAAGTAATCTGCGCCGCCGATTGGTGAGCCGGATGCATCTTTGGAGGCTGTTTCAAGCGCTCCGTGGAAATCATTTATTCCCAAAATCTGAATGGGAACCGTATCTGCTGCTGCTTGTGCTGTTGTCCCGGTGAATGGTGCTGTAAGTCCGATTGTGAGCCCTGCTACGAGTAAAACATGTGTAGTTTTTTTGAAAAATTTGTTCACTTTCACACTCTCCCTTTTTTCGCCAGTGGCAATTTTGTAAGCGCTAACTCATAGGTGCCTAGCTATAATTGTAGCAAAGAGGAATCCCCCTAGCAATAGGTAATATGGATTTTGTGTAAATGTAATGATAATATTTGGCTATATTTTCATTTCGATTGAAAAAAGGGTAAACTATAGAAAAAGGAGGGATAAGATGGATATCTCTAGCACGGAAATTTGGGATGCGATTAGGAGAAATAGTTACTTGCTTTATTATCAGCCAAAAGTAGATGCGAAAACGAATAAAATTATCGGTTTTGAAGGTTTGGTTCGACTAAAAACAGCGACGGCAATTTTGACTCCAATTGATTTCTTTGAAGATATTGTCCTTTTAAATGCAACGCGGGAAATGCAAGATTTTGTTGCCGAAACAGCGATAGAACAACTCAACCAACTAGGTGGACGTTTTTCGATTTCGATTAATATTCCGGCGCATTATGTGGTAAGCAGTAATTATATGGCTCATTTACACGATTATGTGAAAGGACATTTAAAGTATCCGGAATGCTTAGAAATAGAAATTATCGAACGGGGCGAAATTACGGAGCTAGCTGTTGCGAACAAAAACTTACGAAAAATAAAAAATCTTGGTGTCAAAGTGAGCATGGATGATTTTGGAAAGGGTTATAGTTCGCTTGCGTATTTGCGGAGCTTGCCGATTGATATTGTCAAAACGGATATGTCGTTTATTGCGCTTTTAAAAACGGAT
>CM001047.1:147289-147508 GCA_000183865.1 Listeria marthii FSL S4-120
CAGCAAATTATTATTCGCGCGATTGTGAATTTATGCCATGATTTAGGCGGAAAAGTGGTAACAGAAGGCGTAGAGGACATCGAGCAAGTCGAAAAATTAAGGGAAATGAAAGTCGACTATTTCCAAGGTTATTATTTTAGCCGTCCGCTTCCAATGGAAGAAATTAAACAAAAGTATTCTATTGTGTGAAATAGAAAAATTGGTTGGTGTGAGAATGGT
>CM001047.1:147608-148118 GCA_000183865.1 Listeria marthii FSL S4-120
TCACACCAACCAATTTTATTTTTATTTGATTAAATTGTTAGAAGCATCTTTTACAACAACGTCATGTGCGCCGCCTTCTACGATAGAAGTGGACGAAACGAGTGTAATTTTTGCTTTTTGTTGTAATTCAGGGATATTGAGCGCGCCGCAGTTACACATTGTAGAGCGGACTTTACTAAGGCTGATTGCGACATTGTCTTTCAAGGATCCAGCATACGGAACATAGGAATCTACGCCTTCTTCAAAAGATAATTTTTTGTCGCCGCCAAGGTCATAACGTTGCCAGTTACGCGCGCGGTTAGCTCCTTCGCCCCAATATTCTTTCATATACGTGCCATTTAAATTCACTTTATTAGTTGGGCTTTCGTCAAAACGGGAGAAGTAACGGCCAAGCATGATGAAGTCAGCGCCCATTGCTAGAGCTAGCGTCATATGGTAGTCGTACACAATTCCACCGTCAGAACAAATCGGAATATACACACCAGTTTCTTCAAAATATTCATCGCGGGC
>CM001047.1:148218-149967 GCA_000183865.1 Listeria marthii FSL S4-120
ACCAGTTTCTTCAAAATATTCATCGCGGGCTTTAGCAACGTCAATTAAGGCAGTTGCTTGGCCGCGGCCGATGCCTTTTTGTTCACGAGTGATACAGATTGAACCACCACCAACGCCGACTTTAACGAAATCTGCGCCAGCTTCGGCAAGATAACGGAAACCATCGCGGTCAACGACATTTCCTGCGCCAACTTTGACCGTATCGCCGTATTTGCCGCGAACATAGTCAAGTGTGCGTTTTTGCCATTCGGAGTAACCTTCCGAGGAATCGATACAAAGAATGTCAGCGCCAGCTTCTACTAGAGCGGGAACACGTTCTTCATAGTCACGCGTGTTAATACCAGCTCCAACAACGTAACGTTTCGAGGAATCAAGTAGTTCTAATTTGTTTTCTTTATTGGAGTCATAGTCTTTGCGGAATACCATATGGACTAAGTTTTTATTGTCGTCTACAAGTGGTAAGGCATTTAATTTGTTGTCCCAAATAATGTTGTTAGCTTCTTTTAAAGTGGTCGATTTGTTAGCAGTAACTAATTTTTCGAAAGGAGTCATGAAATCAGCAACTTTTTCGTCTGGGCTCATGCGCGTTACGCGGTAGTCGCGACTTGTCACGATTCCTAGTAATTTACCGTGCGCCGTGCCGTCTTCTGTAACTGCAACTGTGGAATGACCAGTTTTTTCTTTTAAATCAAGAATGTCTTGAAGGGTTTTGTCTGGGCTGATGTTGGAATCGCTAATAACGAAACCAGCTTTATGATTTTTCACGCGAGAAACCATTGCCGCTTCACTTTCGATGGACTGGGAGCCGAAGATGAATGATACGCCACCTTCTGTCGCAAGAGCGATACCCATATTATCGTCGGAAACAGCTTGCATAATTGCGGAAACAAGCGGAATGTTCATTGTGATTGCAGATTCTTCACCCTTTTTAAATTTTACGATTGGTGTTTTTAAGCTAACGTTTGTTGGAACACATTCAGCGGATGAGTAGCCTGGAACAAGTAAAAATTCACTAAATGNGCGGGACGGTTCTTCAAAATAAAATGCCATTATTTCCACTCCTTCTTCTATTTTTAAATGAATTTATAAAATATCTTTATTATTTCAATAACTGGCAGGAAAGTCAATGATTGGGGGAGCTTTTTTAGGAATGTTTCTGGACGTTTTCTTTTGGGTGATGAGTGGAATAGATGAAAGGTAGGTAAACTTTGGCGAAGGAGGTAATCAGATGGACGAGGAAACGCTGCTCGAGCGAGGCTACCGTAAGTATCGCGGGGCGGATATAGATATTTATTTTAATACAAATGTTTGCGAGCATTCGGGTAATTGTGTAAAAGGTAACGCAGAACTTTTTAATTTGGAACGAAAACCGTGGATTATGCCAGATAATGTATCGAAAGAAGAGGCAAAACGGGTGATTCATACTTGCCCAAGTGGAGCGCTTCAATATATCGAGAAATAGGAGGAGATTAAATGGAATATAAAAATGGTGAAAATAGAATTTATGCTGTAAATGATGAAGGCGTAGAGGTTGGCGAAGTGACTTTTGTGCCAACTGGGGAAGATATGTTTATTATTGACCATACTGGCGTGGATGATGCAGCTCGAGGTCAAGGAATAGCCCAAGAACTGGTGAAACGCGCGGTTGAAAAAGCAAAATCAGAAGGGAAGAAAATTGTTCCGCTTTGTCCATTTGCAAAAGCTGAGTTTTCTAAGAAGCCGGAATATCAAGAAGTAGAAGCATCTAAA
>CM001047.1:150067-154046 GCA_000183865.1 Listeria marthii FSL S4-120
GGTTTTCTGCCCGGTCTATTTTTTTATAAAATAATTTTTAGAATTCCAGTTTTCTCTTCTTGACATCTGCTTTGTTTCAGTGTATCTTTAATTCACAGTAAACTTATAGGAATAATAGTATTACGTTTTCTTATCAAGAGTGGTGGAGGGAATCGGCCCAGTGAAACCCAGCAGCGGAGCGCAAGTTCTATGCTAATTCCGATCAGAAGTAATATTCTGGCAGATAAGTAGTAGCTTTCAATGAGGCGCTTCGATTCTGACCAAAAAACAGAGGAAGCGTTATTTTTTAGCGCTTAAAGAGGGGAGTTTTTGTTAGATGAAGAAATTTTTATTAGTAGCGGTTATCTCAGTTTTTGCCTTGGTGTTAACGGCTTGCGGAGGTTCTGGCGCTAGTTCAGACAAAGCAAACGGTTCAGGCAAAGCGAAAGACGGCGGCTCTCTTATTATCGGAGTTACAGGAGATCCAGAAGTTATCAATCCTAACTACGCTTCTGACCGTGTAACATTAACGATTCAACAAGCTGTATACGCACCGCTATTTTGGGAAGTTGACGGGAAACCGGCACTTGCAAAAAGCTTAGATATTTCAGATGACAACTTAACTTACACTGTGAAACTAAAAGATGGTTTAACTTGGCACGACGGCAAACCTTTAACTGCAGACGATGTAGTATTTACTGTTAATTCTATTTTAGATACAAAACAAAACAGCCCGAACCGCGGCAACTTTGTTTTTGACAATAAACCTGTAAAAGTAGAAGCAGTAGACGACACAACGGTTAAATTTACATTACCAACTGTTGCTCCAGCCTTTGAAAATACAATTAAAACTTTCTTCCCAATTCCAAAACACATTTTTGAAGGGGTAGAAAACATCGAGAAAAGTGATAAAAACAAAAATCCAATCGGCTCAGGTCCGTACAAATTTGTTGAATACAAAACAGGCGAATACGTTTCCTTAGAAAGATTCAACGACTACTTTGACGGCAAACCGAAATTGGATAAAGTTACTTTCCGAATCACAAAAGACCAAAACGCAGCTAATTTAGCCCTGCAAAATGGTGAAATCAACTTAAAATCCATTCAACCTTCTGATAGAAACAAAGTAGAGAAAGCGAGCGCGGTAAACATTATCACTTACCCGGAAAATCGCTTAAGCTATGCGACATTCAACGAAAACCAACCAGCACTTAAATCAAAAGAACTTCGCCAAGCCCTTTCATATGCGCTTGACCGTGAAGATATCATTGATGCTGCGTACGGTTCAGATGAATACGCAAAACCAGCTTCCTCGTTCCTAACAGAAAACACGAAATATTTCACTGATAAAGTAGAAACATACGACCAAGACATTGCCAAAGCGAAAAAATTAGTAAAAGAAAGTGGTTTTGATACAAGTCAAAAACTAACTGTTTACTATTTAAACAACAGTAAATCACAAGAAAGTATCGCGCTTTACTTACAACAACAATACAAAGAAATCGGCGTGACACTGGACTTGAAACCAACAGATCCAAATGCACTTAGCAACATCACACTTGACCGTAAAAACGCAGATTACTCGATCGCGCTAAATGGTTATATCATGGGGAACGATCCGGATGCATATAAATCCCTATATCTAAGCGATGCGCCGTATAACTACTCAAACTACCACAACAAAGATCTAGACGCACTTTGGGAAAAAGGTGCTGTAACTGCTGACGACAAAGAACGTCAAGAAATCTATGAAAAAATCCAAAAAACAATTGCGGATGACGCTGTAATTTATCCAATTTCTTATGATAATGCAGTGCTCGCTCTTGATAGCCGTTATGGTGGACAAAAAGCTGCAACACCACAACCAGTAACAATGTTCCGTGATCTTTCTAAATTATATTTAACGGAATAATAATTAAAAATCATTCGTGAAAAATCTGGCCTGCCATGCTTGTTTTTGGCAGGTTCAGATTTTTACTTGTCATTTTTAGTGTTTTAGATAGGAGATAAATTATGCTAAAAACAATCATAAAACGCGTATTGCAAATTATTCCGATGCTATTTATTATCTCGATTATTTCGTTTGCCCTTATCAAATTAGCGCCCGGGGATCCCGTGAATTCCTTTGTTACGCCTGATATGAATCCTGATGATGTGGAGCGGATTAGACAGAGCTTAGGACTTGATCAACCGATTTATGTGCAGTACTTTATTTGGCTTGGAAACTTGTTGCAAGGGAATCTTGGTTATTCGATTGTGAACAGCCAGCCAGTTTTACAACAAATTTTAGAGAGAATTCCGGCGACACTTGGTTTGGTGGGAACTTCGCTTGTACTAACGCTACTATTATCAATTCCACTTGGTTTAGTTGCAGCGAATTATGAAAATACGTGGATTGATAAAGTGTTAAATGGGATTTCTTATATAGGGATTTCGATTCCGATTTTTTGGTTTGGGATGATTTTAATAGATGTATTTTCGATTCAGCTAGGTTGGCTTCCGAGTTTAGGAATGCGAACGATTGGGGTCGACTCTTTTTGGGATATGGCGGAGCATGCAATTTTGCCGGTTATAACGCTGACTTTCCAAGGGTGCGCGGCATACTATCGCTACGTCCGTTCGAATACCATTAACCAATTAAAAGAAGAATATGTTTTATTCGGTTATGCAAAAGGGCTGTCAAAAGTACAAATTATGGGGCATCACGTTTTGAAAAATTCCTTGTTGCCAGTCATAACGCTACTTGGGATGTCACTTCCGCAAGTCATTACAGGCGCTTTTATTACCGAAAGTATTTTTTCATGGCCGGGAATGGGTTCGCTTGGAATTAACGCGATTTTCCAACTAGATTATCCAGTTATTATGGCGATTACACTATTTTCAGCGCTGTTATTAATTATCGGAAACTTGCTGGCCGATTTAGCTTATATGATTGTCGATCCGCGGATTAGGGAAATGGGGTGAGGAGTTCATGATGCGATTAGATTTTTCGAAAAAAACAATGCAAGATTTCGAGCGGGATGCAGAAGTTGTTCACGCAACACGAGAGCGGAGTTTTTGGCGCTTTATGCTTGCTGACCGCCGTGCTGTTTTTGCGACGAGTGTGCTGATACTTATCACGGTGGCTTGTATTTTTGCGTTCCTTTCGCCTTATGATCCCAATGCTCTTTCCGTTCAGGACAAACTGATGCCACCAAATTCGTCGCACTGGTTTGGGACGGATGACCATGGGCGGGATTATTTGACGCGTGTCTTGTACGGTGGCCGGGTTTCACTACTTGTTGGCGTGTTTGCGATGATGATTGCCGTTGTCGTTGGAACGCTTGCTGGGACAGTTAGTGGTTACTTTGGTGGCTTCGTTGACAACATGGTGATGCGTTTTCTGGATATTTTCATGTCGATTCCGTCATTTTTCCTACTAATGATTTTAAATGCCTACCTAAAACCGGGAATTTCGAACATTATTATCATTATCGGATTGCTTTCTTGGATGGAAGTGGCGCGGATAGTCCGGGCAGAAACCCTGACGCTAAAAGAACGTGAATTCATTTTGTATTCTAAGTCTTCTGGCGGCGGATTTTTCCACATCATGTTCAAACACATCATTCCAAACGCGATGCCATCGATCGTCGTTGCAGCTTCATTAAACGTCGCTACAGCCATTTTAACCGAGTCAGCACTAAGTTTCCTTGGCCTCGGCGTTCAACAACCTAACGCTTCGTGGGGCAGCATGCTGAACAATGCGCAAGGTTACGTCGGCGAAGCAACTTATTTGGCGCTTTTCCCAGGATTATTAATTTTAATGACGATTCTTTCATTTAACGTACTTGGCGACGTGCTGAGAAAAGGTTTGTCACGTAGATATTAAATTTGAAAGCACTTTGATTTTTAGTCAAAGTGTTTTTTTGTTTTTTTAAGAAAATGTACTTAAAATAGAAGCGTAAAAAACGTGTTTCAGCCAATTTTCAAAGGATAAATTCACAAAACGCTCACAAAATAA
>CM001047.1:154146-154707 GCA_000183865.1 Listeria marthii FSL S4-120
TGAGTGAAATAAAAGTTAAAGAGGCAACATTAACAAAGTACGCAACAAAGTTAGAGTCTAAAGGGAAATCAGCCGAATATTTACCGATGAAAGGTGGCAATATGGCCTATAGCCAAGCCAATTCCATCAACCATTTTCGAACAGCATTGTTTGACTTGGTAGACGCCGTGGACAACTTTCAAAATGTGGTAGGAACGGATGCCAAAAGATTGAAAGAATTAGGCGCATCATTTACTCGTAAAGACCAAGAGCTTGAACGGAGCATGGGATTGGGTGGGGGGTAAATAAATGGATGCAAAGAGCCAGCAAGCGGAGGCGCAATTGCAACTGCTGAAAAAAGAACAATCCGCGGCCGAAGATTTTTTGCAAGATTTACAACGACAACAAAATGAACAAGAGTGGTTAGCGGAAGATGTTGCGCGTGTTCACCAAGAAGAACGGGAGTCGCTGGAACTTTTGCGCGAAGTTTGGCAAGGTGCAGAATCGAGAAGTTTTGGCTACTATTTGGCAGATTTACTGGAAGAAGAGAAACAGATGTGGCATAAAAAAATCCAAGCAAAT
>CM001047.1:154807-154943 GCA_000183865.1 Listeria marthii FSL S4-120
TGGCATAAAAAAATCCAAGCAAATGAAGAGGAATGCCAACAAAAAATCACCGCTTGCCGAAAAAGTATTTACCAATTAGAAAATCAACAACAAGGTCTGCGAAAGGAGTTGTCACAGTGAGCCGAATTGACATCGG
>CM001047.1:155043-155548 GCA_000183865.1 Listeria marthii FSL S4-120
GAAAAACTATACCGAAGACGGCAGTTTAAAAGGAAAAGCAATTGACGCATCGAAAAATTATTACCAAATGACCTATTTCCCATTATGCGATGCGATAATCGAAGCCATGAACGAAAGTGAAGAAAGATTAGCGCAATATATAGCCGATTTTCACGCCCAAGTTGATGGTTCGGCTGATGCGAGAATTGATGCGGACGGTTTATATGAACTCGGGAAAATGATTGATCGCATCGAAGCGAAAAAAGAGGCACTAGCCCAGCGGATGAATACCGGAACAGAAGGGCAAATGCAAAGTTATCGCTCCCAGCTGAGTATTGCCTACAAACAGGAAAATATTTTAGAAAAATACTTGGCTTTTGAACAGAGTCATGGCGGCTTTTTTGATAATTTAACGGATTTAGTCCGAGGAATTCAGCAAACTATACGCGAACTCCAGTCGAACATTCAATTTAACAGTAAAACCGGCACCTATGATATGAGCAAACTGAATTTCACCACCGTGAGC
>CM001047.1:155648-155796 GCA_000183865.1 Listeria marthii FSL S4-120
CGGCACCTATGATATGAGCAAACTAAATTTCACCACCGTGACCCGGATGCAAAACGTCTTAGAAAAAGCATTAAACGATAACGCAAAAACATTCAATTTTGACGAATATCAAAAAATGTACCGTGGTCAAATGTGGGTGTTGATGAAA
>CM001047.1:155896-155977 GCA_000183865.1 Listeria marthii FSL S4-120
ACCAACTACATACAGCCAATGAAGTAGCGAGAAAAAGCATTAAAGACATCAAAAATGCCGTGAAAAACTATACCGAAGATG
>CM001047.1:156077-156211 GCA_000183865.1 Listeria marthii FSL S4-120
ATGAGCAAACTGAATTTCACCACCGTGAGCCGGATGCAAAACGCCTTAGGAAAAGCATTAAACGACAACGCAAAAACATTTAATTTTGACGAATACCAAAAAACGTACCGCGGTCAAATGTGGGTGTTAATGAA
>CM001047.1:156311-157023 GCA_000183865.1 Listeria marthii FSL S4-120
GGTTACTGGGCAAGAGATAAGTAAAGCGCAAGGGTTTGGTATTATAAGCGGTCTTATTTTCCGTTATACTGTTGGAGGTTATAAAGGGAAGAAGTTCAAGATTCCTAAAGGTCGGCTACGTAGAAGAAAGAAAGCCAGTGGCTCTAACTCGATAATAACACCAGAAATGGAGGAGAAAATTCTTTGGGGACAAAGAATCAATCCAAATAAAAATAAAATTATTGGTGGTCATTCTTCAGAAATTAGCAATAGTCATCCTAATTACGCTGTTGAGGAAATAATTTTGAATCCTGATGGAACAAGAAAATTGAAGTATACGACTCAATTTCCAGACGGTAATTTATCTAAAATAAAAACAAGTACAGTATTTCCAGAGGGATGGAGCAATGCAAAAATTCTTGAAAGTTCAAAAAGCATTGGAAATAATACACCTATAAGCATCAGAGCCAGTGATGGAGCAACTTGGCACAGAAGTATTGTAGATGGTGTAGAAATTGATGTAATTAAGCGAGGAAATGAAATAATTAGTGCTTATCCTACAGGAACAGTTAATGGTCCTCCACCAGTAGGATTTAGTAAATAAGGAGTGTTAGCTATGTTTGACGAATTAAATAGAATATTATCGGAGGATAGTTCAGAAGATTCTTGGTATGATGATGGATGTATTTATGCTGAGGAATTATTGGGGAATTTCACTGATGATGATTGGAAA
>CM001047.1:157029-157479 GCA_000183865.1 Listeria marthii FSL S4-120
ATGACCACTATAAAAAGTAAAAATGATGAATACAAAATTAGATTAGCTTATTCTGTGGAAGAAGATACAGGTATGAATGGATTTAATTTATTATTAGAGTTACTTGATGAAGATGATGAAGTAGCAGAATATGCGATAGATTCATTGCGTTCATTTGATGGAGAGCCATATAGAAATTTAATTATTTCCGATAAGTCAATAATTGATAAAGCAGAAAACCTACTAAAAAATGCAAGTTTACCTGTAAAACGAATTTTGGAGGTATTTTTACAACAAAATAAATAAAAAATGACTTTATCATAAGAATGAAAATCACGTTTTCCTAGGGTTTCACCCGCTATTTTGCTAGATTCTGAGGGGGGAAGTAGAGAAGGTTTGAAAGAACAATTTTAAATATTAATGCAAATAAACGGTGGCCATATTATGTTGAAAAGGCTCGAGGGACAAATC
>CM001047.1:157579-158494 GCA_000183865.1 Listeria marthii FSL S4-120
CAGATGCTCATATTCCATATAAAAAGTAGGAGGAAGTATGAAAAAATTGAAATGATACAAAAAGTGATTGAGGATACAGAATACTGGGATGCTAGAGTATTTGATTGTAAAACACTCTATTTTGGTGATGAATTTCATGTAATATTTGAGGGAGAAGAGGACCAAGTATATATAATTAAATTTATGAATTGTTACAAGGTATCGTACAAAAACAGTTTTGCTCCAGACACTAATATGAAAGTTAGAGATATGAGTAAGGGACAATTAGGATACTTTATGCAAGATATTTCTCTGGAAAAGCATGGAGATAACGAAGAATTTATTGATTCTTTCCTTAATTTATCAATTATGACAATTTCTATAGTTTGTAAAGATATTATTGTGGAAGAATTGGATCAAAAAAATATCTCTTTTTTGGGGGAAGATAAACAGTAGAATAAAAGCACCTTATTACATGGTTGGTATCATATGAGAGAGCTTTAACTAAAAATTCTATGTCCACAACTACAGTGACAATTAAGAATTCGTTTTTAACCACTTATCCTGAATGAGTAGGAGGAAAAATAATGTGTTTCATGAAAGAATAAAAAATAGCGATTTAATTAATGAAAAACAATACCCTGTAAAAGTAGTTTTTGATGAAATTTCTNATGAAGAATTTATTTCAATAATAACTTCCGTTTCAAAAGGAGAGGGATTTGGAGTGGAATCGGGTACATGTCTTTTTCCGGGAGACTTAGATGAATATGATATTGCTCAGGGGGAAGGGTTTAACGGAGTAGAGTTTGGATTATACTCTGGAAGTGAAATAGTGATTGATTATAAACAATTTTATTATTATTTGAATATTATATGTAACAGGTATGTGGAATCCTACCCCGAAAAAAAATTACTCCTAGATAATGAGTTAAAAAA
>CM001047.1:158594-159230 GCA_000183865.1 Listeria marthii FSL S4-120
TCCTAGATAAGGTGCCTGTTTTATCTTAATTACATAGTTGGAAAATAAGTTTCTCTGTCTCAAAAACCAGTGTGTCTCAGGAAATGCTACTCCAGAACAAATAAAAATTTCAGATAAAAGTCATTGGAAGGAAAGAATTAAAATGCCAGACTGGGATTTTAATAATCCTGAGTCAATGAAAGCATGGGATTTGGCTTCTGGTTCTTATGCAGAACAAGTTTCTGGTGAAGTTCGTGCAGTAGTTGGTTCAACTTTGAGAAAAGGAATTATTTTGGAAAATGCTGAGTAACCTAGATTAAAAAATAATCCTAACTTAACGAAAATAACAACGATTGTTCCTAAAACAGGACTTGAAAATTTTTTTTGGAAGGAAGTAAATGAAATAAAAATTACAGGTAGTAGTTCACATGTGAAATTGGATTTAGAGAATGGATATGTAGTGAAAGCAGGTGGAGAAATGTTAGTTGGAGGTAAATTTGTTGTATTTAAAGATTCTATGAAGAATTGGGAACCTCCTTATGAAAATAAAAAGCTTTCTGAATCTGAAGTACAAGAAATTATACAACAGGTAAAACAGAGCACAAATGAAAATACAGTACAAATTTCATTTGAATAAAAGAAATGCGAGAAGTGGAG
>CM001047.1:159330-159420 GCA_000183865.1 Listeria marthii FSL S4-120
TGTTGAAAAGGCTCGAGGGACAAATCAAGGTACTAGTTATTTCATGAGTTCCTCGGGACGTTCAAAGCAAGTCACAGGGCAACAGGGAAT
>CM001047.1:159520-159888 GCA_000183865.1 Listeria marthii FSL S4-120
AGTATAATTTTGAAAATAAAAAAAATATTACCACAAACAATAAAAAGTGAAGTTTCTTTTATAGATGAAATTAAAAATTTTGATATTGTAACTGAAAAAATGAATGACAATTTCTACACCTACAGATTAGGAAGTAACGTTATGATGTGGTTGAATGATGAAGGGGTAATCGGGGAGATAGAGTGCATTTTTCCCGCACAAACAGATAATTTAATCACCTTATGGGAAGAAAAAAATACTGTAGTACAAAATGGATTTCCGATGATTGATACTGATATTATTGAGAACGAAGCTTTTATTCCAAAAGTAAGAGTTTTTAACCATGGTGATTATTTTATACTATATTTTAGTAATATGTATAAATACGA
>CM001047.1:159988-160387 GCA_000183865.1 Listeria marthii FSL S4-120
ATGGTTTAATTGCAATTAAAGCGGAAATAACTTGATGTTGAAAAATTATTATACAGGTTTCGAAGGGTATCCAGAAATTGACTTTTATACTTATATAAATGGTGAAAAAACAGGTATAGAAATGTGGGAAGGCTACTTTGATAATATTATGAATTAATTTAGTCCAGTTGATGGTAGATGGGCTTCCTTAGCATATTATTATCATTTATATGAAGGTTGGTATGATGAAAGCCCTTGGGTGATTCCAGACAACAAAAAAGCCTTGGAACAATTCGAAACAATTGATATAAAATTATTGGACAATGTGACACAAAAGATTATGATGAAACTAATTAAGTTATTAAAAGATAACTTAGATGGCGAAATTTTTATAGAGTATTCTTAATAAAACAAAGGGAA
>CM001047.1:160487-160589 GCA_000183865.1 Listeria marthii FSL S4-120
ATTAAAGGTTCCCTTTGTTTTATTCAATACTTTTTGACATTTAAAGTTAACTCATTCCAATCATTCTCCATACTGTGGCCAAATGTGGGTGTTAATGAAAAA
>CM001047.1:160689-162995 GCA_000183865.1 Listeria marthii FSL S4-120
AAGTAAGGCGCAAGGGTTTAGTATCACAAGTGGCGTTATCTTTTACTACGCTGGTGGTGGGTATAAAGGGAAGAAGATTAAGATTCCTAAGAAGTGGTTGGATAGAAGAAGGAATGTCAATAGAATTGATTTTCTGCAGAGTGTTAATATTAAAGACTTTGTAGTTAAAGACAAGCATTTACGTAATTCTACGGCAAAGCGTGCAAGAAAGTTTGATGCAGAAACCTCAGAAGAGGCTAATTTGATAGTACAAGATGCATTGAAAAATGGTAAAGTCAAAAAAATTGAAGATAATGGCCTAGGAAGTCAAAGGCAAAAATCTTATTCTGCAATAATAGATACGGAAAAAAATGTTGGAACAAAAGGCGAGTCGCATATTAAAATTGTATATGATGAATTAAATAATGTGTGGACTGTATATCCAGTTCCGGCACCATGAAGAAGGTGGAGATTAATATGAATAATATAGATAGTATTATGTCTAAATACAACAAACAACAAGTTAGTAAAATTAAAGATTTTCTATTATCTGAAATAGATTCAGACAATATAGAAGAAACCATTGATTTTGTAAAAAGTAACAATCAAGAGAAAATGGGTAAATTTCAAGATATTCTGTATGATGGTGGAATTTATTCAGGTTTATTTATAGAAGGAAATCAATATTTGATTTCTAGTTCTAATCGTAAAGTCTTAATAATTGACGCAGTTAGCGAAGAAAATGGAGTGGATAAAGAGCTTACTCGAATAGAATGTTCGCTTGAAGACTTTACTTTTTTACTGAGGAATATAAAAGATGTCCTGAGATATGAGGAGTTTTAGACTTAGAATCAATGAACACGTATAATGCAGCCCTCTTAGCTCGAGATTATCGCAGAAGTGCTAGTGTCTAATATTTTGAGTGGCATATTCTTTACTGATGATTATGGAGGTATACAAAATTGGATCAAAAAATAAAGGATATCTATCATATAGATGACTCTTTTTCTATTGATAATGAAAAATACAATAAGTGGCTAAAATCATTGTTGAATAAAACTAGAGGCGAAATTACTGAAAATGATGTATATACGATGCTTTTGCAACAAGAACTAGAGGATTTAGCTATAGAAAAAGCGATTGAATTCATTAAAATAGACCCATTAGCTGGAGAAATGTGGGATGGACAATTTTTAGAACAGCTAGCAGGAATCTCGGTCGATAAATTGGTAGCTTACAAAGAGGAGTTGCAAAAATTAATACCTTATATGGATAATCAAATTAACGAAATCTTGTGGGATTTTGAAACTGAAAAAGAGGAATTCCTATTTAGATATGCGAAGTTTAAAGATAAAGTAGCTAATTTATGAAAAGAAATAAAAACCCAGCAATTACATAATTGCTGGGTTTTTCCAAACTGCTAATCAGTCCTCTATTTCTCCACCCGAATAAACTTATAACTATAAGGCGAACCAAAAGCATGTTTCTGCACGCCCGTAATATCCGTACGTTGCAACACCGCTGTTTGATGTTGATAAAGTGGTAAAATCGCCGCGTCATCATCAAGCAGAACTTTCTCGGAAGCTACAAAAGCATTCCAACGTTCTTCTGGCTTCGTCGCAAGTGTTGTATCCGTCGATTTTACAAGCTTATCATAAGCGGGACTGTTGTAGCTCATATGGTTATTAAAGTAATCAGATAAGAATAAACTACTATACGTCCACGGATCCTTAAAGTCAGGCATCCAAGCGGCAAGTGACAAGTCATAATTACCATCAGAAGTCAGCTGTGTCGCGCTTTTTGAAGGCATATTTTTCACTTTAATCGTAACTCCTGGCAAATTATCTTCAAACTGTGCTTTCAAATAAGCGAAAATGGTTTTCGTCGTTTCTTGGTCATCGCCAAGCAGTTCAATCGTTACTTTGTCAGTTCCAAGTTCTTTTTGTGCTTGTTTCCAATATTTTAAAGCTTCTTCTTTATTATAAACTAAATGGTCGCCGCTATCTGTGCGGAAATCAGCGCCTGTTGTTGGGTTTTGGACGAAATCTTTTGGAAGAAGTCCGTTTGCTGGGAAGGAACCATCGCCGAGAATTCGGTCAGTTAATTGCTGTTTATCGACGGCTAAATTAAGTGCGTGACGCAAGGAATTGTTCGCAAGCGGAGTCGTTTTACCGTCACGTTTTTGGTTCATACGCAAATAACTTATCAGCGCATCTTTCTCAGTTAGGAAATCTTTTTTATCTTTATATTGTTTAGCGAAATCGCCTGAAAGTGGCGCGCGGTCGGCACCGTTCGTATTATAAAGGTTCACGCCGGCGTTTTATAAG
>CM001047.1:163095-163302 GCA_000183865.1 Listeria marthii FSL S4-120
ACGCCGGCGTTAATATCTTTCGCGACTTGCACGTCAATTTCATTTACTTTGACATTATCTTTGTCCCAATATTGGTCGTTTTTCGCGTAAGTCCATTTATTCGTAATGTTACCGCCCCAATCCTTCATGACAAAAGGGCCATTGTATAAAGTATGCGCACTATCTGTACCATATTTATCGCCTTGTTTTTTTATTTTTCTTTAAGCG
>CM001047.1:163433-165974 GCA_000183865.1 Listeria marthii FSL S4-120
ACCATATTTATCGCCTTGTTTTTTCACATAACTTTCTTTTTGCGGGAAAAATGTTTCAAAAGAAAGGAGTGAAATGAAGTATGGAACTGGTTTTTTAAGTGTGATTTCTAGCGTTGTTGGATCTGTTGCAACGACACCAAGATCAGTTACAGGTAATTTGCCTTCATTAATTTCAGTGGCGTTTTTAATCGAATCTTTGAAAAGCGCGGAGTAGCCCGGTGCGGTTTTTGGATCAACGGCACGGCGCCACGCATAGACGAAATCATCAGCGGTTACTTGGGAACCATCAGACCATTTCGCGTTTTTCTTTAATTTAATGGTATATTTCGTTTGGTCAGCGCTGATTTCTGGCATTCCATCAGCAACCCCAGGAACAAAGTTATCTTTTTGATCAAGTGTGTATAATCCCTCGAAGACTTGGTTTTGTGCGGTGAAGCTAGCAAAGTCTTCCTCAGCTGTCGTATTTAAAGTCAGTAATTCACTGGTTTCAAGAAATTTAATTTTGTCCGGGGAAGTTTTTGCGGCAGATTTATCATTGTCATTTCCGCATGCTGTGAGTAAAAGTACTGTCAAAATGGCAAAAATAGGCAATGTTTTCTTTAAAAAATGCATGATTTTCTCCCCTTCTATCTGTGTATTTATCGTTATTATAAGTATTCCGATAAGATAAGTCAAATTAATGGTTTGACGAAAAAACAGCTTGACGCAAAAAAAATCCCATGATAAGATATTTCTTGCAAATAAGAATGGTTACGGTTTACGATGCGTAATCAAATTTTACATAGCGCGGTTTTAGGTTTTAAATCGTAATCATTACGAAAAAGGAGAGATAGTATGAAGAAATGGTCGTTTTTAGTTGTAACAGTGTTGGCGTTCGTTTTCGTTTTGGCGGGATGTGGCGCTGGTAGCGATAAAGTAAGTGGGGATAAGGATAAACTCAAAGTAGTGACAACTTTTTACCCGATGTATGATTTTACCAAAAATGTGGCTGGAGATAATGCTTCGATTGAAATGCTGATTGACGCTGGAACAGAACCACATGATTACGAGCCGAGTGCGAAAGATATTGCTAAAATCGAAGCGGCAGATGTGTTCGTGTATAACAGCGAAGACATGGAAACATGGGTGCCGAGCGTACTTAAAAGCCTAGACTCGAAAAAATTAACCGTGATTGATGCTAGTAAGGGGATTGAGCTCGCGGAAGGTACGGAAGAAGAGGGAGACCACGATCATGACCACGAAGAAGGCCACCATCACGAGCATGATCCACACGTATGGTTAAGCCCAGTCCTAGCACAACAAGAAGTGGCTAACATCCAGAACGGTCTAGCAAAAGCGGATAAAACAAATGCAGATACATACAAAAAGAACGCAGAAAACTATACCGACAAATTAAAAACACTCGATAATAAGTTTAAAACAGCTTTTGAAGGCGCGAAACAACGCGATTTCGTAACTCAACACGCAGCATTCCAATATTTAGCAAAAGAATATGACTTACATCAAGTCGCAATTGCCGGTCTTTCACCTGACCAAGAGCCGAGTCCAGCGCGATTAGCCGAACTGCAAAAATACGTAAAAGAAAACAACATCAGTACCATTTATTTTGAAGAAGTAGCGTCACCAAAAGTAGCAGAAACCCTCGCTAACGAAACTGGCGCAAAACTAGAAGTACTAAGTCCAATCGAAGGAATCACCGATAAAGAACAGAAAAAAGGCATGGATTACATTGCTTATATGGAACAAAATTTACAAGCTTTGCAAAAAACAATTAAATAAGGAAGCGATCAAATGAAATATATCGATATAGCCAATATTGGTTTTAAATATGAATCCGAGCCAGTGCTTGAAAATATTTCATTTCAAGTGAGTGCGGGAGAATTCATCATACTAACAGGAGAAAACGGAGCAGCTAAATCAACACTGCTCCGTATTATTTTGGGAATTTTGCATCCGGATAAAGGTTCAGTTACTTTTGCGAAAAAGAATGCAGATGGCGGGCGACTTTTAACAGGTTATGTACCACAGCAAATTGCATCATTTAATGCTGGTTTTCCAAGTACAGTTCTAGAATTAGTGAGATCTGGGCGCTTTCCAAATGATAAATGGTTCAAACGACTGACTGCAAAAGATCATGCGCATGTCGAAAAAGCGTTAAAATCTGTAGAAATGTGGGATTTCCGTCATAAACGTATCGGCGAGCTATCTGGCGGTCAAAAGCAGCGGATTTGTTTGGCGCGAATGTTCGCAACTGACCCGGATATCTTGATTTTGGATGAACCGCAAACTGCGATGGATAAAAATAGTAAAATTCGCTTTTATGATTTATTGAAGCATGAAGCGCAAGTTCATAATAAAGCGATTTTGATGGTAACACATGATAGCGAAGAAATGGAAGATTATGTTGATAAGCATATTCGCCTGATTAGAAAGGAGGATGTATCATGGAAATGTTTCTCTATGGATTTATGCAAAGAGCCTTCCAAGCATCAATGATTATTGCTATTATTGCACCTCTTTTAGGCGTTTTCTTAATTATAC
>CM001047.1:166074-167211 GCA_000183865.1 Listeria marthii FSL S4-120
AACACTTGTTTTAAAAGTGGTGCGCAAATGATTTTTAGATAGATTGTAGCAATAGTGTATACAATTCTTTACTACGAATAACCCAATTCTTATCTTTCTTTTCAATCTGATTTGTTAGTTTGAGATGTTGTAAATCCTTGTAAAAACAGCTTTTCGAAAGGTTGCTATAAGAAAGTAAATGGCTTGTTTTAATTGCTTGAGGCAGTACAACGGTCCCATCTTCTTGAGGAAAACCATGAAGCAAACCCATATTCGAAAAAGTGATTTTAAGTTTTTCAGAAGCCGGACTACTTGCCATTAAACTTTTAAAGTAAACATGGGTAGTCTGGTTTTTCATTATGAAAAATTGAAATCCGAAATTCTCAGGGAACATCGAAAGAAAATAAGACATATCTGATTTGGAATACTTATAAAGCGAGCATTTAGCGAGCGTTTTAAAATTAAAGCGATTATTACTTTGATCCAGTAACGTAAAATAATTTAAAAATGTTCCTTTGCCTTGAATAGAATAAATTTTCGAGTGCTCTTTACCATCATTCAAAAGCAAAGCAACGTATCCATCAACTATAAGATAAATGTAATTATCCACGTCATCTTTGTCGGTTAACAAGCTGGCGTTTTTTGGTACCTCTACTTTTTCATATGCAATTTTTCCTTCATGGGACAGACGAATGAATTCTTGGTAATTATATAAAGTCTTTGGCATGACGTTTCTCCAATCTTGTTCAAGTCTTTTGTAAACATAATTGTATCAGAATGCTGAAGAGGCGTTGTATGCAGTATAGTAGTGTTTTACGGATAAATGTTTCCAAAATGTGAATTTTTTCAACATATAGAAGTCTATTTTTAAGAAAAAAGTAGCATTTGACCACTGGAGTATAGGGGTTAAACTGTTTTGTTGAAAAAGTCCAAAAATAGTATTTTATATCGAATTGATACGAATGTACGTTCTGTGTTATAATTCAACTGGATTGAAAGGGAGGCTTATTGATGAAAAAAGTGCAGATTTCAGTGAGGCGTTTAGTCGAGTTTGTTCAGAGAAGTGGTAGCATTGACAGCCGAATGACCAGTTCAGACCGCGCCTTGGAAGGAACCAAAATTCATCAATTACTCCAAAAAGAAGCGGGAGAAGAATAC
>CM001047.1:167311-170286 GCA_000183865.1 Listeria marthii FSL S4-120
CCAGAAGTTACGCTACAATTAACGTATTATCAAGTGACTGATAAAGAAGTAAAACAATTTCAACGCGTGATGAGCCGCGCGGAAATGACTGATTTTGTAGACGACTTACTTTCCAAATATGCGGTTTGGGCAAAGGCGGCGGCAGCTTGGGAAATAAAGCGAAATAAAACGATTCAAGAATTAACTTTTCCATATGACAGCTATAGAAGTGGGCAAAGAGAGCTAGCGATTGCGGTGTACCGGACCGTCTCCTCGGAAGAAAGTTTGTTTTGTGAAGCTCCCACCGGCATTGGCAAAACGATGTCGACTTTGTTTCCAGGTGTCAAAGCAATGGGTGAAGGGAAGACCGATAAACTTTTCTACTTCACTGCAAAAACGATTACACGGCAAGTTGCCGAAGATGCGCTTGATGAAATGCGACGTAAAGGTTTGGCTGCCAGAAGCGTGACGATTACTGCGAAAGATAAGATATGCTTTTTAGATGAACGAAAATGTGAGCCGGACCATTGCCAATTTGCGCGTGGTTATTATGATCGTTTGAATGAGGGCTTATTTGATATGTTGCAGTCTGAAGAAGCGATTACTCGGACAGTTGTAGAGGAATACGCCCGAAAATATACACTTTGTCCATTTGAATTATCGCTGGATGTGGCACTTTTTTGTGATGTAATTGTTTGCGATTATAATTATTTATTTGACCCGGTCGTTTATTTGAAACGCTTTTTTGCAGAAGGTCCTGGGAAGTACACATTTCTAGTAGACGAGGTGCACAACTTAGTAGACCGTGCTCGCTCGATGTATTCTGCCACACTGCGAAAATCAATGGTGCTACAAGTGAAACGTGGCTTGGATAAAAAAGTAAATAAACGACTACTAAACGCCATAAACGCGATGAATAAAGAGCTGATTGCACTCAATAAAAAACTAACAGAATTAGGCGAAACCATTTACGTCGAAAAAGAAAAGTTGGCAGATTGGAACGATGCCGTAGTGAAGTTCACGTTTGTAGCGAAAGAATGGCTACCGCAAAATACCCAGTCAGAGTCGCAAGCGGATGTGTTAGAACTGTACTTTGAAAGCTTGAGATATATAGCGATTGCGGAATTTTATGATGAGCGTTACGTGACACAAGTGACAAGAAGTCGTGGTGATTTAGAAGTAAAACAGCTATGTTTGGATCCGTCGTTCTTATTATCAGAAAAGCTAAAACTAGGCAGTAGCTCGGTGCTCTTTTCAGCGACACTTCGGCCAATCGATTACTATACGAATGTGCTTGGCGGAGAAAAAGATACGAGCCGAATGATGTTCACTTCCCCTTTTAAACAAAAAAATATGCACTTGCTTGTGGCTGATTATATAAGCACAAAATATCAAATGCGCGAAGCTAGTCTAGAGGCTGTTGTCGATGCTCTATATGCTCTAGCTTCTGGTAAGACAGGAAACTACTTATTTTTCTTCCCATCATTTCTATATCTCGAAAATGTATACGACTTATTTAAAGAGAAATATCCAAATATCCGCTTGCAAAAACAAGAAAACTCAATGGATGAAGCGCAACGAGAGCATTTTTTGGAAGGATTTCAAGCTGGAAATGAAGAAACTTTAATTGGTTTTTGCGTGTTAGGCGGCGTTTTTTCAGAGGGTATCGACCTTCGGGGTGAGCGGCTAGTTGGCGCGGCGATTGTTGGCGTAGGTCTAGCGCAACTGAATCATGAATCTGATTTGATTAAAGACTATTATAATAAAACGCTTGGTCGGGGATTTGATTACGCCTACCAAATACCGGGAATGAATAAAGTGCTTCAAGCGGTTGGGCGAGTCATTCGCGGAGAATCGGACCGCGGGGTTGTGTTACTCATAGAAGAACGTTTTTCCGCCGACCGATATAGAGCACTATTTCCAGCGCACTGGAATCATGCGAAAACAGTGAAGAGCACGACCGAGATTTCCCAAGAAGTGAATGGATTTTGGCGGAATAGCTGATTTTCTAGTAGAATAGAAGTAATTAGTCATTTTTGGGAGGAAATTATGTATAAAATTATTGCGATAGATATTGATGGCACATTATTAAATGACGCGCATGAAATCACACCAGCAGTGCGTGATTCTATTAAAGCAGCAAAAGAAAAAGGAGTAAAAGTTGTATTATGTACAGGTCGTCCGCTCGCGGGAATTAAAAAAAGCTTAATCGAACTAGATCTTTTAGATGCCGGCGACTACGCGATCACATTTAACGGCGCGGTTGTTTTAGAAACAGCCTCCGAAAAAACGTTAGCTGATATTACCTTAAATAAAACAGAGCTAGAAGAAATTTATGCATTTTGCCACGCAGAAAATGTGAATGTGACTTATTTTGATGATAAAAATATGTATGTTCCTAGCCGCAAAATTACAGAAATCACTTGTCAGGACTCGTTATTATTACAGACGCCACTGTATCATTTGCCAGTTGAAGAGGCGCCTGATTCTATCCACGTCTCAAAAGTAATGTTGCTAGATTCACCTGAAAAAATCACCGATGTCATCCAAAAATTACCAGAGACAATTAAAGACAAATTTTATGTAGTTCGTAGTGTCCCTTATAATCTGGAATTCTTACAAAAAGGCGTGAATAAAGGGTCGGCACTCGCAAGTTTAGCTGATAAATTGGGTGTGAATCAAAGTGAAGTCATGAGTATTGGCGACCAAGAAAACGATATTACGATGATCGAATATGCAGGAATGGGCGTTGCGATGGGAAATGCGACAGAGCATATTAAAGAAATTGCCAACTATACGACAACGACCAATAACGAAGATGGCGTAGCGCAAGCGATTCAAATGCTCGTGCTCAACCGCTAGAAAACAGTAGTAAAAATAGAATTTCGTCATACAGCATAAATGACGATTAACACAGAGCCTAAAGATTGCAATAAAAAGCCAAAATTTCCTATAAAGGAGTTTTGGTTTTTTTGTCTAATTAAGTACTTTTCTTG
>CM001047.1:170386-170701 GCA_000183865.1 Listeria marthii FSL S4-120
ATAAAGAAAACGATTTATAAGCGATACTTCCGAAAAGCGATATAGCTTGGAGTTACTCAACTGTCATATGATGTGTGATAATAACAAAACTTCATTAGTAAAGGATGAATTTTTAATGGGTAAAAATGGAAACTTTCTCAAAAAAGTAGGGTTAGCATTACTAAGTATTTTAATCGTTGCTAGCACTATCTTCCAGACGACAATTGTAAAAGCAGCAACAAGTTATGGCTCACAATTTTTAAACACAGTAGAACTTTTAGATAAAGATGGTGTGCCACAAACGAATTTTGGTTACTACGACAATGACAATATGGA
>CM001047.1:170801-172107 GCA_000183865.1 Listeria marthii FSL S4-120
AATTCGAAAGACGTAAAAGCAGGCGACACAATGGATTTCACTTTGCCAAGTCAATTAGCTCTGGCAACTGATCTCGCTTTTGACGTGAAAGATAGTAAGGGACAAGTGGTTGGAACGGCCACTGTAAAAAGAGAAACCAATCAAGTAACGCTCGTTTTCAGTGATTATGTAGAAAAACATTCTGATATTAAAGGGGAGCTAGATTTCTGGACCGCTTTTAACCAAAAAATAATTACTGGAAATGAAACGATTAATTTGGAGTTTCCTCTTGGATATGGAACAACCGGAATAGACGTGGGAATTGGCGAGAAGAAAACAGTTAGCCCAACAGAAACGCTATTCAAATACGGTTGGGTCGACGCTAGTAATCCAAGTTTAATTCATTGGGTTGTTCGAGTGAACTACGCCAAAGCGAACATTCCAAGTGCCTTTCTTATGGATACCATCGGCGCCAAGCAAATATTAAATTTTGACTCTATCAAAGCGTTTCACGGAACTTATTCAGCAGACGGAGTATTTACAGCAGGCACGCCGATTTCCAGCACCAATTTTTCTGCAACGAGCGATGGATTCAGAGTAGATATAGGAACTCTAACTGATTCCGTGCAAATTTCTTATACAACAACCGCGACAGATGGCGGGAAGTCCACTCAGTACGATAATACCGCCACATTAATGGGAATCGATTTTGCCACGAAACAAACATCGACTTGGACACCAGCATCAGGAGGTGGCGGTGACGCGGACGGCACAACTGGTTCCGTCACACTTACGAAAAAAGATGCGAAAACAAAGGCAACCCTTACAGGCGCAGAGTTCAAACTGGTAGATTCAAAAGGTACTATTTTACAAGAAAACATTGCAACGGATGCAAACGGGCAACTTACAATTGCCAACCTGAAATTTGATACTTACCAATTAATCGAAACAAAAGCCCCGGATGGCTACAAACTTGATGCGACACCAGTAGAATTCACTATTGGCGAAAATAACAATGCGATTACCGTAACAAAAGAAAACACGCTCAACACCGGATCCGTAGAACTAACAAAATTAGATGCTACAACAAAAGCAACCCTAGCAGGAGCGACATTCGAATTACAAGATAAAGACGGAAATACATTACAAACCGGCTTAACTACGGATGAAAATGGCGTCCTAACAGTAACAGATTTAGTACCAGGAACTTACCAATTTGTAGAAACCAACGCCCCAATTGGTTATGAAATCGATACTAGCCCAGTCATTTTCGAAATCGTAGCTAGCGAGACCGACCAACCAGTAAAAGTAACAAAAGAAAACACAC
>CM001047.1:172207-172439 GCA_000183865.1 Listeria marthii FSL S4-120
CCAATTCCAGTGCCACCAGTACCAAATGAACCGACTATACCACCAGCAAAACCAGAAGTACCAGTCACACCTAACAAACCAGAGCCTAGCAAAAAAAGCCCAATATCAACCAAAGTAAGCACAACCATAAAACTTCCAAAAACCGGCGATACACCACTTGTTAATGGATGGGGAATACTACTCGTAGCCATTTCAGCGGGCGGACTAATTGCACTTAGAAGAAAATAATAAA
>CM001047.1:172539-172928 GCA_000183865.1 Listeria marthii FSL S4-120
TAAATTATTTTTTGAAGTAAAAAAGGTAATAAATCCAACGATAGCAGAAATGGTTATCAAAACAGAGCATATGATGCTGATGATAGAAAGCACTTTGGTTGTTTTATTAACAGATGTAACTTCTATTCGAATGGAACGGTTACTATAGAGAAGAGTTAGAATAGCGATAATTAATCCAAATGGTACAACAAATGAGATGATTGAAAAAACAAGAGCAAGTATGTCTTTATTTTTTTTCGTAGTTGGCATGGTGTCCTCCCGTTTGATTCACTAGTTTTCTTTTATTGTATAATTCTTAATAGTATAGTGCAAGTATGGATTTATCGTATTTTTATGCTTTGAAAATAACAAAAAACCGGAAGCACACTTTTACAGTGCTTCCGGTTTTT
>CM001047.1:173028-176447 GCA_000183865.1 Listeria marthii FSL S4-120
TTAGGTCGGCAGTTTGTTCACTATCAGCGCGCAGTTCATCTTTGTATCGCGGCGAGTAAACAAAGCTAGTATACGTATTTTCATTTTCATAAATTTTTGATAACCAATTGTTAATAATTTCTTCGGTATGAGCCCTTAAATACAGTTCCATACTTCCGTTCGATTCATTCATACCAGACAACCCCTTCAAGTCTAAGTATAATAACTACTTTTCTTATATTCTATGCTCAAAAAGGTGTACTGTCCATTTAAATTTTGGAAAAAAAGTTAATTTATTGAAATTGTAATATTAGTTAACAAAATCATCGTTATTTTTTTGTTAAAATTCCGAAGCTATTTAAGCTTGGTCATGGTATAATATTACAATATGGATAGAAAGGAAGTTTTTTGTGGGATTACAGGATGAACTTACAGTGATGCAACCAGTGGTCATGAAGATTTTTTCAAAAAGTGTCCGCGAAAATCGATTATCTCACGGCTATTTATTCGAAGGATCAAGTGGTACAGGGAAGAAACGCACAGCACTTTGGTTAGCTCAGAGCCTTTTTTGTTTAGAAAGCACTGAAACCGAGCTTGCATGTGGAAAATGTGCCAATTGTACGAGAATAGCGAGTCATAATCATCCGGATGTTCATTTGCTAGAGCCAGATGGAGCTAGTATTAAGATTGATCAGGTTCGCGCGCTAAAACAAGAATTAAGTAAACGCGGGATGGAATCAGATCAAAAGGTAGTTATCATTTACGATGCAGATAAAATGACTGTTCAATCAGCCAATAGCCTGCTGAAATTTATAGAAGAACCAGAAGGCGGTTTGTTATTATTATTTTTAACAACAAATCCCGGGCAAATTTTGCCAACGATTCAATCAAGACTGCAACCTGTCACATTTAAATCACTGACTTTTGATAGTCTACTCGCTTCGCTAACAGCAGCAGGCATTTCCGAACAAAAAGCGCGGATTTATGCTAGCATTACTGGAAGTGTAGAAGAAGCGAAGGCGTTTGAAGAGAGTGAGTGGTTTGGTGAGGCAAGAAATGTAGTCATCAAGTTGTACGAAGGAATTCACCATCAAGGGACCAGCCCATTAATTATCATTCAAGAATCATGGACGCCACTTTTTAAAGAGAAAGACAAGATGGCGCTCGGACTCGAATTGTTGTTACTGCTGTACCGCGACCGGCTACACCTTACGCTTGATGAGAACTACGAACCAATTTGTACTACGCAAAAAGAAATGCTCGGACAAGATGCTCTGCGCAAATCACTGTCCGAAACCACAGGGGAAATCGAGAAGATTCTCGCTGCGAAATCAAAACTGGATTCCAATATGAACACGCAACTTCTAATGGAGCAGTTAGTTCTGGAAATCCAAGGGAGGTAATCGCTATGCTTAAAATTGTAGGCGTCCGTTTTAAAGACGTTGGTAAAATATATTATTTCTCACCTGGCGAACTGGAAATAACAGAAAACCAAGGTGTTATCGTTGAAAATGCACAAGGAATTGAATTTGGTAAAGCAGTCATTGAGCCGCGCTATGTGGACGAAGAAGATGTTGTTTTACCGCTTAAAAAAGTACTTCGTGTTGCAACCGAGGCGGATTATAAGTGCGTTGCTGAAAATGGCGATTCTTGTCAGAAAGCCTTTTTATTATGTGATGAAAAAATCCGTGAACGCGAACTTGAAATGAGTTTGGTTGATGTCGATTATACATTTGACCGTAATAAAATCATTTTCTACTTTACAGCAGAAGGTCGCGTCGATTTCCGGGAGCTCGTGAAAGATTTAGCATCTGTTTTCCGGACTCGCATCGAACTACGCCAAATCGGTGTGCGTGACGAAGCGAAATTACTTGGCGGGATTGGCCCATGTGGTCGTATGCTTTGTTGTTCCACTTTCCTAGGTGATTTCGAACCCGTTTCCATCAAAATGGCGAAAGACCAAAACCTATCCCTTAATCCAACGAAAATTTCTGGTTTATGTGGACGTTTAATGTGCTGTTTGAAATATGAAAACGATGAATATGAGCAAGCAAAACGTGAAATGCCTGATGTTGGTGTGAAAGTAAAAACTCCAGAAGGCGCAGAAGCACGTGTTTCGGGAATCAACTTGCTTTCTAGAATCTTACAAGTGAGTTTGCCCGAAGAAGAGACGGTTATAGAATACGAATTGGACGAGTTGCGCCCATTCAACGAATTTCTAAAACAACCGGCAAAGTCTTGAGGTGAAAAAATTGGATAAAAAAGCTATTTTTGACTCAGTCAGTAATATGGAGGAGCGAATTGGCGAATTGTATCAGCAACTTGGAGATCTAAAGACAAACTTAGGCGAAATGTTGGAAGAAAATAACCGATTAAACCTTGAAAACGAACATTTGCGACGCAGACTTTCTTTGACGGATGAAGCCGCACCAGAACCTAAAGCCGAAACAGAGGTTGAACATGGTGTGATGGCGCCTAACCGCAAAGAAGCAATGCAGCAAATGATTGAACTTGGGGAAGGTTATGACAATCTTGTCCAACTTTACAAGGAAGGGTTTCATGTTTGCAATGTACATTTCGGCAGCCCGCGCGGCAATGATGAAGATTGTTTGTTTTGCTTATCCTTGCTCAATAAAAAATAACATGACGGGCCTTTCTCGATTCAGGAGAAGGGCTTTTTGCTAGAAAAGGTGAATCATTTGGAAAAACTCAAATTAATAGGCGATGAACGACTAGATTACTTACTAGCGGAAAATTTGCGGATTATTCAAAGCCCATCCGTATTTTCATTCTCGATAGATGCGGTTCTCCTTGCGAAATTCAGCTATTTACCCATTCGAAAAGGGAAGATAATTGATTTGTGCAGCGGGAATGGGATTATTCCTTTACTACTTAGCACGCGTACAGAAGCGAAAATAGTTGGCGTTGAAATCCAACCACGACTTGCAGATATGGCGAACAGAAGCATTCTTTATAATCATTTGGAAGCGCAAATTGAAATGATTGAATACGATTTGAAAAATATTACAGACCTCATTCCAAAAGAGCGCGCAGATATCGTTACTTGTAATCCGCCGTATTTTGCAACACCAAATACTAGTTTGAAAAATACCAATGAACATTTTCGGATTGCTCGTCATGAAGTAATGTGCACACTAGAAGATACGATTCGTGTGGCGGCCAGTCTTTTAAAACAAGGTGGAAAAGCCAATTTTGTCCATCGGCCGGAACGTTTGTTAGATATTATTGATTTAATGAGAAAATATCGCCTAGAGCCAAAACGCATTCAATTTGTCCATCCGCGACTAGACCGTGAAGCGAATACGGTCCTTGTCGAAGGAATCAAAGACGGAAAACCGGGTGTGAAATATGTTCCGCCTGTTATCGTGTATGATGAGCAAGGCGAGTATACACCAGTGATTAAGGAGATTTTATATGGC
>CM001047.1:176547-180435 GCA_000183865.1 Listeria marthii FSL S4-120
TGTAATGATAATTCATATTATGGTGGTTATACGACCGATGTTGTGCGCCGGGAAGCCGAACACAATGCCGGGATTAGGTGCAAATATACAAAAACACGCCGACCCGTAAAAGTAATTCATTTTGAAAAATTTGAAACAAGAAGTGAAGCCACAAAAGCAGAAGCCGCATTCAAAAAATTATCACGTAAAAATAAAGACGCCTATTTAATCGAACAACGGGAGGAGGAATCCGAATGATAAAAAGTCAAAAAAGCTTTAGCGGAGCGAGCCAAGGAGCATTGTATTTAGTGCCGACGCCAATTGGGAATTTAGAAGATATGACTTTCCGGGCAATTCGCATGCTAAAAGAAGCAGATATTATTGCAGCAGAAGACACGCGAAACACGGTGAAACTTTTAAATCATTTTGAAATTACAACCCGAATGACAAGTTACCACCAGTTTACGAAAGAAAATAAAGAAGATAATATTATTCAGCGAATGCTAGACGGGGAAGTAGTTGCGTTAGTTAGTGACGCCGGAATGCCTTCTATTTCTGACCCGGGTTACGAACTAGTCCAAAATGCGCTAAATGCCGATATTCCAGTTATTCCATTACCGGGAGCGAATGCTGCTTTAACTGCATTGATTGCGTCAGGTCTCGCGCCGCAGCCATTTTACTTCTACGGTTTCCTGCCACGTCAAAATAAAGAGCGTAGCCAAGCGGTCGAAAAACTAGCTGCTCGCGAAGAAACGTGGATTTTGTATGAATCGCCACATCGTTTGAAAGAAACGTTAAAAGCAATCATTAAAATCACTGGAAATGACCGAAAAATTGTCCTGTGCCGTGAACTTACAAAACGATTCGAAGAGTTTTTACGTGGAACGGTAGAAGACGCACTGAACTGGGCGACTGATGAAGAAGTACGCGGGGAATTTTGCTTGATTATTGAAGGGAATGCTAATCCACCTCTTGCAGAAGAGCAATTGTGGTGGCAAGAGCTCGATATTAAAACACACGTGAGTACCGTTATGGAACAAGAAAACATCAGTTCCAAAGAAGCGATTAAAACAGTGATGAAAGCGAGAAATTTACCGAAACGAGAAGTGTATTCCGCCTATCATGAAATAAAATAAAAACATGCGCGAAGTCTTAAACGAGGACTTCGCGCATGTTTTTTTATAATGTATCACCAAATCGGCGTTTGATTTCTTCCATTAACTCCGCGGCACCTTCTTTACTAAGCGTCAATTTGCCATCCACGAATTTTTTATTATCAACAGAAAACTCCCCAGTAACATCACATACCAAACCAGCAGAGTACTTTTTCAACACAATCGCATCTTCATCTGTAAAAATTTCTAACGGATCTTTGACATTTAAATTCATGGTCCGTCTAATTTCAATCGGGATAACCACGCGACCAAGTTCGTCGATTTTTCTTACCATTCCAGTCGATTTCATTTTCTCACCTTCTTGATAATTTTTATTTATTTTAACAGAAAATTAAAGGAATAGGAATGATTTCATAGTGAAAAGGGTATAGAGCATAAGTAGACGAATTAGGGGGATAAGAAATGAATATAGTTATAGCATTAATTCCGGCAGTAATGTGGGGGATTATGCCGTTAGTTGTTTCGAAAATCGGTGGTAAACCGAGGCAGCAAATCATTGGTACGACATTCGGAGCACTAGCTTTTGCAATTGGTGTTTTTATTTTTACAAATCCAGAATATACCGCAACGATAATTATTGCTAGTTTTGTCTCAGGGGCATTTTGGAGCTTAGGGCAAATGAACCAGTTTCGGGCCTTTACGCAAGTTGGTGTTTCGAAAACAATGCCACTTTCGACTGGGATGCAGTTAGTCGGTACATCACTTTTTGGTGTATTCGCCTTCCATGAATGGGGCACAACATCCAAACTAGTTTTAGGATTTTCCGCATTAGCACTTATTATCATCGGGATATTTTTAACAAGTTATCAACAACATAAAGACGAAAATTCCGGTCAAAATATGAAAAAAGGAATTATAACTTTACTTATTTCATCGGTTGGTTACGTAGGTTATGTCGTTATTACTCGTTGGTTTGATATTAGTGGCTGGGATGCAATTTTACCACAAGCGATCGGGATGGTTGTAGCAGGATTGCTATTCTCGATTAAATCCGAAGAGAAACGTTTCACAAAGCAAACGTGGTTGAATATGATTCCGGGTGTTATGTGGGCTACAGGTAACTTAGCCTTGTTATTCTCCAACAAATTAGTCGGAATTGCTACAGGTTTTTCACTCTCACAAATGGGTGTAGTAATCTCAACAATTGGTGGAATTCTGTTCCTTGGAGAGAAGAAAACGAAGAAAGAATTGATTTTGGTCATTATCGGAATAGTTTTAGTAATTATCGGTGGAACGATGATTGGGATAGCCAAAAGCTAAAACGGAACTTTCGATTTGATATATGCTCCATGATATACTTGAAATAATCTAAATTAAAGGTGGTAATGTTAATAATGAATGCGAAATTAGAAGTAAATGCTGATCTGGTCAAAGAATCCTATGTCTATTTATTGTCGCGCTATCTCGTTTTACGTCAAGAAAATTTTGATACGAAAGAAGATAAAATTCCTTATAACACACTGAAGCATAACTCAGTCTCACCAGCAGATGCAAACTTTGTAAATCCGAATTTTGACGTAGTTTATTCAGAAGCTTGGGTCGCAGTAGATGATGAAAATGCAGTTATTTTAGAAGTGCCGGAAATAAAAAATCGGTACTACACAGTTCAACTTTTAGATGGTTGGGGCGAGGTTGTAAATAATATCAACGAGCGTAACTTCCCGGACCATCCTTATGGAAAATTTGCTTTCGTTAAAAAAGGAACAAACCCTTCCGTACCAAGTGACGCTGTAAAAGTTGAATTACCATCAGAAAAAGTAAAATTACTCCTTCGCGTAGAACAAAAAGATGATCCAGAAGGCGCAGTAAAACTTCAAAAAGCATTCAAATTCGACGCACCAGACAATATAAAAATCAAAGAACCACTTGAAATTCCACATTTTACTAACGCAGAATTTTTATTAGAAGAAATTTATTCCAATTTAGAAGCATTATTAGCAACATATCCGGATAAAATGCCAAAAGCCGCAGAATTCCAAGACAAAGCAAGAAAAGTGGCAGCCTATATAGAGCTTGGCGAGGAACAAAAAAATGAAGTAAGAGAGTTAATTAAGAAAGAAGCTATTCCATATTTTACTAACGGTGCAAGAGGCTTCGGTACGCAAAAAGGTGGCTGGTCGATTACATACGTGGTCGGCGCATTCGGAAATGATATTCTATCACGCGGTATCATTAATTATGGTGGTATTTGGGCGAATACAATCCAAGAATCACTATATTTCATCGGTCAAAAAGGCACTGACGGCGGTCAATTAACTGGGGATAAAGTATACAAAATCCATTTCCCAGCAGATGAACTTCCATCAGAAATGGCAGATGCATTTTGGTCCGTGACACTGTACAGCGTTCCGGATTATCACGTAATTCCGAACAAACTAAATAAATTCTGCATCAATGATTACACAGGTCCAAAACGAAGCGAAGACGGCAGCTTAACGCTTTATATTGCGGCCGAAAAACCTGCTGATGTAGATCCAGGAAATTGGTTACCGAGCAAGGCTGGACAAGAATTCTCCTTAAACTTCCGGTTATATGTTCCAAAACAAGAAGTACAAGAAGGAAAAGTGTTCTTACCACCGCTTGAAGTACTTTAATTCTCACAATAAACTAAGTATGAAACTACCTCTTTTGGGGAGTGACATACTTAGTTTTTTTATGTGGAGACTAGAAAAAACTAGCTTTTTGTACCGAATTAAGACTCTTTTGAAGGGTTTTGATTTAAAAAATGCCGTTT
>CM001047.1:180535-181918 GCA_000183865.1 Listeria marthii FSL S4-120
AGACACAAATAAAGCTTTTTCAAAAGAATGGAGGTACTAAAATCAGACCTTCGAGAATAATATATCTGTTATGATAGATACTATTAGATAATATTAATGACAACCTGGAGGAAGCAAAAAATGAGAAAACTACCTGTTGTTGTTTCTCTTGCTTTGTGTTTTAGCCTAGTTAGTCCAAGTTTGTATGCTGATGCAGATACAACAACTGCGGACCTCATCACTAAGGAAGCAGTAAATGACGATAAAGATTTAACAAATAATGAACCAACAAAAGACGCAAATAATCCACAGACAACTACTGATTCAAACACACAATCAGCTAGTGAAGATACCTCAAACTCATCACCCAACCCTACAGCCAAGAAAAATATACTAAAAAACAATTTGAAATCAACTTCTGAAAATGGAAATACGTATGCAGACATATTCCCAGATGCTAATCTAGCCAAAGTAATCGCCAAAACTATCAGCGGAAACGAAGATATTAATGCGGAAGTAACAGATGCTGAATTACAAAGTGTAACTAATTTAGTAGCAAACAACCAAGGCATTACCAGTTTAGCGGGGATAGAACGCTTAACGGCGTTAGAGAGTATTAATGTGAACTACAACGAACTGACAAGCATAGATCCATTGTTCGATATCTCCACATTAAAATCCATTAGCGCAAACAATAATAAGCTTTCAGGCACATTTAGTATGGTCAAAACGATGCCAGAATTAGAAACTTTAGACGTATTCTATAATTCTATCAAAGAATTAGACGTCGAAAATCAGCCCAAACTAGTGACCCTTTCAGCGGATGAACTAGAACTCCAAAAGTTATCGCTGAAAAATCTGCCGCAATTAAATGCTATTGGTAGAAATATCGGCAGCGTTAGTATTGACTGGGGTGAATTAGAAAGCGTAAACTTAGTCAATTTGCCAAAAATCCAACGAGTAGATATTAGCGGGAACTATTTAACGAGTGATGATTTGCATTTAGAAAACCTATCTGGAGTTACGGGTATGGATCTGAGTAGTAATGAACTTACTGAGCTGCCACAACTGACCGATTTTACAAAACTGACTTCTATTAATGTGAGAAGTAATAATATTGGTAAGCTAGATTCGAATAAACTTGTTAACGTACCAAATCTTGCCAAACTATACGCAGATAAACAAACAGTGATTCTGCCAAAAACAATAGCAGCAGGAGATTTCACCATCCAAAATCCTATTGAAAACTTAGCGGGTCAAATTACAGCGCTAAAAACAATTTCAAATAACGGAACTTACGTAAATCCAAACATTACATGGACAAGCGAAAATTTGACAGGTTTATCGAAGGTTTCCTATACATTTGATGAAGATATCAATAGTCCGACTGTTGTTGGGAAATTT
>CM001047.1:182018-182175 GCA_000183865.1 Listeria marthii FSL S4-120
GTGATTTTTTTTATTTCTTTTTAAATAACAGTAATGGTGCGCTGATTAAAATGAGCAGTGCTCCGAAAATAGTGGATGATGTGTTTTGGTCAGTATCGCCAGTTTTTGGTAAAGCGCTATAAGTTGTTTTTTCGGTGGAAGGGTTAGTAGTAACTTT
>CM001047.1:182275-183015 GCA_000183865.1 Listeria marthii FSL S4-120
ATAATAATGCTGGCAATGGTTTTTTTCTTAGGAAACATTTTTTAAATAACCTCTTTCCTTAAATTGAATTTATTACAATTTAAGTGTAACACCTATATTTTGAGCGTTAGTTTAATGCTAGTATCTTAATTTGATTCTTTTTATCTAAAATATGGCTAATGAGAATCATAAAAAGGCGCTTTAGTAGGAATGTTTTTACGATTAGCGTAATATAAGTGCTTTTCACGCCAAAACCCCCTACCATCTTCCAGCTATTTCCGCTATAATGAAGTAATTGAAAACTAAATTAAAGGATAAACAAGGAGGAAAACGATTTGAACATTATGATTGCGCTGATTCCTGCATTACTTTGGGGGACAGTTCCGCTAATTATTACAAAATTTGGCGGTTCAACAAGGCAACAAACGATGGGAATGACACTAGGGGCACTCACTTTTGCGGTAATCGTTTTCTTCTTTACAGATCCTGTTTATACGCTGAAAACAGTGAGCATCAGTTTTATCACCGGGTGTCTTTGGAGTGTGGGGCAGATGTTCCAACTGCGCGCTTTTAAAATCATCGGGGTTTCTAAGGCGATGCCAATTTCAACTGGGATGCAATTAGTTGGGACGACGCTTTGTGGGGTTATTTTATTTCATGAATGGGATACGACGCTTCGGATTATTCTTGGATTTATTGCGCTAGCACTAATTGTTGGCGGGATTTTCCTTACTTCCTATGCGGAAAAAGAAGAAGATGGC
>CM001047.1:183115-183915 GCA_000183865.1 Listeria marthii FSL S4-120
GGCACGGAAAAACGCTTTAATAAACGTACATTATTACTAATTATACCGGGAATGATTTGGGCGGCAGGGAACGTTGCGATGGTTCATGCTAATCAGCTTGTTGGTGTTGCGACCGGCTTTTCGCTTTCGCAATTAGGAGTCGTTATTTCGACAATCGGCGGTATCGTACTTTTAAAAGAAAAGAAGACGCAAAAAGAAATGCTTTATGTTATCGTGGGCGTAGTTTTAGTTGTTCTCGGCGGGATTTTAATTGGCGTTGCAAAAGGCGCTTAATTAATTATTTCGTTTAGCGCGAAAAATGATATAATAATACTAATTGTTTTATTTTTAAGGAGGGAATTGTGTTGCCTGAAGAGAAAAATACGTTTTATATTACAACACCAATCTATTATCCAAGCGGAAAAGCGCATATCGGACATGCTTATACGACTGTTGCGGGGGACGCGATGGCTCGTTATAAACGCTTAAAAGGATATGATGTGTTTTACTTAACTGGAACAGATGAACACGGTCAAAAAATCCAAGCAAAAGCGAAAGAACGCGGAATTTCCGAACAAGAATACGTAGATGAAATTGCAGAAGGTTTCCAAGAACTATGGAAAAAACTAGAAATTTCAAATACAGACTTCATTCGTACAACACAAGACCGTCATAAAACATCGGTTGAAAAAATCTTTGAACAACTTTTAGTGCAAGGCGACATTTACTTAGGTGAATACGAAGGTTGGTACTCTGTTTCTGATGAAGAATACTTTACAGAAACACAGTTAGAAGAAGTATATAAAGATGAAAATGGCAAA
>CM001047.1:184015-184487 GCA_000183865.1 Listeria marthii FSL S4-120
AAGCGGCAATGAAGTTGAGCTTGTTAAAGAAGAATCCTACTTTTTCCGTATGAGCAAATACGCGGATCGTTTAGTAGAATATTATAATTCCCATCCAGAATTTATCCTGCCTGAATCCAGAAAAAATGAGATGATTAATAATTTCATCAAGCCTGGTTTGGAAGATTTAGCCGTATCAAGAACGACTTTTGATTGGGGTATTAAAGTTCCTGGTAATCCAAAACACGTTGTTTATGTGTGGATTGATGCGCTTTCTAACTACATTACTGCGCTTGGATATAATACGGACAATGACACGAAATTCCAAAAATACTGGCCAGCAGATGTACAAATCGTTGGGAAAGAAATCGTTCGTTTCCATACAATTTATTGGCCAATTATGTTGATGGCACTAGATTTACCACTTCCAAAAATGGTGTTTGGCCACGGCTGGATTCTAATGAAAGATGGTAAAATGTCTAAATCTAAAGGG
>CM001047.1:184587-187184 GCA_000183865.1 Listeria marthii FSL S4-120
GTTACTACTTACTACGCGAAGTTCCATTTGGTTCAGATGGTCTCTTTACGCCGGAAGATTTTGTTGACCGTGTAAACTATGACCTTGCCAACGACCTAGGAAACTTGCTTAATCGTACAGTAGCAATGATTAACAAATATTTTGATGGTGAAATTCCAGCTTATCAAGGCAATGTGACTGAATTCGACCAAACCTTAGTCGATTTCAAAAACAATGTCGTGAAAGAATACGAGAGCAGCATGGATCACATGCAATTTTCTGTAGCATTAAACCAACTATGGTCACTCGTTTCTCGCACAAATAAATATATCGACGAAACTGCTCCATGGGCTCTTGCTAAAGATGAAGATAAACGCGCTGAACTAGCGAGCGTAATGACACATTTAGCAGAAACTTTACGCATTATCGCGGTACTACTGCAACCATTCCTAACAAGAACACCAGGCGAAATCTTCTTACAACTCGGCTTACAAGAAGAAAACTTGAAGAAATGGGATAGCATTTATGGTTACGGTGAAATTCCAGCAGGCACAACTGTCGTGAAAAAAGGTACGCCAATTTTCCCAAGACTTGATGCAGAAGTCGAAGTTACGTATATTCAAGACGAAATGAAAGGCTCTGCACCAGCTCCAGCAGAAGAAGTGGCAGAAGTCGAAGCGCTTGAAACACCGCAAATCGGCATTGAAGATTTCGACAAAATCGATCTTCGTGTGGCGGAAGTAAAACAAGTAGATAAAGTGAAAAAAGCAGATAAACTTCTTTGTTTCCAATTAGACTTAGGTGAAGGGAAACTGCGCCAAGTACTTTCGGGTATTGCAGAATTCTACCAACCAGAAGACCTAATCGGCAAAAAAGTTATCGTCGTTTCCAACTTAAAACCTGTGAAACTTCGCGGACTAATGAGCGAAGGCATGATTCTCTCAGGTGAAAAAGACGGCAAGCTAAGTGTGATTGAAGCAAGCAGCGCACTGCCAAACGGTGCGAAAGTAAAATAATAAATGTGGGTCCTAATTCAGTGGAGTTAGGGCTCATTTTTCGCCTGTAAAAAAACTTTAAAAAAAAGATTGCATATTGCAAACGATTACAATATAATGTAACTATACTTACTTAATTCAATGAACGAAGTAAGTGGTCATCCAGAAGTGAAGGAGCCTAAAAATGGATATCTTAAGAAAAGGGAATAAAGACTTAATTAAAGACATAAATCGCTACACCGTGCTGAATTTAATCCGCGAAAAAGGAGAAATCACACGAACAGAGATTGCAAAAAAATGCGATTTTGGGATGTCTACATTAACGTATATTTTAGATGATTTGCAGCAAGAAGGCATTATTTTAGAAGGGGCCGAAACATCATCTACTGGAGGCAGACGTGCCAAGTTAGTAAGATTTAATAAAGATTATGGGTTTGTTGTTAGTGTCAAAGTAGAAGAGGAACAACTTCTTTTTGCGTTGACTGACTTAAATGCAAAAATCATTGAAAATACTTCCATACCATTTTCCTCAGAGAAAAAACCGGAAGAAGCGATCGATTTAATTGCTGAAAATGTGAAAAAGATGTGTGGAAACAGAGATATGGACCATTTGCTAGGTGTCGGAATTGCAATTTCAGGGCTAGTAAATCGTAAAAAAGGAACAGTAATCCGCTCTACAATGCTAGGCTGGGAAAATGTTGCTTTAGAAGCAATGCTAAATGTTCACTTCCCTGATATTCCAGTATACGTAGATAAAAATATAAACTGCTACACACTCGCAGAACTATGGCTAGGCGAAGGTAAACAGTCCAATAATTTTGCGACGGTTTCAGTTGGAGCTGGTCTTGGTTTATCCGTTGTTATTAATCGCCAAATTTATTACGGCGCGCAAGGTGGAGCCGGCGAATTTGGACATACAACGATTCAACCAGGCGGATACAAATGCCATTGCGGCCAAAAAGGTTGCTTAGAAATGTACGCATCCGAATTTTACTTCCGAAATCGCGGCGAAGAAATAAAAGCAGCTTACCCCACATCCGATTTAAATGATTTTCATTTTGACAATGTGGCAAAGAGCGCGCGTGCCGGAGACGAAATGGCGACAGAACTTATGGATAAAATGGGTGAATATTTAGGATACGGGATTCGAAATATCATTAACACCTTCAACCCCGAAAAAGTAATCATTGTCGGCGAAGGTTTGCACCATAGAGATTTATTCTTAACTAAAATTGATGAAATTGCTTCACAAAACTTTTTTTCAGGGGCTGGCTTCGAAACGGAAATTACAACGACGTCTTTAGAAGATCCTGCATGGTTACAAGGTGCGGCTTTACTAGTCATTCACCAATTATTCCAGGTGCCAATCTATGAAGAAGAACAAACTTTACTGCGTTAAAAGTACATAAATTATTTCAGGAGGTTATTTTCACATGGTTGGTATGACTAGAAAGAAAACACTATTTTGGCTATGCATTTTCTTGCTCCCCAATTTACTAGGTTTTCTCATTTTTATTGCAATCCCAATCCTAGGCTCACTCGGCATCAGTTTTACCGATTGGGATTTAGTGAGTACGATTCACTTTACTGGATTTGAAAATTACAAAAGACTATTTAATGACC
>CM001047.1:187284-187958 GCA_000183865.1 Listeria marthii FSL S4-120
ATTACAAAAGACTATTTAATGACCCGGAATTTTGGAAGTCATTTAGAAATACAATCACGTTTATCATCGGTTATTTACCAAGTGTAATGATTCTTGGACTTGCCTGCGCCTTGATGCTGAACCAAAAAATTAAACTAAGACCATTTTTCCGAGCAGTGTACTTTTTACCCGTGATCACTTCATGGGTAGCTGTTTCACTTGTTTGGAAATGGCTTTTCAATCCTTCGTACGGTCTAATCAATTACTTCTTATCTTTAGTTGGAATTGCTGGACCAAACTGGTTAACAGATCCACAAACAGCGATGATTGCAGTTATTATTACTAGTGCGTGGAAAGATATTGGTTTCGTTATGGTGCTGTTCCTTGGTGGATTGCAAAATATTTCACCATCTTATTACGAAGCTGCTAATATGGACGGAGCATCGAAACTTCGTCAGTTATTTTCCATTACTATCCCTTTGCTTACCCCGACCACATTCTTTGTGACGATAATTTCACTTATCAACTCATTCCAGGTGTTTGACCAAGTGATGATTATGACAGAAGGTGGTCCAAGTGGGTCGACGATGACTCTAGTCCAAAATATTTACAACCATGCATTTAGATACTTCGAAATGGGCTATGCTTCCGCGATGAGTTGGATCTTGTTTATTGTTATTTTCATCATTACAATT
>CM001047.1:188058-188151 GCA_000183865.1 Listeria marthii FSL S4-120
TTGTTTATTGTTATTTTCATCATTACAATTATTCAAAATAAACTTCAAAAAAGGTGGTCCAATTACTAATGAAAAAAGAAAAAAGTGGTTCAA
>CM001047.1:188251-188608 GCA_000183865.1 Listeria marthii FSL S4-120
TGAAAAAAGAAAAAAGTGGTTCACCAAAATGGCAATTAATTAAAAATATCTTAACCTATACGATTATCTCGCTAGGTGGAATTATCATGATTATGCCGTTTGTTTGGATGTTATCAACTGCATTTAAAACAGGCGCAGCGAACATGGTTTTACCGCCTCAGTTTATACCTAAAGAACCGACAACGGCAAACTTCACTCAAGTATTTGAAATGTTCCCAATGTTCCGATTTCTGATTAACTCAGTCGTTGTTGCAATTGTAACGACACTTGGTCAAATGCTGTTTTGTTCAATGGCAGCGTATGCATTTGCAAGAATCCCTTTCTGGGGTCGCGATAAATTATTTTTACTTTACTTGG
>CM001047.1:188708-189464 GCA_000183865.1 Listeria marthii FSL S4-120
TTCTTGTTACGCCAAGCATTTATGGGAATTCCGAAAGAACTAGAAGAAGCTGCGTTTATGGACGGAGCAAACCATTTTACGATTTTCCGAAAAGTTATTTTACCACTAGCAAAACCTACTTTTGCGACACTTGGGATTTTAACTTTTATGCAATCTTGGAACAGTTATTTATGGCCATTAATCGTGACAAGTTCACAAGAAATGGCAACTTTACCTTTAGGATTATCACTTTTACAAGGTAGATATGGAACGAATTACGGTTTGATGATGGCGGGAGTACTAATTAGTGTTATCCCGATTCTAGCAGTGTACCTTTTTGCTCAAAAATATTTCATCCAAGGAATGGCAATGAGCGGAATGAAAGAATAAAAAACCAACAAAAAAGGAGAGTTACAAATGAAAAAAGGTTTATTATTGTTAATGGTAGTTGTACTGTCTGTATTTGGTCTTACGGCTTGCGGCGGTGGTAGTAGCAGCGATAAAACGGAAATCACGTATTATCAATTCTCTGCCCCAGCTGATGGAAAAGCACTTGATAAAATGGTAAAAGAATTCGAAAAGCAAAACCCTGATATTAAAGTAAACGTTCAAACAATCGCATTTAATGATTACTTCACAAAATTACAAACGCAAATTGCGGGCGGAGATGCTCCGGATGCTTTCGAACTTAACTACGAAACTTTCATGCAATATGCGGAAAAAGGTGTACTTGCAGATTTAACCAGTTATATCGAAAAAGACAAAGATTTTGACCCA
>CM001047.1:189564-189779 GCA_000183865.1 Listeria marthii FSL S4-120
TTATATCGAAAAAGACAAAGATTTTGACCCATCGACACTTAATAAACAAGCGTATGATGCATTCAAATATGACGGCAAACAATACGGAATGGTAGAAAGTTTCTCTAATGTAGTAACTATTTACAATAAAGACCTTTTTGACAAAGCAGGGGTTGACTACCCTACAGCTGACTGGACTTGGAAAGATGAAGAGGCCGCAGCGAAAAAATTAACAG
>CM001047.1:189879-198246 GCA_000183865.1 Listeria marthii FSL S4-120
GCCGCAGCGAAAAAATTAACAGACGCTAAAAATAAAGTGTGGGGAACTTCCCAACCGGTAACAATGAACGAATTCTACAAAGTAGCAGCGCAAAATGGTGGTTCGATTTTCAATGAAGATTTAACGAAAACAACGATTAATAGCCCTGAAAATGTAGCGGCACTAACTCACTTAACAGGTGAAGTAACTGATTCAAAAGTTGCGCCTTCACCGGCTGACCTATCTGGACAATTACCAGAAGATCTATTCATGAATGGCCAAATCGCAATGCTTCATACAGGTATTTGGATGTTCGATATGTTCCAAGATGCTCCATTTAAATGGGACGTACAAGTAGAAGCAGGCAATACGCAAAAAGCAACTCACTTCTTTGCAAACGGAATTGGTGTTTCGAAAGACTCTGATAAAAAAGAAGCGGCATTCAAATTTGCTTCCTTCATGAGTGCGAACGAAGAAGCAGCGAAAATCAGAATTGATAACAACTGGGAACTTCCAGCAACTGAAAACAAAGAAATTTTACAACCATATTTAGATGCAACTCCTCCAGATAATAGAGAGGCGGTATTCGAATCCTTACAATATATGGTGTTACCTCCAGTTGTAAAAGATTGGAACAAAATCAGTGATTATACAAACTCTGAATTCGAAAAAGTATTAAACGGTCAATCAACACCAGAAAAAGCGCTGAAAAACAGTGAAGACAACATCAACAAAACAATGGGATTTAAATAAGTAAAACGAGTGGCAGGGACGTTTGTAAGTAACTTTACAAATTAGACTGCCACTTTAGTATATCCAAGAAAGGAAATAGAATATGTCTAAATTCACAAAATTAATGCAGGGTTACTTGCATTTAATAGAAGGAAAAAACGAAAAAATTAAACCGATTTTGGCGGAAACAAAACCCGATTTGCAGGCGGATTCGGTCCTTGAAACAGCATCATGGCTATGGCTAAGCAGTAAAATCAACCATTATGATAGAGCGGAAGTAGAGCCAGTTATTGCTTTCTTAGTTGAAAATTGGAATCGTCCGGAAAATTCTGTTTGGGGTTCCGCGGAAAACGACATTTATTTAGCAACAATTTCAAGCGTGTATTCTGCTTTGTTAGATGTGAAAAACACCTTCCCAAAACCAGAATTACAACAAACAATTACAACGATTCGCGACTATTGTTTTGATAATTTACTCAAAGGAGATAGCGTTCTTACTGGTTTTAACACCCGAAAAGTATCCACAGATCAACTGCTTTCTGTACTTCCATTTGGCCTTTTTTCGCCGGAAGATCTTGTTATGGTAGCAGCTGTTGGCAAAATGGAACAACAATTAGTGCAAGATGACGGCGTTTTGCCTTACTCTGGCGCGCCGAAAGTTAGCTCATTTGCGACGGCACTGCTGGCACTTTACTTCTTGGAGAAAAGTGATCAAGATAAAGCATTGCATTATTTGAATATGGCGATAAAAATGGAAGATAACGACGAACTTGGCGCGATTTTCATTGCGATTAACCAAGCTTTCCGCGCGATGGAAAGTGAAGTAGCCGCGCATATTTTGCATGACCCATTTGGACATGAAAACCGTTATGAGCAGCAACTAACCGAGCGTACGCCGCATTATCCGGAAACGGAAATGCATTTTTCGGCTGCCTGCGAAGTTATTTCTGACATCGAAGCAATTCAAGTCGAACTAGTTTTAAAAGAGAAAGACTGGACCATTTTATGTGAGAAAAAGGAAAAAAATGATGTGCAAATTTGGGAAGCGCTCGTGCCACCGCTAGAAGAAGTTGGCGAGTATACGTACTATTTCCGAGCAACATTGAAAGACCAAACGACTTTGACATCAGAGGATTACATTGTCGAACCAATCTGGAAACACTGGTCAGAAGAAGCGGCAATTTGCGAGACGGAGCAAGGTTTGATGGTTTTATTCAAAGAAAATCCAGCAAGCGTCATCCCAGTTGAATTTACTGTGAAATCCGATGAACTTGTAGTCGGACTGAAACCGTCATTTAACGCAAGCGATATAAAAACAAAAGCATCTGGCCAACTGAAAAAAGGCGATTTAGAGATTGTTATTTCCAACAACCCAGTACGAATTGAAGTACATTTTAAAAATAAATTAATTTTAGAATCCCATAAAATTTATCCGGCGCTACAATGGTATACCGATAAAACGGGCACGATCAATAAAGTGAAATTACACTTGGATGCGCCGAAAGAAGAAGAGTATTATGGTTTCGGTGAACGATACAATGCGCTAGGTCAGCGCGGAAATGTGCTTGATTGCTTTGTTTATAATCAGTACCGCGACCAAGGAACGAGAACGTATATCCCGATGCCGTTTTACCATACGAACCGTGATTATAGTGTGTTTGTTGATACTGCTCGATACACAAGCTTTGATTTGGGCAGCCAATTAGCCGATAAGCATACAATTACCGTTGAGATAAACGGCTGTGATACAGATATTTGCCTATTGATGGGTGATATTCGTAGTGCGGTTGCCAAGTATATGAAGAAAACTGGGAAACCAGCGATGGTTCCGGTTTGGGCGCTTGGACCGTGGATGTCTAGTAACAACTGGGACCGCGAATCTGTCGTTCGAAATGAAGTGGAAACGACGCAAGAATTGCAAATCCCGTCAACGGTTGTCGTGCTCGAACAATGGAGCGATGAAGCGACTTATTACATGTTCAATGACGCCGAATATGATGAAAAAGCGCCATCCGAAGCATATTCCTACGATGAAATTAGATTCCCTTCATGGGGCAGATGGCCAGATCCAAAAGGAATGGTTGACTATATCCATGACAATAAAATGAAATTAATTCTTTGGCAAATCCCAATTCAAAAATACTTAAATCGCCAACAGCATCCACTAAAAGACCGCGAAGAAGCCTATATGATTGAAAAAGGCTACGTAGTGAAAAATCCAGATGGCTCACCGTACCGTATTCCAGAAAACTGGTTCACAGAAAGCTTGATTATGGATTTCTCCAACGAAGAAGGCAAAAAATGGTGGTTCGATAAACGACAATACTTAATTGATATTGGCGTCGATGGCTTTAAAACAGACGGCGGCGAATTCGTCTTTGGTGAAAATCTACAATTTGCTGATGGCAGACGCGGCGATGAAATGCGCAATCTTTATCCGAATGATTACGTAGAAGCGTACTACCAATTCGCGCAACAAAATAATGGGATGACATTTAGTCGTGCTGGCTATACTGGCGCACAAAATTTCCCGGCGCACTGGGCTGGTGACGAACGTTCTACTTTTGATGCGTTTAGAAGATCGCTTATTGCCGGACTTTCAGCTGGCTTTTCCGGAATTCCATTTTGGAGCTTTGATTTTGCGGGCTTTAATGGTGACATTCCGACTGCCGAGCTATTTATTCGTTCTGCTGAAATGGCTACTTTCTGCCCAATTATGCAGTATCATGCCGAAAGTAAAGCCGAATTCAACCAAGACCGGACGCCGTGGAACATTGCTTCTCGGACTGGTGACGACTCGGTTATCCCGATTTACCGCCATTTCGCGAATGTAAGAATGAACATTTTACCTTATATTTATAATGAATCGTTGAAATCTGTCGAAACTGGCATGCCGATGATGCGTGCGCTTCTGCTTGATTATAAAGAAGATCCGCGTGTTTCAGATATGTATGACCAATATTTATTCGGGGAAGCTATGCTAATCGCGCCAGTAATCGAAGACGGCGTGCGTTCCAGAGAAGTATATTTGCCAGAAGGAACTTGGTATGACTTCTGGAATGGAACAAAAGTGAGCGGACCGACTTTACGTAAATGTAAAGCTGATAAAGAAGAAATCCCAGTTTTCATTCGTGGCGGAAAAGCAGTGCTATGTAATGTAGACGCTACGTTGAAACTTGGCTCATGGGTTGGAAATACGGTAGAAGAATACGACACTCCATTACTAAAAGTCTATTTAGACGGAGACTTCACGGAAGAAATTACCGATCACTTATCAGAAAAATGGCTCGTAAAAGTAACTGAAAATGCGGACGAAGTAATTGTTTCTGTTCAAACGAATACGGCTTCCTATGAAGTTGAAGTAATCGGCACAACCAAAAAAGTACAAATAAAGAAAGGAAGATAACGATGGATGCTTCCACAAGTTTTGCGATTTTACCATCCAATGTAAAACAAAAAACAGCATTTCCAAGAAAAATAAATCAAGTGAAAACGGCTAGTTGGGCGGACAATTGCCTGACTGGCACACTTGATATCGGTCAGTTCAGCTGCTATTTTGCAAATGAAAAAATTGCCCGCGTGACGGTGAACCCTTTTGGCAAAGTAGATTTAACGCCTTCGATTGCAGCAATTCATGATACTGAAAAACAAGCTGCCAAATTTACGGAAACAAATGACCACTACGAGCTTCATTTTGCGGATAAAGAGATTATTGTTTGTAAAAATCCTTTCCAAATTATTATGAAGCAAGCAGGGAAAATCATTTTTCAAACAGAAGGCTTGGCAATTAATCGCGACAAAGCGCACCAATTTTCGATTAAAAGCGAACCTGACACGGCGATTTTTGGCTTAGGCGAAAAAACGGGTGCTTTAAACAAAGCTGGCTCAATTATTAGCATGTGGAACACGGATGTATACAGCCCGCATAATAAAGATACAGTAGAATTATATCAGTCGATTCCTTTCATGATTGCGGATGCTGCGGAAACTACATATGGCTTGTTTTATGATAATTCGCACCGTACCGAATTCGATTTCCAAAGTTTTGAAGAAATGTATACCGTTTTAGCAGAAGGCGGGCAAGCGAATCTTTATGTCATTTTTGGTGAAGATGTGAAAGAAGTTGTCGCGAATTATACCGATTTAACCGGAAAAACGCCACTTCCACCAAAATGGTCGCTGGGTTACCATCAGTCGCGCTACAGCTATACCTCGGAAGAAGAAGTGGAGCGGATTGCGAATACCTTTAAAGAAAAGCAAATTCCGCTCGACTGCGTATTCATGGATATACATTATATGGATGATTTCCGCGTGTTCACTTTTAACCCGGATACTTTTCCAAATGGTCCAGAGCTGATTGCGCGTCTTCGCGAACAGAATATTGATGTTGTGCCGATTGTTGACCCGGGAATTAAAAAAGATGTTGATTATTCTGTTTATCAGGAAGGAATTAAGCACAATTATTTCTGCTCTAAGCTGGAAGGCGAGATTTATTACGGGGATGTTTGGCCGGGCGTAAGTGCTTTTCCGGATTTCCTAAGTACGACCGTTCAGCGTTGGTGGGGCGATTTGCATAAGTTTTATACGGATTTAGGTATTCGCGGGATTTGGAATGATATGAATGAGCCGTCTGTATTTAATGAAAGTAAAACGATGGATCTGGATGTTGTGCATAATTTGGACGGGAAAAATGTAACCCATAAAGAAGCGCATAATTTATACGGATTATACATGAGTAAAGCTACTTTTGAAGGATTAAAACGACTTGTGCCAAATGAGCGCCCGTTTTCGCTGACTCGTGCTGGTTATGCTGGTGTTCAGCGCTATTCGGCAGTTTGGACAGGAGATAATCGTAGTCACTGGGAGCATTTGGAAATGTCGCTGCCGATGATTATGAATTTAGGATTATCAGGCGTCGCGTTTACTGGTGCCGATGTTGGCGGATTTTCTTCAGATTGTACGAAAGAAATGTTGATACGCTGGACACAAGCGGGAGCATTTTTACCGTATTTTAGAAATCATTGTGTGCAAGATAGCATTTATCAAGAACCGTGGGCATTTGGTGCCGATGCGGAGAAAATCGTGAAGCAATATATTGAATTGCGCTACGCCTTTTTACCGTATATTTATACAGAATTCCAAAAAACGGCAGAAAGTGGCTTGCCGCTCGTTCGCCCGCTTTACATGGAGTTTAAAGACGAACGTGATTTAATTCAAGTAAATGATCAATTTATGCTTGGTGAAAATATCCTAGTTGCGCCAATCGTGCGCGAAGGCCAAGTGAAACGTTTAGTTCGTTTGCCAAAAGGGACTTGGTTTAATTATTGGACGAAAGAGCAGTTAGTGGGCGGCGACTATATTATCGCAGACGCGCCGATTGATACCATGCCAATTTATATTAAAGCAGGAACGATTTTGCCAGTCGGTAGTAGCGTTCAAAACACGAAAGAAACACAAGATTTGGCGCTAGAAGTATACTTGGATGGCGAGGCAGCAACCGGTTACGTGTATAATGATGATGGAAAAAGCTACCAATATGAAAACGGAGCAGTGTCCAAAACGACACTCACAGCTACTTTCAAAAATGGCGAAGCGCACGTAAAAGCAAGCCATCAAGGTGAAACAAACTTACAACTTAAAGTAACGACTATACAAGTTTTTGGCGAAAAAATAGACAAAATTACAAGGGCGGGAATTTAATCAATGAAAGAAAAAGACTGGTGGAAAAAAAGCGTAGTTTACCAAATCTATCCAAAAAGTTTCAATGATTCTAATGGCGATGGAGTTGGCGATATTCAAGGGATTATTGAGAAATTAGATTATTTAAAAGAGCTTGGCGTGGATGTAATTTGGCTGTCTCCGGTGTACGATTCGCCGCAAGACGATAATGGTTACGACATTCGCGATTACCAAAAAATTTACGAAGAATATGGCGACATGGCAACGTTCGACAAATTACTGCAAGGTTTACACGACCGCGATATGAAACTCGTAATGGACCTAGTCGTTAACCACACATCCGATGAACACAAATGGTTTGAAGAATCCAGAAAATCCAAAGACAACCCATACCGCGATTACTATTTCTGGCGCGAAGAAAATGAAATCAACAACTGGGGTTCCATTTTCAGCGGTCCAGCATGGGAATTAGACGAGAAAACGGGCGAGTACTATTTACATCTTTTCTCCAAAAAACAACCTGATTTAAACTGGGAAAACCCAAAATTACGCCAAGATGTATATAATATGATGAAATTCTGGCTAGATAAAGGCATCGATGGTTTCCGTATGGACGTAATCAACTTTATTTCCAAAAACACCGATTTCCCAGACGGCCCAGTGCCAGATGGTCAAATTTACGGCGATGCTGGTAACGATTTCTGCAATGGCCCGCGGATTCACGAGTTCTTGCATGAAATGAACCAAGAAGTTACTTCCAAATACGATGTGATGACTGTTGGCGAAATGCCCGGTGCAAGTACAACAGACGCACAAATTTATACGGATCCAGCAAACAAAGAAGTCGATATGATTTTCACGTTTGAACATATGAATTTAGATTCCGATGGCGACAACAAATGGGATTTAAAACCAATTTACTTACCAGATTTAAAAGAAAACATGTCCGAATGGCAAGTGGCGCTTCAGGAAAATGGCTGGAACAGTTTATATTGGAACAATCATGACCAACCACGTATCGTTTCTCGTTTCGGGAATGACAATCGTTTCCGCGTTCGTTCTGCAAAAATGCTCGCAACCTGCCTGCATATGATGAAAGGGACGCCGTATATTTATCAAGGCGAAGAAATCGGCATGACAAATGTTCATTTTGAAACGCTTGATGATTACCGCGATATCGAAACGCTAAACATGTACAAAGAACGCAAAGAGCAAGGCCATAGCCACGAAAGCATCATGCAGTCGATTTATACAAAAGGTCGCGACAATGCGAGAACGCCTTACCAGTGGGACAATAGCGACAATGCTGGTTTCACAACCGGAACACCTTGGCTTAAAGTCAATCCGCGTTATACAGAAATCAACAACGAAGAAGCGCTGAAAAATCCAGATTCGATTTTCTATTACTATCAAAACCTGATTAAGTTGCGCAAATCGACTGAAATTATCACAACTGGTAATTATCGCTTATTGTTGCCGCAAGATGAAGCAATTTTCGCGTATGAACGTTATACAGATAATGAAAAATTAGTCGTGCTATGTAATTTCACTGAAGAAGAACAAGTAATTACAGATGAAACCATTTTAAACGACATCAAAAAAGCTTCCGTACTCGTAAACAATATTCCCCATATTATAGAAGGAACTTTACGACCTTACGAAGCAATCGTTTATCAAGTGAAGTAAAATTCAGGAAAGCCACCGTATTTTAGGTGGCTTTTTTTGTCTGCATCAAAAATTATAGTATAATAGAAGGAAATGATTTTATTAGGAGGAATTCTCTTGCTATTTGATACGCATGTACACCTCAATGACGAGGCTTTTGACGATGATATAGAAGAAGTAATAAAACGCGCACAGGAAAACGATGTAACGCGTATGGCCGTCGTAGGCTTTAATAAGGAAACAATCGACCGGGCGCTTATATTGGCCGACAAATATGACTTTATCTCACTAATCGTCGGCTGGCACCCTACA
>CM001047.1:198346-199934 GCA_000183865.1 Listeria marthii FSL S4-120
CGAAGATTTGGAATGGCTACGCGATCTCGCACTGACGCATCCAAAAGTAGTTGCTTTAGGCGAAATGGGCTTGGATTACCACTGGGATACTTCACCAAAAGAAACGCAATTCGAGGTTTTTAGAAAACAAATCCGTTTAGCGAAAGAAGTGAATTTACCGATAGTTATTCATAATCGCGAAGCAACGGAAGATGTTGTTCGGATTTTGCAAGAAGAACATGCCGAAGAAGTAGGCGGAATTATGCACTGTTTTGGTGAAAGTGTCGAAGTAATGGAAGCATGCCTAGCGATGAATTTTTACATTTCATTCGGCGGAACAGTCACTTTTAAAAACGCCAAATTACCAAAAATTGCAGCCCAAGCTATACCAATTGACCGTTTATTAATTGAAACTGACGCTCCGTATCTTGCTCCAACGCCAAATCGTGGAAAAAGAAATGAACCTGCATACGTCAAGCTAGTTGCCGAAAAAATCGCTGAACTGAAAGAAATGAAATATAGCGAAATCGCTACGCACTCAACAGAAAACGCGAAACGCCTATTTAAAATAAAAGATTGATTGTAACATAATTGTAATATAAGACCCAGTCTGTAACCCAATCTTAAGCTTAACGGAGATAAAAATGACGACTGGGACAAAAACCCTTATTTTATGCCTACGACCAGAGACGTAGAAAAATGACACATTCCTGTTACATTTGACACTTTAAAAGAATAATATTTTTAGAAATGGCTTTATATCAACGTTCATTCGTAAAGTTTGCGAAGATATGAACAATCTATTGAAAAAATTGACAGTTCTTCCCTCCGCTGTATATAATCACTAGCGAAGTAGAAAGGGGAGAAATACATGACCATGGAAAACAGCAGTAACGTAGCCCAATCATCAAAATGGAAATTACCAATCATGATTGCAGGATTTGTTATTGTAGTAGCATTGGTTTTTTATTTCGTTTTCGAAGGAACTAAAAACGATATCACTATAGTAAACGCTGGTGAAAAAATTGAATCAAGAACACATGCTAAAACTGTTGCTGAAGCATTAGACGAAGCAGGAATTAAAGTAAGTGAACGTGATGAGATTGCTCCAGGAAAAAATGCAGAAATCAAAGACGGTATGGAAATTAAATATTTACCAGCTCGTCAAGTTACAATAAATGATAATGGTACGAAAAAAGACGTTTGGAGCACAAAAGCAAACGTATCCGACTTGCTAAAAGATGAAAATATTACAACTCGTCCGCAAGATGTACTAAACGTAGCATTAGACACTAAATTAAAAGATGGCCTTGAAATCAACATTGATCGTGCCATTCAACTTTCCTTACAAAACGGCGATAAAAAAGATACAGTATGGACAACAAAAACAAAAGTTAGTGATTTACTAACAGAGAAAAATATTAAACTTGATCAAGATGACCGCGTGTCACCTGCAAAAGACAGTAACTTAAAAGAAAAAATGACTGTACAAGTTACATATGTCGAGTCAAAAGCAGAAAAGAAAAATGAACAAGTTAAATTCGAAACAGTTTACAAAAACGACGATAGCCTAAACGAAGGTGATGAAAAAGTCGTTCAAGAAGGTAAA
>CM001047.1:200034-201216 GCA_000183865.1 Listeria marthii FSL S4-120
AGTACAAAGTAACATTTGAAAATGGTAAAGAGAAAAAACGCGATGTCATTACAGAAAATGTCACTTCTAATAAAGTAGATAAAGTAGTTGCCCGCGGTACGAAAGCTAAACCCGTAGCGACTCAAGTATCCACTTCTAGCAGCAGCGCCCCATCTGGTGGCAAAACTTACAGAATGGAATCTACTGCCTATTCAGGTGGCGGAATTACAGCTTACGGTATTAATTTAAGTGCCAATAAAGGACTAAAAGTAATTGCTGTTGACCCACGTGTTATTCCACTAGGCTCTAAAGTTTGGGTGGAAGGTTACGGGGTTGCGATCGCTGGAGATACTGGCGGCGTTATCAAAGGAAATATCGTTGACGTGTATTTCCCAAGTGAAAGTCAGTGCTATTCATGGGGTAGAAGAATGGTAACTGTCAAAGTGTTAGACTAAATTCGTATAAAAACGAGGCTGACTCATAGGGCCTCGTTTTTTCTTTGCCCAAAATGTGGTATGATGGATTTACTTATTTTATAAAAAAGGATGTAGTCATTATGAGCGGGAAGCCTGTAATACATGAATTTATTGTCGTAGAAGGACGAGATGACACAACGGCGATTAATCGTTCTGTTATTGCTGATACCATCGAAACCAATGGATCCGCACTTTCACAAGAAACGATAGAAAAAATTAGACATGCCCAAGAACTTCGCGGCGTTATTATTTTTACAGATCCAGATTTTCCCGGTGAAAAAATCCGAAAACAGATTGATTCAGCGGTACCAGGTTGTAAACACGCATTTATCAACCGACAAGATGCCTTACCAAAAGCTGGACGCGGACTTGGAGTAGAACATGCAAGCAGTGCAAACATTCGCGAAGCATTAGCACATTTTCATACAAGTGGATCCCCCACTGAAAAACAATATATTTCAAAAGATATTCTTATCCATCTCGGCCTTCTCGGAGGAACGGGAGCGAAAGAACGCAGAGAAAAAATCGGTAACATATTAAAAATTGGCTATACAAACGGGAAGCAACTACAAACTAGACTAGAATCATTTGCAATCAGCGAAGAACAGTTAGTAGCCGCGTGCCAAAAGATTATGCAGGAGGAAGAAAATGAGTAAAGATATCGCAACTCCCGGAAGAACGACGGAAATCCTAAAGAAATATGGTTTCTTATTTAAAAAAAGCCTCG
>CM001047.1:201222-201637 GCA_000183865.1 Listeria marthii FSL S4-120
ACTTTCTTATCGACACAAATATTTTGACGCGGATTACAGATACAGCTGAAATAACAAAAGAAACAAACGTCATCGAAATTGGTCCAGGAATTGGTGCCCTAACCGAACAGCTAGCAAAAACAGCGAATGAAGTTGTCGCTTTTGAAATTGACCAACGTTTATTGCCGATTTTGGATGATACGCTTAGTGCCTATAATAATGTCCGTGTCGTTCACGGCGACGTATTAAAAGCAGACGTTGAGGAAGTTATCGCGCAGCAATTTGCCAAACCAGAACTACCACTAAAAATCGTAGCCAACCTTCCATATTACGTAACAACACCGATTATTTTAAAATTACTACATGATAACATCCCGGCTGATTCCATGACTTTCATGCTACAAAAAGAAGTAGCCGACCGAATCAGCGCTGTGCC
>CM001047.1:201737-201878 GCA_000183865.1 Listeria marthii FSL S4-120
CCATTAGCTGAAGTAAATGACGAAGAATTTTTCTTTGAAGTGACAAGAGCTTCATTTGCACAAAGAAGAAAAACACTTTGGAATAATTTGGCTTCGAAGTTCCCGGCTTTAAAACCACGTAAAGAAGAGCTAGTAGAAGGT
>CM001047.1:201978-202369 GCA_000183865.1 Listeria marthii FSL S4-120
TTCGAAAAAAGCGCTTTCTTAGTTGACAGTTAGCCCTTGCAACTGTTAAAATATCTGGTTATTGATTTCAGAGCCGAACTATGCTATAATAGTTATTAGTGAGGTGGAAAATAAATGCCAAAAACCATTGCAAGCATTAAGATGAATTTAGATTCTAGATTAGGTAAAGCATTGACATTGAAAGCAAACGGTGGTCGTAAGAAAACGATTGAACGTTGCGGTATCCTAGCTGAAACATATCCATCCGTTTTCATAGTTGAGCTTGATCAAGATGAAAACAACTTCGAAAGAGTATCCTACAGTTACACGGATATCCTAACAGACGCAGTAGAACTTGTATTTACAGATGATAATAAAGAATTAGCTTTGTAATGAAGCTGAAGTAGCCGAA
>CM001047.1:202469-202575 GCA_000183865.1 Listeria marthii FSL S4-120
TAAATGCGATTGGGATAGATTTAATCCGCCGCGGAGAAACATTAGACATCCCGGAATTTGCGAAATTAAGCAACTTCTTAGGTGATTTTCTAAAAGAAAAATAATT
>CM001047.1:202675-202784 GCA_000183865.1 Listeria marthii FSL S4-120
CCGCTAGCTACATATTTTTTCTTTCATATGATAGAATAGAAAAAGAGATTTTGAACGCGGAGGCCAAGAAAAATGAAAATAAGCATAACAGCACCAGCTAAAATTAATC
>CM001047.1:202884-203066 GCA_000183865.1 Listeria marthii FSL S4-120
TAACAGCACCAGCTAAAATTAATCTTTCGCTTGATGCGCTGTACAAACGTGAAGACGGCTATCATGAAGTGGAAATGGTGATGACAACAATAGACCTTGCTGACAGATTATACTTAGAACGCTTAGACGAGGACAAAATTGTGCTGGACGTAAAAGCGCACTTTATTCCAGAAGATCGTCGT
>CM001047.1:203166-203914 GCA_000183865.1 Listeria marthii FSL S4-120
TCGTCGTAACTTAATTTATCAAGCGGCCCTCCTTTTGAAAAAGCGTTTTGACGTAAAAATGGGTGTGCGCATCACGATTGATAAGCATATCCCGGTTTCTGCTGGACTCGCTGGTGGTAGTTCGGATGCAGCTGCAGCGCTCAAAGGGTTAAATATTATTTGGGAACTCGGTCTTTCGATAGAAGAGATTGCTGAAATAAGCTCGGAAATTGGCTCGGACATCGCTTTTTGCGTATACGGCGGAACAGCGCTTGCAACTGGGCGTGGCGAGAAGATTTCCGCATTACCTAATATTCCCGGTTGCTGGATTGTGCTTGCTAAGCCGAGCATCAGTGTATCAACCCCAACAATTTATAAAGAATTACAAGTAGACAACGTAGAGCACCCTGACACAGAAAAAATGATAGAATCCATCAAAAATGGCGATTTAGATGGAATTTTTGCAGCCACAGGAAATGTGTTAGAGTCTGTGACGCTAGAAAAAAATCCACAAGTGAAACGCATAAAAGATCGGATGTTAGCGTTTGGTGCTGAGGCGGCCTTAATGAGTGGTAGCGGCCCGACAGTATTTGCGCTTATCAAACAGTACTCCAGAGCAAAACGTGTCTATAACGGCTTACGTGGCTTTTGTGAGGAAGTTTATATGGTTAGGCCTTGGAGTGAAGGCGAGAACGATACAAATAATTAATGAATGTGAGGGGTCAAAGAAATGAAAATTATTTTTAATGCAGATGATTTTGGAATTAGC
>CM001047.1:204014-205442 GCA_000183865.1 Listeria marthii FSL S4-120
AATTATAAATGCAGATGATTTTGGAATTAGCCCAGGAGCAGTTTATGGTATCTTAGAGTCTTACAAACGAGGCGTCGTGAAATCTACAACTTTGCTTGCTAATAGCCCGGCGTTTGATTTAGCGGTAGAAGTAGCGAAAGAAAACCCCGGTCTGGATATCGGTGCGCATTTGACCCTGACATTTGGATCGCCAGTTCTTCAAGGTTTAGAAACATTAACAGATGATGACGGTCGTTTCCGCAGAAATTATACGGCGCTTGAATCTGGCTTAGCTGATGTAGATATGGACGAAGTAGAACGCGAATTAACCGCGCAAATCGAGAAAATCCTTGATGCCGGCATTACTATTTCTCACTTTGATACACATCATTCGATCGAGCCGTTAATTTACCCAGTACAACATAAACTAGCAGAAAAATATGGTGTGAGCATCCGACGTCATGCAGATGTTTCTGATTTTGGTGCTATCAAAACACCTGATTTATTCGCCACAGAGTTTTATGCAGAAGGCGTCTCCTTTGCAACAATAAAAAAATTAGTACAAGAGCATATTGGGACAAATGATATAGTGGAAGTAATGACCCACCCAGCATTTATTGATGAAACATTACGCGAAATATCTAGTTACGTAGAGCCGCGCATCAAAGAAGTTTCAATTCTAACTTCAAGAGAATTACAAGCATATTTAGGCCAACAAGAAGTAGAGATTATTAGTTTCCGCGATTTATAAGAGCATTGGCCTGTCAAAGGATGTTTATTTGGCAGGTTTTTTATTGCGTTAAAATAATAAATGTTGTCAATTTTATAGAAAACGTTTTATAATAGAGAAAATACGGACAAAATACGTGAAATTGCTTTTTAATATACGGAATTTTATCAAAGGGAGAGAGATTATGAAGATTCGTCGCAGTGAACGATTAATTGATATGACGCAGTTTCTATTATCGCATCCGCGCAAGTTAGTGCCGCTTACGATGTTTGCTGAACGTTATGGCTCAGCTAAGTCTTCTATTAGTGAAGATTTAGTCATCATAAAGAAAACGTTTGAAGACAGAGGAATTGGTACGCTGGAAACAGTTCCGGGTGCTGCTGGTGGTGTACAGTACATTTCAATAGCGGGAAATGACGATGTGCTGGATTTTGTGCACACGCTATGTAATAGAATTGCGGAACCAAACCGTTTGCTTCCAGGAGGCTATTTGTACCTGTCTGATTTGCTAGGGGAACCAGTAACGCTCAAAGCAATTGGTAAGATTTTAGCTACGAAATTCAATAACCAAAAAATAGATGCGATTATGACTGTTGCAACAAAAGGTATTCCGATTGCGCAAGCTGTTGCTGAACATTTAAGTGTTCCATTTGTTATTGTGCGCCGTGATAGCAAAGTAACAGAAGATTTTTCAGGTATTTCCGAAGTAGCTATTAATT
>CM001047.1:205542-206169 GCA_000183865.1 Listeria marthii FSL S4-120
GCCGTGATAGCAAAGTAACAGAAGGCTCCACTGTGAGCATTAACTATGTTTCCGGTTCATCCAAACGAATCGAAAAAATGGAACTATCCAAACGCAGCCTGGCAGAAGGATCCAATGTGGTAATCGTGGATGACTTTATGAAAGCTGGCGGAACGATCAACGGGATGAAAAATCTGCTAGAAGAATTTAACGCACATTTAGTAGGAATTGGCGTATTAGTCGAATCCGAATATGCGGAAGAGCGCTTAGTTGATGATTATGTATCACTCGTAAAAATAAAAAATGTCAACATGAAAGAAAAACAAATTGAAGTAGTCGATGGTAATTACTTTAATAGTTGATTTTTAAACCCTGGAGAAATTTTCCGGGGTTTTTATTTTTCGTGAATAGCGTCAAAAAACAAATCAGCCTTGCGATGTACTTCACTCATTTAACTTTTATGGTAGAATGGATTCTATCGTTACTACATAATAAAATTCAAAGCTTCTACATTTTAGGAGCAGAAGGAGAACATTCATGAAAAAATGGGTTAAATGGTTAATTATTATCGTTATTATCGCAGTAGTAGCCGTTGGTGCGGTTTTCTTACTGTCGAAAAATAGTGGCTCCGTAACGCAAGAAAAATTA
>CM001047.1:206269-206911 GCA_000183865.1 Listeria marthii FSL S4-120
TGGTCAAACGAAAAAAGTGAAGAAATTCGTAGAAACTGGTCTTCATAACGAAGATAATATCGAAATCACTAAAGGCGTTAAAAAAGACGAAAAAGTAATCCTTCCTACACAAGAAACTTCTACGGTTCCAGGTGCTCCTAGCTAAGTTTTTTGTAAGTACAAATCAGACAAATTGTATGAAGGAGGGATAAACATGCCAAAACCGCTAATTGACATGAAAAATTTAACAAAAACGTATACGCTAGGCGGAGAAACTTTTAAAGCATTAGACGATGTTACTTTTACCGTTGAGCAAGGTGAGTTTTTATCCATCGTTGGCCCGTCCGGTTCCGGTAAATCCACTTTAATGAACATGATTGGTTGTTTAGACGTTCCGGATAAAGGCAGCTACCATCTTGATGACGTAGATGTTTTTAAACTAAGCGATAATAAACTATCCGAAATCAGAAACAAAAAAATCGGCTTTATTTTCCAGCAGTTTAATTTGCTTCCAAAATTATCTGCTTTTGAAAACGTGGAACTTCCACTAATTTATGCAGGACTAAGTGTTTCTGCCCGAGAAAAAGCCGCAATCGAATGTTTAGAAAAAGTAGGCTTGCTAGAAAAACGCAGAAACTTACCAACGCAACTTTCTGGTGGACA
>CM001047.1:207011-208098 GCA_000183865.1 Listeria marthii FSL S4-120
AGAACAAGAAGAAAAAGCTGCTTCTTCTGCACAAATGGGACCATCTTATCAAGTAATCAATCAACAAGAAATTCTTAATGCCTTTAACACGATTAGTACAACGCTAACTACTGCGCTTGGTGCAATTGCTGCCATCTCGCTTGTTGTTGGTGGTATCGGAATTATGAACATAATGCTAGTTTCTGTCAGTGAGAGAACGAGAGAAATCGGTATAAGAAAAGCGCTCGGAGCTAAAAAACGAGCTATTCTATTACAATTCCTCATTGAATCAATCGTTATTAGTGTTTGTGGCGGTGTCATTGGAATACTGATCGGCGTGTCGGGAGCGTTAATATTCGGCTCTGTCGCAGGTATATCCTCAGGAATAACAGCGGGAACCATTATCTTCTCCTTTGTCTTCTCTTTATGTATCGGAGTAATATTTGGTATCGCACCTGCTAACAAGGCATCGAAACTAAGACCAATTGACGCTTTAAGATCTGAGTAAATAAAAAAGAAATCCGGAATAGTTTATTTCGGGTTTCTTTTTTTACAAAATTAGCCTAGCAGATGTCTTGTCATCTATATTTAATCTTTTTGTCACAATTAAACGCTTTCAAAATCCGCTTTCGGTAAAAATTCGATAAAAAAAGTGAAATTAATTCTCGAATCATGCATTAGAATGGGATTTTTGGGGTATACAGTATTTGTTGGCTGATTGGAACAAGAAGGATAGAGAAGTATAATATTGTAAATATATGAGCTATGAAAACTCATAAATTTCTCGTTTATTGTATACAATTATTTTTTAGAAATGATAAATTTAGCACCGTTTCACTGGTGTTATTGTCTATAAAATAGTATGATGATTACATCATGATACTGTGATGGCAATGGTTTTGAGGTTTTTATACATATAATGATAAATATTGTATACAAAACAAAAACTAGAAGGAACAATCTGAAAATGTCAACGATTTTCCGAAAAAAACTATTTTTTTTAGATTACAATTCACAAAGTTGTCAAATTTAGTTTTTTTTATTATTATGTTCATAGGGAAGAATTTTACGTGAATATTGCTTGCTTATAAAAGTAATTTTTTCTATG
>CM001047.1:208198-208338 GCA_000183865.1 Listeria marthii FSL S4-120
TTATAAAAGTAATTTTTTCTATGGGGGAATTTTTCTCGAGTGTGTGTACTTAAGTTGCATGTGAGCATTGTTTACTAGCAGCGCAACTAGATTAAGGTGGTGAAGATAATGGAGATTACAGATGTGAGATTACGACGTGT
>CM001047.1:208438-208656 GCA_000183865.1 Listeria marthii FSL S4-120
GGAGATTACAGATGTGAGATTACGACGTGTTGAGACAGATGGGAGAATGAAAGCTATTTCTTCAATAACGATTGACGGTGAGTTTGTTATTCACGACATTCGTGTCATCGATGGCAACGAGGGTTTGTTCGTAGCTATGCCTAGTAAACGTACGCCGGATGGTGAGTTTAGAGATATCGCTCATCCAATTAACTCAGGCACCCGTGCAAAAATTCAAG
>CM001047.1:208756-209011 GCA_000183865.1 Listeria marthii FSL S4-120
CGTGCAAAAATTCAAGAAGCCGTTTTAGCTGCTTATGAAGTAGCGGACGAACCAGCAGTAGCTGAAGAAAGTTCTGCAGACGAAAGTGTTGTAGAAGAAAACTAAAAAATCCTCGGTTAGGGAGAACGTTGTTGGGAACAGCTGGGGGATAAGTACCTAAGATTTAGGCTGGGATAAGCAGATTCTTTTTGAAAGAGGCAAATGGGATAAGGAGTGACTAATAATGCAAGTAACAGATGTGAGATTACGTCGTGT
>CM001047.1:209111-209329 GCA_000183865.1 Listeria marthii FSL S4-120
ACAGATGTGAGATTACGTCGTGTAGAAACTGATGGAAGAATGAGAGCGATTGCTTCAATCACTTTAGATGAGGAATTTGTAGTTCATGATATCCGCGTTATTGATGGGAATAACGGTTTATTCGTAGCTATGCCAAGTAAACGTGGTGTTGACGGTGAATTCCGTGACATCGCTCACCCAATTAATTCCGATACTCGTGCAAAAATTCAAGAAGTAGT
>CM001047.1:209429-210316 GCA_000183865.1 Listeria marthii FSL S4-120
ATACTCGTGCAAAAATTCAAGAAGTAGTTTTAGCTGAATATGAGCGCGTTGGTGAAGAAGAAGCGACTGCGGTAACAGAAGAAGAATCTGAGTCCGTTTCTGCTGAATAATTAAAAATTTTCAAGGGCTAGCTCCGTGCTAGCCCTTTTTGTGTAGAAGAAGCATGAAAAAAATCATAAATAGCCTTGGTCTTCTATTTTGGCTATGGTATAATTAAAAGCAGATTATAAAACAGGGAGGGGAATTTTTAATGATGTTGCTAAAACAGATCCATTTTAGAAAACATTTTTGTAGCACGCCTGTAAATTCTTCTTTTAGTAAACAAATAAATAATCACACTGTATCTTTCGGAATTTTCAAACAAATAAAACTTTAAATTTAATCTTTACCTAAAAAATGTAGGTAAGGTTTTTTATTTGGGCGCATTCTTGAAAAAAAGCAAATTTTACGTTATCATTCATAGTGGATGAATAGTGAATATTGGAGGTTCTATATAATGTCAAAACGATATGCTGTAGTGCTTGCTGCTGGCCAAGGCACACGGATGAAATCAAAACTTTACAAAGTGTTGCATCCTGTTTGTGGAAAACCAATGGTCGAACATGTAGTAGATCAAATTTCAACGCTTAATGTTGATAAAGTGGTTACGATTGTAGGTCACGGAGCTGAGAAAGTACAAGAGCATTTAGCTGGTAAAAGCGAGTTTGTGAAACAAGAAGAACAACTTGGAACGGCGCATGCGGTACTTCAAGCGAAAGCAGAACTTGCGGGTAAAGATGGTGTAACGCTAGTTGTTTGTGGGGACACACCTTTAATCGAAGCTAGCACAATGGAAGCTTTGCTAAAATATCACCATGAAAAACGCGCAAAAGCAACTATTCTTACAA
>CM001047.1:210416-210600 GCA_000183865.1 Listeria marthii FSL S4-120
AAAAACGCGCAAAAGCAACTATTCTTACAACAGTTATTGAAGATCCTACAGGTTACGGTCGTATTATTCGTGATGACCTAGGCATTGTAGAAAAAATCGTAGAACATAAAGATGCGACAGAAAAAGAACAACGTATTTCGGAAATTAACACTGGAACATATTGCTTTGATAATAAAGCTCTTTT
>CM001047.1:210700-210802 GCA_000183865.1 Listeria marthii FSL S4-120
TGCTTTGATAATAAAGCTCTTTTTGAGGCGTTGGAGAATGTTTCTAACGATAACGTGCAAGGAGAATATTACTTACCAGATGTTATTAAAATTTTAAAAGAT
>CM001047.1:210902-211704 GCA_000183865.1 Listeria marthii FSL S4-120
ATTAAAATTTTAAAAGATTCGGATGAAGTCGTTGCGGCTTACAGAATGGAGTCTTTCGAAGAGTCACTTGGAGTGAACGACCGAATTGCCCTAGCTGAAGCGTCCAAATTAATGCAACGTCGAATTAACGAAAATCATATGCGTAATGGAGTAACACTTGTTAATCCAGAAAGTACGTATATTGATATAGATGTAAAAATTGGTCAAGATACAGTAATTGAACCCGGAGTTATGCTTCGTGGGAAAACTGTAATCGGTGATGATTGTGTGGTTACAAGCGGCTCGGAAATCGTAAACAGTGTTATCGGTGAACGAGTAAACGTCAGAACTTCCTCAATTTTCGAAAGTAAAGTTGGCGATGACGTTCAAATTGGCCCATATGCCCACCTAAGACCAGAATCTGACATTCACGATCATGTGAAAATCGGAAATTACGTCGAAACGAAAAAAGCAGTTGTTGGTGAAGGAACTAAATTGCCACATTTCATTTACATGGGAGATGCGGAAATTGGTAAAAACGTCAATGTTGGTTGCGGAAGTATTGCGGTTAATTATGACGGCAAAAACAAAGCGAAAACCATCATTGGTGACGATGTCTTTGTTGGCTGTAACTCAAACTTGATTGCACCTGTCAAAGTGGGCGACCGAGCTTTCATAGCTGCCGGTTCAACTATTACAAAAGACGTTCCTGATGACGCGCTGGGCATTGCTCGCGCGAAACAAGACAACAAACTTGGTTATGCGAAACATTTGAATCACGGTAAATAATTTCCATTTGGGAATTTGTGAACTTTTTATAGCA
>CM001047.1:211804-211881 GCA_000183865.1 Listeria marthii FSL S4-120
TTTTGTGAACTTTTTATAGCACGCCAATAGTTAAGCTCCATTGTTATTAACGCACATGATTATCAAAAAAAAGAAGT
>CM001047.1:211981-212357 GCA_000183865.1 Listeria marthii FSL S4-120
TAAACTTATTATTTAACTTCTTTAAAGCCTTGGGATTCTAGCATTTTTGCAGATTCTTCCATACTGATTCCTTTTTCGATGTCGCCACTTGCAGCGAATCCTGGAAGTTTAGTTAATTCTTTTGCATCTGCTTTTTCGTAGTCAATTTCTAGTGTTTCGATTGCTTTGTCGTCTTTATACTCAATGCTTTCTTTTACACCTTCAACGCCTTGGAACTTATCGCTTGATTCTTTTAACGCTTTTTCAGCTTCTTCTTTGTTTTTAAAGCCTAGAGCAGCGTAAGTCATTTCGTTTTCTGTTGTTTGTTTAGTAACTTTATCCTTTACATAAGTATAAGTCATTTTTGTAGTAGAACCATTTTGAGAAAGTGCCATAT
>CM001047.1:212457-212541 GCA_000183865.1 Listeria marthii FSL S4-120
GTTCACAAAAAATCCATTGTATCTCAAATGCAGTTAGGTTATTCTGAGGCGAATGTGAAACAAAAAGAGGAGGAAACAACGGTG
>CM001047.1:212641-213290 GCA_000183865.1 Listeria marthii FSL S4-120
TTTAAAATTTTAATAAAAATAGTGGAGGCTGATTATGTCAAACGAGTATTTTGATCCAAAGTTGAAGATTTTCTCGCTAAATTCTAATCGTGAACTAGCTGAAGAGATTGCGAAAGAAGTAGGTATTGAGTTAGGGAAATCAAGCGTTACTCATTTTAGTGATGGAGAAATCCAAATTAACATTGAAGAAAGTATCCGTGGTTGTCATGTATATGTTATTCAATCAACGAGTAATCCTGTAAACCAGAATTTAATGGAACTTTTGATCATGATTGATGCGTTGAAACGCGCTTCCGCAGCAACAATTAATATTGTTATGCCTTACTATGGTTATGCACGTCAAGACCGTAAAGCAAGAAGCCGTGAACCGATCACAGCGAAATTAGTAGCAAACTTAATCGAAACAGCTGGTGCAACAAGAATGATTACACTTGATATGCACGCACCGCAAATCCAAGGTTTCTTTGATATTCCGATTGATCACTTGAACGCAGTACGCCTTCTAAGTGACTATTTCAGCGAACGTCATTTAGGCGACGATTTAGTAGTAGTTTCCCCTGACCATGGTGGAGTTACTCGTGCTCGCAAAATGGCTGACCGTTTGAAAGCGCCGATTGCTATCATTGATAAGCGTCGCCCGCGTCCAAAC
>CM001047.1:213390-213883 GCA_000183865.1 Listeria marthii FSL S4-120
ATACAGCAGGAACAATCACGCTTGCTGCTAAAGCATTACGTGAAGCTGGCGCAACAAAAGTTTACGCATGTTGTTCGCACCCAGTTCTTTCAGGCCCGGCTATGAAACGCATTGAAGAATCACCAATCGAAAAATTAGTTGTTACAAACTCCATCGCCCTTCCAGAAGAAAAATGGATCGACAAAATGGAACAACTATCTGTTGCGGCTCTTCTTGGTGAAGCAATCGTACGCGTTCATGAAAATGCTTCTGTAAGTTCTTTATTTGAATAAAATTTAAAGCTAAAAACAGGGTTTCTCTTAGGGGGGATCCTGTTTTTTTATTGGTGTTAAAAATATGTCTAAATTATGTTACTGAAACTAAAATAATACCATTTTATAAAAGAAAAGTTCACAAAAAATCCATGGTATCTCAAAGGCGTTTAGGTTATTCTTAGACAGTTGTAAAACAAAAAAGAGGAGGAACAACGATGAAATTACTTAAAAAGGGAACA
>CM001047.1:213983-214359 GCA_000183865.1 Listeria marthii FSL S4-120
ACGTACGAACTTTCTCAAAATGGTATAGAATCTAAATTGATATACACTTGTAAAGGAGACAAAGTCACGAAGCAAACAGCTGAAAATAGAATGCCTTACACTGCGCTAGGCGTTAGTTCAAAAGAAGACGCTGAAAAAATGCTTAAAGAAAGAAGTGATAAGTTTCAAAACATTAACGGATTAAAAGCGAAAATGGAATATAAAGATGATAAAGCTATTGAGACGATAGAGGTAGATTACACTGAAATTTCTTCAGAAGATATAAGGAAACTCCCAGGTATGACTACAAGTGGTGATACTTCTAAGGGGATTAGTATGAAAAAGTCTGTGAAATTGCTAAAATCTCAAGGTTATAAAGAAGTTAAATAATAAATTT
>CM001047.1:214459-216815 GCA_000183865.1 Listeria marthii FSL S4-120
AACGGATACTTCTTTTTATTTTAATAATCCTGCGCTTCAATAACAACAGCTGTACCAGATGCGGTAACCATCAGCATCCCGTTATCCGCTCCGAGCACTTCATAATCAATATCAACGCCAATAACGGCATTTGCGCCAATATCTTTCGCGCGTTGTTCCATTTCGCGAATCGCTTCCTCGCGAGCGTTAATAAGCTCGTCCTCATAACCTTGCGAACGACCCCCGAAGAAATTTCTCAGTCCGGCTCCAATATCTTTCATAAAGTTAACGCCAGTGATGACTTCGCCGAAAACGATTTTTTTATACTCAATAATTTGTTTGCCTTCAATATTTGGTGAGGTTGTTACGATCATAATTTCATCCCTCCAGTTTTCTTTTATCATACTCCTTAGAGCTTTTTTTAGTCAAAGGATATCCGGCTATTTTTTGCGATTTCGCGCTTTTTCGATATAAGAAATGGCGTCCGGAACTTTACAAGCATTTTTCCCTAAATTCACATGAACTTTCCCGACTGATTCCGCAGCTTCTATCGCTTTTTCATGCAAATCGTCGTTATAAATGCCGCAAGAAATAATGAAACTGTTCATCGAATATCGCGTTCTGTTGGATTCTGCTTGTAGTGTTTCTTTGGCGCGCTTTAATAGCTCCTCCGCTTCGGGTAAATCGTTAATATGCTCGCTATAAATCTGCCAGCCCATTGCTTTAGTTAAATCATAATCACTTTCAATCCACTTTTCGGCGAATGTGAGTGCATCTTCTCTTTTGCTGACAAGTGATGCAAGTGCGAAAGTTAGTTGTGACCACGTTTCTCGAAAAGCAATATTCCATTTTTCGATTTGCTCAGTAGTCATTTTGTTCGGATCAATCGCGAGCAATCCGAGGTAAATCAAGTCGCTGTTGCTCGATTCGATTAGCTCTACAGCAAGTTCGTAGTTTTTCGTCAATTTTTCCCGGCGAATAATTTTCTTTAAATCGCCAATTTTCAGCCCGTAAAGTTCTAATGTTTCAGGGCAACCGTGATTTCGGAAAATTTTAACGGTATTTGGATTTTCTAATGCTTGAAGTTCGGTGTTAAGTTGGTCAAAAGTAATCATACGGCGCTCTCCTCTCGAATAAATTAAGTATAACAAAAAAGCATGCTAAGGCGCATGCTTTTAAGATTCAGAGCTTATTAGTCAACTTGTTTCATTGCGTCGTCGAGAACTTTTTTAAGTGTATCTGCTGAATTTTTCATTTGTTCTTTTTCTTTATCGGTCAAGTTCATTTCAACAATGTGGCGAACGCCTTGACGGTTGACTACTGCAGGTGCGCCGATATAAATGTCGTTCATACCATAATGACCATCTAAATAAACGGAAAGTGGTAAAATCGCATTTTCGTTATTTAGGATCGCTTTTGTAATACGGGCAAGTGCAGCTGCAACGCCGTAGAAAGTAGCGCCTTTTTTATTAATGATTTCATAAGCTGCATCACGAACGCTTACGAAGATAGTATCCATTGCGCCTTGTTCGTCTTCGCTAATCCATTCAGTAATTGGAAGGCCGCCGACAGTTGTGTGGCTCCATGCTGGGAATTCAGTATCACCGTGTTCGCCAAGAATGTAACCATGGACGTTACGAGCATCCACTTTTAAATAATCGGCAATCGACATACGGAAACGAGCTGTATCAAGGCTTGTTCCAGAACCGATAACGCGTTCTTTAGGAAGGCCTGAGAATTTCCAAGTCGCATAAGTTAGGATGTCCACTGGGTTAGACGCGATTAGGAAAATGCCGTCAAATCCGCTGGCCATAACTTCGTCCACGATGCCTTTCATGATTTTGATATTACGGTTTACTAAGTCTAAACGAGTTTCACCAGGTTTTTGCGCAGTTCCAGCTGTTACAACAACTAAATCTGCGTCATGGCAATCGCTATAATTCGCTGAGTAAATTTTCTTCGGTGTGGAAAATGGAACAGCGTGGCTTAAATCCATTGCATCCCCAATAGTTCTGTCTTTATCTATGTCAATAATGCCAAATTCTTGTCCGATGCTTAAGTTTACACAAGCAAATGCGTAACTGGAACCAACTGCTCCGTCGCCAACTAAAATAATTTTTTGATGATCTTTCATTTCGAATTCCTCCTATAAAAAATCTATTTACTAGTACAGTATACCATGTATTTTTCATTTGTGAAGCGTTGAACGTCCTAAATTTAAAAAAGTTGTTATAATGTTTTTGTGAAAACGCTATAGTACAGTTTGGAAGCGTCTGCATTCGCGTTCAACCGCTATTTTCTGTTTACCTTTTATTGAGAATTATAAACCTTACAAATCAAAATAAGGCTATTCCTTTGTTTTGCTATTTTTCTAACG
>CM001047.1:216915-217361 GCA_000183865.1 Listeria marthii FSL S4-120
TTTGTTTTGCTATTTTTCTAACGGGTAGATATAATGTAGATGTACCAAAATTGAATGAGTGGAGTGATTTTTTATGGCAACAACATTAGAGGTCCAGAAAAGAGAAACAACGCAACATTCAGAAGTAACGAGATTGCGTAGTGAAGGAAAAGTACCTGGAATTATTTATGGTTACAAATCAGAGAATGTTCCAGTTTCCGTTGATTCTTTGGAATTAATCAAAGCAGTTCGTGACAATGGTCGAAACGCCGTATTTTCAGTGACTGTAGACGGCAAGAAATTAAATGTTCTATTACATGAATATCAAGTGGATCCGTTAAAAGACGTTTTAGTACACGTTGATTTACTAGCGGTTGATATGAATGAAGAAGTTGAGACCGATGTTCGCGTGGTATTAGTTGGCGATGCACCTGGCGTTAAAGCTGGCGGCGTATTACAACAAATTA
>CM001047.1:217461-217710 GCA_000183865.1 Listeria marthii FSL S4-120
TGGCGGCGTATTACAACAAATTATCCATGACGTAAAAGTTTCAGCAACACCAGAAAAATTACCAGAAACAATTGAATTAGACATTTCTTCATTAGAAATCGGTGATGTTTTAACAACAAACGATCTTCCAGAAAACAAAGACTATGTCGTGCAAGCAGAGGAAGAAGAAACAGTAGTTACTGTATCTGCTCCGCGTGCTGAAGAAGAACCAACGACTACGGAAGCGCCAGAGCCAGAAGCTGTACATGG
>CM001047.1:217810-221630 GCA_000183865.1 Listeria marthii FSL S4-120
GGAAGCGCCAGAGCCAGAAGCTGTACATGGTAAAGATGAAGAGCCTGTTGAATAATTTCTAATAAATAAGGATGGAAGATACGCATTTGTTTGCGATATCTTCCATTTTTTTTGGTATAATAGTTTCGAGAAGGAGGCGTTTATATGCTTGATAAATCAGTACCACATATTTCTGTTGCGATGGTCAATCACAATGCCGCGAATTATCCGGAGTTTCATTTACCAGCGGGATATTCTTTTTGCTTTTATAAAGAAGGATTGGAAGAAGATTGGTGTAGATTACAATTAGAAACTGGTCAGGTACCATCAATGGATAGTATTCGCGCTCGTTTTGAAACGGAATTTGGAACTAAAAAAGAGAAATTGGCCAAGCGTTGTGTCTTTGTGCAAGCTCCAAATGGTGAACTTATTGGAACAGCAATGCTTTGGGATGGGGATACATTTGGCGAAATGGCGAGCCGGATTCATTGGGTAGCTGTACTTGATTCCCACGGCGGAAAAGGTATCGCAAAAGCTTTGTTATCCAAAATCCTGGGCATAAATAAAAATGATTTTGTCTATTTGACTACACAAACCGGAAGTTACCAAGCAATCTATTTATATCAGAAATTCGGTTTTGAAAAATATATCGGAAAAACGCCCAAAAATTGGAAAACGGCAGACTTTCAAGCTGAAAATGAAACAGCGTGGCAAATAATTGAAAATAAAATTGCTGAACACCAAGCATAGTTGGAAAACTTTCAACCAAGTGCAATCCATGTTATAATCAAAAAAACATCGAAACAAAAACCAGTTCATTCGTGAAGTGGTTTCGTTCATGTAAGGAGAAGCTTTTATGAAATTAATCGCAGGACTCGGAAATCCGGGCAAAAAATACGAACGTACCCGGCATAATGTCGGTTTTATGGTAGTTGATGAGCTGAGTTTCCGCCATCAAACACCTTGGAAAAAATCCAAATTTAATGGTATGACAAGTGAAATTAATGTTGGTGGCGAAAAAATGATTTTAGTTAAACCGCTCACTTTTATGAATGCTTCTGGGGAATGTATTCGTCCGCTGATGGACTATTACAACATACCGATTGAAGACGTTGTAATTGTGTATGATGATCTTGATTTACCAGTTGGGAAAATCAGATTACGCCAAAAAGGTAGTGCCGGTGGACATAATGGGATGAAATCAATTATCCAGCATGTTAAAACACAAGAGTTTAACCGCATTCGTGTTGGCGTGAGTCGCCCTATAAAAGGGGAAGTCATTAACTATGTGTTAGGAGATTTTCCTAAAGCTGAACAACCTGATATTATCGCAGCAATCCAAAAAAGTGCGGATGCCATCGAAGACTTTGCGCAAACGCCATTTATAGAAGTAATGAATAAATACAATCAAAAATAAACAATGACGAGACGTGGTAATTTTTTTGCCACGTATTTCGGTCTTTCTTTGGGTGTGTGATTGACTCTCGCGCCCTGTAGAATGAATTTTCTGACAAAAAAGGAGCTGTTTTCCCTTGAAAGGATTACAACAATTAATATATGAACAAAAAGATATTCGAGCGGTATTAAAAGCGCTTGATGAAAAAGAAAAAGCGCAACTTGTCACCGGGCTCACAGGTTCTTCGCGCGCGTTATTTGCAAGCGTGGTAGAAGGAGCGTCAAAGCGACCAGTTGTATTTGTCACGCACAATTTATATCATGCGCAAAAATTATATGATGATCTACTTTCATTAATAGACGTTGATCGCCTATTTTTATACCCAGCAGATGAATTAATTTCTTCTGAGCTAAGTATTTCTAGCCCGGAGCTTCGTGGTCAACGTGTTGAAGCGCTTGATTTCTTGCTATCCGGAAAACCGGGCATTGTCATCGTCCCAGTTGCTGGACTTAGAAAAATGCTTCCGCCAGTTTCGCTTTGGAAAGATTTCAATATCTCCATTGCGGAAGGCGAAGAAATTGACCCAGATGTTTTACGCCAAAAATTAGTGACGATGGGTTACACGATGAGCGGAATGGTAAATACCCCGGGAGAATTCAGCGTTCGCGGCGGGATTATTGATATTTACCCGATTACAGAAGAATTCCCGATTAGAATAGAACTTTTTGATACCGAAGTGGACTCCCTTCGTTTCTTTGATGTGGAAACACAACGCTCGACAACACGTGTGGAAGAATTCCGATTACTTCCGGCAACAGAAATCATTTTAGATCAAAGCTATTATCCTGACATCGTCCAACGTTTGGAAAAGAAAATGACGCTCACTTTAAATGAACTAAAAGAAGATGCGGATAAACAAGCACTTGTTGAAAATTTAGAAGAAGAGTTGGAAATGTTGCGTTCTGGCGTAAAACCAGACATGTTCTTTAAATATATCGGTCTAGCTTATCCTGATCCAGCTTCACTTTTCGATTATTTACCGAAAAATACGGCGATTTTGCTTGATGAATTTGCGCGGATTTTGGAAACGGAAGAAAGTTTAGAACGGGAAGAAGCGGAGTGGCAGACGGAAACGTTAAGCCGAATGGAAACAGTTCGCGACGTGCAAGTAAGCCATTCTTTCAAAAAATTATTAGAAGCGAACCAATCGCCCAAAATTTACTTATCTCTTTTTCAAAAACAAATGGCGAGTATGCGCGCATCGAAAACGACCAACATCGTTTATAAACAAATGCAGCAATTCCACGGTCAAATGAATGTTTTAAAAACGGAGCTAGAAAGTTGGCATAAAAACAATTATTCAGTAGTAATATTGGCGCCGAATTTAGAGCGTGCGGAAAAAATGCAGCAAACCTTGGCCGATTACGATATGGAAAGCACCATTTTAAAAGAAGAATCGGATGTACCAAAATACGGAATGGTTCAATTTGTCATCGGAACATTCCAGAACGGCTTTGAACTACCGCTTGCCAAAGTAGCGATTATTAGCGAAACCGAACTTTTTAATAAAAAAATCAAAAAGGTGAAAAAACGCCAGAAACTTTCCAATGCTGAGCGAATCCAAAGTTATTCCGAGTTAAAAGTTGGCGACTACGTAGTTCACGTCAATCACGGTATCGCGCGCTATGTCGGGATGGAAACACTAGACATTAACGGCGTGCATAAAGATTATCTGCTACTTGTTTATCAAGGCGAAGATAAACTTTTTATCCCAGTTGATCAACTTGATTTAGTTCAAAAATACGTTGGGGCAGAAGGTAAGTCGCCGAGATTGAATAAACTTGGCGGCGCTGAATGGAAACGTGTTAAGAAGAAAGTGCAAGCCTCCGTCCAAGATATTGCGGACGATTTAATCAAACTTTATGCCGAACGCGAAGCTGAAAAAGGCTATGCGTTTAGCGCGGATGACGAAATGCAACGCGAATTCGAAGATGCTTTCCCGTATCAAGAAACCGAAGACCAATTGCGTTCGATTTCTGAAATCAAAAAAGACATGGAACGACCGCGCCCAATGGATCGCCTTTTGGTTGGGGATGTTGGTTACGGAAAAACCGAAGTGGCCCTTAGAGCTGCATTCAAAGCTATTATGGATGGAAAACAAGTCGCCTTTTTAGTGCCGACAACCATTTTAGCGCAACAACACTATGAAACAATGAAAGAACGTTTCCAAGGCTTCCCAATCGAAATTGGTCTTTTAAGCCGTTTCCGCACGAAAAAACAACAAACAGAAACATTAAAGGGTATGAAAAATGGTACAGTCGATGTAGTTGTCGGCACACACCGCTTATTATCAAAAGATGTGGAGTATCAAGACTTAGGCTTACTCATTGTCGATGAAGAACAACGATTCGGCGTAACACATAAAGAAAAAATTAAACAAATGCG
>CM001047.1:221730-223482 GCA_000183865.1 Listeria marthii FSL S4-120
TTCCAAAATAGACGTACTAACGCTTACTGCAACACCGATTCCAAGAACATTGCATATGTCGATGCTCGGCGTTCGTGACCTATCTGTTATTGAAACACCGCCGGCCAACCGTTTCCCAGTGCAAACCTATGTCGCGGAACAAAATAACGTTTTAGTCCGCGAAGCAATCGAACGGGAACTAGCACGTGACGGACAAGTGTACTATCTATACAACCGGGTTGAATCCATTACCCAAAAAGCAGATGAGATTTCTGCGATGGTCCCTGATGCTCGAGTAGCAACTGCACACGGCCAGATGGGCGAATCAGAACTAGAATCCGTCATTTTAAGCTTCCTTGAAGGCGAATTCGATGTACTCGTAACAACAACGATTATTGAAACAGGCGTAGATATTCCAAATGTTAATACACTGTTCGTTCAAGACGCTGACCGAATGGGTCTTTCTCAACTCTATCAGTTGCGCGGACGGGTAGGACGTTGGAACAGAATCGCATATGCTTACTTCATGTATCAAAAAGATAAAATTTTGCGTGAGGAAGCTGAGAAACGCTTATCAGCCATTAAGGAATTTACCGAATTGGGTTCTGGTTTCAAAATTGCAATGCGTGATTTATCCATTCGAGGTGCCGGAAATATTCTAGGTGCCCAACAACATGGCTTTATCGATTCAGTCGGGTTCGATCTTTACTCGCAAATGCTCAAAGAAGCAATCGAAGCGAAAAAACCAAAAGAAGAACAAAAACAAATCGTCCCAGTCGAAATTGATATCCAAGCCGATGCGTACATTCCGGAATATTATATTACAGATGGTCGCCAAAAAATCGAGATGTACAAACGTTTCCGCAATATAGAAGTATTGAGCGAACTCGAGGACTTACAAAGTGATATGATTGACCGTTTTGGGGAATATCCAGAAGAAGTCGAATATTTATTCACAATGACCGAACTCAAGGTCCACGCACTGGAAGTTGGCATTGAATCCGTAAAACAAGAACAAAATAAAATTACTATGCTATTTTCAGAAAGTGGTACAGCTGGTATTCGCGGCGATGTCGTGATGCAAATTATTGGCGAATTTGGTCGCATGGTCGGCGTTGGAATGGAAGGCACACAACTTAAAATCACAATCAACGTCCAAAATAAACCTTTAAAAGAATGGTTATACCAAGTGAAAAGTTTGGCTGAAAAACTTCGTGGCGCTATGAAAGAAAAAGTATCTACCGAAAATTGATAACTTATTAAGAAGAAAGGAGGTGGCGGGATGTCAGAACGTTCCATGAAGCGACTAATGAAAGGAGCAGCTTGGCTAACCGCTGCCTCGCTTATCTCTAAAATACTTAGCGCAGTTTACCGCGTACCTTTTCAAAATATGGTGGGCGACGTCGGATTTTATATTTTTCAACAAGTTTACCCGATTTATGGAATCGCGATGACGCTTGCACTCGGTGGCTTCCCTGTTGTTATTTCGAAAATGTTAGCAGAAGCAGAAGGGGATTTCAGGCGACAACAAATCATTATGCGAGCAGTTTCGCGGATGCTCCGGATTGTAAGTATTGCGATATTCGTCTTTTTATTCCTGTTTGCTAATATAATTGCGATGATGATGGGCGACCCAGCTTTGTCAGAATTAATCCGCGTCATTAGCTTCGTTTTTCTACTTATGCCGCAACTCGCGTTTATGCGTGGCTTTTTCCAAGGTGAAGGAGACATGATACCGACCGCGATTTCGCAAACAGTCGAACAAATCATTCG
>CM001047.1:223582-224950 GCA_000183865.1 Listeria marthii FSL S4-120
CAAACAGTCGAACAAATCATTCGAGTGGCGATAATTTTGATTGGAGCAGGACTGGCGCTTCACTTCGGATTCGATTTATATGATGCTGGCTCGATGGCAATGAGTGGCGCCTTTTTCGGCGGGGTTTCCGGAATCTTCATTTTGCGTCACTTTTACAATAAAAAAGTTTCACTTGGCGAAGGAATTCAACCAGCCGTATTTGCTAATAAAGAAGAAAAAGTCGGTATCGGTCGCGCGTTTTTACGACAAAGTGTGGCAATTTGTGTGGTTAGCTCGATGCTGATTTTATTCCAGCTAGTCGATTCCTTCCAAGTGTATCGGTTAATGAGCGACTCCGGCATCCCGGATTTTATCGCCAAATCACTCAAAGGAATATACGACCGAGGCCAGCCAATCTTGCAATTAGGGCTAGTCATCTCGACCGGGCTCGCACTCGCGCTCGTCCCGATGATCACGGCCGCAAGAGTTCAAGGTCAGCAAAAAGAACTAAAACGCTCCGTATTATTAGCAATCAAAATCACGCTAATTTTAGCCGGTGCAGAAACAGTCGGACTCATCGTCATCATGCGCCCACTAAATCAAATGCTATTCCAAACTCCAGACGGCACATTCGTTTTACAATTATTCATGCCGGCCGTTTTCCTTAGTTCGCTTATCATCATGTTAAGCAGCATTTTGCAAGGCTTCGGAAAAATCGCCGTACCCGCAGTTGGCGTTGGAATTGGACTTATTGTAAAATGGATATCAGGAAGCATTCTTATCCCAAGGCTCGCAACGATGGGCGCATCAATTTCAACATGTATTGGCTTACTTGTCATCCTGATTATTTGTTACGTTTCGCTAAAACAAACAATTCGAGTACCATTCGTTGAAAAAACAATGCTTATTCGATTGCTCGCAGCTTTAGCCCTCATGGCCGTTTTCCCATGCTTGTTCGAATGGTTAGCTCCACTAGAAACCAGACTCGGCAGCGCATTCCAAGCGATAGTCAGTGCCATAATCGGCGGCGGGGTTTTCCTGATTTTTGCGCTAAGATACAAATTGCTCGGTCCAAAAGATTTCGTTTTCCTTCCGTTCGGCTCCAAGTTGCTCGCACTTAGCAAGCTGGTTGCGCGGAAATAATTAATATAAAGTAGGTGGATAAAATGGCAACAACTATGCGATTAGATAAATATTTAAAAGTATCTCGCTTAATTAAAAGACGTACAGTAGCAAAAGAAGTAGCAGAAAAAGGACGTATTGCTGTAAACGGAGTAACTGCAAAACCAGGAACTAACGTAAAATCCGGCGATGAACTAGTTATTCGCTTCGGTCCTAAAATCGTTACAGCAAAAATCGAACGCCTAGAAGAAAATGCGAAAAAAGAAC
>CM001047.1:225050-225343 GCA_000183865.1 Listeria marthii FSL S4-120
ATGTACACGATTATTAAAGAAGAACGCACAGACGAAAGCAGATAACGAAAAATCGTTTGAAATGGCACTGTTTAGCCGATTTCAAACGATTTTTTGTTAAGCAAGATAAAGCACAAACAATTTTTTATCAAAAAGTCAAGAAAAATATCATAAAATTAGCGGATTCCAATAGACAAATGCCCGATTTATTGATATCATTTTAAGCAAGAAACGTTTTTTTCTCTACCGAAAATCATAGACAATAAGCAAATAAGAATATGGGAGGGACGATATATGAAAAAAGCCGAATCAAA
>CM001047.1:225443-225937 GCA_000183865.1 Listeria marthii FSL S4-120
TATATGAAAAAAGCCGAATCAAAAGTGGCGAGAATAGAAAATCGCTACATAAAAGATACCGCAACAATGAAAAAAACTCGTAGTCGTCGCCGCGTTGCCCTATTCCGTAGACTTGCATTTATGGCTATTATTTTTGCTGTGGTAGGTGGACTATTAACCATTACGTACACCAAACAAGTGCTAACGCTCAAAGAGAAAAAGGCAAAGCAAGTGCAAGTGGATAAAAAAATGGTTGCAATGAAAGATGAAGAAGAAGCACTAAATGATCAAATCAAGAAACTTCATAATGATGAGTACATAGCTAAACTAGCAAGAAGCGAATATTATCTATCCAAAGATGGAGAAATTATTTTTAATATTCCTGAAGAGAATTCGAAACAAAAAGAGTAAGTCACAGCTGAGCCGTCATTCTCCGTGGTAGAATCAAAGGGAAAATAGAGTTGAGTATATTTGGAGTTTGTGAGTTTGACTGTTTGACACTCTTTTTATTATAG
>CM001047.1:226037-226288 GCA_000183865.1 Listeria marthii FSL S4-120
ATTATAGCTATAATTAAGCAATAGAGTGATATTTTAAGGAGGACGCATTTTTTTATGTCGATCGAAGTAGGCAACAAGTTACAAGGTAAAGTTACTGGGATTACTAATTTTGGAGCATTTGTGGAGCTAGAAGGTGGCAAAACAGGTTTAGTTCATATTAGTGAGGTAGCAGATAACTATGTTAAGGACATTAATGACATCTTAACTCAAATAGTCCATTCAGATCGTTTTGATTAACTGTTTCAAAACCT
>CM001047.1:226419-229929 GCA_000183865.1 Listeria marthii FSL S4-120
TTAAGGACATTAATGACATCTTAACTGTAGGGGATGAAGTTACTGTCAAAGTAATGAATATTGGTGATGATGGTAAGATTGGTCTGTCCATTCGTAAAGCAGTAGATCGTCCGGACCGCCCAGAAAAAAGTTATGATCGTAAGCCAAAATACAGCAAAAAACCTGCTGGGAACTATGTGAAACCAGCCGAGAGCTTTGAAGATATAATGTCTAAATTCTTGAAAGATAGTGATGAAAGACTAACTACTATCAAACGTCAAACAGAATCCAAACGTGGCGGCCGAGGAGCAAAACGCGGCTAATACGCTAAAATTAATTGTAAAGTAGATGCACCGTATTGGATCATAATACGGTGCACTTTTTAATAAAAAATGTGAGAGCCGAATTTCGAAGGAAGGTTTTCTTGAATGGATGACACCAAAAAACGAGTACATAAGTATATCGAGAAACATGACTTAATCCGATCCGACGATAAATTGCTTGTGGCAGTTTCTGGCGGTCCGGATTCTTTGGCTTTACTGCATTTTTTATGGGAGTCAAAGCTAATTCCAAAAGAAGCAATCTCGGTCGCGCATTTAAATCATCACTTGCGAGAAAACGCGGCGAAAGAACAACAACTCGTCGAAATTTTTTGCAAACAACATAACCTCCCGTTTTACACGGAAGAAGTTGATGTGAAAAAACAAGCCCAAGTTTTGCAAAAAGGCATTGAAGAAACAGCCCGCATTGTCAGATATGATTTCTTTGAAAAAATAATGGCGGAGCAAAATATCAACAAATTAGTTCTCGCACATCACGCAGATGACCAAATCGAAACAATCCTAATGCGACTTGTTCGCGGAAGTTCCAGTATCGGCTGGTCAGGCATACAGCCAAAACGCGAGGTGAAGGGCGGATATGCGATAAGGCCGTTTTTACCAATTACAAAGGCAGAAATTATCGAGTACGCACATAAACACAGTCTTGCATACGAAATCGATGAGTCAAATACGAGTCAAGAATACACAAGAAACCGCTACCGAGCACAACTTTTACCATTCTTGAAACAAGAAAATCCAGCTGTTTATGCGCACTTCGAAAGATTTTCCGAAGAAACCAGCGAAGATTTCGGATATTTAGAGGAACTTGCGAGCGATTTATTACAGAAAAACCTCCTCAAAAACGGCAAAAAGACAACACTTTTACTTAGTAGCTTTAAAAATGAAGCGAATCCTTTACAACGCCGCGCAATTCATTTACTATTGAGATATCTGTACAATGAAGATGCCCGTTTTATTACGGTTAATCACATATATCAGATTATCCAAATGATTCGAAGCGACAATCCATCTAGTTCAATTGATTTACCAAATAAACTCATTGCTAGTAGAGCTTACAACGAACTCCATTTCCAATTTGGGGAAAGAGATGCTCCATCTGAGTTTTATCATCAATTAGAACTGAATGACCGCATTGAATTAGATGATAAAGCAAGCATTCGTTTAAAGTTAAAAAGTTCCGTTGTTCAAACAAATGGGCTAAATGGAATGCTACTGGATGCTGAAGAAATAACACTTCCTTTAATTGTTCGAAACCGTGTGAACGGCGACAGAATGACGATGAAAGGACAAGCAGGTAGTAAGAAACTAAAAGATATTTTCATCGATGCCAAAATACCAAGGCAAGAACGCGATAATCTACCCGTGATAACAGACTATACTGGAAAAATCCTTTGGGTTCCCGGTGTGAAAAAGTCTGCATATGACCGAGCATTTAGTCGCAGCAAAAAGCAATACATTATTAGGTACACTCGAAATATAGGAGGAAACGAGAGCATGCATAATGATATTCAGAAAGTACTGATATCGGAGGACGAATTACAAGAGAAAATTCGTGAACTCGGTCGTGAGTTGACAACAGAATATGAAGGACGTAACCCATTAGTAGTTGGGGTATTAAAAGGTGCAACTCCTTTTATGACTGATTTACTTAAAAGAGTAGACACATACTTAGAAATGGACTTCATGGACGTATCCAGTTACGGAAATGGTACAGTGTCATCAGGTGAAGTGAAAATCATCAAAGACCTTAACGCATCAGTAGAAGGCCGCGATGTACTTGTAATTGAAGATATCATTGATAGCGGGCGTACACTTAGTTATCTAGTAGACCTAATCAAATACCGCAAAGCAAAATCAGTTAAGTTAGTTACTTTGCTTGATAAACCAGCCGGACGTAATGTAGAAATTGAAGCGGATTATGTAGGCTTTGTCGTACCAAATGAATTCGTCGTTGGATATGGTTTGGATTATGCAGAACGTTACCGCAATCTACCATATATCGGCATTTTAAAACCAGAAATTTACAGCGAGTGAAATTAATTAACAAACAGAACTATTCTTTGTTAAAATGTAATAGATAGCTTTTCAGAAAACGAAAACAAGAAAATCATGCCAAACATGCAAAATAGTGGGCAATCTAGATTCGGTATGCTATCATTAGTCTTAGTTTTCGAAGGTGAAAATAGTATCAATAAATATTAAAAAATCTATATTAATAATAGAATAACTTCGTAAGAGAAAAGCGAAACGGATATGTTTTTAATAATCAGGGGAAGAAAACATTGTTTCTAAATCTGCTATTAGTCAAAAACAACTTTTAAAGGGATAAAAGTCCAGAGAAAGTAAGAATCCAAGCTCTTGCGTGGGAGGAGGTAAGGAATGAACAGGTTTTTTAGAAATGCGATATTTTATGTCATAATATTCCTTGTTATTATCGGGATTGTTTCTTCATTTAACTCAAATAAAGAGGCAGCCAAAGATATTAGCTATTCAGAATTTGTGAGTAAATTAGAAGATGGTAAAGTTAAATCTGTAGAGATACAGCCAGATCGTAGTGTTTATACAATCAATGGGGAATTTAAATCAAGTGATAAAAGTTCTGACGATAAAAAAACCGGTCTTGGCCAAAGTAAAGAAAGTAGCACTGCTTTCACAACATACGCTTTAAATAGTGATACTTCACTTGATGATTTACAAAAAACAATCAAAAGTGAAGATGTGAAAATGGAGGTAGTACCTGCTAAACAAAACAGCGGTTGGGTTACATTCCTAACTTCTATTGTACCGTTCTTAATTATCTTCATCCTCTTCTTCTTCCTAATGAGCCAGTCTCAAGGTGGCGGCGGTGGTAAAGTAATGAGCTTTGGTAAAAGTAAAGCCAAACTTTACAACGACGACAAGAAGAAAGTTCGCTTCACAGATGTAGCTGGAGCAGACGAAGAAAAACAAGAACTTGTTGAAGTAGTAGAATTCCTAAAAGATCCGCGTAAATTTGCGGACTTAGGCGCTCGTATTCCTAAAGGTGTCCTTTTAGTAGGGCCTCCGGGTACTGGTAAAACCTTGCTAGCTCGTGCAGTTGCCGGTGAAGCAGGCGTGCCATTCTTCTCTATCTCAGGTTCAGACTTTGTAGAAATGTTTGTCGGTGTCGGTGCAAGCCGTGTCCGTGACTTATTCGAAAATGCGAAGAAAA
>CM001047.1:230029-231377 GCA_000183865.1 Listeria marthii FSL S4-120
CTTATTCGAAAATGCGAAGAAAAATGCACCATGTATCATTTTCATTGATGAAATTGACGCAGTTGGTCGTCAACGTGGAGCTGGAATGGGCGGCGGTCACGATGAACGTGAACAAACCCTAAACCAATTACTAGTTGAAATGGACGGTTTCGGCGGCAATGAAGGCATCATCATTATTGCAGCAACTAACCGTGCAGACGTACTTGACCCAGCACTTCTTCGTCCAGGCCGTTTTGACCGTCAAATTATGGTTGATCGTCCAGACGTTAAAGGCCGTGAAGCAGTACTTCGCGTTCATGCTCGTAACAAACCACTTGCTAAAAGTGTTGATCTAAAAGCAATCGCACAACGTACACCAGGATTCTCTGGTGCCGATTTAGAAAACTTACTGAATGAAGCAGCACTCGTTGCCGCTCGTTCCGATAAGAAAGAAATAGACATGAGTGATCTTGATGAAGCTAGTGACCGCGTAATTGCTGGGCCAGCTAAGAAAAACCGAGTTATCTCTGAAAAAGAACGCCGCACAGTCGCTTATCATGAAGGTGGTCACGTTATCGTCGGAATGGTACTTGATGAAGCGGAAGTCGTGCATAAAGTTACCATCGTTCCTCGTGGACAAGCTGGTGGTTATGCCGTAATGTTACCAAAAGAAGATCGCTTCCTAATGACGAAAGCTGAGTTAATGGACCGTATCACTGGTTTGCTTGGTGGACGCGTAGCCGAAGAAGTCACTTTTGGTGAAGTAACAACTGGTGCAAGTAATGACTTTGAACGTGCCACTGAACTTGCTCGCCGCATGGTAACTGAATGGGGTATGAGTGACAAAATTGGACCGCTTCAATTTACTTCTGGCAATGGCCAAGTATTCATGGGCCGCGATTTTGGTAGCGACAAAGGATATTCCGATAAAATCGCTTACGAAATCGATACAGAAGTTCAAAGCTTAATCCGCTACTGTTATGACCGCGCTAAAACAATCATCACGGAACACCAAGAACAACATAAACTTATCGCGGAAACATTACTAAAAGTAGAAACATTAGATGCTCGTCAAATTCGTTCCCTATTTGATGACGGTGTAATGCCTCCAGATATCGATACGATTGACGTAGAAGCTGAATACCCTTCCGAAAAAGACGAAGAAGTAGGTAAATCTTTTGAAGAAGAAAAACAAGACTTGAAAGAAGAAAAAGTCGAAGAAACAGAGGAACAACCAAAAGAAGTAACTTCGGAAGATGCTCCAAACATTGAGCAAACGCCAAACGATAAAAAAGACGAATAAAATCAAAGAGGCTGGGCTTTCCCAGTCTCTTTTTTGAAGCTATATTATTCGGATTTTTTAGTAAAA
>CM001047.1:231477-231625 GCA_000183865.1 Listeria marthii FSL S4-120
TATTATTCGGATTTTTTAGTAAAACATGTTATGATACGTTAGAAAAATCTTCTAAAGGACGGTATTTAAACTTATGATACTTGTAATTGACGTTGGGAATACTAACTGTACTGTCGGAGTTTACAAACAACAAAAACTTCTAAAACAT
>CM001047.1:231725-232409 GCA_000183865.1 Listeria marthii FSL S4-120
ATATTCAAGGGATTATTATTTCGTCCGTTGTTCCGCCAATCATGCACGCAATGGAAACAATGTGTGTCCGCTATTTTAATATCCGACCATTAATCGTTGGTCCAGGAATAAAAACCGGCATCAATCTAAAAGTCGATAATCCTCGCGAAATCGGTTCTGACCGAATCGTAAACGCCGTAGCAGCATCGGAAGAATACGGCACGCCGGTTATCGTAGTCGATTTTGGCACAGCAACCACGTTTTGCTATATCGATGAGTCCGGTGTATACCAAGGTGGCGCAATTGCTCCTGGCATTATGATTTCAACCGAAGCCTTATACAACCGTGCTGCCAAACTCCCGCGTGTAGATATTGCTGAATCGAATCAAATCATTGGAAAATCCACCGTGGCATCCATGCAAGCCGGTATTTTCTACGGTTTTGTCGGCCAATGCGAAGGAATTATCGCAGAAATGAAAAAACAATCCAATGCAAGCCCAGTGGTAGTCGCAACAGGCGGTCTAGCTCGGATGATAACAGAAAAATCTTCCGCAGTAGACATTTTAGATCCATTTTTAACATTAAAAGGTCTAGAACTTCTATATAGAGGAAATAAACCAACTACAGAAAAATAAAAGGAGTTTTATATAATGAGTGATTATTTAGTTAAAGCGTTAGCCTACGATGGCATGGCGCGCGTATATG
>CM001047.1:232509-233161 GCA_000183865.1 Listeria marthii FSL S4-120
CGATGGCATGGCGCGCGTATATGCAGCAGTAACAACCGAAACAATTAAAGAAGCACAAAGAAGACATGATACATGGTCCGTTTCATCCGCCGCGCTAGGTAGAACGATGACAGGAACACTTTTCCTTGGAGCAATGCAAAAAGAAGACCAAAAAATCACTGTAAAAATTGAAGGCGACGGCCCAATCGGCCCAATCGTAGCAGACAGTAATGCACAAGGCCAAATCAGAGGCTATGTAACAAATCCGCACGTCCATTTCAGCGAATTGAATGAAGCGGGAAAACTAGACGTCCGTCGCGGAGTTGGGACATCCGGTATGCTTTCAGTCGTAAAAGATCTAGGCTTTGGTGAAAACTTCACTGGCCAAACACCAATCGTTTCCGGCGAAATCGGCGAAGATTTCACATACTACCTAGCAACATCCGAACAAATCAATTCATCAGTAGGTGTCGGAGTACTCGTTAATCCGGACGATACAATCGAAGCGGCAGGCGGTTTCATGTTGCAGCTACTTCCAGGCGCAACAGATGAAGTCATTGACGAAATCGAAAAAAATCTTTCAGCCTTACCAACAGTTTCTCGGATGATTGAAGCAGGAGAAACACCAGAATCCATTCTAGCTAAACTAGCAGGTGGCGAAGAAAAACTACAA
>CM001047.1:233261-233403 GCA_000183865.1 Listeria marthii FSL S4-120
TTTACAAACAACAAAAACTTCTAAAACATTGGCGGATGACAACAGATCGTCATCGCACGTCCGATGAATTAGGAATGACAGTCTTGAACTTTTTTTCATATGCGAATTTAACTCCTTCTGATATTCAAGGGATTATTATTTC
>CM001047.1:233503-234249 GCA_000183865.1 Listeria marthii FSL S4-120
AAACTAGCAGGTGGCGAAGAAAAACTACAAATTTTAGAAAAAATCCCTGTATCTTTCGAATGTAACTGCTCCAAAGAACGTTTCGGTAGCGCAATAATCTCCCTGGGCAAAGAAGAAATCCGCTCCATGATAGAAGAAGATCACGGCGCAGAAGCAGAATGCCATTTTTGCCGAAACACATATGATTTCTCGGAAAAAGAATTAGAAGAACTTTACGAAGAAGCAAAATAATAAAAAAGGGGTACCTAACTGGGTGCTCCTTTTTAAAAGAGATTAAACTTGACAAAACAGGTCGGAATTAATTAAACTAGATGAAAGACCTAAAATAGATAGGAGTGCTTTAATAATGACAATTGCAAATTCAATCACTGATTTAATTGGAAAAACACCGATTGTGAAACTTAACCGTTTACCAGAAGCAGGTAGCGCAGACGTATACGTAAAATTAGAATTCCAAAATCCAGGTGGCAGCGTAAAAGACCGTATTGCTAACGCGATGATAGAAAACGCTGAAAAATCAGGTGCATTAAAACCAGGCGATACAATTATTGAGCCTACAAGTGGTAATACAGGAATCGGCCTAGCGATGGTAGCAGCGGCAAAAGGTTACCAAGCAATCTTCGTAATGCCAGAAACAATGAGCTTAGAACGTCGTAAATTACTTCAAGCATACGGTGCAAAATTAGTATTAACACCGGGACCAGATGGCATGAAAGGCGCAATTGCAAAAGCAGAAGAACTAGCTA
>CM001047.1:234349-234957 GCA_000183865.1 Listeria marthii FSL S4-120
GGCGCAATTGCAAAAGCAGAAGAACTAGCTAAAGAAAATAACTATTTCGTTCCACAACAATTCCACAACCCAGCAAACCCAGCTGTTCACGAAGAAACAACTGGCCCAGAAATCGTTGAAGCTTTCGGTAAAGACGGCTTAGATGCTTTCATTGCAGGAGTTGGAACAGGCGGAACAGTCACAGGCGTAGGACACGTACTTAAAAAGAACTACCCAGATGTAAAAATCTATGCGCTTGAACCAGAAGAATCCCCAGTACTTAGCGGCGGATCCCCGTCTCCACATAAAATCCAAGGTATTGGCGCTGGCTTCGTGCCAGATACCTTAGATACAAAAGTGTATGATGGCATTCTAAAAGTATCAAGTGAAGATGCCCTAGAAACAGCTCGCGAAGTAGCGAAAAAAGAAGGAATCTTAGTAGGTATTTCTTCCGGAGCAACTATTAAAGCAGCCCTTGACCTTGCAAAAGAACTTGGCGCTGGCAAAAAAGTACTAGCAATCGTTGCAAGTAACGGCGAACGCTACTTGAGCACACCACTTTATAATTTTGAAGACTAATAATCGAAGAGCCTAGTTCTGCTAGGTTCTTTTTTTATGAAAAGAAATAA
>CM001047.1:235057-235171 GCA_000183865.1 Listeria marthii FSL S4-120
TCTTTTTTTATGAAAAGAAATAAATACATTTCTTACTATTTTCTAATCAAATGCACAGCAGAAATTTTCTTTTCTTGGTTAATATATAGTCATAAGCTAACAACAAGCAAAACA
>CM001047.1:235271-235892 GCA_000183865.1 Listeria marthii FSL S4-120
GACCGATGCGGTTTACTCCCTTTTCCGCATCGGTTTTTTTGTGCGCTAAAATCACTGAATTCTGCTATAATAAATCTCGGAAAGAGGTGTTTGGGCTTGAAGGAGTGGAAAAGGGATCACTTAGGTATGGTCATGGGAATATTGAACGTTACGCCAGACTCTTTTTCGGATGGTGGAAAATATATGCAAGTGGAAGAAGCGGTGGCTCGAGCTGTGCAAATGGCAGAAGATGGTGCCGCAATTATAGATGTTGGCGGAATCTCCACGCGACCGGGTTTTTCGGAAGTAACCCCTGAAGAAGAACTTGCGCGGATTATCCCGGTAATTAAAGCGGTTAGAGAGAAGCTTCCGGATATATGGATTTCCGTTGATTCTTGGCGTGCTGAAGTCGCTGAACAAGCAATTTTAGCTGGAGCTGATATGATAAATGATCAATGGGGCGCGAAAAAAGAACCGAGAATCGCCGAAGTTGCCGCAAAATACGGGGTGCCGATTTGCCTAATGCACAATCGCGATAATGCGCAATATGAAAATTTTTTAGAAGACGTGAAAAATGACTTATTAGAAAGTGTCGCGATTGCAAAAGCTGCTTTGGTACCAGATGAACACATTATTCTTGAC
>CM001047.1:235992-236884 GCA_000183865.1 Listeria marthii FSL S4-120
GATGCGATTACTGGCAAATTAGATATTACAAAATTATAAAGAGGTGCTTTAATTGGATAAAATTTATTTAAATGAATTAGTATTTTATGGGTATCACGGAGTTTTAGCAGAAGAAACAAAGTTAGGGCAAACATTTAGGGTGTCGCTTATTCTCGGTCTTTCTACAAAGAAAGCGGGAATGTCAGACAGCGTAGATGATACAGTCAGCTATGCAGAAGTGTATGAAACGGTGAAAGGCATAGTAGAAGGAACACCATTTAAGCTAATTGAAGCACTTGCAGAAAAAATTGCAACCGAAGTTTTAGCAGGCTATCCACTTTTACAAGAAGTAACTGTAAAACTTATTAAACCAAATCCGCCAATTCCGGGACATTATGACTCTGTTGCTGTGGAAATTGAACGTAAGAGAAGTGATTTGAATGGCTAAAGCATTTCTGTCCATTGGCACAAACATCGGTGAGCGTTTAGCCAATTTAAATGATGCGCTAGGAGGGCTAGCTGCTTCAGAACAAATTAAAATCACCAAAGTGTCTAGCGTTTATGAAACAGATGCAGTAGGCTACGAAGATCAAGCGGCATTTTTAAATATCGCAGCAGAAATCGAAACTGATTTTACGCCGGTTGATTTACTAGATTTTTGCCTGGCGCTCGAACTTGAATTGGGGCGAGTTCGGTTGTTTAAATGGGGGCCGCGCCTTATTGATATTGATGTTTTACTATATGACGATGTTACAATCGACACAGAAAAGCTAAAAATCCCACATCCTTATATGAAAGAACGCGCCTTTGTCATGATTCCACTAATAGAAATTTCACCAGAAAAAAGCACTCTTTTAGAGAATCCAGCCATTTTGGAAGAACAAGGCGTTCGAAAAATAAAAAATCAAGTCAA
>CM001047.1:236984-237286 GCA_000183865.1 Listeria marthii FSL S4-120
TAAAAAATCAAGTCAACTGGTAAAATTGGCACTTGCAGAAAAACGTAATTATGATAACATATCACTAGCGCAATTTAAGAGGAAGGGGTTTACCATTAATGTTTAAAATAGGTAACGTAGAAATTAAGAACCAAGTAGTTGTGGCGCCAATGGCCGGTATATCCAATTCCGCATTCCGTCTAACGGTCAAAGAATTCGGAGCAGGCCTCGTTTGCTGTGAAATGATCAGCGACAAAGGAATCGCATACCGTAATGCTAAAACACTTGATATGCTATATATTGATGAAAAAGAAAAACCACTG
>CM001047.1:237386-237510 GCA_000183865.1 Listeria marthii FSL S4-120
CTATATATTGATGAAAAAGAAAAACCACTGAGCCTGCAAATTTTCGGTGGCGAGAAAGAAACGCTTGTGGAAGCCGCGAAATTCGTAGCTGAAAATACAACAGCAGATATTATTGATATTAATA
>CM001047.1:237610-237821 GCA_000183865.1 Listeria marthii FSL S4-120
AGCAGATATTATTGATATTAATATGGGCTGCCCGGTAAATAAGATTATCAAATGTGAAGCTGGAGCAAAATGGCTACTTGATCCAAATAAAGTGTACGACATGGTAGCTGCTGTAGTGGATGCTGTTGATAAACCCGTAACAGTGAAAATGCGTATCGGCTGGGACGAAGAACATGTCTTTGCTATCGAAAACGCACTTGCGGCCGAACGT
>CM001047.1:237921-238440 GCA_000183865.1 Listeria marthii FSL S4-120
GCTATCGAAAACGCACTTGCGGCCGAACGTGCCGGAGCTGCTGCAGTTGCAATGCACGGACGTACCCGTGTGCAAATGTATGAAGGTAGCGCGAACTGGGATGTGCTTAGAGACGTAAAACGCGAACTAAAAATCCCGTTCATGGCCAATGGTGACGTAAGAACACCAGAAGATGCCAAACGAATCCTTGAACATACCGGCGCGGATGGCGTGATGATTGGCCGAGCTGCCCTAGGAAACCCATGGATGATTTATCGCACGGTGAAATTCCTAGAAACTGGCGTACTTCTTCCAGAACCAGAACCACGCGAAAAAATGCAAACTGCCATGCTACATCTAAACCGTTTAGTTGAGTTAAAAGGAGAAAACATCGCAGTTCGTGAATTCAGACAACACGCAGCTTACTATCTAAAAGGCGCTCGCGGAAGTACTCGCGCTAAAGTAGCTGCTAACCAAGCGACGAAGCAATCAGAAATGGAAGCAATTTTAAATGAATTTGTTCTTCAATATGAAGAAAAA
>CM001047.1:238540-240419 GCA_000183865.1 Listeria marthii FSL S4-120
TCAATATGAAGAAAAAGCATTAGCGAAACAAGATTAATTACGGTTGCCTCGAGATTTCGGGGCAATTTTTAAATTTATACTAGAAAAACAAGACTAAAAAAGCGTATAATGGAAACATCTGTAGAAATGAAAAGAATAGGAGTGTACCTATATGAGTAACGAGAATCATGAAGAACTAAATGACCAACTCATCGTCCGTCGCGAAAAAGTGGACACATTACGCGAAGAAGGCATAGATCCTTTTGGCGAAAAATTTATCCGTTCCATCAGCCCGGAAGAACTTGAAACAAAATTCGCTGATAAATCAAAAGAAGAACTTGAAGAAGCTGCTATCGAAGTTTCTGTAGCAGGTCGTATTATGACGAAGCGTGTAAAAGGTAAGGTAGGTTTCACGCATATTCAAGACCGTTTCCATCAATTACAAATCTATATCCGTAAAGACGCTATTGGGGAAGATGCATACGCTATTTTCAAATTAGCTGATTTAGGAGATATTATTGGTATAAAAGGAACTATTTTCCGTACTAATACAGGCGAACTTTCGGTTAAAGCAACAGAATTCACTTTGCTTTCCAAATCATTACGCCCGCTTCCTGATAAATATCATGGCTTAAAAGACGTAGAACAACGCTACCGTCAACGCTACTTAGACTTAATTACAAACGAAGAAAGTCAAAACCGTTTTGTGATGCGTAGTAAAATTTTGAAATACACTCGTGATTACATGGATAATCAAGGTTTCTTGGAAGTAGAAACTCCAGTACTTCACACAATTGCTGGTGGAGCTGCTGCAAAACCATTTATCACACACCATAATGCACTTGATATGGAATTATACTTACGAATTGCTTTAGAGCTACATCTAAAACGCCTAATTGTCGGCGGGATGGACAAAGTATACGAGATTGGACGTGTTTTCCGTAATGAAGGAACATCCACTCGTCATAATCCTGAATTTACAATGTTAGAATCATATGCAGCATACGAAGATTACGAAGATGTTATGGACTTAGTAGAAGGATTAGTTTCAACTGTCTGTAAACAAGTAAATGGAACAACAGAAATAACATACGGTGAATACAAAGTAGATTTAACTCCGAATTGGCGCCGTATCCATATGGCTGACGCAGTAAAAGAATATGTAGGTGTAGATTTCTGGAATGTAACTTCCGATGAAGAAGCACGCGAGCTAGCTAAAAAACATGATGTACCAGTAACGGAACACATGACATATGGCCATATTCTTAACGAGTTTTTCGAAACATATGTAGAAGAAAAACTAATTCAACCAACATTTGTCTATGGGCACCCAGTAGAAATCTCTCCTTTAGCTAAGAAAAATAAAGAAGACGAACGTTTTACTGACCGTTTTGAATTATTCATCGTTGGCCGCGAACACGCAAATGCATTCTCGGAGTTAAATGATCCAATTGACCAAAGAGAACGTTTTGAGGCACAAATAAAAGAACGTGAACAAGGAAATGATGAAGCGCACGGTATGGATGCAGATTTCCTTGAAGCTTTAGAATATGGATTACCGCCAACAGGTGGACTAGGTATAGGTATAGACCGTCTAGTAATGCTATTAACTGACGCTCCATCTATCCGTGATATCCTACTATTCCCAACTATGAAACACCGCGATTAATAAAAAATCCAGAGCTGATAATATCGGTTCTGGATTTTGTTATTTTCTCAGAAAAAAACAAATTTGCCAAAGAGAAACTTTTTCTTAAAATATGCTTGCAATACCCATAAAAACATGATATATTTATAAACGTTCCAGTTAAACAAATGCAAAATGTGATTCAGGAAATTAAATTTTTTTGAAAAAACATCTTGACTTTAATAACTAGATAGAGTAAGATATAAGAGTTGC
>CM001047.1:240519-240988 GCA_000183865.1 Listeria marthii FSL S4-120
GACCTTTGAAAACTGAACAAAGAAGAAGACGAAAAGCAATGAGACGTAAAGTCTCACTGGTAATCGCAGGGCAGAAAACAGAAAGCTGTTTTCAACAAAACAAACTAGTAATTTAATTGCTAGCGAAGTCAATTTGACGCAAGGAATCTTATTCACGGTGTTGAATAAGTATTCAAATTCAATTTATATTTTAAAGAGAGTTTGATCCTGGCTCAGGACGAACGCTGGCGGCGTGCCTAATACATGCAAGTCGAACGAACGGAGGAAGAGCTTGCTCTTCCAAAGTTAGTGGCGGACGGGTGAGTAACACGTGGGCAACCTGCCTGTAAGTTGGGGATAACTCCGGGAAACCGGGGCTAATACCGAATAATAAGATGTGGCGCATGCCACGCCTTTGAAAGATGGTTTCGGCTATCACTTACAGATGGGCCCGCGGTGCATTAGCTAGTTGGTAGGGTAATGGCCTACC
>CM001047.1:241088-241460 GCA_000183865.1 Listeria marthii FSL S4-120
TGCTACAATGGATAGTACAAAGGGTCGCGAAGCCGCGAGGTGGAGCTAATCCCATAAAACTATTCTCAGTTCGGATTGTAGGCTGCAACTCGCCTACATGAAGCCGGAATCGCTAGTAATCGTGGATCAGCATGCCACGGTGAATACGTTCCCGGGCCTTGTACACACCGCCCGTCACACCACGAGAGTTTGTAACACCCGAAGTCGGTAGGGTAACCTTTATGGAGCCAGCCGCCGAAGGTGGGACAGATAATTGGGGTGAAGTCGTAACAAGGTAGCCGTATCGGAAGGTGCGGCTGGATCACCTCCTTTCTAAGGAAAAGGAAACCTGTGAGTTTTCGTTCTTCTATATTTGTTCAGTTTTGAGAGGTT
>CM001047.1:241560-241726 GCA_000183865.1 Listeria marthii FSL S4-120
TGCGCCCATAGCTCAACTGGATAGAGTACTTGACTACGAATCAAGCGGTTAGAGGTTCGACTCCTCTTGGGCGCACTTTATTAAACGGGAAGTAGCTCAGCTTGGTAGAGCACTTGGTTTGGGACCAAGGGGTCGCAGGTTCGAATCCTGTCTTCCCGATTGTTTA
>CM001047.1:241826-243397 GCA_000183865.1 Listeria marthii FSL S4-120
GAAAGTTAGTAAAGTTAGCATAGATAATTTATTATTTATGACACAAGTAACCGAGAATCATCTGAAAGTGAATCTTTCATCTGATTGGAAGTATCATCGCTGATACAGAAAATCAGAAAAACAACCTTTACTTCGTAGAAGTAAATTGGTTAAGTTAGAAAGGGCGCACGGTGGATGCCTTGGCACTAGGAGCCGAAGAAGGACGGGACTAACACCGATATGCTTTGGGGAGCTGTACGTAAGCGTTGATCCAGAGATTTCCGAATGGGGGAACCCACTATCTTTAGTCGGATAGTATCCTTACGTGAATACATAGCGTAAGGAAGGCAGACCCAGGGAACTGAAACATCTAAGTACCTGGAGGAAGAGAAAGAAAAATCGATTTCCTGAGTAGCGGCGAGCGAAACGGAAAGAGCCCAAACCAAGAAGCTTGCTTCTTGGGGTTGTAGGACACTCTATACGGAGTTACAAAAGAAAGCTATAAATGAAGCGGTCTGGAAAGGCCCGCCAAAGACGGTAACAGCCCGGTAGTTGAAATGGTTTTCCCTCCAGAGTGGATCCTGAGTACGGCGGAACACGTGAAATTCCGTCGGAATCCGGGAGGACCATCTCCCAAGGCTAAATACTCCCTAGTGACCGATAGTGAACCAGTACCGTGAGGGAAAGGTGAAAAGCACCCCGGAAGGGGAGTGAAACAGTTCCTGAAACCGTGTGCCTACAAGTAGTTAGAGCCCGTTAATGGGTGATAGCGTGCCTTTTGTAGAATGAACCGGCGAGTTACGATTTGTTGCAAGGTTAAGCGGAAAAAGCGGAGCCGTAGCGAAAGCGAGTCTGAATAGGGCGAATAAGTAACAGGTCGTAGACCCGAAACCAGGTGATCTACCCATGTCCAGGATGAAGGTAAGGTAATACTTACTGGAGGTCCGAACCCACGCACGTTGAAAAGTGCGGGGATGAGGTGTGGGTAGCGGAGAAATTCCAATCGAACTTGGAGATAGCTGGTTCTCTCCGAAATAGCTTTAGGGCTAGCCTCGAGGTAAAGAGTCATGGAGGTAGAGCACTGTTTGGACTAGGGGCCCTTCTCGGGTTACCGAATTCAGATAAACTCCGAATGCCATGTACTTATACTCGGGAGTCAGACTGCGAGTGATAAGATCCGTAGTCGAAAGGGAAACAGCCCAGACCACCAGTTAAGGTCCCAAAATATATGTTAAGTGGAAAAGGATGTGGGGTTGCTTAGACAACCAGGATGTTGGCTTAGAAGCAGCCACCATTGAAAGAGTGCGTAATAGCTCACTGGTCGAGTGACCCCGCGCCGAAAATGTACCGGGGCTAAACATATTACCGAAACTGTGGATGAACCTCATTAGAGGTTCGTGGTAGGAGAGCGTTCTAAGGGCGGTGAAGTCAGACCGGAAGGACTGGTGGAGCGCTTAGAAGTGAGAATGCCGGTATGAGTAGCGAAAGAAGGGTGAGAATCCCTTCCACCGAATATCTAAGGTTTCCTGAGGAAGGCTCGTCCGCTCAGGGTTAGTCGGGACCTAAGCCGAGGCCGATAGGCGTAGGCGATG
>CM001047.1:243497-243866 GCA_000183865.1 Listeria marthii FSL S4-120
GGCAGGGATAAACGCTGAAAGCATCTAAGCGTGAAGCCCCCCTCAAGATGAGATTTCCCATTTCTTCGGAAAGTAAGATCCCTGAAAGATGATCAGGTAGATAGGTTTGGAGTGGAAGTGTAGCGATACATGGAGCGGACAAATACTAATCGATCGAGGACTTAACCAAAAAATGAAACGAAGTTACCTAACTGAACACTTTCTTCTCTAGTTTTGAGAGAGCAATCTTTCAACAACTCAATATTGTCTGGTAGTTATGGCGAGAAGGTCACACCCGTTCCCATCCCGAACACGGTAGTTAAGCTTCTCCGCGCCAATGGTAGTTGGGGGCTTCCCCCTGCGAGAGTAGGTCGCTGCCGGGCAATTTTT
>CM001047.1:243966-244698 GCA_000183865.1 Listeria marthii FSL S4-120
TTTTTTGTTTGTAAAAAAGATAAATAAATTGCTAATAGGTAGGGATATCTAGTATAATTAAAGTCAAAAATAGTCAAAGTCAGTGATTTGTAAAAAATAGAAAGGAGATTCCTTATAATGAAAAATATTTCTGATATTATAGAAGCTTATTTGAAGCAAGTCTTGGAGTCTAGTGAAGCAGTTGAAATTAAAAGAAGTGAAATTGCGGACAAGTTTGAATGTGTGCCTTCGCAAATTAACTATGTAATAAATACTAGGTTTACAATGGAACGTGGCTACATCGTTGAAAGTAAACGTGGTGGTGGCGGATATATTCGGATTATTAAAGTGAAAATGAATGATAAGCTTCAATTGTTAGAAGCTATTATATCAATGGTTCATGATAAAAAGGTCTCTCAATCATTTTCTGAGGATGTCATTTTGAGATTGCTTGAAGAGGAAGTTATAACGAAGAAAGAAGCAAGACTAATGGTTGCAGCATTAGACCGTGAAGTTTTGATTTTACCTTTACCTGATAGGGATATTTTGAGAAGTAGAATTTTAGAGGCGATGTTGGTTGCTTTGAAATATGATTAAGGTGTGATGACGATGATTTGTCAAAGATGTGGGGAAAATAAGGCGGTTATTGCTTTGCAGCAATTAAATGAGGCTGGGAAAGTAGAGTCGTTGTATCTATGTGAGAATTGTGCAGCTAATGAAGCTCTTTCTTCGGAAAAAGATTTAGTTAAAGCG
>CM001047.1:244798-245593 GCA_000183865.1 Listeria marthii FSL S4-120
CGGAAAAAGATTTAGTTAAAGCGATGGATACTTTTAGTGAGGTTGCGCTTGATTTTTTGACGTTATTGCAAAAAGAAGAAAATGCGCAGAAAAAGGTTGTTTGTGGGAATTGTCAGCTTAGTTTTGAAGAGTTTTTACAAACGAATCGAGTGGGGTGTTCGGAGTGTTATTCGGCTTTTGAAGAGCAGTTGGTGCCGATTATCGGACGAGTTCAGAATGGTTATACAAAACATGTTGGTAAAGTGCCTGCTGAGGTTGAGCGAGCGGAAGGTGTTCAAAATGAAATCAGTCGTTTGCAGGAACAGTTAGGTCAACTAGTTAAAAATGAGGAATTTGAAGAGGCGGCGGTTATTCGTGATCAAATTAGGGCTTTGAAAGCTGGGGGTGAGGTTAAATGAAGGTATTTGAACCTCGGCTTAGTTCTTGGTTAGAGAATGCTGGTGATGACGATGATGTTGTCCTGAGTTCGCGAATTAGGCTTGCTAGAAATTTGAAGGATGAACGGTTTCCAATTTATGAGCAGAAGGAAGAAATTGTAGATAGTATAGCAGAAGTTTTTGATGATAATTTTACTTTATTTAAAATGAATCAGATTTCTCTATTGGAAAAAGCGCTTTTGGTGGAGAAGCATTTGATTAGTCCTTATATGATGAATAAGAGTGAGTTTGGTGCGGTTCTTTTAAATGAGGAAGAGAATGTTAGTATTATGTTGAATGAGGAAGATCATTTGCGGATACAGTGTATGACGCCGGGATTGCGGTTGTTTGATGCTTTAGAGGCGGCGCTGCAAATTGA
>CM001047.1:245693-246479 GCA_000183865.1 Listeria marthii FSL S4-120
TTAGAGGCGGCGCTGCAAATTGATGGTTATGTGGAAGAGAAATTGACTTATGCTTTTGATAGGCAGTTTGGATATTTGACGAGTTGTGTGACGAATATTGGGACTGGTATGAGGGCGTCTGTGATGGTGCATTTGCCAGGGCTTGTGACAACGAAAAGAATTAAAAGTGTGATTGAGGCGATTAGGAGCCTAGGTTTTGTGGTAAGAGGTATATACGGGGAAGGTAGCATGCCCGCAAGTAGTATTTTTCAGGTCTCGAATCAAGTGACTTTAGGTAAAACGGAGACGGAAATTGTGGAAGATTTAACGCAAGTCATGGAACAAATTATTATGCAAGAGCGTGTGGCTAGAACTACTTTGAAGCAAAAATTTCATATTGCACTGGAAGATAGAGTTTTTAGGTCATATGGATTATTGATGAATTGCCGAATTATTTCTATGAAAGAAGCGGCGGATGCTATATCGGATATACGGCTTGGTGTGGAATTAGGGTTTTTCGAGCATATTTCTCGCCAAAAAATGAATGAATTGGTACTATTTTCGCAACCAGCTTTTTTGAGAAGAGAAGCAGGGCGAGATATGGATGAATTAGAAGAGAAAGTAATACGGGCCAAAGTGATTCGCGAGATTTTGGGCGATAAATGATGAGGCTTACGATAAGGAGGAAACAACAATGATGTTTGGACGTTTTACGCAAAGAGCTCAGAAAGTACTCGCGTTGTCACAAGAAGAGGCGATGCGTTTGAATCATAGTAATTTAGGAACAGAACATATTTTATTAGGTCT
>CM001047.1:246579-247144 GCA_000183865.1 Listeria marthii FSL S4-120
TTTAGGAACAGAACATATTTTATTAGGTCTTGTAAGAGAAGGCGAAGGGATTGCGGCGAAAGCTCTTTATGAACTTGGGATTAGTTCGGAAAAAGTGCAGCAAGAGGTAGAGGGACTAATTGGTCATGGTGAAAAAGCTGTGACAACGATTCAATATACACCTCGCGCGAAAAAAGTAATTGAACTTTCGATGGATGAGGCTCGTAAATTAGGGCATACTTACGTTGGGACAGAACATATTTTACTTGGGCTTATTCGCGAAGGTGAAGGAGTTGCAGCGCGAGTTTTAAGTAATCTTGGTATTAGTTTAAACAAAGCGCGTCAGCAAGTTTTACAGCTTCTTGGTGGCGGAGAAGCTACGGGTGCTGGTCGCCAAACAAATACGCAAGCTACACCGACGTTAGATAGTTTGGCTCGTGATTTAACGGTTATTGCTCGGGAAGATAATTTGGATCCGGTTATTGGCCGTTCTAAAGAAATCCAACGTGTGATTGAGGTGCTTAGTCGCCGGACGAAAAACAACCCTGTACTTATTGGGGAACCTGGTGTTGGTAAAACGGCGATT
>CM001047.1:247244-247590 GCA_000183865.1 Listeria marthii FSL S4-120
CGATTGCAGAAGGCTTGGCGCAACAAATTGTTCGTAATGAAGTGCCTGAGACTTTACGAGGAAAACGTGTAATGACACTGGATATGGGGACTGTTGTCGCAGGTACAAAATATCGTGGTGAATTTGAAGACCGTTTGAAAAAAGTAATGGATGAAATTCGCCAAGCTGGTAATGTTATTCTATTTATTGATGAGTTGCATACGTTAATTGGCGCTGGTGGAGCGGAAGGTGCGATTGATGCATCGAATATCTTGAAGCCACCACTAGCTCGTGGAGAGTTGCAATGTATTGGTGCAACGACGCTAGACGAGTATCGTAAATACATCGAAAAAGATGCTGCGCTTGA
>CM001047.1:247690-248050 GCA_000183865.1 Listeria marthii FSL S4-120
GCTTGAAAGACGTTTCCAACCGATTAAAGTAGATGAACCATCTGTTGAAGAGTCTGTTCAAATTTTACATGGTTTGCGTGATCGTTATGAAGCGCATCACCGTGTTGCAATTACAGACGAGGCGCTTGAAGCAGCTGTGCGGTTATCTGATCGTTATATTTCAGACCGTTTCTTACCTGATAAAGCGATTGATGTTATTGACGAAGCTGGTTCTAAAGTGCGTTTGAAATCTTTTACAACACCGAAAAATGTAAAAGAAATGGAAAACAATTTATCTGATTTGAAAAAAGAAAAAGATGCGGCTGTTCAAGGGCAAGAATTTGAAAAAGCAGCGTCATTACGTGATAAAGAACAAAAACT
>CM001047.1:248150-250746 GCA_000183865.1 Listeria marthii FSL S4-120
GGACTGGGATTCCAGTTGCGAAACTGGCGGAAACAGAGACGAATAAACTTTTAAATATGGAAAAACTTTTACATGAACGTGTGATTGGGCAAGATGCAGCGGTTAAGGCTGTTTCGTTAGCTGTACGTCGAGCTCGTGCTGGTCTTAAAGATCCGAAACGTCCGATTGGGTCCTTTATTTTCCTTGGACCTACTGGGGTTGGTAAAACGGAACTTGCACGTGCACTTGCTGAGTCGATGTTTGGTGATGAAGATTCGATGATTCGTATAGATATGTCCGAGTACATGGAGAAATTCTCGACTGCTCGTTTAGTTGGGGCTCCTCCTGGTTATGTGGGGTATGAAGAAGGTGGACAACTGACGGAAAAAGTTCGTCAAAAACCTTATTCAGTAGTCCTTTTGGATGAAATTGAAAAAGCGCATCCGGATGTATTTAATATGTTACTACAGGTTTTAGATGATGGGCGTTTGACTGATTCTAAAGGTCGTGTTGTTGATTTTAGAAATACGGTAATTATCATGACTTCCAATATTGGGGCTCAAGAAATGAAACAAGATAAATCAATGGGCTTTAATGTGGTGGATCCGATTAAAGATCATAAAGCAATGGAGCACCGCGTTTTACAAGACTTAAAACAGGCTTTCCGTCCAGAATTTATTAACCGGATTGACGAAACAATTGTGTTCCATTCGCTACAAGAAAAAGAATTGAAACAAATTGTTACGCTGTTAACTGCGCAATTAACGAAGCGCTTGGCTGAACGTGATATTCATGTGAAATTAACAGAAGGCGCGAAAGCTAAAATCGCTAAAGACGGCTACGATCCAGAATACGGAGCGCGTCCTTTGAAACGAGCTATTCAAAAAGAAGTAGAAGATATGCTTTCTGAGGAATTGCTTCGTGGCAATATTAAAGTAGGCGATTATATTGAAATTGGTGTCAAAGATGGTAAATTAGAAGTTAGAAAAAAAGCTGCTCCTAAAAAGAAAACAGCTGCTAAAAAAGTAAAAGCAAAATAAGTGAAGAGCCTTCCTTAATTGAATTTTAAGGAAGGTTTTTTGTGTAAAATGTGGGATTTTGGCTGAAAACACGAATTTGGCGAAAAGGGTTAACGCGAACAGATGATCTGTGGTAAAATGAAGCATATGTATGGAGGGATGTAAAAAATGGCTAAAGCAAAAAGGACGACCAAATTTGTGTGTCAGGCATGTGGGTATGAATCGGCAAAATGGATGGGGAAATGTCCGAATTGTAATGAGTGGAATCAGATGGTGGAAGCATTAGAACCATCGAAGAAATCGCGCTCAGCTTTTAATCATACAGGAGAGCCTTCGAAAGCGACTCCGATTACACAAATAGCAAGTGAAGTAGAAAAACGTGTTGAAACAAATATGCCAGAATTAAATCGAGTTTTAGGTGGCGGTGTAGTTCCGGGATCTATGGTACTCGTTGGAGGAGACCCTGGTATCGGGAAGTCTACTTTATTATTACAAGTATCGGCGCAACTTACACTTACAAATAAAAAAGTACTATATATTTCTGGGGAAGAATCTATTAAGCAAACGAAACTTCGTGCAGAACGATTGCAAGTTTCTGGGGATAATTTATACGTTTATGCAGAAACAAATTTAGAAGCTGTTCAGGAGACAATTGATTTTGTGAAGCCTGATTTTGTTGTAATTGACTCAATCCAGACAGTTTATCATCCTGATGTTACGAGTGCGGCGGGGAGCGTTTCGCAAGTTAGGGAATGTACAGCAGCATTGATGCGAATTGCTAAAATGCAAAATATTGCTATCTTTATTGTAGGGCACGTAACAAAAGAAGGGGCGATTGCGGGGCCGCGTCTACTTGAACATATGGTAGATACTGTGCTTTATTTTGAAGGGGAGCGTCACCATGCTTACCGGATTTTGCGTGCAGTGAAAAACCGTTTTGGCTCAACGAACGAAATGGGTATTTTTGAAATGCGGGATGTTGGACTTGTCGAAGTTGCCAATCCATCCGAAGTTTTCTTGGAAGAACGTCTTGAAGGTGCATCAGGTTCAACAGTCGTAGCATCGATGGAAGGGACGCGTCCGGTTCTTGTGGAAATTCAGGCGCTAGTTTCACCGACAATGTTTGGGAATGCAAAACGAATGGCGACTGGAATCGACTATAATAAAGTATCGCTAATTATGGCTGTTTTAGAAAAACGAGTCGGATTGATGCTACAAAATCAAGATGCTTATTTAAAAGCGGCTGGTGGAGTGAAGTTAGATGAGCCAGCAGTGGATTTGGCTGTTGCAGTGAGTGTGGCATCTAGTTATCGTGACAAACCAACGAAAAGCACGGATTGTTTTATTGGAGAACTCGGACTTACTGGGGAAATTCGACGTGTGGCAAGAATTGAGCAACGCGTGCAAGAAGCAGCAAAACTTGGCTTTAAACGAATTTTTATTCCTAAAAATAACGAGGGAACTTGGAAAATACCAAAAGATGTACAAGTAGTTGGTGTAGAAACAATTGGAGAGGCTTTAAAGAAAGCTTTGCCGAACTGAAAATAAATACTTGCGGGATTCCGTGAGTACTATTTGCGGTATAGTCTTTTAATAGT
>CM001047.1:250846-252687 GCA_000183865.1 Listeria marthii FSL S4-120
ATATTGGTAATAGCCCGATTATATATAAATGAAAAATGAGAAAGGAGGAAACTAAATGCTTACATGGGTAATTCGAGTGTGTTTTTTAATTCTAGGTGGGACAACGGGAGTCTTTTCGCTGCCAACACTTTGGGTGAAGCTTGGAATAGGACACATTTTGCTAATTAATAATCCTTATACTGATGCTCTGATTGGTGCACTTATATTTTATCTTATTACTTTTTGGGCGGTGAAATATGTAGAAGCCGCACTTAATTGGTTAGAGGAAAAGTTAGCTAAAATTGCTATTGCAACTCTTGTTTATGGGGGACTTGGTTTATTTGTAGGATTAGTAATTGCGTTTTTCGCGAGCAATGCACTAAGTCAAACGAATATTCCGCTTTTAAATTCTGTAGTACCAGTTATTTTAACGTTAGTGCTAGGTTATTTAGGGTTCCGTATTGGAATCAGTCGTCGCAATGAATTTGGGAATTTTGTCAATAACAGAAATGCTAAGAAAAAAACACCGGAAGAAGAGCAATCGGAAGAAAAATCTAAGAAAACATACAAAATTTTGGATACGAGTGTTATTATCGATGGTCGTATTGCAGATATTTTAACTACTGGATTTTTAGATGGAACGGTTGTTATTCCATTGTTTGTATTAGCTGAACTGCAGCATATTGCGGATTCATCGGATACACTTAAACGAACAAGAGGGCGTCGTGGATTAGATATTTTGAATCGCATCCAAAAAGAAGACGCTATTCAAGTGGAAATGTATGAAGGTGATTTTGAAGATACGCCAGAAGTTGATAGTAAACTTGTTAAACTTGCTAAAGTAATGGGCGGGATTGTTGTAACAAATGATTATAATTTAAACAAAGTATGTGAGTTCCAGAATGTACCAGTTTTAAATATTAATGATTTGGCCAATGCTGTGAAGCCTGTTGTTTTACCAGGGGAGAAAATGACTGTTCTTATGGTGAAAGATGGTAAGGAGCACAATCAAGGCGTTGCATATTTAGACGATGGAACGATGATTGTTGTAGAAGATGGTCGTAAATTTATTAATGAAACAATACAAGTTGAAGTAACGAGTGTACTTCAAACATCAGCAGGAAGAATGATTTTTGCTAAACCATCCTGATTAGAAGGGGGAAATAAGCATGAATTATGAGTTGGTTTTTTTAGCGGCAGGTCAAGGGAAGCGTATGAATGCCCAGAAGAATAAAATGTGGCTAGATCTAGTTGGTGAACCGATTTTTATTCATGCCCTGCGTCCTTTTTTAGCGGATAATCGTTGTTCTAAAGTGATTGTTGTGTGTCAAGAAGAGGAAAGAAAGCATGTAAAGAAATTAATGAGTCAGCTACATGTTGCTGAGCAGCGAATTGAGATTGTGAAAGGCGGAAGTGAGCGCCAATATAGTGTAGCGGCGGGGCTGGAACGTTGTGGAACAGAGAGTGTCGTGTTGGTACATGATGGGGCAAGACCGTTTGTTACTGTTGATATCATTGATCGATTGCTAGTTGGCGTGAAGCAAAATAAAGCCGCAATTTGTGCAGTGAAAGTGAAAGATACGGTTAAACGAGTTGTGAATGACGTCGTTCAAGAAACAGTTGACCGAGAAAATCTTTGGCAAATTCAAACACCGCAAGCTTTTGAACTGCACATTTTACAGGAAGCACATCAGCTTGCTCGAAAAGAACAATTTTTAGGGACGGATGAAGCTAGTTTGGTGGAGCGAATCCCTTGTCCGGTTGCTATTGTCCAAGGAAGCTATTATAATATTAAGCTGACAACTCCTGAAGATATGCCGCTTGCAAAGGCGATTTTAGGAGAACTTGGAGGGAAAGTAAAT
>CM001047.1:252787-253756 GCA_000183865.1 Listeria marthii FSL S4-120
ATTTTAGGAGAACTTGGAGGGAAAGTAAATGATTAGAATTGGCCAAGGTTATGATGTACATAAACTTGCCTATGACCGAGAGCTGATTATCGGCGGGGTGAAAATTCCTTATGAAAAAGGTTTGCTTGGCCATAGCGATGCAGATGTGCTACTTCATGCTATAACTGATGCTATTATCGGGGCAATTGGGGCCGGGGATATTGGTCATTTTTTCCCAGATACAGATATGACTTTTAAAGACGCGGACTCAGCGGAGTTACTTACTGAGATTTGGCAGAAAGTAGAGGCGGATGGTTTTCGTCTTGGGAATTTAGACGCTACTATTATTGCAGAACAGCCTAAAATGGCACCATATGTAACCAAAATGAAGCTGAGAATTGCGGAGTTGCTACATGCGGATCCGACGCAAGTGAATGTAAAAGCAACGACAACAGAGAAATTAGGATTTACTGGTAGAGAAGAGGGAATCGCGAGTCTTGCGGTTGTCTTACTTGAAAAATAATTGAAGGAGTGAATAATTGTGAGTGAAACAAAACGAGTACGTGTGCGTTATGCGCCAAGTCCAACTGGATTTTTGCATATTGGGAATGCGCGTACTGCCTTATTTAACTATTTATTTGCAAGACATAATGATGGAGATTTTATCATTAGAATTGAAGACACGGATGCTAAGCGTAACATAGCTGATGGTGAAGAAAGTCAAATGACAAACTTGAAATGGCTTGGTATGGACTGGGATGAAGGTGTTGATGTTCCTGGGAAATACGGACCTTATCGTCAATCCGAACGTCAATCCATTTATGAGCCGCTAATTCAAGAACTTTTGGACAAAGATTTGGCATATAAATGCTATTGTACAGAAGAAGAATTAGATGCAGAACGTGAAAAACAAAAAGCAAATGGCGAAATGCCACGTTATAGCGGGAAATGTCGTCATTTAACAAAAGAACAACAAGCTGAAAATCACCG
>CM001047.1:253856-259872 GCA_000183865.1 Listeria marthii FSL S4-120
GAACAACAAGCTGAAAAAGAAGCGCAAGGCTTTAAACCGAGCATTCGTTTCAAAGTACCAGCGAATGAAACAATTACTTTTAACGATATGGTAAAAGATGATGTTTCTTTTGAGTCGAATGGTATTGGTGATTTTGTTATTGCGAAAAAAGACGGAATTCCGACGTATAACTTTGCTGTAGCAGTGGATGACCATTTGATGGAAATCTCGCATGTTCTTCGCGGGGATGACCACATTTCGAATACACCGAAACAAATTATGATTTACAATGCTTTTGGCTGGGAACCACCAATTTTCGGTCATATGACGCTGATTGTAAATGAAAGTAGACGTAAATTAAGTAAACGTGATGGCTCGATTATTCAATTTATCGAACAATATCGTGACTTAGGATATTTACCAGAAGCATTATTTAACTTTATCGCTATGCTTGGTTGGTCTCCTGAAGGGGAAGAAGAAATTTTCTCTAAAGAAGAGTTCATTAAGATGTTTGATCCGAAGCGTTTATCTAAATCACCAGCATTATTCGATAATGTTAAATTGACTTGGGTGAATAACCAATACGTGAAAAAATTACCGCTAAATGATGTCGTAGAGCTTTCTTTACCTCATTTACAAAAAGCGGGCGTTGTTTCTGCAGAGCTAGATCAAGCAGAACTTGACTGGGTGCACAAATTAGTTTCACTTTATCATGAACAAATGAGTTATGGTGCTGAAATTGTGCCACTTTCGGAAATGTTCTTTGCGGATGCGGAGTCGATTACTTTTGATGAAGAAGAAACAGCAGTTCTGGCTGAAGAAACAGTGCCAACCGTTATTTCGGCTTTCAAAAAAGAGTTAGAAGCACTGGAAGTTCTTGAAGCTGCGGAAGTTAAAGCTGCAATCAAGCGTGTCCAAAAAGAAACTGGCGTAAAAGGAAAAGGTTTGTTTATGCCAATTCGTATTGTGACAACTGGTGAAATGCATGGTCCGGAATTACCACTTGCGATTGAGGTTCTTGGCCTTGAAAAAGTGCTTAATCGTTTGGATACATGGTTGAAAAATAATTAATTTTAAAGGGAAGTGTCTCGGCTATTTGCGGGGCACTTTTTTATTTTGATATATTTCAGTTGCAAGGAATTTTATTGCTGTTATAATAGAACTAAATATACGGAAAAAGTGCTGATGGGAAGAAGTACGGAATTCTAAGCTTGAAGAGAGAGTCGCCATGGCTGGAAGCGACTTAGCTGAACACTCCTGAAATGCCTCCCTGAATTCTAGTGGGAAATTTAAGTATCACTAGACGAAATGTGGGTCGTTATCCCCACCCCTAGAGTTGGAGTAGATGCTACAATTAGCAATGCTCAAGTCAGAGTGGAACCGCGCAAAGCGTCTCTGTATCGGAGGGGCTTTTTTTGTTGGTTTAGGTTCCAATAAAAATGTACAAACTTGAATAAGGAGGCAACAAAATGCCAACTCGCTTAAAAGAAGATATTACAACAATTATAAAGAATGACCCTGCGACGAAGAGTTTTTTTGATGCTTTTTTAACAAATCCGGGATTACACGCACTTTGGTGGCATCGAGTGGCGAACTTTTTTTATCGTCACAAAATGGTTTTGTTGGGAAAAGTATTGTCGCAGACTGCTCGTTTTTTGACTAATATAGAGATTCATCCAGGCGCAACTATTGGTAGAAGGCTTTTTATTGATCATGGTGCAGGAATTGTTATTGGAGAAACGGCAGAAATTGGCGATGATGTAACGATATTCCACGGGGTTACGCTAGGTGGAACTGGGAAAGACTGCGGGAAACGCCATCCAACTGTCGGTGACGGGGCGCTCGTTTCAGCAGGAGCAAAAGTACTTGGACCTGTAGAAATTGGAGCAGACGCGCGTATTGGTGCGGGAGCGGTCGTTTTAAAAGACGTACCACCAGGCGCAACTGTTGTTGGAATCCCAGCGAAGGTTGTGCGATTGAATGGTCGTACGGTAGGGCATGCGGTCCCAAAAATGGACGAATTAACGTTACGAATTGCGGAATTAGAAAATATAGTAGAAAAACTTTTAAAGGAAAAGGAGTAGATCTGATTGTCGATACAAATTTTTAATACGTTAAAACGAGAGAAAGAGCCTTTTAAACCGCTCAAAGATGGCGAAGTGAAAATGTATGTTTGCGGGCCGACTGTTTACAATTACATTCATATCGGAAATGCGCGGCCAATCATCGTTTTCGATACAGTTCGTCGCTATTTTACGTATCGTGGCTATGATGTGAAGTTCGTGTCTAATTTTACAGATGTGGATGATAAATTGATTCGTGCGGCGAATGAACTGAAATTGACGGTTCCGGAAGTGGCGGACCGCTTTATTGGCGCTTATTTTGATGATGTGGATCAACTGAATGTGGCGAAAGCGACTGTGAATCCACGTGTAACGGAAAATATGGACGAAATTATTCAAATGATTAATACATTAATCGAAAAAGGGTATGCGTATGAGTCGGCTGGGGATGTATATTTCCGAACGAAGAAATTCAAAGATTACGGCAAACTGTCCGGGCAAGAATTATCGGAGCTGCAACACGGGGCTCGGGTTGAATATAATGAGCGCAAGCAAGATGAACTGGATTTCACTCTTTGGAAAGCTGCAAAGCCTGGTGAGATTTTCTGGGAAAGTCCATTTGGAAATGGTCGCCCAGGTTGGCATATTGAATGCTCGGCGCTGGCGAAAAAATATCTTGGTGAGACGATTGATATTCATGCGGGTGGGCAAGACTTAGTATTTCCTCACCATGAGGACGAGATTGCTCAATCCGAAGCGGCAACTGGGAAAACATTCGCGAACTACTGGATGCATAACGCCTTTTTAAATATTGATGGGGAAAAAATGTCCAAATCGCTCGGGAATTTTATTACGCTACATGATGTGCTAAAAGACAATGATCCAAATGTGATTCGATTCTTCATGTTATCTGTGCATTACCGGAAGCCAATTACGTTGAATGATGCGATTTTAGAAGATGCGAAAAATGGGCTGGAGCGATTAATGATTGCGTATCAAAACATTGACCACCGTATTCAAACGGATGACGGTGAATATGTGGAAGAAACGCATGAGGACGAGTGGTTAGAGCAATTGACCGAATTAAAACAAGCTTTTGAAGATGATATGGATGATGATTTCAATACAGCGAATGCCATTACAACTTTCCACGAACTTGCGAAACGTGCTAATATTTATCTGGCAAAAGAAACAGTTTCTATCAATGTTCTGCGCGAATTTTTAAGTATGATGCGTTTATTCGCGGAAGTATTAGGCTTGAAATTAGAAAATACGCAAACGGATTCGCTGGATGATAGCGAAGTAGAAGCGCTAATTGAAGAACGTCTGCAAGCGCGAAATGAACGTAATTTTGCACGAGCTGATGAAATTCGAGACATTTTGAAAGAAAAAAATATTATTTTGGAAGACACTGCGCAAGGTACGCGGTTTAGACGGGGGTAAATCATGGCAGAAGTGAAAGAATACAAACAACTGAATGGTCTCGCGCTTGCTTACATGGGTGATGCGGTGTACGAAAAATTTATCCGCGAATATTTACTTGCAGCAGGGAAAACCAAACCGAACCAATTGCATAAAACGGCGACAAAATTTGTTTCTGCAAAAGGGCAAGCGGTGGCGCTAAAAGCTATGATTGCGGAAGGCTTTTTGACTGAGGAAGAAGACCGAATTGCTAAACGCGGGCGAAATGCCAAGTCGTATACAGTGCCTAAAAATACGGATCCAGGAACGTACAGCATGTCTACTTCTTTTGAAGCGGTTCTCGGCTACCTTTATTTAGCAGGTGAGATGGATAGACTTCAAGAATGGATGGAAAAGGCGCTTGAAATAGTAGAAAAAGGAGTGGGAAACAACTAATGGAACAAGAAAATGAGCAAGAGTGGATTGGCGGGAGAAACCCTGTCCTTGAAGTGTTAAGATCTGATCGAGATATCCATAAAATATACGTACAAGAAGGTTCGCAAAAAGGTGTTTTGAAACAAGTGTTAGCTTTGGCGAAAGAACGTAAAATCCAGGTTCAGTTTGTACCAAAACAAAAAATCGAAAAAGTAGTAAGCGGCGCGCATCAAGGTGTTGCAGCACAGGTTGCAGCGTATCAATATGCGGAACTCGATGATTTATTTGCAGCAGCTGAAGCGAAAGATGAAATGCCATTTTTCATTATTTTAGATGAACTAGAAGATCCGCATAACTTAGGGTCGATTATGCGTACGGCGGATTCTGTTGGCGCACACGGTATTATTATTCCGAAACGCCGCTCAGTGGGATTAACGCAAACCGTTGCAAAAGCTAGTACTGGTGCAATGGAGTATGTACCAGTGGTTCGCGTGACGAATATGGTGCGGACAATGGAAGAATTGCAAAAGCGTGGACTTTGGATTTTCGGTACTGATGCGAAGGGGAGCAGCGATTACCGGACGATGGACGTGGATATGCCGCTTGCAATTGTTATTGGTAGCGAAGGTTTCGGAATGAGCCGTTTAGTTCGCGAAAAATGCGATTTTCTTGTTCATTTACCAATGCGTGGAAAAGTTACATCACTTAATGCTTCTGTTGCAGCGAGTTTGTTACTTTATGAAGTTTATCGGAAACGTTTCCCTCTGGAGAAATAAAGATGGAACAAATTCTGCTTGTTGACGGGTATAATGTGATTGGGGCTTGGCCGGAATTAAGTTATTTGAAAGATCGTGATTTGGAAGCGGCGAGAGATAAGCTGGTTGAATGGATGGCGGAGTATCAAAGTTATACGGGATACCGGGTTGTGGTCGTTTTTGATGCACAGTTTGTCCGAGGTGTGAAGCGGAAAAGTAAGAAATATCAGGTAGAAGTCGTTTTTACACATGAGGACGAAACGGCGGATGAATACATTGAACAAAAAGCAATTGAATGGAAAAATGTGCGGACGCAAATTATGGTAGCAACATCTGATTATACAGAACAGTGGGCTATTTTTGGACAAGGAGCGTTACGGATTTCTTCCCGTGAACTACTTTTTGAAATTCAAGAAATGAGCAAACAAATCGGTCAGAAAATCAAGCGAATTCAGGAAGAAATGCCAAAATCAAACCTTAATCTAGATTCTGATGTTATTTCACAGCTTGAAAAGTGGAGAAGAGGCGAGGAGTAAGGGATTGACGGTAAGTTTCTAACTATGTATAATGGAGCAACCATGGAAGAAATCCTGTCGTAAAGGAGCCGATTAGCCCAGTGGATAATTCAGTGAATCAGGAAGAAATGACGATGCTCGAACTAGCGAGAAGCGGTGATACAGAAGCGCTAGAATATTTTTTCAGTAAGTATCAGTCAGTTATTTACTGGAAATCAACCCAGTATTTTCTGCAAGGTGCTGAGCGGGATGATTTAATCCAAGAAGCGATGATTGGTCTTTTCAAAGCGATTCGTGATTATGACAAAACCAAAGAAGCTTCTTTTCGATCTTTTGCAGAAATGTGTATTAATAGGCAGCTTCTTTCGGCAGTTAAGCGGGCATCTAGACAGAAGAATATTCCACTTAATAATTCTGTTTCACTCGATACGCCAATGGCCGAAGATGATGTGGACTGGACTTTACTGGATGTTATTTCCGAAAAAGCCGCCGAAACACCAGAAGACTTTTTAATCAAAAACGAGGATTTAACACATGTAGCACGTCAACTAGAACAAGTCACAAGCGAATTTGAAAAAGAAGTATTAAAACAATATTTAGAAGGCAAGAGCTATCAAGAAATGGCGGTTTTCTTCAATAAAAAAGAGAAAGCAATCGACAATGCTCTGCAACGCGTCAAAAAGAAAATGATGAAACAGCTAGAATGAAAAAACAATTGACTAGCTAAGAGCCAAATGTTATATTTATATGGATGAAATGTGCCTATTTTTTGGCATGGCATATTTAATGATTGCGGAGTTGAGATAATTTATGAAGAAGAAAACATCCCTCGCTTGTTCTGAGTGTGGTTCAAGAAACTATACGGTCA
>CM001047.1:259972-260317 GCA_000183865.1 Listeria marthii FSL S4-120
TGGTTCAAGAAACTATACGGTCAATGTTAGCGGGACGCAGAAAGAAACTCGCTTAGAAGTGAAGAAATTCTGCCGACACTGCAATAAACATACATTACATCGAGAAACAAAATAGACGATATGGAGGTTTTGGTATGTCTGCAATAGCAAGATTCTTTCGGAATGTTTCGTCCGAAATGCACAAAGTTACGTGGCCAACTAGAAAAGAACTTTTAACATACACAGTAACAGTAGTTATTACAGTAGTTTTATTTGCTCTATTCTTTATGTTAATTGATTTCGGTATCGAACAAATTATTAAACTTATCGTGTAGTGCTAGGAATTTTACAAAGATAATGATATAC
>CM001047.1:260417-262069 GCA_000183865.1 Listeria marthii FSL S4-120
GCTAGGAATTTTACAAAGATAATGATATACTATTACTTGAGACAAAACCCGTACAACTTTCGGGTTTTTTATTTTGGATTATACTAAAAGGAGGATGGCGGCAAAATAGGATGCTGCCAACTAAACAATGGAAAAAAATTGGTATGTAGTTCATACTTACTCCGGTTATGAAAATAAAGTCAAAGCAAACTTAGAAAAACGTGTAGAATCAATGGGCATGTCAGATAAAATCTTCCGCGTAATCGTACCGGAAGAAGAAGAAACAGAAGTAAAAAATGGTAAAACGAAAACAATCAAACGTAAAGTTTTCCCTGGTTATGTATTAGTAGAAATCGTTATGACAGACGATTCTTGGTACGTAGTTCGTAATACTCCAGGTGTTACAGGTTTCGTTGGTTCAGCTGGTTCAGGCTCAAAACCAACACCATTACTTCCAGAAGAAGCAGACCGTATTCTTAAAAGCATGGGCATGGTTGAAAAACGTGCAGAAGCTGACTTTGAAATCGGCGAAACAGTTATGGTCAAAGAAGGACCATTCGCTGACTTCTCTGGTAAAGTGGACGAAATGGACAACGACAAAGGTAAAGCGAAAGTCATGGTTAACATGTTCGGACGTGAAACGCCAGTCGAAGTTGATTTCAACCAAATCGAAAAACTTTAAAACTTGCAACCTCTACATTTATTTGTGGAGGTTGTTTTGTTAGGGAGGCGACAAAATGGACAAAGCAAAACAGATTTATTTGGAGTTTAAACGGGAAGCGGATTTTTTAGAGCTAGATTTCCCTTTATTTCTAGGTGATGGTCCAGGTTTCGGCGAACTTTGTATGGATTATAGTGAACGAAATGGCTACATGCTCTATGGTTATGAACGCGGCAACCGTAATAGCGAGTTTAACACCACGGATTTAGAAGAGTTTAAATATGAAGTTTTTCTGCATATTTGCTGGTACATGGGCATGGAATTTGAACTGCGCCATCGCAAAGAAGATATCGAACGAGACGATAACATTTTAGAAGCAGATACCCGGAAAATCGCTTTTGAAAAAACATTACAATTACTAAAAACGGTAAATCCAGCGTGGGTCGATAAGGCAGCACTGGGCTACACGGCCTATTTGAACTTATGGCGCAAAAATAAAAATGTTTATTTCGATAAAGAAACCATGCAGTTTAAAGTAAATTCATAAAAAATCTTGCAACTAAACATTTAAAATGGTATCATATATAAGTACGTTTTTGACGTATGTTTTAACGTGGGAGGGGAAATATCAGCCCCAGTCAACCACATCACGGACTTAAGGAGGTATGTCTCGTGGCAAAAAAAGTGATTAAAGAAGTTAAACTTCAAATTCCAGCAGGTAAAGCAAATCCTGCACCTCCAGTTGGACCTGCATTAGGTCAAGCTGGCGTAAACATCATGGGATTCTGTAAAGAGTTTAATGCTCGCACAGCCGATCAAGCTGGTCTTATTATTCCTGTTGTGATCACTGTATTTGAAGACCGTTCGTTTACGTTCATCACTAAAACTCCACCAGCAGCTGTATTACTTAAAAAAGCAGCTAAAGTGGAAAAAGGATCCGGTGAACCAAACAAAACAAAAGTTGCATCTGTAACTCGCGCTCAAGTACAGGAAATTGCTGAAACAAAAATGC
>CM001047.1:262169-262337 GCA_000183865.1 Listeria marthii FSL S4-120
AAGTACAGGAAATTGCTGAAACAAAAATGCCAGACCTTAACGCTGCAAATGTTGAATCTGCAATGCTAATGGTTGAAGGTACTGCACGTTCTATGGGTATCACTATCCAAGATTAATCGTGTGTTTCACAATTTGACAATTAAGGAGGAAAAGAAATGGCTAAAAAAG
>CM001047.1:262437-269533 GCA_000183865.1 Listeria marthii FSL S4-120
GGAGGAAAAGAAATGGCTAAAAAAGGCAAAAAGTATCAAGATGCTTTAAAACAAATTGATGCAAATAAAGTTTACACTGCAGAAGAAGCAGTAGAACTTGCTAAAAAAATTGACTTCGCTAAATTCGATGCAACTGTTGAAGTAGCATTCCGTCTTGGCGTTGACCCTAAAAAAGCGGACCAACAAATCCGTGGTGCTGTTGTATTACCAAACGGTACTGGTAAAACTCAACGCGTATTAGTATTCGCAAAAGGTGAAAAAGCTAAAGAAGCTGAGGCTGCTGGAGCTGATTACGTTGGTGAATCTGAATTCGTTGAAAAAATCAACCAAGGTTGGTTTGAATTTGACGTTATCGTTGCTACACCTGACATGATGGGTGAAGTTGGTAAATTAGGCCGTGTCCTTGGACCAAAAGGTTTAATGCCAAACCCTAAAACTGGTACAGTAACTATGGACGTAACTAAAGCAGTTAACGAAATTAAAGCTGGTAAAGTAGAATACCGTGTTGATAAAGCTGGTAACGTACACGCTGCAATCGGTAAAGTATCTTTTGATGCTGCTAAACTAGTAGAGAACTTCCGTACTGTGAATGACGTTCTACAAAAAGCAAAACCTGCTGCTGCGAAAGGTACTTACGTGAAAAATCTTTCCGTAACAACTACTTTCGGACCTGGAATCAAAGTCGACCCAGCAAGCTTATAAAATTTAACTTGACCAGCCCCTTGTCTTTTGATAAGATAGGCTAGTTGAAACAATCAAATATCCTTACCGTAGACAGTTGGTGCGTTTACCGCTTAAATTTTGCCACCCGAGGGATTTCTTTTGAAGTGTGCGTCCGCGTGCATTTTACAAAAACCTCTGACGTCTACGGTGTCAGAGGTTTTTTGTTGCTGATCAAACGGAACTTGTGTCTGTTTAATTAGATTTAATTGTTGGACGGAGGTGGAAAAATGAGTAAAGTTCTTGAAGCTAAACAAAGTGCAGTAGAAGAAATTAAAACAAAATTATCAGCTAGTGCGTCTACAGTAATTGTTGATTACCGCGGCTTAAACGTTGGCGAAATCACTGATCTACGTAAACAATTGCGTGATGCTGGTATTGAGTTTAAAGTTTACAAAAACTCACTAACTCGCCGTGCTGTTGAAGCTAACGGTTATGAAGGTTTAGAAGGAGCTCTAACTGGTCCTAACGCAATCGCATTCAGTAATGAAGACGTAGTTGCGCCTGCGAAAATCCTTAACGATTTCGCTAAAGATCATGAAGCACTAGAAATCAAAGCCGGTGTTATTGAAGGTAAAGTTGCTTCTCTTGAAGAAATTAAAGCACTTGCAACACTTCCATCACGCGAAGGATTGCTATCTATGCTTTGCAACGTACTTCAAGCTCCAGTTCGCGGTCTTGCTATCGCTACTAAAGCTGTTGCTGACCAAAAAGAAGGACAAGAAGCATAATCTGTTCTACCCAGGGGAAACCCTACAAACAAATCTCGGTTAAATCCGAAAAAATTATATTATTGGAGGAATTTCAAAATGGCTTTAAACATTGAAGAAATCATTGCTTCCGTAAAAGAAGCATCTGTATTAGAACTTAACGATTTAGTAAAAGCAATCGAAGAAGAATTTGGCGTAACTGCTGCTGCTCCTGTAGCTGTAGCTGCTGCTGGTGGCGGTGCTGCTGAGCAAACTGAATTCACTGTAGAACTAGCTTCTGCTGGAGATTCTAAAATCAAAGTAATCAAAGTGGTTCGTGAAATCACTGGTCTTGGCTTAAAAGAAGCTAAAGAATTAGTTGACAACGCTCCTAAAGCTCTTAAAGAAGGCGTTGCTAAAGACGAAGCTGAAGAAATCAAAGCTAAACTTGAAGAAGTTGGCGCTAACGTAGAAGTTAAGTAATTAACTTAAAGACCTTAGATACTTGTTATCTAAGGTCTTTTTTATTGTTATATAAAAAAGACTTTTTAAGCTTTTTTTGAAGGATTTGAATCATGTTTATCCTTTTGAAGGCTTTTTTTTATTGCTATTACATGCTAGTATAAAGAGATGGATTAGTTTTCTGGGGGTTTATATATGGCAATTAAATCTTTATCAAAATCTGAATTAGAAGTAATGAAGGTTATATGGGATTTTGGAAGAGCGGTTCAGTATGCTGATGTTGCTGGAAAGCTAGAAGAGAAAAATTACTCGTGGAAGAAAAATACGGTACTAACTTTTTTAACGCGCTTGGTTGAGAAAAATTTACTTAGTGTGAAGAAAGTTGGCCGTAAAAACGAATATTATGCGCTTGTAAGTGAAAATGAGTATTTAGAACGACAAGCGGAAACCTTTGTAGAAGATATTTATGAAGGAGATGTAAAAGGGTTAATTACAAATTTAGTGCAAAATGATTTAATTTCACCAGACGAACTAGGAGATTTACAACAATTTTGGAAAAGGATGAAATCACCTAATGAATGAACTACTTAAGATTTTCTTATCAATGGCTTTAACATCAGTTATATTAATACCGCTAGTCTGGGTTTTACAGAGAATATTCAATCGTTATTTGAGTAAAGGGAAAATTTATTACTCATGGATGATTGTTTTTTTCTTTTTAACTATTCCTTTTGCTTATTTTTTCTTTAGATTTGCAAAAGATAGTGAGTTTATGTGGAGAAATAAAACGGAATTTGATGGGGTTACTTCCATCGTAGTGGATCAAAGTGGAGTTGTATTACAACATGATTTTAAAACTGTTTTTTGGATGACGGTACTGGATTATTTATGGGTAGCTTGGCTCTTGATATTTTTACTAACTTTTATTTATCGTATAGCTTCGTATCGTAATTTCAAAAAATATGTATTTTCTGGTGCGCGAAGAGTAGATGATTTGGAACAGCTCGATTTATTGGCGGAAACTATGGAGGAATTGAATATTAAACGACCGGTAGAGTTGATGATAAATCCACTTATTTCTTCACCGATTTTTCTTGGGCTAAAAAAGAATGTAATAGTTATACCGGATGAAACTTTTTTGAGCGATGAATTGCATTATATTTTTAAGCACGAGCTCGTTCATTGTAAACGTAAAGATATGTATTATGTTTGGATGATCCAATTTTTCACTTGTGTCTATTGGTTTAACCCGTTGATGTATCTGATGAATAAGCGGATTCAAATGGCGCGTGAATTAGCGTGTGATGAAGCTGTTTTAGCTACATTGCCTAAAAGTAAATATATTGGTTATGGTGATACGTTGCTTTCGTCACTTGCTAAATCAGGAAATTACAAGGAATCTTATGTAGCCGTATCGCTTCATGAAAATACGAAAGCTTTAAAAGAAAGGCTTACATGTATTGCGAACTATGAAACGCCAAGTAAAAAACATAATATATTATTCTTGATTTTCATTATAGTATTATGTAGTGTAGGCGTTTTATTTAGCGATTTTCAAGCGGATATGTTTACACTAGAAAAGAAGAAAGGCATTACAATTGAACGGAAAAATTGAACTAGTAGAAACTTCTCTTTTTTGTAAGAGGAGTTTTTTATTATGTTATTGACTTTTAAAACTACGTAGTGTAGTATTAAAAAGCATAATAAATTACTAGAGGGGCGGAGAAGAAATGTTTGGTCGAAAAAAGGTTTCTATACCAGAAGAATATCTGCAATTTAATCAATTTTCAGCAGACAAAGAGCGCTTGCTTTGTATAGGAGCTTTCACTACAGAGAATAAACATAAAGTAGAAACAAAATTAGATGGTTCGAATAATATGTTGAAGCTGTATTATCCAAAGAATCGAGCCGCAAAAGTCATGAAGTATTGGTTGCCAATGTTTGGGATTAATGATGGCTATTCTGCTGTAGAGGTAATCACTAACTGGATTCAAGCAAATGATTATTCAGGAATGATTGCTGCAAATACAACAAATAAAGTTATTCGAATTGTTACTAAAGCTTCTCAAAAAGAAGGGCTAGATGAAACTTCACTTGTAGCAGCTGCTAACAAAGTGAAGACATATGGCGCATTTGATTTAGATAGATTAGGTTATATTGTGCGTGTCTGCTATTCTTTAGACTTGATCAATGAGGAGCAAGCATGGGGCTTCCTTGAAGAATTATGGGACGCTGCGACAATGCATTATGATGACTGGGATGAGTACTGCGTTAGTTATTTGAACGGAGAAGAAGGTTTGGATACAAATTGGTACAGCGATGGTGTTAAGGCCTATGTGGCATTACGAAAAGACGCAGCTAGTTTGTTAAACAAATATCAACTAAAAAACTAAACAGAAAAGGGAGTATAACAATCAATGAAAAAGTTTTTAAGTATTTTAAGTATTTTAGTTTTAGCTTTACTTGTAACAGCTTGTGGAAGTGATTCAAGTGAAAAGAAAAGTGAGAAAAAAGAAGAAAAAATGGAGACAGTAACCTATGTAGCAGACATTAGTGGCGCTAAGTTAGAAGCAACATTTTCTCATGTTGGTGATAATTTAAGAAAAGTTGAACAAAAAATGGTTTATCCATATGCTGCTCTTGGGATTGATAGTGAAAGTCTTGCTAATTTAGATGACGCTATGAAGAAACAATTGGAAGAGCAAGTTGCTTCCCAATACTCTGCATATAAAGATAGTAAAGGAGCTTCACTAGAAACGAAATTTACTGATGAAGCGCTAGAATTAACAATGTCTGTTGATCTATATAAAGCAGATAAGGATTCAGTTGCTTCCTTGCTTGGCGGAACTACAGATCCTAAAAATGTTAGTCTAAAAGAAACTGTAAAACAATTCGAAGCTCAAGGGTTCAAGAAGAAATAATATTAATAACTTAGAAACAGGCGCTTAATAATCAAAGCGCCTGTTTTTCTTTCGTTAACGCTACTTTAGAAGGGGATTTTATGCTAAAATAGCTAGAGATACGAAAGGAAGGTGCGGTTCTTGACTAACAATCATTACTACACAAACGACGAAACAATTAAACACAACCGAAAAACATGGCAAGTGATGTTAAAAGGTTTTAATATGAGTTTTACAAGTGACAATGGCGTGTTTTCCAAAAACACGGTCGATTTTGGTTCGAAATTATTGATTGAATCTTTTGAGTTAGAAACGAAAATAGGGAAAATTTTGGATGTGGGTTGCGGCTATGGTCCGATGGGTTTAACGGTAGCGAAAGCGCTCCCTGATAGCCAAATTGAAATGGTGGACGTTAATTTGCGCGCACTGGAACTCGCGAAAGAAAATGCGGAAATCAATAAAATTACGAATACGCATATCTATGAGAGTTCGGTTTATGACAATGTAACTGCAAACGATTACCAAGCGATTATTAGTAATCCGCCAATTCGTGCAGGGAAAAAGATAGTTCACGCGATTTTAGAAGGTGCTTACGATCACTTGCAAGAAACCGGAGAACTTTGGATTGTTATTCAAAAGAAACAAGGTGGCCCATCTGCTGAAAAGAAAATGGAAGAAGTTTTCGGCAACGTTGAAACAGTCGCAAAAGATAAGGGCTATTTTATTTTCAAAAGCGTTAAGAACTAAGTTGTACGAAGCGCGGAAACGTGTTAATATAGAACTACATTTTACTGAGAAAGGACTGAGGGATATGCTTAAACTGAGCGGGAAATTAGAAAAAAACAACCAATCAAGATTAAAGATAATAGGTAGTTCTTTAACGTTCGCGCATATTAAACCCACGCCTTTTCGAGGTATCGTTCGTTAAAAGTCACGTCCTTCAATCTTTCTTGATTGAGGGGCTTTTTTTATACCAAAAAATAAACGGGAAAGAAGTGAGTCAAATGATTGAAGGAGAACTGAGTAATTTAACTAGCTAGGAAGAGGAATGGGTTTCCATTTCTCTATTAAACAGAAAATGAGGAATAGAAATGCTAACATTAAAAGGACAATATAACGAAGCGACGGTTTTTACGGACAACGTAGATGATAATACGATTGGACAAATTATTACATTATGCAATCAGCCGTTTACGAAAGACAGTAAGATTCGGATAATGCCAGACACGCACGGCGGTAAAGGTTGTGTAATTGGGACGACGATGACGATTCAAGATAAAATTGTACCGAATCTAGTTGGAGTAGACATTGGCTGCGGATTGTACGTAGTGAAATTGAAACCTGGTAAATTGAAAATGGATTTTGATAAACTTGATAAAGTCATTCGCGAACGAGTGCCATCGGGGAGTAAGACGCATGATAAGCCTGTTGATGATTTTGACTTAGATGGTGTGATTGCGCCGATTAACTATGGATGGGCCGCGAGAAGTGTTGGGACGCTTGGTGGCGGAAATCATTTTATTGAGATAAACCAAGGTTCGGATGGGATTTATCTTGTAATCCATAGCGGGAGCCGGGTGCTTGGTAAAGAAATCGCGGAGTACCATCAAGAAGTAGCGTATAAAAAATTAGATAAGTTGCGCAAAGAGTTAAAATTAGGTGCAACGGATGCGAAAAAGCATGGCGATTTAGAAATGGCCAACCAATTAAATGGTGAGCGCGAACAAGTGAAGTTGGATTACGATTTATCTTATGTTACTGGTGTGGATTTAAAAAATTATTTAAATGATATGGAAACCGCCCAAAAATTTGCGGCACGTAACCGCTATGTCATGGCGCAAATAATTTTAAAAGCGATGAAATGGGATAAAGCGGTCGTTTCTGCATTTGACTGTGTGCATAATTACATTGATATCGAAAACAACATGCTTAGAAAAGGTGCGACATCTGCGCAACTTGGTGAACAAATTATCGTTCCGCTTAATATGCGTGATGGTAGTATTCTTGCAACTGGTAAAGGAAATGCTGATTGGAATTACTCGGCGCCGCACGGGGCAGGAAGAATGCTAAGTCGCTCCAAAGCAAAAGCGCAAATCAGTTTGGAAAGTTATCAGGCGGCAATGAAAGACGTTTGGACTACTTCGGTTTCGAAAAAAACAATCGATGAAGCGCCAAAAGCCTATAAATCAGCTAAGCAATTACTTGCTGATGTAGGAGATACAATGGAAATTCAAGAGATAATCAAACCTTTGTACAATTTTAAAGCATAAGCAAAAAGAAGCGGCAAATATTATAACATGTCGCTTCTTCTGTTGTATTATAGTA
>CM001047.1:269633-269838 GCA_000183865.1 Listeria marthii FSL S4-120
ATAGAGATGTTGTATTATAGTATAATGCCAAAAGAATCTATACCGTTTTTTTGCGCTGCATTTTATTTCGAAATATGATGAAAAATGAAGCGTTTGCGCGGTTTTTGGTGCTATAAATAAACATGGACGTGGTTTTCAGAAATATATGATGAAATCCGCTTTCTTTTTGTCTAAAGCAGCAATTTTTTCTTTTTGAAGTTCCACT
>CM001047.1:269938-271034 GCA_000183865.1 Listeria marthii FSL S4-120
AGTTCAATTTTTTCTTTTTGAAGTTCCACTTGATTTCCAACTAGGTTTTATCTGATTGCGACTATGCGAATCAGATGTACACGAGGTAGCAGGAAACTTTTGATGAACGATGTTTAAGGCTGATGAAGGAGTATGGAAGTACTTGCTTTTGAACGATTTAACTTAAACATCGGGTGCGGGGGGTTCCACTGTTTTTGTGCCTAAAAGTGAAGTCGGTGTGCTTATAAATTTTTTAATTAATTTGAGGGGTGAATAGTTTGTCAGGACATTCAGGACATGATGTAAAATATGGACGGCATCGTACGCGTAGAAGTTTTGCGCGAATCAGTGAAGTACTTGAATTACCAAACTTAATTGAGATTCAAACAGCTTCTTACCAATGGTTCTTAGATGAAGGGCTACGTGAGATGTTCCGCGATATTTCGCCAATTGAGGATTTTGCGGGTAATTTATCTTTAGAATTCATTGATTACGATCTTGGAGAGCCGAAATATTCGGTAGAAGAATCTAAGAACCGTGATGCAAACTATGCGGCTCCACTGCGCGTGAAGTTGCGCCTAATCAACAAAGAAACCGGCGAAGTAAAAGACCAAGAAGTATTTATGGGTGATTTCCCACTAATGACTGAAATGGGTACGTTCATTATTAATGGGGCAGAACGTGTTATCGTTTCCCAATTAGTTCGTTCTCCAGGGGTTTACTTCAATGGAAAACTAGACAAAAATGGTAAAAAAGGCTTTGGTTCTACTGTCATCCCTAACCGTGGGGCTTGGCTTGAGTATGAAACAGATGCTAAAGACGTTGTACACGTTCGTATTGACCGTACACGTAAATTACCAGTAACTGTTTTACTTCGTGCACTAGGCTTTGGTTCCGATCAAGAAATTATTGATTTAATCGGGGACAATGACTACTTGCGCAACACGCTTGAGAAAGACAATACTGACAATGCTGAAAAAGCACTTTTAGAAATTTATGAAAGATTACGTCCGGGTGAACCCCCAACAGTTGATAACGCTAGAAGCTTACTAGTTTCTCGTTTCTTTGATCCAAAACGCTATGATCTTGCAAGCGTTGGACGTTATAAAATCAACAA
>CM001047.1:271134-271706 GCA_000183865.1 Listeria marthii FSL S4-120
TTGGACGTTATAAAATCAACAAAAAATTACATCTGAAAAACCGTCTATTCAACCAAACATTAGCAGAAACTTTAGTGGATCCAGAAACTGGTGAAATTATTGCTTCTAAAGGTGACATTTTGGATCGTCGTAATTTAGATCAAATTATTCCTAATTTAGAAAACGGTGTAGGTTTCCGTACACTTCGTCCAACTGATGGAGTTATGGAAGATAGCGTACTCGTTCAATCTATTAAAATCTACGCACCAAATGATGACGAAAAAGAAATCAATATCATTGGTAACGCGTATATCGAAGAAAATGTAAAACACATCACGCCTTCTGATATTATTTCATCCATTAGCTACTTCTTTAACTTGCTACATGGTGTTGGCGATACAGATGACATCGATCACCTAGGTAATCGTCGTCTTCGTTCTGTTGGTGAACTTTTACAAAACCAATTCCGTATCGGTTTATCCCGTATGGAACGTGTAGTTCGTGAGCGTATGTCTATTCAAGATATGACTACAATTACACCACAACAATTGATTAATATTCGCCCAGTAGTTGCATCTATCAAAGAATTCTTT
>CM001047.1:271806-272165 GCA_000183865.1 Listeria marthii FSL S4-120
AGCTCAAAGAATTCTTTGGTAGCTCGCAGTTATCTCAGTTCATGGATCAAACAAATCCACTTGGCGAACTTACGCATAAACGTCGTCTTTCAGCGCTTGGACCTGGTGGTTTGACGCGTGAACGTGCTGGTTATGAAGTACGTGACGTGCATTACTCTCACTATGGCCGTATGTGTCCGATTGAAACGCCAGAGGGACCAAACATTGGTTTGATTAACTCCCTTTCTTCTTTCGCAAAAGTAAATAAATTCGGCTTTATCGAAACGCCTTACCGCCGCGTAGATCCTGAAACAAACCGTGTTACAGATAAGATTGATTATCTAACTGCGGATGAAGAGGATAATTACGTAGTAGCGCAA
>CM001047.1:272265-273762 GCA_000183865.1 Listeria marthii FSL S4-120
AGGATAATTACGTAGTAGCGCAAGCGAACTCGAAATTAGACGAACAAGGTACTTTCACAGAAGAAGAAGTTATGGCTCGTTTCCGTTCAGAAAACTTAGCGGTAGAAAAAGAACGTATTGACTACATGGATGTATCGCCTAAACAGGTTGTATCTGTTGCGACAGCATGTATTCCGTTCCTTGAAAACGATGATAGTAACCGTGCGCTAATGGGAGCGAACATGCAACGTCAAGCAGTTCCTCTTATGCACCCTGAAGCTCCATTTGTTGGAACAGGTATGGAACACGTATCTGCAAAAGACTCTGGTGCTGCTGTAACTGCCAAACATGACGGTATTGTAGAACACGTTGAAGCTCGCGAAATCTGGGTTCGTCGTGTATCTCTAGTGGATGGCAAAGAAGTAACTGGCGGAATCGATAAATATACTTTACGTAAATTTGTTCGTTCTAACCAAGGTACTTGTTATAACCAACGTCCAAACGTAGCAGAAGGAGACCGCGTTGTTAAAGGAGAAATCCTTGGTAATGGTCCATCTATGGATTCCGGTGAACTTGCTCTTGGTCGTAACGTACTAGTTGCGTTCATGACTTGGGATGGTTATAACTACGAGGATGCGATCATCATGAGTGAACGTCTTGTAAAAGATGACGTTTATACTTCGATTCATATTGAAGAATTTGAATCAGAAGCTCGTGATACAAAACTCGGACCTGAAGAAATGACTCGTGATATTCCAAATGTTGGGGAAGACGCTTTACGTGATCTTGACGAACGTGGAATTATCCGTGTCGGTGCGGAAGTAAAAGACAACGACCTTCTAGTTGGTAAAGTGACACCAAAAGGAGTTACTGAATTAACTGCAGAAGAACGTTTATTACACGCTATCTTTGGTGAAAAAGCACGTGAAGTTCGTGATACTTCATTACGTGTACCTCATGGCGGCGGCGGAATCGTGCTTGACGTGAAGATCTTTACACGTGAAGCAGGCGACGAACTACCACCTGGTGTAAACCAATTAGTACGTGTTTATATTGTACAAAAACGTAAAATCCATGAAGGCGATAAAATGGCCGGACGTCACGGTAACAAAGGGGTTATCTCCCGTATTTTACCTGAAGAAGATATGCCATTTATGCCAGACGGAACACCTGTTGATATCATGCTTAACCCACTAGGGGTACCATCTCGTATGAATATCGGACAAGTACTTGAGCTACACTTAGGTATGGCTGCTCGTGCTTTAGGAATTCACGTTGCAACACCAGTATTTGATGGTGCGAATGAAGAAGATGTTTGGAGCACAGTGGAAGAAGCCGGTATGGCCCGCGATGCGAAAACAATTCTTTATGACGGACGTTCTGGTGAAGCATTCGATAACCGTATCTCTGTAGGTGTAATGTACATGATCAAACTTGCCCACATGGTTGATGATAAACTTCATGCGCGTTCAACTGGACCTTACTCTCTAGTAACGCAACAACCTCTTGGTGGTAAAG
>CM001047.1:273862-274933 GCA_000183865.1 Listeria marthii FSL S4-120
TAACGCAACAACCTCTTGGTGGTAAAGCACAATTTGGTGGACAACGTTTTGGGGAAATGGAAGTATGGGCACTTGAAGCATATGGTGCCGCTTATACTCTTCAAGAAATCCTAACGATTAAATCCGATGACGTGGTTGGTCGTGTAAAAACTTACGAAGCGATTGTTAAAGGCGAAAGCGTTCCAGAACCTGGTGTGCCAGAATCCTTCAAAGTACTCATCAAAGAGCTTCAAAGTCTTGGAATGGACGTTAAAATGCTTTCCGCAGACGAAGAAGAAATCGAGATGCGTGACATGGATGATGACGACTTTACTAATCAAAATGATGCCTTCAATATCGTACAACCGGAAAATGCAGCCGCTGAAAAGACTGAGTAATTCGGTTCGATAATTGAGACTCCAAAACAATAAGAAACAATGATTTGTTTTTTGCAAAATATAAAATTAAGCGATCGCTAAGACTTTACCTGAAAGTCTAGGAAGTGTGCGGGAATCCCCAAGCGCTTCCTAAAGCGAATGCTCCAAACTAATTTAGGAGGTTGGGCACTTGTTAGATGTTAATAATTTTGAGTATATGAAAATCGGTCTGGCATCTCCAGATAAAATTCGTTCATGGTCTCATGGTGAAGTAAAAAAACCTGAAACCATCAACTACAGAACGCTTAAACCTGAACGTGACGGCTTATTCTGTGAAAGAATTTTTGGACCAATGAAAGACTGGGAATGTTCTTGTGGTAAATACAAACGTGTTCGCTATAAAGGCGTAGTTTGTGACCGTTGTGGAGTAGAAGTAACGAAATCAAAAGTCCGTCGTGAACGTATGGGCCATATTGAACTCGCAGCTCCTGTTTCTCACATCTGGTACTTCAAAGGAATTCCAAGCCGTATGGGTCTTGTTATGGATATGTCCCCACGTGCATTAGAAGAAATTATCTACTTTGCATCCTACGTGGTTACAGAACCAGGCGATACTCCACTTGAAAAGAAACAACTTTTATCTGAACGTGAATACCGCGTTTACCGCGAAAAATATGGTAAAGGTTTCTCAGCTGGTATGGGCGCAGAAGCTATC
>CM001047.1:275033-275903 GCA_000183865.1 Listeria marthii FSL S4-120
TTTCTCAGCTGGTATGGGCGCAGAAGCTATCAAAAAAATCTTAGCCGATATCGACTTAGAAAAAGAAACAAATGACTTAAAAGAAGAACTAAAATCTGCACAAGGTCAACGTCGTACTCGTGCGATTCGTCGTTTGGAAGTTATGGAAGCTTTCCGTAATTCCGGCAACAACCCAAGCTGGATGGTACTTGATGTGCTACCAGTTATTCCACCAGAAATTCGTCCAATGGTACAACTTGAAGGTGGCCGTTTTGCAACAAGTGATTTGAATGACTTATATCGTCGGGTAATCAACCGGAACAACCGTTTGAAACGCCTACTTGATCTAGGTGCACCAAACATTATCGTGCAAAATGAAAAACGGATGCTACAAGAAGCTGTCGATGCTCTAATCGATAACGGTCGTCGTGGTCGTCCAGTAACAGGTCCAGGTAACCGTCCGCTTAAATCCCTTTCTCATATGCTTAAAGGGAAACAAGGTCGTTTCCGTCAAAACTTACTAGGTAAACGTGTCGATTATTCTGGTCGTTCCGTTATCGTAGTTGGACCTAACTTAAAAATGTACCAATGTGGTCTTCCAAAAGAAATGGCACTTGAATTATTCAAACCATTTGTTATGAAAGAACTAGTTGGACGCGGCTTAGCACACAACATTAAGAGTGCTAAACGTAAAATCGAACGTATGGCTCCAGAAATCTGGGACGTATTAGAAGAAGTTATTCGTGAACATCCGGTATTACTTAACCGGGCGCCTACGCTTCACAGACTTGGTATTCAAGCATTTGAACCAACTCTAGTTGAAGGTCGCGCAATCCGTCTTCACCCTCTTGTATGTACAGCTTACAACGCTGACTTTGATGGTGACCAAAT
>CM001047.1:276003-276478 GCA_000183865.1 Listeria marthii FSL S4-120
GCTGACTTTGATGGTGACCAAATGGCGGTTCACGTTCCTTTATCCGCAGAAGCACAAGCAGAAGCACGTATTTTAATGCTTGCAGCTCAAAACATTTTGAACCCTAAAGATGGTAAACCAGTTGTAACACCTTCCCAAGATATGGTGCTAGGTAACTATTACCTTACTTTAGAACGTGAAAAAGCTGTCGGCGAAGGTACTATCTTCAAAGATATCAATGAAGCACAACTTGCGTATCAAAACGGCTATGTACACTTACACTCTCGTATTGCTGTATTTGCTGGTTCGATTCCAAATGAACGTTTCACTGATGAACAACGCAATCAATTATTAATTACGACTGTTGGTAAACTGATTTTCAACACAATCTTACCAAAATCGTTCCCTTATATTAATGAACCAACGAAATTCAACTTAGAAATCGAAACACCAGCTAAATATTTCGTTGATACTACAACAGACGTTCGCGCGCATA
>CM001047.1:276578-276883 GCA_000183865.1 Listeria marthii FSL S4-120
AGACGTTCGCGCGCATATTGCTGCACAAGAACTAATCGATCCATTCAAGAAGAAAATCCTCGGTAACATTATCGCGGAAGTCTTCAAGAAATTCCATATTACCGAAACTTCAAAAATGCTTGACCGTATGAAAGATCTTGGTTTCAAAATCTCGACTAAGGCCGGCATGACAGTAGGTATTGCGGATATCTTAACACTTGAAGAAAAACATGAAATTCTTGAAAAAGCACATGATACTGTTGAAAAAATCACTAAATCATTCCGTCGCGGTTTGATTACAGATGATGAAAGATACGAACGCGTTA
>CM001047.1:276983-278498 GCA_000183865.1 Listeria marthii FSL S4-120
ATTACAGATGATGAAAGATACGAACGCGTTATCGGTGTATGGAATGCTGCCAAAGATGAAATCCAAGGAAAACTGATCTTGAGTTTGGACCGCTTAAACCCAATCTTCATGATGCAAGATTCCGGAGCTCGTGGTAACATCTCCAACTTTACACAGCTTGCTGGTATGCGTGGACTGATGGCTGACCCATCCGGACGTATCGTAGAATTGCCGATTACATCTAACTTCCGTGAAGGTTTAACGGTCTTAGAGTACTTCATTTCTACCCATGGTGCGCGTAAAGGTCTTACCGATACAGCCCTTAAAACAGCCGATTCCGGTTACCTTACTCGTCGTCTTGTTGACGTGGCTCAAGATGTTATCATTCGTGAAGACGATTGTGGCACTGACCGCGGTCTTACAATTAAGGCTATTCGTGAAGGTACTGAAATCATCGAACCACTTGAAGAACGTCTGGAAGGTCGTTATTCTCGTAAAACAATTCGTCACCCAGAAACAAAAGAAGTTATTGCACGTGAAAATGACTTAATTACAGAAGCAATTGCCACTCAAATCGTTGACGCTGGCATTGAAGAAGTAACTATTCGTTCTGCATTCACATGTAATACAAAACACGGCGTATGTAAAAAATGTTATGGTAAAAACTTGGCAACTGGTACAGAAGTAGAAGTTGGAGAAGCAGTTGGTATCATCGCTGCCCAATCTATCGGGGAACCAGGAACTCAGCTTACTATGCGTACTTTCCATACAGGTGGGGTTGCCGGAGACGATATCACGCAAGGTCTTCCACGTATTCAAGAAATCTTTGAAGCACGTAATCCGAAAGGGCAAGCTATCATCACTGAAGTTGGCGGTGAAGTTGTTTCTATCGAAGAAGGTCGTGATCGTCAACAAGAAATCACTATCCAAGGTACAGATGACCGCCGTTCTTACAACATTCCTTACACTGCTCGCTTGCGTGTAGAAGAAGGAACTATCGTAGAACGTGGGGAAGCTCTAACTGAAGGTTCTGTGGATCCTAAAGCCTTGATTCGTGTTCGTGACGTATTATCCGTTCAAGAATATCTACTTGCAGAAGTACAAAAAGTTTACCGTATGCAAGGGGTAGAAATTGGCGATAAACACGTTGAAGTAATGGTTCGTCAAATGTTACGTAAAATCCGCGTAATGGATACTGGTGATACAAACATCTTACCAGGTACATTAATGGATATTCATACGTTTACAGAAGCCAACCGTGAAGCTATCTTAAGTGGTAGCCAACCAGCAACAGGTCGTCCAGTTCTTCTAGGGATTACAAAAGCTTCCCTTGAAACTGATTCCTTCTTGTCTGCTGCATCATTCCAAGAAACAACTCGTGTCTTGACAGATGCTGCAATCAAAGGTAAACGTGACGAACTTCTAGGACTTAAAGAAAATGTTATCCTAGGTAAACTTGTTCCAGCTGGTACAGGTATTGGTCGTTACCGCAAACTGAAATCCGAAGTTATCAAGGAAACAGCTGAAGTAAATGAC
>CM001047.1:278598-279247 GCA_000183865.1 Listeria marthii FSL S4-120
GAAACAGCTGAAGTAAATGACGAAATCACAAATATTTAATCTTACAAAGCCAAGTGTGCGATTCGCGTACACTTGGCTTTTTTTGTTATACTCATATAAAAGGAGTGAAGTGATTTGATTACACATGTTATTTGGGATATGGGCGAAACATTAAACACTATACCAAACACAAGATACGACCATCACCCTCTCGATACGTACCCCGAAGTAGTGCTACGGAAAGACGCCAAAGAAACGCTCGAAAAAGTAAAACAACTCGGATTCAAACAAGCCATTCTTAGCAATACCGCAACTAGTGACACGGAAGTAATTAAACGAGTACTAACCAATTTTGGCATCATCGATTATTTTGACTTCATTTACGCCTCTAATTCCGAACTTCAACCAGGGAAAATGGAAAAGCCTGACAAAACAATTTTCGACTTCACCTTAAATGAACTGCAAATCGATAAAACGGAAGCAGTCATGGTCGGAAATACATTTGAAAGTGACATTATTGGCGCGAATCGTGCGGGAATCCACGCAATTTGGCTGCAAAATTCAGAAGTCTGTTTGCAAGAAGAACGCCAGCCCCTTGTTGCACCACCATTTGTTATCCCAGTTTGGGACCTGGCCGATGTTCCCGAAGCCCTTTTATTATTAAAGAAAA
>CM001047.1:279347-279486 GCA_000183865.1 Listeria marthii FSL S4-120
CCCTAAAAAAGTAGAAGAAATTAGCCGGAAGGGGCGAACGAAATGACTGAAGTGAAAAAACAATTTCCAAAAGGATTTTTATGGGGTGGAGCAACTGCTGCGAACCAAGTTGAAGGCGCTTACGATTTAGATGGGAAAG
>CM001047.1:279586-280096 GCA_000183865.1 Listeria marthii FSL S4-120
AAAGAAGAACGCACAAAAGATCACGCACTAGACGTATCTAAGGCAGAAATCGAAGCAATTATTGCAGGGAAAGTAGAAGGCAGATTCCCTAAACGTGAGGGCGTAGATTTTTATCACCATTATAAAGAAGACATTGCATTATTTGCCGAAATGGGCTTTAAAACGTTCCGCTTATCACTAAACTGGGCACGTATTTTCCCGAACGGTGATGACAAAGAGCCAAATGAAAAAGGGCTTGAATTTTATGATAAAGTATTTGATGAATTATTAAAATATGACATTGAGCCACTTGTAACGCTTTCTCACTATGAAACGCCACTAAATCTTACTTTAAAATATAATGGTTGGGCTGATCGTCGCGTTATCGGATTTTTCACGAATTACGCAGAAACAGTTTTCAAACGTTATAAAAACAAAGTGAAATATTGGCTAACTTTTAACGAAATTAATGTTATTTCACTTAGCGCGTACACTGGTGGTGGCGTACTTTTAGAAGAAGCGAAAAACCCA
>CM001047.1:280196-280663 GCA_000183865.1 Listeria marthii FSL S4-120
CGTACTTTTAGAAGAAGCGAAAAACCCACTTGAACTTTCTTACCAAGCAGGACATCATCAATTCGTAGCTAGCGCGCTTGCAACAAAATTGGCGCATGAAATTATTCCAGGCTCACAAGTTGGCTGTATGTTAGCTCGTATGGCGACATATCCTGCGACTAATAATCCAGATGATATTCTAAAAGCACAATACGAAAACCAACAAAATCTATTTTTCACAGACGTACATGCTCGCGGTGAATATCCAAGCTTCATGAACCGTTTCTTCCAAGAGAACGACATTCATATCGTAAAAGAAGTTGGCGACGACGAAATCTTAAAAGCACACACAGTTGATTTCATTTCATTCAGCTACTACATGTCCCTATCCGCAACAGCTAGCCCAGAAGGCGACCGCTCTGCTGGGAACTTAATGGGTGGCGTGAAAAACGAATACTTGGAGTCCTCCGATTGGGGTTGGCAAATTG
>CM001047.1:280763-281621 GCA_000183865.1 Listeria marthii FSL S4-120
TATGATACAGTAGAAGAAGACGGCAAAATCCATGACGATTACCGCATCGACTACTTGCGCAAACACATCGAACAAATGAAAGAAGCAATTGCTGACGGCGTAGATTTAATTGGTTACACAAGCTGGGGACCAATCGACCTAGTAAGTGCCTCCACAAGCGAAATGTCCAAACGCTACGGCTTCATCTACGTAGACCAAGACGACTGGGGCAAAGGAACATTAGAACGCTCCCGCAAAGATTCTTTCTTCTGGTATAAAAAAGTAATTGAAACAAATGGTGAAGATTTAGATTAATAGGTAGAGTGCAGTCCCGCTTTGGCGGGGCTGTTTTTTAAATCTAAAAATTTAACTAGTTTACAAATTTCCAGAACAATTAGAAAATATTTGTTTTATTCCTAAAATACTGTTGTATCAGTTACTACGCTATGCTATAATTCGGCGAAAGAACTTATAATACAGCATAGAGAGGCGACATGGGAATGAAAGTACAATTAAAATCAAAATTCCATTTAGTGATGTTGATTGTTATTGTTTTATTATCAACATGCCTTACTTTTTCGATTGCAAAAAATATTTATAGACTTGATCCTGCAGCAGAAAAACCAATGAGCGATTATAGCATGGAGCTCCTTGATATGTTTGAAAATCATGCATCCTACTTTGATGCAGTAATGACAGAAAAAGAAATTAAAGAAAAATTTCAAGAACCGAATTATCTCACACCGAAGGAACTGATAGAACTAAGCGACAAACCTTATGTAGAAGAATTATATGTGGTAGATCAAAATTATTTAAATGAATTAGCTGAGGACTTTTCAAAGATGGAAGTATTAGCACTTCCAGAAATAATTTCAAGTT
>CM001047.1:281629-281982 GCA_000183865.1 Listeria marthii FSL S4-120
TATGAAGCTGCTTTTGTTGTTGCTAAAAGTAATTTAATCATAGGACGTTTGCCTAAAGATAATAAAAATGAAGTTGCTCCATCGATAAAGCAACTAGAAAAGTTTTATCATATTGACACAGATATAGAAAATCTACTGGGCAAACAAATAGATATCAAAGGTAATTTATATAAAATTGTTGGAATAGTGGACTCTACTGTAGCAGCAATGTCATTTTTAGATGAAGCGCAACAATATGGGGCAGTAAAAGTAGACCATAATAGCTCAGAGAAGTTAAATGAAATCGTATCAAATGCGGACAATCCTAGAATCAGCAACATTTTTATCAACACATCAACAAAAAAGCCACTAGA
>CM001047.1:282082-283121 GCA_000183865.1 Listeria marthii FSL S4-120
AAACCATATATTGCAAAAATGGCTGATTTAGAGGAAAAGCCAAGGAAAAGGTACTATCTAATCATGGCTTTAGATTTTGCGGTAGTTCTACCAATCTGCATATTGATACAACTTTCCATTGTAAAAAGTAGTTATGGTATGTTGTTACTATTTATTTCATTGATAATTTTATTCATATATTTATCGCAAGTTCTTTATTGGTTCAACCATTGGGCGAAAAAACAGCTAAGCAGCAAATAATGTTGCTTAGCTGTTTTTTTTACAAATTCCCATAAGAAACAATTTCCTCAAAATATAAAAAAGAAAGTTCAACTTATTGTCACACATTCGGCTAAGAAGGGTCTGGTGCGAGAAAAAAGGGAGGGCGTATTCTGTTATAATTCTAATTATTCAACAAAGACTAGTAATATTTTTCACGCCAATTCAACCCAGATAGCATAAATTTAAGGTGTGGTTAAAAGTGAATAGTCCACTTAGCCAAATTTAAGGAGACGATAAAATGAAAAGAAGAAAATCTTCATTACTACGCATTATGTTTGTAGTCACAGCTATCTTGGGTATTAGCTTATGGATCAATATGAGTCAGGGATTGGAAGTTCAGGCAGAGAGTATTGCTGAGCCGACGCCAATTAACAAAATCTTCACGGATCCAGCATTAGCGGACGAGGTGAAGGCGGAACTTGGAAAAACTAGTGTCGCTGATGAAGTTACGCAAACAGAGTTGAATCAGATAACTAAACTTGAAGCAGACGGCAAGGGAATAAGTTCAATAGAAGGAATACAATATTTAACTAATTTGAACATGTTAGGTTTGACCGACAATCAGATTACTAATCTTGTACCGCTTGCACATCTTACTAATTTAGAGTCTTTATATTTAGGTGAAAATAAAATTAGTGATGTGACGTCACTTTCAGGATTGACACAGTTAACATTCTTACAATTGTCTATTAACCAAATAAAAGATGTGACGCCTCTTGCTAAGCTAACGAACTTAAATTATTTAGATTTACGGGAAAATCAAATAAGTGATGCAAGC
>CM001047.1:283221-284751 GCA_000183865.1 Listeria marthii FSL S4-120
CATTGATGGAACAACAACCACCCAAAAAGTAGCTTATCAAGCATTATTAAATGAACCAACTGCACCAACGAAAGCGGGCTACACGTTCAAAGGTTGGTATGATGCGAAAACTGGTGGAACTAAATGGGATTTTGCTACTGGTAAAATGCCGGCTGAAAATATAACATTATACGCCCAATTTACGAAAAATGATGATCCGAACACTAATCCAACTGGAAATGATAATGGTACAACAAACCCAAACAGTTCAGGCGACAATACCTCACTTCCAACAACTGGAGATGAAAACACGATGATTCCAATATTTGCTGGAGCAGTTCTTAGCGGCATCGGCTTAGTTGCATTCCGCAAAAAATGTCAAACAAAATAAATTTTAAAAAATGGTTTAGCCCCGAGCTGAGCCATTTTTTTATTGTGAGCAGAAGAATGTATTAGTTTGCCTTTTTATATAAAGGGAAAACATAGGATGGAATTCATAGAAAGAGGGCGTGAAATATGGACCGACAAAAAAAGCTTCAAATTTTAAAAGACATGGTAAATATTAATTCGACTAATGGACATGAAGAGCAGGTTGCGAACTATTTACAGAAGTTGTTAAGTGAATATGGGATTGAATCTGAAAAGGTGCAGTATGATGTGGACAGAGCCAGTTTGGTTAGTGAAATTGGTTCTAGCGACGGGCGGATTTTGGCTTTTTCAGGGCATATGGATGTGGTTGATGCCGGAGATGAGTCCAAGTGGAAGTTCCCACCTTTTGAAGCGACGGAGCATGACGGGAAAATATACGGACGTGGTGCCACTGATATGAAATCAGGTTTAGCAGCGATGGTTATTGCGATGATTGAACTTCAAGAAGAGAAGCAAAAGTTAAACGGAAAAATTAGATTATTAGCAACAGTTGGTGAAGAAGTCGGTGAACTTGGTGCAGAACAACTAACGCAAAAAGGGTATGCGGATGATTTAGATGGATTGATTATTGGTGAACCAAGCGGGCATCAGATTGTTTACGCCCATAAAGGATCGATTAATTATACCGTTAAATCTACTGGGAAAAATGCCCATAGTTCGATGCCAGAATATGGTGTGAATGCGATTGATAATTTGCTGCTATTTTATAATGAAGTAGAAAAATTTACGAAATCAGTCGATGCGACAAACGAAATATTAGGCGATTTTATTCATAACGTCACTGTGATTGATGGTGGAAATCAAGTAAATAGTATCCCTGAAAAAGCGCAACTTCAAGGGAATATTCGCTCGATTCCAGAAATGGGTAATGAAACAGTGAAACAAGTGCTAGTGAAGATTATTAATGAGTTAAATAAACAGGAAAATGTGAAATTAGAGTTGCTATTTGATTATGACAAACAACCAGTATTTAGCGATAAAAATTCAGAGCTAGTTAATATTGCTAAACATGTAGCTAGTGACATTATCAAAGAAGAAATCCCTTTACTTGGTATTTCTGGAACAACGGATGCAGCAGAATTCACCAAAGCGAAGAAACCATTTCCAGTAATTATTTTTGGC
>CM001047.1:284851-286635 GCA_000183865.1 Listeria marthii FSL S4-120
GACGCCTCATCAAGTAAATGAAAATGTTTCTGTGGAGAATTATTTAGAGATGGTGGATGTGTATAAACGAATTGCCGTAGAGTTTTTATAAAAAAGCTAAAATGACAAAAAATCGACACTTTTAAAGGCGATAACACGCAAAAAAGTCTTTTCTGGAACAAAAAAATCAATTTTCCCTATGTTAATATTAGTTTGAGATGCGAAAAAGGTGTAAATTAATTAACAGATAGGAGACTACAATGAAGATAAAAACTTTACTAGTTCGAGTCGGAATAACATTAACTATGACTTTGGGAATTAGCATGTGGCTAGGAATGAGTCCGGAAATTGATGCAAAAGCAGCGAGTCTTGCACAACCGACACCGATTAATGAAGTGTTTCCTGACCCTCAAATGGCTTTAACAATGGAGACTAAACTTGGGAAAGCGAGTGTTACAGATCTTGTTTCCCAGAGCGAATTAGATGCTTTGACTCAATTGCGAACTTATTTACCAATAGAATCCATTGAGGGAATTCAGTATCTGACAAATTTAACAGAACTAAATATAAGTAATACTGAAGTAAGTGATATCAGTGATTTAAAAGATTTAACGAAATTAACAGACTTAGAAATGTATCAAAACAATATAGTTGATACAAGTGTTTTGGAAAACTTAACGAATTTAACAGATTTAGACTTGCACGATAATAAGATAACGGATATAAGTGCTGTGAGGAATTTAACAAATTTAGTTCACTTAAACTTAGCTTATAATCAAATAAGTGATATAAGCGCTGTATCAGCTCTAAGTAAGCTAAACATGGTATGGTTTACAGAGAATCAAATAAGTGATATCAGTCCAGTTGCTAATTTAACTAATATAACTAGCTTGAGTTTGGATTATAACCAAATAAGTGATATAGGCGCACTGACAAATTTAACGAATTTAGACGGTCTCGGTATAGACAATAATCAAATAAGCGATATAAGTCCACTTGCTAATTTGACTAATTTAGACTATGTTGGTTTGCATAATAATCAAATAAGTGATCTAACACCGATAGCGAATTTAACGAATTTGACACGTATGTATTTATCCGGTCAACAAATAACTAATAAGCCACTGCCATATCAAAGCAATATCGTTATTCCGAACAATGTGAAAAATAATAAGCAAGAAATTGTTGCACCACTGGCAATAAGCGACAATGGAACCTATGATAATACTAACGTTACTTGGAATCTAGCTAATTATGTTAGTGAAGTGAGCTATACTTTTTCGCAAGAGGTAACGATTGGTAGTGCCACAGAAACTTTTAGTGGTGTAGTAAAACAACCTTTAGAGATGTATACGGTGAGTTTTGACGTTGATGGAGTAGTAACTAAAGAGACGGTAGGTGCATATACGTTATTAACTGAACCGACAGCGCCGGAAAAAGAAGGCTACACATTTACAGGATGGTATGACGCTAAAACTGGTGGAACTGAATGGGATTTTTCCACTGACAAAATGCCGGCCAACGATCTTACATTGTACGCTCAGTTTAGCTTGAATGAGCACTCGGAAAATCCGCCTGATGATCCTGACAAAGAGACGCCAAGTGATACTACCAAAAATGCTGGTGGACAGGCTCAGGCTACGAATAATGTCAACATTTCATTGCCAAAAACAGGTGATAGCCAAAATTCTCTAGCTGTTTTCATGGGAATACTTCTTTTCGGTACAGGGATTGTTTCTCTTTATAAAATACGCAATTAACTAAAAGTCTAGTATTTGTTTGTAAACAGGTGCTAGACTTTTTTC
>CM001047.1:286735-288334 GCA_000183865.1 Listeria marthii FSL S4-120
AAACAGGTGCTAGACTAAACTAATAATATCAAGAGGAGGGGAAGAGCATGGTGAGAAAAGAAGAACGGCTAGGGGTTTTGCTTTGGTTTCGGTTTAGTCGTTTTTATAATCGAAATATGAAGCTAACCAACCAGAATTTACGAGCTGTAGGGATTTCAACGGCGCAGTTTGACTGTATTGCTCAGATTGGTTTGGACAACGAGATTACGCAGCAGCAACTTGCCGAAAAATTAGTTGTAACGAAGGGAAATGTTACCCAACTCCTCGCAAAATTAGAGCAATTAGGTTATATTACGCGGACGAAGACGGGACGCGAAAAACATATTACTTTAACAGAAAAAGGCCAAGCGTGTTACCGCGAAAACGTGCCAAAACAAGAAGCTTTTCAACAGGCGCAATTTGATAAATTAACGAGAGACGAACAAAAAGAACTACTCAAGCTATTAAAAAAATTAGGAGAGTGATTATTTATGAAATTAACGGGAATTCATCACGTATCTATTTTTACAGCGAATGCACGAGCAAACTTTGACTTTTATACAAAAATAATGGGATTACGACTAGTGAAGAAATCGGTCAACCAAGACGATCCATATACGTACCATTTATATTACGGCGATGAAATTGGCTCCCCGGGGACAGCGCTAACTTTCTTTGAAGTGCCGAACATGGCTAAAAATCATCCATCACGCAATGCGATTTCGCAGCTTAGTTTACGCGTGCCGAATGATGAAGCTTTGCGTTATTGGGATAAAAGACTCGATGAGCATCGCATTTTCCACAGTAAGCCAATCGACCAATTCGGACGCAAAATAATTCGCCTAAAAGATACTGATGGCTTGCCGGTCAGTTTGATTTCCGATGAAACAAGCACGCAAACAACCGAGGTTTCCCCTTGGGAGGATAGCCCAGTCCCAGCAGAATACGCGATTCGCGGACTTGGTCCAGTGCGCTTCTCTGTTTTCAAAAAAGAGAAAACCGACCGCCTTTTAACAAAAGTTTTAGGCTTCGAACGCATTGGCGCATACGAGGAAGACGATAAATTATTAACCGTTTTTAAAACTGGCGATGTCGGGCTTGGCGGCGAAGTACATGTGGAGTCGCGACCTGATTTGGAACAAGGAAACCTAGGTGCTGGTGGTATTCATCACGTGGCATTTCGTGTACCAACAGATGGCGATTTGATTGGTTGGACAGAGATGATTCAAGATCTTGGCTATAAAAATTCTGGCTACGTGGATCGTTTTTATTTCCATTCCCTTTATTTCCGCGAAAGCAATGGCATCCTAATTGAACTTGCAACCGACGAACCAGGTTTCCAAACAGATTTCACGAAAGAACACGGCACATATGTAGATTTACCGCCACATTTGGAAGAACGTCGCGACGATATTTTGGCACATTTAAAACCACTTGATACCGACAAATAAATAAGAAAGCCTTGAAAATATGCTCATTCATGATACAATTTTAGAAGAATGTGTAATTAGGAGGCAGAATTTTGGCAGAAGGTTTACGTACGATTTATTTTGTGAGACATGGTAAAACAGAATGGAACATGACTGGACAAATGCAAGGTTGGGGCGATTCCCCGCTAGT
>CM001047.1:288434-288656 GCA_000183865.1 Listeria marthii FSL S4-120
CCTCTTGAAGAACTAAAAGAAATGGGTTTTGGAACGTGGGAAGGCGTTACGGTAATGGAAATTGACGAAAAACACCCGGAAGAACGCGCGAAAATCCTTCATAGCCCAGAAACCTACAAAGCGGAAGTGAATGGTGGCGAGACTTACTATGAGCTTGCAGAACGACTACTTCAAGGTGTTGACAAAATCATCGCTGAAAATCCAAGCGGAAACATATTGGTC
>CM001047.1:288756-289801 GCA_000183865.1 Listeria marthii FSL S4-120
CGGCGAATTTTCATTAAAAAAATTAAATGAAATCGGTCATTTAGACTTAAAATAAGTAGAATCTCGGGCATATCTCATTAGAGGTGTGTCCTAGATTCATAAATAAGAGAGAGCGAGAAATAATACATATGAAAAGAATTGTCAAAATTTTTCTACATTATTTTTTAGGGATTTTAGGAATTATTTTAATCAGCTGTGTTCCTGCGATATTCAGCAAAGTGACATACTGGTCATCGAGCACGTATTTCGAGGCGCTCAAGTCTATTTTCTCTGCTATTTTACATCCAACAAAATGGGAAATAAGCTACCAAGGAGCCGCCGAAGTTTTCCACGTATCCTTAGCAGATTTTATCGCAGGACCATATTTCTATTCAATGAAAATTATCATAGCAAGCCTGCTTATTTCGCTAATCGTCGCCTACCTTTTAGTCCTAGCAACATTCCGTGGACCAAAATGGTTGCGCCGCGGATTAGACGGCTTTTTATCGATACTTCAAGCATTCCCGGACTTTTCCTTTATCTTCCTTATTCAAATGGCCGTCGTCTACATATATCAACAAACCGGCGTATTCACCTTGAATTTTTACAGCTTAAACGGCGAGCAAATATATGCCGCACCAGTTGTCTGCTTATCAATCATACCAACCGTGCTCTTTTATAAAATGATGATGCTCCTCATGAAAAATGAATGGCAGGCCGACTACATCCAATTAGCGCGCGGCAAAGGCTTAACTGACGGAGCGATTATACTGCGCCACGCCACACCAAACATGATGCAAAGTTTATTTTACCAATCAAAAACCATCGTTTGGTTTATTCTAAGCGCTTACCTCGTTGTAGAATTTTTGTTCGGCATCGAAGGCGTGCTCTACTATTTGCTAGCAGGATTTAGCCCATTAAATATTTTCCTAGTATTAGCGCTCGTTTTCACCCCGTTTTATTTCTTTTACGCACTAATAGACCTATGGATTAGCCGCGGGAAAAACACCGAGAGCGCAAACGTTACCCGAATCCCGCTACATTGGAACAGTTTCCAGAAGACCTT
>CM001047.1:289901-291696 GCA_000183865.1 Listeria marthii FSL S4-120
GGAACAGTTTCCAGAAGACCTTTGCGGAAAAAGTAAACCTTAAAAGCAAATGGCGCAACGTTGTAGTAACGACCGGGCAGCTCCTAAAACGTCCATCTTTCAGCATTCCGCTGATCACACTTAGTAGCTTACTAATCGCAAGCCTGATATATGGCTTCATGGGAGATACCATCCATTCGCTCAAATTCATTAGCGATTCAGCCGGACGAGTAACCGATATGGCGCCATTCAAACCCAATTCGCAAGTCTGGCTAGGCACTGACCAAGCCGGCAACTCCATTCTCGACCAATTACTAGTCGGCATCAAGTACACGCTTCTTATCGCGGTCATTATCGCAACGCTACGAGTCATAATCGGCTACATTTTGGCAGTACCGCTCGCGTTTTTCAGCAAGCCGCGAACCCGCAATTTCGTTCAAAGCATAGCGGACGGGATGCATTATCTGCCACTGTCACTACTCGTATTTATTATCATGGTCAACGAATTCATCAGCTATTCTGGCGTTTTCGAAACGAGCCTATTGACACGCATAACCTTCCAAATTTTAATCATGGTAGTCATCGTGTTGCCAATTACAACCAACCGAATCAGCAGCGAGATTTCCCAAGTATTGAAAAAAGAATTCGTCCTGAGCGCGCTCGTGTTTGGCGGAAATGCTCGCTGGATTTTAACCAAACATATCAACCCACAAATCTGGTCCAAATTAATTTTGATTTGGATTGAACAACTCATTCAAACTTTGCAGATGTTCGTGCATTTGGCTATCTTTGGCATTTTTATCGGTGGGGCAATCATGGGGGCCGATGACGGTATGCTTAACCCTGTTATCCCTGAATTATCTGGCCTAATTGCCAACGCTAAATTCGTTTTCGCCAACCACCAATTCTGGATAATTTTACCACCATTAGCCGTATTTATGATTTTAATTCTCTGCTTCCAAATGATGGCAAATTCGCTGTTGAAACGGGAAGAAGAAAGTAAAAAAGCCTAGTTCTTTTATAGAACTAGGCTGTTATTATTTAAGGAGTAACTGTTTGATAGACAGTGACTGTGACAGAAGGGAAAGTTGGATATTGATTATTTAAAAAGTAAGCAGAATTATCGCCTGCATTTTCCCAAGTAAGTGTATCATTTTGGTAAGTTCCTGGAGTGTACCAAACCCAATCATGTAATGTTACTCCAAGGTTATCTTTAATTACAATATTAGTGGAATCACCTAGTGCAATATCTGGAAGGTATATATTTTGTCCAGTAGCGTCAAATAAATCTAAGTCGTGACTTGCCAATGAGCTGAAATCACTAATCTGATTTTCTTCTATTTGTATGGACTTAATGGTTGGAATGGTACTGAGAGGTGTAACATCTTTAATTTGATTAAAATTAGCATCAAAGTATTCAAGTTTTGTTTTATTTCTTAATGACTCAATAGAAGTCAGTTGATTGCTTTCGGCATAAAAAACTTTGAGATTATCAAGTGCTGAAAGGACACTGATGTCTGATACATTATTTGCTGAGATAGATAAATTGGTTAATTGAGGAGTATCTTTTAGCGCCGAAATATCGTTTAGTTGATTGCTACTTAGATTTAATATTTTTAAATTAGTTAAATTTTCGAAGGATGGTAAGGTGGAGATTTGATTAACACCTAGTTCTAAGTTATTTAACTTAGGTAAGTTCATTAGCGGAGTAATATCTGTAATTTGATTCTCGTTAAGTGATACAACTTCTAATTCTGTTAAATTAGCGAGATTCTCTAAGTTACTAATGTTGTTTTGGCTTAAATCTACTAATTTT
>CM001047.1:291796-292263 GCA_000183865.1 Listeria marthii FSL S4-120
TAAATCTACTAATTTTAAGTTGTGTAAATATTCCATCCCTGTTAAATCTTCCACACCGAACGCCACATATACCATTGTTGTAATAGTATCTAGTTGTTCTTGGGTGACGACCGTATCCTCGGAAACACCTAGTTCCTGTGCGACTTTAAAAGCTAGAGCATCATCTGGGAAAATTTGATCAACCGTGGCTGGAGGAGCTTCTTGTAAACTTTTTTCTGGGGCAGTTGTAATGTCTGATGTAGCAGCTTTTACTTCGACTTGCTCAGCTAAAGGACTAAAACAAATCAAGGTCGTACATGCAAGACTTGCTAGAATTAATTTTTTCATGTCATCCTACTCCTTTTCTATAATATAAATGGAGTATAGCATGCAAATTGTTAAACAATAAAAAGCAATCATATTTGAACATTACATAAAAAAACCGCTAAAAAAGAGTAGGCACTTTTTAGCGGTTTTTTCTTTATTCA
>CM001047.1:292363-292826 GCA_000183865.1 Listeria marthii FSL S4-120
TTGGTAGCCGTTTAACCAGCTTAGAAGGTCTGTGAAGCTCCAAGTACAATATCCTAACATATCAACCCCGTCACTGATTGCATCGCGAATAGCAGTTGCGTGCGCGCTCAGATAGTCAATACGGTAGTCATCGTTTACTTCGCCATCTACTAATTTATCAAATTCACCTAAACCATTTTCAGTAATTAAAATTGGTAAAGCATAGCGGCTGTTAATACGACGAAGCGCAATTTGTAAGCCTTTAGGATCGATTGTCCAGTCCCAGTTGGTTGTTTTTACAAAAGGATTAACGACTTTTTTGTAAACGCCAGGGATACCAGTTTCTTTTGTGCTGCCTTTTTTACCAGTGAAGTTCATTTCGTTGTTTTGACCAACGCCATCAAGCGGGTTGTAAGCAACAGTTGCGGATTGATAGTAGTTCACGCCCATGAAATCTGGTTTTGCAGACGCAAGTAGTTCCATA
>CM001047.1:292926-293418 GCA_000183865.1 Listeria marthii FSL S4-120
TCCATATCGCCATCTTCAATAACTGGTGCAATATCGTTTTCTTCTAAATATTTCCAAACAGCTTTCGGATAACGACCAAAAGCATACATATCCATCCAGAAATAACTATTTAATTCTTCTGCATCATCCGCAGCTTGAACGTTTTTAGGATCTGTGTCGATTGGGTAATGTGGTGTGTAAGCAAAACTTGGTCCAATTTTTCCATCAGGAACGATTTCGTGGAAAGCTTTGATAACACTTGCATTAGCTAAGTTCGCAATGTGGTTTACTGCGTACATTCTTTTTGGATCGCTAACTTTTGGCGGGTGAAGCGCTTGACCATAACCCATACCAACAAAGATATTTTGCTCGTTCAAGGAAACCCAATATTTAACGCGGTCGCCGTAACGTTTGAAAAGCGTTGTGGAATAATTTGTGAAATCTTCAATAACTTGGCGAGATTCCCAACCGCCGTATTCATCAAATAATGCTTGCGGAATATCCCAGTGATAC
>CM001047.1:293518-294336 GCA_000183865.1 Listeria marthii FSL S4-120
GCCTTTACCATTTGGGAAAATACGAGTCCAAGCAATAGAGAAACGGTAAGCTTTTAGGCCAGCGTCAGCCATTAGTTTTACGTCCTCTTTATAACGGTGATAATGGTCAACAGCGACATCGCCATTAGTACCTTTGAAAGTAGTTCCAGGAATGCGGACATATTCGTCCCAAACTGATTTACCTTTGCCGTCTGCGTCCCATGCTCCTTCGATTTGATAAGCTGCAGATGCAGAACCCCATAAGAAGTCTTTCGGGAATGGTGAACGTTTTTGATGTTCCATTTAATATAACCTCCATTAAAGCGATTTTTATTAAAAAACTCTACTAATATATTTTAAAGTATATTCTTTTAAAAAGATAGTTAAAAAACGCAGATTCGAAAAGGAATCTGCGTTTTTGTTTTATTTATCCAGCACGAATTTTTGAATCGCTTTTGCGACACCACTGTCATTGTTCGAAGCAGTCGTATAATCAGAAAGTTGCTTAATTCTTTCTGGAGCATTGCCCATCGCAATACCAAGTCCAGCGAATTCAAGCATCGTAACGTCATTTTCTTGGTCGCCAATACAGATAACTTCACTTTGCTTAATGCCAAGTTTTTCGGAAAGTTCTTTTACCGCATTACCTTTACTAGCATCACGATTTAGAATTTCTAAGTAGAAAGGGGTGCTGCGAACTAAATGATATTTTTCGCGGAATGATTCCGGCATTTTCGCAATACCAGCTTCTAGTTCTGGTGCTTCTTCGATAAACATTGCTTTCGACATAATAAAATCTTCCGGCACGTTTTCAATTTCTTTATAAATCAATTGGCTGC
>CM001047.1:294436-294569 GCA_000183865.1 Listeria marthii FSL S4-120
TAATGCTTGCGGAATATCCCAGTGATACAGCGTTACAAGCGGTTCGATATCATATTTAAGCAACTCATCAATTAAGTTATCATAAAATTTCAATCCAGCTTCATTCACTTCGCCTTTACCATTTGGGAAAATA
>CM001047.1:294669-294895 GCA_000183865.1 Listeria marthii FSL S4-120
TTCAATTTCTTTATAAATCAATTGGCTGCCAGTAAGATATGCTTCGACAATTGTATATTTGCCGATTTCGCGGTTTGGCGTGTAAAGTGCTTTATCATCAAAGAAATGCATGTGTAAATTACTATCTAAGCTCACTTGATAAATATCTTTTAAGTCTTCGATACCAAGCGTTAAGTGAGAAATAACTTCTTTTGTAAAAGTTGAGTATTTATTAGAATGAGTAAGA
>CM001047.1:294995-295616 GCA_000183865.1 Listeria marthii FSL S4-120
AGAAATAACTTCTTTTGTAAAAGTATCTTGAACGAGTGCGCCGTTAAAACTAATAACGTAATCGCCTTCTTCACGTAAATCAAGTTCTGTTAAATAATTTTCTACGCCAACAAGCGGGCGTCCAGTACAAAGAACCACTTTTACACCTTTTAATTTAGCTTGACGAATGGCTTCTTTTACTTCATCTGTAACCTTATGATCATCTGTTAGTAGTGTTCCATCAATATCAATCGCAATTAATTTATACAATATACTAGCTCCTTTTCCATCATAAACTCATTCTAGTATAGCATAAATTCGGATGGATTTCTGGCTATCTATTGAAACGACAAGGAATTTATGGCATGATTAACATGGAAACTTGATAAAGAAAAGAGTGAAATAATGAAACGTAATTATCATGTGAAATTTTTAAATGAAAAAGATGTAGAACTTGCAGAGGCTGTTTGCGCGGCATCAGAAGATTATTATTTAATTGAACAAGATAAGCCCGCATCGAAAAATGATGCATTAAAAATTATCACTGAAATTCCAAACGGGAAAACACGATTCGATAAATTCGTGCTAGCAGTATTGGATGAAAATGAAAAACCAATCGGCTTAGTAGATATCGTTTCTGAT
>CM001047.1:295716-299137 GCA_000183865.1 Listeria marthii FSL S4-120
GTTTATCGGCTTGCTCCTTTTAACTCCAGATGCTCGTCATAATGGCCTTGGGAAAGTGCTTCACCAAACCATCAAAGAGTGGGCTAGTGACGGCGGGGCAGATTCTTTAGCGTTAGGCGTTTTAGCGGAGAATGAAAAAGGTCGTGGATTTTTTGAACACCTTGGTTACAAGAAAGAAGAAACAAAACAAGCTAGTTATGGTGGAAAAGAGCAAGAAGTTAGCATTTTCGCTTTAGCTATTAAATAAAAAAAGGATGTAGCTCATTAAGCTGCATCCTTTTTGTTAATCTACTGCATTATTTTTTTCTAATAGAGCGTCCATATTAACGCGCCATTGTAATTTTACTTTTGAAATAATACCCGCTTCTTTTAATTCTTTAAGTTGAGAATAGAAGAATGCTTTGGAAAGGGTACAGTAATTTTTAATAACAGTCGTGCTAATTGCTTTCGGTAATGCAGCTACACCGTTTTCTACATCAATATCAAGAATTTTGACAAGCATTTCAAAAACAAAAGCTAATTGATCTTTTTTATCGCGATATTGTATAAGTGATTTGTAATAACCATGTTTCGCAATGGCTCTCATAATAGTATATTGAAAACCAAAATTTTCAGGGAAAAGAGATAATGAATATTCAATATCTTTCTTTTTATATATGATGACTTCACATTCTGTTAACGTTTGATAAGTAAGTAAAAGTGGTGTGTTTTCGAAAATGGTATAGTACCCCATGAAAAAATTAGCTGAGAATATAGAATAAATTTTATCATTATCGAAATCAATGTATCCAGCTAATAAACCGGATTTTAGTAAATACACACAATCCTGATTGTCTGTTACTAAATCATTTAAAATGGTATGCTCAGGAATCGTGATGCTGTTGGATTTTAAATTGTATTGATCCATCATTGCAACAAACTCTTTGTGATTAAATGGATAGGCCATTTTTTCGCTTCGTCTCCTTCAGATTCAGTAGTGCTCACATGACTTTATTGTATCACCGTAAAAGTGCAATAAAGTACTAAAAACAGACTACTAAAGAATCTCTTTTTTATGAAAATACCCGTTTTAAGCCAATGTAACCGCAATAATTTTGCCACATTTAGCCTATTTATTGCTCAAAAAAGGTTAAGCACTACTCATTATTGAAAAAAGGCTCATAATAAAGTTTTCTCTTTATTATGAGCCTTTTGAATTTGGACATCGAAATTATTTTCCGATTGAATACGTGCTACCGTTACCTGTGATAACAATTGTTTTATTACGATCCGTTCGATAAACTTTTGCTTTTGCTTGGGTTAGCGTGCTGACAGTCTGGGAAGTGGGGTGACCGTAGCCATTTTTACCGACGCTTATAATGGCGTATTTTGGTTTTACGACATTAACGAAAGCTTTGCTAGTTGCAGTTTTCGAACCTTGTGTACTTACTTTTAGCACGTCGGCTCGTAATGTTTTTTTCGCTTTAATCATATCATTCTCTGCTTTTGTTTGTGCATCTCCTGTGAAAAGGAAGGTATTTTTCTTATATGCAACGTGGAGAACAGCGCTCCAATTATTTCGATCTGTTTTGCCATATGTTTTAACAGGACCTATAAACTGGGCATTTACTCCTTTGACGGGGAGTTTTACACCAGCTTTGGCGGTTTTTATAGCTAGTTTTTTCTTTTTCGCCGTATTTACAAAATCTTTGTATGCGGCTGTTGTGTTAGTCGAATTTGGTGCATAAAGGCTTTTTACTTTGATACTATTCATGACTTCCGGTAAGCCGCCAATGTTGTCAACGTCTGAATGGGAGGCAATCATAATATCAATATCTTTTACTTTTAATTTCTTTAAATAGTTAACGACAATTTTCCCTTTGCCTTTGTTTCCAGCATCGATGAGGATATCTTCCCCACTAGGCGCTTTGATGTAAATGGCGTCCCCCTGGCCAACATCAATGAAATGTACTTTTATTGTTGGAGCAGCTGCTTCGGCTTGGATAGAACCAGGTACCGAAATTCCCGTAATTAAAGCAAAAACCAACAATATGTTTAAAATCCCTTTTTTCATCCCTTTTCCCCTTCTCTTATGAAATGAATTCTTTTAGAAATTTGTAAACCCCATCTGCTTCATTCGTGTCAGTAAGATGACTAGCTACTGCTTTGACGTTATCACTTGCATTCGCCATCGCAACACCAGTTCCAGCATATTGTAGCATGCCAATGTCATTTTCGCCATCACCAAACGTAATAATTCTTTCGCGTGGAATATTATAATGCTTCCCAAGCGCTTCAACAGCAGTTTTTTTATCAGAATTAGCGGGAAGTATTTCTAAATTATCATGGTGAGAAGAGAGCACTCTAATGCCATTTGCTTCATTAAGAGCTGCGCGAACTTCGGTTAGTTTGGACGCCTCATTTTCAGCAACAACAATCGCATTTAAAAATTGGTGCATATTTTCATCAAAAACGCCTTTATCATTAATAGAAACAAGTGAAAAACTCTTGTGGCCCGTGTCTAAACGACTTTTATCCGCAAGTTCACGGAAGAAAGCAGGTGGTTCTTTTGTATAGAAAAGAGCGTTAGTGGAGAAGAAAAATAGTGGCAAATCAAAGTCGCTCATAATTTCGTAAGTAGAGCGGATTGCTTGGGTTTCTAAAGTGGTTTTAAGCAATTGTTCATCGCGAATAGCCGCATAAGAACCGTTAGATGCGATAACATGGCCAGAGTTGCTGACCTTAAAACCAACTTCACGAGCAGAGGGATACATTCGCCCTGTAGAAATAGAGAAAATATGGCCATCTTTTTCTAAAGTTTGAATTAAATCGCGCGTTTTTTCGGATACAGTTTGATCTTGGCGTAGTAACGTGCCATCAATATCGGAACAAATTAAATATTTTTCAGTCAAATAAAATCATCCTTTTTAGTTAATAAGCTAAGTATACCATGTGTGAATCGGGAATGATGCAATGATTTTTAGCTACGCAGAAAAAAACCCACCACATTCGGCGGGTTTTTCGAAAGTATATTAATCAGTTAAGTTATCTTCTGTTTCTGGATCAAAGAAGTGAGATTTAGACATTTCAAATGCTAAAGTCAGTACTTCGTTTGGTTGGTGTTCGGAGCGAGCATCAACACGAGCTACGAATTCATGTGTACCAACACGGCTGTGAAGCATAAATTCAGCACCAGTAAGTTCGGCAACGATTGTAGTCGCTTTGAACGTATAACCTGGGTTTGCTTCGATAACGATTGGTTCATCATGGATATCTTCTGGACGAATACCGAAAACGATATCTTTGCCGTCGAATCCTCTGTCTTTAAGAAGTTTCAATTTGCCTTCTGGAACAGCGATTGTGAAGTCATCACCGATAAAGTTAGCGCCATCTAAACGACCTTTGAAGAAGTTCATTGCGGGGCTACCAATAAAGCCGGCTA
>CM001047.1:299237-299387 GCA_000183865.1 Listeria marthii FSL S4-120
GGGCTACCAATAAAGCCGGCTACGAACATGTTCACAGGGTGATCATATACTTGTTTTGGCGTACCAACTTGTTGGATAACACCGTCTTTCATGATAACGATACGAGTCGCCATTGTCATTGCTTCTGTTTGGTCATGGGTAACGTAAATC
>CM001047.1:299487-299615 GCA_000183865.1 Listeria marthii FSL S4-120
TTTGGTCATGGGTAACGTAAATCATTGTTGTATCTAATTGTTGGTGAAGTTTTGTAATTTCCGCACGCATTTGCACACGTAATTTCGCATCTAAGTTGGAAAGTGGTTCATCCATAAGGAAGACTTTA
>CM001047.1:299715-299904 GCA_000183865.1 Listeria marthii FSL S4-120
CTGTTAAGCCAAGAATATCAGCTGCGTGCTCCACACGTTTTTTGATTTCGTCTTTCGGCATTTTACGAAGTTTTAAACCAAATGCCATATTATCATATACAGTCATATGTGGGTATAATGCGTAGTTTTGGAAAACCATTGCGATGTCGCGGTCTTTTGGTGCAACATTATTCATTACTTTGCCATCAA
>CM001047.1:300004-300146 GCA_000183865.1 Listeria marthii FSL S4-120
GAAAGTGGTTCATCCATAAGGAAGACTTTAGCGTCACGAACAATCGCACGGCCTAAAGCAACACGTTGACGTTGACCACCGGAAAGTGCACTCGGTTTACGTTTTAAGTATTCTGTTAAGCCAAGAATATCAGCTGCGTGCT
>CM001047.1:300246-302486 GCA_000183865.1 Listeria marthii FSL S4-120
TAATGTTGTAGATTTACCACAACCAGATGGTCCTACGAAAACGATGAATTCTTTGTCATCGATTTCTAAATTAAAGTCAGAAACTGCAGTTACTTTGTTATCATATATTTTATAAATATGTTCTAGTGATAATTGTGCCAACTTACTTCGCCTCTTTCTATTTTTTAACTTGTGTTCATTGTATATGAAAACGCTTTACAAAAACTATGGCAATTTGCACAAAGAAAAAATTCATCTGTTGGGCAAAGTGCATAACTACCAAAAAAATAAAAAGAAGTAAAGGGACAAAAGACCTTTTATGTGAAGGATTTTTCATGCCAATTAATTCTTTAGTCCCAATTCCAAAAAATCCTCAGATATCATTACAAAAAAGCTTTATCTTGTGTTATATTATTAAAGCAGACACAATATATAGTTAGTGGGGGATTATCATGTACGTGGAACAACTTAATGAACAAAAGGTAATAAAAAGGGATGGCCGTAAAGCAAACTTTGATTTAATTAAAATCCGTAATGCTGTCGAAGCATCTATGAAAGCAATTAGTTTAGAGGACGAAACTTTCTTAGAAGAGATTTTGCTTGAGGTTGTAAGTGAATTACCTAACAAAACAGATATGACCATCGATGAAATCCAGCATTGCGTCGAAAATACTTTAATGAAATCGACGTATCCTGATGTAGCGAGGGCTTACATAGAGTACCGACACGACCGTGACCATGAGCGTGAAAACATCACAGACATGCACAAAAGTGTAGAAAAATTACTACAAAAAGACAAAACAGTAGTCAACGAAAATGCCAATAAAGACGCAACTGTTTTCAACACACAACGCGATTTAACAGCAGGAGCCGTAGCCAAAAGTTACGCATTAAAATACATGCTGCCAAAACACGTATCCAACGCCCATTTAAAAGGAGAAATCCATTTTCACGATTTAGACTACAGCCCATACCACGCGATGACAAACTGTTGTTTAATTGACATTGAGGGAATGCTTAAAAAAGGATTTACGATTGGTAATGCCAACGTAGAAAGTCCGAAATCAATCCAAACAGCTACAGCCCAAATTGCTCAAATAATCGCAAACGTAGCTAGTTCTCAGTACGGCGGCTGTTCCGTAGACCGAATTGATGAAGTTTTATCCGTTTACGCACGTTTGAACTTCGAAAAACATAAAAAAGATGCGACGGAATGGGTCGTACCCGAAAAACAAGAAGGCTATGCGGAGGAGAAGACACGTAAAGACATTTACGATGCCATGCAAAGTTTAGAATACGAAATCAACACATTATATACAAGTAACGGCCAAACACCGTTCGTAACACTAGGCTTTGGTCTTGGTGAAGATTGGTTCGCCCGCGAAATTCAAAAAGCTATTCTAAAAGTACGGATTGGCGGCGTTGGTAAAGATAAACACACAGCCATTTTCCCGAAATTAGTATTTTCGATTCGCCGCGGAACTAATTTAAACGCAGCAGATCCTAACTATGATATCAAACAATTAGCGCTGGAATGCTCCTCAAAACGGATGTATCCAGATGTGCTAAACTACGATTCACTTGTGCGCTTAACAGGCGATTTCAAAGTGCCAATGGGTTGTCGTTCTTTCTTGCCAGCTTGGGAAAACGAAAACGGGGAACATGTGAACGCGGGAAGAAACAACCTTGGTGTTGTAACGCTTAACATTCCACGTATCGCTATTCAAAGTGGCGGCGACAAAGACCGTTTCTGGGAAATTTTCCACGAACGCATGAAAACAGTCAAAGATGCACTACTTTTCCGTTTAAATCGCGTACGCCAAGCACGCCCAGAAAATGCGCCAATTTTATATAAATACGGAGCATTTGGCAAACGACTACAAGATGGCGAAAATGTCGACCAACTATTTAATAAAGAACGCTCTACTATTTCTATCGGCTATATCGGTCTTTATGAAGCTGCAACAGTATTTTACGGCGGCGAATGGGAAGGCGATACAGAAGCGAAAAACTTCACGCTTGATATTTTGAAAGAATTAAAAGGCTATGCCGACAACTGGAAAGATGAATATGGCTACTGGTTCAGCGTTTACTCGACACCAAGCGAAAGCCTAACAGATCGTTTCAACCGTTTAGACAAAGAAAAATATGGTGTAATTAAAGACATTACGGACAAAGACTACTACCAAAACTCTTTCCACTACGATGTTCGTAAAAAAATTACACCATTTGAAAAAATTGATTTTGAAAAAGAATATCCA
>CM001047.1:302586-303046 GCA_000183865.1 Listeria marthii FSL S4-120
AAAATTGATTTTGAAAAAGAATATCCAGAATTTTGCTCTGGCGGATTCATTCACTACTGTGAGTATCCAAAAATGGTTCACAATACGAAAGCTCTTGAGGCTGTATGGGATTATTCCTATGATCGCGTAGCTTATCTTGGTACAAATACACCAATCGATAAATGTTACGAATGTGATTTTGAAGGCGAATTTGTCCCAACAGAAGAAGGTTTCAAATGCCCAAGCTGTGGCAATACAGACCCTGAAAAAGCAGATGTTGTAAAACGTACTTGTGGCTACTTAGGTAACCCAATGAAACGCCCAATGGTTCATGGACGTCACGTAGAAATTAGCAATCGCGTGAAACATATGGAGAACTTAGGTGAATAATCCAAAACCGTGTGAATGGAAGTCGAATGAATTATCTAGAGGGTATATTGCCGACTATAAAGCATTCAATTTTGTCGATGGGGAGGGCGTC
>CM001047.1:303146-303663 GCA_000183865.1 Listeria marthii FSL S4-120
ATTTTGTCGATGGGGAGGGCGTCCGGTGCAGCTTATATGTATCAGGATGTCCTTTCCACTGCGAAGGCTGCTACAACAAAGCCGCGCAATCATTTAAATACGGCAAACCTTACACAAAAGAACTAGAAGACGATATCCTAAAAGACATCGGCCATGAAAGCGTCCAAGGCCTAACGTTACTTGGCGGAGAACCATTTTTAAACACCGCCACATGCCTATCCGTCGTAAAACGAATCCGCGCGATATACGGCAAAACAAAAGACATTTGGTCCTGGACAGGCTACACATGGGACGAAATGATGCAAGAAACCGCCGACAAACTAGAACTTCTATCCTTAATAGATGTCCTAGTAGACGGCCGCTTCGAACAAAAACTTTTCGACCCAAACCTAGCATTCCGCGGTTCCAGCAACCAAAGAATTATTGACGTGCAGAAATCACTTGCTGCTGGTGAAGTGGTTTTGTATGAGTTGTGAAGGAAGCCTTCTGTGATGGAGGGCTTTTTTTACTAATAGAT
>CM001047.1:303763-305950 GCA_000183865.1 Listeria marthii FSL S4-120
AAAGTTGAAAAAGGCGCTAAAATAGAGTATGCCTGACTAGTTTTAACATAGAGGTTCACAAAATGCTCACAAAATGAAAATGTTTTGATGATATAATAGAAGGAATAAATGGTTAAAGCTCGGTTGAATAGTGTGAAAAATTCGAAAATGAGATTAACTTTCTGTCTACGAAAGCCGAAAAATGATATTAAAAAGTTAATTAACATTATTTCTAGAAAGGAGAGGACAATATTTTGGAAGGTATTAATTTAAATATACATAATCTAAAAAAGCAATATGAGGACAAAACTATAATAAATAATTTGAGTATTACGATTAATTTTAATTCTAAAATAACTTTAGTGACAGGAATGAACGGATCAGGAAAATCAACCCTGGCAAAAATGATAGCAGGAATTATTTTACCGGATAAAGGTACGTTGCAAATATCAAATTACACCAATTTTTCAGAATGGACAAAGCGGAATACATACTATTTATCTAATACAGAGAGAGGGCTGTTTTATAAGCTAAACAGCAGACAAAACATTGAATATTTAACCTCACTAAAAGGTACGAGTAGAAAATACGTCTTAGAGAAACTTCCTGTATACAGCGAAAAATTGAATTGTACAGATATTTTAGAGATGTCAGCAGAAAAGCTATCTACGGGTCAAAAAAAGAAGATTTTCATACTATCGGCTTTATGCTCAAATTGTCAGCTATTATTACTGGATGAACCTACGAATGGGCTGGACGACGAGAGTTTTTATGCGTTTATTGAAATTCTGGCGAGCTTAAGACTAGAAAAAAAGATTGTATTAATTTCTCATGATAAAAGATTTTTGGATATGTCTCATATAGAGAGAATAACTTTTGAAAAAAACGGTGAGATTTATTGGGAGGGTGTTAGCTAAATGGATTATTTTAACGCTTGTTTAGGAACGCTTAAAACAAATATTCTTATTCTATTTAAGTACAAGAAGAATCTGGTATCAGAATTAATCATGTTTACAGGAGTTTATCTTGCAATATTAATGCTAAATGATAGTAGCGCAATAACTAAATTTTATAATGCTTCAGCAGCTCAGGGGCCTATTCTTTTATTAATCGGTTATATGTTTTGGGCCTTTTCTGATATGGCGTTATCAAATACAGCCAATTGGATTAGTACAGATGCTAAGGTAGGCTTATTAGAAACCAAAGTTCAAAGTATTTTACCATATCCTGTGCAGTCATTTTTGTTACTTTTAATCAGTGTTTTAGAAACAATTATAATCCTTTTTGGGGTTATTATCATTTCTCTTTTTGCTGACAAAATAAGTTGGTCGCAAGTCCCATTTGTTTTTTTATCGGTCGTTATTCTGTTGCCATCTGTTGTAGGGATGTTTGGAATGGGCTTGATATTCGGTGGCTTTGCTGTTAAAGAGAAGAGTTTAGGGAATTTCGTTAATTTATTTGCGGGCGCATTAATTATTTTTTCCAATACACTAATCGTGGGACTACCGAAAATTATTTATGCCATTCCATTTACTTCAGGCGTGGATTTTACGAGTAATCTGTATGTTTCTGGAAAAATGGATTTAAGCCTTTTATGTATAAATTTAATTATTAATGCCATTTGGCTTATTGCGGGGCTACTTTTCTTTAATTATTCTTTGAAGAAAGAAAAAGCAGTTGGTAGTTTTGATACTTTTTAAAGAAAACAAGATTAAACCTTTCAAAAAAGGGTACAAAGCCAATTTTACATTATCACCTCAAAAGTTTATAATTAAACCCAACAAACACCTCAAAACCACCACGAAAACCACAGAACGGAAGTGTTAACTATTAACGGAAATTTTACTACAGATGAAAAAAATCAGCGGACATTTTTATTCCCGATGAAAGGGTTTAAGTGGCTTGTATTTGGAATGATTGTTGTGGCGGCGGTTTTTACGCTGTTAACTTATACAATCCCCAACCCAGATAAGATAACCATTCCAGAATCAGTCGAGTTGATTAATAATATAAGAATCGCTGTCTTCCTTACAATTTGCGTATGGATGTTACTAAGAATCGAGTACATCTTCCGCGCGAAAAAACCTTGGAAATATGGATTAGAGTATAGTATTTATTTTCATTTGATACCATGTCTAATAGCAATTTCATCGATATTTTTTGTGTGGATTGCCTCTATTACTTTACTTGATAGTAATTATTTATTTT
>CM001047.1:306050-311268 GCA_000183865.1 Listeria marthii FSL S4-120
CTACGAGTATTATGGTGGTATTATCATGCACTTTTTATTTTGTTTTTAAGAAGGATAAAATGGATACGAAAGGTTTTTTCATCATTCCTGCGGTTGGCATTATACTGAACATATATGCTGGAATTGTTGTAGGCGTGATGCTAAGCGATTTGTGGGGAGGCGTAATTCATGAAGGCTTGCGTGGTGGAGCACTAGTTGGTGTGTTTGTCGCGTGCCTTGTGTCACCTAGTATATTTTTAGGTGCGCTTCCTGTTGTTATTTGTAATTTATACGCATGGATTACGGGGAAAGATATCAACCTTGATGAACGATATAAAAATGCTGATAATATTCATCCGAATAAAAACTATCCGCCGAATTTTGGCTTGAAAAAGAAATAAAAAAATATAGTGCGCTCCAAAATCTAACTTTTGGGGCGTACTATATTATAAACACGGTCACGAATACTATTCATCCTCTTGAAGTTCAGCCAAGCAGTACTCTTGTATTTCTTTTGACATAGAATTAACTTCGATTTGTTCCTCAGCTATTACTTTGTCAATGAAGTCGCGGGCCTCTAATAGCGTGCACCCCGACATATTCATTAGTTCCTTCATAAAAGGTAAATAGTGTTTTTTAGCAAATTCCGCTTTATATTTTTCTACATTAACTTCAATATTTCCTAGCTTATACAATCTTTTTACTCCTCTATAAATATAAAATAAAAACTAAACAGCTAATTCCTGATTACAATTCAAAACAGGGTGGCATTTTTTAATCAACAAATTGTCTATCTTTCACATAATCATACAATTCCTTACTCTTAACAACCCATTCTTTATCCTTTTTCCAAATCTTTCCTTCCTCTTTCAAAAGTGCCAATTGCTTGTAAAAACTGCTTTTTGATAGGTTGCTGTAGGCTGCGATGGTGCTGGTTCGCATTTCTCTTGGGAGGATAACACTATCTTTTTCATAGGGGGTTCCGTGTAACTTAGCGACATTAGCAAAGGAAAGCTCCAATTTGTCGGAAGAACTGGTTTCCGCGAAAAGGCTTTTGAAGAACGCATGTCGAGCCAAGTCGCGCATAATGAAAAACTGAAAACCGAAATTCTCTGGGAACATGGAAAGGAAATACTCTAAATCTTTGAAAGAATATTTGTAAATAGTACATGGTGAGATGGTTGTAAACAGAAAGTCGTCTACGTTTCCTTGGAATAGACTGTAGTAATTGACAAAAGAACCTTTGCCTAAGACTGTATAAATAGTATTTAATTGCGGATTCATCGAAATAGAAACGAAGCCTTCAACAATTAAATAGACATGATTATTTCGTTGTGTCGAGGTATCCACTAATTCTGTATGTTTTGGAATTTTTAACTTTTCGTATTTAATATTGCCTTCGTGAGAAAGTCGCACAAACTCTTTATAATTAAATAGTGCATCCATAATTAGCAGCTCCTTTACTTGTTTCGTTAACTATAATACATAATATCAAAATTAACAAAAATAAATTCACCTAAATTAGACCAAATTGCCGCTTTTTTGTAAATAATATGTACATTTAATGAGAAAAGAGACAAAAATAGTATTTTGTCTCTTTTCGTATTTAGTAAAGTTCTGGGCGTCTGTCGGTGAACACAGGGATAATTCCTCGCGTTTCTGCAACAAGATTCAAGTCGATTTCCGCGTAAATATTTCCTTCTGCTTCACCGCCATGAGCGACAATGTTTCCAAGTGGATCGATTACAAGTGAATGACCGTTAAAATGATTATTAGGATCGTCGCCAACTCGATTGACAGCAACGACGAAAGCTTGGTTTTCAATCGCACGTGCAATGAGAAGCTGTTCCCACTGAGTAACGCGCTCGGCTGGCCATTGTGCAGAAACAAAGATGACTTCTGAGCCTTCTGAAGTATGCTTGCGGATCCATTCTGGGAATCTAATATCGTAACAGATGAAACCGGCGCAAGAAACGCCATCTAAGCGAAATAGATTTTTATCATTTCCGGCTTCTAAATATAAATGCTCATTCATAAGCTGAAATAAGTGAACCTTCTTATATGAAGAAAGTAGTCCACCATACTTATCAAAAGCGTACATTGTATTTGAAAATTTGTTTCCTTCTGAGACAGAAACCGAGCCACCGATAATAGCGATTTGGTGTTTTTCAGAAAGGTTAGCTAAAAATTCTTTTGTTCTTTCCCCATTTAAATCAGCAACTCCAGCTAATTCATTTAAAGCATAACCCGTATTCCACATTTCTGGTAAAACTGCGATATCGGCCCCATTTTTTGCAGCTTCGACTATAGCTTTTTCAATCCGCGCATAGTTTGTGTCTGGATATTTAAAAGCTACATCGGTTTGACATAATGCCAACTTCCACATGTTCTTCGCTCCCTTTTTCTTTTAAAAATAACACAAGCTTGGTGACGAGTCCATACTGGAACACTGCGCACCAAGCTCTAAGTAGTGAATTAATCTTTTTTTAGACGTCTAGATAAGAAGTTTCCGAATGATTGTAGTGCTTGAACCATGATAATTAAAATGATGATGGTTGTATACATTACAGTCGGCTCAAAACGTTGGAAACCATATTGGTAAGCAATTGTCCCGAGTCCGCCAGCACCAACAAGTCCAGCCATCGCAGTTGCGCCGATTAGCCCGATTGTAGCAATAGTTAAACCAAGAACGATACCAGACCGAGCTTCGCGAATAACGACACTCCAAATGATTTTTGGTGTAGAAATTCCCATTGCTTGATAGGCTTCAACAACTCCGCGGTCAACTTCCAACAGGGCGGACTCCATTAAACGGGCGATGTAAGGTGCCGTAAATACAACAAGCGGCATGATAACACCTTGAATCCCAATAGTAGTCCCAACAACAAAACGTGTTACCGGAATCATTAAGAATAACAAAATGATAAACGGCAACGAACGTAAAATATTAATGACCCAGTTTAAAATACTATATGCAATCAGATTCTCCGATTGACCACCTTTACGCGTTAATGTTAAAAATACGCCAAGTGGCAAACCAATCGCGAGTGAAATCACGAGTGTAATTCCAGTCATCGTCAGTGTTTCTAGAAATCCTTGCCAAAGTATCGGTCCCCATTCTTCAAAAAACAAACTCATAGTAACTCGACCTCCTCAACAACGACCCCAGATTCTTTCAAATAAGCAATTGCTTTACTATATTCCGCTTCATTACCTTTTAAATGAACAAGCAGTTTTCCAAGTGTTCCGTTTTTCAAATGATCAATTCCGCCAGCTAAAATGCTTGGCAAAACGTCGAATTTGCGCGATACAAGAGCAAGTGCAGGCTCATCCGCTTCGTCCCCAATAAAATGAAGGGAAACCAATTTCCCAGTTGCGATGTATTTTTCAAGCAAATCTTGTGGGATATCGAAACTAGCTTCCGATCCAACAAAACGCTTGGTTGTCGCGTGTTTCGCTTTCGTGAAAATATCAAGAACAGTACCTTGCTCCACTAAATGTCCATTTTCCATTACAGCGACCCGGTCACAAATACGTTGAATGACATCAAGTTCATGTGTAATTAAGAAAATCGTAATGCCGAGTTCCGCATTAATTTTAAGTAACAGTTGCAAAATTGCTTCTGTTGTTTCAGGGTCCAAGGCGCTTGTTGCTTCATCGCTCAGCAGAATTTCTGGTTCATGCGCAAGAGCACGAGCAATCGCAACACGTTGTTTTTGACCGCCAGAAAGTTGGCTTGGATAGTTGTTTCGTTTATCCTCTAGGCCAACGATCGACAAGTATTTATTCACACGTGTTTCGATTTCGTCTTTTGGAACGCCTTCTAATTTTAATGGTTTGGCAATGTTATCATAGACAGTTGCGGTTTTTAGTAAGTTATATCCTTGGAAAATCATACCAATTTTCCGGCGTGCGACACGAAGTTCTTTGCTTGATAGGGTAGATAAGTTCTTCCCATCAATCACAACTTGGCCAGCATCTGGACGTTCAAGCAAGTTGATGCAACGAACAAGGGTACTTTTCCCGGCGCCACTGTAACCAACGACACCGAAAATTTCTCCTTTTTCGACTGTAATAGAAACATTTTTGACGGCTTCTACGGTTTTTCCATTTATATTAAATGATTTTGAAACTTGATGTAATTCGATCAAAATAAAACAACTCCCTAGAATGCAGGTACTACAGACCCATTAAATTCTTTTTCAATAAATGCTTTTACTTCATCTGAATGGTAATATTTTTCTAAAGTTTTTACGACTTCATCGTCTTTGTTGGCACTACGAACAACGAAAACGTTTGGATATGGATTGTCTTTTGTAGGTTCGTGGTAAATGGCATCTTTATTAATAGAAAGTCCAGCGCCCATTGCAAAGTTAGTATTGATAGCTGCAGCTGCAACTTCATCTAATTGTGCAGGGATTTGAGAAGCTTCTAGTTCAACGATTTCAAGGTCAAGTGGGTTTTCAGCAATGTCTTTTTTCGTTGCTTTTTCTTCCACGCCATCTTTTAATTTAATAATGCCGGCATCTTCAAAAAGTTTTAAACCACGGTATTCGTTACTTGGATCGTTTGGAACGGCAATTTTGTCGCCTTTTTTAAGATTTTTTAAGTCTTTAATATCGTTGGAGTAAATACCCATTGGGAATGCTACTGTTTTAAAAGCAACATCTAATTTGTAGCCTTTATCTTTCTTTTGTTGCTCTAAAAATGGGATTGTTTGGTAGTTATTCGCATCCAAATCACCATCGTTTAAAGCTGTATTTGGTGTATTATAATCATCAAATGTTTTGATTTTGATTTCAAGACCGTCTTTTTTCGCTAATTTTTGAACTTCCTCAGCGATTTGTTGGTGAGGTCCTGCTGTTGTTCCGATTGTGATTTTTTCTGTGCTCAAGGCTTTATCATCGCTACCGCCTCCGCACGCTGCTAATCCTAAAACAAGGCTTGATGCAAGTAAAATTCCTAACCCTTTTGTTAATTTTCTCATCTTTTTTCCTCCCTAGTATGTTGTGTGATTATCCAGATTTATTCATGAAAACAATAAAAAAACTTCTCTATTTTAGAATAGAGAAGTGGAAAGTCGAACATATCCAGCTCCTCTTATCTACCAAAACGGAATACACCATTTTGCTGGAATTAGCACCTTCACTTTACGCTTAAATAAAGTTAGGTTGCCGGGCTTCATCGGGCCAGTCCCTCTGCCGCTCTCGATAAGAGAAAATATTTTAGAAAAACCTGT
>CM001047.1:311368-318059 GCA_000183865.1 Listeria marthii FSL S4-120
TTTTAAGTTTTAAAAAAAACGTACTGGACAAATACTTCAGAAAACTTTACTATTTTAATCAATGAAACTTAAAAAGGACGGGTGTCATATGAAAATTTCCAAACGCTTGCAAAATTTACCAGATCAGTTTTTTTCTAGCCTTGTAGAAAAAGTTGGAAAAAAGGTGGCAGAAGGTCATGATGTTATTAACTTAGGTCAAGGAAACCCTGACCAGCCAACACCCAAACACATTGTGGAAGCGATGAAAACAGCTTCAGAAAAACCACTTAACCACAAATATTCTTTGTTTCGCGGAAAGCATGAGCTAAAACAAGCCGCCGCTGATTTTTATGCGCGTGAATATAATGTAACAATTGATCCAAATACAGAAGTCGCGATTTTATTCGGCACAAAAACTGGCTTAGTAGAGCTACCGATGTGTTTAATGGACCCGGGCGATGTCATGCTTCTACCGGACCCAGGCTATCCCGATTATTTGTCCGGCGTAGTTCTAGGCGAAGTTCAATTTGAAAAAATGCCGCTAATTGCCGCAAATAATTTTTTACCAGATTTCACTAAAATTCCAGAAGATATAGCTAAAAAAGCCGAATTAATGTATTTAAATTACCCTAATAATCCAACTGGCGCAGTAGCAACAGCCGATTTTTTTGAAGAAACAGTTGCTTTTGCCAAGGAGCATAATATCGTTGTTGCGCATGATTTTGCTTACGGAGGAATCGGGTTTGACGGCGAGAAGCCAATTAGTTTTTTAGAAACGAACGGCGCGAAAGAAGTTGGGATTGAACTATATACACTTTCGAAAACGTATAATATGGCGGGCTGGCGCGTTGGTTTTGCAGTCGGAAATAGTGAAGTCATTGAGGCGATCAATCTGATTCAAGACCATATGTATGTTAGTCTCTTTCCAGGAATTCAAGATGCTGCGATTGAGGCGATAACAGGAGATCAGACGTGTGTAAAAGAATTGACTGCACGCTATGAAAGCCGTAGAAATGCGTTTATTTCCGCTTGTAATGAGATTGGCTGGAAAGCAGTTGCTCCAGCAGGCTCGTTTTTTGCTTGGATGCCGGTGCCGGAAGATTTTACAAGTAGTGAATTCGCGGATTATCTTTTAGAAGAGGTGAGTGTCGCGGTTGCGGACGGCAGTGGCTTCGGTGAGTTTGGCGAAGGATATGTGAGGGTTGGCCTTTTAATGGATGAAGATCGTTTGGAAGAAGCAGTGTCGCGGATTGCCAAACTACATTTGTTTGATAAAGTGGCTCAAAAGTAAGTGAATATCCAATTTTAAAAGGAAATCGCTTGTAATAATTCAGATAATTACTTGTATGTGTTATAATTGATTAGTAAGTCTATTCTTAGCATGTTGTTTTATGAAGGCAGGCCAGAATTTAAAGTGTTTAGTGAGATTTTTACGCATTAAATAAAAAATATCTGTCCCGGTTAAAGCCGGCGAAATCCAGGAATGAGAGGACTGTAAAAAAATGGCAGAAAAGAAAATTCTTGTAGTAGATGACGAAAAACCGATTGCGGATATAGTTAAGTTTAATCTAAATAAAGAAGGCTTTGATGTATACTGCGCCTATGATGGCGATGAAGCGTTAGAACTTGTAGAAGAAGTTCAGCCAGATTTGATTTTACTCGATATTATGCTTCCAGGTCGTGATGGTATCGAGGTATGTCGTGAAGTTCGTAAAAAATATGATATGCCAATAATTATGGTAACAGCGAAAGATTCCGAAATTGATAAGGTTATCGGACTAGAACTTGGTGCCGATGATTATGTAACGAAACCATTTAGTAACCGTGAATTAATCGCTCGTGTGAAAGCCAACTTGCGCCGTCACAGCCAAGTAAGCTCAAGCGCAGCCGAGGAAGAAGAAAACAGCGAACTAGAAATTGGTTCTTTGATTATTCATCCAGACGCATATGTTGCTTCTAAACGTGGAGAAACAATCGAACTTACGCATCGTGAATTCGAATTACTGCACTATTTAGCAAAACATATGGGACAAGTAATGACACGTGAACATTTACTTCAAACAGTTTGGGGCTATGATTACTTCGGAGACGTTCGTACAGTTGACGTTACCGTTCGTCGTTTACGTGAAAAAATTGAAGATAACCCAAGTCACCCAGCGTGGTTAGTAACAAGACGCGGAGTCGGCTATTATTTACGCAATCCAGAACAAGAATAAATAATGAGAAGTGGTCGCCAAACTGAAAAAACTTGGTTGACCACTTTTTTTGGGTATATCCGCATAGTTCCTCGTTATTTTTATAAACAAATCGACCCAATTAATAGGAAAAACAATACGTCTATCCCGCAACATATGGTATACTAATTTAAATATATTACCCCGAATAGGAGTAGAACGACTTATGCATAAAATGAGATTTTTTCAGTCCGTACAATTTAAGTTAGTTATTATGTATTTGCTACTAATTATCGTTGCAATGCAAGTAATCGGCGCGTATTTTGTTCGTGAACTGGAAGGACAACTGGAGAAAAATTTTCAAGATTCTATTACAAATAGTATTACTTTGCTGGATTATAACGCTAGAGAAGAAATCATTAAAAACAGCGATAACTCAGTGAAATTACAAAATGATATTAGAGAACTTTTAGTCGACTTTTCGCGTGCAAGTAGCAATTTAATCGAAGTAAGAATAGTGGATGACAAAGGGAAAATTCTCGGTACATCGAATTTAAATAATCAAGGTATTGTTGGCCAAAAAAGCAACGATCCCCTTGTAAAACGAACGCTGTCACTTGGAACAACTTCTGAGGACAAAATCTATAAAGACGAATCGAATAAAAATAACCGTGTCTGGGTGAACGTATCCTCCATCAAAAACAAAGGCAAAGTGATAGGGGCTATTTATCTTGTCGCCGATATTGAAAGTGTCTATAAACAAGTCGATGATATCACCAATATTTTCATCACCGGTACGTTAATTGCGATGATTATTACGGCGGTACTCGGAATCTTGCTATCAAGAACCATCACCAAGCCAATTGTTGAAATGAAACGCCAAGCCTATGCGATGGCAAGAGGGAATTATAGCCGCAAAGTAAAAGTATACGGCGTCGATGAAATTGGTGAACTAGCAGATTCTTTCAACACGTTAACAAAACGAGTCCAAGAAGCCCAAGCGATGACAGAAGGGGAACGCCGCAAGCTTTCCTCGGTACTCGCGTATATGACTGATGGCGTAATCGCAACAGACCGCCGCGGTAAAGTAATTCTTATTAATACGCCAGCAGAAAAAATGCTCCGCGTGAAACATGAAAGTGCTAACGGTCGTTCTATTATTGACGTTTTAGACATCGGAGACACATACCAGTTTGAAGATTTAATGGAAGTGGATGGTTCGTTAACGATGGACCGTAGTACTTTTGACAAACCTTATGTTCTTCGTGCCAATTTCTCCGTTATTCAAAGAGAAACAGGCTTTAACAATGGCGTGATCGCAGTACTTCACGATATTACCGATCAAGAAAAAGTCGACCAAGAACGCCGCGACTTTGTATCCAACGTATCGCACGAATTAAGAACGCCACTTACAAGTATGCACAGTTATTTAGAAGCATTAAGCGACGGAGCATGGGAAGACAAAGAAATTGCCCCACGTTTCCTTGAAGTAACGCAAAACGAAACCGAACGAATGATTCGTCTCGTTAATGACCTTCTTAAACTTTCCAGAATGGACGGCGGCAGAGAGCAACTTGAAAAAAGTTTCGTGAACTTTACGGACTTCTTTAACCATATTATTGACCGTTTTGAAATGATGAAAAAAGAAACAATCATGTTCAAACGTCATATTCCAAGAGAACCAGTCATTATCGAAATCGATGAAGATAAAGTAATGCAAGTGCTCGATAATATTATTTCTAACGCTAATAAATATTCACCTGATGGCGGCCGTATTTCGTTCTATCTGAAAAAATTTGAAGATGAAATTGAAGTCAGCATTGCCGATGAAGGTTTAGGCGTACCAGACGAAGATTTAGCAAATGTATTTGACCGATTCTTCCGCGTAGACAAAGCTCGTTCGCGGGAAATGGGAGGAACAGGGTTAGGGCTTGCCATTGCTCGAGAAGTTATCGAAGCACATGGCGGTCGAATTTGGGCCGAACGCAATAAGAACAAAGGAACCATAATTAAATTCACCCTGCCATATAGTGACTTACCGGAGGATGATTGGGAATGATGAAAAAAACAGGATTTCGCTCATTTGTATTAACCGTTTTAGTCGTACTCAGCATCGTCCTAAGCTACTTTATTTGGAAAGGACAACCTGACTACGAAGCCATCAACGTCAAAGAAATTGAAAAAACAACGATTGATAAAACAATGACGACTTCACAAGTATTCAAACCATACAAATTAGCTGTCAATTCAAACGACAACAATTACCAAAGTTTAGACGCAGACTTATTAAACGAATTAATGGCTCAAGGAAAAGCATTCAGTTTCTCAGAAGTAGTTTTAGCTAACAAAAAAAGCAGTGAAGATTACGAGAAATTAATCCATAAAAATGGCACTATCGAGATAATTTTCCCAAATGATATTCCGTTCTCTATTTTCGCGCAAATTTTCCAAGTTGAAGGAGAAGGGCTTGAATCTGCCTTCTTTAACCGGATTGTATTTGATATTAATAATACAGACACTGGCCTACATTCGGTGTATTTCGCAAATGACGATCAAGAGAACATTTACCAAAGCTCATTGCAAAATAAAGACATTGATAAAATCGAAAAAATTGTTAAAAAGAATGAAGGTAAGCTGACGCAAAACGACAAGCTGCTTTCTAACAAACGCAATCTGTTCTTAAGCACGGAAAAAACAAAACTAGATCGTAAAAAATATATTATTGACTCACTTGAAATTAATTTATTCACATCCGCGCTTTTCCAAGATTCTGGTACTGTGAAAAGTGAAGGAAATACGTATACGGATGGTTCAAGTGTTATCGAAATGGACACAGATAATAAAGTATTGGAATATGTTAATCCTTCGCAAGAGCGCACAAATCCAGAAGATCTTAGCAGTGTGAAACGTGCGGGACTAATTCAAGACAGCTTTAACTTTGTGAATGACCATGCTGGCTGGACTGGCGATGGGGCATATTATTTCACGGGTTATGCCGGCGAAAGCGCGACAACCAATTTCAGTTTATTCATTGATAATTTACAAGTTTATAATGAAAATGGCATGGCTGATATTTCTGTAACAGAGGGGCTGGAAGCAGTTTATAAATACATGAGACCGTTCTTCCGACTAGATACAGATGTTCCGGGAGAGAAAAAAGAAGTAACGCTGCAGTCGTCTTATTCTGTTTATAGTGCCCTTGCTCAAAACCCTAATGTAAATGCAGAAGAAGTTGAAGATATCGTTCCTGGGTACCATATGACGAGAAGCGAATCTTCAGGTATGAACCGGCTTGTCACTTTAGAACCAACATGGTTATACAAGTATCATGACAAATGGTTTATCTTCCAAGCAGATGCAGCAAAGGCGGGTGAATAAAAATGGATTGGCGTAAAACTCAAATGATTTTTATTGTGACACTCCTGATTTTAAATGTCTTTTTAGCAGTCATATTTTTCAATAAACAACTATCGGATGATCCGGATACACTAGGAAATGAAACGCTAGAAGAACGCTTAAAAGCAGATAATATTTCCCATCCAGACTTATCAACGAAACCAACGAGCGGCTCCATTTTTACAACAGAACGAGCTGCTTTTACACCAAAAGATGTTAGTGAGCTGACTGGACAAGCAATTACACTGAAAGACAACAACAAACAAATTTATTCCGTCTTACAAAATCCAGTAAAAGCTGGCAAAAAAGGCAACAATCCGGAATTCCAAAAATTTATGGAGTCTGGCGTTTATCGCGGAGAGTCCTATCAATTTTGGAATTATGACAAAGATGCCCGGACGCTGACTTTTAACCAATTAATCAATAATAATATGGTCCTTTTTGATGAAGCGGGCCAGATTACTTTCTATTTAGACCGCGACGACCGCGTAATCTCTTATGAGCAAACGTGGATGTCTAAGCAAGATGATTTAAAAGATAAGACCAATTTAATGTCCGCAACAGATGCATTAGAAGCGGTTTATCAGCACGGCGAGTTGAAGCAAGATAGCGACGTGGTTTCCGCAACATTCGGCTACTACACGACCGTACAGCTGCCGTCTGGAAATGTTTACTTCCCAGTTTGGTGCTTTGAAGTAAAACATTCCGGGGAAACGAATTATGTCCTCGTTAATGCTAAAGACGAACAAGTAATTAACCAATCAGAAAATAAATCAACAACCGAACCAGGCACAGAATTGTCAAGTCGCCAAAAAGCGAAATAAAAGAAGAGTCAACCTAATTATCATGAAAAATTAGGTTGGCTTTTTCAAACGATGGGGCATGCAATTTTGCCGGATTAGCGTTACAATGAAAGATATATAAGCCTTTAGGGGGATAAAAAATGTTCGCAAATAAAATTTTAACCGAAAAAGACACGGATCAAATCCGATTTAGTATATTAGCCAGCGGAAGTTCAGGTAATGCCACACTGGTCGAAACAGGAGACCAAAAAATTCTGATTGATTGTGGCTTGAGCGGTAAGAAAATGGAAGGGCTATTCGCGCAAGTTGGCCGTGATATGAATGATTTAGACGCTATTT
>CM001047.1:318159-318646 GCA_000183865.1 Listeria marthii FSL S4-120
CCTAATATGCTTGCTCGTAAATACAAACTTCCTATTTACGCGAACGCAAAAACTTGGAAAGCAATGGATAATATGATTGGCGAAGTTTCTTCTGATCAAAAATTCCAATTTGATATGGAAACAGTAAAATCTTTCGGCAGTATGCAAGTAGAATCCTTTGGTGTATCTCATGATGCGATTGAGCCGATGTTTTACATATTTCATAAAGGGAATAAAAAATTTGTAATGATAACCGACACGGGATATGTAAGCGACCGAATGAAAGGTCATATTGCGGGAGCTGATGCGTATCTTTTTGAAAGTAATCATGATGTAGAAATGCTTCGAATGGGACGCTATCCGTGGAATGTCAAACGCAGAATTCTTGGCGATGAAGGACACGTGAGTAATGAAGATGCAGCAATAGCAATGAGCGAAGTAATTACCGACCAAACGAAACGAATTTATTTAGGTCACCTTAGTAAAGACAATAATATGAAAGAACTAG
>CM001047.1:318746-319340 GCA_000183865.1 Listeria marthii FSL S4-120
CCATTTTTTTAAAGCTTTTTCATCGTTTTTTCATATTTGGCGTTTACTATGGAAGTATATAAATGCGAAATTTGCAGAGAGGAAGGAAGACATGGACGAGAAAGAAAAGAATTTAAATGAAAACAGCGAGAACGAAAGCACGCCAAAAAGAGAGGTCGAGGAGACTTTACATACACCGGAGAACTCGCAACCAGTCCAAGAAACCCCTATTGTAGAAGGCGTGACCCCAGAGGGCGAGAAATTTGCCGGAGCAACCGAAGATGCAGCCGAGGCAAGTTCTACAAATGCATTTTTTGAAGAAGCAAGTAACAAAGAACCAGAACCTGCTAGACCAGCTCCAGGACCAAGACGAACAAGTACAACTGGAGGCGGCGCAGTCCCACCTAATAGAGTGAATAACGGCGGCGGAAGTGGTAACGGGAACGGGGAACCACCAAAACGTGGCAAACACTTTATTGGCTACTTTTTAACAGCACTTATTGGTGTTATCATTGGAGGACTTATTATTTTCTTCGTAGCATGGGATAATGGCGACAATGCAGATACAACTTCCAATTCAAACAATAAAGCTACCAAAGTAGAAAAAGTTTCCGT
>CM001047.1:319440-320819 GCA_000183865.1 Listeria marthii FSL S4-120
CGTTTTACTTTTTATCGCTACAAAAAGAAATATAATTTTTCTTTTTCAAGCTTTTCATCAATCGAAATTGGCGCGGTTTTCCGGTAGCTACCAAAGTAGAAAAAGTTTCCGTAGATACAACATCAGACGTAACCAAGGCAGTGGATAAAGTACAAGATGCGGTAGTCAGCGTACTGAATTACCAATCATCTTCATCCCTTGATGGAACAACTTCTTCTGAACAAGAAGCTTCATCAGGATCCGGTGTCATTTATAAAAAAGCAAACGGTAAAGCATACATCGTAACGAACAATCACGTTGTAGCCGATGCAAATAAATTAGAAGTAACATTTACAAATGGTAAAAAATCAGAAGCTAAATTACTTGGAACAGACGAATGGAACGATTTAGCTGTCCTTGAAATTGATGACAAAAATGTCAGCACAGTAGCTGCATTTGGCGATTCTGATTCATTAAAACTCGGCGAACCAGCAATTGCAATTGGTAGCCCACTTGGAACTGAATTTTCCGGTTCTGTAACGCAAGGTATTATTTCCGGTTTAAACCGTGCTGTACCAGTTGACACAAATGGCGACGGAACAGAAGACTGGGAAGCAGATGTTATCCAAACAGATGCCGCGATCAACCCAGGTAACAGTGGTGGAGCTTTAATTAACATTGAAGGCCAAGTAATTGGTATCAACTCTATGAAAATTTCGATGGAAAACGTAGAAGGTATTAGCTTTGCAATTCCAAGTAATACGGTAGAGCCAATCATCGAACAACTAGAAACAAAAGGCGAAGTAGAACGTCCTTCTCTAGGTGTTTCCTTACGTGATGTAGATACAATTCCAGAAACACAACAAAAAAGCATCTTGAAATTACCTGATAGCGTAGATTACGGCGCAATGGTACAACAAGTAGTATCTGGTTCCCCGGCAGCTAAAGCGGGCTTGAAACAATACGATGTTATTGTTGAACTAGATGGCCAAAAAGTAACAAATTCGATGACACTACGCAAAATTCTATATGGTAATGATGTGAAAATCGGCGACAAAGTCAAAGTTAAATACTACCGCGACGGTAAAGAACAATCCACAGATATTAAACTAGAAGCAGCAAAAACAACTACATGATAACAAAAAGCCATTCTCTAAAAAAAGAGAGTGGCTTTTTTTCTGTGGAAAACTTGTGGATAGTGATTTTTTTCGGATATAGATATGGTAGAGAACAAGGATTCTACTACTAAATATAGGAGAGGTTTGTGGATATGTGGATAACTTCTGTGGATAACCTGTGTGTAAGCAGTGAATATCTTGTGGAAAAGAACAATTTTGATAATTTAATCAATAAACACAGATTTATTTTTGAAAAAAACGCATTTTTTGCGAAAATATAGG
>CM001047.1:320919-329613 GCA_000183865.1 Listeria marthii FSL S4-120
CGCATTTTTTGCGAAAATATAGGTCAAAAAAGAAAAATGTGGATAGAAAGCCATTTATCCACATTTTCTATTTTTGTAAGTCGAATGTGTGACAAGGAAAATAACTTTACGCGGGAATGTGGATGGCGGGGATGATTGCAAGAGAAGGGGTTTCATTGTTTAGGTGGATTTGGATTCAGGCTGTTTAGATGACAGTTTTGCTTGTGGATAAGCTGTGGATAGTGAAAATCGGGTATCATATATATTGTGGAGAATATATGTTCGGACACAAAATAGAGAATCGACCTGTGGATATGTGGATAGTTTTTGGGGATAACTTGTGTATAAGGACGGGATAACCTGTGGAATAATTTTTTTGCGCTAAATGCCTCTTTTTTATTTTGGCTAGTGCAATTTATGTTTTTTGAGGTATGATAAAAGTATTAATAAAGATGAGGGTGGCGCAAATGAATATCCAAATTGTAACGGTGGGAAAACTGAAAGAAAAATATTTAGTACAAGGAATCGCGGAGTATTTAAAACGACTGAGCGCCTATGCGAAAGTGACGATTGTTGAAGTTCCAGATGAAAAAGCGCCGGAAGTATTGAGTGACGCGGAAATGAAGCAAGTGAAGGATAAAGAGGGTGTGCGGATTTTAGCGAAGATTCCGGATGATGCCCATGTGATAGCGCTGGCGATTGATGGGAAAATGAAGTCGAGCGAGGAATTTGCGGCGGATTTGGATAAGTTGGCGACGTATGGTAAAAGTAAGGTGACATTTGTTATTGGGGGATCGCTGGGGCTTAGTGAGGCGGTGTTGAAGCGGAGTAATGAGCGGATTTCGTTTGGACGGTTGACATTGCCGCATCAGTTGATGAGGTTGGTGCTGGTGGAGCAGGTTTACCGGGCGTTTCGGATTGTTCGGGGGGAGCCTTATCATAAGTAGGATCATAAACAGAGTGTTTAACAAGTCCACTATAAATATTGTTAGGTAATATTTATAAGAGAGTGAAGGAGGAGCAGAAATGGATTTTTTTACACCAGTAGTAAAAAAGGATAAATTACATCATAACTTCATTCATTTAGCAAGTAACCAATATTTAAAAAAAGTACTAAATGAGTGGGGAAAGGGGTTTCAAGACAGGGATGGAAAGTTTGTAAAAGAGTTTCAAATGACTTTTAACTCATCGTTTTGGGAACTATATTTATATGCATTACTAAGTAAAAAATCCTTGACTATAGATTTCAGCCATGAAGCTCCAGACTTTATTGTCGTGGATGAAGAAAAACAAACAAAATACATAATTGAAGCTACTATAGCAAGTAATGCATTGAATAGACCGGCTGAATGGCAGCAAGAAGAAAAAATTGAATTTTTGACTAAAGAACATTCGACAGAGGAAATAAAAAAAATCAAATTAGAGGCTACAGTAAGAATTTGCAATTCTGTTTCGAGCAAACACACAAAATATAAATCTGGTTATAACAGCTTAGATTATGTTAAGGATAAGCCATTCATTGTGGCACTAGCTAGTTTTGATAGCTTTTTATTCTATAAATATGGTGTGGATCCAATTTTGAGGGCATTGTATGGTGTAGATGATATTTTTTATGATTATAAGGGAGAAGTTGTTGAAAAAGTTATAGATAAAATAGAAAAGAATAACGGCGCTGAAATACGCGTTGGCCTATTTAGAAATGATGAATTTAAAGAGATAAGTGCAATATTGTATAGTTGTACAGCTACATATGGAAAGTTAGAAGCAATGTCTTGTAGAAAAAACAAAAAAAATTTAATATTTAGTACTATGAAGTATAATGATTACGGAACAGAACCTATTGTAGATGGAGAGAAAGGGGAAGATTATGAAGAAACACTGAGTGATGGTTTGTATCTTTTTTTAAATCCATTTGCTGTTAATCCGCTAAGTCAAGATGATATTCATGATTTGTCAGATTCAAAAACTAGTATTTTTTATGATGCAAATAACAATAAAATGGAACATGGATTTTTATTTGTAAGAGAAGTTCTAAGAATAAAAAGGCGAAATAAAGATAAAAATGTGTAGGATTAAATTTAAAAGAGTAAGAATTCCATGTTTTTATAGAAAAGGTTTGAACTTAGCTGTTTAGAATAAAAAATCATGAGAGTCTAAGTAAAGCTTATTTAAACTACAAATAAAAATTTACTTGTTTATATAACCAGTCTTTATTCATATTTCAAGAATATTATTCGAAATTAAGGAATAGCAAAGATAAGTAGTATAATAAATTAAGGGGTCTTCAACATCTGTTGCCCAGAATTTGACAAAAATTGACATTGATAGTCTTTCAATCTTACTATATATTAATTATTTTGTTCATAAATTCGCGAGTTTCTATCAGGAAAAGGGTAATCAATATCTAAAGCTTCTCGGGTAATTTGCTGAAATCCTTGTTTTTCATAAAAATAATGCGAGCGTTTTTCATTTTCAGGTGTATCCAAAATAATCCGAGAAAAATCATTCGCGGTGTAGAACGCGTAAAAAGCATCAAATAAATTCTGGCCAAGACGCACTGGATTTCCTCTGAATTCGGGATAAGTGAAGAATTTTTTTAGAATAGCTGTTTCCTTGTCAAATGGTAACAGTGCAATTGAACCAACAACTTTATTAGCTTTTGATAATAATCTTCAATTTCAAAAATATCTGCTTGCTCAGCCATTTTAATATCTAGATCTGCTTCGATGTTTTGGCAGTAGTTGATTAAGTCGACTAGTTCCGCTAAATGTTTTGGATTGTTTGCATAGTGTTTAATTTTCATTAGTTATCCAACTTTCTAATAATATTTGACTTATTTCTTAGTACAATTTATACTACATCAAAAATACAGTTCTGAATAACGAAAAAAATCGAATGTATGATTCGGTTTTTTTGAACTATTGGAAAGGCAGGGAAATGCTAATGGACTTGAAAAATTTACTGACCTTTAAAACGATTTTAGAAACGGGAAGTTTTCAAGAAGCTGCTCGAAAATTAAATTATGCTCAATCCACTGTAACTACACAAATCCAGCAATTAGAACAAGAGCTTCAAGTTAAATTATTTGATAAAGTTGGTCGGAAAATGCTTTTGACATCAGCAGGTAGCGATTTGTTGCCTTCTGTGAATCAGATACTTGAAACGTATAACACCATGAAAAACTATTCAAATAATGCGGAGTTAAAAGGTGAATTACGGATTGCCGTCCCCGAAAGTATACTCACATACCAAATGCAGTCTATTTTAAAGGAATTCCATGAAAAAGCTCCCAATGTAAAATTGTATTTAAAAACGTTAAATTGCTTTGAAATTCCGTACGAGGTTGAAAATGGTTTGGTTGATTTAGGTATTTATTACGATGTTGATGAAAAAAGTGATCAGATTACGAAAAGTAAATTGGGGTCGCACGCTATTTCTATAATTGCGAGTGCTCAAAAAGAGATAGAGTCCATAAATTTTTTTAATGAAAATAAAGAATTTGATGTATCTTTTTTATCGAATGATGTGAATAGTATTTATCAAAAACATTTTGAAGCGATGATTAAAGAGCGGAATATCACCCTTAACCACCGAATGGAAGCTGGGAGTATTGAATCGATTAAGCGATGCGTGATTAATAATTTAGGTATTGCTGTTTTTCCGAATTTTGTGTTTGAGGAGGAGCTTGGAAAAGGGCTGATACGCAGGGTCCCAAGTCCTTTGGATAGTCAGGAAATAGCAACGGTTTATAGTTATCATGGAAAAAGATGGATGTCGCCGAATTTGACATATTTTATTGAGTTGTTGGAAACGAGAAAAGGGGAGTTCTGACAAATTTGTTTGGAAATCAGTTATAATAATTAAGTAGATTTTTAACCCATAAGCCCACACAAAATTAAGTTTTAGGAGTGTGAAAAATGAAATTTCTAAAAAAATACGGCTTTTACTTCTTACTACTCGCTGTCCTAAGTGATTTCCTAACACCCTACATACTCGGAATCTTTTACCCAGAACTAAACCAAATGACGCAGGTTATGAGTGTTTTCGGGGATGTGGCTAGTCCGGTTCGGGGGGCGTTTTTGGTTTGGTCGGTGGTGTCTGGGGTGCTGTTTGTGCTTGCGTTACCGGCGATTTATCAGAGCGTTGTTAAAACTTCGCGGACTTTGGCGATTTTGCTTGCTTCTGCGATTGGTTTGTATGGGATTGGCGATTGTATTTTTACTGGATTGTTTAGTATTGATACGGAGCAGGCGAGCTGGACGTTTTCGACTTGGGTTCATAATATTGGCTCGGGGCTTGGTTATGCGGGATTTTTGATTTTTCCGTTGTTTCTGGTCATACTTTACCGGAAAACTGGTGAGAAGGGGCTTAGCAATGTTTATCTTGTGTTGTTAATTGTTAGTTTGCTGTCTGCAGGTGTTTACGGGCTTGCGCGGATTCCGGCGGTGAATGATTTGCCGGTTTTGGATAAAATTGGATTTTGTCAGCGGATTAGTTTCTTTTTTAATTATTTGCCGATTGTTGTTTTTGGAATTGATCGGATTAGAAAACCCTAGATTTTCAGGAATCTAGGGTTTTTTGTTCGCAAAGTTCGATAAATTGTTGGAAATCTTCTTGTTTGGCTAGTTTTTTGACGAAGCTACGTTCATTTAGAATGGTTACGAGTTGGCCGAATAATTCTTCAAAAGAATTGTCGCGTTCTTCTTTCATGGTGAGCAAAAGGACGAGTTTGACGCGGTTGCCACTCCAGTCAATTGGTTTATCAAGTGAGCATACGGCGACGGCATTTTTCTTCGCGCTTCGCTGGATGGCGTGCGGAATTGCGTAGTAGTTGCCGTAGCAGGTGCTTGATAATTGCTCGCGCTCGAATACTTTTGCTGCGTAATCGGAGTCGCAGTAGTCGAATGCGGTTAATTGCTCACAAAGAAAAGCGATGGTTTCTTCTTTGGATTTGAAGTTTTGTTTTGGAAAGAATAGTTCTTTTTTGAAAAATTTTCTGGAAATCGATTCCGTTTTTGGTTTTGCTTCTAAAATGTGTTTGATTTTTTGCAAATCGCTGTCTGCTAATAGTAAATCGTAGTGATAGACTGGGATGTCGGTTGTTAGGTTTAATGGCTCGGCGGTTAGAATTAGATGGATTTCTTTGTCTAGGGTGAATTGCTTGATGTCGAAAATAGACTGAGAAACGAGTAAATCAATCGAAAAATCTGGTATTTTCTTTAGTTGGTTATGAACTAAGCGTTGGCTGCCTGCGCCGTACGGGGAAACTAGGAGGATTTTTCGCTTTTTACCGTGATTAATCGTTTCCGAAGCGGACAAAAAATGTAGCGCGATATAGGCGATTTCGTCATCTGGGAAAGTAATCGCGAGCTCTTTTTGGATAAAGGCAGAGGCATAAACACTGACGTTGTATATAAATGGAAACTTGTTTTTTAATTCTTCGGTGAGCGGATTGGTTAAATATTGTTTGTGATTGGCTCTTTTGTAAAGGGCTGATATGTGGGCTACTAGGTAGGTCGCTATTTTTTCGTCAGCTGAAAAGTCGATATGGAAGTTTTGATCCACTGCTTCAAGGAGCCGAGTGACAACGCTGCCAAAAACTTTTGCATCAATGGTGGAAGTTGTCGTTAGTTTGCCGGAATATAGCCGGGCGATATAGCTTAGTTCCTGGGTTGGGATATTGATTTGTAGTTCGTTTTCTAATGTTTCAGCTAGGTGCTCTGCCATTTCAAGGCTAGTTTTATCTTGCTCGAGTAAAGCGGTTCGCTCTATATAGCTGCCCATACTAATCCGCTCAATTAAAACGGCGATATGCAAGATGAACGAAATCGTCGAGAAATCATTCATGAAAAATTCGTGCTTTTTGTGGTAGGCAATAATTAGCTCGGAAAGTTGTTTTAGATTGCAGTAATCAAAGTAATCAGCGTACTTATCAAGACTTAATTGATGGTTTTCGATTTCTTGATTGAGGAACAGGTTGAAGATGCGGCGTTTTTCTTCTTCGCCGCCCTCGGTTAGTAGTTCGTTGTTTTTTCGAATTATACAAAGCGACTCATCTTTTTCAGCGATAACGATGTTAAGCTCTTTAATAATACGTGCTAACGTCGATTCGCTAATGAAAAATTGATCCGCTAAATCATAGAAATTGGTATGATCTTGTTCGATGATATGGCGTAATAATTCAAAATGTAGATTATCGCTATTTTTGGATAGATTCATTTGTGAAAGTTGCTCGTTTGGTATTAGAAAATAGCCTTTTCCAGCTTTTGATGCAATAATTGTGGAACTAAATGACTGGTTAATTTGCATAATGTCATTTCGCACAGTTTTGGAAGAAACGCCTAACATTTCTGAAAGTACTTTTGCTGTTACTGTCTTTTGGCTGTCGTTAAGCTTTTCTAACAATGAACGTTGCCTTTCTGAAATAGTCATTATCTCCCCCCTAATTCTCCCTTAACCTATTGTTATTATACAACACCAAATAGAGAAAGAGACGAGTTTTTTTGTCTCAATCTCTATTTAAGTGGTTATTAATTGGCAGCTATGTTTTCGTCTTCAGCTTCTTTTTCTAAAGCGACGAGATTCTTCTCATAAACTTTTAGGAATGGGTAGTACATCAGACCATTTAAGAAAATCAGGATGAATACGAGAACGATGGCTCGCCAGTCCATGGTGGATAGGAAGGCTCCAATTGGCGCGGGCATTTGCCAGGAGAAGACGGCGAACGTTTTTCCAACAATCCCGAAATACATACAAAGATAGGTGATGACACCATTGAAGACGGATGTGAAAATGAACGGGAAGAAGAAAATCGGATTCAGCATTAGAGGTGTTCCGAAAATCAGCGGTTCAGAAATTCCGAATATGGAAGGTAAGAAGCCGACTTTCCCGACGGTGCTTAGTTGTTTGGATTTGGATCGCATCATTAAAAAGGCAAGTGCGAGAACGGAACCAGAACCACCAATGATAACGAAATATGTCCAGAATGGTGTCGTGAAAATATTCGTCAAATCTTGTCCAGCCATTTTTTCAGCGGCGTTGATAGAAAGGTTTCCGTCACGAATGGGGCCTAGAATTCCGGCAAGTGCGGCATCGTGTACACCGAAGAACCAGAATAAGTGAACTAGGAAAATACTTAGAATCGTGAATGGTAAGCTATCGGCTGCTTTGAAACTCGGCGCCATTTTTTCATATAAGAATTGGATGGCGGTTGTGTCTAGTAGGTTGAAAATGATAAAGATAATCGAGAAAAAGGTCATTAAAATAATACCAGGAACTAAGGCTGCGAATGTCTCGGATAGTGAAGCTGGGACGCTATCGGGCATGGTTATTCGGCCGACGTTTTTCTTGCGCATCCAGTGATAACCTTCTACGGTAACGATGGCGACGAAAATCGAGAGTAATATTCCGCGTCCATCAAGGAAACTGATGTCGACTTCTTTGCCGTCCCAGCCCATTTTGATTGGGTTAAGTACGAGCATAAAGAATCCGGCGATAGAAAACATGAGTGGGCGTAAGAAATCTTCGTGGTAGTGTTTGCATAAATAATACGTGATACCGACGCAAATATATAACGACATGGCGCCAAGTGTAATTCCGCTAATCCAATTTAGGATTAAATCATATTTTTCAGCGAAGTTAGCCCAGGCAAGCAGGAAGCCGTTTTTCGTATCATCTGTTACTGGAGCCGCTTTCAAAATAATCGGGATTGAACCAAATAATGTAATTGGCAGCATGGACATAAAGGCATCTCTGGTTGCTTTCAAATGGCGTTGCTGGCTAAGTTTGTTAGCCAGCGGGGAAATATATTGATCCATTTTTTCGCTAATGGTATTAAATCGCATGTTTTTATCCTCCTATTAATTTCTGGATGTCTTCGTAAACCCCTTTGCCGTCCATGATGCCGTATTTTACGGGTGAAATGGCATGGACTGGGACGCTGACGGCCTGTTTAATTTGTGGCATAAGGAAACGGATTTGAGGACCGATAAGAACGAGGTCGACACCGTCCAAATAATCGGTATACTCGGATTCACTATAAGCAGTGACGTTTAATGTGTTGCCAGAAGCGGCTTCGATTTTTTTCGCAAGCATTCCTGTAGACATACCAGCATTACAAACTAACATGATATTTTTCATTTTCCTGCTCCTTTTTTTAAAATTCTCTTCGTTTGATGAGTTTTCCCTGACTTTCAATCATTTCTTTGAACCAGTAGTAGGAAGCTTTTGGTTTTCTGATTTGGTTGTTTTCGAAATCAACTGCCACAAGTCCGTAACGCTTTTCGACACCATTTTTCCAAGAATAAAGGTCGAACGGGGACCAAGCGTAGTAGCCACGAACGTCACAACCAGCATCGATTGCATTGAAAATAGCGTTAATATGGTCGTTCATAAAGGCGATTCGGTAGGCATCATCTACTTGTGGCACTGAAACATCTTCGCGAACACCAATGCCGTTTTCTGTCACATAAAGTGGTAATTGATAGCGTTCGTAAGCCTCGATTAAGCCATCTTGTAAGCCTTTTGGATAAATTTCTGTATCCCATTCGGTCGTTTCGTTGGCGGGATCTTTCACTTGTTCGAACCAGTTTTTGATGAGAACTTTACTTTCGCCTTTTTTACCGCTGTGGTTAAATTGTAGCTGGGTTTCGCCGCCAGTGTATGGTTTAACGAGCGTGCGCGAATAGTAATTTAAGCCGATGAAGTCGACAGTGT
>CM001047.1:329713-329916 GCA_000183865.1 Listeria marthii FSL S4-120
TAAGCCGATGAAGTCGACAGTGTTTTGTTTAATTGTTTGTAGTTCGTCTGTTTTGATAAAGCTGATATCGTGCGATTTTGCTAGTTCGGCAATGAGATCGACCGGGAATTCGCCAAGTGCGGCTGTGTCGAGAATCCAGTTGTTGCAATAGTTATCAGCGTAGCGCATCGCGATTTTCGTTTCGATACTTTCATCGACACCGT
>CM001047.1:330016-330165 GCA_000183865.1 Listeria marthii FSL S4-120
TTTTCGTTTCGATACTTTCATCGACACCGTTCACCGGCGTGTAGCTGTGAACAATACCAATTTGCCCAGGATAGCCACCTTCTTTAAAAGCCTTGACGCCTAAAGCACTCGCGTACATCACATTATAAGCCGCAATCATTGTTTTTTGC
>CM001047.1:330265-330567 GCA_000183865.1 Listeria marthii FSL S4-120
AAGCCGCAATCATTGTTTTTTGCGTATCTTGATAGCCAGGCGGATAGTTGCCGATTTTATATCCATTAGCAACAAACCATTTTGGTTCGTTAAAAGTGGTCCAATTCGTGATTTTATCACCAAAGTGGTCATAACAAACCTTGGCATAATGCTCGAATGCGGCGCAAACGTCGTGATCCAACCAGCCACCAGTTTCTTCCCAATATTGCGGCAAATCCCAATGATAAAGTGTCGCAAATGGCTCAATATCATATTTTTTACACGTATCTAGCAAGTTTTGGTAAAATTCGATTCCTTTTAAA
>CM001047.1:330667-331426 GCA_000183865.1 Listeria marthii FSL S4-120
GTAAAATTCGATTCCTTTTAAATTGATATCACCTTGCCTATTTTTAATAATTCGCGGCCAAGATAAGGAAAAACGATACGAATTTTGTCCGCCTTCTTTCATCATCCGAATGTCTTCTTCGTAGCGATGGTAGTGATCGCTCGCCACATCGCCATTCTCAAGACCTGCTTCATGCAAGTAGTAGTCCCACATCGATTCCGCCTTGCCATCCACATTCCAAGCACCTTCACATTGATAAGAGGCCGTGGCACCTCCCCATAAAAAGTTATTATTCATTAGATAAACTCCATTTCCATTGATAAATTTCTCCAAGCTCCCGAATCATTTCCACAGCAATATCCGTAGAAGACAAGTGACCTTCCGCATGAACAAGCAGTAAATCCACCTCGCTCATTCGGTTCTCTGAAGATAGTTTTCGTAAAAGTTCCGCGTGCGCTCGGTGCGCCAGTTTAATCTCATCTTTCGCTTCGGTAATTTTCTGCGTGAAAGCTTCGATGTTATGCTGTTTTACTTCTTTCAGTGCCTCAAAAGCACAACTTTTCGCATTCCCGGCGTGTAAGATGATCGCCATGGAATCGAGTTCTGTTGTTAGTTCGTTGCTATCTGTCACGTAAAGACCTCCTTTTGATTTGTCTTTACTATAGCTGGAAAAATGGGGGAGGTGAAATTATTATTTGCCACTTTGGAAGTGGAAATTGGTTTTTTAGGATAATATAAATAAAGTGGCTCTTATAGGTATAAAGATGGTAAAATATAATT
>CM001047.1:331526-331821 GCA_000183865.1 Listeria marthii FSL S4-120
GGAATAAATCTAATTTAAAAGTAAGTGACCCTCGTTTTGAAATAGCAGGTGTATTACCACCAGATTCAAAGGGAGACTTTGCTTTTCTTTTGCATGGTTTATATCATTTAGGTCAAACTGGAACGATGGCGATTGTGTTGCCTCATGGTGTATTATTCCGCGGGGGAGCAGAAGGTGAAATTCGCAAACGACTATTGAACAAAAATTATATTGATACAATTATTGGGCTACCCGGGAATTTATTCACAAATACAGGAATTCCAGTATGCGTTTTGATTTTGAAAAAGAATCGGGC
>CM001047.1:331921-336159 GCA_000183865.1 Listeria marthii FSL S4-120
AAATTATTGAGGATAAAAAAGCTCGTCTGACTGCTGTCGAAGCAGAACTTAGTGAACTAGTAGAAGCAGCTAAAATGGAAGATAGTGAAGAGAATATCGCACTATTTGAATCATTAAAGAAAAATGCAGAAGGTGAACCACAAGATTCATTTGAAAGTAAGACAGTGAAAGCAGAACTGAAAAAAATAACGAAAGAAAGCCNTTCTTATAAGTTGCTGAAAAAAGTAGATGGCTTAATAACTGAAAAGTCTGCGCTAGGTAAAGAAATTAAAGCTAAAGAGAATGAACTCAAAGAAGCTGTATATGAGCGGATTCTTGTTCTAACCGATGAAGAAATTGATGAGTTAGTATTCGAGAAATGGTTTGGCACAATGGTGGATGATTTAGTGAAGCTTATTGAATTACCGCTTAAGAAGGAACTAGATATTATAAAACAGTTGCATGAACGCTATGCCGAAACACTTGATGATATAGATGAAGAGAGTAAAAAACTAGAAAATGAATTAGAGAAATTGATGAGTGAACTGGTGGTGAAGTAAATGTCACATATTAACAAGAAAGTTCCTAAAAGAAGATTTCAGGAATTCAATAATGCTGTCGCTTGGGAACAGCGTAAGTTAGGGGAGCTAGCTGAGATTGTACGTGGTGCTTCACCAAGACCTATTCAAGATCCAAAATGGTTTGACAATAATTCTGAAGTAGGATGGTTAAGAATTTCAGATGTAACTGCTCAAAATGGTCGAATTAATTATTTAGAACAAAGAATTTCTGAGGCTGGACAAGAAAAAACTAGAGTATTGAAGGAACCACATCTTCTATTAAGCATAGCTGCAACAGTTGGAAAACCAGTCATAAACTATGTTAAAACGGGAGTTCATGATGGATTTCTAATCTTTTTAGATATAAAATTTGAACAAGAGTTTTTATTTCAATGGTTAGAAATGTTTAGAACCTCGTGGCAAAAGTATGGACAACCAGGAAGCCAGGTCAATCTAAATTCAGAATTGGTAAGAAATCAGGAAATCTTAATTCCATCAATGAAGGAACAAATAAAGATTTCACAACTCTTCCAACAATTAGACAATACTATCGCTCTTCATCAACGTAAGCTAGAAAAAATAAAAGCATTAAAAACTGCCTATCTCTCAGAAATGTTTCCAGCAGAAGGAGAAACCAAACCAAAACGCCGATTTGCAGGATTTACTGATGATTGGGAACAGCATAAGTTAGGGGACTTGATAGACAAGCAAATAAAGGGGAAGGCACAATTAGAAAAGTTATCTAAGGGCACTGTGGCATATTTGGACACCTTCACCTTGAATGGAGGTAAAGCATTTTTGACTGATGGTCACGAGGATGTCGTGGAAACTGATATACTAATATTGTGGGATGGTTCAAAAGCAGGAACGGTTTACATCGGATTTAAAGGTGCATTAGGTTCTACACTAAAAGGATATAGAACAAGTATAAATGAACAATTTGTTTATCAATTTTTGAAGTATAATCAAGAAAATATTTATAATAATTATCGTACTCCAAATATACCGCATGTTCAAAAAGATTTTCTAGATGTATTTAAAATAAGTATTCCAAAAACCGTTGAGCAAGCTAAACTTGGATCTTTCTTCCAACAACTCGACAAAACCATCACTATTCACCAACGAAAACTACAAAAACTACAAAACATCAAAAAAGCATACTTAAACGAAATGTTCATTTAGAACGGGGGATGAATCATGGGGAACACAATAAAAAAAGCGTCCGAAAAAGCTTTTCAGGATAATTTTGTGAAAGAACTCCAAAATTATCAATGGGATGCACCAGATTTTTTAGATGGAAACAAACAAAAAGTAACCGTGAATGATTTAATTAACCACTGGCGAGAAGAACTCAACCGACTTAACGCAGACCAGCTAGAAGGAGTTCCTCTAACAGACGGTGAATTTAGCCAAGTAATGACAAAAGTAAGGAAGATAAATAATAGTTATGAGGCGGCAAAACTCTTAGCGATTGAAGATGGTAAAGGAAAAATTGATGGGATTTATCGAGATGATAACCCGAAAGTTACAAGGAAACAAATAACCCTAACTATCTTCAAAAAAGCAGAGGTTCGTGGTGGAGAATCTAGTTATAAAATTGCGCGTGAAGTAGAAGCGCCAATGACAGATGAAAAAGGGAAGACAAGTAGATTTGATATTGTTTTACTCATTAATGGCTTGCCTTTAATTAATGTAGAACAAAAACGTGCCGATAAGCCCTTAGATGAAGCGTTTGAACAATTTAAACGTTATTATCGTAACGGAGAATATACAAATAATTTTATGGCGTTTTCTCAGATGATGGTAATGACAACGGAGATTGAAACGCGCTATTTTGCTACTCCAAAATCAATAAAAGATTTTAATCAGAGTTTTGTTTTTCATTGGTCAGATAAAAATAATAAACCGATGAATAACTGGAAGCAAATTGTTGCTAATTTTCTTATGATTCCTATGGCGCACCAAATGGTCGGGGATTATTTGATTATTGATGAAGCAAAAGAAGAAGAAAATAAACGACACATGCTTATGCGGCCGTACCAAGTGTATGCGCTTCAGGCAGTTGAAGGCGCGGCATTTGGCTGGGATCAAGAAGATAAAATCCCACATGGCGGGTTTGTTTGGCATACAACGGGTTCTGGAAAAACGATTACTAGTTTTAAAACAGCGCTATTTCTGTCCACTCGTGCTGGTTTTGATAAAGTAGTCTTTTTAGTTGATAGACGCGAGCTAGATAGTAGAACAAGTGCTAATTTTAAAGCTTATGCTGCTTTTGAGTCTGTTTCAGTAGATGATACGAAACACACATATCATTTGAAAAAAGAACTTAAGTCCTCTAAAGCTGGTATCATCGTGACTACAACGTTTAAGTTAAATAGCTTAATAAAGGAATTAGAAGAGACACATGATTCTAGTTTAGCGGATAAGAAAATCGTATTTATTATCGATGAGGCTCACCGGACAACAATGGGACAGATGATGGGGGATATAAAAAAACACTTTAAGAAAAAAGGCTTATTCTATGGCTTTACAGGGACGCCACTTTTTGACGAAAATGAAGTTAGAGGGAAAGTTAATCATAAAAGTGAAGTAATTAACACGACGGAAAAATTATTTGGAAAAGAATTACATAAATATACGATTGATGAAGCGATTGCTGATGGAAATGTATTAGGATTCAACGTCGATTATATTAATACGGGTGAGTTTGAAAATTATGATGCGTTACGAGATAAACTTATTGAACAGTTGCTCTTAGAAAAACCAGAATTAGGTGTCAAAGAAATTACTAAATTAGTATATAGATACTCGGAATTAGAAGTAGAAAAACTAGCAGTAAATAAAGAGCTGCTAATTTATAATGATGATACGCATATTCCAAGAGTTGTCGAAGAAATACTTGCTAATTGGGATATGCAATCACAAGAGAAGACATTTAATGCAATACTAACAGTTGCATATAAAAAACGAGTGGTTGACTATTATAATGAATTCAAAAAGCAATTACAAGCAACTGGGCAAAAACTAAATATAGCGATGACTTTCAGCTTTGGTAATGAAAATGATCCTGACAATATGGCCCCAGAAATTATCGAAGAAATGCTTAATGATTATGCTGGATTTATAGGCTCTGGTGGACCTATAGCGGGGAATAAAAAGCGAGCTGAAGCCAGCTATTTTGAAGATATTGTAGAACGGGCAACTCGTGGCGGTAGTGGTCGAAACGAGAAAAATATTGATTTAATCATTGTCGCAGATCAGTTGTTAACTGGTTATGATTCTAAATATCTTAATACATTGTATGTGGATCGATATTTAAAACTTCAAGGTTTAATTCAAGCTTATTCACGTACCAATAGAGTTCTTGATAAAAGAAAAGAGTTTGGAAGTATTGTCAATTTCCAATATCCTAGAATGACAGAAGACGATGTAAATAATGCTTTGAAATTATACGGAAGTGGCGGGAAAAGTAGCTTAGCCATTGTGGATTTATATGATACGGCTGTTAAAAAGTTGAGGATAAAGATCGATGAAATGGTACTCACATTACCAGATCCAACTGCGTGGGCAAGCCTTGAGAATGATGATTTGGAGCGAATAGAGTTTATCAAAGCGTTTAAGGATGCCGCAGTTCAGTGGAGAACTGTAGAGCAATATTATGAGTATGCATGGAATGAAGAGACATTTGGTATGGATGAA
>CM001047.1:336259-337208 GCA_000183865.1 Listeria marthii FSL S4-120
CAGTTTGCTGATAAAGAAACCTTACGCCTTATTTATGAAGATATTCAGGAGCTTAGTAATAGAGGGGAACACATTCAGGCAATGCTATTAAAAGATTTTGTCGAACAAGAGCTAGTACCAGGTAAAATAACTAGTAATATCACTTTTGATGATGCGTTTGAAGCTTGGAAAAAAGAACAAGAGCAGGTGGTTATCCAAGCTTTTGCAAAAGAATGGGGTATTGTAGATCAAGATGATATATTAACTAAATCTGTTAGTGCTTATTCTGAAATGCAACCAGATGTTATCCCTTATTTTGAGGATGTAATAGGTAGCGTTGAATATGAAATTGCAGAAAATAAGGCTGCGGGAAACCAATTAGAGCATAAGATGAAGCTACGGGAAAAAATGCCTGAATGGATTGCGGAGACTAGGCAGAGGTATAATTGATTTGAATTGTGGTTACAATAACTAACAACAATAATAGAGAAAGCGGGACCTCATATGAATAAAGACTGGACAAAATTAAAACAATCAGCGAACGGGCTACCTACATTTGATTCCATCATTCCATATATTTTGGAAGTACTAAAAAATGATGAAGAGGCAACAATTCATACTATTAGAAATAGAGTATATAAACATTTAAATATTCCGGAAGATATTAAATTAGTCACTTATCCAGAAACAAATGATTTTATCCTTGCTAATCGCTTTAGTTTTGCGTTAAGCGAATTATATAAAGCAGGGGCATTATGTCGTCCCAAAAGAGGGATATACCAAATAACCACATCTGGCAAACAATTATTAAAAATAAACGGAGATAAACTCACTAAAAAAATGTTAGAAGAAGAGCCAGATTATATTAATTACATCAAAGAATTAGCTATCCGAAACCAGCGCAAAGGAATTTCGACAAGTGTTAGTGAAGATATTGAAAAAGAAAATCCTAAAAAAGAAGTTGGCAGCA
>CM001047.1:337308-338199 GCA_000183865.1 Listeria marthii FSL S4-120
AGATACAAAGAAGATAATAAAATAAATCGATCGGATATACAATCATTTTATGGTGCATTAGCAAGTGTGCGAGCTGATAGAGGAGTTTTTATTACGACCTCTAGTTATACAAGTGGAGCAAAAGAATTTGCTGTTAATCAAGGTATTGTGTTAATTGACGGGATTCAATTAACAGAATTGATGCTGAAGTACAAAGTTGGAGTAGAAGCTGAAAATCAGTATACGATATTCCGGATTGATAATGATTATTTTGAGTTGAATAATATATAAAAAGAAATTTTCGTGAGATGAAGACATAGCATAAGACGGGGGCAGTTATGAAAACAAAACAACTAAAAGCCATGGAAATTATTGAATTTTGGCGGTTAATAGAATTTTTGAATCAAAAAGCGTTTCCAAAACAAAACACGGAAGATAGAAAAGTACAGTTATCAAAAATGGAAGATATAAATCAAAACAAGCTGACTATTTTTGAGGAAGTAACAGATCAACAAACCATTAAAGAGAAGATTAAAGATAATGAAAAACTTAATGAACAATTACCAATTACTAGTAGTGATTTTCATATTGTAGTTGGTCGGATGCAAAGGAAAATTATTATTGATTCACTTTATCAAGAATTCAAAGGTAAAGAAACTGTTGAAAATAATATAGAAAACATCGCTATGCTAGCCCTAAAAGTCAATTCAGAGGGACAATATATTAAGGAGTCACTTCGAGTATCTCCACTACTATGGGGAATGACGGTGTGTTGTCAGTATCCTAATAAACTTAAGACCAAACTTAAGTTAGAAGAATATTATAAAACAATGGCTACTATTGAGGCACACTTTTTTTCTTTAAATGAAGCAGAAAATAAGATTACTGTGAAATTATTAAAAAGACTTTTTA
>CM001047.1:338299-342302 GCA_000183865.1 Listeria marthii FSL S4-120
AAAAGACTTTTTAATTATATAGTGAAGCTTTTTGTTGATGATTATGTTTCTATAGAGCAAAAAAATGGGGTTACATATTATAACAATTTAATTTATACTCGGTTTAAAAATCAGAAAGAATTTGATAAATACAATGATACTTTAGAAAATCATAGTGAATTGATGATAAGCTTTTTTCAAAGTGATTTTGAGCTCGTGTTAAATAAATTAAAGACAACAAACAATCAAGATGATTTCGTTGATTATGTAACAGCACTACATGGTGATAGAAATCGAAATGAACTAGAAAATAATCGTAAGGATATTAGACAAAATGATGATTTATTAAAAAGCATGTTGGATCCTTTAAATAGTCCAAAAGGGAAATGGCCGTCCAAGCATTCACCTGTTTTAATGCAACAACTAGCTATTAATGCATATTTGCAACAGGAAGGAAAGATTTTTTCTGTAAATGGACCGCCGGGAACAGGAAAGACAACCTTACTTAAAGAACTGATTGCGCACAATGTGGTAGAAAGAGCAGCGATATTAGCTGAATATAAAAACGCGGACGATGCATTTAATACAATCTCATTTAAGGATGGGAGTAAGAAGTATAGAGCATATGACAATGAATTTAACCATTTCTATAAACTGGAAAATGATAAAATAAATGACTTTAATTTATTAGTTGCATCATCCAATAATGCAGCAGTTGAAAATATCACAAAAGAATTACCAGACTATACAAGTTTGATGGATGGCATCAATTCAAAGGAAACCTCAGAAACAAAAGAATTGTTCAATCAACGAAAACAAGAAACAGAATTATCTTTTCGTGTGAGAACATGTGATGAAGATAACAAGATGAAAATAGAAAGCGTAAAAAGAAAAGACATCTATTTTACTTTACTTGCTCATCTATTAAAACATAATAATGATAATTTAGAAAATAAGGAAACTCTAGGTGAGTGGGGACTAATTTCCGCCCCATTAGGAAAGCGAGCTAATTTATCCAATTATTTTTATCAAGTAATAATGCCAATAATTAATTATACAACTAGTAGCAAAAAAGATAATCAGGCAGAATTTGAAAAAGTTAAAAATAAATTCAAAAAACAATATCAAAAAGTCCAAGATATGCAACAAGTTTTGCATGAAATTAGTAAATTTAAGAATAGGAAGAATTTAAATACAAAGCCATTAAGTCGTAAAGAAAAATCTGTTTTTGAGGATATTAAAAAGTACCTAGAGAATATAGATTTTCTCAAGAAACAGGTAATGGTTGTCGATTATGAATTGAGACAGCTTTTACCAACGTTAAAACATGATTATTTTCAGTTTGAAAGAGAAAAAAGTAAATTAGTTTTCTTAAAAAAGGATACAAGTATTTTGCGAGAGAAAATTCTTGAGATTACAAAAGAGATAGCAAATTTAGAAGTTGGCAAAAAGTTTCATGAGAAAGTATTCAATCGATTTTTGAAAACGCAACGCTTAGTAGAAATAAGACAATTAGAACAGGATCTTCTAGATTTACGAGAGCATGAAAAATCAGCTATTATAACTGAACGAAAACAAGGCGGAATTATCGCTTATCAAAAAGAGGCTTTGCTAGAACAAGAGCAATACAAAGTTAACTTAGAAAATAAATCTCAAAAATATCATAGTGATATTGGTTTATATGAAAAACAGGTTCAAATAAAACAAAGTCAGTTGACAAAACTCCAAGCTGAATCTGAGGCCAAGAGGGTAAAAGTGATAACTTATTTAGAGGAAAATGGGATGGTAATACTTAATGATGCATTTCTTTCCCGATTTCATGGGGAAAATACAACTATAGAATTGGAAGCGCAACTTGCGAATCCTTGGATAACAAAAGAGTATGATCGAGAAAGAGAAAAACTATTCTATTTAGCTTTACAAGTGAATAAATATTTTATTTTAACTTCAGAAAAAGTGAAATCAAACCTTGTTAATCTAGGCTACTTATGGAATTTCAAGAAGAATAGTGATAAGGAATTTTGTTGTTTTTCCGAGCGAGATAGAAAGAATTGTTTTAAAGAGTTGTTAAATACAATTTTTCTAGTAACACCAGTTATTTCAACAACATTTGCTTCTGTTAGTAGATTTTTAGCCGATGTAGAGGAGCCGGAAAGTTTAGGACAATTAATTATTGATGAAGCTGGACAGGCTACTCCGCAAATGGCAGTTGGCGCACTTTGGCGATTTAAAAAGGCTATTGTTGTAGGTGACCCTAAGCAGGTGGAACCGGTAGTAACTGAAGATGTTAAACTTTTATTAGAGCTATTTGCAAAGGAAGAATTTTCTTGGTATAAGAGCAAGGTGATTTCTGTACAGACTTTTGCTGACTGTGTGAATTATATTGGAAGTTTTCTTTCTTCTAATGATCGAACCGAAAAGCAATGGGTGGGCTGTCCATTAGTTATTCATCGTCGCTGTTTAAATCCAATGTTTTCTATTTCAAATGAATTGGCTTATAACAACACAATGCTTTTTCAAACAGCTGAGCCTAAGGAAGCAATTGAAAAAAATTTAGTTGAACCAAACTCATTGTGGATTTCAATAGATGGAAATGAAATAGGTAATAAAAACCATCATGTACCAGAACAAGTAAAAAAGGCTATAACAGTAGTCGAGAGAGCATTTGAAAAGCAGGAAGGTCAAGCTGATATGTATATTATTTCTCCCTTTACATCAGTAATAAGAGGATTTGTACAAGAAGCTAAAAAATCATCCATACTAAAAAAGTATGCTAAGGCAACTTTTGAGTCATGGCTCAATACTCATTGTGGAACAGTGCATAAATTCCAAGGAAAAGAGGCTGGAGAAGTAATCTTTTTACTAGGATGTGATGCTAGTGCAATGGGGGCAGTTAATTGGGTGAACGAAAATATTGTAAATGTTGCTGTAACAAGAGCTAAATATCGATTATATGTTATTGGAGATGCTAATGTCTGGAAGAAGAATCCTTCTTTGCTTGTGTTGCAAAATAGGTTAGAGATAATATCTAGTAATTAGAGCAGATAATCTTCAATTTTTGGCAGAGGTCTTATGAAAAAGGAGTTGAATAGTGATTTTTGAGGGTACAAGTTTTTGGTTTAAAATAACTTATTTTGTGACAGCAATGTTACCCGCCTATATACTATTTAGTTTACAAATCAAAATGCAAACAAATAAAGTAAGTGATACGGTAATATACTTTATTCTAGGTATTTTTTTAGTCCTATCAGTATTATCTTTGGCTTTTTTAAAAGGGCTCTTACTTAAGAGGGGGAGAGAGAAGAATGGTCACAATAAAAGAATATTGATTAATAGAACAAACCAAATCGCTAAAAAGAATGGCGATGTCGTGGCTTTCTTTATGGGGATTATTTTGCCTTCTGTTTTAGTTTTTCAAGATGAACTATTAATAACTTTAATTGTTTTTATTATTTTACAGATATTAATCTTTACGTTAACGATTAGAGGTTCAAGTGTATTTCCAAATATTTTATTAATGTTTTTTGGTATGGATATTTATGAGCTTGAAGATGGGAATTATATTTTAACTATAGATAAAAAACTAAGAATTTCCGATAAACCAAATTTGTACACTCTTTTAGGTGATTCGGGTGATTGCAATGCATATTTAATTGCTGAGGAGAATGAAAATGATATATGATAATGCATGGGTTGGGATAAATAAGAATAATAAATTAGATAGAATTCAGTTATTACATTTAAGTCAAGAAGATAGAGATAAAATAGTTGCAGAAATAGAAAATATTTCTGAGCTTGTAGGAAAGAAGGAACTAAAAAAATATTCTACTGATTCATTATTGTTCGAGGATGGATACTATATTGATTTGGAAGAGCTTCCCGTTAATAATTTACTAGAAGATTTTGTAAATCGATTTTTAATGAAAACTACGCTATCTATCTACGACGAAATTATACCAATCAATGATAATACAAATTGTGATGGGAAATTAGATTTAGATAAAGATAAATTTAAATTTTATTA
>CM001047.1:342402-342621 GCA_000183865.1 Listeria marthii FSL S4-120
AAATTTAAATTTATTTTATTAGAATCTGATACAGATTGTTTATTTTTACCCATTCAATCAAGAGGGGTTGTGAAGGAAAGATCAATTATAAATATCCCTAAATTTTTCACTACAGGAAATAAAAGTGTTCTTTATGATATAGGTGCTGGAATTCCAGTTCCAACCACGGTTTGTGCTCAGTATGATAAAAATAGCGGTTGCTTGTATGTTTTTGATAAT
>CM001047.1:342721-343917 GCA_000183865.1 Listeria marthii FSL S4-120
TAGGAACTTTTGAACAGAAAAAAGCACTTGCGAAAGAAAATCTTTTGCATTTTAAAGAACGAAACTTTAAGGTCGCTGCTGAAAAATATTCTGTGAAATTCAATGGATATGATAAAATTGAAGAAGCTATCTTAAACCACAAACGGCCGACAATTAGACTTTCGAAATATAAAGAATCAGGGACTGAGTTTACGATAGATAGAATTCGAGAAGCTGTTGAAAGATTACCAATAGCAGATCAAGTATCTATATGTAGTGAACATAGGATTATAGAAGTAAATGAATATAATTACAAAACATTTATTGCTATTATTCATGATTCTATTGTGGAAAGATTAATTAGTAGAGATATCGCATTGATATATGGGGGATAGACGAAATGATGAAAAAACGGTACACGGATGGGAAATAATATCTAGTATAGACGTACGAGTATATACTAGATGAAGCTGGCGGGGTTGCGATTTTAGTAGATAGAGATAATTTTGGTGATCAAGTGCCAGTGCTATTGAATTTTGATGATGATGGAGTAGATATAGAAGCTCTTTCGCATTTAACAAAAAGTGTTCGAGTTTCGCTTGATAAGAAGGTTCGGACTGAATGGCATGATGAATATTTTGAAGAGATAACACAAGCAAGGGATTACATCAAGGTGGAACGGGATTAACCGTTAATTATATACAAAAAAGGAGAGCAACGAGATGAACAAGAAGTTAATAAGTATTATTTTTTTAGGAATTTGCCTTTTATTAGTGGGTTGTGGTAAAGAGGTTGTTGATAGTAAGTATACTGGGAAGTGGAAGTTGGAATCGTCGGGGATTGGTATGAGTGATGGATCAAATTACAAGGAAACGGATGCGGCAGGTAAAGTTAGTCTTGACTTGGACATTGATGCAGAGGGAAATGTAAAAGAATTGTATATTGATGATGCAGTTGCTATAACTAATTCTTATAAATTAAAGAAAAAAGGTGACGATGAATATCAATATGATGGTACATTGATTAGCAAAAAAGTATACAGTTATGAAACTGAAAGTGATAAAGAGAATGTAGAAACAATGCTAAAATTTCTTAAATCCAAAGATAATGTCAAAATAACCAAAAATGAACAAAAAGGGGATGAATATCACATAGATGTCAAAGCAGATGAAAAGGATTTCGTATTCTCTTTAGAAATGCAAAGTGGAAAATTAATT
>CM001047.1:344017-344786 GCA_000183865.1 Listeria marthii FSL S4-120
AAATTAATTTTCAAAAAAGTCGATACTAAAGAGAAAGTTTTGATTAAGGAAACCTACAAGAAAAATTAAATTATTAGAAGCGAGAAGCGGAAGTCCGTTGTAACCACCTGTTTTTTAAAATTTATTTGTGAAGACTATTCTTTCGAGGGTTCTTGGGAGGATAGTTTTTTGTTGAACAAGCACTTTTTATAGTTAAATTCACAACAAATCTACATTCTTAGGTATAATGTATACGAGAAGATGAAAATACATTATATAAAAAGGATGTTTGTGATGAACTTAGTGGCATTATTAAAATACATGCAGGAAAACTATGGGGAGCAAAGAACCAATTATCCAATGGCTGGGAATGAAGTCGCAAAAAAATTTAAACAAGGTGTTAAAGCAGCCTTTGAAACCACTTTTTTAGGGGATGATTATGAAATATCTGCATCCATTGGTACAGGCGGTTGGGCAAATGTCCCTTGGATAGCAGTGCATGATAAAGAAATTAGCACAAGTGTACAAGAGGGAGTTAATATAGTTTATTTGTTTACAAACGATTACCAAGGTGTTTATTTATCTTTGAATCAAGGATATACATATGTAAATAAAAATTATAAAAATACTAAATTATCTTTAGGGAAAATTGCTCGTTTTTGGCAAGAAAATTTATCCACGTTAAAATCTGAAAATAGTTTTACAATTGACCCAATTAACCTTGGCCGGGAGGAATCTCGTTATACTAATCTTGTGAAAGGTTATGAATCTTGTAATATTTACAGTTTCT
>CM001047.1:344886-348473 GCA_000183865.1 Listeria marthii FSL S4-120
TATGATATTAAGGATTTGGGAGAAACTGATAATGATTTATTATTACAAGATTTGCTGCAAATGCTTACTGTATTTAAAGAATTAAAAGGTCATTTAATGTTGGATGACAAAAAAGGTATAGAAGCTACAATTGATTTCATAATTAATAATGGAACTTTCAATGAATTAAGTGAAAAAGCAAAATCAGAGAAAATTTTTGAAATAGAAGAAAAGCGTAAATTAGTCTTAGGTAAAGAAGAAACACGTTCAAGAAATTCGTTGGTTAAAGAAGAAAAAGTGCCTTACATCACCAAAAGAGATTATGCGAAAGAAGCTATCAGAAATACAGAAAAAGGATTGCAAGGAGAGTATTTGGTAATTAATTATGAAAAAGAGCGGCTAATAAAGAACCCTATTACAAAACCCTATGCAGATAAAATCACTCATGTTGCTGAAAGTGGTGATGGGCATGGATATGATATTATTTCCTATGACATAAATCTAGATGCACCAAATGAAGTAATAGAGATTTATATCGAAGTTAAAACAACAACAGGAAATAGAGATGCTGCTTTTTACTTATCAGATAATGAATTAAATGTTGCTAGATTAAAAGGTGAGCTTTATAGAATTTATCGGGTATATGATTATAATACAGCACCAAAACTGAAAATTATTGATAATTTATTCGATGAGACCCTAGAAATAAAACCAATCAATTATATCGTAAAAGGAGTGAACCAAAATGACAAACACACTAAAAACCAGCTACCAAAAAACACCGTATAAACTAGGCGGGAATGGTCCGCGCAATGTTGGTGTTTTGACAGAAGCGCTTCAAAATATTGATGATAACCTAGAGAGCGATATTTACGGAAACGGTGCAGTTATTGAAGATTTTGAAGTGAAAATCGCGAAAATTCTCGGGAAACAATCGGCTGTATTCTTTCCAAGTGGGACGATGGCTCAGCAAATTGCGTTGAGAATTTGGGCTGACCGTAAAGAGAATCGGCGCGTGGCATATCACCCGCTTTCGCATTTGGAGATTCATGAGCAAGACGGGCTAAAAGAGTTGCAGCAAATCACGCCAATATTGCTTGGAACGGCGAATCGACTTGTGACGATTGATGATATTAAAAGCCTTCGTGAGCCAGTTTCTAGTGTGCTTATCGAACTTCCGCAACGAGAAATTGGTGGACAGCTGCCTTCTTTTGAAGAGCTTGAGGAGATTTCGAGGTATTGCCATGAACAGGGTATTTCATTGCATCTGGACGGAGCACGGTTATGGGAGATCACGCCGTTTTATCAGAAGTCTGCAGAAGAAATTTGTGCGCTATTTGATAGTGTGTATGTGTCGTTTTATAAAGGAATTGGCGGGATTGCTGGGGCGATTTTGGCTGGAAATGATGATTTCGTGCAAGAGGCGAAAATCTGGAAACGGCGGTATGGCGGGGATTTGATTAGCCTCTATCCGTATATTTTGTCCGCGGATTATTATTTTGAAAAACGGATTGGGAAAATGGCGGAGTATTTTGAGGCGGCGAAAGGATTGGCGGAGCGGTTTAATTCGTGTCCAGGCGTGAAGACTGTGCCGGAAGTGCCGGTTTCTAATATGTTTCATGTTTATTTTGAGAAGTCGGCCGATGAAATTGGGGCGATTTTGACGAAGGTTCAGGATGAAACTGGGGTTGGGATTTCGGGGTATTTGCAGGAGAAATCGGCGGATGTTTGTGCGTTTGAGGTTTCGGTTGGTGATGCGTTTGCGGAGATACCGGTGGATGTTTTGGATTTTTTATTCAGTAAACTTGTAAATTCAGTAAAATAGAATTAAAAACGATTTTTCAAGCCAGTATTTTAATTACTGGCTTTTTTATAGAATTAAAATCCAGTTAACAGTTAAATTGGGTTTTTTAACATCTATTTTTAAAAATGATATCTACTTAACATATTAATCCTCGTTTTTAAAGGTAAATGTAACTGAATGTTCACCAAGTTACAAGTTTTATTCATTATAATATATATAGAAGGGAGTTATGTTACGCAGGACTAGAAATATTATAAAAAGGGAATGAGAAAATGGAAATCAGAAAAAGTAAATTTAATTACGTCTATATCATTTGGACGACGCTAACAGTTCTTATTGCGCTAATGATTGTTAAGAAAATATTAGCAATCCCACTGCTAGTAGCAATAACGATCATTACTACTCTATTTGTTGGTGTATTTGTTTTGAACTATGGTCTATTTGGAGATTGGAGAAATAGAGTTAGGCTTGGTCTTAAGAAGCCAGCCACTCTAAACGAGGTTAATGGTTTAAATTCTATAAACGAAGAGGTATTTCAAAAAGTTAGCAGTTTCTACCCGAAAGTAAAAAAAGCTGAAATATTTGTAATAGCAGAAAATGATATAAATGCTTATGCATTGGGACAAAAGACTATTGGTATTACTAAAGGTGCTTTAGTTTCTTTGAATATAGGCGAGTTAAAGGCTGTTATTGCACATGAATACGGACATCTTGCGAATAGAGATACCTTGAATTTTATTTTGCTTAATACTAGCTTTACAATTTTAAGTATTGCATTATTACCATTATACGGTATAAGCTTTTTCTTTGGTTTCATATTTGCTTTCGTGGAAGGGATGCTCAGTGGAAACAGCTCGATTTCTACTAGTTTATTAAGTGTTGTTACAAAAATTGTAAGATGGAGCTACTTAAAGTATTATGAATTAGGCTTTTATTTTGTAAACTTAGGAAGCCGTGATTTTGAATATAGAGCGGATGAAGTCGCCGCAAAGGCTGGCTACGGTGAAGAACTTTTGAGTTTTTTTTATATGCTTGAAAAGGCGGATGGAGATGTGAGGAAAGGTTTGCTAGCTTTCTTGGCATCGACACATCCATATACGTCATATCGGATACAAAATATAGAAAAGTTTATAGGGATTTCAGACTCCATAAGTGAAGTTGAGTATCAAAATTATGCAAAATTAATTGACCAGTAATATCTATTAAGGAGGTTCCCCATGCCAAAACTAATCATCGACGCAGACGATTTCGGTCTATCCAAAGCCATCAACCACGGCATCATCGAAAGCTACAAAACCGGCATCACCACATCCACTTTACTCATGCCGAACCTAGAAACAGCCGAGCACGCAATCGCTCTCGCAAAAGACCACCCAGACCTATTCATCGGCCAACACACAAATTTTCTACTCGGAAAACCGTGCGCGAACCCGGTGGAAATCCCGTCACTTGTCGACGAAAACGGGGAATTCCATCGTTCTAAATACTACCGGTCTAACCCAGAACTGAAATTCCAATACGAAGATGTGCGCACGGAAACCATCGCTCAAATGGAACGGTTCAAAGCGCTAACTGGTCACTACCCAGAGCACATCGACTGCCACTCAATCGGTGATGAAACGGTTGACCAAGCTTTCTTTGATATCGCGCGCGAGTTCGGGATCCACACCACTTTAAAATACAGCGGTGATAAAAAATGGCCGGAGCAGGAAGGCTATTTGCCAATCACTAAACTACTGGAATCAGGCGCGCTTCCATACACAAATGGCGGCGTCTCGGTTGAGAACTTCCTTAATGATGATTT
>CM001047.1:348573-348900 GCA_000183865.1 Listeria marthii FSL S4-120
GAGAACTTCCTTAATGATGATTTTGGATTACTAAAACTGGCACCAAACGAAATCGCAGAGATGCATTTTGATGTTGGATTTTTGGATCAATTTGTGTTGGATAATTCCTCCTACACGTTGATGCGGTGCCGAGAACTTGCGACGATTTGTGATGTGCGGGTGCGGGATTGGCTTCTTGAAAATGGGTTTGAGCTCATTTCTTTTGGGGATTTACAGCGTTAAAACTCTATGTTATGATAAACGCAACTTAATAAGAAAAACTGGGGGGGCCGATTCTGGCTGAGATAGGAAGGTAATGCTTTCTGACCCTTTGAACCTGTTTGTTAG
>CM001047.1:349000-353487 GCA_000183865.1 Listeria marthii FSL S4-120
GCTTTCTGACCCTTTGAACCTGTTTGTTAGTGCAAGCGTAGGGAAGTGAATGTGAAAGTGACCGGAAAAATTATCGCGGCTGCTGTTTCTTTGCTTATGCTAAGAGACAGTGGGCGCTTTTTTTATTGTGCAAAAGGAGGAGTTTGAGTGTTTGTTCACGGTTTTCAGGAAGAAGTTGGGGATTTATGGCAAGAAACGTTGCGGCATCCGTTTGTGAGGAGTTTGGCGGATGGGACGCTTGAGAAGGAGGCGTTTCATTTTTATCTGTTGCAGGATGATTATTATTTGTCGCATTTTGAGAAGGTGATTGAGAAAAGTGTGACGCAAGCGGGGACGGAGGAGCTTGCGGGGGAAATGCGGCAAGTACAGGGTCGGCTTCGGCAGTCGGAGTTGTTGATGCGCGAACAGTTTTATCCGCGGGTTGGACTAACGGAGCGAGATTTTTCCGAGCGAAAACCGGCGCCGACTGCTTATAATTATACTTCTCATCTTTATCGGATGGCGGATTTTGGTAGTTTTGGGGTGACGATTGCGGCGCTTTTGCCGTGTTATGCGCTTTATGCGGATATGGGGAAAATGTACGAAGGGGCGCGGAGTTCGGAGCCATTTTATCAAGAGTTGTTGGATAGTTATGTGGATGAAAATTATCAAAAAGTGGTGTTGCAGCAGAAGCGGTTGGTGGAACAGGCGGCGAGCATGGCGGATGCGCGGGAACTTTCCCTGATGAAGCATGCTTTTCAAATTAGTGTGGAAATGGAATGGGCGTTTTTTGATATGGCTTATAAAAAACAAAATTGGCGTGGGAGTGTGAATTATGTTTGATTTTATGACGTTGGAAAAGGTGCAGGAAAAAGGGCCGTTGGTGCATAATATTACGAATATCGTGGTTGCGAATGACTCGGCGAATGGGTTGCTAGCGATTGGAGCATCACCGATTATGGCCTCTGCGAAAGAAGAAATGGCCGAACTGGCGAAAATGGCGGATGTGCTTGTGATTAATATCGGTACGCTGGACGGTGAGCTGGTGGAAGCGATGAAAATTGCTGGGCGTGCGGCAAATGTTGCGGGAACTCCGGTTGTGCTTGATCCGGTCGGTGTTGGTGCGACTTCATATCGTCGTAAAGTAGTGCAAGAATTGTTGGCAGAAATTCAGTTTGCGGCGATTCGTGGAAATGCGGGGGAACTGGCGGCGATTGCTGGAGAAGCTTGGGAAGCGAAAGGCGTGGATGCGGGCGTTGGGTCGGCGGATGTGCTGACTATTGCTGAAAAAGTGGCGAACGAATGGAGCACGGTTGTTATCATTAGCGGTGAAGTGGATGTGATTTCAGACGGAGCTCGTTTTGCAAAAGTGGCGAATGGTAGCGCGTTGCTTCCAAGAATTACTGGCTCTGGTTGTTTGCTGAGTGCAGTTTGTGGTAGTTTTATCGCGGTTCAGGATGATGTTTTTCATGCTAGTGTCGAAGCGTGCGCGAGTTATGCAGTGGCTTCTGAATATGCGGAAATGGAGTTAGAAAGGAAACTGCCCGGTTCATTTAGACCACTGTTTTTAGATGCTCTCGCTAGTTGGTCGGTCGAGAAAACTCGTGCCAAAGCAAAAATCCAAGAAAGTGGGGAACACAAATGACTTTCCCACAAGTGTTAACGATAGCTGGTTCGGATTCAGGCGGCGGTGCGGGGATACAAGCGGATATCAAGACATTTCAAGAGCGCAGAACATTTGGCATGTCCGTCATCACGGCAATTACGGCGCAAAACACGCTAGGGGTAAAAGCGGTGCATAAAATCCCGGTAGAAATGATTCGCGAACAGTGCGATGCAATTGCAGAGGATTTCCAAGTGAGCGCCGTGAAAACTGGAATGCTAGCGGATGCAGAAATTATCCGGGAAGTGGCGCGGAATATACGTTTGCATAACTTCCCAAATCTCGTCATTGATCCCGTGATGATTGCGAAAGGCGGCACAGCTTTGCTTGAAAACGAAGCAACACAGGTTTTGAAAGATGAACTTTTACCGCTTGGTACGATTATTACGCCGAATATTCCAGAAGCCGAAGAAATTCTCGGAGAAAAAATCACAACGAAGGCTGAAATTGAACGAGCAGCTAAGAAAATCTATGATATGGGTGTAAAAGCAGTCGTAATTAAAGGTGGCCATAGCGAAATGACAGAAGCGGCTGATTTTTATTTCGATGGGGTAACGGCGAAATGGCTTACGAGCGAGCGCTTTGATACGCCGCATACCCACGGAACAGGTTGTACTTTTTCGGCATGTATTGCAGCTGAACTTGCGAAAGGGAATTCACTTTTGGATAGTGTTGTAGTTGCGAAAGAATTCATCACGAGCGCGATTAAATATCCGCTTGGAATTGGCCACGGTCATGGCCCGACGAACCATTTTGCATATCAAATGGAGGACGCGAAATGAGAGCTGAATTAGCTGCATATTTTATCGCTGGAACGCAAGATGTTGTGCGCGGAACGTTGCCAAGCGTGTTAGAAGAAGCACTAAAAGCCGGAATTACGTGTTTCCAATATCGCGAAAAAGGAGCAGGCTCACTCCAAACTGCCTCCGAAAGAAAAGAAATGGCGCTAGAATGCCAAAAATTATGCGCAAAATACCAAGTTCCCTTCATCATTAACGATGATGTCGCCCTAGCCCTCGAAATCGGCGCGGACGGTATCCATGTCGGGCAAACCGACGAAGCAATTCGCCAAGTTATCGCGAGTTGCGCCGGAAAAATGAAAATCGGTCTTTCGGTTCATTCAGTTAGTGAAGCGGCAGAAGCTGAACGACTTGGCGCAGTGGATTACATCGGCGTAGGACCAATTTTCCCAACGATATCAAAAGCGGATGCAGAGCCAGTGAGTGGAACGGCAATTTTGGAAGAAATTCGCCGGGCTGGAATCACAATACCAATTGTCGGAATTGGCGGGATTAATGAAACAAATTCAACCGAGGTTCTCGCAGCAGGCGCGGACGGAGTATCGGTTATTTCAGCGATAACTCGGTCGGAAGATTGCAAATCAGTTATCAAGCAATTAAAAAACCCAGGTTCCCCCTCCTAAAAGGGCAAACCTGGGTTTTCTCATTTTTATAAATCTTCACCATTGGTCGCAATAACGTTCTTGTACCAATCAAAACTTTTCTTCTTATAACGATTTAGCGAACCTGTGCCGTCGTTGTTGCGATCGACATAAATAAAGCCATAACGTTTTTTCATTTCAGCAGTGGATGCACTAACTAGGTCGATACAGCCCCATGAAGTGTAACCCATCAGCTCAACGCCATCTTTAATCGCTTCTTTCACTTGCGATAAATGAGCGCTCAAATAGTTAATACGGTAGTCGTCATTTACTGTGTAGTTGCCGTTTTCGTCTTGTTCTAGTTGATCGATAGCGCCAAGACCGTTTTCTACGATGAAAAGTGGTTTTTGGTATCTATCCCAGAATTCGTTTAGGACAACGCGTAAGCCTTTAGGGTCAATTTGCCAGCCCCATTCGGATGCTTCTAGGTAAGGATTTTGTACGCCGCCTAGGATGTTTCCTGCGCCAGCTTTGCGTTTTGATTCGTCAGCTGTTTCGGTTGTGCTCATGTAATAGCTGAACGAAATGAAATCTACTGTGTTTTTAAGGATTTCTAAGTCTTCTTCTGTTACGTCTAATTCGATGTTGTTTTCTCGGAAATAGCGTTTCATGTAGCCAGGATAAGTTCCGCGGACATGAACATCGGAGAAGAAATAGTTTTTGCGCTCAGCTTCCATAACCGCGATAATATCGTCTGGATTGGAAGTTAGCGGATACGTTGGCATTGCTAGAACCATGCAGCCGATTTGAGCTTCTGGCATGATTTCGTGACCGATTTTTGTTGCCAGTGCGCTCGCCACAAGTTCGTGGTGGACAGCTTGGTATAAGTCTTTTTGAGATAATTTATCTGGGCTTGTAGAAATACCGCCACTCATGAATGGTGCATGTAAAATTGAGTTGATTTCATTGAACGTTAGCCAATATTTTACTTTGCCTTTATAGCGATTAAATACTGTACGGACATAGTTTTCATAGAAGTCGATCATTTTTCTATTTACCCAGCCGTCGTAAGTTTTAGATAGGTGAAGTGGTGTTTCATAGTGAGATAAAGTAATAAGTGGTTCAATATTATGTGCTAGAAGTTCATCGAATAAATCATCGTAAAATTGTAGTCCTGCTTCGTTTGGCTCAGTTTCGTCACCATTTGGGAAGATACGGGACCAAGCGATGGAAGTACGGAAAACCTTGAAGCCCATTTCAGCAAAAAGTTTCACGTCATCTTTGTAGCGATGATAAAAGTCGATTCCTTCTAATTTTAAGTTATCTGATGTTGGACCGTCAGTAATGTGACCGAATCCGCCTTTTGGAGTAACATCTTGAACGGAAAGTCCTTTTCCATCAACGTTGTAAGCGCCTTCGAATTGGTTTGCAGCAGCAGCTCCACCCCATAAAAAGTCGGCTGGA
>CM001047.1:353587-358524 GCA_000183865.1 Listeria marthii FSL S4-120
CATTTTAAAGTATCTATAAAAAAAACCAAATACTTTTCTAAATACATGCAAAAAAACATAGTACTTAGAAAAATATTTGGTTATGCCCGGCTTGCGTCGGTAACATTCCGCTTTATAGTTAAAATATAGCAAACATAAGCGGGTTAGTCAATGGAAACAGCCAACCAAAACTCCTGGCAAAAAAGAATTGTTTGTTAGCGAGGATTAGGGGGAAATAGGTAAATGGAATGGTGTAATGAGGATTAAGTCCTCGTTCGAAGTAAAGATATAGAGGAGGAGTCAACGTGGAATCAGCTTTTTCAGCTATTTTATCACCGGCAGTGGGTATTTTAATTAGCCCGTTTCCAATTGTAGGTCTAATTTTGATTTTACTTAGTAACAAGGCACGGATTAACAGTATTTTTTATACGGTAGGTTGGATTGTTGGGAATATTGCTATTTTCTTTATTGGTTTATTCTTAATGAGTTCGGCGGTCAGTTCGTCCGGAGATCAATCAACCTTAGTCAAAGTGGTACTTATTGTGCTGGGGGCTTTACTTATTTTACTCGGCGCGCACGATTTTACAAAACGACCAAGAAATGGCGAAACAGCCGCAACACCGAAATGGTTTGAAAAAATGAGCAATATTAAACCGGGCGGAGCGATGATTTTTGCGTTTGTGCTTTCGGCAGTGAACCCGAAAAATATGTTGCTGTCACTTACAGCCGGAGTCAGTGTTGGTGCGCTTAATTTATCCGGCGGCCAAGAAACAACAGCGACGATTATTTTTGGAATTATCGCGTGTTGCTCGATTTACATCCCGACGATTGCTTTCTTATTAGCAGGAAAACGACTTAATAACGTATTGGATAGCACACGCAAATGGCTTATTCAAAACAATTCCGTGATTATGGCCGTGCTTTTCTTATTTATCGGTCTGAGTGTGATTAGCAAGGCATTTTAAGAATTGGAATAGGTTACTTTTTCTTAGACAAGAAATTAGTAGCCTATTTTTTTCGTTGTTTTTGGTATTATAATTCACATAATATCTACATACTCTAACAATCCTGTGTGATATTATGAATTTACTTATTCATAATGGATTAATCCAAGTCTGATAATAAAACATGTTCATCTTTGAACTATAGAAGTGGAATTTGAATTTTTGTCGAATAAGAATATACAACAAAAAAAGGATGGATTTAAATGTTCGATAAATTGATGGGAAAAGCTGCTATTGTTTCGGAATCTTCATACGGAATTGAAAGATTTTTAGAAGAAGATGAAAAAATTATTCAAATCTTCAAGTTTATAAGAGATGAAGTAATTATCACTACTAAAGGGATTTTCAATGTAGACGCACAAGGTATTACAGGGAAAAAAGTAGAATACAAATTCTTCCCGAAAAAGGCGCTAAAATATGTTTCTATTGAGACTGCTGGAACTCTAGACCGCGATTTTGACTTAAAAATCGGTGTTGACGGCAACACAGTTGTGACGCAAAACACTTCTTTCTCCGCTCCAATTTCCTTAAAAGTGCATAAAAATGACACGGAAATGGGCTTTGCGCTTTATAAAATGATTAAAGAGATGTTATAAGATTTTAACTTAGATAATTATCAGAAGAGAAGGCAGGTTCTGTCTTCTCTTTTATATATATTAAAAATACGAACATTTTTCTTTTGGGGGCATAATATGGATAAATTTACACTGAAATGGCTAGATGAGGAGGAAAGTATCATTCTTTTGAACGGATTTGATACAGGTTTTAAAAGGATACAAAATCCTGAAAATGAACAGAATTTAATCGAAATGATTAATAATAATCAAACCGAATTATATGTGAATCGAGAACGCGATCGTCTTAATCCGTTAGATATTTCTTTTCCAGATGAATGGGAATCTCATTATCACAATCACGTTAGTTTTTTGGAGGAAGATAGTCAAAGCAATTATACTAATGGTTATTTTTATTTTGTAATAGTTTATCAAAGAGGCGAAGATAGGTTAGTGGTCTTTAAGGATAGTCATTAAAAATGTTCAATAAAATAGATGGGAAATGGATAAAAGAGGTGAATAATGAAAAAAATAGTAGATGATACATTTTTAGTTTTTGGTATGGTGTTTGTTTTCTTGCTAATAGCATCTTATTTTCTCCCGATTGGTAAAATCATAGAAGATGGTAGAGCCTTTCTTCTCATTTTTTTCATTTTGAATGTTGTAGGGAAATATTTACTGAATCAGAAAAGAGAAAAAAACAAATAATAAAATCTTTATTCATTTTGGAGTTAAATATAAAAAGTCGTGTCAGTTCATCAGGGCGGGCACGATTTTTTTGGTTAAATTAAATAGTTTTGAAAAGAGAAAACAGGAACTTACTCCGTGCCGAAAAGTGCGACAGCTAGCTTGCAATACATGAAAAAAGCACTAGATACAGCTCGGAAGGAAAACGATAAAGACCCATTTCCCGATGGTTTTGAAGATTACACCGTTTTGGCTTATACTTATATCAATGATCAAGGTGAAACGGTTACGATGTGGCTGTTGGAGCGGGATGGAAAACGGGTAGAAAATAAGGAATTGCAAGATTTCTTAGAAAAAAATGGACAAGAATTAGACCCGCTTCTTTATACAAACCTTTCCGGAGAAGAACTCGAACGAAAAGTGAATGATTCGTGGAAAGATGGTATCAACTATTTAAATGGACAAAAAGTTTCTGGATTGTCTGGCGCCGTATTGCGGTCTTCTGCTTATGTAGCTAGTATGAAAGATTGGACAGATGATGCTGGGTTAACGGATATGGCGTTAGGTTTAGGGTTTGGGATTGCAGCTGCAAGAAATAAAACAATAATGGCAAAGAAAGTAAATGAACCTGAAGTAGGGGAATTAACTAAGCGCACAAGCGAAATAGAAAAAAGAATACGAGAGAATATAGAAGCAAGTAAAAAAGCTAGAAAAGCTTCGAAAATGAAAGAGTATTTAAAACGAGAAAAGGAAATTTTAGAAAGAATTAAAAAAGCTAATGGTGAGAAAACTAGTACTGCTAATTCTTCTGGGAAGGATATATTTAATTATACAGATAAAGTAAATGAGCATATGGCTAATCTAGATAGAGCGGTTCCAGTTCAAATTTTGAAAGAAGCAATTAAAGGTGGTACTCCAATGCCTGACCCAAGGGGATCTAGAGCGACAATGTATTATAGCGAAATATATATTAACGGTAAGAAATACAATTTTGAGGTTCTTTATGATAATACAACAAATACTATTTATCACTTTAAATATGATAGAAGACCATTAGGCCCATTGTCTGCTATCTAAAAACAATAATACTGGAGGGGAATTATTATGACAAAAAAAGAACAACTATACGTTTTATTAAATGGACTGAATAATGGAGAAATAGAGATTAACAAATTTACAAATCAGTTCATGAAAATTTTTGATTTAGAAATAGATTATGATGAATTATCTAAGGAAGAATATACAATTTTAGGTAATGTGTCTGATATGGCAGCTAGATTTTCTGATAGTGAAGAAGATTTGAAATTACCTAATGTTTACTACAGTGAGAAGCAAATTAGAGAAGAAGTGACTCGTTCTTTAGAAGTTTTAGACTGAATCATAATTAAAATATGGTAGCTTTGAAGAGTTGGGTTGTATTTATTTCAATAATAAAGGTAAGACGTTCACTATTGGGCTATTTTTGGAAATAATGAATGTAATTCTCAAAATAAGGAGGCGAAAACTAATGGAAGAAAGATTCGAAAAAATATACACACAAGGAAAACTCAATATCATGGAAATTTGGGTTGATAAAGAAACAGGTGTGCAATATGTATACCATTTGGTCGGTTATGCGGGTGGGATGTCACCGCTTTTGGGTGCAGATGGAAAACCGCTACTTGCTGATTTATCTAAACTTAAAGACGCTGAGTAAAGCAAGGAAAATCACCCAAGTTTTTCGCCAGCCAAAAAAGGGAATTAACTATTAATAAACTTTTTTTGTCAGGAGGAGCGAGATGAAATACAAGGGGAAGCTGTTTTTGTATGTCATTTTATCACTGTTGATTGTTGGGACGAGTGCACTTTTTAAAATAGATGCACAGGCGGCAGCGGCACCACCTGCTGCGATTGATCAGATTTTTCCTGATGAAGCTTTGGCGAAAGGGATTCAAAACGCGTTAGGGAAATCTAGCACGGCGGATACGGTTACGCAAACGGAATTGGATACGATAACAAGCTTAGATGTTACAGCAAAAGGTGTTCACTCATTAGTTGGGATGAATCATGTAACGAATCTAAGCTCTTTTTCTGTAGCGAATAATCAAGTGAGTGATCTTGGTCCGCTTGTGAATTTGAATAAATTAGCTTGGCTCGAGTTGACTGGAAATCAAATTGAAAATCTTGCACCACTTTCTAATTTGACGAGTCTCGCAAGCCTTTTTTTGGCGGGGAATCAAATCACGGATGTCAGTGCGCTCGCGGGGTTAGGGGATTTAGTGTTACTAGATATTAGCCAAAACAAAATTAGTGATATTCAGCCCCTAAACAGTTTGACAAAATTGTCTGCTATTCAAATGGAAAATCAACAAATTGTGAATGAAGCGCTGGATTTTGAGACGCCATTAACGGTTCCTATTACGGTTAAAAACATTGCGGGTCAAGCGATTGATCCAAAAAATATTAGCGATAATGGAGTGACTAATTATCCGAATATCACTTGGACGTTGCCGAGTTTTATTGATAAGGTGAGTTATGATTTTAATGAGTTGGATACGGTTGGGAATGCGACGAATACTTTTAGTGGAACCGTTGAACAGCCATTGACGCAGCATTTTATGGCTATTTTTGATATTGATGGAACGGAAACGAGTATGCGTGTGGAAGCGGGGACGCTTATAGCAGAACCGGTAACACCAACGAAGGAAGGATATACGTTTACAGGTTGGTATGA
>CM001047.1:358624-363142 GCA_000183865.1 Listeria marthii FSL S4-120
GGGCTGGCCCGGGAACGGGTGGAAATGAACAGGTGAGTAATAGCGATCCAAGTGTCGGAAATCAGCAGTTAAGTAACGAAAAACTTCCTGGAACTGGTGATAGCGGATGGCTAGCAACATCACTGATTGGCGCAATTATTGCAGCAATCTCATTACTCACACTACGAAAAAAATAAAGCAAAAAGGCAACTGCATAACAAAGCAGTTGCCTTTTTCAAAAGTTATTTCTTCAATTCTCGTTCCATCTGCAAACGTTGTACTTTCATTGTCGCAGTACGAGGGATTTCGTCGTATTTCATTACCATTGGCTCATTCATGTGTGGTAAGTCAGAAACAGCTTTCCACCATGCGTCCCAGTTCATTTCGCCGTCATTATGAACAGCGATAATTGGCTGCGGACTACCGTTTTCGCCGCGGATGATAACAACTTCATCTAGGAAAGTAAGCGTATCAAGCAGTTTATCTTCAATCGCAAGTGTGCTATCAATCGTTTCCACTAAATCAACTTGGCGATCTTGCAAGAATAAGCGACCTTGCTCATCTTTCATACCGTAGTCGCCGCTGTCCCACCAAGGACCGTATACATTTTCTTCAAAACGAGCTTCTTCTTTGTAATAAGTAAGTGCGCGTCCTTTGGAGAGCATTTGGATGTTGCCGCTAACGCCAGCTGGGACAGGGTTTCCATCCTGGTCGACGATACGAACTTCTGTTAAACCCGGTACCCCAATTCCCATATCACGCGCATTTAGCGTTTCAATAGATTGCAATGTATGACCACGTAAAATCATTGGGCCACATTCACTTTGACCATAAATTTGTAAGAAAATTGGTTTTTTATATTCAGAAGTACGAAGGAAAACCGCCATTGTTTCTTTATTGATTGCGTCAAAAGTAGAATGATAAAATTTGATACTTTGGAATACGTCTGGTTTTTCGCGAGCAAGGGACGCCCATTGAACAAAATGGTTTGGATGTGTTTCAAGCACGTATGGTTTATATTCGCGTAGTACTTTTTCGACATTCGCTTTGGATGGGTTCGCAATTGGTAGTAGCGGGAAACCAAGCGACATCAAGGAAGACACGCCGATGTTAAAGCGAGAATGTACTGGTGAAATATGGAAAGCTACGAGCCCTCTTGGTTTGATGAAATTAAGGATGCGTCGTTGGTATTTTGTTCTCCAGCCCATCGAATTCGCGGAGTGGGCAATTAATTTTGGTACGCCCGTTGTTCCGGAAGTGTGTGTCATGTAGGCAATCATATCTTTTGGTAATTCTTCTTGTTCGCATGTATAGCCGTCTAGAGGCGCTTTAAATAATTGTTCAGCATTGATCAATCTAGCATCTGGCAAATTGTTTAATTGGTGACTTTTCTCGGAAGTTTCGGAATCAAAAAGTAACCAAGGTTGGTCTAATCGATTGACGAAAATATCGATAGTGGACGCTGGAAGATGCGGCGAAACCATGATTGGCACAGCTCCAAGATAAGAAATCGCAACTGCTAAAATATAGGAATCGAATTTGGCAGATTTATAAACGATTACTTTTTCTTCTTTGCGAACACCGAATTTATGTAGATGAGCAGCTTTTTGAATAATAGCTTCTTCGCATTTTTTGTAAGTTGTGTGCAAGCCTAATTCTGGAAAAGTTACAAGCTCTTCATCAAAATGGATGGGCATTTCTGGATAGCGTTCAGCTGCATTTTTGAAATTGGTATAGAGATTAAGCGGTTCGTACTTTTTTATCGTCATATGGCGAGACTCCTTTAATATTTGATGTTGTTATTATATCACTTTGTCGAAATAATGAGGAGTAGTTGTAGAAAACATTTACATCTTTGTAAAAAAGTCTGTAAATTGCTTTTTTTCTTATTTTGAAAAATCTTGGAGATGCCCTGTAAAGATATCTCAATTAGTGCTATAATATGTTAATATAATCACAAACTATTGGATTAGGGAAAAATTTTCAAAAAAGTGGAGGTACAAAAATGAAAAAAAGGTTAGCTACAACACTCATCATGCTACTATCGCTTGCACTAGTCATTGCAGGTTGTGGCAGTAACAACTCAAGTAAAAGTGACACGGCTAAAGAGAAAGAGAAAACAGAAGTAACATCGGGAGCATCCAAAACTAGCTACACAGATCCATCTGAATTAAAAGATAAATACGATATCGTTATTGTTGGTGCGGGCGGCGCAGGGATGTCAGCAGCACTAGAAGCAAAAGCGAAAGGTATGAACCCAGTAATCCTTGAAAAAATGCCACTAGCAGGCGGAAACACGATGAAAGCCTCTTCTGGTATGAATGCATCTGAAACTAAATTCCAAAAAGAACAAGGAATTAACGATAGCAACGACAAATTTTACGAAGAAACATTAAAAGGTGGTCACGGAACAAACGATAAAGCTATGCTTCGTTTTTTCGTAGACAATTCCGCCAGCGCGATTGACTGGTTGGACTCTATGGACATTAAATTAAACAACTTAACAATCACAGGCGGAATGAGCGAAAAACGTACACACCGTCCTGAAGATGGTTCGGCTGTTGGTAAATACTTAGTAGACGGTTTACTAAAAAATGTTCAAGAACAAAAAATCCCAGTTTTCGTTAATGCCGACGTAAAAGAAATTACGCAAAAAGACGGCAAAGTAACTGGTGTTAAAGTAAAATTAAACAATAAAGACGAAAAAACAATTAGTTCAAACGCAGTAGTTGTAACAACTGGCGGTTACGGAGCTAATAAAGATATGATTGAAAAAGAACGCCCAGACTTAAAAGGCTATGTAACAACGAACCAAGAAGGAAGTACTGGCGACGGTATTAAAATGATCGAAAAACTTGGTGGAACTACAGTAGATATGGACCAAATCCAAGTTCACCCAACAGTTCAACAAGATAAATCTTACCTTATCGGTGAAGCAGTTCGTGGCGAAGGTGCCATTTTAGTTTCAGCGCAAGGTAACCGTTTTGGCAATGAGTTAGATACACGCGATAACGTAACAGCTTCTATCAACAAATTACCAGAAAAAACAGCGTACCTTATTTTCGATGCTGGCGTTAAAGAGCGCGTAAAAGCGATCGCGCAATACGAAGAAATGGGCTTTGTTGAAGAAGGTAAAACAATTGATGAATTAGCTGGTAAAATCAATGTTTCCAAAGAAAACCTAGCTAAAACAGTAGATACTTGGAATGCAAGCGTGAAAAACAAAAAAGACGAAGCATTCGGTAGAACAACTGCAATGGATAATGATTTATCTAAAGCACCATATTACGCAATCAAAATCGGCCCAGGAATTCACTATACAATGGGTGGCGTAAAAATCAACACAAATACAGAAGTTTTAGACAAAGACGGTAAACCAATCACTGGCCTATTTGCTGCGGGAGAAGTAACTGGTGGCTTACACGGGGAAAACCGTATTGGCGGAAACTCTGTCGCTGAAATCATTATTTTCGGACGTCAAGCTGGCGACAAATCAGCTGAATTTGTTAAAGCACAATAAAAATTTCTTAACCAATAGTGACTGTGATTAATGGAACTTTAAAACTTGCTAAGACGCTTTAAATAGACGTTTTAGCAAGTTTTTTATTGGCTAAAAGGAGCGATAGTGTAGTACTATGGAGAGGTGAGGAATGAAATTATGAACGAATATGATGGATTTGCCCTCGGTATAAGTACTTGTACAAACTTTTCTCAGCGAAAGCGGTTAGTTTGTTAAAATAAGGAGGAAATAATATGTTGAAAATGGGTTTTATCGGAAACGGAAAAAGTACGAATAGATATCATTTACCGTTTATTTTAGAGCGGGATAATATTGAAGTGAAGACGATTTATAATCGCAATCCTAAAACAGCTACATGGGATAAAATTGAAGGTGTCCACTACACAACAGACTTAGAAGAGCTGTTAAAAGACCCAGAAATCCAGTTAATTACTATTTCTACAACACAAAGCTCTCATTTTGACTATGCCAAAATGGTGTTAGAAAATGGTAAAAATGTGCTTGTTGAAAAGCCATTTATGATGACATACGCAGAAGCTAAAGAAATATTTGAGCTAGCTAAAGAACGAGGGTTACTTGTTCAATGCTACCAAAATCGTCGTTTTGATTCTGATTTCCTTACTGCGCAAAAAGTGATCGAAAGTGGAAAATTGGGTGAACTTTTGGAAGTGGAAATGCATTATGATTATTTCCGTCCAGAAATCCCAGAATCCGTCTATGAATTTAAATTCTACGATAGCTATCTATATGGTCATGGCTGCCATACAATCGACCAAGTACTATCTTACTTCGGTAAACCGGACAACATTCATTATGACGTGCGCCAACTGCTCGGTGAAGGACGAATGAACGATTATTTCGACCTTGATTTATATTATGGTGTAACAAAAGTTTCTGTAAAATCAAGCTACTTCCGTATAAAAGCCCGTCCAAGCTTTGTTCTATACGGCAAAAAAGGCATGTTTACAAAAGAAACAAAAGACCGCCAAGAAGAACATTTAAAACTATTTTATATGCCA
>CM001047.1:363242-364436 GCA_000183865.1 Listeria marthii FSL S4-120
CTAAACAAGTGACAGATGAAGAAACCTTGTTACAAATGGAGATTTTGGAAAAAGGTGTCGAAGCTTGTAAATAAAGAATAATTGTCCGCCGGAGCAATCTTGCGGGCTTTTTTTGGATGAAAATGATTGATTTCGTTCAAATAAACAACCAAAACAACCGTAAAAATGAACTTTTTGCATAATACACCCATAATATTGAATGAACTCGTTCAGCATGATATAGTGTAATCAAACAAGTGAAGCGCTTACTTTGTTGAGAGAGGATGTGGATTATGAACATATCGAATTTAATTAATGAAGACCGAATTATTTTTGATAATCGTATTCAAACAAAACAATTATTATTTGAAAAAGTGGCGGAAGTACTAGTTAAAGAAGGTTCTATAACTAATTCGAAAAAATTTATCCGTGACTTATATAATCGAGAAGAAGAAACTTCCACTGGAATTGAGGCGGGTTTTGGCATTCCTCATGCAAAAAGTAAATACGTAAAAGAACCATTGATTGTTTTTGTTCATTCTGGTATTATAATTGATTATTTTGGACTAGATGATTCACCGATTGAATGTAGTTTTATAATTGGCGTCCCGAAAAAAGCAACAGATGTTCATTTGCAAATCCTAAGTGAATTGTCCAGGAAGTTAATGAACGATGAATTTCGTGAAAAATTAAAAAATTCAAAAAAAGAAAATGAGATTAAAACAATTTTATCGAACTAAGGAGGCGTTTCACATGAAAATAGTTGGTGTTACTGCTTGTCCCACTGGTATTGCTCATACGTATATGTCTGCTGAAAAATTAACTATAACAGCAGAAGCTCTAGGTTACGAAGTGAAAATCGAGACACAAGGTGCTAAAGTTGAAAATGTTTTAACGAAGGAAGACATCGCCACTGCTGATTATGTCATTTTAGCAGTAGATAAAGAAATCGATACATCAAGGTTTGCTGGAAAGAAAATTAAAAAAGTATCCACTTCCAGAGCAATTAAAGAGGCTGATGTGGTTATTGATGAAACTGTTTCAGGTAAAGGATTAATCAGTTTGGAGGCAAAAAGTTCGGATGTAAGCTCTGAACAACCTTCAAAAGCAAGTTTATATAATCACTTTATGAATGGTGTTAACTATATGTTGCCATTTGTCATAGCTGGTGGGATTTTAATCGCCATTAGTTTTGCTTTTGGGATTGATGCATCA
>CM001047.1:364536-364879 GCA_000183865.1 Listeria marthii FSL S4-120
ATTGATGCATCAAACCCTGACTCTGACTCGTATAACGCACTTGCAGCTGCATTTTCTAAAATTGGTGGGGATACTGCTTTCGGGTTAATGGTTCCAGCGCTTGCAGCAGGGATAGCGGTTTCTGTGGCTGGTCGAGCAGGATTTGCGCCTGGTCTTGTCGCGGGGACACTGGCAACTGTTGGTGGATCAGGATTTCTAGGCGGTATGATTGGTGGTATTTTGGCTGGTTATGTGGCACATTTCTTTGCTAATAAAGTCAATGTCACTAAATCACTTGCTTCGATTTATCAGTTAATTGTTGTACCGCTTTTAGGAATTACGATTGTTGGTTTGGCAATGGTAT
>CM001047.1:364979-365198 GCA_000183865.1 Listeria marthii FSL S4-120
GATTGTTGGTTTGGCAATGGTATTTATCATTGATACACCAATCGCTTGGGTTTTAAACGCGCTCACAGGTTGGTTAAATGGTCTTGGTGAGACATCCGGTGTCGTATTTGGACTACTAATCGGTGTCATGATGGCAGCAGATATGGGAGGTCCAATTAATAAATCTATTTCAACCTTTTCAATTGGGTTAATGTCAGCTGGCGTAACCGCACCGATTGC
>CM001047.1:365298-365676 GCA_000183865.1 Listeria marthii FSL S4-120
GGAATGGTTCCACCACTTGGACTAGCACTCGCAACACTATTATTCAAAAACAAATTTACAAAAGAAGAAAAAACAGCGGGGAATTCTTGTTGGGTGTTAGGTGCATCTTATATTACTGAAGGAGCAATTCCTTTCGCAGTTGCTGATCCGCTCCGGGTTATCCCGAGTTTGATGTTAGGTTCTGCAACAGCTGCTGCAATTTCGATGGGAGCTGGTGTAACTTCGATGGCGCCTCACGGTGGAATTTGGGTGATGTTCATTCCAAATGTAATTAACCATCTATTTATCTACTTACTAGCAATTGCAGCTGGTACAGTCGTGACAGCGATTTCTGTTGGACTATTAAAAGTGTAATGCAGCGCAATCGTTAGTTCTACC
>CM001047.1:365776-368727 GCA_000183865.1 Listeria marthii FSL S4-120
GCGATTTCTGTTGGACTATTAAAAACCCCATTAAATAAGCGAAAAAATAAAGAGGAGATGATATAATGTTATATACAATGAAAGATCTTTTAGCAGTAGGAAAAGAACATCAATTTGCGGTACCAGCATTTAATATCTGTAGTTTTGATATGTTAAAGGCGATAATGGAAGAAGTGGAGGCTAATAATGCTCCTGTAATTCTAGAAATTCATCCAGATGAAATAGAATATCTCGGTGATAACTTTGTTGCAACGGTAAGAGAATACGCATATAGAAGTAAGGTACCGGTCGTTATTCATATGGACCACGGTGGAACAATTAAAGATGTGATGCGGGCTATTAGAAATGGCTATACTTCTGTCATGATTGACGCTTCTAGAGCCAGTTATGAAGAGAACGTTGCGTTAACTACACAAGTGGTTGAACTTGCGCATAAAGTCGGAGTTTCTGTTGAAGCGGAACTTGGGACAATTGGAAATAATGGTTCAGCGGAAGGCGGCGCAGACACCATCATTTATACAGACCCAGACCAAGCGGAAGATTTCGTTAGTAGGACAGGCATTGATACGTTAGCAGTAGCTATTGGAACGGCACATGGTTTATACCCTAAAGATAAAAAACCAGAACTGAATATGCCCCTTTTAAAAGAATTAAATAAACGTTTGGATATTCCGTTTGTACTTCACGGAGGTTCGGGAAACCCAGATAAAGAAGTCAGAGAATCTGTACAGTATGGTGTTAGAAAAGTAAATCTTAGTTCGGATCTGAAAAGTGTGTTTTTTGAAGAAGTTCGCCGAGTTTTAGTGGACAATCCTGCGATGTATGAACCAAATCAAGTTTATCCATCAGCTAATGAAAAAGTTAAAGATGTTGTAAGACATAAATTAGACATTTTAAATACTACTGGCCAAGCAGATAAATACTAATAAGAAGGGTAGAAGCGCTAGTTATAGTGCTTTTGCCCTTTAAGGAGTGGAGGAACATGTTAAGCACAGCGAAGGAACGGCAACTAAAAATCGTTAATCGGCTAAAAGTGGAACAATTTATGCGGATTATTGATTTAGTGGAGTTTGTCAACTACAGCGAAGCCACTGTCAAACGGGATTTAGTAGAATTAGAAAAAGAAGGACTTGTGAGACGAACAAGAGGCGGCGCAATGATTATCGATAATAAAAAAATCGATTTGCCTTATTTAATGAAAATGAATGAGAGAAGTAATGAAACGAGTAAAATAAGAATTGCCGATATTGCAAAATCACTTATTCGCGATGATATGGTGATTTTCTTAGACTCGAGCTCAACCTCACTGCATTTAATCGACGTTTTAAGTAAATTTGATGGCCTGCAAATTATTACAAACGGCGTCATGACAGCTTCGATGCTGTCAGAATTTACAAATGCAAGAGTTAGTATTTTAGGGGGCTCGATTTTAACGAAGCGATATACGGTGAACGGCGCAAAAGCATATAATGATGCCTTAACTTATAATGCGGATATTGCTTTTGTTTCATGTCGCGGGATTGACTATGACAAAGGTGCAACGGAAACACATGAAGGTGAAGCGCTCATCAAACAAGCTTTCAGGCGCCAATCAAGTTCGCTCGTTTTACTTGTTACAGAAGAAAAAGTAGGACACAAGTTTATGCACCAAAGCTTAGCATGTCATGATATTGACTATTTAATTACGGATTTCAAACTGGACCCCGATGTAGAGGAACAGTTCAAAACCCATCAAATCACTTGTTTGTATTAGATTTTATACTTAAATAGGCAAAAATAATTGCAAGTATTAAAAACAAAACAGGTACTACTAATAGACTCCCGAAAAAATGGATGTCGTTAAAATCTTGGCTATCAAATAGTGATAATAATATGACATTTTTTTGAATGACATTTAAAACTTGTAAGCCCATAAAACATAGCATACTAAGTATTAATGAAACGAAACTAAAAATTTTGTACATGTTGTACCTCCCTTTATAATGTTGAATCTAATATAACATGATATATTGAATTTTAAAATAAATGTACAGGTAATTTGAAAAGCTCGAAATCCAATTGATTTCGAGCTTTTAGTATAAATAATTCATTTTAGACATTGTTCATTTCCTTATCCATTCGCCGGACAGTAAGCCCAGACACAACAATACTAATCTCATACAGCCCAATTAGCGGGATGGTAATCATCAAATGCGATAAAATTTCTGGCGGGGCGATGAATGCTGCGATAATCAATAAGCAAAAATAGGCATATTTTCGCGAGTGTCGCATGCCGTTTGGTGTTATCAGCGACAATCTCGTTAGTAGCATAATCACCATTGGAAGCTCAAATAACACACCAAACGAAAGCACGATTTGTAGCAAAAATTGAAAATAAGTCGCGAGGCCAATCGTTGTTTCAACACCAAGTTCGGCCGCGAACTGGAACATAAATTTTAAAATAAAAGGAAAAGTGATTAAATAAGAAAAAACGACACCGAACAAAAAAAGCAAAAATGTAATCGGAATATAGCGCAAAGTAATTCGTTGTTCGGATGCATGCAAACCCGGTTTCACGAAGGCCCATAATTGATATAAAATAACTGGAAATACTAAGACGAGTCCAATAACAAACGCCATTTCGATATAGATTTGAAAAGCATCCGTCACTTTAAAAACGTGTAAAATCACTTCTTTTGGCAAATCATCTTTTTGGAGAAATAAAATTAACGGCTTGGAAACGAAAAGCCCCACAAAGAAAGCGAGAAAAAAGGATAGCAGGATGATTAATAATCTGGTTCGCAATTCTTTCAGGTGTCCAGTGAGGCTCATGGAAACTTCGGTCACGGGCGCAGATCTTCTTTTTTGGTTTCTTCTTTGGAATCATCCATCATGCCTTTGGTCGCATTTTTGAATTCGCGAAGAGTATCTCCAGCAGCTCTACCAAGTTCTGGCAGTTTTTTTGGTCCAAA
>CM001047.1:368827-374727 GCA_000183865.1 Listeria marthii FSL S4-120
TTTGGTCCAAAAATCACAAGGGCGGCTCCGACAATTAAAGCAATACTTCCTGGTCCGATCATTTCGATTTCCTCCATTCTTTAAATGAAAATGATAATCATTATCAGTTAATTCTAAATCGAAACCTATCGGATGTCAATCTGTTTTTCTATTAACGTTAACTTAAGCGCTTCGTGATTACTTCTTTACCACGAATAAAGATCGCTTCATGGTTACTAATAGGATATATTTGTGACTTACCAGCATATTCAGTCACTATTTTTTGCGTTATTTCTTTGAAAGGCGTGTTATTGTAGTGTGGAAGTGTAGAGAAATCGACTAAGTTTAAGGCGTCATAGTTGGTTAAATTCACGGCTTTTTTGGTGCTATCCATTGTTTGGATGTACGCTATATTAGGTGAAGTGATAACTGCTCCAGCTGACTCGCCAATGTATAATTTGCCTGCCGCAATTTCCTCTAAAATTAATTTATCCGCATCAGTTCGTTTTAATTCCTGCAACAAAAAGAAAGTATTACCTCCAGTTACATAAATAAAATCATTTTTTCGGAGTTTCGTCGTAATTTCACCTAAGCTTTCCGTAGCTATATCAAGTTCTTCCACTAATAACCCAAGACTCTCTAATGCTTTTTTACCAGCCTCTACATAGAAAGTGACTTCTTCGACTGTGCTAGCGGTCGGGATAAAAGTAACGGTTTTTCCTTGCAGATTGCTTTCAAATTCAGTAAATAATGGCACAACATCTTTAAAAGACGAGGTTAAAAATAAGTTTTTCATCATTCGTAGCTCCTTTGGTTTAGTTTCTAATTATAGTATAATACTTAAAGGTATCAATTAGTGACACCTTTTAATCTGAAAAAAGAAAAGAGATGGCGATGAAAAAATCAGAACGATTAAATGATATGATGCTGTTTTTAAATGATAAAAATGTGTTTCAATTAAGCGATATAATGACGAAATATGATATTTCTCGAAGTACGGCGATTCGAGATGTAAAGTCTTTGGAAGAAATAGGCATGCCGATATATTCGGAACGGGGACGAAATGGTCATTATCAGGTGCTTCGTAATCGGCTACTCTCGCCCATTGTCTTTAATATCGATGAGGTATTTGCGCTCTATTTTTCGATGCTTACCTTAAAAGCCTATGAAACAACACCTTTTCATTTAAGCGTGGAAAAATTAAAAACGAAATTTGAACGTTGTCTTTCAGCTGAAAAAATCGAAATGCTTCAAAAAACAGAAGAAGTATTTAGTCCTGGCTATATAAAGCATAATAATCAGTGTGAATTTCTAGATGTAATTTTGCAGTTTACGATGGAAGAAAAAGTGTGTCAGATTAATTATGATAAAAAAGGGATAGAAAAAACATATGTTGTTCAATTTTATAATATATCTTCCGCGTATGGGCAATGGTATGTGACGAGTTATAACTTCGAGACGAAACGGATGCAGGTATTCCGCTGTGATAGAATTCTTGAGCTAGAAGAAAATCATGCTTTTGAAGCTAAAAAACTGACGGATTTAAAAAGCGAGACCGACTATTTATACAAGAAAAAAGATGCAATTAACTTTGAAGTGGAAATTGCTTCCAACGGTGTTGACTTATTTTTTAAAGAAAATTATCNATCGATGAAATTGAATCAAGAACAAGGAAGGAATGTTATTCGCGGATTTTATAATAGAGGAGAAGAACCATTTATTATTAATTATTTGCTAGGTTTTGGTGATAAAATAAACATGGTTCAGCCAGATTCTTTGAAAGAAATGCTTTTAAATGAATTGAAATCTTTACAGAATCATTTACAAAAATTGTCGTGAAAAAAACTTCGATTCCATTATCGGAGTTTTTTTATTTGGGTGAAAACATTAAAAAATTTATTGACTTTTTTGAACTTGGAGAATATGATAATGATAATCATTTTCAATTAAAAAGGAGGATGAATGGAATATGAGTCATCGGCTTTTAGGTCGAGTTATGTTGCTATTAGGTGCATTAGGGGTAATTTTGACTATGAGTTTTAGTTATGTAGCTGCTGCTGAGAAGCCGAATATTGATAAACCTGTCAAAGGATTAGAGCAAACCGAAAAGGCTATTGTAGCTGATGATTATAATAAAGCCAAAGATGCTTTTCAAGAAGATAAATTATGGTGGTCAGAAAATAAACAAGTTGTCAAAGAAAAATCGTACGACTTGGCTGGACAGATTGACCGGCAAATTGCGGAAATATCACTTGGAATTTTAAATAATGATAAACAGCAAACGATGGATGGGATTACTGCGCTGAATAATTTGCTCAAGACCTATCAAGACGGTACATATACGGATAATGAAGGAAATACCAATATTACTTTATCAAGCTACATTGCTAAACTGACTGCGACGAAAAAGCTGATAGATGAGAAAGATTGGGCAAAAGCGGCGACACAAATTCAAGATTTAAAAACAGAGTGGCTCGCGGTGGAAGGTGATGTGGTTAGCCAATCGCAAGCGGCTTACGACAATACCGAGCGCGATTTAATGCTGCTTGATGCTTATATTAATGATCCTGCGAAACAAGCTAAAACAGCAGATGTTCTGGACGGGATGACGGAGGAGTTAAAGCCTTTTGCGGATGTGACTTACACGTGGTTCGATGCTGCGTTAATCCCGTTTCGCGAAGGACTGGAGGCACTTTTGATTATCGCAACGCTTCTTACTTATACAAAGAGAACGAAGACACGCACGGCGAAAAGATGGATTATCGGCGGAACGGCAGCTGGTTTGGTGGTAAGTTTGGCGCTCGGCATGGTCGTGGCGTTTTGGCTATCGGCACTTGCCTTTGGAGATAATAACAATTTGATTAACGGTTGGGCTGGGCTGATTGCAAGTATTATGATGCTTTATGTTAGCTACTGGTTGCACCGAAATTCGGATATTACACGTTGGAATAATTACATGGAAGGTAAGAGTAACCAAGCTCTTTCGAATGGAAAAATGATTTCTTTTGCCTTTTTAGCATTTTTAGCGATTTTGCGAGAAGGTTTAGAAACAGTTGTCTTCTTAATTGGTATGGTTGGGCGGATGTCGAATTTTGAATTATTGATGGGGATTTTGGCTGGGCTTGGTGTATTATTAATCATCGCTTTTGTGATGTTGCGATACAGTGTACACATTCCTGTAAAGCCATTCTTTATGATTTCGAGCGCGATCGTGTTTTATCTTTGCTTTAAATTTATGGGGTCGGGAATTCATAGTTTGCAACTGGCAGGAGTCATTCCGACATCTGTAGAAGATTACTTGCCATCCATTCCGGCGCTAAGCATTTACCCATCATGGTATAGCTTTTTGCCACAAGTATTACTCGTTATTTTTGGATTAATTATTTTAATAAAACAACAAATTAAAAAAAGAGCTGATTCTAAAAAGGAATTGGCACAAGGGGGCAAATCATGAAAAAATTGATTATTGTTATGTTGACTATTTTTACAGCGGTGTTGGTTGTTGGATGTAGCGGGACGGGGACGGCGGACAAAGCGGAAACGAAAAAGGAAACAACGAAAGAAAGTAAGCAAGCAAACGCGGTCAAAAAAGAAGTAAAAGAAATGAAAAGCAACTTGGAAAACGTGAAAAAAGCCATTGCGGACAAAGACAAGAGCGCACTTCAATCTAGTGCGGCAGATTTACATAAACATTGGTTAGAGTTTGAAAACAACGTCCGCGATTTGTACCCATTACAATATACGGACGTCGAAAAATATGAAACACCGATTTTCTATGAATCAAAAAATGATAACCCGAATTTTGATACGTTAAATGACAACGCGACTGGACTTGACGGGGCGTTAGATACACTTGAAAAAGCCAAAGAAACCAAAGCAAAAACTTCTGAAGTGCTGGATAAAGCGGTTGATAACTATTCTAAATACGTGACGGAGCAAGTAGATGAATTCGTTGCCCAAACCGAAATTTTCACAAATGCCGTAAAATCTGGTGATATCGAAAAAGCCAAAGCTACCTATGTTTCACCACGTCTGAATTACGAACGGATTGAGCCAATTGCGGAAAGTTTTGGTGACTTAGATCCAAAAATCGATGCTCGGATTAACGATGTGGAAAACGAAGCGGACTGGACTGGTTTCCACGTAATTGAACGCGCGCTTTGGGAAAAGAAATCGCTCGAAGGCATGGATGTTTACGCGGATAAACTTTTAACAGATGCGAAGGCACTTCAAGCAGAAGTGAAAAACTTGAAATTAGAGCCAAAACCAATGGTCGCAGGTGCGATGGAATTACTAAATGAAGCCGCAACGACTAAAATTACTGGGGAAGAAGAAGCTTACTCGCACACTGATTTAGATGATTTAAATGCGAATGTGGAAGGTTCGAAAGTAGTTTACCAGGCGATTATTCCGGCGTTAAATGCACAAGATAAAAAGTTAGCTGACCAAATTGATGCAGCTTTTAACAAAATGGAAGACACGTTAGCGAACTACAAAAATGGCGACTCATTCGTACTCTACACAACATTAACGAAAGACCAAATTCGCGAAATCAGTGACCAATTGAGCCACCTTTCCGAATTAATGGCGCAAACGGGGAAAATTTTCTAAGCATAGGAAGGAAAACGATGACAGATAAGAAGAGCGAAAATCAGACGGAAAAGACAGAAGCCAAGGAAAATAAAGGAATGACTCGGCGCGAAATGCTGAAACTTTCTGCTGTAGCTGGGACCGGGATTGCTGTTGGGGCAACCGGTCTTGGCACGATTTTAAATGTGGTGGATCATGTGGACAAGGCGCTCACTCCGAAAGAAAAGGCGGAGACAGGCGTACCGTTTTATGCGACGAATCAAGCGGGGATTATTACTGCTCAGCAAACCTATTGTTACATCGCCAGCTTTGATATTCAAACGGAATCACGGCAAATTTTGCAAGATTTGTTTGTGAAATGGACGAAATTTGCTGATTTGACGGCGAGTGGTGGGGTTTTGCGAGATGTGGATAATGATATGTTACCGCCGAACGACACTGGGGAAGCAGATGGGCTGGGCATTTCTAATTTTACTGTAACACTTGGTTATGGCCCGACTTTTTTTGAAAAAGATGGCAAAGACCGGTTCGGTGTTAAGGCGAAAAAGCCGAAGTATCTGGAAAAAATTCCCCATATGGCGCATGATAGCCTCGATGAAGCCTATTCTGACGGCGATTTATGCATCCAAGTGTGCGCCGATGACCAACAAGTCGCTTTCCACGGAATTCGTAATTTCATCCGTTTAGCGAGCGGCGTCGCAGTTGTTCGCTGGATTGAAGAAGGTTTTCTCAGCGCACCAAAAAACGAAACACCGCGCAATCTGTTTGGTTTTAAAGACGGAACGGCAAACGTTGACCACGACTCAAACAAAGGCTACAAAGATGTCGTTTGGGCGGAAAATGACGAACCAGAATGGATGCGAAACGGCAGCTACCTGGGCTATCGTAAAATCCAAATGCTCATCGAAATCTGGGACCGCTCCTCCTTACTTGACCAAGAAGACACATTTGGTCGAAAAAAAGCATCCGGCGCCCCGTACCACAAAAAACATGAGCACGATAAAGTCGATCCGAGCAAACTGCCAGCTGATTCTCATGTGCGTCTAGCCAAAGACACCAAGCAACAAATGCATCGCCGCGCCTATTCTTACACAAACGGCATTGATAAAAGCACGGGAACGATTGATGCCGGCTTATTATTCATCTGTTTCACCCAAAATCCAGCCAAACAATTTTTGCCAATGCTAAGTATCATGGGGAAAATGGATAAATTAAACGAATACACCGTCCCAATTGGAAGCGCGATGTTTGCTTGCCAAGGCGGACTTGCTCCCGGAGAAATTTTTGGAGAAAAACTACTTTAGTCTAAGGTTCGCGAGCCTTTCGTTCAG
>CM001047.1:374827-378455 GCA_000183865.1 Listeria marthii FSL S4-120
TTTTGTATAATGAAAGCAAGTCAATGATTAGAGGGAGCCGATTTTAGTGGAAGAATGGGATTTGCTAAATGAAAATCGTGAATTAACCGGGAAAACGCATATACGCGGTGAAAAACTAGCGCCCGGAGAACTTCATATGGTCATTCACGTATGTATTTTTAACGAAAAAGGGCAACTTTTAATCCAAAAACGCCAAAAAGATAAAGAAAGTTGGCCGAATTATTGGGATCTTTCTACGGCTGGTTCTGCGATAAAAGGCGAAACAAGCCGGCAAGCTGCTGAAAGAGAAGTGCAAGAAGAGTTAGGCATTACGATTGATTTAAGTAAGACTCGCGCCAAATTCAGTTATCATTTTGAAGAGGGATTTGATGATTATTGGTTTATTACGAAAGACGTGCAACTAAGCGATTTAACATTACAAAAAGAAGAAGTTGCCGACGCCCGTTTTGTGAGCGAGGAAGAGCTAAACGAATTAAGAAAATCAGGCGAATTCATTCCATACTTCTTTTTAAATCAACTTTTCAGCCTAAAAAATGCCACAACTATTCACTTTTAACGAATATAACTAAATTTCCACTTAACAAATTCGTTTCCTACACTTATAATAGTACAGAGACATGAGAAAAACTCCAATTAGAAAGCGAGTGGTAATATGGGCCGTAAATGGGCAAATATTAAAGAGAAAAAAGCGTCAAAAGATAAAACAAATAGTCGTATCTATGCGAAATTTGGAATTGAAATATATGTAGCGGCTAAATCAGGCGACCCAGATCCACATTCCAACCAAAAATTACGTTTTGTTATTGAACGTGCAAAAACATACAATGTGCCAAAACATATTATTGACCGCGCAATCGAAAAAGCAAAAGGCACTGGCGATGAAACGTATTCAGAACTGCGCTATGAAGGCTTTGGTCCTAATGGTTCAATGATTATTGTAGACGCACTGACAAATAATGTGAATCGTACTGCATCCGATGTTCGCGCAGCTTATAGCAAAAATGGCGGAAACATGGGTGTAAGTGGTTCAGTTGCTTATATGTTTGATAATACAGCTATTTTTGGCGTTGAAGGAAAAGACGCGGACGAGCTATTAGAACTTTTAATGGAAGCGGATATTGACGTTCGTGACATTTTAGACGAAGATGGCCAAGCGATTATTTATGCAGAACCAGAAGATTTCCACAAAGTACAAGAAGGCTTGAAAGCGGCTGGAATTGAAGAATTTACAGTAGCAGAAATCGAAATGATCCCTCAAAACGATATTCAATTATCAGGCGAGGACTTAGAGAAATTCGAAAGACTAATTGATGCTTTAGAAGATCTAGAAGACGTGCAAAAAGTATATCATAACGTCGAATTAGAAGATTAACATCCAACTATTACAACAATCGGAGGAATTGATAAAATGTCAAAATTACCAAATTGCCCAGAATGTAACTCAGAATATGCCTACGAAGATCGCGGCTTATTAATCTGCCCGGAATGCGGACATGAGTGGAGCGCAGTAGCAACAGAAGAAGCTAGCGAAGAAAAAGTATTCAAAGACGCTAACGGCAACGTACTAACAGATGGCGATTCCGTAACAGTCATCAAAGATTTAAAAGTAAAAGGCGCATCCAACCCAATCAAAATGGGAACAAAAGTAAAAAACATCCGCCTAGTTGACGGCGACCATGATATTGATTGTAAAGTTGATGGCTTTGGTCCGATGAAATTAAAATCGGAGTTTGTTAAGAAGATATAAAAAAACAGCGATTCTCTACTTCAGAGAGTCGCTGTTTTTTTAATTCTGCACAAAAACCGTTTCAAACACAAACGATTCATACGTATGGCGCGTAATCGAATATTCAAAAACTCGACCATCTTCCAAATGCGCCAATTTCTCAATTTCCATCATAAAAGTAGGTTCTTCTAAATCGAGGAGCTTACTATCCTCTTGATTAGATTTATCTCCGCGTACCCAAACATGCGCACTCTGCATCTTAAGTTTCAAGTCATCCCGAATGTAATTATAAATCGAGTCCTCTAAATGACGAGGCTCTAAACCCGGAATAATCGCAAGTGGCATATAAGTATGTTCGATGGAATAGGCTTTATGGCCAACTTCTCTCATCCGAATAATTCGGTAAATATAATCATCCTGCATCTCTAATTTTTCTGCAACTTCTTTCGATGGTTTTTCAATGGAAAATAAAATAACTTTGGATTTAATGTTGTCTTTTCCGAATGTATTTACGAGTCCAGACATTGGGCCTAGCGCGAATTCTCCACCGTTAGTAGAATGAGATTTCACGAAAGTACCAGCGCCACGTCGTCTAATAACCATACCTTCTTGTACAAGCATATCCAGCGCTTTTTTGACAGTAAGTTTGCTGCAACCATAAACGCGTGCCAGACTATCCCCATCAGGCAATTTCTCGTTAATTTCGTATTTGTTTTGGTTGATTTTATCACGGATATCTATGTATATTTCCATGTATTTAGCCATTCCCGACATTTTATTGGCCCCTTTACTGATGTAATAAGCATAGTATAACATATACTTTTACAAAAAGGTATCCCTATAACTAAAAGTATATATCTTTTTATAAAAGTATTGTTTTTTAAATAAATGTATGCTATATTTATTTTGACAAAAGGGAGGCCATAAAAAATGAAAGAATTATTAACGTTTCCAAAAGATTTTTGGTGGGGCTCTGCGTGGTCTGCGGAACAAGCAGAAGGTCGCGGCGACACTGGTAAGGCAAAAACTGTTTGGGAGCATTGGTTTGAAACAGAACCGAATCGCTTTTACGAAGGCGTAGGTTCAGAAATTACAACAGATCATTTTAATCGGTATAAAGAAGACGTACAGTGGATGAAGAAAACAGGACATAATTCGTTCCGTATTTCGATTTCATGGGCGCGAATGTTTCCAGATGATGGTGTTGGCGAAGTGAACCAGAAAGCTATTGCGTTTTATCGTGATTTACTTACTGAAATGAATGAAAACGGTGTCAAACCATTCGCGAACTTATATCATTTCGATATGCCCGTTGCACTTCAAGACGCTGGTGGCTGGGAGTCGAGAGAAGTTGTTGATGCCTATGTTCATTTTGCGGATACTTGTTTTAAAGAATTTGGCGATTTAGTTTATCACTGGTTTACATTTAACGAACCACTTGGACCTATTCTTGGCGGGTATTTAGAAGATTTCCATTATCCGAATCAAATTGACTTCAAACGAGGCGCACAAGCTGGTTTTAACACGATTTTGGCTCATGCATTAGCTATTAAAGCATTCAAAAAATTAAACTTATCGTCGAAAATTGGCGTTATTTTAAACCTTAGCCCAACGTATCCACGGAGCCAAAACGAATACGATTTAGAAGCAGCCGAAATCTGTGATGCTTTTTATACGAGAAGCTTCTTGGACCCGATGGTTAAAGGGACTTTCCCAGAAAAATTAGTTGAAATTATGCGTGAATATAATCAATTGCCGGAATATACGGAAGAAGATTTGACGATTATTAAAGAAAATACGGCACAAATTCTTGGCCTCAATTACTATGAACCAAGACGCGTAAAAGCTCGTTTAACAGCAATTAATGAAAAAAGTCCGTTTTTACCAGATTGGTTTTTTGAA
>CM001047.1:378555-378753 GCA_000183865.1 Listeria marthii FSL S4-120
AGTCCGTTTTTACCAGATTGGTTTTTTGAACCGCATAATATGCCAGGCAAACGCATGAATATTTATCGCGGTTGGGAAATTTATGAACGTGGGATTTATGATTTATGTATTGATATTCGTGATAATTACGGTAACATCGAATCATTTATTTCTGAAAATGGTATGGGTGTGGAAGGCGAAAGTCGCTATCGTAATGCA
>CM001047.1:378853-379623 GCA_000183865.1 Listeria marthii FSL S4-120
TATTTCTGAAAATGGTATGGGTGTAGCAAATGAAGAACGTTTCTTAAATGAAGAAGGGCAAATTCAAGATGATTACCGTATCCAATTCGTCAAAGATCATTTGGCTTATGTACATCAAGCGATTGCAGAAGGTTGCGATATTAAAGGGTATCACCTGTGGACATTTATTGATTGTTGGTCATGGATTAATGCATATAAAAACCGTTACGGACTCGTTTCACTTGATGTTGAAACTGGCAAACGCACCATGAAGAAAAGTGGCGAATTTTATAAAAAAATGAGCGACATGAACGGTTTTGAATATGAAACAAGCAAACTAGTTGGGACGAAAAGGGAGGAAACAACTAATGGCTGAAACGAAAAAGAAGTCAATTGTTAATGGATTTATTAATGTAGCACAACGTCTAGGCGGACAAATTCATTTGCGCTCATTGCGTGATGCTTTTGCGAGTATTATGCCGTTCATGATTTTAGCTGGTTTTGTCACGCTGATTAACTATGTTATTTTAGAACCGACTGGCTTTATGGGCAAAATTGTTAACCCAGATACACTTAAAACATGGCAAGAGATTGGTATTTCAATCGGAAATGGGACGCTGAGTGTTATTACGCTTTTAGTCACTGTGGCGATTTCGTATCATTTATGTTTGAATCGTGGCTATAAAAACGTTATTGCTCCGATTCTTGTCGCTTTATCTTCTTTTATTGTTGTAACACCGATTGCGATGACGTTCCTTCCAGAAGGCGCATCAAAATCAATCGAAGTACCG
>CM001047.1:379723-382777 GCA_000183865.1 Listeria marthii FSL S4-120
TTTAATTGCAACCGATTTATTCATTAAATTATCGAAAAACAAACGCATGCAAATCAATTTAACAGGAAATATTCCACCGGCAGTTATTAAATCATTTAACGTATTAATTCCGATTATGATTACGGTTATTATTTTCTCCGTTATGTCATTTGCCGTTAATCAAATTTTCAACATGGACTTTAATACACTTGTGACAACGATTATCACGAAGCCGCTTAGCTATGTGACGACAAGTCTTCCAGGGTTCTTGCTGATTACTTCTATCGCTAACTTATTCTTCGGTTTGGGTATTCACCAAGCAGTTATTTCTGGTCCGTTACTAGATCCGTTTTTACTGCAAAATATGCAAGAAAACATGGTAGCCTACGCTAATCATCAAGAAATTCCACACATTATTAACATGGCTTTCAAAGATACATTTGCGGTTATGGGTGGCTCCGGAAACACGATTGGCTTATTAATTGCCATTTTCATCTTTGGGAAACGAAAAGATTATAAAGATATCTCGAAACTATCAGCAGCACCATCACTATTTAACATCAGTGAACCAATCATCTTTGGTCTACCGATTGTGTTCAACCCGTTACTTATTATTCCGTTCGTATTAGCGCCGATTTTCTCCTTAACAACAGCGTATTATGCGACAGCAGCAGGTTGGATTAATCATGTAGTTGTACAAACACCGTGGACAACACCGCCGATTATTTCAGGTTTCTTAGCAACTGGTGGAGACTGGCGCGCGTCCGTTTTACAAGTAATTATCATTGTTGTGACTGTCTTTATCTATCTGCCATTCCTACGCATGGATGAAAAAGTTGCTTTTGCTACAGCTCAAAAATCAGACGCAAAATAAGGAAGGATGTTTAACCAATGAAAAATATTTTATTAGTATGTAACGCTGGTATGTCCACAAGTTTCTTAGTAGAAAAAATGAAAGTAGCAGGTGCGGAACAAGGTGTTGAAGCAAATATCTGGGCTGTATCCGATGCTGAATTACACGAAAACTGGGAAAAAGCAGATGTCATTTTGCTTGGACCACAAGTTGGTTATTTAAAAGGCAACACAGAAAAAGTAGTTGGCGGAAAAATTCCTGTCGAAGTAATTAATATGCTAGACTACGGCCGTGTAAATGGAGCGGCAGTGCTTGAAAGAGCAATCGAATTAATCGGTTAAAAAAGCAAGGGAGTGTGGCTTATAGTCGCACTCCTTTTTTATCGGCCAAGAAAGTGTTATAATGTGTGAAAAGGAGCGGAATTATTATGAAATATGTAAAATCACAAATGAAAGAGCTTGTAAAAGATAGCGTAGACTTGCAAGAACGCCTTCAAAAGCTAATGAAAGAAATGGACTTAGAAAAAACTTTCGCTTTAAAAGCACTTTATCATTCAGAAGTAGCTGACGGTGGCGCATACCAAACAGCGTATCAAGATTTGGATTATAAATATAAAGATTAACATCAAATGGCTCTGCTAAACAATTAGCAGAGCCATTTTTAGATATATTTTCCTTGGATTTCCTTTAAGTAGTCAACAAAATTATCGTAAAAGTCATCACGGTTTTGAATGGTTACATGCGTTCCAAGTTGGAGCAAAAAGCGGTACCCAGCCTCATGATCAGGAAGCGTCACTTTTGCCAGAAAATGCGTGTCATCTTGCTGCGAAATTTCGACTAGATCAAAGCGTTCGATGATTTGTTCGCGGGCAATTTTGTCGACAATCAAACTGACTTCATGCATCAAAAACATCGGTCTGTCGGGCGGTACGCCAAATGGTTTTACAGTAAAAGGACGTACTTCAAAAGTTTCTTCTAGCGTTTTCAGTTCGACAATCCGCGACATTTTAAACGTCCGAAAATCGCTACGCTCCAAGCTGTAACCCTGCAAATACCAAGAACGATTCCTAAACAGGAGGTGATAAGGCTCAGTTTTACGAACAGTTTGGTTGCCCGTTCGATCAATATAGCTGAGTTCCACGAGTTGATGTTTTTTAATCGCTAAATACAAACTTTCGACTTTAGCATTTAATTCGTTTTTCATGGATAAATTGGAGAAATCGAGCGAAATGGAACTTTTAGGTGGTTCGCTTGAATGGTCGAGCATATTTTTCATTTTTTGCAGCGTTTTCTTGGTTTCGGCGGAAGAAAGTAACTGCTCCATCCCGTCCAAACTTGCGATAATCGCTGTTAAATCATCTGCTGTCAGAAGCTTTTTATCGACTTTGTAGGTGGGCATGATTCCGATGCCGCCCTTCGTTCCAGCAATCGTGTAAATCGGGATATTCGCCATCGCGAGTGTGTCAATGTCGCGGAAAATAGTACGTTTGGAAACCTCAAACATTGTAGCCATTTCAGAAGCACTGACCAGCTCGCGTTGGAGGAGCAGCATAATAATTCCGATGAGTCGCTCGATTTTCATTTTTTTCTCCTTTGTTTTGGAATGATGACAGACAGTTGTCATCATTCGCGTGTTATAGTTACATCATATCAAAGTTAAGTAACTTTTTGGAGGGAAATATTATGGCATTTGAAATCGTTGAATTAAAAAAAGAAACATTTACAGGAAACAAAGTAGAAATCCCTGAATTTGATCCACAAAAAGGCTTTGGCCCAATGAGCGAAATTAAAGAAGCAGCCTACACAAAATTTGCAAAAAACGAAAAAGATTACGTTGGCATTAACGCAAGTCTTGATGGCTTACAATATTACATCGTAGCAAGTACAAACGGCGAAAACGGCGACACTACTTTCGACATTCCAGAAGGCAAATACGCTAAATTCGTAACAAGCGAAACAGACCGCCCAGCACTTGATGGCTTCATCGGCGCAGCATACGGCGAAGTGAGCCAAAGTGATACAGTTGGCATTGCGGGATCGTTTAATTTGGAGGATCTTAGAGAAGCTGATTTTACGCTTTATATTCCGGTTGTTAGTAAGTAAATAAATTGAGAGAGCCCTTTCGGTGGAGAGGGGTCTTTTTTTGCATACAATAAAAAAGGTATAAAAACATACTAATTAGTTCTTTATCTGACTACGCTTATACACAGAGGTTCACAAAAC
>CM001047.1:382877-382989 GCA_000183865.1 Listeria marthii FSL S4-120
CATCAAAATCAATCGAAGTACCGAATGTTATCCCAGTTAGTTATACTGGTGCGTCAGGCATGTTCGTCGGTATTATCGTTGGTTTAATTGCAACCGATTTATTCATAAAAGA
>CM001047.1:383089-389808 GCA_000183865.1 Listeria marthii FSL S4-120
CAATGATTATTTCTGCCATTTTAAATATGATTTTAAACCCAATTTTCATTATGGGATTTGGTATGGGCGTCCGCGGTTCAGCACTTGCGACCGTTATTGCACAAGCAGTTGGCGCGATTTGGCTCTTGATTTACTTTTTATCGGGCAAAAGTACTTTATCTTTAAAAGGATTCTCATTCCGAATGGATTTCCCACTGATTCGCCGGATTATGGCAATCGGATTCCCGTCATTCATTATGATGTCTGCTGGGAGTATCGTAACTGTTGCGGTAAACTGGATGCTTAATATTTACGGTGGAACGATGGCGATTGCAGTGTATGGGATTGCGAACCGAATTGCGTCGTTCGTCATTATGCCGATCAACGGTGTCACACAAGGCATGCAGCCAATCGTAGGCTTTAACTATGGTTCCAGACAATTTGAACGCGTAATGAAAGCTGTCAAAGTGTCGATGATTGCTGCGACCGTAATGTCACTAGTTGCTTGGGGCTTAGTAGAAATTTTCCCGGGATTACTCGTGCGAATCTTCTCTAACGACCCAGAACTAATTGCCCAAGGAACAAACGCCGTTAGATTTATGCTACTAGCCGCACCAACAATTGGTTTCCAAATCGTCTGCGGTGGGCTATATCAAGCGCTTGGCCGAGCAAGAATTTCATTTATCATTTCCTTGATGCGCCAAATCATCTGTTTAGTACCACTTTTACTTATTTTGCCGCAGTTCTTTGGTTTAGACGGTATTTGGTACGCGTTCCCGCTAGCAGATTTAGGCGCGTTCACCGTTTGTCTTGTGATTATGAGCAAAACATGGCGCCGAATTTTTAAAAACCCCGAGATAGTTTAAGCTAAAATGAATTGGGTATTTTCTAACTAGTGTCTCAAAAACAAAGGAGCGATTTTTATGGCAAAAATGTACCCGTATTTGGCTTTTGAAAATGCAAAAGAGGCTTTAGGATATTATGAAGAAGTGTTCGGAGCAACAAATATCATGAGGTTACCAGTAACCGAAGAACAAAGCGAAATGTTCGGTCTGGCAAAAGAAAATCTAGAAAACACCACAGTTCACGGTGGATTTACAGTGCTTGGCGCGAACTTGTTTTGTTCAGATTCTTTCGGAAAAGAAGTGAAGCCATCCAACCAAATCTCCATTATGCTCGATTCTAACAGCGAGGATCCAGCGGCAGTAGCCGACGCCGATGCTTTCTTTGAGAAAGTGAGTTCATCAGGAAGAGTTAATGTAACACTGCCTTTCGAAGAGCAGTTTTGGGGCGGTAAAATGGGCCAATTCGTCGATGAATACGGCATTTCTTGGATGATTCATACGCAACCATATTCTAAATTATAACAAGCAAGTGGACCAAGATATCAGCTATCTTGATCCACTTTTTTATTTGGATTCAATTTTGTCATTAAGTAATGTTCGCCAATGCCGGGAATGACGAACGATTTGCCGACTTTACGATAACCATGTTTTTCATAAAATCCAACAGCGACAATCCGCGCATTGCACCAAATAAGATCAGCATCTCGTTTCCAAATTTCCGCTTCCCCAGCCGCGAGTAGCGCCGTACCTAAGCCTTTCAAACGCATCCGCCGTTCAGTCGCCACACCGCGAATACGGTACTGCGAAAGATTCGGAATAACAGCCGATTTTTCCAGATAAAAACTCGCAATCCCGAGCAAAACATCATTTTCAAAAGCGCCTAGATGAAACGTATCCTCCAAATCATCATGTAGATAAATCGCATTACTTTCAGGTTGTTCTGGGCGAAGAACCCGGTGTCTAATATCCTGCGTATCTTTTGCCTTGATTTGCTTGATTTCCACGGCACTCACCTCCACATTATTTCTTTCTATTATAACCAATCTTTCTAAAATATCTATTCAAAAGTTAAATTTGTTTCATATGAATAACCGCGAACCAGCTCTTGATCTATCCAAGCAACCGTTTCTTGTAAAAGGTAATCTGCATTTTCAGCCGGCGTTTGCCAGTTTTGAGGAGTGACAAATGCCTGCCGCTCACTTGATGCTAAATGACGTTCGCCGGGCGCGCCAATCGAATGATCCAGCTCAACAAAAAGATAAGCCTGCCCGCCTAAAACAAAATAACCGGGAAACTGCAAATAACTTTTCGAAAGCCCAAGTCGGCTCACGGTTTTCTGAACTTCTTGATGGAAAACAGGGTCGTTTAGAATATCCGCATGAACAGGAGTAAGGAGTGGCTCTGTAAGCAAAAGCCGGGAAGCGGTTAGTTGCTCTGCCTTTTCGGTTTCCCGTTTTAACAAGCCTTGATATCGGTCAATAAGCCACTTTTTACGAGCAATGCGAGCTTCTTCATCGATTAATTTTTGCTGATATTTAATAAGTAAATCGGGCAAACTTTCCGATGTGTTTTTGTCGAGATATTGTTTGAGTTCTTGCAAGGAAAACCCCATGTATTGAAGCGCTTGGATGAGATTGAGTTGTTCTTCTTGAGCCGTTTTATAGTAGCGGTATCCAGAAGTAGGATCGGTAAAAGCGGGGACCAAAAGCCCGATTTTGTCATAATAGCGCAGTCGTTGGATGGAGAGTTGACTTTTCTTTGCCATTTCCCCAATGGAAAAAAGCGGTTCCACATGTATCACCCTTTCGTCTTGACTCTATAGCTACTATACACTTTATCATAAAGGTAATTCAAAGCGAGAGGTGAAAAAAATGAAAATTATTGTGGAAAAAGACTACGAAAATATGAGTAAAACAACGATGCAACTGCTTTTGGGGAAAATGTATCAAGATAAATCAGTGCATTTGGCCATCACGGCAGGCTCTACACCTAAGCGAATGTACGAACTATTGGTGGAAGAAATGAAAGAAAAAGCGCCACTGACGAATGTAAGCTATTATAATTTTGACGAAATTCCCATCGGCGACGAAAAATATGGCGTAACAATTGCCAATTTAAAAGCAATGTATTTTGATCCAGCGGGAATCCCGGAAGAACAAATTCATATGTTAGACACGAAAAACTATACAGAACACGATGCGCATTTGAAAGAAGTAGGCGGTTTGGACGCGATTTTAATTGGCATTGGCGAAGACGGTCATTTTTGCGGAAACCTGCCCGGCGTAACAAAATTCGGTGACGAAACCCGCCTTGTTTCCGTTCAATCACGCCCAGACATGTTCGACATTTTGCTCGGAGAAGTAGGCGGCGACGCAGAAAAAGTACCTGAATACTACGTGACAATGGGGCCAAAAAACGTCATGCAAGCAAAACAAGTCATTCTATTCGCAAACGGCAAGAAAAAAGCAGCCATCATCAAAAAAGCGCTGCAAGGCCCAGTGACAGAAGATATTCCAAGCTCAATTTTCCAATTACACCCTAACTTCACGGTCGTGCTAGATGAGGAAGCGGCAAGTGAATTAAATCGCTAAAAAATGGCCAGCGCTGTTGCTGGCTTTTTTTGTGGGACGAAAGCGGGAAATGTTTGTGATTTAAAGTGCAAAGACCGGTGTTTTTGTGCTAAAATAGCTTCATATAAATAGAATAAGAGAGGGATAATGATAATGGTGAAAGTAGCTTCAAGTACAAGCGCGGCAAAGGCAGCTGTATCTGGTGTAATATCAGTTTCTGTTAATAGAGGTGAACAAGTTTCTCTAGAGAAAAGTAATATCTCCAGTATGGAATCTGGGGAAAAAATCAACAATCAATTATTAAAAGATTTGGTAGATTTAGTAGAATGTGTTCAAATCCAAAGTCGAAAGTTTCCAAAAATTGCTGAAATGATGGATTTGCAAGATAAGCAAATTAAATTTTAAGGGATGAAAAAGTTGAGAGAGAATACAAATGATAATGAGCGTGCAGCATACAATCAACGAATTATTGAAAAAGAGAGTCAGTTGGATAAGATGAAAGAAAATCGAAAAGAAATAGAAAAATCACTTTATCAATTAGATGAAGATTTTCGAAGAGGATTTCATCAATTAAGAATGTTGAATGACGAAAATATAAGAGAAGAAGATAATAAGACTTTTCAAGAAGCTCAAAGAAATGAAGAATCGGAAAGAGGTTTTCGACTAAAGGTACAAATTGCTCGAGAACAGTTTTCCTATGTTTTTCAAAAGGAAATCCATCGAATCGATGACGAACGAGAAGAATTATACAAACAAAGGAGTGAGATTCCTTGGGATTAATTTATTCAAGCAGTGATTCAGAAAAACTAATGCAAGCTCTTTCTAAAAATCTAGCTAGTAGTAAAGAAGTAATCAGCCAGTTAAAAGGCGGAAGTCAAAAAATCATTCAAGCTGTAGATGGGCGCACACTGTCGGGAACGGCCTATACCGCTGGAAAAGGCTTGTTTACGGATATTATCTTGCCCTTGATTGCAAAGGTAACTTCAGCTTGTGATACCCTTGAACAGGAGCTACATAAATATAAGATAGCAGATTCGATGGTTTCAAGTGAGGGGTTCTTGGATGAAGATAATTTACAGGAACAAATCGAAACTAAGAAAGACCTACAAAAATCGATAGACCGTACTGCAATGATTATGAATATAATGATGAAAACAAGCATAATTGCTACTTTATCAGATACAGCATCAGAGCATATAAGAGAATTAAATCAAATGTCAGACAGTCTGCAACAAGATATTTATGAATTGCAAAGAAAGATAGAACGTCTGTATGAATTTGATGCGCAAACTAAAGGCCTTTTTAAGAATAGCTTAGATGAAATGAAACTGGCTATGCAAGGTGTGTTGGTTTTAAATAACACGACTGTGAATAGTGATGGAACATATCAATTACCTGCGGGCGTGGATAAAAGCTGGTTTACAGAACTGAAAAGTGAAGAACAGCAACAAGAGATGGAAGAGAATGAAAAGAAAATTGCTATTAAAGAGCTAAATGAATTATTTGAGAAGAATCCGGCAATGGCTATTGAAAAAATTAAAAATAATGATCGTTTATTTGGCTATGTAATAGGAGCTTTGGATAAGTTCCCAGAAGGTATTCAAAATGCGGCTTTAGGAATTTTTATTGCACAAGAGAGTTGGAATAAACTACCGAAAGACGTCGCTACAAAAGTTTTAAATAGTTCTAAATTTGCTTCGTATCTTAGTAATGCACCACTGCCAACACAAGCAATTGCGTATAAAGGACTAATAAAATTAAACGAAAAAGGCTGGAGTGTACTTGCACCAATTGGATATGCGACTAAAATCTTATCCAAAACTAGTGAGGGAGCTAAACTCATCGCAGGTTCTAAGGTAGGTTTGGATTTATTTAAAAAGTTAAAACCAGTTTCTGAATTTGTCAAAGCGCATCCAGTCGCGAAAGAAAGTATTGGTTATGCCGGAGATGGGTTAAGTGTAATTGCTTATGCTTATGATGAATTCACCAACCCAGAAAGCCCAGCGTATGGAGATGAGAGTAAAGCGGTGTACGGGGGGATAAATTTATTTTTCTGGAATGCGGGACCACTGGAAGGAGCTCAATATGGAGGGCCGTTTGGAGCTGTAGCTGGGACAATGAATACAATAATCAAAGGAGTGGATATAACTACCCCTAAGGTTAATGTAGATACTCCTTTAGGAAGAATTGATATAAGTTCTCATAGTTTTTATTTTGGTCTGAGCGGTAATTCAGAGAAGAGGGAAAAGAATAAACAAAAATGGCTTAAAAAATTATATGAACAGTATGGGAAACAAGACGGTATAACCACTGATAAGAAATATGAAGTAGGAGTACAACCGCATAGTGGAAGCCCTAATTTTAATCCGAATAGTTGAGTTAAATAATATTAATCATAATAAATCTGTTTGCAGAATTGGAGTTTTTAAATGAAAAAAATAATAAGTAAAATTTCTTTTGAAGAAGCTAATCAATTAGTAGATATAAAAGCAAAAAGTACAGAAGAAAATACAAGCTCACAAGGTATAAAATTATTTGTTCTCGCATTGTTTTGTGGGTTTATGGCACTTTTACCTTTACAAAATTCTATAATTATAACGAGTATCTTAATCATAATTATATTAATAAGTTTTCTTTATTATTACATTTTGAAAGCTAACAATAAACTTTTGGAAGAATTTAGATGGCAATTGGCTAAATATTTAATGCTTCAAACTATTACGGTGAGCATATTATTAGGAATAAGAGTTGATGGTGATAGACCTTTTGGAGAATTCTATGTTTTAGTGGCCCTATGTTATTTATTTTTGGTTGCTGTGCTTAGTTATCTCCGCTGCAAAGCAATGATTCTAAATCATTTGAAAAGCAATGGTATAAATTTAAAAGAATCTTCAGGTTTTAAATTATGGAATAAAGTTTTTTTGAAAATATCAATTGGTTTATTAGTTACTATTGTCGTAGGGACTCAAATGTATAGGTTAAATAAATGGTGGTTCGTTGGAAACGACAGCTCGCTTGATGGAATATCTATCCAGAATGAATGGCTAGGAATGTTTATAGTTTTAGTGGTTGGTATTTTATTAATAATACTTCTTGTTGTTTTTTCGTTACTCCCAACTTTGTTATTTAATGCAAAGATAATTACAGATGGTATTTTGTTAAAAAAATATAAGGCTGAGTTCCAAAGAGAAAATGTTAGGAATAATAAATGAACACTTTATCAAAACTACTAGATTCCATTTCTTTTGAAAACACCTTAGAAAAAAATTCACTACACCACATATATGAAACGCTAAACGGCACGGGTAAAGAAATATTTCCCCGA
>CM001047.1:389908-390079 GCA_000183865.1 Listeria marthii FSL S4-120
GGAATCGTTGCTGGTGCTATAATGGAAGGGTGGAAAACTAGACATAGAGAGGAATCACCAAGATGAGAGAGATAAAAGTCAACGAAGCAACGTTCCAAAAACACGCCTCGAACTTAGACAGCAAAAGCGCGGGAAGTTATTTGCCGTTAAGAGGTGGAAATATGGCTTACT
>CM001047.1:390179-390671 GCA_000183865.1 Listeria marthii FSL S4-120
CCTATGCGAAACAAGATCAAGCGATGGGACAGAAAATAAATCAGCTGGAGGTGCGATAGATGGACAGCACGCACAGCCGGTTAGAAAAGCAACTACAACAAGTGAAAAAAGCGCAGGATGTTTTACAAGATAATCTGGGGCAGACTAAGCGCAAACAAGCGGAACAAGAATGGTTAGAAGAAGATAGCCACCAATTAGAAATGGAGAAACAAGGATTGCTGGACTTCTTGCGAGGCGGTTGGCAAGGGGAGGAAGCGAATGGTTTCCACCGCTTTCTAGAAGAACAACAACACGAAGAAGCGATGGCATGGCGAAAAGATTTGTCAGAAAAACGTGTTCATTTGGAAGAAGAAGCGCGGACTACTAGAGCAGAAATGCACGATATAGAGACCAAACAATCCTCCTTGCGAAAGGAGTGGAACCAATGAGTCGAATCGACATTGCAGAACTCAATGACTTTCTTCAAGGATTACGAAGCAGTAATGCCGAAGC
>CM001047.1:390680-390767 GCA_000183865.1 Listeria marthii FSL S4-120
GATACGCGGGATTCAACAAGCAGCGAGCAAGTACGCACAAGATAAAAGTTTAAAAGGGCAAGCAGTATCAGCTTCGCAAAGCTATTT
>CM001047.1:390867-391085 GCA_000183865.1 Listeria marthii FSL S4-120
TATCCAAAAAGAAGATATACTAGAGAGGTACATAGCCTTCGAACAAAGTCACGCCCAGTTTTTTAGTGCGTTAACCGAACTCATTCACTCCACAGGACGAGCGGTGCAAGAGNNGAAACAAAATGTGACCTTCCATGAGAAAACAGGCACCTATGCTGTACCTAAAAGCGTTCATGCATCGATTAGTTTGATGAGAAAAGCGATGGATAAAGCACGCA
>CM001047.1:391185-391282 GCA_000183865.1 Listeria marthii FSL S4-120
AGGCGAAACCGTTACGATGTGGCTACTGGAACGGAATGGCAAACGCGCCAGTAACAAAGAACTCCAAGCTTTTCTAGAGGAGAACGGAGCCGAGTTA
>CM001047.1:391382-391501 GCA_000183865.1 Listeria marthii FSL S4-120
AAATGACGCATGGAAAGACGGCGTCAACTACTTAAATGGTCAAAAAGTTACCGGATTTTCCGGCGCGACACTGAGGTCATCCGCCTACGTAGCTAACGTGAAGGATGCGATGGATGACG
>CM001047.1:391601-392035 GCA_000183865.1 Listeria marthii FSL S4-120
AGGATTAGGCTTTGGGATTGCGGCGGTGAGGAATAAATCTATTATTGATGGGAAAGCTAGTTCAAGTAAAACTAAAAAAGGAACAATAAATGAACAAGGGAACGATTATGAAACAGAAGTTTTCCTTCCAGAAGAATACTATAAAAACTATAGATTGCCATCTAGAGTCGAACCGGGAGTTAAATCGTTAAATAAATTTGATGATTTAGGTAATTTAAAACAAACAAAGTTTTATGATGATTATGGTCGGGAAAAAGGTTGGATAGATTATACTAATCATGGAAGGCCGAATTCACATAGTGCTCCCCACTGGCATGAGTATATTTATAATGCAGAATTTCCTTTGGGAAAGAAAATAGACCATAGATTTGATACTAATCCACCATTTAATAAATAGGAGTGATGAAATTGAAAAAACTTGATTTTAACTACAA
>CM001047.1:392135-395125 GCA_000183865.1 Listeria marthii FSL S4-120
TGCAGAATTTTTAATGAAAATATTTATAGCTTTAAAAGATATTACCAAAGTTGAGCAGTTTACTATTGAAATGATAGATGCAGTTCCGAATGATCAAGAGCACTTCAAGGAAGAAAAAGGGCTATTTAGCACAGAAGTTTTTGATTTTAATAATTTAGTAAAAGAATCACACGGTATCAATGTAGATTTTAAAGAAATAATAAATATATTAAAACAATGTCGAACTGTTTGGGAACTTAGTATATTGGTTGTTACATCTGAGAATGAATTGAATGATAGCGGAAAAGTCTTGTGTGAAGTGGAGCTTATAGAGGGAGATTTATTCACAATTCTTTATAGTGAAGACTTTCCTATTGATTTGTTTTTAGAAGAATTTAGTACTGATGAAATTACTATAGAGGGCTAAATAGGAGAGGAAGGTAAATGTTTAAAATTGTTGAATCAAAAATAAAGACTCAAGGACAATTGTTTTACTTCAAAGATTCACATGAGTTTATATCAGAACCAAGAATGAATTCTGATACAACCATTTTAGTAGGTTACATATACATTGGTTTTGATTCCGAGTATAACGAATCAACACAAATTTGGGGATTTCACCATGATTTTAATTGGAAATCGAGTAAGTTGACGCCTCCTAAATTTATACAAGGAAAGATTATTTTGAATGAAGATGATATAAATCCTGGCGAGAGTAAAAGAATAGGTGCAGCAAATTCGTGGGAAACTATTTATGATGAAAGTAGTGGGTGGCTTAGGTTTGGAGGAGTAAATAATTCGGTTGAAACCTATTATGTAGAATTTTCCCCTAATACTATAATGGGAATTGATGAAAATGGCGATATTACGGAGTTATGGTTGTGCCCCACTTTGAAATAACTAAGTGAATAAAAGATATTATGGATAAAATAGGTGAAATACATTCTATTTATTCAACACAAAAGCTTAAAAAATATTATAAGGATGATAAAGAAAAAATCTTGTATTAGGGGATAAAACAAAGAAAATGTTGAATGAATTATTAAGTATAAACGGAAAAATAATATGAATAAATATAAAATCCTAGGTGAATATAAAGACTGGTGCGAGATTTATAAAGATGGAACCCTCATTCATAATGGTTCATCTTTAGGGATTGTAAGCCAAGTAGAGTCTGAACTTTGTTTAAGGTTAAATTACGGAACAAATAAACATTTCTATTCGATATTGAAAAAATGTGGTGATTTTATTTTAGCCGTCCCTAAGAAAGTAGAATTTTTAAAAGCTGAATACAAATATGAACCTATTATTTTTAATAAACAAGAATTTGATGAATTTATTGATTGTATTTATGTTGATAAAAATTTGATTTCTAGTGTACCTCAAATAAGTAAGGAAGATCTTTTAAATATGTGGTTCGTATCAAATCCGCAGCATAAAACCTATATCAATGAAATGGAAATGCAAGAAAATATTGTTAATAATATATTATTCTTTTCTGATGATGAGTATGATATATCTTGTCTGAAAAATACTATTAATAAACCTGATTTGTCAGTACATCCAATAGACAGTAATTATGAAGTTATCACGATTTACATGGATGGAGATGCAGGAATGTATGAGTGGGATGGCATAGTAATTTTAGATAATAACGCTTATTTAAAAATTGATAAACATTATTATATAAATTTAAAAAAATCAAAAATTATCCGATAGAAGACATAGAAAAAGAACTGAAAGAGGAAAATAATACGTGAATAATTTACTAATATCAAAGTACTGGGAAGATAATGATTTATTAGAAATAAAAGTAAGTGCAGAGTCAGAGTTTGTGAAAATACATCAATTGTGCTATGTGCAAGATGCTTATTTAAAGAGGATTGGTGAGAAGATTATTGCTTATTCTTTAGATTATAATGAAGGTTGTTATTTGGAGTTTGGCCAAAAAGAAGGCAATTTTACACCAGCATTTTCACTGGATTTTCTAAAGGCAGATGCTTCTGGACATGTGAAAATAGAAGTGGATATGGAAATTGCTGATAATCCTGATAGAGCACATAGGTGTAAATTTTATATTTATAGCGAAATAGGGCTGATTGAGCAATTTGGGAAAAATCTTATTCGGCTAGTTGAAAATAAAAAGGATGAGGTTTTGTTGAATAATTAATCAGTTAGGAAGAAAATATTATTCTAAACTTATAAAGAAAACTAACTTTGGGGTGGGAAATGAAAAAAGAAAATGAAGTCCTTTCTTCTGTCTCTTTTGAGAAGGCAAAACGTGTCCTCAAATTAAAAGATATCTACGAAGCCATGAAAGGCGATAAAAAGCAAAGTTTCTCTATTGAACTGAAAAAAAATAATCCTGTTGCTAGGATTAGCATTTCCAGTCTTAATGGTATGTAGTTTTGCTATAGATTTTGCGGGAGGCAGTTTCATTATTGCGAATAGTATCGTGATAACTGCAGAATTACTTATTATTCTTTTAATGTGCTATCAGTTTTTCAAAGCATATCCTCCTTTTCTAAGGAATTATGGATATAAAACCTATTGCTATTCAATAGCTAAACTAGCCTATATTTCTTATTTCGCAGTAGGACTTGGAATGACGAAAGGCAATTATATGATTAATTTTTCGGTATTTTTGATTACGATATTAGTTTTTCTGTATCTTTATAACAAGGTGGAGAAAAATATGATTTTAGAAGAAATTAATAAGACATTCAATCAGAATTATGAAACTTCCAAAATATTAACTATCATGATGAAAATTTCTGGATTTTTAGTTATGGTTGCATTAGTTGGTATGCAATTTTATAGAATGAATAAGTCTTGGATTATGAATCTAACTGGGGTTAATGATGTTGTTACTAGTAACGGAATAGATGACATGATAGGTATTGTTTTTGGAATTCCGCTATTACTGGTAATTACTTTAATCCCAACGTTTTTTCTGTTTAAAGCAAACCTTTTCGTTCGGGGGAAAGTGATAGAAAAATATGCAGAAGAAT
>CM001047.1:395130-395899 GCA_000183865.1 Listeria marthii FSL S4-120
GAGACAACTAATTTTACGGAGAAAAATAGCTTTTAACAATGGTCTCCCAAGGTGGTAGAGATGATGAAAAATGTGAGTTATGAAGAAGCGCGACATGCAATCAGTCCCAAAGAAATCGAACAACTTAATACAAAAAAGAAACATACATCTGGCTACATAGGTAAGATAGCAGGAAGTATTTTATTTGCCTTATTACTATGTTTACCAGCAATTAATTACTACCCAATATACCCGGCAGTAGCTTGTATTCTTTTAAGTGGTTTGTTAATTAAATACGTTGCTTTAAAACCTATTTTCAAAGTAACAAACTATAACTTGGTATTATTTTTAGTGTGGCAAACTGCTGTAATCTTTTTTATGATTGTTTTTTTACGAGTAGAGGCAGATAGATATCACTTGATTCCATTAGTTTATATTATTTTGGGCTACGGAGGTTCTATTTTATTAATTCGGGCTCGAGTGAATACATATGTGAAAGAGATATTTGAAACGACAGCTAAATCTGGAAAAAGGGTATTCTCAAATACAATTACTAAAATTTTAGGAGCTTTTCTAGTTCTTGTTGTGATTGCTGCTCTATTTTATCGTGGAAATAAATGGTGGCTCATGAACATGGATGCCGCAGTAGGAAATTCGAGTTTTCTAGAATATGTTGTGTGGGGAGTCGGTTTGTTAGCTTTGCTTATTGGCTTTACTTTATTGCCAACTTTGTTATTTTCGCCACCTCAATATGTAAAAGCAAGATTGATAGAAAAATATGCAGAAGAAT
>CM001047.1:395904-399945 GCA_000183865.1 Listeria marthii FSL S4-120
AAGACAACTAATTTTACGGAGAAAGAATGGTACGGAGAAAAATAGCTATAAATCACAAAAGCCCCTTTCATAGGAAAGGGGCTTTTAACTAAACCAACCTCACCAAAACCCCAACATCCTCACAATACCCCAAACACCCACCAGCCATGTCCTTCGACGTAACCAACCAATCAAATTCCGCCAGCTCCCCGTAAGTAAGCAAAGCCGACTTACCAACCTTCGTATAATCCACCAGCAAAAATTTCTCCGTCGCTTTTTCCATCATATGGCGCTTAATCTCATACTCCAAAATATCCGAATTCATCACCCCATGCATAGTCGAAAGCGCGGTTGCGGCCATGAAAGCTTTCGTAATATTGTATTTCTCGAAAAATCCCCAATTCTCCACGCCAACAAAAGATTTAGTACTCGGTTTAAAAGTCGAGCCAATAACAATCAATTTTACATTATCCATTTCGCTCGCAAAATTAATCACATCTAAGCTATTGGTAATAATAGTAATCTCCTTATCCGTTGGCAGAGCCGCAGCGAGACAGCTGGTTGTTGTGCCGGAATCAATAAAAATCAAATCATTTTCTTCAATAAAATCAGCCGCCGCTTTTCCGATAAGTTGTTTTTCTAGATGATTTTCCGTATCACGATTTTCAAACGGGCGGATTTCTTCGGGATTATTATAAACAGAAACGACGCCACCATAGACTTTCCGTATGGTGTTTTTTTGGAGCAGTTTGGCAATATCTCGGCGAACGGTGTTTTTGGAAACGTTGAATTGTTCGCATAAATCATCGAGGCTAACACTGCCTTTTTCGTGAATTAAATTCTCTATCGCTTGAATGCGTTGTACTTTCATTTTAAATTCATCCTTTGGCAAAATTATTTCAATTACACTATTTATAACACATGCTCAAAAGGTTATCAACTGTGATTTTTTATGGTGAAGTTAGTGACAAAAATTAAATTGACTCTTCAATTTTATTGGCTTAATATGGGGGTATAAATCGATTGATGGTTAACTTATGAGTAATTTTAAGTGGAGGGATTATTTATGGCAGATGTACGGAAATTAAAGAATTATATTAACGGTGAGTGGGTCGAGAGTAAGACGGATAAATATGAAGATGTCATCAACCCAGCGACGGGTGAAGTGCTGTGCCAAGTGCCGATATCGACACGCGCAGAATTAGATCAGGCGGCTGTCATTGCTGAACAAGCTTTTGAAAAATGGGGCCAAGTTGCTGTGCCAAGACGTGCGCGCGTATTATTCGGATTCCAACAGTTACTCATTCAACATAAAGAAGAACTAGCAAGATTAATTACACTTGAAAATGGTAAAAATTTATCCGAGGCACGCGGTGAAGTGCAACGCGGAATAGAAAATGTCGAATTCGCAGCCGGAGCACCAACGTTGATGATGGGTGATTCGCTGGCTTCGATTGCAACGGACGTGGAAGCGGCTAATTATCGCTATCCGGTTGGGGTTGTTGGTGGAATTGCGCCATTTAACTTTCCGATGATGGTGCCATGTTGGATGTTCCCAATGGCCATCGCGCTTGGTAACTCGTTTATTTTAAAGCCATCTGAAAGAACGCCACTTTTGATGGAGAAATTGGTGGAATTATTTTCGGAAGCTGGTCTTCCAAAAGGTGTGTTCAATGTTGTGTACGGGGCGCATGATGTGGTTAACGGAATTTTAGAAAACGAAATAATTAAAGCGGTTTCTTTTGTTGGTTCTAAGCCAGTTGGCGAATATGTATACAAAAATGGGAGCGCGAATTTAAAACGTGTGCAGGCTTTGACGGGCGCGAAAAACCATACGATTGTACTTAATGATGCGGATTTAGAAGATACAGTCACGAATGTTATTTCAGCGGCATTTGGGTCAGCTGGCGAACGTTGCATGGCGTGCGCGGTTGTCACTGTGGAAGAAGGAATTGCGGACGAGTTTCTAGCGGCACTTCGAACAGCGGCGCAAAATGTGAAAATTGGAAATGGGCTAGATGATGGAGTTTTCCTCGGACCTGTAATTCGCGAAGAAAATCAAAAACGCACGATTGCTTATATTGAAAAAGGCATAGAAGAAGGCGCGAAATTAACGGTAGATGGCCGGGAGACTGGGCTTTCTGAAGGGCATTTTGTTGGACCGACAATTTTGGAAGATGTGACGACGGATATGACAATTTGGAAAGACGAGATTTTCGCACCAGTTTTATCTGTCATTCGTGTGAAAAACCTCCAAGAAGCAGTTCGGGTGGCGAATCAATCTGAATTTGCGAACGGTGCTTGTATTTTCACAAATAATGCCAAAGCAATTCGCTACTTTAGAGAAAAAATTGATGCTGGAATGCTTGGTGTGAATTTGGGCGTACCTGCTCCGATGGCATTTTTCCCGTTTTCTGGTTGGAAATCGTCCTTTTATGGAACGCTTCATGCAAACGGCAAAGACAGCGTAGATTTTTACACACATAAAAAAGTAGTCACTGCGAGATATTCATTAAAAGGTTACGAAGAATAGGAGGGCGCGAACATGGGCAAACTGTTACGAAAACCGTTAAATGAGACGATAGCACCTGGCGTTATACTTGTTCAAGATATTAACCAAGGAAACTCGCCGCTAAGTTATGTTGGATTTCGGTTGATTGAATTGGAAGAAGGCGCAGTTTATCAGGAAACGTTGGGGGGGCTTGAATGTTGTATCGTCGCGCTTACTGGAAAAATTTCGGTGAGTGAGGGCGACCATATTTTTCCGGAAATCGGCACAAGAGCGAACGTTTTTGAAAAAATTCCGACTGATAGCGTGTTTATTTCCGGTGAGCGGGCGTTTCAAGTGAAGGCAGACTCTGAAAAAGCTCGTGTGGCGCTTTGCTATTCACCGGCTGATCGAGATTTACCGACAACGCTTATTAAAGCAAGTGATAATTCGATTGAGCAGCGTGGGAAATATCAAAATAAACGACTGGTACATAACATTTTGCCGGATGTGAGTGAAGTTGCGAGTAGTTTGTTGGTGGTGGAAGTGTATACGGATGGCGGGAATTTTTCTAGCTATCCGCCGCATAAACATGACCGCGATAATTTGCCAGCGGAGTCACTTTTGGAAGAAAGCTATTATCATGAAATTAATCCTGAGCAAGGTTTTATTTTTCAGCGCGTCTATACGGATGACCGTGCGCTTGATGAAACGATGGCTGTGGAGCACCAAAATGCAGTTATCGTTCCGGAAGGCTATCATCCTGTTGGCGTTCTAGACGGATATGATTCGTACTATTTGAACGTAATGGCGGGACCGAAGCGGATTTGGAAGTTCCACAACGATCCAGATCACGAATGGATTTTAGAGCGAGACTAAGAGGAGGACTTGGAGCATGAATCTTAAAAAACATAGTGAACGAAAATTCGATTTAATCACAGTAGGGCGCGCGTGCATTGATTTGAACGCGGTCGAATACAATCGTCCAATGGAAAAAACGATGACATTTTCGAAATATGTAGGTGGATCGCCAGCGAATATCGCGATTGGGACTGCAAAACTAGGCTTAAAAGTCGGTTTTATCGGTAAAATTTCGGATGATCAACATGGTCGTTTTATTGAAAAATATATGCGTGATTTAGCGATAAATACGGATGGCATGGTGAAAGATACAGAAGGCCGCAAAGTTGGCTTGGCATTTACGGAGATTAAAAGTCCGGATGAATGCAGTATTTTGATGTACCGTGAAAATGTGGCAGATTTATATTTAGCGCCGGAAGAGATTTCAGAAGACTATATCAAAGAAGCGCGCGTGCTGCTCGTTTCTGGTACAGCCTTGGCGCAAAGTCCGTCGCGGGAAGCTGTTTTAAAAGCAGTCAGTTTAGCTCGGAAAAATGATGTGGTCGTTGCATTTGAACTGGATTATCGCCCTTATACGTGGAAAAACAGTGAAGAAACGGCGGTTTATTATTCACTTGTCGCGGAACAGGCGGATGTGATTATTGGAACGCGTGACGAATTCGATATGATGGAAAACCAAGTCGGTGGTAAAAATGAAGCGACAAAAGCATATC
>CM001047.1:400045-402195 GCA_000183865.1 Listeria marthii FSL S4-120
CATATACAAAAGCAGGCGAAACATTCCAAGCGCAAGCATATAAAACAAAAGTACTTAAAACATTTGGCGCAGGGGATTCCTATGCATCGGCATTCTTATACGGTTTGTTTAGCGATGAAAGTATCGAAAAAGCGCTTAAATACGGAAGTGCGGCGGCTTCGATTGTGGTTAGCAAGCATAGCTCTTCGGATGCGATGCCAACTGCCGACGAAATTAAAGCGCTCATTGCGCAAGCTGAGTAGGAGGGGATTATGGTGACTGAAAAAACAATTCGACTAACTACCGCGCAAGCTCTGGTGAAATTTTTAAATCAGCAGTATATTGAAGTGGACGGGGAAATGGCGCCGTTTGTGGACGGGATTTTCACGGTGTTTGGCCATGGAAATGTGGTTGGAATTGGCCAAGCGTTAGAAGAAGACCCGGGTCATTTAAATGTGTATCAAGGGAAAAATGAACAAGGCATGGCGCACGCGGCAATCGCCTACGCAAAACAAAAAAATCGCAAGCGTATTTACGCGTGTTCCGCATCAGCAGGACCAGGTTCCGCCAACCTCATAACAGCAGCCGGCACCGCACTTGCGAACAATTTACCCGTATTATTCTTGCCAGCCGACACATTCGCAACCAGACAGCCCGACCCAGTTTTGCAACAACTAGAGCATGAGTCAAGCGCGGCAATAACAACCAATGATGGCTTCCAAGCAGTCTCCAGATATTTCGACCGCGTGCAGCGACCAGAACAACTCATGAGCGCCCTGATTCGCGCTTTCGAAGTAATGACCAACCCAGCGAGCGCCGGCCCAGCCACAATCTGCATCGCGCAAGACACGGAAGGAGAAGCATTCGATTATCCATTCGAATTTTTCCAAAAACGAATTCACTATCTCAATCGGCAAATTCCAACGAAGCGCGAGCTAACCGAAGCGGCGCGACTCATCCAAGCTAGCAAAACCCCGGTTATCATCGTCGGCGGTGGCGCCCGCTATTCAGATGCGCGCGAAGAATTAATCTCCCTTTCCGAGCAAAGCAACATTCCGCTCGTCGAAACGCACGCCGGGAAGTCAACCGTTGAGTTTGACTTCAAAAACAACTTAGGTGGCACTGGAATCCTCGGCACGCTAGCTGCGAATAAAGCTATCCGTGACGCCGATTTGGTCATCGGAATTGGCACGCGCTACACCGATTTCACAACCAGTTCCAAAACTGCATTTGACCCAGCAACCAAATTTATCAATATCAACGTCAGCCGCATGCAAACATACAAACTAGATGCTTTCCAAGTTGTCGGCGACGCCAAAGCTACCCTAGCCGAACTTGCGCCACTTTTAAAAGGCTATCAAACCCAATTTGGCGACAAGATTGCTGTATACAAAACAGAGTGGCTCGCAGAAAGAACACGACTACAAAACACGAAATTCAACCGAGAAGCTTTCACACCAGAAATCAAAGATCAATTCGACCAAGCAACCCTAAACGAATACGCCGACAGCTTACAAACCGAATTCACGCAAACCGAAGCGCTCATCACGATTAATGACACCGTGGCGCCAGATAGCATCGTCGTTTGTTCGGCCGGTTCACTTCCAGGCGACCTGCAACGACTTTGGAATCCAGCCGTACCAAACACCTATCACCTAGAATATGGCTATTCCTGCATGGGCTACGAAATAAACGGAGCCCTCGGTGCAAAAATGGCCGCAGTAAACAACCAAGAAGTTTACTCAATCGTTGGGGATGGTAGTTTCTGCATGTCGCACTCAGAACTACTAACATCCCTACAATACGGCAAAAAAATCAACATCATGCTCTTCGATAATTCCGGATTCGGCTGCATTAACAACCTCCAAATGGCAAACGGCAGCGACAGTTTCTTCTGCGAATTCCGCGATAGCGACAACCAAATTATGCAAGTAGATTACGCCAAAATTGCAGAAGGATACGGCGCAAAAGTCTATAGAGCCAACACCAAAGAAGATTTAATCAGCGCACTGGAAGACGCAAAAAAACAAACCAAAACAACTTTAATCGATATGAAAGTACTACCAAAAACAATGTCAGAAGGCTATCTTAACTGGTGGAATGTGGGAGTTTCCGAAGTTTCAAACAAAGCAAGCATCAAGCAAGCATACGAAGAAAAACAAGCAAATCTG
>CM001047.1:402295-407804 GCA_000183865.1 Listeria marthii FSL S4-120
CAACGCAGGACTTGTTTTTTGTTTGCCACATCCAATAGCCACGCCTTGCATCGCCCTAGTTTTCCTTTATAATAAAAAGTAACTGTAAGATTATGTTTTAATAGGAGGAAATAATATGGAAGTTTTTGCAGAATATTTAGCTGAAATTGAAAATCCGGATCACCGCGCGCGAACACAAGAAGTTTTAACATGGGTGGCGGAAACTTTCCCAGATTTAAAGCCGGAAATCAAATGGAATACACCGATGTTTACAAAGAATGACACGTTCATTATTGGCTTCTCTATTGCAAAACAACATATGAGCGTTTCCCCAGAAGCGGCTGGAATTGAGCGTTTCGAAGCCGAACTTAAAGAGGCGGGTTATAGTCATACGAAAGGTATATTCCGAATCACATGGGCTAAACCAGTTGATTTTGATTTATTAACAAAAGTTATCGAGTTTAATATTCAAGATAAAGCAAATTATACTAGTTTTTGGCGTGTTTAAATGATTTTTAGTTACATTGTCGCGTAGTAAATCCAGATTTTTTATGCCATAATTAATAAGCTAAAATGTATTTTTATAAAAGAGTGGTGTGAAATGCGTATTTTTTGTGGGATTATGTCAATCCAAGCAGGTTTTGTTGGTGCTCTTGCTGAAATACTAAGCCCTGACAGTAAAAAAAATAACTTGTTTATGATACCGGAAGATCTTGCGGCGTCATCAGGCTATTTAATGTCATTAGCGATGATTTTAGCAGGAATTCTAATTATTTGTGCTTACCGAAACGATTTTCTAATATTTATGGCACTAGTTTTATGGCTCTTTGGACTTATTTTTGGACTAATATTCACCCCGAGCTATTCGGGCTTCTACTTCCGTCCAATCGTATGTTTAGTAAGCTTTTTAATGGGCCTATTTATTTTCACAGATTATACAAGACATCAGGACACGAGCGAGGAAAGGTGAGCGAAATGCTCATCTTTTTTTATTTACATTCGTGCCGACCGCGAAGTCCCAAACTGTAAACCAAGATCCACCAGCGCACAAACCAAAATACTCACAAAACTCACAAACAGCGGCAAATCACTATACAAATTAACAAAAAACAGCCCCACCAACAGCCCTAATAACAACGCATCTTTCCAAAAAGAAAACGTCACTTCGGCCTTTTTATGAGCAGCAAAAACAAATTGCTTCGAAACAAAAAACACAGCTACAGAACCAAATAACATCAACAACAACGCATCTCGCTGCAAATGCCCCTCAAATAACAAATGCAAATTCACAGCAAGCAACATTACCGAAACAATAATAAAGAAATGCCCGTAAATCAAAAACTGCCCATGCGTCTCCTTATGATGATCAACAATTTTCTCAAAGCTATAAAAATACGATGCCCAAAGCGTACAAATAATTAAAAAGCCAAGCAACGTATAACCAAGCGTGTATAAATCAAGCGTGTGCCCAACTAATATGGTCGTAATCGCAACAATACTCTCACCAAAAGTAATAATAACAAACAAGCCAAAACGCTCAGCCAAATGCGGAAAATCAACTGGCACTTTTCGCAATATTTTAGACAAGAAAATCGGTAAAATAATATCAACAGCAATCCCAAGATACATCACTAAATAACGCACAAATCCGTCAAAAAACACTGAAGTCGCCGTTGTCAAAACCCCAAGTAGAAAAACACCACCAAGAAGCAGCGCCACTTTCTGCGCATTTCCCGTCAACTGCCTACTAATCACCAAATACTGAATAACCGTAATCAGCCGAATTCCCAAATAACCAATCAAAAAAGTATAATACGTATTCGAAAATGTTAAATCAAAACTCGCTGTCATCAGAATCAAGAAAAACATCTGAGGTAACATATAAAGTTCAGGTAGTTTGATCTTTTCCCCAAAGCGATTGAAAAACATCGTCTGACCAACCCATGCCCAAAACATCGGCGTCACCATTAATAAATACTCACCAAAATAAACAGCCGTTTTATCCGGATGATTATCAACACTCAGCAAAAGATGCGTCGTGGAAGCAACAGCAGTAACGAATATTAAATCAAAAAACAGTTCTAACCAAGACACTTTTCTTTCCGCCATTTTTCTTCACCCCACAATATTTTCTCTTTTAAAAAGTATACCACGCGAATTGCTCAGGCTTTTGACAGTTGCTTGCATCGACACGTATAATTGAAGGACAGAATGATTGAATTACTAGGATGGGAGAGAATAAAATAATGAAAACTTGGGATGGATTTTTAGCGCAAGAAGCAAACCAGCCCTATTTTATAGAATTAATGGAAGCAGTCAAGGAAGCGCGAGCAAACGGAAACGTCTATCCGACAGAGGAAGATATGTTTTCCTGTTTCCGTCTATGTCCTTATGATAAAGTCAAAGTCGTCATTCTTGGTCAAGACCCATATCACGGTCCCGGACAAGCGCATGGCCTAAGTTTTTCCGTCCAAAAAGGCGTGCGAATCCCACCAAGCCTACGCAATATCTACAAAGAATTGAAAACGGACCTAGACATCGAACCAGCAGACCACGGCTATCTAGCCAAATGGGCGGAGCAAGGCGTACTACTAATGAACACAAGCTGGAGCGTGGCGGAAGGCAAAGCTGGTAGCCATAAAAAACTAGGCTGGGCAACATTCACAGAGCATGTTTTAGAAGAATTAAATAATTATGAGCAACCACTCGTATTTATTTTATGGGGCAATCACGCCATTAAGGTCGCAAGTGGGATCACAAACCCAAAACATTTACTTATTAAAGACGTACATCCATCCCCACTGGCCGCGAGCCGAGGCTTTTTCGGAAGCAAACCATTTTCGAAAACCAATGAGTTTCTGGAGGAAAACGGAAGAACACCGATTGAATGGGACTTAAATAAGGCGTAAAAAGTGTGCTATTCCAAAATTTTATTTCTTCTATAATATAGTTTTCTACAAAAGTGAAAAAATTTACATAATTCTTGCTAAAAGCTTTTTACATAAGGTTTCTTTCATGTTATGGTTATTATAGGAGAAAGTAAAATTTAAAAAAGTTCCTAAAGAAGGTGACTAGTTTGAAGCATAATTTTACAGAAGATGACTTTGTTTATGGAGAATCATGGGGACTCGTGCATCGGGGGGTTTTAGAGGACAAAGAAGTAGAAAGAATGAAAGCGCTACGAGACAAAGTAGTAGGTAAAAAAGGCGTAGCACAAACGACGCTTAAGCCAATTGGTAGTGTCAGAATAGACGGAGAAGTCTATGAAGCTCGCTTAAAAACAGGTTATTTAGAAGTGGGAAAACCAATAATTGCAGTAGGTATCGATTTCGGGTACGTACTAGTCAATGAAGATATACAGGAGGGAGAAAAATGACAATGATTGGACCAATTATTATCGCAGTATTGATTATCATCTTTTTAATCGTATTTTTCACTTTAGTACCAGTGGGGTTATGGATTAGTGCATTATCCGCACGTGTACCAGTGGGACTAGGGACTTTAATCGGGATGAGATTACGTCGTGTTGTACCTTCTCGCGTTGTAAAACCATTAATTAAAGCAGTAAAAGCAGGATTAGACTTAGAAGTAAACCAACTTGAAAGTCACTATTTAGCAGGTGGAGACGTGGATAACACAGTTGATGCGTTAATCGCCGCACACCGCGCAAATATTGAACTAGATTTCAGCCGTGCAGCAGCTATTGACCTTGCTGGACGTGACGTACTTGAAGCAGTACAAACTTCCGTAACACCAAAAGTTATCCGTACACCTGAATTTACTGGTGTGGCGCAAAACGGGGTAGAAGTAAAAGTTATCACACAAATTACTGTACAATCGAACATTGAACGTATCGTCGGTGGTGCCGGTGAAGATACAGTTATCGCCCGTGTCGGTGAAGCTGTAGTATCTACAGTCGGTGAAACAAAAGAACATACAGACGTACTAGAAAATCCAAACAGCATTTCGAAAAAAGTCCAAGAACAAGGACTTGGAGACGGAACTGCCTACACAATTTTATCCATTGATATCGCTGAAATGCGTATCGGGGACAACATTAAAGCAAAACTAGACATCGAAAAAGCCAACGCTGACATGGAAGTTGCTCAAGCAGCTGCATCGAAACGTAAAGCAGAAGCGATTGCCCTAGAACAAGAAAACAGAGCAGCCGTAGTAGCCGCAGAAGCAGAAGTTCCACGTGCGCTTTCTCGCGCTTTAGAAGAAGGAAACTTAGGCGTAATGGATTACTACAAAATGGAAAATGTACAATCAGATACAGCTATGCGTGAATCGATTGCACACGAAGACGAAAAATAAACCTTGATCTTTTGCAAGAAAGAAGGTGTTTTCAATGGATTTAAGTGATTTTCTGAATAGTGGTTGGGAGAGTGTCTTAGTCGTTCTTGGTATAGTTGGTGTCCTTATAAATTTCCTTAGTAAAGCCGGTAAAGGGGCAGAAGAGGAAGAGGAGAAAGCGCCACAACAAAGACCGAAATTACGCACGACTCATCAAGCGAGCCATACTCAAATCACCAAAAAACCAGAAAAACGTAAAGTATCACAAGGTACTTTTACACAAAATAAAGAACAAGACAAAGTAATTGCCGAACAAAAGGCAACTCAAGAAAAAATGCTACGAGATATCCGCCGAGAATCCAATGTGGCCAAAGGAAAGAATCTAATTAAAAACACAAGTAATCATCCTAAAAAGGCCCGTAAATTACGTGGCAGATTACAAGAAGCAATAATTACGAAGGAAATCCTTGATAAGCCCGTTTCTTTACGGAAAAATCATTTATAAAAGTTGGCCCGAGAACTAATTTCTTGGGTCTTTTTGTTGCTGTGTCTAATCTGTTACACAATAGCTTCAATTTTTAAAATCCCTGTATTACAACTGTAACATTGACCTGATATGCTGTGTGTATATAAAAAAGGGGTGCGTGGATTGAAAATAATAGCAACGAGAAGAAAGATTTTTTTTGCGTTTATAGCTTTAATGATTTCTTTTTCAGTACTATTCTTACCAACAACTAGCGCATCAGCAGCAACAACATATAAAATGACGATAACGGCTGATGTAAATATTCGCACAGCAGATAACACAAATGGCAAAGTCATCGGATTATACAAAAAAGGCACAACAGTTACTTTCACTGCAAAGACGAACAATAACTGGTACAAAACAACATATAACGGTAAAGTAGGGTATGTTTCAGGTAAATGTGTAACTACATATAAAGCACCTGTTGCAACAACACAAAGTTTTACCGCATTAAATAACGAAGCAAGAAAACACCTTGGCAAACGCTACAAAATTGGCGCAACTGGCCCAAGCTGCTTCGACTGCTCCGGTTTCACACAATATGTCTACTCGAAAGGCATCAAAAAATCACTTCCAAGAACAGCCAAGCAACAATACACTGCAGCTAAGAAAATTAAAGCAAACGAACTAAAAAATGGCGATCTGATTTTCTTTAACTATGGTAAAGGCATCGCGCACGTTGGAATCTACGTTGGTAATGGCAAAATG
>CM001047.1:407813-409668 GCA_000183865.1 Listeria marthii FSL S4-120
CAAAATAACGGCGTAAAATACGACAACATCAAATCTGGCTACTGGAAAAAATACATTGCCGGCTATGGTCGTGTAGCAAACTTAAAATAATCTCACCAAGCGTCACTTTCTAGTGATGCTTTTTTGTGTGAAGGAGGAACTAAAAAATGGAATATACAATTAAAGAAATGGCACTTGGAGAATTAGAGTCACGCGTAATTGAAGGGCTTTTGGAGCATAAAGAACGGCTAGGCTACGATATCCCCAAAAGAGATAATGTGCATATTGGCTTTGCCGCACTAAACGAATCCGGGGAAATAGTTGGTGGGGTAACAGCTAAAATCAGCTACGGGGAATTACATGTTTCCCTTCTTTCCGTCGATAAAAGCACACAAGGAACAGGCGTCGGAACAGCGTTAATGGAACAAATAGAAAGATATGGTAGAGCGAATAGCTGCCACCATATCTCCTTAACAACATTTAGTTACCAAGCCCCAGAATTTTATAGAAAATGTGGTTTTACCGAGCTTGGCCGAATTCAAGATTTCCCACTTAAAGGCGAGGAAAAGTATTTTTTCGTTAAATATCTTTAAAATTACATAGAACTATTTTTCTTAGCAGCAGCTTGGACTGCGTTGATTACGGCTGAACGGAAGCCATTATCTTCCAGTGATTTCACGGCTTCAATCGTTGTTCCGCCGGGAGAAGTAACCATATCTTTAAGTTTCCCTGGATGTTCTCCAGTTTCTAAAACCATTTTTGCAGCGCCTAGGACGGCTTGTGCGGCGAATTTATACGCTTTATCACGTGGCATGCCATTTAGTACTGCGCCGTCTGCTAACGCCTCTATGAACATATAAACATAGGCTGGCGAAGAACCACTAACACCGATGACCGCATCCATGAGGTTTTCGGACACGACTTCCGCCTCTCCAAAACTAGCAAAAATAGCGGAAACTTCATCAATTTCTTGTTGCGTTACATTAGCATTTGGCGAAATAGAAGACATTGCTTCGCCGACTAATGCTGGTGTATTTGGCATTACTCGGACAATTTTAGTCTCCGCAGAAGTTAATTCTTCTAAGTCTTTGATAGTAACGCCTGCTGCTACAGAAATAACGATTTTTTCTGATGTTAACTTATTTTTTACTGTGGTTAAAATTTCTGGGATTGTATAAGGTTTCACCGATAAAATGATAATATCTGCTTGTTCTACGAGTTTTTCAGTATCTGTTGTTAACGCAAGACCATTAAATTCTGTTTCAAGAGGTTTTAGTTTTTCGATGTTCCGGCCGCAAACGATGATGTTTTCTCTTGCTATTAAATTAGCTCTTGCTAATCCTCGAATCATTGCTGTACCCATATTACCTGCGCCTATAAAGCCGATTTTTGTCATGCTATTTTTTCGCTCCTAACCAAATCATTTTTTTCTATTATCTCACGTTACACGGCTTTGTCCAGTTTTGCGATAATAATCATAAAAGTACCTTAGTGAATCTTGCTAGGGTACTTTTTCGCGTGGACGATTGTATTTTTCACTAGAGAAAGTCTAATTATGTACAAAATCAGCAAAGACGTTTGTGGAAAACGTTGTTGTAGCAACGGTTTGGCTTGGGAGAATAAATAAATGTAGCGAAAATGTGTCAAAAGCTGCTTGCTTGACAACAAAAAATAAACATTTTTCTGATAATTGTCCTCAAATATGCCAATCTGAACGACACGGGAAATTAGCTTAGGATACTATTTTTGGAGCAATGTTTTTAAAGTTTGAAAGCGCTATAAATGGCGTTTTTATCAGCTATAATTAACTTTGGATGACAGTCCCAACTACATAATATTGCGAGGTGAAAACGATGAATTTCTTTCTACAATTATT
>CM001047.1:409768-409889 GCA_000183865.1 Listeria marthii FSL S4-120
CTTTAAATTTCCCAGACGTAACAGGAGTAATTAACAGCCTAATCAAAGCTATTTTTGGTTGATTCTAAAAAAATAATACGTAAAGGAGGCTACTACACATGAATTTCTTTCTACAATTATT
>CM001047.1:409989-411116 GCA_000183865.1 Listeria marthii FSL S4-120
AAAAAATTAAAATAGGAAAGGAGGCTACTAAAGATGAATTTCTTCCTACAATTATTAACTAACCTTTCTGGCGCTTTACGTTTCCCAGATGTAACTGAAATCCTAAACAACCTAATCAAAGGAATCTTTGGTTGATTGCCAATTAGAATACGTTGAAATATAGGGTTAAGACTATCTTAACCCTATTTTCTAATTAAAGATGTAAAAAAGGAGGATTTTAAATCCATGAAAAAAATAATCGCGATCATTACAACAGTTGCGCTACTATCAATGGTTGTTTTTAACTTCGCCCCAGGTATTATTGCAAAAGCAGCAAACACTTCAGAAAGCAGTTTGACATACAAAGATGTACGAGGTGGTTTTTACTTTGTTGGTTATGAAAATGTCCAACTTGAAAAAGGCAAAACGTACAAATACAAAGTAGCTTATGAAGCAAATGTTGATATGACAATGACAGATACAATTACAGGACAATCCGCAAAATCGGGACTATTTGTACCAAGTTCTTCCGGTGTAGCACTTAACAACAACGCCGTAACTCGTACACAAGATAATGTAATGGACGTAGCAAATGATGATAGTAAAGTTTTCACACATACATTCGAATTTACGGCAAATGAAGATACAAAAGCAGACATTGGCGTGTTCGCGGGTGCAGGATCCGTTTTACCAACAACGCCAGAAACGTCGCTAATTTGGAAAAACATCACTGTGACAGACGAAACACCAGCAGAAGTCCCAACAGCCCCAGTTATTAATGCAGAAGATAAAACAATCAAACAAAATGAAACGTTTAATCCTCTAAATGACGTAACTGCAACGGATAAAAAAGATGGTGATATTACAAGTGCTATCCAAGTGACAAAAAACACCGTCGATACGACTAAAAGTGGCGAATATGATGTGGATTACAAAGTAACAAACTCAAGCGAAATCACAACGCTAAAAAGCATCAAAGTAACCGTAACTAAAGAAGCTACAACAGCAAATACAGCTCCAGTCATCAATGCCAAAGATCAAACAATCAAAGTAGGCGACCTATTTAATTCGTTAAAAGGTGTAACCGCCACGGATAAAGAAGACGGCGACCTAACAGCAAAAATCAAAGTAACAAAAGACACAGTGAA
>CM001047.1:411216-411474 GCA_000183865.1 Listeria marthii FSL S4-120
ACACAAGATTTAACGCTTATTATAGAGCCAATCAAACTGATTCAAAGTGGAACACCAAGCGATCCTACAAAGCCTAAGCAAGCTGCTGGAAATGCAGAAACAGCGAATGTAAAAGCAAGCAAAATACCAAAAACGGGTGACAACTCGATGGTTTGGGTAGTTCTTGCTGGACTTGGTTTAGCTACAGTCGGCATTACCACGTATCGCAAAAAAGCAAATAGATAAATTATCATGGATGAAAAGAGTATTTTAAGTTCG
>CM001047.1:411480-412783 GCA_000183865.1 Listeria marthii FSL S4-120
TTTTCATTAACTAGATGATAAAATGGCATTATAAAGCTGTTTTTAAGAAGTTTTACATAGGGAGAGGGGAATCAGTTATGCCGAAAATTGCTAAAGGTGACCGACTGGAAAATGTAGCTTTTGAGTACATCAAGAACAAAATCACAACGGGTGAGTATCCAACAGGGTATCGTGTAGTAGAAGCGAAATTATCCCAAGAACTAAATATGAGCAGAACACCGATTAGGCGAGCGATTATCAACCTGTGCCATTCCGGTTTTTTAGTTCATCAATACAACCGTGGTGCCTTCGTTCAAAACACAGAAGTAACGATTACAGAGTTTTTTTCACGGATGAAATTAGTCGAACTTTTAATGTATGAAAGCACGGAAAAATTAGTCTTACGGGAAGATTATGTTGTAGTAGATGACATCATAGAAATAGCAGAGAGCGTCATTCAATATGAGAAAAATAGAGAATACGAATTAATGCGTGGTGCTTTTGAAGATTTTATTTGCGCGTTTATTGGCAAATTGAATAATGATTATTTTAATAGAGTAATTCAAGATTTATGGAATGAAATAAATGATAATGCAACAAAAGAAGTACGGCTAATTATTGTTTCGGCAAGTGATCGAATTGCTGAAGAATTAGCGCACATGATTGCTATTTTAAAATCATGGGATTACGAACAACTAAAAAAATGCTTTCAACACATTATGAATGCAATGATCTTAATTGCTTTTTAAAGAGAGGTTTTTAACTATTGAAAAAAATAAGCTGGGTTATCATACTGATTATCATTGGTGCATCAGTTGGCTATTATTTTATAAAAGAAAATGAAACAAAAACGCCGCAAACCATTGACTACAAAACAGTCGAGGCGAAAATAGCAGATTTAAGTGTCTATGTTTCCGCAGAAGGACACATCGTCAAAAAAGAAAATGAATGGCCTGAATATGAAGATTTTGCGGCCCGAATTATGGTAGACGAATTAGAAATCAACCAAATAAAAGAAAAACAAACAGCTAACGTACATGTCGAAGCAGTAAATGATAAAGTTTACAAAGGAAAAATAACTGATATCAACGAAAAAGGAGTCATAAACGGGTCTGTAACTTCCTACGCAGTAACTATTAATCTGGAAACCGAAACTAATTTAAAAGAAAATATGTCCATTAGTGCAGACGTGCTTGTAGCGCTAGAAAAAAATGTCCTAACAATACCAATTGAAGCGGTTCACACGGATAAATCAGAAAAAAATTACGTCTATATCGTAGACGCCGATAAACAAAAGAAGCAAGTTTGGATTGAAACGGGCAAA
>CM001047.1:412883-422102 GCA_000183865.1 Listeria marthii FSL S4-120
AAATAAGAAAATCGGCTTTATTTTTCAGCAATTTAATTTAATGCCACGGCTCACTGCTTTTGAAAATGTCGAATTGCCGTTAGTATATCGCGGCGTCCGTAAAACTACCCGAAAAAAAGTAGTAGCAAAAAGTTTAGAGAGAGTTGGCTTATTAGATAAAGCGAAACATTTACCCGCGCAACTTTCAGGAGGGCAACAGCAACGCATCGCTATCGCTCGAGCCATTGCCGGAAGCCCAGAAATATTACTAGCAGATGAACCAACAGGAGCGCTAGATTCAAAAACCGGAGAAGAAGTAATGATGTTACTCAAAGAAATTCATAGAGAAGGAAATACATTAGTTATGATTACACATGATAAAGAAATCGCCGAACAAGCCGAACGAATCATAGAAATAAAAGACGGAAAACTCCGTGAATGGAATGAATTATGAGCCTTTTTCAGAGTGTGAAATTAGCATTAAAACAACTATTATCCGCCAAATTTCGCACATTTTTAACGATGCTCGGAATTATTATTGGTGTTTTTTCGGTTATACTGCTTGTTTCGATTGGTGAGGCGATATCGAAAAATGTCGCTACCCAATTAGGCGATATGGGAAGCAACCTGGTGTCGGTTAGCTTTTATTCAGATAATCCTAACGACAAATTTACTTATAAAGATGCGAAAAGTCTTTTAAATGGAGCTGAAATTGGCTCGCCGGAAGTGATGCAAACAAAGGAAGTTAGAACAAGTGACAAAACTGCGAGCAATCAAGTAACTGGAATAACGGAAGATTATGCCAGCATCAAGAATTTGGCAGTTGCGTCAGGTCGATTTTGCTCGAATGTCGATGTTCGTTATGCCCAGAAAGTAACAGTTATTGGTTCGGAAATTGCGAAAACCTATTTCAAAAATCAAAATCCGGTCGGAAAGCATCTGCAAATCGCTGGTGCCCGATATATGGTCATTGGTGTTTTGGAAGAAAAAGGCGATAGTCTCTTTGGATCAGCAGACGAGAAACTATTTATCCCAATTACTTCCGCTGAACGACTTTTTAAAACGGATTCTGTAGATTTATATTATGTTCAAACGAATAATACGGAGCAGGTTCCGGCGGTAGTTAAGCGAATAGAGCAGAAAATGAGTCAGCTTTTTCCGAATAATAAGGATGCGTATACGGTGGTGAATCAACAACAGGCGCTGGATACATTTGATAGCATTACGAGTACGCTTACGATTGGACTTGGGGCGATTGCTGGGATTTCGCTACTCGTTGGCGGGATTGGAATTATGAATATTATGCTCGTTTCTGTTTCGGAACGGACCCGTGAAATTGGGATTCGAAAGGCGATTGGTGCGGGTCCCGGCGATATTTTGATGCAGTTTTTGATTGAAGCGATTGTGCTTAGTTTGTTAGGTGGCGGCATCGGGATTTTATTAGGCGTTTTTTCTGCGCAAATGGTTACGGTCGTATCTAGTTTTGAAATGCATGTTTCTGCTTCGACAATTCTTTTAGCAGTTGGGTTTTCGATGTTTATTGGCGTGGTGTTCGGCGTAGTTCCAGCACGGAAGGCATCGAAAAAAATGCCGATAGATGCGTTGCGAGCGGATTAACTAAAGGAGGCGTTTGGGATGGAAGTAGAACAACAAGCGGACGATACTTGGGTTTTAGTTGAAATTGTCAGCCTTGTGACCAATGTGGAACGACACAGGTTAAGAGAACTTAGTTATGCAGAGTTAGAAGATTTATACGAGCGCGTGGTAGTTGAACGTTAAACGAGTCCTACTTTTTGCGAGAACGATCAATCTATGCGAAAATAAAAGCAAATTAGCGGGAGGGATTTTGATGGATGAATCAATTACGAAGCAAGATGCTGGCGGGGCGGTAGTGGAATTTGAACTAGAAATAAACGCAGCAGGTGCAGCAGTTTTCGAATTATTAACAACAAATGAAGGCTTGGCAAAATGGTTTGATGAACTTGAAATAGGCGAGCTCGGCGCGGATGGACATTTACTTTTTGTTATGACGCCTGAAGAAAAAATAACCATGCCAATTCGTGCATTCGAACCTAACCAGAAACTTGCTTTCGAGTGGGATCAAGATGAGGTTGACTTTGAACTGAATGCCACTGCGGCGAATAAAACGAAGCTAACATTCACAGAACGTCTCACTGCAATCACCGAACACAGCCCGAGAGATATTTCTGGTTGGCATATTTGCTTGAAGAAATTACAAGCGAGCGCGGAAGGAAAAACATACGATTTCAATAAAGCGGAGTTCGAATCACTTTTTACCAAATATCAAAAAGAACTAAATATCGAAAAATAAATCCTTTAGAAAAGCCATAAATGAAGCCGAGAACGCTTTGTTTATGGCTTTTTTCTGCGTAAATTAATCTTTTTCCACTTTAACTGGAAATTCCTTATGTTCAAAAAAGTAATCGGTTTCATTAGAATGTAATTGTAAGCAAGGCATTGAAAAAATACGGGGTGACGAAATGATAGTATCAGAAGAACAATTATTTTTAAATCAGCATCTAAGCACAAAAGAAGAAGTGCTAGCTTTTATTGCAGACAAGGCGGCTGAAATCGGTATCACGACGAATTCAGCACAAGTGGAGCGTGACTTATGGGCACGCGAAAAAGAATACGCAACAGCAGTACAACAATTAATCGCCATTCCACATGCGAAAACGGAGGCAATATCGGAAGCGAAACTGCTTTTCATTCGTCTCGTTGAACCGATTGATTGGGAGTCAAAAGAAGGCTTTAAGGCACAAGCCATTTTTGCAATATTAGTTCCAGCAAGCGAGGCCAGCCAGCAACATCTGAAAATTTTATCCAGTGTGGCTGTGAATTTACTAGAAGAAACGTTTCAAGAGCAAATTTTAACGATTAAAACGGAACACGAACTGATGGATTACTTGAAAGATAATTTGGAAGGAGAATTGATATGAAAGTTGTAGGAGTTACGTCATGTATCGCAGGACTTGCGCATACACCAATGGCAGCAAAGGCATTAGAAAAAGCGGGAGTAAAATTAGGTCACGATGTCAAAATTGAACAACAAGGCGCGATGGGAACAATCGATGAAATCACGCCAGCTGAAGTGAGTGCGGCAGATGTAGTTATCATCGCGGCGGATAAAGTGATCGACGGGGAAGATCGTTTCAAAGGAAAACCAGTCGTTCGTGTGAAAATTGGTCAATGTGTCGCAAACGGGGAAGCGGTGTTAAGTAAAGTTGTTGCAGCAATTGAAGCACGTAAACAAAAGGAGGCTAATTAAGTCATGAAAGGGAAATTAAACGAAGCAAAAGACCATTTAATGTCGGGAATATCGTATGCACTACCGGTCATTATTGCAGGGTCACTTGTTGTAGCTGTTGCAAAATTGATTGGGATTATTGGCGGGGTTACAAATCTAGATGCTTACGCTGATGCAAGCGGATTTTATCATTACGTTTACTTATTTCAAAATGTAGGTTGGGCGGCAATTGGCTTACTTAACTTAGTACTTGCAGGATATATTGCTTATTCGATTGCTGGAAAACCGGCGCTTGCTGCTGGTTTTGTCGGTGGTGTCTTGGCTACTAGTACAAATGCTGGTTTCTTAGGTGCTGTAGTCGCTGGTTTCTTCGCCGGTTGGTTAACAAACTGGGTGAAAAAACATGTTCGTATCACTGGACCTGCTGCTAGTTCTTTACCACTAATTATTTTGCCACTTATCACGGTTGGTGCCACGGGGATACTGATGTCACTTATTCTCGGCGGACCGCTTGGATGGTTAAACCAAACGTTACTTGATTGGGTAACAGAAATGTGTAAAAACGATACAAATGTTATTATTCTAGCACTTATTTTAGGAGCAATGATTGGATTTGACCTTGGTGGACCTGTAAATAAAGCCGCTTGGATGGCTGGGAATGCGCTATTTATGAGTGGGATTTATCTACCTTCGATCATGATTAATGTCGCAATTTGTATTCCGCCACTAGGTTACGGAATCGCAACACTTTTACGCAAAAAGAATTATTCTACTACCTTTAAAGAAGCTGGAAATGGTGCGCTAATCATGGGGCTGATTGGGGTCACAGAAGGTGCGATTCCATTTACACTACGCAGCCCGGGTAAATTAATTCCGCTAAATGTTATTGCCTGCGCGATTGGTAGCGCCGTAACAATGGGACTTGGCGCTTACGTAAAAATGCCGCCAATCGGTGGGATGTATGGTTTCTTCACAATTGGTAACGGCTGGGCTTACTTAGTTGGTGGTCTAGTTGGAGCGTTTATTATCGGAATTTGCGCGAACTTATTCGTTAATTTCACAGAAGAAGAAACAGCTGCTGCGGACGACGTTTTGGACGATATCGATATTAGTTTTGACGAAATAGAGATTAAATAATAGTTGGAGGATTTAATTAAAATGGCTAAAACGAAAGTACATGTAATTCCGCATTCACATTGGGATAGAGAATGGTATTTCACTTCAAGCCGTTCGACAATCTATTTAGTGAAGCATTTAAAAGAAGTAATTGAAACTTTAGAAGCGAAAGACGATTACCATTTTTACTTAATGGATGCTCAAAGTTCTTTAATAGAAGATTATTTACGCTACTGCCCGGAAGATAAAACGAGATTAGAAAAACTTATTGCTGAAAAACGCCTTATTACCGGACCTTGGTATACACAAACGGACCAATTAGTGATTTCACAAGAGTCGATCGTTAGAAACTTGTTATATGGTACGAGAATTGCACGCGAAATGGGGCATAGCATGGCTGTTGGTTATGTCCCGGATGCATTCGGGCAAGGGGGTAACATGCCACAAATTTATAAAGAATTTGGCATATCGAAGTTTCTGTTTTGGCGTGGGGTTGCTGATAATCGCTTGAAACAAACCGAATTTATCTGGCAGGGCGATGACGGGACGGAAATGTTAGCGGAACAAATTCCATTCGGTTATTACTACGGAGCGAATATTCCGGAAAATGAAGCCGAACTTAAAACCTATTTGGATGAACAAATTGGTGCTTTAGAAGAAAAAGCTTCAACGCCAAATGTTTATTTCCCTAATGGCTTAGACCAAGCGCCAGTCAGAAAAAATTTGCCGGAATTGGTTGCGAAATTCAATGAATTAGATAGCACGCGGGAATACCAAATCGCTTCACCAGAAACATTTTTCGCGGATTTAGAAAAAGATGTGACCGATTTACCAGTCATTGCCGGCGAATTAACAGAAGGAAAACATAGTCGCCTGCATAAATCGATTTTCTCTACTCGAGCTGATTTAAAACAAGCGAACAATCAAATTGAAAACTTTTTAAGCAATGTGCTGGAGCCAGTTCTTTCAATCAGTTACTCACTTGGCAACCGCTACCCACACAATGAACTCGCAGAAATTTGGAAGTTGATGTTTGAAAATGCTGCACACGATAGCATTGGTGGCTGTAATAGTGATACGACCAACCGCGACGTCAAACATCGTTACAAATTGGCTTCGGATTTAGCGACCAATTTACTCGATTTAAACATGCGCCTAATCAGCGAAAAAATCGAACAAAAACAACCGTTCCAATTTACCGTTTTCAACCCACTTCCATACGAAAAAAGTGGCGTTATCAAAATGACCGCCTACATTCCAGAAGACAATTTCACAGTAGAAGATACGCAAGGAAACACGCTTGAATACACCATTCTAGAGAAAACAGACCTAACCGAATATGTCTTGAATCAACATATCGATCTAAATCCAAGCAGACCCGTTTATTTACCAGAAAAAGTCTTTTTAGCGACGATGCTAGTAAACGTAAATAACCTGCCAGCGCTAGGATACGACACCATCTACTTTAATTTAGAAAAAGAAACACCAGAGCAAGAACCGAAACAATCCGCCACGACAAAAATCGAAAACGAATTTTATGAAATCCAGCTAGCAGCCAACAATTCACTAACGATTCATGATAAAAAAGCGGGCAGAACTTACACCGATCAAATGATTTTTGTGGAAAATGGCGACGATGGCGATTCCTACAACTATTCTCCGCCACGAAAAGACCTTGTAATTTCATCGAAAGAAGCGGTAGTGGAAAGCGTAGAGTCTAGCATATCAAGCGTCAACCAAGCATTAACTATTTCCTTCAAGTTAAATGTACCGTATAATTTAGAAGAACGTGCAAATGGTGAAAAAAATAACGAAATGATTATCAAAACTGTAATTTCTTTACGTAAAAACGAAGAACTCATTCGTTTCGATGTCCAAATTGCTAACCAAGTATTGAGCCATCGTTTATGCGTCACTTTCGCAACCGAAATTGCTAGTAAATTCTCGACAGCTGACCAATTATTCGCGCCAATCCAGCGTCCGGTTCGCCTTCCAGAAATGGATGTATGGGAAGCAGAAGAATGGCAAGAAGCGCCAATTTCGATTGAAGCAATGCAAAGTTTTGTCAGCTTACACGATGAGTCGCACGGAGTTGCTGTAATGACAGAAGGCGTGCGCGAATACGAAATCATTGGCGAAAATTATGATACGATTTCGCTAACCTTATTCCGCACATTTAGCCATATGGGTAAAACCGATTTACTATATCGTCCAGGTCGTGCTTCCGGTGAATCAATCGTTGCGACACCAGACGCACAACTACTTGGCGAAATCAACGCAACATTTGCGCTAACTTTATTCGAAAGCTCTTTTGACGAAGCGGAAATCGCGAAAAAAGCAAAAGAATACTTATCGAATCCACCAGTTTATCAAATGTCAGATTTCCTAAACGGCCGCTTAATTTATGTTTACCGCGATGAAGAAAAAACGCTGGATGCGACATATAGTTTGGCACTTCCGACAATAGACGGAGCGATTATTAGCGCAGTGAAAAAAGCCGAAGACAGCGATGCCTTCATTACGCGCTTTTTCAATCCATATTTACAAAAAGAAATTACCATTCCAGAAATTTTCCAAGGCAAAGAACGCCACTTGGATGAAAGCCCTGCGAAGGAAAAACAAGCGACTTTAAAACACGCCAAAGTCCAAAGCTATTTATTTGAAAAATAACGATTAACTACCTAAAAAAGGAGCTGCTAATAATGGGATATTTCGCTTATAAACGTTTGGAAACACTATATGGCATGCTCCTTGATGCGGGTAGCCACTTATCAGCTCAGAAACTCAGCCAAGATTTACATATTTCCGAACGAACGATACGAACGGACATTGCGAAACTAACCGAATTTCTCGAAAATCACGGGGCAACTATAACGCTCACTCGGGGTGCGGGTTACAAAATCGAAATCCTTGATTCGACCGTTTTTCAAGCTTTTCAGGCCGAGAAAAACAAACCGAAAAACGCTGATTATTTTGACTTAGATAATCCTGAAGAACGCGTGAAATACGAGATTTTCTTGTTGCTATCAAGCGCCGACTATATTAAATTGGAAGACTTGGCAGATACGATTTTTGCTAGCCGTGCAACTATTTCCAATGATATGAAACAAGTTCGGAAGGTTATTGCGTCCTATGATTTAACGCTTGTCTCGAAACCGGGTAGCGGCGTGAAAATTGTCGGCGATGAAGAAAAAATGCGCTATGCTCTAACCGCGCTAATTGCTTCCAAAAACGCCCCAGAATCCTACTTAGAGTCATTTTTCGAATGGCATAAACAAAAAGATAAATTGCAAAAATTAATGACAGCTGTGACCGATTATTTTTTTGCGACCAACATTCGTTTCACAGACGAAGCGCTTCAAAACTTACTTTTACATATGATGATTTTAGTGGAACGAATTGAACTCGGGCATACGTTGAAACAGTTTGAATTAACGGACGTTAGTGAAGAAGAAATCGCGATTGCAGCCAAACTGGCAACTATTTTAGAATCACTTTTTGAAATAGAGATTGCCGACGCGGACAAAAACTATTTACTTCTCCAAATCGCCAGCAAACGCATTCTGAACGTAGAAGATAAAGAAATTAGCGAATTTGATGATTATGCGTATATTGAAGGCATGTTGAACCGCATTGAGTCACATTATTTTTATCATTTACAAGATGACATGCAACTGAAAAAGGATCTTGTTGCCCATATTCATTCCATGTTATATCGCGTGAAATACCATATGACCGTCAAAAATCCAATGACGGAGCACATTAAACGCTATTATCCATTAGCTTATGAAATCACACTCGACGCAGTAGAATCACTAAAAAAAGACTATCCATATGACATTAATCAAAATGAATTAGCCTATTTGGCGCTTCATATCGGGGCATCTTTAGAGCGAAATTATCAAATCTCTTACTATCGTCATAAATCAGCTTTAATCGTTTGTGGGTCAGGTTTTGGAACAGCAAGAATTGTGGAAGCAAAAGTGAAGTCGGCAGTGAGCAATCTCGACATTACAAAAGTTGTTTCGATTCAAGAATATAACCGTTTTATCCATATTGAAGAAGATATCATTCTTTCCACCGTTAGAATACCTGAGAAAAATAAGCCGGTCATCAAAATCAGCAACATCCCAACAAATGAAGAATTAAAAATGCTCGGGGCAATTATTCAAGAACAAACGGATCCTAACCGCGGCTTTCTATCTAATTTCTTCACGGCCGATTTTTTTGCAAGAAGCAGTATGACGAGTAAAACGGCAATTTTAGAAGAAATGGTCGACTCATTGCAGCAACAAAATATTGTTGGTGACGACTTTCTGCGATCGGTTCTCGAACGTGAAAAACTAGGCTCAACGGTGCTCGGAACCGGAATAGCAATCCCGCATCCACTCGGACTAATGGCGAAAGAAACAAAAATCGTTATTCGGATATTAGATAAACCAATCAAATGGGATCAAAAACAATCCGTCCGCGCCGTATTTTTACTATGTATAAGCAAAAATGATTATGAAGAAGCCATTAATATTTATGAGTTGCTCGTCGAATTAGTGCGCGAAGAATACGGTGAAAAGCTTTCAGGACTTTCTGATTTTTATGGATTCACGGCCCTGGCAAATGATATTTTGAAGAAAAAGTAAAAGCTATCTCCTTTTTAGGAAATAGCTTTTTCGTGAATTTTTCGTGAATTTTCTCATTTTTGTATTTAGTGAAAGCGTATTTCATGGTACACTATAAGAATACTAACTAAACATATGGAGGATTTAATGAACAGACAAACAGAATTTACATTACTTATCGTTGGTGCTTCTTTAAGCATATTAACTTTTTTAGGGGCTGTGTTTTATACCGCAATTTTT
>CM001047.1:422202-422619 GCA_000183865.1 Listeria marthii FSL S4-120
ATTTAATTGTAGCCGGAATAATGACTTTTGGCTCAATAATTGCCGCAATTTTTGCTCTTGTATCCGCGATTTTTGGTTTCGTTGGTGCATTTAAAGTGAACGGTGGCGGACCGAAAGTAAAAACAATCGCCGTTTGTTTTATCGTTTTAGGTGGATTACAAGTTTTCACAATCCACGGGATTTTATTCTTGATTGCAGGTATTTTAGCAGTTAACAAAAAAGAATATAAAACAGTTTCTAAGGAATATGAAACAATTTCTACAGAAGATGAGGGGACGAAATGGGAATGATGATGTTCTTACCAATACTTTTTATTGTTGGTGCAGTTTTAGGGCTAGCAGCAAAAGTACTTTTAGCAATCTGGGTATATAAAGATGCAGATCAACGCGGAATGAATGCAATTCTTTGGTGTCTGCT
>CM001047.1:422719-423837 GCA_000183865.1 Listeria marthii FSL S4-120
ATACGACCGCGAAAACTGGGAAGAATTTTAATTACATCAACAAGAATCTGCTACCTAATATGGGAGCAGATTCTTTTTATTTTCCCGCAAAAAGGGTATAGACAATAAAAAAGTGAATCTCGACAAGGAGAACTGCTGAATGGATACAGTTATTTTAGTAACGATTATTATTGTCATCGTGGGGTTGGCATTTGATTTTATCAATGGCTTTCACGATATTGCCAATGCTGTTGCCACGAGTATCTCAACTAGAGCGTTAAAACCTCGCGTAGCTATTGGAATTGCAGCAATCATGAACTTTCTAGGTGCCATTTCTTTTACAGGTGTAGCGGAATCGCTCACAAAAAGCATTGTAGATCCATTTTCGCTTAATAATGGGGAGTTTGTTGTTTTATGTGGCTTGATTGCCGCGGTGATTTGGAATTTGATGACTTGGCTTGTCGGCATGCCGAGTAGTTCCTCGCATGCGCTGATTGGTGCGATAGCCGGAGCGTCGATTGCTTCCGCTAGCAGTTTCAGCGTGCTTAATTGGTCTGGATTTACAACGATTATTATCGCATTAATTATCTCGCCAATTCTTGGTTTTACGGTTGGTTACTTGATTTATTCGCTCTTCAAACACCTTTTTCACGATAAAAAACTTGGGAAAATGAATCGACGCTTTCGTTTTATCCAAATTGGAACCGCCGCCGCCCAAGCCTATTCACACGGTACGAATGATGCGCAAAAAACAATGGGTGTTATCACGCTGGCCCTAGTTGCTAGTGGTCTTTTGAAAGAGTCGGCGGGTATTCCGTTTTGGGTGCAAGTGAGTTGTGCGGCATCGATGGCGATTGGTTCGTCTGTTGGTGGCTACCGGATTATCAAAACGGTCGGAACGAAAATCATGAAAATCACCCCGGTTACTGGAGTGGCGTCTGATTTAAGTTCGCTTTCCATTATCATGACAGCAACCCTGATTCATTTGCCAGTAAGTACGACGCAAGTAATTGATAGTTCGATTATGGGCGTTGGAACAGCTAACCATAAAAAAGAAGTCAACTGGCGCACGGGAAAAAACATGGTTGTCACTTGGTTTATAACATTACCACTGGCAGGGATTTTGGCAGCAGTGGTAT
>CM001047.1:423937-427399 GCA_000183865.1 Listeria marthii FSL S4-120
TTTCAAGATAACTATTCCTTTTTTATTAGTGCTTGAAAATTTCCGGATTGATGGTAGAATCAGCCGTATTATTCAATTAAAAGATTTTTTCGGTGACTTTTCGGATTTAGAAGCTGTTGATGTGGAAGGTATATCCAACCCATTAATTGACTACATCAAGCGTTTAACCTATGATGTAACAGAAATTGCGTTCGATGAGCCTGGAGTTAGCTTGGATTTTAACGCTAATCATAATGGCTAGTTAGGAGAAAAAATGCGTCAATATATGAAAATGGTACGCCCATTTGATTTTGTAATTATTGTTGCACTGATTTTGGGTTCGTTTTTGCCACTAATATTATTTTCTGTCGCTGAAGCAAAAAACGTAGGCGATGACGTCGTAGCAATCATTTCACAAGATGGCAAAGTAATCCGGGAAATCCCGTTAACTGGCCACAAAGGAAATGAACAGTTTACGATTAAAGGGAAAGGCGCGCAATATAATTTGATGGAAGTAGATGGCGAACGGATTCGCATTAAAGAAGACAACAGCCCCGACCAAGTAGGCGTCAAAATGGGCTGGAAATCCAAAGCCGGTGACACCATTGTTTGTTTGCCACATAAAGTATTCGTAGAAATCAAATCAACAGACAAAAAAAGCAAAGACCCCGATACAGATTTAATTGTGCCGAATTAAAACACACTAAGCGATTAGTGTGTTTTAATATTTTGAGAATAAAAGCTAGCCATGCCCCAAAAGCAATCAATTTAAGCAACGAACCATTTGTTTGGAGAAAAAAAGCATAAACAAAAACCCAGCAATTCCTTTTTAAGGATGCTGGGTTTGTTGTTTAATCAAGTATTTCAATGTAACCATCTGTGCCATTTATCCGTATTTGCTGGCCGTCTTTGATGATTTTCGTAGCATTTTCGACGCCGACGACAGCGGGAAGACCATACTCGCGTGCAATTACAGCCCCGTGAGTCATCAGCCCACCTACTTCAGTAACGAGCCCTTTTATGGAAACGAATGCTGGCGTCCAACTAGGATCGGTAAAGGCGGTAACTAAAATATCACCATCTTCCAAATCAGCTTTCTCCATATTTAAAATGACGCGAGCTCGACCCTCGACTGTACCAGATGAAACGGGAAGACCGAGAATGGCTTCTTCTGGTAAGTTTTCACGCTTGTATTTACCATTAATCATTTCGCCGTCGGAAGTAAGAATTCGTGGTGGCGTTAATTTTTCAAAGGAAGTGAAATCACTTTTCCGCTGATTAATAAGCTCGTAATCGGCTTGATTTGTACGGGAAGCGGCGCGCAGTTCATCAAAGTAAAGGAAGTAAATATCTTCTTTCTCATGAAGCACGCCATTTTGAACAAGTTGTTCGCCAGCTCGTAGCAAAGCGAGTTTGTATATAAAGTAGCGATTAATCATGCCGTATTTTGGATATTCGCGGTATCCGATGAAATTGCGAAGAATATCGATTTTTATTTTCACTTCCGCCGCTTTTTCCGCCCCATCAGGTAGCTGCTCCAAGCGCTCAAGAATTTCGCGCTCTTTATTTGCAGCTTCTTTTTTGCCTTGTTCAAATTTATGTTTACTCGCGCCAGGTTCGAAGTTTTTTATATTGCTTAAAATAAGCGGGAGGAATGCTAGCGGGTTTTCAATCCAACGTGTTTTCGTTAAGTCAATTTCGCCCGCACAGCGCATGCCGTATTTTTGCAAGTAATCATCTAATGCTTTTTTGACTGCTGTTCCACCTTCTAAAGTAGCTAGTTCGTTTAAAAAGTGAGGGTTCTTCGTTTGTTCTAAATAAGCTCTGACAGCAGGATGAGGACGAATGACATCGGCTACATCTAGCAATTCTAGGCCCATCTGGGAAGTGATGTTATTTGGAGCTGATTCAGAAAGCTTATCTGCCACATTTTTTTCGCCAAGCCATTCGTAAACATGTTCATTTAGCCAAGCCGAAGCGTCCATTCCAGCCATAATCGCATCGATACTAGTCGGGTTAAATAAAACATTTTTTAATTCCGCTAAATCTTCTGCAATAAAATCAAGCAAATCGGAACCATTTTTTGTTTTAATCGTTTGTTGCAGTTTTTTTATCGAGTTTTCACTATTTTTGACTAAATCGAAAACGATAGCTGGATCAGGGACGTTACGGACTGGTGGTTTTCCAGGAGCCACCACTTTGGAATTAGTAGTCTCAACTGGCAATGTTTGTAAGAAATCTTTTTTATTAATCACCGTGAGTAAGGCGTCTTTAATGAGTGGGTCTGATTGGCCGAGCGAGGTCACCATCATATCTCTAGTAGCTGGTGATGACATGCTTTGCGTAATATCGACAAATAACCGTCCGCCGGCAGTATACATAGAAGCGGGGGTCGTCATTAGATAAAAGGAAAGTCCAAGTGGCTTCATCGCATCCGTCATCATTTGCTGGTGTGCAACAGAAATATAGACGCGGTTACCGGGCGCATCCACCTCAGGAATTGGATATAAAGTAGTAATAGGTCGACTTTGAACAACATAAAAAGTATCGCCCACCAAACACCATTCGATATCTTGCGGCTTACCAAAATAAGCTTCTATTTCTCTCCCTAGTTTCGCGAGTTGTAAAATTTGTGAATCAGTTAATGTTTGTTTTGTTTGTTGCGTTTTTTCAAGCTGGCGCGTCTCCGTTCCACCTTCTTTTATACTGTAAATAGCAAGTTTTTTAGTAGCGATTATTTTGTTCGTAATTGTATTTTCTTGAACAGTGTAAGAATCAGCAGAAACTAAACCAGAAACAAGTGCTTCACCTAAGCCAAAACTGGCATCGATCGAAAGTGATTTTCGATTGGAGGTGATTGGGTCAGCTGTAAATAAAATACCAGAAGCATCTGGGAAAATCATTTGTTGAACAACAACCGCTAGCTGGACTTTGCTGTGTTCGAATTGATTTTGAATTCGATAAATAATAGCTCGTTCAGTAAATAAAGAAGCCCAACATTTGCTGATGTGCTGTAAAATTTCATCCTTGCCAATAATATTTAAATAAGTATCATGTTGCCCGGCGAATGAAGTGTGAGGCAAGTCTTCCGCAGTGGCACTAGAACGTACCGCATAAGCTTCATGCTCACCTAAATCTAAAAGGGAAGCGTCGATAGCGTCTAGGATTTCAGGAGCAATATCGATATTTTGAATCAGCGTTCGAATAGCCGCACTGATTTCTCGGATAGAGTCACTATCGCTCGTTTTTAGTAAGGAAAGATGTTGGAGTAGCTGATTGAATTCGCTGTTTTCTGCCAATGTTTTTTTATAAGCTTCTGTTGTGAGGCAAAAACCTGGTGGGACAAGAACTCCAGCGATTTTGGAACAGGCGCCTAGATTCAGTCCTTTACCACCAACAAGGGCTTCTGTGGTTTTATCGATGTCTTGAAATTTTAATACGTATGGCTTCATTTATTCATCCCCCTATTTTTTCGAAATGAAC
>CM001047.1:427499-427656 GCA_000183865.1 Listeria marthii FSL S4-120
TTTTTCGAAAAAATAATACTTGACGGTAAAGAATACCTTGTTGTATAATTAAAGTAGGGATTGCTTTACACAAGCATATTTAAACGATTATATCTTTATAAATTTACCACGAATCCAGTCTAAATTCAATTAAAAACAGTAAAAAAAAGCAAAATTT
>CM001047.1:427756-428202 GCA_000183865.1 Listeria marthii FSL S4-120
AAATTTTGCTTTTTTTTACTGTTCAAATTTACATAAAGTTAAGCCTTGTGCTTTGGCTGCGGAAACCGTTACGGCAGTTTCGCCATTAGAGTTGTTTAAGCCGCGGCAGTTTTGATCATAATGGTATTTTTTACCGGTAGCAGTAATATAAACCATTTGTCCTTGTTCATTACTAGTATCTGGTTGTGCAGCGGCACGTTCTGCGGAAGCGCGTTTTGCTTCAGCCGCTTTTTTCTCAGATGCGACTCTAGCTTCTTCGGCTTTCTTTTCAGCCGCCACTTTTGCGTCAGCGGCACGTTTTTCCTCTGCTGCTACGCGTTCACGTTCTACTCGTTCGGCTTCAGCTTTTTCAGCCGCGACACGAGTTGCTTCTGCTTTAGCTGCCAGTTTTGTTTCATAAGCAGGGGTTACTGCTAGTTTAAGTGTTTGTTCTTTTGTTTTGCCAT
>CM001047.1:428302-434316 GCA_000183865.1 Listeria marthii FSL S4-120
TCGTCTTCGTTTTTTCTTCTTGTTTTGGCTCTTCCGTGGCTGCTTCATCTTCAGCTGCAGGAATAATCCCAATCCCAATAATAATCGCTAAAATAGAACTAATAATAACAATTTGTGTTTTTCTACGAGGCCAATTTCTCTTTCTAAATCGTAAAATCCCAAAAATCAACACACCAATACCTGCTAGAAATAATAAAATTCCTAATCCCGTCATATACATCTCCCTCTCCCTTTTTGTACAACGCTATATTATATGCATAATGTGAGTAAATACACAAGATAAATAAGCTGTTTTTCATACAATAAAAGAAAAAAATCATTAAAATCATCTAGAGATTCAAATAAAGGTGAAATAAATTACAAAAACTCATCAACTTGAATAATCTAATTGATTGCTTTATGATGAAGGAAAGACAAGTGTTTTGGAGGTGCTAGAGATGGGGAAACCGATAGAAGAAATTGGTGCTGAGTTTGGAGAAAAAGCAGAAAAAGTAGCTCGAAAAACTGGGACTGTTGCTGGAACGGCGGCCAAAATTTCTGTTTATGGTTCCGTTTGGGCTGTTAAAACAGGAGTGAGTAAGGCTCGTGCGTTTACTCGCGGTTTTAAACAAGGATGGTCTGGCAAATAAGCAATAGGAAAAGGGAGAAAGTGAATTGTTAAATTACTTATCGCAACTAAATCCGGTATTATTAGCGTTACTTGCCGGGATTTTCACATGGGCTTGTACAGCAGCTGGGGCTTCGCTCGTATTTTTCTTTAAAAATTTAAATAAAAAATGGGGCAATGTTATGCTTGGTTTTGCTGCTGGTGTTATGCTTGCAGCAAGTTTTTGGTCGTTACTTGCCCCGGCGATAGAAATGAGCAAGGACTTAGGGAAGTTTTCTTTTGTTCCGGCTTTAGTAGGCTTTTTGCTTGGGGGAATATTTTTACGTGTAATCGACCGTATTATTCCGCATTTACATTTCGGGTTTCCAGAACAAGCGAAGGAAGGACCGAAAACATCGCTTCGAAAAAGTATTTTACTCGTTCTATCAATTACGATTCATAACATTCCAGAAGGTGCCGCGGTTGGGGTTGCCTTTGGAGCGGTGATAACAGGAGACACGGAGACGCTTATTACAGCAATCGTTTTGGCGCTTGGTATTGGGATTCAAAATTTCCCAGAAGGAGCAGCAGTGTCCATTCCTTTGCGCGGAGAAGGGCTTTCTCGGAAAAAGAGCTTTTGGTACGGACAATTATCCGCAGTAGTTGAGCCGATTTTCGCGGTGATTGGTGCAATTTTAGTAGTTTTCGTTACGCCTATTTTACCGTTCGCGCTTGCGTTTGCGGCTGGAGCGATGATTTTTGTTATTGTAGAAGAGTTAATCCCGGAATCTCAAGTAGAAGGTTCGGCGGATTTAGCGACGGCAGCTACCATGGCTGGCTTTGCGGTGATGATGGTTTTGGATGTTGCGTTAGGATAAATTACAAAACTGCTTAAAAACGTAATTAAATGTTTGCGGAATACGTTTTTTTGCGGTAGAATTGATAGTGAAATGTTTCACAATATGCTAGTTTTCAGGGGTAATCCTGTAACTATACACTGGACACGGAAAAAAGCTCCCACTTTATCCGTGTCTTTTTCGTGACTTTTCTTACATTATTTTTGGTTCTTTTTTCCTATTTTGGTACAAAAGCTAGAAAGTTGTTTTTTTTCATGTATAATTGTTTTATACGAAAAACTGGGGAAGGTTTTTCAAAGGTGAGGTGCATAATGTGAAAATTAGGTGGATTAGAATTTCACTAGTTACGATTCTCATTATTGCCGTGGTTTTTGTTGGTGTAATAGGTTTCCAAAAATACCAATTTTCAAAGTCGCGCAACAAAGTAATAATGCAGATGGACAGACTAATGAAGGACCAAGATGGAGGAAATTTCCGCCGCTTGGATAAGAAAGAAAATGGAGTAGAAATTATTTCCTACATTCCTAAGACAACTGAGAAGAAAGACAACGAAATTATCCAAAAAGAAATTGAAAAGGCCACAGATGCAGAAGTTAAGAAGTTAAAGAGAGATAACGAAAAGCAAGGGATTATTTTTTACACTTATCAAAAGCAGAAAATGGCCGAACAAGCAGTATCTTACAAAGCAGTTCAATCTGAGTACGTAAAAGAAGGTAAAACTAAATTTGTACTCAAAGAGAAAAAAGATATTTGCAAAAACATTGTAACCGACGCAGAAACAGGCGCTTTATTAACACTTGGGGAAGTATTAATAAAGAACGATGAAACAAAACTAAACGTAAAATCTGCTGTTGAGCAAGAACTTATTAAAACAGGGGATTATTCTTTAAAAGATGTTGGGAATCTTGGGAATATCAAGAGTTTAGTGAAGTGGGATCAAACTGATTTTGAAATCACTAATTCTGAACTAATTTTACCAATTGAAGTTCCAGGGGCTTCAGAACCGAAGAAAGTAAATGTACAACTTGCGGATATTGCTAATTCTGTGAATAAACGCTATTTACCAAGTAGTGTTAAAGTTCCAGAAGTACCAAAAGCAAAAACCAACAAGCGAATTGCACTTACTTTTGATGATGGTCCAAGTGCGGCAGTAACGCCACAAGTACTGGACACATTGAAACGCTATGATGTCAAAGCAACATTCTTTGTACTAGGTTCAAGCGTAGTGCAAAATCCAGGTTTAGTAAAACGTGAATTAGCAGAAGGGCACCAAGTTGGAAGCCACTCATGGGATCATCCACAATTAACTAAACTATCAACACAAGAAGTATATAATCAAATTTTACAAACACAAAAAGTAGTATTTGATCAAACTGGATATTTTCCAACGACAATGCGCCCTCCATACGGTGCAGTCAACAAAGAGGTTGCTGAAGCGATTGGTCTTCCGATAATTCAGTGGTCTGTTGATACAGAAGATTGGAAAAACAAAAATGCTGGTGTAGTAACGCAAAGAGTCCTTGCAGGTGCAACGGATGGCGCGATTGTACTAATGCATGATATCCATAAGACAACTGCTGCGAGCCTTGACGCTACATTGCAACAACTGAAGAGTCAAGGATATGAGTTTGTTACAATTGACGAACTTTATGGCGAGAAATTGCAAATTGGGAAGCAATATTTCGACAAAACAGAGTCAAGAATGGTGAAATAAAAATCGGTAGCTAAAGTGAGATAATCATTTTAGCTACTTTTTTTGTTTTTAGCGAAGCCTGATTTTGGGCAAAATAAAAAACATCCAACTTTTTCGTTGCATGTTACCTAGCATTTACCAAATTTTGGTGACAATGCCATAAATACTATTACGTGTAATCCAACCATTCACGTGTTTATGATTATTAGAAATTTGATATTGTTTACCGCGAATTTTACTAATCTTATGTGTAAAAAAACTGCCGCGAACTTTGCAAAATACGATATCGTTCACTTTTAATTCTCTCGTGCCAATCGGTTCTAAACGAACAGGTTGCATCGATCTGATTAAAGGTAACATCGAATTTCCGCCTTCTTTATAACGTTCAATGGTTTCGCCACGTCTGAGTATCTCTACTGCATCCAGGCTTCTCATAGTTATGCTCCTTTCTTGTTGTTAATGCAAGAATACCAAAATAGTAAAGTTAGGTCAAGTTTTTGTTATAATAGAAGCAATTATTTGAACGGGGGCTAGAAGGATGATAAAAGCGATTGCTGTAGATATGGACGGGACTTTTTTAGATGAAAATGGCGAATATGACCGCGTGCGATTTGAACGGATTTATGCGGAACTAGTGCAAAATGGGATTCGGTTTATTGTTGCGAGTGGCAATCAGTATTATCAGCTTAAATCTTTTTTTCCTGGGAAAGATGAAGAACTTTTTTATGTCGCTGAAAATGGGGCGGTTATTTTTCATCGAGGGGAATTGCGTAGTATGAATCGTTTTGAGGAGACACTTGTTCAAAAGATTTTGCGGACGTTGATTCAGGAATATCAGGACTTGCAAGTGATTCTTTGTGGCGTGAAAAGTGCTTATTTATTAAAAGCGGCTAATCCAGATTTTAAAACATTTGCGAAAAAATATTATTTTGAGTTGCAAGAGGTAGATTCGTTCGATGTGCTTCCGGATGATACGTTCATTAAGTTTGCGCTTGATGTCGAAGTGGCTAAGACGGGGCAAATTGTGGAAGATTTGAATCAAACCTTTGCTGGTGAAATTCGTGCTGTTTCGAGTGGGCATGGGAGTATTGATATTATTATTCCGGGTGTGACGAAAGGGAGCGCGATTCAGCAGCTTTTGAACGAATGGCAAGTGGCGCCGGATGATTTGTTAGCTTTTGGTGATGCGAATAATGATATCGAAATGTTGCAACTAACGCAGAATAGTTATGCAATGCGAGAAAGTAGTCCGGAAGTTCATGCTGCTGCGAAACACGTGGCACCTTCTAATAAGGAAGCTGGCGTTTTACAGGTGATAGAAGAATACATGAAAAAAAGCCAAAGATTTTGATCCGATCTTTGGTTTTTTTGAAAGTGGTAAACATCTCGGTTACACACTAAATTAATTTACCAGTGTAGATTCTACAATATCCTTTCTTCGATAAACGTTCAGAATAAGGCCGAGTAGTGCAGCGTAAACTAGTAACATGCTTCCCCCGTAACTGATAAACGGCAGGGGTACTACCATCATTGGGACTATTCCAAGCCCCATAAGAATGTTCCAACAAGCTGGAACGGTAAATAATACAGCCCCTCCAAGTGTTAATAATCTGCCGAATAAATCCTTTGTTTTAAAAGCGTTTAGTGAAATCCGCAATATAAATACAAGTAGTATTAGGCAAAGGGAAATTCCGAATATCCAGCCTAGAGAATAGACGAGAAATGGGAAAACAAAATCTGTATGTGCTTCAGGGAGTGCTAGATTGTTGTGAAGTCCCTTGCCGAACCAACCAGCTTTTGAAAGAATATCTTTCAAAGGTATGATTGTATCAGAGAGATAGCTACTAGGGTATTTAAGAATCATCGTACTAATGAAAATAACACCTACAAGCAAATTGCCCAGTGCTACTTTAATGGCAAATCGGTTATGACGATAATAAAAAATATACATTACTAATACACATAAGAAGTACATAATACCAAATACAAATCGGTTAATCATGATGTAAGAAATGACTGGGGCCCAAAATAGGATTAATAGCATTACTTGTTTTTTCCATCCTTTAAACACGTTAACTTTGGAAAAAATACCAGCCCATGCAACGAAGAATAAAAATAAAGATATAGCTGGACTATCAATCGTAATACCCCAGAGAGACATCCATCTTCCTCCTCCAGTAAGCGAAACGCCAACTAAAAAAGGTGTGAAAAATAGGATTAAGGCAGCCGCGTAAAAATATATCCACAAATCTTTCAGTTTCCTATAATCAAAGAAAAGAAATCCTATCAGAGCAAGAATGGCAATCACAAGCCAGACTATCTGTTTTTTCATAAATGAAGAACTAAGTACCGATACACCATCAATCAGTGGAAGAAAACTAATGCCTGCAAGTAGGACAAATAACACAATCAGGAGCCAATCCATTCTAGGTTTATGAAGCTGATTCATGTTTCTACCAACTGTAGAGGGATCTCCCATTTCCTGCATCGCCTTTTTATCCGCATCCTTTATTGATAATCCTCTCTTTTGGAAGGCATGGCTTAGCTCTTCCAGATGATTACTAAGCTCTTTTTTTATCATACTGTGAGCTTGCTTGGATTTCACTTTAGAGATTACTTTACTTAAATATGTATCGAATTTAGATGTACTCATAAAGAAACCTCCTCAATTAAATGTTTCAGTGATACTTGTTGCTTAGAACCTTGATGTTCATAAGAAGCTACATATTTTTTCCCTTTCGAAGTTAGGGAGTAGTATTTCCGATCTTTCATCCATTTGGAAGTAATGATTTTCTTGTTTTCAAGTAGATGTAAAAGGATATAAAGCTGACCTTCATTGCTTTTAAAACTAAGTTCATTTTTTTGAAATAGCTGCTTC
>CM001047.1:434416-435330 GCA_000183865.1 Listeria marthii FSL S4-120
TTTCGTACCCATGCTTTGCTTCATCTTGTAGTGAATCTAATATGGTTTTAAGGGTTTCTACTTTCCAATCGTGAAGTTCTAAATGAGATTGCTTCTTCTGGATGGCTGCTTTCACTGCATTTTTTCTCTCCTCGGAAAAAGAAAAACCATCAAAATCTTTTTTTATAGAATCCTTTAAGTTATGGAATGGATCGCTCATGATTAAACCTCCTTTTTCAACTTGTTCTTTAATAATTCTCTGGCTTGTTTTAATCTAGTTTTTAATGTATTGCTATTTACACCAGTAATTTTGCTGATATTTGCTAAAGAAAGCTCTTCGTAGTAATGTAAGAAAACAACTTCCCTGTACTTTACTGGTAAATCCATAACAGCACTCATTAAGCTGTTTGCTACATCTTTTGAGATAATTTCCTCTTCAACGTGTTTTGACTTGGAGGGGAGATAATCCAAAATTTTATCGCTGAAATTTAGTTTGCGATAATGCCAACTACCCAAGTAATCTTTACAATGATTAATAGCAATTCGATATAGCCACGTTTTTATTGATGACTTATTATTAAACTGACCTAGTTTTTCATAGCATTTAATAAATATCTCTTGCGTTAAATCCTCCGCTGTCGTTCGATTCTTTACATAGGAAAAAACTAGATGCAGTACATCATCGCTGTAATTATCCATTAACTGGTCGATAATTTGTTCCGTATTTTCTATGCTATTAATATTAATTCCTATTTCCTCAAGTTCAGTCATTTAAGTTTCACCCTCTTCTACAATATTAGACGAAGCAAGTATCATTTTGGTTTGGAAAAGTTTTATTTATATCATATTATCTATCTCAAAATAGAGATAGTCATCTTATAAAGTATTAACTATCTGTTAAAAATACGCAATAAAAAAAAGACTGTAAACAAAAT
>CM001047.1:435335-436873 GCA_000183865.1 Listeria marthii FSL S4-120
CTCACTTTGTTTACAGTCTTTTTTATTTCAATAAGCTAAGGAATACGACGCCCACCATAATTAGCAGTATGCCGGAAAGGATAAAGGTCCATTCCAGCGGGCTTTTTTTCTGTTTGAAAATGAGGATTCCTCCGATTGTTGCGACGATAACGCAGGCTTGTGAAATCGAGAAGCTTGTTGCGACACCAAGAACGGCGGTCGCTAAGAACATGCCTAGATTGGCAATTGACCACGACAACCCGGTCATTAAGTTGAATGTGACATTTTTCCGAGAAATAGCAATCTTTTTCGCTAAGTTAATACCAATGGCGCATGTCAGCATCCCGAGTGCTTGTGGTAAAATGATAGAAAAGCCAGTGACATCAAAAAGCTGGTTTGTTACTACGTAAAGCGTTAAAAAGAAGGAAGATAGAATAACGATACCGTAGACATGAAATGAAACCGACTCCGTGATATGATTCCCGCGTTTTTGAAACCCGGTCATTACCACCCCAATCAAGATTAAAATTACTGCAACAACTCCAATGATAACAGCCGTAACCGTTTGCCATTCCCGGAATACGAGAACTGCGAAAAGCGTTGCGCCAACTAGCTGTGTTCCGTTTGAAATTGGCATTGCCTTCGCGACACTGGAAGCCGCAATTCCTTTAAACTGTAGTAATTGCCCAAAACTCCAAAAGATACCTGAAACAAAACTCACAATAAAAGAAAGAACCGTTATTTCTGGTGATAAAATCCAGAATAAAATGAGAGCAAATAAAAGCGCACTAATCGATGTCCCCAGTAGTTGTTCCTCGGGGGTGCTTTTTCGTAAGTTCGCAATTATTGGCATAAATCCCCACCCAAGAACAGGGAGTAACGCAATAAGATAAATAGACATAAATAAGCTTCCTTTCTAGGTTAGTGGTGCTATTTAAATCTACCATTCTCCAAAATGAACAGCAATATCCCAAAATTACGGTATTCAATGCGGTAATTTTCGTAGTTTTCTGGGGATGAGTCTTTGTAATAGAATAAGCGTAGGGAAAGGAAAATTAAAAATGAAAGCGGTAACGAAAATGATTGCAAATCGCGAAAAAAATATCATTCAGTTTCTAATGAAGACAGGTCAAACACGTGTTGGAACTATCGCGAATCATCTCGGACTTTCAGAAAAAACTGTCTCAAATTCACTAAAAGAAATCGATGTTTTTCTAAAGGACTTTGATATGACGGTTGTCCGTAAACCAAAAATCGGTGTGTACATTGAAGGCGATAACAAGGCTTTTGCCGAAGTTAGTCGATTCCTAGATAACCAAGTCAGCCAAATCCCATCAACGAAAGAAGAGCGGGTTATCTACATTTTCAGTAAATTGCTTAAAGCAGATGATTATATCACGATTCATCAACTTGCCGACGAACTTTACATTAGTCGGGGCACGATTGAGAAAAATATGGTTGAAGTAACGAAAATGCTGGAAAAAGAAGGCATCACTTTGTATAAGAAACCGAGTAAGGGCATGAAACTTCTAATTAGCGAACGCGAAAAACGCGCCCTA
>CM001047.1:436973-439865 GCA_000183865.1 Listeria marthii FSL S4-120
ATTACTAATTTTTGGGGTAACAACTGGTATTTAAAGCAAGAAGGCGAAAAAGTGCTCCAAGCATTCGATACGATTCAGGCCGATGTTACTGGGATTTTTCCGGAAGAAGGCTTGAAAGAAATCATTGCGATTGTCCAAGAATTCAGCGAGCGTCATGATTTTACTTTTACAGATTATGCGTTTCAGTCAATTGTGATTCACCTTGCGATTGCGGTAGAGCGAATTCGCGAAGGTGAGTATGTGGAAAACGTTGAGAGCGACCCGATGAAAGATGTGTTTGAATCACAGCGAAACAACACGGAAATTCTTGTTGGCATGCTAGAAGAACGTCTGGATATCAAAATTCCGGCATTCGAAGTTGGCTATATTCAGCTTCATTTAACGGCTGCTTATAATCAACAACATGATGAACTGCTCGTTAATACTCCGCCGCAAGAGGACGATGTCGCTGATTTTGTCAGTCGGTGTTTAGCAGAAGGAAATTACGATAAGGGCTTGCTGGAAGACTTGACAACGCATATGAAATCCGCGATTAATCGTTTAAAACTTGGTATGCATTTTAAAAATCCGTACCTCAGCAAAATTAAGCAAAACTTTCCTCAAGCGTTTGAAGAAGCGCTTTACTTTAAAGCAAAATTTGAACAAAAGTACGATGTGCAAGTGAACGAAGATGAGACGGCGTATATTGCGCTACATTTTGAAGCATACAAAGAAAGAAGTCGCTCTTTCCCCGACCAAATTCGAGTGGTTCTTGTATGCAGTACAGGGCTCGGTTCATCGAGATTACTCGCAGCTAGAATTAAAAAATACTTTCCAATGATTACGATTGAAAAAATATTATCCGTTCAGGCGTTAATGGAAACCGAAGTCGATGTGGATTTAGTTATTAGCACGATTTACCTTGAACTAGAGGACATTCCAAGCATTGTTGTAAGCCCAATGATGAGTAAGGCGGATTTGCAACAAGTCGAAAGCCAAATCGAACGAACAAGACGCAAGAAAAAGAAACGCAGCCAACCATTTGTTGATTTAATTAAGCCAAAAACCATTTTTGCGAAGTTGGATGTTGCGACGATGGAAGAAGCAATTGCGGAAATCGGCGGCAAATTGGTGGAGCAGGACATTGCTAAGCCTGGTATCGTGGAAAGTGCGCTGAAAAGAGAAGCGCTATCTTTCACTTCTTTTGAAGAAATGGCGACACCACACGCGGATCCAGCGCTAATCAATGAATCGCGCATTGTCATCGCGACACTGAAACACCCAGTGAAATGGGGATTGGTCGATGTTGATAAAATCTTTTTTATCGCTTTGGCAGAACAAAATGGTATTAATTTAGACGCAATGTACGAACAATTTTATAAATATATTGATAATAAAAAATGGCTAGAAAAGCTGACGCAACTAAAAAGTGCCGCAGAAATTTATGAGCATTTGTTAAAGGATGGGATGTAATGGAAGTAAAAGATATTTTAACCAAAGAATTAGTCGTTTTTGATTTAGAAGCGACAACCAAAGAAGCAGCAATTGAAGAAATGGCAGAAATGTTGAATGAACAGGGCGTTTTAGCAGATAAAGCGACTTATGTTCAAGCCGTTTTGGAACGAGAAGCGCATTCAACGACTGGAATAGGTAATAACATTGCCATCCCACACGGAAAAAGTGAAAGTGTCACGAAATCGGCCATCGTTTTTGCAAGAACGAAAGCAATGATTGAATGGGAATCGCTTGATGACGAACCGGTAAACATGATTTTCTTGCTGGCAATTACGGATTCCGACAAAACAGACGGTCATTTAAAAATCCTTGCTGAAATTGCAACGAAACTAATGGACGATGATATTGTTGAGAATTTAAAAAGTACAAGAGATCAAGAAGAAGTTATTCGAATTTTAAATGGAGGCGTAGTAGAGATATGAAACGTAAAATTATCGCAGTAACCGCATGTGCGACAGGAGTGGCACACACATATATGGCAGCGCAAGCCCTTAAAAAAGGTGCGAAAAAAATGGGAAACCTCATTAAAGTAGAAACACAAGGCGCAACAGGAATTGAAAATGAATTAACGGAAAAAGACGTAAACATTGGCGAAGTAGTCATTTTCGCAGTAGATACAAAAGTACGTAACAAAGAACGTTTTGACGGTAAAGTCGTGCTGGAAGTTCCAGTAAGCGCACCGATTAAAGATGCAGAAAAAGTAATCAACGCAGCTCTTGCGTTAATTGACGAAAAATAAGGAGGATCTACCATGTTCAGAAAAATTGGGAGTGAACTGAAAAAACACGTTTTAACAGGTATTTCATATATGATTCCGCTCGTTATCGCGGGTGCCGTAATTATGGCGATTGCGCGGGTTGGCGGTTCGTTTTTCGGGATTACAGATATTTGGGACGCGAAATATGCAGATAGTGCAAATAGCTTAATTTCGTTACTACACAGTTTAGATGGTTTTGGTGGCTTGGCGCTTGGAATGATGTTCCCGGTAATTGCAGCATTTATCGGATATTCCATTTCGGACAAATTGGCACTGGCACCAGGTCTTGTTGGTGGTTTGCTGGCACGTGACATCGGCGCTGGTTTCCTCGGGGCACTTGCAGCTGGTTTAATCGCTGGTTACACATGTCTATTGATTAAAAAATACGTGAAACTGCCAAAAGCGGCGGCTTCAATTGTACCAGTATTTTTAGTACCAGTTTTTGGCACACTTATTACCGTTCTTATTATTAATTATGTGGTTGGTATTCCTTTTGCAGATTTAAATACAGCCCTTGAAAATTGGTTAAATGGTATGTCTGGATCAAACCAAATTCTAATGGCGGCTATTATTGGCGCGATGGTTGGTTTTGACTTAGGCGGACCGGTAAATAAAGCAGCTGTAACAACGGCGATGGCACT
>CM001047.1:439965-440947 GCA_000183865.1 Listeria marthii FSL S4-120
ACAGCGGCGCAAGTAGCAATTATTATTCCACCACTGGGTCTTGGATTAGCAACATTAATCGCGAAACGTAAATACAATACAGAAATGCGTGAAGCAGGGAAATCCTCGCTTATTATGGGACTTGTTGGGATCAGTGAAGGGGCAATTCCTTTCGCAGTAGAATCTCCACTTAAAGTTATTCCGGCTACAGTTCTTGGTTCTGCTGTCGGCGGCGCGCTTGCAGTAGGTCTTGGCGCAATTAACCAAGCTCCAATCAGTGGTTTTTATGGCTGGTTCACTGTAGAAAATTGGCCAGTTTATATTTTAGCGATTGCAGTTGGGACGCTAATCGTTGCGGGTATGTCAGTCGCTTTACGTAAAGCAAGTGCAGGCGAAGAAATGGCTGGTTCAAGCTATGATGACGAAATTGACGAAGCAGAATGGGAAGCTTAAAAAACGGAGGTAATTATGGTTAAAGCACATATTGTGAACCATACGCATTGGGACCGAGAGTGGTATTTCACCTCGGCCGATGCACTGGTTCTAAGTGAACAACTTTTTACAGAAGTGATTGACGAATTAAAAAAGCACCCAGAAGCAAACTTTGTACTTGATGGACAATTATCGATTTTAGACGATTATGTCGCACTGTATCCGGAAAAATTAGCGGATATTAAACAGCTGATTGCGGATGAGCAACTTTTCATCGGTCCATGGTTTACGCAAACAGATGCCTTTTTCGCGCACGGTGAGTCGATTTTGCGCAATGCGATGATTGGGATTTTTGATAATAAAAAATACGGCGACTACATGAAAATTGGTTATTTGCCAGATACGTTTGGTTTTAATGCACAAATACCGACTTTGCTTGAGCACGCTGGATTTGATAATGTGATTTTCTGGCGCGGAATTCATTTAGGCGAGCATGTCGAATCTCCGTATTTCAAATGGCAAGGTCTTGGCGAAGAAGCGTCTATCTATGCGATTAATATGCCACAAGGTT
>CM001047.1:441047-441252 GCA_000183865.1 Listeria marthii FSL S4-120
TTTTATTGAAAAATATAGCAAAACGACCGAAGTGTTAATTCCATCTGGAAATGATCAGCTGAATATTATTAGTAATTTTGCGGAAAAACTGGCAGAAATCAACAAGATGGGGCGCCATGATTATCAACTTAGCACCTATCAAGATTTTATTCAGTACGTTAGAGAGTTGCCAGATCTGGAAGAATATCGCGGTGAATTTAGAAGT
>CM001047.1:441352-449882 GCA_000183865.1 Listeria marthii FSL S4-120
CTGGAAGAATATCGCGGTGAATTTAGAAGTCCGGTGTTGGCACGAGTGCATAAAACCATTGGCTCGAGCCGCATGAATATTAAGCTAAAAAGTGCGTCGCTCGAGCAAAAACTGCTAACGCGTATCGAGCCGCTGCTTGTTATTGCCAAAGCATCCGGTATTTCTATCAGCGAGCGTTTACTAATGCATACGTGGAAAAAACTGCTTGAAGGCCAAGCGCACGATAGTTTGGCGGGTTGCGTTTCTGATCCTGTTGCTGAAGATATTTTGCACCGGATGAAGGAAGCTGACGAGCTGTGCGATAGTATCGAAAACACGATTGTGAAGAAAATTGCTGATGATTTGATGCTTGAGGCGAATGAAATATTAGTTTTTAATACCGATTTACATGATTTTGATGGATTTAAAGAAATTCAAGTAGTAACCGAGCATAAAAACATTCATTTCCCAGCATTTCCGGACGCAACGATTGTCCAAGAAGAATTCATCCCATCGCGTGAAAATGTGCTAGAAGAAACGCCGGCCGGGAACCGATTTATTGAAGAACCTGGTTATTACGTGCTTCAAGTGCGTGTCAAAGTGGAGTTGCCGGGGCTTGGTTACCGGGTGATTGCTTTTGAGGAGAATGACCGCGAACTTGATTCGATGGTTGCTTCCAATGATGTGGCAATCGCGAATGATTTCTACAAAATCACTTTTGAAAATGGCGAAATCGCGCTTGAAAAAGCAAATGGTGAGCGCACAACTTCCTTTATTACGCTGGAAGATGATGTGAATGCGGGAGATACGTATGATTATTCACCGTTAGCCGGAGATATCGCGGAATTATTCACTTTTTCCGAAGCAAAAACGGAGAAATCAAGCGAAGTGGAACGTTTAATTTTAACAGGAAAGAACGATTTTCCGCTAGACCGTTTGACGAAAGAAGGGCATGGCGACCTACAAATCAAACTCATTTTAGAGGTAAAAAAAGGTAGCGAACTGCTGGATGTTAAAGTCGAAGTAGATAATCAAATTAAAAATCACCGTCTACGCTTGAAAGTAAACACAGGCGTGAAAACAGATTACAACATCGCGTCGCTTCCATTCGGATACATCCAAAGAAAACCAGTTGTACCATCGAATTGGCAAGAAACATACAGCGAAATGCCAATTGATATCGAGCCGTTAGAACAAAGCTTGACGCTAACAAATGAAGCAGAAAGCTGCACCATTTTCACACGCGGCGTCAAAGAATATCAACAGTTGGATCAACATTTAGCACTAACGCTACTCGCAACAACCAGCCAACTTGGAAAACCTGATTTAGCATACCGCCCAGGCCGAGCATCAGGCGACACAACGAAAAAAGGTCACGTGCTCATCGAAACAGAAGGTGCGCAGTTACTTGGCAAACATGAATTTTCATTAGCCATTTACCTCGGCGACCAAGCTTTCGACGAACATAAAACAGCTGAACGAACAAAAGCGTTCAACCAAGCAAACGTGTCCTACCAGCGTCAACCGTTCAACCACTTTTTACACCGTTTAGACAACAAAATCCAGAAAACAGAACGAAAATTAGGCGCAAAGCAAACATTAGGCATGTTGAATTTACCAGAAGAATATTTAGTTTCAGCGTGTCATCCGTCCTACTACTCAGCAGATAAATACATTATCCGCCTGGAAAACCCAACTAACACACCACAAAAGTTGGCACTCTCGGATATGTCATTTGAGTATGTGAATGCTATCGAAGAAGTTGTCGCAAATGACAACAACACGATTCCGACATATGGCGCTGTGACATTGCGATTAGAAATATAGAAAGAAAACTTGCTCAAAGTATTTATTTTGAGCAAGTTTTTATTTATGTTGGATTGCAATGAGTTATTAAACATGGTATCTTTGGATTGAAAACGCTTTAACTGGCAGAATCATTTTCAAAAAAGGAGATAGAGAAATGAATCGACAACAATTAGAGAAATTGAATCGGGATTGTATCTATGAAGTGTATGAAGATAGGGAAGAAACTAATGAATTTTATATGGGATACATAAAAGCAATTTTTAAAAAGTACATTATAATAGAAAATTATCATAGAAGTGGTCAGTTTGATGGTTTTGCTATTATCGCCAATGAAAACATTTTTAAAATTCAAAAAGATACCAAATATCTGGAGCCCTATAAAAATGTGAAATCAGCTCAAATGCAAATGCCGGAATTAAGTAGCAAAGGAGATACCCTATATAATTTTCTTCAGTGGGCGAAAGAAAATAAGAAAATAGTAGAGTTAGCAACAGTTTGGGATGAACTAATTATTGGGGAGATTGACGTGCTTGATGATGAGTTGATATCAATGAACGTTCTTTTGTCTGATGATTTTTCACCTGATGGGAAATGTTTTATTGAATTTGAATCGATTCTAGATGTTTGTGTGGATACGTTGAAATTGCGATTTATGGAAGAACGTTGTTAAAAGCTTTTATTTTTCCGTGTGAGTGTCTCCGTGAGTTGTATTTTTCCTAATAAGTGTTATAATAAAGTTGGAAAATGAATCATTTAATGCACAAAAACCCCCGAGTCCGGCTAAAGACCTCGGGGGTTTTCTTGTGGTTAGAACGGTTGCCGTCTACTTATGTTTTTTATCACTGCGATGTTCTAACCAATATTTGTAGGTAGCTAAAGTAATTCCTACAAAAATCGGAGCGATAAGACTGGAAAAAAATAGAATCATTTAATGCACCTCCCTTCAAAAGAACAATGTTCCTATTGTTCGTCTGAAGGTAGACGACTTAATTATTATAGCGCGCTCACATAATTTAAAGAGATGTTTTAAAGAATAAAAATAAATCCATAAAAAGCAGCAATGAAACTAATTTTAGTTTTATTGCTGCTTTTTTTACTTATTTTGTCATTTCTTTTTCTATCAACCGCAAAAATTCCTTCGCTGCGCTCGAAAAAGTGGGATTCTTTTTCCAAACAATGCTTATTCCAGCAGTTAGGGGCGGCGAAAAAGGAATGAATTTCAAATTTGTATTGTCCGTGTTTATAATGCCATCGATACAAAGAATACTGGCAATATTTTCTTTAGCTAAAAGCGAGGCATTATAAAGCAAATTATATCTACCAATCACATTCAATTGTTCGAAATGTTCTCCTAACCAACTTGCTAGTTGATTATCCACGAAAGATTGATTCGAAGCCATTATTGGATTTTTTTGAATATCACCGGGAGTTATAACTTTTTTTTGCGCTAAAGGATGGGCTGTATTTACTAAAATTCCCCATCTGTCTACTAAAGAAAGCTGCAAATATTCGTATGCCTGCATTTCAACAGGATTAATGACCAACCCAAAATCCAGCAGCCCGTGCTCAATTTTTTCTAAAACATCGTCGGCGTTACCACTATGTAGTTGAAACGTAATCTCGGGATGTATTTCTCTCAGCTGATGAATGACACTACCAATAAACTCAAAACCTCTCGTTTCCCCAGCACCTATCGTTATTTTCCCACTAATTGTTTCATTTTGTAGCAAGTTCGAAGTTGTTAATTCGACTAAAGATAAAATCTCCTTCGCGCGATTTGCCAAGTAAACCCCATCTTCTGTTAAGGTAATAGAACGATTTCCGCGAATAAACAGCGTTATGCCTAATTCTTCCTCAAGTTCCTTCAATTGTTTAGAAAGCGTTGGCTGAGAAAGATGAAGTACTTCCGCCGCTTTACTAATCGTCTTTTCACGAGCGACAGTTAAAAAATAATTTAACACACGTAATTCCATGAGACTCTCCTTCCTATAACCAAAACAAATAGTTGGCTATGATTTATAAGTATTATTCAATTATAACTTTTCTCCGTATAATTAAGAAGTAAAAGATTTTCGGGGGGAGAGTGCATAATGATACAAGATTTACAGAAAAGAATTGTCGGTAAAGAAATTCTGCAAGGATCAAATCTTTCAAATGAAATTCATGAGGTAAAGCAAAACAACGAACAATTAATCGTCGAACTAAATACCAAATATCATTCAAAAAAAGAAATAACGAAATGCCTCAGTGAAATCACCGGAAAACCTGTGGACTCTTCTGTTGATGTCTCACTTCCTTTTTATAGCGACTTCGGGAAACATATTACTTTTGGAAAAAATATCTTTATCAATTTAAATGTAACTTTCGTAGATTTGGGCGGGATTACGATTGATGATAATGTTTTAATTGGCCCGGGAGCAAGACTTGTGACCGTCAACCATTTAGTCAGCCCTAAAAAAAGACGTGGACTACGGGTAGCCCCAATTTATGTGAAGAAAAACGCCTGGATTGGCGCAAATGCGACGATATTATCAGGGGTAACAATTGGTGAAAATGCCATCGTTGCTGCGGATGCTACCGTCACAAGAGATGTCCCAGCAAACGTTGTCGTCGCCGGAAGCCCCGCCAAACAAATTCGTAAAATTATTGAGGAATAAGGAGAGATAACCAATGACAATCAAAAATAAAGTAATTATTATAACCGGAGCATCATCCGGAATTGGTGAAGCAACAGCTTTACTTTTAGCTGAAAAAGGGGCGAAATTAGTTCTTGCTGCTCGTCGCGTTGAAAAGCTGGAAAAAATTGTTCAAACCATTAAAGCGAGTTCAGGTGAAGCAATTTTTGCCAAAACGGATGTAACAAAACGTGAAGATAATAAGAAATTAGTAGAATTAGCGATTGAAACATACGGAAAAGTGGATGCAATCTTTTTAAATGCGGGAATAATGCCGAATTCGCCATTATCGGCTTTAAAAGAAGACGAATGGGAGCAAATGATTGATATCAATATTAAAGGTGTGCTAAATGGAATTGCGGCTGTGCTGCCTTCTTTCATCGCTCAAAAATCCGGACACATCATCGCAACTTCTTCTGTAGCAGGATTAAAAGCATATCCCGGCGGCGCAGTATATGGCGCTACTAAATGGGCAGTCCGTGACCTAATGGAAGTATTACGAATGGAGTCAGCCCAAGAAGGAACCAACATCCGCACCGCGACCATTTATCCAGCAGCCATCAATACAGAATTACTAGAAACGATTACAGATAAAGAAACCGAGCAAGGGATGACCAATTTATATAAACAATATGGCATCACACCTGATCGTATCGCGAGCATTGTTGCTTATGCCATTGACCAGCCCGAAGACGTAAACGTAAATGAATTCACAGTAGGTCCAACTAGTCAACCGTGGTAAGTGGAAAAAACCTTAAACCGAAGAATTATCGGTTCAAGGTTTTTTTGCGGAATTGAGCATAATTATTCTGATAAAGAGTTAATTTTAATCAAACGAATTAACAATTCAAATAAAAAGTAAAAATTTTACATTCTGCATAACCCAAAATCAAAAAAACATGCTATAATGATTTTGTTAAATTTAGAAAAGGACCAGTTTTATCTCAATTAAAACTGGTCCTTTTTTTAGAAAGAGGGGGATAGTGAGGTTGTTAGTAGGGAGATAGAAAATAGAGAATTTGGTAAGACAGCGAAAGATATTACATTGAAAAGGGAGAGCTTGATACATGAAAATACATGCAAAAGCAAAGAAAGTATTAGTGACCTTGATAGCCATTATGTTATTCCTTTCACTAATACCTGGTTATGCACCAACGGCGGAGGAGACGTCGACTGGAGTAACAGCACCAGAAAAAGAAGCGGGAGAAAAAGCACCAACAGAAGTTAAAGAAGAACGAACAGAAAATGAAGTGGTTTTTGATAATCACGACGGGAGTTTTACGAAGCAAATCTTTGCGGATCCTATCAATATGGAAGTTGACGGGGATATGAAACGCATTGATGCAAATGTGGAGAAAGAATCAGATTCTGACATGATTGTTCCAAAACAAACACCATTAGAACTAGGTTTCTTAGAAAAAATGGAAGACGGGGCATATCAGAAACTAACAAAAGCTGGAGCAGAAGTTACTTTTCGCTTAAAAGGAGCACGTACAGGCGAGGAGGAACAAGCAGTTACAGACCAACCAGCGACCTACAAAGAAAATGAAGTTACTTATGAAAATGTATTTCCTAAAACAGATTTACGGCATTTAACTTTTCCACAATCAGTAAAAGAAGACTTAGTACTACATGAACCAAATCAAGTAGATACGTATGTATATCAAATTGAAACAAAACTAGATTTAGAGCTAGCAGAGAATGGCGATGTGCTATTCAAAAATAAATCGGACGAAACAATGTATACGCTTCCGAAACCAGTTATGACAGATTCCAATGTCGGCGCTGAAACTGGCGAAGCAGCGTTATCCGAAAACGCTTCTTTTGAAGTAAAACAACTGACAAAAACAGTATATGAACTACAATTAAAAGTAGACACAGCATGGTTAAATGATGCTGCGCGTGAATATCCTGTTTATATTGATCCATCTGTTCGGTTAGATGAAGTTTATAATGCTAACATTAATTCAGCTAAACCAACAGAAACCAATATCGGGAGCAAGCTTTGGGATTCTGGCCAAAATGCTTACACGTTAAAACTCGGTAAATGGGACAATTCAACAGGAAATAATGCCGCCTTTTTAAAAATGGATACGTCCACTTTAAACAAAGCGACTGTTTCTAAAGCAACGTTAAAAGTCTATAACATTTGGCACATGTCCCCAACGGTTAAAAATGATCTTTGGTATTACGAAGCCAATGCAAAATGGTCCCCGTGGCAAGTAACATGGAACACAGTACCTCCTGTAACTAGATTAGGTAGTGTCAATGTTGGTCGTGGCGAATGGGCTAATTTAGACGTAACTAAAACAGTCCAAGCATGGGCAAGTGGAACGCGAGAGAACAATGGTTTCCGCTTAGGTACGAACATCGATCAAAATTATTGGAAAAAAGTCGTAGCAAGTGAAAATAATAAAAACTATCCTTATTTGGAAGTAAATTATACGTATCCACAACCGGAAAAGCCTACTGTAAAAACGAACTCGAATGGAGTAGGTACTGGAACAGGCTTCATGGATGTATCTTGGAAGGCCGTTCCAGGAGCGACAAGTTATAATATCGTTATTTCTGACGGATACAAATACGAATATATAAATACAAAAAGTGCAGCAACGACCTGGAGCACTAAAGGAAAGAAAATTTTCCCAACAGATGACGAAATTGCTAATGGTGAATTTGAATTCCATCATGATGGCAAAGGAACTGAATTCGCCCTTGATCCGCGAGCACAATATGAAAATGCGTTTCAAGCTGGAAGTACTTTTGGACTGCGTAATCTAACGCGCTATCTATTTAGAGTGCAAGCCGTTTTCCCGGGTGGAGAAAGTCCAAATTCCGACTTGGTTTTTGCCTATATGCCAATCGAAAAACCACAACCACCTGCTGCGAAAGCTTATTCTAACTTAGCGCATAAAGAAACAGGTTATGTGGAACTTAACTGGGAAAAGAGCCCAATGGCGGATGGCTATAAAGTCCTTGTATTCAATGGAAAAGCTTACGAAGAATACGATGTCGGCGCAGAAACAAAATGGACAACACAAAATAAAGGAATTTGGCCAACTAAAGAAGAGATTGCAGATGGTAAATTTGCCCTTCATCATGACGGAAAAGGCGCCGAACTAGCAAAAGATCCTTCCCCGGTTTATACCAATTCTGGCGGGAATTATAAAGAACGCAAAAATTACTGGTTCCGAGTTATTGCATATCAAAAAGCAGGAAATAACGCCACAAGTATCCAATCCGAACCAGCAACGCCAACTATTCCAGAAGTAGTAAATAAACAACTAGGAATGGTGGATTACTGGACAAGTGTTCCAGTACGCGGCGGGCAAGTGAACGCTACAAACGGAAACTTTTTATTCCATGAAACAGATTTCAATTTAGAAGGCCGTGGTCCAAGCATCAATGTCGACCGTACTTTTAACAGCCAAGATGACGCAACAGGAATTTTCGGTAAAGGCTGGACAAGTACCCTCGAAGAAAGACTAATTGAAGAAGAAAACGGCAATATCTTATGGGTGGAATCGGATAAAAAAGTCCATCGCTTCACTAAAAAAGGCGACAAATACGAGGCACCACCGGGCATTTATTCAGAAATCACTAAAAAAGCAGACGGCTATTTGAAAATAGAAGAAGATAAGTCAGAAACACGCTTTTTAGCTGACGGACGATTAAAATCCGAAAAAGATACAAAAGGTAACGAATTAACATACGCGTATACCGATGGAAAACTAACAAGCATGCACGACGCTTCCGGACGTACCGTAACTTTAGCGTATGAAGGCGAGCTAGTAAAAGAACTTGTTGGACCAGAAGACCGGAAAATCAGTTACACCTATAATGACAAACAAGAGCTAATCAGTTCATCAACCGCCCGCGGAAAACTATATCGCTACGGCTACACAGATGGCCTATTAACAGCAGTTTATGATCCAAAACACACAGAAGAAAAACCATACGCAACAACCTTTGCTTATGAAGAGGAAAAACTAACAGAAATAACCGATCCAGTCGGCAAAAAAACCACCCTTTCCTACGATAAAGAAGAACAAAAAACTACTTTAACA
>CM001047.1:449982-451323 GCA_000183865.1 Listeria marthii FSL S4-120
AGAAAAAGAAGAAAACCGTTTATTCATACAACGATGCTGGAAATCCCAAGAAAGAAATCGTGGATGCAGAAGGTCTCAAATTAACAACGACCTACACGTATGAATCAAACAATCTAGTAAAAGAAGTAAATCCTAAGGGACAAGAAGAAACGTACTCTTACGACGCGGATGGCAATGTCACGCAAATGACAGATGCATACGGAACAGAATCATACACTTACAACGATAACAACGATGTGACGAGCGCAACCGACACAGAAGGCCGCAAAACAACCGTGGCTTATGACGGAGCAGATGCTGTATCAGAAACACTTGCGACAGAATCCCAAGTATCCTCTGTAACGCAGTATGACGCTTTTGGTAACCCAGTCCGAGGTAGCGGTGAACTTTCCTCAGGCGGCAATTTACTTCAAAACAGCGGCTTTGAAAAAGGTGCAGGAGTTTCCAACTGGACGCTAATTCAATCTGATGCAAAAGGTAGCATGACATTCGATAGCACACAATCAGCTCCAGGAGCACTCGGCGGTAGCGGTTCCGTTAAACTAACTAGTGAAGCAAACTCTACCGTAAAAGGTTATTCATCCGTTACCCAACGCGTCGATGTAGAACCAGAAACAACGTATACATTTAGCGCTTGGATTAAAACATCCGGAATGACAAACGCCGATGCACTTCTCATTGGACGTTTACAAGACGCGAATGCAAAAGATATTACCGATGCTGGCGTATGGCAATCCAATCGCGCGACATCTATCAAAAAGAACGGCGACTGGGTAAAACGCCAACTAACTTTTAAAACATCCAAAAACACACGCCAAGTATTGCTTTATTTGGATAATGAACAACCAGCTCCACATAAAGGAAAAGCAACCATTTGGTACGACAATGTTCAATTTGAAAAAGGCAGTGTTGCTTCCAGTTACAATCCAGTAGTCAATAACAGTTTTGAAAATCACAATGGAACACTTCCGACTGGTTGGATGCGAACAGGTAATACCGCGCTAACACAAGCAAAAGTAGTAGATAATGAAAGCCACAGCGGTGATAGCGCCGTTTACTTCGAGCGAAAAGCGACAAGTGAAGCCTACACGCATATTGTGCAAGATGTACCTGTAAATCAAAAAGAAGCAAAAGCATTAACGATTTCAGCACTTTCTAAATCAGAAGACGCTAAATCAAATGGCTCTGTTGCAACGATGTCGAACGATTATTCTGTATGGGGAACAATATATTATCAAGATGGCACAACATCTTCCGTACAAGGTCAATTCCCACTAGGAACGAACGACTGGAACCGAAGTGCTGTAGTTGTTAAACCAACCAAACCAATCAAAATGATTA
>CM001047.1:451423-451749 GCA_000183865.1 Listeria marthii FSL S4-120
AACCAAACCAATCAAAATGATTAAAGTCTATACAATGTTCCGCAACGGTTTAACAGGGAAAGCTTGGTTTGACGATGTACGTGTCATAGAAGGCGAAGTATTAACAAAAAATGAATACGACGCTTCCGGCAACTATGTAACAGCCAGCTATGACGAAGAAGGTCGTAAAATCAGCTTTACTTACGACATTTACGGTAACAAAACATCCGAAACAGACGAAAAAGGCAACAAAAAAACATTAACCTATGATGCCGATAACGCGCTTATAGACACAAAACTAGCAAACGGCACATCCGTAGCCTATAAGTACGACGACAATGGCAACA
>CM001047.1:451849-452235 GCA_000183865.1 Listeria marthii FSL S4-120
ATCCGGCAAAACGCAAAAAAATATCTATGAATATGACGTAGATAACAAAATCACTGCATTTACCGACGCACTCAATCGCACAATCAAGTACGAATATGATGCAGCCGGTAATGAAACAAAAGCAATCATGCCAACTGGTCGCGTAACAGAAAGCACGTACGATTCCGCTGACCGTATGGATGGCATCAAATGGAATGACAAATTAGCATTCAAATTCCAATACGATCCAAACGGCAACCAAACAAAAGTAACCGACGAAATCAACAGCATCGTGACCGACAAAACCTACGACGATGCCAACCGAATCACCAAAGTAGCCGAACGAGGTGGCAACGTAAGCTACACTTACAAAGACAAACCAACAAAAGACAACAAAGGAAAAACAG
>CM001047.1:452335-453528 GCA_000183865.1 Listeria marthii FSL S4-120
AAAAGACAACAAAGGAAAAACAGACAAAGTCGGCGAAGTAGCCATCAACCACGGCGACTACACAGCAAAAACAACATACACTTACAACGACTTAGACCGAAATACCCGTGTAAACGACGGAAGCAAAAACGCCTATTTCGAGTTTGACGAATTTGGAAACATCAACGTCTACACAGCAGGAAATGGATCCGCAGCTAACTACACATACGATAGCACGCAAAAAATCACCAACGCAGCTATTAGTAGCGCAAACGGCACCCAAATTTTAGACGAAAACTACACTTATGATGCAGCAAGCAATCGCACGAGCATCGATAACAAACTAACAGGAAAAACAACCTACGAATACGACGCAGTCAACCAACTGACCAAAGAAACGCTACCAGACGGCACTGTCAAAGCGTACACGTATGATGGTTTTGGAAACCGTACACAAGTAGCAATCAGCGGAAGCGAGACAAAAACAATTGCCGCAAGTTATAATGATGGTAATCAACTAGTTTCGTGGAACGGAGAAGCTCTAACGTATGACGCCAATGGTAACCGTACAAGCGATGGCAAGTACACGTATACATGGGATACCGGCGACCGTTTAAGCAGCATTACGAAAAAAGGCGAGAGCGAGCCATTTACGAGTTATACGTACGATGATGATAACCGCCGCTTGTCGAAAACCGTCGATGGTGTGACGACAAATTATCATTATGATGGCGATAGTATTGATGTTCTGTATGAAACTAATGGTGATGGAAAAGTAGTTCGTCAGTATGTTTATTCGGATGATAATGTTCGTTTAGCGATGAAGATGAACGGCAAAACCCTCTATTATCACTATAATGCGCATGGCGACGTAATTGCACTGACGGATGAAGCAGGTGAAATTGTTGCGGAATATGCGTATGATGCTTGGGGAAATGTGCTGAAAAACACTGCCTCTACAGAAGAAGCCAAAGCCAATCCGTATGGTTATGCGGGATATACGTATGACAAGGAAATCGAACAATATTACTTGATGGCGCGTTATTATGAACCAGAGCAAGGTGTGTTTACCGCTTACGATCCAGACCCAGGCGATGAAGACGACCCGCAGACGATGAATGGGTATAATTATGTTGGAAATAATCCTGTAAATAAAATTGATCCAGATGGTAAATTTTGGCAGTATGCAACAGCTGCTGGTATTGGAGCTGTTG
>CM001047.1:453628-453710 GCA_000183865.1 Listeria marthii FSL S4-120
TAGCCTATAAGTACGACGACAATGGCAACACCACCGAAAAAAATGTCACTGCATCCGGCAAAACGCAAAAAAATATCTATGA
>CM001047.1:453810-454412 GCA_000183865.1 Listeria marthii FSL S4-120
CTGCTGGTATTGGAGCTGTTGTTGAAGCGGGAAGATACTATATTGGAAATAAATTGAGAGGTAAGAAATCAACTTGGAAGGGAGCAGGGAAAGCAGCTTTATATGGTGCTGGTAATGGTCTTATGTGGACAGGTGCAGGTAGAGTTTTTGGATTTGTATCTAAAGGTAAGGCAGTTTTACGCGCTGTTAAAACGAAACGTCCGTTGAAAAATATAGGTCAATATACAAGACACATTCGCAGGTTTGTAACAAAACCAGTAAAGCATCTAAAGAAAACCCCTGTTAGACGGTTAAAGGGTATACAGAAAGCTAGAATGAATTCTACAAAAGCAAAATTATTTCGTATGTCAAATGCAATTCAGAGGCATAGATAACTGTATTGCAGTAAAAAAGTTATAGGAGGTTATCATGGTTCAATTTATTATCCATATATTAATAAATTTTATTACATTTGCAATTTGTGTCATACCGTTTTATCTTTCAGAAAAAACTAAAGGTATCTTGGAAAAAATAGGTGGAAGCATATTTTTTGCGGGGCTTATAATAGTTGGAACGGGTATTTATATAAGCAATAGTTATACCCTGAAATCATATATTTATGT
>CM001047.1:454512-456720 GCA_000183865.1 Listeria marthii FSL S4-120
TCGTAGCGAGTTTTATTTATTGAATAAGGGCTTATAGGTGGAATTCTAAAATCGAGTAATTATTATGTCATAGCGGTTAATGAAAAATAAACTTGGATGCAAAATGTTTTTGTGAAATACTGCTTCAAAATGTCAAGAAGCAACTAAATAAGTAGTCACTTGTTCATCACGCAAAGACGATTTTTTTGCTGGTTACATTGAAGCTATTACTACGAACGACATCATGTTTAGCGCAAGGCGTTCTGATGGTTATGAGGGAGGGGATGTTTTTTCATTAGGAACAGTGTATCGAATAGAAATTGATACAACCTATTTGAACATCGCAGAACTGCTCGCCAAACATCTCAACCAAGCAAAAAATTTCTATTCGAAATCGTATCAGATTGTATATTCAAAAATGAAGAGCTGGTGGGTATAGACATCATTTGAAACGAAATACTACAAGTGGTTAGGCTCATTGCCAAACGAATATGAAGGTCAATTAGACGGAAAACGCTGGATAAAAAAACAAATATCCTCTCTATTGGTTTCGGTGCTAGCATAGAACAAGATTTGATGAACAAACTAAAAAATTGAGAATAAGCCTTTCACTTATACAGGGAAGGGCTTATTCTTTAAAAAGCTAATCAGGATTATTAATTTATAGGTATGAAGAAAATAATGTTAGACAAAAATCACTCATGCATTACATGAGAGGAATATTTACCCTCCTATTAAGATGACTCTAGCATTACTGGAGCAGAACAAAATTATATTTATTTTTTCAAAAGTCCAGAACGTATTTCAGAGCAAGAATTACAAGACATATGTGCTATTTTTGATGAGTATATGCTTTCTGCTTATTTTTAAAAGGAGACGCTACTCCAGATGAAAATAAACTGTTTTTATATAAAGAAAAAAGGAATGGAAGCCTAGAAAAGATATAGAAATAGGGGATGGAATAATGATAGAGCTTCCACCAGTTTTAGACATCACAGCAATAGGGCTATTTTCAAAAGAAATAGACTTGGCGGGATTTTTAAAATGAACTACTAAAACATAACGAAGGAGAAACCCATTGGATGCGAAACAATTACTCCAAACATTAAAAAATACTCCAAATGAAACTCAAATGCTAAAAATTATACCAAAACTAGGCAAATACGCAAAAGGAAAAACAGTCGAAAATGCTCTAGCAAGTCTATCAGAATCAAGTAGTGAGAAAATTCGAGCTGCTGCGATAGACGCTTTACTAACTAACTCTCATAAACGCATCAAGAAATTAGTAACGGCTCATATGACTGATACAAATGAGGTTAAAACAAAGTGTTTCGAGTATATGGGTTATCACAGGATGAAGCAAGTAGAGCCTATTCTTTTAGCACATTTAAATGACGCTAATCGTTGGGTTCGGTATTTTGCAATTTTAAATCTTGGTGATATGGGGGCTTATGACGTAATAGAGGATGTAGAAAAACATTTAGAAAATGAAACCAGTGACGTGGTGAAATCTGGATGTTACTCCACCTTGGTTTTATTAAGTGAGACGGAAGCAGAAAAGGATTGTTATGAACAAAAGCTAATCCAATTACTAAATTCATCCGATGAAGTAGCACGATATGTAACGATTAATAATTTAGCAGATCTAAAAAACCATCTCAAAAGAGAGCAAATAATTAATGCTTTTTATGCTCGACTAGAAATTGAATCAGATGAAGAAAATATAACTACACTAAAAAACGCAATTCGGTCATTGAAATATTGGTGAGAATTAATTTTATAACCGGAAATAGGATGAAGTTCTTGGCTTTAAAGATGGAAAAGTACTAAATGAAAAACAACTAGATAATTTTCGGAAAATCCTGATTCAAGAAAAAGGGGATAATTAATTGGAAAAAATAATGCTGAAAAAGAAGACCTATGCTAATTTTAATAACGAATTTGCTAAGGTATTTAATTCAGATAATTCCCTACCTGAAAATATTTTTAATACTAAGTTCAATAGTTTTTTCGTTTATGATATGGATTATTTTTACGAAGAAACAGGTTGGGAATGGATTTTACAAATTTCATCTAATAACAAAGTGAAAAACTTGTTCTTTACCAGCGCAACTGAAAAAAATTCCGACTATACTATAGCCAAGATTCCTACTTCGCTTAATCCTAAACAGATTTTAGAGCAAATGGATATTTTAGAAAACGAATCTGAGGATAAAAAGAATGCTCTGG
>CM001047.1:456820-457488 GCA_000183865.1 Listeria marthii FSL S4-120
AATTTCGTTATTTTAGCTCTGGAGGAAGATTTTCCAGAACAAAATGCATTTTCCCATTTAGAAAGTATGACTAAAGAGGAATTTACCAAACATTTTCAAGAATGGTCCGTGTGGCTTGAAAAAGACAATTTGAATTTTTTAAAAGAATTTAATGAAGTATTTTTTGCTAAAATTAAGTGATTATGAAATCCTAAGGAGGAACCAAAAAATGTCCACAAAATTCATGTACGAAAGATTACTAAAATGCCAAGAAGCAAATAAACTAGTAGCCATCTACGCGTCACGCGAAGACGAATATTTCGAGGCGGGCTACATTGAAGCAGTTACAGCGAGTGATGTTATGTTCCGCTCGCGACGTTCGGATGGTTACGAAGAAGGACATGTTGTTCTTCCGTTAGAATTAGTGTACCGAATAGAAATTGACACGGCGCATTTAAAAACAGCTGAACTACTCGCAAAACATCTTAATCAACCAATCAGCTCAGGATTATTTGAGAAAGCACCAAACAAAAAGCATTCTCTTTTCGAAATTGCCGCTGATTATGTATACCAAAGTAAAGAGATAATCTTTATTGACATCATAGGCGACGAGACGCCAGTAATTGGAATGATCGCTGAAAACGAATATGAAGGATTAGAAATTACTTTAGTGGATGACGAAGGTCGAT
>CM001047.1:457588-458473 GCA_000183865.1 Listeria marthii FSL S4-120
TTATAAAAGTAAGAGATGTAAATAATACATATCAAAATGATAAACTTTACGGGAGCATATGATTAAATAATAAAAGAAATACTTAACTTGAATTCGAATAATTAAAAAATAAAGTGTATCTGCTGTACAACTTACATTTATCACGTTGATAGTATTGACGTTCTCTAGGAAAAGAACTTGGCATGAATCTGTGACGCACCAAAATAAAGTTAAACAAGTTAGGATTATGAAAAAAGGGAAGAAGGTACATTATAAATTTAATAACGGAAAATATTCTCATAAATGGTAGGAGGATGTAATTTGGATAAGATTAGTATTATGGATGTAATAAAAGTGAATCTCAATGAGGCGCTTACTAATGTAATTACAAGTAAAGAACTGGTTGAAAGATCGGAAAAAATACTATATGTTGATGAGAACCAGCAGTCAATAAACGATGATCTATCATTAGAAGAAAGAGAGTTACTAGAAGATATATCAGCACAATGGGATTTATATCTAGTTAATTCGTATGATATCGATACACTACAGAGTTTGGATTTTGAGAAAGTTAAGTTCCCTGAAGCATATTTAAAGGAGTGGTATAGACAAACAATCTAGCTAGTTTGATCCGAATTGCAATACAACAAAGGTTATATGAAGGATTAGCAATAACTTTGGTGGGTCGATTAGACAGAACTTCCTGGATAAAAAAGAAAATATTCTAGCCATACGTTTCGGAGGCAGTGTAGAACAAAATTTATTCAACAAATTAAAAAAGTAAGAGATGTAAATAGTACATATCAAAAGAATAAACATTACGGGAGCAAATGCAAGATAGTAAGAATATAATCATAGAAAACGTAAAAAGAAAATAACCAATTTAGGAGATTGAAATGGATTCAA
>CM001047.1:458573-459538 GCA_000183865.1 Listeria marthii FSL S4-120
TTACGTCGTAGCGAGTTTTATTTAGATGAAGTGTAGCGAGGTGCCTGAAAGAGGAAGGGATTTTGATTAAAGGGATATGAAGGCTTAGAAATTATGTAAATTAGTGACCATAAAATATTGGTAAAAACTAATTTGTCACTTTTACAACCTAGTGAAGAGAATCAGGATATATCTAAAAATCCAAATGAAATATAATCAGATTATCATGGTACCAGTTTTCGATGTGACTGCAGTAGCTTTATTTGGGAAGGGGTGTGAAGCGGTAGCCCTTTTAGAATCATTACGCTAAAACATAAAAAAATAGCGCAATGATAAACATAATTTAGAAGGTCATTGCAAGGAAATAAAGTTTTGTGATAGAAAAGAGGTAAGAGAGTCATGATAAACCTAGAGTGGAAAGAATTAGATTGTTTAGAAGTAGATGAGCAGTTTGAACAAATATTGAAATTTAGCTACGACGCTTGGATTTTAGATCAAAAAAATATTCGCTTCTTTGTAAGAGCGTTTTTCTTAAAGTGGTACTTACTAATTCATAACTTTGATATTGAGAGTAATGAAGAACAAGATGAAAAATTAAGATATATGTATAGTTATGGGGAGAAAGAGCTACTTGATGTTACAGAGGTAAAATGGATTATCGGATATTGCCTCTCACTTAATCCAGAGTGTTTTATGGAAGATGAGGATTACGACGATGTCCGGTTAAAAGGAAGGAAGTATCTCCATGAAGCTACATTAGCTAATCCAGAAGATGTATTTTTAAAAGATTTTTATTATGCTGCTGGAGAAAAGAGTATAAAAGAATTTGTGAAATGGGAAAGTGAAAATAAAGAACAACTTACAAATTATCTGCAATCAAACCTTAATTATGATTCACTTTTCTCGGATTATTTTAAGGAAATAATTACGATGGATTTAGATGAGGAAATATGAAAAAAAGGCATTTTAGAAAAGCTTTTTCTATT
>CM001047.1:459638-460157 GCA_000183865.1 Listeria marthii FSL S4-120
TAAAATAAAAAAGAAAGATAAGCGTGAATAAAGACAGGAATCCAAGCCATAGAGTAAGAGTTATCAGAGCTCAAGGAGATATGAATTGTAAGGAACAATTAATTGATATTGTTCAATCTAACAAAGTAGATATTTAGCAAAAGTAGGACAGAGATACGGGATTTATATGTTGTCTAATGAATCTGACAAAATTTACGTTTTGGATCAGCTTATTGAACTCCTATATTCTAGTGATATGACGGCTAGTTATAGAGCCATGAACAATTTGATAGCTGTATTGAATGAAAAGAACCGTTCATTAATATTTATAGCATTTCAAGAAAAGTTGAAAGAAAAGATTGCAAATGGTTTTAAATTAGACTTAGAAGATAATATTAAAGAGTATTTTAGTTAAGCTATTTTATATGTTAAGCTGATGCTATCCAAATGAAGAGGAATAAGGACTCGGAAAGAGGAAAGGGTTCCAATTATGGGAATATGAATGATTAGAAATCATTTTAGTGGATGACGAAGGTCAAT
>CM001047.1:460257-461199 GCA_000183865.1 Listeria marthii FSL S4-120
TTAAAAAAATAAACTAAGAATAAGAGATGTAAGAAGAATAACCACAGCGGAGGTTAAATCATGATTAATCAAGAACTTATCAAACTACATGAGATACTACTAAAGGATATTTCCAATTTAGATGATGCTGAAAAAATTTCCATCATTCAAGAACGAATTACACAAGCCTTAAATATAGATAAACGCAGGTGGGATGAGAAAATGCTTTCCAATGTTTCCATCCGCACAAAAAAAGCAACCCGACCAAAAATGCAAGTGGGAGACGTGTACGAAATTTATTTAGAAGAAGTAAAAGTATATGGCTATGTAGCCATACTAAAATTGGAAGATGATAAAGAGGATGATGATTTCTCCGTATTTGGGCTCTTTAATTATTTCAGTAAATTACCGGAGAAGCTTGAAAAAATAATAGCTAAATTAACTAGAGAAAATATTTTTATGTTCGCTGATTCAGGTCACACGGGAATTATTCGCAAAGAGTGGAAGAAAGTAACCAATTTAACCTTTGATTGGCAAGTGGATTTTGCTAAATTAGAATATCTTAAAGTAGAAAACGGAGGAATCTTACGCCCTAATGAACGGCACTATTTTAAAAGTGTAGGGCATCCAAATAATGGAAATTATATGCGAATTGATTACAAAGAAGCCGTAAATATAAATAATCCATATGGAACAATTGGTCAACATGGAATTGAGTGGTATATGGTGGAGACGTATACAGGAAAGAAACTTATTGAAATAGTGGAAGAGGGCTGGAGTCAGGTGAAGTATGATTAAGAATTCGAAAAGAAATCTATACTAATTTTAAATGGGTATTCATCAAAAATAAAATACAAATTAGCTTAGTAGGACATTTATTTTGGTATAGTTGTGTCTTGAAAATAGGAAAGAAAGTACTACAAAAAAGCCCAGAAATCCCCTTTTAAAAATAAAAAAAGAAAA
>CM001047.1:461299-463129 GCA_000183865.1 Listeria marthii FSL S4-120
TCGTAGCGAGTTTTATTTATTGAAAATTATTTTTCAACAATAGGAAAAATTTGCAGAAAAGAGTAATAATAAATGCGGGAATGGATGGAAAATAATTAGTAAGGAGATAAACATGTCTTTGAAAAAGAAAATGGCTATTTTAAATCAAGCGATAATAAAAGAGTTGTATAAATACCCTGAAAAAAGGCTGCATGAAACGTATATGGATTTGCGTGAGGGAAGCTTGGAATTTATATTTGCTGAAAACACGGAGGACATAGACTCGCTAGTATTAAAAATAGAAGGGGTAACGGCTTATTATTTTCAACGTAATCACGGAGAAAGTAGATTTGATTTAGATACTGATGAAAGTTCGTTGTTACTACTAGAAACACTTGAAGTAGTGATGCCTCCTTTTAAAATAGGAGAGGATAGAGCGGATTTTATTGCTGAAGGAAATCTGATTCTTGAGTTAGATGAAATAAGCTATGTTATAGAATGTAAAAAAATTAAATTAAACGATGTAGTTTTTAATTTAGATGGATGAATATCAAAAGAGAAGACATCTTTTCAAGGAGAGGAACTATGTCATATTTAAACGGTATAATATCCATTCTGATGCTTTTATTATTAGGTGGGGTATTCATTTCCTATAAAAAAGGCAAAGGTAAATTTAGGTCATTCCTGTTCACAGTGATTTCAGTTGAACTACTATTTGTATTTTTTGCGTTGTTCTTTTTCTAAAACAATAAATCAGTTAATGAGGGGGAAACGCGCTGGACACATTAAGAATACTACTATTAATAATATGTTCGATCCTTACAATCATCTTTATCATTAGTTTTAAATTTAAAGAAAAAGCCTTTAAAGCACAATTTATTTTAACGTTGGTAACAGTATTTGTCTGTTTTCCTATCTACGTAATTTTATTTATGGATAGGTTCTATATTCTTTTCCACTCGAGATAATTAGTAAAGCATTGGAGAAAGATAGAGAGGTGTTCAAAATTAAAAATGAGAAAATGAATAATTTAACTAGTTTTGAAGTTGAAAAGAGAATAAAAAAACTCATCCATGCTGAAAAGGCCCTACCAGAACAAATATTTTCCGAGCCAAATAAATACAACTATTACTTTGAAGAACCAGAAGCTATTTCTATAGATGATGCGGATTTTATCAGGATGATGAAACAGCTTGTTGAAAAAACACAAGACGAGAAAGCATATATCAGTGAGATTTTGGAAGAAAAGAAATTTTTGCAGAAGAGGAAAACAATTTTGGAGTTAAGGCGGGAAATAGACTTTTCTCAGAGTGACAGTGATATTATAAATGATTTAGATATTAATAATATAATGGAAAAAAATGTATTTCTGTATTTTTTCATGTATTTTCCGTCTGAACAAATTTTTATTCTAGCCGATGGATACTCAGAAATAGCTATATTGGCGATTGATAAGAAAGTGGATATGGATGTTAGTTGGTATGATATAGAAGCGTTTTGTCCTGTGGAAAGTCCAGGGATGGGAGAAAGATTTAAGAAAAGATTTAAGCGTGGATTAATAAAAAATTATAGAAGTCGTACTTAGGTGATATAACGTAATGTAAAGAACGGGGAGTTTTGGAAAATGAATATTCTAATTGGCGGGATTTGTTTAATAGTAAGCATGTTAATATTCGGTGTATGTTTTCATATTGCTGGAAAAGTTAGCAATAAGGTAAGTGAAACTATTTGGACATATCTTGGCATAATTTTATCTTCTATAGGACTTATTATGTTTTGGATAATAACTTAAAGTTCGCAATATAAAAAGGTTATTCTTGCGGATGAATCTGTGGAGGTAAAAAAGAAGAT
>CM001047.1:463229-468672 GCA_000183865.1 Listeria marthii FSL S4-120
CAAAATATTTTTGTTTAAAGAAAAGCAGGAATTGAATTTTAGAAAAGGGGTAGATTTTTCCAGTGATTAAAGAAAAAGAATACGGAAACTAGAAAAGAGGGAGTCTAAATTATAGAAAACAGCATTTTCACACTAGAAAATCAGGAAGAAATAAAAACTAGTTACAACGATGAAATGTCAGATGATAACCTACGAAATATGATTGCAAATAAAAGCCAACCTATTCATTTACTGTTAGAATTTGGCATTTTTGATAGAGAAGATTTGAACGAGAAGTTTCCAGATAGTGAAATGAAGGAGATTTCTTATGAAGGTAAGAAGCTGTTATTAATTCAGAATATCCAAACAGATAATCTGCAAATCGATGAAGTTCTATTTGTTTTCAGACTTTTAGCCAACTCGAACTTTCTTGTGTATATTATATCTGGGCATAAACTAGACAGAATTTTGCACTACTTACAGAAAGACACTCTTTTTAAAAGAAATAAGGTAGTGGGGAAAATGAAGTTAAGTTTAGACAATGACGAGTTCTTGGTCATGTCGGATTATGATGGAAGTTCGGTTATAATCATAAGTAAACAACTAGATCATTAAATATAGAAAAAGAAGTTTCGGTTTTTCTAGTGGTAAAACAATATTAGAGGCGGGAAAATGATTGCTTATGAAAAAAATAGATAATGAATTGTTTTTAAGAAAAGATCAATTAGAAGGAACGATGTATGTAGAATTTAAATATAGTTCCGCCAAAAAAGGTTTTTGGGATGAAGATTCGTATTATGTTAATAGCGATATTTTTGAATATTTACTTGATGATTTTGAAAAGAGTAAAGAGGATTTCAGCATGTTTGGCGAGAATCATTTTAGTTTTGAGGAAGTAGATAATTTAAAAAATAAGCTGAAAAAGCGAGATATGGTGGTAATTTCAGATAGTATGGTAGAAAAAGATGCGGGTATTCGGTCGTTGTCCATCTTGATTCGCAACATAGAAGCATGGCTAGAAAGAGCAATCGAGCTAGGCGTTAGCGTAATTATATTGGGTGTCTAACAACTTACTACAAACCTCAATGAGTTAGGAGAAAGACAATGACGAATAAAGAACACAAATCTTGGAAACATTTCAAATTAGGCGTAATTTTGTTGCTAATAGTTACAGTAATAGCATATTATTTGTTGGAATCATCATGGGCTAAATCCATTATAGAAGTTAGTGTAGGGTTTATTCTAATTGCAAATATTTTTATGTTATCTGATTTAATTGGCAAAATGAAATTAAACAAAAGAATCCAAGAGTCACTTGAAATCACCTGTATTATTATGTTTGTAAGTATTTTAATCAGTTCATTTTTTTTATATTGAAGTTGAGGAGAAATTAATTATGCCTGATATATTAATCATACTGTTAATCGTAAATATACTAGTTTTAATCTATTTTCTATTTTTTTCAGATAATATCCCTAAAAAACACAAAAATACATATATAGTGACCGTTTTTTTAGTCGTGTTTATAACTTTTGGATTATATGAGTATTATGCGATTAAGGAACTGTTTAATTAGGAAATCCGGAATACTTTTATTGAAAAAAAGAGGGGGATTCTTTCATTGTTATTAACAATGTATATATTTCTAGTAATTATTTGTTTAGTAACTTGTCTTAATTTAGAGCCAAAAAAGCAAAAATGGAGCAAGGTTTTGTTTTGGTTAGTGTTTGCTCTGGGAGTGTTTTTTACAATACAGATAGGCGATTTATTTTTATAAAAAACGGTGATAAATATTGAATGTTTTTGTTGATTGTCTAGGACTAATTATTTTCTAAAAAAAGAAGGTGAACCATATGTTGAATAGAGAACAAATAGAGATTGTCAGAGCCGAAGATGCACTTGAGTATGGAAGTGACATAGGAATCGACGGAGCGGACCAAATATATATTTACTATTTTAAAGACCCGGAAAAACCGTTAGAGCAAGATGTAGTTGATATTTGCGATGCTTTTGGCGAATATATGATTTCTGCTTATTTTTTGAACGATGAAGATGCTTCTTATGAAAAGTTGCAAGGAGACGAAATAGGTGGATATAAAAAGGTTTTTCTGCAGGGTGAATCGCAACAACTTAAACAAGAAATGTTCCGTTTATTTATAGAAGGATATTATAGTCCATATCTGAATAGGCTATTTTTATTTAAACAAAAAATAGAATTAGATTGTAGGAAACAAATCGAATTAGAAGATGGCATGGCTATTATCGCCCCTATACTTGATGTTAGAGCGATAGGCATATTTTCAAAAGGGATAGATTTGGTGCGGATTTTTCAACAAATTACTAATACAGAATTACTGGATACTGTACAAGGAACAGGAGCAAAATCTCGATTGATTGAGGATCATAATGATAATTTGAGAAATGAGATTGGGTACTTAGTTGACTATAAGGCGGTATTACCAAAACAAATTTTTAAAAAGCCGGAGTTATATGATTTTTATTTTACCGATTTCTTTCATTGTTATGACGATGACTTCATAAACGACTTAAATAAAATTGGACAACTGCTTAAGCAAGAAAGTGTCAGGTTGTTTACGCCACATTCTTATTATGAAACTATAAGAAAATTTATTTTTAAAAAGATAAAACAAATAGATGTTCCATATGCTGAATTAAGTATAGATATAACGGAAAAGGAATATGGTGAAATTTTATGGTGTAGCGATACAGAAAAAATGGATTTTGTGGCTTTTGATTATTTATACTGGTACTTTAATTCCGACTGTTTTATTTTTGGTGATAAAGAGAGTGAAATTAGTATTTTGGCAATTAAAAAATCTCTTTCCATCAAAAATCCGCTTGAAAATTGGAAAGAAGTAGAGTTGTTCGCGGCGAATCCAGGAGAAGAATGGTGTCCATGGCTAAAAGATGAGGAGAAATTTCTAGCGGAACTTATAGCTAATTATCGTAATGGAAACGAGGGAAATGCATGAAAACAAGACAAAGAGCAATGCTGTATACACTGCTAACAAGGCATCCTGAATACATTAACGAAATTGAAAATAATGGAGTAGACAATCTTAAACGTGAGAGTATCGATGCGATAATGGATATTCTTACATCCGCGTTTATCATGTATGGTTTAGAAGACGATGAAAGACCAAATAACTATGGGTTAGAGATAGAAGATTTGGTGGATATTGTTAATGATGCTGACTAGAAAATACTGCAGAAAAGGGGATAATTAATTGGAGAAGGTAGAGCTGAAAAAGAAACCGTATGCAAGCTTTAATGAACAATTTACTGGGATGTTTAGTCTGGAAAATTGGTTACCCCATAACGTATTTAATCGTAAATTCAACAATTTCTACGTATATAATATGGATTATTTTTATGAAGAAATTGGTTGGAAATGGATTTTAGAAAATCTGGCTGATGGTAATGACCAGCATTTGTTTTTTACTACTGTTCCTGAAAACAATATGGACTATACGGTAGCTGAAATCCCTATTTCGCTTGAGCCAAAGAAAATCATCGAACAGATTGATATACTGGAAAATGAATCTAAGGATGTGAAAAATACGTTCTTTTTAACGTTTGAGGAGGCGTGTTTATTTTCTAACGCAGGTAATTGGGGCTTATATTTTGTTAGAGAATTTAATTTCGTTATTTTAGCCACGGAGGAAACATTTGTAAAATCTGACTCATTCCTAAATTTAGAAAGTATGACAGTTGAACAGTTTACCGAACATTTTCAAGATTGGTCAGCGTGGACTGAAAAAGGTAATCGAAAATATTTAAAAACGTTTAACAAAATATTTTTTTGTAAGCAAAGGGTTAGAAAAATGATCTATTTAAAAGGCATAACAACAGCGGGTGCATACGATAATCGAGAGGAATGTCTGGAAGAAATTCATGAAGATATTCAAAAAATAATGAAGAGGCTTATTCTTCATTATGATATTTATCAATTTCATTTGTCCCATAAATTCGATGATTCAGCTGATAAATCAGTCCTTGTAAAGGAAACTAGATTTAGAAAGACATATGCTAATTTTTATAAGGAAAAGGAAGAGCGATTTGATGAGGGTTCTAGCTATGATCAGTATCTTTTAGCAGAAAAAGATAGTGACTTTTCTAAGGATATAGATAAATTAAAACTTAGTGAAATGCCAACGAAAGACAATTTAAGAGCCGAATTGTTAGCATTTTTTCCGTTAATTGTCATTTTATCAGATTCAAGTGAGTTAATGGCGTATTCGGCGGATATGTCTATATTAGAGCTGGTGTAGATGACTTTTATTCTATATCAGAATCGTATTTATTCATAAGTTGTTTAACAAAAAAAGAGAGTTGAAGTGGAAAATGGATTTTATTTTAAATATTTTAATTTCTATTATAGCTTTTATATGCTTTTTAGTAGGTGGACTTACGATAAAAAAAGAGGAGCGTTTTCTCGGAAAAGTAATCGCAATCTTGTCAATAGTTGGATTGTCCACAGTTGGAACAGGCTTACTTATTTCTGGTGTAGAAGAAGTACACACATATATGTACATTGTATTGCTAATTGAAATAGGGCTACTTTTAGCGAATATATTCATGAATTATTTAAGTAAGCAAGTAAAATCAGAAGTTTTAATAGGTGTATGCGTATTAGTTTTAACGGTAGTTAATTTATTTACGTATGTAACTTATGTGGTTTTGACTTTTGTTCATCCGTAAGGGTTACCTAGAATAAAACATTGGAGATGAAATATGAAAAAATTAAGCTATTTTTCTGTTGGATTTGATTATGATAAAGAAAAGAATCTAGTAATGTCATTTGATAGTCAAAGTCATTGTATTTCAGAAATGTATTCAGGTGCATTTAAGCCAATGGTGACAAAAGAGACTTCTTGTATTGATATAAATTGTATACCAATTGGAAAAAAGGTAGATAAATCACATCACCTCGATGATATTTATAGAGTTTATTTTGAAAATACGTTTTTTGATTTAAATCAGTTTAATGATGAGACTGATTCAAGTAAGAAAAAGATTATTTTAGAACTACTTCATATAGGTGCTATGCAAGCATGTTGTGATTTGGGCTTAGATAAGACTAAGTTTATGGAGGCATACGAAAAAGTAAAAGAATTAGATTATCAAAATAAGTACTATTATCAAAAACCAAAATCCAGTCCGAATAGAAAGCAAAAAGCACAAATTTATATTGAACATGGATTGTATAAAGCAGGCATACATATTGTCATTTTTAATAAAGAAAGAAAAATAATAAAAAAAGAATTAATAATCAGTGATTCACCTAACCCAGCAGTATTTTCCCAGTATCTAGGGAAATTTAAATGGTTAGATAATAACAATTTGATTTTGGAACACAAGCAAAGAAAAGGTTTAGTGTATAAGGTTGAAGTAAATTGAAAATTGGAGTTGAATACTTATTGGTTTTTATCAGAAAAAATAG
>CM001047.1:468772-475887 GCA_000183865.1 Listeria marthii FSL S4-120
TATTGTAACTGTGTTTTTGGGATTAGAAACAATTTTTATTGTCATGTTCTCACTAGAAATTATGGATGTTAAAAAGGTAAGAAAGCGGACAACAAGAATTATAGAAATATATTTTTTAATCTTACTTGGTATAACAGTAATCACGTCATATTTATTTTATTAAGGAGGTCTTTCTATTATGGCTATCTCAATTGCAGCGTTGATTAACCTAGTAATAATTGCAGGATTATATTTAATTAAAAGAAGTAGAATAAGTATGATATTTAAAGGTATATGTGCTGTTGTCCTATGTACTTTTTCAGTTGGAATGTATGCTTATCTCGGGGTTTATGTCGGATTGTTGGGTTAAGGGATTTGTGAAAAAGAGGCGGAAAGAACTAATAACTTTGATAAGGAAGAGTATTTTTAGAAGGAGATGAGACTTTTGGGAATGACTGTAATTAAAGATAGTAAGGCAGACATTTTATGGAAGAAAATAAGGGATCTGTATGACTTTAAAAATTATAGTCATAAAGCTATTTCTCCAAGCAATCTTAAATATAAAACCTATTCGCTTAAAAACATAAATATCATGACTTTTTCATATAATGCTGATGGTGAAGTATCAGAAGAGTATAAGTATAATGCAGATAAATTGAAGAAATTGTTTGCTAGTTATTTTAAAAATGGAATGTATGTTTTAGATTGGCAGCATGACTGTTTTGAAGTGGATTCTTATGAATTTTTTTCAGTTTTAAATGAAGAAGCTGATGGAATATGGATGCCAAGTTTCCTGCCAGAAGCAGATACAGTGTTTTTTCTTTCTAAAGATTTGATGGAGGGATGGATTACTGATTTTAACAATGGCTCGATTATTGTAGTTGGGGAAGATTTTATAGGTAAAGTGGATAGTTTGGAATTTGATTTTTTAGATTAGCGTTGTTTATTGTATTGTGAAATTTGGTGGTTGGACTTAATGACGTTCTGAAATTCAACAAAATTACCATTACAAAAGGAAGTGAACAGCATTATTTTCTTAACTAAAGTATTAGGAAGTCTTTTATGCACTTTAATCGTATTTTCTAGCGTGCTATTGCTTCGAACGGAAAAACAACTAGCGGGTAAAGTGCCCAAGCTAGTTTCAACAGCCATATCGATATTATGCATTTTAGAGCTCTGTTATTCTGCTGTTTTTTCTTTTGGTTTCTTTATCCCGTGGGAAGTACGCGACGATGCTACGATGTATCAGATGATTATATTTGTAATAGTTACTAGTATTTTTCTATACATATTTAATAAAAATGAGAGAAGTAACTTTATGATAATTTTGACGATTATTTGGTGCGCGTTGATGACTTTTTATGTTATTTTTTTGTTCAATCATTTTTTTCTATTAGTTCAAAGTACGGAGAAAGCAGCATTTATGAATATAATAATAAGTTTACTTTGTGTTTTAGTAGCGTTATTTTCGGGTTACATATTAATAGTTTATCGAGATTTTAATGACGATTTGAAGACAAGGTGGAAGGAGAACTTTGTTTATGTGATTTGTGCAGGAATTATATTTTGTGGACTTTCTCTTTCATATGCTTTATTTGTAGTCTGGGATGAGGTGTTCAGTACCAATTTATTATTAGTGCTAACCTTACTGAGCCTAGTATTTACCATTGCATTGTGGATTTTATGTTATCTGAAAAAAAGTTGTAAAATGATTGTTATTTCGATAGTATGGGGTATATTAATGTGCTGCTATATCATTTATTTGTTCACGATAGCTTTTATATTATAAAAATAAGTACTCACAGAAAAGAGGGCTGTTATGATAAACCTAGAATGGGAAGAGCTAGACCAACTGGAGATAGAGGAAAAGGTTCAAGAGGTATTAGATTATAGCTATAATACCTGGATGTCTGATAAGAAGAATATTCGTTATTTTGTACGGGCGTTTTATATTAGATGGGATATGCTGGTTGATATGTATGAAGTGGAAGATGATGAGACGGAAGGCGATAAGTTAAAAAACATGTATGATTTTGGCATTAGCGAGCTGGAAAATATTACAGAGGTCAACTGGATAATGGGTTACTGCATGCTAATTAATCCAATCTATTTTGAAGAAAATGATAATTATTTGGAACTTGAGGAGAAAGGGCAGGAAATGCTTTGGAATGTAGCAATAAATAACCCGGATGACGTCTTTTTGACTTCTTTTGGTATACCTGAAAAAGATTATTTGAAATGGAAAAGAGCGAACAGAGAGCAACTTATTCAGTACGGGGAAGATAATTTTAGCTATGACTCGGAGTTTTCGAGCTATTTTAAATATATTATAAATTGCAGGTCGGATGAAGAATTGGAAAAAGAAAATTTTCTGAGGAAGATTTTGCGCAGGTGGAAGCAAAGGTTGAGGAGATAGATTTTATGCCCATTTTAACGAGCGTTGAGGTTGAAAAAAGAATAAAAAAGCTTATCAATGTAGAAAAATGCTTGCCACAACAAGTATTTCTTAATCCTTCAAAATACCACTTTTATTTTGAAGAACCAGAGGCTATTTATATGGATACGAAAGAATTCATCCATATGATTAAACAAATTGTGGAAATTACACAGGATGAGAAAGCATATATTAGTGAAATTCTAGGTGAAAAGAAATTTTTGCAAAAGAGTATTACTATCTTAAATTTACGAGAAACAATAGATTTTACACAGAGTGAAGCAAATATAGTAGAAAATTTGGATTTTGAAAATATAACGGAGACAACTATATTTTTATATTGCTATATGTATTTCCCTTCTGAGCAACTCTTTCTTTTCGTTAATGAATATTCAGACACAGCCCTTTTAGCGGTTGATAAAAAACTGGATATCGATATTCCTTGGTACGACGTAAAAACATTTTTGACTGTGGAGAATTTGGGGATGAAAGATAGACTATACAGGAAGTTCAGGAAGCGTTTAATTAAGAGTTACAGCAAACATGTTTAATCCAAAAGGAGGTTATTCTTACCGTGATATTCTTGAAAATGATAATCTCGCTTGAATTTTTAGCAATAAATACTTTATGCTTTATCATCTTTGGTAAATATAAAGGAAAGAAAAATAAGTTACTCAAATGTATGCCTTACATATTTTCGATAGTAGGTGCCATCATTTTGTCTACATTTGTTTTCTTTACAGGATAATTTAGGAGGAAGGCAATGCTTACGTTTTTGTTGAGTGTAATAGCGGTTTACACACTGACGCTCGGAATAATTTTTATTATTTTGCGCTTGAAATTGGTTACCTATAATACCAAAAATATTCTTTACTTTGTATGCGGTTTATATTTTGTGTGTTTGGTTCTTTTTGTAATCGCGCTAGTGAAAGACTTCATGTTCGTGGCTTAAAATTAAATAAAAAAAGGAGTTTACACAAATGACATACGAAGAGTTTACAGAATTAGCTCGAAGAAAGATAGTGAGGGCAAGCCGTTAACGCACGGCGAGAAATTAATGGTTGCTCAATATATTTAGGAAGATTATGTGCCGATGGATGGGATTCTATTAACATACTATAATTTTAATGTCGATTTTGTGTATAGAGCAAATTTTGGTAATTACTGGAATGCCAATGTTTTACAAGATGAAAATTCAAAATGTAAGTTTATCGGGAAAATTAAATAAAAGTCCGTTCAAAAATACGTTGATTTCGGGCTTTTTGTATGGTATTTTATAAAAGACTTGAAATGAAAGTTTCACAATACATCTAGAGAAACGGAGGAGACATCATGAAACAAAAAAGAAGTTGGAAATCTATTGCTGGTTTTGTAATTGGTCTTTTTATTGTAGGGATCATCATGGCGCTGTTTAAGTAAACATTAGGGGGAAAGATTATCAAAACTTACCAAGAACGACATCGGACTAATATAGGCGCAATGATTTTGGCACTTGTCATTTTATTAATTGGAGTCATGTTGATATTTGTTACTTTTAAAGTAAATGCAATGCCTACAACACCAACAGACATAGGGACGTATCTCGATGTAACAGACTCAGTAAAACAACTTATAGTAATGGGGATTGGCGTTTGTGCGGCACTATTTTTCATCGGAGGACTTTTACTTACAATCCGCGTGAAAAGTACCGTTTATGCTCGTTCTTTCCAATTACATGAAAATGGGATTGAATCCTTGTTTAAAGGGAAATCTGAAGGGGTTATTCCTTTCGAAAATATAGAAGAAATTCAAATGTTACGCGTTCCAGGGCTAAAGCTAGTGAACAATGTGCTTTACCGCGCGGAAAATACAAATAACTGGATTTATATCCCAGCAAGAGTGGGCGAATCCGGGGAACTACTAGAAAATTTCCTGACAAAAGTTGCGCCAAAATTAATTGCTACTAATGAGAAAGTACTTAATGAAAAAAATCAGCTATCATTTAATTTCCTAGCTCCGAGCGATTACAGAGCTTTTTACCAGAAATTAGATAAAAAGCTAACAAATAATCCATTAAATACGCAAAAATCAGCGCAACTAGATCAATTAATGGCTACTAATGCTAAAAAAATCCTTGTTACACAAGATGGCATTTCTTTAGATGGAACGGTGCTTAACTGGGAAGAATTAACAGTAGAAGTTCATTATGATAAACACGATACAATCATCAAAAATGCGCAAAGAGACCACGAATTTGACTTCATTTGTGTACTTGCAACTGCGAAATTAGGTCAAGTTCAATTACAAGGTAGCGCCATTTCCAATCAACAAGTATTTTTAGATATTCTGAAGAAAAAAGCTGCATCTTTTACTTCATTTCAAAATTAACTTATAAAAAGGACCTGATCCAATTTCAATGGATTAGGTCCTTTTTTTACAAATACTTCTCTAAAATCTCCATATTTTGCGGACGATCTTTACTCTCCAACACAGAAATATCATGCACGATGCTATCCAGTTTTATTTGCTCCATTTCAAGTTCCAGTTTTTTCTGTAGCAAATCGTATTTACTCGTAAGAACTTGCTGGATATTAGCACCGACAACACAATCAGGGTTGGTTTTTGGATCGACGTGGATTAAATTCGTGTTGCCCTCGATGCTCTTATAGACATCAAGTAGCGAAATCTCTTCTGGCGGTCTGGCAAGAATAGGGTTCGCTTTACCAGTTTGCGTAGTGATTAAATCCGCCTTTTTTAAATTGCTCATAATTCTTCTAATATTAGCGGGATTTGTTTTAACGCTGCCGGCGATTATTTCACTCGACAATAAATTCGTATTTTTGAAAATCTCTATATAAGCCAAAATATGGATAGCGTCACTAAATTGGATGGAGTATTTCATTTTTTTCAATCCTTTCAAGTTTTCTTCTTGACTTATCTTATCACAATGTTTATTATAAAGGTGTAAATTATAAATGTACAGCATAAAATTTTGAAGGAGTGGTTTAAATGTCTTATTTAGTAACAGGCGCAACAGGTGGACTTGGAGGATATGCTTTAAATTATTTGAAAGAGCTAGTTCCAACATCTGACATTTACGCTTTGGTTCGTAGTGAAGAAAAAGGCGCGGACTTAAAAGCGGCAGGATTTAATATCAGAATTGGTGATTATAGTGACGCGGAATCAATGAAGCAAGCATTCGCAGGCATCGACCGGGTATTATTTGTATCCGGTGCTCCTGGAAATCGTCAAGTAGAGCACGAAAATGTTGTGAATGCAGCAAAAGAAGCGGGCGTTTCTTACATTGCTTACACAAGTTTCGCGGGCGCAGATAAATCCACAAGCGCTTTAGCAGAAGATCATTTCTTTACTGAAAAAGTAATTGAAAAATCCGGAATCGCGCACACATTCTTGCGCAACAACTGGTATTTTGAAAATGAAATGCCAATGATTGGCGGCGCTTTGAATGCTGGGAAATTTGTTTATGCAGCTGGAAACGGTAAAGTTGGCTGGGCGCTCAAACGTGAATATGCAGAAGTAGCGGCAAAAGCTGTTGCGGGTGCGGACTTCCCAGAGATTTTAGAACTATCTGGCCCACTGATGACGTACGCTGAGCTTACAGAAGTATTAAAAGAAGCTACCGGAAAAGATTTCGAAGTTATCTCTTTTGATGATAAAGGCTTCGTGGAAAATCTAGTTTCCAGCGGCATGCCACAACCAGTCGCAGAAATGTTTTTATCGTTCCAACATGATATTAAGAACGACCAATTAGATGTTACTTCTGATGATTTTGAAAATGCACTAGGAAAACCATTAACGAATCGCGTAGATGCGCTTCGGGAATTGTTGAAATAATAATGAAACAGCCTACCTTGATTGAGGTGGGCTTTTTTTATGTCTGGAAAATCTTCCTTTTATCGGTACTATTTATAAGACATTTTAACCATTGAATGAAAAGAGGACTATAATTCTATATGCTCTTTGATTCCAATCTAAAAATTTATGTGAGTTACTGAGCTGTTTTTTGCGGATTTATCTAAGGTAAAGAAGCGTTTGCAGGGATAAGGAAAGAAGGAAAACAAGTGAAAAAATTAGTGGATTGGTTCAAAGGGTTATCAAAAACGTGGAAAATTGTAGTGATTATCGGTGCGGTGCTTGTCGTCGTATTAGCGGTAACTACTAGTGACGATGGGGGCGAGCAAGCAAGCGGGGACGTAAACAACTCGAAGACAACAAAACAGACGAGCAAGCCGAAGCCACAACTTTCGGCCGAAGATTTAGCATTAATTAAATTTGATTTAGTAGAATTTGAAGGACGGGAGCTTTCTTCGGAAAACATTTTAAAAGATACGATTAAGGGAGAAATTTGGTCAGATTTAGACTTTGTGAATGATAATATTAATCAAATGATTGGTACAATGAAGCGATATCAGCAAGAAATTTTAAATATAGACGCGCTTAAAAGAAGTTCGGAAGCCTCGGCAGATACACAGACATTTAAGAAGGTTTTTACAGAGTGGAGCGACTTCAAAATACAGCGAATACAAGTGACGATAGATTTGCTAAATGGGAAAAAAGATAGTGAAGCTGCATTTAAAAAAAGATATCATAATCAAATCATTTTTAAAAAGGTGCGCACGGATAAATTACAAACAGCCTTGAATAACTTGAAAGTAGGCTACCAATTATTGGATAGTCAAAAATAAACAAAAAGCCATCTGAC
>CM001047.1:475987-484219 GCA_000183865.1 Listeria marthii FSL S4-120
TTTGTTTATTTAGAAGGGAAATTAGCAATCATCTTTTCCAAAAATGCTTTCTGCCAAGTGTGATCTTTCGCAGTACCATGCAAATTAGTACTAAGTGTCAGCTCGCCGCGGAAAGTAGTAGCCGCGACTTGGAAAAACGGAGCATATTTTAGAGAACCGCAAATGAAGCAATCTGTTAAAGTACTTCCTTCAAAAACGAGTTTTTCGTCGTCAATAATGCCGATATTTGTAAAACTGGTTTTCGGAATAGAATACATTTTTTCAGAAGCTTTCTTCGCAACAGAATAGCTTTTTTTCTTGAAAATGAATTCCAATAAATAATAAATTCGCAAAGGAGCTAGGCTGTTTTTTTGTGGATTGAGAGATTTTTTGACGGCTTGAAGGGTGCTTTCGAATGAGCTTAGGTCGTCCGTCGCCTTAATTTGGCAGGTAATATTGGCGGTTAAGTTGGTGATGCCGCGGCTTGTCTTATTCGGCAAATATTTCCGGAGATCCACTGGGCAATCAATAGACATCTCATTTTGCTGCGTTGTTTGTTGAACGGTGCGCACCATTGCCGCGAAAAGCACATCATTAACGGTTGCTTCGTGCTCTTTAGCATAATGAATAATTTGCGAAAAATTTGTTTTCGATACTTTAGTCCAAATGATTTCCGGATTTTTCGGATCGCCTTTCAGTGGGAAAGATGGATTATGGACAGCTTTTTGCGTCGTTTTCTCAGTGAAAATCGACTTTATTTCTTTGCGGGAAAATTGCTCGAAAACTTGATTCAAACTCCGCGAACCCAAACTCAAATTCGCCTGATAATCCGGATTTCCCAATAGTTCTGAATAAATTTCACTCAGCAAATAAAGATATTCCTTGAAACCAGCGCCATCCGCTAACATGTGGTTCATAATAATAACCAGCTGATCTGCGGTTTCCGTCCGAACAATAGTCAAACAAATTTGCGGACCATTTTCCGTAGATAACTTCCTAACAAGCGCACGGTTCACTTCGGTTTCGGGCGTTTGCGTTTCCACTAAGAAAACCAAATCCTCCGCAGAAAAAACACTTTCTTGCCAAAAAGCGCCTTTTTTCGTTTCTTTAAAATGACAAAGTAATAGCGGAAGTTTTTGAGTAGACTGCATAACTGCTTTTTTTAGAACGTCTATATTTAAATGATTATCAAATGTAAGTACCGTATGCAAATGGTGGTCATTTTTCATTTTTTCTCCAGAAATATAATGTTTAACATCAGAAGGTTCAGCGGGATAAGTAGTAATTTTTACCATGGGACTTCCTTCCTTCCTTCTTTCTTTGGTTTAAATAGTTGTTAATAGTTTCCCTGAAAGCGGAATTGCGAAACTAATTCGCTTTTACCAGAGCATTACCTAAAAGCGAAAAAACTAATTTAGTGTTCTTTGGGATGAATTTGCTGATTTATTCCTTGAAAACTAAGTAAAAAAGAACGACCCGGTTCATGAACTGGGTCGTTCTTTTTTTATTTATACATACTCTCAATAACTGGTTTTAACTTATCGATAACAAGCCCGCTACCACCACGACCTTTGACGTTTTCGATCATTCCGACCATGAGGTAATTCGGATTGTCAGCATCGAAGGCATAAACAAAACCATTTTCAAGGCCATCTTCGCCTTGTTTTTCTTTTAGTTCCGCTGTACCAGTTTTAGCTGCGATATTGTGACCTTGGATTTGTAGGGCATGTGCTGTGCCGGCTGGGTCGGAAACTGTTTTGACTAGAGCCGCTTTGACTTGGTTGGCAGATGCGGCTTCGGTTGCTTGGCTAGACTCGCCAGCTTTTTCTTTTGTATCTAGTTTTGGATAAGGCATTTTTCCATCATTGGCAATGGCAGAATAGGCAATTGCTTGTTGAATTGGCGACATTAGAAGCTGACCTTGGCCGTATGCTGTATCAGCTAATAAAATTTCCGAATTCAGCCCATCATTCGAAATTTGCGCGGGTTTCATTGTAAACGGAAGGTTGTATTCCTTATCAAAATCGAATTTCTCCAAACCAGCAGTTAGTTTATCTTTGCCGATTTCGAGTCCTTCCTGCGCAAAATAAATGTTATCCGAGTGCACGAGTGCGTCGGTCATATTTACTTTTGGAACATCATGGACACGAGTGACAAAATAATTACCCCAAGAAGCATCTTTTTGCCATTTTAAGCCAGAAATTTCACGGACTTTATCAGGTTTTGTTACTCCTGTATCAAGCCCAATCGTTGCAGTAATTGTTTTAAAAGTAGAGCCTGGTGCGTAACGATTTGCGTATCTTGCTAAGAAAGGAAGGCGTTTATCGTCATTGTATTTCGCGTAATCTTCGGAAGTAATCCCGAGCACCATTTGATTGGCGTCATAAGAAGGCGTGCTCACTAATGCTAAAAGTTCGCCGTTTGTAGGATTAATCATTGTCACGGCGCCAGTTTCAGAGCCAAGACTATCAAAAGCTTTCTTCTGAATCGCGGCATCAATCGTTAGTTTAATTTCTTCGCCGTCTTTTTTATCAATCTTTTGCAAAGTGTCTTCTTGTTTCGTTTGATCGTTGATGATTTTGATTGCACCGCCGTTTTTGCCGCGCAGTTGTTTATCGTAGTAGCGTTCTAAACCACTTTTACCAATCACATCACCGACACTGAGTTTAGGATTTTTCTCGATATCTTCGGCACTAACTTCGCCAACATAACCGATCAAATGCGATGTTGCTTCATTTAGAGGATAGGTGCGCATTTCTTTTTGCGCGTAAGTAAGGCCAGTTGATTCGGGCAAATTCTCTTTATTTAAAGTAACTAAAGGAACAAAACTATCCGCTTGAACCCATTTTTGCTCGAGTTGTTTGTTAATGTAATCTGCAGAAATATCCAGTTTTTTACTAATATCAGTAATGTTTTTCACTTTTTCATCGCCTTCACCGAGCTTCGAAGGAACAATACCAGCTTCGGCAAATTGACCAGTTGTTGCGAGCGGATTGCCATTTCTATCAACGATTTGGCCACGTTCTGCGTCATCTTCGGTTATGCGGACTTTATCCGTTTTTACCATTCCCGGGAAAATAAGCGCCGGTTTCCAGTCGATTTTCCAGTCGTCATCTTGCTTGGAAATAGTTGTTTTATATTTTTGTGTAGCGAGTTTTCCAAGGCTGGTGCGCATTTCTAGTTCGTAAGTTAGATTGAATTTATTCGCTGAGTCATCATAGACAGACTTGAGGTTTTTGACTTTAATATCTTTTGCGCCAATGCCGTCATAAACAGCTTGATACTTGGCTTCCATTTCTTTGGTTGTAAATTCGACTTTTTTCAGAGATTCTTTTGAAACACTATTTCCAAGTTTATCGTACTTTTCTTTAGCAATATTTGATGTAAAAGTTTCTGCGGCTGCTAAAGCATTTTTTTCATCTTTATGTTGATTTTGTATGAAAAAGTAAATGGCAATACCCGCGAGGACGACAACAGCGGCAATACTTCCAATCAAAATTGCCTTCTTGTTATTCCTATTTTTTCCACTATAACTAGCCATAATACACCCCTTAATTTCATGTTATATTCAATTAATTATACCAAACACTTCGAAAAAAGCTGAAAAAATTAAAGAAAACTTTAGCTTTGTCCGACATATTTTTTTCTAACTCATGTCATAATTTGTTCTTATTTGCTTGGTAAAGTAGTGGTAACGAAAGGATGATGTTGGATGGAAGAGATGGAACAGCCAGAAAAGAAACTCATTATTCGTGGGAAAGGCATCCACAATAAATGGAAGTGGAGCACGATTATTGTTAGTATTCTTTCTGTCATTATTATTAGTGTTTTAAGTTATCAACTATATTCAGTTAGTCAAAATACCCCGGAAAATAATACTGGAACGATGCAAGGTCCTGGAGGAAGTGGGGAACCGAGTGGAACACCGCCGTCCGGTCAACCAGGTCAAGCGCCAGGAAGCTCAGATGATAGTTCTGATTCTGGAACAAGTGACAGTAGTACAAGTAGCGACGGGACCCTTTAATAGTTATAAAAGCCCTCTAAAACCTAGACTTTTAGAGGGTTTTTCCCAATCTTTAAAAAATCTTATGGAATTATCGCTCTCTTTTTTTGTCATTTTATTGTAATATGGAGGTAAGTTACAATAAATGAGGTGTGTAAAATGGCAAGACATGCACGAAAAAGAAAAGCGCGTAAAGGGAGAATTTTTGTTACTATTCTTGTAGCCCTATTAATTTTAGTTGGTGTAGTTGCAGTTATCGGTTATTTTCAATATCAATCTAGCTTAAAAGAAGCGCAAACAGAAAGTAAATTAAAAGATTACGAATTTAATGGTGTCAAAGCAGTTGGCGATGAGATTAATGTGTTACTTATCGGCAGTGATTCACGCGGAGAAGACCAAGGGCGTTCAGATAGCTTAATGATTGCTCATTATAATACGAAAACAAATACGCCAAAACTCGTGTCCATCATGCGTGATACATATGTGGACATCCCGGGACATGGTAAAAACAAAATCAATGCAGCATATTCCTACGGCGGACCAGAACTTGTACGCCAAACGATTAAAGAAAACTTTGGTGTAGACGTGCAATATTACGTAGTAGCCAATTTCGAAGGTTTCCCTAAGATCGTTGATACGCTAGCACCAGAAGGAATCAAAATTAACGCCGAAAAAGATATGTCGAAAAATATCGATGCAAATATTAAAAAAGGTGAGCAAGTAATGGATGGTAAAACACTTTTACAATATGCTCGCTTCCGTAAAGACGCAGAAGGGGACTTCGGTCGAATTCGCCGTCAGCAACAAGTGTTAGAAGCCTTGAAAGAACAAGCAATTGACGTTGGTGATGTAGCAAAAATTCCAGATGTCATCGGAAAACTACAAGGTTATTCTTCCACTAATATCCCGACAGGCACACTGATGTCCATTGGCGCAGATTTCCTACTAGGCAAAACCGAAACAATGGAAAAATTTGCCATCCCAGTTGAAGGGAAATGGCACAATGAGCGAATCGACGGCGCAGGAGCAGTCCTTCGTTTAGACGATGTAGCCGCAAATGCGAAAGCTTTACAAGACTTTTTGAAATAACAAAAAACACGGAAATCCTCGTTACTGGATTTCCGTGTTTTTATAGTCATTGTTAAGCTAGTTATCAAACCAATATGTACTAATATAGAAAATATTGCTAATTTCAGACAGAATATTGTCACAAAATATTGACAAATCTTGTTTTAAATTTCTTTTTTCGCTTCACATAGCTTATAATGAATACATATTTTAAAAAGGGGTGAGACGCTTCATGAAAGACAAAACAAAGAAAAGAAAATGGAACTGGGCGCAGATTTTAGCAATTTTTGTATTAGTAACGCTCGTAGTTTCGATGGTTTATGCAACGGTTAATTTAATTACAGCACCGTCTGGCAATGTTCCAGAAGGACAACAAACAAAGGGCGACTACTCACTTATGCTTATGCAATGTGTACTTGGTGTGGTAGTGCTATTCTTACCATCCATCATTAGTAAAAAAATGAAATTCGTGATTCCGAATGCGATGTATATTGTTTTTATCGTTTTCTTATATTGTGCCATTTATCTTGGCGAAGTACGTAGTTTCTATTATTTAATTCCTAACTGGGATACGATTTTACATACGTTTAGTGGCGCGATGCTTGGGGGGCTTGGCTTCTCGATTGTGAGCTTACTAAATAATGATGAACGCGTTACACTTTCGATGAGTCCAGTTTTTGTAGCATTATTTGCTTGTAGTTTTGCCGTATTCCTAGGCGTTTTCTGGGAGTTCTATGAATTTGCAGCGGATAGCTTTGGAATGAACATGCAAAAAACAATGCTGGAAGATGGCACAATGCTTCAAGGCCACGCAGCAGTTGCTGACACAATGGGCGATCTGTTCGTCGATTTCCTCGGCGCATTCGTCATTTCCATCGTTGGTTACTTCTCCATTCGTAAAAATAAAAAATGGATGAAAAACTTCGAATTTAAAAAACTAGACGAAGAAGCGAAATAAAAAAGACTGCCAACAAAGTGAGAAATCATTTTGCTGGCAGTTTTTTTAGATGATTTTTCTTTCTCTATCAATAAACATCATTAAAAAGGCGATGAATTGTAGAAATGCACAAACGAGAATGGCGTATTGAGCGAATAACTGAATAAAGAAATTACCAACAACTGCACCAATAATAAAACTAAGAATAACGGAAAAATACAAAAAGCTATTATGCAGATATTGTTTTTCCTTGTACTCAAAATAATCACATAAATTTTGCGTAGCACTCCGTAAATTCCCAATACACATCGTCGTCGCAATCCCTCTACCATGCATTTTTCGGAAACTTTCCACTTGAATCCCACAGACAAAAGAAATCAGCGAATTGGCAATAAGATTTTTATCAAGCGGAATAAATGCAACCCCAATCAAAATCACCACTTCAATCAAAACAGAAAGCTGCCGCCAGTGGAGCCGCCGAATAGCACGCCGGTGAATCAGTTCAGACAGCGCAATCCCAACCGTAAAAGAAACAACAGGCCAAAAATACTGAACAGCCGTAGCCCAATTGCCTTCCGAAATATTAATTCCAAATAAAAGTATGTTCCCAGTCTGCGCATTAGCGAATACTTGTCCTCGTTCAATATAAGAGTAAGCATCCATAAACCCACCTGCGAGAGCGAGTAAAAGCCCCAACCCAATTGATTCTGAAATTTGCCTAGTTCTTGCCATAGCTTTTCATCCTTTTTTTCTTATTTATTAACCATCTGTTCGCGCAATGTACTAATTAATGTATTGATCTGCTCGATATTCTGTAACAGTCTTTTCTCGAAATGATGAATAGGAAGAAAGACGCCTAATTCATCTGCATTTTCAGCGGTTTCTTGCCCATAAAAAATTCTGCTCGATGGAATAATTTCTTGTATTTGTAAAAAAGTTTTCCAAATAACCGCATAAGCTTGCGATTCACTCAGACCTAATTTTAAAGTATTAGGAAGGGAGTAGAGCACGAGAATACCTCTTTTTTTATTAATTTTTTTAGTGGATATCGTAAAATCCGGCTCGTAGGAATGCACCGTGTCCTCGTCATCAACTAAATAAATCGCGGTTTCGGAGTTAGCAAGATCCGTCTGAAATATTTCTTGAAACTTTTCTTGTTCCCGATGCGGAATTTCTGCAATAAAATGACCTTGTGCGTCTGTTAAAAAGAAAGGGTTATCTGCTGTTAATTTTTTTGGAATGAGAAAAGCTTGCCGAAGAAGCTCAAATAAAGTTCTGCCGCATACACCTAACAATAACGCACTGACATCACTTTGCTGATAGGCCGACAAAATGATTTTAGCCAAAAGTGTGTCGTCTTTCTCAAAACCACGCGTTTCTTGATAGTTCTCTAAATTATCCAGAAATACATCTTTGAACCGCCTGCAAGCTGTTGGATTAGCTAAAATCTGCTCGAAAAGGGTAGCTACATTTTGCTCTTTTGGGAAAATAGTCGTCATTTTCAGGTCTCCTTTATTTTTCATGTTAATATTATCTCATATTTATCACTAAAAGATAAAAATATTACATAATAAAAAGCGCCCATCAATAGTTTTGCGGGCGCTTTTCTCTGTTTACTTATTTAATTTAGCAATAATTTGCTCAACAAGTCCCATTTCATCCGAACTCATCACTTTTTCAGCCAAACCATTACTATAAACCTGAGCTTCATAAATTTTAGTCAATCGCGAGAAATCAGCTGTTTTTAAATCCGCATCAACTCTCACCGCAAAATGACGTAAAGTTTCACTTGCTTCGCGCACATAACCATAAGAAGCCAGTGACTTCAACAGTTTATGATACGTTTTGCCAAATGCGGGTTTGTTTTTCAGGGAACGAAGCAATAAATAACTACGAATTCTGCGTCTGAATAATACGGCCAACACAAGTAATGCTGTAACTAATCCAGCGGGAATCCACCAAAACCAAGCAGGAATTTTGAAATTAGAGGCCGCTGTTTCTGTTTTAGGTTCTTCTTTTTTCGTTGCTTCACCAGTGGAACTGCTGCCGTTATCTTGTTCTGGTGTTTTCTCTGGTGTATTTGGTGTTTCTGGCGTGCTCGTGCTATCGTTCGGTGTTTCTGGTTTATTAGCTGTTTCGGTTGTCGGTTCTTGGAAGTCTTCTGGGTTGGAGAACGTTGCTGTTGGCTCAAATGGAACCCAACCAGTACCTGGGAAAAATACTTCCGGCCAAGAATGCGCATTAT
>CM001047.1:484319-489114 GCA_000183865.1 Listeria marthii FSL S4-120
CAAGAATGCGCATTATTATTTGTTATCGTGTACGTGGATTTCGCATCATTTTCTTTTTTCTCGCCCTCGCCGGGTGTGTAACCCTTGGCCCATCTTGCTGGAATTCCAAGCGAACGAAGCATCACAACCATCGAAGTAGAAAAATTATCACAATAACCAATCCGCGTTTCAAATAAAAATTGGTCGACATAATCGGCTCCCCTAGGCGTTTCTTTCGCATCATCTGTGCTATAAGTAAACGTGCCCGAAGAGCTTAGATAGCTTTCGATAGCCTTTGTTTTATCATAAATAGAATCAGCGTCTTTGGTAACTTTATTAGCCAGTTTTGCAACCCGATCCGGTAACTCACTTGGCGTTTGCGTATATTTTGAAACAAAGGCACTAGATAATGTACTAAAATCCGCGCTTTGCATCTTTTCAATATTGTAAACAGGCGTTTTTAATTGAACCGTGTAATTTTTGATAGTATCCACAGGTCCAACTCTTTCTATCGTTAAATTGGCACTAAACGAATCGACAGCACCATTCACCGTCTGCGTTCCATACGGGTAAGGCATGTAGTCGCTGGAAGAAGCAAAACTAATTTCAGCCGTGTTTGTAGGGCCAGTAGTTTGTTCTGTAAGTTGAATCGGGAACGTATCGCCGGAAGAAAAAGATACCACATCGCCTGAGTTTGCATTTGCCCAGCCGGTGCCAGTGTAGTTAGTTTTCGACTCTACGCGCCAGTAGTGGCCTTTATCCGTACGTGCGGTAAATACAGTGCCGTTATCCTTTTTGAGTGCACCACCGAGCGTTGTGTCGTCTTCACTATAACCAACCGTGCGCGTAGTATTAATCCCAAGCGCATTTTTAATCGTCGGTACAGGATCTGGGAAAATGGGTGCCTTTTTCGGAAGCATTAACGAACTAAAAACAAAAACCGCCAGTAACATAATCACAAAAACATGATATAAAATCCCATTTCGTTTCAAGGAATCCCCACTTATTCGATTAGGTGCTGCAATTCGGCTAGCTAGCGCAAGATGCAGCAGTAAAAATCCTTCCAACACAGTCCGAACAATCGCCCAATTACTATTATAATCCGTAAAAGTATTAATAACCGCTAAATAGGCAACCGTTAAAACTAACACACTCATAATCCGCTGTTTGCGCAAAATACTATACGTAGTAATATAACTCAAAAGCCATAAAGCAATTAAAAAGACGATTAAAATAAAGTCCATAGAAATATCAGAAGAACGGAACTGCACCATATCTTTAAAACCATTAAAGGTAATTTGGAAAAAGGAGCTAAACCAATTCGCGGACAGAATACTACCTTTAGCGTAATAAATTCCTGAAACAATGAAAATCATCACGACATGAAGAGGGATGGTCCAGTAATATTTCAAACGGAGGAAAAAACTGCCGAGTGAAATAGTAATAAATAAAATAATCCAATTTGCGGTGAAGAGTTCTGTCAGTTCGGCAAAAGGGTAAATCCACTCGGAGATAAGTAAAACCGAAAGAATGAACAGCATTACGAGCGATAAGTATCTTTTCATTTAGTTTCACGCTCCCGTCTGCTTAGAAGACTCGCAGGCTCAAGAAAAATCGCTGGAGCATCCATCGCTTTGGAATGTTCTGACTGAAATGTAATAATTTGAAGCTGTTTATTATCCGTTAAACGGGTCACTTTTTGCATTAACATCGTATCCATACACGGTGTAAATAAAAGGATTTTCTCGCCAGCGTGTAAATTACTATCAAGCGATTCTTGTAGGGTTAAACTATCTACCGGTGCAATTTCAGCAAAAGCTGTCGAAATATCTTGAAGTCTATTCGCGCCTTTCGCTGGTGCAAATTTACTCGTTTGGTCGCCTAGAAGCGTAACACGAATTTCCCCATTATCTTCGGATATTTTGCGGATAAATGAGTACGCAGCCCGAAGTGATAATTCGAAATTTGGATGGTTAGCGCCATAAAAAATGACTGACAACCGTGATGTTGCGCTATTTTCGAATTCCCGAGTCATCAACTGGTCACTTTTAGCAGAAGATTTCCAGTCAATCAGGGAAATTCGGTCGCCAGAAGAAAATTCGCGCAAACTGTGCAGATTGCTGTTTTTCTTGAGTGTCCAATAAGCTGCATTGCGTTCGTTTTCCGGAGAAACTTCACTGATTTTTTCTAATACATCAGGAAAATAGGTGGGATAAATAGTGAGCGTTTTTTCGGTCGACAATTGGCGCGAACGTTCTAGTAAACCGAATGCATCACTCGTTTCCACATCTAGTGGCGGGAATGAATGAATCCCACGAACACCGGCAAATCCAGCAAGCGTCACCGTAAAATTCTTTTTAAAAAGGGGATAGACAACTTGTTGGCGTGCGCTCACTTTACCGAAACTAGCCGGGATTTTTTGTTGGAATAGCAAATAACCCACTGGATAACGCGATTTTCGAGAGAACGATACTTGCATATCGACTAAATCACCATCATGGTAGGTCGTTTTAACAAAATTTCGATTTACTTTCCACGCTTTGAGCGGATAAATCGAGGACAAAAATAATAGTAACAAGATAAAACTAAAGAAATAGGTTAAAAACCAACTAGCTGTGTCGCCTTGAAATAACGTATAAGCCCAAAGTCCAGCGTAAATAATTAGCATAATAATCCACCGAGATGCTAATAGGAGGCGTTTTTTCAACATTGAGTTACCTCTTCTCTACCGGAACTGACGTGTTTTTCAAAATGGAAGCAATAATGGATTCGGCTGTTTCCTCATTATAATAAGCTTCAGACTTCAAAATAAGACGATGGGTGAAAATATACGGCGCTAAATACTGAATATCATCAGGAATCACATAATCGCGACCTTCAATAAGCGCAAAAGCTTGAGCGGCTTGCATAAACGCCAGCGAGCCACGCGGACTAATCCCAAGCGAAACAGAAGGGTGTTTTCGGCTTGCATCGACTAGACGAATAATATAATTTTTCAACACATCATCAATAAAAACTTGTTTTGCTTTATTTTTTAAATTCAACAATTCTTCCAGCGTTACAACTTGTATCGTTTGCTCAAGTGGATCTTGGTATTGTTTTAAAGTAAGTAGCTGCATTTCTTCTTCAACTGTCGGATAACCAATATTGATTTTAAGCAAAAATCGGTCTAATTGGGCTTCTGGCAAGGCGTAAGTGCCTTCGTATTCAATCGGATTTTGCGTCGCCATTACGAAAAACGGATCAGCGAGTTTGCGCGTAATCCCATCAACTGTCACACTGTTTTCGGCCATACCTTCCAGTAAAGCGGCCTGCGTGCGCGGTGCAGTTCGATTAATTTCATCAGCGAGAACAATATTTCCCATAACCGGACCTGGACGGAATTCAAAATCACGCGTTTCTGGGTTAAAAATCGAAACCCCAGTTACATCAGCTGGTAGCAAATCCGGCGTAAATTGAATTCGTTTAAAGGAAACTCCGATTGTTTTTGCAAGTGTGCGAACCATCATTGTTTTACCAACTCCGGGAACATCTTCAAGTAATACGTGACCACCCGCAAGTAGGGCAGTTAAGCTTAATTTAACAACATGTCGTTTACCGACGATAACTTTTTCAACTTCATTAATAATCTCATTTATTTTAATGGATGGCTCTATAGACATAATTTGCCTCCTATGTTTTAGTCAGAATATGTGTATTCATGGTTTAATGCTACTATAATCAACCTTGAATGTAAAAGATTTAACGTGGCATGGACTTTTCTTAGGAGATTGTTTACACTTAGAATAACTGGAGGTGGCGAACTTTGAGCGTAAAATTGGCTGATTTAATGAAATTACCATCTTTAAAAGAAGCGAAAGTAGTATCTGGGAAGTCAGGGTTATCTAAGCTAGTTTCGTCTATTTCTGTTTTAGAATACACAGAAGTAGCCCTTTTAGAAGATGATTTATTTGATAATGATGAATTTTATGGCAGTGAAATTGTTGTATCTGCTTTTGTGAATATTCGTGATGATGTTGAGGCACAGTGCCGCACGATTGAACGATTACATAAGGTCGGGGAAGTTGCTTTAATTCTTTACTACGTTGGAATTTTTATGCCGAAAATTGATCAAAAGCTGATTGATTTTGCGAATGAACTGGATTTTACGATTATCGTGATGCCGGAAAATGAAATGTCACTGAGGTATAGCGAAGTGATTTATGAAGTAGTTGAAGCGATTGTGAAACAAGAAATGACGGATACCAACTTTGTCACCGAGTCGTTAGAACAAATTTCGAGTGTGCGGCCTCCGCAGCGGAATATTGATACGACGCTTAAAATCTTGTCTGACAGAACGCACACTTCACTCGTTTTAACCGACAATTCCTTTCAAGTAATTAATTCAATCACTTGGCCGCGAACACGCCACTGGGATTTTGAAAAAGTGATTGAAGCTTCCAAACAAATAAATGAACAGGAACTCGTGCAACTCACTTTAGATGAGCGTGAATTTTATACAGCGAGAAAGCCGATTTTTCAAGATGGAATGCAGGCGATGCACTTATTTATGATGAAGGAAAAAGGGGCGCTAACTGCTGATGTAGTGTTGCAAATTACGGAAGTAGTCCAAGTATTTATGAACTTATGGGGCCGCAACTATGTCGAAATCAGTACGGCGGAGCTAATGAAGGCAATTTTGAATGATGAAAGTGTGAAGATGCGCCGACTTGGTAAAATTTTAAATGTCGATGTTTCTTCTATTAAATGGATGTGGCTCGTGAAAACGGAAGAAATTCGTGACAACGAGCGGGTTTTGAGCGAACTAAAAAGCTTT
>CM001047.1:489214-491193 GCA_000183865.1 Listeria marthii FSL S4-120
TTCTTTGATTGATTTATTTGAGAAGAATATCGTTGTTTTGCTTGATAATTCCGTTGCGCAGCGAGACCGGACGCATACGGCCAATGAGTTTGCGACGATGATGAAGGAAATTGGAATTGAGCTAAAAATTACCGTTTGTCAGGGAATGGAGCAGACTTCGGATGTTCAGAGTGCTTATTCGCTCGTAAATGAATATAAAAATGCTGCTAATGCGATTTACGCTAATAAACCGATTTATTCACTTCAAGAAATCGATTTTGCAGCCAAATGTGTGGATATCGTTAATCGCGGAGAATTGGCGATTGCGGAACAAATGAAGCCACTAAAAGCATTAGACGATAACGAAGAATTAATTGAAACGTTGTCAGTGTTTTTGCTAGAAGGCGAGTCGAATTATAATCAAGCCGCCGAACTGCTATTTTTGCATAAAAATACGATTAAATACCGAATTCAGCGGGTTAATGAATTGTTGCAATATCCAGCAACAAAAATTCCAGAGTCTTATAATCTCTATTTAGCTGTAGCAATTCGTCGTTTACTTGGCGAAACAAACAATAATAATTAAAAACAGCGCGATTTTTGTCCAAAGTGACAAAGATTGCGCTGTTTTTTTTCAATTCAGATAAATACAAATGATAGCTAGTTCTTATATAATTAGTCCTTAATAGAACAAATTCAAGAAAAAAAGGGGCGAAACATTATGACAGAGAAAAACACAGTTGAGCAGACACAATCCTGGCAAAGTTTGGCATTTTTATGGACTGGCGCAATGATTTGCGTACCAAGTCTCCTTGTAGGAGGAACGCTTATTTCGGGCATGCCTCTATGGGAAGCAATTTTAATAGCACTTTTAGGATATGGAGTTATTGTCTTATTTATGATATATCAAGGAATGCAAAGTAGTGACTTAGGCATTCCGGCAGTTAGTGTAGCATCGCAAGTATTTGGCGAACAAGGATCCAAGAAAATTATATCGATTCTTTTAGCGATTGCTTGTCTAGGATGGTTTGGTATTCAAGCAAACGTCTGTGGCGCAGCATTTTCACAGTTCCTCGGTATTTATGGAATTAATGTTCCAATACCAGTATCTTCCTTGATTTGGGGAGTTATTATGTTACTATCAGCCATCTATGGTATTCGAATTTTGAGTATTTTAAATTATATCGCAGTTCCGATTTTACTTTTTGTATGTATTTATGGTTTGGTTGTTTCGTTAAACAATGGCGGACTTGCGATTGTTGAAAATTATAAACCAGCAAACAGCATGTCGTTCATGACCGGACTTGCGATTACAATCGGCTCGTTCGCATTAGGTGCCGTTATTGCCGGCGATTACTCGCAATATACAAAATCACGTAAAGACGTTGTTAAAGCAGCGATCATCGGCATTTTGCCCTCAGGTGTTCTAATGATTACAGTTGGTGCAGTTCTTGCACTAACAGCTGGAACGGCAGATATTTCCGTTGTATTTACTAATCTAGGTTTGCCAGTACTTGGAATTATCGGTTTGATTTTGGCAGCTTGGACAACCAATGCAGTAAATGCATTTTCAGGCGGGATCGCGATTATTAACGTTTTCAACATCTCTGAAAAATATCATAAAGTTGCCGTAGCAGTTGCTGGTGGACTTGGAACACTGCTAGCTGTTATCGGTATTCTAAACCATTTTGTACCAATTATGTCCGTACTTTCAGCGATGGTTCCACCAGTTGCCGGAGTAATGATTGCTTCTTACTGGATCGTTCAAAAAGGCGACAAATCCAAATGGGCACCAGTTGCAGGCGTTAACTGGCTTGGCGTAGGCTCTTGGTTAGTAGGTGCTGTGATTGCAGGAATTCCAGTCATTTTGACATTCTTCCCTTCACTACCACAATTACCAAATCAACCACTTATCGGTATTATTTTGTCACTAATTGTTTATCTAGTCGGGGCAAAAGTTTTAAGTGGAAAAACGGAAAAAGTAGAGAACTTGGAGGGAA
>CM001047.1:491293-492294 GCA_000183865.1 Listeria marthii FSL S4-120
GAAAAGAAGTAAAAGGAACATTTCCAATGGAAGCTGGCGGTGTTAACTCGATGATTCCAATCGTTGTGGCAGCTCAACTTGGCTTACCTATGGTCGATTGTGATGGCATGGGCCGAGCTTTCCCAGAACTACAAATGGTGACGTTCCATCTAGACGGCATTTCCGCAACGCCAATGGCTATCACCGATGAAAAAGGAAATATTGGCATCATGGAAACAATTGATAACAGATGGACTGAACGACTTGCACGCGTAACTACAGTCGAAATGGGCGCAAGTTCGCTTGTTAGCTTGTATCCTTGTAATGGTGCGCAAATTAAACAAAGTAGTATTAAAAATATCGTGACACTTTCAGAAGAAATCGGTAAAGTCATTCGCGAAACTTCGATTGATGAAGCGGAGAAACTACAAAAACTATTGGATGTGACGCACGGTTACCATTTATTCGAAGGGAAAATCACTGATGTTGTTCGTGAAACGCGCGCTGGCTTTAACTTTGGCCGTGTGAAAATTGACGGACTTAACAAAGACGCAGGTAGCGAAGTCATCGTTCATTTCCAAAATGAAAACCTTGTTGCAGAGAAAAATGGCGAACCTATCGCGATTACACCAGATTTAATTTGTATGGTGGATCTGGAAACACTGATGCCAGTGACGACAGAAGCGCTAAAATATGGTAAACGTGTCCGCGTGATGGCACTTCCAGCCGACGATGCTTGGCGTACTGAGAAAGGCATCGAAACAGTTGGGCCGCGCTATTTCGGCTATGATGTCGATTTTGAACCGCTAGAAGAACTTGTCAAAAAGGAGGAACGCCGCCATGTATAAAATTGGAATTGACGTTGGTGGTACAAACACCGATGCCGTTATTTTAGATGAAAATCAAAAACTAATTCATAGTGTAAAAATGCCAACAAGTGAAGATATTGAAACAGGAATTACCGAGTCGCTTCATCGTGTGCTGAGTGAAACTGGCATTAATCGCTCGAAAGTAACACACGC
>CM001047.1:492394-492719 GCA_000183865.1 Listeria marthii FSL S4-120
GAGAACTTGGAGGGAAAATAAATGCGTTACTTAGACGAACAAGCTATTGAAGATATTGCGATTGGTGCGGCATTTTTAGGCACCGGTGGCGGAGGAGATCCGTATATGGGCAAAATGATGGCCCTAACAGCGATTAAAAAATACGGACCAATCCAACTATTATCTCCAGACGAAATCGCGGATGATGATTACTTTATTCCAGCAGCAATGATGGGAGCGCCATCTGTACTTATAGAAAAATTTCCAAAAGGGGACGAATTCGTTCGTGTCTTTGAAAAACTAGGTAAATATGTAGGAAAAGAAGTAAAAGGAACATTTCCAATGG
>CM001047.1:492819-493719 GCA_000183865.1 Listeria marthii FSL S4-120
AATCGCTCGAAAGTAACACACGCCATGCTTGGAACAACGCAGTGTACAAACGCAATTGTGGAACGTAAAAAATTAGCGAAAGTTGGAGTTCTTCGTTTAGGATACCCAGCAACAGCATCCGTTTTACCTTATACAGCTTGGCCGGAAGATATGGTTGGCTTTTTATCTGGAAAATATAAATTAACTGGTGGCGGCTATGAGTACGATGGTCAAGTCCTATCAGAAATCAACGAAGCAGAAATTCGTGAAACATTGGCTAGTTGGAAAGGTGATGTAGAATCCGTTGCAGTTGTTGGCGTCTTCTCTTCCTTGAAAAACGACCAAGAATTAGCTGTTCAAAAAATTATCGAAGAAGAACTAGGCGCGGATATCCCTGTTTCGATTTCCTCTTCGGTAGGTTCAGTTGGACTAATTGAACGCGAAAATGCGACAATCCTAAATGCAGCCCTTTTCAAAGTTATCGCTGCAACGAGTGACGGTTTCGAAAAAGCGCTAGAACAAGAAGGAATCGCGCACGCGGAAATCTATCTTTGCCAAAATGACGGGACGTTGATGTCGCTTAATTATGCAAGACAGTTCCCGATTTTGACGATTGCTTGCGGACCAACGAATAGTATCCGCGGCGCTTCCTACTTGGCGGGACTAAAAGACGCGATGGTACTCGATGTTGGCGGCACGACTTCTGATATCGGAGTGCTGACGGATGGTTTTCCTAGAGAGTCCTCGCTTGCGGTGGATGTTGGCGGAGTTCGGACTAATTTTAGAATGCCCGATATTATTTCCATCGGACTAGGCGGAGGTAGTGTTATTCGCGAGCAAGACGGCGAAATAACGATTGGCCCAGATAGTGTTGGATATCGTATTTCCGAAGAGGCGCTGGTTTTCGGCGGCAAAACGATG
>CM001047.1:493819-494362 GCA_000183865.1 Listeria marthii FSL S4-120
AAGATGCGATTGATAAAATGAAAACCAGCTCAAGTAACGTCAATCTAGTACTTGTTGGTGGCGGCAGCGTCATTATCCCTGATGAAATTCCCGGCGTCGCAAAAATTTTCCGCGATAAAAACGGCCCAGTCGCCAACGCAATCGGCGCATCCATTTCCCAAATCAGCGGACAATATGAACAAATCTACATCTATTCTCAAATCGAGCGGGAAGAAGCGCTGCAAGATGCTGAGCAAAAAGCAAGAGAACAAGCAACTCTTGCCGGCGCAGTGACTGACTCGATTGAAGTGGTGGAAGTGGAAGAAATACCATTGGCTTATCATCCGGGTAATGCGACCAGATTGCGCGNNNNAGTTGTGGGGAATTTGGTTTAAGAAGAGTAAATAGTGGAGCAGCGCTGACTTCAGGCTGGAAACGAAGTAAGAAATTACTTTGTTTCCAGTCTGTTTTTTATAACGAAATCCCACGTGTATAAAAATGCATTATATACACATGGGATTTTAGTTCTACTTAAAATAGTTTGTTTATTAGACTAGTTTGATG
>CM001047.1:494462-494696 GCA_000183865.1 Listeria marthii FSL S4-120
CATTACATTTTTGGTTATACATTCATTTTCTGTGCTATGGTTTTAGTAGGAACAACTATTTAGGTACAGGAAACAAGCCTGTTGTGCAAGTATTTCCGTCCTTAGTTACCATGTATGATTTACCAAACTATTTTTCAAAAGCATATAAGCCACAACAAGTGAAATACTTTAAATAAATCTCATGTCTTAGGAAGTGTAGCTAAATGAAAAAGTATAAAAAATGGTGGATAACGA
>CM001047.1:494796-494918 GCA_000183865.1 Listeria marthii FSL S4-120
TCTTTGTATAAAATTATGCATATTGACACGATTTGTGTTATTTTTTAACATAAATTCCAACAAAACAATTCTCAATGTGTTGATTTTGGCTTAAAATAGGTCGTTCATGACAAGAATCGGAC
>CM001047.1:495018-495478 GCA_000183865.1 Listeria marthii FSL S4-120
GGAAAATGGGTGGTTATCTTACAAAGATAGTTTTTAAAGATGATTTAAAACTAAAGTATGAATATAGTTATGATGAAAGAATAGACTTACCTTACTATATTTTTGTGGATGCTTATAAAGATGGTTCGGGACAAACAGAAGGTGAGATGAAACACCCTCCATTAGAAGAACAATTGGAGGAGATGAATAAATCGAAGTAGCTTTAAATTAAGTGGAGTTAAAAACTTCGCTAATTTAGTTTGCTAGGAATTGTGTATTATTAACAACAATAAGCTGTAGAAGAGGCGGAGCATTTTCGCCGCCTCTTTTTATATTTGTATAATAAATCACATTTTGCTTTGATACGAATCAATAGATGATTTTTTATTGTCTAACTCTTATATCGAACTCTTAAACGTATTTGATTCAAGAAACACGGAAAATCCATTTTTCAAAAACATATAAGCCACAACAAGTAAAA
>CM001047.1:495578-496119 GCA_000183865.1 Listeria marthii FSL S4-120
GGAAAATGGGTGGTTATCTTACAACGATAGTATTTAAAAATGATCCAAATCTAAAGTATGAATATAGCTATGATGAAAGATACGAATTTCCGCATCATATTTATGTCATTGTTTTTAAAGATGGGTCGAGTCAAGGGGACGATCAAGTGAAGCATCCACCACTACAAGAGCAAAAGGATTAAAACAGAAACCCAAGCATTTCAAGTAAGCAGTACTACTGCTGCTTACTTTTTTGTATCACTTTGATGTAGGCTCCACATTCACTCTTTATCTTCGCCTCTCGATTCATTTCACGTACTTTTTCTGAAAGCTCATCCGCTGGAATAAGCCGCCCATCCACCAAAACAGACGGATTAATCAAACGCATTTTCTTCTTATGATGATAAGTGAAATCTACCTCATTTTCTTCTAAGTGCACACTCGCGAGCAACTGGATTTTCTCCCTTGCAGCCGGATTCGCGTTTAATTTAGCCAACAATTCAGCATCAGTCAACCGAAGATCCGCTGTTGTAATCGTCTCCTGCTGAAATGCAATGCGCAT
>CM001047.1:496219-496458 GCA_000183865.1 Listeria marthii FSL S4-120
CATTGCCTCAGACAAAATCTCATAACTATAAACATTCAGCGGATCATAAAAATAATCAATCACTTCCGAATAATATTGCTTAACAAACCATTCTGCAAGAGTGATATTCGCCAAGTAAATCCGCCCATCAACCATTACTAAAGCCTGCAAAAATTCTTCCACCTCAGCCAAACTAATTTTCCCATGGCGGTACAAATCTTGCAACGTATAATCAATCCGGTCAGCACAAAGCTCCGGGG
>CM001047.1:496558-496886 GCA_000183865.1 Listeria marthii FSL S4-120
TAATCAACCACATGCGAAAAAGCAGTATGCGATACGTCGTGCAACAAGCCAGCAATTTGTTCCTCCAAAGAACCACCGAATTTCCTAATAAATAGCATCACACCAATCGAATGATCAAGTCGGCTAAGGTCCCAAAGCGGATTTACTAAATAACTCGAGCCGCCTTGATGCACGTGTGCTAGCCGGGAAACCAATGGGCTCTGAATCAATTCAACCAAAACAGGTTCTATTTCAAATGTTCCGTAGAGCGGGTCTTTCATTTTCATCATATTCACCTCTTTTTTCAATTATATATTAGCGAACAAACGTTTTCCATGTTTTCCCTAGC
>CM001047.1:496986-497135 GCA_000183865.1 Listeria marthii FSL S4-120
CCAAAAGGTACAAAGCTCCGGGGCTTCTTGCTCCAAAATCGTCCACTTCGAAATATCCTCAAAAATCCCTTCAAAAGAATAACCATACTTCTCTAAAATGGCGGGAATCGTCGAAGTTTTTACAAAATCCTCAAAAATCTGCTCATGAT
>CM001047.1:497235-497374 GCA_000183865.1 Listeria marthii FSL S4-120
AAGCTGCGATTGATAAAATGAAAATCAGTTCGGGTAGTGTGAGCCTAGTTCTTGTTGACGGTGGTAGCGTGGTTATTCCAGACGAAATTTCCGGTGTCGCAAAAAATTTCCGCGACAAAAACGGCCCAGTCGCCAACGC
>CM001047.1:497474-498903 GCA_000183865.1 Listeria marthii FSL S4-120
AGTTGTGGGGAATTTGGTTTAAGAGAAGTGAATAGTGGAGTATTGCTTAATTCAGACTGGAGATAAAGTAAGAAATTACTTTGTTTCCAGTCTGTTTTTTATAACGAAGAGGGATTCTAAAGGCTTCCTAACCATCGATGAAGCCAGGTTAGGAAATACGGATACGCACAGCATGCGAAAAATATTTGGCTACCAGCTTTATAAAAAATGGATAGGATTAGAATTAATTCAAGTCTTGTTGAATCATTCATGACACTTCGCTACATCAGTATCGAGCAAGAAGATAAAAATTCAGGCGGTTATCGGTTTAAGGCTATAAGATAATATTGCTGTGAATAAATATGCTTTATATACAAAGGCGTTTGTATTTAATTAGTAATAAGCGCAGATAAAGCGACAGTAAATAGACTCTAAAAGTGAACTATTTGTGACTTTTTCTTTTTAGATGTATAAAATCCTGCATACAAGCGCAAATTGGGTTGTTTTGGACAATATTAACAAGCTATAACTCGATTTATGTGAAAAAAAAGGCTATTTCATCCAAAAAAACGTCGTTCATGACAAGAATCAGACATTTCATTACTTTTTTGGTTATACATGGAAGCATCATGCTAATATTGTGTTGTACTAAAAAACATACAAAGAGGAGAGAGTGCAAAATGAAAACGGCAACTCGAAAAATCCAAGCAAAGAAATGTGTATGTGTTTTATTAGCAGGAGGAATACTGGTTAGTGGTATAGCATTTCCCAATCAAGCTCAGGCAAGTACAGGTGAAGAACAACAAGTGAACACGGAAAAACAAGAATTACAAGTGGAAACGGGTTTGACAGATATGGAAGTAAGTTTAGCAGATAAATTTGTATCCTATAACAGTGAAATCGATGAGTTTCAATTAGACAAATCTATTGAACTCGTAATGAAATCAGACCAGGTGAAAGTCGTTGAAAATTATATAAAAGAAACAAATAAACAATTACAACTATCTAAAACTAATAAAAAAGATGAAGTATATGCAATCTCGCCAACGGGTGAAGCAGATAGAGTGAATCCTAGTCCTAGAATGATGCTTAAATCAGCTGGGGTAACTAGAGTAGATTATCGCTGGAATTATTGTAGAATCAAAATCAGTGCGAAAGCTTTAAAATTTGCAGTCGGTGGTGGAATTGCAATCGCGGGAGTGTATGCACCTGCTAGAGTTGTTCGAGCTGCATGTGCAGTAGCCGGTTTAAGCGTGTCATCTGTGAACTTTAAACATGGAATATGGTTTGATTATAATTATTTTGCGGCCATTTTCTTAGGTAAAGCAGGTAAACAATAATTCTATAAAAAAGAGGTGTAAAATGAAAGCAGTAGTGAATGATGCATTTTCAGTTTTTGGTATGGTATTTGTTTTTCTGCTAATAGTATCTTATTTTCTCCCGATTGGTG
>CM001047.1:499003-502569 GCA_000183865.1 Listeria marthii FSL S4-120
TAGAGTATTTCTTCTCGTTTTTTTTGTTTTGAACATTGTGGGAAGATATTTTCTGACGCAGAAAAAAGAAAACAATAAATTTCGCTAGTACCGACAAAAAATGAAACATTGTAAATAAGGACGTATGTTTGTGTGATAGGTACACTTAAAGGCAAAAAATAGATAAACAACTGAAAAATGCAGGAAATTGGTTCTTTAATTCCAAACCGTATTAAGGAGTAATAGTATAATGAAAAGAATCATTTTAACAAGTACATTAATCGTATGGACTATAGTATGTATTTACATGAGTATTTCTATGGTTAGCAGTAATACTGGCATTGCTTTTCCGATTTGGCTCCACATAATCCTTTTAATCTGCTTTTTAGCAACAGGTATATTAAATGTGAAGAAAAAAGACTATCTTTGGAGCGCTATGTTATTTGAAGGCGTGTTAGTGGTTCTATTAAGTTTAATTATTGTATTAGTCTAACGGATGTAAATATATGAATAGCTGGATGATCCAAACTAAATAGGAGTATTGTATCAAGGTACATGAACTCAAACCTCTCAAGTAAGCATTGACACCAATGCTTACTTTTTTATAGCCCCATGTTTTCCCTAGCAATTCCAACCCCACCTGAGATACAATAAACCCAAACAAACGAATCGAGGCGAACGCCATGGCGGAATCACTCATTACTAAAAAAGCGATTGCTGGTGGGCTGATGGAGCTTTGTCAGCATAAGCGGTTTGAAAAGATTAGTATTGCAGATATTACGAATATTTGTGGGCTTAATCGGCAAACTTTTTACTATCATTTTACAGATAAATACGATTTGCTTACTTGGACGTATGAAAATGACTTTTTCCATTGTTTGGCGGATGGGATTACGCTTGGAAATTGGGATAAGCATGTGTTGAAAATGCTGGAATCGATTAAAGAAAATGCTGATTTCTATAAAAATACGGTTTCCGCGGACGCGAGTATTCTTTCATTTTGCTTTTCAAAATTAACGAATTCGCTGTTTATGGATTTGTTTGAGAAAATTGATACGAATGCGACCGTGAATGAAGCGGACCGGGTTTTCTATGCGGAATTCTTTTCTTATGGATGCTCGGGTGTGCTAATCAAATGGATTACGCGCGGTTTCAAAGAAGCGCCAGAAACGATCGCGAATCAGCTATTTCGACTTGCAAAGGATACAGAGTTTTTGGCAAACAGCATGTACCGCGAAAACTAGACAATATCGCCAATTTGTCTAAAAAACAGACATAAAGGTTCTTTTGCCCAGATTAAAAGCGAACGACAAGAGGTATACTATCTGTATCAAGAAATTGGAGGAGATAGTGATGAAAAATAAAAAACGTACGCTAGTCGCTCTAACTGGGGCTGCAATTGGAACAGGTATTGCCGCAAAGAAAATTTCTGAACAAAAAGCTGTTGAAAAAGAACGGGCAGTAGATGAAGCTATTAAAGCGCGCTATTATGGCGATAAACAAGTGTATTTCGTTGGTGGCGGGATTGCTAGTTTGGCGGGGGCTGTTTACTTAATTCGCGATGCCAATTTTGATGGGAAAAATATTCATATTATTGAAGGTATGCACATTTTAGGCGGAAGTAATGACGGAGCGGGAAGCGTGGAAAATGGTTTTGTTTGTCGCGGTGGTCGGATGTTAAATGAAGAAACTTATGAAAATTTCTGGGATTTATTTAGTAGTATTCCGTCGCTTGATATGCCAAACTTTAGTGTGACGGAAGAAATTTTGAACTTTGACCACTTACATCCAACCCATGCACAAGCGAGATTAGTTGATAAAGATCGCAATATCCTTGATGCACATTCGATGGGATTTAATAATAATGACCGGATGTTGATGACGAAACTGCTTGCTACTCCGGAAGAAAAACTTGATAATTTAACAATCCGTGATTGGTTTGATGAACACTTTTTCGAAACGAATTTTTGGTATATGTGGCAAACCACTTTTGCTTTCCAAAAATGGAGCAGCTTGTTTGAATTTAGACGTTATATGAATCGGATGATGTTAGAGTTTAGCAGGATTGATACGCTAGAAGGGGTAACGAGAACGCCGTTAAACCAATATGAAAGCTTGATTTTACCTTTAAAAACATTTTTAGATAAACACCATGTTGATATTACGATTAATCAAACGGTGGAAGATATCGATTTCAAAGATGCGCCTGGAATTACAGCAACAGCACTTCATTTATCGGATGGATCAACTATCGAACTTGGCCCGGACGATGACGTGATTATGACGAATGCTTGTATGACGGATAGTGCGACACTCGGCGATATGAACACGCCAGCACCAAAACCAGAAGAAAAACCAATTTCCGGGGAGCTTTGGTATAAAGTCGCGCAAAAGAAACCAAATCTAGGTAATCCAGAGCCATTCTTCGGTCATGAAGAAGAAACAAACTGGCAAAGCTTTACCGTCACTTGTCATGGGGATGAATTATTAAAACGCATCGAACGTTTCACTGGAAATATTCCGGGAAGTGGCGCGCTTATGACTTTCAAAGATTCCAATTGGCTAATGAGTACCGTTGTTGCCGCGCAGCCCCATTTTAAAGCGCAAGATGCGAATACTACGATTTTCTGGGGTTACGGATTATATCCAGACCGCGTTGGTGATTTCGTGAAAAAACCAATGAAAGAATGTACTGGGGAAGAAATTTTATATGAATTAATGTGTCATTTGAACTGGCAAGACGATTTTGAAGAAATTAAAGCGGATATTATCAATGTAATTCCGTGTTACATGCCATATATTGATGCGCAATTCGAACCGCGGGCAATGAGTGATCGTCCGGCTGTTGTTCCAGAAGGCAGTACAAACTTTGCGATGATTAGCCAATTTGTGGAAATTCCGAAAGATATGGTTTTCACCGAAGAATATTCCGTTCGTGCTGCTAGAATCGCCGTGTACACATTGCTTGATATTGATAAAAAAATCTGCCCAGTAACACCGCATAATCGTGATCCAAAAGTGCTAGCGAAAGCAACGCAAACCATGTTTAGATAAAGTGGAAAAGTAGCTATTTGTGACAGAATAGCTACTTTTTTTGTGCGAGACAGGACAAACGACTGATATTTGCGAAATAGCATTGCTTGTGAACCATAAAACAGCTATAATCTTTATAGACGAAAACAAGACCTGAAAAGAGGCTGAACAATGGAAAAAAGCTCCATTTATGGATTAACATGGACAAATTTAACAGAATGGCTAGAGGCACACGGTCAAAAGAAATTCCGCGCGACACAAGTGTGGGACTGGCTTTATAGAAAACGTGTCAAAACTTTTGAAGAAATGAGTAACGTACCAAAAGAAACAATTGAACTATTGACTGCCAATTTTGTGATGAACACTTTAGAAGAACAAGTGGTGCAGGAATCTGCAGATGGCACAACGAAATATTTATTCAAGCTGAGTGACGGTAACTTAATCGAAACCGTAATGATGAAGCAAGAATATGGCTTGTCGGTTTGTGTAACGACCCAAGTTGGCTGTAATATCGGCTGTACTTTTTGTGCGAGTGGGCTTTTGAAAAAAAGTCG
>CM001047.1:502669-503563 GCA_000183865.1 Listeria marthii FSL S4-120
CTGGCGAAATTGTGGAACAAATTATGAATGTGCAGCATTATCTGGATGGACGTAATTTGGAAGAACGCGTGAGTCACGTTGTTGTAATGGGAATCGGGGAACCGTTTGATAATTACGATAATGTGATGGACTTCTTGCGTGTGATTAACCATGACAAAGGCTTGGCAATCGGCGCGCGTCATATCACTGTTTCAACAAGTGGACTAGCACCGCGCATTATTGATTTTGCCAATGAGGATTTCCAAGTAAACTTAGCGATTTCCTTACATGCGCCAAACAATGAACTGCGTACCAGCATTATGCGTATTAACAAAACTTATTCGATTGAGAAATTGATGGAAGCGATCCATTATTACGTTAACAAAACTAATCGCCGAATCACTTTTGAATATATTATGTTAAAAGGTGTAAATGACCATAAAAAAGAAGCGCTCGAACTTGCGGCACTTCTCGGTGAACATCGCCATTTAGCATATGTTAACTTAATTCCTTACAACCCGGTGGATGAGCATATCGACTATGAACGCAGCACAAAAGAAGACGTGCTTGCTTTCTATGATACGCTTAAGAAAAACGGCATTAATTGCGTTATCCGTCGTGAACACGGGACAGACATCGACGCTGCGTGTGGGCAACTTCGTAGTAAACAAATCAAACGAGTTGGCGTGCGCGAACGGATGAAACAAAAACAAGCAGCAGCGGAAGAATAATAATTCAAACTATCTGGTTTCCATTTGGAGATTGGATAGTTTTTGTTTATACTTAAGTTACCTGAAGCAATTGAAGGAGGACAAAAATCATGGAAGTAGAAATTGTCGAACGAAATGCTTTTACAGCCGTCGGGAAAAAACGAACTTTTTCGGTTGAAAATAACGCTCAAAAAGAAAAAATCAG
>CM001047.1:503663-506803 GCA_000183865.1 Listeria marthii FSL S4-120
AATGGCGACGCGGAACGAATCAATGAATTAGCTGAATTCGCAACAATTGACGGTATTTTAGGCGTTTGCCAAATGAACGGCGACCAAATGGACTATTATATCGCGATTGAATCCGAACTCACTCCACCAGCAGACATGGAAAAACTAACCATCCCAGCAAGCAAATGGGCCATCTTCAAATCAGTCGGCCCACTACCAAACGCAATCCAAAAAGTGTGGGAATACATTTATGGTGAATGGTTCCAAACAAGCAACTACACCCACGGAAACGCTCCAGAACTAGAAGTCTATACAGAAGGCGATACGACTGCCGCTGATTATTATTCGGAAGTTTGGATTCCGGTGGTTGAAAAGGACTAACAAAATCTCATCATGAAATGCAAAGGCGGAGCTAATGACAACCATTCCTATCTCAATTCCAATGACATTAATAGTTATATGTATTTTTGAGCTAGTATATTTCGGCACTAAAAAATTCATTATTAAATCACTGTTTAATAAAAAGGAGACTTTAATCAATGTTATTTTTGTAGCCTATTTAGCTGTTTTAATAGAAGTAGTGCTGTTACCATTTAACATAGTAAGTTCAAATGTTTTCAGAGAAATATTTCCCTTAGAAGCCTATTTACAAATCATTCCTTTTAAGTCAATAATCTTCTATCTTGGCCATATGATAAATTATCATATTATGATTCAATTTTTTGGTAATTTATTGTTATTATCACCATTAGCCATTTATTTGAATATAAACAGAAGCATTTCCTTAGTCAGAAATTTAATTTTAGCGTTATGTATTTCTTTGTTTATCGAAGTGTTGCAAGGAATGCTAAATATAATCTTTCAATATCCAAATAATGTTTCGGATATTGATGATTTAATTTTAAACATAATCGGATATATGTGCGCTTTACTCTTAGTACCTTGGTTCAAAAAGATATTCAAATCAAAGAACAAATTTCATTAATTGTGAAATTTGTTCTTTTTAAATCCCACTACAAACCCATTCCCTAAAATTGACATTGAGAATCATTATCAATATAATGGAAGGAACTAGCCTATTATACATACAATACAATTATCCAAGGGGGATTTAAGAATGATTATTGTAACTAATACGATTAAGGTAGAAAAAGGCGCAGCAGAGCACGTTATCCGTCAGTTCACAGGCGCAAATGGCGACGGACACCCAACAAAAGATATCGCAGAAGTAGAAGGTTTCCTAGGCTTCGAACTATGGCACAGCAAACCAGAAGACAAAGACTATGAAGAAGTAGTCGTAACAAGCAAATGGGAAAGCGAAGAAGCCCAACGCAATTGGGTAAAAAGCGATTCCTTCAAAAAAGCGCATGGTAGAACTAAAGACACTAGAGAACAAAGAGAAGATCGTAAAGGTATCGTAGGAAATGCGATTGCTCGTTTTGAAGTGGTTCATGTGCAAAATCCTGTAATTGTTGAAAAATAAAAAAGTGAGTGAACAAGCCGTTTAGAAGTAGATGGCTTGTTTTTTTGCACGCTCGAATTTTCAGATAATTATTGAATTTTTATATCTTATGCGGTATATTAAGAATAAAAAAGCAGGGATGGATATAAGTGGATTCAAACAACGAGAAATTGAAACAACAACTACAAACCCTCCAAAAACAACAAGCTGATGCTGAGTTATCCTTAGACATGCTCAAACGTGAACAAAATGAGCGGATTTGGCTAGAAGAAGATTTTGAGCGGATTTGTCACGAAGAACGCGAGTCTGTGGAGTTGATGCGAGAAGTCTGGCAAGGTGATCAAGCTCGCAATTTCGGCTACTATTTAGAAGACCTTCAAGCAGACGAGAAAAATAAATGGCGCCAAACCTTTCAAGTTGAGGAGGAAAAACGTCAAGGAAAAATAAATACATACCAAAAAAACATCTACCAATTGGAAAGTAAACAACAAGATATACAAAGGGAGTTGTTCCAGTGAGCCGAATCGACATCGGAGAAATACGAGATTTTGCATTTCAATTACGCGCAGCCAACCAAACAGGAAGAAAAGTTGTCCAAGGCATCAAAACCACCGTGACAAAGTACATAGAAGATGGTAGTTTAAAAGGGAAGGCCGTGGAATCATCCAAAAATTATTATCAAATGACCTACATTCCGCTCTGCGACACGATAATCGAGGCAATGAATGAGAGTGAGGAAAGGTTGAAGCGGTACATCCAAGACTTTCACGACCAAGTAGACCCTTCTCCTAATGCTAAAATTGATGCAGATGGTTTATACGAACTCGGCCAAATGATTGACCGCATTGAAAGTAAAAAAGAAGCGCTGTACCAACGAATGAACAGCAGTACAGAAGGCGAAATGCAAATCTATCGTTCTCAATTAGTAACCGCGTATAAACAGGAAAATATTTTAGAGAAATATTTGGCTTTTGAACAAAGTCATGGGGCTTTTTTCGACCATTTGACGGATTTAGTGCAAGGTATCCAGCAGACTGTTCGTGAGCTTCAATCAAATATCCAGTTTAATAGTCAGACTGGTGGCTATGATTTGAGTAAATTAAATTTTGCCACTGTGAGCCGAATGCGAAAAACGTTAGGAAAAGCGAGTGCCACTGATACGACAATCTATGATTTTGCGGCTTATAGCAAATTGAAACAAGGTGGCATGTGGATTCTGTCTAAAGATGGTCAAGTGGATATTAAAGCAACGGAGGCTTATAATACAGCTAGCTTTAACGGTGAGTTACCAAAGGAAAGTAATCAAGCAATGGAAGAAGGCGAGCTGTTAAAAGCCACACTAGAATCACTGAAGCAAAATAAAGATCCGATAACTGGTCAAGAAATAAGCAAAGCGCAAAGTTTTGGCATTTTAACCTCATTAGTTTTTGGCTACACGACGAAAAAATATCGAGGAAAGAAGCTTTCTATATCAAAAAGTGAATTGGAGGAAATTAAGAATGCTAGTGAATCGGCTCTACCGAAATCAAGTATTGGTATAGCTCAGTCTAGAATAAATATAGCCAATGGCCCTACAAGATTTAGCTCTTCAGGTAATGCAGGTTTCAATCATATAGTCGATAGACATTTTAATCCAAATAGAAATGCTGGTCAGTTTACCATTAGTCAGGATAAACTTAAAAATATTTTATCAAGTAAA
>CM001047.1:506903-507164 GCA_000183865.1 Listeria marthii FSL S4-120
TGGAAATCAGTTTGAAAGAATAATTAATATTGGTGAAACTGCGGGTACTATAAAACCTAGTATACCTGATAACGGAGGGAAGCCAACCAACTATATTCGGATTTTAACAGACAAAGCGGGTAATTTAATTACTGCTTATCCAATACCAAAACCCTAGGAGGTATACAATGAACGAAGAAATAATTGATCTATATAGAAAATTTGATAACAACAAACTACCATTATTTTTTGGAAAGCTCATTTTATTTATAAAGAAGAAAA
>CM001047.1:507264-507861 GCA_000183865.1 Listeria marthii FSL S4-120
TATATTTTAGAAGATAGTTTAAATAGTATTGAACAATTCAAAGAAAGTGAATTCTATTTGGGAACTACAGATGATAATTTAGAAGGTTTAGCATTAGGGTATTCAGAAACTCTAATAGGAGCGGATGAAAAAGAAATTTGTGGCAATGTAATTCATATGATATGGGATATAGCCACATTTATGACATATGAATTATGCCCAAGTTGTCAAGATGCAAACTTGAAAATTGCTTCATCTACAGATAGAAATAATATCTATAAAACGTGTGATAATTGTTTAATTACAATGGAAAATGGTCAATTTATTGAAAGACCTAAAGAGATGATTCCGGCAACAAAGGAACAAATAAATTCATGAAACATCAATTTGTAAGTGAAAATCTTAAATTTTAAATTATCAGTGAAAATCCCTTTTAAAAATGAATGTTCTTTTTCAATGATAATAAACTAAGTCTTTGGATTAATCGTTTAGCTGGCAGAAGCGATAGATTTTCATAGATAGGGCACTAAGTATAGCATAGAGAGAAGAGATCCTGAAGAAAAATACAGTTCATGATAGCGAAATATTGTCTTATCATGCAGATTTTGAGAATTCTCA
>CM001047.1:507961-508137 GCA_000183865.1 Listeria marthii FSL S4-120
TAAGGATGAAGAAAACAGAAAATATAAAGTAATATTTGAGGGCTTTTAACTTTCTGCTTTGAACATCAAATGCCTAATAGTATCATTTTAGACATAGTAAAAGGAGAGGTTAGCAGCTTTATAAGGGAGAAGTCAATTTTACTTTCTGAAGGCAAAAACTATTTTTGGCCACTAGA
>CM001047.1:508237-511100 GCA_000183865.1 Listeria marthii FSL S4-120
AACTACTAAATTATTTAAACGAGAAAAAATTAAATTATTATGAGTTACAAGCTTCATATGGATTAAACGGTTGGATATTATGTTCTCACTATCATATTGAATTATAGTTATTTTCTAAGAGATACGGTGAGATAGAAAGCGGGAAATAAATGGTTTCATTTGAAAAAACATACTATGAATCAGCTACAGAATTAGAAAACAATTTAGATAAAAATACTTTCTTAATTAGCGAAGAAAAAACAGAAAGCAACAAGTTTATAAAATTCAGCAATGATCTAGTTGATATAGGTTTTATTTATTATAGTGTCGGTTTAGAACCACAGCTAGTATTATTAACTCATTCTAACAAAATATTTTTAGGGATAAATAATATTTATGCAAGCTTGGACTATACTACTAAGTCCGTATTATTTGAGAAAGAATCCCCCTCTCTATTATATGAGATATTGAGCGATTCAGATTCTAAATATATTATATATGTTTGTGAGTTAGATATAGTTATTTATGACAATAACGGTTTATTCTTATGGGAAATAGGATTTAGAGATACCATAGAAAATTACTATATAGAGGGAAATGATGCGATTTTTATTGAATGTAGTGATGGTGATAAAACAACTTTTTCGTTAGATACAGGAAAAGTAGTACGCTATTAATTGATTTGAATTATAAAATCGAACCTTCATATTGAAAATATACACAAAAAAGTTTGGCAGAAATTCTAAGTTAAATGGGAGTGTCAATAAAATAATGGATATAAATAAATTTTTAGAAAATGATATCCCTTTTTCATGGAACGAGCTTAAATTAGGTAGATTTGGCTTCTCCAATAGGGATTTTTACTTACAACCGATATGGAATGATGAAATTGTAATGAAATACATATTAGCCTATTTGACTAAAAATAAAAATGAAGAAAATCCTTACTTATGGGAGCTAGGAAGTCTATTTACGCCGTATGATCAGAATGAAATGTTCAGGATTCTGGATTTGGTTGAGGGATCTAGTGAAAATGATTTGAAAAGCTACTATAGATGGAGATGGGTTTTAGTTACTGATTTATTAAATAGAATTGTGGATAAGGGCTACGTTGATGCTTTGTTGGAAATCAGTGAGTTTTGGCTGGATTTGAAATCTCCATTTGATATGCCGTTTCAATTTCAAGGTATTGAAAACCAGCTCGAGCCTCAAGAATTTTATACAGAGGAACATCTATCTAAAGTAGTGTTAAAACATAAAAATTGGTTGGAATATGAGAAAGAGAGATTAAAATAAGCATCTAAATTAATAGGTTACCTTGTTTTAGGTGTACAGACTATTTTATCCGTAAATAACGTTAAAGGTGATGAAATAATGGAAATAAGTTATAAAGTTTTTGAGAAAGTTCCGGTTATACACTTTTCAGGAGAACAATATACTGGATTGGGGGACTTGTTAAATATAGATTTTTCATCAATTACGTTAGAGGATATTTTGGATAAAAATAATAAAATCGAAAATGGCGAGAGTGAATTTGAGGAAATCGGAACAGAAAGAAGCATAGTAGAAATTCGGAAAAATGAATGTATGATTTATGACGCTTTCGATGGACTGTTGGATGATGATGAGTTAAATCCAACAATAAATCTATCTATATTTGAGTTTAAAAAGATTGTTATGGACTGGAAAGCGGAGAGAGAAAAGCTTTTAAGCACAATAAAAAAACTCAGAATCCACCACAAAAGCCCCTTTACTAGCAACCCACAATCCAATCATGCTATAATCCTCTAAATGATAATGTTTATCATTTAAGGGGGATTAAACATGATTGAAAAAACAATTATGGAACGTCGCAGCATTAAAAAAGCGAACGACGCGCCAATTTCAAGAGAAACAGTGAACACTATTTTAGAGCAAGCAGCCTTTGCGCCTTTTCATAGCAAAGTAGAGCCGTGGAATGTTTACGTACTGCACACTCTTGCTGAAAAAGAACGTTACATCGAGAAAATTATCGCTTTCAATGAGCGTGAACAAGGGGTTACTTTTTCCGAAGCAGAGATCGCGGATTTAAAAGCGGGCTATGCGAAGAAAATTATTACGCCGCCATACTTACTCATTGTGACGACGAATATTATCGGTCACGGGAAGAAGGATTTCGAATCAATCGGAGCAACTAGTGCGTTTATCCAAAATATCCAATTGCTTGGCTGGGAAGCGGGGATTGGGATGATTTGGCGGACGAATCGGTTTATTTTTGATGCGAAGTTTGCGGATGATTTAGGTATTCCTGCTGAGCAAAAAATTGTCGGGACTTTGCATTTAAGTAGTTTAGCTGATGTTCCTGAGGCAAAAACGCGTCGTCCTTTGAATGAATGGGTGAAGGATTTGGCGGATTTGTAAGATTGATGTTTCGGGTGATTAGCGTTACAATGAAACAAGTGTAAGAAATAAGGAGGCGAGCAAGATGGCAGTTCCAGCTAGACGTACGTCCAAAGCGAAGAAAAACAAGCGCCGTACGCATAAAGGCTTAACAGCACCAGGTTTGAGTCGCGATAGTGAAACAGGCGAATACCGTATGTCTCACCGCATCTCACCAGACGGCACTTATAAAGGTCGCACAATTATCGAAAAATAAGAGGATTTGTTCCAGCGATTGGAACAAATTCTTTTTTTTATGATACTATAATGGAAAGAGCTAAATACACAAAAAGGAGTCTGATTTTAACATGACAGAAGAATTTGTGAACAAAGAAGATGCACTAAAAAATTATAATGCCAAAGAATTTCGTACACCTGATGGCTACACGAGTGATATGATTTTGACGACAGTAAAAGAGTTGAACGGGAAACCAACCTTACATATTTTATTAATTAAACGAAGCAG
>CM001047.1:511200-516703 GCA_000183865.1 Listeria marthii FSL S4-120
AACCGAATATCGAAGGCGGAAAATGGGCGGTTCCGGGTGGTTTCGTGGATGAAAATGAATCTGCGGACCAAGCGGCTGAGCGTGAACTAGAAGAGGAAACAAGTTTGACGAATATTCCGCTGATTCCTTTTGGTGTGTTTGATAAACCGGGGCGCGATCCGCGTGGTTGGATTATTTCGCGAGCGTTTTATGCGATTGTGCCACCAGAAGCTTTGGAAAAACGCGCGGCTGGGGATGATGCGGTGGATATCGGACTTTTCCCAATGACGGAAGCACTAGAACTACCGCTTGCTTTTGACCATTTAGATATGCTGAAAAAAGCATTTAGTGCGATTACAGAAGAATTTTTACTGACGACGGCGATTCGCGATTTCTTGCCGGAAACTTTCTCAGCAGAGCTACTTTACCAAACGCTAGAGGGTTGCACGAAGCCGGGGATTTTGCCGGATGAAGTAGAATTTATGGAGAATATCGAGTATTTACCGTATTTAGAAAAAGTTGGCGATTTGTACCGATTTAATGCAGATGCCGAAGCGGGAAGTATTTACTTTTAAATGAAAAAGGAGCCATCTATTTGGCTCCTTTTTTCACAGGAAATGTTGTTCGCCGTAGCGTAATGCGAAGTCTTTAAAAGCCTTGGATGCTGGCGAAATGTAGTGATTTTTCAGGCTGGCTAGGTAGATAAAACGGTCATGTTTTGGTTCGTTGATGGACAATACTTTGACGTTATAATGTGATAATGACGAGATTTTAGGCATGATCGAAATGCCGTAATCGACGCTCACAAGGCCAACCATTGCGGTATCTTCCTCCACATAACAGCCGATTTTTGGCTGGATATTTATTTCAGCAAAAAGCGAATCAATGAGCGGTCTAAGGCCACTCGTGTCAGAAAAAAAGATGTACGAATAATCGGCAGTGTCTTTTAAATCAATCGAATCATATTTGGCGAGTGGATGATTTTCCGAAACGACAATAACTAACTCTTGTTTGGTTAATGGTAAAAACTCAATATCAGGTTCATTTTCGACGTAGGAGCAGATTGCTAGGTCGGATTTTTCGTTTTTTAAGTCGGGAATAATCGATTTTGTCGCTCCTTGAAAAAAGGAAAATGTGATGTCTTTATGGCTTTCGACTTTGGTGAAATTCTGGACGAGTTCAGGAACCGTGTGCGCGCCCATTGTGTAAATAAAGCCTAAATCAATATTTCCATGAGAAGGACTAGTTAATTCATGTAACAATTTTTCGCCTTTTTCTAGTTCGGCGAGTGATTTTTCCACATAGGTTAAATAAAAGCGACCGTATTTTGTTAAACGGATGTTGCGGCCTTGTTTTTCGAATAAATAGACGCCAAGTTCGCGCTCAAGTTCTGCGATAGAGTGGCTTAGGCTAGGCTGGGTAATGGAGAGTTCGGCGGCTGCAATCGTGTAATGCTCTCGTTCGGCCAATTTTTTAAAGTAGTATAGTTGACGCAAGTTCATCGGTTAACCTCCTCGGAATGCCTTGATAACTCTATTGTAAGCGATTGTATAGAAAAAATCTATGGATAAATCGAAAAATATACATTAGATTAATAATTATTCCTGACTTATAATGAAAGAGAAATAAGATTGTGCATTATTGAACGTGAATAATGTAACAAATCATTTGCTGAGATTATAGTCGCAGGAGGCTTATTATGACAGATTATCCGAGTATTTTTGAACCACTAACTGTAAAACGAATGACGATTAAAAACCGTGTAATTATGCCACCAATGGGAACAAACCTAGCTGGATTAAATGGCGAATTTTTAGAAGAACATATGAATTACTACGAACAACGCGCAAAAGGTGGCACAGGTCTGATTACTATTGAAAACGCTTGTGTAGATTTTCCTTATGGTACAAACGGAACAACCCAACTTCGAATTGATAATGACCAGTACATTCCTGGATTTTACAAATTAACAGAACGTCTTCATAAACACGGAACTTGTGTATCTATCCAAATCAACCACGCCGGGGCATCAGCTTATCCAGCTCGTTTGAACGGACTTCAACCAGTTTCCGCGTCAGATATTCCATCTAAAAAAGGCGGCACTGTGCCTCGTCCACTTACTGTCGAAGAAATTTATGAAATCGTCAATAAATACGGCGATGCAGCAAGACGCGCCCAACAAGCTGGGTTTGATGCAGTCGAAATCCACGGCGGACACTCATACTTGCTATGCCAATTCTTATCGCCACTTTACAACAAACGGACAGACGAATTTGGTGGAACGCCTGAAAATCGCGCCCGTATCGTCAAACTAATTTTAGAAAAAGTCCGCGCGGAAGTTGGTCCATTTTTCCCAATCGTGCTGCGTTTTAGTGCAGATGAATTTACGGAAGGCGGCAACCACTTAGAAGATATTTTGGAACTGTTAGATTATTGCCAAGAAGAAGCGGATATTTTGAATGTATCAGCGGCAATTAACGATAATTTATACTTACAAATTGACCAAATGAACTTGGAAGATGGCTGGAGAAGCTACCTTGCAAAAGCGGTGAAAGATAAATTTAACAAACCAACGATTACTTCGGGGAACATCCGTAGTCCAAAAGCGGCAGAGAAAATTTTGTCAGAAGGATACGCTGACTTACTTGCGATGGGACGCGGCTTAATTGCTGAGCCTAACTGGGTGAACAAAGTGGCAACTGGTCAAGAAGACATGCTTCGAAAATGTATTTCTTGTAATATCGGATGCGCGGATCACCGGATTTCGAAATCGAAACCAATTCGCTGTACTGTAAATCCAGATATTATTCATGAAGATAAATACAAAGAAACAAAAGTAACTCGTCCTACCAATGTTGTCGTAATTGGCGGCGGAACAGCAGGACTTGAAGCAGCTTGTACGGCGGCCGAAGTTGGCTGTAACACAACGCTAATTGAAGCAAATGAACAAACTGGTGGCTTGGCACGAGCAATTGCTAACCTTCCAGATAAAAGTAGAATTGCCGATTTCCCTAATTATTTAGCGAACCGAGCAGAAAAATTAACCAATTTGAAAGTTATTACAGGCACTAAAGCTGATACTGCGCTTATTGATACATTTAATCCTGATGTGGTAGTAAATGCCACAGGATCCAAACCATTACTTCCACCAATTAAAGGTTTGCTTGACGTGATTGACAAAGAAGGCAGTAAAGTTCATTCGATTTTCGGACTTATTTCGAATATCGATGACTTTACCGAATTTAGTAACAAAAAAGTAGCAGTTATCGGCGGTGGTGCAGTTGGACTTGATGTTGTCGAGTACTTCTCAGAACGTGGCTCGGATGTTACAATTGTAGAAATGATGCCACTTCTTGGAAAAGACTTAGATATGATTACACGTCTTTCGATGATGGACATTATCGAGAAAAACAATGTTGATGTCCAAACAGAAACTGCATTAACCGAAGTTGCAGCCGATCATTTCAAAGTGAAGCACGACGGAGTAGACGCCGAGATTCCATTTGATTACGGTTTTGTCTGCCTAGGAATGCGACCAGAACGTCCACTTATGGAAGAACTTGCGGCATACGGAAAAGAAAAACAAATTGAAATCGTAAATATTGGCGACAGCGCTGCAACAAGAAAAATCTTGGAAGGCGTTCGCGAAGGAAGAAATATTTTAACTACATTAGAAAAAATTGGCTCTTTGTAATCCGAACTGGCAAGGCGGACTCCGTCTTGCCACATTCGCTCTTTATATAAGTTCACATTTTCACAAATAAACCTTAATTTGGAAAGGAACGATGTTATTATGACAAGCAAAATCACAGAAAGAATTACAGGACACACAGAATTAATCGGGTTAATCGCCACTCCAATCAGACACAGTTTATCACCAACCATGCATAATGAAGCTTTTGCAAAATTGGGACTTGATTATGTATACCTTGCTTTTGAAGTTGGGGACAAAGAACTGAAAGACGTTGTACGAGGATTCCGCGCAATGAACTTACGTGGCTGGAACGTTTCCATGCCAAACAAAACAAACATTCATAAATACTTAGATAAACTTTCTCCAGCCGCTGAACTTGTTGGCGCAGTAAATACAGTTGTTAATGACGATGGCGTGTTAACTGGCCATATTACAGACGGAACTGGCTACATGCGTGCCTTAAAAGAAGCTGGACATGACATTATCGGCAAAAAAATGACGATTTGCGGTGCTGGTGGTGCGGCGACAGCTATCTGCATCCAAGCTGCTCTTGACGGCGTGAAAGAAATCTCGATTTTCAACAGAAAAGACGATTTTTACGCGAATGCAGAAAAAACAGTAGAAAAAATCAATTCGAAAACAGATTGTAAAGCACAATTATTTGATATCGAAGACCACGAACAATTACGTAAAGAAATCGCTGAAAGTGTTATTTTCACGAATGCGACTGGCGTTGGGATGAAACCTTTCGAAGGTGAAACACTTTTACCAAGTGCGGATATGCTTCGTCCAGAATTAATCGTTTCGGATGTTGTCTACAAACCAACCAAAACAAGATTGCTTGAAATCGCCGAAGAACAAGGCTGCCAAACGCTTAACGGCTTAGGAATGATGCTATGGCAAGGCGCGAAAGCTTTCGAAATTTGGACACACAAAGAAATGCCAGTAGATTACATTAAAGAAATCTTATTTTAAAAACTTGCAAAAGAACAAGGTTATCGCTAATCTTAAAACATAATATCGAATGAGGAGAATTATACATGAATAAAGTAGTCGTAAAGAATGTTACGTTTGGTGAAGGTGCGCCAAAAATTTGTGTACCAATGGTCGGTAAAACGGTTGCTGCGCTTAAAGAAGAAGCAGAAATGTTAAAAACAATCGATTTGGACGTTGTCGAATGGCGCGTTGACTTTTTTGAAGACGTAAAAGATTTAGCTAAAGTGGAAGCTGCACTTGGCGAAATTCGCGCAATTTTACCAGAAACACCGATTTTATTCACTTTCCGAAGTGCAAAAGAGGGCGGCGAATTAGCTGTCAGTGACGAATTTTATTTTGAATTAAATGAAACTCTAGCTGGAACTGGCAAAATTGATTTAGTTGACGTGGAACTTTTCAATGAAGAAGCGGACGTGTTACGCTTGATTGAAACAGCTCACAAGAACAATGTAAAAGTAGTGATGTCGAACCATGATTTTGATAAAACACCTGCGAAAGAAGAAATCGTTTCTCGTTTAACTCGTATGGAAGCACTTGGCGCGGATCTTCCGAAAATCGCCGTAATGCCAAAATCTGCTGCGGACGTACTAACTTTATTAGATGCAACAAATACCGTATCTGAAAAAGCGAGCCAACCAATCATTACGATGTCGATGGCGGGAACTGGTGTCATTAGTCGTCTTGCTGGAGAAGTATTTGGCTCCGCAATGACATTCGGCGCTGCGAAAAAAGCATCGGCTCCTGGGCAAATTGATGTTAATGAGTTACGTCATGTCCTTGATTTATTGCACAAACAATTTTAATAAATACTAAAAAAGTAGCAAGTTTCTTTGA
>CM001047.1:516803-517800 GCA_000183865.1 Listeria marthii FSL S4-120
TAGACTACTTTTTATAAACGAAAATAATTCTTGAAGCAGTGTATTTTCGCTCTGTTTATTAATGGCTGCGACAATATTCTGGTCATTCCGTTCTTCTTGAATATCCATAATTTTAATATTGTACTTATCTTCTAATGTTCCATCATTCATGCCGGAATACAAAAAGGCTAATCCTTCTCCAACAGATGTCATTGCTAGTCCTTCATCCAGATCTTTTACATACGAATTCGCTTTTAAATTAAAACCATGTTTAGTACATTGACTAACAACATAGTCTACAATGATGGGAGACTGTTTTCTTTCGAGCAAAATAACTATTTCTTGCTTCAAATCATTAAAATATACTTTTTTCTTTTTCCGGAATCGATGGTCCGCGGGTATAGCAATTTGCAAATGATTTTTTATAAATAATACTTCTTCTATAGACATATTCGGTTGGAAATAAGCGGATAAATTAAAAACTAAATCATATTGCCCATTAGAAAGACCTTCAGCTAAATTCATTGGTGTATCCGGTTTTAATGAGAATTGAACATGTGGATGACTTTGCTTGAATGATTCGAGCAGCTCATACATTGCGTTCATATTGAAATTCGAGAGATAACCAATCTTTAATAATTGTCCAGCTTCATCTGCTGTTTTTTGATTATCAAACATATGGGATAGCTTGTTGACTCGGTTTAAAATATCATTTACTTCTATTAAAAATTGTTGACCTGCACTTGATAACTCCAGCGAATGACGATTCCTAATAAACAGTTCTACACCTAATTCTGTTTCTAATTCTTTTATTCGTCTACTAAGGGTAGGCTGTGAAATAAATAATTTTTCAGATGCTCGGGTAAAACTTCCTTCCATAGCCACATCAACAAAGTATTTCAAATTGGATAACTTCATAATTGCTCCATTCAATGAAAGATTGTAAATAGTAGCTTTAGTATAAAGTTATTAGACTCCATTGACAAGTTTTTCTATTTGTTGATTATTGGTAGCTGAA
>CM001047.1:517900-520587 GCA_000183865.1 Listeria marthii FSL S4-120
TCGTATGAAGGATATGCGTACCTTTATTATTAGGTGTGCATCCGGGCGTTCCTGGCATTACTGAGCCAAGTTCATCTTTGCTACTCACGACTACTCTGAGTGTTTCACCTGCTTTATAAGTTAGACCAATGGGACTCAAAATAATGTCTAGTTCTACAATTTCTCCGGAAGAGAGTTTTTCTACTTTGTCAAAGCTATAAGCAGGAATTTCATCTGTTGAAACTTGAGAATCTAGTTGTCGCATGGATGCGCGAAGTCTTCCCCAAGCGCCTTTATAGCGTAAAGCGGATGCCCCTTCTTGTGTGAAATCCTGAAGTGCGGCCCCGTGATTTGGTACGACAAATTCACTTAGTACGTTGCCGAATTTATCTAGCTTTTGAAGCCAAACAAAAACATCCAAGTCATCGTATCCATCTACTTCCATAAATAATTTTGCTTTTGGATAACCAACAAAATGCGTTTCTTTGTCAAACATCATTTGGAACGATGCTCTCCCTGGCAAGTTTTCAGTAGTATAGGATACTTTAAAATCATCTGAAGTAGGTGTTTCTTGTAAAGTACGTAATAGGCCATTCATATAATAACGTTTGTTTTCACTATTGGTAGGTGGAAAAACTTCGGATGGTAAGTCAGTTTGATTGCCACCTTGAAAGTCAATTAATGCATAGCGCACAGTTGGTGTATCTGTCCAATTATTTTCCTTGCCAAGTAAATAATAATCAAAAAAGCGTCGCAATTCTTCTACGTTATTTTCGTCATAGTAATATGGCCATTCTTGGCGATCATGAATACGAAGCCATTTTTCTTTAGAACCAAGTGAACGCCAAGAACGAAATGTACCCATTGTGTGAAGCGTATTAGAATAACTTGCAATAACAAAAGCTGGTATTGTAATTTTACTTGGATCTGCAACTTTGTCTTTCCAAATAGCACTATCAGCTAAAGGATATGCTTCCATTTCCTTTGTTAAATCTTCTCTTTGCGAATTTTTAGCACTGACATGGTTGATTTGCAAACGCTCAATAAAATTAGGATCTGGAATGCCTCCAATAAAAGCTAAGTCACGATAACCATCTGCTAATCCTTCAGTAGGATTGATACATGTTAGGTGAGGGGGCTGCTCAGCTGCAATATACCACTGGGAAAAGGCTAAATAAGATGTTCCTGTTAGAGCTGTTTTTCCATTACTCCAAGATTGCTTAGCTAACCATTCAATTAAATCATAACCATCTTCAGCTTCTTGAGAGCCAATCATTGTAGTATTACCCTCACTATGAGCAATGCCACGCATGTCAGGATTACAGACAGCGTATCCATGTGCGCACCAGTATGCTGGATCAGGTGCTTCAAATTTGGTAAGGCCAGAATTCCAGGCATTCCCCATTCCTAGCATATTAAATAGATTTTTGTATCGAGGAGCTGTTCCAGCACTTTTTCCATAAGGGCTCCAGGCGATAAGAGTAGGAACTTTTTCTTCTGTTATTGGTAAATAAATATCGGTATAAATGGTTATACCGTCACGCATCTTAACTGGTACATCTTTTAACATTTTAATGGAACATTCCAGTGGTTTGAAACCTTCAGCAATTTGTTGTCCTTTTTCTAAAATGATTTCTTTTGTTTCAAATGGACTTAGCACTCCATGCTCGATGCCATTATCCACGTATTCAAAAGAAGGGCTGAAAAGCATTTTTTCTGTTATTTTTGCAGTCATATAAATTACCTCCGATTATTTTTTTAATAAGTTTTAACACTTTTAAGTATAGGTAGTATCGCGAGGTCTGTACAATTGTAATTTTGGATAAACTCTCCTAAAAAAATAAGCTATGCAAAAAATGAATACAACTAAATTGAAGTTTTTTTGTTATAATAAGGCATCAGGAATTTTAAAGGAGACGGAACTAAATGAAGAAGTTGCTTTTTTTAGGTGATAGTGTGACAGATGCGGGGCGCGATTTTGAAAATGACCGCGAATTAGGACATGGTTATGTGAAAATGATTGCAGAACAACTTGAGAAAGAAGATGTAACGGTTATAAATCGTGGTGTTAGTGCGAACCGGGTGGCGGATTTGCATCGTCGTATTGAGGCGGATGCGATTTCACTTCAACCAGATGTAGTTACGATTATGATTGGGATAAATGATACGTGGTTTAGTTTTAGCAGATGGGAAGATACTTCGGTGACGGCGTTTAAAGAAGTGTATCGTGTGATTTTGAATCGGATTAAAACAGAAACAAATGCGGAACTGATTTTGATGGAGCCGTTTGTATTACCATACCCGGAAGATCGGAAAGAGTGGCGTGGTGATTTGGATCCAAAAATTGGAGCTGTGCGCGAACTTGCGGCAGAATTTGGTGCGACGCTTATTCCGCTTGATGGGCTAATGAACGCCCTCGCTATCAAACATGGGCCGACCTTTTTAGCTGAGGACGGGGTGCACCCGACCAAAGCAGGACATGAAGCAATTGCCTCTACTTGGTTAGAATTTACAAAATAACGCTTTACAGAAAAAATTATCCATGCTATAGTTGGGTCTATGCGATGAGCCTACAAGCAGTGACTTAAGTATCACTGCCCCATTTTCCGCGTTATAGCTTTGTGGAAGGCTGCGGAAGATGACGCTATGAAATGCCCCTTAAAGTAATTTAAGGGGCATTTTTCTATAAAAAAGGAGTGTTTGTTTTG
>CM001047.1:520687-523313 GCA_000183865.1 Listeria marthii FSL S4-120
ATAGGACTTTATTTTTTATTAATTGCAGTGATGGCGAGTTGGGGCTTTAACGTAACGATGACGAAGGTGTTAGTTAGCTATTTTCCGACGGTTACGATGACGTCTTTTCGGATTTTCACCGCAGCGATTACGGTTATCATTATCTTATTTATAACAAAAAAATGGCGACTGCCTACAAAACGAGAATTTGGCTTAGTTTTTCTCGCAAGTATTTTTAATATTGTTATTCATCATTTTTTCTTATCGAATGGTTTAAAGCTGACGACCGGGACGAATGCGGGGCTTATTCTTGGTTCTGCACCAATTGTTGTGGCGATTTTTTCTGTCATTTTTCTCCGTGAACGAATTGGAGCTTGGCGTGCAGTTGGCTTTTTAGCGGGGATTTTTGGTGTGAGTTTGGTTGTGCTTTCTAATGGGACGGGTGTAAGCGGGATTTCGATTGGAGATATCTATATTTTTATCGCGATGGCATCCCAGGCATTTAGTTTCATTATTATTAAAAAGCTCGCAGGAACGATGGACACGGGGCTGATGACTGGATATATGCTATTGCTTGGCTCAGTTATGTTGTTTGCCATAAGTGGCTTCATCGAGCCAAATGGTGTGTCAGAATTAATGGCGGTTCACTCGTGGAAATTGTGGCTCTTGTTTGTTGTTTCAGCTGTAGTTGCGACAGCCTTTGGTAATTTTGTTTATAACTACGCGGTTGGGAAAATTGGCCCATCACGCTCCGCCATTTTTATGAATTTTAATCCGTTATTTTCATTAATTGGCGCGTTGCTTTTCCTTGGTGAAGCAATTAGAATCCCACAGCTCGTTGGGTTCATTTTTATCATTATTGGCGTCCTGCTTGGTTCGGGGGCATTAATGGATCTTATATATGAACGCAAAAAAAGAAGAATACGCGACCCGGAAAAGAAGTTTGACTTTTATTGACCTTTATATTATAATTTGGTTAGTTACTTATTAAAAGTAACTTTAAAATGATAGGAGGGATAGCATGAAATTGTTATTAAAAAATATTAATGAACTTGCTGCAAAACAAAAAAGTGAAGGATTAACTGCTTTTGAAAAAGAAAGACAAGCTGCCCTTCGTCAAGAATACTTGAAAAAAATCAGAGGGACAGTCCAAGATAATTTACATCATGTAACAATTATTGACCCACTTGGCGATGACGTGACTCCAAAAAAACTCAAAGAAATTCAAGCCGAATTAAGAGGCTGACATAAATAAAAAGGTTGAAAGAGCGCTAATTGCTTTTTCGACCTTTTTTGATTTGTGAAACATTTTAGCTAGTAGACAATGCCTAGACAGTTCTATATAATAATAAGGAGAAGAAATCAGTACGGCGGAAGGAGATAGCAATGGCAGGCAAAATGAAACTTTTTTCTGTGACGAGTGAGAGACCACTTGCGACAAAAATTGCAGATTATCTAGATATACCTTTATGTGAGGTGGAGCTCCAAAAGTTCAGTGATGGAGAAGTGAAAATTAATATTGAGGAAAGTATCCGCGGAACGAACGCGTATGTAGTTCAATCGATGAACTCAAACGTCAACGAACGCCTAATGGAACTTTTAATCATGGTAGATGCCTTAAAACGCGCTTCCGTTCACTCAATCAATATAATTATGCCTTATTATGGCTATGCTCGTCAGGACAGAAAAGCACGCTCAAGAGAACCAATTACCGCCAAATTAATGGCCAATTTAATTCAAAGAGCTGGAGCAGACCGTTTAATCACAGTAGATTTACACGCAGCTCAAATTCAAGGCTTTTTCAACATTCCAATCGATCATCTTTCAGCAATTCCGCTAATTGGTGATTATTTGATAGAACATTACGGCGAAAAAGACGTTGTCGTTGTTGCACCGGATCACAGCGGCGTAGTTCGCGCCCGTAGAATCGCCGACCGACTAAATGCGCCAATCGCTATTTTAAACCGTAAACCAAGACCGCATGAAGACGAAATCATGAGCGTCATTGGCGATGTAAAAGGCAAAGTCGCAATCGTTGTCGATGATATTATCGATACCGGCGTCCGTGCCACCACTTCAGCTGATATTTTATTAGAAAAAGGTGCCGTAGAAGTCATCGCTTGCGCAACCCACTCCGTCATGGCCGGAAACGCAACCGAACGTTTACAAAATTCCAATATCAAAGAAATCATCACATCCGACTCCATCGACCTTCCAGAAGATAAACAATTCGACAAACTAACAACCATTTCTATCGGCCGTATCTTAGGCCGCGCAATTGAAGGCGTTCAAGAGAATCGCTCGTTGCATCCGTTGTTTTAAGGATTAATGCAGAAAACAGCAACTTTTAGAGTTGCTGTTTTTTTGTGTTTGGTTGTTTGTCGACCTTTGGTAGTGTGAAAAAGGCTGGGGATCGACAGAAAGGTGAGAATGGTTGGAGTGAGGGGAGTTTGGTGCTTTTTGGTTTTGAAAACCATGTAGAGAAGGATGGATTTTCATTGATTTTTAGTCGGTCGACAGAAATAGGCTTTTGAGGTAAGATGGGAGTAAGAAGAAAAGTTAGCGGGTTTTAGATACTTATTGTGAAATGTAAATTGGACTTGCATACTCCTCAAAGCTTCCAAAGCGAGCGTTTTAGATACTTATT
>CM001047.1:523413-523552 GCA_000183865.1 Listeria marthii FSL S4-120
TACTTATTGTGAAATGTAAATAAAAACATATTTAAATATCCCTACGCTTTTAAACGTTCTAGATACTTATTGTGAAATGTAAATATCATTAGCGCACTTACCGGTTTGAAAGATGCGTTTGTATTAGATACTTATTGTG
>CM001047.1:523652-524168 GCA_000183865.1 Listeria marthii FSL S4-120
AGATACTTAATGTGAAATGTAAATCTGACTAGCACTAAAAAACGATTTCCAATTTTTGTGTTTTAGATACTTAATGTGAAATGTAAATGATGACAATAGAGGGATTTTGATTGAAAGGTCTGGGCGTTTTAGTTACTTATTATGAAATATAAATGAGATTCCAAATTTTCCATTCCCTACACAAAAAAGCCAACCAACATGATTTAGGCTTATTTTTTATCCTCCCCGTTAACAATTCCGCAACAAAGACACCAAAAACCCCCAATTTCCTCCGAACCTCCAACTACACCACACACCCAACCTATGCTAAACTCAAAGAGAAAGCCAAAACCACATACATAAAAGGAGGATTTTAAAATTGAAAAAGACCCTAATCCCAATACTACTCCTAACAATTATTCTGGCAAGCTGCTCCTCTCCAAGCGAAAAAGTAACAAAAGACACCAAAATCTCCAAAACCATCACCATCCGAGCAGATTACAATATCCCGAAAAATATGAAAGAACTAGCAAATAA
>CM001047.1:524268-530565 GCA_000183865.1 Listeria marthii FSL S4-120
AGCTGCTGCAAAATAAAGACATTGGCAAAGAAAGCAACACAATTAGTGAAGTAGAAATTTTAGCTTCCTACAAAGGCGACCTAGAAAAAGGTGATAAAATAGACATTTCAGAACCATGGTACTTAAGCTCAGGCAAATACGTCGCTGTCGAAAACTACATTGCACTAGAAAAAGAGCAAACATACACCATGTTCCTCGGCAAAACAGACAAAGACATCCATCCCATTACCAGCATGGGTTACGGAAAATTCAGCGAAACCCAAAAAGAAGCCCAATCCGTACTCGCTGATTTTAATACACTCGGGGAAGTACAAAAATACGATTTTATCTCAGAAAATCCGGATGATGTAGAAAACTACCAAGCAATCAAACAACAAATTTCCGCAAAATATAAATGAATAGATTCAAATACCTGATAAAAAGTGCAGTTGCACAAATCAAAAAATTCCGTCATAATAGAAAAAAATGACAGGAGCTGATAAATTGATTATTGATGTATTGCAACATGTGCCGCATGAAGGACCTGGACTTATAGCGAATTGGGCGAAAAAGAATCAGCATCAGTTAAAAATACATTTATTATTTGAAGAAAATGCTCATGTTCCAAATGACTCGGATTTTTTAATCGTTCTTGGTGGCCCGATGGGGATAAATGATACCGCGGAATTCCCATGGTTGGCTGACGAACGTGCTCTAATAAAGCGATTAAGCGAACAAAACAAACCTATTTTCGGTGTTTGTCTCGGCGCGCAACAAATTGCCGCAACATTCGGAAGTGAAATTACGGTAAATAAAGAAAAAGAAGTGGGTTGGTTCCCGGTCAAAAGAACTTCTGACAAGCTACTATTTTTCCCAGAATCACTCCATGTTTTCCACTGGCATCAAGACACATTTTCGTTACCAGCTGGCGCGACACGTTTATTTGCGAGCGAAGGCTGCTTAAATCAAGCTTTTCTGTATGCTGAAAACATTATCGGCTTACAATTTCATTTTGAAATGGAAAAGGCTGGGATTGAGACGATTTTGCAGATTGACGAGGAATTTATCACGCCGGGCAAATATGTTCAAAGCCTTGCAGCGATGAAAGCGGAGGATGTTCCAGAAGATAATAAACAAATGCTTGAAGCCATTTTGGATTATTTAATAGATACAAAAACCATCTGACTAATCAGATGGTTTTTTCTTTAATATCCAGTTTCAACAGAAGCGTTGACGATATACATTAAATCGTTCTTATCCTCTTTGTCCTCCAAGAAAATGCCGCTCGTTGTCATCATTCCGCCAGCCATTTTCTCGATAGTCACTGTACCATAAGGGATAATCGCGCGAATTGTATCTTCATCGAGCTTATCCGCGTCACACGGTAATGCCAATTTGATATTAACGACCATATTTTGCAAGTCGCCATCTGGTAAAAGCCCTTGAATTCCGGGCATCGAGTTAGTGAAAATTGCGTTTCGTACCGCACGTTCAGCTACTTTTGTTATATTTTGACCATGGACATCAACGCCAAAGCCAGTTTGAATAAATAGAATTTGTTCCATCATAAATCACTCCTTAAAATCTTTTATTAAAGCGGCGCCCGGTCGGTTTTTCGCGTAGCCTTCCATTACTTCTGTGAAATGCTTTCCGTCCGTATCTGAGGAGTCGGCGAAAATTTCTGCCATTTGTTTGCGTTGTGCGGCGCCGAGTTCGTTTTCTAGATCTTTGCCAGCTGTCGTTAGAAAAATACAGCGTTGGCGTTTGTCGCGTGTACCTTGTTCAATCGTGAGAAGTTCGCGCTCTTTGAGTTCCGCGAGTGGTTGGTGCAAGGCTTGTTTGGATATTTCTAAAAAAGTTAAAAGTTCATTAATGGTAAGGCCAGGCATCCGCGCTGTGAAAAATAAAATACGGTGATGCAATCTTTTTAGTGAATGTTTGGCAATAATTAAATCAGCTGTCTCTGTAAAAGCCTTATAACCGAAGTAAAATAAAGCGATTTGTTGATTCATGTTTTGCTCATTGTTCATAAATATACCCCTTTTTCTGTCAATATCAACAGTATAGCATAAATAAGGAAAAGCAATAGCGGTTAGAGCATCACTTTTTTAGAGCATTTTCTGGCTTTAAAATGATAATTATTTAACTAAAACTAAATGAATTTGTGTAATATTAGTATTTCAAAACATACATTTGTGTACAAAATGTTACGTTAATGGAATTTTCGAATTTCTTTTATTTGGATAAAAAAACGCTTTCTTTATTGATTTAAAGCCATTTTCCTGAAAATAAGATTGAATAATATGAATATTAAAGCAAATCAAACGTGAAATATATTACGAAAACGTATTGAGAGTTGCTTTTTAGGCGGTTATACTTTGGGAAGAAATTAACCACTAAGGAGACTTTATATGAAAAAAGCACTGAAAATATTTCTTGCGATGATTTGTATGTTCATAATGATATATCCTTCCACAGCAGCTCACGCAGAAGAAACGAATAATAATATTACTATTCCAGATACAAATTTAAGAGCCTATCTCAATGGCTTACTCAAACAAGCAAGTGATGCTCCAATAACGAAAACGCAAATGAACACAATCCAAACCGTGACACTTTCTGGAAACACTTTTACAGATTTAACCGGTTTAGAAGAAGCTGATAATCTTGTCACGCTTTCACTCAATAACACCAAAATCACTACACTCGCACCGATAAAAAACCAAACATCTTTGACTTACATAACAGTTGGCGGCGATAACGTAGTAGACAGTCTTTTCGTAGATTTAAATGGACTTGTTAATTTACAAAGCATTAGCATTAGCGGAAGCGAAGTTACACATAATGTCTTCAAAAATTTTAATAAATTACCGAAATTAACCTATATCTACGCGCAAAACTCCATGAAAATCACGGATATTTCAGCACTCGCATCTTTACCAGCATTGACAACGCTTTTCGTGCAGTTTGACGGAATTGATGATTTTAGACCATTAAATGATTTTGAAAGTTTTAAAAACGGAAACTTAAAAGCACTCGCAGCTTTCGGGCAAAATACCGGAAGAACAAATCCGCGCATTACACTTAAATCAAGCAAACTAGATTTTAACGAAGCAAACCAAACGTTATATTTACCATTCTCGATGATGCCAAATCCTTTAACTAGTTTTGATGGGACCGTCGCACCTTTTTCAAAATCGACTTCCGCAAGTAATACGTATTTAGGATTTAACGATGTGGCGCTTCCGAGCTCACGTCTGACAATTACCGATGATGGCATTACCGTTAGTGGCGTGACAAAAGAAGAAATCGATAATCTAACAGAAATTGAATATAATGCGCGTTATGATTTCCCGACAGGTAGCTACCCAACACCGCCAAGCATGACGTCTTATACCATTTCAAGCGGAACATATGATCAATATTTTGATATTAGCCATACGCTTGATTTAACGGCCGATGAAAGTTTTGATTACAACCAATATGATGCCATTTCAGAAGCGCAATTTTTAAAAGATGTACAAGCGAAAACGGACGACGGAACAGCTGTGACAAGCGATTTTGACCAAATTGTGAAGCTCGATGTACCGGGCGAATATATGGTTACATTGAATGCGGAAAATGCTGCTGGACTTAAAGCGTCACCCGTAAAAGTGAAAGTAACCGTTCATGAAAAACCAGTTATTACAGCAGATCCAAAAATTTCTTATAAACAAAAAACGGCTAAATCCGCAGATGAATTTTTGGCAGAAATCCATGGTTCAGTTACTGGAAATGCCATTTTAACAAGCGATTTTGATAAAGTAGTAGATTTAAACACCTCAGGAGAATACACCGTAACTTTAAATGCTGAAAATGAACGTGGCCAAAAAGCAGACCCTGTAACCGTGATTGTAACAGTAACTGCCGGCAACGATGCAACAGTAATTCCAACCCCAGAAGTAAAACCCACACCTCAAGAGGAAACAGACAAAAACAACACAATCCCAGACATCATTAGCGAAAACTCTGAAGACCAAGCACCAGCGAAAGCGGCGACAGAACCAGCCTCATTAACAACAAAAGAAAATAACGTGGCGAAAACAGAAAATACAAAACAACCAGAGACGAAAGCACTTCCGAAAACTGGCGATAAAGGAATGAGCGCATCACCGTTAGCCGGGATTATGCTTAGTTTCATCGCACTAATTATGTTCAGAAAAAGGAAATCCTAAAATATGTGAAACGATTCGCAAAAACAATGAATGATAGGCCTAAAATCATTTTTATAGGGTATTGAATACTATAAGAAAAGTTGTAGGAGGGTTTATATGATGGAAAAATATCATCGCATTCTTGTAGCAGTTGATGGCTCTGAACCAGCCAAATTAGCATTTGAAAAAGGACTGGAATTAGCACTCAAATTAGATGGAGTACTTGGAATTGCAAGTATTGTCGATTTACGTGCCTTTTCTCCAAATGTTTCTTATGATGGTAGCTTGGAAGAAAAAGCAGAGCTCGAACTAAAAACGAGCGTCAATGAGTATGCCGACAAAGCCAGAGCAGCAGGAGTGGAACATGTCGAAACTTTTGTGGCTAAAGGAAATCCGAAAATCTTGCTTTCTACCGATATTCCTGCAGAGTTTCAAGCAGATTTAATCATTTGCGGAGCGACAGGGATGAATCGAGTAGAGAAACTAGTGCTAGGTAGCGTTTCTTCTTATATTATGGCCCATGCAATTTGTGACACATTAATAGCTAGATAAAAAAGAGTGGTTATCTTCTTAAATGGAAGATAGCCACTCTTTTGCTTATCAAAATGGATCAAAGTAAGTGTATTCAGTGACGCCGCCTTCAATTGGTTTACTGATGCGGTTAAGTTCGTCGACAATTTTTTTAGCATCCTCGCCAAACACAGGAAGCGGTTGATAGTTATTTTCCGTAGTACTACCATCTGAATTTTCATAAGTAGGAACGATGGAAATATCTTTTAGGACGATTTTGTTATCTTCTTTTGTAAAGCGAAGTTGGAACATCGAAGTCATGCGCGAAAGTAGAGTTGGATCCGCTCCAAACGCGAAGTCGCCCATACTATAAACGATGTACTTATCTTTATATTTTTCTACACTTTCAAGACGGTGCGGGTGAGAGCCCATAATTATATCAGCACCAGCATCTAAAATCGCGTGGCCAAATTCAGTTTGGTAACTAGTTGGCGTTTCGCGGTATTCGACACCCCAGTGCATATTGACGATAACTAGTGTATCTTCTTTTTTATATTTTTTAATGTCTTTTACGATTCTTTCGAGATAGGCAGGGGATTGCTGACTCATGCGGCAATCGTAGCCAAGCATGACCGTTTTCATGCCTTTAATCGTTGTTTCAAGTGGAGCGTCTGCATTGAAGACAGGAATATTATTGTCTTTAAATGCTTTTAATGTTTCGTCATAACCGACTTGGAAATAATCCATTGTGTGGTTGTTTGCGAGATTGGCTGCATCGACACCACTTGCTGGTAAAAAGGCTACGTGAGCGGGATCGCTTTTGATACGCCACATTTTATTTTCGGCTTTTGTTGCGTTTGTAAAGGCACTTTCGGCGTTTATTACTGTGTAGTCATCTGATTTGAACCAAGGAAGACAGTTTTTAAAAACATAAGTATTGTCGCCTTTATTTTTTTTGAATACATTATCGAATTTAAGGTGTTCGGGTGTTTCTGGATAGGTTCCGAATGAGTTATCGCCAACCATGGTTAAAGTGACAACACCTTTTTCTTTTAATCCTTGTTGGTTTGTTGCTGCTGCGGCATAAAACCATTCATATTGCGTTGTTTTTTCGACAGCTGATAGTTTTTGTTCGCTTGCGAGAAAGGCTGGATATACTTTACCAAGCGCTTTTTCATCTGCTTTGCCAGTTGTATATGACTCAACGGCCTCTAAGCAAGCTGTTAGATTTTGAAGATATTCGCCGGATTTATTTTCTTCGGCGGGGTAGGATTTTAGTTCTTTAATTAATTGATTTAAATCGGAAATAGACTCTTTGTCTGCTCCTGAGCTTGCTAGGGCATTCAAAGTTTTCTTAGCTTGTGTTGAAATGGTTTTAACATTAGCTGGCTTTGTTTTTTTAGGTATCTCGGTTGGAGTAGCTTTTTGTTCCGTTTTGTTGGTGGAATTAGTAATCCAAAAAGCGCCGACAATAAAAACAAGTGCCACACCAGTGATAATAATATAAGTAAGTTTCTTCAACTAAATGTCCTCCGTGGTTCCTTTTTCTCTAAGTATAGTAATTGTAATGAAGAAAAACAAGTCTTTATTTAGTAAAACAAAAGCCCAAAATATA
>CM001047.1:530665-531079 GCA_000183865.1 Listeria marthii FSL S4-120
TAAAACAATATATTTTGGGCTTTTAATCGAACTATTTACTTAGAACCATTTTCAACATAGCTTAAATCATTTACATCACCAATAGTGAATTTACCATCTTTGTAAGTGATTTTAGTTACACTTGCATTTTTGATACCAGCAGCAGGAAGTTTATAACCTGGTTCGATAGTATCAAGTAGCGCGCCAATGCTTAGTCCGTGGGAAACTAGTAATACATTGCTATCGCCATTTTTGCTTTCTTTTTTAGCAACTTCTGTTAAACCATCTTTTAGACGAGCTTGGATAGTTGCATAATCTTCAGCAGGCCAGTTTTCGCCTTCTTTAACACGAGTTTTATCAAGAGCAGCTACGCTATCCGCGAAGCCTTTTGGAGAGATACCAGCTTTTTGCCATTCTTCTAAAGTTTTACCTTGG
>CM001047.1:531179-531912 GCA_000183865.1 Listeria marthii FSL S4-120
AATCGCCTTCATAAGAACCAAAATTGAATTCACGGAAACGTGCATCAGTTTGTACTTCTTTATCAGCAGATTTAGCACTTTCTTTTAAAATTAAGTTTGCAGTTTGGATAGCACGACCACTGTCACTGCTGTAAGCTGCAGAGAAATCAACGTCTTTTAATCCTTTACCAGCACTTGTAACTACTTTTTCACCAGCTGGAGTAAGAACTGCATCGGACCAACCTTGTACGCGGTCAGTTGTGTTTAACATTGTTTTACCGTGACGTACTACATAAAATGTTACAGTGCCGTCTTCTTTAGTTTCTTTTGTTTCCTTTTTGTCTGCATCTGTGCTGTTACCACAACCCGCGATTAGCAGTACTGCGCATAACGCCATCAACAATTTAAAAATATTTTTCTTCATCTTGTTCTCCTTTTTTTGTAAGTTTTTAGCAAAATAAAAACCTAGATAAATCGAAAATTCGCCCAAAAAGCCAATTTTTGATTTATCTAGGTTATGCCCAAATTGGTTACATTCCTAAATAAGGTTATTTTGTTTATAGGATGATTTTAGCATGGATGGAAAGCGGTTACAAGTCTAATTTTAGTAAAAATAGTAAAATGTGAAAATTTTATTTTGGGAGGAAAAGTGAAAAAAATAAAGAAAGTTATTCTTAAATGTTCAAAAAAACACAAACTGGCAAAAAGCCTTTATTTGCAATTGATTTGACCGATTTTTTATGTTAAATTTAAA
>CM001047.1:532012-532148 GCA_000183865.1 Listeria marthii FSL S4-120
TCATTATGTAACCTCCATTTGTTCATAATAAATTTAGTATACAAAAAACTCATTCTTCTAAAGTTTTACCTTGGCTTTTCGCAATATCAGTCCACATATTTTCATTTAAATCGCCTTCATAAGAACCAAAATTGAA
>CM001047.1:532279-535502 GCA_000183865.1 Listeria marthii FSL S4-120
ATGTTAAATTTAACTCATATAAATGGAGGTGGAGACACAATGAGATTAAAGATAAATTGTGATTTTGATTCTAAAATAATTCCAAAAGATTTTCAAAGTAAAGTTGTTAGTTTATTCAAAGCGGGGATAACGAAATCGAGTCCAGAGAGATATGAGGATTTGTTTGGTGGGAATAAACATAAGCAATATACATTTTCCGTATACCTGCCCAAACCTCGAAATAAAGGGGCAGAAATTCAGCTCGATGAGGCGAATTGTATTATTAACTTTTCAACAGGAGATGCGGAAACCGGAATCATTTTTTATAACGCATTGATAAGTTTGAAAGGTAGCAAAGTTTTATTTGGAGCTGGGAATCATATTACGATAAAAAACATCCAAATAGTCCCGGAGAAAAAAATTATCGGCAATCGAACAGTTTTGAGAACGCTTTCGCCAATTGCCAGTCGAGCTCATGATAGGGAAACTTTCAAGAATTGGTTTTACAGTTTTGAGGATGAGGAATTTGAGCCAACTTTGAAAAGAAATATGTTGCCTTATTTAATGGATGCATTTGGTGAACAAGCTCGTTATGATTTGGAGAAATTGAAAATAACGCCAATTTCGATGAAGAAAGTAGTCGTTTATTGCCACGAGATACATATTGAAAGCTCGGTCGGGATTTTTGAATTGGAGGCTGAGGCTTATTTGCAGAAGTATTTGGTGGATAATGGGCTTGGGACGATGACAGGATCGGGATTTGGGCATTTAGATTTCGCGTAAATATAGTTGGACAAACTATATTAAGTAGATTAGAATAAAGAGGTATTTCATCTAAGTATTTTAAAATGTAAATTTAAAAATGTAATGTTGAATTACTTCTTAATCTAATCAATATGAACGCTAAAAGCCCGTCAAATTTTTGATGGGCTTTTATTGTATTCTTTCAACTTAAATACAAAATTACATATTTAAAGGTTGCTAATTAAATTGTTATGTTATATACTTACCTCAGTAAGGGGGTGAAATATTGAACAAAATGTTAATTGTATTATTTATAAGTATTATAAAACTTATGACTATAATATTAAAAATAGAAACAGATGTTGCAGCATCTGCTTCCATTACATTAACAAATCATTTAATCTTAGCTTCGATTATTTTGATGTTAATTATACTTATTATAGCATAGTATAAGCTTGAAAAAAATAGAATAGATTGGAGGTGATAGTTTGAGATTGAAAATTTTGTGTCATTTAAGCAGTGAAGAATTTCCATTAGATTATAGAAGGAAAATAATGATGATTATAAAAAAAGGGATGAAAAGAGAGTATCCTGCTTTTTTTACTGATTTGTATGAAAAGAATACACAAAAAAACTTCACTTTTTCTGTGTATTTTAATCAGCCTATTTTTGAAGACGATTTAATTAAAGTAGAGGATAAAACTTGTATTATTAATTTTTCGACAGGTGAAGCTGAATTAGCGATTGTTTTTTTCAATGTTTTTACACTTCTTAAAGATGAGAATATACAGATAAACAAACATATTGAATTAAAAATACATTCTGTTGAAGTTGTACCTATGCGGAAAATTGAAAAAAATAAAATAAAATTTAAAACGTTATCTCCTATTGTTATCCGGGATCATAATCAAGCTACACATAAAGATTGGTTTTATACGTTGGAAGATGATGAAGCTGTACTGATTTTAAAAAGAAATATGATTGCTAGACTTGCTGAAATGGATTATGGAGAATCAATTAAAAAAGAAATTGAAAGTATGCAAATTAAGCCATTGAAGTATAAAAAAACAGTTGTTAGATTTTATAAAATGCAAATAGCTGCATCTTTAGGCGAATTTGAAATTAAGGCTTCTCCCAGACTTTTGAATATTTTGATTCAAAATGGTTTAGGATCAATGTCAGGAAGTGGATTTGGCATGATAGAACAGCTTTAGTATGGAGGTGGAAGGGATGCAGACAGAAATGGCAGTAAGGGCAGATGACTGGTTGATAAATGCTGGGTTAGTAGGCTTTCTTAATATTGTTGGAAAAGAAAACGTTAGAATAGACGGGCAATCGATTTATTTTACAGCAGATTTATTAGAGGACTTTGAAACTAAATATTTTAATTTTTTCATTCAAGAGTACAAAGAAACATTGGCTTGGTCTAAAATTGTTTCCTATAAGGAGACGATGGAGCGATTTAGAGTAGATGGATTTGCTTCTTTTGATGAGGATGCCTTGGATAATTTAAATAAATATGTGAAAGATGTAGTGAAGTTTTATTTAAAGAAATCTAACTACATCAAGGTGTTTCCGTTAATTGATCCTAATGCTGATGTAAATAAATGGCTAGAGAATTTAAAAACGATTAATTTGACTAAAAAGCAAGAATGGGAAGATGTGAAGGCGGATATACTTGAACAGGTAAAGCAAATTTATACTCAATTAGATGCTATTATTGATTTTTGTGCGAGTGACAAAGGTCTCCGATATCTAGGTGCAAAAAATCTGATTTATTCTGTTATTAATAAGGGGTGGTCGGGTCTTTCGTTCCTGTCTAAACAAACAAAATTTATTGATCCTTATTTAGATTACAAAACTAGCTTCGTGGAACCAGTAATAGAATATTTAAATACAGATTTATCTAAAGCAAAATATAATTGTTTTAATTGTAATCAACCAATTAAAAATTTGAAATTAGATCTTAGTTTTATGAATGAAGTGGGGTTTGATACTGCAAGGAAAACATCTCACGTATGGGATTTTAACAATGATGTTGCAACTTGTCCGATTTGTCGACTAATTTATTCGTGTGTTCCTGCAGGGTTTACGTATGTTTACGGGGAAGGCATATTTGTCAGCGATTCTTATGGTGTGAATGAATTATATCGGGTCAATGAACGCATGCGAAACTCTATTTTACGCTTTAACAAAGATGGAATTAATTCAGCAAATACTTATCGAGCGCTTGTGGAATCTATTACAACTGAACATGAAAATGTTCGTCGCTATGAACTTGCGGACATTCAGTTAGTTAGGTACGAAAACGAGCATTATCATTTTAATTTACTTTCCGAAAAAATGTTGCACATTGTAAATGATTCAAAAGGGATATTAAAAAGTTTAATTCGTTGTGGTTATAAAGAAGGTAGTTTGAATATTAATTTATATAAAGAAGTTATTCAACGTTTAATGAACAACGAAACTTTGTATTTGTTTATTCATAAATTAATTTACC
>CM001047.1:535602-536134 GCA_000183865.1 Listeria marthii FSL S4-120
TTATTGTAAATTAATTTATTATAAACAAACTAGTGTAAATGGTCTGTATTACAATATGGGACATGTTTCAGGGATTTTAGATATAAATACAAAATTTTTGAAGGAGATTGAAATGATGGCAACTATTTCTCAAAATCAATTATGGTTCGTTCAAAGTTGTGGAATAAAATTCAAAGAAGGCTATATTAATAAAAAATCAGAAAATAAAATTGCGGGAATAACCTACAAATTATTAAATTCTTTAAAGGTTAATGATAAAGATGGATTTATGGATACATTATTGAATAGTTATTCCTATTTAGCTAAGCCAATTCCAAGTGTATTTATGAATGTATTTTCGAATGATGAAGCTTTTAAAACTATAGGCTATGCATTTATGCTTGGTGTAGGCGGAGAGCTAATCAAAAACAAAGATGGAGGAAACACAGATGAAAAATAAAGGACTAGCAATGACAATCATTTTCCAAGCAGAGAGTGCAAACTACGGGGAGTCTCTTGGTAATATTTCTGCACTAAAAAAGATTTCTAGAAA
>CM001047.1:536234-537909 GCA_000183865.1 Listeria marthii FSL S4-120
AAAGATTTCTAGAAATAATGGCGACCAATATACTTATATTTCTCGCCAAGCTATTCGTTATAATCTGATGGAACAAATCGGTGAGAAAGAAGCTCCAGTAAAAGCAGAAGGTGGCGGCGATAAAAAGGTTATTCAATTTTTGAGTGAAGCAACTATTACTGATTTTCCAGAACTTGACTTCTTTGGTTACCTTAAAACCGAAAAAGGAAGTAGCGGGAAAAAACGTTCTGCAAAAGTCCGGTTATCTAATGCAATCTCGCTGGAAACTTTCAAAGGAGATATCGATTTTCTAACTAATAAAGGCCAAGCTGATAAAATAAATGAAAACATGAATATAGCGCAAGCTGAAATTCATAAATCCTATTATCGTTATACAATCACAATTGATTTAGACCAAATTGGTATTGATGGGGAAATTGCGATTGATAATAAAGAGAAAGCTCGCCGTGTAAAAAAATTAATGGATACAGTAGCTTTCTTATATCGTGACATTCGCGGGCGCCGAGAAGATTTAAAACCACTCTTTGTTATTGGTGGAGTATATGACGTGAAAAACCCTGTTTTCCAAAATGTTGTAGACGTAGCAGATAATAAAATTGTTATTAAAAACATTGAAGATGTGATGATGTATGAAGGTATTCAAGAACATACAAAAGTGGGGATTGTTGATGGACAATTTGCTAATTCTGATGAAGTGAAAGTCAAATTAAAGGCTGACTCCATATCAATGTTTTTCAACGATATTAAAGGAAAGATTGATGCTTATTATGAAAGCAATTAGAGTAAAACTTTGGCAAGATTTGGTGAATTTTAAAAAACCAACTAGTTTTCAATTAAAAGAAACGTATCCTTTGCCGCCTTATTCGACTGTAATTGGGATGGTTCATACGCTTTGTGGTTTTACGAGCTATCATGAAATGAAAATTAGTATTCAAGGGAAATACTTTTCGAAGGTGAATGATTTAGCAACAAGGTATGAGTTTAAAAATGGGATGAATTACGATGCCACTCGTCATCAAATCAAAGTGGGTGATTATGGTGTGAGTCGTGGTATATCGACGGTGGAGCTTCTTGTGGATTTAGAACTACTGCTGCACATTATTCCCGAAGACCCATCACTTGTACCAATCATCGAAAAAGCTTTTAAAGAGCCTATCGAGTTCCCATCGCTTGGTCGCCGCGAGGATATTGCGACTATTCAAGAGGTAGATGTTGTCGATGTGGAGAAACGGCAGCCGGATGAAAGTTTGGAGATTTCAAATGGTTATAGCGCTTATATACCTATTTCACTTACTGAAAATGATGTGGTTAATTTTAAATCACAAGAAGATTCGGTTGGGCGTGATAAACATTTAGGTACGAGATATTTGTTAACTGAAAAATATGAACGAGTTGACCATGGAACGAAAAAAGCACCTAAATTTTTCCGAAAATGGCGTAAAAAAGATGTGATTTACTCAAGTCAAATTTTTGTATCAGAAGATGATGACTTCTACATGGACAACAATGATTATTTAGTTTTTATTGAGGATTAGTAATGGATACCCCTGGAAGAAAAATTTCTAGGGGTTCTTAGTATAATTACGAAGGAGACTGTTGATGACAGAATACTTAGCGAAATCCAAACCAGCAGAGACCATTCAAGAACATACAGATAAGTTACTTTTAAACTATC
>CM001047.1:538009-538329 GCA_000183865.1 Listeria marthii FSL S4-120
CTTTATCCTAAAATAGAAGTGGATTGGTATTTGCTAGAGTTAGTGTGTTTACTACATGATTTAGGTAAAATGAACGTACTTTTTCAAAAGAAAATGATATGCGGGGGAAGACCATCCGGTGAAATCCGGCATGGCTTTTTGTCTGTAGCTTTTGTTCCAGTCAAAAAATTAAAAGCACTCGGGTATAGTAAGAAGGATATTAAACTAGTTCATATTGCCATTGCTCTCCACCACGAAAGGAAGAGAAAAACGGATGTTGAACAGTGGAAATTAGAAGTTCAAAAATTAGGGGAACAATGGAATAATTTTTCTTATGAAAA
>CM001047.1:538429-541000 GCA_000183865.1 Listeria marthii FSL S4-120
TAATTTTTCTTATGAAAAATTGCAAGATAATGCTGAGTATAAAGAAACAATCTCATTAGATTATTTCTACCCCGGATCCCGAATTTTCGAAGGTAATTCCGCGGCTGACGCAGAGACGTTCAAAAAATACGTTCTACTAAAAGGATTACTCAATCGGATTGACTTTGCAGCGAGTGGGGGAATTGATGTAGAGCTAGAAAATGACTTTTTGATGGATTCGATGGAAGTGCAACTAGCCAATTTTAAAGCAGAAAATCCAGAAGCTGATTGGAACTCTTTGCAAAAATATATGATGCAACACCAAAATGATAATATCGTCGTTATTGCTGAAACTGGCATGGGGAAAACTGAGGCTGGGCTGCTTTGGCTTGGGAATAATAAAGGCTTTTTCACACTTCCTCTGCGCACGGCAATCAATGCGATTTATGAGCGAATCACGAAAAATATTGTTACGACTAACCAAGCTGAGAGAGTTGGTTTACTGCATTCGGAAACCTATAGTCAGTATTTGCTGCACGAGGGAAATGCGGAGATGGATATTGATGAATATTACACGCGGACGAGGCAAATGTCTTTACCTGTAACTATTTGCACGCTCGATCAATTATTTGATTTTGTCTTTCGTTATGCTGGTTTTGAGCATAAATTAGCCACTTTATCTTATTCTAAAGTGATTATTGATGAAATCCAGATGTACTCATCAGACTTATTGGCTTATTTGATTTTAGGGTTGTCTTATATTGATAAATTTGGTGGGAAGTTCTGTATTATGACGGCGACTTTACCGGGAATAGTGACAGATTTACTTTTAGAAAACGGCGTGAATTTTGTCCAACCAAAAGAAAAATTTGTATCGTCGCGGGTTCGGCATAGCATGGAGATGGTTCATACAGAGATTGAAAGTGAATTTATTAAACCATTTTTTAACAATAATCGAATTTTAGTCATTTGTAACACTATAAATAAAGCGAAAAAAATCTATCTGGAGTTAAAAGAGCATTTTCAAGGTGAAGAAATTCATCTCATTCACAGTCAATTTATTAAAAAAGATCGTTCGGCTAAAGAGGATGCGATTTTTAAGGATGGGCAAAAAGATAGTACGAAAAAATGTATTTGGGTGGCAACGCAAGTCGTGGAGGCTTCTTTGGATATTGATTTTGATTTACTGTTCACGGAATTGTCGGATGTGAATGGGCTGTTTCAGCGGATGGGCAGATGCTATCGAAACCGGGCGCTGGATGTGGATACGAATGTCTATGTTTTTGATGGTGGGGCGAAAGTTTGCTCAGGAGTTGGAACTTTTATCGATAAGTTGATATTTGGAAATTCTAAGACGATTTTGAATGAGCATACTGGCGTTTTGACAGAAGAGAAGAAAATGGAGCTGGTGGAGCGGGTTTATTCAACAGAGGCTTTGCGTGGGAGTGAATTTTATAACGATTTGATAGAAACGATAAACTATGTGAAAGCTTTTGATAGTTATGAACTGGATAAAGCGGATGTTCGTAGGAGATTTAGAAACATTAATTCGGTTTCTGTTATTCCAGAAGAAGTGTGGCAAGATAATGCGGAAGAAATTAATTCATGTTTTGTTGCTCTTCGTAAAACTTCTAAAGAAATATCAACAAAAGAGAAAATGATTGCAAGAACCAATTTAGCTGAATTTATGGTGAGTGTTCCTGACTATCTTTATAAAAAAGGTAAGAGTGTTGTTCGTGAAATAAACCGTTATGAGAATGTTGTTGAGTTTAAATGTGGTTATTCGGATGATATAGGGATTTTTATGCAGTGAGCTCTCTTTTAATTGCTGATCGGATTATTTTTAGTTTGTTAAACAAAAACATTATTACCGAAGATGATTTTGAAAAAGAGGCTAACTTTTGCTATATGAAAAAAGCAGCTCGGCAAAAGGTATTACAAGCGTATGATTTGCGTATGAAAGAAACAATTAAACATCGGGATTTAGGAAGAAATGTATCTTATCGGCATTTAATTCGCTTAGAATGTTATAAATTAGTAAAGCATTTGATGAGTGATAAAGAATACGAAGCATTTAAAATTTGGTGGTGAAGATATGTATGTAATTTTAATTTATGATATTTCAATAGAAAACGGTGGGGCAAAAGTCTGGAGAAATGTATTTAAGATTTGTAAAAAGTACTTAACTCATGTTCAAAAATCAGTTTTTGAAGGTGAAATAACTCCAGCGCTTTTAGTTAAGTTAAGGATGGAGTTAGATAAGTATATTCGAGATGATCAAGATTCAGTAATAGTTTTTTCTAGTAGACAACAAAGATGGTTAGAAAAAGAATTTTGGGGATTAACGGATGAAAAAAATTCTAATTTCTTTTGATGTTCTCGGTCTGTCGACCTTTAGTAGTGCGAAAAATAGTGGGGTTCGACAGATTTAGGGAAATCATTGGGGGAGAATGAGTTTGAAGTTTTTTAGCGGAAATCTGAAGGGATAAGTTATGATTTTTACGCAATTTTTAAGAGGTCGACAAAAATAGTGGCCTGAGTTATGATGGGAGTAGGCGTAAAATAGAGCGGGTTTTAACTACTTATTATGAA
>CM001047.1:541100-541253 GCA_000183865.1 Listeria marthii FSL S4-120
ACTACTTATTATGAAATGTAAATGGCGACTAGCGTAGACAATTACAAATTAGCAGAGCAGTTTTAACTACTTATTATGAAATGTAAATCATAACGAATAGGGATTTTATTTTTGATGACTAATTCGTTTCAACTACTTATTATGAAATGTAAA
>CM001047.1:541353-541427 GCA_000183865.1 Listeria marthii FSL S4-120
CTACTTATTATGAAATGTAAATGAGCTTGCAGAATTTAGCAATTGGGCTACTAAAAATCGTTTTAACTACTTAT
>CM001047.1:541527-541615 GCA_000183865.1 Listeria marthii FSL S4-120
ATTATGAAATGTAAATCAAATGGGTAAAATCGTATTAGATAAATTTGGTGAAAGTTTTAACTACGTATTATGAAATGTAAATCGATTT
>CM001047.1:541715-545828 GCA_000183865.1 Listeria marthii FSL S4-120
ACTACTTATTATGAAATGTAAATATGATATATCGCAGGATAGCGTCATTAGAATTCAATCCGTTTTAACTACTTATCATGAAACCATAAACTTCCTCTCAACATTCAAACTCCAAAAATAAAAAAGACCTGGACCCCAATCCAAGTCTTTTCCCATACCACCTAAACCAACAAAACCACAACCAACGCCAAAACCGCCGGCAAACCCTGCTTCACCAAAATCCCTTTAGAAGAAGTCAGCCCGCCAAACAGCGCCGCCACAACCACACAACTCAAAAAGAAAATTTGCACAGTTTCCGCCATTCCAGCTCCCGCAAAAAACAACCCCCACACAAGCCCTGCCGCAAGAAATCCATTATAAAGCCCTTGATTCGCAAATAGCGTCTGCACTTTCTTATTCGCAAGGAGTTCCTTCTCGACGCCAAATGTCTTGGCTGCGAGTTTGGTGTTGGCGAAAAACATTTCTAAAATCATTATATAAATATGCTCGATCATTACGATGAAGGTTAAAATAAATGCTAAAATGGCCATGAAAAATCCCTCTTTTCTACTTCGAAGTATAGCATAGCTTGTAAATTTTTCGTAAAAATAGAGCTTGAAACGTTGACTTATTGGCGAAATCTCCGTAATATCAAACGTAGACTACTTAATTTTTAGTCTGAAAAGGGGGAAATTATATGCAACAAGAAGCAACAGGTGGGCAGAAGATTCGGCCAATACCGATTATTGCCTCATTTTTGATGGCGGGGTTCATTGGGCTATTCAGTGAAACTGCGCTTAACATGGCGCTTAGTGATTTGATTCAGGTGTTTGATATTAGTTCAGCGACAGTGCAGTGGCTTACGACAGGTTATTTGCTAACGCTTGGAATATTAGTACCGATTTCGGGATTACTTTTACAATGGTTTACGACACGAGGATTATTTTTCACAGCGGTAAGTTTTTCGATTGCTGGTACGCTGATTGCGGCGCTTTCGCCAACGTTTGCGATGTTAATGATTGGGCGTGTAGTGCAGGCAGTAGGTACGGCACTATTACTACCATTAATGTTTAACACGATTTTACTGATTTTCCCAGAGCATAAACGTGGCTCGGCAATGGGGATGATCGGGCTGGTAATTATGTTTGCACCAGCAGTTGGTCCGACAATCTCAGGACTTATTTTAGAAAACTTGACTTGGAACTGGATTTTCTGGATTTCCTTGCCATTCCTTATTATTGCGTTATTATTCGGAATGAAATTTATGCAAAATGTTTCGGTTGTTACGAAGCCGAAAATTGATATTTTATCGATTATTCTTTCGACGCTAGGTTTTGGTGGAGTTGTGTTTGCCTTTAGTAGTGCGGGAGAAAATGGTTGGGGAAGCGCGACGGTATTAGTTTCAATTATCGTTGGTGGACTTGCGCTTGGACTTTTTGTTTGGCGCCAACTAACAATGGAAAAACCTTTAATGGACTTGAAAGTATTCAAATACCCAATGTTCACTTTAGGGCTTATTTTAGTATTTATCAGCTTTATGATGATTCTTTCGACGATGATTTTACTACCGCTATACTTGCAAAATAGTTTAGCGCTCGCAGCATTTTCGGCGGGATTAGTATTACTTCCGGGTGGGGTGCTGAATGGTTTAATGTCACCATTTACTGGGCGTTTGTTTGATGCATACGGTCCACGCGCACTTGTTATCCCAGGATTTATCGTAGCGGTTGTAGCACTATTTTTCTTAACGAGAATAGAAGTTGGAACATCTGCGCTAATAATTATCGTGCTGCATTCGGTGTTAATGATTGGGATTTCGATGGTTATGATGCCGGCGCAAACGAACGGATTAAACCAATTACCACCAAAATTATATCCTGATGGTACGGCGATTATGAACACGTTGCAACAAGTTTCCGGCGCGATTGGAACGGCTGTTGCGATTACGATCATGTCTGCTGGGCAAAAAGCTTATATGGAAACGGCGCAAGGGATGGGACCTGAACAAATGGTTGCTTCACTGACGGCCGGAATCCAAAATGCCTTTGTTTTCGGGCTAATTATGGCTTGTATTGGGCTTGTGTGCTCGTTGTTTATTCGTAAAGCTAAATAATAAAGCGAAGAGAACTTCTCGTAATGAGGGGTTCTTTTTTTGTTTTGACAAATGGGTTCAGAGTGGTTAAACTGATAGTGAATATAGTTTATAAAGTTTGTTTATTAACTTTGCGAATGGAGCGATTGATGATGGCGATTCCTCGTGATTTAAAAGAATTGAATAAGAAAAATATCAAGTCGATTTTACGACAGCAAGGTGCGATGACGAAAGCGGAAATCGCTGAAGTGACTGGTCTTAGTGTAGTTACAGTGAATAAGTTGATTCGAGATTTAGTGGAAAATGAAGAGATTTTAGAACAAGATAATTCGGTTGCGACTGGCGGAAGAAGAGCTGTTTCGTATGAAATTAATCCTAATTTTCAGCAGGTGCTGGTTATTAGTTTGCAAGAAAAGTGGAAGAAAATTACTTATTCTTTTTCGGTGTATAATTTGCTTGGCGAGCCGGAGTTTGTGGAGGATATGTCTGGTGAAGATTTGGATATTAATGCGCTGAAAAGGAATACGAAAGATCTTGTTTGTGCTTTTCCGAAGATTTCTTGCGTTGTGATTGGGGTGCCGGGGATTGAGATTGGCGGTAAGCTGCGCGCGATGGACTTTCCGCTACTTTTAAATGTGCAATTGCGGGAGACTCTGGAGGCGGAAGTGAATTTGCCGGTGTTGGTTGAGACGGATACGAATGCGGCGATTTTGGGGTATAAAAATCGGCCGGTTAAAGAGGACAATATCGTTGGGCTTTATTATCCGGAGCGTTTTCCACCGGGCGCAGGGCTTCTGATGAATGGCGAGATTTTGAAAGGGCAGAATGGGCTGGCTGGGGAGATTAAGCATATGCCGCTGCAGGTGGACTGGGATAATTTTGACTTTTCGGTGGATGAAATTAAAGCGCATATTCGTAAAATGGTGCTGCTCGCGATGAGTTTTTATGATCCGGAAACGATTGTTTTGTATACGAATTTTTATTTTGGGCAGAAGGATTTTATGGAGGAATTGACGGAGGAGTTGAAGCGGGTGTATCCGTATGCGGTTTTGCCAGAGATTGTGTTGTCGCGTAAATTCACGACGGATTACCGGATTGGGCTTTTGGCGTTTGGGATTGATTATTTGGAGAATAATATGACGGATTGGCGGATATAAAAAAAGAGCCCTTTGACAGGCTCTTTTTTGCTTATTTAAAGAAATTCGGTAAATACTCTTTATGAGCTTCTAACATTTCGTCAAGAATCTCACGAGCTACAGATTCGCTTGGAGTTAGTGGGTTGATTGTCATTGCGAAAAGGGCTTTGTCGTAATCGCCAGTAACTGCTGCTTCGGCTGTTAGGCGCTCGAACGTTTTGATTTCTTGGATGATGCCGTTGATAGCGATTGGAAGGCGTCCGCTTGCTAGTGGGATTGGGCCTTGGCGAGTGATAACACAGTTTGTTTCTACTGCGGAATCAGGGTCGATATCAAGGATGGCACCATTGTTACGAGTATTAACGATTTGAATGTCGCGTTTGTCGTTGTAGATAGAGTTAATTAGGTTACATGCTGCTTCACTGTAGTAAGCACCGCCGCGTTGTTCTAATTGTTTTGGTTTTTCAGCAAGTTCTTCTTGTTTGTAAAGCTCGAATAATTCGGCTTCTACTTTTTTAACAACTTCTGCACGAGTACCATGTTCTGCGTATGCGCGAGCTTGGTCTTCCAGTTGTTGTTTTGTTTGCCAGTAGTAGCGCAAGTAGTCGATTGGAATCATATTTAATGTACGCAAGAATGTTTTGTCCCAGCCAGTTGCATTGATGTTTTTAAGGCTTGAGCCAGCTTCATCTTCTGTCATTTTGAAAACAACATCTTTTGTTACGTCTTTGCCATTGTGGTAAACAGTTTTCGCGAATACCATGTGGTTTAGACCAACGAACTCTACGTAAATTTCGGAAACGTCCACGCCTAGAGTTTCAGCGATATTGCGTTCGATACCGATAGGGCCGTTACATAAGCCGACAACTTTCTTTTGGTTACTGTAACGAAGAACTGCTTCTGTTA
>CM001047.1:545928-546145 GCA_000183865.1 Listeria marthii FSL S4-120
GATTAACCAAGCATCTGGGCAAAGGCGTTCCATGTCTTTACAAATATCTAAAATAACTGGGATTGTGCGAAGTCCTTTGAACATGCCGCCTGGTCCGTTTGTTTCTTGACCAACTACGCCGTATGAATTCGGGATACGTTCGTCTTTAACACGTGCATCTAGTAAACCTACACGTAATTGTGTTGTTACGAAATCAGCGTCTTTAAGCGCTTCTTCG
>CM001047.1:546245-550477 GCA_000183865.1 Listeria marthii FSL S4-120
TTCTAATTTTTCACGACCAGCTTCTACGTCTACTAACCATAGTTCACGAACTGGTAATTCGTCTTGGCGTTTAATAAATCCTTCGATTAGTTCAGGTGTATAACTTGATCCGCCACCAATAGTTGCGATTTTAATACCTTTAGTCATTTATTTATACCTCCAAGGATATTTTTTTGAAAAGGCTTACTTATTTGGTATCACCTTTTCTTCTCACAGTTATAGTATAGGAATTTTATGGAGAAATAGCTAGTATTTGGTTAGGTTTAGGTAAGGATTTTCTAAATAGGAACTTGTCACATTTGAGTAACGAGGTGTTACATGGTAAAATAAAGCGAAAAGAGGTGCGGAAATGCTTTTTTTAGATAAAAATTTGGAATTAAATGATACGGAATTAGATATTTATAATTATATTGTGGCGAATTTAGATAAGGTTGTGTATATGCGAATTCGCGATTTGGCGACGGAAGCGCATGTGAGTACGACAACGATTCTACGTTTTTGCCGAAAATTTGGGTGTAATGGTTTTTCGGAGTTTCGCGTAAAGTTGCAGCTTTATTTGGAAGAACAGAAGTTGGCGCAAATTGATATGGCGGATGAGACGACGTATATTGATTTTCTGAAACGCACGGCACAACCGGAGTTTAAAGCGCAAATTCAAAAAGCAGTCGAAATTCTTCGTGACCGCGAACTCGTGTTATTTGCGGGAGTTGGTTCCTCGGGTGTAATTGCTGAATATGGCGCAATTTATTTTTCGTCATTATTTACATTAGCACTACATATTGAAGATCCGCTTAACCACCCGTTTTACCATTTATCGAGCAAATTATCGGATAAAATCTGCATGATTGCGATTTCAGTGGAAGGGGAAAATGAGGATATTATTCGCTATATTCACCAGTTGAAGGCACAAAATTGTAAAGTGATTTCAATTACTAATAGTGCGAAATCAACTATTGCGAGGCTTTCTGACGCGAACATTGCTTATTATATTAATAAGGAAATGTACCAAGAAGCGAATATCACGTCCCAACTACCGGCCCTATATACAATTGAAAATATTGCCCGGGAAATAAGAACCCAAATTGATAAAGAGAAGATGTAAAATACCAGTTTTGCTTGGATTTCCGAGCAAAACTTTTTTTGTAACAAAATTGTCACTTACGAAGAATTTTTTAATTTGCTACGATAGTTCTTTGGAGGTGAAATTATGTACAGTAATATGAAAGAGAAGGTCGTTTTTACACTGATTATGTGTTCTTTGATGATTTTATGCATGAGCTCTTATAATATCTTACTTGAAAATGGTATTGGTACGGATTCTTTGATGATTATTTTAAAAGCATTTGTCCCGTTTCTTTTTATTGGATTTTTATTAGACTTTTTTGTTGTCGGAAAAATTGTGTATCGTCTGCACGCCCTTTTGGTTAGTGAAGATGCTTCGAAATTTAAAAAGATCATTATGATGCAATTATTAATGGTTACGTTTATGTGCGTGCTTATGTCAACGCTTAGCCTGATTGTGAACCAAGGCGAATGGAGTCATTTAGGCGTTCTTATTTTACGCAATTATTTTGTGGCTTTATTTTTGCAAATCTTTATCGTTTCACCGTTTGTGCGGTTAATTAGTCCGCGGATTTTTGCGCTTTTGTAAAAATGAAAAACGCTTAGTCGAGTTTAGGCCCGGCTAAGCGTTTTATTATTTTTGTTTGGCGTTATAAGCATCAAGTGCGTCTTCCACGGTTTTCTTCGTGTAGCCGTCATCAATAATGTAGCCAAGATCGTGTTTTCTAAAGCTTGTTTTCAAATGGTCGATGAGGTCGGCGAAGTAATATTCAATGCCTTTATCGTCGAGCCATTTTAGCAAGTCTTTCATTGATTCTGTAGAGGTTGTATCAATATTAATAATCGCGCTAGCTTCGAAAATGACTAATTTAGTATCCTCTTGGACAGCTTCTTTTAAGCCATCTGCGAATTTATTAAAGTTCCCGAAGAATAGTGATGCACTATAACGATAAATAACGACATTTGGAATTGGTTTTGCTTCTGGTTTACGTTTTAAGTCGAAGTAACCATGACGTCCGTCAATCACGCCAAGGATCGCAATTGGTGATTTCATTGAACGACTTACTACATTAATGAATGATAGGAAAATTCCAAGTAGTACCCCGAAAATTACTCCAACTAAAAGTGTTCCAAGTGCAGCAACGATCCAAACAGTTGCTTCACGACGAGAAACGCGGAACAATCCTTTTAATACATCCACATCAATAATCCCAACTAACGCAGCGAACACGATACCAGAAAGAACTGGTTGTGGCATATAGTAAAGTAACCCACTTAAGAAGGCAACAATCAGCGCGATAATGACCGCGGCAACAATCGAAACCATTTGTGTTTTGCCACGGAATTGTTCGTTGGCGGCAGTTCTTGATACGCTGGCACTGGCAGGAGAACATCCAGAAAATGCAGCGACGAAATTGGAAATACCGTAAGCAAATAGTTCGCGGTTATCATCGATTGTATACTTGTTACGCATCGCAAAACTTTCACTTGGTAGAAGCGAACCGGCGAATGTAGCGATGGCACAGACAAACCCACCACCGATAGCAAGCGCCCATGAACTAGCACCAAAATCTGGAAGCGCTAATGACGGGAATCCAACAGGGATTTTACCAACAATATCAACATTATATTGATCTAATTTGAAGAAATAAGCTGCCATCGTCCCGAGGATTAAAACAACGAGCGACATCGGGATTTTTGGAATGGCTTTTTTGCACGTTATAACGATAATAATGGTCACAATACCCATGGCAAATGAAATCCAATTGGACTGGAAAAACTGTCCGAAAATAATGCCTAGACTAGAGAAGAAACTATCTCCGCTTTCTTTTAGGCCCATTATCTTAGGAATTTGACCCATTATAATGGAAACACTAAGTCCAGAAATGAATCCACTAAGAACAGGGGCAGATATGTATTTTGCAAACCGTCCTAATTTTAATACGGAGAAAAGAACTAAAAACACGGCACAAAAGAATGCAAGAATTGGGGCGAGCGTAATGGCTTCTTTAGATCCAGCTGTAAGTCCGGCTGTTCCTAAAATTATCGACCCTGCGATTGCACTTGCCGTTGCATCAATCCCGAAAACAAGTTGCGGCGAACTGGCGAAAATAACATAGGCAAGTACCGGTAAAAATGACGCATATAAGCCATAAATAGGCGGTAGCCCGGCTACTTGTGCATAGCCCATTGCAACGGGAATTGTCAGTGCGGCAACACCAACTCCGGAAATGACATCATTTCGTAAATAGGATATTTTATACCCATTTAGTGAAAGTAAGATGTGTTTAAACATAAGTTCCTCCCTTGAAATGTATTTGTATTTCTTATTCTATAGTAGTGCTACTTATTAATGAAATCTTATACTATTTACCCCGTTATTCGTTACGCCAATCCTCTTTTATGTGGATTTTTTCAACTTTTCCAATGAAAAACCACGATTCCTTGATAGGAAATCGTGGCTTTTTTTAATTATTTTTTGCATAAATGTGCATGGCTTCTTTTAAAAAGGCAGATAGCCCTTCGCCGAATTGGTCGATATTTTTAGTGAATCGTTCATCGGCAACGTACATTTCCCCAAGGTTTGCGAAGGCTTCTAAGGAATAAATGTTGCCATGGATATCGTTCAAGTAGTGGAAGAAATGAGCCACGGCTTGTTGGGCTTCTTCGGATTCGGGTTTGGAATTTCGAACAGCAGCTAAATGGCGAAATTCGGCATCAAAGCTTTCTTTTAAGGCATTTTGTTCTTTTTCAGACATATTGGCAACTTTTTTATTAGCTTTTTCTACTACTTTATCGCCCCAAAGTTTTTTTGCTTCTTCTTCATATAGATTAGAGGAAAAATCAAAACCAGTGAATTTTTCTTTGTTTGTCATTATTATTTCTCCTTTTTCGTTCTTGATGGTCTGGTCGAGTGTTGTTAGCATTGCTTCGATTCGCTGTTTTTTCTCTAGTAATAAATGGCGTTGTAAGGCTAATGCGGCCTCTTTATCGAAATGGGGATCATCAAGAATTTGTTTTATTTTTTTTAAAGGGAAATCGAGTTCTTTAAAGAAAAGAATTTGTTGTAATTTGTCGACGTCTTTTTCTGAATAGATACGATAGCCGTTCCAGTCGTCTTTTTGGGGGACGAGTAGGCCGATTGTATCGTAGTGGTGGAGCGTGCGCAC
>CM001047.1:550577-550905 GCA_000183865.1 Listeria marthii FSL S4-120
AGTTCAGCTAATTCTTTTGTTTGCATGAATGATTCCTCCTTCTGTTTTCACTATAAAGTATGACGTGGCGTGAGAGTCAAGCATGATTTTGTGTTTATTATAACTCTTTTGGTGGAAAAGTGTTGAAAGAAAATAAGTTGTAGCCGACAACTTTTAACAAAATGAATAAAAGCATGGAAAAAATGGGAACATTCTCGTATAATGAAATATAAATGTGTCGAATTTGTGACATTGGTATATCGAGAATATGAAGGGGATAGCATCATGAGGGGAAAAATTAAATCCATTAGTGTGTGGCTATGGCAACATCTAACACCGCAAATATTTG
>CM001047.1:551005-557247 GCA_000183865.1 Listeria marthii FSL S4-120
TGTGTTTTTATTATCACGATTATAGCGTTGTTTGTGCCGCCGTATATTGGTATGGCTGACAATGGAGACTTTTTCCGGATATTCTCAAGCAATGGATTATTTGTGAATAATACGAATTATGATGCGCTGCAATTTGGGCATTTTGTGAAAGAGTTTGGGATTTATCAGTATTTTAATGAAAATCAAGTGGCAATTTACTCGTCGCAAAGTATTTTTATCCAAATAGCGCTTCTTTTAAATAAGCTTTTTTGGTCAACGACGGTTTTTGATGTACGTTTTTTAGGTGGATTACAATTAGCACTTCTTTTGCCGGCGATTTATTTGTTGGTGGCGGGTTTAACGGCGAAAATGAAAGGCTGGTCGGGGTATGTCGTTGCGGCGCTTACGGTATTTATTTTTGCGGATACGGCTTATACAGCTTATTTTAACTCGTTTTTCAGTGAAGGACTTATTTTGATTATGATGCTGTATATTTCGGCGGGATTTTTGCTTTTATATCAGCATAAATATAATGATTATGCGATGCTAGGTTTGATTTTTGTGGCATCACTTATTTTAATTACGGCTAAACAGCAGAACGCGCCGATTGCAGTTGTTATTGCGGTTTGCGGGATCCTCGTATTTTTTATTCGGAAAAATCGGGCGTTTCGGATTTCCGCTGCGGCGACTTTTTTGGTGATTTTCTTGAGCGGGGTAGTGATGTACGCTTTTATTCCCGGGGAGTTTGTGACGATAAATCAGTATCAAACCATGACTCGTGGGGTGTTGCTTGATTCGGAAAATCCGGAGAAATCACTTGAGGAAATGGGGATGAATTCGGAATTCGCTTTACTTAAAGGAACGAATTTTTATCAAAAATATAAAATGATTGATTTGGATTCGCCGTTGATGGAAAAGGAATTTTATCCTAACTATAATTTTGTCACGGTTTTAAGTTATTATTTGGAAAATCCGAAACAATTCGGGAAAATACTCGATTTGTCGGCGCAAAATAGTTTTTCGATTCGTCCGTTTGAGATGGGGAATTTTGAAAAGGCGACGGGGTATAAATTTAAAGAGAAAACGCATTTTTTCTCGGCTTATAGTGATATGAAAGAAAAATTTGCTCCGGCGAAATTTACGTTTTTAATTTTATGGGCGCTAGTTTTTCTGATTTGTTATGGGGTGAGTGCGTTTAAACATTTCCGGGAGAAGAATATTCGTGGGACGCTGCTGTTTGATTTGATTGTCTTGCTGATTGGTTCCGGGTTTGCGGTGATTTTGGTGACGATTGTTGGTGACGGGGAAGCGGATTTGACGAAGCATAATTTCCTATTTAATGTTTGTTTTGATTTAACGATATTAATTGGTGCGGCTTCATTGCTCGAAGTTTATTTGAAGAAACGAGGTGAGCGGAATGCGTAAAAAAATCATGATTAGTCTTCTGCTTGCGCTCGTCATTTTAATGGTAAGTGAACGTCCTGTTGCGGCAAAAGCGAATAGTGAGGTCATCGTTTTTTATGATAGTTTGGCAAAAGGAACGGCTAACGAGGGAAATATCGACTCGCTACTTCGAATGTTAAATAGTTTGGGCAAACGGGTGACGATTTATTCTTGGGGTGAAAATCCAGATTTAAGTCAAGCGAGCGAAATTATCGTGTTGCAAAATAAAAACGATGGCTTAACAGCTGAATGGGCGGATAAATTAGCTAAAAGCAAGGCGCAAATTGCATATATTGGCGCAAACCCACCGACATTTTTAGCAGATAAATTGCAGCTGAAAACTAAGCCGGTTACAGATACTTCTATCATTTTTCAAACGGAAGCAGACCTGGCAGGGAAACCGCAACTCATCAATGAAACCAATCTCATTACTTCTTTTAAAGGAGAAGGGTTTGGCGAAATGGATGCGGCGGAAAATGGTAAAGCTACGTACGGCGTTTGGGCTGGTAACTATGCTTACGCGCCAATGTTCCAAGCCGACAATACGAGCGAATTTGCATTGATGGATTTATTAAAAGCCGTGTTCGATATTAAAACAACATCCAACCAATATGCGCTTATTACAGATGTGAACCCGTTTGTTGATTTTAATTTACTTAAAAAAACAGCCGATACTTTTTATGCAAAGGGGATTCCTTTTATTGTGAGTGCGGGGCCGGTTTTTTATAATCAAGATTTCCAAGCTGCGAAAAATTATACGGAGATTTTGCGGTATGTTCAGGCGAAAAACGGCACTATTATGATGAATGTTCCAGTAGTTACATACGGAGATAGTCCGCCGGGAGAATTGGAGAGCATCGTGCAGAAATCCGTGCATTTCTTCGCGGAAAATGATGTGGCGCCGGTTGGGGTTACAGCGGAATTATACTGGAATTTTGATAAAGTGTATGGCGTTGAAGGCTTTGCACCGTTTAATACGGGGATTTTACTGCCGAACCAAAAAGTTATCTATACGACGAAAAAAAACAACGGCAGTGCATTTGAAAAGTCACCATATAGCGTGGCGAGTGATTTTTACGAAACAATGTCGGATAGAAAAAATTTCCCGGTCGATATTGCGGTCACTTATTCGTTTTTCAATAATGAGAAGGAAATAAATGCAGCTGAGGACAAACTAGCTGGCGAAAATATTAGTGATTTTAGATTTCAAGATCACAGGGTGAAAACGAGCAAAGATACGATTGAATCAAGCGCGGGTTCGCTGTATATCAATAATCAATCTGTGACGCTTGATGGCGATTTGAAATATATTAAAATACATGCGAAAACGGTGAAACAAGCGGGGAGTTTAGAAGGGTTTTTCGGCTATCAAAATACCTTTTTCACGATAGTTATTGTACTTTCGCTTGGTATTATTGGGATTTTGTTTGTTTTTGGGTACCGACTTTACATGAAAAAATATATGAAATGAGGTGAAATAAATGGTTGTTGCAGATTATTTAGCATTATTCGCGGTGGTATGTATTTGGGGACTGTTGTTGATTAATATCGTGTTGATTGTTTCGGGGTACGTTTATTATTTGAAAAATGAAGCGCGAAAAGTCCCGGAAATACCAGCGGAAGTACCATTTGTTTCTGTCATGGTGCCGGCCCATAATGAAGGAAAAGTTATTGTGAAAACAGTGGAGTCGCTGTTGGCGTTTGAATATCCGATTGATCGCTATGAAATTATAGTCATCAATGATAATTCGTCGGATAATAGCGCAGAACTTTTGGCGGCCATTCAAGCGAAAAATCCAACACGCTTGTTGAAAATTATTAATACCGATAACATCACGGGCGGAAAAGGGAAATCGAATGCGCTCAATATCGGATTTGCGGAAAGTCGCGGTGAACTGGTGGCGATTTACGATGCGGATAATACGCCAGAACGGCAAGCGTTAAAGATTCTGGTTGGCGAGATTACGAATGATGCGAAACTTGGCGCGGTTATTGGTAAATTCAGGACGCGAAATCGAAACGCCAGCTGGCTCACACGCTTCATTAATATCGAAACGCTAAGCTTTCAGTGGATGGCTCAGGCCGGCAGATGGGCGCTGTTCAAACTATGCACGATTCCGGGTACCAATTTTATCGTGAGAAGATCGCTCCTAGAAGAAATCGGTGGCTGGGACGTGAAAGCTGTCGCGGAAGATACCGAAATCAGTTTCCGGATTTATATGATGGGTTACCGGATTAAATTTCAAGCGAAGGCCGTCACTTGGGAACAAGAACCACAAACTTTGCCAGTCTGGTTTAAACAACGCTCCAGATGGGCAAAAGGCAATATCTACGTGATTTTGAAAAATGTTCCATTACTTTTTAAACGAGAAGGTAGACGTGTTCGCTTTGATATTTTGTACTTTTTATCGATTTACTTTTTATTATTAACTTCTTTGATTGTTAGTGATGTTTTACTTGTGTTATATGCGCTCGGACTTGTACATACAACGCTTGCCGGACTTAGTGGGGCGCTTTGGTTACTTGCTATTTTACTTTTTGTTGCAGGTACTTTTATTACGCTTACCACTGAAAAAGGGGAAATTAGTTTTTCGAATGTGTTATTTATTATGTTGATGTATGTGACTTATTGCCAACTTTGGATGGTGGTCGCCGCATATGGATTCTTTATTTTCTTAAAAGATACTGTACTAAAAAGGGAAACCAAATGGTATAAAACCGAGCGTTTCTAAAAAGGAGAGTGCCTAATGAAAAAATTAACTGTAATTGGGCTGCTTGTTTTCGCCGTACTATTTCTGTATAGGCCAGACGTTTTCGCAGCAGATAAAAATTATCAAACAGTTTTTGGAACAGATAAAACCGCCCAAGGAAAATTCACGACGACAAAACAAAACTTCACGGTGGAAAATTACTGGGACGTGTCGAGCGCAAATGTGAAGCTTGTTTACACAATTACCCAGCTGAGTGAAAAAGAAATTTCGACCATGACGCTGAAAATAAACGATGTCGCATTTTACTCTTTTAAACCGGATAAAACCGACAAAGGAACGCGACAAATTGAAATCGAAATTCCGAAAGATAAGCTAAAAAAAGGGATTAACGTTCTATCCATCGAAAGCTTTGTCTACACTGATTTGCCAGATGGTCGTTGTACAATTGATGACACGCCGGCAAACTGGTTGCAATTCGATAAAACGAGTGCAGTAAACGTATCGTATTCTGATAAGGCTTTTCAAAAAACAATTGCGGACTTTGGCGAGCGATTCACTGGCATTGATACAGTGAAAAGTGGACAAGGCGTAGTAGCTGTTTCGAACAAAGCGGGCGACGCGGAACTTGGCGCAGCACTTGAAGGACTTTCTGGCTTTTCTGCGGCGAACACGTTAGAAGATAAAAATATCGCTTTTGGTCAATACGAAGAAGCTGGAACGCGCGATGGCAAAAATTATGTCACTCTTTTTTCAAGCTATGACAATTTGCCAAATGACCTGAAATCCCAAATACAAGACGATAAAAAACTAGAAAAGCAAGCACTTTTCCAAGTAGTGACAGTAGGCAATACGAACACTCTAGTGATTACTTCCAAATCAAACGATGCTCTTAAAAAAGCCGGCAAACTAATCGCAAACCAAAATTACTTAAGCCAGCTTGGAACAAATACAAAATGGCTAACAACGGACGAAAAAATCGATACACCGGCGACTAATGTTGATAAAAACACCAAACTAACAACAACTGGCGATAAACTAAAAGGAATTGGCCACATCACCCAAGATTACTTTATCAGCATGCCGGCCAACCGAAGTGCCTCTACAGGAACCGAAGTATCGCTTGATTTCAGATACGCACAAAACTTGGATTTCGAGCATTCGTTAGTAACGATTTTAGTGAACGGCAAACCAATCGGCAGCCAAAAACTTTCTGCTAAAAAAGCGAATGACGATAAAGTAACCTTCCAAATTCCAAGCGATTTAAATGTAAAAGGTGATTTTTCAGTTACTGTGGCCTTTGATTTAGTCCTAACGAATAATTATTGTGGTTTTATTGCGGATTCCGAAATTCCGTGGGCATATATCACACCAGAATCTGTCATTAACTTGAACACAAGCGAAGAAACAGATTTACTTTTTGAGCAATATCCATATCCATTCATTGCTGACGGCGACTTTAACAATGCGGTGGTTGTTGTTCCTGATGAACTTACAACAGACGATACCGATTCATTAGCAAATATTTTCAATCTACTAGGTCGCTTCCATGACGGAAATAGAGGCAACCTGACTGCGATGCACGCTGCAAACTGGAAAAAGCCGAAAGAAGGCTCGAATATTATCGCAGTTGGCACGATGAACAACAATCCTGTCATAAAAAACGCCAATGACGACCTATATTTCCAGTACAATAAATCGGGAAGTTATTTCCTTTCCAATGAAAAAATCTCCATCGAAAAAAATTACGGCAAACAACTCGGCAGCGTACAATTGATCACGTCAGATGGCATGCCGATTCTCGCAGTCACTGGCCCGGGCGCAAAACAAACCGAGCTAGGTTCTGATTTAATCGCAACAAAAGCCAACTTAGCAGAAATTTACGGAGATGGCGCCATTGTTGATACTGACAACACGATCCATTCCTACCGATTCAAAAAAGCATCCGACACAAAAGAAGAAAGTTTTGGGACGAAAATTAGTAATAACAAAGAAGTAACCGTGTTTGGAGCATTCGCGCTACTAACAATTGTTATCCTAATTGTCGCAGTCCTACTAATCTTGCGTAAATATCGCCGGAAGTGAGGGAGAAATAAAAAATGAAAAAAATGA
>CM001047.1:557347-558205 GCA_000183865.1 Listeria marthii FSL S4-120
AGATATCGGCTTTTTATTTTTCATCTTGCTTTGTTTCATCACGATTGGCTTTATGATTAATACGCCGGATGAATATTTGCGAAACATTATCTTTTTAAATATTACTTTTCTGCTTGTAATCATCACCTATTTTACGAATTTAACACTGGGCTTGATTTTAAATGTCCTCTACATTTTCATTTATGCGACTTACATTATTTATGAAATTGTGGCGAATCAAATTGCGTATGGCGTTGGCAGCTATTATTGGCTGATTATCACGCCGCTTTTCACCGTAGCGAGTGCGATGTTTACAAGAAATACGTCGCGGCTGCAAGAAGAAAATACGAAAATCAAGCAGCAAAATTTATATTTAGGCACCATCGATCAAGAAACCTTACTAAAAAATATTGTTTCTTTCCAAAATGACGAGCGTATCTTTTCCAGCATTTCGCGCCGTTACGATTTGCCGTTATCACTCATGGTTATTAAAGTACGACACTGGCGCGAGCTGAAACGGTTCCAAAGCGAAGAAGAAATGCGGCTGGCTCTGCAAGATATTTCGGCGATTTTAGAATCCTGTATTCGGACGAGTGACGTGCTTTACTTGCTAGATAGGGAGGATGCGACTTGGGGACTCTTGCTTTTAACAGACGAACCGGGCGGGAAATTAGTTGCCGACCGAATTAAAAGCCGCATTGCTGAAGCGAACACCGAAGATTTCGCCGCAAAATACCGAGTGAAGCTAGAACTACGGATTGGAACAAGCCAATTTGATAGCGAAAAAGTGAAGACACCACTTGATTTTATCGATTTAGCGACAAAAGAATTAGAATATGACGTGTAAAAATCAGAGTTACCTTCTATAATTAGAGGGTA
>CM001047.1:558214-561869 GCA_000183865.1 Listeria marthii FSL S4-120
TTTGATTGGGGGAGCATGATGAACTTAGAAGAAATAGTCGATTGTATGTTATTAAATGAAAATGACAAAGAAATTCAGCGGACGCAGACAGAGCATCGCATCAAATTGGTCGATTTTTGGCAAGTGAAAAAGGGGGACCGGGTGCTGGAAGTTGGCTGTGGACAAGGCGATACGACCGCGGTACTTGCGAATGCAGTTGGGCAAGATGGTTTTGTTCAAGGAATTGATATTGCTCCTCGAACTTACGGTGCTCCATTTACGATTGGCGATGCGACCGACCATTTGAAGAAATCCCAGCTCGGTGCGCAAATTGATTTTAAATTAGGGACGGATATTTTAAAGGGCGATATCACTTTTCCAGAAAAAGCGTTTGATGTGGCGGTTTTATCGCATGCTTCGTGGTATTTCAGCTCCAAGAAAGAGCTAATCCAAATGCTCGTATTACTAAGCAAGTGGGCGAAACGGGTTTGCTACGCGGAATGGGATACGAGAATTACCGACGTGAAACAAACATCACACATGCTAGCCGTGCTAACCCAATCGTCTTATGAAGCTTTCAAACAAGAAACCCAGTCCAACATCCGAACGTTTATCACACCAATAGATATGCAAGAAATCATTCAATCTCAAAACTGGAAAATGGGCGCGGAAACCAGTATTTTTTCTGGAAAAATGCAAGATAGCCGTTGGGAAATTAGTTATATAAAAGATTTTCTCACGAAAGAATTGGAAGCCGATTTAGGTTTGCCAGAAAAATTCAAAGCATTTTTACTTAGCCAAAGTAAATTAATTACGCTCGAAAACAGCTTGCCAATGGCGTCATATTGCACTTCTTGGCGAGCAGAGTAATTTTGCTTTATTGGTCACAAGATTTAGACTTTTTATGCTATAATGGAACGTATTAACGAACTAAAGGAGTGTTGAATGTGAGAGCTGTACTTACTGTAATTGGAAAAGATAATGTGGGTATTATCGCGGGTGTTAGTAACAAACTAGCAGAATTGAACATCAATATTGTGGACGTATCTCAAACGATTATGGATGGATATTTTACGATGATGATGATGTGCGATATTAGCCAAATCACGAAAGAATTTGATGAAGTAAAAGCAGAATTAGCCGGTAAAGGCGAGGACCTCCAAGTAAAAATACATATTCAACGTGAAGAAATTTTCAACGCAATGCACAAACTTTAGGATGGAGGCGATTCTAGCATGGAAACAAATCAAATTTTAGAAACGATACGAATGATTGAAGAAGAAAAATTGGACATCCGGACGATTACAATGGGAATTTCTTTGCTAGATTGTATGGACGGCGACGGCGAAGTGGCTCGAAAGAAAATCTATCAAAAAATCGTTACCAAAGCGCGCGATTTAGTGGCTGTTGGTGAAGCAATTGAATCCGAGTTTGGTATTCCGATTATTAATAAACGAATTTCTGTTACACCGATTGCGATTATCGCTGGATCAAGTGCCGACACGGACTACGTAGAATTTGCCAAAACACTTGATGCCGCAGCAAAAGAAGTTGGCGTGAATTTTATTGGCGGCTATTCCGCACTTGTTCAAAAAGGCTACACGAAAGGCGACGAAATCCTGATTCGCTCGATTCCGCAAGCACTCGCGCAAACAGAGCGGGTTTGCTCATCGGTTAATGTCGGATCAACCCGAACTGGAATCAATATGGATGCTGTCCGTCAAATGGGTGAGGTGATCAAGGAAACTGCGGACTTAACAGCAGATACGCAAGGTCTAGGTTGCGCGAAACTCGTTGTATTTGCCAATGCAGTTGAGGATAACCCTTTTATGGCCGGGGCATTCCACGGTGTCGGTGAAGCGGACTGCGTTATCAATGTCGGCGTCAGTGGCCCAGGTGTGGTCAAACGCGCCATCGAAAAAGTAAAAGGCGAACCATTTGATATTGTTGCGGAAACAGTAAAACAAACAGCTTTCAAAATCACTAGAATGGGCCAACTCGTTGGTCAAGTCGCTTCTGAAAAACTCGGTGTTCCTTTTGGAATTGTCGATTTATCACTTGCGCCAACACCGGCGATTGGTGATTCGGTTGCGCACATTTTAGAAGAGATGGGGCTAGAAATGGTCGGAACGCATGGCACGACAGCGGCACTCGCACTTTTAAATGATGCGGTGAAAAAAGGCGGGGTTATGGCTTGCGGACATGTTGGTGGTTTATCAGGCGCATTCATTCCTGTTTCTGAGGACGCTGGTATGATTGAAGCTGTGCAACAAGGTGCGCTCAATCTTGAAAAATTAGAGGCGATGACGGCAATTTGCTCAGTTGGTCTTGATATGATTGCTGTACCAGGCGATACCACTGCCGCAACATTAGCAGCGATGATTGCTGATGAGGCTGCAATTGGCGTGATTAACAATAAAACAACCGCGGTTCGAGTTATTCCAGCAAGTGGAACCAAAGTTGGCGACATGGTCGAATTCGGCGGTTTACTAGGAACGGCACCAGTAATGCCAGTAAACGGTAAATCTTCCGTTGATTTTATTGCCCGCGGTGGTCGGATCCCAGCACCAATCCATTCTTTCAAAAACTAACAAAAAAAGGTTTCCTCGCACATTCGGAGGAAACCTTTTATTATGTCGTTTTTCGTTCTACTAAATGAAAATCTAAATCGAGTAACGGCAAATTACTACCAAATAATTGGTTCATGATTAATGTAAAAGCATTTTCAGCTTGCAAATTTACTGGGTAGTGAATCGTCGTAATATCAAGCAAATGAGCCACTTCCATATTATCAAAACCACAAATCGCAAAATCTTCCGGCACACTATAACCAAGCCGCCTCGCTTCCGTCAAAAGCCCAGCCGCAAAATAATCATTCGGTGTCAAAAAGGCATCTGGTTTATGCTCCGCTTCCGCAAACCAATGCGCAATCTTTTCCCCGTCTTGCCGAGAGCCTTGCCCATAAAACTGTCTAAACTCATGCGGATCAAGCTCATAACGCGCACAAAAATCTTTAAAAGCAAGCATGCGACTTTGCGTATTGAGCCCAGTCGTATTGCCGTACACATTCACAAATTTCCGGTAACCTTTTGCATATAAATGATCCAGGGCAAGCGTATAGCCGTCATATTGATTCATAAATACAGAGGGGATTTTTTCACTTTCGACGCGTTGCCAAGTGACAATCGGGCCGTATTTTGTATAATGCTCAATCGTTTTCCAATCATTCGACCGAATCACCAGAACGAGCGCATCGATTTGTTTTTGGCGCAGCATTTCTAAGGCTTCCAGTTCTTTATCCGGATCAATCCGCGTCATAAACAACGTGACATTATAGCCATGCTCCTGCGCAATCATCGTAAAACTCTTTAAAAATACATTAAGTGAATCTGTAAAACTAGGAATGACCATGCCGATTAATTTGGTTGCACCTTTTTTTAGTGACACAGCATTTATATTCGGAACGTAATCTAACTTGTCAATTATTGTCTGGACGCGTTTTCTCGTTTCATCACTCACATAGTCGCGATTATTAATTACTCGTGAAACTGTTGCTGATGAAACACCCGCCAGTTTCGCGATTTCTTGTATATTTGCCAATTGCAAAACACCTCGATTTCTCGTAGCTCTGTATTTAGTATACCAAAAAAGCCCGCCAAATAGCCAGTTTGGATAA
>CM001047.1:561969-562171 GCA_000183865.1 Listeria marthii FSL S4-120
TAATGATGAATTAGAAGAAAAGAAAACGCTTTAAAATTCTAGGAGGTAAGTATATTATGAAAAAAGGTGTAAAAATCGTTACAATTGGTGGGGGTTCCAGTTACACGCCAGAACTTGTTGAAGGATTTATTAAACGCTATCATGAACTTCCAATCAGAGAACTTTGGCTAGTAGATATTGAAGCTGGTCGTGAAAAACTAGA
>CM001047.1:562271-562511 GCA_000183865.1 Listeria marthii FSL S4-120
CGAAGTACATTTAACACTCGACCGTCGTGAAGCTTTAAAAGATGCAGATTTTGTTACAACACAATTTCGTGTTGGTTTATTAGACGCTCGTATTAAAGATGAAAGAATTCCACTTAGTCACGGCATTATCGGCCAAGAAACAAACGGAGCAGGTGGGATGTTTAAAGCATTCCGTACGATTCCAGTTATTCTAGGTATTGTTGAAGATATGCGCGAACTTTGCCCAGATGCTTGGTTAAT
>CM001047.1:562611-563259 GCA_000183865.1 Listeria marthii FSL S4-120
GTAACAGAAGCAGTTCTTCGTTACGGCAACTGGGATAAAGTTATCGGTCTTTGTAACGTGCCAATCGGAGCTGTGAAAAGCGCATCCGACGTTCTCGGCAAACCAGAAGAAGATTTATTCTTCAAATTTGCAGGAATCAACCACTTGCACTGGCATCGCGTATTTGACAAAGATGGCACCGAATTAACAGAAAAAGTTATCGACGGCCTTTATGCGCCAGATGCTAACCCAGGAAAAGTCGTTGAAAACATTAAAAACATGCGCTTCTTATATGAGCAAGTAAAACATCTAAAAATGCTTCCTTGCCCATACCACCGCTACTACTACATGACAGATGCAATGCTTGAAGAAGAACTTGCATCTTTCAAAAACGAAGGTACTCGCGGAGAAGTCGTGAAAAAACTAGAAGACAGCTTATTCGAATTATATAAAGATCCAAATCTGGATTACAAACCAGAAGAATTATCGAAACGCGGCGGCGCACATTATAGTGACGCAGCATGCGAAATCATCAACTCGATTTACAACAACAAAGGTACGGTAATGGTCGTATCAACACGTAACAATGGCGCAATTGATGATGTTCCTTACGATAGCGCAGTGGAAATCACAAGTGTCATTCGTGCGCACGGTGCGGAACCAATCAAC
>CM001047.1:563359-568587 GCA_000183865.1 Listeria marthii FSL S4-120
CACAACGCGGCTTACTACAAGTGATGAAATCCATGGAAGAATTAACTATCGAAGCAGCAGTGACAGGCGATTACGCAACTGCACTTCAAGCCTTCACTTCCAACCCACTCGTTCCAAGCGGCGACTTAGCCAAAACAATCCTAGATGAAATGCTAGAAGCGCACAAAGAGTTCTTACCACAATTCGCTAAATAATTCGCAAGTGATCCCTAGAAAATAGGGATCACTTTTTTTATGCAAGTTGTTTTAGCGAGCATTTTTTCAAGTTTCCTGTAAAATAGAGAAAAGGAGGTGTGCTTGATGCAAACAAATCTTGAAAGAATAAAAAGCCACATAGAGAATTTAGATAGATTTACAGCAACTCCGGGTCAGGGAACCACTCGCCTTACATATAGTAAAGAAGACCACGAGGCGCGCAACTATTTAAAACAAGAAATGGCCAAAGTAGGTCTAACTGTTTCGGAAGATGCGATTGGGAATATCTACGGACGATTAGAAGGCGAAAATCCAGATTTACCAGCAGTTATCGTCGGTTCTCATTTTGACTCCGTACCAAATGGAGGCGCTTTTGATGGACCAGCTGGCGTTATTACTGGCCTTGAAGTAGCTAGCGTTTTCCATGAACAGCAAATTAAGCCACATTTTCCGCTTGAAATTATTGCAATGGTGGAAGAAGAAGGTTCTCGTTTCGGCGCAGGGCTCCTTGCCTCGCGAGCGATTACAGGGAAAGTAACAAAAGAAATGCTGCACGAAATGAAAGATATAGCTGGCGTTACAGCCGCGGAAGCCATGGCGAGTGTGGGTTTTGACGCAAACCAAGTACATACAGCGATTCGTACAAAAGAGTCTATCAAAGCATTTATCGAACTGCACATCGAACAAGGTCCCATCCTCGAAAACGCCAATGAAGATGTAGCGCTAGTCGATACAGTAGTCGGTTTAACACAAATCAAAGTAACCGTAAAAGGGCAAGCCGGCCATGCAGGCACAACCCCAATGCTTGACCGAAAAGATGCGCTAGTTTCAGCTGTCGAAATTTTAGGGCAATTGCCAGAACTCGCTATCCAAGAAGGTGGCGGAACCGTGCTAACTATCGGCAAACTAAACGTTTATCCAAATGGCGCCAATGTCATCCCAGATAAAGTCATTTTCACCGTGGATATTCGCGCAAAAGACGAAATTCACGTCCAAAATACATTAGCAAAAACGAAGAAAATTATCCAAGCTGCCGAAAAAAATGGCATTACTTGCGAAATAGAAGATATGATTTACCAGCAACCAACCCATTTATCAAAAGAAATTCACCAAGCCTTGACCGAAAGTGCTGACCAACTCGGCTTTAAATACCGGACAATGGTTAGCGGGGCCGGACACGACGCGATGATTTTCGCCAGTTTAACCGAAGTGGGTCTGATTTTTGTCCCTAGCCATAACGGCATAAGCCATGCCCCAGAAGAATGGACCGATTACGACAAGCTCCAAAAAGGAATCGAAGTCGTACTAGAAACAGTAAAAAAATGGACGGAGGAAAGCGCGAATGAATCAGAAAATAAAACAAGTAGTTTTAAATAATGAAGAAGCCATGATTGCCTTCCGCCGTGATTTGCATATATATCCCGAGCTTCAATGGCAAGAATTTCGAACAACCGATCAAGTTGCTAAAGAATTAGATAAACTGGGCATTCCGTATCGGCGCACTGAACCGACCGGATTAATCGCAGAACTCAAAGGCGGGAAATCCGGGAAAACAGTCGCTTTACGAGCGGATATGGACGCACTCCCAGTCCAAGAGCTAAACCAAGACCTTCCATATAAATCCACAGAAGATGGCAAAATGCACGCCTGTGGTCACGATGCCCACACGGCTATGTTATTAACCGCGGCGAAAGCACTCGTGGAAGTAAAAGACGAGCTACCCGGAACGATTCGTTTCATTTTCCAACCGTCAGAAGAAATTGCTGAGGGCGCCAAAGAAATGATTGCCCAAGGAGCGATGGAAGGCGTGGACCACGTGTTTGGAATTCATATCTGGTCCCAAACTCCAAGCGGGAAGATATCTTGCGTAGTTGGCTCTACATTCGCCTCCGCAGATATTATCCAAATCGATTTCAAAGGCCAAGGAGGTCACGGAGCAATGCCGCATGACACAATCGATGCGGCCGTTATCGCTTCCTCTTTCGTCATGAATCTCCAAGCCATCGTAGCACGCGAAACAGACCCACTTGATCCAGTCGTTGTAACAATCGGCAAAATGGACGTTGGTACTCGCTACAACGTCATCGCTGAAAATGCTCGTTTAGAAGGAACGCTTCGTTGTTTCAACAACACAACGCGCGCCAAAGTTGCAAAATCAATCGAACACTACGCCAAACAAACCGCCGCTATCTATGGTGGTACAGCTGAAATGATTTACAAACAAGGCACACAACCAGTAATCAACGACGAAAAAAGCGCCTTACTCGTCCAAAAAACAATCACGGAATCATTCGGCGAAGAGATGCTTTACTTTGAACGCCCAACAACCGGCGGGGAAGATTTCAGCTATTTCCAAGACGAAGCTCCCGGCAGTTTTGCACTCGTTGGCTGTGGCAATCCAGAAAAAGACACAGAATGGGCGCATCATCACGGCCGATTTAATATCGACGAAAGTGTCATGAAAAATGGCGCCGAGCTATACGCCCAGTTTGCCTATAACTATTTAAACCAAGCTGAAATATAACAAAAAAAGCCTCCAGCTAATTAAATTAACTGGAGGCTTTTTGCATACTATTGTTTTTCTACTACATGTACATCTTCGAAAGAACCATATTTTGTCCACCAAGGAACGGCACCCTCATCAAGCAATTTATCAAGCGAAGTAATGTTTTCTTTCCCTTGTGTACGAAGCCATTCGCGTAAAGCGTCATCGCCTTGTTTACCATACACTTCAATACCATCAGCCCAAGTTGCACGACCACAAAGAACGCCGCTGTATTGCACGTTATGTTGGTTAGCAAATTGGATTGTTTTGTGGAACATTTCAGAAGTTACACCAGCACTTAGATAAATAAATGGAAGTGGGCTTAAATCGGAACACTCTTCAAAATGACGAGCTGCTTCATCTTGCGTATAAGCGACTTCACCTTCCGCAAAACCTTCCACATATTTAAAATTAACCGGAACTTCAAGTTTAAGTACATCTACACCATAACGAGGTTTAGAGAATTCTTTAATAGAAGCTTTTACTTTCGCTGGTTTCAATTTAGCATATTCTAATGAACCAGAATCAGTAACTTTTGCATCATAAGTAATTGGCTCTAAGAAAAATGGAATATCAACTGCGCGACATTCTGCACCAATTCTTTCTAAAAAGGCATATTTGATTTCATTAATTTCAGCTGGCTCATCTGGATCATAATAAACTAGAATTTTAACAGCATCTCCGCCATTTTCTTTAATGCGAAGTGCTGATAAATCTTCAATTAAATCAGGAAGTTTACCAGGAGTAGTTGCGTCATATCCTGTTTTTTCATAAGAAGTTAAAAGTCCGCTACCTTCGTGGCGAGCTTTGATTGCTGGAGTACCATATTCTAAATCAAGCAAAATAGCAGAAGCATAAGGAGTTAATTCTTCAGAAACAAGTTGCTTGAAGTCTTCAACGTCCTTTTTGTTTTCCGTTCCTTTTGCTTGTTGAATCATTTTTTTGAGTGAGCCACGTTGGTCAATGGCAAGCGCTGCAATAACACCTTTTTCGTTGGAGAGTCTTTGTAAACCATCAAATTTACCTTTTGTAATTTGTACCATTTTTATCTAGTCTCCTTTATAGCAATTTGTTGTTGCTTTAATCAATTTATCCTTCCTTATTATACCACTGAATAATTTTTTTAAAACATAGGTACATTTCCGTATTGATTTATCGCGAAGAATAATTTACGATATATGTGGAGTGTTAGGTATTATTAGAAGTTCGGGATAATTTCTACTAATACATTCTCTTTTGGGAAAGTCATTTAACGATTAGACTAGACCAGGAGTGATGAAATGAATCGACGCGAAAGACGTAAACAAAAAAGACGCAAGAACTTGATTATCGTGTTGAGTACTGTATTTCTACTGTTTATTGCCACTAGCTGGATGATATTTGAATTTAAAAGTAAACAACAGCAAACAGTATCCTCACCAACTAAGAAGAAAGCAGCAACTACCGCAAAGCCACCAGAAGACTCAGGGACCAAAAAAGAAGAAACTAAAGAACCAGAGCCAGCAGAAGAAAAACCAAAAGAAACGATTGTAAAAAATCAAGAAATTGATGACTATTTACAAAAAATCGGATTTAGTGGTTCAGCACTTGTTGTTCGCGACGGAGAAATTATCATACAAAAGGGGTACTTGTATGCCAATCGTGATGAGGAAGTATTGAACACACCAGATACGTTGTTCTATATTGGTTCATCTCAAAAGGCGATTATAGCAACAGCTCTTTTACAATTAGAAGAAAAAGGTAAAATAAATACGAATGATCCAATTTCGAAGTATATACCTAATTTTCCTAATGGTAATAAGATTTTAGTTAAGAACTTTTTAAACCATACATCTGGGATTGTCGGGCGTCCGAAATTAACCAGTAACATGACGCCGGATCAATTGATTCAAGCTATTGAGAAGAGGGGAATTAAATCACAACCTGGGAAATGGGATTATATGGATGCTAATTACACTGTGGTTGGTTATCTTGTAGAAAAAGTTAGTGGAAAACCACTGGCAACCTATTTACAAGAAAATATTTTTGACCCAGCAGGTATGAAGCACACTGGATACTTACAGAAAGATGTCGATGGGGGCAAAAACGTATCAATAGGATACAAAATTGACGACAACGGAATTTTCCAAAGTCCAAAACTTGTAGACTTATCGCAATTATACGGATCAGGGGATATTAGTATGAATGCAACGGATTTGTATTTATTTGACAAAGCATTAATGGATAAAAAATTAATTTCAGAAGCAAGTTTGAAGAAAATGTTCACACCAGGTAGTAAGTCAACTTATGGAATGGGATTCTATGTGGATCCAGGGAGTTATAATAGTCACGGGGTAGTAACCGGATGGGATGTGTCTAACAGTGTTAGCCACACCGGCAGAACTTACGTTGTTTTATTCTCCAACGTCCAAAATCATATTGCTTCCTTTGGTAAAGTGAATAACGACATTTATGGTTTTCTAAATAAATAAAAAAACTCGATTCTGCTG
>CM001047.1:568687-572272 GCA_000183865.1 Listeria marthii FSL S4-120
CTGACAGAATCGAGTTTTTTTATTATTTACCAGTAATTTGTTTTACAGCATCTTGCATTTGATATAGTTGGGCAGCGGCACTATAGTCGCTCCATTTAGTATTATCAACTTTGTATACTTGGTTTTTCTTCACAGCTGGAATATCTTTCCAAACGCCTTTAAGCATTTCATCCACAGAATCTGTGTTGCCATCAGCTGGCATTAAAATAAATAGACGATCCGCGCCTGCTGCATACTCAGGAATTGCTTCACTAGAAATAGCTTTCGTTTCTTTGTTTGCTTTTGCGGCATCGGTCGGTGTGAAACCTGCACCGGAGTATAGTCCATCAAAAACTTTTGCATCGTGAACATAGATTTCTTTACCATAAAATTGGATAACTGCCGCTTTTTCGTTTTCCACGCCAGCATCTTTTAATGTTGCTTTAGCTTCTTTGGAACTTGCTGCGTAATCTTTGTCCCATTTTTCTTTTTCAGCTTTTTTATTTAAAAGATCTGCAATGTTAGAAAGTTGTTTGTCAGGAGTATCACCAAAATGCGTGATATAAACAGGAGCAACTTTTTCTAAATTCTCTAAAAGGTCTTTTTGGTAATCACTAATAATAATTAAATCTGGGTTTAAATTAGCAATTTTTTCAATGCTAGGTTTGTCATTACCAACACTTTCTGTCCCTTTTGTTGCTTCAGGATATGTAGTGATGTAATAATCTGTTGTTCCAACTGGTTTAACGCCTAGAATTTCCATTTCACTTACGTTTTGAAGTGCGACGATTTTTTTCGGTGTTGTTGGAACTTGTATTTTACGATCCATTGTATCAGTTATCGTTTTTGTTGCGTCTTCCTTATTTTTGCTCGCGTCTTTATCCGAAGAATTGCCACAAGCCGTTAAAACTACCGCTAAAAGTACAGTCATTAGAATAGTAGCCCATTTATGCTTTTGAAACATTGTGTATTTCCTCCCTAATTGAAAATGATTTTCATTATCGTTACAAAAGTAATTATATCGAAAACGGGAAAGAATGACAAGGTGAAATATCACACAAAATGATTTTTATTATTAAAACGTCCAATTGTGAAAGACGGACAAAAACAGAAATCTTCTACCTGTATAAGCGTGCTCACCGATGTGGAACTTGTTCCCTGTGGTAAGAGCATTATTTGGCGTATCTTGAAATTCGTGAATGACCGATATTTCTTCTTTAAAAGCAGGGGGATATTTATTTGTGACAAAAAAACAAACAAGATTTTTACTTATTTACGAGGAATTTAGCATGGGATTTCCAAGATTTGCTACTAGAAAGCCTATTTTTCCATCTCTATAGAGAATATTGGTAATCGCACACATGGTAACATAAGTTGAGTTCTCGCCAAGCTTAACCGCGTATTGCTTACTAAATTATTCTAGAAGAGGAGTGGATTTTAGTGGAAGAATTATTTACATATAAAGAATTTATTAACATGATGCAAAAATATGGGATTAGGCATACAAAACGTAAATTAAGACGTGGCGAAAATTTAATGGACAATTCTTCTAAGCTGAGTAATGTTGTTTTATTAATAGATGGTTATATAAGCAGTTACACATGTGAAGCTCCTGAAAAACTCTTGTCTATTTTTGAGCCAGGTATTTTTCTAAGCTATTCCATTTTAGAAGATGCGCCGCAAGTTGTAACGAATATCGCTCTCTCGGAAAGTTGTGAAGTGTATGAGTATAAGAAAGAAGATGTCGAATATGCATTAACGCTATTTCCGGAAAATTTTGGATTTCAATATTTTTTTCTAAAGAGAATTGGGCGCCATTTGTATTATAGGGCGTTACTTAATAGTAAGGAACACAAGGAAAAACTATATTATGCGATGAAATATTTGGGAGAACTCATTGGGAAAACGGATAAAAATGGAAACATTACCTTACCGCCAGAAGTGACGTTAAAAGTGTTAATTGAATACAGTACATTATCGAAAGCGGCTTTTTACCGGCAACGTATCCGCTTATTAGAACAAGAAATTTTAAAACCATATAAAAAAACATTTATCGTACAGAAAAAGGTAGCAAGTCACTATGAAAACCAGCTAACTAGCATTTAAAAGGAGACATAAAAACAATGAAAATCAATTGGAAAATAGTTCTGCTTTTTGTTTTAATTTTAGCGCTTATTGCTCCGGTTTATTCGAGGGCTATGGAAACGGAAAAAGAGCTACCTAAGAGTTCGGAACTATTAGATGATGCGAAGAAAAAGGCACCCACGTTAAAAAGCGTAAATATACCTAAAAATTTGAAAGCTAGCCCACTAACAATTCCAGCAAATAGCACGATAGCAGATTTGTTTCCCGATGAAGGGATGGCAAAAACTATCGCAAACCAACTAGCAAGAGTAGAAAATAACAATTTTCAAACACCTACTAAAACGGATTGGAAAGTGGATGATGTTGTTACTGAAGTGGAGTTAAATAAAATAGTCTTCTTAACTTCAGTTGCTACTATAGGAAGTATCGAAGGCATTCAATATCTACCTAATCTTTACGATGTACGGTTATATAGTAATAAACAATGTAAGGATTTATCTCCTTTTTTAAAGGCACCAAATGGATACTCACAGTTATATCGGTTAGCTATTAATAATGGTAATATTTCAGATATTTCACCTCTTACTGAACTGAGTACACCAACGCTTAAGCATATAGACTTAGGAGGTAATAACATTTCTGATTTATCCCTTTTTCCAAAGCTGCCTAATAAATTCCCTAATTTAGAAGAAATATCTTTGGAAAGAAATAATATATCAGATGTTTCGCCACTTGCTAAATTTGCCAGTACTAAAATAAAGATATTTAATTTGGATGAGAATCATATTACTGATTTATCTAGTCTTACAAATAACAAAATGCCTAATTTACAGCGATTATATGTTCGATATCAAACATTAGATATGGAACCGGTAGTTACTTCTAGTAAGTATGAATTTTCTATACAGCCATCTATTTTCGGAACAACCAAGCCAGTTAAAATAACTGCTACTAAACCCAAAGCAACTATTGATCCTATTACTTCTAAAATTACATATTCAGCAGAAGAAATGGCTAAAAAACCGTTTTATTACTCTCCTTTGTTTCCAGGAGTTACCTATTCGTGGGACGAGAATTTTCCGTTAAATGGTAGCAATAGCCTAGTGGACTTCAGGGGTACGATTACTCAACCATTAACTTATATTGAACCACCACAAGTTGTGTCTTACAATTCAGGCCTTACTTATGAGATAGGTACATCACTTACGGAACAACAATTTCTAAACGATGTCAATTTGATAACAGATCAACCAACAACAATTACAAGCGATTTTGATGTGAAACTAAAGAATCTAAACACTGTAGGTATTTACTGGGTTGCTGTCAAAGCTTCTAATATTGAAGGAAATGCGGAGGCCAATATTATGGTAACGATTAAGTATAAGCCACCAGTCATAACTGCAGATGCAGAATACACCTATTTAGTAGGAGATAAAGTAAATGCTACTCAATTTCGAGCAGATGTAAATGCAACTTTGACAGGTGAAGGAACACTAAGAGATGACTTTATATATAAAGTCT
>CM001047.1:572372-576626 GCA_000183865.1 Listeria marthii FSL S4-120
GCGACTTTATATATAAAGTAAGACTTAATACGGCGGGAGATTATGTTGTAACTCTTACTTCGCCTAAAAGTGGATACTATGAGCAAGATGCAATACCTGTTACAGTCATTGTTCACGTAAAAGAACTTTTGGAATTGCAAATCCCAGATGAATTTCGAATGGATATAGACGCAAATGCAGACTCCGTACCAATTTCAGATAAGAAACAAACGCTTAAATGTTATGGTTCGTCTGGAAAGGCTGAGTTAGAGGTGATTGATAGACGAACTGTGCGACAAGGCTGGACGATAACCGGAGCGATGACACCATTTACCAATAGTGGCGGCGATATACTACAAACCTCGCTAAAATATCAAAGCAAATCGCCTTCTAGCAGTCCGATTTATTTAAATACGGCGAATCAACCTATCGAAAAGAAACAATCAGCTGTGACAGACCCGAAATATGATTCCACCATCGTCAATCTGGAGGACAGTTTAACCATGGAAATAGAGCCAAATGATGCGCTAGTGAACGATTCCTATGAGTCGAAAATTACGTGGACACTAGAAGATGCGCCTCGACCATAATCAGCTACAACAAACAAAAGGAGCTATCTAAATTGAAAAAAATGGGATTTATTTTAGTCTGTTGTTTATTTGTGTGCGCCTCGCCGTTTTATGTAAAAGCGAATACGGATAAGGCGACAAGTAAAGCGGGAGTGATTTTCACGCATGACCCCCGAAAACCAAAAACTGGAACAGATGACAGAAGCGGCACTTTTCCGACCAAAGTTCCTCCAAAAAGACTGCCGAAAACAGGAGATACAGCTGATTTTTATCTTGTTTTACTAGGGTTTGGTTTCATTTTAATCGCAAAAAAAGGCTATTTTAAGGAGGTGAGGAAAGAAATTTGGTGAAAAAGAACGACAAAAAAAGGATAACAGAAAGAGGAGAATAATAATGACAAGTAGAACAGTAAAGGTAACAACAGCGAGTTTATTAGCACTAGGATTGATTGTGGCACCAGTACTTTCTGGAGATTTTGCTTCAGCTGCCACTTCCGTAACGAAAGATTCAAAAGGGATTGTAAAATTTGATAAAAGCACCACACCAGATCCGACTCCAGTAAACCCAGATCCAGTTGATCCAGACCCAGTTATTCCAGATCCAACTGATCCGCCAGTAGGTTCCGACGGACTTTGGATTTTAGCGGTATCTGATTGGGATTTTGGTACACATAATGTATCTAGCTTATCTTCTGGCGCATTAAATGTTCATGCAGCAGATGATACGATTTCTACTTATGTAGATACAAATGGTAACGGACAACAAGATTTACCAGGAGAAGTTTCTGTATCTAAAAAAGTAACACCTTATGCGCAAATTAGCGATGTTCGTGGTACCAATACAGGATGGACTCTTTCCGTGACAGGCAGCGAATTCAAAGATGCTTCTACACCAGCGAAAACAATTCCAGGCGCAACATTAACAATTCCGAAATCAACTGTTGGCTCGGCGACTTCCACTGCACAAGCACCAACAGGATATGATAGCGTAACGATTTCTATGACTGGCGGAGCAGCAGTTCCGGTAATGGCAGCCAAAGATAAACAAACAGCGACACCAACGAACTTTAGTGATGATGAAGGAATGGGTACATGGACAGATAGCTTTGGTTCCGCAGCAAGTTCTGCAACAGATACGTCTAAACCTAAATTGTCTATTCCACAAAATGTTGTAGTAGCTGACGGAACATACGAAAGTACATTAACTTGGACTTTAAGCGATACACCAGGAGTTTAACATTTTTCAAAAAGAGAAAACTTCATTAGTTAATGTTGTTTTCTCTTTTTACATTGAGCAACTAGGAGGAAAAAGTGACTTGAAAAAAATATGCGCAATCATCTTCGCTTGTACACTCGCGATACTTTGTTTTCCAGGTCAGCAGGTAGATGCAACTGAAAATAGTAGTTTTTCCGTAAAAGCAATTCTTCCTGATAATCAGGCATCGAGTGTGACCTATTTCGATTTACAAATGAAACCAAAGCAGAAACAAACGTTAAAAGTGGAAATCACCAATCATAGTAAGAAAGAAATCACGGTTAATTGCGTTGCCAACACGGCTATTACCAATGAGATGGGCTACGTCGATTACTCGATACCAAACACGAAGCCAGACAAAACGTTAAAATATCCCTTTGCAGATATAGCGAAAGAAAGTGCCTCCGAGGTGACACTTGAACCAAACGAAACCAAAACATGGACGGTCACGATTCAAATGCCCGCTGAAAATTATGACGGTATTATTTTAGGCGGATTACATTTTAAGGAAAAGAAAGCCGAAGACAAAGAGAAAGATGCCGATAAAAACGATGTTCAAATTAAAAATGAATATGCCTACGTAATCGGTGTGAAATTAACTGAAAAAACTACCGTCGTAAAGCCAGAGCTAGAATTGAATAAAATTAAACCAGCAACACGAAATTACCGAAATGTAGTAGAAATGAATTTGCAAAATACAAAAGCGACCTTAGTTGGTGGACTGGCCGTGGATGCCAAAATATATAAACAAGGCAGCGAGGAAGTATTGCATGAAGCCAAACGAACAGATTTATCGATGGCGCCAAACTCCAATTTTAACTACAGTGTAGACTGGGAAAACCAAGAGTTAAAACCGGGAAAATATAGGTTGCATTTAGTCGCTAGAAACGCGGATGATAAATGGGAGTGGACGGAAGAGTTCACTATTACTTCGGATGAAGCGAAAAAAGCCAACAAAGTAGCATTAGGATTAGAGAAAGATTACACATGGATGTATATTACAGGTGGCGTGCTATTGCTCATACTGGTTCTTACTGCAACATACTTTATTGGAAGACGAACAGCAAAGAAAAATCAGGATACCGAATAAATATGCACAAAAAAACAGCTTGGAAATGAAGGGCTTATCCTTATTTCCAAGCTGTTTCATTATTTCTTGATTTTCTCCGTTTCAACAACACGAAGCCCTTTACGTTCTAAGTGGGTGATAATTTCATTTTTCGTGTCTTCTGTTACGCCAACTGGCAAGGAAACAAGTACGCGGCGAATGAAGTCTTCTGTTTGATTATCTAGTGTAATCAAACTCGCGATGCTCGAGTAACGGTCGATGATTTTGGTGATTTTTGTTAAGGCACCTTGAACTTCACCTGTTGCAATAGTAAGAACATAGCTAGTCGTTTGGACATTCCAGCCGTCTTGTAGCAAACCAAGTAATTTTCCGTGCGTTAAAATCCCATAAAAGTTACCTTGTTCATTTAGAACCGCAATATATGGTAACTCTTTAATTGTAAAAAAGACTTCAAAGAAAGATGCATTGACACAAATATGTTTCGTTGCATTTTTGATTAGGCTCATTACAGGATCGCTAAGGCTTCCACCGTTAGCCGCATGTTTGTAAATATGCATTTTATAAATATTACCTAAGAATTTTTCACCTTTTTCGTCTAATACAGGAACACAGCGATAACCAGATTCTTCTAGTAAATGGATAGCCTCTTGTAACGTAGCATCTCCAGGGACGGTTGTTAAATTTATTTTAGGGATACAAAGGTTTTTTATCAACATGTTCTTCACTCCATTCTTCTTCCCTTTCATTTTAACGTAAAGTAGGACTTTTGTATAGAAAATCACTGTTATCTGGTGCGATAATTCGGAAAAAATGCGATTATTTACTTATATAAATGGAAACTTTTGGCATAAGGTTTAAATTTTATAGAAAAAGTGTATTATTAACTATGCTATGTAAATTTGTAAACAGAAAGAAGGACGTTTAAATGCAAAAAGAAATGTTGAACTTTGATTATTATAATCCTACTCATATTATTTTTGGTAAAAATCGTTTAGAAGAATTAAATCAAGTAATTCCGCAAGATAAAAAAGTATTGATTTTATACGGCGGCGGAAGTGTGAAAAGATTCGGGACACTTGATAAAGTAAAAGAAGTTCTTAAATCACGAGAAGTTGGCGAATTTGGTGGTATTGAAGCCAACCCTACATACGAAACATTAATCAAAGCAATCAAATTAGTAAAAGAAGAAAACTACGACTTTTTACTTGCGGTTGGTGGCGGCTCTGTTATTGATGGCACAAAATTTGTTGCAGCTGGCGCGTTATTTGACGGCGAACCAATGGATATTTTTGGTAGCGGCATCGGCGAAAAACGTCCGATTACAAAGGCGCTTCCGTTTGGGACAGTACTAACTCTTCCTGCAACGGGTTCTGAAATGAATAG
>CM001047.1:576726-577027 GCA_000183865.1 Listeria marthii FSL S4-120
TGCAACGGGTTCTGAAATGAATAGCGGCGGAGTAATCACTTTTGTAGAGAAGAAAGCGAAACTTGGCTTCGGTAGTGCTTATACGTACCCAGTTTTCTCTTTGCTTGATCCAGAACTTACGTACACACTGCCAAAACGTCAACTAGCAAACGGCATTATGGATGCGTATGTGCATGTCATGGAACAATATATGACTTATCCAGTGGGCGCGTTACTACAAGATCGTTATGCCGAAAGCTTGCTACAAACTTTAATCGAAATTGGTCCAGCCGTGATTGAAGAAGATAATCATGATTACAAT
>CM001047.1:577127-579880 GCA_000183865.1 Listeria marthii FSL S4-120
TGATTGAAGAAGATAATCATGATTACAATACGCGTGCTACTTTTATGTGGTCTGCTACCAATGCGCTTAATGGGACGTTATCAAGAGGTGTTCCGCAAGACTGGGCGAGCCACAGTTTAGGTCACGAAATTACAGCGCTTTATGGGATTGACCATGCGCGCACTTTAGCCATTGTTCTGCCATCCCTTTTAAATGTTCGTCGCAATGAAAAGCATGAAAAATTAGTGCAATATGCGGAACGAGTATGGGGAATTACAAACGGTAGTGATGAAGAAAAAATAGATGCAGCAATTCTGAAAACACGTGAGTTCTTTGAAAGTTTAGGGGCTGGGACTAGATTTAGTGATTATGGACTTGGCGATGAAGTTGTAGACCTTCTTGTCGATCAACTGGAACGTCACGGTTTAACGAATATTTCAGAGCGTGGCGATCAAACTTTAGAAGTATCTCGTCAAATTTATACAAATGCTTTATAATGGATAACGAAACTTTTGCGTAAATCATAGAGAAGAAATTTGCTAACTTGAATAAAAAACAAAAGAAAGAAGGCGAATTTTCTTGAGTACCAAGAAGGAAAAAACATTTTTCGGGCACCCGCGTGGCCTGGCAACATTATTTAATACCGAATTTTGGGAGCGATTCTCCTATTACGGAATGCGCGCGTTATTACTTTACTATATGTATACTGCGGTATCAGATGGTGGACTTGGATTTAGCCAATCAACAGCAACGGCGATTATGTCTATCTATGGTTCACTAGTATTTATGTCAGGCGTCATTGGCGGCTGGTTTGCTGACCGTGTCTTGGGGGCGCGTCAAACCATCTTTTACGGTGGCGTACTGATTATGGTTGGTCATATTGTTCTAGCAATACCAAGTGGTGGAGCAGCGGCACTATTTGGATCGATGGCGTTTATTATTCTCGGAACTGGTCTACTTAAACCGAACGTTTCTAATGTCGTTGGGGATTTATATCCAGCAGGAGATAATCGTCGCGATGCTGGCTTTAGTATCTTTTACATGGGGATTAACTTAGGTGCATTTATTGCTCCACCAATCGTTTCGGCTGTTTCTGATAACGCTGGAAGTTACCATGCTGGTTTTGGTGTGGCAGCAGTCGGTATGGCAATTGCACTCGTTGTTTATGTTCTAACAGGAAAACGTTACTTAAAAGACGCTGGCAAAAAAGCGCCGAATCCGCTTCAAAGATCTGAAGCAAAAAGTCTGACATTCAAAATAATTGGCATTGTTTTAGGGATAGGATTATTAATTGCAGTTTTAACTTGGATTACAGGCAGCTTAACAATTGATACGATTATTCTTGCTGTAACGGTGATGGGCGTAGGGGTTCCACTCTTTTACTTTATTATGATGATGACTAGCAAGAAAACAGAAGCGGACGAAAAATCACGCTTGACTGCATACATACCGTTATTTTTAGTCGCAGTATTATTTTGGATGATTGAAGAACAAGGCTCGTCAACATTGGCACTTTTCGCGGCAGAAAGAACGGATTTATCTATTTGGGGTATGAACTTAAATCCGGCTAATTTCCAGTCGCTTAATCCAGTATTTGTCATTACGCTTTCACCAATTTTCGCATGGATTTGGACGAAACTAGGAGACAGACAACCATCTACACCACGTAAATTTGCACTCGGATTATTCTTCGCAGGTTTATCATTCGTTGTTATGATGCTTCCAGGTATTTTGCACGGAAATACGACAACACTTGTAAGCCCGCTTTGGTTAGTACTAAGTTTCTTCATCTGTATTTTCGGGGAAATGTTTATCTCACCAGTTGGCTTATCCGCAACAACCAAACTAGCACCAAAAGCATTTGCCTCTCAAACAATGAGCTTATGGTTCTTGTCAGATGCGATGGGCCAATCATTCAACGCCCAATTAACACAATACTTTAATGCTGACACAGAAATTGCTTACTTCGGAATCACAGGCTTCGTAGCAATAGCCTTTGCAATAGCATTATTCATTATCGCGCCATTCTTGAAAAAGTATATGAAGGGTGTTCATTAAAAGAAATTAAAAACACTTTCTCGATTTTGGAGGAAGTGTTTTTTGAGGTTAAGTTTCCTTTTTGATTAGGGAGATTTCAGAGCTTTCTTCTTATAACTTCAATTGCCACCAGGTATACAATACTAATGATAAGGAATATGGTTGCAATGTTACTTAAGGATAGTTGTTTCACGTCGATAATGCTTGCAAATCCAAGTATAATTGGAATAAACACCCCCAAGGAAATGACGAAATAATAAGAAAATATATTTCTGTTTTTTAGATATCTTTCATCTTTTTCCACTTTATCCTCTTCAAATTGTTTCTTGATAGTATTTTTACTCCCGAAAACAGTTAGGCTCACCACAATAACTCCAATTAGCATAAATTCTAAAAAATTGGTAGTTTCAAATGGCTTTTCGCCCTTGATTATGGCTAGTATTGAAACCACATATATCATGAGCAACAGGGTAATAATAATTCTATTTATAGTATATTTTTTCATTGTCATTCTCCCTCTAAGTTAAAGATTTCTTCAACCGATAAATGAAAGTATTTGGCTATCTTCAAGCTCAGTTCTAGACTAGGATTATATTTACCTTTTTCAATCGCGTGTATTGTTTGTCGAGATACTTCTAACGCTTTAGCTAATTCATTTTGAGCGATATCTCGTTCTTCTCTTAAATTTTTAAGCTTATTTGTCACGATCATTAAATCACCACCAAATAAAGATATCT
>CM001047.1:579980-583978 GCA_000183865.1 Listeria marthii FSL S4-120
AAAGATATCTTTACTTTAAAATAAATTAGTTTGCCATTAACTCCTAAGATTGCTACTATTAAAGGGAGAAGTGATAATTTAAAGGAGTGTATACATGGAATCAGCAAGTAGGGTAGTTATTTATTTAACGCGACATGGAAAGACGATTTTAAACACACTTGATCGGGTGCAGGGCTGGGCTGACTCGCCTTTAACCGAAGAAGGGGCACTTGTTGCGCATGAGTTAGGTCGGGGCTTGAAGGGGACTAATTTTGTAGCCGCTTACGCAAGTGACCGAGGACGCGCGATTGAAACAGCTCGAATTGTCATGAATGAAAGTGACAACCAACATTTAAAACTGGAAAAATTGGCTGAGATGCGGGAATTTGGTTTCGGTAAATTTGAAGGGGAATATAACCAAGCAGTATTAAAAATGGTTGCAAAGGCGCACGGTTTTGACTCGATTGAAAGCTATTATGAAAAAAATGCCGAAAAAAATGCTAACATCGTGATTGATACGGTGCACAAAATGGACGAAACTGGAATGACGGAAAACTCGGCTATTTTTGAAGAAAGATTAACTGCTGGGCTTGATGCCATTTTTACAGATGCGCAAAATCGTGGTGGTGGAGAAGTCTTAGTTGTTGCACATGGTATGGTTATTCATCGCATTATTAAAATGATTGATCCGAGTAAAAATATAAGAATTATTGAAAATGCCAGCGTGACTAAAGTTATTTTTGAAAATGGGACTTATTCGATTGAAGAACCGGGGAATATGTCGTATGTAGAAGCTGGTAAAAAAGCATAAGGGGGAGTTTAAATGACAGCAGGAAAACTGAATGTGTACTTAGTTAGACACGGCAAGACGATGTTTAATACATCTCGTCGTGTGCAAGGGTGGTCAGATACACCATTAACAAATGAAGGAATCGAAGTGGCAGAATTTTTAGGACGTGGACTTCGCGGGACGCCATTTGATGCAGTTTATACGAGTGACCGTGGCCGGACGATTGAAACGGCTGGAATCGTGTTACGCGAAAGCAAACAAGCACATTTAGAAATCAATGAATTACGTGATTTTCGCGAGTTTGGCTTTGGTAAATTTGAAGGCGAGTATGAAGATATTATGTTTGGCCAAGTAATGGAATATTTGGGCTTTAAGTCAGTAGAAGAAGCTTTTGAAAAATTTGGTGATGATGGTTACCAAATCATATCTGAAACGGTGGAAAAAATTGATGAAACTGGCATGTCGGAATCTTGGGATACGATGGTTGGTAGATTGAAAAATGCGCTAGAAACAGTTAGTGCGGAAAACAAATCGGATAATGCTAATGTTTTAGTTGTTTCTCATGGCATGGCGATCAATACGATTATTTCTTTCTTTGACAAGTCATTAATTAACCCAGAACTAGCCAATGCGAGCGTTACAAGACTTGGCTTTGAAAATGGCAAATGGACCATTGAGGCTGTGAATGATTTAAGTTACATTGAAGCAGGAAAAGCAGTTTTAGTATAAAAAAATCCAGAATGGTTTAAACGCCATTCTGGATTTTTATTATTATTTTACGAATTTAATGCAAACTGGTTCTGGAACTTTTACGTCTTTTTGAAGTAAAGTAAGAGCGCCAGTTTCTTTATTAACACCAAAAACAGTCACGTTATTGCTGTTTTCGTTTGTTGCCACTAGGATTTCGCCAGTGAAGTCAAGGTCGAAGTCACGTGGACCAACGCCTTCCACTGGAGTTGTAGCTGCAAGTGTTAATGTACCGTTTTCGGCAACAGCATAGCTAACGATAGCATCTTGGCCGCGGTTAGAAACATATAGGAAACGACCATCTGGAGAAATATGGATTGCGCTACCTTTATTTTCTTTGTCAAAACCTTCTGGAAGAGATGCGATTGTTTGGATCACGTTTAACGCACCAGTAGATTTGTCATATTCAGCGAAAACAACTTCGGAAGTTAATTCCGTCATGATATACACATATTTAGCATTTGTATGGAAAACAAGGTTACGAGGGCCGCTTCCAGGTTTTACATCTAATTCCGTTGCTTTTTCAAGTTTGCCTGCAGTAGCGGAGTAAGTAGTTACTTTGTCCGTTCCAAGGTCACATGTGATAACGTATTTTTGGTCTGGAGTGAAACCAGCAAAGTGCGCATGTGGTTTTTCTTGACGTTCGTGGACACTTTTACCAGTATGTTGAATTGTGGAAACAGAAGGCTTTAATGCGCCGTTTTCTGTTGGATAGCTTACGATTGTACCTAAGTGGTAGTTAGCGGAAACGACGATTGAACCATCATGGGATGCATCAACGTAACATGGCGGGTTACCAGCTTGAACCTCTTGGCCGATGAAAGTTAAAGAGCCATCTTCGTCGATAGAAAAAGCAGCAACTCCACCTTTATCGCCATCTTTTGCTACAGAATAAACGAATTTTTCGTCATCTGAAATTTTAAGATATGTTGGGTTGTCCATTTTTCCAGCTAATTTATTTTCTTTAATTTCGCCAGTCGTTTTGTCGATTACTAAGCGATAGATACCTTGGCTTTCGACTTTGGTATATGTACCAATATAAGCAGTTGCTTCATTTTTTGACATGCCAATTCCTCCTATAAATAAGATATTTCCTAGTTAATTATAGCATAGTAAAGAAAAGATGGAAAAATATCACGTTTATTGCATTAATATTACACTTTATTATTAATACACTTTATTAGCATTATATGAAATATTACTGTAACAAAAGTATTGACTTAGACATAAAAGTAATGTAAGATATAATTATCCCATAGAGATTGTCATTTGAAATAAGCTAATTTAAAATAAATTACTTCCCCCATAGAAATATTGATAATTGCTTATTTCAAATAAACACTCCTTTTAAGATAGTTGTAGCACAGAATTTCCCAGATTCTGTGCTATAATTATGTAGATTTAGAGATGCTCAGGTATTGAGGCTCTCTTTTTTTATGACATCAAGGAAAGTAGGGAGAAGTAAATGTCTATTCAAACCGTTTTTGGGAATGGAAAATATAATTGGGTTAATATCGATACAGATAATACGGAGAACTTAGCAGATTTTTATGAAAAGTATCAAATTGATAATGAGGTAATTGCTTATTCGATTGATAGAAATGAACGAGCCCATTTTGAATATGACCAAAAGACAAATACGTTTGTGGTTGTGTTTAATGTACCGGATCAAAGAAAACTTGATAATCATTATGAAACAATTCCGATGGTTTTTATTATAAAAGATGAGCAATTAATTACGATTACGAACAATGATAATCAGTATATTACGCGGAAAATGAAGCAATATTTAGCGGATTCAGACGCAGTCACTATTTTTCAGTTTTTATTTAGTAGTTTGTATTTTGTTATGGATGCGTTTTTTCCGTATGTGGAAGAAATGGATATGGAGAGAAGATTGATTAATGACAAATTGAAAATTAAAACGACGAAGAAAAATTTGTTGTTATTGTCGGATTTGGAAACGGGAATTGTTTATTTTGTTTCGGCGTCTAAGCAAAATGCGGCGTTGCTGGAACAAATGAAATCGCATATGATTTACCGGGAACTAAATGAAGTGGAAAAAGAGCAGTTTGAGGATGCTTTAATAGAAGCAAAACAGCTTGTGGAGATGACGGGATTAAGTTCAGAAATCTTACAGCAATTGTCAGGTACGTATAATAATATTTTGAATAATAATCTGAATGATACGATGAAAATTTTGACGGCTTTATCTATTTTATTGACGGTTCCGACGATTATTACGGGATTTTTTGGAATGAATATGCCGCTTCCATTAGAACATAATGTTTTTGGTTGGCTGATAACGATTTTGATTAGTATTGTTCTGTGGTTTGGACTTTCTTTTATTTTACGGAAGTTAATGAGATAACAAAAAGCCCTTCTTTCAAAAGAGAGAAGGGCTTTTTTGAATTAAATGATACCGTGAGAAATCATTGTGTCTGCAACTTTTAGGAAGCCTGCGATGTTTGAGCCGATAACT
>CM001047.1:584078-587130 GCA_000183865.1 Listeria marthii FSL S4-120
ACTTGAATTTTTATAAATATCTTTCATGATGTTTTGTAAATGTTCGTCGACTGTTTGGAACGACCAGCTCATGCGAGTGCCATTTTGAGCCATTTCAAGGGCTGATACAGCTACACCGCCAGCGTTTGCCGCTTTTGCTGGGCCAAAAAGTACTTTGTTTTCGTGATAAATGTCAACTGCTTCAAGTGTAGATGGCATGTTTGCGCCTTCTGCAACAGCGATAACACCATTTTTTACAAGTGCGCGGGCTTGATCGGCATTGATTTCATTTTGAGTTGCACATGGTAGCGCGATATCACATGGAACGGACCATACGTCGCCGCCTGCATAATATTCAGCAGAAGGGTGGATTGTTGTATATTCGCTAATACGTTTGCGTTCTACTTCTTTTAATTGTTTTACTGTTTCTACTTTGATGCCTTCTTTGTCATAAACAAAACCAGCAGAGTCGCTACATGCAACAACTTTAGCACCTAATTCATGTGCTTTTTCGATAGCATAAATAGCTACGTTACCTGAGCCAGAAACGACAATTTTCTTGCCGCGGATAGATTCGCCAGCTGCTTCTAACATTTCAACGGTGAAGTAAACAAGACCGTATCCAGTTGCCTCTGTACGAGCTAAACTACCGCCGTAAGTAAGTCCTTTACCAGTAATTGTACCTGCATCATAAGCGCCACGAAGACGTTTGTATTGGCCGAATAAGTAGCCGATTTCGCGTCCGCCAACACCGATATCACCAGCTGGAACATCTGTATCTGGACCGATATGTTTTTGTAGTTCTGTCATAAAGCTTTGGCAGAAACGCATTACTTCTGCATCTGTTTTTCCTTTTGGATCAAAGTCAGATCCACCTTTACCGCCACCGATTGGTAAGCCAGTTAAGGAGTTTTTGAAAATTTGTTCAAAGCCAAGAAATTTGACGATGCTTCCAGTAACGGAAGGGTGGAAGCGAAGACCACCTTTATATGGACCAATTGCGCTATTAAATTGGACGCGGTAACCGCGATTTACGTGTACTTTACCAGAATCATCCACCCATGGAACTCGGAAACTGATAAGGCGTTCGGGTTCTGTTAACTGTTCTAAAATACCATTTGCTTCGTATTTAGGTTCTTTTGCAAGGGCTGGGATAACAGAGTTTAAGAATTCTTCAACTGCTTGGTGGAATTCCGTTTCGCCAGGATTCCGTTGTTTAATTGTTTCAAACACTCGAGCTGCATATTCTTCGGCTGCCTTTGTGTCGTTTTGGATAGTGGATGTTTGTGCCATACTATAATCGCTCCTTGTTTAAATATTTTGACTATAAGGAAAAGTAGAAAACCTAATGCAAATACACGTGATGTTATAAAGTGAAAAAACATCGGCTTATTTACGCCAAGTAGGTCAACTTTTCTTACCTATGTTGTTAGTTTACACATTGTTGAGAATATTTTCAAGCATAAAAACCAATTTTTCTGAAATTTTTTAAAATGTAGTTAATGAGAACGTTTGCTTATATTTCGAGTTGGAAATTATCAGGCAAAGCGCGAAAAAAATAACCGCACCAGGGGGATGCGGTTAAGGGAGTATTAGGGAGTAATAATGTTAAAGCGAGCCAAGGGATAAGACTAATTCGGATACTAGAATTATTGCTCTAACATTACTTGCTTTCTTTTGGGAAAAATAAAAGCTCTCCACGTAAACAAGTATATAAAAGATGGTTTAAAAAATCATGCGCTTTTTCTTACAATAATAATCTTTAAGGTTACGAAAATGTCATGTTTTTATAAATCGCTAATTTCTTTGCGGTCACGAGTAGTGCTGAGTTTACCTTCGCGCTTTTGAAGTTCCGTTTGGATGGCTGATAGCGGAATGTTTTTTTCGGCTAAGAGCACGAGCACGTGATAGGTTAAATCGGAAACTTCGGCGATTAATTCCTGATTATCATTTTTAGCGGCGATGACGACTTCGGTAGTTTCTTCGCCAACTTTTTTGAGGATTTTATCGAGTCCTTTTTCGAATAGATAGTTGGTGTAGGAGCCTTCTTTTGGTTGTTCTTTGCGCAGTTTAATTTCTTCATATAGGTCATTTAGCATTTAAAAGTCCTCCTTTATGAGATTGAAAAAGCAGCTTTTTTTACCGGTGTGGCAGGCTGGGCCGATTTGGTTTACACGGATGAGCAAGGTGTCATTATCACAGTCGGTCCAGATTTGTTTTACTTTTTGGGTGTGGCCGCTTGTTGCGCCTTTGTTCCAAAGTTCGTTTCTGGAGCGCGAAAAGAACCACGTGTAGCCAGTTTCGAGCGTTTTTTTATAGCTTTCTTCATTCATATAGGCGAGCATGAGAACTTCGCCGTTTTGGTCGTCTAGGATGATGGTTGGAATAAGACCTTTAGAAAAATCGACGGAAATCATGGGCGGATATTCACTCCTTTTTCGAGTAAGGTAGTTTTGACGTTTTTGATGCTCAGTTCGCCGTAATGGAAAATGCTGGCTGCGAGTGCGGCGGTTGCGTTTGTTTGTTCGAAAACTTCGGCCATGTGGGAGGCATTACCACATCCGCCTGAAGCGATGACGGGAACGGAAACAGCTTCTGAAATTGCTTTTGTGAGTGGGATATCGTAGCCGTTTTTGGTACCGTCGCCGTCCATGCTAGTTAGGAGAATTTCACCGGCGCCAAGTTGAACAGCTTTTTTGGCCCATTCAATGGCATCAAGTCTGGTATCGTTTCGGCCACCGCGCGTGAAGACGCTCCAGTTTGTGCCGTTCCATTTAGCGTCAATGGCGACGACGATACATTGGTTACCGAATTTTGCGGCGCCTTCTTGGATGAGTTCGGGTCGTTTTATCGCAGCGGAATTGAGGGAAATCTTATCGGCACCAGCTTGGAGGAGCTCTTTCATATCAGCGACGCTACTTATGCCGCCGCCAACTGTGAGTGGGATGAAAACTTGCTCGGCGGTTCGTTCGACGACATCTATCATTGTTTGGCGCAGTTCGACGGTTGCTGTTATATCAAGGAAAACGAGTTCATCGGCGCCAGCTTCATTATAGGCTTTGGCGATTTCGAC
>CM001047.1:587230-598795 GCA_000183865.1 Listeria marthii FSL S4-120
TCGCTTAGGGTTATCGGTTAAGGAAACAAAATTAACACCTTTTACGACGCGACCGGCTGTGACATCAAGGCAGGGGATGATTCGTTTAGTAAGCATGTTGTTCCACCTCGGTGACATCTGACATTGAAATATTTCCATTATAAAGGGCTTTCCCGGCTATGGCTCCATACAAACCAAGCTCCGCGAGTGATTCTAAATCGGCGCGGCTACTTACGCCACCAGATGCAATTAAATTGATGCTGACATGTTTTTGCAATGCAGCCATTTGTTCTAAATTAGGCCCTGTAAGTGTGCCATCGCGGCTAATATCGGTGTAAATGATGGTTTCGACATGCATTTCTTCCATTCGTTTGGCTAAATCTAAATAGCTAACTTGGCTTACATCGAGCCATCCGCTTGTTGCGACAAAGCTGTTTTTGGCGTCGATTCCGGCAGCTATTTTTGAACCGTATTTTTGGACGGCAGCACGGAGGAAATCTGGATCTGTTAGCGCGGCTGAACCGATGATGACGCGGTCGATGCCGGATTCGAGATAATAGTCCACTTGTGCCATGCTACGAATTCCACCGCCAACTTGGACGGGTATTTTGGCAGCTGTTTGCATTTTTTGGATGATTTCGAGGTTGACTGGACGTCCTTCCAGCGCACCGTCTAGGTCAACAATGTGCAAATAGGTGGCGCCGTCTGTTGCAAAGGCTTTTGCTTGAGCAATCGGGTCTTCATTTACCACGGTTGTTTTGGAAAAATCACCTTGGAAAAGCCGGACGCATTGTCCATTTTTCAAGTCTATTGCTGGGAAGATTTGCATGATTCGATGACCTCCTTAAAACCTTTTAAAATTTCTAGTCCGATTTGGCCGCTTTTTTCTGGGTGGAACTGGGCGCCGTAGATATTGCCGTTATTTATCATGCCGGGAACTTCGACGGAATAGCCGCTTGTTGCGATAATGTACTCCGCTGGGCAGTCGGCATAATAGGAATGGACATAGTAAACATATTCGCCACCGAGTTGGTTCGTGAGTGGGGTTGTGCGTTTGATTTCTAGTTGATTCCAGCCCATGTGAGGAACGGCAAATTCGGGTTTGTCAGGTAGTTTTTCGACACGACCAGGAATAAGACCGAGTCCTTTTGTGAAAGTATGCTCGCTGCTCGATTCAAGCAAAAGTTGCATACCGAGGCAAACGCCGAGAATTGGTTTTCCAGCGACTGCGATTTCTTTTAAGGTCACATCAAGCCCACGCTGAGTGAGTTCTTGCATAGCTTCTGGATAGGCGCCAACTCCGGGTAGAATAACACCATCGGCTTGTTTGATTGCTGCTTGATTGCTAGAAATTTTGTTTTCTAGTCCAATAAAATCCAGTGCTTTGCTGATGCTCTTCGTGTTTCCTGTATCATAGTCGATAATAACAATCATTTACAGAACCCCTTTAGTCGAATTTACGCCTTGGATTTCAGGATTAATTGTGATTGCTTCACGGAGAGCACGACCGAATGCTTTAAAAAGAGCTTCGATTTTATGGTGAGTATTTTTACCGTAAAGAACGCGCAAGTGGAGGTTCATTTCACTGTTGAAGGCGGCTGCTTGGAAAAATTCTTCTACTAATTCTGTGTCAAAATCGCCTAGTTTTGGGTTCGTTAGTTCGGCGTCAAAAACAAGATAGGAACGGCCACTTAAATCAAGCGCACAAAAGCCAAGTGATTCGTCCATTGGTACATAAGCGGAACCGTAGCGGTTGATACCAGCTTTATCGCCGAGTGCTTCTTTTAGACAAAGACCGAGTGTAATGCCGATGTCTTCAACCGTATGATGCGCATCGATGTATGTATCACCAATCGCATTTACATTTAAAGTGATGCGGCTGTGTTTGGCGAATAAGGTGAGCATATGATCTAGAAATCCGACTCCAGTGGAAATAGTGGATTCTGTTTGGGTATCAAGATTAATGGAAAGCTCAATGGAAGTTTCGGCGGTAACTCTGGTTTTAGTTGCGGTTCTCATTTAAATTTCCTCCTCAAAACGAATTTGAATAGCTTTGGCGTGGGCGTCGAGACCTTCTTTATTAGCAAGTAGGATGATGGCGTCTTTTTCTTTTGCAAGTGCTTCTTTCGTATAAGAAATAAAAGCGGAACGTTTCGTGAAATCTTCTACGCCAAGTGGGGAGAAGAATTTGGCAGTGCCGCTTGTTGGTAAGACGTGATTCGGTCCGGCAAAATAGTCGCCAAGTGGTTCTGAGGCATAGCTTCCTAGAAAAATAGAGCCGGCGTTTTTAATTTGGTGCAAATAATTCATTGGATTTTCTAGTTGGACTTCTAGGTGCTCTGGAGCAATTTCGTTCATGATATCGAACATTTCTTTCGTGTTTGTTGCGATAATAATTTTGCCTTGCGTCTCGATGGATTCTTGGGCGATGGCTCTTCGTGGCAGGGTTTCGAGTTGTTTAGTTATTTCGGCTTTTGTTTGTTGGGCGATGTTTTCACTTGTGGTAATTAAAATAGCACGGGCTAATGTATCGTGCTCTGCTTGGGAGAGTAAGTCAGCAGCGATGAAAGTAGGGTTAGCCGTTTCATCTGCGAGCACGACGATTTCGGATGGACCGGCAATCATATCGATATCAACCAAGCCAAAAACTTCTCGTTTAGCGGTGGCGACATAGACATTTCCCGGGCCGACGATTTTATCTACTTTAGGAATGGACTCGGTTCCGTAAGCAAGTGCGGCAATTCCGTGCGCACCACCAACTTGGTAAATTTCGTCCACGCCAGCAAGTTGTGCGGCTGCTAAAACGTGAGGATTGATGCCATTTTTTCCGGGAGGCGTAATCATCACAATTCGTTCCACACCAGCGATTTTGGCAGGTAGAACATTCATTAAAACGGACGATGGATAGGCTGCTGTGCCCCCGGGAACATATACGCCGACGGTTGAGAGTGGGCGTATTAATTGGCCGCGAATGACGCCATCTTTTTCGCTATCAAGGAATGCGTGTTGTTTTTGCTTGCTGTGGAAACTTTCAATATTTGCTTTTGCTTGGTGAAGGGCTTCTAGGAAGGCGGGCTCGACTTTGGCTGTGGCTGCTTGGATATCGGTGTTTGAAACGCGAAGTTCGGTTAGGTTGACGTCATCGAACTGGGCTGTGTAGTCGAGTAAGGCTTGGTCGCCAGCTGTTTTTACTTTTTCGATAATCGCTTTTACTGTGGTTTCGACTTGGTGTGAGGTGCTCGTTGTGGTTTCAGTTTTGAGTTCGTTTAATATGGACGCTGTTGTTCCGGTTAGAATTTTCACGGGGTACGCTCCTCCTTTATCGCTTGTTCTAATTGGTCGATTAAATGGAAAATTTGCGTTTTATTTTGTTTTAAGGAAGCTTTATTGACAATCAGGCGGGCAGAGATGGGATACATTTTTTCGTAAATAAGTAAGCCGTTTTCTTTTAATGTGGAGCCGGTTTCGACGATATCAATGATGGCGTCAGCAAGACCGAGTACAGGCGCGATTTCGACGGAGCCTTCGATTTTGATAATTTCTACATCTTCGCCTTTTTCACGGAAAAATTTGGAAGCTACTGCTGGATATTTGGTGGCGATGATTTTTCGACGATAGCTGCTTGGATCAAAATCTGGCGTAGAAGCAAGGCAGAACTGGCATTTGCCGATTTCGAGGTCAAGCATTTCATAATGTGATTTGGAGGCTTCCATCAGCACGTCTTTTCCAACGATACCAATATCCGCGACGCCGTGTTTCACGTAAGTCATGACATCAACCGCTTTTACTAAAATAAACGAAATCGGCTGGGTGCTGCTATGGAAAATCAATTTGCGCTTTTTATCAGTCATCGAAGAACAATCAATCCCTGCTTTTTCCAAAAGGACAATGGCATCTTTCTCTAGTCGGCCTTTCGTTAAAGCGATTTTCAAAGCTTTCATAGGTCCGCCTCCTTTTGAAAAATAGTTTGGCTTCCTTGGCTGGAAACGTGAACGACGGTTGGGATGTGCCATTTTTTCGCAAAAGAGATAGCATTTGTTGGTGTTTCAAAAAAGCTTAATTCGCTGTTTGGTGTTTCTTGCATGAGTTTTTCGGCTTGTTGGAGTGCGTCTAGGTCGTAGTGGATTAAAAGTGTTGTTGGAGGTTGTTTCTTGATGATGCCAGCGCGGTTTTGTAGGGTTGTGAGGGAGTCGAGATTAAGTGCCAAACCAACTGCTGGAGAGGGGGAGCTGGTGAATTGTTCTAGTAAGTGATCGTAACGACCGCCACTTAAAAAATTATCGGCAGCAAGGTCGGCATACCCTCTGAAAATAATACCTGTATAATAATGAAAATCTTGCACGAGTCCTAAGTCGACACTAATATCGGCAGCGTAAGAAACAGCTCCTACAATAGTTTCCATTTCGGTCAGTGCGGTTAAAATTCCTTTATCTGTGGTTAAGTTTTTTGCTTGTTGTAAAATCGCTGTCGCTGGGCCAAATAATCGTGGTAATGCCAGAATAAAATCGTCCAGCGTGCTCGGATTATCAGCAACGAACTGTTGAATGCCAGTGAGGCTTTTATTTTGAATCAGCAGGCGGAAATCAATTTCGGCTGTTTCGCGAAGGTTTAAAAGATGGACAACACGCCTGTAAATTGCGGCATGACCGAGTTCGATTTGAAAATTCGGAATTTCTAGTGTATTTAAAACACCAATGCCACTTAAAATACATTCAATCTCAGCTTTAATGGAAGGATAACCAATAATTTCAATTCCGGCTTGGGTCTGTTCATTTTGTTCGCCACCAAAATCTTCATTTGCGCGAAAGATTTTTCCGCTGTAAGAAAGTTTGAGCGGGAGCGTGACACCAGTTGTACTAACGACTCGACCAATTGGAAGGGTCATATCCGGTCGCAAAACTGTCAAGCGTCCTTTTTCATCAAAGAAACGGTATAGCTTGGCGTCCGCTTGATGTTCCGAAGAAAAGACGTCTTCAAATTCGATAACAGGTGTTTCAATCCGCTTAAATCCACGTTTTTCAAAATAATGATTCACTTGTTGCTCAATTTTGTATGCGGCCTGTGCTTCGCGAAAAAGTTTATCACGTGTTCCAGTTGGCAAGTTCTTATTTAAGTTCATCTGGTTAGCTCCTTTACGATATTTTAGTTTATTAGCATATTAGCACGTTAAAGTGTTTTTGTAAATAATGAATAGAAAAATAGTTGCTTATGGTATAATTAGTGTACCATTTAGCACGCTGAGGGAAAAGAATTTTGAAAGAGGGTTGAATATGAAAAGAGACGGGCACACGCATACAGAGTTTTGTCCCCACGGTACGCATGATGATGTGGAGGAAATGATTTTAAAAGCGATTGAACTGGATTTTGATGAGTATTCTATTGTTGAGCACGCGCCGCTTTCGAGTGAATTTATGAAAAATACTGCTGGGGATAGTGAAGCAGTGACAACGGCGAGCATGGCAATGAGTGATTTACCTTATTATTTTAAGAAAATGAATCAGATGAAGAAAAAATATGCGAGTGATTTGTTAATACATATCGGGTTTGAAGTGGATTATTTGATTGGCTATGAGGATTTCACACGCGATTTTTTGAATGAATATGGGCCAGAAACGGATGATGGCGTGTTGTCGCTGCATTTTTTAGAGGGGCAAGGCGGTTTTCGTTCGATTGATTTTTCGGCGGAAGATTATAATGAAGGAATTGTGCAATTTTATGGTGGATTTGAACAGGCACAACTCACTTATTTAGAAGGTGTGAAACGGTCGATTGAAGCGGATTTAGGACTATTTAAGCCGCGGAGAATTGGACATATTTCATTGTGTCAGAAGTTTCAGCAGTTTTTTGGAGCGGATGGACGTGATTTTTCGGCGGAAGTCATTGCGGAATTTCAGGAGGTGCTTGCTTTAGTGAAAAAGAGGGATTATGAGCTTGATTTTAATACAGCAGGCCTATTTAAGCCACTTTGCGGGGAAACGTATCCGCCAAAAGAAATCGTGGCGTTAGCTAGAGAGTTACAGATTCCATTTGTGTATGGATCCGACTCGCATGGCGTTCAAGATATTGGGCGCGGATATAGTGCTTATTGCCAAAAATGATCTTTCATTTTGACATGCCCGTTCTCTTTAAACGTCACTCCTTCGAGTAAAAGCAGTTCGCGTTGTTCTTCCCAACCTGGGACAAGTCGACCAGCTGCATTTACGACACGATGGCATGGTGTAATTTGGTCGCGCTTTGAATGTTTTAGCGTTGCACCAACGAGTCTGGCATTTTTAGGAAAGCCAATCATATAGGCGATTTGGCCATAAGTCGTCACTTTACCGCGCGGGATTTGGCGCACGACCGTATAGACGCGATCTTCAAAATCAGCTGGAATCATTATGTAACCTCCATTTGTTCATAATAAATTTAGTATACAGGAAATACCTATTTTATAAAAGTTAGGATGATACAAGAATGCCAGATTTTTCTTACGCAAAAATTACGAAACTCGTGGTCCACTTTGCTGGAAATAAAGCGAGAGAAGAAGGAACCGAAGTCTCAGCGAATGTACTTGCTGATATCGGGTCAGAAATGAACCAAACATTATCTTCTATTTTCTTAGAACCATTTACAAAAGATGAATATTACCAATTTAGTCACGAAACTGATTTGGATTTTAACGAAGTCCGAACTTTTGCTGCAAATATGTTTATAGCGGAGGAAGAGTTTCTAGATGAATCGAAGAAAATTTTAGAGCATTTATACAGCGAAACAACCCACCCGAATATTAAAAGTGGTGACGTCTGGATTTTCTTTATTGAAGGTTGCGTCGTTGATGGTGATTTCACGAATGGCATCGGGATTTTCAAAGTCGAAAACAAAGAAGTCTTTCTGAAAAATGATTTTAATGGCAGAGAATTCCAAATCGGTTATGATAAAGGGATTACTGGTACAGATTTGGATAAAGGTTGTTTGATTTTTAATGTGGATCATGACACGGGGAATAAAGTGTTGATTTTAGATCGGCTTAACCGTGGTGATTCTGTTTATTGGAAAGATAAGTTTTTAAGCATTGATAAGATTACCGATGAGAAGTTTTATACGGAAGGTTTTGTGGAGGTTTGTACGGATTATATTAAGCAACGCGAGGAGTCGCTGCTAGATAAATCTAATTTTGTCAAAGCGACGACGGAATATTTGGCAGGGGAAGAGACGTTAAATATTGCTGAATTTGCGCGTACGACAATTGAAAAACCGGAAGAAATTACCGAATTCAATACAATGGTCGATACGTTCGAACGCGAAAACAATGTCCGTTTTCCAGAAACATTCCAATTAGATGAAGAAAAACGTGAAAAATTATCGAAAAAAATTCGCAAAACGATCAAACTTGGCAAAAATATTTCGGTTGTCGTGAAGGATTTAGAGCAGCTCGAAGAAACCGATTTTGTGCAAGGGTATGACGAGGAAAAAGGCAAAAGCTACATGATAGTGTATTACGATTAAAAGAAAAAACCGAGGATGCGGAATCCCCGGTTTTTTTGCTGTCTAAACGACAAACATAAAGTACAGTATAAACAGCACCATCATCACATACATAATCGGATGAACTTCTTTATAACGACCTTTAAGTACCATTGTGATTGGGTAGAAAATGAAGCCAATCGCGATACCTGTTGCAATAGAGAAAGTAAGAACCATCATTAAAATAACGAAAAAGGACGGAACGGCTACTTCGAATTTTGTCCAGTCAATATGAGCCACATTTCCAATCATTAAAATCCCAACGATAACAAGCGCCGGCGTCGTAACCGCACTTGTAATTACACCAAGAAGCGGCGAGAAGAATAGTGACAGCGAGAAACAGATGGCGATAACAACGGCAGTTAAACCAGTCCGACCACCAACCGCGACCCCAGCAGTAGATTCTACATAAGAAGTGGTTGTCGATGTCCCGAAAATCGCACCAAAAACAGTTGCGATCGAGTCAGAGAAAAGTGAACGACCGGCACGCGGGATTTTATCATCTTTTATAAAGCCGGCTTGTGTCGCAACAGCAACAAGCGTTCCAGCAGTATCAAAGAAATCAATGAAGAAAAATGTCAAAATAACAATCAACATTTGTGGTGTGAAAATATCCGGCAAATGGATAATAGCTTGACCAAAAGTTGGCGCAATGCTCGGAACTGATGACACAACTTGTGTAGGCACGTCAATTAAACCAAATAACATTCCGGCGATAGCAGTCGTTGCCATCCCGAAGAAAATCGCACCTTTCCAACCAATCGTCATGTAAGCCACGGTAATAACAATCCCGAAAACAGCTAGTAAAACCGGGCCAGAATGCAAGTCACCAAGTGCTAAAATAGTGGATTCATTTGGCACGATAATTCCTGCATTTTTAAGACCTAGAAAGGCGATGAAAAAGCCAATTCCGGCTCCAACAGCGAATTTTAGTTCAGTTGGAATTGCATTTACAATTTTTTCACGAATTCCGGAAAGAGTTAAACAGATGAACACTAAACCTGAAACAAGTACTCCAGCTAGCGCGGTTTGCCAAGGAATTCCCCACTGCGCACAAACCGTATAAGCAAAGAACGCATTTAATCCCATTCCTGGAGCAAGTCCGATTGGGTAGTTAGCAATAAGTCCCATTGCAAGTGATCCAACAACAGAAGCAAGAATCGTTGCCACGAAAACTGCTTTTAATTCCATTCCGGTTGTTGCAAGCATGGATGGATTGACGAAAAGTACATAAGCCATCGACAAGAAAGTCGTAAGCCCCGCGAGTATTTCTGTCCGAATAGTCGTCTTGTTCTCGCGTAGTTTGAAAAATTTATCCATTAAAAAAAGCCTCCCTATTTATGTTGTCGCACATAACGGAAAGAGCCTAGGTAAAAAAGGGAATAATAAATAAAAATAGCAAAAAAATCCCTATTAAATTTTACAATAGCTCGTAGCCTGGCATTTTACGGTTGCCTGGTAGAAACGAACGGTCCATATTACCGAACTTATACGACTCTATTATTGTAGCGGATTAGCCGATTTTTGGCAATACGTGTAAGAAATAAAAATTAAAAACAAACTTTTGGATAAATAAGTTTATACTTTTAAATAAATAAGGTATAATAAAAACAAATAATAGTTGGAGGTAAAAAAATGACTTATAAATTTCCAGAGAATTTTTGGTGGGGAAGTGCGGCATCCGGCCCACAAACAGAAGGCGCAGCAGATGTAGACGGCAGAAAACCAAGCATTTGGGATCATTGGTATAAAATCGAGCCAGGTCGTTTCTTTAATGATGTTGGTCCTACAAATACATCTAATTTTTACTATCAATATAAAGAAGATATTGCTTTGATGAAGCAAACGGGACATAATTCTTTCCGTACGTCGATTCAGTGGTCACGCCTTATTCCAGATGGTATTGGCGAAGTGAACTCAAAAGCAGTTGATTTTTACAATCGTGTTATTGATGAAATGCTTGCAAATGACGTGGAACCATTTATGAATTTATATCATTTTGATATGCCAATGTCGATGCAAGAAAAAGGCGGTTTTGAAAGCCGTGAAGTAGTGGACGCGTATGCAACTTTTGCGAAAACTTGTTTTGAGTTATTTGGTGATCGTGTGAAACATTGGTTTACTTTTAATGAGCCGATTGTTCCGGTTGAAGCGGGCTATTTATACGATATGCACTATCCGAATGTCGTTGATTTTAAACGCGCGACACAGGTTGCTTACCATACTACTTTGGCACACGCCCTTGCTGTAAAAGAATTCCACGCGCTGGAAATTCCAGAAGGCCAAATCGGAATCATTTTAAACTTAACACCATCGTACCCAAGAAGCCAAAATCCGGCTGATTTAAAAGCGGCTCATATTGCGGATCTGATTTTCAATCGTAGTTTCCTTGATCCTGTTACAAAAGGGGAATTCCCGGCTGATTTAGTAGAAATTATCCGCGAGCATGACGCGCTTCCAGAATATACTGAAGAGGATTTAGCGATTATTAAAAACAACATTATTGATATTCTTGGTGTGAACTACTACCAACCGCGCCGTGTGAAAGCGAAAGAATACGCAGCTCATCCGGATGCGCCATTTATGCCAGAACATCTTTTTGATAATTATGAAATGCCTTACCGTAAAATGAATCCGTATCGTGGCTGGGAAATTTTCGAAAGAGCGATTTATGATATTGCGATTAATCTGCGCGACAACTACGATAATATTCCGTTCTTTATTTCCGAAAATGGTATGGGTGTGGAAGGCGAAAGTCGCTATCGTAATGCAGATGGAATGATTGAAGATACGTACCGAATTGACTTCATTAAGAGTCATTTGAAATGGCTTCATAAAGCAATTGAAGAAGGCGCTAACTGTCATGGTTATCACCTTTGGACGTTCATGGATTGCTGGAGCTGGGCGAATGCTTACAAAAACCGTTATGGCTTAGTGGAAGTTGATTTGGACAATGACTTCAAACGTACCGTGAAAGCATCCGGCCATTGGTACAAAGAACTTTCAGAAAACAATGGTTTTGAAGACTAAATGTGATAAAATAAAAGTATTATGTGTAAAGAGGTGAACTTCCGTGGCTCAGAACCAGACGAAATATAGCTTTATTGCTGAAGAAATCCGCAAAAGAATTATGAATCACGCCTATCCGCTAAATCAACCTATTCCTGATGAGATAACTTTGGCGAAAGAGTTTGATTGTAGTCGAATGACAATGAAAAAGGCGCTTGAGGTACTCGTACTTGAAGGCTTACTATACCGTAAACGCGGACATGGTACTTTCATTATCAAATCGGCGCTGGACGCGGACCGCTTGCAGATTCATAACCAAGAGGTAAACGGCTTCACTAAACTTTTGAACGGAAAAAAAGTTATTAGCAAAGTAATCGAGTTTAAAGTCATTTTTCCAACCGAAGAAATTGCCGAACGTCTTCATATCGAGATGGAAACACCAATCTATGATATTCTTCGTGTTCGGCTAGTGAAAGATGAACCATATGTGCTAGAACACACGTATATGCCAGTTGGGGTTATCCCAGGCATTAACCAGCAAATTTTAGAAGGATCGATTTACTCTTATATACAAGACGATTTGAACCTGAAAATTGCTAGTTCATACAAACAAATTCGCGCTGATAAAGCGACACAGCTTGATCAGCAATATCTCGACTGCGCTTCGGATGACCCCGTTGTCGAAGTAGAACAAACCGTTTATTTAAACAATGGTCTCGCGTTTGAATTTTCCAGATCGCGCCACCGTTATGATAAATTCGTGTTTACAACAGTGAATATAGCTAGACGTTAAAATTAAAAGAAGCTAGAGAAAGTGAGAAATCATTTTATCTAGCTTCTTTTTTGAGTATCAAAGTAGTTTAAATTATTATTAGGTGTAATTTGTATAAAAATATGAATTTGTTCACAAAATAGACATATTTATACACTTGATAATAATTTAGGATTCTTATATAATACTTAGCCCAATTATGTACAGATTTTAAATATAGTCCTGCTGTTTAGGCTATACGGAACTGTGGAAAGAAATAATATTACTCCCAGTATAAGACTATTTAAATAGTTTAAAAA
>CM001047.1:598895-600547 GCA_000183865.1 Listeria marthii FSL S4-120
TTAAAATTCACAAAATAGACATATCTCAACCCATTGATAATGTTTTTTGCCTAATATATAATTGCTTAGCTCAATTAAGCGCGAGTTTGGCTCTCCCTTTTGATAGGAAGAGTGAGCAGTTAGAATGAGAAATTAGTTATATGAGGAGGGATAGTACTATGAGGAAAAAATACTTTCTTTGCGTATTCGCAGTAATATTATTTTTCACAGGTTTTCTTTTTGAAAATCCACCGGTGAATGCTGCTGAAACTGATACAAGCAATGTTACGTATAATTACATTGATATCAGTACATTAACGGAAACGCAAAAAAATAGTATTATCAAAGGAAATCCAAACGAGACACTTACAAATGATTATGAAAATTATTCCTTTGTGTATCAAAAAAACACATCAGGACCAACTACAAATACAGATAATACTTCTGACAATAATAATAATCAAAATGGGACACTAGTAAAAGCGGGAGATGTTGGCCCAAATAGTTATTTAATCATCCTAGGGTTTATTTTATTAGGAAGTGGTATTGGACTTCTTACGTTGAAAAAAAGACACGCCAAACAGCTGCTAGTATTTCTTGTTGTCCTTGGCGGTAGTAGTTTGTTAGTCGGATCGATTGTTCAAGCAACAGAAAATAGTAACTTAAAAACCAAAGAATCTCGAACAGTCATAAAAGGAACGAAAGAAACGAAACAACCTGAATCAATGGAAGGGTATACGTATGTAGGATATATACACACAAGTAAAAATAATACACCACCCGTAGTTGAAAAAGGGGCTGTAACTGTAAACTATCAGGATGAACAAGGAAATTCACTGGCGACTAGTGAAACACTCGAAGGCGACATTGGCAAACCATATCAGACTGCAACGAAAAATATTGAGGACTACCAATTAAAAGAAGTGAACGGAAATACAACAGGAACTTTTACAGAAAAAGCGCAAGTTGTTACGTATATTTATCAAAAAGTACCTGTAGCTACCGTAATGGTTAAATACTTCGACCAAGATGGAAAACAAATCCATACTCCACAAACAATTAGCGGTAATATTGGCGAACCATATGATGCTTCAACAGATAAATACAAATTACAAATTGATGGATATACATTGGATACAACGAAACTGCCAAACAATGCAAATGGTACTTTCACTAATCAAGCTACAGAAGTAATGTATATCTATACGAAAGAAGCACAAGATGTTAAAATAACAATTAAATTTGTTGATAGGAATGGAAATCCATTTGTTTTAACGGATTTAACAACTTATAAAAACGGCGGTTTAGTGCCTGTTTATCCTAATTTAGACCAATATCATATGAGACTAAATTACAATCAACAAATTTATAATCAAGGTGAAGCAGTGCCTGATATTGTTATTCCAGCTAAAGAAGGAGAAACGTATTCGTTACCAGAAAGAATGACCTTTAATTTACTGGATGATCAAGGGAAACAAATTCCCTATGTTATTTCGCAAAATGCCGATTTCAGTAGTACCGGGATTGAGAGATGGGAAAACTACCAAAGTATACCAGCCAATCGCGAAGGAATACTGACTAGTGAAGATGTGGTGGTTACGTACCAGATACTTGTTTATGGAGTTTTGATTCCTGAGCCATAAGTAAATCAAATTATTCGATAATAAAAAAGC
>CM001047.1:600647-603543 GCA_000183865.1 Listeria marthii FSL S4-120
CCGGCGGATCTAGAGATTGCTTTTTTAAATACGTTCTTTCCGTCCACGAAATGCCCTAATACTATGATTGAATACTTCCGAGAGCATTAACCCCGCTGCAATCGCGCCAGCAACCACTGTAACTTGAACAGAAAAGCCAATCGCTTCCGTATAATCACCTAACACAAAATTCCGTACAGCTTGGTAAGCAAGTCCCCCGGGAACGAGTGGCACAATTCCCGGAACATTGAATATCGTAATCGGCATTTTTTTATGTTTCGCAAAAAAGTGACTCAGCACAGCGACCACAAAAGCTCCGGCTAGGGAAGATGCCCCCGTCCCAGAATCCATTTGCATTAAAGTCCAGTAAGCCATCCAGCCGAATGTTCCTGTAATACCACAAGCATTCAGCGCTCTTTTTGGTACATTTGTAATAATCGCAAACGTTACAGTCGCAACATAACTCAGCACTAATTGAATAATAATTGTCCAAACTAAATCCATTATAGCGCCTCCTTTATAAGAAAAAGCGGAAAACAACCGCGATTCCAATTCCTATTGCACAAGAAGTAAGTAGCGCTTCCGTTCCGCGTGCCATTCCACTAAGCAAATGCCCAGCAAGTAAATCCCGAACGGCATTGGTAATCGGCACCCCGGGAACAAGCGGCATCACGCCACCAATAATCATCGTATCTAAATTAATCCCCCAACCAATCGAAATCGTCAAAACAGCTAAGAGACCAACCGTTAACGAAGCCAAAAATTCAGCTAAGAACTTCACCTTCATAAAAATCTGCGTATAATAAAAAATGATAAAACCGATAGCACCAATGATACAAGTTGGAATAAAATCAAACCAACCGCCACCAAAAATAACCATCAACGAGCCACTAACAAGTGATGCTGCGATAATCTGCAACCAAATAGGGAAATAGCGCACATCTTTATCTAAATTAACAAGCTTTGTATGTAATTCTTGTAAGGAAATTCTCTTTTCAGCGAAATCCCTAGAAAATTCATTGACCATTGATACTTTTTCTAAATTAATTGTTCTTGTCGGAATTTGCTGTAACTGCACATTACGTTCTCCTTCAAGCGACATAAAAAGCCCAGTCGGCGTCACGAAACTAATCCCTTTTTTATTACTAGCGACGGTTGCAATGCGGTTCATCGTATCTTCTACGCGATACATTTCCGCGCCACTTTCCATCATTATTTTGCCTGCCATTAAGCATGTTTCTAGCAAATAATCTGTTGTTTCCGTCGACATAACTAAGCACCTCCAACCCTTTATTCCTTCTCAATCGTAACGCAATCAAATCAAAAATTCTAGTAGGAAGGATGCTTTTTTTGAATTTGCGATTGTTTCGATGTGATTTGGGGTAAATATTTGATAGTATGGTAGATATAGCACCGGAAAGGATAAGGATTATTTTGGCGAATATTGAATATGAAATTATAGAAGAAATTGGCGTATTATCTGAAAATGCACGTGGCTGGCGGAAAGAATTAAACAAAGTGAGCTGGAACGGACGCCCACCGAAATACGATATCCGCGACTGGTCAGACGATCACGAGAAAATGGGCAAAGGGATTACACTAACTGATGAAGAGGCAGAAGAACTAAAAAAACTGTTATAGTAAGGGCTGGTGTATAGGATGAGAATGTTTGCGTATGATATTTATGAACCAATTGGTAGAAAAGATGAGGACACTTTCCCGGTGATTTTTGCACTCCATGGTTTCGGCGGAGATGAGCTTGATATGGCGGGACAGCTAGAATTATTAATGGACCGCTTTGTTGTTGTTTCCATGCGTGGAGACGTTGAATATGGCCCTACTTATGGCTTTTATCATATGGTAACAGAAGGGGACCCGAATCCGCATGAGGTAGACTACGCAAGCTTACGTGTTGCACAGTTTATTGATCAAATTTGTAATGATTATGTTTCGATTGACAGCGAACAAATTTTTCTGGCGGGATTTGATCAAGGGGCTGTTTTAACCATATCGATTATGCAAAGTTACGGTGGTCAATATAAAGCAGCTGCCTTATTAAGTGGTCGTTTGCCGTATTATATAGAAGATAGACCGGCTAATTTAATGTTGAAAGATAAGCGTATTTTTATCGGCCACGGTATTGAAGATGCTGTCGTTCAAATTGCTGAAGCAGATGATATTGCTAAATTCTTCGAGAAAATGGGTTGTAATGTCGAAAAGCATAGCTATTTTGTTGGACATAATGTTAACGAAGCAGAAGAGGACGACTTATACAGCTGGTTTGAAAGTTTTTTGCCAAACCAACCAGTGAAAAATAAATAAAAACCAGCGACCATTAGAGGTCGCTGGTTTTTTAAATATCCAAAGTAAGAAAAAGTACTTTAAGATAATTTCCCTCTGGAAAGTTTTTATTAACTGTAAAATCGGCAGGCAGGGAATGAGTTTCGACAATTTTGTAAGTACGGTCGCTAGTTTGGAAGGCTTCCGCGATTAATTTTTTAAATGCTTTCATGCCAAATCCTGCATAGTTTGTTGAAGCAATGATAGTACCGTTTGGAGCAGTGATGTCAATGATTTCACGAAGCATAGCCGGGTAATCTTTTGCTGCACGGAAAGTTACTTTTTTTGTGCGTGCAAAGCTTGGTGGATCGACAACGACTAAATCAAATGTTAATTGTTTCCGCGCGGCATATTTGAAATAATGGAAAACATCTTCAACGATAATAGACTGTCCGCTTGGATCTAATCCGTTCACTTCCATTTGCTCTTTTGTTTTGCTAAGCGAACGACCAGCCACATCTACGCTTGTCGTTTTGCTTGCGCCGCCAAATAAAGCAGCCACAGAAAATGCCCCAGTGTAAGAAAAGGTGTTTAGGACGTTTTTTGAAACCGAATAATCTTCACTAATACGTCTCCG
>CM001047.1:603643-604391 GCA_000183865.1 Listeria marthii FSL S4-120
TAATACCATTTTCTTTAATAATAAGTGGGAAAGTTGCTTTTTGGCCGACAACGAAATCATCTTTTGTATCTTCTTGAAAACGTCTTTTTTCATAAATACCTTTAATCTCGGGAAAAGATAGGAAGATATCAAGAATCGTTTTTTGGAAAGCGTAGATGCCTAAGCTGTACCATTGAATGACAAGGTAACCGTCATAATAATCAACCGTGAAACCGCCAAGTCCATCGCCTTCACCATTAAAAATCCGAAATGCGGTAGTAGAGTCATCTGCAAAAAGAAATTGACGTTTTTCGATAGCAGCGGTAATTAAATCAGTTAAAAAGTCTTCATCTAGTTGTTGTTTTTTGTCCCATGTGAAAAGCCAGCCACTGCCTTTGTTTTGTTCTCCGTGGTATCCTCTGGCAATGAATTGGCCATTGGCATCTGTTAATTCGAATACATCGCCTTCTTGTAACTCTTTCGGCCATTTTTCTATACGTTCTTTAAGAATTAAAGGATAGCCTTCTTTATAGCCTTTTGTGAACTTAGGGAAGATTTTTACTTTTACTTGGTTTTTCATCATGCACCGTCTTTCATTAAGATAAAATTTCCAACAAAAAACCTGTGAAGCGAACTGCTTGCTCCACAGGTTACTTTAAGTTATTAATTATACGCGACCGAAGCCAACTAGATATTTACCCCAGCCAGAGCCGTGGATGTTATCGTATTTAACGCCATTATCTTGCGCGTTAATCATTTGACCATTACC
>CM001047.1:604491-604816 GCA_000183865.1 Listeria marthii FSL S4-120
TATTAGCATTCGTGTTTGTATTTGTGTTTTTAGATGGTGTACTTGTATTCGTGTTAGTGTTTGTATTTTTTGATGGTGCTGGAGCTGGAGCAGGTGCTGGTTTTGCAGCTTCTGCTGGAGCTTTTGCTTGTGTTTGTTTTTCAGTTGTAACTTCTTTTTTCTCAGTAGTTGCAGTAGTTTTGTTTGTGTTTTCTTTTACTGCAGGTGCTTCTTGTTTTTCAGCTGCTGGAGCTTCAGTTTTCACTTCGGCTTTTGGAGTAGCTGTGTTAGCAGTTTGTTTGACAGCAATTTTTTGACCTACATAAATAGAAGAAGAAGATAAATT
>CM001047.1:604916-605186 GCA_000183865.1 Listeria marthii FSL S4-120
CGTATTTTACGGATAATGCCCAAATTGTGTCACCACTTTTAACAGTGTATGTAGTAGCGTTTTGGTCTACTACAGGAGTTTCTTTAGTTTCTGCTGCTTTTGGAGCAGGTGTAGTTGCTTGCGTTGTTTGTTTTACTTCTGTTTTTGTTTCAGCAGCAGGTGCCGCTTGTTGAGTAGTAGCTTCTTTTTTCACTTCTTGAGTAGTTGTTACAGGAGTGCTTGCTACTTTGTCAGTTAAGTATTTACCGTTAACAAAACCGGTTTTGGTCC
>CM001047.1:605286-609891 GCA_000183865.1 Listeria marthii FSL S4-120
CACAAAAACCGGTTTTGCCATCATTGTAAGTAATTTTATGCCAACCGTTAGATTCAGTTGTTTCTACAGTTACTTTTGTTCCGCCTTTGATTGATGTGATAATGCTGTTATCAACACCAGCGCCAGTACGGACGTTAAGCCAAGTTGCGCTAACAGATTTCTCTGTTTTTGCATTAGCAACCTCAACTTCATTTACTTGTAATTTTTGACCAGGTACGATTTTATCAGTTGTTAAATTGTTTGCTTTTTTAATTGCGTCAACAGTTGTCCCTTTACTTTGAGCGATACCCCAAAGAGTATCTCCAGCTTCAACTACTACAGTGCTTGCGGACGCGATTGTTGGAGCAGCGAATGCTGTTACCGCAATCCCAGCTGTAGCCGCGATAGTTGCTTTTTTCATGTTCATAAAACCCCTCTCTTTTTTCAGAAAATCCCAGTACGTAATTAGTATTTGAGAATTAATTTTATTAGTGATTAATACTAAGTTTACCCAGTTTTTACCTAAAAAACAAATACCAAGGGAACGCTTCTAAACAGGAAAACGGACTATACCAACTATTTGTAATAATTCTGTAACAAACAAAAAGCGAACGTGTATTCTTAGGACTTGGGATGTACTGATAGGTAGACCTTTATGGTGTAAGTGGGATGTGAACATTAAGCAACAACTTTCGCTTCGGGAAACCTATTGATTTTTGGCAACAGAAATATTTAATACATTTGTAATATTAAAATCAGCAGTTTTGCGACTTTTCCGGTCTCGAAATGAATTGCCAGATGACTTTATGGTATTCTATAATAGAAGGTATGGAGGATATTATATAATGAGACAGAATTATGATGATCGCAAAATAGTAAAACAGTACCGAGAAATAGCCCGCCAAATTGTTAAAAAAGAGGGCTTATATAGAAATATGGATCAATCCGAACTTTGTGAACAAACCAATTTTTGGCGCGAAAAGTTCAAGACGAAACCAATGACTGATCGGGATAAAATTAATATTTTCGCATTAGCAAGAGAGGCGGCAAGTCGGATTATTGGTTTGGACGCGGTTGTAGTGCAATTAATCGGCGCACTTGTTCTTGGTGATGGCAAAGTGGCAGAAATGAAAACCGGTGAAGGTAAAACATTGATGTCGTTATTTGTGATGTTTATAGAAGTAATGCGCGGTAATCGTGTGCATCTTGTTACTGCCAACGAATATTTAGCAAGACGTGACCGGGAAGAAATTGGTCAAGTGCTTGAATATTTAGGCGTTTCGGTTGCTCTAAATGAATCCGGTTTAGATAAAGACCAAAAAAAGGCAATTTATACTGCAGATGTTATTTACGGTACAGCTTCTGAGTTTGGCTTTGATTACCTACGTGATAACATGGTTCGTCAAAAAGAAGATAAGGTTCAAAGCGGACTTGATTTTGTTTTAATTGATGAAGCCGATTCGATTTTAATTGATGAAGCAAGAACTCCTTTGCTTATCTCTGACCGTAAAGAGGAAGATTTGTCACTTTATCATACAGCGAATGAGCTTGTGAAAAAGATGATGAAAGATGATTATGAAATAGAAGAACATAAACGCTTTGTTTGGTTAAATGATGCGGGAATTGAGAAGGCGCAGAAGTTTTGGCACGTGGAATCACTTTATTCTGCAGAGGCGCAGTCTGAGCTACGGATTACAATGTTGTTAATGCGGGCTCATTTCTTGATGCATAAAGATAAGGATTATGTGGTGCTTGATGATGAGGTGTTAATTATTGATCCACATACTGGACGTGCACTTCCAGGGAGACGTTTTAATGACGGGCTGCATCAGGCAATCGAAGCGAAAGAAGGCGTTGAAGTAAAAGAAGAATCGCGTACACTAGCGACCATTACGATTCAAAATTACTTCCGAATGTATAAAAAACTGTCTGGTATGACAGGGACAGCTAAAACCGAAGAAGAAGAATTCCGTCAAATTTACAATATGGACGTCGTAGTTATTCCGACCAATTTACGCGTAAACCGGGAAGATATGCCGGATGATATTTTCTATACGAAAAAGGAAAAAGGACGCGCGATTGTTTATGAAGTATCATGGCGCTATGAAAAAGGGCAGCCAACTTTAATCGGGACTTCTTCTATTAAAAGTAACGAATGGATTAGTGGCTTGCTCGATGCTGCTGGAATTCCGCACCAAGTCTTAAACGCGAAAAACCATGCGCAAGAAGCGGAAATTATTGCGAAAGCCGGTAAACGCGGCATGGTAACGCTAGCAACGAATATGGCTGGCCGGGGAACAGATATCAAGCTTGACCCAGATGTGCATAAGCTCGGTGGACTTGCTGTCATCGGGACAGAACGCCATGAAAGTCGCCGCATCGATTTACAACTTATGGGACGTTCTGGTCGACGCGGAGACCCCGGTTTTAGTAAGTTTATGATTTCTTTAGAGGATGATTTACTAGAACAATTTGAAAGTAAAAGTTGGGAGAAACTTTCCACGAAATTAAAACGAAAAGCGCCACGCGACGGCAAACCAGTTAACTCACGGAAAATCCACGGAGTCGTTGTAAATGCGCAAAAACGCTTAGAAGGAGCCAACTACGATATTCGTAAAGATTTGCTTTCTTACGATGAAGTAATCGATTTACAGCGCAAAATGGTCTATAAAGAGCGCGACTTACTACTAGAAAGAAATAAACTTGGTGTATCTTCCGAAAAAATTCTGCGTGAAGTCGCCGAATATTCGTTTATTCATCCAACTGATGTTCCAGAAGAAGAATTGGAGAAATATTATTCACGTCAAAAAGAATTACTTGGCGGAACTAAATTCCCAATTTCTTTTGACCAAGTAACCTTAATGGAACCAGCAGAAGTTGTCGAAGAAATCGTTTCTTGGCATAAAAAAGAACGTAATAAATTCCCAGTTGAAACGATTGTGGCAATAGAACGCGAAGTTTATTTGAATTTGATGGACCAAATGTGGGTTATGCATCTGGACGCAATGGTGCAACTGCGCGAAGGAATTCATTTGCGGGCATACGGACAACAAGACCCACTTGTGATGTACCAAAAAGAAGGTGCGCAATTATTCGAGAAATTCCAAGCAGATTATCATTTCTATTTTGCACATGCGTTGCTTGAACTTGATCCAGATGGTTTAATCCAAGGTTAAAAATACAACTCACGCCGGATTTTTTTCAAATTTATGGGTAATTTAGTGTGAACGAGGGTATTAATCTATATAATGGTACCAAACGAAAATAAATTTAGACAAAAGAAGGTGGTAAAGTGAAGGGTTCACTCACAAAGTTTAAACAATTTTTTATTGAGAACAAGTTTGTGCTGGGGTTGCTAATTTTTCTATTAGTGGCACTTGATATTTATGTGCTAACGAAGATTTCCTTTATTTTCGACCCACTAATGGTTATTCTTAAAACCGTTGCAGCACCAATCATTTTAGCGGGGATTTCTTACTATTTATTTAATCCAATTATTGATTGGTTGGAGAAACATAAGTGGAAGCGTGGCTGGGCAATTGCCTTGTTATACTTAGTGATTATTGGTTTAATCATTCTGCTATTTAGCTTTGTTATTCCGGCTGTTAAGGATCAGATCGTTAGCTTGTTCAAATCGTTCCCGGGATACTGGGACCAAATTACACAGAAATTTGACGAGTTCAGTCGCTCGAGCCTGTTTGATCAAATAAAAGATAAATTAAACACGAATATGAGCGATATAATGAAGACTGTTTCTACCAAAGGAACGTCCGTAATTAACAGTGCTATCTCAAGCATTGGCAGCATTGTCGGGACTGTAACAGAAGTTATCTTAGCAATCGTTACAACACCACTTGTTTTATTCTACTTACTAAAAGATGGGAAAAAGCTGCCAGACTTCCTACTTAAAATGCTACCAGTAAATGGTCGTGCGCACACTCGCCAAGTACTTGGTGAAGCAAACCACCAAATCAGTTCGTATATCCGCGGACAAATTATCGTTAGCTTATGTATTGGTATTTTGCTATTTATCGGTTATTTAATTATCGGTTTACCATATGCATTAACGCTTGCTATTATTGCGGCATGTACTAGTATTGTTCCTTACTTAGGGCCGGCAATTGCGATTACACCAGCAATTATTATCGCGATTGTGACATCTCCTTGGTTATTAATTAAACTAATCATCGTATGGTGTGTCGTTCAATTACTTGAAGGTAAATTTATTTCGCCACAAGTAATGGGTAAAACATTAAAAGTACACCCAATCACGATTCTATTCGTTATTCTTGTAGCCGGAAATCTATTCGGTATCCTAGGTGTTATCTTCGCAGTACCAGGCTACGCGGTGCTAAAAGTAATCGTAACGCATGTATTCATCTGGTTCAAACGAGTTTCCGGACTTTACGGTGAACAACCTGAAAGCGAATATGTGGCACCACCTGCAGAAGAAAAAGAATAATAAACAAAAAGCACTATCAGTAGAAAAGTAGATTTTTCTAACTGATAGTGCTTTTTTTGTGCTAGAAAAAGCATTGTTCACAAAAAAGACATAATTTTTCTCTTTACAAGCTAATCTCAGCAATAGTGCCGATTCGTTGTAAAAAATATTACAAAAACATGTAA
>CM001047.1:609896-615823 GCA_000183865.1 Listeria marthii FSL S4-120
ATGATGTTTTTCTCTATTTTTAATAAATTGTACATTGAATTGACTCCTTTTTCATCATAATATGAAGCCAACGCATGACGAAAGGGGAAATAATAAATGATTATCAAAAAAACATTAATTGTAGGATTAATTGGCATAAGTTCAGTCACACTTTTTGCACCATCAGCTTTTGCAGTAACTTCTGAGGGAGAATCAAAGGCTTCCATTACATTTGAAGCGGGGACTGGGGTTGTCAATCCAGTTGATCCGGAAGATCCAACGAAACCGATTGACCCGTTAGATCCGAGTAATCCAACTGACCCGGGAACTGGTAACACTGGTTCATTAACAATGGATTACGTTTCTTCGGTTAATTTCGGACAACAAGAAGTAGCGACGACAGAACAAAGCTATTCATCGACTTCCAGAAAACCATTTATTCAAGTGTCTGACCGTCGTGGAACAGGAGCTGGCTGGAAAGTTACTGCCACAGCTACTGCATTCCAAGATGAAAATGGTGCAGCTTCTCTATCAGGAGCAAAACTAACTTTTAAAAATGGAGAAACTGCTTCTGCGAGTACAACCGCGACAACACCGACTGCGGCTCAAACTGTAGAACTACCAACAGATGGAACTTCTATCGTAAGTGTTGTTTCCGCGAAAGCATCAGAAGGTATGGGAACATGGATTAATCGCTGGTTTGGTGCTACACCGAATGACACAGCCAGTTTAAATGACAATGTACAACTAACGATACCAGCAGGGAGCGCAACAATTGGGGACCATGAAGCAACGATTACATGGACATTATCTGACGCGCCAGGAGTTTAAAAAATTTGCGTTTAGAATTTCACTTCTAGACGCAAAATTTTTATTAAAGACGATGGAAGGAAGGTTTAATTGAAAAAAAGTTTTCTTAGTTTATTGTTCATTGTTCCATTACTAGTGACATTCAGCAATTTTACAGAAGCAAAAGCGGCAGAGGGTGATGTTGGCTACTCTGTGCAGGCTAAAATTCCTGCCAATCAAATAGACAAAAAGCAAACTTACTTCGATTTGGAAATGAAACCTAAACAAAAACAAACCGTAGAAATCGAAGTAATGAATAGCTCAAGTGAAGAAATCCAAGTAGAAGCGTCCGTTAACTACGCATCTACCAATCGAACAGGCGTCATAGATTACACGAAAAACGACCTAACTAAAAAAGATAAAAGTTTAGAACATCCACTTCCAGAACTAGCTAAAATACCAGACGACCAACAACTCCTAACTATTCCAGTAAATGGCAAAAAAACCGTCCAAGTTACGATTGAAATGCCAGAAGAATCCATAGATGGCGTTGTTTTGGGCGCAATACAATTCAAAAAGAAAAACACAACCGAGGCGAAAAAAACAAAAGGCGTCTCACTGAAAAACGAATATTCCTATATTGTTGGCATGCAGTTATCTGAAACCGACAAACTAGTCAAACCACATATGAATTTACTAAGTATCAAGCCAACGCTAATCAACTATCACACTGCAGTTGCTGCCAAATTACAAAACGACCAACCTGTTATTATCAAAAATTTAAGTATTGACGCGAAAGTTTACCAACATAACTCAGACAAAATGCTCTATCAAACGAAAAAAGCAGATATGACAATGGCGCCAAATTCCAATTTTGATTTTGGAATTGACTGGGGAAACAAGCCGCTAAAAGAAGGCAAATACAGATTGAAAATGGCGGCAACGGATGGCGTAGAAACATGGGAGTGGGATGAAACTTTCACAATTGGTAAAGAAGGACAAGCTTTAAATAATAAAGCTGTTGATTTAAAACAAACGAACGAATGGATCTATGTTGCAATTGCAGCGGGTGTTTTACTTGTCTTACTGCTGATTATTTTCCTTATTAGAAAACGAAGAAAAGAACAATAAAGAAAGGGGCTGGCGAAATGGCTTTCAAAAAAATAATCATTGTATTGACCATGGCGGCTCTTTTTCTTGGTTTTAAAGTAGTTATAGCAGCAGAAAATGGGAGTGCCAAATTGGCGGGGAATGAAGCGGTAGTGACCAATTTTACAGAATTGAAAACAGCAATTTCAGAAGACAACGGGATTGATACGGTTTATTTAGGCGCGGATGTTGAGTTATCGGGAGGCATTGTCATCCCGGCTTCGAAAAGCACTTTCACTTTATCGGGGAAAAATCCTGCAACGGGTGAAATCCATACGTTAACAGAAACGATGGCATCATCAGGCGCACAAAGCAGTGTTATTACCGTTAATACAAACGCGGGAACAAAAGAAACGACTTTAAAAGATATTAATATTATTGGGAAAAATTATTATGGCACGATTTCGGTTTATGCTGCGGCGAAAAATGTCGTGCAAAACTACGAAAATATTCGCTACCAAGGGCCGCAGATGATTTATAATCTGAACGGTACAGCAAATTTTAAAGGAACGAATGATGTAACGATTGCATCGGTTGTCAGTGGTTCCGCAACACCAAATGAAGTGGCTGAAATTAAAGGTGTGAGTGTATCAGGGAAGCTAAACATTAATCATGCAAGTTCCAATGCGAATAGCGCTTTTTGGTTTGGTGGTGGAACTGCGGAAGTAAACACTTTTACTGTTGAAGAAAATGCCGATGTGACGGTGCTTTCTAATGGGACGGGAATGTTTTATCGTTCGGGAACGAAGCCAATCGATATTGATGTGAAAAAGAATGCGAAGGTGGATATTACTTCTAACAATAATATTTTTCGAGATACACCGGGCGGGGCGGTTAAAATCGCTGAAGGTGCGGATGTGACGATGACGAAAACAGCTGGCGGAAACCCGCTACTTTGGGTGGCAGATGATATTACGGTAAGTCCCGATGCGCGCTTAATTTTGAATAAAACAGGCGGGACGGGTTATGTTATCCAGTTTAATAATGCAACTGCAAAGTTAGATATTCAAAACCCGCGGAGCTTTTTAATTGCGACGAATTCGAATACACCAATGTTTTATTGGCCTTATGGAAATACATTTAATTTAGATGCGCAAATGGTGAATTATTGGAATACGGCGGGAACGATTGATCGAACTGATTTGCCAGCGCAGATTTTCAGTTTACCGAACGGGGAAAATGTTACTGGGAGCCTGACTTATACCGGGACAACTACGAAAATTCTTGCTAGTAATGCGGGAATGACGCCAACGAATTTTAATCAAAATACAGCTCGGATGATTGCGATGGGATACCTTGAAGGAACGATAAATCCAGTGACCGATGCAGATAACGAAATCACCGGGACCGCAACACCGAATGCATTTATTAGTATTGCTTATACCGAAAATGGCGAGAACAAGCTTTTAAAAGGACAAGCAGATGGCGCGGGGGATTATCGAATAGCTATCCCCAGTGGTTTTATAAAGCCTTACATTGATTTAACTACTACGATTACGCAAGATCAAAAACGAATTACGTTAGATAGTGTGACCGTAGAAGACGTCACTCCGCCTAGTGGGGAGCCCGTTACGCAAATTTTAAATATCGGGGACCCATTTCCAGATGTATCAAAACTAGTAACCAATATTAGTGATCACTCCGATAACACGGTTGGTGCAGGGGTGACAACGACTTTACGAAGCGTACCAGACACCAGCGTATTTGGGCCGGCAGAAGCAGTTGTTCGCTTAGAAGATAAAGCGCATAATTATGTTGACATCCGCGTACCAGTTTTTATCAAAGATGATCTGACTGAAATACAAGACGGTAAAGCCTTACGAGCGGCTGACTTTTCCGTGAATTTAAAAGAAATCATTGAGCTGAATGATGCAGAAATGCAGCAATTAATTTTAACGAAATCAGCTGCAAAAGCGTTTAATATCGAAACTGGCGAGGACTTGACGGCGCAAGTGAAAGTAACTAGTACTAATTTGAAAAAAGAAACGGGTTCTTACACGGCGACGATTCAACTGGGCACATTAACGAAAGAAATTGTGATTCAAGTCACGGGGGAGTTGAAATTTAACCATGTGCCAGAAACGATTTCTTTTGAGTCAATCGCCCTTAATAAGCAAAACAATATCGCGAAACGAAACGCGGACTTTGATTTATCCGTGCTTGATTCAAGAGGGGCGGACAGCCAGTTTAGCGTAACAGCGACAGTGAAATCACCGCTTACTTCAACGACAAATCCAGCTCATGTTTTGCCAAATGGACTGATTTTCATTGATAACACTGGAGAGAAAAAGCAACTTTCCGATGAACCAATTACTGTTTTTCAGTCGCAGTCGGCTAGTGAGATGATTGTTCCGATTGAATGGGCAGCTGACCGCGGAATTCTTGTGGAAGTGGATGCGGCGGAAGCATATGTAGATGAAAATTATGAGACAACGATTGAGTGGACTTTGACGGATGCTCCTTAGAAAACCTGTTAGCAAAAGTTAACAGGTTTTTTAGTGTTATAAGCCCTTTGTTTTTCTAAATGCGATAGATTTTCGTATAATAACGATAAGTAATTTGCGAAAGGTGGGAAAGCATGACTTCAGTAATGTGGTTTCGAAGAGATCTTCGAGTAAGTGATAATAAAGCTCTCTATCATGCTAGTAAAGAGGACGATTTGATTTTGTTATTCCAAGTAAATCCAGCCCAGTTCATCACAGGAAGTCCTAGTCACCAAGCTTTTTTTGCAAGTGTGGCTCATTTTCAGCAAGAACTCGCTAAAACTGCCCGTTTGCAAATCATGTTTGGCGACCCGATGGAATGTTTACAACAACTGAAAGAAGCCGTACCCACATGGAATAAAGTGTTTTTCAATCGCGATGAAACTGGCTACGGAGCAAGTCGGGACGCGGCGGCGCAACAGTTTTTTGATGAACGGCAAATCGAGGTTCATGCCTTTCACGACAGCTATCTTCATTCAGCCGAAGAAGTAAAAAAATCCCCCACTGAATACTATAAAATTTTCACCCCATACTATAAAAAATGGCGCGAAGAAATGAAAGAAATGCCATTAAAAGTCACATTAAAGCCGGAAAATATCAGGAAAGAAAGCTTATTTCCAAAATATGAAGAACAGTTTGCAGAAATAGTTCATGATTTGCCCGTGTCTGATGCCGGCGAACAAGCTGCAAACGCTCGGTTAGCGAGCTTTATTAAAGAAGATTTAACCGATTACGATAAAGCGAGGGATTTTCCGGAATTGGATAAAACAAGCCATTTATCACGTTATTTACGTACAGGTGAAATTTCGATTCGGACGATTTGGCAGGCGCTTCAACAAACGGAAGCCACAGAAGGCCGAGCGACTTTCGAAAAAGAGCTGTGTTGGCGCGACTTTTACAATATGATTTATGTTTCTTTTCCTGATCAAAAAAATGAGCCAATCCAAGAAAATTATCGTTATATTGAATGGGAAAATAGCCGTGCGTTTTTCAAGTGTTGGCAAGAAGGGCAAACGGGATTTCCGCTCGTTGATGCAGCGATGCGCCAGTTAAAAGAAACTGGATGGATGCATAATCGTCTGCGAATGATTACGGCTTCTTTTTTAACGAAAGATTTGCTGATTGATTGGCGTTTTGGCGAGAAATATTTTCAGCAAATGTTGATTGATTATGACCCGGCGAGTAATATCGGCGGTTGGCAGTGGGCGGCTTCGACTGGAACGGACGCGGTGCCGTATTTTAGAATTTTCAATCCAACAACGCAATCAGAGAAATTTGATCCGGCTGGCAAATTTATTCGTAAATATGTAAAAGAATTGGCGCATATACCTGATAAATTTATCCATCAACCAGAGAAAATGTCGGAAAAAGAGCAAAACGAGTATGGCTTACTGGTAGGAAAAGACTATCCATTACCAATCGTTGACCATAAAGAACGGCGGAAATTAGCCATTGCGCGTTATGAGTTTAGCAAGGAGCATTACAGGGGAAATATATAGATAATGAGTCAATCATTTAATTAAATGG
>CM001047.1:615923-628305 GCA_000183865.1 Listeria marthii FSL S4-120
CATTTAATTAAATGGTTGATTTTTTTGTGGCAGTATTCACAAACGGTGAGTCTTGAGCAACCTTCTAGGAGTAGGGATAGAGGTATGTTAAAATTCACTTATCAAGTGATAAGGGGGAATCACAATGACGCAATTTTTAAAGCTATTTTTAACGAGTGCAGTAGTGTTCTTGATTTTTGATCTTTTTTGGTTACTCGTAGCTTCTAAGAAAATGTATCAACAATTTATTGGGGACTTAATGGGGGATGTTCGGTTAGCGCCAGCAGTTATTTTTTACTTTATTTATGTTGTCGGCGTTACTTTTTTTGTATTAATACCTGGGACAGAGAAAGGAAGTCTAGGTTATACGATTTTGGCAGGAGCGCTTTTTGGCTTAGTTTGTTATGCAACCTATGATTTGACGAACTTAGCGACATTAAAAGATTGGCCAATTACGATGACGATTATTGACCTTGTTTGGGGAACATCTGTAACAACCGTGACTTCGATAATTGTCTACTTTATTAATCTACATTTCTTCTCGGGGGCAGGTTCGTGATGATGGAGTCCGAGAGCAAACGTCTATTACAAAGTATGCTGAACGGGGCAGCGGAGGTAATTAGTAAAAAAGACGAGCTGAATCGAATTAATGTGTTCCCTGTAGCAGACGGCGATACTGGTAGTAATTTAGCTTCGTTAATGCAAGCGATTATTGATCATGTTTCCCCGAAAGACTATTCAACAAAGGAGTTACTGGAAGAAGTGGCTAGTGCGGCTTTAATCGGAGCGCGCGGTAATTCCGGAATGATTTTTGCACAATATTTAAATGCCGTTGCGGAAAGTTACCATCATTTTGAATCTACTTTTGACGGATTAGTTCAAGCGTTTCAAAAGGCTGTCCATAAAGCTTATGATGCCTTGTTAGATCCGAAAGAAGGGACAATTTTATCAGTGATGAAAGCTTGGTCTGAGGCGCTTGCTGGGACGTATGAAGTGGAGCGTTCTTTTCCACAATCATTATTAAATGCGCAAATAGTCGCGGAGCAAGCGTTAATTAAAACGGAATTTCAAATGCCCATTTTACGCAAAAATCGCTTGGTGGACTCGGGGGCAAAAGGCTTTTATTATTTTATTGCGGGATTAACGAATGCTTATTGTGGCGGAGCGGTTTCTGCGCCAGTCAGTGTGGCAGTAAAAGAACAGTTGGAAGAACATGTCCATTTTGAGACGAGTGAGCCAGTTTATCGCTATTGTTCAGAATTTATTATCAAACAAGCGACTGTCTCGCACCAAACGTTACGTGAAGTTCTGGCGTTTAAAGGGGACTCGCTCGTAATTGCCGGTAATGAAAAACAAATAAAAATTCACATCCATACAAATGAGCCTCAGGAAGTTTTGCGTAGCCTCGCGGAATATGGCGTGATGACGTATCAAAAAGTCGATGATATGCGGCTTCAATATGAAGTAACGAAAAAACCACGTGCGAAGATTGCGATAGTGACGGATTCGATTGCTGATTTGCCAGAAGCATTTTTACTGGAACATCAAGTGCATGTGTTGCCAATGAATATTTTAGCGGGAGAGGAAAATTTTCTTGATAAATTAACGATTGGGCCAGCGATGATGCAAGGGAAACTCGTGCAACAACTTCCAATGAGCACAGCGCAGCCAACGATTCGAACGGTTGATGCATTGTTATCTTTTTTAGAAAATAAATATGAGCATGTCTTAGTTATCGCGGTTTCGGCTAAATTAAGTGGGACGTATCAATTGATCAAGCAGCGAATCAAAGCGCGCAATTTGTCTTCGGACTGGATTCGCGTGATTGATTCGAAACTAAATTCGGTCGCGCAAGGCCTTTTAGTGAAGCAAGCGGTGGAGTTAGTCGAAACTGGGGAAGCTTGGGAAGGCGTTTTCCAGAAAATCGAACAATTAATCGGGCAGACTTTCATTTATGTCGCGGTTGCGGACTTGTCGCCAATGGTGCAATCTGGAAGAATTCCGCGTGTTTTGGGTAAAATCGCACAGAAATTATCGCTGTATCCGATTGTAAGCTTGGACGAGTCAGGGGACGGGAAATTAATTGGCGTATCGTTTAGTCAAAAACAAAGTATGAAAAAAATCATTAAAAAGGTCGCGAAAATACAACTACAAGAGCTGGCGATGACGCATGTTTCTTCGGAGCGTGATGCGGAAATTTGGCAGAAGCAATTTGAAAAGGAAACAGGGAAAGCTGGATATCTAGTGGATAGTTCGGCAGCAATTGCGATTAGCGCGGGGCTTGGAAGTGTGGCGGTCGCAGGAATTAAAAAGGGGGAAACAAGATGATGTATGGGATAGTAGCACTTGCTTTACTTGTTTATTTTGTACTTTGGTTTATTATTTCGAAAATAAAGGGTAAATATTCACTCGTTGATATTGCTTGGGGCGGAGGGTTTGTTGTTGTCGCTTGGACTGGATTTTTAACTACTTTTAGCGTAACTGCCCAAAGTATAACCATTCTTATTTTAGTTACGATATGGGGCGTCCGTTTGTTTTGGCATTTGGCGCGCCGTAAATTGGAATAAGCCAGAAGATTATCGCTACGTCAATATGCGCAAACGCTGGGGAACGACACTCGTTAATTTGAAAGCCTTTCTGAATGTCTTTGTGCTGCAAGGGGTACTATTATTTATTATCGCTTTGCCGATTACACATAGTTTTGCTAATGAAGCCGAAACCTTTGCTTGGTGGCAAATGCTCGGTATCGTTATTTGGATTATTGGCTTCATTTTTGAAGTTGGCGGGGATCTGCAATTAGAGAACTTTAAAAAGAATCCAGCGAATAAAGGAAAATTACTAACAACCGGTTTTTGGTCTGTTACGCGGCATCCGAATTATTTCGGGGAAGCACTTAGTTGGTGGGGCGTATTTTTAGTCGCATTAACGCAAATGACAGATTTCTGGTTGATTACGAGCCCGATTGTTATCACGTTATTACTACTGTTTGTTTCAGGTGTCCCTTTACTAGAGAAAAAATATCAAGGTCGAAAAGATTTCGAAGCTTACGCGAACAAAACGTCTAAATTTTTCCCTTTTATTGGTAAAAAAGGTCTGTAAAAGTAGTGATTCTATCTTAATAATGCTATTGATTGCTATTTGCAGGTTAGTGCGAGTAGAATAAGAGATGGGTATGATAAAACGTACCTAAATACAATACTTATGAGGCGAGAGGGGTACAACAGATGAAAAAAGAAAAAACAGTGTTAATTATGAATTTTGATGAAGAAAGTATTTCTTACCAAGCTTTCTCAGAAATGAAAAGATTGCACCAAGAGCGCAAAATTATTGGTTATCAAATGGCGGTTGTAAAACATGAGCCAGGAAATAAACTTGTTGCACAAGATTTTCTTGATTTTACTGGTGCCGATAAAAATATGAAAGATAGCCTTATTGGGATGTTAATTGGTATTTTAGGTGGACCATTCGGAATTTTAATCGGTTGGATGGTTGGCGCAATCGTTGGTTCTATGCAAGACGCTGGTGAAGTGAAAAATGCTTTAAGCGTATTCGAAAGAACGTTAAAAACGATTCCAGAAGGCTCTACAGGCGTTATCCTTATTGCAACAGAACAAGAATTAGCAAATGTAAACGATGTAGCAATGGATGAGTTGCATGGTCGCGTGCAACGTATGGATGAAGCAATCGTAGCCCAAGAAATCAAAAGCGCACAAGAAACAGAAGGAAAAGCAAAAGATTCCGCTAAAAAACATTGGTTTGGTAAATAAAAAAAGTTAAAACGAGGACAGAGAAATCTGTTCTCGTTTTTTTGTTTTAAGTTTATAAAAACGGGGAAACTAACACCATAAAACAACAAATGAGAAATTTTTCAAGATGGTAACGCTTAACTGATTTTTATTTTCTGAAAACTATTTGCATCAAATTAAAAACATGCTACAATAAACAAGTTGTGAATTTCACAAGAAAATTTTTTTGTTTGGAGATGAAATAATTTGGATGTGGAAAATAGTCCATTAATGCAGAAAATTGATTATAGTACGCGCAAAAAAATTGATTTAGTAAATAATAGTATTCTTCGTTATATCGTGCGCGCGATGTTAGCATGTTTATTCTTGACACTAGGGACTGCGGTTGCTGTAATGATTGGTGATAAAGTCGATCATTTTGCGCCAGGACTTGGTAAAATCACGTATGCATTTATGTTTAGTTGGTCGCTCGTTATGATTATTTATATGAATGCTGAGCTTGGTACTTCTAACATGATGTATATGACAACTGGTGTTTATCAAAAAATTGTTAAACCAGGAAAAGCTTTACAAATTTTGCTTTTATGTATTGTTTGTAATTTATTTGGTGGAATTCTTGCTGGGTACTTAGTTTCCTTGACATCTGTTTTCCATAATTTACCTGCAGACCATTTCTTATTTACTGCCGTTAGCGGTAAACTAGAAAAAGCACCACTAGAAATTTTTGTAGAAGGTATTTTCGCTAATATTGTTGTAAATACCGCCGTGCTTTGTACGCTTCGAATGAAAGATGATGCTGGGAAAGTCATTGCGATGGTTTTCATTATTTTCATCTTTGCATTCTTAGGATTCGAGCACGTTATCGCCAACTTCTCATCATTCTCATTAGCATTTTTCGCTTCTGGTGGAACACTTGCTGCAATGACAGCGGGCAATGTGACCGTCAATTTAGTACTTGCTTTACTTGGGAATTTTGTAGGCGGAGGCCTTGTTATTGGGCTCGGCTATGCTTGGCTTAACCGAACGAAATCAATTTATAAAGACTAATAAAAAAGTGACCTCGGAAAATTTCTGAGGTCACTTTTTTTATATGCTTTTAACAGGCAAATTGCTTAAAAATGAGCGAATCAGTGGTTCGAATTTCGGCACTTCTTTCTCGACTAAGAAGGCGTCATGGCCGTATTCGGAAGCCACTTCATGGTAAGTAACCGGCACATCCCATTCTTTTAAAAGTTCGTAGCCACGGCGTAAATCGTGAATCCGGAAAAGTTGATCGGTCGTGATGCCGATAAGCAAATACGGAATTTTGATTTTCGAAAAAGCGGGCAAATCGTCTTTCGCAGGCGCCGTAACGTCAAATAGATCAATTGCTTTCGTTAAATACAAATAACTATTCGCGTCAAACCGCTCGACAAAAGTATCGCCTTGATATTGCAAATACGACTCGATTTGAAAATGCTCTTTTGAGAAAGCGGCAGGGGAAGACTCGGCTACAGTGAAGCGTTCAAATTGTTTCGAGAACAGCTCGCTCGTCCGGTAAGTCATCATCCCGACCATTCGAGCCGTCGCAAGCCCGCCCTCAGGTTGACCAACATAATTACCGCCATTAAAGTCGGGATCATTCAAAATCGCCATGCGCATAATCAGATTATAACCAATCGCATCAGGTCCGGCAGCAAGCGGGGAGGCGATATTGATAATACTATCTGTAATATCCGCATAATCAATCGCCCATTCTGTCGCCTGCATTCCACCCATCGATCCACCAATCACCGAAACAATCCGCGTAACCCCAAGCTGTTCCAAAAGCTCACGCTGGACTTTAATAATATCTTTAATCGAAAAACCGGGAAATTGTAATCGGAAAGATTCGCCCGTTTTTGGATTAATAGAAGAAGGGCCGGTCGTGCCACTACAACCACCAAATACATTCGTGCAAACGAGGAAATATTTATCCGTATCGATCGTTTTCCCCGGTCCGATATAATCATCCCACCAACCAGGCGCATCGTCGTCAAAATGTTTCGCCGCATGAGCAGTCCCAGTGAGTGCATGTTCTAACAAAATACAATTATCGCGTGACTCAGAAAGTGTCCCGTATGTTTCATAGCCAACTAAAACTGGGCTTAATGTTTCTCCATTTTCAAGTAGAAGAGGACTTTTTTGAAATAGTTCTTTTTGTTGTAAGGTCACTTCTCTTCACTTCCTCCTAAATTTGCTCTAGTGCTTTCGTTAAATCTTGAATGATATCATCGGCGTTTTCAATTCCAATCGATAAGCGAATCGATTCTGGTTTCACGCCAGCTGTTAATTGTTGTTCTTCGCTTAGTTGTTGGTGGGTCGTGGATGCTGGGTGAATAATAAGTGATTTTGCATCGCCAACATTGGCTAAATGCGAGAATAATTCTACGGATTCAATCACTTTTTTACCAGCTTCATAGCCGCCTTTAACGCCAAAAGTGAAAATCGAACCCGGGCCTTTTGGTAAATATTTTTGGGCTAGTTCGTTGTATTTATTATCTGCCAAACCGGGATAATTCACCCAAGCTACTTTTGGATGGTCGTTTAAGAAATTGGCGACTTGTTTAGCATTTTTCACGTGTTGCTCTAGGCGAAGGGATAGTGTTTCTAGGCCTAAGATAAGCAAGAAAGCGTTGAACGGGGAAAGTGCTGCGCCAGTGTCACGAAGGAGCGAGACACGTAGTTTGGTAATATAAGCCGCAGCGCCAACATCGTTTGTGTAGGAGAGGCCATTATAGCTATCATCTGGCACAACTAACTTTGGAAACTTGCCATTTGCCCAGTTGAATTTACCTGAGTCAATGACCGCTCCGCCAATCGCAACCCCATGACCACCGATGAATTTTGTTGCCGAGTAAACGACGATATCAGCGCCAAAATCAAATGGGCGATTTAAATAAGCGGTTGCGAATGTGTTGTCAACGATGAGCGGAATATCGGCTGCGTGCGCAACGTCCGCCACTTTTTCGATATCAACAATATTAATATCGGGATTTCCAATCGTTTCAATAAAGACAGCTTTCGTATTTTCTTTAATGGCTTTTTCGAAATTTTCAGGTTCGTTAGGGTCAACAAAAGTAACGTCAATCCCAAAAGTTTTAAATGTATGAGAGAAAAGAGTATGTGTTCCACCATAAAGTGTTGCTGCTGCGACGATATGATCCCCGGAACCAGCAATATTTAAAATAGAGTAAGTAATAGCGGCCATGCCAGAAGCTGTTGCGACGGCACCAATACCACCTTCAAGTAAAGTTAACCGTTCTTCTAAAACAGCAGTAGTAGGGTTCATAATGCGGGTATAAATATTTCCAGTTTCTTGTAAACCAAATAAGGCTGCAGCATGTTCTGGGCTATCAAATGTATACGATGTTGTTTGATAAATTGGCACGGCTCTAGAATGCGTATCTCCGTCGGGCGTATGTCCACCGTGTACTTGAATTGTTTCGAATTTATACTCATTACTCATAAAATCCACTCCTCTTTAATATGTATTTATCAGTAATTTCCATCAAAAAACCTCCCTAGCAGTATATAAGCCGCCAGAGAGGATAGAGTTTCCTAAACTTGGATTTCCGACTTATCTTTCAGAATATACTGCTGGAATTAGCACCGTGAAAATAAATTCCGGTTGCTAAGGCTTCAAAGGGCCAGTCCCTCCACCTTTCGTGATAAGAAAATACTATTAAATTAAGTTATATATTACGCTGGATGCTATGAATTGTCAACTATGTATTAAAAAAGGCTAAAATTAGTATTTTTTATGATGTTTTTGTGAAAAAGGCGTTTTTTTAGGGCAATAATTACGCGCGAAAGGTTTTAAATCCGCTTTTTTAGGCTATTATAGTTAAGACTAATTATATTTCATTAAACATGGGGTCGAATTAGAAAAAACAAAGGGGAGTTGAAATAAAAAATGAAAACTTTTACACGAATTCTTGTTTTATTAGCAGGGATTGCCATGGTTATACTTGGATTTTGGTTCTTATTCCATCCGGTGGTTTCGTTATTAACCTCCACATTAATGGTTGGTTTCTTATTACTGATTTCTGGTATTTTCCACACAATTACTTATTTTTCAGATAGAAAATCACAGAATGTTTCTGGCTGGGTACTAGCTGACGGGATTTTATCCATCGTACTAGGTTTCTTGCTATTATTTAATGAATTTGATGGAACTGCAACACTTATCTTACTTTTTGGTATGTGGGTATTGTTTGCTGGTATTATGCGTACAATTGGTGCCTTTACCGCCAAACAAAACAACGTACGTGGCTGGGGCTGGATTTTAACAATCGGTATTATCGGTATCGTTGTTGGATTTATCGCTTTGTTCAACCCAGTAGTTTCCGCAATTGGTATCATGATCGTTGTCGCAACATTCTTCATCGTTCAAGGTATCGGTGCAATTGCAACATTCTTCTTTATGGGTAAAAATTATTAAAAAATAAAAAGGCGCTATCCACTAGGATAGCGCCTTTTTTTGCATTTATATGTATGGATTATATGTATCTTTCAGTTTTTGCTTATGAATTTCAAAATTATTAATACGCCAAGGTTTAGGCGAAAGGGCAATAATACCATCTTCCTCTAATTTTCGTAAATTCGTCGCCACGTAAGCTCGAGCCAAATTTAGATAATTTCCTAAGATTTTTTGCGTAAAATAATACGGAATCAAACAAGAGCCATCTGTTTCAATTCGGCCAAATCGTTCTCCACAAGCAATTAATCCAGCTAAAACTTTCTCATTAGAAGGTAAATTTGCATAAGCTTCGCGTTCTAGCATTGGTGTAACCATACTTTGCATAAGTGCGTTCATCTGCCAAAATACATCTGGTGAACTTAAGAATTTATTCAGAACATATTTACGTTCAAATTGATAAAGACTAACCTCACTTATCGTTGTGTAATTTACTGGTGATATCGCGCCACCAAGTAGTGTAAGCGGTCCGATGCAATCTTGTTTGCCTAAGAAGCTGATAATGTTATCTTCTTTACAAGTATTTTTGCTCATCGCAACTACGCCTTCTTCAATGATATAGAAGTACTCCGTTTCCGCGCCTTCTGCTAAAATCTGTTGATTGCGCCTAAAGCGAATTCTTTTATATGGAAGAACTGCTTCACTAGAATCTTTTAATAAATTAAGTAAATCTACGTTGTAAAAGCTATTTTCCTCATTTAGTAATGACATATACCGAGTCCCCTTTTCTCAGTGGTAATCATTATCATTATATAGGAGTTAACTTCAAATGTGTATTAATGGGACTTATGTTGCTTTAAGTAGTCTTGCTTTGATGAGGCGATCACGAATAAGGATACCTAGAAGCGCCGCGAAAACGGCTTTAATAATACCTGGAATAATAAATGGTACCATTCCTGTTAAAAAGGCAGCCGGCCAGTCAAGGCCAGTGCTGACTTTAAGCCATAACACGCCGAAAATAAGTGTTACGATAGCGCCGAGTATGTTGGCAACAATGGCATATGGTACCGTGAATTTGGTTTTTTCGAGCAACCAGCCTGTAAGTAATGCGTTAAAAATAAATCCGATAATAAATCCGCCAGTTGGTCCGAAAATAATCCCAATTCCTGCTGTCATTCCTTGGAAAACGGGAATACCTACAGCTCCAAGAACAATATAAACTAACACAGATATCGTGCCATGACGAGCTCCAAGAATCGTTGCTGCTAAGCCAATCGCAAATGTCTGTCCAGTAAGTGGAATCGGACCGAGTGGAATAGCAACTTGTGCAAGCAAAGCAATGATGACTGCAAATAAAGCATCTACAACTAAAAATTTCAATTTCTGATCGCGCATAAACATATCTCCTTTTAATGTAAACTTAATACTAAAATAGGTTAACATTTATCGATTAAAAAAACAATACTAGTTTTTTTAATCAGTACCTTGCATTGAACACTAGTGTATGATAAACTATAGTGGTAGTGAACAATATATAGTAGTGATTACTTAATACTAGTGTGCAATTCAACAGAATGGAGGAGTTAGCATGGAGGTTAACCCACAATTCAAAAAAGGTGTGTTAGAACTTTGCTGTTTATTTTTAATTCAAAAGAAAGATTGTTATGGCTATGAGTTGGCAAATCAAGTTTCTAAATATATTGAGGTAGCAGAAGGCGCTATTTATCCAGTACTTAGAAGATTAGTAAAAGAAGAATATTGTTCCACGTATTTAGTAGAATCGAATGAAGGTCCATCAAGAAAATATTATCAACTAACTGTCAAAGGGGAAATTTACTTGAACGAACTTATTTCTGAATGGAATAGTTTTACAGACAGCGTTGCAAAGCTTTTAACAGAGGGGGAAGCCGTAAATGAATAAACAAGATTTTTTAAATGAATTAAACCAACGCCTAGAATTGCTTGATCCCAAAGAACGGAGAGAGCTGTTATCTGATTATCAAGAGCATTTCAGAAATGGGATTGATGCGGGGAAAAGCGAAGAACAAATCGTCTTTGACCTAGGAACGCCGGAAGAAATTGCGACAGATATTTTAAGTGAACGTAATATCCGTGAAGAACAAGTGGAAGCGGAATATTATTATGTACCACGCAAAAATCAAAATGCAAATCGATCTGTAAGTAAGCAAATTTTAATTGGAGTAGGTTTGTTTTTCCTAGACATCTGCCTTATCATTCCAATTATGGTTTCGCTATGGTCATTAGTGATTTCACTTTGGGGGACTGTTGCTTCATTTTTCCTTTCACCGTTATTATTTGGTGTAATGCTTGTATTTGGCGCTGATTTCGAATTTTATCAAATGTTTGTATCTATTGGGCTTGTGGGCTTGGGACTGATGCTTCTGTTTGTTGCGAATGCACTGACGAAGTTTACAACTAAAGCTACAATGGCAATTATCGAGTGGCACAAATATGCAGTCAAAGGAGGCGGAAGCAATGCGTAAACATCAATTAAGTAAGAAACTATTTTTCGCCGGTTTGGTGCTATTTATTATCGGTGCTATCGGCGTGGCTATCACAATGAATACAGGCGATATGATTGAAAAAGGAGAACCACTTACAAAACAGTGGGACTTGGCAAATGAAAATATTAACACGGTTGCTTTTTCTTCCGAGCGAGATGTATCAATTGAATGGAAAGAAAGCACAACTGGAAAAAATTATATCGAATTAAAAGGGAATTATTCCGCAAATGATAAAAAAGCAATCCAAAAATTAGAACCAGTTTCCGAAGATGGAACTTCATTTAATATTACGGTTCCGGAAGAAGATGATTGGTATAACAACTTTGGTAAAATCTATGCTTACGGCAAACAAAAAGTAACAGTTTACTTAACGAAAGATACAAAAGTGGCTGATTTAGAAGTGAAATCTCATTCAGGAGATATTAGTGTGGCCGATTTTAACGTAAAGAAATTTGTTAGTTCAACCAATTCTGGTGAGCTGAAAGTGACTAATCTCCAAGCAGATACGGCTCAGATGGCAACTTCTTCTGGTGATTTAGAATTAGCTACTATTAAAGCAAATACAGCGATTGAAACAGGTTCAGGGAAGACAAAAATCACGAGTTTAACTGGCGATTTAGAAGTGAATGGCGGTTCTGGTGATGTTACTGCTAGCGGAGTTAAAGCGAAAAAACTTAAAATTGCAATCGATTCTGGTGATATTGAATTGACTGATAGTGTTACAGATTTGGCCGTGTTAACAACAAGTTCTGGCGATATTGATGCGAATACAAATGGCGAATTGCAAACAGAATCAGATTCTGGCTCAATTGAACTTGAGGGTGTAACGAATAACGTAACAGCTAAAACAAGCTCAGGTGATGTGGATGCAGCATTTATCAAACAAGTGAGAAACATCAAAATCAACACAGATTCTGGTGAAGTAGAACTAGAGATACCAGGCGATTTTAAAGCTATTTACGAAACAAGTAGTAATTCTGGTAGTGTAAAAGCACCAACAAGTGATTCTAATACAGCGAACCGTGTCACAGTGAAAACAAGTTCAGGCGATATTAAAATCAAAAAATAAAAAATCCGTGCGCTAATTATTTAATTAGCGCATTCTTTTTGTTAAAAAGGGGTAAAGTCAGATAAACTGTTTTATCAATTTGCGCAATGGGGAGGAGAATGGATGATGGATTTTCAAATTAGAAAAGCAACTAATAGCGATGCCGAGGCCATTCAGCATGTAGCGATTACTTCGTGGCATCATACGTATCAAGATTTAATTCCAAATGATGTACAAGATGACTTTTTGGAAAGATTTTATAATGTTGAAACGCTTCATAACCGTATTTCAGCGACACCGTTTGCTGTTTTGGAACAAGCTGGAAAAGTGATTGGTTTTGCGAATTTTATTGAACTTGAAAAGGGGAAAAGCGAGCTCGCAGCTTTTTATTTACTGCCGGAAGTAACACAACGCGGACTTGGTACGGAGCTTTTGGAAGTGGGCATGACGTTATTTCACGTGCCATTACCAATGTTTGTTAACGTCGAAAAAGGAAACGAAACCGCGATCCATTTTTATGTGGCAAAAGGGTTTGTTCAAGTGGAGGAATTTACCGAGGATTTTTACGGCTATCCACTGGAAACGATTCGTTTTAATTTGAGTCACCATGCGTATGAAGAAGAATAAAAAAATGTCTATTCTAGTT
>CM001047.1:628314-635255 GCA_000183865.1 Listeria marthii FSL S4-120
AATTAGGATAGACATTTTTTTATTTCGTAGCGGCTTTCCCACTGGTCGTTTTTCCGCCGCGTAAAAAGAAGAAAATCACGGCTAGTAACGCCATAATAACTCCTGCAAGAACGGATACACCAACCGAAATGAGCATGCCGGAAACTTGGATAATGCTTAGGATGATGACTGCTGCGACAACCCCGTAAGCAAAGCCCCATATGGCAAATGTGAAGTAGCTAGCTTTTTTGCTAAAGCCGTAAAATATTTCACCTAGCGTAGAGGCTACTAAAATTACGGGAGCGGCAAAAAGTATTGCTGAAAAGACAAGTTGTGGTGTGACATTTTCATAGAGGATGGTTTCGACTAACAGTGCAGAAAAAATACCTAAAACAAAAATCGATAAATAAGCGATAATAAAACGCATGAAAAAAACCTCCTAAAGTACACTATATTATAGCATAAATTAGGAAGTTAGCTTAACATCTAGCCCAATTATCGTCATTCCTCTTTACGATACGTGTAATACCCCGAATCAAGTTGAAAATGAGTATCGATACATTAAGAAAAACGATAAAAAATACAGTGGCTAAAGCAAGAAAGTGAATGGTATCTGCACTATTGGTACTAAAAGGAACATTATTATAAAGTGAAATTATAACAATAAGACCAGCGACAAATGTTGTCTGCGTGAGGAGTGCCCATTTGACATGATGTCGAATTTCTTTATCTTTGTTTGTACACCAGATAATCGCCGGAGTAATAACAGGGGCAAAGAAAAGACTGAAATAACTAAGCGCACTAATAATCTTTTTATCAAACATTTCTCATCTATCCTCTCATTTGTTTATAAGTCTAGTATAGCGGGGAAAGAGAAATGAAACCATCGAATTAGGTGACGATATATAAATGAAAATGACAGTTTTGTCATGTAAAAACGCCCCTTCGAAAAAATCAAAGAGACGTTTCTTTATATGACTGATTTTAAAGACCAAACTTTACTGCGCCATCTGCGGTACATTAGAACGGCTCGAATGCCTTCATCGATAATGTAAGCAAGCCAAACACCTACGAGCCCAAGCCCGGCAGAAATACCAAGTACATAGGAGAACGGCAAACTAACAATCCACATGACGATAAGCCCACATATAAATGGAAAACGGACGTCACCTGTAGAGTTAAGGCTACTAATGATAATAATATTTGTGGCACGTCCAAGCTCAAGGAAAATCGAAAGTAAGAACAATTCTTTCGTCATCGCAATGATTTCGGTATTCGTTGTAAATAGTCGCATAATCGGTTCAGCAAACAGATAAATCGAAACACTGACTACAATTGCGACGACTAAACCAATTTTCCAACTGCGTAGACCTTGTTTGTAAGCTTTATCAATTTCTTTGGCACCAACCGCGCGACCGATAATAATTTGCGAGGCCTGACCGAGCGCGATAGCAAAGAGTGCAACAAACTGGCTGACAGTAGAGGCATACACTTTTGTCGTCAGTGCTTCTGTACCTAAAATCGCAATAATCGCCGTAACAACAAGTTGCGAGCCAGCATAGGATAAATTTTCCCCAGCAGACGGAAGTCCCAGTCGTAAAATCGAATAAAGTAGTTTTTTGGAAACTTGCTCCAATTTTTTGAAATGGAAGGTGTAGCCGATGTATTTTCTTAGCATCCAAATGGCTAGACCCATTCCGACGAAGTTAGCGACAGCAGTGGAAATTCCGACACCTGCCACGCCGTAATCTAAGTATGCAAGCGGGCCGTAAAGAAATAAGTAATTACCGACAACATTGATAATGCTAATTGTCACGGGAACGATAATTGACTGTCTAACATAACCATGCGCCCGGAGAATCGGCAAAATCGAAGCATGAATCGCGATAACAACCGAGCTCCCACCGATAATTTCTAAAAACGGCGCGCCAACTTGGACTAAATGAGGATCAATTCCCATCCAAGTCAGGAAATTTTTTGACATAAAAATGAAAATAATACTCATCACAATGCCAATTAAGAAAGCCACCACTAAACCATTTGTAATCACATTCTCGATTTCTTTATGTTTTTTCGCACCAATCATTTGCGCAACGATAATTTGCACACCAACACTGATGAAGCCGTAAATAATAATAGAAATAACAAGAATCTGATTAGCAACCCCAGTCGCAGCAACCGCATCATCCGAATAATGCCCCAACATAAAGACATCGATATAACTAATCATCAGTCGTAAAAATTGCTCTAAAAAGATCGGCCAAGCAAGTGTAAAAAGACTTAGACTGGCGACCTTATGTACTGAATTCACTTATTTCCCTCCCTTCATTTTTAAATACAATTAAAGTCATTATAAGGCAATTAAAGTTAAAAGTATAGATTAATTTCAAAAAGACGCCAAGATATTGCTTGACAAAAAATAGATATTTTATATAATTAGTTAGGTAAACTAATTAAATGATAGAAAGAAGTGGAGAAATGTCTTCGGAAAATCAAGACTTGGGGCACTCAGTAATTAAGGCTTTCATGAATTTTAAGCATGCTGAATTAAAAAGTTTCCAAATTCCAGGTTACAGTAAATCTGAAACAAGATTTATTTTTATTTTATCTCGTGGGCTTAAAAGCAAAGGGCCGAAAATTCGTGTTTCCGATCTTGGTCACATGCTTAGAATTTCAAAACCAAGCGTAACGCAAATGATGCAATCTTTAGAAGGAAAAGGACTCATTAAACGTGTTCAAAACCCAGAAGATAAGCGCTCGATGTACGTAGAATTAACCGATGTCGGCGCGGCTGTATCAGAAAAAATGCTCGATGAGTTTCAAGCTAGTTTTGAAGATATGCAAGAATTTTTAGGCGAAGACGACATGAAAAAATTGATCACACTCCTAGAGAAACTTACAGATTACTTAAACACAAAATCCGAAAATAAGGAGGCATAAACCGCAAATGATGAAATTAATGAAAAGATTAAAACCTTATTGGCTGAGTATTACGGCCGTATTAGTCCTTACTTTCGGGCAAGTTATCGGACAGCTGTATTTGCCGACCTTGATGTCTAACATTATTGACAAAGGCGTTGTAAATGGCGATACAGATTATATTTGGAGCACTGGAATGCAGATGCTACTCATATCGTTCGCCTCGGTTATCTTGTCGGTTATCGTAGTTTATCTCGCGTCGAAAATTTCGATGGGATTCGGGAAAGACTTACGCGACAAAATTTTTACAAAAGTAGAGGACTTTTCCTTACAAGAATTTGATAAAGTGGGGACTTCCTCGCTGATTACGAGAACGACAAATGACGTTGTTCAAATCCAAAACGTTCTTTATATGATGATGCGTCTAATGGTAATGGCGCCAATCATGTTACTCGGCGGTATTATTATGGCTGTCGGACGTGACGCGAAACTATCACTTATTTTTGTCGTTGTTTTACCACTACTGCTTCTATTAGTAGTCGTTCTTGGTGGGAAAGCAATGCCAATGTTTAAATCGCTACAAAAGAAAATGGATAAATTAAACCGCGTTATTCGTGAAGGTTTAACAGGGATTCGCGTTGTTCGCTCCTTTAACCGTAACGAAGATGAACTTGAAAAATTTGAAGAAGCGAATGCGGACTATGCGACAACTGCAATTAAAGTCAACCGCTTGCTTTCTCTAATGAGTCCGTTAATGATGCTACTTATGAACTTAACTTCCATTGCGATTGTCTGGATTGGTTCCATTTTTATTGGTAATGGTGATATGCAAGTAGGGGACTTGATGGCGTTTATTCAATACGCGATGCAAATTATGATGTCCTTCATGATGCTTTCTGCCGTGTTTATCATGATTCCACGTGCTGGAGCTTCCGCGGAACGTATCAACGAAGTACTAGACATGGAAGCAGAAATACTTAACCCTGAAAATCCAAAAACAAGTACACCACCAGCAAAACTTTCTTTTGAAAATGTGACTTTCCGTTATGAAGGCGCTGAAAAACCAGTCATTGAAGATATTACATTTCAGGCTAATGCTGGTGAAACAGTCGCGATTATCGGAAGTACCGGTGCTGGTAAGTCTACTTTAATTAATATGATTCCACGTTTTTACGATGTCGAAAGTGGCGTTGTAAAAATTAATGGGATAGATGTTCGTGAAATGGATCAATCCAGCTTGCGACAAAAAATCGGACTTGTACCGCAAAAAGCCGTTTTGTTCACTGGAACGATTGCTTCTAATATGCGCTACGGGAAAGAAGATGCGACCGATGAAGAAATCTGGGAAGCACTTCGAATTGCCCAAGCCGAAAACTTTGTATCCAAACTTTCAAATGGGCTGGGAAGTCGCGTAGAACAAGGCGGAAATAACTTCTCTGGTGGACAAAAACAACGCCTTTCTATCGCGCGTTCATTAATTAGAAAACCAGAAATTTATATCTTTGATGATAGCTTCTCCGCGCTCGATTTCAAAACGGATGCGAAATTACGTGAGGCTTTGAAATCAGAAACGACAGAAGCCGTGACACTCATTGTGGCACAGCGGATTACATCAGTTGTCAATTCCGACCAAATCATCGTTCTAAATGAAGGTAAAATTGCCGGCATTGGAACACATGAAGAATTAAAAGAATCTAACCAGATTTATCAAGAAATTATGAGGTCACAGCTGTCAGAGGAGGAAATCGCATGAGTGGTCCAGGTCCCGGTGGTGGAATGAGAATGCAAACAACCGCCAAACCAAAGAACTTTAAACAAACACTATTTCGACTTCTTGGCTATATGAAACCTCGTTCTGTCGCAATCATTGTCGTATTTATCTTTGCGATTTTATCCACGATTTTCAATATTTTCAGCCCGAAAGAACTCGGGAAAGCAACAACCGAAATTTTTAAAGGTGTTATGAGCCAAGATGGAATTAATAACGATAAGATTTTCAATATATTAATGATTGTTTTAGTCTTATATCTTGGTAGTTCCTTATTTAGCTTCATTCAGCAATACGTGATGTCGAGTGTTGCGCAACGCACCGTTTATGATATGCGGAAAGATTTAAAGGCGAAAATGGCCCGACTTCCGCTGAAATATTATGATACGCGCTCAAATGGTGATATTCTTAGTCGTTCTGTTAATGACATGGATAATATCGCGAACACGCTGCAACAATCACTAACGCAAGCCATTACCGCGATTGTTCAAATGATCGGTGTATTAATCATGATGCTGACAATCAGCTGGCAAATGACGCTAATCGTGCTTGTTACTGTGCCAATTAGTATTATTTTAGTCGCAATTATTGCCGGAAGATCACAACGCTATTTCGGCGCACAACAACGTAATCTTGGTATTTTAAATGATACTGTAGAAGAAACTTACGGCGGCCAAACAATCATTAAAGCCTTTGGTCAAGAAAAGAAAACGTTAGTAAAATTTGATGAAGTAAATGAAGATTATTTCAAAGCAGCTAAAAAAGCGCAATTTATTTCCGGGATTATGATGCCGGTAATGCAATTCGTTGGTAACTTAGGTTATGTAGGTGTCTGTGTGGCCGGTGGTATTTTTGTTACTAACGGAACACTTCAAGTTGGGGATATTCAATCATTTACGCAATATGTCCAATTATTTACGCAACCAATTTCCAGCGTAGCAAACATCGCGAACATCATTCAATCCACCATTGCTTCGGCAGAACGTGTATTTGAAATGATGGATGAAGAAGAAGAAAAAGACGAAATTCCAGCAAATATTAACCAAGTTGCTGGCGAAGAACACAGCATTGTATTCGACCACGTGAAATTCGGTTACACTCCGGATAAACCACTGATGACTGACTTAAATATTCATGTCGAAGAAGGTCAAATGGTGGCGATTGTTGGTCCAACTGGTGCTGGTAAAACAACCATTATCAACTTGCTGATGCGTTTTTATGACGTGGATGGCGGTGAGATTCGCATGAAAGGTATCGATACACGCGATATGACCAAAGATGCTGTCCGTGAAAAATTCGGAATGGTACTGCAAGATACGTGGTTATTCAACGGAACGATTGCAGACAATATCGCATACGGTCGTGAAGGGGCAACGAAAGATGAAGTTATCGGGGCGGCAAAAGCAGCTTACGCAGATGATTTCATTCGCCGACTTCCAAATGGCTATGATACCGTCTTGAATGAAGAAGGTTCTAACATTTCGCAAGGTCAAAAACAACTTCTAACAATTGCTCGCGCGATTTTATCAGACCCATCTATCCTAATTTTAGATGAAGCGACTTCTAGCGTAGATACTCGGACAGAATTAAATATTCAACTTGCGATGGGGAATCTGATGGAAGGGCGCACAAGCTTTGTTATTGCCCACAGACTTTCAACCATTCGCGATGCAGACTTAATTCTCGTTATGAATCACGGTAGCGTTATCGAACAAGGAACACACCAAGAATTACTTGACGCGAAAGGCTTCTACGCTGATCTTTACAACAGTCAGTTTACCGGAGCACAAGCAGTTTAAATTTATAAAGACAATGTGGCTAGTCGCTGCATTGTCTTTTTTTGAGCAGAAAATTTGTTTGATGGTGAATTAGGCGGTATGGTAAGTAAAGAAGAAATTGAAGAGGTGAAAATAGATGTATCAATCGATTACGGCAAATGATTTAGAGCAAGAATTAAAAAACTCGCAGCTTAATATACTAGATGTCAGAGATGCGGATGCTTTTGTTGAGGGGCACATTCCGGATGCAATCAATATTCCAATCAATGAACTACCAGAAAAGCTAGCAACTCTTGATAAAGAGCAAGCTTATACGATTATTTGTTACGCGGGAGGTCGTTCTGAGCGCGCGAGTCAATTTTTAGCGGCAGAAGGCTTTGATGTAACGAATGTAATGGGCGGTATGGGCGCCTTTCACGGGACAGTTACTCAATAAGAAAAGAAGCTACGATTAAGTAGCTTCTTTTTATTTAACTATGTTTTCTTTTACGGAAAAA
>CM001047.1:635355-635491 GCA_000183865.1 Listeria marthii FSL S4-120
GGTTGGAGTCACCTGTTTTTGGTAAGGTCTTGTTCACTGGATCAGCTATGTTTTTTTCAGGCGTGTTTGCATTCGCAGACTCGCTTTTATCAGCTGGATCATTTGGTTTATCAGGATCTGGCGTTGGTTCTACCGG
>CM001047.1:635591-635819 GCA_000183865.1 Listeria marthii FSL S4-120
AACTTTGTTTAAATCAACGACACTTTCAAAATCGCTTGTTACGGTACTGTCATCACTTGTTTCAGCCATAATATCTAATAAAAATTGTTCTTCCGTTACAGCTGATTCTTTCAAGTAGGTGATACTTTGCATTGCTGAAATGATAGGAATTTCAAGGATAGTTACCGTCACTTGTTGTGGTGTCGCTTTTAAACCAGCTGAGTTTTCTGCATTTAATGTTACAGTGTA
>CM001047.1:635825-636787 GCA_000183865.1 Listeria marthii FSL S4-120
AGGTGTATTTAAATCAACGACACTAGCAAAATCACTCGTAACAGGTGCATCGTCATCTGTTTCGGCATGAATATCTTGTAAAAACTTTTCTTCTGAAATGGTCGATTGCTCTACATAACTCATAGTCTCGTCACTAGTAATATTCAGCGTATGTTCCACCGCAAAATATTGAGTGTATGTCCCGCCAGTTAACGTGTATCTAGTAAAATTAGGCGGCGTTGCATAAGCTCCAGCTGGGTTATTATAACGTGCATTATATTTCATTTGTTCAATTGAATCAAAGTATTCTTTTGTGATTCCGCTAACTGTTATCCCTGTATCATCAATCGTTAGACGCGTGCTAGCAATCTGTTCGTTATTCAGTGAAAAGAAAGTAGAAGAGCCACTATTAGAAGTTGTAAAAGGAATCGCAACACCATCAAAATTAACGCTACGTTCTTTCATTAAGGCAAAAGGAACAAAAATAGTTTGGTTCGTTTCGTCGTAGCTCAACACTGAACTTTTAATCGTGCTGTTAATTAAAGAAGTCCGGCCGACGTTTTGTCCATGCGCAGACAAGCTCGTTAATTTGGGGAAATTCTCGATGCCACGGAAATCATGAACACCACAAAACTGAATATCCAAACTTGTTAGGTTAGGTAATGATTGGAGCGGCATTATATCTGTAAGAGCATAATCATATCCTAGTGTTAAGTCTGTTAACTGAGGAAGTCTATTTATTTTATCCAATGAGTTATCATTAATGTTGGTATTGCTTAAATCCATGGTATTTAAATTTATTAGGCCATTCAAATCAGGTAACGTATCATCCGTTAGGCTAGTCCCAGAGATAATTAACCTATTTAAACTAGTTATATTCGCTATGACAGAAAAATCAGTCACACCTGTATTCAATAAAGACAAAGATGTTAAATTGTGAGCAAATTCAAGTCCAGTTATATCTGTTAAAGTACTTCCATTAA
>CM001047.1:636887-642547 GCA_000183865.1 Listeria marthii FSL S4-120
ATAGCTTTTTAAAACAGGATCAGGGATATTAACCACATCCTGCGGTACATTTGTTTCCGTATTTTCTTCAGCAAAAGTATGTGTGAAATTAGGTATAGTCAAGGGTGCTAATAAAAGAATGCATAAACCAATCTTTATCCCAGTTTTTTTCATGTATGTAATCCTCCTAAAAAATTGGTGCTTAGTGTTTAATTATACAAAATTTTAGAATTTAAAACAATTCCTTTTTTAGTCGAATTCTAAATAAAAAACCGCAAAAGAGGAAAATCTCTTTTACGGTTCTAGTTTAGCTATGTTTTCTTTTACGGAAAAAGCTAATTGCGACGCCTGCGAGGATAATTCCGATTAATACAGTAGTTGCTGAGCTCTCGTCACCAGTGTATGGTAGAGTGGCATTTGCTTGCTCTGCTGAGTTTTCCGAAATAACAGATTGGCCATTTTCATTTGGAACATTGGGGTTGTCTGGGTCAGGTGTTGGGGTTGGTCCCGGTGGTGTGGGTGGTTCATCGCCTGCTACAACGGTTACGGTGACAGTTACTGGATCTGCTTCTACTCCATCTGCACTAACCGCGCGCAACGTGACAGTATAGGTTCCAACTTTAGTTAAATCAACCACACTATCGAAATCACTTGTCACTTCGCTACCATCACTTGTTGCAGCAGAAATATCTTGTAAAAATTGTTCCGCAGTTTTCGTTGTTCCTTTTGAATAAGTAATCGTTTTATCCGCTGTAATGACAGGTTTCTCAAGGATGGTTACAGTCACTTGTTTTGGTGTTGCTTTTAAACCAGCAGCATTTTCGGCATTTAGTGTGACAGTATAGACGCCGGGCGTGTTCAAATCGACGACGCTATCAAAATCACTCGTAACCGGGGTACCGTCGTCTGTCTCAGCCTGAATATCTTGTAAAAATTGTGCTTCTGTAACAGTCGTTTTTTCCGTGTAGCTTATGGCAGAGTCATTGGTAATGGTAAGTGTGTGATCGACGTTGAAAGATTGTCGATACGTTCCGCCAGATACGGAATAGCTAGAAAAATTAGGCGGTGTTGCGTAACTGCCAGCCGGATTATTATAAAGAGCATTATAGTACATGGTTTCAATGGAATCGAAGTACGCTTTTGTTACGCCGCTAACCGTTATCCCTGTATTATCAATACTCAAACGAGTGCCGTTAATTTGTTCATCATTTAGCGCAAAGATAGTAGATGAACCACTACTTGAAGTGGTAAAAGGAAATGCAACGCCATCAAAGTTAACACCGCGTCCAATCATTAAATCAAATGGAACAAAAAGTGTTTGATTGGCTTCATCGTAGTTTAATGCGGAACTTTTAATCGTGCTTTCGATAGGAACGCTACGTCCGACATTTTGACCGTATGCTGATAGATTGGTTAATTTTGGAAAGGTATCAATCCCGCGAAAGTCATTCACTCCGCAAAATTGGATAAATAAAGTAGTTAAATTTGGTATGGATTTGAGGGGCATCACATTCGTAATCGCAAAATTACTATCTAGGTTTAAGAAAGTTAAGCTAGGAAGTTTATTTATTTTAGTTAAGGAGTTGTTATCTAATTTACCTGGGCTTAAATTGAGGTTAGTTACGTTTACTAAGCCATTTAAATTAGGTAGGGAACTATCAGTTAAATTGTTTCCGGAAATACTAAGGTTAGTCAAACTCAGGATGTTGGCAACGATAGAGTAATCAGTCACACCTGTGTTAGATAAACGCAAAACAGACAAGTTATGAGCATAATCGAGACCTGTTAAATCTGTTAAGCTAGCATTGCTAATATCAACATTTGTGATTGTATCCATTTGAGCTTCGGTGATGTCACTTGTACTAGCTTGACCTAAAAGCCCATTTAGATAGCTTTTTAAAACAGGATCAGGAATATTTACGATATCTTGTGCTGCTTTTGCGTCAATCGTTTCATCTGCAAATGTATGTGTAGAAATTGGTATAGTAAGTGGAGCCATCAAAAGAATACATAAACCAATTTTTAGTCCAATTTTTCTCATGAAATTAACCCTCCTAAAAAATAACCATTAGTCTATTTTTATACAAAATGCTATATCTTAACCAATTCCTCTTTTAGTTCTTTTCTAAACAAAAGGTACCCCGAAAACAGCACAAAAAAACCGTGAAAGTAGAGAGCTACTTTCACGGTTTTTGATTAATTAAAAGATTTTAGCTAACTCAACAGCTTCTTTTGCACCAGCAGAGATAATATCTTTTGCTTGGTCAGGTTTTGCATTGTGACCTTCTACAATAACCATTTCTGGTTCAGAGATGCCGAAGTGAGCTAATACATTTTTTACATAGCTAAGGGACATTTCAAAGCTTTGCATTGGGCCATCAGAGTAAATCCCGCCGCGAGCGTTAAGCAGAGCGATTTTTTTATCAGCAACTAAGCCAACTGGACCGTTTGCAGTATATTTGAACGTTTTGCCAGCTTGATTTAAATAGAATAAGTACGTTAAAAATTGGGCTGGAATACTGAAGTTCCAAAGTGGGAACGCCATCACGATTTTGTCAGCTGCTAAAAATTGGTCTAAGTAGCTGTTCGCAATATCAGCTAAGCGTTTTTCGTCTGGACTTAATGCTTCACCAGCTGCTTCTTTATGTAATCCACTCATCATTGTTACATCATAATAAGGTAGATCTGCTTCGAATAAATCTAATTCTGTTACATTATCGTCCGGGTGGGACTTTTTGTATTCAGTTAGGAAAATTTCGTATAGTGCCACGCTGACTGAGCGTTCGGCAGGTAAACCATTTGCTTTGATGAAAAGTACGTTTGTCATTACATCTTGCCTCCATTTTAAATTAAATTATCTATTAAGTGTAGCGTATTTTGGATAGCAACAGCAAGTAAATTGCTTACAAAAAATTAGCCACTAATATTTGAGCAGATGTTTTGTGCTTTTAGAAAGGAAGCGTATAATAGTTGATATATCATTTGACGTGTCAACTATGGAGGTGGAAACGCTGAAACCATGTACAGAACGATCAGAATTACTTTACCGGATGCACTTGTTATCCAAGGAAATTAGCCATGTGTTTGAACAACAAACGAATATGAGCTTTACGAAAGTGGAGATTTTATTTCATATTCAACAAGCACCCGGCCAAAGCCAAAATCGGCTAAGAGAAAAACTTTATATCGATTCGGCGAGTATTACCCGTCATTTGAAGCGAATGGAAGAACAAGGGCTCATCGTTCGGAAAAAGCAAGATGACAACAAACGCTATACGTATTTATTTTTAACACCAGCTGGCGAGGCAGAATTAGCCACTTTGCTTTTGGAAAAAGAAAAATTCCAGAACGAAGCTTTAGAAGCTTTTTCAGAGGAAGAAGTGAGTGCATTACTAAAATCAGTCACAAAAATGATGAATAATGTAGAGAAAATGGAGGAGAAGTTAAAATGAAAGCAGTTGTAATTGAAAATTATGGTGGCAAAGAAGAGTTAAAAGAAAAAGAAGTAGCAATGCCAAAAGCGGGAAAAAATCAAGTGATTGTAAAAGAAGCAGCAACTTCAATTAACCCGATTGATTGGAAACTTCGTGAAGGCTATTTAAAACAAATGATGGACTGGGAATTCCCAATTATTTTAGGATGGGACGTAGCGGGTGTTATTTCCGAAGTTGGTGAAGGCGTAACCGATTGGAAAGTTGGTGATGAAGTATTTGCTCGCCCTGAAACGACTCGTTTTGGTACGTATGCTGAGTATACAGCGGTAGATGATCACTTACTTGCACCACTTCCAGACGGTATTAGTTTTGACGAAGCGGCATCAATTCCACTGGCTGGCTTAACTGCATGGCAAGCATTGTTCGATCACGCAAAACTACAAAAAGGTGAAAAAGTCTTGATTCATGCGGGTGCTGGTGGCGTTGGAACACTGGCGATTCAACTTGCAAAACATGCTGGAGCAGAAGTAATCACAACAGCTAGTGCGAAAAACCATGAATTACTAAAATCGCTTGGAGCAGACCAAGTCATTGATTATAAAGAAGTTAATTTTAAAGATGTCCTTTCTGATATCGATGTCGTATTTGACACAATGGGCGGCCAAATCGAAACAGACAGCTACGATGTATTAAAAGAAGGAACAGGACGTTTAGTTAGTATCGTCGGTATTTCCAATGAAGAACGTGCGAAAGAAAAAAATGTAACAGCAACTGGAATTTGGCTTCAACCAAACGGCGAACAGTTGAAAGAACTAGGCAAATTGCTTGCTGATAAAACGGTTAAACCAATCGTTGGCGCAACTTTCCCATTCTCTGAAAAAGGTGTTTTCGACGCACATGCATTGAGTGAAACGCACCATGCGGTAGGAAAAATAGTCATTTCATTTAATAAATAAGATTTTCGAGAAGCTAGATGCTATCATCTAGCTTTTTTTGTTGTTTGCTGGAATATGGTAGATGGGCTATAATAGCAAAAAAGGTGGGACGGGGATTTCAGTCTTCTATAAGAAAGGCAAGGTCACTCGCTACTTCTAAATCACTAAGTTGTTTCGCGATAATATCCGCGCCAGTATTTAGAAAGATAGCCATTTGACTGAGCGTGCGGAGACTAATGTCAGAAGTGCGAATATCTTTGTCGATAAGTTTCTGCAAAGTGCCTTTTTTTAAGCGAGTATTTGATTCAATATCGGTGGCAGTAATGTGATTAATTGCTAACAATTGTTCAATCGGATGCATCATTTCACCTCGTTTCAATAGTTAACTTTATGAATTAATTATAACTAAATTTGCTTCTTGGATAAACTATAAAGCCTCGAAAATTGAACAAAAAAGGGAGAAGCAAATGAACGATTTAAAAGCCAGTTTTAAAGTTTTATATCAGTTTAAGACAGATTATCTTAAAGTAACATTATTATTAACGATTTTGCAGGCATTTGTGATTGGACCATTTATTTATTATTTCTTTTTCTTTATTCTCCGGGTTATCGGAGTGCCAGGTATAACAGACGCCAATCTAGGAGAGGTTTTTTCGAGTCCTGTTGCCGTTGTTATGCTGCTGGTTTTAGCTTTACTTATTTTACTATTTGTATATTATGAACTGGGTTTCTTTATAATGATGGCGATTTATCAATTGCGGGGAGAAAACTATACCGTTTTCAAAATTATTCAGAGGCTCAATGTAAAAGCGAAATACTTTCTTAGCTATCAAGTAATTTACTTTCTACTATATTTCTTTTTACTTTTACCGATTGCTGGATTATCTTTACCAATTACAATAACAGAAAATCTCTATTTACCGCATTTTATTACAGATGAACTAATGAAAACGACAATGGGAACGTGGCTTTATGTTATTGCAATCGCGCTTATTTTCTACATTAGCGCGCGACTTGTGTTTGCTTTGCCGTATTTCATTGAAGATAAGTCGCTTAAAATAAGTGGAGCTATCCGAAAAAGTTGGAAATACCCGCAAAAACAATTATTTTTCATGCTGCTAAAATGGGTTTTAATTATTGTGGCGATTGGCTTTTTAGTATCTATTATCGCGACAATCATTATGTTGCCGCTACTCTTGGTAGAAAAAATAACTCCAGGAATTGCGGTGCTACTAGCTGGCGTTACTTTAACGATACTTCAAGTGATAGGTTTCTTTGTGGCAGGGATTTTCCAAGGAATCATTGCGCAATT
>CM001047.1:642647-646332 GCA_000183865.1 Listeria marthii FSL S4-120
CAAGGTTGCGCAATTATTAGTGAAAAACGCCTTTGATTTAGATGGGCAGTCGGCTTCTGTATCACGTAGTCAGTTTCCACATAAAAAACGCTTTATTATTGCTGGGATAATCGTTTTCCTTATTTTTAGTAGTTTTAATATTTATGCTGTGAACGCGACTTTATATGAGCCAAACACGAAAATAATTGCTCACCGCGGTGATACGATGAATGCAGTTGAAAATACGGTGGAAGCCATTGAATCAGCTGCAAAAGCAGGAGCCGATTACAGCGAAATTGATATTCAAGAAACCAAAGACCATCAGTTTGTGGTTTTCCATGATATGACGCTGAGAAGACTTGCTGGAAGTTCTAAGCGAGTAGCCGATATGACCTTAAAAGAGTTACAGCAAACCAAAGTGACAAGTGGCGATTATTCATCTCACATAGCTTCTTTCAATGAAATTATCCAGACAGCGAAAAAGAATAAGATAGATTTACTCGTGGAAGTGAAGCTGCACGGCGGGGAATCGAGCGATATGGTAGAACGACTTGTCGCATTGTTAAAGAAAGAAAAAGTAACCGATAAATATCTAGTCCAATCATTGAACCAGCCTGTTATGGAGAAAATAGAACAAGCCGACCCAACGCTGAAAACGGGCATCATTTTAGCACTCAATATTGGAAACCTACCAAAAACATCAGCTGATTTTATTGTTTTAGAAGATTTTTCCATCAATAAACGATTACTAACACAAGCCAAACAAAACAACAAAATGGTGTTCGTTTGGACGGTAAACAAAGAAAAATTAATGCAAATGTATTTGCGTAAAAATGTAGATGGAATCATTACCAATTATCCTAAAAAGGCGATAGAACTTAGGGAGTCGTTTAACGAAAATGATTCTTTGCGAAGTCGTATTGAAAATAGGTTAGGATTTTAAATAAAAAAAGCCGCAAACAGTGGTTGTTTGCGGGCAATTCTTATTTTAACTCAAATGATTTTTTAACAGAGTTTTTGCTGAAGCTGATTAATTCTTTTGCTTCTACATCGACTTTGTTTTGGGTATCTTGTAATGCATAAGTACTTGTTACTTCTAAAGTTCCACCAGGTTGTACATCTTTTTCTGAGCCACCAAGGCCACCATCTGCTGCAACAGTTGTTGTTAATTGAGTACCGTTTTGGAATGCTTGTTGGTCAATTGCTACCATGAAAGAAACGTTTTCTTTACTGTTGTTCGTGAATTTTGTTTTGATTGCAATAGCATCCTTACCTGATAAATCCTTTACTACTTCTGAGCTAAGAATTTCTACTTTGTAATCCCCAAGTTCATTGGAATCTGCTTTCTTTTTCGTCTCGGCTTTAGCTGTTTCTGTTTTTTCTGAGCTTGCTTTATCCTCTGTCCCACCACATGCAGTTAGTGCTAGGGCAAAAGTAATAATCCCCATTAATAATAAAACGCTTTTNNATTTCTTCATTTTCTTCTCTCCTTCATCTTTTATCTGTCTCTATTAGACCATGCGGAGATAATAAAAGTCCTATGCAGTGGGCATAGGACTAAGAAAAGATTTCGTTATAAACACCAAAAATCGTAATACAAATAATAATATAAATGGCAATGCCAGCTCTTCTTGTTCCACGAGAAGATGATTTAAGTAATGGCAATTTGGACCAGATGCCGCAAAGGTTAGTAAATATAACAAAAGCAGGAACGATTAATAAAAAGTTATTAAAAAAGTTTACTGTGTGCGTCATTTTAGAATCATCAGCTGGTGGGCTGAATAAACCAACTGCCATAAAAATATAACCAAGTACAGCGACGACCATTTTCCACGGTTTACCGGTTCTGAAACCAGGAATATGTTTATACCATGGGATGAAGTCATTTTCGTAATCAGATGTCACGTTTTCCCAGTCTGATTCTGTATCGAAATCATCTGAAGTGGTGAAATCGGATAATTCAGAGACAAAGCTTGGTCCAAGCGAGTCATTTTTTACAGCTGTTCGGAAATCTTGAATAGATTGATATCGTTGCTCTGGATCAAATGCCGCAGCTTGCATCGCTATTTTTTCTAAGGAAGTAGCTTGCTCTTTGTCAGGTAAAGTATTTTTTCCAAGTAGGAGTTCTAGCATAAGAACGCCAATGCTATAAATATCTGACCGCGCATCTGTCTGCGAGTAGCCATATTGTTCTGGGGCCGCATAACCGATTGTACCGAGATTGACAGTATCTTGGTTTTTGCCGACTTCAAACACGCGTGATGCATCAAAATCGATTAATTTTAAAACGCCATCGCTAGAAATCATGATATTGGATGGCTTAATATCGCGGTGGATAATCGTATTCGCGTGCAATTCGGTGAGTGCGTCAGACAACATCAACATCAGCCGCGTCACTTCATCTGCATCAAACGTAGTGGTTGTTTTCATTAAGTCTGCTAAATTTTTACCGTTTATGTATTCTTCATAAACAATTAATTGATTGCCGTTAGGAATCATTACTTCGATTTTCGGTAAGTATTTGCTTGATAGATTTTTAAGCTGTTCAATCACAGGAGCAAAACTGATAGGAATTATTTTACGTACAAATAGCTCCCCTGTGGATGTATTTCTCGTTAGCACAGCAGGGTTTTCTTTATTATTTAGATTATCTAATTCTTTATATTGTTCTTCTATAAAAGCGAGTGTCATTTCTCCCATTTATCTAAAATCCCTTCTACACTTTATAGTAAAATTATAGCATGAAGCATAGTAGTCGGGTAGATATTTCGTGCTATAATGAAAAAAACAGTCAGGGGTGTGCCTTATGGATGGGGAAAAAGAGACAAGTAAATTACTTCACGAATTAAAAAAAGCGACCAATTTACGCCAAGTATTAGATGAAAATGAGGCGGAATTTAAATCAAGTGAAATGGTTACATATTTAAAAGAATTACTAGCAGAGAAAAAATTAACAAAAGCAACCGTCATTCGTGCGGCTAGACTCCATGAAACATATGGATATCAAATTTTCAGTGGGGTTAGAAGGCCATCACGCGACCGGACAATTGCTCTTTCTTTTGGATTTCAACTATCAGGGTTAGAGGCAAGTAGATTGCTAAAATATACAGAATATCCGCCACTCTATGCAAAAAATCGGCGGGATGCGATTATTATTTTCGCCTTAGACCATGGCTACACACTAGACCAAACCAATGATTCTTTATACGATCTAGAAGAAGCATTGATTGAAACATACAAAGAGGAAAAACCGCTTATTTAGATTTAACTAGAAATCGTGTATAATTTAGGGAGACCTAAATGATTGGAGACTAGTTATGATAAATGAACAATCGATTTTACAAGCAGCAACAAGCGAAAAAAACGCCGGAGACTTTCCTAAAGTAGTTCAAGGTTTCAAAGATCTAGGTGTAACTAAATATCAATTTTTAGTCCAAAAGGGCGTCTATGTCTTTTGGGATGAAACGGATACTCGAGTAGAATCTAAATTAAATGGTGTTTCTATGCCAGTTGTAGAAGAAATTTCCAGCGAGAAAATGAAAGACGCCATCAAACAAGCACAAGCAGGGAAAATAGATTTTGAAACATTTATTAAACTAGCTGGATTGGCAGGTGTCAGACTGTGGGAAGCTGATTTAACTGCAATGAAAGTAACCTATATAGATAATGCTGGAAATGATTTAGTAATTGAACCAATTCCAAGCGT
>CM001047.1:646432-647273 GCA_000183865.1 Listeria marthii FSL S4-120
TAATTGAAATATAGAAATTATGTTATGCTGAGAAGGTTGAAAGAAGAGAGGTAAAGGAAAATGGATATTATCACATACTTTCTGATTGCACTAGGCACAAGCGTTGTAGGGAGTTTTTTAGGGATTGGTGGGGGAGTTATTCTTTTGCCGATTCTACTCTTAATGGGTGTTTCTCAGGGGACTGCGGCATTCAGTTCGGCGCTTACCGTATTCACGATGGCGATTTTCACGTGTAGTATTTATTATAAACGGAAGCAAGGGAATGTAGGGCTGGCGCTGAAAATCGCTGTAACTAGTATTCCGACGACTTTTCTTGGCGCAATGGTGAACCAAATGTTACCAGAAGCCGCTTATCGTTTCTTATACGGAGCGCTAATAGTTGTTTTACTAGGGGTAATGATTTGGAAAAAGAAACGACACAATGAAAAGCCACATTTTTTAAGTGAATATCGTATAATTCCTTATGTATTCGGGGTAATTATTGGGTTTTTAGCTGGTTTATTTGGGATTGGCGGAGGACCTATTGTCATACCGATTTTATTACTCATTTTCATGCTAAATCAAAAGACAGCATCCGCGACATCCAGCTACGTGACCCTGCTGACATCACTCGCAAGCATCGGCTCATATGCTCTCATTGGTGGAAGTGATTTTTCGATTGGAATTTACATGATACCAGGGGCGATAATTGGTGCCTTGATTGGGACACGATTAAATAAACTCCTAGATGAAAAATGGATTGCGATTTTATTCAACATTTTACTTGTAGCCCTATTTGCTTTAAATTTAATAAAAATTTAGTTCGAAACAAGCTGCTCAGGTAGCTTGTTTTTTGTTGTCC
>CM001047.1:647373-647971 GCA_000183865.1 Listeria marthii FSL S4-120
CTTAAGCTTAACAAGAGTAGGAGGGGTTAAGATGAAACGGAAACCGCAAGATTTTGCTGCATTTTTACTAACAATCCTAACTGTAACTTGGATAATTTTAACTTGGGGATTACATATTTCTGACATTGTACCAGGGGGAGAAAAAGGTGTATGGTATAAAATAATTCCGCTATTTTTAGGTGTTATTTCCACCATAAGTGTCTTTTTTGTGAAGGAAAAACTGGTCAAATGGATGTTGCTTGGATTTAACATATTATTATTAATTTTAATTTATTTCGTGTATCATATTGGGGAAATAGGGATGTTTTAAGCGGGAGTTGATTGGATGGACGAACCAACTAAAGCGGTAATCTATCAAATTTTATCTAAAACAGAAGAACCGAGTGCAACGATGGATCACTTGGTTTTTGAAATGATGGAATTTCCAGGAGCTGCAGCTTTTACTAAAAATGAGTTGTTGTTCGGCGTATACTGGCTTGAATCACAACATTATATTTTCAGAAGTACAAAAGGGCAAGCTACGAGATATTACCGAACGCCGAAAGGGTATGAAAAACTGCTTGAATTTGAGCAGTTCAAAAAATGACTTTATTTCCTA
>CM001047.1:648071-650675 GCA_000183865.1 Listeria marthii FSL S4-120
AGTCGTTTTTTTATAAATATTTTGCCATTGTAATATCCGTGTTTTGAAAACCGACTTTATTATACAACCCAATCGCTGTTTGATTGTGTGCAAAAACATGAAGTTCAATTTTCGTAATTCCCATTTCTTTCGCGAGTGTATCTAATGCAGCTAATGTTTTTGTGCCAAAGCCTTTACCACGGAATGCTTCGAAAATCACAAAATCATAGATAAAAGCCGTTTTTCCGGAAAGTGTTTCATCTACATGGAACCATAAATAGCCAATTTTCTCCTCATCGACAATATTGCAAAGGTACTCGTTTGGTGTAGTGATGCCATCGTATAGTAATTTATTGAAGCTTTCAGTGGATTTTGCTAAGGATTCTGCTTCATCCCATGTGCCAGCTTCAACTTTTTCCTTTGCGTAATCGGTAATTGCCGTGGATAAAAAATCTTCCAAATCAGAAGTAGTCATTTTTTGTAATTGTAAAATAAAAATCCCTCCTTATACTTTGTGGAAATTTGCGTACTGAATAAATTTGTGCGACATGGCGATATGACCAGCTTCATTCGGGTGAATTCCATCTGCGCATAGCAACTTTTCATAATGGAATTCAGCAAGAAAACTATCGCGAATATCGATAATATGGCTACCAGTTTCTGTGGCAATTCGCGAAATAGTATTGCTATAACGTTCCTGCCAGCGATAAATCATTTGCACATCGCCGCCTAAAAATTGCAAAATGTTTTCCTTGCTCAGCCCATCTCGCGTAATAAAGTCAAAATAACGTTTCGCATGAAGGGGAGGTAAGGTCATTAAAACAGGTTTAATATCCATTTTTTTAAGACGTGCAATCATTTCGAGTAGTTGCGTTTCAAAAACAGCAATTGGTGTGCTAGGAATGTGCTCAGCTGTTGGGTTTTCAGATACTTCCGCCCAGTTGAAATCACAATCATTTCCACCAAATTCGATGATGGCGATATCATTTGTTGCATCTTTTGCTAAGTCTTTTGTTAGAATTTCGTGGCCTTTAGTTATCGTACGACCCATTGTGGAATGATTTTGAAAAGTCAGGCCAAGTTTTTCTGATGCTCGTTTAATGCAGTTGTTTTTAAGCAACGTATAGCGGTTTTTTTCAGGATTGAAAAGAACGCCTTTCATAATACTATCGCCCCAAACACCAACTGACTGAATGGTTTTCTTCATAATCATCACTCCTTTTATTAATCATACCACAAAAAAAGCGAAAGACGCGATTTGTTCTCTAGGGAAAATCGCGCCTCTCGCTTTTTAATTAGTTACTTTGTACAAATAAATTTTCCAGTAAGATTCTTTATTGTTAAACGCTTTTTCAAATTGGAGTCCGACGTCCGATGCGTTATCAATTGGCACAGCGGACAAAATATACTCACCGCCAACCGCTTTAAATGCCTCGGAATTAAAATCTAGCTGTTTAATATGTTTATCTGAAGCCTTCCCGAAGTCATAATTTTTCCCTAACTCAGCAGAAAATAAATAACAACGATTGCCCCAATTATCATAATAATCTTCTAAAACAGGACTCTTATCTAACTCACCAGCAATAATTTTCCGGAAGGCCTTTTTATAAGCAAGCGGATAGGAATTAACGTAGCCATCCACCGTATAAAAACCATTTTCCTGAGAGACAGACGGATGCAGCCCAATGCTACCAACGCGGTAACTTGACTGCGGTTTACCAATATAATCTTTAATTTCTTCAAATTGCTCCGTCGCATAAAATTGATTAATGCTTGGCGAACCATTTCCGGTGCGATAGTAAATCTCGGAATTGTTAGCGAAAACGACCACGAGTTGTAGCACGATTGCTACATACGCCAAATTCCGCCACCAATTTCCTTTTTTGATTAAGTAAACAATCGCAAGTGCAAATAATCCATAAAATAGAAATGGCTGTAGAAAATGGAACCGCGAAAAATTAAACGTCCGCATGATTTCCACGTTCTCTTTAATGACATTCCAGCCCTTGTACCACCAGAAACCATACCAAAAAGATAAAAATAAATTAAATCCGAACAACCATAAAAATAGCTTTTCTTTCACCCATTCGCGTTTTATAAGGATGAGCACAAGAACAAGAAGTAAAATCGGCAAAATAACAAATCCAGCCAGCGCCTGATCATGCGTATGCCCATTAATGAAATTTTTAAAACTCAGCCGAATCGAACTTAAAAACGATAACTGCGGTAAACTAAATTCACTCCTCGAATCTGGCTCGGGGTGCAAAAACATCGCATAGATAAAGCGATAATTCACCAAGGCGTAAAGCAATCCCATATAAATCATACTGAGTAAAAAGCGAATATTTACTTGTTTTTTCTTAATCACATCATATAGCCAAATACACCCAACCATCACTAAAAAGAAACAAAATCCTAATATTAAACTTGAGTAAAATGGAAGCAATGTCAGTATGACCACATTCCAAATGCGTCGCCGATTATTTCTAATGTTCAAAAATGCCCATAAAGCAAGCGGCATTCCAAGCGTACTCAGCATACCAGATGGCCAATATGGCGTCAGCGCAAAAGCCAAGGAAACAAAATAAAGCGGCACGAGATATTTTTTGTCTTTAATAAGATAAT
>CM001047.1:650775-652061 GCA_000183865.1 Listeria marthii FSL S4-120
AAAATAACCCTAAAAATGCAAACACACGTGTAATCAATTGACTCACCGCAAACGCAATAGGTGCACTGAAAATCATATAAAGCCAATCAATGCCAACAAACTCTGAATCAAAAGAATCTCTCGGGACACTATCATCCATTATCTGATCGATATTTGCAGTCCCCACTTTTGCAGTATAATCTCCGCTATCCAAAACCATTTTGTACCAGGTCATATTGGAATCCAAGTTATCATGAATTCTCACATGACTATTCCCGCCAAGAATAAATAATGGAGCGACATAAATTGCCAATAATAGAAGTGCGACAATTAGCCACTTATGCTTCTTCCACATAATTCTCCTCCTTTTCTTTCTCTATATTATGTATACCCAAGAAAGCCAACTCCAATTATAACAAAAGAAATGTCATTTGTTCATTCAAAAGGGGGACAGCCAGTTTTCGCCTGCTTGTAATCGGGGTATAAAGAGAGAAATGAACTAAGGGGGGCTTCATGATGAAAGAAGAATTATTACAAGCAATCGAAGTCGGCGAGCCAGTTTTACTCGTAACAGCAATTGGTTACATTGTTGGAATCGTGGAAACAAAAGGAGAACTAATCCGTTTGAGTGATGTGTATATTAATTGTATTTCTGCCTCGCGAGTAAACCGTTTCAGCCGAGGACTAGCCGTGAATGTCAATCAAGTCATCGGAATGCAGCTATTAAGTAAGGCGGAGAAAGCGGAGATGATAGGCGGCTGGAAAGCATATGTGGCTCCAACAGCAGGGTAAACAGGTATGCTATAATGAATGAAAAACAGCGCGGAGGTTAGAAAAAAATGATTTTACTAATTGTTGATACGCAAAAATTAATTATGACGAATGAGCTGTATAATTTTGATTCACTTGTACCTAATATCGAAAAATTAATAGAGACTGCTCGGAAAAATAAGGTGGAAGTCGTTTATGTCAGGCATGATGATGGACCTGAAACAGATCTCACCAATGGCCAAGACGGCTTTGAAATTTACGAAAAATTTGCACCAACTAATACCGAAAGAATTTTTGATAAAACAGTAAATAGTGCTTTTAAAGGGACTGGACTGCTAGAATACCTACAAGCAAAAGGCACGGAAACCATTATTATAGCAGGATTACAAACAGACTTTTGTATCGATGCAACAGTTAAATGTGGATTTGAACATGGTTTTCAAATGATAGTCCCAGCTTTCGCGAACTCAACAGAAGCAAATGAATTTATGACCGCTGAAAATAGTTATAAATACTATAACGAATGGATGTGGCCT
>CM001047.1:652161-661725 GCA_000183865.1 Listeria marthii FSL S4-120
ACTGTCTTTCTATAGAAGAAACTATTAATGAAATGAGCAAGAGAGCCTAGGCATTACGCTTGGGCTCTTTCTACTTTTTTGATTTAATGATAGAGTGAAAGGAGTGAATTTTGCAGGAGGAAATGATGATTAATTTAATTTTTGATATTGACGATACTGCCTATGACCAACTAAAACCATTTGAAGAAGCCTTTAAAACCGTTTTTGGAACAGCTAATCAATTGAAAATCGAAAGTTTATATATTAAAAGTAGATTTTATAGCGATGAAGTATATCACCGAGTTGTACGAGGCGAAATGCCAAAAGCGGAAATGCACGTTTACCGAATTACGCAGGCGTTAGCTGATTTTGACTACCAAATCACGAAAAAAGAAGCCGAGAACTTTCAAATTGCTTACGAACAAAATCAACGTAAAATTGAACTTTCACCAGGGATTAAAGAAATTCTTACATGGGCGAAAAAGAACCATATTATTATGGGTATTATTACGAATGGCCCGAAAGAACACCAACAACATAAAATAAATGATTTACAAATAAACGATTGGATTCCTGTAGCGAACACTTTTATTTCTGGGGGAGTAGGGATTGAAAAGCCGGATAAAAAAATATTTGAACTAGTAGCAAAGCAAATTGGAATTGATGGTGCGAAAACGTATTATATTGGTGATTCTTTTGAAAATGATGTTATCGGTTCGAAAAATGCTGGCTGGCATTCGATTTGGTTGAACAGACGAGGTCATTTGGAGCCGGAAGATGCAGCGAACCGTCCGGATTATTGCGTTGAAAATGAGCAAGAATTATTTGCGCTTTTACAGGAGATATTTTAAGACCTTTTTCCATTTTGGGAGAAGGTTTTTTAGTTATGAATTGACAATTTTGATCAACAGGGATATTATAGAGTCATTAAGTCTTTAATTAAGAAGGTGAAAATATGAAATTCTCGAAAGCAACGAATTATGCGCTACATACGATGGTTTATTTAGCGAATTTATCACCAGAAAAATCTGTTGGCGTGAAAGAACTTGCGACCAAGCAAAATGTATCACCAACGTATCTATCTAAGGTGTTAACAATGTTAGTAAAAGCAGGTTTTGTTGAGTCAGTAACTGGCGTCAATGGCGGTTATAAGCTAGCAGAACCTGCAAGTAGCATTAGTTTTCTAGATGTCATTCAAGCAATTGAGGGAAAGGGTGCATTTTTCCATTGTGACCCTAAAAACCATAGCGAAAGCCAGCCACACTGCTTAATTGGCGAAGTGATGAATAAGGCGGAGCAACAGATGGATGACTATTTAAGCAAGCAGACAGTAGGCAGTATTGTCGTAGAAATTGAAAAACATCAACATTAAGGAGTGCTAAAATGAAACATCATCATAATCACCATGGGGAAGCTGGCTTTAAGCGGAAAGTAGATTATTTGGATCGACCAGAGCGGAGCGAAGTGTTGTCGCCAGAGGACTTTTTGAAAGCTATGCCAATCGAAAAAACAGCGAGCATTTTAGATTTAGGGGCGGGAACGGGGTTTTTAACGATTCCAGCTGCACAATTGGTTGATAATACAGTTTTTGCGTTAGATTTAGATGCGAAAATGTTGGAATTAATTGAGTCGAAAGCGAAGGAAGCGGGTTTGGCTAATGTAGAAACGTTAGAAGCCAGCATGAATGATATTCCACTTGAGGCAAGTTCGATGGATGTAGTTCTCGCATCGCTCGTGTTACATGAAGCAGATTCGCTCACAGATGTTTTGCGTGAAGTGAGTAGAGTTGTGAAAACTGGCGGCTACTTTGCTAGTTTGGAATTTGATACGAAAGGGACTGATTTGAAAGGACCACCTATGGAGATTCAGATTTCTGCGGAGAAATTGAAGGAGGAGCTTGCGGGATTTGGGTTTGAAGTGGTGAAGAATTGGCAGTTGGATGAAGGTATGTATGTGAGTATTGCGGTGAAGAAGTAACATCAAAAAGGTTCACGTCTAAAAATAGCAATCAAAGCTATTTTTAAGCGTGAACCTTTTTATTTCTACGGAGAAACGGGGATTCGAACCCCGGCGCGGCATACACCGCCTAACAGATTTCGAGTCTGTCCCCTTCAGCCGGACTTGGGTATTTCTCCACTGTGACATAGAATGCCGACAAGAAGTATTGTATAATAAAATTAACGAAAATACCAGTGTTTTTTATAAAAGGAGCGGGCTAAATGGAAAGAAAATTGGTTCAAGAAATAAATTTACTGGAAAATAAAAAGTTAGTGATGAATTTGAATATTGTTGCGATTGTTATTGTGCTCGTATTAACTGTTTTAGGGATTGTTTTTTCAGGTGGTTTTGCAATTACGAATGGTTTTATGGGAATCATTTGGATGTTTGGTGGTTATGCAGTAGCTATTGTTATTCATGAGGCGGTGCACGGGATATTCTTTAAAGCATTTCGTCCAGAAGCAAAAGTGAAATTTGGTTTTAAAAATGGGATGGCTTATGCGGGCAGTCCGGGAGCGTTTTATACGAAAGCGCAATTTTTTATTATTTCGATTGCGCCATTTATTGTGCTTACGGGTTTGTTCATTTTTCTGCGCTTTCTTGGTGTGAATGAAGCAGTTCTTTATTTGATCTTTGCGCTACATACGTCAGGCTGTGTGGGCGATTTTTATTACTGCATTCTTTTGATTAATCAGCCGACTGGAATCGTTGTTGAGGATACGGACAAGGGAATTAATTTTTATTCAGAAGGTTAAGTTTGGTAACGATTACAACAAAGTGTTAGAATAAGGATATACTTTTAGAAAGAGGTGCTTGGTTTGAAACGTATAACAATTGGTAATAGCGCTTTAACAGCTTCAGAAATTTCGCTTGGATGTATGAGAATGGCGGATCTTAGTAAAGAAGATGCAAACAAAGTGATTAATACAGCACTTGAAAATGGCATTGATTTTTTTGACCACGCGGATATTTATGGCGGCGGTAAATCAGAGGAAGTCTTTGCTGATGCGATTGATATGAATGCAACGATTCGTGAAAAAATGATTCTTCAATCAAAATGTGGAATTCGTCAAGGTTTCTTTGATTTTTCCAAAGAGCATATTATTTCATCTGTTGAAGGTAGCTTGAAGCGTCTGAAAACAGATTATTTAGATACACTTTTACTTCATCGTCCGGATACACTTTTCGAACCAGAAGAAGTAGCTGCGGCTTTCACAGAGCTTGAAAAAAGTGGGAAAGTTCGTCACTTCGGTGTAAGTAATCAAAACCCGGGTCAAATTGAGTTACTTAAAAAATATGTCGACCAAGAATTAATCGCCAATCAACTGCAATTTAGCATTATGCATACTGGCATGATTGATACTGGTTTTAATGTGAATATGACGATTGATCCTTCGCTTGATCGTGATGGCGGGATTTTGGAATATAGTCGTTTAAATAATATGACTATCCAAGCTTGGTCTCCGTTCCAGTTCGGTTTCTTTGAGGGCGTGTTCTTAGATAATGACAAGTTCCCTGAATTAAACAAAACCATCGATAAAATTGCTGCTGATAAAGGCGTAACCAATTCAGCGATTGCTGTTGCATGGATTCAGCGTCACCCTGCAAACTTCCAAACAGTGGTTGGTACAATGAACCCAGGAAGAATTGCGGATATTGCTAAAGCATCTGATGTAACGCTTAGCCGCGAAGAATGGTACGAAATTTATCGTGCTGCAGGCAACCAATTACCATGATTTATGCCGACACTTGGGCTCTGTGCCCGAGTGTTTTTTTGCGCAACAAAATGATAGTGAAACTCATTCTCAATTACAAAACGATTTTATCAATTAGTTTGAAAAGTCTTTTCAGAAGTGCTATAATAACAAGTGAGTTAGGGACGCCTATCTTGGGAATTAATTATAATAATTATTGTTTAATCTGTTTTTCGCGCTTGCGAAAGCAGATTTTTGTGTTTTTTAGGGTAATGGGAATCATTATCATTTGGAGAGGATGAGCATAATGAAAGCATGGATGAAGCAGAATTGGCAATTTGTAACGACTGGTATTAGTGGGGTTTTGATTATTATTGGTTGTTTAGTCGGCAGTGATGTCGGTGACTTTTGGACAGCAGTCATTTTCCTGAGTGCGTTTATTATCGGTGGTTTTGAGCAAGCGAAAGAAGGAATTCAAGCAACAATTAAAACGAAAAAATTGAATGTGGAACTTTTGATGATTTTGGCGGCTACTGGTGCATCGATTATCGGGTACTGGTTTGAAGGCGCAATACTTATTTTTATTTTCTCTGTAAGTGGGGCGTTGGAAGCTTATACGACGAATAAAAGTAAACGTGAAATCACGAAATTAATGGCTTTTCAACCAGAACGAGCTTTTCGGCTACTTGCGAATGGCGATTTAGAGGAAGTTGCAGCAAAAGATTTGCAACTCGATGATATGGTATTGGTTCGGCCGGGGGAAAGTGTTCCGATTGATGGGGTGATTGTTCGTGGTTCGACAACGTTAAATGAAGCGGCGATCAATGGCGAATCGGTGCCAGCGACGAAAACGATTGGAGCGGACGTATTTGGCGGTACTGTCAATGTGAGCAGTGCCATCACGGTCAAAGTAACGCAAACTTTTGATAATACGATTTTTAGTAAAATCATCCGCTTAGTGGAAACGGCTCAAAGTGAACCTTCAAAAACCGCGCGTTTTATTGAACGATTTGAAGATGCTTATGTAAAAGCAGTCCTATTATTTGTGTTAGTGATGATGTTTTTACCTCATTTTGCATTAGGATGGTCGTGGAACGAGACGTTTTACCGGGCGATGGTTTTACTAACGGTTGCTTCGCCTTGTGCGCTCGTTGCTTCGGTAACCCCGGCGACTTTAGCGGCAATTTCTAACGGTGCGCGCCACGGGATTTTGTTTAAAGGTGGAGTACACTTGGAAAATCTGCGCGGTGTAAAGGCAATTGCGTTTGATAAAACTGGAACGCTAACTAATGGGACTCCAGAACTTACGGACCGATTATTCGCGGAAAATGTAAACAAACAGCAAGTTATTAATGTGGTTGCAGCGATGGAACGGCAGTCTTTGCACCCATTAGCTGCGGCGATAACGCAAGATTTAGAAGCAGAAATTACCGAAAAATTAGCAGAAATTGAAGTTACAGATGTGCCGGGTTGGGGCGTAGAGGCTAAGTATAACGGGGAAACATGGCAAGTTGGTAAGGCTGGTTTTGTCGGAACAGAAGCTGCGGCGGCATTTTCGAATGGCGCATTTGAACGACTTGCTAGTGAAGGAAAAACGATTGTTTATATTGCTCGAAATAGCGATGTTTTAGCAATGTTTGCTCTCAAAGATACTTGCCGGCCGGAAGCAATTCGTACAATCAAAGCCCTTCAAGCGAAAGGGATTAAAACGATTATGGTAACCGGAGATAATGAACAAACTGGTGCGGCAATTCAAGCCGAACTGGGGATGGATTATGTCGTATCAGGTTGCCTACCGGAGAAAAAAGTAGACGTATTAAAAGAACTATCGGCTACTTATGGCAGTGTGGCGATGGTTGGTGACGGAATCAATGATGCTCCAGCGCTTGCACATGCGGCTGTTGGGATTGCGATGGGCGAGGGAACGGATATTGCGATGGAAACAGCGGATGTCGTCTTAATGAAAAATGACCTAGAAAAAATCCCTTATGCGTACACGCTTTCTGAACGGCTTCACTGGATTAGTTGGCAAAATATTTGTTTCGCGATTGCGGTTATTCTTGTCCTCATCACAGCAAACGTCTTCCAATTAATCAATTTACCATTCGGGGTTGTGGGACATGAAGGAAGTACGATTTTAGTAATTTTAAATGGACTTAGACTTCTTAGATCAAACCGAAAACATTGATATATTTGACTGCTCGTCTATTCCTAGTCTAAGATAGATGGGCAGTTTCTTTTTGCGGAAAAAGGGGTATTGCATGATAGATTGGAGATGAGTGCATGAAGAAAATCAACTGGACACAATGGATAGCACTATTTGTTTTTGCATCAATGGGGATTTCCGTGGTCTTTACTATTTACGAAATTTTCACCGCACCAATAAAGCAACCGGCAACCGGGCCGCATGTGACATTACGAGGGGATTATATATTTTTACTATTTGAAATTTTGTTAGGAATTTTTATTTTGCTGTTACCTTCGATTATTGCACGTCGCTTCAAATTTGAAATACCGGGTCTTGTGTACATTTTATTTATTGTCTTTTTATACGGCTCGATTTATCTTGGGACTGTTCAAAAATTCTACTCAACCGTGCCACATTGGGATAAAATTTTACATACTTTTAGTGGGGCGATGCTTGGGGCAATTGGTTTTTCGTTTGTCAGCTTGCTTAACGCTAACGACAAAGTAGTGATGAAACTGAAACCGGGTTTTATCGCTGTATTCGCGTTTTGTTTCGCGGTAACGATGGGAGCTTTCTGGGAAGTATATGAATATACGTTTGACGGGTTTCTCAATCTGAATATGCAGCGTTATAACCTATCTAACGGCACTCCGCTCACTGGTCGTGCAGCATTAGAAGACACGATGACAGATATTATTGTCGACATTATCGGCGCGTTATTTATCGTCATTGTTGGCTATTTTGCACTGAAAAAAGGCCGACCTTGGATGGAACGTTTTGAATTCAAACGAAAAAATTGGAAAAAAGAACCGAAGAAAAAATAATCGCAACAAAGCATCTGTGCGTCTATGCAGATGCTTTTTTAGTTGTACAAAAGCGCCAACAACTTTGGGGCTGAGAAACAATTGACTGGATCTTAGAACTTTTCTACACTTAAAATGAGAAGAAAACTTTGAAGGAGTGAGGAAATGTTTTTAGATACGGGGAATTTAGAGGAAATAAAGAAAGCGCTTCAATTTCCGTTTTTTGAAGGTGTGACTACTAATCCGACCATTTTATTAAAGGAAAATCAGCCGAGAAAAACGCATATCGCCAACATTCCCGCGAAATTGGTATTTGTTCAAGCTGCTGGGCTAACGGAAGCTGAAATCTGGGAAGACGTAGCGCGAATTCAAGCAATTGAGCCGGCGAAAGATACGACGATTGGTTTGAAAATTCCAGCCCATGAAGCTGGCATCAAAGTGATCGCTAAAGTGCGCGCTGAGTTTCCTGAGGCAATCATTCTCGCAACCGCGATTTTCTCATCCGAACAAGGCTACATTGCCGCACTTTCCGGGGCAGATTATTTAGCGCCGTACTACAATCGTATGGAAGTGAGCGGATTAGATGCAGCAAAAACAATAGAAGAATTACGCTTCGTGCTAGATTTGCAAGGACTTGAAGACGTGAAAATCATGGGAGCCAGTTTTAAAAATAGTCGTCAAATCATGCAGGCTCTAGCAAGTGGGGCAGATACCGTTACAATCAGCTACGACTTATTCTTACAAATGATGAACAAGCCACTGGCACTTGAAAGCATCGAAAAATTTAACGAACATCAAGCTGCTTTACCAAAATGAGCAAAAAAGGAAGTATCTAGCAAATCCGGATACTTCCTTTTTTATTTATCTTCGTCCCGTAATGGTAAATTGTTTACGTAGCTATCGGAATACTGCAAGAGTTTTCGGCTTGCGTCAAAGCGTTTCTTGACTTCGCTTGAAAGTTCTTTATTCGTGCCGTCATAGTTCGTTGCTGCACCAGTTTCAAAACTTTCGTCTGGTTGGTACATATACGAATTGGTGAAATAGCTTCCTTCTGGCATTGTATAGCGTTCGGGAACGTAATTGTTGGATGAATTGAGAATATCAGTACCGAACATAATTTGGTCGCCGGTTTTAATACCAAGTAAATTCATCACAGTTGGCATAATATCAATTTCGCCGCCAACATTTTTGATTTCGCCAGGGTTTTCCATGCCTGGATAGTGCAAGAAGAACGGGATACGGTAATCATCAGCCGGGTCAGCTTTAAGCTCGGTAGAACGATTGACGTATTTTTTTTGTTCCTCAGGTAGTTGATCGGTTTTGATAATGTGATGATCGCCGTAGAAAACAACTACAGAATCGTCCCAAATGCCGCTATCTTTCAGTTTTTGAATGAACTGGCCAAGTTGTTTATCCGCATAATGAACTGCTTCAAAATAGTTACCAAGCTCGGTATCTTTTAAATCATCTGGTAAAGCAATTTCTCGCTTATCTTCTGGAATATCAAATGGCATATGGCTACTTACGCTAATCAATTGCGCATAGAATTTTTGGTTATTTTTATATTGCTCTTCTAAAATCGGGAAGGCTTTATTGTAAAGCACTTCATCACTTGGAGAGAAGCCAATCACATCTTCATCGCCAAAGAATTTACGATCATAAAACTTATCAAATCCAACTGCAGGGTAAAATTCATCACGATTGTAAAAACTAGCGTCATTTGTATGGAAGGTCGCGGTTTTATAATCATTTTTACCAAGCAAACGTGGCATGGACGGGATTACCCGATCGCCGTATGTTTGGGTGTTGGTGTAGTAACCGCTTGGGAAAGTCGACGTATAAACCGACCATTCCGCATCGGCTGTATTGGATTTAGAAACCGTTTGGAAAAATTGGTTGGAATACATTGTTTCGTTTTGTAAACTGTCTAAGGTTGGCGTAATTGACTGACCATCAATTTTGACGTTCGTTAAATTACGCTGGAACGACTCGAGTTGAACAATGATAAGATTTTTACCTTTAGCGGCACCGAAGTAATCGGGATTCGACTTGACGGTCACACCTTTAATATCATTGACGTTTTTGGCGGTAATATCAGCGGCTTTTACATGGTCGGCGCCAGTAAGTGCGGTACTAATATTAAACGTGAAAATCCCCATTCGTTTTGCTCGCTTGGAGTCACTGATAATGTTTTGCTGCATCATGAAATAAGTAAAACCACTTAAAACAAGCAAAGTGCTTACAAAAGATACACCATAAACGCGGCTAGTTATACGAAATGACGGGAACTCGTGCCCTTTTTTTATGTTGAAGTAAAGAATAAATGGTAGTAAAACGATATCTAGAATGTATAACCAGTCAGTTCCGTTTAACAGACTTGTCGCACTGTTTTTAACGACGCCAACTTCACCGATAAGAGAGAAGCTGTGGTAAGTCGGAACTTCATTATAAAACCGGGCATAAAGCACACAAACGAGCATTAAAATCCCAATGAATAAAGACATTCCTGCATACCAATAAATATGCGAACGAACCGGTGCAAATAAATGAATCAGTCCAAGAAGTAATACGATAAACAGCAGGTCCATTCCAAGTGCCAAGAAGTTAGGATCTTTAAAAATCTGGAAATAGGCAAAAGTGAACTTACCAATAATTAATAAAAAATAAAATAAAATCAACTGAATTCCTCTTTCTAGCATGCTTTGTGACGAATACGCACAAATCCATTCCTTCTAATTTTAGCTCAATCGTGCGAACAGTGCAAATCATGAAAGATGATTCTGATATATTTGGGTAATAGGTTCTAGTTTAGGAAAGATTAATTAGTTTTTGTGTTTTTTTTCACAACTCTATTGACCTTTAAAGTGTAAAAGTATACTATTTTAGAAGACAATAAAAAGGT
>CM001047.1:661825-662462 GCA_000183865.1 Listeria marthii FSL S4-120
AAAATTCATTATTTAGAAGAAAACCGATTGAAGATTTAATGCAAAATAAAAGTGGAAGTACACATTTAAAGCAAACTTTAGGGCCATTTGATTTGACGTTGCTTGGCGTTGGGGCAATAGTTGGGACAGGGATTTTTATTTTACCTGGGACGGTTGCTGCGAATAATGCCGGGCCAGCGATTATCTTTTCCTTTGTGATTGCGGCGATAGTTTGTGCAATTGCGGCAATGTGCTATTCCGAGTTTGCGTCTAGCGTTCCTGTTGCCGGGAGTGCCTATACATATGGTTATGTCGTATTTGGGGAATTAATTGGCTGGTTGCTTGGATGGGCGCTTATTTTGGAGTACGGGCTTGCTGTGGCTTCTGTTGCGAGTGGTTGGTCTTCTTATTTAAATGCGCTGCTTTCCGGGTTTCATATTTCGATTCCGCAAGCGATATCTGGGCCTTTTAATCCAGAAGTAGGTACATTTATTAATTTGCCGGCGATTATTATCGTGCTTGTGATTGCATTTTTATTAACACTTGGAATAAAAGAGTCGACACGTGTGAATACAATCATGGTTGCTCTTAAGGTTGGTGTTATTTTACTTTTCTTAGTAGTAGGTGTGTTTTACGTTAAACCGGATAATTGGCAACC
>CM001047.1:662562-664613 GCA_000183865.1 Listeria marthii FSL S4-120
CGTTAGTCTTTTTTGCTTATTTAGGCTTTGATGCGGTATCGTCAGCGGCGGAGGAAGTGAAAAATCCACAACGAACTATGCCGATCGGAATTATCGGTTCGTTACTTATTTGTACGGTATTATATGTTGCGGTTTCCGCTGTTTTAACTGGAATGGTGCCTTACACAGATTTAAACGTAACGGATCCAGTAGCCTATGCTTTGCAAGTGATAAATCAAGATTGGGTAGCTGGGATTGTTTCACTTGGCGCGGTCGTTGGGATGATTACGGTTATTTTAGTGATGAGTTACGGCGCGACTCGACTAATTTTTGCCATGGGACGTGATGGTCTATTGCCAAAAGTGCTCGCTGAAATTAACCCGAAATATAAAACACCTGTTAAAAACACCTGGATTTTTGCGGTAATAGTCGCGATTATTAGTGGGCTTGTTCCATTAAATAAATTGGCAGAATTAGTAAATATTGGGACACTTTTAGCATTTATGATGGTGTCGATTGGCATTATTTTCTTACGTAAAAACAAAAGCATTCAAGCTCGAGGTTTTAAAGTGCCATTTTATCCAGTATTACCAATCGTGTCATTTCTATTATGTGCGTTTTTGATTAGCCGTTTATCCGTTCATACGTGGATTCTTTGCGGGATTTGGTTCGTTATCGGCTTAATTGTTTATTTTGCTTATGGTAGAAATCACAGTGAATTACTTAAAAAATAATTAACTTACTTTTTGTAAGTCGTTTTATTGGAATTCAAACGCTCCTTGTGTTGTAATGAATGTATTACAATAAAAGGAGCGTTTTTAACATGGGAGCAATTAGTGAAAAATTACGACTTGGCGAAGTTGTATTAAATGTAGGTCATTTAAAAGAGATGGCAGGTTTTTATCAAGAGGTCATTGGTTTAACGTTATTAGAGGAAAACGAGCGGATGGTTCGGCTTGGTGTAAGTGGTTCCGATGAGGCGCTACTTGTGCTTAAAAAAATCGATCATGCGGTGGTTCCAGAAGTACCTCGCATTGGGTTGTTTCATACGGCGTTTCTTTTACCAACACGGGAAAGTTTGGCGGATGTACTTACGCATTTGGCGAAGTCAGGTTATCCGATTGATGGTGTCGGAGATCATGCTTATAGTGAAGCACTTTATTTACATGATATTGAAGGAAATGGCATTGAAATTTATGCCGACCGTCCGGAAAATGAATGGATGCGTGATGGTGATGGGAATTTGCCAATGGTAACCGAACAAGTTGATGTGGATGGATTGCTACAAATTGCGTCAGGCAAAACTTTTACTGGAATGCCAAATGGAACGATTATCGGTCATGTGCATTTGCAAGTGGCAGATGCGGATAAGGCGGAAGAATTTTACAAAGAGGCGCTGGGAATGAATTTGACCACAGCGATACCTTCAGCGAGATTTTTTGCAGCTGGCGATTATCATCATCATATTGGTTCTAATATGTGGGCTGGACGTCAATTGGAAAATCGTCAGGAAAATGAAGTGGGACTGGCTTGGTTTACGATTATAACGCCGGATAAAGAAGCAATAACCGCTAATTTAAAACAACAAGGATATGCAGTGAAACGATTTGAAAATACCATTTCAGTGACTGATTCGAACGGTATCAAGATTCATTTTAAATAAAAAAAAGAACTGTTTAAGCGAAAAATGAGCTTAAACAGTTTTTTGATGCGATAATAAGGGAAAGGTAGATTAGACTAATTATTTTTAATGTTTACGTTGAACGGTTTTCTTGAAAAACCAATTGCTTGATTGGAAAATCGTTTGGAAGATTAAAAAGACACCAATTCCAAGTGTTAAATAAGAAAGCGCTAAGGCTGCATTGTCTGGGAATGAATTTTGTACAGCGAGAAAGGTAATAAAGAAGCCGCTATTGGCGCAAAAAGCTATCCAAAGCCAAGATAAACCACTAAGTTTGCTTACTACAAAAGAAAGGGCAGAGACAGTTGCTGCTAAAACAATTCCTGTAACTATCATAGACGTAAATTCCATTTTCATCGCTCCTTTGTCATAAATGAATTATTATTAATAA
>CM001047.1:664713-665397 GCA_000183865.1 Listeria marthii FSL S4-120
CACTTATTATTAATAATAATGTAACATAAATGAAATATTTTGTAAAGAAGATACAAAGAAGGGAGATACACAGATGATTGAATTTTTTAAAACGACCAATGAAAAAATGGAGCAACTTGCTGATTTAGAAGACGGCTGTTGGGTAAAAGTGACTGCTCCGACAGATGAAGAAATTGAAATATTAAGCAAAGAAATGGATGTGCCAAAACCATATATTTTAGATGCACTGGACTCTGAGGAGCGTTCTAGAATTGAGTTGAAACGAGCGGAGCAAGATGTCAGACATTCGCTAGTCATTGTGGATTACCCTTACGAATCAAAAGATGAGCTAGGTTATGCGATGTATGAAACGCTTCCGATTGGGATTGTCTTGACTAGAAAACATCTTGTAACGATAACATTGCGCGACTTGCCAATCTTAGAAGATGTACAATCTATGAAGTTAGAAGAGTACGATACAACCAATCATAAACAATTTTTGTTAAAATTATTGTATGCTGTATCTTATTATTACCTCAAATACTTAAATCAAATCATTAAACAGACAAATAATTTAGAAATCCAGATTAAACAGTCGATGAAAAACGAGCAACTGTATGCGTTTATGGCGGTTCAGAAAAGTTTAGTATTTTTTGCAACAGCACTTCAATCCAATAAAGCCATTCTCGATAAAATGGAAGATGT
>CM001047.1:665497-668806 GCA_000183865.1 Listeria marthii FSL S4-120
CTGAGAGATGTTATTATTGAAAATAAGCAAGCAATTGCGATGACGGATACATATACCCAAATAATTAGCGGCATGTCGGATGTGTTTTCTTCGGTCATTTCGAACAATTTGAATATCGTGATGAAATTTTTAACATCATTTACGATTATTTTGTCATTACCAACGATTGTGGCGAGTATTTATGGGATGAATATTAAGCTACCGTTTATGCATAATGAGCACGCATTTGCGTTAATTCTTTTATTTACGCTATTAATTACGACGGGAGTAACCGTGATTTTTTGGCGTAGAAAATACTTTTAATATATAGAAAACGAGGGATGAGCATGGAAAAACAAACATACGAAAAATTAGCATATTATACAATCAAAGAAAAAATTCTCAGTGGAAAGCTTCATGTAGGGCAACATATTTCAGAAGCTGGTATTGCAAAAGAATTATCTATTAGTCGAACTCCAGTCAGAAAAGCAATTGCGGTTTTAGTATCCGAAGAACTAATCGAATACGAACTAAACCGGGGGGCAATTGTAATCGAAAGCAGCATGAGCGCTGGTCGTTTTATCGAATTACTAGAAATGGCAGAAATTTTAGTCGCTCAAACCATCGAAAAATGTAAAAATAAAAATTTAACTTATAAACCAGAGCAAGGAAACGAACTTTTAAAAGAAATGCGAGAAATCCAAAGAGAAGAAGACGTGGATGCTTACTTGTCTTTGCTTAGTAAATGGTTGCTGCAATTTGTAGCGCAGTTGGCCAATAGTTATGCCGAAGATATTGTTCGGAAAATGAAGCGTGATTTCTTTAATAAAGCACAAAAAGATATTAAAATAATTCCAGTCCTTTTGGAAAACGAAACGATGGACGCGTTAGAACAATTATCTTATTATATGGTTGAAAAGAAATATGATTCAGCAAAAGAGGTAATGCAAAAATTAGTGAATTTGTATATTATCCGTACATTTAGATAGTATTTCTAAAATGATTTGCTTGAAAACAGGGGGTGCTTTTGATGCGGAAAGTATACGAAATATTTATTTTAGACTGGCGCCGTCTCTTCAAAGCGCCTTTAGCTTTGTTATTAGTTATTGCATTGATTATTTTGCCATCCTTATATGCGTGGTTTAATATTGAAGCACTTTGGGACCCGTATTCGAATACTTCGGGGATTAAAGTGGCAGTTTCGATTGATGATGAAGGCGCGGAAGTAGATGTGCCAGGGAAAAAGCCTCAACAAGTCAATGTCGGGGAAGAGCTTAAGAAAACACTGGAAAAAAATAAAAAACTGGGCTGGACGTTTGTAAGTGAAGCAGAAGCCAAAAAAGGCGTGAAAAGCGGGAAATATTATGCGTCGATTCACATTCCGAAAGATTTTTCAGAAGACATGGTTTCGGTTGTCAGTGATAACGTCACAAAACCAACTATCGATTATTCGGTCAACGAAAAAATCAATGCTATCGCGCCAAAAATGACCGAAAGCGGAGCAACAACAATCGTAAATCAAATCAGCTCGGAATTCGTCGGTACGGTGAGCAAGGCAGTTTTAGAGGAGTTTAATAAAGCCGGGATTGATCTTGAAAACGAATTACCGACAATCAGACGCTTGAAAACCAAAGTATTCCAAGTGCAAGATGCGTTACCAGAGCTCAAAAAAATGGGCGTAGAGGCTGTCAAAATTGAAGCCAAACTACCTGAACTAAAAGCCAAAGCCAATCAAGTTGTCGAGCTAAATGAGAAAATCCCAGAGCTCAATAAAGCGACCGAAAATGTCCTATTAGTAGAGCAACAACTACCGAAAATCGACCAACTGGGCCAAGATATTCTCGTGCTTCAAAAGAAAATTCCAGAAATTAAACAAATTGCAGAGTCGGTAAAAGAAGTGGATGAAAACTTCGGAACGATTAAGAAAACGGTCAATGACGCGGTGAATGAATCTGGTAAAGCGCTCGATGTGATTGATACGGCAATGGCGGCGATACCAACCGTAGAAAAAATCGCTCAAAATGGTAGTGGTTACGTGGATAAAGTATCCGATTTTGCGGATGAAATTAATAAGTCTTTTGATACGTTAGCGCCTGCGATTAAACAAAACTTAACGCTAATGAAGCAAATGGCGGATAACATTTATCAAGTTACGGAAGCAATTAAAAACGGTTCGATTAGCGCAGATCAAGCGATTGCCGAATTGCAAAAAATGGAACAAGATATTGATTCCTTACAACAAATGATTTCGAAACAAACAGCGACTTTAGAAAGTTTAAACGAAACGTTGCCGAACAAGCCATTTACTGATTTAATCAAGGATTTAAAAGCAATTAACGGCCAGTTAGGTGCGCAAAAAGCAACGATTACAAAAGTCCGGACAGAACTGGAAAACGGAGCGCAACCTTCCGAGGAACTTTTAAATCAATTAAATGACCAAGCGAAAAATGTTAGCGCGAAATTGGACCAAATTTTAGCAAACTACGATTCGGAAATTGTTCCAGCGATCAAAGTCGGCTTAAACCAAATTCAAGGGGATTTAAAAGATAGTCAAAAACTACTGGAAACGTTGCAAGCCAAAATTCCAGAAATTACACAGGTGTTGAAAGATTCCAGAGAAACGTTGCAAACAGGCCAAACCTATTTAAAAGAGTTCCAAAAACGGCTACCAGAAATCCAGAAAACGTTGGATGAAGCGACCGAAGTCATCAACACTAAATTAGACACCATTATCGCAGGCATTAACGAAGCGGCGAACTTTTACAAAAACGATTATCCGAATGTAAAAGCCAATATTAAAAAAGCAGCCGATTTCATTCGCGATGATTTACCGGGACTCGAAAAAGAAATTAACCAAGCATCTAACTTAATCCAACAAAAAATGCCAGAATTCGAAAAAGCGATTAAAATTGCGGCCGATCTATCAAGAGAAGAGCTACCAGAATTCGAAAAAGCCATCAATAATGCTGCCAACAAAATTACCGACTTCGACAAAAATTACGATTTACAAAGCATTATTAAGATGCTCAGAAATGATGCCGACAAAGATAGCTCCTTTATTGCCAACCCGGTGAACTTAAAAGAAACGAGCTACTATCCAATTCCCAACTACGGCTCGGCAAGCTCGCCATTTTATACGGCGCTATGTCTGTGGGTTGGCGCACTATTACTGATTTCATTACTCCGCGTCGATGTAGAAGTGCCAGCCGGTATTTTTAGCCATTATCATCGCTATTTTGGCCGACTATTAACATTTTTATCAATTGGGTTAATGCAGGCGCTCATCGTGACGCTCGGGAATATATTCTTACTCGGCGTTTCCATTGCAGA
>CM001047.1:668906-676424 GCA_000183865.1 Listeria marthii FSL S4-120
TGTGCTCTTCAGCATGTTCATCAGCGTAGTGTTCATGACGATCGTTTATACACTCGTCTCGCTATTTAATAATGTCGGAAAAGGGATCGCGATTATTTTACTCGTTTTACAAATTTCAGGAGCAGGCGGGAACTTTCCGATTCAAGTTTCGCCACCATTTTTCCAAGCGATATACCCGTTCTTGCCGTTCACTTATGCTGTTAGTTTAATCCGAGAAAGTGTTGGGGGGCTTTATATGCCGACAGTCTGGATCGATATGAGTGTCCTTGCCGGATTTGCGATTCTGTTTATTGCACTAGGCATTTTACTCAAAAAACCACTCGATAAAATAGTGCCAAAACTCTCGGAAAAAGCAAAACGAAGCAAGCTCATCCATTAATAATTTTTCTGTGATATAATTACGAGCGAAGAGGGGGCAGACTTGTGGCAAATAAATTTAAAACACTAGATAAGATGGTTTATAATTTACTTCTTGAAAAAATTAAAAACGGCGAATTAGTGGTGAACCAACATTTAGCGGAAGAAAAACTGGCGACCGAATTCGGTGTGAGCCGTTCACCGCTGCGAAAAGCAATTGCAACACTCACTGCTCAAGGCATTGTCAGCTATCACGAAAATAGTGGCGCCGTTTTAAATGATGTCCTTATTGATGCAGCCCGCTACGTGCAATTAATGGAAACCATCGATATTTTTGTCGATGCTGCAATCGTTAAGGCTGCCCATTTTGGTTATGAAATGGATGTCGAAAAACTGCATGAGCGCGTGGCTGAGATGGAACGCTTTTCGTATTTAACAGATGTGGAAAATTATTTTGAGGCACATCACCGTTTTATTCTTTGTTTAATTAGTTTTGCTGAAAATCCCTATCAAGTTCGCATTGCCAAGCAAATTTTCTTTCAAATGGTTCATTTTTCTGATGGAATTAACATTTTTAAATCCGTCGAAATTAGAGAATGGACTAACAAAAAGAGTAAGCAGATTTATGAGCTACTCGCGGAAGAAAAAACAGAAGCCGCTAGAAAGACGATTAAGTCATTGTTTGCGGAACTTACCATTCAAGCATATAGATAAAAAGAGCTGTCCATCTAGGACAGCTCTTTTTGATATAAATTAAAACCATTTTTCTCACCTGAAAACGCGAAATCATAACGCAAGTACATTTGATTTAGCTGTTCATTCGTTTCAATACAATCCAACCGAACAAACGGAACCGACCGTTCTTCCGCCAATTTTTCAGCAAAGTAAATCATTTCCTTGCTAAAAGAAATACCGCTAAACCTACGGGCAACCATAATCCGGTGCAAATAATAAGCTTTATCATTCGCCAAGTTGCCCCATAAATCTGTATCCCAATCGCTCGGTGTTTTCCGAATAATCATTGCACCCGCAAGTTCACCATCAGTCGTTTCAAAAAGTGCGACTTCACCAAGCTCAATGCGTTGTTCGATGTTATGCACATCAAAACCATGCAAAATATCGCCCCACTGGGTTGAACCCGATTCTTTTAACCAGCGAGCCGTATTCATCATTAAGTCCATTATTATCTGACGGTCATTTGGCAAAGCAAAGCGGACTAGAAATTCCAGTCCGCCAGCCGTGATTTTATTTTGGTTCATTTTCGTCTTTCGGAGTCTCAGGAGTTTCAGGAGCTTCTGGACTCTCAGGCGATTTAGGTGCCTCAGGAGTTTCAGGAACTTCTGGAGTCTCGGGTGTTTCAGGAGCCACAGGAGCTTCTGGAACTTCGGGTTCTTTTGCTGTGTCAGGTCCAAAGCCTTCTGGATGTGTATCTTCCACAAATGGATCAGCTTCTGTTGTTCCGAATGGGTCAACTTCTTCGTCAGCAACGATTACTGTTTCTTCTGTAAAAGTGCCTTCGCTCGCTGCAAATAAATCATCGTAGAATACAGCACAAGAAGTGATTAGATAAGGATACACATAAAGCGAAATACCAAGTCCAATTAACCAAGAAGCTAAAAGTAGCACTAGTCCACCAAATGCAGCACCGGCAGAAATTGTGGAGATAACTTGGGATGGATCAGTAGAATAATAAGATGAAGTGGCAGCTCCACTAAATACAATAACAGATCCGACAATCGCAACAGCAATTGGAATTAAATACCAAAGTAGGAATGTAAGAGATAGTCCGAAAAGTCTACCTTTGTGTCCATTCATCATATGGCGGCTTTCTGTGATAGCATCTAAAGGGGAAATATTAGGGTTATCTCTTAAAATGAAGAATGTTTGTGAATAAGAGTAACTTTTAATAATCCCAGGTACGATTAGTAGTAAGCCCCATAAGAAAGTGAAAATAAAAATTAGCAAGTAAGCTACAAATGTACGGCCAAATTCTTTAAAGCCACTAAACATATAAGCAACATCAGGTTGTTCCCCGCGGCTAATTGCCAGATACACCCAAGCAACACCGGTGTATAGTGGTCCTGTTACTAGTATCATAGCAACCTGACCTACGAAAGGAATCCAACCAAGTATTCCTCCAGTCACTGTTAAGATTAACCAAGCGAGTACAAAAATCCCAATGGCAATTCCCCAGTTACCACGAAGCGACTCTTTCGCGGTTCTTTTTACTTGTGAAATAGTCATCATAATGAAAACTCCTTTTTTCGTTTATTTTAGTATAATAGCAAAAAATACCTACTCCTAAAATAGCATACTTTTCAGGACTAATACAGTAATAAGAGGCGTGATAAAAAAATGCTCCAAAAAGGATTACATTTCTATTTTTAGGGGAAAAGTAACCTTATGTAGTATGACTAATTTGGAGGTGGCGCATATGGCCCATGAGAATTTAAGAGAATTAGAAGATCAATTAATTGAGTTGCGACAAACGTATCAAGAAGTAATCAGTGAAACGAGAGATTTTGAAGACCCACAACTCCAAAATGGACCAATCAATGCATCGGAAGTTAGATTAAGTGCAATCCGTCACGAGATTGCTGAAGTAGAGAAGAAAATCAAAAAAGCAGAAAGCGAAACCGAATAAGAAAAAGGCGTCCATTTGTTAATTTAGCAGAGGGGCGTTTCTTTTACGTAGATTTGGAGGTGTACTGATGAAGCCAATTTTTGCTGTAGGGGATGTTCATGGAGAAATTACGCTTTTAGACGAATTGCTGGAAAACTGGGATAGAGAGCGAGAACGGCTTTTATTTGTCGGGGATTTGATTGATCGTGGCGAAAACCCGGCGGCGGTTCTTAGAAAAGTAAAAACTTTATTCGACCAAACTGACGTCATTGTTTTAAAAGGAAATCACGAACAAATGCTACTTGATTTTCTTGAGAATCCTACAGAAAAAATGCACTATTATTTAAGCCAAGGTGGCATGGAAACCATTCAATCTTTAATCGCCGACTCCTTAGATAAAAAAATGACGCCAGAAGGATTAGCAGAACGGATTAAAAATGAAGCTTCGGAACTGATTGATTTTATCCGGAATTTGCCACTTTATTATGAAGAAGGCAAGTATGTATTTGTGCATGCGGGAGTCGATTTTTCTAAAAAAGATTGGCATGATACTGAGTCGCGCGATTTTTTCTGGATTCGCGAACCATTTTTATTTGGGAAGAACAACACTGGGAAAGTCTTTATTTTCGGGCATACCCCAGTGCAAAATTTACATAGTAATGGAAGTTCGGGTATTTGGGTTTCGGAAGATAAAACGAGGCTCGATATTGATGGTGGCGCGGTTTTTGGCGGGGAGCTTCACGGAGTTGTCGTGGAAGAAAATCTTATTACCAAAAGTTTTTCTGTGAAAAAATAAGCATCAAATGGGCTTTTTTAAGAGCTCATTTGATGCTTTTTTAGTTAATAATACGGTGCCATAAATAAGTATACTAGTACGCCAGTTAAGCTGACATATAGCCAAATCGGCATGGTCCAACGAACGATTTTTTTATGTTTCTCAATTTGCATCGTCCAGCCCCATACAAGTGCAAATAGCGCGAGTGGAACGACGATTGCCGCTAAGAAACTATGTGTAATTAAGATGAAAAAGTAGATTGGACGGATAATCCCAACTCCGCCAAATGTGGAAGTTTCTGCTGAAATATAGTGAAATGTTAAGTAAGTTACTAAGAAGAATAACGTTGATGTAAATGCTGCTAAAATGAAGCCACGGTGCATTTTAATGTTTTTCTTTTTTATAATCGCCCAAAGTGCAATAACTAAAAATACAAAGGTAAAACTATTAAAGATGGCGTTCATCCGCGGGAAAATAGTAATGTCAAAATGCACTGCTCCTTGATAACCAATTGGTGAGAAGAATAGTAGCAAAATCACCACAACCGCGACAAATGAAATGATCATTATCGGCCAAAAATAGTTTTTATCTGATGTCGGCTTTGTGAGTTTTTCTTTATTTTGTTCCATGAAAAAAATAGCCCCCTAAATATAAAAAATTGCTGTACTTCTTTCATTATACATGACGAACATATCGGATGCGAAAGATTGAACTTTTAAGGTATAATGGTTGGGGAAAGGGTGTTTCTTATGTCGATAATTGCACGAGAATTAACAAAAGCGGAAGAAGCCGAAATTATCCGTTTAAAAGAAGAAGGCGAAGTAATGCTCCAAACGGACGGAACTCCAGAAGAGCGAATCGAGAAAATTGCGGCATACTTAAAAGATACCTCGCCAGACCCTGATTTGGCAGAAGAACTTGGTTATGTTTTAGGCTCTTTGTACGGGGAAGCGGTGCGGGAAAAGTATCAGTGGAAATGGCTGTTTGTAGCTGAAAATGATTTAGAAGGTTACGCGATTACATCGAAAGAGCATGGCTATACATTTATGGTGCATGACTATTTTATGCAAGTAATCGTTCAGAATAAACCGGATAATAGTAAAATGTTATTTGAGTTAATGGTTGATATGATAGGGAATCGGGATGGTTTCCGGATGATTGGGTGAGGAATAACTGCTTTTTTGATGAGGTGATACGCGGTGAGCGGGAACGAGCAAAAAGTGTTAGTTTTAAATAATTTAGTGGATCATTATGGGTATCAAGATTGGTGGGAAGCGGATAATCGTCTGGCTGATTGGCTTTCGATGATATTAATCCAGCGTACGACAGAGAAAAATGCCAAACAAGCATTAGCGAATTTGGCACCTCATTTAGATTTAGAAAGTTTAATTGAGATGGATATGGCGAAATTAGAAGAATTAATCTATCCAGCTGGCTTTTATAAACAAAAAAGTATCTATATTAAAGCTCTTATCAAGTGGTTCCATGGACACGGAGCTAGTTTAGATAAGTTCCAGACTTATTCAACAGAAGATTTACGAAAAGAGTTGTTAGGCATAAAAGGCGTCGGGGAAGAAACGGCGGATGCGATGTTGCTGTATATTTTTGAGCGGAATGTGTTTATTGCTGATTTGTATGCAAGGCGATTATTTACGCGGTTAGGCTTTGGTGAGTATAAAACCTATGAGCAAATGCGCGAAGAATTTATGCCTATTGTAGGAAAAATTTCGCATAAATTATGCAAAGAATGGCACTCAGTTATCGATGTTCATGGGAAGTATTTTGGCAAGGATAAGACGATGGATGAAACGTGGTTATTGGAAAGTTAATAATAGCAATGGAAGCCGTGATTTTTGGCTTCTTTTTTTTGTGCCGATAAATTACTTTTTGGGTTGAAAAGGCGCCGACACTTTTTTGCCATATTTTAAGAAGAAATCACTTATTTTAATAGACTTTTCGCATGAGCCTATAGGTATAATTATAGTAATTAAGTAAGCCAGTTTTTAATACATACAGACTAAACATAAGGAGGAACTATATTGAAGAAACTAGCGAAACTCATAATAGCATTTAGTGTTATTTGTTCTATTATCATCGTCCCTGTTGATATTCCTGTGAAAGCGGAGGAAAGTAATAAACGTGATGACCTGATTAAGTCCGTGAGTTTTTATAAGTCGAATGGACAAAGTCTTACTGCGAAGGAAAAATATAATGAACAACTAGATTATTTTTTGGAAGTGGCTTTTGGCGGGAATTCTTTCAAGAAAGGCGATTATTTTGATGTGACCTTATCAACGGATGCTTTGTTTTACACGGATAAAGTGTATGATTTGAAAATCGATGTTGATCCAACTGCAGCTGTAAATGAGCAAGTGGTCGGGAATGTTCGTGTGATACAAAATAATGATGTTTACACACTGCGCATTTATTTTACAGAAGATTCGGATTCTTTATTCGTGAACAGTTTTAATGGGACGTTTAAAATACAAGTAATGCCCGCGCATGGCGATAAAAATCTCATCAACTTATCGTATAATGGGGCTCGTCAAAATTTTAAAAACATTGGTACGAGTAGCGTTGAATTAAATGTCGATATGGCAAGTGATTGGCCGCCAGTTGGGATAAGTGATTTTTCGAAAGTGAGCGGCGATTTATACCATGCGATATTAGTATATGAAAAGCCAAAAAGCAAAGTAGATTATGAAACGGAAATTTTAGTTTCTTATCCACTTTTTGAGAAACGGATTCCGCTTGGCAATGTCCAAAATATTAAAATTGAAATTTGGGATGAAGCGAAGGGAATATATCGGTTAGGTGTAGCTGGTGTTGATTACGGCACGATTACATATGACGTCGGAACGCCATTTGTGGGTGGACCAGTTTTTCAAATGAATTGTACTATTCCGTTCAAGGGGATTTCTACGAGAACGCGGGTTAGTTTTGATATTGATACGAATGTGGATGGGAAGCCTGGGACAACGGATCCGTATCTTGTTAGTCTTTCTTCGGTGGCATCTGCAACAAAATCACTTCAATTTTATCCAGTGAATAATGGGAATGCGAATATTAGCGCTACTTTTTATGGCAAAGTAACTACGCAGTTTGAGGATGAATTAGGTAATCCGATTACTTTTGCTGACTATAGCGCGGCAACTATTCCCGGAAAAGTTAATCAAGCTGGCAAATATGAAATAACGGAACCTTTTTTATATAATTCGACACAAAATATCGATAAACATGCGTTTGATAATTTGTTAAGTGCGAACAAATATAAATTGCTTAGTGTAACTTCGAATAATAAGCTTTCTGAGACGACAGACAACTTAAATATACAAATCAAGCGAGGTTATCAAAATGATGTCTTGTATAAAATAAAAGCACTTCAAAAGCCGGTTATCAGCGCGCTTCCGGAAATGGAATATAGTAAAACGGTGACGCGCACGGTAGAAGAATTTCTTACGGATGTCGAGGCTAGCACGGATATTCCGGCTGATATAAATAGTGATTTATCCAATGTGAAATGGGGAGTTCCCGGAGATTATCCTGTTCTGCTAACCGCGGTGAATGAAGACAATCAGGCGGCTGACCCTGTTTCTGTTACGATAAAAATCCTTAAAAATCCAGCACCAATTATTACAGTAGACCCAGAGATAACCTATGATAAAACAGTGACGAAAGACGAAAGTACGCTACTTAATGAAGTAAATGCGCGAACGAATGATGGTTCGGCAATTATTTCAGATATGGATGAGCAAGTGAAATG
>CM001047.1:676524-676667 GCA_000183865.1 Listeria marthii FSL S4-120
GAAAAGTCCAGCACCAATTATTACGGTGGACCCAGAAATAACCTATCCTAAAACAATGACAAAAACGGAAGCCGAACTCCTACATGAAGTTAACGCTAGGACGAACGATGGCTCCCCGCTAGTTTCTGATATGGATGAGCAAG
>CM001047.1:676767-678157 GCA_000183865.1 Listeria marthii FSL S4-120
GTCTTTGAATATAGCTAAAGTAAACGGAAAATACACCTCTTTAGACTTTGGTTTATTAAGTGATTTAGCAACCATTGACATGTATTTAAGGTACGCACTAATAAAAATAAATTTAGACATCGAACATACACTTAAAGCTTTATTGGTAAGTGTAATAACTAGGTCGAATGCTGAAGATGGGTATACTATTGTAAAAGAATATGATACGTATTGTAAAACTAAATTAATGGCAAGCAATCCTCGTTTAAAACCAGAAGAATATATTCCTGTGGATAAAAAAATAATGAATAGAAATAAAAGTAGAGACGGATATCATTATGATTTGTACATGAAAAGAAAAAATAATCCTCCTATTTGGGTTTTAATTGAATTAATGTCATTTGGAGAACTTATAAGGTTTGTAGAGTTTTATTATGATAGTAATAAATACAAGAGAAAACTGTTTACGCCAGCTTTTATATTATTAAAATATACAAAAAATCTTAGGGACTCTGCAGCACATAGTCGACCTCTTTTGTTAGATGTTGTTTTACCAAAACAGATAACCCCAACTCAAAATGCAACACAATATGCTGAAAAAGCTGGTGTAGAAAAACTAGAACGTAGGAACTTAGTTTCAAATAAAAAAATTCACGATTTTATTTGCATGCTCATTCTTCATGATGAATATATTAAAAGTGATGCCATGAAAAGTGATAGAAAAATAGAGTTAACTAATATAATCGAACGCTGTACAAAACGGTCTCACTATTATAAAGATCAAGCTGACTTAATTAGGGTTTACGAAGTTTTGTCCAAAATTCTTGCCAATTACCACCAAAAATGCTAAAATTTATTCAAAGGAAAAAACGGTTCGACCGTTTATCACTCATGTACAATATTGTATGTAAGTTGGTTATTCTTCACAAAATAAACTATTTAAGACAAGCTTCCGTTTTCTAGTCTGTCTTAAGTAGTTTATTTTTTTACTGTTATTTTTTTCTAACTAGAAGCCAAGTTCCCAAACAAAGAAGCCCAACGAATATCGCTTTTGAAGTCGTGTCACCAGTTAGTGGGAGCTTCCTTATCACTAACTCCTCTTCCCTTTTTGGCTTGGGTGTTACTCCAGGATTTTCCGCAACAACAATTGCCGCTTTCTCAGCTTCCACAATTTTCACAGTAAATTGCACGGCTTTAGCTGGAATTCCGTCTTCATTCACCGCATTTAAAGTCACGGTATAACTTCCCGGCGTCCGCCATTTCACTTTAGTTGCCGCGTCAGATGTTATCACAGAATTATCATTCGTTCGAGCACGGACATCCCGCAATAGATCTTGTTCGTCTTTTATAATCGTGGTGTCATACGTGATTTCTGGATCTACCATAATAATCGGCGCTGGACTTTTCAAAA
>CM001047.1:678257-680150 GCA_000183865.1 Listeria marthii FSL S4-120
ATCGGCGCTGGTTCACTTATCTTTTTTTAAGTTACTATTCTTCATCAAAAGCATCAATGGCTACAGGTAAAGCACTTATCACTGTGTTGCCGATCGCGGGCAGGCCAACGAGAATGGCGCTAATAATTTCATCTCGTGTCNGGCCATTTAATTTCGCCATTTTTACGTGGAAGGGTAGTCCGCTTTCTAGGCGGGTGGCGGCCAAAACGGCAATGTATGCGAGTTCCTCTGTTTTCTTATCGAGCTTGCTTGCGGTATCTAATTTATGTACAGTTTCCATCCAAGCTGCTTGTACTTCAGGAGCTTCTTTTGCGAATACTTCGAATGATTTACTTACTTTCATTGAATTTCATCTCCTATAGATTTTTATAATAAAAAACCGCCCAAACAATGAGCGGTTTTTGTATTATCTGTTTTCTGCTTTATTATAAGCACCATGCCAAACAGGGCCGATGAATTCGTTTAATGCGAATCCACCTTTGATAGCTGCTGTGACAAAGTCTTTTGCTTTTGCGACAGCTTCTTCTACAGTTAAACCTTTTGCAAGGCCAGCTGTGATAGCTGCTGCGAACGTACAACCAGCGCCGTGATTGTGGCTTGGGGAAATTTTTTCTACTTCATAAATAGTGAATTCTTTTCCATCGTAAAGTAGGTCGATTGCTTTGTCGCTTTCTAGGGCTTTTCCGCCTTTGATAACAACGTATTTAGCGCCTAATTCGATGATTTTTTTCGCAGCTGCTTTCATATCGTCTAATGTAGTTAATTTGCCAAGACCGGATAATTGGCCAGCTTCGAATAGATTTGGTGTTGTGATTGTTGCTTTTGGTAATAATAAGTCGCGGATAGCTTCGGCGTTTTCTGGTTGGATTAGTTCGTCTTCGCCTTTACAAACCATTACTGGGTCAATAACGACATTTTTTAAATCGTATTTATCAATTGCTTCGCGAGTTGCTTTAATGATGTCAATCGAACCAAGCATGCCTGTTTTCATTGCGTCAACTGGGCCGCCAGAAAGGATTGTTTTTAGTTGTTCGCGAACTAGTTGCGCGTCAATTGGAGTAACTCCGTGTGCCCAGTTGTTGTCTGGGTCCATTGTTACGATTGTTGTGATTGCGCTAAAACCATAAGTGCCGTATTCTTCAAATGTTTTTAAATCGGCTTGTAGACCGGCGCCGCCACTTGAATCAGATCCTGCAATAGTTAATGTTTTTTTGATTGTCATTAGTGTTTCCTCCTAAAAATAAACTTTAGTCATTTGTTTCTAACATTTTATAAATGGCTGCCGCAACGCCGTGTTCATCATTGGAAAGTGTAACGTGTTTGGATAATTCTTTAACTTCTTCTTCGCCGTTACCCATGGCCACGCTATATCCAGCCATTTTTAGCATTGAAATATCATTCATATTATCTCCAATTGCAAACGTTTCATCAAGTGTTACGCCTAATTTTTCTACATAATATTGTAAGGAAATACCTTTTTGTGCCTCGCGGTGGGTGATTTCAATATTATCGGAAAAAGAAGAGGTGACAGATAGCTCGGAATCATTTTCAAGTTTTTGTTTGGCTTTTGCAAGCACGTCTTTATCAGAAGAGAAGGAAATGAATTTTAAAATGGTTAAATCTTTATTATTTAAAATGCGCTCTACATCAGGGATCTCGTGGACGTCTTTGGATTCAAAACGTTCTTCTACTTTGTCCATGATTGTTTCTGCTGGTACGTCTGGGTGGATGCGTTTGTGCATTTCAATCATAAATTCTTTGCCACGAGCTTTATCAGTTGTAATTGGGCCCATGTCAGTGAAAAATTCGGTATACATTCCTAGTTCAGTCAGGGTGTTGTATGTGTTGCGCGCTAAGTTTTTATCAATCGGATGTTGCAAAATTATTTTGGCG
>CM001047.1:680250-680534 GCA_000183865.1 Listeria marthii FSL S4-120
TGTGCAAAATTATTTTGCCGTGTTCGTCACGAATTTCTGCACCATTCATACAAATTGCCGGTGCGTATAAATTGGCTTTGTTAATCAATCCCATTGCGTCATCATACATACGTCCGGTACAAAGAACAAAATGAATTCCTTTGGCGCGGGCTTTTTCGATTGCCTCGACGTTTTCTTGTGCAATCTCGATATCAGAGTTAAGTAGTGTGCCATCCATGTCTGAAGCAATAACTTTAATCATAATATTTAATTCCTCCCCAATTTTACCTACTTCACTAGAATAT
>CM001047.1:680634-683375 GCA_000183865.1 Listeria marthii FSL S4-120
TTTACCTACTTCACTAGAAAAATGCACAAAAGGTAGCTGCGCGTAGTTTTTTGGCTGGTGCGATTACTTTACTATATTTCTGTCTTTCATTTGGTTATAATGGATAAGAATAAAACGTGGATAGGATGTGTCAGGATGAAAACAGAACTAGAAAAGATGATTGCAGGAGAAATGTATGATCCTAGCGACAGAGAGCTTGCACACGGAAGAAATCGTGCGCGTAAGTTCTGCAGAGAGATTAACGATACAATGGATTCAGCGTCCCGTTCCAGTGTGTTAAAACGTCTTTTTGGTGGCACAAAAGAAAATGTTTATGTCGAACCAGATTTTCGTGTTGATTACGGTTTTAATATTTATGTTGGCGAGAATTTTTATGCTAATTTTGATTGTGTAATTTTAGATGTGTGTGAAGTACATATTGGTGATAACTGCATGATGGCGCCGGGGGTTCATATTTATACGGCAACGCATCCGCTTGATCCGGTGGAACGTAATAGTGGCTTAGAGCTTGGGAAACCAGTTGAAATTGGCGACAATGTCTGGATTGGCGGACGAGCAATTATTAACCCTGGTGTGAAGCTTGGAAATAATGTCGTTGTTGCGTCAGGCGCAGTTGTTACGAAAAGCTTTCCGGATAATGTCGTTGTTGCTGGAAACCCAGCGCGTGTTATTAAAACAATTGAGGTTGAGGAAAAATGATTATTTCAGATACAAAGATTTTTGAACAAATGGAAAGTGAATTAGCTAAAGCAAAAGTGGCGACAACAAAAGCGAGCCAAGATAAGCATTTGCACGGCTTGATGCTACTTGTCCAACTTGCAAAGACGGGCGATGAGAGAAGCGTGGAAGTAGAACCGACCTCTATTCCAGCAGCGGAACCGACACAGATTGCAAGTATGGACGGCAAGAAAATAGAGTTAGAAGACGGCGCGAATGGAGATTCATTGCTTGATTTTTAGGGGGTAAGTATGAGAAAAACAATTATTACTGGAGCCATTTTTGCAGGGTTAGCAGTTTTACTGGGGGCTTTTGGGGCGCATGCTTTAAAAGATATGCTCGGAAGTTACGCGAGTACTTGGGAAACCGGCGTTCAGTATCAAATGTTTCACGCAGGTGGTATTTTGGTAGTGGGGTTATTAATGGAGAAACAAGCTAGTCGACTTTACACGTGGGCAGCGATTTTATTTGCGGTCGGAATTGTCTTTTTCTCCGGCAGTTTGTATGTTCTAAGTATTTCCAAAGTGGCCGTGTTAGGTGCGATTACGCCTATCGGTGGCGTTTGTTTTATCGTTGGTTGGTTCTTGCTTATTTTAGGAGTATCAAGAAGAACGATGAGCAGATATTAATGGGAAAATAATCGTCTTTTCGCGCTTATTTAAGTGGAAAGACGATTGTTTTTTCTTATTGGCAAATAAGTGATAAAATATAGGAATGACAATTTATAAGGAGACAGCAATTACATGACTTATGCACTTGAAATAAAAGGGTTAAGAAAAATCTATTCCACTGGAGTCGAAGCGTTACGCGGTGTTGATTTGACGGTAGAAGAAGGGGATTTTTATGCGCTGCTTGGTCCTAATGGCGCTGGGAAATCAACGACTATTGGGATTATCACGTCGCTTGTAAATAAAACATCTGGTCAAGTGAGCGTATTTGGTTACGATCTGGATACAGATATCGTCCGGGCAAAACAGCAAATCGGTCTTGTTCCGCAAGAATTCAATTTTAATCCATTCGAAACGGTTCAACAAATCGTAGTTAACCAAGCTGGATACTACGGTGTTTCTCGGAAGGAAGCTTTTAAACGTAGCGAAAAATATTTAAAACAATCGAATTTATGGGAGAAACGTAATGAACGTGCGCGGATGCTTTCGGGTGGGATGAAACGCCGCTTGATGATTGCGCGTGCTCTGATGCACGAACCTAAGTTGCTCATTTTAGATGAACCGACTGCTGGGGTGGATATTGAGCTTAGACGTGAGATGTGGACGTTTTTAAGAGAGTTGAACGAAAGTGGTACGACGATTATTTTGACGACGCATTATTTAGAAGAAGCTGAGATGCTCTGTCGTAATATCGGTATTATTCAATCTGGGGAGTTGATTGAGAATACCAGCATGAAATCATTGCTTGCTAAATTGCAATTCGAAACGTTTATTTTTGATTTAGAGCCATATGAAGGATCTTTTGAAATAATGGGCTATAATCATGTATTTGAAGATAAGCAAACCTTGTCAGTGGAAGTGGAACGTGATCAAGGGGTTAATCATATTTTTGAACAATTAAGTGAGCATGGGATAAAAGTGCTTTCGATGCGCAATAAATCTAATCGTCTCGAAGAACTATTTTTGAAAATTACAGAAGAAAAACATCAAGTGGGGGAGAAACATGTTTAATCTATATTTTACCGCGTTAAAAAGTCTGGCGGCGAAAGAAACGAATCGTTATATGCGAATTTGGATTCAGACGTTAGTGCCACCAGTAATCACGACTTCGCTTTACTTTATTATTTTTGGGAAAATGATTGGTAGCCGCATTGGCGATATGAACGGCTTTTCTTATATGGAATACATTGTGCCCGGGCTGATTATGATGTCCGTTATTACGAGTTCTTATGCCAATGTGTCATCTTCGTTTTTCTCGCAAAAGTTTCAGAAGAATATTGAGGAAATTCTCGTTGCGCCAGTGCCAACGCATATTATTATTTGGGGCTTTTTAATTGGCGGGATTGGTAGAAGTAT
>CM001047.1:683475-686639 GCA_000183865.1 Listeria marthii FSL S4-120
ACGCTTATTTCGATGGTATTTGTGCCGTTACACATTCACTCATGGTCGATTGGGATTATTACCTTTTTAATGACGGCGATTTTATTTTCACTCGCGGGACTTATTAACGGGATTTTCGCTAGATCATTTGACGATGTATCGATTGTGCCGACCTTTGTATTACAACCGCTCACCTATTTAGGTGGCGTATTTTACGCGATTTCGATGCTACCACCAATTTGGCAAGCTATTTCTAAAGTGAATCCGATTGTCTATATGATTTCCGGATTCCGCTACGGTTTCCTAGGCGTTAGTGATGTACCAGTTGCCGTTTCGCTGTCGATTCTTGTGTTATTTATCGTCGTGCTTTATTCAGTTTGTTGGTATTTGATTAGTAAAGGTCGCGGACTTAGAAGTTAATAGAGATTTTGAAGAGAGAGCGGGTTGCCGTTCTCTTTTTTTCATGTTTACTACAATTCTTTTGCAATTCGATGTTAGACGTTTTAGCGAAAGACACGAGGGAAAACATAAAGTAACGGGGGGATGAACATGGGGAATAAAAAAGTGAAGCGAAAACTGGGCGCTAATATTTGGTGGATACTTATATTGGCTATTTTAATTATTTTCGTAGCCTATTTAGTCATGGGTTACGTCGCAAAAATATAGGAGGTTTTATGATGAATAAAGAAAATCCATTAAACAAATATCATACAGGGAAATTTGAAAAGCAACGGCAAGATTATCCTGGTTTGCAAAGTAAAATGACGCCTGTTCCAGATACGGGTGAGTCGAGCTATCAAGGTGCGAATAAATTAACCGGGAAAAAGGCTTTTGTTACGGGTGGCGATTCCGGAATTGGACGAGCTGCTGTTATAGCTTATGCGAGAGAAGGCGCCGATGTGGCAATTAACTACCATCCAGATGAAGAAATTGACGCGCAAGAAGTGAAAAAGGCTGTGGAAGAAGCTGGACAGAAATGTATCTTATTGCCAGGCGATTTACGTAAGGAAGGTTTCGCGAAAGAAGTCGTGAAAAAAGCGTACAACGAGCTGGGTGGGTTAGATATACTTGTACTCAATGCAGGTTTACAACAGTACCAATTCGATATCCAAAAACTCCCAGCGGAACAATTGCGCGATACGTTTGAAGTGAATGTATTTTCAGTAGTTTTTGCCATTCAAGAAGCACTTAATTACTTGAAAGCAGGCGCGAGCATTATTTTAACTTCCTCCATTCAAGGCGTGAAACCGAGCGCGCACTTGGTTGATTACGCAATGACAAAAAGTAGTTTGATTTCATTAACGAAAAGTTTAGCCGCGCAACTAGGGGAAAAAGGTATCCGCGTTAATGCAGTTGCGCCAGGACCAATTTGGACCCCACTTCAAATCTCTGGCGGGCAACCACAAGAAAGCATTCCAGAATTTGGTCAGAATCAACCATTAGGACGAGCAGGGCAACCAGCAGAACTCGCGAGCGCTTATGTATTACTAGCATCAGATGAAGCAAGTTATACAACGGGCCAAGTATATGGAATCACAGGTGGAGCTCCGATTAACTAAAAACGAGGTGGAAAGCTATGCCATGGACCAAAAATAATTACCCGGATTCTTGGAAAAATCTAAGAAAGCTGGAACGCGAAAAGGCAATCGAAATCGGTAATGCATTATTGAAGGATGGCTATTCAGAAAGCCGTGCCATCCCTATTGCGACATCGAAGGCGGAAGAATGGTATAAAAATCATAAGGAATAGTAGGCTGAAAAAGCGCACTTGGAATGAAATGTTTTCCGGGTGCGTTTTTTGTAATCGTTTATAGTATAGAGTTGGATTTCTGTTGCATTTTAGTTAAATTCGTCATCTAATTTTAATACTAAAAAAGGGTTTGGATTACGTGAGACGGGTATTATATAACCATAAGCAATGACAATGCCATTACTTTTTCTCCCTTTTTTGTAGTGGGTTGTCTTACTTACCTTAAACTCCCTTTTATACTCTTTTGTGGTTGTGTAGCAACCCTTTGGAGTATTTTTTTTGGAAATTTATTTTAGTTTATCTGTAATTTAGCGAATAATTATACTATTTTATTCACTAGGTAATAATAAGAAATGATAATTAATCAAATAAATAAGGGGATTTTTATATATAAGTAACGTATATTAATAGGGAATATGTATTTTTTGTGATATTTAAAAATAGCCTTGCATAAATTGTGAATAATTGCTGTAATTTGCGTGTGATTTCGTTATTTTAAGCTCAATATCATGCAAATCATGTAAGAATAAATCTAAATTAGCTTTACTTTTATTCGTTCGCGACAAGAATCGGCCATNTCATTACATTTTTGGTTATACATCGACTTTTTATGATACACTCTTTTTAAAACCTAGATTATTATACAACAGGGAGAGAAATGCGCTTATGAACAAGTATGTTTTAAAGGATACGATGGCACCAATATTTGGTGGATTTTTGGCAGTAACTTTGAGTACCCATGTATCTGAAGCTGTAATAAATAAAATGAAAAGAGAATTAATAGCATGAAGAAAAAATGGTTGATAGTAATATTGTCAGTAATAGTTCTTTGCGCTGTGGTTTTCGGGGTAAAGTGGCTGTTATATAAAGATAACCTTGTAGGAATGGTGCAAGTTGACAACGTTTTATATATAGTGACGTATGAACCTGCTAATCAAGAAGATGCTTTAGAGAAGATTGGCGAGGTAGAGAATAGAATTCGGCATTACCGAATACCAGATGAAGATTTCAGCTCTAATTATTTAAGTGAGGGCACAGAACTTTACGCAACCAAAGACGAGAATGAGTTTTCAAGAACTATTTTGTTTAAAGAGGACGGCGAATATTTTATTGCATCAGAGGCCGTGGGGCAACCTAATCAAAAGCAATAGAATGGGAAATATTTTAAAGGCATGTTTAACAGCATGCTTTTTATTATTTCATGAGTAGCATTTGGAGTACTTTTTTTGCAATCAAAAAGGGGCTTTATTTACGTAAAGTTTTATCCTTGATAAAGGAAGTTTATAAGGATTTAAAGGCTTTAGGACCTATGACTATTGGCATATTTTTCCTTGTGATTTGAAATGTGTCTATTTTATGAATCTTTCTATTATAAGCTTGTATAATGCAAAAGCGATGTATATTCTTAGAGCTAGGGCAAAATTTATTTACATAG
>CM001047.1:686739-687099 GCA_000183865.1 Listeria marthii FSL S4-120
TATAAGTCATTTTGGAAGAATTATGTCAATTTTAGTGGTCGTGCGCCAGGTTCAGCCTACTGGTATGTATGGGTTTGGAACATGGCAATTTGTGTGGGCCTTTATTTACTGGCTTCTTCTTTTGGCGTGTCAATAATGGGAGGCGGGGGGAGCCTTGCTGGTGGAGTTACTGCACTATTTATTGGAATTGTGATGTGGTTGTATTCAGCAGCTATTATATTACCTACACTTAGCCTTGTTGTAAGACGTTTACATGATACAGGGAAAAGTGGCTTTTTCATTTTCCTTGGTTTAATTCCAGTCGTTGGTTCCATTATTATTTTAATATTTATGAGTCTTGAAAGTGATGGACCAAACCGA
>CM001047.1:687199-687503 GCA_000183865.1 Listeria marthii FSL S4-120
AATCGGATATTTAAATAAAAAAATGAGCTAAGGTCAACACTTAGCTCATTTTTTAAAATGTATATGTTTATTTTATGCCTCTTTCTACGATAAGCTTGTTTTAAGCTAGCGGTGTCGCATATTCTAGAAAAATAACATAATTTTATTACACAGGAGGAAATATGGGATTTTTAGAAGCTTATAAGTCATTTTGGAAGAATTATACTAATTTTAAAGGGCGTGCTCCAGGTTCTGCATTCTGGTATGTAATAGTTTGGAACATGATAATTAATGGGCCTCTGCTTGTTATGTCAAAAATTTTTGG
>CM001047.1:687603-687841 GCA_000183865.1 Listeria marthii FSL S4-120
AAAAATTTTTGGTGTTTCAGAAATATTATTTGGAGTTGGTGGAGGGATTGCGCTCTTTTTTGGAGGTTTACGGTTTTTGTATTGGTGTGGCTCTATAGTTCCGCTAATTAGCCTAATTGTAAGGCGTTTACATGACACTGGGAAAAGTGGTTATTTTGCTTTTCTTGGTTTAATTCCATTGGTTGGTCCCATTATTATTTTTGTATTTATGAGTTTTGAAAGTGATGGACCAAACCGA
>CM001047.1:687941-688429 GCA_000183865.1 Listeria marthii FSL S4-120
AAATCGGATATTTAAATAAAAAAAGAGCTAGGATCATCTCCTAGCTCTTTTTTAATGGATTCCTTCACTCACAAGAAACCAATTCACTTGGTTGGTATTAATAAAATAAGTTAAGTCGTATTTTGTTAACTCGATACATTTTTCGTTAAAAAGGTTTTTCAAATCTGCTTTAGATAATTCGTGGATGCTGATGTTGTTGATTTTTGCGTCGTCGTCAAGGCGAATAGATTCACCATTTACGGTATAAATTTCGATATACATCGTGCCACCCTTTCTAAATTACATTTGTTTATAATTTTCTTTGAATACGCCAAGTTGGTTTAGTGTTACGACGAGTTGCTGGCTGAAAAGTGGTAGTGCTTGGATTTGGTCTAAGTCATTGGCGTAAGCGAAATCAGCTACTTGTAACACGAGTGTATGGAACGAGTCTGTCATTGTTTCGTTTTGTTGTTTTAAATAAGAATTTTCTTGTTCCAGTTCTTGGCATT
>CM001047.1:688529-689151 GCA_000183865.1 Listeria marthii FSL S4-120
GGTATTTTTTGTCGAGTTCTTCTTTTTGAACAGCAAGGGACGACAAGGAGTAAATGCTTTTGAGTAAGTCATATACGTTGTTTTCTTCGCCTTGGTTTTCGCTTAAAAGTTGCACGTTGCTTTTAACGCCGGATAGTAAATCCACCAGGTTTTTTTCGCGTGATTTGTCGTAGCTGATTTGTTCTTTGATGGATGTTGGTGCTTTGAATTCAGCTGGTACGACTTTTCCGAAAATGTTGGTTTTTTCTTTTTTCGTATTTTTTTGTGTTTTTCTTTTTCGGCCTGGCTTGTTTTTAGGAATATCTTCTACTTGGATAAGCTCTTTTTTTAGTTTGTAGTAAGTGTTTTGTAGCTGGCTTGGTGTCTTTGGAAAGATCCGCAAATCGTTTAGGCTGAGCATTTCAGAGATATCAAGAACTTTCATATCTTCTAAAATAGCAATTTGGTAACATGCGGAAAGTAGTTCTAATTCGATTTTTAACCAACTAATGTTGGAATGCATATATTTTTCGATTCCACCGTGTTCTTCAACGGCTTGATAAAATTCAGTGAGTAAATGGTAGATTTCTTCGGCAGTTTGTTCGTTAATGCCAGCGTCTGAAGCCATTTTTTTAATTTCAGT
>CM001047.1:689251-689531 GCA_000183865.1 Listeria marthii FSL S4-120
CTACTTGTTTTTTGATTTCTTGAAGTAATTTTCTTATTTCTGATTTAGGCATACAATCACATACCTCTCTATCCTATAGTATTATTGATTTTCTGTTTATTTTTATAATAACAATATATGTTAGTTGTGTAAAGGGAACGCGAGTAGGTCAAAAGGATTGGGTATGAAGAACCTTTTTTTAAGTTAAATAGAAAAATATAAATCGAATAATGAGAAGTTTTCCTTTGATACAGCTGTTACACTGGCTGTTTTTTTATTTTTACACACAATTTCATTTTTT
>CM001047.1:689631-692987 GCA_000183865.1 Listeria marthii FSL S4-120
AAAAGTATAGATTTTTTCTGGAATTGGTGTAAAATTTTATATTGCAGTTACAAAAAACACTTTATTGATATATATTTTGAAAAAATGATTTATTTTTGTAATCTGATGAAGGGAGTGAAAGGTGAATTTACCTTATTTGAATGGAATATTTTTTGTCACTTTTAAAAATTATTGTACTTTTGGCAGTACTTGCGGGAATTTCTTATTTTTTAGTTAAGAAAAACAAGCAAGCGAATCGCACGAGAAAAAGCGAAAATGATCTTATAAAGTTGAAAGACACTCTTTTAATCTCTCATCAGTTACGTGCAGTTCTTCTGGAGGCAGACGGGGAAAAGGTGCTGGCGATTATTTCTAATAATGATATTCGAACGGTGTCATTAAAAGGAAAAAATGACCAAAATGAAAAACTTTTCCGAGAATTACTTTTGAAAGAGGAGACTAAGGAAAATGCGTAAAATAACTTCTAGACGAGTATTTCAAGTATCTTTTATTGTTATTTTTGCAATTTCATTGGTTGTTTTTTGGCCGGGTGTGAATGTGCATGCCGAGAGTTGGATGGATTCGCTTGGTGTAAATGGTACGGACGGGGTTAATTCTAGTGTGGCGCTGTTTGTACTAGTTACGGTTCTTTCTTTGTCTGCATCGATTGTATTAATGTTCACACATTTTACTTACTGTATTATCGTTCTCGGTTTAACGAGGCAGGGTCTTGGCGCGACGAATTTGCCGCCCAACCAAGTGCTTGTTGGACTGGCGCTGTTCTTATCTTTGTTTATGATGCAGCCGCTGATTACTGCTTGGTATGACGATGTTTATAAACCTTCGCAAAAAGAAGAGTGGAGCGCGTCGAAAGTTTGGGACGAAACGCAGCCGCTTTTGACAAAATATGTTGCGGAAAATACATATAAGCATGATATTAACATGATGTTAAAAGCAGAAGGAGAAGATCCGGTTACAAAAAAAGAAGATGCACCGCTTATGGCTTTAATGCCTGCTTTTATTTTGACACAGATTACCCAAGGATTTTTAACTGGGATGTTTATATACTTGGCGTTTATTTTTATAGATTTAATTGTTAGTACGTTACTGATGTATCTTGGAATGATGATGGTGCCGCCGATGACCATTAGCTTACCGTTTAAGATTCTTGTTTTTATTTTCATTGGCGGGTACGGACTGATTACCAACATGATTTTTCAAACAATTCACTTTTAAGGGAGTAGCAAAATGAATTTAACGCCGATTACGCAAATTTTTCAAGATTTTTTCTATAGTGGGCTGGCGCTAATTTTGCCGGTATCGCTCATTTGTATCGTGGTAGTAATTGTGGTTGCGATTTTGATGGCGATGATGCAGATTCAAGACCAATCGCTGACGTTTTTGCCGAAGATTATTGCTTTTGTAGTGGCGCTCTTTATTCTTGGACCGTGGATGTTTGAACACATGACGGATTTATTTGTAGGAATCTTTTCCAAATTACCCCTGATGATTAGGGTGTAAACATGGAGTTTGAATTTTTTCTTGCTGTAGTGATTGTTTTCAGCCGAGTTGCCAGTTTTTTATTTTTCTTTCCACTTTTAAAAGGACGTAACATTCCGAACAGTGTCAAAGTGGTGTTTGGGATGGCGATATCTATTCCGGTTGCAACGTGGGTGGATGTTTCTGGTATTACGACGCTGCCTGATTTGCTGCTCCGGGTCACATCTGAGGTGGTATTTGGGCTAGCGCTGGCAAAGCTGGTGGAGATGATTGCGGTCATTCCGAAAATGGCTGGTTTTATGATTGATTATGATTTAGGGTTTTCGCAGGTGAACTTGATTGATCCGTCTTATGGGACACAAAACTCGATTACGGCTGCGATTTTAGATACCTTTTTTGTAGTGATATTCTTGTCATTGCAAGGAATGGATTACTTAATTTATTACTTAATGAAATCGTTTGAATTTACGGCTTCGGTTTCGATTTTATTTGAAAAAGGGTTTATAGATTTATTGCTCGGGACGCTTGGTTTTGCGCTTGCTTCGGCGGTGTCAATTGCGCTTCCGATTATGGGTAGTATTTTTATCGTTAATATTATTCTTGCTTTTATCTCTAAGAGCGCGCCGCAAATTAACATTTTTATGAATGCGTTTATTATAAAAATTACGTTTGGGATTTTCATCCTCGCGTGCGCGGTTCCTATCTTGAGTACAGTTTTTAAAAATTTGACAGATGAGATGATTCAACAATATGTGTCGTTTTTTGATTATTTACTGAAAAAATAGGGAGGAGAACAAAAGCTTGGCAAAAGATAATAAAACGGAAAAAGCAACGCCGCGCCGCATTAAGAAAGCTCGAAATGAAGGTAATGTGGCGAAAAGTAAAGAACTGAATAATGCTTTTTCACTGCTGATTGTAGCTGGGCTTCTTTATTTTTTTGGAGAGATGTTTATTAAAAACACGATTCAAGCATTTGTTGCTCTTTTGAAACAGCCGCCGAAGCTTGCGAACATGGAAAGTTATAGTTTGTTTTACTTAATGGAATTTGGCAAAGTGCTACTGCCAGTTATGATTATGGTTGTGATTTTCGGTTTGATGAACTACGGGGTGCAAGTCGGGATTTTGTTTTCCGCGAAAGCAGTGAAGCCCCAGTTTAAACGGCTGAATCCAGCGAACTACTTTAAGCGAGTGTTTAGTGTGAAGGGGCTTGTCGAGGTTGTGAAAGCGTTACTGTTGATTACGCTGCTTTCTTACGTGGCTTATATCGGCTTTCGGGATCACTTAGATACGCTTATTAGTTACACTGGGCAAAATTGGCTTTACTCACTCGGGCAAATTTTCGCGTTATTTAAAAATGAATTTCTGGCGCTTTTTCTCGTTATTGCAGTAATTGGGCTGCTCGACTTCTTTTACCAGCGCTACGATTATAAAAAAGGGCTGCGGATGTCGAAGCAAGAAATTAAAGACGAGATGAAAGATTCGGAAGGGCGACCGGAAGTGAAACAGCGCCAAAGAAGCATTGCGCGGGGACTTCTCCAAGGTTCGATTACGAAAAAAATGGCGGATGCGACTTTTGTGGTGAACAACCCGACACATATTTCCGTTGTGATGCGATATGACAAAACGAAAGATCATGCGCCGAAATTGCTCGTTAAAGGGGAAGATGAGCTGGCACTTTTTATTCGTCAGGTGGCGGATACGGACGGGGTGCCGATGATTACGAATAGACAGCTGGCGCGGAGTATTTACTATACGACCAATCCAGATGAATACATACAGGAAGATTTATATAAAGACGTTATTGAAGTGATGAAAGAATTGATGGACGCAGACAAAATCAAGTTCTAACAACATATGAGCGACCTTTCTAAATTTAC
>CM001047.1:693087-696770 GCA_000183865.1 Listeria marthii FSL S4-120
AGCGACCTAAATTTAGAAAAGGCAGGTTTCAAAATGGGGAATTTAGGTGCTATAAAAAAATATTTTGCTATCTTGATTGCGGTCTCGTTTGTTATTGCACTTATTGTGCCATTACCTCCATTTGTGTTGGATTTAGTGCTTGTGACGATCTTGGCGTTCTCAGTTTTAGTTTACATGCGTGCCACATCAATTAAAGATTGGAATGAATTAAAGTCATTTCCTTCTTTACTGCTTTTGATGGGGATATTTCGTGTTTCTATCAATATTTCGACAACGCGGGCGATTTTAACGACGGGGGATCCGGGGCAAGTAATTAAGCAATTCGGGAACTTTGTAATTGGTAGTAATTTTGTTGTCGGGATTGTTATTTTCATCATTTTAATCGTCTTTCAGTTTATTGTGGCAAATGGTTCTTCTCGGACGGCCGAGGTGGCGGCGAGATTCACGCTTGATGCTTTGCCTGGTAAACAAATGGCAATTGATGCGGATTTGAATCAGCGCTTGATTACAGAGCCGGAAGCCAAAGAAAAACGCGCTTACTTGAATATGGAGACCGAATTTTACGGTGCAATGGACGGAGCTGGGAAATTTGTAAAAGGGGACGTTCTTTTTACCGTTTTGCTCGCTGTTGTTAATATCGTTTTTGGTTTAATTGTCGGAATGGTTCAAGGCGGGCTTTCGTTCGGGGAAGCCGCGGTGAAATATACCGAGTTAACAATCGGGGACGGCATCGTGAGCCAAATTGGTTCGCTTTTAATGGCGATGTCTGCTGGGGTTATTGTTACCCGGGTATTTGATGGTTCGGATGATAACGTTGCGGTCGGGATTTTCAAAGAATTAATGCAAAACTCGGTGGTCGTTTATACGCTCGCTGCGATGTTTATTTTAATGGGTGTATTTAGCCCGCTGCCAACGATTCCGTTTGTCGGGATTGGCGTAGTGCTTGGAATTATCGGCTATCGTACGCAATTCAATTTAAAGAAAAAAGAGCAGTTGGAACTGGAAAAAGAAATGGAACTGATTCAGTCGGAAACAAATTCGGCTGAGGCGGAGCACAATCAAGCATTTGGCGCAGCACGAGAGAAATTTCCGGTTGTGGTCGAACTTGGTTTAAACATTGCCGCACTCGTGAAGCAAAAAATGAACGGTGAAACGGCGAAGGATAAAGTCGTCTTAATGCGGAAATCAATTTTACAAGATTTAGGTATTGGCGTTCCAGGGATTAATTTTAAAGATAATACAAGTTTTCAGCCGCGCGGGAAATATGAAATTAAAGTGAAGGGCGTGGCGGTTGCGAGTGGCGTTTTAAAAGCGGGGCATTTATTGGCTTTGAAAACACCGGGTGTGATGATGGATCTTGATGCCGAACCTACCAAGGATCCAATTTTCGGGGAAGATGGTTATTGGATTTTGCCGGGCGAGTTAGAAGATGCGCAAATGAAGAACTATCAAGTGCTTGAGCCGCTGAGTATTTTGATTACGCATTTGGATGTTGTGCTTAGGAAGAACTTGCATGAACTACTGATGCGCCAACAAATTAAAGATTTAATTGATGGTCTTGCTGATGAAAACCAAATTTTGATTGATGAAATTAAGAAAAAGGAAATCGATTATTCGCTCATTCAAGGAGTGCTAAGACAGCTCTTGAAAGAAGGGATTTCGGTTCGTGATTTGCCAACGATTGTCGAAGGGATTATTGACGGACAAACGATTTATCCAAATGACCTTGACGGGATTACGGCGTTTGTTAGGGAGCGGATTTCGAAAGTCATTTGTGAACAAGCGAAAAACCAAGATGGCAAAATTTACGCGCTACTTTTACAGGATTCGATTGAAATGGATACGGAAATTGTTAACACGCCGTATTATGGCTACGCGCTGAACTGGGCGCTCGACAAGGAACTGCCAATTATTCAAAAAGTAAGAGATACCGTGAATAAAGCGCAACTCACTGGGCGCGAACCCGTCATTTTAACAAGGCGGAAAGATTTTCGTTTTGGCTTTGTACGAGTTTTAGAAAGATATCAATTGGATGTGCCGGTGTTATCCATTAGCGAACTGTCGCCGGAAACAGAAGTGGAGCAAATCGCACTGATTGAACCAACTTGATGAGGGAGGTAATCCGTAGCAATGGGAAAACATTTAGTAGAAAAGATGGAAATTTTTAAGGGGAATTCGAAACGTGAAATACATAAAAAAATTCAATTAGTAACGAATGAGCCATATAAAATTACGGATGAACGTGTCACAAAGCTTGGAATTTTTAAGAAACAGTATGAAGTGACGGCGGTCATTATGAGTGAAGTGGCGATTGCGGATGGACGAATGGACTTCCAAGAAACCTTCCAAAAATCAGTTGTCAAAAACAGGCCGAAAACAGATGACTTATTAAAAAAAGAAAAATTACTCGAAATGCTTGCTGCTGGGGCGGAACTTGCGCAATCAACGCCGCTTCTCGAAGAACGCAAAACACAGGAAGAAGAACTATCGACGATGCGTCTGGAACTGGCGGCTTTAAACCGCGAGCTAGCTGTGAAAATGCGCGCCGAACGTGAGCAAAACAGTGATTTCGTGAAATTTTTGAAGAGTCGCGGGATTAGTGATACTTACGTGGCGGACTTTATGCAGGCGGGACGGAAGCAGTTTAAACAAGTGGAAACGGCGCATTTGGACGATATTGCGGATTGGTTTGTCCCGTATTTATCAGGAAAATTAGCGGTGGAAGATTCGTTTGATTTAAGCAATCACCGGATTATTTCGTTGATTGGGCAAACGGGTGTTGGGAAAACGACGACGCTTGTGAAACTTGGTTGGCAGCTTTTAAAACAAAATCGCACAGTTGGCTTTATTACAACGGATACTTTCCGGTCGGGGGCGGTTGAACAGTTCCAAGGCTACGCGGATAAACTTGAAGTGGAGCTTATTGTTGCGACTAGCCCAGCAGAACTAGAGGAAGCCGTGCAGTACATGACTTATGTTAGCGGCGTTGATCACATTTTGATTGATACGGTTGGTAGAAATTATTTAGCCGAAGAATCAGTGAATGAGATTGCCGCGTACACCGATGTGGTGCATCCAGACTTAACTTGTTTTACGTTCTCGTCAGGAATGAAAAGCGCTGATGTGATGACGATTTTACCAAAATTAGCAGAAATTCCAATCGACGGTTTTATTATTACAAAAATGGATGAAACAACTCGAATTGGTGATTTATACACCGTGATGCAAGAAACGAATTTGCCAGTGTTATATATGACAGATGGGCAAAATATTACGGAAAATATTTTCAGACCAAAAAGTCGTTGGTTAGCGGAACGGTTTGTTGGGACGGATAGGAGGCAGGTGCTGGAATGAAGGGATTATATATTGGAGCAGCTGGGATGATGAACTATATGCAACATATTCAAGTGCATTCGAATAACGTGGCCAATGCGCAAACGCCGGGTTTCAAATTTGATCAGCTTACGAGTGAAGTGATTTCCAGAAACAAGGTGAACTATCAAAACGGGCCTGTTGCAAGGCAAGTTGGGACGATTGATTACGGGGTTCGACCTGCAGCAACGCATATTAATTTAACAGCTGGTTCTAGTTACATTACAAACCGAGACCGAGATTTCTTTATGCAAGATACCAACCCGACACTAGGAAGCAATTTTTTCATCACAGCTAAAAATGGCGAAATT
>CM001047.1:696870-701512 GCA_000183865.1 Listeria marthii FSL S4-120
GTGATCGGGAAATTTCGCTTTCACGTGGTGGGCAGTTTCATTCTGACCAGTTCGGTTTTCTGCGGACAGCAGATGGCGCCAATTTACTCAGTGCGACTGGGGAAGCGATTCAAGTGGGTCAAAAAACTTCGATTCGCGCCGAGGCAAATGGCGATTTGTACAATGCCGAAACTAATCAATACCTCGGACGTCTTGGAACAAAATTTGTTTCAGCCAATCAAGCGGATAGTTTGGTGAAAGACGGCGAAGGACGACTGCATGTAAATGGCGTAAACACAATGAATTTACCAGCTGGACAAGGGATTATCCAAAATGGTGTTATCGAAACGTCGAATGTTGATTTAGGCGTTGAAATGGTGCAACTCATGGATAACCAGCGTATGGTACAAGCTTCGAAAAATGTCGTCAATATGTTTGATAAAGTATACGACAAAGAAGCAAGCGGATTAATTCGTCAGTAACGGCCTAGCTAAGGGGAGGGGAAAAAGAATGATTCCAGATTTGGAAAAGGATTATCTTTACTTTACTCGTGTCGTCAAAAGGGACTTAGGTTTAGATTTAGCGCTTTATAAAGAAACGCAAATGAAACGGCGGATTTTGTCTTTTATTGTGAAGAAGAAATATATTACTTTTGGGGAATTTTTCAAACATCTCAAAAAAGATGCCGTGCTGTTGGATGAGTTTATTAGTTTGATTACCATCAATGTGTCGTCGTTTTTCCGTAATCGTAATCGCTGGGATGCGCTGGAAAAACAAGTGATTCCAAGGCTGCTTGAAGATAGTCGCGGGAAGCTTCGGGTTTGGAGTGCGGCTTGTTCTTCGGGGGAGGAGCCGTATTCGCTGGCAATCATGATGGAACGTTCAGTCGGGACAAGACATTATGATATTTTAGCGACGGACCTTGAACCAGCTATTTTAAAACGCGCGGTCATCGGGGAATATCAAAGTCGCCAAATGGAAGAACTAAGCGAACAAGAGCGACAAACGGCATTCACCGAAAAAGGGGATACATATCAGATTTTACCGGCCTATCGGAAGGCGATTCGTTTTAGACGTCACGATTTGTTGACCGATTACTACGAAAAAGGCTTTGATTTAATTGTCTGCCGCAATGTGTTGATTTATTTCACGGCAGAAGGAAAGCACCAAGCTTACCAAAAATTTGCAGATTCACTAAGACGTGGCGGTGTCCTTTTCATCGGTGGTTCAGAGCAAATTTTGAACCCAGCTGATTACGGGCTGGCCACATTAAATAATTTTTTCTACATAAAAACCTAGCAAAAATGGAATGGAGTTGGTTAGATGGGACGAATGGAAAACATTAAAAATTTAGCGTTTTTTGAGGATAAACCTGGACTCGCAGAACAAATCCTCATGCTTGAAAAGAAAGAACAACTTTTTTTACCAAATGAATTTGAAATTAGACAAACAGTGGGCTATCAAATCGGGGATAAAGAAGTCATTTTAGGTCGGCTCGAGTCATTTTATTTTCTCGCTTTAAAAGGTGTCGATGAAGATAATTACCGCTCGCAAGCATTTGCCAGTGAAGCGGATGCCAAAGCGTTTTTCGTTCATTTACCAGAAATGGAAAACGAGTTAGTTGCTTTTTGGTTAAATGAAGTGGAATTAGTTCGCTGAAATAAGTAGGTGGGAGATGAGGTAACGTGGAAATAACAACGATTGTAGGGCTTGTTTTGGCAGTGATAGTCATTGCGGGTTCGTTCATGATTCAAAATATATCACTGGCGATGTTATTTAGCGCTGAAGCATTAATTGTTATCATTCTTGGGACAATTACGGCTGTTATGATGGCGCACCCATGGAGTGATGTAAAAGTAGTACCGAAACTATTCAAAATTCTTTTCACAAAAGAGAAGATGCCGGACAAAGTGGACGTGCTCGTGCAATACAAAGAATATGCAGATGAAATTAGGCGTAGCGGGGTACTGGCGCTGGAAGATTCTGTCGATGAAATTGAAGATCCATTTATGAAACGAGGCATGCGCTTAGTTGTAGATGGACAATCTTCCCCAGAATTTTTACGGGATGTTTTGGAAGAAGAAGTAGCGAGCATGGAAGAACGTCATGCTGCTTATGCCAAGATTTTTGCATCAGCCGGAGCATATGCGCCGACGCTCGGTGTACTTGGAGCAGCGATGGGACTCATTCATGCGATGGGCGAAATGTCGAACCCGGACAAACTCAGCGAAGCGATAGCCGCGGCGTTTGTTTGTACCATTTTCGGTATTTTCACCGGTTACGTACTTTGGACACCATTTGCCAATAAATTAAAAGTGAAATCACAAAAAGAAGTGCATTTGAGATATATGATGATTGAGGGAGTCGTCGCGCTTCAAGAGCGAAATGCACCACGTGTTGTGGAAGAACGTTTATTATCTTTTTTAAGTCCAAAAGAGAAAGATGTGCTGCGAAATGGAAAAGGGAAGAAAACGAGAGAAGTGGAGGAAATTGAGCGTGGCCAAGCGTCGCAAGAAACCGCAGGAGGAACACGTTGATGAAACGTGGTTAATTCCATATAGTGATTTGCTGACACTTTTACTTGCTCTATTTATCGTTCTGTTTGCCTCCAGTTCAGTTGATGCAAAAAAATTCGAACAAATGGGAAATGCGTTTAAGAAAATTGTGGAGGAAGGCGCGGCAGGCAACCAAGCATATGTATCAAAAGAAAAAGGACCAGATGATCCAAATGTGAATGCAGTCTTGAAGGCGATGGAAGAGCAAGATAAAAAGAAAGAAGCAAACGAACAAGAGAAAGCCAAAAAAGCAGCAGCAGCCTTACTTAAAAAGCAAAATGAAGAAAAGATTGAAGCCTTTAAAAAACAAATTGATAGTTATATTGCAGCAGAGAATTTAGGGACGAAAATGACGACGAAGTACTCGGATGAAGGGCTATTGATTACTATCCGCGATGATATTTTATTCCAGTCGGGTAGTGCAGAATTATCAGCTGGGAAACGCGAAATCGCCAAGGAAATCGGTGAACTTTTTGCGCAAGGTAAGGGAACAATGGAAGGGATTGTTTCTGGACATACGGATAATGTGCCAATAAGTACCTCGATTTATTCTTCCAACTGGGAACTAAGTGTCGCCCGTGCCGTTAATTTCATGGAAGCAATCATTCAAGAAAACAGCGAAGTAAACCCAGGCGAGTTTAGTGCTCGTGGCTACGGCGAATTCAGACCCGTCGCCAAAAATGATATCGCAGTAAATCGCGAAAAAAATCGGCGTGTAGAAATCATGGTACGACCAATTAATCGCGATACGCTAGATGAAGATGAGTAGGTGAGTTGATTGCAACTTTTTTTAAGCGGTTCGCATACGTTAACCGATTATGACAAACAAGAAATACAAGCATATCTCGAAAAATTTGCACCCGTGAACCACATTCACTTGCTTTGTTATAAGTCGATTGAAAATGAAGTATTACAATTTTTCTTGAAAAAAGAGCATTTAGCTCCGCGCTTGTCGATTTACACTTTTGCACCGAAAGAATGTTTGCCAGAGCCGTTTTTATCCGCGATAGATTACTTGGAACGCTTAGGAAGTAGCTATCAATCATTTGGGTATTTCGATACGGTAATCGCCAAGCCGACTTATGAGAAATTCTTAGCACAAATTGTTAGTAAAATGGATTTGGTTTGTTGTTTTTATAACGGGGATAAGCCGACTGATGTGATACCAGTCGATGTTGCGAAAGCGTTCGATGTGCAAAGTATGATTTATGATTTGCCAAAAGCGAAGAAGCATCTACTACACCGAGCGAGCAGCGATAAAATAAAATTAGTGAATTAATTGATAGAAAGAGGGAAGATTCATGCGGCCGTTAATTTCGATTTGTATGATAGTCAAAAATGAAGCACATATTTTAAGACAAAGTTTAGCGTCTTTTAGAAAATTTACGGAAGAAATCATTATTGTAGATACAGGTTCCACTGACGAAACCAAGGAAATCGCACAAGAATTCACTGATTTTGTCTATGACTTTGAATGGACAGGCAACTTTTCTGATGCAAGAAACTTTGCCGCGAAACATGCAACGGGGAAATGGATTTTAGCGATTGATGCAGATGAATGTTTGGAAGAAGAAAGTTATCGCAAATTAGAAAAACAGTTGAAATCACCAGTCGAACCAATTCAAATGGCGCAAATCATTAGCTTTACAGGGGAAAAAGGGCGAGTGACAACAACAAACCAAATGGCGCGGGTTTATAAAAATGACGGCACAATTTGCTTCCGCGGTGTGATCCATGAACAACTAGAAGCAATCGACAAACGCCCGATTGCAGCCGGTTTTGCAGAAGTGAAAATTTATCATTATGGCTATATGTCGGAAATTGTCGAAAAACAAGACAAATCAGACCGTAATTTACGTTTGTTAGAAAAAGAAGTTAAAAATAATAAAAATAGCGGCTTCGTCCACTTCAATATTGGTCAAGAAATGAATCGCCTTGGCAAGAAAAAAGAAGCGCTGAAAGAATTCTCCGAAGCATTCCGATTGCGCGATCACAATCACTACATTTGGGCGAAACTAAGCGCTTATCATATTTCCGAACTACTAGAGCAAGAAAAACGCTACGATGAAAGCTTAGCAATTATCGAGGAAGCAAGAGTCATTTGGCCA
>CM001047.1:701612-702247 GCA_000183865.1 Listeria marthii FSL S4-120
CAAGCAATTTGGCCAAATGTACCAGAATTCCCACTTAAAAAAGCCAACATTTTATATGTCAATCATCAACTCGAAGATGCGAAAGAAATCTACCATAGTTTGCTAGAAAATACCGCAATTGACTACCAACCAATCGTGTTGTACGAAGCAACAAACTTCATGCCGCACAAAATGCTCGGAACGATTTACTTAGAAGAAAAAGATTATACGCGCGCGATGACTCATTTTTCTAAAGCTTATGCGGAAAATAGTTCTGATTACGGTGTGATGTTCCAAATGATTATGCTGCTTAGCAAATTCCACCAACCAAAAGAAATTTTCGCGTTTATGGAACGTCATAACTTTATTGCTAGCACAGAAACGGGCTTGCGTTTACTTTCGATGACAACACAACAAGGTTACGCGGAACTATCTGAACTCATTGTTCAATCACTAACCGATGTATATCCACCAGTCGCAGAAGCTACTGAGGTGAAAATCGCAACGATCCGTAACGTCTTCCCGGTAATTAGCGAATCTGCTATTTTATTCGGTATTAAAGAAGAGTTGATTGATGCAGCTGATTTATGTTTGTGGCACTATGAAAATCCGCAATTACCAATCGAAAACGTCATGAAAAATAGCGATGTTGGCGA
>CM001047.1:702347-703086 GCA_000183865.1 Listeria marthii FSL S4-120
ATCTTTGAAAATGGTCCGCAAATTAGCAAGAAACGCTATTTGTTTGTATTAGAACGGGCGATTGCACTTGGAAAAGGTGAGTTTGCTGATTACTTATTGGCGCTTCGAAACGTTTACCATGACAGCATTAATAGCCACATTGCCGACTTGTTTTTCCAATATGATTTTGCGGATATCGCGCTTGATTTTTACAATATCGTCGACGCAGATGAGGTGACAAAACAAGGCTACATCAACCTCATCAATTACTTGGTAGACGCTGATGTACTGGATGAGGCGCTTGCGATTGCAGAACGAGGCATCGATAATTTTAGTACTGATTTCCGTTTTTACCTTTGGGCAATCAAAATTGATACTGAAAACCGTGCGAATCGGATTAGCGAAGCAATGGACGAATTCCCGAATAATCGCTATTTAGCAAAGCTTTTGGATGAAGTTACCATGCTTCAAGACACTGTTACAAACAATCGATAGGAGGCCAGTAATATGACAGAAGAAAAAGGAATTTTACTACAAAGTGGAACAAATGAATTAGAAATTGTTACATTTACCGTTGGCGAAAACTTATTTTGTATTAACGTTTTAAAAGTGAAAGAAATTATTCATCCGCTCGAAGTGACGCCTGTACCAGATTCGAACCCGGCAATTGAAGGCGTTTCCCAAGTCCGCGGTGAAATCATGCCAGTCGTGAATCTTGCTCGCGTGATGAAATTGCCAGAAATCGAACCAGAAAACACGA
>CM001047.1:703092-703748 GCA_000183865.1 Listeria marthii FSL S4-120
TTATCACAGAACTAAACCAAATGAAAATTGTTTTCCGTGTCGACGAGGTTCATCGTATCCAACGTATTTCATGGGAACAAATTGAAGAACCTGAAAAACTATCGATTGGTTTGGAAGAATTAGCGGTTGGTATCGTGAAACTAGACGGCAATCTAGTGCTCTTGCTTGATTATGAAAAAATTATTTACGAAATTAGCGGAAATGCCGATTTTGCAGTGACTGGCGAAGACCGTATAGCACGAAAAGTAAACCGTGAAGAGAAGACAATTTTTATTGCCGAAGACTCACAAATGCTGCGTCAACTGCTTGAAGATACGCTTCATGAGGCAGGTTATACGAATCTGCAATTCTTTGCTAACGGCCGCGAAGCCCAAGAACACATTTTCAAATTACTCAAAGAACAAAAAGAGCAAACCTTTGAAAATGTTAACTTGTTAATCACGGATATTGAAATGCCTCAAATGGACGGACACCATTTAACAAAAGTAATTAAAGAAGATGAAATTGGCCGCGAATTGCCAGTTGTTATTTTCTCATCACTTATTACCGAAGATCTAGAACACAAAGGTGCAGGTGTTGGCGCCGATGCGCAAGTAAGTAAACCCAATATTCACCAACTGATTAATATTTTAGATGAGCTAGTTTTATAAAAAGAA
>CM001047.1:703848-703938 GCA_000183865.1 Listeria marthii FSL S4-120
TGAATATTTTACAAAAACGTAAAAATGTTGATATAAAGCCTTTTGTTCATTTTTTTATAAATAAAAACAACTTATTTTTATATTTTTAAC
>CM001047.1:704038-705056 GCA_000183865.1 Listeria marthii FSL S4-120
AAAAAAATGAAGATATAATAAAGCATATAGAGAAGAGCAGTCTTTTCTAAACCGAATGTAGGAGGGAAACACAAATGAAAGTAAATACTAATATCATTAGCTTGAAAACACAAGAATATCTTCGTAAAAACAACGAAGGCATGACCCAAGCACAAGAACGTTTGGCATCTGGTAAACGTATTAACAGTTCTCTTGATGACGCTGCTGGTCTTGCAGTTGTTACTCGTATGAACGTTAAATCTACAGGCTTAGATGCAGCAAGCAAAAACTCATCCATGGGTATTGACTTGTTACAAACAGCGGATTCAGCTCTTAGCTCCATGAGTTCAATCTTGCAACGTATGCGTCAATTAGCAGTACAATCTTCTAACGGTTCATTCAGTGACGAAGATCGTAAACAATATACTGCTGAATTCGGTAGCTTGATCAAAGAACTTGATCACGTTGCTGACACTACTAACTACAACAACATTAAATTGCTAGATCAAACTGCTACAGGTGCTGCTACTCAAGTAAGCATCCAAGCGTCTGATAAAGCTAATGACTTAATCAATATTGATCTTTTCAACGCTAAAGGTCTTTCTGCTGGAACAATCACTTTAGGTAGTGGTTCTACAGTTGCTGGTTATAGTGCATTATCCGTTGCTGATGCTGATTCTTCTCAACAAGCAACTGAAGCTATTGATGAATTAATCAATAACATTTCTAACGGTCGTGCGCTTCTAGGTGCTGGTATGAGTCGCCTTAGCTACAATGTATCTAACGTGAACAATCAATCCATCGCAACTAAAGCATCTGCTTCATCTATTGAAGATGCAGATATGGCTGCTGAAATGTCCGAAATGACTAAATACAAAATTCTTACACAAACATCTATCAGCATGCTTTCTCAAGCAAACCAAACACCGCAAATGTTAACTCAATTAATTAACAGCTAATAACATATCAAATTCATTTATCGAACATTGTTTACCCTTAGCCTCTCGTCACCCCGGACGAGGGGCTTTTCTTTTGATTT
>CM001047.1:705156-705235 GCA_000183865.1 Listeria marthii FSL S4-120
CGTCCCCGAAATATTTTTCAATTATAAATGGGACATAGAGCCAATGTTAAGTTGGTTAACTATTTTTTTAATAATTTTA
>CM001047.1:705335-716455 GCA_000183865.1 Listeria marthii FSL S4-120
AATGGGAGTTGTATTTTATGTTGAAGTTGTTGATTGTCGACGATGCGATGTTCATGCGTACGATGATTAAGAATATCGTGAAAGATAGCGATTTTGAAGTAGTTGCAGAAGCGGAAAACGGACTGGAAGCAGTGAAAAAGTATGATGAAGTAAAACCAGATATCGTGACACTAGATATTACGATGCCAGAAATGGATGGTTTAGAAGCACTTGCACAAATTATGGCGAAAGATCCATCTGCAAAAGTAATTATGTGCTCAGCGATGGGCCAACAAGGCATGGTTGTGGATGCAATTAAAAAAGGTGCGAAAGACTTTATCGTAAAACCTTTCCAAGCGGACCGAGTTTTAGAGGCATTAGAAAAAGCAGCTAAGTAGAGAAATGGAGGTGGATAGCATGACTACAAATATGTTAGACCTGTTTATAGAAGAAGCTTCAGAACATTTACAGGCGCTAAATGATAATCTGTTACAGCTTGAGAAAGACCCGACGAACGGTCAGTTAGTAAGTGAAATTTTCCGTTCAGCACATACGTTTAAAGGAATGTCCGCAACGATGGGCTTCCAGCAGGTGGCTGATTTAACGCATGCAATGGAAAATGTACTAGATGAGGTACGCAATAATCGATTGGCTGTAACAGAACATTTGGTAGACATTATTTTTACATGTACATCTCATTTGGAAACAATGGTTTCGGATATCCAGCACGGCGGACAAGGCGCTGCGGATATTACGAAAACAGTGGCTGACTTAGAGGCACTTTTACATCCTGAACAAGAAACAGATGCAGCAATTGAAAAGACGTACCGCATTCAAGTTCAAATTGAAGAAGCGGCCATTTTGAAAGCAGTTCGGGCAGTAATGTGTTTAGAACGACTTGCGGAAATTGGGATTATTTCAGAAACAATGCCAGACAGAGAAGCGATTGAGCTAGAAGAGTTTGAGCAGACTTTCGAAGTAGTTCTAGAGTCCGCGCAAACGAAAGACGAAATCGAAGCGGTTATTCTCGATATTTCTGAAATCGAAAAAGTGGCAGTCCAAGAAGAAGTGGAAGAAGTTCAGATCGTTGAACCGATCAAAAAAACCGCAAAACAAACAACCAAACGATTAGAAAATAAAACCATTCGTGTACAACTTGAAAAAATCGAAAAGCTAATGAACGTTTTTGAAGAAAGCGTCATTGAACGGGCGAGAATTGATGAAATTGCAGAAAAAACCAATAACAAAGAATTGATGGAGCATCTTGGACGATTCAGCTCCATCTCCAAAGAAATCCAAAACGGCTTACTGAATATGCGGATGGTACCAGTGGACAGTGTTTTCAATCGCTTTCCAAAAATGGTGCGCACGTTAGCTAAGGAATTAGGCAAGAAAATCGATTTAGTGATTGAAGGTGCAGACACGGAAGTCGACAAAATCGTCATTGATGAAATTGGCGATCCACTTGTTCACTTAATCCGTAATTCGGTTGACCACGGAGCTGAAACAGTCGAAGTAAGACGTAAAAATGGGAAAAATGAAACCGCGACAATTAGCCTAAAAGCATTCCATAGCGGCAACAATGTCGTGATTGAGATTGCTGATGACGGCGCGGGAATTAACAAACGCAAAGTTTTAGAAAAAGCGATTGCGAAAAATGTCGTTACACGAGCAGAATCAACCAAAATGACTGACTCGGAAATTTTTGATTTATTATTTGATTCTGGTTTCAGTACCGCGGATCAAGTATCAGATCTTTCCGGGCGCGGCGTTGGTTTAGACGTAGTTCGTAATACCATTCTTAAAATCGGCGGGAAAATCAGCGTGGAATCAAGCGAAAACGCTGGCTCGACTTTCCGAATTGAGATTCCGCTAACATTATCCATCATCCAGTCGATGCTCGTTGCAACATCGGAACGCCGCTATGCTGTACCGCTTGCAAATGTGGCAGAAGCAATTACGATTAATCCAGCGGACATTCAACACGTTCACGGCAAAGATTTAATCAACTATCGTGAAACAATTATTGAAGTACTCGACTTAGGCGAATGCTTCCACGAAACAGCTTTAAAAGACACAGACGAACTACTTTTACTCGTTGTCAAAAATGCCAAGCGAACTTTTGGACTTATTATTAAAGATATTATCGGTCAACGGGAAATTGTTTTAAAAACACTTGGCGGCTTTTTCAGCGAAAGTCAAATTGCCTTTTCTGGGGCAACGATTTTGGGCGATGGCCGTGTCGTATTAATTTTAAATTTAGAAACATTTTAAGGAGGGACCANNNTGGAACAAGTATTTCAAGTAGAACTTCCTGAATGGGAACCGAAAGAAACGCCCCAAGAAGGACGCGAAAAAGGCTCTATTCGCCAAGTTGACAATATTGGCGTTAATTTAATCGTCCGTCTTGGGAAAAAAGAAATGCCAGTAGGGGATATCGCCGAGTTAAGCATTGGCGATGTCCTCGAAGTGGAAAAGAAACCTGGCCACAAAGTCGAAATTTTCCTCGATGAAAAGAAAGTCGGCATCGGTGAAGCTATTTTGATGGACGAGAACTTCGGGATCGTTATTTCAGAAATCGACTAAAGAAAGAAGGCAAGTGATTTGAAGCAAGAGGCTTATAACGCAGTGAAGATGAAAGTGGACCAAGAGAAAACGGCCATTTTAAAGGAATTACAATTACTATTATCCAAACGGGGAAAAGTCACGGAAAAATTAGCGCACGAAAAAGAAGTTTATTACTCAAGAACGAAAAAAGAAAGACTCCAAGTAGCGGTATTAGCCGGAAGCATGCAACTTGATGCCTTTTCACCAAGCCGCATTCAACAAATGGAGCGCGAAATCACTCAAATTAGCCAGTACATTAAGAGCAATGAACAAATCTTAGAACAACTCGAGGAAAAAGGGAAACAGGCCAAAAAAATGTACGATGACACACGAAAAAAATGGCAACAGCTTGAAAATAAAAAAGAAGAACAAACTTTACGCGATTTAAAAATGGTGCTATTAAAGTAAAAGGGAGGAAAAGTCATGCTAATCCCAGATAATTTGCTACAACCACTGATTGGAAAAAAACAAATCGAACCAAAAGAAAAGTTAGCAGAAGAATTAGTAGAACTACCTTTTATTTCACTTTTAATGGAAAATAGCCCTGCGCCGCTCTTAAAGGGAGAAGCGGACGACGCGGAACAAGCTACAACACCGTTAAAAGAAATCGCTCAACCACTCGTTTCAGCAAAACTACTCGACAGCGAACCAGAAACCAAACTGCCAAGCGCACCACTTGAGTTGAAAGAAGTTAAAGAAACACTTGCGGCAATCGCCAAACAAGCTATCGACCAACCAAAAATAGACATCGCCCCGCAAGTAGTGCAAACTCCTGAAACGAACACACCGAAAGAACCCACAAAAAATATCACCCGAGAGCAACAACCGCCACCTGAGCTCATCATGCCTACAAAAGACTCACCTAAACTAGCCGAAAACGTAGCTAAAAACCAACCAGCCCTTGCTAAATTACCTCAAGAAAAAGAAGCCGTACAACTTTTCAAAGCGAGCATTAAAGAACCAGTAACAGCGAAAGAAGAAGTCGCCGTCAAAAAGCCCGCGGAATCAAGCAACATTTGGCATGACACAACGAAACAGCTCACACCAGCTGCCAAAGTCGAAGTCCCAGTCACACTAAAACAACTCGATAAAACCATCACCGACCAAATCGAACAGTTGCAAAAATTCCAAGTAAAACAAAATAAAGCCTTTTTCGCTATTCAACCAGAATCGCTCGGAAAAGTGGAAGTTTTACTTAAAAAAATGCCCGATAAAATATTTGTACATATCGAATATCAGGAACAAACGGCCAAACAAAAACTCGAACAGATGGCGCAAGATTTACATAATCGCTTCCGGGATCGCGGCGTAGAAGTTGCCGTGACAATGACCGAAAAACAAGCGCCGAAAGAGAACGGTCAAGGTTCAGAAGGTCGACACCAAGGCGAATCTAAAAAAGAAAAAGAACGCGAAAACCCACAGCAACAAAGACCTAAACAACAAGTATTTGATTTAGAGGAGGAAACGTAATTTGGACGGAATTAGTAGTTTATCAGGTGCGAACCAGAATGCAAACAACGCAGTGACATCGAGCGTATCGAAAACACTTGGCAAAGATGACTTCATGAAGCTATTTTTAACAAGTTTGCAATACCAAGATCCATCGAGCCCGCTTGATACGAATGAAATGATGTCGCAAATGGCGCAACTTTCCTTAATGGAGCAAGTTGCCAATATGACAACGGCCGTAGATAAGCTTTCTGAACAAGCGCAAAACTCCGCCTTGCAATCCGCGGTCAATTTCATCGGTAAGGATATAAAAGGTGTTTCGCTAAATGGTGAAGTAATCAGCGGAAAAGTCGAAAGCGTTCAACAAACGACAAACGGCGTCATGCTGAAATTAAAAGATAATGATAGCCTCGTGCCAATGACTTATGTAACAGAAATTAATTAAAAATTTGGGAGTGTGAATTATGAATCAAACTATGTATACAGCTATTTCTGGGATGAATGCGTTCCAACAAGCATTATCCGTGACGTCAAATAATATTGCCAATGCCAACACGACGGGATATAAAAAACAAAGCGTCGTTTTCAATGATTTACTTTACCAAAATACAATGGGATCTGTTGCAGGCGGACTTTACGCTGGAACAAACCCAATGAGCTTCGGTTCCGGTTCGAAAATTGGTGCGATTTTAACCGATTATACAGCTGGCTCGCCGACATCAACTGGCAGAAACAAAGACGCAGCACTACAAGGTCGTGGCTTTTTCATCGCTGGTGACAACGCAGGCGGGAATATCGTTTACACGCGTGACGGTAGCTTTGCAGTATCTGATAACAATTATTTAACAACCCAACAAGGGAAATACGTAATGGGTTACGCAACGGACAAAAATGGTAACGTTTTAAACGGTAATTTACAACCCATCCAAATTCCGCTAAATAGTGCAATTCCAGGGGAAGCAACAAAAAATGGTAGCCTAAGCGGTAACATCCCACTTGACTGGGGCGAAAAAGATACGATTTCTTCCGAGCTTTCTGTATACGATAATGCTGGCGGAAAACATAAACTTCAAGTCAATATGAAAGCTGCTACACCAGATGCGAGCGGCAATGTTTCCTACGAATATGAAATTCAAATGGACGGAAAAGCATTAACTCCTCCAGTGACAGGAACGCTAAATTACAATGCGCAAGGCGAGCTAACAAACCCTGACGCACTTAAAAATATCCAAATTAATTCCACCGTTAACGGAAAACAAGTCAACATGGGTTTAAACCTAAGTGGCTTAACAAACTACGGAACGAACCAAGTATTCTCACCAACTTCTGACGGAAAAGGCGCTGCAACAGTAAAAGACTACGCAGTAACTGATGCTGGCTACATCGCAGTGAGCTACTCAGACGGTACGGTTATCCCGGTTGCCCAACTAGCGGTCGCTACTTTCTCCAATGAAGACGGCTTAGTTAAAATGGGAAATGGCGAATATCTTCCAGGATTATCTTCTGGAGATGCAGTCTACGGCGTCGCTGGCCAAAATGGCGCTGGCGGAATTAGTGGCTCTTCATTAGAAGGCTCCAACGTAGATTTATCGCGCGAATTCGTTAACTTAATGACGTATCAAAGTGGCTTCCAAGGAAATACAAAAGTTATTCGTGTTGCGGATGACGTGATGAAACAAATTGTGAACTTGATTCAGTAGGGAGTTTAGCTAAATGAAAATTAATCATAATATTCCACTCAGAATCGACTTCGAGCTAGGACGCACGAAACAGCCAGTCGGTAGTTTGCTAGATGTAAAAAAAGGGACCGTTTTCCGGTTAGAAGATTCCACAGCTAATGTGGTCAAAATCACTATTTCCGGCAAATGCATCGGTTACGGCGAAATTTTGACAAAAGACGGCAAGATGTTTGTCAAAATAACCAAATTAGGAGAGGGAAGTTCTTCATGAGAGCTAGGGAGTGACAAAAAATGAGCGATAAATTAAGTCAAGAACAAATTGACGCCCTGCTTTCCCAAATGAGTGAAGGTAAGGTAGTCGATGAAAGTACGGAAATTGGCGACTTTGGGCGCTTTCATCCCTATGACTTTCATAAACCAGAGAAATTTGGTGCAGAACACCTCGAAAGTTTAAAAACGATTGCATCCGCCTTTACGAAAAAAAGTATGGAGTTTGTTTCCCAGCGTATCCGGATTCCGATTCATACCGAAGCAACTTTGGCGGATCAAGTTTCTTTTGCGAGCGGTTATATCGAAACAATGCCGAACGATAGCTATATTTTCTGCATTATCGACCTTGGCAACCCAGAGCTAGGTCAAATTATTATTGAACTCGATTTAGCCTATATCATTTATATCCATGAATGTTTATCCGGCGGGAATCCAAAACGAAAATTAAGCGAACGCAGACTTTTATCCGTTTTTGAAGAGTTGACGTTGAAATCTATTTTAGAGAAATTTTGTGAAGCACTTAAAGATAGTTTTAAATCGGTGCATCCAATCTCACCAGAAATCGTTAATATCGAAACCAACCCAGCGCTTCTACGCGTGACATCACCGAATGACATGATGGCGCTTGTCAGTGTCGATATTAAATCGGAGTTCTGGATTAGTACAATGCGCATCGGCGTGCCATTTTTCTCGGTGGAAGAGATTATGAATAAACTAGAAAACGTCGTCGAATATACATTTGATAAACGGCGGAACTTTGATGCAGAAGTCGAGCAAGAATTGCATCAAGTCGAAAAAGAAGCGCGCATTCGTGTGGGTGAAATTAAAACAACGTGGAAAGAACTCAACAAGCTTGAAGTGGGTGACGTACTTCTAACAGAAACACACATACGCGATACACTCAAAGGCTACGTCACCGAAAAATGGAAATTTGAATGTTATATGGGAAAAAGTGGTAACCAAAAAGCCGTTAAATTTATGCGTCATACAGGGCGGACAGAGCAGGAGAGGTAGAAGTGGAGCAATTACTAGAGAAAAATATCACGCAAATGGAACTAGATGTGATAGGAGAAATCGCCAATATTTCGTTTGGCTCAGCTTCTACGGTCTTATCTGATTTACTACACCAACAAGTCACCATTTCAACGCCAAAAGTAGAGATTGTTGATTTATATAATACGAAAGACATTGATATTCCACATGTCGTGTTAGAAGTGAATTTCCATAAAGGAATCGAAATGCGGAATTTATTTGTTCTGCAATCAGAAGTGGCTGCGGCTATCGCGGACTTAATGATGATGGGCGATGGCAACATTGATCCAAACGAAGAACTTTCGGAACTTCATCTTAGCGCCGTGCAAGAAGCGATGAACCAAATGATGGGACATTCCGCCACCGCGATGAGCAATATGTTTGGCGAAATGATTGATATTACGACACCAGACATTAAGGTAATCGCGCTAAAAGAACAACTAGAAGACACCAACGACCAAACGATGATAAAAGTAGGCTTTGATTTAATTATCGGCGACTTAATTACGTCCAATTTAATGCAACTCATTCCCATTGATAAAGGGCGCGAACTTGCGAAAAGGTTGCTTGGCGATGCAATTCCAGAGCCAGAAGCTGTCAAAGAAGAAATCAGTTTAACCGCCGAAGAATTAGACGTCTTTTTAGAAGTGTGTAATATCGGTATTGGTTCGGCTTCAACGGTTTTATCGAAATTACTTAATCGAAAAGTATCACTGCAAATCCCGACAGCACGTGTGATTGATAGCAAAGAGTTCGAGTTTAATGAACGTCCTTGCCTTGTAACGAGCGTGGAATTTGTCGAAGGACTACGCTCAAGCAACACCTTTATCATTAGCAAAAATGCCGCGTTAATCATGGCGGATTTGATGATGATGGGGGATGGCATTGTTCAAGAAGATGCAGAGTTGACCGAACTTGAAGTTAGCGCCGTGCAAGAATTAATGAACCAAATGATGGGCTTTTCGGCGACAGCAATGTCAGAAATGCTCGGAACAAAAATTGACATTAGCCCGCCAACGATGGAATTCTGCAATTTTGGCGATACGATGATTCAAAAAAACATCGAAGAAGGAAAAACGGTCGAAGTTATCTTCCCACTCGAAGTAGACGGCTTACTAAAAACGCCAATGTACCAAATTTTTAATCCAGCAGCCGCTAAAGAAATGGCGCAATTAATGCTCGCGATTCAAGCGAAAGAAGTCGCGGAAAAAGCAACGCCACCTGCAGAAATAATCGAGCCTGAAAAACCAGCCGAACCAGTGCAACCAATCGTGGTGGAAGAGAAAGAAACACTTTCCGAAATGGAACAAATTTTAGAAGATATTCCGGTAACGCTGGAAGTTGTATTCGGTACGGCGAAAGTAAAACTAGAAAAATTTATCTCATGGTGTGAAAAAGACGTGATTATCCTGAAAGAAAGCATGAACGAACCGCTTGTCTTAGCGCTGAATGGCGTGACGATTGGTAAAGGGATTTTAGTTCGCGTGGATGATCATTTTGGCATACAAATGACTGAGTTAGTAAGGTGAAAAATGTGCGGAAACTTGGACTAGTGACAATTTTATTTTGGATGTTTTTTTCGGTTCAAGTTTTCGCAGCAGAACCGGAACTCGCTACAATCTCGCTTGAAAAGGAACAGCGGATTTTTACGTCTGGTGAAGTGGTTTCGTTTGAAATCAAAAACGCCGCAGACTTAAAAATTGTCTTAGTAAATGAGCAGGGGCAGAGAAGAGTGCTGGACGGCGAATCATATACGGTGACGGACTGGGATTTGGACGGGATCTACCGGGCGGAATTATATCAAGCGGATATTTCAAAACCGATTGCTATTGTAAATGATTTATTCGAAGTGAAACAACTTGGGGAACTTGCAAAGGATGAAACGGCGCCTAGTTTAAAAGCGATTGAGTTTACGCATGAGGATGATGTTTTGCTGACGAGTGTGCTACGCGTGTCAGCGGATTTGGTCGATGCGGAATCAGGCGTGAAAACTGCCACTTTGCTCATCCATAGTGATTCTAATGAGGCGGAAGTCAAACTCACGCAAAATAACTGGACAGGGAAATTTGATGGGGAACTTCCTTTAGAAAAATATCAACCGGGTGAAAAACTCACTTTCCAACTGAAATTAGTTGATTTTGCGGGCAATGAAACCACGCTGGACTTAGAAAAGACTATCCAAATTTATCAGCCAATCGCGCCACTTTTAAGTTATGACGGAAGCGATATTACGAATAAGCCGCGGAAAATCGGCCAAATAGGAAAGCAAATAGAGCTAACTCTCGATAAATACACCACCGAATTTCCCGAACTCGAAACAGAAAGCGGCAAGACAATCCCGTTAAATTGGCAAAAAACAGCGACCGAATGGAAGGGAAGTCTTACTTTACCGAAAGAACTAGCTGGTGAAATTATCCATATTCAAGGAACAACGCAAGCTATACTAGTTCGTGCCACTGGTGAACCTTTTAGCAATATTCAGTTAGTAAATAACAGCCTTTTAACAGGAATAATTAATCCGGATTTTGCGGTAATTTCTGGATTATACATCGAAGTAAATGGTCAAAAATTCCCGGTTAAGCGCACGGATAATAGCTTTACAAGCGCAGAAATCACAACAACCGGCAAAATTACATTTTACTGGACGGACTGGGACGATGAGGTTTATTCCAAACAACTGGATCAAGAAATCAAACCAATCATTCTACTACCAGACAAAGAAACAATCGCGCCGCCAGTATTACCAAACGAAAACGAGCCAATACTGACAAAACCTGCCCCTAAATCAGCTGCTGAATCACAAGAAAATGCTCCGAAAAAGCAGGCAAAGAAAGAAACCTCAACTAAAAACAAGTCAAGCGGTATCCCGTTTTGGATTCCAGCGCTTATGATTATCGGCGTTATTATTTTTTCGGGTAATAGAGCAATGAAATAAAAGCAGAAGTGAGGTGGACGGAATGAAAATAGATGGCATTCAAGAATCCGCAGAAAATCGTAATCAACTAGAACGGGAACTAATTAAACAAAATCCAACTGCAAAAGAAGGCACAGTTAAAGCGCAAATGAATACAGAAGTCGCTGTACCAAAAACGCCGCCAGTATCCTTTTCCTTTAAAGAACTAAGCAGCTTGCAATTAAATGGAACAAGTACAGCGAGCCTCGAATTATATATGAAATTAATGATGAATAACGCTAAAAAAGCGAATGACTTAATCTTTTATGTCATGCGCGCGGGCATAAAAAATCCAACTGATTCCACTAAATGGCAAACAGTCAGAAGCGAAATCAGTAGTCAATTAAGCACCATTTTAATGAAACAGCATAATTTTGAAGCATACTTTTCCGAAAATCCAGCCAATCAAAAACTGTTTTTAGCCAATCAAAAAATCATGAATGAAATATCCTTTCTATTAAAAATGTTGCCAACTTTGACGTTTGAAACAACTGGTAAATATGATTTCTTGCGGATGATGCAAATTGCTTCGGGCAACATGGAAACAGGTATCCAAATGATGCGTGAATTCCAAGGACATATCGAACACGCGACCAGACTGGACCCCATTGTCGACGCTAAACAAGAAACCAACTGGATGATTAAAGTATTACGCGAATTTGGCAATATGTTCCAATCGCGCCACTTATTACCATATGAATTGCAAGCAGAAAACATCAATATTTGGAAACTAGGCAGCGAATACTTAAAACTAATGAATCAACTTTTACCACAAATTGGCGCGTTTCCAAATGGCAATATCAAAATTTTTCACCAACAAGCGACGAAACCATTAACTGAACTTTTCCAAGAACTGCAACGATTGGCGGATGGACAAATGACGCAAGGTGGAATCGCAGTTATTTTAGACCGGATGCAAGGCCAACTCACACGACTAGCACAACTGTTTCAAAAAATGGAAATCGAAGCAGGCTTTACAGATGCGGAACGGATTTTAGGCAGTGTCGATGCAGAATTTGCAAGCGATATGACGAAAATGATGCTACTCGCACAACAAGAAATGTCATTTTTTGATTTATTAGTAAAAGATTTCCGCAGTGTCTCCAAACAACCAATATTTTTCATGATAGTTGCTATATTTATTATTTTAT
>CM001047.1:716555-717137 GCA_000183865.1 Listeria marthii FSL S4-120
GTTGCTATATACTTTTTCAGGTTGTTTCAGTATAATTAAATAGAAAAATAAGGTTTAGAAAGCGAAAATGAGTTTTTCGGGGGAAAAAGGATGAATAATGTTTCAATTGGCCAAATTTCGCAGTCCAAACAGACGAATGTAGTTAGGGGAATGCAAGAATTAAATCAAACACAACAGCTTTATTTTGAACAAATGAAGGCAAATGGCAAGAAACAAACTCCTTCCCTGACTGAAATTAATGAACTAATTACGAATGTAACTGATAAAAAGTCACTCGTTGAAATGGATATGACGGTAGACAACGTTTTAAGTTATAAAAAAGCAGTCCAGACATTTTTGAATTTTTATGTAAATAATGTGATGGATTACGATAATATCGAAAGCCGCCATCCAAAATACGGTTTTTCACAAAAAATGACGATTTTAAAACAAGTAGAAAAACAAACGAATGAATTAGATGATGTAATGAATTTAATCGACACAAAAACTGGACATTTAGATATGCTAAACCGTATCGGTGAAATTACGGGCATGATTCTCGATGTCGTATTGTAGGTGATGGGAATGCAAAACGAATTAATC
>CM001047.1:717237-720462 GCA_000183865.1 Listeria marthii FSL S4-120
AATGTACAAGCAACAGAAGAAGCAATTTTATTAGGTGAGTTAGTGCAAACTGAAAATTGGATAGAAGCAGAAGAGCGCCAACTTGGACTTCAGCGCGAACTTGCCGCTTTACAAATTGACTATCAAGCCTTAAAAACAATCATTGGCGAAAATAACACGCTTAGAAATCTCCAAAAAACATGGACAGCGGCAGAAAATGCTTTGATTGATGATCGCAAAAAAATGCTACTTGAAAAAGAAAACCTTTTACGAGTAAGTGTTGCAGAAAACCAAGTGAGGACGGAAATGCAATTAGCTTTTTCGGAACATATGGTAGACGTTATTACCGGGCATCACGCGGAAACACAAGCAGAAAATAATATGATGATTAACGAGACTTTTTAAGTAAACGGAGGGATTTTTTGTGCGTTTAAGTGATTTTAATACGTCATTATCGGGCATGTCAGCGGCGCAAATCGCTAATATGGTCGCTCAGCAAAATATTAGTAATATGAATACGCCGGGGTACATTAGGCAAGCCGTGGATCAGACAGCTGTTTACGGTGACGGAGGCCTTCTTGGCGGGAAACAAACGGGTTACGGGGTCAAAGTAACGGATATTAAACGGCTGACCAACACGGCTCTAACGACACAATATAATAATCAAATCGCCAAACAATCTGCTTCGTTATACCAAAGTGGGGCACTGAATCAAGCACTTAATTTATTTGGTACACCGGGGAAAAATACGCCAAGTGATAATCTGGATAACTTTTTCACAGCTTGGGCAGCTTTAGCGAAAAATCCTGACCAAGCAACGAATACAACAGCACTTTTATCGAGTATGTCGATTTTTACCGACCAGTTAAATCAACTCCATTCAGGCTTAAAAGAACTAGAAACGACGATTGCAGCAGATACAGATGCGGCAATACAAGACTTGAATTCATTAATTAAAAAACTAGGCAGCATCAATAAAGCTATTGGAAATGCCGGCTCTAACCCGCCGAACGATTTACTGAATCAACGTGATCAACTACTTAGTACGATGTCTGGCTATGCGGGGATTTCCGTTAGCGCGCACCCAAATAATCCTGATGTATACGATGTGACAATCGGCGGGCGTCTCGTTGTCCAAGGTGATGAAACAACCGAAATTACTTCAACTCGAACAGCGACGGGCTTCGAATTCTCCGTGGATGGGCAAAAACTCAACATGCCAGAAGGTTCGATTATTGCTTCCGTTCGCGTGAACCAAAACGAAATTAAATCTTACCAAGAAAAAATCGAAACTTTTTCAAATGGCCTAGCAAAAGCACTCGACGATATCCAAGTTAAAAACGTTAATAAAACAATGGACGATTTGCAAAAAATCAATGACGCACTCCAAGCCAATCCTAATGACGAAAAACTACTCAGCAATCGCGATGAACTTTTACGTCAATTGGAAAAATTTCCCGGCGTGACACGTTCAGGGGATACGCTGACAATCGGCGGGGTGGATCATTCCATCGATACGCTTGGTACGAGTACATATGTCACCGATGTGAGTGATTTTTCCATTCCAATTTTCACCCAAAGCTCTGGCAAATGGATTCTGAATCCTGCGATTACAAGCAATGCTGATAATAAGCCATTTCTAGGTGTTATCGCCGCGGACATCGCTTCATTAAAAACAGATAAAAACATTCAAGGCACAACTTTCCCGAGTTTTATGGACGGAATTATTACCGAAGTAGCGACTGATGCGAGTAAAAGTAGTGCAACTTCGACAGCAGATACGCAAGCATTAAATTCTCTTTCTGAGTCGAAATCATCACTAGAAGGTGTCAATATCGATGAAGAAATGACGAATATTATGCAATATCAAAGTTACTATGTCGCCAATACGAAAGCGATGAACACGGTGAACGATATGATGAAAGCACTTTTAGCGATGTTATAAGGAGGAAAATGATGCGAATTTCAACCAATCAACAAGCAAATTCAATAATTAACCAGTTGAACAATGTCTCGGGAAACCTAGCTAAATACCAACTTCAAGTATCTTCTGGGAAAAAGTATGAATCCATGAGCGAGAACCCTGGTGCTACAGCGCAAATTTTATCCTATAATCATGTGCTTAGTCAGCTGAATCGAGAAAAAACAGACGTAACCGAAGCGAAATCGTTGCTTAATACGGCGGAAACTTCTCTTTCGTCCATGTCGACATCGATGAACCGAGTAAACGCCTTAGTGCTTCAAGCAATCAACGGAACGAGCGATAAAAACAATATGTCACAGTCAGCTGAAGAAATTAAAGGCTTGCTGGATGTCCTTGTTTCTGTTGCTAACGCAGAAGACGATGGCAGATATGTTTTTAGTGGTTCAAGTACAAGCGTGAAGCCATTTACAACAGATAAAACGACCGGTGAAATCATCTATAACGGTACAACTGAAAATAAAAATTTCCGTGTAACAGATACGTTAGAAGTAGAAGTTTTCCACGATGGCAGCGCGTTGACAGACGTTTTTAATAACATTCAAAAAATCGTAGACGCAATGAAAAGTGGCGATAAGGACGCTTTGTCTGCCTTACAAGAAACCAACAGCCAAAACATCGAAATTATCACGAATTCCATGACCAATATCGGTGGACAAAAAAATGGTGTTTCCGCCTACGATAACGTACTTTCTAGCAAAATAACCGACTTTGCAGAGCGAAAATCCAATGTCGAAGAAGTCAATATGCCAGAAGCCGTAAGTAATTTAAATAAAACATCGATCGCGTACCAAGCCGCACTACAATCCAGTGTGATGGTACAAAAATTAAGCATCCTAAATTATATGTGAGGTGAAACCAAGTGGGAAGTTCGATTGCAAGCAGTTTAATGGACCCAACGCAATATTATTCGCAATTTATCAGTCTTCAAAAAGCCAGTTTAGAAAAGGCAAAAACGCCATATCAAAACCAAATTTCCAGCTATCAATCGCGCATTGATCTGTATGCCAGCTTGAAAAACGCGTTATCTGATTCACTGAAAACGATGAGTTCATTTACGACCTACGAAAGTAAAACGAAACTGGCAACCTCATCAAATGAAACAAGTTTTACCGTGTCCTCGACTAGTAGCTCCATCAACGGAAGCTATTCCATCGAAGTTCAAAACTTGGCAACAGCCGATACGTATAACAAAGCTGTACCCGATATCGAAGCAAAAATCGGCGTTAGTGGCACCATCAAAATCAACGGCAAAGAAATCAAAA
>CM001047.1:720562-730511 GCA_000183865.1 Listeria marthii FSL S4-120
ATCAACGGCAATCCAAAGTAAACATCTACACGCTAGGCGAAAATATGGTCGTAACTGCTGCAACCACTGGTGTCGAAAATAGTATTAAATTTGAAGGCGACTCGGCTGTTCTCGAGGCACTTGGTTTAGTCCAAAATTCACCTGACCATTTAGCTGCAGAAGATGCCAAACTCCGCATCAATGGCGCGACCGTAACAAGCCCAACCAACAAAGTAACCAACTACATCCCAGGCGTAACAATCAACCTGAAAAAAGAAACTACTGGCGCTGAAAAACTAACCATCCAAGATCAAAGTGATGAAAAAGCAGCCAGCATGATTACTAGTTTTGTAAATACCTACAACGCGCTAACAAGCACAATGAAAACCTACACGGGAAAAGGAACCATTTTACAAGCATCTGCTGCCGACCTTGAAGCAAATCGTGCGCTAAACAACGTATTTCAACATAAAAAAGATGGAAATACATTATTCGATTTTGGCATAAGCGTCGATAAAGAAGGCGTGTTAAAAGTCGATGAAACGGCAATGAAAAAAATGGTAGCCGAAGACCCAACCGCCGTTGAAAGATTTTTCTTTGGCATTGGTGGAATTGGCGATGAACTTTATCAATCTTTGAACAAAACATTTGGCTCGACTGGCTTTATCAGTGATGAAACGACCTCGATGACGAATGAAATTAATAAATTAAATCTAAAGCTAACCGACATAACTAGCCGAAATAATACATTACTAACGAATATTACCGATCAGTACAACAAATGGCTCGAAATGATGCAAGCGATGCAAAGCGACGCTATGACGCTTGATGCTCTAATCGATGGCATGAACAGTTCTAATAAATAAAAATGGTAGGTGAAAAAAATGCAAGCTTGGAAACGATACACCCAAAATGAATTAAATACGAGCAACCCCATTAAAAACACCATTTATATATACGAACGCTGTATTATTGAATTTAAAAAATTAGACAAAGCACTCGCACAACTACATTTTTCAGAAGCAGATCTTATTCTCGATAAAATGGAAAAAATCTTTGAAGAACTAAAATTACAATTAAACCCAGAAGCCGGACAAGAATTATACGATAACATTTTCGGCTTATACGAATGGATTTCCGAACAAATCCGTCAAATGCAATTACTCAAACAACCAGTAAATATTGATACCATCATTCATGTCATCACGCAGCTCAAAGAAGGCTACGAGGGAGTGATGAAACATGAATCAAGCAAAGACACATTTGGCTGAACTAAAAGCACTGTTTCACTCAACGGGACAATTGAACGTTTCCCTCGAAGAATACCAATCCAAACTAAATGAACTCCTAAAAAGCACAGAACATTTACCGAAAGAGACAAAAGAAGCCATTTTAAAAGAAACACGAGAAGTGATTAATAAAGGTATTCTTTTCACCGAAAAACAATTAGAATCCACTGAAAATGCCTTTTCTGAAAATAAAAGTCGCAATGCTGCCAACATGAATTATGCGAAATTTTTCTAAAAGAAAGAAGGAAATGACAAGTGGAAAATTATACCACGCATATTGGCAATTACTTGAATTATCTCCAAACGGCCAACCAAGTAGTTTCGAGTAATATCGCGAATGCCAATACGCCGAATTTTAAAGCAAGTGAAGCGAGTTTCGAGGAATCATTCGGCGCGAGCTTGCGAGCATCCGGCCAAAGTAGCACCGAGTCTACCGGAAACTTAACGAAAACAAACACGAAACATTTAGCCGGAACAAATACGGACGAAACAAACGCGAAAATCACTACCAAAAGCGGTTCCATCAACGAAGACGGCAACAATGTTAACGTCACTTCTGAAATGATCAGCTTAACTAAAAATAATCAAATGTACGCGCTCGCTATCAGTGCACTCAACTATAACTCATCCATCAACACAGCAGCCCGTGGAAAGTAAGGTGAACAACCATGTTTGAAGGAATAAACACAAGCGGCTCCGCGTTAAATGCTGCGAAACAATGGATGGAAGTGAGCTCCAATAATATTGCGAATGCTGATTCAAGCGCCGCGCCTGGCGAAACACCTTTCCTCAGAAAACGCGTCGTACTATCCGAAATTACGCCATTCGAAACAGCTCTAACAGGAACAAAAGGCGTCAAAGTAAGCGAAATCTCAAGCGACACCGGAAGCGTCAAACGTGTCTACGATCCAACCCATCCCAATGCCAATGAAGCAGGTTACGTCAACTACGCAAATGTGGATATGACAGCGGAAATGACCAATTTGATGGTAGGACAAAAAATGTACGCGGCAAACACTTCAGCCTTACAAGCGAACGAAAAAATGATGGAAAAAGATTTAGAAATCGGCAGAGTATAAAGGAGTGGTTTAAGAAATGGCAATTGAAAGTATTAATGCAGCAAGCGTCTTGCCCAAAGTAACGCTTGGTGAAACCGCGAAAACAGACAATGCGGCAGGTGCCGGAAATACCTTCACGCAAATGCTGGATAGTATGAGTGATACACAATCAAACGCGCAAAATTCCGTTTCAAACCTTTTAACAACAGGAGAAGGAAACGCAAGCGACGTACTCATTCAAATGAAAAAAGCAGAGTCAGAAATGAAAACTGCTGCGGTCATTCGTGATAATGTAATCGAAAGCTACAAACAGCTTTTAAATATGCAAGTGTAGCGGTTAGACTAGTCGGGGGAGTTTTAGTCAATCGTCCACACGAGAAAAATGGAGCGAAGTTTTTAAGATGGCAAAAATAAAAACAATGTATTCGAAATTGAAGAATTGGCACAAAGGCGCGATTTTAGTCGGCCTTTTTGTCGTAGTCACGGTGTTATTACTCTACATGAACACGCCCAAAACAGAAGTTACTCTTTATAAAAATTTATCCGAAACAAGCCAGCAACAAGTCACCGATCAATTAGCCAAAATGGGCGTTGATTATACCGTCGACAAAAGCGGCAACATTTTAGTCGATGAAAAAGTGGAGACACTCGTTCGCGACAAATTCGCAGACCTCGGAATCCCTTACACAGGCCAAGATGGCAATGACATTCTACTAAACAGCTCGCTAGGAGCCAGCGAAGAAGATAAAAAAATGCAAGAAAAAGTCGGCACAAAAGTCAATTTAGAAAAAGAAATCGTTCAAAGTTACGGAACAACTATAGACAGCGCCTCTGTTCAGCTAACATTACCAGAATCGAGTTCAATTTTTGAAGAAGCAAGCCAAAAAGGAACCGCCGCAGTAACACTCAAAACCAAAAACAACCAAACACTAACAAGCGAACAAGTTCTCGGAATCCAGCGCACCGTCAGCGCAGCCGTACCAAACGTTGCCAGCGATGACGTAGCGATTATCGATACGAAAAATGGCGTTATCTCAGAAGCAGACACATCCAAAGAAGAAGGAAGCTCGGCCTATAAAAATGAAGTCGACATCCAAAACGCCATCGGAAAAAATGTGAAAACAGACATCGAAGGTACGCTTTCTAGCATTTTTGCCCTAGACAATTTCCGCGTGAATACCAATGTCACCGTTAATTTTGACGAAATCAAACAAAATACCGAACATTATCCAAGCGACGGCAAAGTCCGCAGCAATCAAAAAGATACATCAACCGACACGTCCAAAGGTTCCACAAACACAACCGAATCAGGCACCGCATCAAACGCTGATGTGCCAAACTATACAGAACAAAACGGCGACGACACCAACACATACACAAGCGAAAAATCAAGCGAAACAACCAACTACGAACTAGATTCCACCATTCAAGAAATCAAAAAACACCCAGCCCTGGCAAAAACAAATGTTGTTGTCTGGGTTGATCAAAATGCTTTAAATAAAAATGGCGTGGACATGGCTGAATTCACGAAAGCAATCGGAGTTTCAGCAGGATTAACGCCTAACATGAGAACCGAAGAAGCTGGTGCAGACGGAGAAGCAGCAGCCGCACCAACATTCGAAGGAACATTCCAAAACGGCGACGTTACCATCATGCCAATCCAATTTTTAGATAACCAAACACCAGTAGAGAAAGACACCACAGAAAAAGCAGCACCAGCAAGCAAAGCATGGATTTGGTGGCTAGCAGGAAGCTTACTATTTGCGATTATCGCAGCAGGAATTATCGCCTACATCATCTTCCTTAAACGTAAAGAACAACTAGAAGAAGCTTTAGAAGCAGAAGAAAAAGATTATATCCCAGCCGAAGAAGCCATCATAAATCCAGAAGAACACCCAGATTTCAATTTCCAAACAGATGCATTCGATTTATCTGAACCAGAATTAAAAGCGCGCAAAGAAAGCTTGAAAAATAAACTCGGTGAAATGGCCAAAGAAGACCCAGGGCGTGCCGCAGCAGTCATCCAAAAATGGCTCAATGAAAGGCAGGAATAACAATGGCAGACACACTTAAAGAAACCTTAGAAGAAACAAACGCTGAATTAGAGGCGGTTGAAATAGCGGAAACAGAAGAACAAGCAACTATTTCAGCAGAATCAGGTATTTCCAGACGTGAAAAAGCCGCACTTATTATTTGGAGCCTCGATGAACAAATCGCGACCGAAGTAGTTGATTTGCTTCCCGATGCATCCAAACAACGCCTTGCGCGCGAAATGGCCAAAATGAAAGAAATGGACGGCGGCGCAGTGGAAGAAGCGACTAGAGAGTTTTTAGGGGAACTAGAACTTCTGTCTGGTGGCATTGCCAAACTCGACCGCGAACATTTACAACGCTTGTTCCCAGACATGACGACGGAAGAACTAAATCAACTCATTTACGGGGTAGAAGCAGAATCACGTATCGGCGAAACCGCGCTAGATATTTTACGCGAAATTGATGATGTCGACTCCTTGTTTACGATTATTAGCGACGAATCACCACAAACAATTGCGATGATTGCTTCCTACATGAAACCAGAAGAAGCGTCCAAACTACTAGCCTTGTTACCAGAAGAAAAAATGATCAACACAGTTATTGGCATCGCGAGCTTAGAACAATTTGATAGCGAAGTCATGCAAAACGTATCTAATTTACTAAGAATCAAACTCGACACAATGTCGAATAGCTCACTGAACAAAACAGACGGTATAAAAAATGTCGCGAATATCTTAAACAACGTGACCCGTGGTTTAGAACGAACAATTTTCGAACATCTCGACGCCGAACAAGCCGAACTTTCCGAACGTATCAAAGAGAAAATGTTTATGTTTGAAGATATTATTCTGCTTGATAACATGACCTTGCAACAAGTGCTGGCCGAAATTCAAGACAACAACAAAATCGCCCGAGCACTCAAAAACGAAAAAGAAGAGCTTAAAGAAAAAATTCTATCTTGCGTATCGAAAAACCGTCGCGATATGATTACCGAAGAACTAGAAGTCCTTGGTCCAATCAGACTTTCCGATGTCGAGCAAGCCCAACAAGATATCGCCAATGTCGTTAAAAATCTAGAAAAAGACGGCAAAATAGTTATCCAACGGGGGGAACAGGATGTCCTTATCTAATCCGCGAATCCCAAAAGGTAAAGTCACTTTATCCGACGTGAAAATGGAACTGTTTTATTTAGATGATATAGAAGAAACCGAAGAAGTCGAGTCGCCCTACACGAAAGAACTCGAACAACTAGAAACGCACCAGAAAGAACTCGAAAAGCATCTATCAGCTATCGAACTCGAACAGCAAAAACTAGCTAATGAAAAAGCGGCACTTCAAGCAGAACGCCAAGCTATCGAAGAATTAAAACAAGCCGCCGCAGTTGAAATCGAAGCGCAAAAACAAGCATTCGAACTAGAAAAAACACAAATCTACCAAACAATTACCGACTTCCTTTGGGATGAAAGCATCGACCTCGCAGAAAAAATTGTCCACCAAGCCATCGACACCCGCCAAATCGAAGTGTTACCAATGCTAACCGAAGTCATCCAAAAACTCCCAGTCGCTTTCGACAAACTAAACGTCACCACCCACCCAGAAACGTTAAAAGCCCTAAAAGAAGAAAACACCGGCACAAAATACGATTGGCTTTTAGAAAATATTCATTGGAACTTCGATATGCGACTGGATTACGGCGAATTTACTGTAGAAGAAGAAAAAGAATACTTCGACTACCGCATCACCGAAATTTTCCAAACACTCCACAAACAAAACGCTGAACGGAAAATTCTAGGAGGCGATAAACCGTGAGCTGGTCGCCAAAAACCGCAGCATGGCAAGAACTAAAAAACACCGTCCCATACATCCAAAAAGGAAAAATCCACACCGTCCAAGAACAAGTCTATATTTCCAAAGGTCCCCAAGTGAAAATTGGCGATACGGTCATGGTCGGTGAAAACAAAGTGCTCTGCGAAGTAATCTCCATTGAAAAAGAAAACAACATGTTGCTTCCATTTAACCAAAGCGATAAAGTAGCTTACGGCGACTGGGTATACGTGACCGATACGAAAATCACCATCCCAGCCGACGAATTCCTTCTTGGAAAAGTTCTCAACGCATCCGGTGACATTTTAAACGAAGAAGCAGGTACAGCTAAATTCAAACAAAAAATGCCACTCGAAGCGCCGCCCATCCATGCTTTTAGCCGAGCAGAAATTACCGAAACACTCGAAACTGGCATCAAAGCAATCGACGGAATGTTAACAATCGGCATCGGCCAAAAAATCGGGATTTTCGCCGGCTCAGGTGTTGGGAAATCTACTTTACTTGGAATGATTGCCCGTAACGCCAAAGCAGATATTAATGTTATCGGCTTAGTCGGCGAGCGTGGTCGGGAAGTAAAAGATTTCTTGCGTAAAGATCTCGGTGAAGAAGGGCTGCGTAAAAGTGTGATTGTTGCCGCCACATCAGATGAAAGCCATCTTATGCAACTGCGCGCCGCCAAACTAGCGACTTCGATTGCCGAACATTTCCGCGATCAAGGAAAAACCGTTCTTTTAATGATGGATTCCGTCACTCGTTTTGCCGATGCAAGAAGAAGTGTCGATATCGCCGTCAAAGATTTACCCATCGGCGGGAAAACTTTACTCATGGAATCGTACATGAAAAAACTACTCGAACGTTCTGGTAAAACGCAAAATGGCTCGATTACAGGCATTTATACTGTGCTCGTTGACGGCGACGATATGAACGGTCCAGTACCCGATTTAGCGCGGGGGATTTTAGATGGACACATCGTTCTCACCCGTGAACTGGCCACCAAAAACCATTATCCAGCTATCGATGTTCTTGGCTCCGTTAGCCGTGTGATGGAAGAAATTGTCCCAGAAAGCCAGTGGAAATCCGCTTCGAAAATCCGTGAGTGGATGAGTATTTACCAAGAAAATGAACTGTATTTCAAACTAGGAACAATCGAGCAAACGAGCGATAATGCGGCCATTTTTACAAGTAAAGAGAAGTCTTATTTTATCCACCAATTTTTAAAACAGTTACGGGATGAGAGTGTCACGCTTGAGGAAACAAGTAAAATCATGGAAACGTTAGTATAGCAAAGGAGTGCCGTGGATGAATCCAGTAGAACAAGTAATAAGTGCTAGACAAGCCGAGTTTCAAAGCGCGTTCGAAGCAGCGAAACAATCGGCCACCACATTTGAAACCAAATTAAACGAACGCTTAAACGCCACCACGCAAACAACAACAACCAATGTGCAAACAGTCACCGATGCCGAACTAGCCCGCGCCCGAGAAGCGTACGAAGCGTTAATCAATAAATCCGAAACAAGTTCCACATCAAATACATCAAGCTCGACACAGGCAACGCCAACCGGCGAGCTAACCAACTGGAACAACTACCAAATCAAACCAATCAGCGCCGAAAACGAAGGGAAATATAGCGACTTAATCAAAACAGCCGCAGCCAAGTATGGTGTCCCGGAAGCGCTCATTAAACGCGTCATCCAAGTAGAATCCAACTACAATCCGAATGTTGTATCAAGCGCTGGCGCAACCGGCCTAATGCAACTAATGGCCGGCTCCAACCGCACCGATCCAGCTACAAATATCGATGCCGGAACAAAAGAGCTAGCGGGTTACATTAAAAAATACGATGGTGACCTAAGACTAGCTCTAGCAGCCTATAACGCCGGACCAGGTAACGTCCGCAAATACGGCGGCGTACCACCATTCAAAGAAACACAAAACTATTTAAAGAAAATTATCGGATAAGGGAGAATAAACCATGGGAAACTGGCAACAAAAGTGGGAGTCATGGCGCGATATGACCACAGCAATGCAACAAGAAATCAAAATCGAAGCCGCTGAAAAAGTAACATCCTACATAAAAAATGACCAATTTGAAGAAGCAATTAATGTTATCAGACAAACCGAAAATCTCCTAAACGAACTTGATTTTGAAACGAAAATGAACCGCGTCGAAGAACAACTCCAAGCCTTCACATCCGACCAAGAAGCAGCTAAATCATTCGAAGCAAGCCAACTTCAAAACCTAGAAAAACCAACCACAAAAGTAAGCTTCGACCTTTCAAACGTTAAATCAGAAGCAATCAACCAATTCACCAAACGCGATTTCAACCTAGTAGACTCACACGACACCCACATGCAATTTCTGAAAGGCAACCGCAATTTTTACATGGACATTTTCAATCCCGAAGAAAGCGAAGAACACCATTACGCTAACCTCGATGAAAAATGCCAGTACAAAAACATCGGCTTCATTTGCCAAAACAACGCAGCAGCCGAAATCGCAACTAACCTAACAAACGAATGGCTTGAAACACTAGAAGCTCCCAAAAAGAAATTTTTAACAGTCAACATTGCCAATTTATCCGCAATGAAACAAAATCCAGAGGTACTTTTTCAGTAAACAAAAAGAGAGGCGCTACGATGCGTCTCTCTTTTTATTTTTATAAATCACTATTTGTTTTGTCCTTTTTCTGATTGCAAAATGTAGCAATGATTCCAGCTGAAATATAGAGCGAACCGGCAAGAGGACTTATATACATGTCATTTATTAGATTGGCGCTTAACAAAAGAATGCCTATCCAATCAATTTCTATAGTAGGAGATAATGTATCCTCAGAACCGCTGATAGGTATCTGTGCAAACAAAAATTCTAAAATAATGCCAAACCATAATAAAACTTTTGCTATTAATAACATGTTTTTTGTTCCTTTCTGAGAAGCGTAAGTACATGTTTTGGAAACTAATTCCATTTTAGTATACTTTTATCCCTGCTACAAAAGCAATAAGAATCACTATATTTTTTCTAAAAACCAGTTGACAACCAATCTACTTTGTATTACTATATACTTGTACCTAGTAACAACTAGTAGAGGAGTGAATTCAAATGAAAGGACTTACCGAGTTACTCAAAGGTAGTTTAGAAGGAATGATTTTGGAGCGAATTTCTAGAGGAGAAACTTACGGCTACGAAATCACCAAGTATCTTAATGACCTAGGCTTTGATGAAATCGTCGAAGGAACCGTCTACACCATTCTCGTCCGCCTGGAGAAAAAAGGGCTAGTCGAGATAGAAAAGAAAAAATCAGAATTAGGTCCACCACGAAAATTTTACACATTAAGCCCAGCTGGTGAAGAAGAATTAGCGATTTTTTGGAAGCGTTGGGACTTTATTCAAGGAAAAATCATGCAAGTTAAAGGAGGGCAAGCGTAATGTTTAAATGGTTTACAAAATACCGCGAAGAAAAACGAGACTATAAACTGTATAAAAAACGGATAGATGCTTTGCCAGAGGACTATAAAACCGCAATGAAAGCTATCGAAACATATTTATGGAACTTTGCAAAAGGCGCTGGGATGTTCGAAATCTTAAAAAACGTCCTCGAAATGTTCGAAAACGCCGCAGCTGACAACCTAGAACTGAAAGCCGTCGTTGGTGACGACCTAGCCGAATTCGCAGACAACCTACTAAGTGAATATCCAGAAGAAACATGGATGGACAACCAACGGAAAAAACTACGCAATTCGATTAAATAAAAAACAGAAAGCCTCT
>CM001047.1:730611-733279 GCA_000183865.1 Listeria marthii FSL S4-120
GAGAGACTTTCTGTTTTTTATTTACGTTTCTTAACAACCTCTATAAATTCATCTAACGTTTCATGGGCTTTTATTTGCTCATTACAAACATCGCTATCGTAGCAAATATAATTACCATTTGTCGTATAAACACCATCACCCGACGATTTCGTTTTCGCCATAAAGAGCGATACTTTCGAATGCGAATGACAAATCGAGCAAACACCCTTTTGAATCTCCGTAGAAATAGTTCCGTGTACGCCGACCAAATTTCCGTCCTCATAAGTCACGATATACTTGCGCTGCTGGGCAATATCATTCCAACCGTAAAAAGTATAGTCGCGCAAATCCAGTTTGGACCAAGCGGGAATTTTTAATTTTTTCGTTTTCGCAAAAAGTTTTTTAATTTTCACATCACTAGGCGCAATAAAAGGAATCACAAAGGCTTTTAACCCCTCTAAAAACGGCTCTGCTTCTTTGGTTGAAGTAATCGCATGAAGCTCGCTAAAAAGTTCCTGATGTTCTGCCAAAACGTCCTCCGGGAATAGCTCATTGATTTTCTCCTCTGTTAACGATTTTAACGCCTTCAACGTCGAAGTATCATTCGCGGACCGGTATGCGCGTGAAACATTGGCTAATTGATTTTTGATAAAATTATATTGGTATGGCTCGATAAACTCTTTCATTATAATTCTCCTTTAATAGTTTAATGTTGGTTAAACTAGCTGAAGGATTGAAGAGTCTATTTCACTCTTGCTTTCTAAACAATCCTAAAGCCATTGTTAGAAAGTCGAGAGCAGTGCAATTTTGTTTGCATCTCTTTGATCACCACCTTGCCTTCATTATAAGCACTTCTGAATTGTTCGTCAATTCTCTTTCATGCATAACTCACTCCAAAACAGGGTAAACGAACACTATTGGACATTAGAGAAAACATCCATGGGAGGAGAATATATAATGAAAAAAGTCAAAGCAAGTGAAACACTCGTACAAACATTAAAAAATTGGGGGATTGACCACGTTTACGGTTTACCCGGCGATTCGATTGATACCGTAGTTGACGCTTTACGAAAAGAACAAGAGGCGATTGAATTTATTCACGTCCGCCACGAAGAAGTCGCAACCCTAGCAGCCGCAGCCTATACCAAACTTACCGGGAAAATTGGTGTCGCATTATCCATCGGCGGACCGGGCGCAATCCATCTATTAAACGGAATGTATGATGCTAAAATGGACCACGTACCAATGCTCGTTCTCGCAGGGCAAGTAACAACAGACGTCTTAAATACCGGCTTTTTCCAAGAAGTCAATTTGCCAGCAATTTTTGAAGATGTTGCCGTTTATAATAAACAAATTGATAATGCCGAAACGCTCGCAGATGTGGTCGATGAAGCGATTCGCACAGCCTATAGAGAAAAAGGAGTCGCCGTTCTAACCATCCCAAATGACATTCCATCACAAGTAATTAAAGCAAGTTTAGAAGCAAAACCAGTGAAATTTGAACAAGAAAATCCGCAACTAGATGAAGCGGCAATAGGGGAAGCCGTAGCACTGATTGAGAAAGCGGAAAAACCCGTTATCTTAGCAGGATTAGGAACTAAACAGGCTGGACCAGAATTAATCGCCTTCTCGGAGAAATTAAAAATCCCGATTATTCATTCCTTACCAGCAAAAACGATTGTTCCAGACGACCACCCAAATGCACTCGGTAACCTTGGTAAAATCGGAACAAAACCAGCCTATGAAGCGATGCAAGAAACCGATTTACTATTAATGTTCGGGAATGATTATCCTTATAGCGACTATTTACCCAAAAAAGCTGACTGCATCCAAATCGATATCGACCCTGCTAAAATTAGTAAACGTTTCAAAGCAAATGTCGGCCTAGTTGGCGATGCCGCAGAAATCATCAGCAATTTAACGACCAAAATTGCTCCAGTAGAAGAGCGCAAATTCCTCCAAGCGTGCCAAGAAAATATGCAAGAATGGTGGAAATGGTTAGAAGAAGACGTAACGCAAACAACTGACCCAATCGCACCAGAAGTTGTAATGGCCAACATCCAAAAAATCGCCGACAAAGACGCCATTTTCTCCATCGATGTAGGAACAGCAACCGTTTGGAGCACCCGTTATTTACATTTGACACCCGAAAATGACTTCATTGTTTCCGCATGGCTTGGTACAATGGGCTGCGGTTTACCAGGAGCCATCGCTGCTAAAAAAGCTTACCCAGACCGCCAAGCAATCGCAATCGTAGGCGACGGTGGCTTCTCAATGGTCATGCAAGATTTCGTCACAGCTGTAGGATTAAACATGCCCATGATTGTCGTCGTGTTAAACAACCAACAACTTTCATTCATTAAATACGAACAACAATCAGCCGGTGAACTCAATTACGCCATCGACCTCCCAGACATCAATTACGCAAAATTCGCCGAAAGTTGTGGCGGCATCGGCTTCCGAGTAGAAAAAATGGCGGACTTAGAAGCTGCTTTCGAAAATGCTAAACTAGCAACCAAACCAGTCATCATCGACGTTTCCGTAGATAGCGCAGCCGCTCCACTCCCAGGTAAAATCATCATGGACGAAGCACTCGGCTATACTAAATTCGAAGTCCAATCTGTCCTAGAAGATCACCGTTTCGCAAAAATGCCACCACTAAAAACAATTTTACGTAGATTTTTATAAA
>CM001047.1:733379-733466 GCA_000183865.1 Listeria marthii FSL S4-120
ACGTTTATAAAAATAAATAAAAAAATAACAATATCACCCATTTTACGCCGATATTCACTAATTATTATAACGTTTTTTTATTAAAAC
>CM001047.1:733566-735005 GCA_000183865.1 Listeria marthii FSL S4-120
AATATGAGATAATAAACTAGAATTAGAGAATAGGAGTGTGGAATGGGTGAATTTAATTAAAAATCGTAAATTGAAAACAAAATTAAGCATCAATATTGTTATAACGACCATCATGTTAATCGGACTTGGCGCAACTAGTTTCCTAGGATTTCGTCATGTAGCAACACTTTCAGATAATATGGTTGATAATAATGTCGCACCAATGAAAGAAATCGCAAAAATCCAAACAAACATGGCGCAAATCAATATCGACATCCTGACCATGTTCGACACTATCAACGGAAAATCAACCCTTATCAAAGATATCGATAACCTGTACGCCGAAAACGACCAAGCAATCCATAATTTCAAAAAAGCCAATTTAACAGCAGAAGATAAAAAACAATTAGCTTATTTTGAAGAAAAACTAGCAGACATGAAAGCATCCGCATCCTCTGTAATCAGTGACACATCAAGTGCGCTAGACGATGCAGAACTACTTGGAGCACAAAACAGATACTACCAAAACGTCAAAACAAAATTTGATGATGCAACGAAGCAATTAAACGTTTTAAATGACATGAACTATAAAGAAGTCGAAAATTCCTCACAAGCAATTTCTGACTTTGGCGTAAAAATCAGCTTAATTTTCACAGCAGTTATTATCGCCGTGCTAATTTCCTTATTCATTTTCAACGCCTATATTACTAGAGTTATTCTAAAAGGAATTCGTCATCTGCAAACAGCCGTACATAAAGTAGCGAGTGGTGACCTATCTTACCGCAGCACTTACAATGGTAGAGATGAACTAGGCGACATTACTAACGACTTGAACGAAATGAGCGAAAACCTCCGCCTAATGATTGAAGATGTTAAAAAAGCGTCCACAGATGTGAAATCTTCGAGCGACAACGTAATTATTAGCTCTGAAATTATTTCCGCGATGACAACCGAAATGGACATCGAAATGAAAATGATGGGCGAACAAATCCAAACGCAAATTGGCAGCATGAAAGAAAGCACTGACGCGATGGACCAAATGACAGGTGGCGTTCAAAACGTGGCTGAATATGCCCTTAAAGTATCTGACTTAACAAAAGACTCCGCAGAAAAAACTAACGACGGAATTGCCGTTATTAATAACCTAGTATCACAAATGGACCGCATCAGCGGCGTTATGCGTTCTAGTACAGACGTGGTTTCCCAACTAGTTAACCGTGTTGGCGAAGTCGAAAAAGCACTTGATACCGTTACAAATATCGCTGACCAAACAAACTTACTGGCTCTAAACGCAGCAATCGAGTCCGCACGTGCCGGCGAACATGGCCGTGGTTTCGCAGTCGTAGCCGAAGAAGTCCGCAAGCTAGCAGAACAATCGCGCCTTGCTGTTGTAGATATTAATACCGTCCTGAAAAAAATCCAAACAGAATCAAAAACAACAATCGAAGTAATGAACACAG
>CM001047.1:735105-741123 GCA_000183865.1 Listeria marthii FSL S4-120
CAGGCCAAAAAATCATTTCCGAAACAGAAGCAACTTTCACAGACTTACTCAACCGTGTTAATGATATTTCCGCCCAAATGCAAAACGTCTCCCAAGAAACCGAAGAAATGGCTGCTGGAATTGAAGAAGTAAACACATCAATTAGCGACGTCACAGAAATTTCCAACCAAATTGGTGAAAAATCCACTGCCGCACTTGAATTCGCGGAAGTAAACAAAATGAAAGTGGACGAGCTAGTCGTTATCTCCGAAGAAATGCAAAAAATTTCCGGTTCATTAGAAGGGTATATCGCCAACTTCAATACCGAAGTGAGCGAAGAAGCGGTCGAAGTGGCAGAAGAAGCAGAATCAGAAACAAAAGATCCTGGAGAGCCAATCCTAGCTGAAAATGTCTAGGTAGCATGTATCATGCGAATTTGGATAAAATCACTGCTTGTTATTACAGCGTGTATATTTAGTTTGACCCTTCTAAATACGAAATATACCTTTTATTCACCAAACGTCAAACTCGAAAGCGCCAAAGTAGTTTACAAACTAGACAATGAACCTTTTAATGTAAGATTAGACGTGCCCTTAGTGAATCAAATGGATGCGCCTTCCCTTTTTAACGGCTGTGAAGTGACTAGTCTAGCGATGCTCTTACAGTTCGCTGGCAAAAACGTAACGAAAAACGAGCTAGCAAATAATCTCCCAACCACGCCAATCGAACAAAACGGTTTACACGGTAACCCAGATAAAGCGTTCGTTGGGAGCATTAACGGCGATAGCCCGGGCCTGGGTGTAAATCATGCGCCAATCGCTAAACTAGCAGCGAAATACGTCAATGAAGCGCACGTCCATGATATTAGCGGCAACAGCATTCACGATATCATCACCGTACTAAGCACCGGTGCGCCAGTTTGGATTATCACAACAACCGACTACCATGCGCCAAAAAACTGGCAAACCGTGCAAACCAAAGAAGGCGCAAAGAAAATCACGTATTCGATGCACAGTGTCGTCATTACCGGTTTTGATAAAAATAATTTTTACATTAACGACCCGTATGGACATAAAAATCGCGCCGTAAAAAGAAGCGTCTTAGAAGAAGGCTGGACCGCAATGGGCAAACAAGCCATTTACCTAAGTCGCCCATAAAAAAATCGTTTGAAAGCATGACGAATGCTCTCAAACGATTTTTTTATATTCTTTTCTTAATAAATAGTACTACAGCAAGCACTACAAGAAGTACTCCAATAACAACCGGCCAAACCGAAAATGCATCTCCAGTAGAAGGGAGTAGGGAAGCATTACTTGTATTCTCAAATGCGGAAGCTGTATTTACACGGAAATAAATCAATCCAAGTGAAATAATAACAGCAATACTAGCGACTATTTTTTTGGTAAAAACCATTCAGCTCGCTCCTTTTCATATCATATCTATATTATTAGGCATTTGCTATTTTTTGTCAATGTATAGACCAATTTTAATCAAACGGCTTTATATAATGCTTGACCTAGTATACATATTATTGTAAAATGAATTTGTTTCCTTGAAAAGTAATGAAGGAGGATCGCACAACTAAATAGAAGCGCCAGAACTGATTGGGACGAAAATGCTTGAAGGTGAAATTCCTGAAAAGTAACGAATCAGTTGACGAGGAGGAGATTAATCGAAATTTCGGCGGGAGTCTCCCGGCTGTGCATGCAGTCGTTAAGTCTTACTTACAAATCATTTGGGCGACCAAGTGGACAGAGTAGTAATGAAACATGCTTTTTACCCCTCCAAGGAAACCAAAAAAATCGAGAGGGCTTGAAATTGGACAAGTCTGCCCTCAAGTTAATTATTGGAGGAATTTTATTATGTGTGGAATCGTAGGATATATTGGAACAAACAATGCAAAAGGCATTTTATTAGAAGGACTTGAAAAACTAGAATATCGTGGTTATGATTCAGCTGGAATCGCCCTACAAAACAGAGAACTAGTAACAGTTGTCAAAGAAAAAGGACGGATTGCTGATCTTGCAAGCCTAGTACCAAGCGACGCATTCGGTACTACTGGAATCGGCCATACACGCTGGGCAACTCACGGCAAACCAAATCACGAAAACGCCCACCCGCACCAAAGCAAATCAGGTCGTTTTACGATTGTTCACAACGGCGTAATCGAAAACTATACGCTTTTAAAAGAAGAATACTTAAAAAATCATTCCTTTATTAGTGATACTGATACAGAAGTAATCGTGCAGCTTATCGAACTTTTTGCAGCAGAACTTTCCACTAAAGAAGCATTTAAAAAAGCACTATCATTACTTCACGGTTCTTACGCAATCTGCTTAATCGACCAAACCGATACAGAAACACTTTATGCAGCAAAAAATAAAAGCCCATTACTAATCGGAAAAGGCGAAAACTTCAACGTAATCGCAAGTGACGCAATGGCTGTTCTGAAAGAAACGGATGAATTCGTGGAAATTATGGACAAAGAAATCGTTATCGTAACAAAAGATGGCTTCACTTTAGAAACATTAGAAGGCGAAGAAATCACACGCGCTAGCTACAAAGCAGAACTAGACGCATCTGATATCGAAAAAGGTACTTACCCGCACTATATGTTAAAAGAAATCGACGAACAACCAGCTGTAACACGTAAAATCATCCAAGCATACCAAAACGAAGCTGGCGAAATCAACGTCGACAAAACAATCATTGACGAAATCTTATCTTCTGACCGCATTCATATCGTTGCTTGCGGAACGAGCTATCATGCCGGTTTAGTCGGAAAAAATTTAATCGAAAAAATGGCTAAAATTCCGGTAGAAGTACATGTTTCCAGTGAATTTGGTTATAATTTACCATTAATGTCTAAAAAGCCGCTATTCATTTTCATCACTCAAAGTGGCGAAACAGCCGATAGCCGCCAATGTCTTGTGAAAGTGAAAGAACTTGGTTACCGCACATTAACATTAACAAACGTACCAGGCTCGACGCTTGACCGTGAAGCGGATCATTCGATGTATTTATACGCAGGCCCAGAAATCGCTGTTGCATCTACAAAAGCCTATACAGCCCAAATTTCTGTCTTGGCGGTACTTGCGGTTTCGCTTGGTCGTGAACTTGGCGACGAAGAAGCGCTTAAAATTAATTTAGCCGCTGAATTAGGTATTGTGGCAACTGCAATGGAAGCAATGGTTTCTAGCAAAGAAGTTATCGAGCACATTGCCGGTGAATATTTAGCAACTTCTCGTAACGCTTTCTTCTTAGGTAGAAATATCGATTATTTCGTAGCAATGGAAGCCGCTCTTAAACTAAAAGAAATCTCTTATATCCAAGCAGAAGGTTTTGCAAGTGGGGAATTAAAACATGGAACAATCGCGCTAATTGAAGACGGTACACCAGTTTTAACTCTTATCACGCAAGAATCAATCAACTGGAATATTCGCGGAAATGTCAATGAAGTATTAGCACGCGGAGCCAAAACATGTGTATTCGCAATGGAAAACGTCGCTCAACCAGGTGACCGTTTCGTTATCCCACAAGTACATCCGTTATTAACTCCACTAGCAAGTGTTATCCCGTGCCAACTATTAGCTTATTACGCAGCACTTCACCGTGACTGTGATGTCGACAAACCAAGAAACTTAGCAAAAAGTGTAACAGTAGAATAAATTTTTTCAAGACCTTTTCGAAACTAGAAAAGGTCTTTTTTACGCAATCAATAAATTTGCACGCGCCCCTTGTTATGCTTTAAACTTAAAGAGGAATGGGGGAAATCAGCCAATGGAAGTATCACACGTAACGCTCGAACCAAATAAAGATAGTCGTCCCGCAGTTTTAACAATCGGTAAATTTGACGGAGTGCATCTCGGTCATCAAACCATTTTAAATACAGCCTTATCCATCAAAAAGGAACACGAAATACTAACGGCCATCAGTTTCAGCCCGCATCCACTTTGGGCTTTAAAACAAATCGAAATATATCGCGAAATGCTCACGCCAAGAATGGAAAAAGAACGCTGGCTCGCACATTACGGCGTAGACCATTTAATCGAAACAGCTTTCACGCCAAGATATGCCGAAACAACGCCAGAAGAATTTGTCACTGATCATTTGACCAATCTACATTTATCGCATATCGTCGTTGGCTCTGAATTCAATTTCGGAAAAGGGCGCGATTCGGATGTAGACTTACTCCGGGACCTTTGCAAGCCCTATGGCATTGGTGTCACATCTGTCCCAGTAATTGAAACAAACCAAACAAAAATCAGTTCTACCAACATCCGAGCGTTCATTCGGCGCGGCCATTTTATAGAAGCAGAACAACTCCTCGGACATCCGTGGTACATTACCGGAAAAGTAGAAAATGGCGAAATGATAGACTTAGATGATTACGTTCTCCCGGCAACTGGCACATATCAAACAGATGTAGGACTCGTAAAAGTAACCAATAACCGTACGATCCAAGTTGATTTACCAGATGGCTTACAACAGTTACATATGAAAAACGAACTTTCCTAACAATAAGGAAAGTTTTTTCTTTACATTTTATAAATTTAGTAATATACTAATTTAGTAAATTACTAAAAATTAAAAGGAGAAATCTCATGAAGATTCCAACTACCTTAAAACATAAACCAGTAATTGTTGTCGAAAATTACGAAGAAGTAGACGGCAAGAATGCCTATCACTCTGATGCAAAAGGACTTTCACTCGGACTAGCGCAGTGGAATGACCGTGGTAAAGTAGACATTTCAGCCAAAGTTTGGCGTCATACTGGCGATAAATGGTCGCGCCAATCCGAAGAACTTCCGTTGCATCGCGTACTGGACTTAGCTATTTTAATCGCACGAACCAAAGTCCATTTCAAAGATGCTTACCGTTTACCTCATTTTTATGACAAAGAAAATCCAACGCTCGATCGTATCGGTTTGCAAGGAGATGCACTAACTATCGCGGTTTGTGAAGACAACGAATATATCGATGAAGACATCCAATTATTCGAACAAGTTTTAAAAAATGACGATGAACTTCTCAGCGAACGCCTCAAAACACTCAGCAAACTTTTACAAGAAGCAGGCTATTAAGGACGTGAAATAAATGAATAAAGACAACCGAAAAGAACTGATTCGCGCATACAAAGAAAAAGCCCCCGACGCCGGCGTATATCGTTTCATCAGCAAAGAAAGCGGAAAATACCTAATTGATAACACAATGGATTTAAAAGGAATAGCAAACAAACTAGCATTCGGAGTGAAAATTGGCGCTGGAAATATGCTTCCACCAGAAATGGCAAAAGAAGCCAAACAATACGGAATCGAAACCATCGCCTTTGAAATTCTCGAAAAAGTAGATATTAAACCCGAAATGACAAAGGACGATATCAAAGAAGAAAATGATGTGCTACTAAGTTTATGGCTAGAACGAGAAGACCTTTAGGATTAAAGGTCTTCTTTTTTATAAATTAAAATTGTATATTAAAAAGTTTATTTGGATAAAAAGTCACGAAATATCTATATTTTCCCGGTATAATTAATGTTATAATGTTAATTGACTATAAAAAGGGAGGGTTTTAAACATGAATCCAAGAAAATCAGAATTTGTTTTAAGTTTAATCGCTGGGATTACAGGTATTATTGCGGGTATTACTGGAATCGCAGGTGGAGGTCTTCTTGCTGCTTTATCTGGAAACGAAGAGCTATCCAACGCAGCTTCAATGACTACTGCTGATAGTGAGACGCTTGCTGCTGTAGGTGGCTTAACAGTATTTTTCTCAGTGATTGCTTTAGTAATTGGTATCGCTTTGATTGTTTTTGCAGTATTAATCAAACGTAATGCTAAAGTATTCGGTATCTTGACACTTATAGCTGGTGTTGTAGGTTTCTTCTTAGTTGGACTACTTTGGATTGTTCCAGGTATTCTTGCAATTATCGCAGGTATTATGTGCCTAGCGAGAAAAGTACCAGCTTCTTTAAGCTAATTTTATGGATAGGCTGTAACAAGATGAGCAATCATTTTGTTATAGCTTATTTTTTTTTGAAG
>CM001047.1:741223-742984 GCA_000183865.1 Listeria marthii FSL S4-120
TATAAAAAGCATTTTTACAACATTGTTCACATTCTATTCATATTTCAAATGGATTGTGAGTGATTTATTCCTGAATTAGTACTATATCAATATATTTTGATAGTATAATATTAGAAGTAGAGTCTACGCATAATGAATTTACTTCTAGGAGGAATAAACAATTTAATGAAAAAAATGATAACGATACTATTGCTTGTTTCATCTGCCTTTATAATTAGTGTGATTAGTTCACCAAACCAAGCATTTGCAGATACCACAGATATTTTACAAGCTCCAAAGCCAATCAATGAGATTTTTCCTGATGAAGGCGTGGCTCAATTAGTTGCTAGAGAGACTGGAAAAAGTACAACTAGTGGAGTTTCGCAGGCCGATTTGGATGGAATCACGAAGCTGAACGATGCTATTCAAAGTAGTAGAACGGTGCCGATGATTTATTCTTTGGAAGGTGTAGAATATCTTCATAATCTGAGAGAACTGGCTATTCCAAACCATTCTGTCAGTGATATTTCCGCATTAGAAGGATTAGTAGAGTTGCGAGGGATAGGCATTAGTAATAGTAATGTAAGTGATTTATCGCCACTTAGTAAGTCGAAAAAAATATCATTTATCGATGTGAGTGGTAACAATATTAGTGATATAAGTGTATTCAGCTCATTCTCAAAAATAAATCAAGTAATTCTAAGTGAGAATAACATAAGTGATATAAGCGTTTTAAAAGATTTCCCAGCAGATCAATTTGTTTATATTTACTTGGACAATAATAAAATTAAAGATATTAGCCCACTTTCTGGTAAATCATTTCATCAATTGACACTTAATGATAATGAGATAAGTGATGTTAGTCCATTAAGTACAATGACGCTATATTCAGACTATGCATTTACGGATAACTTTTACATTGATATTAGTAACAATCACATTAGCGATATCAGTCCTTTAAAAAATACTGGTTTTAGCAAACTAAACTATTTTTACGCAGAAAACCAAAGTGTTACGAGCCCATCAAAAACTTTTTCAAATGATTTAACACTGGAGAATAGTGTGAAGAATATCGAAGGAAAGGCTATAACACCTGAAATAATTAGTAATAACGGTAGCTACTCCGGTTCTATGCTAAATTGGCAACTTCCTAACTTTGTAGCGAATGTAGATTATTCGTTTTCTGAGACGAATCAAATTGGTCAAACCACAGGAGTGTTTAGCGGGAAAGTCACGCAACCACTAGTTGATGGCTTTACCGTGACATTTGATAATGAAGGTTCCATTTCTACAGAATCCTACAAAAGCGATGTAATCATTTCTGAGCCAACTGAACCGACCAAAGAAGGATTCACTTTTGATGGCTGGTATGATGCGCAAACAGGTGGAAAGAAATGGGATTTTGCGACTGACAAAATGCCGGCAAATGATATTACGTTATATGCCCAGTTTACTGAAACAAAAACAGAACCTGCAAACCCAGTAGTTCCAGTTGAATCAGAAGAATCGACAGACTTAGAGGATTCAGAAGACTCAGCGGATCCGGATGTTACTGAAGTTGATCCTGAAAATTCTTCAAAACTAGAAAAAGGAACAAAAAATAAAACAACCGAAGCATCAGAAAAGGTACCAGAAAAAATAGCAACAAGCGAATTGCCAAAAACGGGAGATAGTTCACCGTACTTGATTTTATTAGGATTTGTTCTTGTTGGAGCAGCCGTTTTCGCTTGGAAGAAAAAACAAGCATAATCATATAAAAGAAAAACCGACAAAATTATTTGT
>CM001047.1:743084-743723 GCA_000183865.1 Listeria marthii FSL S4-120
GACAAAATTATTTGTCGGTTTTTTAGTCGTTATTATTTAGAAGTTTTTCTCCAAACAATTAATGCGGAAGTGAAAACTAGTAGGCCTGTAGTTATTGGTTTTACGGGGTTATTGTCACCAGTATTCGGTAACTTTCCTGCAGTTGTAGTTCCGTTTTCAGTCTTATTTTTAACTTCATTTTGAGTAGGGGGCGTGACTGTTGTTTCTAGGTTACTTGTTTTCTTGTAAACAAAGATGACTTTTTCCGGTGTTTCTCCAAAAGTTCCATTGGTGTTAGTTGGAGTTGCTTCCAATTGATAGCCAGGGATACTTTTCGGTTTTACATTGTAAGCATTTCCGACGGTACCAGTTAATGTCGAAGGGGTACTAATTACTTTATTGTTAGAGTCGACATATTGTACCTCAAGGATAGCTGATCTTTTGGAATTTCTATTTTTCGTATAAACATAATTAACGGTTTGCTCTTCTAATGTATAAAGGCCATTCGCATTTGCTGGTGTTTTTGTGAGTGTATAGCCAGGGATTTTCTTCGGCTTGGAAGTATATTTAGCGTCTAATAATCCTGTTAATGTATCAGCTGGCGCAATGTTTTCGCCGTTAGTGCCCTTATAATTCACGGTGATATTCCCGCCAATTGGC
>CM001047.1:743823-749190 GCA_000183865.1 Listeria marthii FSL S4-120
TGTTCAACAATAATCGGGACGCGCACTTTCGCGAAGGTATTGGAATTGGTAGATAAGGTGCTTTTGATAATAATGAAACCTTCTCCGGGCGTTTTTGCGATACCGTTAGAGAGAATAGAAGAGCCATCATCAACGTACATAAATTCATGTGTATCAAAAAGTGTTTTTCCAGAAGCTAAACCGAGCTGGGATTTGTCTGGTGTTAATTGATTAAAGTCGGTTTTATACGGCACAGTAATAGGTTCTCCGTTATAAACTAATTGATCTTGGCCTTGTCTGTAATCATAATGTTCTAGCATATTTCCACCATTATTAAAGTCATCGAGGTAACCAGGGGGAATGTCTGTTGTAATTTGATTTCCGCTCATGATCACAGCTAATGGTTTCAAATCAAGAGGTGGCCAGTAGTTACTAGCCCAGTTAATCTTGAAAATCTCAGAAGGAAGCGAGATTATTTTATTATCTCTAATGTTTAGGCTAGTTAAACTGGAAGATAATTGAGTAATGTTATCAGGGATTTCCTTAATAGAATTATTTTCTAACTGCAATGAATCTATAGCTGGCAGTTGAAAAACAACCGTAGGAAACTCATGTAAATTATTGGAAGATAAATTTAATACTTCTAATTTCTTTAATTGACCTACGCTATCAGGAACCTCGCTCACCGTCCCAAGAATGACCGTCAGATTCTTTAAATTCTTAAAATCTGAAATATTTTCGGGAATAAAGGAAGCACCTTCTGGACTTAGCATCGTAACTGTTTCTATGTCAGCTAATGTGATATCTTCGCGATTTTTATTTAGTCGTTGTTCAGTGGCTACAATAAATGGTTCATTGTTATCTAATTCTTCTTCCAACCAAGACACTGATTCCGCATTTGCTTTTGAAAAAAGAAAAGGGATTAGAGTGGAAAGTATCATCAAACAAATTAAAAGGAGAATAATTTTTCTCAAGTTGTGGCACATCCTGTCTGTAATTTGTAAATTTGTCATATATTAGTTAATTATATTATTTTTCTATTTTAAATGAGTACTAAAAAAAGACTCTGAAATCGGCTGCATTTTGTTAAATGTGTCGAAAAAATGTCTGTTTTACAAAATTGTAGAAATAGTAATTTGTGTGTGCGATACAGTAATTAAAAATATTTAAAACTTTTTTATTACTGTTTTTAGCGGATAGAGATTATTTATAGAACACTTTAAATCGGAATGAAATAGCTGTATAACTTGGCTTTATGAGCTTGTTTGATTGACTTTGGAAGTGGAGGATATTTTGGAAAGTGAAATTCGTGTGACTAGTTTGGATGTGAAAAGTTTGTTTTCAATCGATGGAGAAGGTATTTTTTTATGATTATTAATTTACACAAAATAGTCACAAAAAGCATTTTTTTACTATTATACAAGGAATTTCCATCAAATGAGATAGAGTATAATTTTAGTAGTAATAAAAATGAACTGGAGGCTATGAATTAATGAAAAAAGCTATTACTTTACTTTCAACGCTAGTGATATCTTTCAGTATTTTTAGCGTTAATCCACTTTCTGGGTTAGCCTTTGAAAAGGGAGCTGCGACAACGGAAACAAAACAACAAGTTAATGCAACGAACGCTGCTACAGATATAGTTACTGCTCAAGATTTGGGAGGACAAACGTGGTTAATTAATGAAGTAAATAAACAACTCGCACCAAAAACAGTTGGGATAGATTTAACCTTCGAGGACTTGGCGAAAATTACTAGGATTACGATTACTGGACGAGGGCTTACGGGGGAAGTGCCGCCTGAAATTAAAAATATCGTTTCATTAGAATCTTTGATTTTATATAGTAATAATTTAACTGGGACGATTCCTGCTGAACTTGGGGAATTAACAAAGCTAAAGGCACTTCGATTAGATTACAATAAATTGACTGGAACAATTCCTGATGGTCTTGGAAATATTCCGTCGATTGAATTGCAGAGAAACAGATTAGTTGGCCAAATCCCTTTGAGCTTATATGAAAATAGAACAGGGACAAATGAAGTAAATGTTTCGGGTAATCAAGTGACCATTAATAGTAGAGCACCTGAACCAAGTATTTACTCCTATTCAACTTTTATTTATCCAGCTACTACCCCGGAATATGGTGGGCATTTGAAGGCGACAACAACTTATATTAGCAACTTAGAAAATGATGCTTTTCTGACGCCATTTCTTCCAGGTAGTTCCACATTTATCGATTTACAAGCGGTATTTATGTTTGAAACGGAGCTCTATGAAGGGCACGAGGTAACAATTACGGATGATGCTTCCGGAAAACTGCTTTATGAGGGCGAGTTAACTTCTGATATCAGTATTTCTTTAAAGAGTTTAAGCTCTGGCTATCATAATATTCGTGTTGTACTTGATAATGCACCGAACAACCCGCAAAACCAAGTAACTTTTGGTATCAGCATTGTAAGTACGGTAGCGGGGGATTTAACGGTTAATTACGTCGATGAAACCGGAAAAACCATTCACGAGCCACAGACGGTTAGTGGATTTGTAGGCGACGATTATGATGTAACAACCGACGAATACCAATTGGCAATTGATGGATATGAATTAGATAATTCTAAATTACCAACAGATGCAATTGGCACATTTGATCACGCACCATTGTCTGTAACGTATGTGTATAAAGCCGTGCCAGCAACGATTAAAGCGCATGACTCAACGATTTATGTGGGTGATAATTGGACTGCGGCGGATAATTTTGATAGCGTAAGTGATAATTTTGGTGCAGCAGTTTCCTTTGATGATGTGACGGTTGAAGGGACGGTCGATACAACGATAGCTGGCGTTTACCCAGTAACGTATAGATTTGCTGGAGAAAGTATCACTATTCAAGTAACAGTGAAAAATAAAGATATACCAGCGAACTCAGTTACACCATCAGATCCGAGCATACCAAGCGAACAAAGTACTTCAACTACACCAAAAACACCAGATAAACAAACAGTAAAATCGCCAACATTAAAAATAACGCCAACACAAAGTGAAACATCCACTGTAGCGGATAAATTAAAACTTCCGACTACTGGGGATAACTTTTTGGATAGCATTATCTATAGTTTATTAGGCTTCATTGCTATATGTGTGGCATTTTGTTTATTCTTCTTGCGTAAAAAGCAAAAACATAGCTAACATCTTCTAATTTTGGAAAATGGGATGGATGCGACGAAAAAAATACCAATGATACGTACCGACCTTTATTCAACGCGTGAAGGTTTTGAGAAAAGATATGGCTTTGTTTATGTTGATAAAGTTAATAGCTATAAACGCTTGAAGAAGAAAAGTTTTTATTGGCATAAAAAAGTAATTGAAACTAATGGAAATGATTTAAGTTATTAAATTAAGATAAATCTCATATATCCAAAGAGTCCTTATCAATCCGGTAAGGGCTTTTTTTGTTGACCAAAAATTCTTCTTCTACAAGTTCTGTTAGTAAATTGGATATGTTTGGCTGCGTTGTGCGGCAATATCTGGCAAGGACTGACTGGTTGATAAAGTTTGGTAACACGATTTCATTTTTTTCCTCATCTTCTGAGCCCATCTCGACGGCAAGATTTTCCAAAGCCATATAAATCCGTTCTTTCGGCGTTTTGGCAATCATTCCAAGAAGTGCGTAGTGGCGCGCGAAAACATCCGCAGTACTCGTCAAAAGAAAATCATTCACATCAGGTTTTACAGACAATATATTGAGTAAAAAGTCAGCATCAATTTTATAAAGCACGAGCCGTTCACTCATGACCGTAATACTATGCTTTTTTTTCGGATAGGAAGAGAATGCATCGATTCCTAAAATATTATATGGAAGAACAAATATCGAAATGTAGTTCGTTTTTCTCAAATTATCTTCTAATTCGACTGCAGCATAACCCTCTAATACGAAAAAGATATGTTTTGCTTTTTCTTCCTCGAAAATTATTTTTTCATTCATTGTATAGGTTTGCTTTTTTACATGTTTATAGTAATCCGGAAATTCTTTTAAATAACCAAGTACGGTATCAAGTTTTTCTGGCATTCGTGTCACTCCTTTTCGAATGTATTTACCCTTTTAGTATACGCTATTTATTTTGAAAAAGATTTTTGAACAGTTTGTGACGTTCGATAGAATAGCGCCTTGTATACATTTCTAAGAAGAAAATATTTTTTTACGAAACAAAAAGGCTTTTTCCATATATTAAATGTATAAATCACGCGAAAATCCTTTGATATAGTACATTCATAGCCAGTGTGACCCAGGTGGTACGGTGATACGGACAGACAGGCGAAAGGAGGAAATTATGAAGTTTGATGATAGTAAACCCATTTATAAGCAAATCGTTCATTATATTCATACAGAAATTGTTACAGGAACATACGAGGCTGGTGACAAGCTACTATCTGTTAGAGAGCTAGCAACAAAGTTAGAAGTAAATCCGACAACCATCCAGCGAGCTTATGCAGAACTGGAAGAAACGGAAATTATTTACACCGTTCGAGGTACTGGTAAATATTTGACAGAAGATAAGAGGAGAATTGAGCAATTGGAAAATGACATCGCAAAACAACTTACCGAAAATTTTATTAGTGAAATGAGTAAATTAGGAATTAATAAAGAAAAAATTATCGCTTGGGTGAAAAAAGTAGAGGAGGTAGAAGTAAATGTTAGTGGGAAATAATATCGCTAAATCCTATCCAAATAAATTAGTCTTACAAAATGTGGACTTCGAAGCAAAATCAGGCGACATGATCGTACTCACTGGTGAAAATGGTAGCGGGAAAACGACCTTGCTAGATATGTTAGCAAGCTTGAAGAAACCGGATAGTGGCACATTGGAATTAGACAATGAACTATTTACTACCAATGATATCCGCCAGCACATCGCTTATTTAAATAATGAACTTTACGCAAAAAAAAGTATTACTATAGAAAATTTTATGAAACAATATGGTTTGCTTTTTGAAAATATTGAGTTAGATAAGTGGGATAGATTACTTGCTGGATGGCGAATTAACAAACGACTAAAACTTGGCGAACTATCAACAGGTATGTTAATGAAAGTGAAAATTGGTAGTGTTTTAGCAAGAAAAGCCAAATTGTATCTTTATGATGAACCGTTTGCGAGTATCGATATTATGGCTCGTTCAGAAGTAATGAAAGCTATTATTAGCGAAACAAATCCAGATGCTATCACGATTATTTCTTCCCACCATTTAGAAGGAACCGAAAAATTATATAGCAAACTTTGGTTAATTAAAGACCATACACTGCAAACAATCGAGACAGAAGCTTATCGCGAACAAACAGGTAACTCACTAATCGATTTCTATAAGGAGGAAATGAACAAATGAAAAAAATGATC
>CM001047.1:749290-759035 GCA_000183865.1 Listeria marthii FSL S4-120
TGAACAAATGATCACTTTTTATTTAAAACAAATTAGTCCGATTCTTTTGATTGGACTAGCCATTATCTGGGGACTGAATTTAGTAGGTTTAACAATGAACTTAATGGAAGGGCCAGATTTACTCTTTAGAGCTATTCGCGGAACGACCGTGATGAGTGTACTTCTAATTCTAATCACTACTTGGAAAATAACCAAACTAGATACATCGAAAGAAAACTTAACACTTGCATCCCTTTCTGGGTTTTCAGAAATGAAGAAGTTTTTTGGAAAGCTATTCGCCGCTTATTTAGCAGCTATTACGGTTATTTTAGTTCAAAGTGTTTTTATTTGGTATTACGGGTTTGAAACAGGACGCATGGAAGCTGGCGATGCACTATCTTTTGCTTCTGGAACGTTGATGATGTTCTTATTTATCGCCATGTTTGTTTGCTATTTTGTTATCCCAGTGGGCTGGTTAAAAGATCATGTGAAAGCTAGTTATGTTCAAAAAGCAGCCGTAATCTTATTGATGTTCGGAATTTTAATCGTGAATTTGCTTGCTGAATATTATTTGCATATTTATAACAGTGCTGGAATTATTTCGATTTTACCAAGTGGTCACTTTGAAATTTCACTGTTATCCATTATTTGGAACGCAATATTATGTTCTATTATTGCCGGAAGTTACATTTATATGAAATCCAAAAAAATGGACACTATTTGAAAATATTGGAAAAAGTGGTCGCGGAAAGTCCATTTTATTAAACATAATTAGTTGACTTGATACGGACTATTCAGGAGAGGTTTGTATACCGGAGAAGATTTACAAGATATTGATTTAGATTTGTATCATATCAGTTTCATTTTTCGATAGGAGTTTCGGAATTTATTAGTCGCACTTGGCACATCCACTGAGATTATCACCATTCTACTAGCTTTTGGGCTGGAAAATGGCTTTACACAAAGTTTATCCAAAATTTTTGGAATCACTTAACAGAAAAGAGGAATTTAACATGAAAAAACCACTAAAAATCAGCTTAATCGTCGTAGGAATCGCCGTAGTCATATTTGTAGGAGTGATGTTATCCTATCGTTTTATTAAATCAATGGATGTTACTGAAAATGCCGAAATAAATAAATCAGCAACAGGGAACCATGTATTACTTGCAACTCAAGGTAGTAAGTTCAAAGACAGTGTAATGGACCAAGTGAAAAAAGATATGGAAGGCAAAAACGTGCATGTTTCCATTATCGATACAACAAAATTAGACAAAGTAAAAGCAGATGATTATGACAAAGTAGTGCTATTCACTACAGTGCAGTCCGATGATATCCCAGAAAACGTATCCACTTTTATGTATGATAATAAAGATAAAAGTATCCATATTGCGGTAACCGCAGATTCTGGCCGTTGGGATGATAAGCCAAATGATATTGATGCAATTTCCGAAGCATCGAAAGCAGAAAACAAACAAGATTTCGTGGACGATTTAACAAAAGCAATTTTGATGGAATAAGACTTGCAGGGAAATCCATTCTTTTAGTCGTGTTTCATAAGAAGCTTGTTGAGAATTACAAGAGAATAATGGATAATTTTAACTCCCGCTAAATCACTAAGTTGATTTAGTGGGTTTTATTTGGAGTTGAAATGTGAGGAATGAAGGAGTCTACTTTTAAAATATGCTATACTTAGTGAAATATAAACCTCATGAAACGGTAGGTGGTTGTCAGTGAAAAAAAGTAAGACGGTTCAAATTCTGTTAGGCTTTTCCGTTATTGCGTTAATTTTGAGCGTGGTTGGTGTGGCATCGATTTGGTATGGGCAGAAAAATCATCAAACGAATAATGCGAAAACCACCGCCAAAAAAGAGACAACTGTAACGAAAAAACAAGATACTTTTAAAATAACGGCGCTTGGTGATTCGCTTACATATGGTGTTGGTGATACAGAAGGCGGCGGGTATGTCCGAGTGGTGGAGAATTTCTACAAACAAAAAGAGAAGAATGTCGAGAATGTCAATCTTGCTATTAGTGGCGCCAAATCAGGACAACTTCTCAAACAATTAGACCAAAAAGAAGTACAAAATCAAATAAAATCAGCCGATGTTATTTTAATGACGATTGGCGGAAATGATTTGTTTCGCGGCGGGGAAGCGCTGGATGATTTTAAAAGCGATGCGATTAAACAAGCCGAAGCAAGTTATACAAGCAATCTAAAACAAATTTACCAGACGATACGAAAATTAAATCCATCCGCGCCAGTTTTTCATATTGGGTTGTATAATCCGTTTATGTCGTTAGAAAATGCGAGCGAAATGTCGGCAGTTGCGAATGAGTGGAATTTGCAAAGTCAAAATCTATCGCAAAACGAGAAAAATATTATTTATGTTCCAACTTTTGATTTATTTCAGCAAAATGAGGCTGCCTATTTAGCGACTGATAAATTCCATCCAAATCATGCTGGATACCAATTTATCGGCAATCGCGTGACCGAAGTTATTCAGACGGGAGGGGGAGAAGGCAATGACGGAGCGAGCACTTCAAGTAACTAATCTGCATAAAAAAATTCGTAAACGAGAAATTATTAAAGGGATCTCTTTTGAAGTAATGCCCGGAGAAGTTTTTGGCTTTCTTGGACCGAATGGAGCTGGGAAAACGACGACGATTCGAATGATTGTCGGCTTAATCAAACCAACGTCTGGAACGATTTTAATTGGTGGCAAAGATATTCGTAAAAATTTCACCGAAGCGATGCGGGGTCTTGGTTCTATCGTGGAAAATCCGGAATTTTATAGCTTTTTAACAGGACAAGAAAATTTGGCGTATTTTGCCCGAATGGATTCTTCGATTAAAAAAGAACGTATTCAAGAAGTAACCGAACTAGTTGGGCTAGAAAAGCGGATAAATGACAGAGTTTCTACTTATTCACTTGGTATGCGCCAACGTTTAGGAATTGCTCAGGCATTACTTTCGAATCCGAAATTATTAATTCTTGATGAACCAACAAACGGTCTCGATCCATCTGGAATTCACGAAATGCGCGACTTTATCCGTGCTCTGGCTAGAAATGAAGGTATAAGTGTGCTCGTGTCTTCTCATTTATTAAGTGAAATTGAACTTTTATGTGATCGGGTGGCGATTATGACAGACGGGACGATTATTAAAACAGACCAAGTTGCGCACTTGCTCAGTTCTCGTGCGCAACTACGCTGGCGGGTGACTCCAATAGAACAAGCTAAAGCCTTTTTGGAAAGTGTGACCGAAGTGGAAGTGGACGGGGAGTATCTTGTGACAGCAATGAATGACGAAAGCGCAGAGTGGAACGAACAGCTCGTAGCAAAAGGTGTCAAAGTCCATGAAATCGACAAGCGAAAACCATCCCTTGAAGATCTATTCCTTGAGTTAACGGGAGGTCAGTCTATTGATTAATTTAGTGTATAATGAGCAATTAAAACTTTGGCGTAAAAAGCGGCTCATCGTTATTTTAGCGTTGGTGGCAATTATCGTAGCGATTTTCACGTATGCGCAATTCAGACAGCATCAAGAAGACGAAAAGCAAGCTGGGACAAGCGATTGGCATGTACAGACTCAGCAACAAATCGTCGACCTTGAAAATCGGCTTGGCACAGGTCGGTTACCCGAGGAATATCAAAAATATTTCAAAGTGCTTGTCGGGCAACTACAATATTATTTAGATAATGACATCAACCCAAATGCACCCGGAGCACCAACTTTCCTAAAAACCTTTGTCGAAAATGGCATCAGTTTATTGTTTCCACTTTTTATCATGGTTATAGCAGCTGACTTAATCAGTGCTGAAACAAGCGCGGGAACAATGAAGTTCTTGCTGACAAGGCCTGTGAAGCGATGGCGAATTTTGACGAGTAAATATATTTCAATGTTACTCTCGATTTCCGCGATTATGGTGTTATCCGCCGTTATTGCCTATTTGATTTCTGGGATTGTCTTTGGCTACGGTGGCTGGGACGCGCCAGTTCTCACCGGATTTGGCATGAAAGATGGTGCCGTAACAACAACAGACGTGTACCAACTACCAGTTTGGCAATTACTGCTCATGGAATTTGGCCTTGCGTGGTTTGTCAGTGTCGTGGTCGGCGTGTTAACGATGTTTGTATCCGTACTCGTCCGCTCCACAGCTGCCGTAATGGGAATTATGCTCGCCTCACTTATTACCGGAACGATTCTAACCAACCTCGTCAGCTCTTGGCCGAGCGCGAAATATTTATTTATGGTCAATTTACAACTAACAAATTATTTAAACGGCTCCAGCCCACCAGTCGAAGGAATGACATTAAGTTTCTCAATGCTCGTCTTAACCGCGTGGATGCTAGTCGCATTCGTTTTATCTTATATTATTTTCACCAAAAGAGATGTCTATTAAAGAGCGCTTACCGGCGCTCTTTTTTGCGTTCAATAAAAGTTACTTACTTTTTGTGAGCAAAAAACTTTTCTTTTGAATAGTTTAGTTATAAACTATAGTTAGTAATCAAAAAGGAGGTACAAACAAATGATTAAAGGAATTCATCACGTATCCGCGTTAACAAAATTTTTCAGCGAAAATCATCATTTTTATTCAGAAATATTAGGGCTACGGCTCGTGAAAAATACAGTGAACCAAGATAATATCCATATGCGCCACCTGTTTTACGGCGACTACATCGGTTCACCCGGGACTTTGCTGACATTTTTCGAAGTACCGCGCATCGGCTCAAGCTACGACGAACGCGCCTTTTTCGGCAAAATCACCCTAGGCATACCAATAGACACAAGCTCTTACTGGGAAAAAAGGCTAAACGATTTTGCGATATCTTTCCAAAAAGACGGCCAGACTTTAACCTTACAAGATCCCGACACAATGGGCATCATCCTAACGGAAATACCAGCTACTAATTCTAACCCAACCATCCACACCAATATTCCGGCCGAAAAACAACTTGTTCGGATTATCGGCGCTGATTATCACGTGCCAGACCCGGCCGCGACCAGCCAGTTTTTCACGAATCTTTTTGGGTTAGAAAGTCAGAATGGGGTATTAGTAGATAGGGACGAGATGAGTTTTGCGAAACTGCATGTGACCACATCAAACAAAAAATCCCGCACAGGACGCGGAACCATTGATCATATTGCTTATACTTTAGAAACGAAAGAAGCCGTCGATGAACTGCACGATTTAGCCGTTCGAAACGATTTAAAAATAGAAGAATTTGTTGACCGTGAGTATTTTAAAAGTTTATATATTCGTGAGCCAGGTGGACTGAGGATTGAATTCGCAAGTAGAGGCCCCGGTTTTACTATTGACGAACCACTCGAAACAATGGGTGACAAACTAGCCTTACCAAGCTTTTTAGAAGAAAAAAGAACAGAAATTGAAACTTATTTTGGAGGAGATTTATCATGATTAAAGATTTAAAAGGAATTCACCACGTAACTGCAATGACAAGTAGCGCCGAGAAAAATTACGCATTTTTCACAGAAGTTTTAGGAATGCGTTTAGTGAAAAAAACCGTTAACCAAGACGATATTCATACGTATCATTTGTTTTTCGCGGATGACAAAGGTTCGGCGGGAACAGATATGACATTTTTCGATTTTCCAAATTTACCAAAAGGGCGCCACGGAACAGATAGTATTTCACGTGTAGCTTTCCGCGTACCTAGTGATGCGGCGCTGGAATATTGGCTTGATCGTTTTGAACAATTAGAAGTTCCGCACGGCGAAATCAAAACTTTATTCGGTAAAAAATATCTAACATTCCAAGATTTTGATGACCAACAATTACAACTGATTTCCGACGAAAATAACGAAGGCGTAGCTGCGGGAACGCCGTGGAAAAACGGTCCAGTTCCAGAAAAATATGCAATTTACGGCTTAGGACCAGTCTTTTTAACCGTTGTTTCTTTGAAAAATATGGAGGCGATTTTGCAAACTATTTTTGGCTTTAGAAAAGTGGCCGAAGAAGATGGACTTCATTTATTCGAGGTTGGTGAAGGTGGAAACGGGGCGCAAGTGATTGTCGAAGAACGTACGGACATTCCTGCTGCGATGCAAGGTTACGGCGGCGTGCACCATGTGGCTTTCCGAGTAGAAGACCACGAGGAGTTACAAAAATGGATTGATCGCATGAATACAATCGAAGCGCCCAATTCTGGCTATGTAAATCGCTTCTACTTTGAATCTTTATACGTGCCTGTTTCGGAACGAATTTTGTTTGAATTTGCGACAGATGGTCCGGGCTTTGCGAGCGACGAACCATATGAAACACTCGGTGAAAAATTAGCTTTACCACCATTTTTAGAACCAAAACGCGCGGAAATTGAAAAAATGGTACGCCCAATTAACACGAAACGGAGCTGATAGTCGGTGGAACATATTTTTATCCCAGCGAAAAATAAGGAATTAGCGCCATTATTACTACTTCACGGGACAGGCGGCGATGAAAAGTCGCTTGTCGAAGTAGCAGAATTTATCTCGGGTGATGCCGCTGTTTTATCATTGCGAGGAGATATTAAAGAAGGCGGAGCAAATCGATTTTTCAAAAGATTTCATGACGGCAGTTTAGATTTAGAAGACTTGGAAAGTAAAACGGCAGAATTAATTGCAACGACGCGGGAGCTTGCTGAAAAGTACCAACTGGATTTTGAGCGAATTATTGCGGTAGGCTATTCTAACGGTGCCAATATTGCTGCCAATGCGTTACTTCAAGCAGAGGATAGTTTCCATAAAGCGATTTTGTTTCACGCGATGCCAGCCGGGAATAAACAACCCGAATTTTCGATTAGCCATCGTAGTGTATTTTTATCAGCTGGTTTAAATGATCCGCTTATTACTGCTGAAGCTTCCGAAAAACTGGTTAAAATCCTCGAAAAACGTGGTGCGAAAGTCGAAACAGTTTGGACAGCGGCTGGGCACTCACTCACCATGGAAGAACTAGAAGAAGCAAAAAAATGGTATCACAACAACCAGAAATGAGGTAAGTAGATGACTATTTTCAAAAGTGCTGAGTTATCCCAAAAAGATAATTATAAATTTTTAACAGGAAGTATTATTCCGCGACCAATTGCTTTTGTAACAACGCTTGCTGAAGACGGGGTGACGGTTAACGCCGCCCCGTTCAGTTTTTTTAATGTCGTTTCTAGCTCTCCTGCAATAGTTTCGATTGCTGTCCAACGCGCAGATGGTGAGCAAAAAGATACTGCGCGGAATGCGGCTTTCACGAAGGAACTGAACATCCATATTGTCAGCGAGGAATTTGTGGAAGAAATGAATAAAACCGCCGCGCGCCTTGCACGAGATGTGAGCGAAATCGACAAGACGAACTTGCATTTAGAGCCAGTCCAAGACATGAAAACACCAAAGATTTCCGAAGCAAAAATTGTCCTTACTGCCAAATTGGAACAAATCATTCCTATAAAAAACGATGCAGGCGAGGTTGTTTCTGATTTGATTTTAGCGCGGATTGTGACGTACGATTTTGCAGATGATGTGTTTGACCCAGAGCATCAGTACCTTTTGCCAGAAAAGCTTGCGCCAATTGCTCGGCTCGCGGGAAATGACTATACGAAACTTGGTGACATTTTCCGGATTGAACGGCCGAATTAACGAGAAATAGTTGCGAAACAAAAGCGACCATGTTAAACTAGGGGCAACTTAAATGAACGGAGGGTTGCCCATCATGCGTTATATTAGACTACGTTTCCCAAAAAATCTATGCAACTAATTTAATAGTGCGGGAATATCCATGCTTATTTGGTGTGGATAACGGGATTGGTCTTGCGTGCATGTATGGCACCCAAAATAAATATGGGTAGAATGAAGGGGAAACTCGCTTCATTTGAAGGCAAGCTAGTATCTTTTTGATGCTGTTTTTGTGTTTTCAATCTACTCAGAACCCTGACCGCGCTGAATCTATTTCAGGAGGTCCTTTTTTATGGAGAAAAAAGTATTAATCGTTGGCATAAGCCAAAAACAAGCAAATTTTGATTATTCGATGGAAGAACTAGCCAATTTAGCGGCTGCAAATAATATGGAAGTGGTAGGTGAAATCCGCCAAAATATTGACCGTGAAAATCGCGCTACCTATGTTGGAAAAGGGAAAGTGGATGAAATCAAAGGCCTGGCAGAAATGCAGGATGCAGGTTTGATTATTTTTGACGATGAACTTTCGCCGTCGCAAATCAGAAATTTAGAAGAAGCGCTCGAACTGGATGTAATGGATAGAACTGGCTTGATTCTGGCTATCTTTGCGAACCGAGCAAAAACAAAAGAAGCCCAACTGCAAGTCCAAATCGCCAAATTGAAATATGAACTTCCGCGGATTTTTGGACAAGGCGAAGATATGGATCAACAAAGCGGAAAAGGCGGGCTTAGCAACCGTGGTTCCGGTGAAAAGAAAATCGAAACCGACCGCCGAACAATCAAAAATCAAATCCGTCATTTGCAAAAAGAGCTTGATATGCTCGTAGATGACCGCGAAGTCCGTCGTCGCAAACGGAAGAAAAATGAGATTCCAGTGGTGTCGCTCGTTGGTTATACGAATGCTGGGAAATCCACGACAATGAACGGCTTAGTGCGTGCCTATAGTGAAACGGCTGAAAAACAAGTTTTTGAGAAAGATATGCTCTTCGCTACGCTAGAAACAAGTGTCCGCGAAATTGTATTACCAGATAACAAGCAATTTCTGCTCACCGATACGGTTGGCTTTGTAAGCAAACTACCGCATCAGCTCGTGAAAGCATTCCGTTCCACACTAGAAGAAGCGCGCGATGCTGATTTGCTCATTCATGTGGTAGATTATTCGGATCCGCATTATAAAACGATGATGAAGACCACGGAAGAAACGTTGAAAGCTGTTGGCGTGGAAGATGTTCCGGTTATTTATGCGTATAATAAAGCTGATTTGATAGAAGACGAAATATACCCTAAACAAACGGAGAATACGATAGTCTTTTCAGCGCGGGAAGAAGAAAGTTTGGAATTTCTGACAGAAGTGATTCGTAAGGAATTGTTCGCCAGCTATGAAAAAGCAACTTTCTTAATTCCGTTTGAAGCGGGGCAAGTTGTCGCTTATTTAAATAATCATGCCGATGTGTTAGAAACCGAATACTTGGAAAATGGCACGCAAATTGTTGCAGAAGTAAGCCCGGCAGATTTACAAAAACTAGCCGCATATCACATAGCTGACTAAAGCGAGTTCCGACTGAATTTGCTATAATGAACCATACAGCAAATTTAGTGAGGAGATTTCTAGCTATGAAAAAAACTGGATGGGGAATACTTGGCGCGGTTGCTGCTTTTACAGGGTATGCATACTGGTCGACCAAACATTTAACCGTAACAAATTATGAAATAGTATCAGATAAGATTCCGGCAGAATGGGACGGCGCGACATTTGTTCAGCTGTCCGATCTGCATAGTGCAAGTTTTGGTTTATATAATAATCCTTTGCTCAGTATCGTGAACGAGCTGGCTCCGGATGCCGTTTTTCTAACTGGAGATATGATTGACGGCGATGAGTCACCAATTGTAGCAATGGCAGCCGTGCGCAAATTGGCGAAAGAATTTCCGGTCTTTTATGTGAGCGGAAACCATGAAGGCAGAAGCGCATTTTATGAAGATTTTAAAGCGGATATGGAGAAACATCACGTCGCTGTTCTTGAAAATGAACGCTATTTTCTTAAAAAAGATGGCGCGGCAATCATGGTGGCTGGCGTCCGAGATCCACGTTTTGTTAGAGATGAATGGGCTG
>CM001047.1:759042-759719 GCA_000183865.1 Listeria marthii FSL S4-120
ATTACCGAAGCAAGAATGGGAAGAGGCTGCCTTAAAAGAAGCACTAGATGAGGCGACCGCTAATTTGTCGCCGGATTATTTTGCGATTCTACTTGCGCATCGTCCGGAGTTTTGGCCGCTTTACCAAGCTTATCCGGTAGATTTAGTTTTATCAGGTCATGCACACGGCGGCCAATTTAGACTACCGTTAACAGAAGGTCTTTTCGCACCGGGGCAAGGTTTGATGCCAAAATGGACAGCGGGAATTCACCGAGCTGGCGGAAAAGCGCTTATTGTTAGTCGTGGCTTAGGAAATGTAACGAAACTTCCACGCCTATTTAATGATCCAGAAATTATTCGGATTACGCTTAAAGCAAAAGGGGATGCTTAGGAAAAGTGATTTATTTAGATAATGAAGATGTGCTCGATCAAGCGTACAACTTTGCAATGGAGGAGTATGCGCTTCGTTCTTTAGACGAAAATGAAACGTATTTTATGTTTTACCGGATGAAACCGACGCTTATTGTTGGTAAAAACCAAAACACGCTGGAAGAAATTAACCATACGTTCGTTCAAGACAATAATATTGACGTGCTGCGCCGGTTGTCAGGTGGCGGGGCGGTTTACAATGACGAAGGTAACATTAGTTTTAGCATGATTACAAAAGATGATGGAAATAGCTTTCAAAACTTCGCGAA
>CM001047.1:759819-766960 GCA_000183865.1 Listeria marthii FSL S4-120
CAAAACTTCGCGAAGTTCACCGAGCCAGTGATTCGCGCGCTTCAAAAACTTGGCGTAAATGCAAAGCTTAGCGGTCGAAATGATATTGAAGTGGACAGCAAAAAAATCAGCGGCAATGCCCAATTTGCAACAAAAGGTCGCCTTTATAGCCACGGGACTTTGCTATTTGATGTAGATTTGTCGATGCTTGAAAAAGCGCTACAAGTTGATCCAGAGAAATACCTATCGAAGGGCGTTAAATCCGTACGCAGTCGCGTGACAACCATTCGTGAAAATCTAGCGAGTGATATGGATATTCTGGATTTTAAGCAAATTTTACTAGAATCCATTTTTGAAACGACAGAAATACCGCGTTATACGTTCACTGAAGCGGACAAACAAGGTATTGAGAAATTACGTGTCGAGCGTTATCGGAATTGGGACTGGACTTACGGGAAATCGCCAAAAGCGACAATCAAACGCAAAAAACGATTTCCAGCGGGCACTATTGAATTCCAACTAGCGCTACAAAAAGGCCAAGTAAAAGAAGCGATGATTTATGGCGACTTTTTCGGGACAGAAGATGTTGCTGAATTAGCCGAAAAGCTCATTGGTTTCCGTTTTGAACGCGGGGAAATGGATAAAGCTTGGATGGATGTCGATACTAAAGCTTACTTCGGAAACATTGAAAAAGAAGCGGTTTTAGCGATGTTATTTGAATAAAAGATAGAAGAAAAAACTCTAAGAAGCGAATTCTTGGAGTTTTTTCGTGGAAATGGTTATCAAGCTTTAATAAATCTAGAACTCGTGTTAAACTTAAAGTTAGAAAAAAAGGAAAAGGTGTAGAGATGGCTATAAACAAATTAAACGATTTTTATTTTAAAAAACTTGGCAGCTGGAATTTAATACATAGCTTTATAAAGGGTTTTTGGAGAGCGTTTTTTTTAATCGTATTGCTACTAATTGTTATTAACATTATAGTTGCAAATTTTCTGGATAATGCTTTTTTAATTCCAGTGATGTTGATTAGTTTACTCTATATTCCACTCTTATATTATCTATTAATTTATAATCGCGCGAAGAAATTCATCCGAACACGGTATCAATTACGTAACTTTAAAGAGTTGACTGCAATGCGACGTTATTTATTATATGCCTATTTAGAAAAAAGCGGTTTTAGCACACGGGACGATTTAGACAAACTACTTCGCTTTGTTCATTCAGAAATGGCAGAAGAGAAAAAGAACTATAAACCACTGAATACAATAATCGGCGTTTTTATCGCAGCATTTTTGGCGATTTTGGGCGGTTCCTTTTTATTCTTAATGGAGAATGTCGTTGAGCGACTTATTGCAGCAGTTGTAATAATCGTGATGGCTGTTATTTTATATTTTATCGGCCTTACAGTTATGAGAATTATCCGCTCCAAATCAGAAATAAACACAAGAAAAGAACAGGAACTAACAAGAGAAATTATTGCCATTCAAACGGCTATGCTTGTCAGTGAAAATACCAGTTATCACCCATTTTTAGCAATGGAAAAGAAAGTGAATGAAAGCGAATTTTTAAAAGAGATAATTACATCACGGTCCTTTTTATAAACATATCGTTATAGGCATATTTAGGAGGCAGAATCATGACAACCAAACGCAAAGAGACGAGAGAAAGTGTTTGTTATCGGGAAATTAAAAAGAAGATTCGAAACGGGGAACTAAAGCCAGGAGATCGCTTAATTGAAAATACGCTATCGCAACAATTAGAAATTAGCCGCACGCCAATTCGTAAAGCAATCGGAATGCTTGCTGCTGATGGCTATGTCGAATACAATGATTTTCGCGGCGCCTTTGTCCGAGATAGCATTATTAATAAAGAACGCTACTTTGAAATGACAGAAATTATTGGTTTGTTTCTAAAACAAGCTATTCAAAAAATCCGCACGAAAAAAATCACCTTCAACAAAATGCGTGTCGTTGCTAAATTAGTCGAGATTGAACGGGAAGAAAACCCAGCCGATCCAGCAATTTACTTCGAATATGAAAAGTGGTTTGTGAGTGATTTATTGACGTATATGAAAAATAATTACTACTTAAAAATTAGTGATGACTTTTTCAATAATATTCAAGAATTTGGTGATGAGGAAGTTATCAAAATCGCGCAAAATGCTTGTGTTAAAACAGTTGCTAACATTCAACGTTTTATCGATGCCCTAGAAGAACAAGATTACGATCAGTGCATGGCGATTATCGACCAAGTCATCGATGCCCATGTATTAGTCGCTTATCGTTAAAAAAAGTATGGTCCTTAAACTCAAGGACCATACTTTTTATTTTACTTTTACTAGATATCTACCAGTAACGCCGCCGTTCATTACTTGATGAAGCGCTCTAGGTAACTCGGAAAATGAGACTTCTGTCGCCAGATTTTCTAAGTTAGCCAATTTAAAATCTGTCGCAAGTCTATTCCAAATCCGAACTCGTTTTGGCATCGGACATAAAACAGAATCGATCCCAAACAATTGAATACCGCGCAAAATGAACGGGAAGACGGTCGTATCTAATTTTCCGCCTGCAGACATTCCGCATGTCGTCACGGCACCACCATATTGAACGGCTGTTAGAAGATAAGAAAGTGGCTTACCACCAACGCAATCAATCGCTCCAGCGTAAAGTTGTTTATCTAACGCACGTACTTTTTCAGGTTGGAAAGCTTCTCTTGGAACTACTTCTGTTACGCCGAATTTTTCTAAGAATTCCTTGGCATCGCTTTTGCCAGAAGACGCTACGACTGAAAATCCACGTTTTGCAAGGATGGCTGAGCTAAGGCTACCCACACCGCCAGTTGCGCCACTTACAGCGATTTTTCCTGCATCTGGAGTTACGCCACTAAATTCCAGCGCATCGACCGAGAGCGCTGCTGTAAAGCCTGCTGTACCAAGTATCATTGCTTCTTTCAGTGATAAACCATCTGGCAACGGGACAACCCATTCAGCTGGAACACGAATAAACTCACTATAGCCACCAAAATAGCTCACGCCAAAATCATAACTAGTAACAATAACCTTATCGCCAACCTGAAAACGGTCAGATTTCGATTCAACCACGATGCCACTTGCATCAATACCGGGAATGAAAGGATATTCGCTCACAATTTTCCCGTCAGGAAGCACCGCTAGTCCGTCTTTATAATTAATACCAGAATAGTGTACTTCAATCGTTACTTCATTTTCCGGTAAGTTATCTAATGTAGTTTCTCTAAAATGAAGGGAAGTATTATCTGCTTCTTTTTCAATAAAAAGCGCTTGAAATGATTTCATTTTTTAAATTCCTCCACAACTCAATTTTGTGTTCCTCTTCACTTTACGACTTTTTTCGGCATTTTACAAGGCTGTGACTGGTACAAATCCCCATTTCAAGGTAAACTATAGTAGTGAAGATGCCGATATTATGTGTGAATTTATAAATAGAATTTTTGGCAAGAAAGGGTGAGTGCGATGGGGAAAGCACTATTGATTGTGAATCCATCATCAGGTAAAGAAAAAGGAAAAACCTACCAGGGGAAGACAGAAGCAGTACTAAAAAAACGTTATGATGAGGTTGAAGTTCGCCTTACTGAAAAAGCAGGGGATGCGACGGAATTTGCTTCTTGGGCTGCTGAACAAGGTTTTGAAGCGGTAATCGCGATGGGTGGCGACGGGACTTTAAATGAAACAATAAATGGTCTCGCTATCCATGAAAAACGTCCTGATTTTGGCTTTGTTCCACTTGGGACAGTCAATGATTTGGCGCGCTCGGTAGGCATACCGCTAAAACCCGAAAAAGCTATTCAAGCATTAGAAAAAGCCATTGCCGTACCAATGGATGTTGGCCGAATTGGCGACCAATACTTCATGAATGTCCTAGCAATTGGGATGATTGCGCAAGCCGTCGACCAAGTTAGCGTCGAACAAAAAACCAAATTTGGCTCCGTGGCATACTTTTTAGAAGGCCTAAAAGCATTTAACCGCAATGAGTTACTTCATTTTAAAATAGAGTACGACGAAGAAGTTTGGGAAGGCGAGGCAGCGCTAGTCGTGGCGGGCTTAACGAAATCAGTTGGAGGGATGGAGTCATGGGCACCGGATGCAAAAATCGACGACGGCTATCTCCATATTATTATTCTAACCAAGCTCGGCCTGCTAGATGCAGCCAATATGATTCCACAATTAATCCGTGGCAATTTAAAAAATAGTGAGGGTGTCGTTTATATTAAAACGAAAAAACTGACCATCGATGCGAGCGGAGAAGATTTAAGCATCAACGTTGACGGCGACCCAGGTCCGGGCGTTCCCGCAGAAATCGAAGTCCTTGGCAGCCATTTAAATATCCTTGCACCGAAAAAAAGCAGCAAGAAGCGTTTTGGCCCATTCGTACTGAAAAAGTAAGCTACAATAATTGTAGAAGAATAAGGAGATGAAAGCTTTATGGAAGAAGAATTAGAAGTCGTTCATAAAGGCCTTGCCAACGCGAAAAATGGGTTTAAAGCCGTCCCCGGAAAGCTATATTTGACGGCAACATATATTGTCCACAAGCCGAATGATTACTTTGACGAAGAAATCAATATTCCACTTAATCGAGTCGCAAAAATCCGCGGTGTTCGTACGAAAATCCTTGGAAAAGAATTGCTCTCCAACATTTTAGAAGTAGACATGATATCCGGAGTAAAGTATCAATTCGTTGTTAATAAACAGAAAAAGTGGCTGGAAGCAGTTTCCAAAGTATTAGAAAGCCGCGGTGAATCAGAAAAATTAGGATAGAAAGAAGCTGGCACGGAAAAAGTGACCAGCTTCTTTTCTTACGCTAAATGAAATGTAGTTGCGCCAATCAAATTCGCGTCATTTCCAAATTGACATCCAACAACAGTAGGGCTAATAGTCGCAATCGGAACGCTCGCTTTGACTTTCGCCACATAACGAGTTAACTCCTCAATAAAGTCAGCCCGTTCACTTACACCGCCACCAATAACAACCAGTTCAGGATCAAGCGCATATTGTAAATTAAAAATACTCCGAGCAAGATAATAAAACATCGTATCCAATTCTTCCTCCGCGATGGTGTTTCCTTCTGCCCGTAATTCAAAAGCACGAAGCCCATCAATCGTATCTGCTGGAACTTCTAACCGCTCAGCAATTCTCGTGGCAGCATTCACGACCGTACCAAGCTCACTAAGCGTGTGTCCGTCACGATCCATCAGCATATAACCAAATTCCCCACCATGCAAATTGGCCCCGTGATGCACCTTACCGCCACGAATAACCGCACCACCAACGCCGCTTCCAAGAACCATAAAAATAATATCTTGTTTATCTTTCGCTGCACCAATCCAAACCTCTGCCAAGGCCGCACAGTTGGCATCATTTTCCATCGTAACCGGAAGCGCCAGTTTTTCTTCAAGCAATTGTTTGAAAGTAATATTATGTATGTACGGAATCGCACTCGCGCCGCCAATGATGCCGGTTTCATTATTAATCGCACCAGGACAACTAAAAGCCGCACCTTGAAACGTATAATCATACTTATTTTTTACATCTACAATTAGTTGCATCATTTCATCCAAATTATCTGGGGTACTGAATTTACCTTTTTCTAGTATTTCTCCAGCTGTTGTCAACACACCAAACTTTACTGCTGTTCCACCTAAATCAAACGCAAGTATCGTCATAACCCATTCTCCTTTGACAAAAAGTATATACTTATCATACTTTCAAACATAACAAATGACAAATAAAAAGTGAAATTAGTTTGCTAAAAATTAACGTCATTTTCCAGTTTTGTGCTATAATAAAGCAAGAATTTGAAGCGCAGGAGGAAATGGTTAGTGGAGATAAAGGTTCAAAAGAAATTGACTGACGGCAGAATCGCTTTTAGTAGTGAATATGGTGAATGCGTTGGAATATGGGCCGATGAAGACCCAGAACCAAGTAGGGTTTACACAGTAGAAATTACGATACCGGACATGATTAGCGCGGAACTACTGCACGAAAGCGAAGAAAAACATTGTGCATTAGAAATAGATGAAGAAGGCTTAGTTCACGTAATTGGGAAGTTAGAGGATTACGAAGAAGACGGCTTTGCAGTGCTCCGCTTAGAAGAAAGTATTATTTGTTTTGACACGAAATTCAGCGAAGAAATCGAAATGCTCCATGGAAGATTTGTTGAATTTGTTATTCCAGAAATAAAATTGAGTAATGTTGGTATATAAAAAACGCCATGCTTCATTTCCCTTAAAACAGGAAATCAAGCGTGGCGTTTTTAGCTATATGTAGTAAATACAGCGAGCATTTTCTCTAAATCTTTCTCTGATCTTGCAAACAGCATCAAGCGTTGGCGATTGGTTTCAATCACGAGCACGCCATCCTCTGATAAATTCATCCGTTCAATTTTTGCATAAGGGAAGAATAGTAGGGCATAAAAAAGTCCAGATTCTTTGAAAACTGCTTTCGAACTACGGAAGAAGCAGATGTAGATGAAAAGCACACCCATAATCCCAAGTAGCACAGAAGTGGAAAATGGTCCTTCACGAAAGAACGTATTGGAAACGAACAATAGAACGATAATCCCAACAAAAATATAGCCGTCCCAACGACCACGAGAACGTAATTTGACACTTAAAACCGTCTTACCTTTCCAAAGTGGAATTACTGCATCATTATACAAAATATACAGCACCGTCAAGATGTTTGCCGCGAACAAAAAGATATTAGTAGCATCCCAAACCATTTTAGCTATCACTCACAATCTATCATTGATATAGTTTAGTCATATTGTAACATAATTATGTGAGGAAGAGGGGGAACTGGGTTTGAGATTGATTTTCACATAGATACAAATATAGTCAAAATCGGAAGAATATGAATTCCGGCTATTATGTAAAGTAAAATTAGTATCTAAAAAAAACAAATTAAAGCTGTTTTTCAAGGTATAGATTCACAGAATGCTCACAAAATGAGAGAGTTACCGATGATATAATATACTTATATTACATACAGAGAGGAAGTAACGGGATGAGAATGAAAAAATCAATAAAGCTACTATGCAATCGCAGAAGGAGTTCAATGAATGAGTCGAATTGATATTGCAGAACTCAATGGCTTTCTTCAAGAATTACGAAGCAGTAATACCGAAGC
>CM001047.1:766969-767049 GCA_000183865.1 Listeria marthii FSL S4-120
GATACGCGGGATTCAACAAGCAGCAAGTAAGTATACGCAAGATAAAAGCCTGAAAGGACAAGGGGTATCAGCTTCGCAAA
>CM001047.1:767180-767451 GCA_000183865.1 Listeria marthii FSL S4-120
CAACAAGTCTACGTGGTTCAAGCGAGAAGTGCGCACACCCAATTACTGCAAGCCATCCAAAAAGAAGATATACTAGAAAGGTATATTGCTTTCGAACAAAGTCACAATCAATTTTTTAGCGCATTAGTCGAACTCATTCATTCCACAGGACGAGCGGTGCAAGAGNNGAAACAAAATGTGACCTTCCATGATAAAACAGGCACCTATACTGTAGCTAAAAGCGTCTATGCGTCCATTAGTTTGATGAAAAAAGCGATGGATAAAGCACGCA
>CM001047.1:767551-768241 GCA_000183865.1 Listeria marthii FSL S4-120
TTTTGTCTACAACAAAAAACATATCTAGCTGTTCTTTTGTCAACCAACCGTGGTCAAATAATATTTTTGCATATTGTAATGCAATATCCGAAAAGTCTGATGCCAATTCATCAGTAACTGCAAAACCTTTTAACTTTTCTATTTGTTGTTTCGCAGGCATAGAAAATTCTTCTAAATTTTCAATAATTCTTTTATGCATTAGCATGAGTTCCTCTACATCTTTTTCTATCATTCTAGCAATCCTCCTTCTATATTAATTCGTATCGTTCCATTTTCAGGAGATGATACTTTATAATATGCTCCCTGCCCATGATGGCCGCCTCCAGGATGATACTGGATGTATAGAGAACTTCCAGAAGGTGCATTCATACTGTATCCTCCACCTTCAGAAAAAAGCAACCCGCGTTTACTCCCCTTCTTTAATGGTTGAACTATCCATCCTTCTCTTATAGCAATTTCAACAATATCTTCTGGGTTTGTGCCACTTAATAAACTTGGCATATCTATAGCGTCATTAATAGATTTAATTGGGTCTTTCCATCTAACATTAGCTGAGCCATATTTTTCTTTAAAATAATTATTCCAATCCTTTCCAGATACTGGATTTTCAGCATCAAAATTGGTTTTAACTTTCTTAGTATTTGTTACCTTTAGATTATTCCTCGCAGCCGCAATCCCAAAGCCTAATCC
>CM001047.1:768341-768460 GCA_000183865.1 Listeria marthii FSL S4-120
GCGTCATCCATCGCATCCTTCACGCTAGCTACGTAGGCGGAGGATCTTAATGCTGCGCCGGAAAATCCGGTTACTTTTTGACCGTTTAAGTAGTTAACGCCGTCTTTCCATGCATCATT
>CM001047.1:768560-768657 GCA_000183865.1 Listeria marthii FSL S4-120
CTAACTCGGCTCCGTTCTCCTCTAAGAAAGCTTGAAGTTCTTTGTTGCTGGCGCGTTTACCATCTCGTTCCAGCAGCCACATCGTAACGGTTTCGCC
>CM001047.1:768757-776327 GCA_000183865.1 Listeria marthii FSL S4-120
TTGTTGTAGACAAAAAATTAGAAGGTATGTCAACCAACAAAGATTTGTGGAGTGATGAAGCATTAGAAACTAGTATAGAGTGGGCTGAATGTAGGAAACAAGGGGAAGAAATATTGAAAACTTTTGAGTAATAACTTTTTATTGTCAGTACAGGTGGCGAAGAAAAAATGATAAAAGTAAAATCAATCCATTGGTTAGATGAAGATGTAAGGGAGGCGGATGTCGTTTTAACTGATGGAGAATATAATGTAGTTTGTTTCTCTCATCCATGTGAACTTACTCTAAATGGTGTATATAATGAGCTTATTTATTGCTTTGATCCATTTGATATTTTTAAATTTAATCAAGCAGAATATAGCATGGAAAAACCTAACGACAATCAAGAACTATCCATTTTAAAAGGAAAGCTAATAGATGCAACAGATTTAATTATACAAATTGGTGAATTTAGAATAGATATATCCGAGGGTGATATTGCTCAAGATATTCATGAAGGTGATTTTGTAGAATTGAAGGTTCATAGAATAGACACTGAATGAGAAAAAATACGGATAAGGCATACAAAAAAAGAACCGGAATCCTAATCCCGGTTCTTTTCGAATTATAATAACCACCCATTACCCAAGCGGCGAATACCCAGCTGGTGGAAGTCCTAAGATTCCAGACCAGTAACCTAGAATACCAACAACGAATAATCCTAAAATTAACCATAAAGCATTGACTTTTTTCTTGAGTATCCACATACATGCAAATGTAAGTAGAAGGGCAAGAAGACCTGGCATTAATTGGTCCAAGATACTTTGAACAGTAGTTGGAACGTCTTTACCAGTTTTAGAGTCTTCTGTTGTATAAGCTACAAGTGGAACATAAATCGTAGTCCACTTATTAACGAGGGCGCCCATAACGAATAGTCCGAGAATGGAAGCTCCTTCTGTTAGTTTTTGAAGCAAGCCACCAGACATATCAGATACGACATCCGTACCTTTTGTATATCCGTAGAACACGCCCCAATAACGGAAACCTAGGCGAATCGCATTAAATAGTACGAAGAATAAAATTGGTCCGATAATGCTACCGTCAGTCGCAAATCCGGCACCTAAAGCGGCAAGTACTGGACGAACAGTTCCCCAGAAAATTGGATCCCCAACGCCGGCAAGTGGCCCCATTAGACCTACCTTAATACCATTGATAGCGCCATCGTCAATATCAGCACCATTCGCTTTTTGTTCTTCCATCGCAGTTGTTACACCTAAAATTGGTGCGGCCATATATGGGTGTGTATTAAAGAATTCAAGGTGACGTTTGATAGCTTGTTCTCTTTCAGGTCCTTTTTCAGGATAAAGACGTTTAATCACGGGGATTACTGAGAAACAGAATCCTAATGATTGCATACGCTCAAAGTTCCACGACCCTTGGAAGAGGTTGGAACGAACGAACACGCCCATTAAATCACTTTTCGTTATCTTTTTTTCATTAACTGTAATTTGTTCACTCATATTTTTTCTCCCCCTTCCTTAGTCGTCAAGGTCGTCGTCGAGATCATCCGCTGCTCGTCCGCCGCCGCCCCCGCCGTATTGTTGGATAGCTTCTTTCAATTGATATTTAGGATTTAGTTGGATGTAAATGATTGCTGCAACTAGTCCTAAAACACCTAGTGCTACTAAGTTGAATTGAGTAAATGCTGCGACAACAAAACCTAAGAAGAAGAAAGGCATTAAATATTTAGCTGACATCATATTAATAACCATTGCGTAACCAACAACAACGATAAATCCACCAGCTACGTTTAGGCCGTTAACGATAACGTCCGGAATGGCATTGAGTAAATTTTCGACTGCTTGAGTACCAACTGTTACCGCAACGATAACGGCTGGAATAGCGATACGCATAGCTTGAAGTAGTAGTGCTGAAACATGTATCCAGTCGAGACTTCGCAGATTCCCTTCCTTACCAGCTTTATCAGCCATATGTTGGAATGCAACTGTAATTGTACGAACTAGGATAGTAAGTACTTGACCAAGAGCAGCTAAAGGAATCGCAAGCGAAATACCTACGCTGATATCTTGTCCCCCAGTAATAACTAAGATAGTAGAAATAATGGATGCAAGGGCAGCATCTGGAGCAACCGCAGCCCCGATGTTCATCCATCCAAGCGCGATCATTTCAAGTGTACCCCCAATAATAATACCCGTTGTAATATCCCCAAGAACAAGACCAATCAATGTACAGGCAATCAATGGACGGTGGGTTTGCCACTCATCCAAAATACTACCCATACCACTAATACACGATACGAGGAATACAAGGATTAATTGTATTGCTGACATATATTTCCCTCCCAATTTTTCTTTTGAATGATAAAAAAAGATAATTTCATTATGATGACTGAATAAATTAAGCATCTAGTACTTAGGCTTTTATTCATGAATCACCCCTTTAAAGGTCTTCCTTTAAACGTTTGTTTTTTCGGGGCTCTAAAGTAGATTAGAGCCGCGGATGAATTATTTATCTTTATCTAGTAATGGGATAAGTTTGACTTTATTGTCAGAAGCGACTTTGCGAATTTCAAGTTCGATTCCTTTTTCATCCAATTTGCGGAATGCTGCTTCGTCCGTTGCGTCAACAGATACAGCGTTAGTAATCATATGTTTGCCTTCGCGGAATGCCATACCACCAATGTTTACAGTTGTAATATTGACACCAGCTTCTACTAGCGTTAGTACATCTGTAGGGTTAGTAAATAAGAACATTACAGGAGTTGTAGCATATTTCGGGTTGTTGTATACACGAATCCCTTTTTGTACATCAACGACACTTGCTTTAACGCCTGGGGGTGCTACTTGTGTTAAAAGTGTTTTACGCACTTCATCTTTAGCGACATCATCACTAATAACGATGATACGTTCCACCTGTGTTTCTTTTGTCCAAACTGTTGCTACTTGACCGTGAATTAAGCGGTCATCAATACGTGCTAAGCGAATATCCATTATAAATCGTCCTCCCCGACTTCTGTTTCTACTTTTGGTAATGATTGTTTGAGTGACTTAACGCCACCTGATCCTGCTGTAAGAGCTGTTTCGACTAGATCTTTTTGATTACTTGCTGCGCGCATCGAGAGCGTTTCAAGTAACATTGGAATATTCACACCAGTGACAACATCCATATTGTCTTCTGGAAGGGCGATTTGGCTAGATGCATTATAAGGACTGCCACCAAATAAATCAACCATAAAAATGACGCCTTCAGAAGTATCCAATTTGTCTAGTTTTTCTTTATATTTAGTAATAAGCGTATCCGTGTTTTCTCCAGGAACGAAAGTAATGAATTCCACATTATCCTGTTTGCCAATAATCATTTCGGCTGATTTCAACAATTCACGCGCAGCTTCACCATGTGTGCCAATGATAATTCCAACTGGCATAAGTATCTCCTCCTTAAGCGTGGATATAATCATCCATTAATACTAACGCAAAAACTGTGCCAACATTTCTGTATTAAACAACCTCCTTTGCTAATAGAAGCGGTTCAAGGCTTTTGTAAGCGTGTACTAACAGATGTGGCGCGCCTTAATACGCTAAATACGTAGCTTAATACACTAAGTACTAATCTTAGACATACATACAACATTACCCTAAAAGAAAGGGCAGAAAACGCAATTGCTGAAAATAAAACAAGCCAACTTGTGAATCTTGTTGGCTTGTTTATGCTTATGAAAGTACTTCTGGTTGGATTTCGTTCAAAATATCATACAAATAACAAAGCTCATCATTGGTTAGTTTTAAGTTCATTTTGTAAATAACTTCTTTATTTGTTTGTTCGAGTGCTTGGAAAATGTCTGTTTCGAGCATCGTTTTAGGATCACGATAAACTAATCCGTCATTTAAAACCATACGTTCCAAAGCGCAACCGACATGAATGAGTAAATTGATTTTGAATGTATTATCGAGTTTGTAACCCAGTTTTTTCTCTAATACGCTAGCAAATGAGCTTAAAATTTCAATCGTTTTCTTCGGATTGAGATAGGTTAGAAATTCGTTCAAGCTTTCTTCGATAATTTCTTTCGCGATTCGGCCAGTTTCGCCAGTTTTAACAACGATATTGCGTTGCTTCACTAGGCTGACTAGTTGTTCTTCACCATCAACGCCAAAAAGTCGTTCGAGCGGGATGAAGGGGATTTGGATTTTTGGATCCTGAATACCAACCGCCATCAAAATATCATTTTCTTCTTGAAGCTGCTCTAAACGACTATCCATTTCATGCAAGCCGATTGGAATAACTTTGATAGCGTCCGTTGTAATCGTATCTAAAATGTTTTCGATAAATAGTTGTAGTTTTTCTGCGGTACCTTCGCCGGTCGCGCAAATCGTAACAATCGCGTGTGGTTTTTGATTGGAATCGAGCGTATCATCATCGGAATTATAGCCGCCGTAACCACGGAAATCTTTCAACGAATCGTAAATACTATCAAGTTCCATATCAAGAATATTGGATTTGCGGACTGCTTCGATAACGGTTGCGGTTGAAACCATATCAATCGAGCGAACCGGAATACCAGTACGTTCCGAAATAACCGGAGCAAAACTTGTCAGCGAGCCCATATCTACAAGCAGTAAGAGACCACGTCCCATATCCATTTCTTTCGCACGTTCGGTTAGTTTATCAAGCACGATTTTCGGACTTTGATCAAGTGGCATATCAATTCCTTCCACTAAACCTTCACCAAGCAGTTTCTTCGCCACACTCACCATACTACTAGCCGTATTATTACCATGCGTCGCCACAAGAACCGCTACACGAGCATTTTCTTGTTCTTTTAAAAGGGAACTAATTAATAGCGTTAAATACATCACTTCCATATTGGGAACGCGAATGTGGAAAGTAGCCTCGATATCATCTTTAATTTCACGCGACAATTCATAGGCTTCGGGTTGATCATTGACAACATTTTCGATATTCGTATATTTTAACGGTTTATTACTTTCAATTCGTTTAATAAAAGAAGTCAGGTGCAGACTAAACGCAAGCAGGAAGCGCTCATTCAACTTTTTACCAAGTTGATGTTCAATTCGCAGCTCGACACCTTCTGCAAAATTCAAAATTTCTTCATTAACGATTTTTAAAATATTTTCGCGATTATGGATGGTGTTTTTGAATTTGTTGTAAAAGCTGTTGAGGTGAATGTCGATATCCATCTTAATAAATTTCTTAATATCATCATCTTCCACACCTTGATCCATTAAAATTGACGCTTTATCTTCAATAATTTTGTAAAGGTTGAAGTTGGGCTCATATTCATCTGACGTAATTAAAGTATTATTCATTTCTGGGAAAATCGTCGTATATGGCTCCAAATATTCTGCAATCGCTTGAAGTTCCTTGCGGCGATTACTAAAGTGGAAGAAACCATCTTTAATATTAATCGGTAGCGTTTTAAAATCAATCAAAATTTCTTCGTCTTTGTCAAAACTATTGAGGAAGCCTTGCGCGCAGACGAGTTGAATATTGGATTTTAATTGCCCGATATTTCCGTAAGTCGTATTGCCAATCAATGCTTTGGCAGCTTCATCTTCAATTCGAATCGGTTTATTGACACGATGCGCCTCGCTGGAAAGCAAGTATTTCAGCAATTCAACGCGTTCAAAAGCCGTCCGTTCTTCCAAACTCGGTAGGGTAATAATAATCGGAATACGGCGCATAAACGTTTTCAAAAGGGAAGATTCCGGATTTTCTGTTGTAGCACCGATAATTAAAACATTGGATTTGCGTGTCCGGTCAGTTTCGCCAAGTTTATTATATGTGCCAGAATCCATCAAATAAAAAATCATTTCTTGGCCTTCTGGTGGGAGACGGTGAATTTCATCAAGGAACAAAATGCCGCCTTCTGCTTTTTCAACAAGTCCACCTTTGTCATTTTCAGCGCCGGTAAAGGCACCTTTCACATGGCCGAAAATATGGGACATCAAAAGTTGCGGGTTATTATAGTAATCTGCGCAGTTGAAAATAATAAACGGCGCATCGGCAGGGAGGCGTTTGGCATGTTGCGAGAAACGATACATTAGATTAGCAAAAAGCGTTTTACCAACACCAGTTTGTCCGAGAATCATTGTATGTAAGCCATTTGGTGGATAAAGTACGGCAGCTTTTGCTTGCTCAACAGGAGTTTTAAGACTGTCATTAACGCCAATGAGATCATCAAAAGGACTTCTTTCGACAATGCTAGGTTTTAACATTTTTAAGAGCGAATCACAGCTTTCAAATTCGAGTTCAGTATCGGAAAGGGTACGTCCAATTTCATCTTCAACAGCTCGTTTAGGAAAATAAAGCACTGGTCGGCCAACGATTTTAATGATTTTTCCTTGTCTGTGAAGTTCATTCAATTCCATACTGACATTATTTCTCAAAATAGATAATGTTTCCGAAATCATACTTGCTGTAAAGCCTTCATTATTCTCTAATTGCTCGCGAATGGTCTTAGCAGAAGGGTTTTCTAAAATAAATTCATAAATACGGTCAATACGCTTCATTATAAAACCTCCATTTAGTGTATCGGTGAACGTTTAGTGTATTATAAAAGATTAATACACTCTAGAATTCTGTATTCATCTTAGCATGACTAGTGAAAATGTCAATGTTTATTTACTAAAAATCAAATTGACTAGCTACGCGGATAGTACTATTATATAGAAGGAACAAATAAAATCTATGAGGTGTTCATAATGTCAAAAGTACTATTTATTAAAGCGTCACCACTTCCAAATGAAGTATCCAGAAGTTCGCAAGTAGCAGAAACATTTATGGCTGAATATAAAGCGAAAAATCCTTCTGATACAGTAGAAGAATTAGTTTTATATAATACAGAAGTACCGTTGCTTGATCTAGAATTAATGTCGGCTGGAAGAGAATTACAAGCTGGTAAAGCTTTCACTGATTTAGCTCCAGACGTACAAAAAAGATTAAATGCTTATAATGCGCTAACAGAACAATTTTTAGCAGCAGACAAATATGTTTTTGTGTTCCCACTTTGGAACCTTGGAATCCCGCCATTATTAAAAGCTTATATTGATACTTTTGTAGTTGCTGGAAAATCTTTCCGTTATACTGAACATGGCCCAGAGGCACTTTTAAAAGATAAAAAAGCGATCTTAATCCATGGTAGCGGTGGTATTTATTCTGCTGGACCAACAAGTTCATTTACTCACGGAGAACCATATTTGCGTACTATTTTACAATTTATCGGTATCAACGTAGTGCCATCGATTTTTGTAGAAGGAATTGATCACAATCCTAGCAAAGAAGCGGAAATCGTTGCAGCTGCTAAAGCGGTAGCGCAGGAAAGTGCTGCAGAATTCTAAAAAAGTTTGTGAAAAATTTATTTCTTACTAATGATATTAAGGTAGTATTATCAACTGTCTAGACCAATAAAAACATATAAAAAGTTTGCTAATCCCTTTATAAATTGGTAAAGTAGAGAAGTAGATTGATTGATAAAGTGCTGACATAACTCGGCACTTTATTCTTTTTAATTACTCGAAAGGGATGAATTAGGATGGAAGAGCAAAAAGAAGAATTG
>CM001047.1:776332-777848 GCA_000183865.1 Listeria marthii FSL S4-120
AGGACTGAAAAATAGACACATTCAGTTAATCGCGATTGGCGGAGCAATTGGTACAGGGCTTTTTCTAGGAGCAGGGAAGTCAATTCATTTGGCGGGTCCATCCATCATGTTAGTTTACTTAATTATTGGGGCTATTTTATTCTTTGTTATGAGAGCTTTGGGTGAATTATTAATACATAACCCAACAACAGGATCTTTTACAGAATTTGCAGAGCAGTACATTGGACCGTGGGCTGGCTTTATTACTGGCTGGACGTATTGGTTCTGCTGGATTGTGACTGGTATCGCGGAAATTACAGCAGTTGGTATGTACGTGAAATTTTGGGTACCAGACTTACCACAATGGATTCCAGCACTGGCCTGTGTTTTAATACTTCTTTTGTTTAACTTAGCAACCGTCAAAGCTTTTGGCGAAATTGAATTTTGGTTCGCGATTATTAAAGTAGTTGTCATTATTGCATTAATTGTTATTGGATTTGTACTAGTATTTATTGGTTATAAACATGGAACAAGTACGGCTTCATTTTCTAATTTAGTCGATTACGGCGGCTTTTTCCCAAATGGAATTGCTGGGTTTTTACTCGCTTTCCAAATGGCGACTTTTTCGTTTGTCGGAATTGAACTTGTTGGTGTAACCGCGGGAGAAGCAGATGACCCAGAGCGGACACTTCCAAAAGCAATTAATAATATTCCTATTCGGATTTTAATCTTTTATATTGGGGCATTACTAGTTCTGATGTCGATTTATCCGTGGAGCAATATTGATCCAAATACGAGTCCATTCGTTAGTGTATTTACGATGATTGGGATTCCAGCGGCGGCCGGAATTATTAACTTTGTGGTGTTAACGGCTGCGATGTCTTCCTGTAATAGTGGGATTTTCAGCACGAGCCGGATGCTTTATACTCTTTCAGCAGAAGGAAAAGCACCGAAAAAAATGCATCATTTGAGCTCGAATGGCGTTCCCGCAACAGCGTTAATCACATCAACCGCATGTTTACTTATTGGCGTATTTTTGAATTATATTTTGCCTGAGCAAGTATTTATTCTAGTAACGAGTATTGCGACGATTTGCTTTATCTGGGTTTGGGGCGTTATTTTAGTGGCACATTTACGTTTTCGCCGTAAACATCCAGAAATTGCAGCGAAAAGTAAATTTAAAATGCCATTATCTCCTTTAATGAACTGGGTTAGCTTAATTTTCTTCGGAGGGTTACTAGTTATCCTCGGTTTTGCGGCAGATACAAGAATTGCGCTATTCGTTACACCAGTATGGTTCTTGATTTTAGGTATCGCTTATCAGATTTTAAAAGCATCCAACCGAAAGACAAAAATTCGACATAATTAACAACCCAGCAAGTATTCGCTAAACAAAGCAGTTTTAGTGAATACTTGCTTTTTTTTTGACTTTAAAAGCGCCGCGAATTTCTTTACAAATGGAAAAAATCGTGTAGAATGATAGGTGTTTAGAGCGTTTTGTCGTTTTCACGCATATAGAGCGAAGCTGATACCCCTT
>CM001047.1:777948-786450 GCA_000183865.1 Listeria marthii FSL S4-120
CCCTGAGTACTCACTCATTTTTTAGAAATAACTATTTATGTGAAGCGGCGTACAATCGACGGATAATATGTGAAATTTAATACATATTAAGTAGTGCGTAACGAAAGGGATGAGAAAATGATTCATGCAGGATTAGATGTAGGATCAACAACAGCAAAAGCCGTAGCACTTAATGACCAGGGGGATATTTTATTTCAAACTTACCGAAGACATTATTCCGACATTAAAAAAGTAACATTAGAAATCATGCAAGACATGCAAAAAAAATGTGGGATGACCGAAATGACGTTCAAAATTACCGGTTCATCAGGATTAGCAATTTCCAAATTTTTGAATGTGCCATTTGTGCAGGAAGTTATTGCTTGTACGGAAGCGGTCGAACAAGTTATTCCAGAAACGGATGTAGTAATCGAGCTAGGTGGGGAAGATGCGAAGATTATTTATTTCAGTGGCGGGATTGAGCAACGAATGAATAACGCTTGTGCTGGTGGAACGGGTGCGTTTATTGACCAAATCGCCACGCTGCTTCAAACTGATCCAACAGGTTTAAATGAATTGGCGCAAAATGCGAATACAATTTATCCGATTGCTTCTAGATGTGGGGTATTTGCCAAAACGGACGTACAACCATTACTGAATGAAGGGGCTAGAAAAGAAGATATTGCCGCTTCCATTTTCCAAAGTGTGGTTACGCAGACGATTAGTGGACTTGCTTGTGGACGTCCAATCCGTGGGAAAGTAGCGTTTCTTGGAGGACCACTTACCTTCCTTGACCAATTGCGTTATCGTTTTACAGAAACATTGAAGATGAAAGATAGTGATATTATTGCGCCTCAAAATGCGGAATATTTTATTGCACTTGGAACTGCTTTTACGGGACTGAATGATGTGCCGCTAAAAGTAGATGATATGATTCATCGTCTTTCGAATATGGATATGACGACAATGGCAACAGATACCGTAATTTTGCCAGCGCTTTTTGAAAAGAAAGCAGACTTAGACGAATTTCGCGCGCGTCATAATCAAATGAAAGCAAAACGGGCGAAGTTGGAAGACTATGAAGGCGATGCTTACTTAGGCATTGATGCTGGATCAACTACGACTAAATTAATTTTAATGAGCCAAACCAATGAAATTCTTTACTCGTTTTATTCTAGTAATAATGGGAATCCGTTGCAATCTGTTATTGATGCGACGAGTGATTTATATGAAATTTTACCGGAAAAAGTTCGAGTTGCGCAGTCGGGAATCACAGGCTACGGCGAGTCGCTTATTAAAGCCGCACTTAAAATTGATGTTGGCGAAATTGAAACAGTCGCGCATTACCGTGCGGCTCGGGAGTTTTTGCCAGATGTTGATTTTATTTTAGACATTGGCGGGCAAGATATGAAATGTATGAAAATCAAAAAAGGCGCGCTCGATAGCTTAATGTTGAATGAAGCTTGTTCTGCCGGATGTGGCTCATTCCTCGAAACATTTGCGCAAACACTTAATTTATCGATTGAAGAATTTGCGGCTCGGGCACTTGAGGCGAAAGCTCCAGTTGACCTAGGTTCACGCTGTACAGTTTTCATGAATTCCAAAGTGAAACAAGTGCAAAAAGAAGGCGTGAGCATGGAAGATTTATCCGCTGGCCTTGCTTATTCTGTCGTGAAAAATGCCCTGCAAAAAGTAATTAAACTCCGTAGTCCGAAAGACATCGGTGAAAAAGTCATCGTTCAAGGTGGTACTTTTTACAATGAATCTGTGCTTCGTGCCTTTGAACTGTTAACCGGACGTGAAGTGGTTCGACCAGATATCGCTGGAATGATGGGCGCTTTTGGTGCAGCTTTGATTGCTCGCGAACATTACGAAACAGGTGAAGTAACAGAAATGCTCGTACTGGAAAAATTGCGTGAATTTAGCGCAGAAACTTCTCAGTCGCGCTGTAACCTTTGTAGTAATACGTGCCAGCTAACAGTGACGAGATTTGGCGATGACCGGATGTTCGTTAGTGGAAATCGTTGTGAACGCGGCGAACGTGTCGAAACGAAGCGCAACGTACTTCCAAACTTATATGCTTATAAATTAAAACGAACATTTGATTATAAATCGTTGAAAAAATCAGAAGCTACCCGCGGAACGATTGGTATTCCACGTGCGCTAAATGTTTTTGAAAACTATCCGTTATGGCATACGATTTTAACGAACCTAGGTTTCCGCGTTGTTTTATCTTCTAAATCATCTAAAAACTTGTATGATAAAGGGATTGAAACGATTGCATCCGAAGCAGTTTGTTTCCCAGCCAAATTAACACATGGTCATATTATGGATTTAATTAAGAAAAAAGCAGACCGCATTTTCTATCCATCGGTTGTTTACGAAAAACCCGAATTCGGCGAGGCGACCAATAACTTCAACTGTCCAGTCGTGGCCGGTTATCCAGAAGTTATTCGTGTGAATGTCGATGCTTTAGAAGAGCAAAACATTCCAATGATTAGTCCATTTTTAACATTAGATAATGAAAAAGCATTAATCGAACAAATGAGTCTTGCGTTCCCAGAAGTCCCAGCTGCGGATATGGAAAAAGCCGTTCAGGCAGGGCTAGAGGAAGCAGAACTTTGCCGTAAAGACATTCAAGCGGAAGGGGAAGCGGCACTTACTTATATTAAGAAAAACAAAATTAAAGGGATTGTTCTTGCCGGACACCCGTATCATATTGACCCAGAAGTAAACCACGGAATTCCTGAGCTTATTACAATGAACGGGATGGCGGTTCTTACCGAAGATTCCATTTCTCACCTTGGTGAACTCGATCATAAACTTCGGGTTGAAAATCAGTGGAAATATCACGCAAGACTATATCGCGCAGCAAGTTTTACCGCTAAAAGTGAAGATTTGGAATTTGTGCAATTAACTTCATTTGGTTGTGGACTTGATGCGATTACAACGGATATGTGCCAAGAAATTATTGAAGGCCATAATAAAGTCTATACGTTGCTCAAAATCGATGAAATCAACAACCTTGGTGCCGCGCGTATCCGCGTGCGTTCCTTAAAAGCAGCCATGGAAGAACGCGAGAAAAACAACGTAAAACCAGGCATAATGGCGAAACCAAAAGAACGTCCATTATTCACAAAAGAAATGAAGAAAACCTATACTATTTTAGCACCACAGCTAGCTCCGACCCATTTTGAAATGTTAGAAGCAGCTTGTAAGGTTGGCGGATATAATTTAGAAGTACTTCCTGCCGTAACGCCGCGCGCAGTCGATGAAGGCTTGCGTTACGTTAATAATGATGCTTGTTATCCAGCGATTTTAACTATCGGGCAAATGATGGATGCGCTGAAACATGGCGATTATGACACCGATAATTTAGCGGTATTGATGACGCAAACAGGTGGTGGCTGCCGTGCAACTAACTATATTTCGATGCTGAAAAAAGCACTCGGGGAAGCTGGAATGGACCATATCCCGGTTATTTCGCTAAATGCTAATGGCTTAGAGAAACAACCTGGCTTTAAAATGACACCAAAAGTACTTGTTCGCTTCTTAGCGGGAATTAGCTTAGGGGATGCGCTCGATCGTATGCTTTACCGGACAAGACCTTACGAAGTCGAACCAGGAAGTGCCAACAAAATGTTCCGCCAATATCTTGATGCCGGACGTGCGCTAATGGAAAATTATTCTTTCGGAGCATATAAAAAATTAGCGAACGAAATGGTGCGAGCTTTTGACAACTTGCCAATAAGCGATGAAGTAAAACCAAGAGTCGGCGTAGTTGGAGAAATTCTCGTCAAATTCCATCCGGGCGCAAATAACAATATTGTCGATGTCATTGAAGAAGAGGGCGGAGAAGCAGTTGTTCCGGACTTAACAGATTTCATTTTATATTGTTGCTATGATGATCACTTTGCAGCCAACACATTTGGTCGTTCCAAAGTAAAATCATTCGCGAAGCAAAGCGTTGCGATTCCGCTGATCAACCAATTCCGTAAACCAGTAACAGATGCACTGAAGAAAAGTGAACGCTTTGAAGCACCAGCGAGCATCGAATCCATCGCAGAAAAAGCCAGCCAGCTTCTATCACTTGGAAATAAAATGGGTGAAGGTTGGTTCTTAACAGGTGAAATGTTCGAATTACTTGATAGCAACGTGCCAAATATCGCGTGCTTACAACCATTCGCATGTCTGCCAAACCATATTACCGGCCGTGGAATGATTAAAGGACTCAAAAAAATGTACCCAGAAGCCAACATCATGTCAATTGACTACGATGCCGGCTCAAGCTCGGTAAACCAATTAAACCGTATTAAACTAATGCTTTCAATAGCAAGAAAACAACTAGAAACTACCGAAGTTGTCACAGCAAAAGAAACCAATACACGATTCAACCCAAGAGAAAAAATTCTTGGTAAAGCAAAACAAGTAAGAGAAAGCGCACCAGTCGAAATGATTGGCAATAAAGTCAAACAAGCGCGTGAAGCCGATCCAGTTGGGGCTATCGCTCAGAAAGTGAAACATGTGGCATCAAGTAGTGAACATGTTCAAACAGATAATGACTAAATAAAAAGCCGCCCATATAAAATGGGCGGCTTTTTGTAGCAAATTAACTTCTTTATCCTTCCGTAATCATCGCAAACTCCGCACGAACGACCTTCTTCAAATCAGCTGGCGCAAGTTCGATTTGTAGTCCTCTTTTTCCAGCTGAAATTAGCATCGTATCAAGCGTTTCCGCACTGCTATCAACAAAAGTAGGAAACAACTTCTTCATTCCAATCGGAGAACATCCACCACGAATATAACCAGTCAGCTTCTCTAGCGTATCCACCGCAATTAGTTCGCACTTTTTATTCCCACTAATTTTTGCTAAATGCTTCAAATGCAAAGTTTTATCAGCCGGAATACAAGCGACTATATTCCCTGTTTTATCGCCAGTTAGGACGAGTGTTTTAAAAATCTGCGCGGGATTATTCCCAGTTTCTAACGCAACATGAAGCGCGTCCAATGCGTCTTCACTCCACGCATATTCACGCAATTCATAATGAACCTTCTGTTTATCTAAAATCCGACACGCATTTGTCTTTTTATTCAAGTCTTTCACCTCGGGTTATTTGAAATTATGTACATATTATGACACTTTTTGTAAAATAGTTGGCATTTTATCTCTCGTTCTGTACAATGAAATGGAATTCAAATAAGAAAGGGAGATTTAATAATGAAAAAAGGGTTATTCAGTCTGGTTCTTGTTCTTGCTATGGCACTCGTTTTAAGTGCATGTGGTGGCCCATCAAGAGTAGAACCGAAAAAAGCAGGGGAAATTACAGTTAATGCCGTAGTTTACAACAAAGATACAGATAAAATAAAAGATGTATACGGTGAAGACGGCTCAAAATTCGAAAAAGAATTTGAAAAGGGCTTTAAAGAAAGCTTTATCAACACATTTGCAGCAAGTTTTTCTAGTGATGTAAATATTGATAAGCAAGTAGATGATTTCTATAAAGCACTTCGCAAACAAGTAAACGAAAAAACTTCATACACTACTAAAGTAACAAATGACGACAAAGAAAGTCCAGAAATTCAATTTGCGGTTAAAGGACTTGATATGAAGGGCGTTCAAGCAGAACTAGTAGAAGAATTAACTAAAGCAGTAACAGCCGATCCATCTATTGCAACAGATGATCAAAAAATGGCTGAAAAAACAATGGAAATCTATACGAAAGCTGTTCAAAATGCAGGCGCAGTATCAGAACCAAAAACAGTTACACTTAAACTAAAAGCAGATCCAAAAGATGATTCTTTATGGCAAATGCAAAACGATGTGGCATTCATGCAAGAATTAACTACAGCATTTTTCATGGCTGGAATGTAAGCTTTTAAATTGGAATGCACCAGCAACTTTCGGGTTGTTGGTGTTTTTTATTTTACAAGGAAATGTTATTCAACTGGAACTAAAAAAACAGAGATTACCGTATCTCTGTTTTCCTTTTAAAAATAATAAAGCCCCGTCACAATTAACGCAACAACCACAATCCCGGGAACCAAATTCGCGACCCTAATCTTCGTCAAACCGAGCAGATTCAAACCAATCGCCAAAATCATAATTCCGCCAGTGGCAGTGAGTTCTTCGATTATCAGTGCCATCAAATCGGCGGGAATGAATTGATTAATTTGTGTTGCAAAAAGCGCGATAATGCCTTCAAATAAAAATACTGGAATAGCCGAGAGCATAACGCCCCAACCAAGTGTTGTACTAAGAAGCAGGGCGATAAATCCATCCATCACCGATTTCGTATAAAGGACATCATGATTTCCACGAATGCCACTATCAAGCGCACCGATAATACCCATCGCGCCAATTACGAAAATAAGCGTCGCTGTCACAAATCCCTTCGAAACATTACTTTTTCCTTTTGCTCCGACTTTACGCTCAATCCAGTGACCAAGCTGATTCAGATGAAAATCTATATTAAGCCATTCCCCAATAACGGCTCCAAAACAAATACTTAAAATGACAATGAGCGAGTTACTCGTTTTAAATGCCATTTGAATGCCAAGGACGATAACGGATAAACCCATCCCTTTCATGACAGTATCTTTCATACGTTCAGGGATATTATGTAATTTCATGCCAAGAACAGACCCAACCAAAATCCCAAGCCCATTCACTAGCGCACCAAGTAAAACCATTTTTTTCCTCCCTTTTTTAGCATATAGCCCTAGTATACAGGAAGTTTCTGCCAATTGGGAGGATTATTTCGGATAAAAAAGTCGAAGGAGACGTTTTGCTCCTTCGACTTTAGCGTTATTTTCCAGCTACTGTAAAGCGTTCATTTAAGTGATTTGGTCGTTCGATTTCATCCAAAACAGCAATCGCGTAGTCTTCCATACTAATAAAACTATTGCCCTCGCTATCAAATAAAAGATGATCTCGACCTAATTGATAGTCGCCAGTACGTTCACCCGGCTCAAACATCGCAGAAGGGCTAATATAAGTCCAACTGAGCTCTGCTTTATGTGCTTTTAAATGTTCCAGTTGTTTCGCTTGCGCACGTGCAGTCGGATAATACGGCGCTTCCCGAAGACCTTTTGATTCTAAAAGGGTATTGCCATCTTCGTCAACTTGCAAACTAGCTGCTCCGCCAACGACAAGTAAGCGCGGCGAAACGGTTCCATTTAAAACAGAAATTAAATGATCAAGCGAAGTGACATGTTTTTCTGCTTCTTCTGGACTAACCCCATAAGCATCGACAATGACATTTTGATCGGCTAAATCTGAAAGTGTTAAATCAAAAATATCTTTTTGTAAAATATTAATATCTTTATGTGTTTGTGTGATTTTCCCGGCGTTTCTAACAATTGCTGTGACTTCGTGACCACGGCTTTTCGCTTCTTCTAAAATTCTCGAACCAGCTCGCCCCGTAGCACCAATGATACCAATTTTCATAAAAAAAGCCCCCTATTCATTTTTGTGGAATAGATTCTCGCTTGATAGAAGAATTATTCCCGAAAGAGGGGACCGGAAAACATTTATTTTTTTGCTGCGTTTGCTAGTTGTTTAATTTTGGCTGCGGAATAAATGTGGGAAATCGTGAAGATAATGAGCGCTAGCCAGATGAACATAAAGGCGAACAATTGGATATGATCGAAACTTTCTTTGAATAGTAATACGCCGAGTGCGAGCATTAACGTTGGTCCGATATATTGCAAAAAGCCGACCATCGTGTAGCTGATTTTCTTCGCGGCTGTGGCAAATAAAAGTAGAGGGATAGCTGTGACAACACCAGCACCGACTAAAATAACATTGGTTTGCGCTGCGTATTGCATTAATCCATTTGTTGCGAAAAAGACCACATAAATGAGCGCGAATGGTGTAATAATCATCGTCTCAAGTGTTAAGCCAGTCCAGACAGAAACGGAAACAACCTTTTTAATCAGCCCGTAAAGCGAGAACGTCACGGCCATACCGATTGCCGCCCAAGGAACGGAACCAAGATGCCAAGTAAGAATCAAGACACCGATAGTTGCAGAAATAACGGCGATAATTTCCCCACGACTTAATCGCTCTTTTAAAATAACCGTTGCTAGAAGTACGTTTACAAGTGGATTTATGTAGTAACCAAGACTTGCTTCCGTTACATGACCACTATTCACCGTGTAAATGAATAAATACCAGTTTGCTGTAACTAAAAAAGCCGCCGCGATAATGGCGATAAGCGTTTTTGGTTTAAGCAACACATCTTTTGTTTCTTGAAAAACCATCGAGGCTTTTCGCAAACAAACGATCAAAAATAGCATAAAAATAAAAGACCAAATAATTCTATAGGCCAAAATCTCCATTGGTGGAACATTTGTAACTAGCTTCCAGTAAATTGGAAGAACGCCCCAACATACGTAAGCGAGAGCTCCAGCGATGATTCCGCCTAGCTGTCCATTTTGTTTATTTTCCATAGCGATGTTAGCCCCCTTTTTAAACAATAGAACTATTTTAGCTTAAAAGGGCGAATAAAGCTACAAAAAAAA
>CM001047.1:786550-788128 GCA_000183865.1 Listeria marthii FSL S4-120
GCTAGCCTATTCGTAGTTTTTTTTATTATTTGCTTGCTTCGATTTGGATGTTTAATTTTACTTCGTCACCGATAAGTACGCCACCAGTTTCTAACGCAGCATTGTAATTAAGGCCAAAGTCTTTGCGGTTGAATTTACCTTTTGCTTCAAAGCCAGCTACCATATTACCAGTGTTTGGATCTTTTCCAGTTCCTTCGTAGCTTACTTCTAGTGTAAGAGGTTTAGTTACGTCGCGAATAGTTAAGTCACCAGCCACTACGTATTCATCATCGCCATCAGCAGTGATTTTTGTTGCAGTGAAAGTAACGTTTGGATATTTTTCTACATTAAAGAAGTCTTCGCTTTTCAAGTGACCATCACGTTGAGCTTGGCGAGTGTCAACAGAAGCAGCTGCAACGGAGAAGTTTAATTTTGCCGATGTTAAATCTTCTGGATCCATTTCGATGTCTGCTGTGAAATCGCTAAATGCACCTTTTACTTTTGATACCATCATGTGTTTTACTTGAAATTCGATTGAACTATGCGCTGGGTCTACGTTCCATTTTTCTACTGTCATTGTTTCATTCCTCCAAATATGTTTTTTTATAAAAGCATTCTCTTATAATCTAGCCTAAATCAATTAAGCTTAAACCTTTGAAAAAATACTTTTACGCCTTAGAAAAGCAATTGCTTAACTGTTTATGAATAAACTATATCACACTTACTTTTAATAAGCAACTATTAAAACGTAATGCAAATATGTTTTTTTCGTAAATATGATTGAGTTTTTCTGCCAAAGTGCGTAGAATAGGTTAAAAGAGGAGGTTGAATGATGGTAGGAATTAATACAGATACAGAAAATATTAGTGAACTATTAAAGACGTATTGGTCGATTCAACGGATTTCAGCGGGATATGCCGATCAAAACGCGGCGAGTTTAGGACTAACCATTCAGCAACTTGCGATGATAAATGTGATTTACAGTACACCAGGAATTTCGGTGGCAGATCTAACGAAACGATTAATCATCACGGGAAGCTCTGCAGCAGCGAATGTAGACGGGTTAATTAGCCTAGGTTTAGTGGTAAAATTAAATAAAACAATTCCAAGTGACAGCATGGATTTAAAATTGAAGCTCTCGAAAAAAGGAGAAGACTTATCAAAACGCTCCACTGCAAACGCTTTTATGTACAAAGCGATGATGAAAGTGTTTGAAAATCTTTCCGAAAATGAAATAGAAGACTTAATTCGCCTTAATAAAAAAGTAGAAACCTTGCTGAAAAAGAGTAAATAAAAACATCTCCTGTATCATTCAAGTAAAAATGAATGAACAAGAGATGTTTTTTTATTTTTGGTCAAATTTGCAGTCTTCCAGTGGAATGACTTTTGTTTTATTGGTAAATTTATACGATAACCAGAAAACGAGGAAAATAGGGAGGCCGATATAAGAAATACCGATTTTTTGCCACCAAGCCGCATTGGTAAATTCTGGTTTTAAAAACGCCGCGTAATCTTGCCCAACAATAACTAAAATACATAAAATTAGCGCTAAAATTGGACCGAATGGGAAGAATTTCGCTTTATATTTTAGTTCGTTTA
>CM001047.1:788228-790956 GCA_000183865.1 Listeria marthii FSL S4-120
CTTTATATTTTAGTTCCTTGTTTAACAAAAGCTTTTCGGAACCGGTAATGACTGACCGCGATTCCAACCCAAGCGATAAATCCAGTTAAACCGGACGCGGATAGCAACCACGTATAAATCACAGTACCATTTTCAGTGAGCGTTGTAATGAACGTCATCGCGCCAACAATCGTAGTGACGATTAAAGCCGCCATCGGAATACCACGACGGTTTACTTTTCCTAAGAAACGAGGTGCTTTTTTATCACGAGCCATTGCCCAAAGCATTCTTGTTGAAGCATAAAGTCCTGAGTTACCAGCGGATAGCACAGAAGTTAGGATAACCGCGTTCATCACCGAAGCCGCGAACGCAAGGCCAGCTTTTTCAAAAACGAGCGTAAATGGACTAATTGCCACATCCGTCGCCTCAGCGCTAAGTAAATTAGGATTAGTATAAGGAATAATCATCCCGATAATGAAAATCGCGAAAATGTAAAATAACAAAATCCGCCAGAAAACTTGTTTAATCGCTTTTGGCACACTAGTTTCTGGAGTAGCACTTTCACCAGCCGCAATCCCAACCATTTCCGTCCCTTGGAAAGAAAATCCGGCAATCAAGAACGTACCTAATATCGCGAAAAATCCACCTTTGAAAGGAGCGTCACCAGCAGTAAAGTTAGAAAAACCGATGACTTCGCCGCCAAGAATTCCGACAATCGTTAGCACACCGACGATAAGGAAAATAATGACAGTAGCTACTTTAATAATCGAGAACCAATATTCCGATTCCCCATAAGCTTTTACCGATAGTGCATTTAAGCCGAAAATCAAAATTAAGAAAATCGCGCTCCACAGCCAAGCAGGGGTGTTCGGTAACCAAAATTGAACAATAATCGCCGCTGTGGAAATATCGACCGCCAGCGTAATCGCCCAGTTAAACCAATAATTCCACCCAAGTGCAAAACCGAAAGCCGGGTCAACAAACCGACTAGCATACGTACTAAATGAACCCGAAACCGGCATATACGTAGCCATTTCTCCCAAGCTCGTCATTAAAAAGTACACCATAATTCCGATTGCGATATAAGCAACTAATGCTCCACCAGGTCCGGCGGTATGAATCGCATTTCCACTTGCTAAAAATAATCCTGTTCCAATCGAACCACCAATGGCTATCATGGAGAGATGCCTTGTTTTTAAGTCACGACGTATTTCGCCGTGTGTTTCTTTTTTCACTATTAATCTCCCTTTCTTTTATCAGAGGAAGTGCGCAAAAACAGCCAATCTGCAAGAAATTGGCTGTTACGTATTTTACCAACATCATTTTGTCAGATAGCACACCTATAAGAAATTTCGACAAATTCTTATAGCAGTCCAGCCCCTTTAGGAAACTGTCCCAACAACTATTTCTAAACAAAGAGAAAATAGTCACTTCGGCGATCAACCTGTTCATTTTTTGTCAGTGGCGTCTTTGTTTCGCCTCGAAAAAATTACTAGTGTGTCTCGCAACCTCTACCTCACCATTTGGATGAGGGTTTATATTTGATTATTTACCCATAATAACGGAAAATGGGCTATTTTGCAATACGTTTTAGTAAAATTGTAGTGCTTCTTTGATAGTGCTGTAAGTAGTTAGGCTGGCTAGACTTTCTTCGTAGCGAATTAAAGTCATCGCGAATTTGGGCGAAATACCGGTGATAATGAGTTCGACACCAGTTAATTTCATAAAGCCATGGAATTTCACGAGGTTCATCACGGCGTCTTCGTTAAATTCAGCTAGGCCAGAAAGATCCATAATTAAATAGTCTTCCTTACCATGATCCATATATTCGCTCACATATTCCGACATGTGCTGAAAACGGTCATGTGTTAAAGAACCAATTAGTGGCAGGACACAAATATTTTCTTTAATCGGGACAATCGGTGTGGAGAGTTTCTCGATTTCACGTAACGATTTTTCGAGTTCCAGCTGATAATCATGTTCGTTCGTCACGTCTTTTTGAATACCAACAAAATACAAATGTTCATTATCATCGTAAATCGGTTCAATCGTAAGCTCATTCATAAAAGAAGTGCCATCTTTTCGGTAATTTTTTAGTAAAACATTCGCAGTGGATTTTTGGTCTATGGCTTGACGGATTTTTGCAACCTCTTCTTTGTCAGTATCATCTCCTTGCAAAAAGTGACAATTGGAGCCAATAGCTTCTTCTTTCGCATAACCAGTAATATTTTCAAACCCGTTGTTCACAAAAATGATGGGATTATCTTTTTGCTCAGGATCTGTAATAATTACTCCTACGCTAGACAAATTTAATGCTTTTAAAATAACATCGAATTTTGGATAAGCGGTCATCTGCGTGTTTCTCCCCCTTTGTACATACAAACCTATCATACCACGCAAATGAGTGAAAACCAAAATGCCAACTTGTGAAATTTATCGTGTGTGAGCAGAGGATGGGAAATCGCGCCAGGCTAGGTGTATAATAGAGTTAGAGGTGATTAGTTATGTATATAACATTTACAGAGAGCGCCAAGAATCGGCTTGATGCACTACGATCGAATTTAGAAGGGCGGTTGCATTTGTATTATGATACGGAAGGCTGTTCTTGTGAAAATAGTGGTATTTTTACACTTCGATTAGTAGAAGAGAAAACCGCCGAAGACGACGAAATTGAATCCAACATTGGCCCAGTGCTTATTAAACGTTGGACGGAAATTTTTTTAGAAGAAGCGTTGATTATTGATTATGA
>CM001047.1:791056-795160 GCA_000183865.1 Listeria marthii FSL S4-120
AACACTGATTTTAAAAAGTGATGGCCAGTATTATAACCGCAATCTGTTGCTTGTAACGGATAAAGATGAGGTCATTAGTTGCCCAGTAACTTTATAATAGAAGAGAAGCCTAGAGTAAATTTTTATTCTAGGCTTTTTTATGAAAATTTCATGAGAATGTGGTGAAACTTTAGACATATAGTTACACTGACCTCGGTTTTGTAGTAACATGGAATAGGAAGTTTATACATATGGAAGGAGTGTCATCATGGAACAACCCTCAGTTGATGAACTGAAAAACTGGCGAAATGTTATGCTACTTCACCGTTTTGCGCTAGAAGAAGTGAACACGAAACTTAAAATATTGAATGAAGAATTTCAATTTATTCATGATTATAATCCAATGGAACATTTGAAATCGCGAGTGAAATCACTGGAAAGTATCGGAGCAAAATTAGAAAAGAAGCAGGTTGATATTACCCCGGAAAACGCGCTCAAATATGTACATGATATTGCCGGTATTCGGATTACTTGTTCCTTTGTATCAGATATTTTTAGAATTCACGAGATGCTTGCTGGACAAAGTGATATTACGATTAAACGAGTGAAGGATTATGTAACCAATCCGAAACCGAATGGCTATCGGAGCTTGCATTTACTTTGCGAAGTACCTGTTTTCCTGACAAATCGTTCCGAGAAAATGACGGTGGAAATTCAAATTCGGACAGTTGCGATGGATTTTTGGGCGAGCTTGGAGCATAAAATTTACTACAAATATCAGCAAGAAGCGCCTGAGGAACTCGTCAATGAATTGCAAGACGCCGCACGAATTATTACGCATTTAGATGAAAAAATGAAAAACTTAAATGATCAAATTGATAAGTACAAAAAAGAGAAAGAAAAGTAACTTCATAATTAGCTTTATTTCTTTGCGAATGGGATGGATGCAAAGAAATAAAGCTGTTTTATATTTGCGGGATAATCTATTTTGCTTCATAATAATATAGAAGAAAAAGGAGAGGGGACGATACATATTGGAGATATTTTTATATGTTTTAGCATTACTAGTTGCAATTTTTATTTCTAATTTATTAAACCGATTTGTGCCTTTTGTATCCGTACCACTGATTCAAATCGGCCTAGGTGTGATTATTGCGATTATGCCGATTACTTTTGATTTAAAACTCAATCCGGAACTTTTTCTTGTGATGTTTATTGCGCCTTTATTATTTAATGACGGAAGACAGACGGATAAAGCAGCACTTTGGGGAATGCGAATGCCGATTTTGGTCCTTGCGCTTGGCCTTGTGTTTGCAACGGTTGTGGTGATTGGTTATTTTGTTCATTGGATGATTCCGACAATTCCACTTGCGGCGGCGTTTGCTCTTGCAGCAGCTCTTGCACCAACTGATGCAGTGGCAGTTAGCTCACTTTCTGGACGAATAAATTTGCCAAAACGGATTATGAATTTGCTTGAAGGGGAAGCGCTTATTAATGATGCTTCTGGCTTAGTTGCGTTCCAATTTGCGATTGCGGCGATGGTTACTGGTGTTTTCAGTTTAATGGACGCGAGCATTAGCTTTTTTGTGATTGCAATCGGCGGTATTTTAGTTGGGTTAGCACTGAGTTGGTTGAAATTCAGACTGTTAAAATGGGTTCGAGGCCTGGGAATGGAAGACGTTACGTTCCATATGTTAATCCAAATTTTGACGCCTTTTATTATTTATTTGGTTGCAGAGGAATTTCATGTTTCAGGCATTTTAGCGGTAGTTGCGGCTGGAATTATGCACTCAATGGAACAAAAGAAAATGGATCCGCAATTGGTAAAATTAAATGTGGTTTCGCAAAGTACTTGGTCAGTAATCATTTTCGTTTTAAATGGGTTAGTATTTTTACTGCTAGGTACGCAGCTTCCTGCAATTACAGAAGTTGTATGGAACGATTCCGGTAGCAGCAATTTACAAGTAATGGCGTATATTTTATCGATAACGGCTGCGCTGATTATACTGCGTTTTATCTGGGTGTATATCTCGTGGAGCATCGGGGCGAAACAGCGACAGAAGCAAAATAAAAAGACGCAATTTCCGAAGATTAGGCCAGTAATTTTAACATCACTTTCTGGTGTTCGAGGAGCAGTTACGCTTGCCAGTGCGCTCGCGATTCCGTTTTTCTTAGATGACGGTTCACTGTTTCCGCAACGCCCACTGATTATTTTTATTGCATCTGGTGTTATTCTTTGTACGCTAGTCATTGCGACATTCATTTTACCGTTACTTGCCAAAAGTGAAGAAGTGACAACCGAGGATGAACGAGCGGAAATAGCGACACGAATTCGGATTCTTAGAAATGTTATTCGTGAATTAAAAGAACAAACATTGCCAGAAACGAAAGCAGCAACAGATGAAGTGATTGAAGACTACCGAAGACGGATTTATGACTTGCAGCAAAATAGTCAATCCAATCGGGGGATGGACGAAAGAGAGCGCGCCAAACGGTTAGAAATTATCCAGTGGGAACGTGAAAATACGCAAAAAATGACCGATGAAGGACTCATTGTTGCAACGGATAGCTACCGGTACCAGCATTATCTTAATATGATGGAGCAAGCAATTAAACAACGCTTCCGCACAAAAATTAAAACCGCATGGATGTTTCTTTATCGTCTAGGCATGCTTATCATTCACCCGAAAAAATGGGGCAAAATAACCCATAAAGTGAAAAAAGGTATTTCTAAAGATAGCGAACGTTTCCAAGCGATTCGTAAATTAAGAGAAGAAAACGAAATACTGATTATTTCTAAACTCAAAGAACAATTAACAGATGAAAATGCCGATATTATTGGGCCACTAATTACCGAACATACGATGTTTTTAGAACGCGTTAGAAAAGAACACAGTCCACGAGGCAAACGCGCGAAATTCGAACAAAAGAAACGCGAAGTCCAAGTAGTGGCTTTCCAATTAGAACGCGATATTATTCAACACATGTTTGAAAAAGGCGGAATTTCCAGAGACTTAGCCCGGGAACTACGCCAAAATTTAAATATGATAGAAACGTATTTATATGATGATTTTATCGAATAACAGAAAATCCCTAAGAACAATGCATCGTTCTTAGGGATTTTTATTTAGGCTTGTATTTTTTTCAGATCTTCAGCAAGGTTTTCAATTTCTAAATGGAAATTTTTTCTGCCATTATTTAAAACGATGGCCGCATTACGAAGCTTAATTTTTTGCTCTTGGCCAGTTTCTAAGTTGAGAATGCTTATTGTGTAATAGGGCAGAAATGAAATCGTCCGACCGTGCAATTCCGTATCACATTCCAGCATATATTGGCTAAAAGGATATTTTTTATCCACAAATCCTCTTTTATAAAACAGCGCACGATTATTAATAGAAACAGTCCCATTAAAATAAGTGCTACCGACACAGATAATATATAGACTTAAGACAACATATATACCGATAAATTGCCAAATACGCAACGACTCAAAAGTAGCTAGAATGTAAAATCCAATGCCGATAATAGCCAAGCCAACAATGAATGTAAAAAAAGTTTTGATATTCATATTGTATTTGAAGAAAGGATAGTTTTTCATATTTGTGTACCACCTAAGATGTTTTAATTAAGATTGATATTGCTCGAGTTGATTACGTAGTTCTTCCATTTTTTCTTGCAAATGCTTTTCACTATCATTATATTTACGCGCCGCATTATAGACGCGAATAAGTTTTTCCGCACGAGTGTCTCTACTTATGATAACGATTCGATAGTATGGTAATGCTCTCGAGGCGCCTTTAAAGCGAATTAGTTTTGCATCGCATTCGATAATATATTCGCTATAGGGGTACGGTTTTTCTTTATAATAGAACGCTTCTTCACTAACAGAAATGTCACCAGGAAAAAATCGTTTGAGAAAGAAAACTGTGGTGGTGGCAAATGCGAAAAGAAAAGCAAAAAATTCCCAGCGCATATGCAGCACAATTGCGATAGTCAAAAAGGTAATCAAAGAGCAGGTAAACATAACGATTAAGATGACTGTAGATAGATTGAGATTATTTTTCGAAAAGCGATATTTATTCATGAATGTTTGTCCGCCTACGTTGATTTTATAACAAAATTCTA
>CM001047.1:795260-803347 GCA_000183865.1 Listeria marthii FSL S4-120
TCTATCGTAGAAAAAATCGAAAAAACTATTGTTCATGTGGCAGCTTTGTTGTATAATGTAGCTTGCTGTAAGTAAACTTTGTGTTTAATATTAGTAAACTTCTGTGACTTGAGGTTTACTATCACTAAACTTGAAAGAAAGGACATCGACATGGAAATTGGCAAACGCATAAAAAATCTGAGGCTCAGTAAAAATTTGACGCAAGAAGAATTAGGCGAACGGACGGATTTGACGAAAGGATATATTTCTCAGCTAGAACGAGATTTAAGTTCTCCTTCCATTGAAACGTTATTTGCTATTTTGGAAGTGTTAGGTTCCACTCCGAAAGATTTTTTTGATGAAGAAGAACATAATCAAAAAGTAATTTACGGAGAATTAGAGCATACTTTCTTTGAAGATGAAGAAAAAGGATACAGAATTAAGTGGCTCGTTCCAGAATCGAATGAAAAAGAAATGGAACCAGTGCTGCTTGAAATAGAGGCAAACAGTTGTTTTAAAAGCTTTGAGCCATCACTTTCAGAAACTTTTGCCTATGTGTTAAAAGGGGAAGTGACCGTGCTACTTGGTCGAAATGAGTATCTAGCCAAAAAAGGAGAAGCTATTTATTTTCACGCCGCAGATGAGCACCAAATTATTAATCGATCAAATGAACAAGCAACACTCATCTTAGTAGCGACAGATTCATATTTATAAGGGAGGTAAATGATTGTGACAGAAACAATTATTCGTTTTGAAAATGTAACAAAACAATTTGATAATGATCCACCAGTGCTTGACAATGTCAGCTTTGAAATAGAAAAAGGGAAATTTTATACTTTGCTCGGCCCATCTGGTTGCGGTAAAACAACTATTTTACGCTTAATCGCCGGTTTTTTAGAAGCTTCAGAAGGACAAATTTTCCTTGGTGAAAAAGTAATTAACCAAATTCCAGCCAACAAACGGCCGGTAAATACCGTTTTCCAAGATTATGCTTTATTTCCGCATTTAAACGTGTACGAAAATGTTGCTTTTGGACTGCGTATTAAAAAGTTGAAAAAAGAAGCAATTGACGAAAAAGTACAAGAAGCATTACGCTTTGTTAACTTAAAAGGCTACGAAAAAAGAGAAATTAGCGAAATGTCTGGCGGACAAAGACAACGTGTCGCAATCGCGCGAGCAATCGTCAATGAACCAGAAGTTATTTTGCTTGATGAGCCACTATCAGCACTTGATTTAAAACTACGCACAGAAATGCAATATGAACTACGCGACTTGCAAAAACGTCTTGGAATTACATTTATCTTTGTAACGCATGACCAAGAAGAAGCACTTGCAATGAGCGATGAAATTTTTGTACTCAATAAAGGTGAAATTCAACAGAGTGGGACACCGATTGATATTTACGACGAGCCGATTAATAAATTTGTCGCAGATTTTATCGGCGAATCCAACATTGTTAATGGCAAAATGATTCAAGATTTCGAAGTGGAATTTGTGGAAAGACGTTTTGAATGTGTCGACCAAGGTTTCCGCCCGAATGAAGTTGTCGAAGTAGTTATTCGTCCGGAAGATTTAGAAATTACTTCTGCTGAAAAAGGCCAACTGCAAGTAACGGTTGATTGGATGCTGTTCCGCGGTGTGCATTATGAAGTAGGGTGTATCGATATTGATGGAAATGAATGGCTTGTTCACACAACGAGAAAAGTTCGTGTGGGTGATAAGATTGGCTTAGCGTTTGAACCAGAGGCAATTCATGTTATGCGTCTCGGGGAAACGGAGGAAGAATTCGATAAGCGGCTTGATAGCTACGATGAGGTGCAGTAATGAATAGACGCACCCGTACAGTTTACCTTGTTCCTTATGTTCTTTGGATTTTACTTTTTGTTGTTGCACCGATTTTATTGATTGTGTATTATTCGTTTTTTGATGTTGACGGCAATTTTACTGTAGATAATTATATTCACTTTTTCACCCCTGTCTATTTAAAAATGACGGCGAGTTCGTTCTGGTATGCGTTTTTAATTACGGTTTTCACACTGCTGATTTCGTATCCAACGGCTTACTTGTTAACGAAACTAAAGCATAAACAACTTTGGCTATTGCTGATTATTTTGCCGACTTGGATAAATTTGTTGCTTAAAGCGTATGCCTTTATTGGGATTTTTGGCACATACGGGGCGGCGAATCAGTTTTTAGAAATACTTGGAATTGGTTCGAAACAGATTTTATTTACCGATTTTAGTTTCTTATTTGTATCGACTTATATTTTTATTCCATTTATGATTTTGCCGATTTTTAATGCGATTGAGGAAATTAATCCAACGTTGATTCAAGCATCGCGCGATTTAGGTGCATCTAGTTTGACAACGTTTAGACGAGTAATTTTCCCACTCACTGCTGACGGCGTAAAATCAGGGTGTCAGGCTGTTTTTATTCCAGCGCTATCACTCTTTATGATTACTCGATTGATTGCGGGAAACCGTGTGATTACGCTCGGAACAGCGATTGAAGAACATTTCCTTGTGACGCAAGACTGGGGAATGGGTTCGACGATTGGCGTATTTTTAATTATCGCGATGATTTTAATTATGTTCCTAACAGGTTCGAAAAAGAAAAGAGGTGCGCGTAAATGAAGAAAAGTAAATGGGGTACGATTTATTTAGTGCTTGTTTTTGTGATTTTATATGCGCCGATTTTCTATTTAATTTTTTATTCGTTTAATAAAGGCGGCACGATGCATAATTTTAGTGGTTTTACGCTTGGCTATTATAAAGAAGTTTTCCAAGATACACGCTTACTGATTATCGTGCTAAATACGTTTGTGATTGCGCTACTTTCTTCTGTGATTGCGACTATTATTGGAGTTTGCGGGGCGCTGGCGATTAAATTTATGCCAAAACCATTTGCGAAAAACTCGCTTTTAAGTTTGAATAATGTGTTGATTGTTAGTCCTGACGTTATTATCGGTGCTAGTTTCTTGATTTTCTTCACGATTTTAGGTGTGAAATTAGGCTTTATCTCCGTACTTGTTTCGCATATTGCCTTTAGTATTCCGATTGTCGTGTTGATGATTTTGCCGAAGTTACAAGAAATGAGTCCGACGTTGATGGATGCGGCGCGCGACTTAGGTGCGAGTCAGTGGCAAGTCCTTTCAAAAGTGATTCTGCCGTATATTATGCCAGGCGTTTTAGCTGGATTTTTCATGGCGCTGACTTACTCGCTAGACGATTTTGCGGTCACTTTCTTTGTAACAGGAAATGGTTTCTCAACTTTAGCCGTAGAAATTTATTCCCGTGCAAGACAAGGGATTTCGCTTTCTATCAATGCTTTATCGACACTAATTTTCCTATTCACGATTATTCTCGTGATCGGTTATTACTTTATTAACCAACGCAATACAAGTAAAAATATTCGGACGGGGGCGACGAAAGAATGAAGCAACTGCTGAAAATTTTTGTACCAGTAATTGTTGTCGCGCTCCTAATGATGCTACTTGCAACGACGATGAACCGTTCGGAGGGCTATGCTGGGAGTAATACGCTGACGATTTATAACTGGGGCGATTACATTGATCCATCGCTCATCACTAAATTTGAAGAAGAAACAGGCATCAAAGTCATTTACCAAACATTTGACTCTAATGAAGCGATGATGACGAAAATCGAGCAAGGTGGAACGACCTTTGATATTGCGGTGCCAAGTGATTACGCGATCAGTAAAATGAAAGAAGAAAATTTGCTAATTCCGCTTGATCATTCCAAACTACCAAATGAAAAATACCTTGATCCGCGTTTTATGGATTTGTCGTTTGATGATAATAATAAATATTCGATGCCGTATTTCTGGGGAACACTTGGAATTATTTATAATAAAGAAATGTTCCCGGATAAGAATTTCGATACGTGGAATGCGTTATTTGATCCTGAGTTGAAGAACCAAATCTTGCTGATTGACGGGGCTCGTGAGGTGATGGGGCTTGGGCTGAATAGTCTAGGTTACTCGTTGAATGATACGAATAAAGCCCACTTACAAGCTGCCAGAGATAAACTAGAAACGATGACGCCGAATGTTAAAGCGATTGTTGGTGATGAGATTAAACTTCTTATGGCGGACAATGAAGCGGGAGTCGCGGTTACTTTCTCCGGAGAAGCAGCGGAAATGTTAAGTGAAAATGAAGATTTAGAATACGTTATTCCAAAAGACGGTTCCAATTTATGGTTCGATAACATGGTCATTCCAAAAACGGCGAAAAATGTCGATGGCGCGCATAAATTTATTAACTTCATGCTAAAACCAGAAAATGCCGCAATTAACGCCGAATATGTCGGCTACGCAACACCGAATGCCAAAGCCGTCCAATTGTTACCAAAAGAAATTTCCAGTGATGAACGTTTTTACCCGGATATGAACGAATTAAATAATTTAGAAGTATATGATAACCTTGGTAAACGAATGCTGTCGTATTATAATGAATTATTTTTGGAGTTTAAGATGTATCGGAAATAAAGCCACCAGTATCTTCACGCAAGTTCACACCAAAGTCAAAACACGAACATTAAGCAAATTACTTGTGGAATAGATCAGCTATCCGCTAAAATAATGTTACGCAATTTTTTTCGAAAAGGAGAAATGGTTATGACAAAGGAGAAAGTGTTATGGGGTTACGATGAAAAGACTGGACCAGAAATGTGGGGGCATATCTGTTCTGACTTTGAAATCGCACATACTGGAAAGGCTCAATCGCCAGTAAATATTGAACAAGCTGACGTTGTAAAATTAAAACCATCAACAATGAAATTCTACTATAAAGAAACAGACTATACGATTAGAAGAATTGAGCAATCAGTTCATGTTTTTCCGCATGATAAAGAACAAGGGTTACGCTTTAACGGCGAGTATTATCCGCTTGTATCGTTTCATGCGCATATTCCGGCAGAGCATTTGCTTGACGGTTATATGTATCCGATTGAATGGCATTTTGTACACGAAAAACCAGACGGCACAACGCTTGTAATGAGTGCTTGGATGGATATTGATAATACAAATAATGTCGAGTTTAAAGACTTACCAACGTATTTCCCAGAAGTGTTCGCTGATTTTGAAACAGAACGGGAAATTACTTTAGATGTAAATGAATTTATGCCAGAAGAACGTGTTTTCTATACGTACCAAGGTTCACGGACAACACCACCAACCGTGGAAGGCGTAACTTGGATCGTTTTAAAAAATGCGAAGACGCTTGGCCAAGAAGATTTCACTGAATTTGAAAAAGCAATTGGCAATACAAGTCGACCAGTGCAAGATTTGAATGGTCGCGAAATTACTTTTTACAATTAAAAAACTAGAAAGCCTCGCTCGAATCTTGTATAGTATAGACATAGATTCTGAGTGGAGGCTTCTTTTTATGTATGAAAAAGCGAGACAAATGATGGTCGAAGCGCATAGTGGTCAAGTTCGCAAAATTACTGGCGAGCCTTATTTTTCGCATCCTTTGAACGTAGCGAGAATTTTACGCCGCGCTGGTTTCCGTGAAGAAGTTGTTGTCGCTGGTTTGCTGCATGATGCCGTTGAGGATACGGAGATGACGGATCAAGATATTCGCGCGGCTTTTGGCGATGTTGTTGCGGATTTAGTAGCTTCTCATACAGAGAATAAAACATTATCGTGGGAAGAAAGAAAAGCGCATACGATTGAACAGGTGCGCACTGGAAACTTAGAAGAAAAAGCATTAATCGTGGCGGATAAATTAGATAATTTAACCTCTGTCAAATATGCGTTAAGCTCAGAAGGAAAGTCTGTCTGGGGCTATTTTAAACGCGGATACGAACTGCAGAAATGGTACAATGAAGGGATTAAAAATAATATGGAATACGGGATAAATCCGGCCGAAATCCCAGCTTTCTTTGATGAATATGCCCGACTAGTTAAGTGGATTTTTAAGAAGTAAAATTTTATAGTTAAATATCTGTCAAATTAGGTAATTAGGATTAAATTGATAAGTTTTTAGAAAACAAGTTTCTTTTCCCGAAAAACTATTGTAAAATGAAAGCGTTATAAAACTTACGCGAAGGGAAGTTTTTTGAATGGTTTATGGAGCAATTGAAGCAGGTGGAACTAAGTTTGTCGTAGCGATTGGTGAAAAATCAGGGAAAATTATTAAACGCGCGAGCTATCCGACAACGGAACCAGCAGAAACAATGAAAGCAGTCATTCAATTTTTCAAACAGTATGAGGATGAATTAAAAGCAATCGGAATTGGCTCGTTTGGACCAATCGATATTCGGAAATCAAGTGCTACATACGGTTACATCACGCAAACGCCAAAACTAGCATGGCGCAATTATGATATCGTTGGCGCGATGAAAAAAGAATTTAATGTCCCAATTGGTTTTACAACGGACGTTAACGCAGCCGCTTTAGGCGAAGTAAACCTAGGCGCAGCAGCAGGTTTGGATAGTTGTATTTACTTAACTATTGGAACTGGAATCGGTGGCGGAGCAGTAGTCGCTGGGAAAATTCTCGAAGGTTTCTCTCACCCAGAAATGGGGCATATTATGGTGCGCCGTCATAAGCGCGACCGTTTCACAGGCAGCTGCCCAAGTCATAGCGACTGTTTAGAAGGCCTTGCAGCAGGTGGCGCGATTGAAAAACGTTGGGGCCAAAAAGCCGCAGAACTCGCGGATAATGAGGAAGTTTGGAATTTAGAAGCGCATTATATCGCTCAAGCTTTGATGAATTATACGCTTATCCTATCCCCTGAAAGAATCGTGTTAGGTGGTGGCGTAATGAAACAGCGCCAACTTTTCCCACTTGTCCGTCAAAAATTAAAAGCACTCGTAAACAATTATGTGCAATTGCCAGACTTAGATGAGTATATCGTTCCACCAAAACTAGAAGATGACGCTGGAATAACTGGCTGTGTCTTACTTGCAGTGGATGCGGAAGAGTCGAATTAATGACAGAAAACAGCTCTAGTTTATAGGGCTGTTTTTTGATATACTGAAATGTGATAAAACAAACAAGAACGCAGGAGGAAAAAGATGTCCATTACGAACTTATTAAATATTAAATATCCGATTATCCAAGGTGCCATGGCGCAAATTGCTAAAGCTCCACTTGTCGCAGCTGTATCCAATGCAGGCGGTTTAGGAATTATCGCTTCAGGCGGAATGACTGCTGATATGCTTCGCGAAGAAATCCAAAAAACAAAAGCACTGACAGATAAACCATTTGGCGTTAACTTAATGCTAATGATGACCAATATTGCCGAATTAACCGAAGTAATTATTGAAGAAAAAGTAGGAATCGTTACAACCGGAGCGGGAACGCCAAAAACGTTCATGCCAATTTGGAAAGAAGCTGGAATTATCGTAATCCCTGTTGTCCCATCCGTGATGATTGCTAAACGCATGGAAAAAATGGGCGCAGATGCAGTTATCGCAGAAGGAACAGAAGCAGGCGGACATGTTGGCGAAACAACAACAATGGCGCTTCTACCTCAAATCGTGGATGCTGTTACTATCCCAGTCATTGGCGCAGGCGGAATTGCTGACGGTCGCGGAATCGCTGCAGCCCTAGCCCTAGGTGCAAAAGGTGTCCAAATCGGCACACGCTTCCTAGCAACCGATGAATGCCCAGTTCACCCAGATTTCAAAGCAGCTGTAATCAAAGCCTCTGACCGCGACACAATGGTTACCGGCCGAAAAGCAGGCGCACCAGTTCGCTCGATTAAAAACAAAATGATCAAAGAATATATCCGTTTAGAAGAAGAAAACGCCGATCGGGATACTTTAGAAGAGTTAACTTTAGGCTCATTACGCAAAGCAGTACAAGAAGGCGATACAGACAACGGCTCTGTCATGGCCGGTCAAATCGCTGGTTTAATCACAGAAATCAAACCTTGTAAAGATGTTATCGAAGAGATGATGACAGATGCTAAGAATGTGATTGCTGGGTTAGAATTATAAACTAAAAACAGTTATTTTCTGCTTAGTAAAGTAGAGAATAACTGTTTTTTTGTAGTTGCTATGTTGTTTGAAAGGTAAACTCAAAAAATGCACTAAGTTGTTCTTTAGTTGGCTATATTTATACACAGAGGTTCACAAAAC
>CM001047.1:803447-806943 GCA_000183865.1 Listeria marthii FSL S4-120
GAAAGCGTTGCTGGTGCTATAATGAAAGAGTGCAAAACTAGACATAAAGAGGAACCACCGAGATGAGAGAGATAAAAGTTAACGAAGCGATATTACAAAATTAGATGATGGAGCAACTTTAGTAATAATAAAATAAAGGTGGTAAATATGAAACAATTAACAGTANGAGATTCATTTAATGGTTTTTTAAATAGTTTAAAAGTAAGAAAAGACATAAAAATTATGAGTGACGAAGAACTTTATAATTATATTTTTGAAGTTTTTTTAGGTGATATAGTAGCCTATTTAAGTCCTTATACGTTAGATCGATTGGAAGCTGAAGGTATAATTGATGAAGACATTTATGCTATGTCAAAGAATCTAAGAAATGAATTATTGGAAATGATAAATGGCCCTTCATGGAATATCGCTTCAGTAAAAAGTTCAGATGAATGGGCTAATACATTTGAAGGATTAAAAAAACTAGATGCTCTAGTTCACAAAAAATGGACAGAGGAAGAAATCTCCTATTTAAAAAACATGATTTAAACTTTTATAAGAAGGTGAGTTTGAAATGGATTGGTTAACTGTACTAAATGATCCAAAGAAAAGTAAACGGGATAAATTGGAAGCGATTGGTTTTATCCGAGATACTTTAGATTATGGGGATATACCAGATAATACTGCTTTAAAAATAGTCAATAACTTAGCTAAGCAAGTTGTAAAACAGAATGATTTAGACATTAAACAATCCATACTTGATGCAATGCTAGAAGGGTCAAAAGCGCCTTTTGTTGAAAAAACAATTAACTTAGGTCCTATCGTTAAGCATTTAAATGAATTTAATGATGAGTGTTTAAGTTATATATTAAGTTTATTAGGAAATTCTGGAAAAAAAGATTACAGAGCAATTATTGAGTCTTATAAAACTAATTCAAGATTAAAAGAAGATGTTGAAGAGGCGCTATTAGAATTGGATTACAGAATTACTAACAACTTATGAGTAAATTAGAATACATTTCCTACTCAAAACAAAAACCAGTTACCACCAAACACGGCGTAACTGGTTTTCTAACACTCACCCAAAATTAAGCTGCCAAAACACCCCAAATCGGTCCGTCACCTGCGCATAAGTCGAACCCCAGAACGCCACTTGCAACTCCATCTCCACTTTGCCATCAGCACTCAAAGCTTCATAGGCATACTTAATATCATCCTCAGACTCAAAATTAATAAGAATCGTCACGCGGTTCCCGGTTGTAAAGCCATCATAAGGCGTATCCGTAATATAAATAAATTCTTCGCCATTTTTAGCTAAGCGGCTATGCATCAATCGCTCACCAAAAACGGCATCACCATCAAAATTAGGCATCTCTTTAAAACGCTGAACACTTGTAATCTCAGCTTGAAACACATCCGTATAAAATGTTAGCGCATCTTGACCTTCTCCGTTAAAAACTAAGTAAGGAACTGCAAAAGACATCTCACCATCTCCTCAATAATTGATAGCTATAGTATAAGCTTAATCCGTTGCGAAGTCATGTTTCAGAATAACAAGAAATTGTGAATAAAAACAAAACACTTGCAAATAAATGTGATATATTATACAATTATTATAAGAAATAGGATATATTTAAATTAATATTTTTTTTGCAACAAAATAAAGTAAGTACTTGCTTTTGGGAGTAGGTGCGTAGGAGGTAGATGTATGCTTTGGGTAAAAGAGTCAATCGAGCAACTTCTCAGCAAACTACACACGAATTTAGACACAGGGTTAACGAAAGAACAGGTTAAAGAAAAACATGCAGAGTTTGGGACGAATGAATTTGAAGAGGGTAAGAAAGAATCACTGCTTCAGAAAATTGGTCATCACTTAGTTGAAATTACAACGATTGTTTTGCTTATTGCAGCGGCAATTTCGGCCTATTTAGCAATTACAACTGGATATGGTTGGGCGAAGGTTGTTGTTATTTTAGGAATCGTCGTTTTGAATATGGTGCTGGGTATTTATCAGGAAAACAGCGCCGAGAAAGCACTTGCTGCATTACAAAGTATGAACGCGCATTTAACGACGGTTGTTCGTGATGGCGTGCGGATGCAAGTGGATGCGACGGAATTAGTGCCAGGGGATATTATTGAAATCGTTGCAGGAGATATGATTCCAGCAGATGCGCGGATTATTTCCAGCAGCAGTTTACAAGTCGAGGAATCTGCGCTAACCGGCGAAAGTGTTCCGGTTGAAAAAGACGCAAATGCGGTTGTTTCGGAAAAGGCGCCAATTGGAGATCGATTGAATATGCTTTACTCTGGCTGCCTTGTAACCAATGGTCGCGCCACAGCGGTTGTTGTAGAAATTGGGATGGAAACAGAGATGGGGAAAATTGCTGGACTTTTAAACAGCACCTCGAAACTGATGACGCCACTGCAACTACGCTTAAAAGAATTAGCTAAACGCCTTAGTATTGTAGCACTTTTAGCAGGTATTTTAATTTTTATTATTGATGTGTATGTGTACGGCGAGACGATTATTGAAACATTGATGATTGCGATTTCCTTAGCTGTAGCAGCGGTTCCTGAGACGTTACCGGTTATTGTGACATTGACGCTTGCTTATGGGGTTCAAAATATGGTACGGAAAAATACGATTATCCGCCGAATTCCAGCAGTAGAAACAATCGGAAATACTTCAGTTATTTGTTCTGATAAAACAGGGACTTTAACACAAAATAAAATGATTATCCAACAAATTTGGGCAGCTGATCATGCGCCAATAAAAGCAACAGCTGAGTTTGATGCGGCTGAGGAAAAAGTATTGGAGATGCTGAGTCTTTCTAGTAATGCGACAATTGATGTAACAGACGGTGAAGAAACCATCATTGGTGACCCAACCGAAAGCGCGATTATCCGTTTACTAGAAGAAAAAGGAACAACGAAAAAAGCATTGGAAGCAAAATATCCACGCGTGTTCGAACTTCCTTTTGATTCAGATAGAAAGCTAATGACGACGATTCACCAAGTAGAAGACGGATTTCTTTCCATTACAAAAGGTGCTTTTGACCGCATTCCGGTAGATTTTTCAGAGGAGTTTTTAGCGGAAGCAGAGCGGGTGCATGACAGTTTTGCGGAGGATGCGCTTCGGGTGCTAGTCGTTGCTTATAAAAAATATCCGGAAATGCCGACTGACTTGTCTAGTGAGGCGCTTGAGACCGACTTAACTTTTGCTGGGATGGTTGGGATGATTGATCCACCGAGACCGGAAAGTAAAACGGCTGTGTTAGCGGCGAAAAAAGCGGGTATTAAGACTGTAATGATTACTGGTGACCACATTGTAACGGCATCAGCAATTGCAAAAGAAATTGGTATTTTAACGGATGGGGACAAAGCGATTACTGGAGCAGAGCTTGCTGAAATGTCAGAAGCGGATCTGGAGAAAAACATTCGAGATTACGCGGTATATGCGCGTGTTAGTCCAGAAGATAAAATTCGAATCGTTAAAGCTTGGCAGAAAAACGGTGAA
>CM001047.1:807043-807228 GCA_000183865.1 Listeria marthii FSL S4-120
AATGATGCGCCAGCTCTAAAAGCGGCAGATGTTGGTGCTGCGATGGGAATCACTGGAACAGATGTATCTAAAAACGCTGCAGATATGGTTATAACAGACGATAATTTTGCAACGATTGTAGATGCAGTCAAAGAAGGGCGTACAGCCTATGAGAATATCCGCAAAACAATTTACTTCTTGTTAAG
>CM001047.1:807328-816486 GCA_000183865.1 Listeria marthii FSL S4-120
CAATTTACTTCTTGTTAAGCACCAACTTTTCACAAATTTTCATTATGTTAATTGCGATTATCCTTGGCTGGGGTGCGCCGGTTGTAGCTGTTCAGTTGCTATTAATCAACGTGGTATCTGACGGAATTCCGGGATTCTTCTTGAGTCGCGAGAAAGCAGATGACTCGATTATGGAGCGGAAGCCAATTCCGAAAAATGCTGGGATTTTTGCGAATGGACTTGGGAAGAAAATGGCGACACAAGCAGTTGTCTTCACGATTGTAACACTTGCTGGGTTTTATATTGGCCAATTTGTAACGATTAATCAATCGATTGGCGCAAGTTATGAAGTGGGGATGACGATGGCGTTTGTTATTTTAGCATGGTCGTCTGTCGCGCATATTTTCAACGTAAGAAGTGATAAGTCGATTTTCACCATCGGATTTTTATCAAACCGTGGCTTATTCTTTAGCGCGATTTGTTCGATGTTGATTATTCTAGGACTTGCGATTATTCCACCACTTGCGAACATGTTCTTCTTAGTGGAAATGAGCTTAACGCACTGGATTCTCGCGTTTATCCTCTCGATGTTCCCACTCCTATTTGTAGAAATTCAAAAGCTTATTCAGCGAAAAAGAGCAAAAGCTTGAAGGAGGGTAACTAAATGAATGAGACAGAAAAAGTTGTAGCAGCCTTATTAGAACGTAATTTTGGTAAAAATATCGGCACGCGTTATCCGGGAAATGAAGAAGCTCAATTGCGTGCCGAGGAAGTTATTGAAGAAATTGCGATTGTTATTGCACCACTTGTTGAAAAACTAGGAATCGAAAGTAAAACAGTGAAAAAGACGATTCCATTTTTATATGAGCTTCAAAAAAATCAATTTTGCGATATGAGTGCTTATCCGTATCCGCTTTTGTTAGTTAATGGAACGAGTGCGGATACCGAAAAATATTGGCGTGATTTGCCAACATATTGGACGGATGATGCGAATAAAATCGTGCTTCCATATGTGTTAGACCATATTAAAAATAATAAAGTTCGGCAAAAATTACTTGCTTTCCACGCATGGCTATTAGGCGAAGTAGTAGAGATGAACGAAGAACTTGGCGCTACTTTTCGTGTGAAATTAGTGTTTGAGTCGGATATGCGCATTCGTTTGCGAATTTATGAAGTAGAACACATTGCGGTCGAGGTGCATTTCTTAGACAATCATGATACGGAGCAACAACATTTAGGGTATGATGTTAGTTTGGATACAGAACTGGTGGAAAATGCGAGACTTCTGCTACGCCAAGGGATTTTAACAGAAAATCTCGGTTTGGAAGCATTGAAAGCTTATATTCACTCGGTTTTACCCATCGCCCACAGCGTAAAAACATTAGAAAATTTGACCGATGAAGAAGCGAAGAAGCTAACTAAATTACTCACTCAAGAAGAACCGAAAATTATGGAAGATACAGATTTATCAAGTAAAGCATTAGATTTCTTGCAAACAGTAGCACAAAACTAAGAATAAAATGCTATTTGGAGGCAATGGGTCCTAAATAGCATTTTATTTTTGCAAGAGTGATGGAAAGAATAGTAAAATGATACAATGAAAAGAGAAATGAGGATGTAAAAATTGATTCGACAAGCCAAAAAATCAGATGCGCCGAAAATTGCGCCACTTTTACTAGTAATATGGAAAGACATGGAGTTGCCCATTTTAGAAGTAGAGACGGAAGAAGCGATTACGAATGCGTTAATTGAAGCGATTCAGACAGAGAATTATCGTTATAGTTACAGACATCTGCATGTGTTTGAACAAGACGGCGATATTGCGGGCGTTTTAGCGGGGTATCCTGGCGAAATCGAACCGGAAATCGACCAGCCTTGGAATGCAATTGCGAAAAAACATGGTATTACTTACGAGGAGCCCATTTTTGCGGATAAAGAAACGTTCCCAGGCGAATGGTATTTAGATTCAATTGTTACAAACGAAAAATATCGCGGCCATGGTGTTGGAACGGCTTTGCTTGCTAAACTAACAGAAATTGCCGCAGAAGATGGCGAAAAAGTAGTTGGTTTGAATTGTGATAAAGGAAACCCACATGCTAAACGTTTATATGAGCGCTTAGGCTTTCATGTGACCGGGGAAATTATCCTTAGCGGCCACGAATACGAACATATGCAAAAATAAGAAATGAGGCAAGCCAATGAAAAAGATAATTTTCACAGTGGTACTTAGTTTGGTTTTAGTGCTTGCAGGGTGCGCCAATGTGACCAATACGGTAAAAGTCGATAAAAAGGGCGAGGCAACTATCTCCTTTGATGTCGATATTTCATCTGTGGCGGGAATTTTCGCGTCAAGCTATTCCGATGAAATGGTAGCGAAACTGCAAGAAGCGGGCTTTACGGTCGATAAAAAATCAAATACGAGCTATCATATCGAAAAGAAACTAGATAAAAATGATACAACGAACAGCGATATGAAACCAGAAGACTTTGGTGTGAAAATTACCAATACAAAAAGTTTCTTCACGCAGAAAATCAAAGTAGATGCGGATATCGACATCGAAAAAATTTGGAAAAAAGAAGTGGCGGATGTTCCATTTCCAAAAGAAATTCTAAGCCAAGTCGATTATACCTTTGTTTTGGATTTGCCGATTTCGACGATTGGGGATAACAATGCTAAAAGTGTCGATGGCGGGAAGCTGACTTGGAATGTTCCGCTTGATAAGAAATCCGAAATGTATTTTGAGGTCACTGTGCCAAACGTGAAAAACATTGCGATTGTTGGTGGCATTTTACTTATTGTCATCATTGGTTTGATTATTTACCTTACTAGAAGACACCGTAAAAAGAAAAAACAACGATAAAAAAAGTGTGGATCAGTTAGCTAAGCTGGTCCACACTTTTATTTACTTCTTGTTCTAATTCTTCGTAGCAAGCTAATTTTTTCTCAATTTTTTTAAACGCGCGGTCAAGTTCTGCTTGTCGGCGATACATATCGGCTTGATGTTCTTTGAGTACAGCAATGCGTTCGGAGACAGTTTCATCGCCGCATTTAGTTAGTTCGACAATTTCTTTTTGTTTCGCAAGTGGCATGCCAGTGACGCGCAAACATGTAAGTAATTCCAGCCAGTGCAAAGCATCGTTATCGAAAATCCGATTATTATTTTTATCACGCGCGAGAAAAGGAATCAAACCTTCACGTTCATAGTAGCGAATCGTATGGGCACTTAAACCCGTGTGTGCGGAAGCTTCTTTGATTGTTTGTTGCACTAAAATCACCTCGTTTTTTCTTAATAATAGCACCTCGAAAATCGAAAAGCCAAATGTTTGCCTTTGAGTATACTCTAAGGTGTATAGTAAACGTGTTATTACTTTTAGGAGGCGGATTATATTGAACTTAAAAGATACAGTTAAACTTGCAAATGGTGTAGAAATGCCCCGTTTAGGATTTGGCGTATGGAAAGTGCAAGACGGCGATGAAGCAGTAAATNNNNTTAAATGGGCAATCGAAGCTGGTTACATTAGCATTGATACAGCAGCTGCTTACAAAAATGAAGAAGGCGTTGGTCAAGCGATCAAAGAGTCTGGCATTGCGAGAGAAGACTTATTTGTAACAACAAAACTGTGGAATGCAGAACAAGGTTATGAATCTACTTTGGCAGCGTTTGATGAAAGTTTACGCAAATTAGAACTTGATTATGTCGACTTATATTTAATTCACTGGCCAGTCAAAGGTAAATTCAAAGACACTTGGCGCGCTTTTGAAAAATTATATAAAGACAAACGCGTTCGCGCAATCGGCGTATGTAACTTCCACGAACATCACCTAAAAGAATTAATGGAAGACGCGGAAATTGCTCCAATGGTAAACCAAATCGAATTACATCCGCAATTAACACAAGAACCATTACGCAAATTCTGTGCTGACAACAATATCGTCGTAGAGGCTTGGTCTCCACTTGGTAACGGTAAATTACTTTCTAACCCAGAAATCAAAGCCATTGCAGATGCACACGGTAAATCAGTTGCGCAAGTCATTCTTCGCTGGGACTTACAAATCGGTGTCGTGACTATTCCAAAATCAGTCCACCAAGAACGTATTATCCAAAATGCCGATATTTTCGACTTCGAATTAACCGAAGAAGAGGTTGCAAAAATCAGCGGATTAAATAAAGATGAAAGAACTGGCCCAGATCCAGATAACTTTAATTTCTAATATGAAAAAAATCCCTTCCAGCTTATCGAACTGGAGGGGATTTTTATGCTACAATAAACTAAAAAAAGAGGTTAACAGATGGACGCAAAAACAATAATAGAAAACCGCTTTATTAATCAAAAATTAGTAGCATCCTCGTGGTGCGATTCCCCCGAAAAAATTGTCTCTCATTTTGGTGCCATGCAATCACAAAATTATGGTCAATCGCTTTGGGCTGTTGGAAGTAGAATGACGGCGCCTAGTGAGCTAGCTGTGAAAGAGGCAATTGATAATGGTGAAATTATCCGAACGTGGCTTTTGCGCGGAACCATTCATCTTTTTTCAGCCAAAGATTATCACTGGATGATGGACTTAATTGCGCCTACGATAGATAAAATATGTAAACCGTATCGGGCGAAGTTAGGTTTAACAGAAGAGGTACTTGAAAAGGCTACTGAAGTTGTTGCGGCATTTGTTGCGGAACAAGCAGTTACTAGAAAAAATCTGGCGGCACATTTAGCGACAATCGATTTACCAAGCGCGGGAATCCCTTTTGCACAGCTGTTGGTTTATTTAAGCTCACGGAAAGTCATTTGTTCAGGACCGGATGAAACTTTTAGAAATACGAAACATATTCCAGCTGATACGCATCATTTCACGCGGGAGGGCGCGATAAAAGAGCTCGCGAAACGTTACCTCCAAAGCCATGCTCCGGCGACATTAAAAGATTTCTGCTTTTGGTCTGGATTAAATATGACGGATGCTAAAATTGGATTAGCGGATATGCCTAAAATGGGTGATTATTACATAACAAATTTGGTTGAAAATAGTGAAAAACCAGCTACTATTCCACTCGCTGGTTTTGACGAATGGATTATCGGCTACCGCGACCGCTCAGTCGTTTTACCGGAAATATGGCACGATGAAATTATCACGAAAAATGGGATTTTCAGACCGGCGATTATTACAGATGGCGAAGTGGTCGAAAAATGGGACAAACCAAAAAAACGCGCCGAATTAGAAGGAGATTACTGGGACCGTTACATCCAGTTTCGAAATATGCTATAGTCAATTAGATGGATAAATTTTAATTTGAGGTGATAAAGCAATGAATGCTTTTGATAAATTTTATAAAAAAACAGTAGAAGAACGCCGCGCAATTTTGGCTGAGTATGCTGGCTTAAATGAGGAAGAACAAGCATTTTTAGCTTCTACAGGGGCACTTTCTTTTGATAAAGCGAATCATATGATTGAAAACGCAATTGGTATTTATTCGCTGCCACTTGGTTTAGGGATGAATATGCTATTAAACGGTAAATCCTACGTTGTTCCAATGGCAATGGAGGAACCATCCGTTGTTGCCGCACAAAGCTCCGGGGCCAAACTTATTGCGCAAAATGGTGGGATTACAGGCCGTGCAACGAAGCGGAAAATGATTGGACAAATTGAGTTAATTTCTGTTCCAGATATCCAACTTGCTAAAGAAAACGTAATTGCGAATCAAGCAAAGCTAATTACTATCGCTAACCAAGCGCATCCATCTTTACAAAAGCGTGGCGGTGGTGCGGTTGATCTCCAAGTTAGAACAGCGCAAACAGCCAACGACGAAACATTATTTATTGTTCATTTACTCGTAGATACACAAGAAGCAATGGGCGCCAATATGGTAAATACTATGGTCGAAACGTTAGCGCCAGAATTAGAAGCGTTAACTTCCGGAAAAGCTAATATGCGCATTTTGTCCAATTTAGTAGATGAAGCGACCGCAACCGCGATGTGTCGCATAAAACCAGAAAGCTTAGCAACCAAAACCCAGAGCGGCGAATGGGTGCGTGACCGAATCATTGCTGCGTATGAATTTGCCGATGCCGACATTTACCGAGCAGCAACGCACAATAAAGGCATTATGAATGGAATTGATGCGGTAATTATGGCATTTGGAAACGATTGGCGTGCAGTTGAAGCAGCAAGTCATGCATACGCCGCCCGCACAGGAAGCTATAAACCGATGACTAAGTGGTCAAAAGATGCAGAAGGATATTTGGTTGGCGAATTGACTTTACCGATGCCAGTCGCTTTTGTAGGAGGTTCTATCGGTATCCATCCTATCGCAACCCTTTCGAAAAAAATTGCCCGCGTTGAATCAGCAAAAGAATTAGCGATGTTAGTATGCGCTGTTGGTTTAACACAGAATCTAGCTGCCTTAAAAGCGTTAGTCACAGAAGGAATCCAACGTGGTCATATGTCGTTACAGGCCAAATCACTTGCGATGACAGCTGGTGCAGAAGCTGACGAAATCGAAAAAGTGGCTACATTTTTACAAGAAAGTAAGCAATTAAATGTTTTAGCTGCGAAAGAATTTATCTCCAAATTACGCAGTGAAAAATAAAGTGGTTTGTTAAGCCCATCTTTACAAAAACTTAACAATACATTCGGAACGTGATAAAACCTTTAGTATCAACAACTTTCAGAGATTTACTTGGATTTCCCTTTACAAAATAAAAAAAAGTTATTTACGTTGCTTTTACTTTCTTTTATGATGAAAAAAGAGTGAAATTACAAGATTACAAACAAAAAGGAGATTTTCATGGGAGACATAAATATTCAGCAGATGATTTTTCAATTTATCGGAGGACTTGGAATTTTTCTTTTCGGTATAAAATATATGGGAGACGGACTGCAAATGGCAGCCGGCGACAGACTCCGCGATATTTTAGATAAGTACACAACGAATCCTTTTATGGGTGTACTTGCCGGGATCTTAGTTACAGTATTAATTCAAAGTAGCTCAGGTACGACTGTTTTGACGGTCGGATTAGTAAGTGCCGGATTTATGACGTTAAAACAGGCAATTGGTGTTATCATGGGGGCGAACATCGGAACGACCGTAACCGCCTTTATTATTGGTATTAAGCTATCCGAGTATTCTTTACCAATTATTGCTGTTGGTGCAGTACTTTTATTCTTCTTTAAAAATCATAAAGTGAAAAATATCGGCCAAGTATTCTTTGGTTTTGGTGCATTATTTTATGGTTTAGATTTGATGGGGCAAGGGATGAAACCTCTTGCTGGAATGGAATCTTTCCACGAATTAACTGCTCAAATGAGTACGAATCCGTTCTTAGGTTTGTTAATCGGAACGATCTTCACGGCGGTTGTACAGTCATCTAGTGCGACCATCGGGATTTTACAAGAACTATATGGTCAAGGTGCGATTGATCTTCAAGCGGCTTTACCGGTACTATTCGGGGACAACATTGGTACAACGATTACAGCTGTTCTTGCAGCAATTGGTGCGAGTGTTGCAGCGAAACGTGCAGCAGCGACACACGTAATATTTAACTTAATCGGTGCCGTCATCTTTATGCTGATCCTACCGCTATTTACCGCACTGGTTTCATACTTACAAGGACTGTTTGGCTTGAATCCAGAAATGACGATTGCCGTAGCGCACGGAACGTTTAACGTGACAAATACATTTATCCAATTCTGGTTTATCGGTGCATTTGCTTGGCTTGTAACAAAACTTATTCCAGGCGACGACTCACGAATTGATTATAAAACAAAACATTTAGATACCAATTTAATCGACCAATCACCAGGTATTGCACTTGAAATGGCTCGCGAAGAAACACTTCGTATGGCTGATTACGCAAAATTTGGTTTACAAGAAGCAAGACAATATTTGGTTAACCGGGAATCTAAACACGCAGAATCCACTATTCAAGTAGAAGAAGCCGTGAACAATTTAGACCGAAAAATCACCGAGTATTTAACGAAAATTTCTTCTGTAGCTTTAACTAATAACGAAACAGAAGAGCACGCGCTAATGCTTGATACCGTTCGTGATATTGAACGCGTTGGAGATCACATGGAGAATATCGTCGAAAACATTGATCAACTGATTAAAAATAAAGCAAAAATGTCCGATGAAGCGTCCGAACAACTGATCGAAATGTTTGAACTGACAACAGCGAATTTCGAACGTGCAGTAAAAGCAATGCATAAAAAAGATCGCTCGCTTGCGGAAGAAACAATTTTAGTTGAAAAAGATATCGACAAAGCAGAACGCAGATTACGTAAAAGTCATATCCGCCGCTTAAATGAAGGCAAATGCCAAGTAGTTAGCGGAATCTTGTATATCGATATCGTTAGTGATTTAGAACGAATCGGCGACCATGCAAACAACATCGCTGAATCTGTTTTAGAATTAAACGAATAAAAGAAAAAAGAAACTAGCTTAAATTTACAGCTAGTTTCTTTTTTTGTTAAAAATCTACACTTTTACTAGTCCTTGTGAAGCATTGAGTATAAGCGGATAGTGGTGTAAAATAGGAATGATTATAAAACTAGAATGACTGGAAGTGTTGAGTCTTATGCGAAACAGAAAAACAATGGATGGAAACACAGCCGCAGCTTATATTTCTTATGCATTTACTGAAGTTGCAGCAATCTATCCGATTACCCCTTCCTCCACCATGGCTGAACTCGTGGATGAATGGTCATCAAAAAACAAGAAAAATTTATTCAATGAACCTGTAAAAGTAGTAGAAATGCAGTCCGAAGCAGGGGCAGCAGGAACGGTTCACGGCTCACTTCAAGCAGGCGCGCTAACTAGTACATATACGGCGAGCCAAGGTTTACTTTTAATGATTCCAAATATGTACAAAATTGCCGGTGAACTATTACCAACTGTTTTCCATGTTTCCGCAAGAACGATTTCGGCGGCATCGCTGAATATTTTTGGCGATCATAGTGACGTCATGGCAGCGCGCCAAACTGGCTTTGCAATGTTAGCAGAAGGTTCCGTCCAAGAAGTTATGGACTTATCCGCCGTTGCTCATTTGGCCTCACTAAAAGGAAGTTTGCCATTTTTAAACTTTTTTGACGGCTTCCGGACGAGCCATGAATTACAAAAAATCGAAGTACTCGAATATGATGAATTAGAAAAATTGCTCGACAAAGAGGCGTTACAACAATTCAGAAA
>CM001047.1:816586-816814 GCA_000183865.1 Listeria marthii FSL S4-120
AGGCGTTACAACAATTCAGAAAACCCGGATATCTTTTTCCAGCAAAGGGAAACCGTGAACCGTTATTACGAGGAAATTCCCGGTATCGTGCAAAACTATATGCAAGAAATTAATCAGCTTCGTGGCACAGATTACGACTTAGTAAATTATTATGGTGCAGAAGATGCGACGGATGTTATTGTAGCAATGGGTTCTGTAACACCAGTTATCGAGCAAGTCATTGATTAC
>CM001047.1:816914-825054 GCA_000183865.1 Listeria marthii FSL S4-120
AAGTCGGTTTGCTAAATATTCGCTTATATCGTCCTTTCCCAGCAGAAAACTTTTTAGCAAAACTGCCGAAAACAGTAGAACGTGTGGCTGTTTTAGACCGGACAAAAGAACCTGGATCAGGCGGTGAACCACTTCTACTCGACGTGCAAAGTGTACTGTATGATAGTGAAACTCGTCCACTAGTTATTGGCGGTAGATATGGCTTAGGTTCAAAAGATGTTACACCAGACCAGATTCTCGGTGTTTATTCGCACCTAATGACCGAAAAACCAAAACCGCGCTTTACAATTGGGATTACAGATGATATTACGAATCTATCTATCGAAAATGATGGACCAAGTGACCTCACTTCTGAAAAAACATTCCAATGCAAATTCTGGGGCTTCGGCTCGGATGGCACTGTTGGCGCGAATAAAGCCGCGATTAAAATTATTGGCGATAACACCGATTTATATGCACAAGGTTACTTTTCCTATGATTCGAAAAAATCAGGCGGGCTAACCGTTTCGCATTTGCGCTTTGGAGAAAAACGGATTCGCTCGGCCTATCTAATCCAACAAGCAGATTTCGTTTCCTGCTCTACCTCGGCCTATTTACGTTCGTATGATTTATTAAAAGGTTTGAAACCGGGTGGAACATTCTTGCTTAATACCATTTGGGAAGGCGAGCAGTTAGAACGCCATTTACCAGCTGCAATGCGCGAATATATTGCGAAAAATAATATCCAATTTTATACATTAAATGCGATGAGAATTGCTGGGGAAGCAGGACTTGGTAGAAGAATTAATACCGTCATGCAAACCGCCTTTTTCCAAGTGACCGACATTTTACCGTTCGAAAAAGCACTGGCTGACTTAAAAGAATCGGCTATCGCGACTTACGGGAAAAAAGATATGGCAGTTGCGGAGAAAAATATTCTCGCAATGGACCAAACCGTTGCTAATTTGCATAAAGTAGAAGTTCCTGAAAGTTGGGCAAATCCCGTTGTCACAGCTGAAACAACTGTAACGGCCGAAAAACCAGCTTACATCCAAAATATTCTTGAACCTGTGAACCGTTTAGAAGGCGACAATTTGACCGTTGGCGATTTAATTTCTAATGGAATGGTCAGTGGTGCTTATCCTCCGGGAACAGCGGCTTACGAAAAACGCGGGATTGCTCTCGAAGTTCCCGAATGGATTTCTGAAAACTGTACGATGTGTAATGAATGTGCCTTTGTATGTCCACATGCAGCGATTCGCCCAATTTTGACGGATGAGGAAGAAATGGAATCTGCTCCAGATGGCTTTATGACACGTGAAATGCGTGGAAAAGATGGTCTTCGTTACCGCATCCAAGTTTCGCCAATGGACTGTACTGGTTGTAATTTATGTGCGGAAACATGTCCGGCGAAAGAGAAAGCGCTCGTGATGAAACCATTTGAAGAAGTGGCTGCTAAAGAAAATCCGAATTGGTCGTTTGCCATTAATGTCAAACCGAAGAAAAATCCAGGTAAGAAAAATACTGTTCCAGGCAGCCAATTTGAGCAACCGTTACTTGAGTTCTCCGGAGCTTGTGCGGGTTGTGGTGAAACGCCGTATGTTAAATTATTAACGCAAATGTTTGGCGACCGGATGATGATTGCGAATGCGACTGGCTGTTCCTCGATTTGGGGCGCATCAGCACCAGCAACGCCATATACCGTCAATGACAAAGGACACGGCCCAGCATGGGGGAACTCGCTTTTAGAAGATAATGCGGAATATGGTTATGGCATGTATTTAGCTAACCAAACGATGCGAAAAGCTTTAAATAATAAAGTGACACAAGCCCTTGCGGAAGAATCAATTTCAGAGGCTTTACGTGAAGCTTTGGTCGATTGGCAAACGCAAATGGACGTTTCAGAAGATACGCGCGAACGAGCTGAAGCACTACAACTTGCACTTCTTAGTGAGATGGAAGGTAATGCGGTACTCGAATCAATTTATAATGACCGCGAATTATTTATTAAACGTTCGCAGTGGATGCTAGGTGGCGATGGCTGGGCTTATGATATTGGCTTTGGCGGAATTGATCACGTGTTAGCATCAGGTGAAGATTTGAATATTTTCGTGATGGATAATGAAGTTTACTCGAACACAGGCGGTCAGTCGTCGAAAGCCACACCAACTGCAGCTATTGCCAAATTTGCTTCAGGCGGAAAATCAGTCGGCAAAAAAGACCTTGGCATTATGGCGATGAGCTATGGAAATATTTATGTAGCCCAAATTGCGATGGGAGCGAATAAGCGCCAAACCTTAAAAGCAATTGAAGAAGCGGAAGCATATCCAGGGCCATCATTAATTATTGCTTATACGCCATGTATTAATCATGGAATTTCAAGCGGTATGAAAACGATGCTTAGTGAAACGCAAAAAGCAGTGGAATGCGGCTACTGGAGTTTGTATCGTTACAATCCAGCACTGGAAGAAAAAGGAAAAAATCCAATGACGATGGACTACAAAAAAGTCGATTTCGATCAATTTGAAGATTTCCTTAAACGTGAAACACGCTATTCGGCGCTATATAAAGCAAATCCGGAAGTGGCAACAAAACTATCCGAGAAAACCCGTTTAGACGCTGAGAAACGCTTTAAACGCTATGCTACAATGGCTGGTCTTGATTTAGAAAAAATATTAAAGAAAAAAGAAGTCACAGAAGAAGCGGCAAAAGCGCCAGTTGATGATGAACGAGCAGCAAGAAAAGCTGCGCGGGAAGCTAGAAGATTAGCGCGCGAACAAGGTAAATAAAAAGAAGGTCCAGATAGCTCTGGACCTTCTTTTTTGCTTTTGATCTGTGGGAATCAGAAGCGATGTGGGAATGAATAGATATTCTCTTATGAATGTTATTAAGAAATAACTACTATTTAAATATAACTTTTTTTGAGAGAAGATGCACTAGCTAAATTAAGGCCTCAGGAGATAATTAAGTGTTAGTGGTTGCGGCCCAACCCATTCGCCACTTGTGAAAGTTTTATGACAATTCCAAACACTGTACTTATCGATTTTCATGAAGCAAACCATTGCGATAAGCATCAAGTAATAATTTTAAATCCCGAGCCTGTTCACTTAGTTTTGTCCCAATGTCAGTGTCTCTAACGCGCTTACGGTTAATTTCCATTTCGATGACTTGGCGAGTGGAGAGGATATCCGTTTCATTTTTAATCGCATCCTCTTTCGTGGTGAATGGCTGGTGACTTACTAATTGCAACCCATAACTATTAAACAATAGCGTATAGCCAGCTAAGCTTGTTTCTTTATGATAAGCTTTTGCAAATCCACCATCAATCACCAGCATTTTTCCGCCAGCTTTAATCGGACTTTCGCCTTTACCTTCTTTGACTGGAGTATGCCCATTAACAATATGCCCACATTCGCCATCAAGTCCAAATTCTTCCAAAATCTGCTTACAAATTTGCTCATCATTCCGCAATTTATAGTAAGGATTTTTTTCCTCCGAGTGCGTTTCTTTTTCCGCAACAAAATAACGTTCAAAAGTAGTCATTTCACTTTTTCCGAATAACGAAGAAATAGCGCCAGTCCATAAATACCAAACGATATCACAAGCGTATTTCTTTTCTTTCGTTCCGGGAGGGCGGACGTAAGCTTCACGGGTGAGTATTTCGAATTGCTCCAAAAGTTCCCGGCCAGAAAAATTCTCTCCGCGCAGTTTCATTTCCATAAAAGACCCATCCTCATGAAGAGGAATGCAGCCATGGTACAGCAAATTGCCATTATACGTCAAAAACATATTACCTTTTGAATATAAAAATTGCACATGTTTTTGCAGTCTGCGACAATTTTTAAAAGCGGCGGTAATTTTTTCAATCAGCTCTTTTTCCGCACTAGTAAGTTTGTACGGATTTTCTGGATCAATCGTTGGGAAATGCGTATCTAGCAGCGCGTAATCTTTGCCTTTTAAATGAATGGTGCCATTTTGATAATCAATAAAATCAAGCAGTAGCCGATGCTCCATATTAAATTCTTTGCGGCGATGAATGATTTCACCTTCTAATTTAAACTGGATAATCGAAATGGCTTTATGCATCCTCGCGATTTGAGTGATTTCTGCATTGCTATAGTCAATATTATCTTCATTTTTAGGTTGAAAATAAGTACAAGGATCATTTTGATACACGTCATCAGCAAAGAGGGCGAGTGGACGAAGCGAGATGCCATAACTATCTTCTAAAATATCTAAATTTAAATAACGAGCGGAGATGCGAATAACATTAGCCGCGCAAACCCTAGAACCACTAGCGGCGCCCATCCATAAAATATCATGATTACCCCACTGGAAATCGAGCGAATGGTAATTCATCAACGTATCCATAATTTTATCTGGGTAAGGGCCACGGTCGTAAACATCGCCAACAATATGCAAATGATCGACAACCAATTGTTGAATAAGCCGCGATAGTGCACTAATAAATTCTTCCGCACGACCAAGCGAAATAATATGTTGTAAAATTTCTTCATAATAAAGCCGTTTATCGTCTTCATTGTAATTTTCATGCAGTAATTCTTCTAGTATGTAGGCAAAATCTTCCGGCATCGCTTTTCTCACTTTAGAGCGGGTATACTTAGAGGCAACATACTGGCACAATTCAATCAGACGGAATAGCGTTGTCCGATACCAAGCATGCAAATCTTCCGTCTCACTAGCAATTAAATCCATCTTTTCTTCTGGATAATAAATCAACGTACTTAGGGAATTGATCTCAGCATCATTTAACTCAGCACCAAAAATATCACGAATTTTCCGCTTTACAACACCTGAACCATTGCGCAACACTTGCTCAAAAGCGCTGTATTCCCCGTGGACATCACTTAAAAAATGTTCGGTTCCCTTTGGAAGATTCATAATTGCTTCGAGGTTGATAATTTCTGTGGCAGTGTTCGCGATGGTGGGGTATTCTTTTGCTAACAATTGTAAATATTTCATATCAATAGTTTTCACCAAATCATGACCTCCTTTTTCAATTGGTATAGTTATTATATTTCTAAAAAGTAAGCATAGCAAACGTTTTGTTTCATGATTGGTCTATACAAAAAAGACGAGCCGAAGCCCGCCTTAGAAAACTGGATGTAGAAAATAGAGCACAATAGGCAAGGTAATAATACTTAAAACCGTACTAATAAAAGTGGCGCTAGAAACTAAATCTGGTTTTGTATCAAATTGAACTGCCATCAAAGTAGTGTTGGCTGCAGTTGGCATTGCCGCTAGCAAAATCATGATTTGCTTGGTCATTTCATCGACAGGGAGAATGAGCGTTAAACCGAAAGCAATAATCGGTGCAACGAGCAATTTTAGCGCTAAAGCAATCCCGACTTTCGTAAGTTCAATCCGTCTAAATGAAATTACCGCCAGCTGCATTCCAAGCACAATCATAATCGTTGGAATTGCCGCATCACCGACAAGTTTCACACAAGTCATTAATGCTGATGGAAGCGAAACGTGTAGCAATTGCAAAGCGAGTCCAAGTAAGGCCCCATAAGCAATCGGCATTCGAACAACGCGTTTCATCACTGTTTTCATTCCGTTAGCATCTTTACTTCCTTTGGCAGCAAAGTAAATCCCAATTGTACTCATTGCCAGTTGTTGTAAGACCATCAAAACAACCGCGATATCAAGCCCAACAGCCCCAAAAACAAGCAGCACAACAGGCGTTCCGTAATTCCCATTATTCATAAACGCACTAGCCAAAATGAGCGCGCAACGATCTTGCAAGTTATAACCAAGTAAAAAACTAATCAAACTAACAAGCAAAATCAAACTCAAGCAAAGCGCAAAGATGTAAATCGCCAAATAAACATAATCCATCGTAAGCGGATTCGTATAAAAAGTATTAAATGCAAGAAACGGCGACATTAAATAAAGCGTGAGTTTAGATAAGTTTGGAATATCAAATTTTAACGTTTTCTGCCCAACAAACCCAATTGCAAAAATCCCAAAAACCGGTAATAAAATAAGTAGAAACTCCATAGCAGCCCTCTTTTCTATGTATATTGTAGCTTATTGTACCACAAAAGAAAAAAAGCTCTTCTATAAAACGCTTGCGGCCAAGAAATAAGCTACTAGTAGAATTGCAAATTAGCTTATTGTGATATTTATCTCCTTTGATACAAAAAGTAATCAGTAAGATGATTTTACGATTTTATATATTTAAATTAGACTAAATGGAGTAAATAATGCTACGATTCATCCATTTATTAATAGTCATCTAACACTGAAATTTACGAAAACGCTTTATTTATAAGCTTTTCGATAGATATAACAAGACAAAAAATAGGTAAAAAGTGAAATTAAAGGTGGCATTTTAGCTAATAATAAAAGACATTTTAGCCTCAAATGTGCTAATAAAGTAGTTAATGCGGCTAGAAGTTTTGCCAACGTCACGGAATAGACACGTAAAATACACTATTTAGTCATAAAATAAGATGGAAAGGTCTTTTTTTAGTATTAGAAATAGGGGGAAGTGAATTATAATTATTATGTTAGACAATAAACATTACTGTAACTGAAGTATTAGAAGCGAAATTCCCTATAGAAAGTAGCAGTAATATTCCCACAACAAAAAAATTAATTGATTTCAGTAAAAACAACTAAATACAAACAGTTATCTGAAAACTTTACTTTAGACGAAATACGCACAGGAGAGGAACTGTTCATGCCTACTAAAAAATACACCGAAAAATTTAAAATTAGCCTCGTTTATTTACACTATAAAGGAACATCTAAACAAACATTATGTGATGACTTTGGTGTTTCAATCGCCTCCCTTTCTAGATGGATTAAAGGATACGATGTGACAACTGTAGATTTAAATGAAGCAGCCAACATCTTACAAATGTACGAACTTAAAAAACAAAAAGCGAAATTAGAAGCAGAAGTAGTAGCATTAACAAAAGCAATCAAGCTTTTTAATTCTGATTATAACGCAGTTTAATAGCAAAGAAGACTACTCAAGCAAAAATAGTGAGTAGTCTTTTTTATCGACAATGTGACATTTTTGTAAGTTTCATTTTAAAAGTAGAAGCGTTAAACTACTAAAGTAAATATGCCAGAATAGCAACAATCGCTTCTTCCAAGAATTTCAACTTATATTTTCTGAACTGGAATTTTGTGTGGAGGAGGATGAACATGGTTGCTTACGGGGAATTAATTCGAGAAGTACGGCTATCTAAAGGCTTAACGCAAAAAGAAGTCTATACCGGAATTATTTCGAAGTCCTACGCAATAGGTTTTGAAAAAGGCAAACATGATATTACATTAGTGTTATTTGAAGAGATTTTGAAACGGGTGATGCTAAGCTCGGATGAATTTTTCTTTATGAATAGAGGCTACTCGTTGGCTGAGGAGGATAATTTCTGGTACAAATTTGCTCATGCGGCGAATCAAAACAGTTTGAAGGAGTTACAAGCATTACACAACGAAGTATTGCAGCAAAAAGGGGAAAGGGCGACTCTGAGGGAAGCTATCGTTCACTCAAGAATCGAAATCCAAGAACAATTCCTTTTAAATAATAAATTTGATGTGAGCATCGTTTCCAAAGAAGACAAAGAAGTTATCCAGACCTATTTGTGGAAAGTCCAATCGTGGACATTAGAAGAAATTCGTATTTTTGCAAACTCGGTCGATTATTTTGACGAAGATGTGCAAATTTACTTTTTCCAATTAGTCTTGAAATCTATCGAAAAATACAAACATTATGATCGTGGCAAAAAAGTATTTTCGACACTTTTGACGAATATAACAGAAGAATTAATTGCCCGAAATCAACTAGATTACGCCACACAATTATTAGAAATATTATACGAGCTATCGGCTTCGCATGACTGTGCTTTTTACCGAATTATGCACAATTATTATCAAGGCTTGATATGGATGAAAAGCGAGCAGGTCGAACAAGGTTACAATAAGTCTAAAGGTGCGATAGAAATTCTTGATACGCTTGGTTATGAATCACTTGCGCTACTTTACCAGACATTACTCATGCAGTTTTTAGAGAAAGAATAGATTCAAAAACTTATCAGAAATCAATCACGAAATCTCAAGTCTGTTCGGCACAACGCAAAAACAACAGTAGATTGAATTATCGATTTTAGATGAAATTTTATAT
>CM001047.1:825154-836922 GCA_000183865.1 Listeria marthii FSL S4-120
TATTACTTTTTAAGAAGTTTTATTTTTTTGGTCTTATATATATGACCTAATGATTTTTGCGGGCAGTTTGTTGTAATATTTGGAATGTACTAATTTTCACATGAGGGTAATGAAAGGAGTGAATGGTATTTTGACTCAGCAATACCAGTTAGTACTTCAAGATCAATATGATCCGAGAAGTGGTCAACTAATCAAAAAAGAAATTATTCCCACTAAAAATGTAGTAGAACATCTCACTTCTTATCTGTTATGTATTAAAAATCAAGCAGAGTATAGGAATTTTATTAAGTGGTACGAGCGTGAAATTCGTAAAGTATTGAAAGAGCATCCAGAGCAACATTTTATTATTAAAATTTCTTTTCAACAACTATACTTCCGAGAAACCATGCTCTTGTTAGAAAATATAAAAGCATTTAGCAAACAAATAACGATTGAATTGGTGGGAGACAGCCAAATAAGCGCAGGTGAAAGAGAGCATTTCTCACCAGAGGACATAGATGCTTTTCTCAAAGGAAGACTAAAAATGTTGAAAAAATGGCATTATTTTATTTCCAAGCATATTGAAAGTGGCGCTATGGAACAAACGCTTATTTTTACGCCTTACATCGATGAGTTAAAATACAGTTTAAAAAAAGGGGCAAAGCTACTTGATAATCAAACAGAATTAGCATTTTTTCTATCTTTTTGGAAAAGTTGGGCCAAGCTTCGGTGTGTCCATTTCGTTCTGATTGTCGATGAAATGTCTACTGATTTTCCAGAAGAAGTAGCTATAAGATGTGAAATGTAGAAGAATTTAGGAGGAATTATCCGTGTTCGAAAGTTGTAAAAAATTAGTTATAAGTATTTTAGCTGTAATAATTACCGTGAGTCTGGGGAGCGGAGCCTTTTCGCCAATCCATGCGCATGCAGATGCTACTTTAAATCCAAATGGGTTTACGGTGCTTGTAAAATATATGGATGAAGCTGGGACTGAAATAGCGCCATCAGAAACTTTAACAGATTACTATTATGTATCGGTCGAAAAAAATATTCCTGGTTACAAATTAAAAGAAACACCCACTAATGCAACTGGTAGAATTACCGACTCGGGTATCGAAGTGCATTATATTTATGAAAGAGCGATTAAAGTGAGTTACGTAGATGAAACTGGGAAAGATTTGTTGCCTACTGTGGAGGTAGCAGATAGCGATGCCGCAGTACTTGAAACTATCCCTGATTATACATTTGTACGAAAAGATGTTAGCGCAGATAGTTCGCAGATTATTTTCCGTTATAAAAAGAATGTTTCTACTATTCCTGATTTTGGAAAACCGAATCAAGTAACAGTCAATTATGTTGACGAAAACAATATGCAAATAGCGCCATCGCTATATTTGAGTGGACTTTTTGACGAAGCATACAAAGTGCCAATGAAAAAAATCAAAGGCTATACTTTACTAAAATACGATCCAGAAATTCTTGGTGTATTCACAGAAAGCGCGCAAACAATCAATATTATTTACCAGAAAAATGTGCCTGAACAAACCCCAAGTATAGAAAATCCGCCAGAGCCAACTACCCCAGTAGAGCCTCAACTAGAAACACCTAAAGTCGAAATTACAGAAAAACCAATTTCGGCAAAAGAACAAATCACACCAACTACAGTAAAAGCTCCCAAAGTCGAAGCAAAAAAACAGCCAGCCAAAAAAACTTTACCAAAAACTGGTGATAGCTCGATAGACTTATTAATCACCTGTCTTGGTATTATCATCGTTTCTTGTGGGGTGTATTTACTCGTGCAACAAACCCAAAAACGCCGTCGTAAAGAATAAGCAAAAAAAGCAATCCGGGAAAACCAGATTGCTTTTTTTATCCTTCTCGCTTGAGCATCTTCGTATTCGCTAAAAACAGTGCGGCGACAAGTAGTAAAATCGCCCCCGAAAGTATTAGCGTGGAAGTTGCGCTAGAGTGATCGACAATAATAAATCGAATAATCGCTGTGATACCAATGTAAATAAAATAGCGCAGCGGGAAATGAAAATGGGATTCGAAATATTTAACAATGAGCGCAATAAATTCAAAGTAAAGGAAAAACGTTAAAATATCTTGTGTCATATAATAGTAAGAAACGTCCGTGTCTAAGAAGAAAATATTATTGAATATCGTAAATGCCTCTCTAATTAAAAAAGCAACAAGAGTAAAGCCGACCATAATTAGCGCCAGATTTAAGGTGATTCGTAGCACGATGGGAACAATCGAAGAAATTTTTTCTAATCGTTTCATCAGTTGCCTCCTTTCCAAAAACGATATCGCTTTTTTAGTCATTTTACACTATAATGAGAAACATGACTATTTTTAAGGGGGGATTGTTATTTTAAAACGATTTTTTAGTTATTATAAACCGTATCGGACGCTTTTCATCATTGATTTTGGTTGCGCCGTTTTAGCTGCTATTTTGGAGCTGGCTTTTCCAGTTGCTGTAAACCACGTGATAGATACGCTACTTCCAGGAAAAGATTTTGGGCTGATTATTACTGCAGCACTCGCCTTATTATTCTTTTACATACTTAATACATTTATGCAGTACATTGTCACTTACTTTGGCCATATGCTTGGTCTTAACATAGAAACAGATATGCGCAGAGATTTATTCAGCCATTTGCAAAAACAACCATTTGGCTTTTACGACAATCAGAAAACAGGGAAATTGATGTCGCGAATGACAACCGATTTATTTGAAATTGGTGAAGTAGCGCATCACGGTCCAGAAGATATTTTTATTTCGATTATGTCGCTGTTTGGCGCATTTTTCTTAATGTTAAATATCAACGTCAAACTAGCGATTTCGACGTTTATCTTAGTGCCAATTTTGACTGTGTTAATTGTGTACTTCAACAAGCGAATGACGAAAGTAACGACTGGGATTTTTAAAGATTTAGGGAATTTTAACGCTGGAGTCGAAAATGCAATCAGCGGGGTGCGCGTCGTCCAAGCATTTGCTAATGAGCCACATGAAAAAGGTCGCTTTAGAGTACTCAACCAAGCGTACCGTCAATCAAAATTAATGTTCTACAAAGTGATGGGACTGAGTTTTTCGTTCAACTATTTCCTAATGCGATTGATTAGTTTATTTGCACTTTTATTCGGGGCTTACTTTACAATCAATGGCGAAATTTCTTACGGGGAATTTGTCGGCTTCATCTTGCTAACAAACGTCTTCATCCGGCCAATCGAGAAAATTAACAACGTAATCGAAAGCTATCCAAAAGGTTTCGCGGGCTTTAAGCGATTCCTAGAAGTGATGGATACAGAGCCAACTATCCAAGACGAAAAAGATGCCAAGCCAGCTGGCGAATTCCGCGGCGACATTGCATACAAACAAGTATCTTTTGAATATAGTGATGGAAAAAATGTTCTGAGTCATATTAATCTTTCTATTAAAGCCGGCGAAACAGTCGCATTTGTCGGACCGAGTGGTGCTGGGAAAACGACAATTTGTAACTTATTGCCACGTTTTTATGAGGTGTCAGATGGCGAAATTACGATTGATGGCGAAAATATTAAACGATTTACCTTACCATCCTTGCGAGCACAAATCGGCGTCGTGCAGCAAGATGTTTTCTTGTTTTCTGGCACAGTTCGCGAAAATATCGCCTACGGAAAATTAGATGCTAGCGATGAAGAAATTGCGCATGTCGTGAAACTCGCGCACCTTTCCAAAGTAGTAGAAGAAATGCCAGATGGCCTTGATACGATCATTGGCGAGCGCGGTGTGAAACTTTCTGGCGGGCAAAAACAACGGTTAGCGATTGCGCGGATGTTTTTGAAGAATCCACCCATTTTAATTTTGGATGAGGCAACCTCGGCACTTGATACCGAAACCGAGCAAGTGATTCAAGCCTCGCTAGAAGAGTTAGCAGAAGGCAGAACGACCTTGATTATCGCGCACCGACTTGCGACAATTAAGCACGCCGACCGAATTATCGTGGTCAACGAAACCGGCATTGCAGAAACCGGCACACATGAGGAACTTTTAGCGCGAGAAAATGGCGCATACAAACGATTATATGATGCCCAATTTAATACAATTTAATGGAAAAGGGGTTCCGAGATGGAATCCCTTTTTATATTGCCGGGCGAGTTTTTTGATAGAGAACGAAAATCGCTACGGTTATTAAGATGACGCCCATAACGGCCGGGGCTGCGTGGCCAAGTGTGATATAAATTTGCCCACCGATAATTGGTCCAATAATGCGCGCCAACGATTGAATGGCTTGACTACCACCTTGAATCCGACCTTGCTCACTTGCACTAGCCGATTTTGAGACCATTCCATTGAAAGCAGGGCCGAAAATCGAGTCACCGAATCCGAAAACGAACATTCCAATAACAAGCAGTGGAGCAAGTGTGAAAATCGAGGAAGCTGCAATTAGCGCATAGCCAATAATTTCAGCAATCATCCCCAGAATAGCAATTTGTTTATCCGTTAATTTGAGTAGCAGTTTGGGCATAACGAACGCTTGCGAAAGAATATCTTGAATCCCCATAATAGAAAACATCATCCCGATTAAAGCTGGCTTCCAACTAAAACTATCAATCGTAAATTGTGTCATGACAGCTTGCAGAGAACCATTTGGTACCCAAATCAAGAACGCTGCAATCAGCAAACGACTTAAGTTTTTTATCGTCAAAATATTAAGCAACTGGGAAAAAGGATTGAGCCGCACAAGTGGAATTCGTTTTAAGCGATGTTCTTCTTGTAAACTTTCAGGCATGTAAAAATAACCAAACATAAAGTTGAGCAGAGTGATCGCCGCTCCAAAGAAAAATGGCACAGCATAACCAAAGTGGGCGAGTAATCCGCCAAAAGCCGGTCCAAGTGCAGCGCCCGCACCAGCAGCGGCACTGACCCACCCGAAGTATTTCGTCCGTTGTTCTTGCGGTGTAATATCAGCAAAGAAGGCGAAAAGCGTACTAATGCTCCCACCAGTAATCCCTTCAATTACCCGACCAAGAAAGAGCACCCAAAGCGCCCCGCCAAGTCCGAAAACAAAGTAACCAATTGCAGAGCCAATAAAACAAATTAGTAAAACCGGACGTCTGCCAAACCGGTCACTCAAAGCGCCAAGCCCAGGCGCCGCAAAGAACACACAAAGCGCATAAACGGACGTAAGTAGCGTCACCATCAGCGCCTGCTCACTGGCATTACTCACATAAGGCGCGACTAGAAAAGGGACAACAGGCATAATAATACTAAAGCCCATCCCGCAAAGGAAAACAGATATAAGACCAAAAAGTAAGGTTTTCTTATTGATTAAAGGTTGTGTAGATTTAGATTGAAACATGTAATTCTCCTATCGAATAGTTAATTAGTGTCCTAGGAAACATAAATAGCTTAACTCGTTTTTGTTTCCTTGTCAACAAAAATAAAACGATAAAAAAAGCCCTACGTGAAAAAGTAAGGCTGTCACTAGATTTATTCAGATTTGACATCTAAAACTTTCTTCATTTCAACATCTAAATGCCGACTATATTTATCGACAAATTTTAAAACTTCCGCATATTGTTCATCCGACACATCTTCAAAAACAACTTTATCCCGATCAAGGAATTCTTGGTGTAAACTATCATGCACTTGGTTAATTTCGTCACCCTTAGTAGTTAAGCGAAAATAGATTTCTTTTTTATTTTCCGGCTTTTGATAACTTTCGATATAGCCTTTATCCATCAGTTTTTTCGTAATTTTACTAATTGCACTTTTAGTCATATAAAAAGCTTCCGCTAGTTTCGTCACATTAGGGTCTTCATTTTTGGCAATGTATTCGATGCAGTGGACTTCGGAGGGTTTATATCCTTCCAGCGCTTTTTCCATTTTCACTTTGTTAATCCACGCGAGCTTATTAAATAAATCTCTGACACTTGCCATGACTTGTTCATTTTTATCCATGCCATGTCCTCCTAATCTACCTATCTGCTAGTAGTATAGCCGTTTTTTGTGTCCGGTTCAACTATTTAATGGGCTGGCGCAAATCAACCCTTGAAAGCGCTGTTTGTTAAGAGTGTGTAAATTTCCAGTGTTATCAATATTATTTCCCCGTAAAGATTTGTTATACTTAACACATAAATTGAATGGAAGGGGCTGACATGATTGGAGATTTACCGCAAAAGCGCGGCAGATACATTTACACAACTAGAAGCGACAGAAAAAGGCTTAACAACTAGTGAGGTAACAAAACGACAAGAAAAATACGGTTTTAACGAACTGAAGAATAAAAAGAAAGATCCACTTTGGAAGCTTTTCCTTGAAACATTTAAAGATCCAATGGTTATTGTTTTAGTCATCGCTGCCTTGGTGCAGTTGGTTTTAGGCGAAGTAGTAGAATCGCTTATTATCTTTTTAGTACTTATTGTGAACTCGATAATTAGCGTGGTTCAAACGAGGAAAGCGGAAAGTTCGCTCGATGCGTTACGAGAAATGTCTGCGCCAGTCGCCAAAGTTATTCGTGATGGTTCGAAGCAAAGTATTCATGCGCGCGAACTTGTCCCGGGAGACGTCGTTATTTTAGATGCAGGTGATTTTGTCCCAGCAGACGGCCGTTTATTCGAAAGTGGCTCCTTGAAAATTGATGAAGGGATGCTTACAGGGGAATCCGAGGCGGTTGAAAAATATATCGATACCATTCCTGATGAAGTAGGACTTGGCGACCGTGTCAATATGGTTTTCAGTGGTTCCCTTGTTGTTTATGGTCGTGGGATGTTCGTCGTAACAGGCACTGCGAGTGAAACAGAAATCGGAAAAATTGCCGGTTTACTAGAAACAGCAGAAGCGAAACAAACACCATTACAACGAAAACTAGAATCATTTAGTAAAAAGTTAGGCATTGGTATTTTAGCACTCTGTGTACTTATTTTTGCAGTCGAAGCTGGTCGTGTGTTACTTGGCGACAATTCAGCGGATATGGCAACGGCGATTTTAAATGCCTTTATGTTTGCCGTGGCTGTAGCAGTAGCAGCAATTCCGGAAGCACTTTCTTCTATTGTAACGATTGTACTCGCAGTCGGAACGAACAAAATGGCGAAGCAACACGCGATTATCCGGAAGCTCCCAGCAGTTGAAACTCTAGGCTCCACAAGCGTTATTTGTACAGATAAAACAGGAACGCTAACACAAAATAAAATGACCGTGGTTGATTACTATTTACCAGATGGAACGAAAGAAAACTTCCCAGATAGTCCAGAAAAATGGTCCATCGGGGAGCGCCGTTTAATTCATATTGCGGTACTTTGTAACGACTCCAATATTAATAGCGAAGGCAAAGAACTAGGCGACCCAACCGAAGTGGCGCTCATTGCCTTTAGTAATAAAAATAATCAAGATTACAATGAAATTCGCGAAAAATTCATCCGTGAAGGCGAAATTCCTTTTGATTCAGATCGTAAATTAATGTCAACGCTACACACCTTCAATGACAACAAAGCAATGCTAACAAAAGGTGGACCAGATGTGATGTTCGCGCGTTGTAGCTATGTGTTCCTTGACGGCGAAGAAAAGCCAATGACAGAAGAAATTTTAACGAAACTAAAAGAAACTAACGAAGAATTTTCCAATCAAGCGCTTCGTGTCCTAGCTTACGGCTACAAACGGATGCCGGCTGATACAACCGAATTAAAACTAGAAGACGAGCAAGATATCGTACTTGTTGGCTTAACAGCAATGATTGATCCGCCACGTGAAGCCGTTTATGCATCGATTGAAGAGTCGAAAAAAGCCGGCATTCGCACCGTGATGATTACCGGGGACCATAAAACAACCGCACAAGCAATCGGTCGTGATATTGGTTTAATGGATGCCGACGATATCGCATTAACTGGTCAAGAACTAGACGCAATGCCAGAAGAAGAACTCGACAAAAAACTAGAACATATCGCTGTCTACGCCCGTGTATCTCCAGAAAATAAAATCAGAATCGTCAAAGCTTGGCAGAAAAAAGGCAAAATCACCGCAATGACTGGTGATGGTGTCAATGATGCGCCCGCCCTAAAACAAGCCGATATTGGTGTGGCAATGGGAAGCGGAACAGATGTTGCTAAAGACTCCGCCGCAATGATTTTAACTGATGACAATTTCGTTTCAATTGTGGACGCAGTTGGAGTAGGTAGAACCGTTTTTGATAACATTAAAAAATCAATTTCTTACCTATTTGCAGGAAATTTAGGCGCAATTATCGCGATTTTATTTGCGCTCGTGCTCGACTGGATTAACCCATTCACAGCACTACAATTACTATTTATCAACTTAGTCAATGACTCCTTACCGGCAATCGCACTAGGTATGGAAAAAGCAGAACCTGACGTAATGAAACGCAAACCGAGAGATATTAACGAAGGTATTTTTGCCGGTGGAACGATGCGCGCCGTTATTAGCCGCGGTGTCTTAATCGGTATCGCCGTTATCATCTCACAATACATCGGAATGCAAATTTCACCAGAGATGAGTGTCGCAATGGCATTCACCACACTTATCCTAGCGCGTACATTACAAACATTTGCAGCTCGCTCGAACGTCCAAACCGCATTTGGCGCAGGATTCTTCAGCAACAAATACGTTATCGGCGCCGTATTACTTTGTTTCGTCTTATACGGAATCACCGTACTACCAGGAGCACGCGAAATCTTCTCAATCCCAGCAACATTCGGCTTACATGAATGGTCAATCGCAGCAGGGTTAGCACTCGCAGCAGTTGTGATGATGGAGATAATTAAAGTAGTTCAGAATAAATTTTTTAAAGAAGCGTAAAAAAACAGAAATCCCTTTTTGAAGAGGGGTTTCTGTTTTTAATATTACATAAAGTACTTTGTTTATTATATACTAACTATAGATTCTTAAATTAACACGGAGGAGCTAAATGAAAAAGCAACATAACTCAAAGCTTATTTTATTACAAGAAATTCATTCAACAGAACTAGAAATCCCACTTAAAGATTGGGAATATGACCCCGAAAAAGAACTTTACCTTGTTGTTGATTTGTTTATTGGAACAAATGATGGCACGAAAAGAGGCAATTATTTTCACATTCCAGTGGTAACACCAGCAACTTTGTATAAACTTCCAAAAGGGAAACGAAAAGCAATCGTATTGGAATATTATCGTTATGATTTACTTTTGGATAAAATAGAATCCATTTTGGAAAAATGTACAAAAGAGAGCTGGGATGATTCTTGTGAAGCGCTGCAAAATTATTTCTTTTGGGAATATGAAAATTACAAAGCTTAAAATTTAATGGAGATTAATACAACCACCAAACCAAAACCCCAACAGTCCAAACCATCGCAAGCGGCACTAAAATCCGGAACTTCGGTTTTTGTGTTTTATGATGAAACAACTGCATCGACATCCAGCTACCAAATGCCCCGCCGAGAAATGCGGTGAAAAGCAGTACAGATTCAGGTATCCGATAAGCGTGTTTAATTGCTTTCCGTTTATCGATAGCGAATAATAGAAAAGAAATAAGCGTTATCGCGATTAAATATATTGTTAAAATCATCCAGAAATCCCCCCTTCGTTGCTAAAACAAACTTTATTGATTAGAATAAAAGCATACCATAAAAGAAAGCAGGGATAAAATGGCAAAAGAAATTATTCAAACATCGTCAGCCCCAAAAGCACTTGGACCATACTCACAAGCTGTAAAAGTGAACGGACTTATTTTTACGTCAGGTCAACTTGGTATTAACCCGGCAACTGGAGAATTAGCAGAAGGCGCGACAAAACAAGCCGAGCAAGCTTTTAAAAATTTAGCAGCAGTGTTAGAAGAAGCAGGTTCTGGACTGGATAAAATCATCAAAGCGACCGTTTTCTTCAAAGATTTAAATGAATTTACGGCTGTAAATGAAGTTTATGCGACATTCTTTTCTAGTGATTTCCCAGCGAGAAGTGCTTTCCAAGTAGCGAAATTGCCGCTTGATGCTGAAATTGAAATCGAAGTTATCGCAGAAGCATAAATATTCAGAAATAAATTTGACAACTACGAGAAGCAAACGATATAATAAGAACCAATTACATAGTACTTATCAAGAAAGGTGGAGGGTTCTGGCCCAGCGAAGCCTTGGCAACCGGATTTTTCACGGTGCCAAATCCAGCAGGTAACACTGACAGATAAGGCACGCGAATCAGGTAAATTCACTTTCCCTTAAAAGCTGTCTTTTGAGGGAAAGTTTTTTTGTACATAAAAATAAAACGAATTGAGGCGAAGGAAATGAATCAAGTAGCACCATTTTATGCAGATCATGTTGGAAGTATTTTACGGACAAAGGCTATTAAAGACGCGCGGGAGAAGTTCCAAGCTGGCGAAATAACAGCCCAAGAGTTGCGCGAAGTTGAAAATACAGAAATTAAATACATTGTCGAAAAGCAAAAAGAAGTCGGCTTAAAATCAATCACAGATGGCGAGTTTCGCCGTGCTTGGTGGCATTTTGACTTCTTGGAGAATTTAGATGGGGTAGAAGGATACGATGCGGCTGGAGGTATTCAGTTTAGCAAAGTGCAAACAAAATCGCATTCGGTAAAAATCACGGCTCCGATCGATTTCACCACGCATCCATTTATAGAAGATTTTATTTTCCTAAAAGAAGCAGTTGGTGAAAATCATGTCGCGAAACAAACGATTCCAAGTCCGGCAATGCTTCATTATCGCGGTGACATTGAGTATCAGCCATATTTAGACGATGCCGACAAATTTGCCGCTGATTTAGCGACTGCGTATCAAAAAGCGATTCAAGCATTTTATGATGCTGGCTGTCGTTATTTACAATTAGATGATACGTCTTGGAGCTATTTATGCTCGGATGAACAACGCGAAGTCGTGCGACAAAGAGGATTTGACCCGGACACATTACAAGAAACGTATAAAAATCTTATCAATGAAGCTATCAAACATAAACCAGCTGATATGGTCATCACAATGCACATTTGCCGCGGGAATTTCCGTTCTACATGGATTGCAGAAGGCGGCTATGGACCAGTTGCGGAAACCTTATTCGGTCAATTAAACATCGATGGTTTCTTTTTAGAATATGATAATGAACGTTCTGGAGATTTTGCGCCATTAAAATATGTGACGCGCCCGGATTTGAAAATCGTTCTCGGCTTAATTACTTCGAAAACAGGTGAATTAGAAGACGAAACGACGATTAAAGCGCGAATTGCAGAAGCGAGCGAAATCGTCCCATTAAGCCAATTACGCCTAAGTCCACAATGCGGATTCGCCTCCACAGAAGAAGGCAACATCCTGACCGAAGAAGAACAATGGAATAAATTACGCTACGTTGTCCAACTAGCAGAAGATGTTTGGGGTAAATAACTAATAAGAAGAGCTAGCCACATTTGTGCGCTAGTTCTTTTTGCGTCTTTACAAAAATGGCAAGTAGGACTAGAATAGATGTTCAAGAAGGAGGGGTGCCCCTTTGGATGACAAATTACAAACTAAATTAACCTTATTACCTGAATCACCAGGTTGTTATATTTATAGAGATGAAAATAACGAAATTCTGTATATCGGTAAATCAAAATGCTTGAAAAACCGCGTAAAATCCTATTTTCACAGCAAACAAATCGGAAAAACAGCAAGACTTGTACGGCAAATTCGCGATTTAGAATTAATCATTACTACTTCCGAAAAAGAAGCCCTACTACTCGAAATGATTTTAATTCAAAAATATCAGCCACCTTTTAATATCCAGTTAAAAGAAGGACCGAGTTACCCATATATTAAAATTACGAACGAAAAAA
>CM001047.1:837022-840113 GCA_000183865.1 Listeria marthii FSL S4-120
CGTGTTGGAAGTAAAACAAGATGGTGCGCACTATTTTGGCCCATATCCCGGTCGCTATTCCGCTAGACAAACCGTAGAACTAATCGAAAAACTATTTCCACTGTGTAGATGCGACGGAAAACCAGGCCGTCCGTGTTTATATTACCACCTAGGACTTTGCTTAGGGCCATGCCACGAAGAAATTGAGCCAGCTATCTATGAAAATCAAATCCGGAAAATTAGCCGTTTCCTTGAAGGCGATATTAAAGATGTAAAAGATAAGCTAACAGCCGAGATGCAAGAAGCGATAGAAAAACTCGAATTCGAACGAGCGGCGGAACTGCGCGATAAAATGCAGGCTATTAATGAAACAATTGAAAAACAGCACATTATTTTCCCGGGCTTAAAAAATCGCGATATCATCGGTTGTTATCAACAAGACAACTATCTAAGCGTCTTTGTTTTCTTCGTTCGAAACGGCGCAATTAATGGAAGCAAGTGGCATGTTTTCGAAATCGAAACATCACTCCAAGACGATTTAGCCAATTTTATCAACCATTTTTATGAAGATCCCAATAATATTCAACCAAAAGAATTACTAATCGCTGAAAAAATCGATAAAAAATTGCTACAAGAGTCACTTCGAAAAGCTTGTTTATTCCCACAAAAAGGCGGTAAAAAGAAACAAATCGACCTTGCAATCGAAAATGCAAAAAGTGCGTACATCGCTTACGCTAAGATGAAAGAATATGATTTTGAAAAAGAAATAAACAACCATTAGAAGCTAATTTCCAAGGATTAGCTTCTTTCTTTTTCGGTGTTGAAAATCTTATCACAAATAAGTATGGTCAATAATCTATCCTTATGGTAAAATCTTACGAGTACGGAAAAAAATTAGGCTACATAAAATAATTAATTAAAGTAAAACACATATAGAGGGAGGACACAACATGAAGAAATTTTCACGATTTTTACTAATGATGGCAATTGCTTGTGTTGCCGCGTTTATTTTCACAGGAAACGGGTTAAATGCAAAAGCTGCTGAAGAAACATACTTGATTGGTACAGATACAACATTTGCACCTTTTGAATTTGAGAAAGGCGGAGAACATGTTGGTATCGACATGGATATCCTAAAAGCTATTGCCAAAGACCAAAATTTTAAATACGAAATTAAAGCAATGGGATTCAATGCAGCAGTACAAGCACTAGAAGCTAACCAAGTCGACGGTGTTATCGCTGGAATGAGTATTACGGACGAACGTAAACAAAAGTTCGACTTCTCTGACCCATATTTTGATTCTGGCGTTGTTATGGGGATTTTGAAAGATAACGACGAAATCAAAACATATGAAGACTTAAAAGGTAAAAAAGTAGCCGTTAAAACAGGTACAGAAGGTTACGCATTTGCAGAAAAAATCAAAGCTAAATACGGCTTTGACATCGTTGTTTTCGACGATTCAGCTCAAATGTACGATGACGTTAAAACAAGAAATTCAGTTGCATGTTTCGATGATTATCCAGTACTAGCTTACGGGGTTCAAACAGGAAACGGTTTAAAAATTGTAACAGATAAAGAAAAAGGTAACTCATACGGTTTTGCTGTCAATAAAGGCAAAAACCAAGAACTTTTAGCTAAATTTAATGCTGGTCTTGTTAACATTAAAGCAAGCGGCGAATATGATGAAATTCTTGAAACATATTTAGGTAAAGACGCTATTAAAGAAAATACTACAGAAAAAGGCTTTATGGGGATTATTAAATCTTCCTGGCCTGCACTTTTAGCTGGAATGTGGCTAACAATTCGATTAGCAGTTGTTTCACTAATTATTGCATTCATTATTGGTATTACATTCGGCTTTATGAAAGTCAGCAATAACAAAATTTTACGCGGAATTGCTACTGTTTATGTAGATATTTTCCGAGGAACACCATTAATTGTACAAGCATTCTTCTTCTACTTCGGTATTCCAGCAGCACTTGATTTCAGGATGCCAGTATTCTTGGCCGGGGTTATCGCGTTAAGCTTAAATGCCGGTGCCTACATGGTCGAAATCGTCCGCGGCGGGATTCAATCTGTCGACAAAGGACAAATGGAAGCAGCTAGAAGTCTTGGCTTACCATATAAAAAAGCGATGATGAAAGTCGTTCTACCACAAGCAATTCGAATGATGATTCCGTCATTTATTAACCAATTCGTTATCACTTTGAAAGATACATCGATTATGTCAGCAATTGGGCTCGTCGAATTAACTCAATCAGGTAAAATCATTATGGCGCGTACATTTGAAAGTACATGGACATGGCTAATCATCGGAATTATGTACCTTATCGTTATTACTATTTTAACGAAAGTATCCGATCGTTTAGAAAGGAGATTACGAAATGACTAAACTTAAAGTAACAGGCCTTAAAAAAAGTTTTGGTGCTAATGAAGTGCTGAAAGGCATTGATATCGAAGTAAAAGAAGGCGAAGTAGTTTGTGTAATCGGACCTTCTGGCTCTGGTAAAAGTACTTTCCTTCGTTGTATGAATAATTTAGAAGATATTACTGCGGGAGACGTTATTGTTGATGATTTTAACATTACCGATAAAAAAGTTGATATTAACCAAGTTCGCGAAAATATCGGCATGGTTTTCCAACATTTTAATCTTTTTCCGCATTTGTCGGTTTTAGAAAATATCACACTTGCTCCAGTTGAATTGAAAAAAATGGATAAAGAAGCTGCAAAAAGTAATGCCTTGCGTTTATTAGAACAAGTAGGCTTACAAGAAAAAGCAGAAGAATATCCTAATCAACTTTCTGGTGGACAAAAGCAANNGGTGGCGATTGCAAGAGCACTTGCGATGGATCCAGACATTATGTTGTTCGATGAGCCTACTTCCGCACTCGATCCAGAAATGGTCGGCGAAGTTCTAGGCGTTATGAAAAACTTAGCGAAAGATGGCATGACAATGATTATTGTTACCCACGAAATGGGATTTGCTCGCGAAGTTGGCGACCGCGTAATCTTTATGGATGGTGGCTATATCGTCGAAGAAGGCAAACCTGCTGAAATTTTCGATAACCCAACACATGAAAGAACCATTAGTTTCTTAGATAAAGTTTTAT
>CM001047.1:840213-843401 GCA_000183865.1 Listeria marthii FSL S4-120
AGTTAGTGTTTTTTTTATTTTAAGTTAGGGCTTTTTCGATTTTTAGATTGTTGTTCGTAAGCATAACCCATATTTAATAAGGATGTATCGCTATTTCGTGCACTTATAAAAGTCAGACTAATAGGTTGATTTGTTTCTGGATCGTAGCCAGCTGGAATAGTAAGCTCTGGATTTCCAGCAATTGGAGCAAGAAACATAACAGAACCGCCCATACCAATGGTAACTACTGCATCAAGTTGATCTTTTTGAAGCACAGAATCTAGTTCATTTTGCGCCGTGCCAATTAAATTACGAGCTAAAGTGTCTGCTTGTTGTTTCGTTGTTGTACTTTGCTGCGCTTTAACAAGTTCTGATTGCCCGTATTTCATATTTTTTGCGGGATTCGTTTGATTAAATTGGATAATAGATTCTAATGAAGTCATAGGCGAGTGATTCACTTGTAAAAATTGATTCAAATCGCGCTTAAAGTCAGTATTCAGTAACTGAGAAAAATCAATATCCACTTGTTCGAATTCGCCAACTGCAATACCATTAACGATAGTTGCGCCAGCATTTTGCAAATCTTGTTTTATTTTTTTGATAACAGCCGTTTCTTCATTACTTTCACCATCAGCTAAAAGGCCGATTCGTTTACCTTTGAGTGCATCTTTTGAAAGAGCTGGCTGGTTTGTTGTATTTGTTAAAACATTTGCTGTTAGGTAAGCATCTGTAACGGTTCTTGTTAGCGGTCCCGGTGTATCAAATCTGCTAGAAAGTGGGATAATACCTGCATTGTTTACTAAACCTTGCGTTGGCTTATATCCAACAGCCGATTGTGCGGAAGCCGGCGTAATAATGGAACCATTCGTTTCGGTACCAATCGCAATCGCTGCAAAATCACTTGTAGCCGCTGTAGCTGAGCCGGAACTTGAACCAGAAGGATCCAAATCTAATGAATAAGGATTTTTACCTTGGCCTTTTTTACCTGAGTAGCCGTTCGGTACTTCGTCATCCATCCCAGCCGCCCATTCGGACATATTGGTTTTTCCGAGGATTAACGCGCCATTATTTTTAAGTTTTTCGACAATCGCCGCGTCTTTTCCAATGACCCAATCTTTCAGCGCGACGGTTCCAGCGCTAGTTGGGAGTTCTTTTGTACCAATATTATCTTTTAAAAGAACAGGCATACCGTATAAAGCGGATTTATTCGAGGCAGCTTCTTTATCCAGTTGTTCCGCTTCGGCAATAATTGTCGGATTAATTTCTGTAACGGCATTTAAAGTTAAACCGTTTTGATCATATTTTTTGATGCGGTTTAAATAAATACCGGCCAACTCTTTGTAGCTAAGTTGTTTTGTCGCAATGAGTTGTTGTAATTTTGGTACATCTGCACCAACAACAAGCGATTCTTTTGCTTCGAGTGTCGCTATGTCTAACGAAGCTAATTGATTATTAATCGGCGTCATTACGCGCTCTTTATCGTAAAATGGGCTAACTTTAGCGGGTGTATCTTCTTGTGGATCCGATTCAGTTGGCGTGGTTTTGGAAGGTTTACTGTTTGGCTTTTTTGGATCGGTTGCCGACTTTTCTTCTTTTTCCGCATCATTTGGCTTAATTTTGATAACTGTCCTCTTTTTAAGAGATTTTTGTGAAATTCGGCCTGTTATTCGTTCGACTTGTAGTTGCTTGCCGCCGAAGTTTTTTTCTAAATGTAAATTCTTTTTATTGGAACCAATATTTAAGTCGGTTGCTGGTTTTGTTGGTTCTTTTTGGTCGTATATACTATCTTTTATGGTTGCCGGTTTTTCTTCTGGCTCAGTGGATTGTTGGTGAGTAAATAGAAAATAACCACCGCCAATACTCAGCGCCGTGCAAACTGCAATACTTGTTATTATAATTCGTCTTTTCATGCCATTCCTCCGATGTTATATATGTATACAATTATATAATAACTCAGGCAAGAATCCAGTGACGATTCTGTGAAACCTACAAAATATTTTCAAAATTACTTGTTCTAAAAGTTAACAGTGCAATTTAACAGCTTTTTCCCTGCCAAATCGGCATGTTTGAAACGGAGGAAACCGTTTTGTATCAATGCTTTAAAAAGGGATATCATGTTTAAGAGTATAAACCTTCATAAAAAAGACACATTTTAAATAAAATTTACTAATTAATCACCCATTTTATAGCTTTTTATTTTATACTAATACATAGGCTAATTACATAAAAACGTTTAAAATAGTGTGAGCAAAATGAAAAATAGCGATGTTTTTCTTTATATTAAAAAGAAAAACACTGGGAAAATTCGGTTTTCAAACGCTTTCTTGAAAAAATGCAAAGATTTTGGTTAAATTTTTGTTTAATAGGGTATTCTTAGTAAAGAGTATATGGTAAAGTAAAGAAAGAGAGAAAAATAAAAAGAATGAAAACAAATTTTGAAGATGGAGTGATGAGATTGGATAATAATCAGAAAGACTTGAATCAAGTAATCCGTCAGCTCAAAGAAAAAGGAATTGTTGTTGAAAAAACAAAATCACGAAAAGATATTTGGAAATCAGTGAGTAGTAAGGCGATGCCAAATATGACACTTCGATTGCAGTAAATCGAAAAGTGGAGTTTTTTATAGGTGTTTTTATCAAGTCTTTTGTAATTAAAATTACTTTAGATGGCGTAATTAGCGTATAAAATCACTTCACTTTTTTTCTTTGTCATAAATTAGTCATTAAGTTTTGATGTTTCTGTTATCCTTTTTACGTAAAAATGTTGTATGATGGAGTGGAAGGCTTTTGTCATAGAAGAAAATAGAAATAGAGTGAGGCATATACATGAAAAAAGAAGCGGTTAATCAACAATCTATTTATGTGCATATCGATCATGTTATTAATAATGTGGCAACAAGCGGCATTTCTTTTTGTGATTTCTTAAATGGCGTAGGGCAGCCACCGGAAAATATTTTGCTTATTAAGCATAATATTGAAGACGCATCCTACAATGCTCACACAGCGTTTCACTACTTAGAGCCAGGCGATTTAGCGAATATATCCAAAGGGAATTTTAACCCACTTTGTTGGATTGATTTTGAAGACGTAGAGCTTTTAAACCAATTAACACCACAAGAAGTAGCAGAAATGCTTTATCTTGCACATACTGGACGCCATTTGCGTTCGCCATTTTACTATAAATTACAAAACAATTTTGTTTACTTAACG
>CM001047.1:843501-844073 GCA_000183865.1 Listeria marthii FSL S4-120
ATTACCGAAATCTCAATCATTTTTATATGTTACTTAGTTACGTCATTGCTCGAAAAACGGCAGAGCTTGTGAATGAAAAAGGTATTTTTTCCTTTAGTAAGAAAAAATATGTTGCCGAGCCGCCAGTGGAACTTTTGAAAAAAATGGCAGATCATTTTAAAGACGGGGCTTGTATTGCGCTGGATGATGTGGTTAAATCACGCACGCAAATCGAAGTGCCGATCGGCCATGGCTTAACCGAAGAGATGACCGAACTAGAAATTTCTTCCAAAATTTATTATGAAGAAGAAGTTGCCAAATTAGTTTATGACTTAAAACAAAATGAGTGGAAATATATCGAAAAATAAAAAATCAAACTTTTTCCTTTACGTTTGGTTTTTTATTTGCTAGAATTTAACTAATGAACGTTAGTTAGGAGGTTGCTTTATGACAAAAAAACTAGTAAAAGAAGCCGCATTAACGCTTTTTGCAGAAAAAGGCTATGATGGGACGGCGCTATCGGAAATTGCGAAAGCTGTTGGAATTAAGACGCCATCTTTATATGCCCATTTCCCGTCAAAAGAAGCGCTTTT
>CM001047.1:844173-845911 GCA_000183865.1 Listeria marthii FSL S4-120
CCGTCAAAGAAGCGCTTTTTTTAGAAGTTTATCGAGACAGCATCCAAATGGAATTAACAGAATTAGGACGTGTGGCGGAGCGGGATGATTTATTGGGTAAAGAGAAACTACAAGCAATTTTCTTTGTAGCGACAGATTTTTCCAGTAATCCTAATGAGAAGAAATTTTTCCAACGCGCGGTATTTTATCCGCCTAAGTCACTTTTTCAAGAGTTAAAGGAAGAAACAAAGACATATGAACAAATGACAGATGGTATATTGCGCGAAACGTTAGGGGAAATAGTGTCGGAGAAAGTCCTTGTAAGATGGATGCATGTATTTTATGCCATGCTTGATGGGCTTAGCGTCGAACACGGAATTTATGATGAAACGGAATTTGAGCTGCGTAGAGAGTCCGCTTGGGAAGTTCTCGCAAGTTTATTAGATTGAATGGGAGGTAAGAAAAATGGCTTGGTTATATTTAATTATGGCAGGGTTATCAGAAATTGTTTGGGCTTTTGGGCTGAAAGAATCACATGGTTTTACGATGCTCGGGTGGAGCCTTATAACGGTAGCATTTTTAATTGTTAGTTTCGCTTTGTTCTCGGTTGCGATGAAGTCCATTCCGATTGGGACAGCGTATGCGGTCTTTACCGGGATTGGGGCTGCCGGGACAGCGATTATCGGGATGATTTTTCTTTCGGAAGGTGTTTCGTTTTGGAAGATTGTTTCTCTAGTCGTGTTGCTAGTAGGGATTATTGGTTTGAAATTAGTGGATGGCAATGAGTCTGAAAAGGAGGCTAAATAACGATGGATTGGATATTTTTACTTGTAGCAGGTTTATGTGAAATGGTCTTTGTTGTGATGCTGAAACTTTCAGATGGCTTTAAACGACTTGGGTTTGCGATTCTCACGATTATCTTTATGTCCGCGAGCTTCTTTTTACTATCGCTTGCGCTTAAAACGATTCCAATTGGTACGGGTTACGCGATTTGGACGGGAATTGGTGCAGTTGGTAGTGTGACGCTTGGAATGATTGTTTTTAAAGAACGGAAAAGTGTTGGTAAATTGCTGTTTATTACGATGATTATTGCTGGCGTGGTTGGCTTGAAATTAACATCAGGCGTTTAATAAGTAGGCTGAAAAAGTCCTTTTTATAATAAGTTGGCACGTTTCTTATTTAAAAAAGAAGATTTTTTCAGCCTATTTTTTAGTTATGTCTTTTCATCTTGCTAAAACATGGTAAAATAGATAAAGCGAATGATGACGGAGGGGTATTATGAAAACCAAGTTAATCTTATTATACGGTGGAAAATCTGCTGAACACGAAGTTTCCTTACAAACAGCATTTTCAGTTATTAACGCTTTGGATTTAGAAAAATTCGAAGCTGAGCCAATATATATTACAAATGAAGGCGAGTGGATTCAAGGACCACTGCTTACTGGCAAATTAGATTTTGTCGAACAATTACGTTTTACCGTAGCAGATACAGTGAAGCTTGCTACGACTGAATCAGAAAAATCAGCAGGTGAAGCGATTAGCCCAGCAGTATTAGAAGCGGATGGACAAGAAACAGTCGTATTCCCACTTTTACATGGTCCAAACGGGGAAGATGGCACAGTTCAAGGATTGTTTGAAGTATTAAACATTCCTTACGTTGGCAACGGCGTCTTGGCATCATCAGCTGCCATGGACAAAATCGTTATGAAGAAAATTTTTGCAGATGCTGGTATTCCGCAAGTTCCAGCTGTTGCAGTAC
>CM001047.1:845920-848735 GCA_000183865.1 Listeria marthii FSL S4-120
ATTGGAAAAACTACCAAGAAGAAATGGTTGCCGAAATGGAAGAAGTGCTTACATATCCAGTCTTCGTAAAACCAGCGAATCTTGGTTCAAGTGTTGGTATTAGTAAAGCAACGAACAAAAAAGAATTAGCAGAAGCGATGACAGAGGCCTTTTTATATGACCGTCGTGTTGTAGTAGAGCAAGGCGTGGTCGCTCGTGAAGTTGAAATGGGTGTACTTGGAAACGATACGCCAGTTTGCTCCGTTCCTGGTGAAATTTTGCCAGAAGGTGCGGTTGCTACTTTTTATGATTATAAAGCGAAATATCAAGACAATAATACAGCGTTAATTATTCCGACTGAAGTAGAGCCAGAAATCTTGGAGCAAATGAAAGAATATGCGGTCCAAGCGTTCTTAGGTCTTGATGCAAGCGGACTAGTACGAGCGGACTTTTTCTTAACGGCTGATAACCAGTTATTTTTAAATGAAGTTAATACCATGCCAGGTTTCACGCCATATAGCATGTATCCACTTCTTTGGCAGGAAACGGGCTTACCATACGGAGCGTTAATTGAACGATTAGTTGATTTGGCAAAAGAACGCCACGCAGCCAAAAATGCACTTAAATATAAATTAGAAGACTAAAATAAACAAGAAAGCAGTTTTCAGATGCGGAAGCTGCTTTTTTATGGAAGAGAGCGATTTAATTTGAAAAAAACAGTAGGCGAAGTAGTAGCAATGTTAGATAGTTCCATCCATGTAGATACATTTCGCGATGTCGTCATTACTGGCATTTGTTTTGATACAAGGCAAATAAAGTCAGGGGATTTATTTGTTCCGTTTGTAGGGAATTTGCGCGATGGACACGAATTCGTAAGTCAAGCACGCGAAATGGGCGCAGTTGCAACCTTTTGGCAAAAAGATGTACCGAATCCACCGACGGATTTTCCGGTCATTTTAGTAGAAGATACGCTGCTTGCATTACAAGAACTAGCGGCGAAATATATTCAACAAGTAAAACCGAAAGTCATTGCGATTACAGGAAGCAATGGTAAAACGACAACAAAAGATATTATGGCAGCGATTGTGGAGACGACGTATAAAGTACATTATACTGGCGGGAATTTTAATAACCATATCGGCTTACCCTACACGATTTTAACGATGCCAGAAGATACCGAAGTGGCCGTACTTGAAATGGGTATGAATCACCGTCACGAAATCGAAGTGCTTTCTAAAATCGCCAAGCCAGATATCGCGATTATTACGAATATCGGTGAGGCGCATATTGAATACCTAGGTTCACGTGAAGAAATCGCCAAAGCCAAACTGGAAATTACGGCTGGTTTAAATCCGAGTGGGATCTTAATTTATCCACACGAAGAAACTTTATTATTAGGCAATATTGATGGGGATTTCAGACAGCTTACTTTTGGCAAATCGGAAGCAGCAGAAATTTATCCACTAGAAATTCGTGCCGAAGCGGAAGGTACTTCTTTTGTAACGAACTGGGAGCCAGAACTCGAAATTTTTGTGCCAATTATCGGCGAACACAATGTTTTTAATACAATGGCAGCAATGCTTGCGGCGCGTGAAATTGGCATCGAAGGCGAAAAAATTCAATCTGCGCTTAAAAATATGGAACGTTCTAAAAGTCGTTTAGAGTGGATTACAACGAATAGTGGAGCGCGGATTTTAAATGATGCGTATAACTCCAGTCCGACGGCGCTAAAAACCGTTTTAAAAACATTTATGCATATGGATTCGAATGGCAAACAAAAATATTTGGTACTTGCAGATATGCTTGAACTTGGGGATTTATCGACAAAACTACACCAAGAATCTGCTGAAGTGCTAGAAAATGACACGATTGCGAAGATTTTCTTATACGGCGATGCAATGAAAGCATTTGGAGCAGTAGCCGAAGCAAAAATTGGTCAGGGAAAACTTCAACATTTTGACACAAAAGAATCGCTTGAGATGGCGCTTCTTTCCGAAATTACTGGAAATGAATGGATACTGGTCAAAGGTTCTTACGGAATGGGCTTGAAAGATGTAGTAGAAAATCTTATTATTAAGTGACGAATAAAATTGGACATATAATATTACCGTTAAATAGGTAATAATTTTGGACAGGAGGAAAGGCATAATGGTTGCTTGTTTGTGTATTCATGGTTTTACTGGTTCGCCGTCCGAGGTGAAGCCACTCGCTGACTATTTGCGAGAGCATACAGATTGGGATGTTTTAGCACCCACATTACCTGGCCATGATCACCTGCGCCACTTAAAAAATGTGACGTATAAAGATTGGATCGTTTTTGTAGACAGCATTTTAAGTCAAATGTTGAAAGAAGACGATGAAGTATATATTATTGGTTTTTCTATGGGTGGCTTACTTGCGGGCTGGCTTGCGAGACATTACCCAGAAGTGAAAAAACTGGTACTTCTAAGCACAGCTGTAAATGCAATGGAGTGGCCGCAACTTGTCGAAAATTCCAAGCAAGTCATTACCGAGGCGAAAGAAGTGACCCTCAAAAATAGCCCGATGTTCAAACGTTACCAAAAGAAAGTAACGGAAACACCTTGGACGTCGACGCTGCAGTTTAAAAAAATGGTCGCTTTAGCAAAACCGGTTTTTGAACATATTGAAATTCCAACTTTTATTGCACAAGGCAGTGCCGACCAAGTAGTTCCTGCTGAAAAAAGTGTCAATTTCTTAATGGAAAGTATTCCTGGACCGAAAGAGTTATTTATTTTAGAAGGTTCGAAACACGTGATTTGTCAGGATGAACAAGCAGACAAATTATTTGCAGCTGTTTTAACATTTTTGCAAAAAG
>CM001047.1:848835-853762 GCA_000183865.1 Listeria marthii FSL S4-120
TAAAAGATTTAATATTAAAAATGGCTAAAGGGCGCTGATAAACGTACATTTGAAAAGAAATAACTTTTTTTATTCGATAATAGCTCGGAAAGATAGGGTTTTGCCGTTGAAAAGAAATAGTTAGTGTGTTATGATGATAGATGGAAGTTTATTAGGTTTATATTTAGCCTAGTGATTAATGAGGGCTTTTTTATTTGATGCGTTAGAACTGCTATAATGGCAGAGAGTATTTCTGATGCCGTGAATCATTTTGCTTGGTGCGCCCAGGCTTTTCTATTGCAGAAAAATGAAAATGAAAGATAGCAGTTTTCATAAAAACAACTGCAAATGAACAGACAAACAATCGTAATAAGCGTATTGTGATGAATTATAAAAGTAGCTCTCCTACCAAACTTTAAACAGGTAAAGGAGAAATGACATTGACAAAATTTTCGGAGTTCGGACTGGACGAAAAAATTGTAAAATCAGTAAATCGGATGGGGTTTGAAGAAGCAACACCAATCCAAGAAAAGACAATTCCACTAGGACTAGCAGGTAAAGACTTAATCGGGCAAGCACAAACAGGTACTGGTAAAACAGCCGCTTTTGGTCTTCCAATGATTCACAAAATTGACCAAAAGAGTAACAACGTACAAGCTTTAATTATTGCTCCAACACGTGAACTTGCAATCCAAGTTTCTGAAGAGCTTTATAAACTTAGCTATGACAAACATGTACGTGTGCTAGCGGTTTACGGTGGTAGCGATATCAGCCGTCAAATCCGTTCACTTAAGAAAAACCCACAAATCGTAGTTGGTACGCCAGGACGTATTTTGGATCATATTAACCGTCGCACACTGAAACTAGACCACGTGGAAACACTTGTACTAGATGAAGCAGACGAAATGCTAAACATGGGCTTCATTGATGATATCGAAACTATTCTAAAAGAAGTACCAGCAGAACGTCAAACTTTACTATTTTCTGCAACAATGCCTGATCCAATTCGCCGTATCGGTGAACGTTTCATGCATAGCCCAGAACTTATTCGCATTAAAGCGAAAGAAATGACTGCACTATTAATCGAACAATTCTTCGTAAAAGTGCACGAAAAAGAAAAATTTGACGTATTATCTCGTTTATTAGACGTTCAAGCACCAGAACTAGCTATTGTTTTCGGTCGTACGAAACGTCGTGTAGACGAACTATCTCGCGCGCTTGATATGCGTGGTTACGTGGCTGAAGGTATCCACGGTGACTTAACGCAAGCAAAACGTATGAGTGTACTACGCAAATTTAAAGAAGGAAAAATTGATGTTCTAGTTGCAACAGACGTAGCAGCTCGTGGACTTGATATTTCCGGCGTAACACATGTATATAACTATGATATTCCACAAGATCCAGAAAGCTATGTTCACCGTATCGGTCGTACTGGTCGTGCTGGTAAAGAAGGTATGGCGATTACTTTCGTACAACCTCGTGAAATGGGTTATTTACGTATTGTTGAAGAAACTACGAAAAAACGTATGCAACCACTTCAAGCTCCTACATGGGACGAAGCATTTGCAGGCCAATTACGCGTAGCAACTGAAAAAATTCAAGAAGCAATCACAGAAGAAAACTTAGCTGACTACAAAACGTTTGCTAATGAACTTCTTGAAAAATACGATGCAACTGACATCGCAGCAGCAATGCTTAAAATGTTAGCGAAAGAGCCAGACAAAACGCCTGTCCATATTACTGAAGAGCGTCCATTACCATCTCGTGGTGGCGGTGGCTACAAAGGTAAAAATGGTAAAGGCGGTAAAGGTGGCGGCTATCGCGGCGGAAGCGGCAAAGGCGGAAGCTACCGCGATCGTAACAACAGCGGCAAAGGTCGTCGTAGTGGCGGCGGAAGCGGTTCTGGCGGTGGCGGCAATCGTGATCGTCGTGGCGGCGGAGAACAACGCAGCGGCGGCAACAAAGGCAACTACTCACAAAAATCTAAATAAAATCAAAACCGGACTATCGATGTATTCGACAGTCCGGTTTTTTGTTATAACAGATAATGCATATTAAGAGGAATATTAGCAAATTTTTTTGCGAAAAGTGGATTCCATATTTTCCAGTCATAATCCGGCATATTAACGGACAAATATTCTATCTTTTCGAGTGAAAGAACCGGATTATAATCGCCATTTTCTAGTCTAAAACCCGTAGTGTGGAAATTCCTAAGATCCTTTAGTTCGCTCAGAAAAGCAAGCGTATTTACCGTAAGCGTGTTATCCATACCACTATGTAGCCCTAATTGTTTTAGCTTAGTGAGATTTTTAAGAGGAAGATAGTCTTCAGCACCTACTGTAGATAAAATGAGGACTTCGAGTTGGTTCAATTCGCCAAGTGGAGAGATATCCTTTAGAGAAGCGCCAGATGTTAGTGAGAGATACTTCAGTTTTCTAAGATTAACAATTTTCGTAATATCTGGATACATCCCCCATTTAATTCCAAACTCCTCTAAATTTTCTTGGCAGCAAATGGCATCAAATAATTTTTGGTTCATTCTTGATGTGCAGTGTATTTTTTTTAATGCTTTTGGATGCGTAGTCAAAAAATCTATCCAATCATTGACTACTTTCCTGCGCTCACTTTGCTTTGGAAATTGTGTTTCAGAAAGCTGAGTGCATTGTAAAATAATTTCTTCTTCAAAAGCATAATCAGATATAGTAACACATTTCTTTTCTATCGTGCTAAATTTTCTATTATAGTAATTAGTCATATGGTGCTCCTTTAGGTAATAATTTTCATGGAAGATACTTACCAAGCTTATCAAACTTAACATTTACATTGCAACATATTTATGAGAAAATAGCATGTTGGCAAAATTGCCACACGTGGTTCATTCATACCATCCCACGTAAAAAAACTAGGAGGAAAAATAATGAAAATGAAAATTTTGACGGTGAATGCAATTATCGCCGCACTGTATGTAGTGCTCGGGATGATTGTTGCACCAATTGGGTTTATGGCATTACAATTTAGAATACCAGAAATCTTTAACCACCTAATCGTCTTTAATAAAAAATACTTTTGGGGTATTATCGTAGGTGTTTTTATTACGAATTTATTCTTTTCTGGATTAGGGTGGATTGATTTAGTTTTTGGCGTAGCACAATCGGCTATTTCCCTTTTACTAATGATTGGAATTTCTAAATACGTTAAAGGAATTATTCCGCGGATGATTATTAATACGATTCTCTTCTCATTAACGATGGCAATTATCGCTTGGGAGTTAGTAATTGTTTTTGACTTACCGTTCCTAATTACTTGGGCAACAACAGCCGCAAGTGAATTCATCGTAATGGGTGTCGGGATTCCGCTAATGTATCTATTAAATAAACGGTTGAATTTCCGTAAAATGATTGATTAAATGAGAGAGTCTAAGGGAACTTAGGCTCTTTTTATTTTTGTAAATAGCGAGCTGCCTCCTGTATCAATTCAACTAATTGACCATTCGTATAGTCTTTATTCGATTGCTGAATTTCTGCCGCTAAACTTAAAATCATCCTAGCAAAACAATTAGGAATAAAGTGACTATCTGAAAAGGAAACTTCTTTTAACAAACTAATTCGAAGTATTTCTCCAGACACTACATCAATAAAAATATTTTCTGCCCGGCTCCAAAAAATCACTTGAAATAAAAGCGGGTTTTTTGAATAGTTCGGAGGATTAAGCGTTGGATATTTTCCTTTGTTAAAATAATTTGGTCGAATTCCAAAGAGAAGTACTGCATGGTTCGCAAAATCTGGACTTCAATCACTTGAATAATCTCCTCATGATGACGATAAAAAGTGGCTCGTGATACTCGCGCTTGTTCGCATAAATCTTTTATAGATATTGATTCAAATATTCTACCTTCCACATAAAACCTCTCCAAAATAGTATATAGTTTGGTTTGTGTTTTTTGTGTACGCAAATCAACATTCAACGGTTGATGCACTTTTACGTAGTTATTCATAAAACTCTCCTTTTTATGATACATAATTGTTATTAGTGTATCGAAATGTGGCTATTTTAGCAACTTAAAAAGGGGTATTGTTTACTTAAGGAGGAATGAACATGAAAATTATAACAATAGAAGAACATTTTGAATCCGAAGTCATTACGAATGAAATCAACAAAGTCACTGGAAATTTAGTAAGTGGACAGGTTAGTCCGGAAATGTTTCAATATATGCAAAAGGAACTTCCTTCAGCAGCGGAAATGCAAGATACAGAAAAACGTTTAGCATTTATGGATCAACATGGTATTGATAAGCAAGTACTCTCTTATGGGAATAGTTCTCCGCAAAACTTAGATCCAAAAATTTCGGTAGCTCTGTGTAAGCGAGCAAATGATGAACTAGCGAAGGTGATTCAACAAAATCCTACGCGATTTGCCGGTTTTGCTGTCTTACCAGTAGGCTCACCAGAAGATGCTGCTATTGAATTAAAAAGAGCCGTAGAAGAACTTGGTTTCAAAGGTGCACTTGTAAAAGGGCAGTTTGAAAACAAATATTTTGATAATCGCTTTTATTATCCGATTTTCGAAATGGCAGAAAAACTAGATGTACCGATTTCGTTCCATCCATCGTTTATCCCAGAAGCTATTACAGAACAATATTTTTCCAGTGATGCTTGGTCTGATGTGGTGATAGGGGTATTTTCATCTGCTGGTTTTGGGTGGCATATGGACGTTGGTATTCAAGTCGTGCGGATGATTCTTTCAGGTATATTTGATAAATTACCGAATTTAAAAATCATCACAGGGCATTTAGGGGAAATGGTGCCAATGTTTTTAAACAGAATGGACAATACACTCGGCCACTGGACAACGCTAGAACGGAAAATTTCTGACTACTACCGGACGAATGTGTATGTGACACCAAGCGGCTTATTATACCAAAATGAATGGAAGTTTTTATTAAATGAAT
>CM001047.1:853862-856779 GCA_000183865.1 Listeria marthii FSL S4-120
CATCTTATTTATGCGCTAGATTATCCTTTTGTAAAACCAGAAAATGCTGGAACTTTCCTAGATACACTTGATTTAACGGATGAAGTAAAAGCAAAAATCGCTCACGAAAATGCTGAAAAATTATTACATTTATAAAAGGTGGAATTCAAAATGACTTTATCAAAAGAACAAATGAAAGCAACGAAAAGTGAGTTTGCGGAGAATTTGGCGCTTGCGAATTTAACAATTGCCGAAGTAGCGAAAGAACTAAATACAAGTGAAGTAAAAATAGAACGGATTTTGAATTTAAAGCAACGTTCTTTAAATGATGGTTGGATTTTGCGGAATTACTTACTTAGAAAGGTAGCGGAAGTAGGGAAGACACCAGTTCCGTTTACAGCGCTCAGTGGAGATTATCATGGGTATTGGTTTTTAGATGGAGAAGAAATTGATTCAGGGATATTAAGTATAGGGAATCATTAAAAATAGCCACCCGAGAGGTGGCTATTTTTCTATTAATCTCGTTTCAACAAAACAATATCTTCATTCTTAGTGAGCAAAAGATCAACATGATTCTCGCCCCATAAGCACAGTTTGTTCAAAATCTCCGACAGCGATTCGCCGTATTCACTCAATGAATACTCGACTTTTGGTGGGATTTGTTCATATACTTTACGGACAATAACCCCGGATTTTTCCAGCTCGCGCAATTGTTGAGTGAGCATTTTTTGTGTGATGTTGGGGATGAGTCGTTTTAATTCGCCAGTTCGTTTTTTGCCTTCGCGTAAATGGCAAAGGATAACTGGTTTCCATTTTCCGCCTATAACTTCTAGTGTAGCTTCGACGCCGATATTATATACTTTAGTCATCATAATCCTCCTATAGGTACTTTTTAGTATCTATATGACTTTTAAGTACCTTCTTGTTATTTCATACGGTATATAAGATACTGTATAACAGAACGAAACAATTTGCAATTTTTTAGGGGGAAATAACGTGGATATGAAAAAAGTAAATCCTAATTTGACACTTTTGGCGCTGGCGATTAGTGCGTTTGGGATTGGTTCAACGGAATTTATTAGTGTCGGGCTGCTTCCACTGATTTCTTCTAGCATGGGAGTGTCAATTAGTACGGCTGGTTTGACTGTATCGATTTATGCGCTTGGTGTGATGGTTGGGGCGCCGGTTTTAACGACAATGACTGCGAAGATGAATCGTAAAAATTTGTTATTATTAGTCATGCTCGTGTTTCTGATAGGGAATCTTGTCTCGGCATTTGCTGTGAGTTTTGGGATGCTCCTTAGCGGGCGTGTAGTTGCGGCATTTGCGCACGGGGTATTTATGTCGATTGCTTCTGTCATCGCGGCAGATGTGGTTCATCCGAGCAAACGGGCTAGTGCGATTGCGGTGATGTTTACGGGACTTACGGTGGCGACTGTGACAGGGGTGCCACTTGGGACGTTTATTGGTCAACTTTTTGGCTGGCGGATGTCGTTTCTGTTTATTGTTGCGATTGGTGTGATTGCAATTATTGCTAACTTTTTCCTTGTGCCGAAAAATTTATCGAATGGTAAGAGCATTTCGTTTAAATCGATTGGGCAATTGTTAGTTAATAAAAAAATCGTGATGGTGTTACTCATGACGGCGTTTGGTTATGGTGGTACTTTTGTGGTTTATACGTATTTATCGCCGCTGTTTAGCAAAATGGGCTATTCTACGAGCATGATTGTTGTTTTGCTGATTGTTTATGGCGTGATGGTTGCGATTGGGAATACGATTGGTGGGCATTTTGCGAATGAGCGTCCAGCTAAGGCACTTTTTGTGATGTTTAGTTTGCAAGGGGTGACGTTGTTATTGCTTCAATTTACATCGGGGAATGCGATTTTGGGATTAATTACTATTATGTTGATGGGATTTTTTGCCTTTATGAATGTGTCGGGTTTGCAGCTGTATGTTGTGCAATTGGCGGAGCGGTATTTGCCGGAAACGGTGAGCATGGCTTCGGCGCTTAATATTTCGGCTTTCAATGTTGGGATTGCACTGGGCGCATTTATTGGCGGATTGGTGACCGAATATATTGGTTTAGGTTACACGCCGATTGTCGGATTTTTGATGGTTTTCATTGCAATTATTTTAACTTTCTATATGAAAAAAGATAAATAGTTCAAATAATAGGCCTTTTACAGTGACTGTAGGAGGCTTTTTTTGTGCTTTCAGTAGCTCCGACCTATTCCGGCAAGGTTTTTTTCCAGTTATAGTAAAATGGATAGTTTTTTTGTCCCTACGTATCTGACAAAAATAGCTATATAGCTTATTGTAAGCCCTATCATGAAAATGATAAATTGAATTTAGAAAGAGGAGTGATACCTGATGAAACTAAATCAGCAGTGTATTCAAATTTTAGATTTTCTTATGGAGCAGGAAGATTTTAAAAATATTGGTTATATTTCTAACTCGCTTGGTTGTTCTGAGCGCAGTGTTCGTTATAGTTTGGAAAAAATCGATATTTTTCTCCATGAGCAAACGTTACCAGCTCTTATCAGACATACGAGGAAAGGGGTGCTACTTCCGGAAAAGAACATCGTAAACCCGGTAGTGAGTAAGTTCAAACAACAAATCACGCCGAAAAAATATCGTTACAGCCAAGAAGAAGTGCAGCAATTTTTACTACTAAAACTGCTTCTAAGTGAAGAAGTGCTCCCGGTTACTTATTTTGAAGAAGTTCTTTTTATTTCAAGATCCTCTGTGTTAAATCATCTGCGTGCCATTGAAGGAGAACTTTTTTTAAATAATTTAGATTTATCGCATCAGCCGAGGCATGGTTTTCTAGTGACTGGCAATTTAATTACGAAAACATCGCTTTTTGCTAGGAGTTTCTTGCGTTTTATTAATATCCGCGAATTTTATCAGTTTTTAGATTCGGAAAATAGCTTATCTA
>CM001047.1:856879-863197 GCA_000183865.1 Listeria marthii FSL S4-120
TATAATCTTTTTGAAATGGAAGTTTTGCAGGAAGTGAATCGTGAGGCGCATTCGGTTGAGGAGAATATGACGCGCGCGATGGATGAGCAATTATATTTAACGTTAATTGCGATTTTACTAAAACAGCATGAGGCAAAAGTGGATTTTCAGTTTACAGCAGATTTTGTGGCAGTTGATGAGCTCGATAAGGCGCTAGAAACGATTATTGGATCGCTGAAACAGTATCAATATGGACGCGAAGATGAAGCGGTTATTGAAGCGTTTGTGACTGGTATTTGCGAAAAAATGGGCGAAATTTATCAAGTCGATTTTGTGCATGGGGATACGGATTTTTATACACAAATCAAGGCGCATATTAAGTTGATGATTCGACGTGTTCGCGCTGGGGTTATTATTGAAAATCCGATTTTTAATGAATTTATGCGTGATAATCGCGAAATTTTTATGCGCGTGAAGGAAAGTTTGGAAGCGTTAAAACCGCTACTCCCAATTTCAGTTAGCTCTCAGGAAATTTCATTTTTAGCGATATACTTTGCATCTGAGGTACAGCGTAATAAGCAAACGGTCGAAATGAAACCGAACTTGTTGATTATTTGTCCAGAAGGTGTCGCAGTTTCGAAAATGATCGCCATTCAGTTGAAGCGGATGTTTGAGTTTGAGTCGATTCAGACGATTGGCCTGCGGAAGTTTAAGCGCGCCATGATGAACGATTTTGATTTTGTCATTAGTACCGTGGATTTGCCGGATATGCAAGATTCTAAGGTACTCCGAATCCATAGTTATTTGCAAAAAGAAGATATGGAATTACTGCAAAAGCATTTACGGATGAAACTTGTCAAAAGTGATAAGCAGATTATTAATAAGTTTAGTAAGATTTTAGCGATTATTGGTGAAAATACGCAAATCAATAATTTAAGCAAGTTAGAATTCGATTTATTGGAAGCGCTTATATCGGATGAAGGAGAAACACCAAAGCGGCTTATTCCGCCGTTTCAATTTACAGAAGAAGCCATTGTTATGGAAGAAACGTGCTCAACGTGGCGGAAAGCGATTAAGCTTGGAACGAAACGTATGGAGCAATTAGATGTGATTGAGCCAAGTTATCATGAAAAAATCATTCACAATTTAAAAGTGTACGGGCCGTATATGGTCGTTGCGCCAGGCGTAGTAATTGCGCACGCAGGGGCAAGTGATGGTGTTTTGATGGATGGCATTGGAGTGACGATCATTGAAGACGGTATTATGTTTTTTGATAGGTACGAGGAGCCGGTTCATGTCATTTTTACACTGGCTTTAAAAACGAAAGAAGCGCATTTAATCGTGGAACAATTAATGAAATTAGCGCTGGACGAAGAAAAAATGCAAAAAATTAAAATGGCTAGCTCAAAACGTGATATTTATCATTACGTTAAGTCAGCTATCTTTGAATGAGAGAGGGATTCATAATGGACATAGAAAAAATATCGTTTTCATTAATTTCACTAGCGGGGGATTCATTTTCAAAATTAATAGAAGCATTACAGGCCGCAAAAGAATCAGATTCAGAATTAGTAGAACAACTTTTAAAAGAAGCAGATGACCTCATGATTGAAGCGCACAAAGTACAAACGGAAATGCTGATTCAAGAAACAAGAGGGGAACAAGCTAATTTTTCCGTTTTACTTGTACACGCGCAAGATACATTAATGAACACCATCTTAGCATCAACTTTGATTCGCGAAATGATCGAAATGCATCAAGAGATTAAAACATTAAGAAAAGAGGAGGAAAAGTAAATGGAAATCAATCAATTACATGTACTTTTAGTGTGTAACTTAGGCGCATCTACAGGGGTAATGGTCACAAAAATGAAGGAAATTGCCCAAAATAGTGAGAAATTAACCAATACCGATGTGAAAATCGAAGCGCATCCAGCAGGAGAATTACGCGAGCATATTGAAGATTTCGACGTTATTTTAGTCGGACCTCAAATTAAACACCAATTAAAACATTTAAGCGAAATCGCGGCGGAATATAATAAGCCAATTCAAGTCATCGATACGAAAGATTACGGCACAGTCAATGGTGCGAACATTTTAAAAGACGCGATTATCCTTAAAATGAACAAATAAAAAAGTGGAGGGAAACAACATGTCGAGTAAAAACAAACAATCTTTTATGAATCGTTTTATCGCTTTTATGGAGAAGTATTTTGAGCCTGTCGCAGCTAGAATTGAAAAGCAACGTCATATTTCCTCAATAAAAAATGGGATGATTGCTTTGATCTCGGTATTAATTATTGGGTCATTCTCGCTGATTATTTCCGCAATCGGGAATATGTTTCCGGCGGGTTCTGTTGTAAAAGAATTCTTTGTTCAAAATGCAGCAGCACTTAACTTACCGTTTCAATTTACGTTTGGACTACTATCGATTTATGCTGCAATAACTATTTCCTACAGCCACGCGAAACAAATGAAAGTCCCTGTGTTACATAGTGTCATGGCTGCTGTCATGGTAACGCTAATCCTTAATACGAAAATGGTCGATGGCGTTCTTAATACTGAATTCCTAGATTCTAGGGGACTATTTATCGCTATTTTCGCAGCACTTATTTCTGTAGAACTTATCGGTTTATTTATTAGAAAAAATATTACTATTCGTATTAAAGGTTTACCAGCCGGGATTGCGACGACTTTTGAAGCTATTATTCCGCTTGTGGTATTACTGTTCAGTGCGGTTGGTTTAAGTATTTTAATGCAAAGTGTCACAAGTGGGCAAATTATTCCGGAAGCCTTTACGACGATGCTAGCTCCGGCGATTAATAGTATCGATACGCCATATGCAGTTTTCCTCATTTGTTTCTTGGAAATGCTATTCTGGTTTATCGGTCTAAATGGTTATGCGATTTTGATTGGCTTTGTACTTCCATTTATGACACAATATTTAGGAGCAAACGCGGCGGCTTATGCGGCGGGAGAACCAATTCCTCACGTATTTGCGCCAAACTTCTGGGATTACTTCATGGGCTTCTCTGGGTCTGGTATCACAGGTGCGCTAGTTATCCTCGCGCTATTCAGTAAATCAAGAGAACTAAAAGCGGTCGGAAAAGTATCCGTCGTTCCAGCGATTTTCACGATTTCCGAACCAGTTGTATTCGGTTTGCCAATCTGTTTTAACCCGTATTTATTTATTCCATTCGTACTTGGAACGCCAATTTTAGCGGTAGGGCAATGGTTTGTGTTCCACTTTGGTTGGGTTCGTCCTCCGATTGCGAATGTTGGCGGCACACCGATTCCACTCGCGCAGTATTTGGCGACAATGGACTGGCGCGCAATTATTTTAATTATCGTCGTTCTCGCGGCAGCTGTTTGTATGTACTACCCGTTCTTTAAAATGTATGAAAAGAGCTTAATCAAAGAGGAAACAGTTGTATCAGAACGCCAAGCAGCACATGATGCACTGGACTTGGATTTCTAATAGAGAAAGGTTGATTTAAAAATGAAACTAGTTATTAACGAAAATGAGCAAATCGTGGCTGAAACAGTGAGCCAAAGAATCATTGAATTAGTAAAGGAAAAACCAGCAAGCTTAATTTGTATTGCTGGCGGGGATACGCCTTTACTGACGATAGAAGCGCTCATTAAAGCCAATCAAGCTGGTGAAGTAGATTTCAGTCAAACGCAATTTGTTGGCTTGGATGAATGGATTGGCTTAGGACGCGAAACAAAAGGTAGCTGTATCCAAACGCTGTATGATGCATTTTTTGATCGATTAAAAAATGTCTCTAGTGAACAAATTTGCTTTTTTGATGGCAAGGCGACGAGTTTAACGGATGAATGTGCTCGTGTGGATGCATTTATCGACGAACGTGGCGGTATGGACTTTATCTTGCTTGGGATTGGGCTTAATGGTCATATTGGCTTTAATGAGCCATTTGTACCCGTGGATGTGAATTGTCATGTTGTTGAACTGGATGATGTAACGAAACGCGTCATGAGCAAATATTTCGATACAGATTTGCCGTTAACACACGGAATTTCACTCGGTATGCAACAAATTTTAGCAACAAAAGAGATTTATTTAGTTGCAACAGGCGAGAAAAAAATCGATATCGTGAAACAAGTAGTCGAAAAAGAACCTACTGTAGCGATTCCAGCAACGCTTGTAAAAGAAGCAAATACGACTCTTGTAGTTGATAAAATAGCAGCAAGTGGGGTGAAAGCATAATGGAAAAGATTATCGTACAAGGTCGGAAAAATAGCCAAAAAATCGAGATAGCTTGCTCTAATTTAGTGATGGGTGCTGGAGATTTCTTACGGGCGGATAACATGGATTTTGCTGGTCCGGTGTTGGATCAATATTTCGAAATGGGTGGGAATATTTTTGATACGGCGCGCCATTATCGTCATAGTGAAAAAGCGATTGGTACTTGGATGGAAGCGCGTGGCAACCGTGATAGCGTGATTATCCAAACAAAAGGTGGACATCCGGTACGGGAAGCGAGTGATGTGCCGCGTGTCACTCCAGAAGCTATCCATGAAGATATTTCTGTTAGTTTAGATACATTAAAAACCGATCATGTGGAGCTGTTTGCCTTGCATCGTGATAATCCAGAAGTGGAAGTGGGAGCTATCATGGAAGCGATGCATAAAGAAGTCGAGGATGGCCGTGTTTATGCGATTGGACTTTCAAACTGGGAGCTACCGCGGATTATCGAAGCGAATGAATATGCGTTTAGCCATGGTTTGACACCATTAAGCTTTAATAGCCCTAATTTTAGTTTGGCAAAAGTGAATCGACCTCGCTGGGAAAATTGTGTTTCGGCAAATGAAGAAATGATTCGCTGGCACGAGGCAACTGGTTTGCCGCTATTCTCATGGTCATCACAAGCTGGCGGGTTTTTCTCGGGCAGATTTTCCGCGGAAGATACGAGCGATACGGAAATGGTGGAAGTGTATTATAGTGAGGCGAACTGGGAACGATACAGTCGCGCGAAGCAACTTGCTAAGCAAAAAGACTGCTCACCAATTCAAATTTCGCTTGCTTATGTTTTAACGCAATCTTTCCCAACAGCCGCAGTCATCGGACCAGAAAATGCTGCTGAACTCCAATCTTCTGTTTCGGCAGCTGGAATCAAGTTAACAGAGTCTGAGGTTGATTGGCTGGATTTGAAGGCATAAGGAAAGGCGGAGAAAAAATGGATATTAGAGAAAAAATAGCAGTCCAACTTTATTCTGTTCGAAAAGAAATGGAGCGCGACTTAGAAGGTACGCTCCGGAAAATTCATGAAATCGGCTTTCGTTATGTGCAACTCGATGGTATGCGCGGCAATGACCCTGCAGAGGTGCGCCGTTTACTGCAAAAATATGAGTTAAAAGTGATTGGTATGCATATTAAGCATGATCGTTTTATGAATGATTTAGACGGTATCATTGAAGAAGCTTATTACTTTGATTGTAAAACTGTTTTTGATAAATATATCGAAGAAGAGGACCAAACAACAGCGGGCTACACGGCAACAAAAGCTGCGTTAATTAATGCGGCAGAAAAGCTTCATGCACTTGGCTTTCGCATCGGTTTACACAATCCGGAATATGATTTTAACGAATGTATTGATGGGCGTAGAGTGATGGATTTTATTACGGATCCAGTTAATGGCATTTGTATTTACGCCGAACCAGATACTTATTGGATAAGAGCAGCTGGGCATGATGAAGCTGAATTTATCAAGCGTTATAGTGGCCGCGCACCGATTGTTCATATGAAAGACTTTGTGAGCGGATTTGAACTTGAAGATATGGACAATAACCTTGTCGAAATGGGTGAAGGCGAAGTGGATTTCCGCGCTATTATCAAATGGGGCGAAACAAACAGCGTCGAATACTACTGCATCGAGCAAGATAGATCCAAACGCGATATGTTCGAGACGTTAGAAGCTAGTTATCACTACTTATTACATCTATAAAAAAGAAACGTCAGAATTATTCTGGCGTTTTTTTGTGCGCAAAAATCTTTGTACCGTTTTTAACAAGCATGTTATGGGAACTATAAAGATAGATGTTTTAAGGGGGAATGAAACAAATGAAAAAAAGATGGCTGATTTTTGCAATTCTACTTTTAATTGCAAGTGGATTTTTAAGTCCAAAAGCAGAAGCTGCAACAGATTATGGTAGCAGTTTCTTTACAAATGTATCTTTACAAAATCAAAACGGGGTACCAGCAACGAATTTTAAAGAAAATAGTAGGGTGCGAGTGGCATATGATTTTGTGATTACACAGCCAGTTACAAGCGGAGAAACCATGACATTAACCATCCCCAACCAGCTGAAATTAATTAAT
>CM001047.1:863297-864495 GCA_000183865.1 Listeria marthii FSL S4-120
AATTTCAATTAATTAATTTTGGCGGATTTCCTGTAGATGATGCTGCGGGAAACACTATCGCCAACGCAACGATTGATCCAACAACGGGAACTATCACATTAACTTTTACAGATTATGTTAATACACATACAGATTTAAGCGGCAGCCTTTATTACAACGCAACGTTTAACAGCAAAAATATTCAAACAGATCAAGTGAATCCGATTCTTTTTCCTGTGAACAATACGACCGAAACGATAAATGCTTTTATTGGCAAAGTGAATACTGGTGGCGGAACAGGCTCACCAACAATCGTTTTTAAACAAGGTCGAATGGATGATAAAGACAACAGCATTTTACACTGGACGGTTACTTTAAATAATGCATTAACGCCAATTGATAATGCGATTTATACCGACACGCTTGGTTCAGGTCAAAATCTGATTGGCAGTGCAACAATCAAATACCGCGATGCCAATAAAAAAGTCATCAAGACAAATATCCAACCGATTACGCTGGATCCCGACCGTAATTTTGAACTATCTATTGGCACATTAAACAATGAATCTGTCGTCATTACTTACGATACGAAAATTACGACAAAACAAAAAAGCTATACGAATAAAGCGACTCTTTCTGGTGACAATTTAGATCCAGTTTCAAGAAACGCGACGGTTAATGATTACAGCAGTGGCGGACAAGGCTCAGGAACTGCACCACCAGTCAAAGAAGAACCGCCATTCATCCCAGCCGAAAAGCAACCGATTGAAAAAACAGTCGAAACAGACTTTGGCCCACTGGAAGTTGTCAAAGATTCCGAACAAAATGGTAAAATCAAAGTCATTTACAAAGTGAAAAGTGGCGATACATTACCAGGTGTAGCCAAAAAATTCGATGTCACCGTTTCAGAAATAAAAGACTGGAATAATCTTACATCAGACACATTACAAACAGGGCAAAAACTGCAATTAACGATTGAAAAAACATTGTTATCAAAAATCACTGTCCCACCAGTGCAAAAAGTGACAAGCACAACCAGAGTAGATGGTTTAGTGAGTGGGGGTGCGACAGGTACATTGCCACATACGGGGGACACTAGTCCAGTTATTCCATTTGTGACAGGTTTAAGCTTGATTGCACTTGGTTTTACATTTGGACGTAGGAATTAAAAAACAGGAAGCGCTTAGTAAAATTAGCGCTTCCTGTTTTTTTATAAAAG
>CM001047.1:864595-864891 GCA_000183865.1 Listeria marthii FSL S4-120
GCTTCCTGGGGTTAATCGTGATAGTTTTGCTTTCAGTCTTTCCGTCGGCCGTTGTCGCGGTAATCGTAACTAAATTATTGCCGGGTTGCAAATTATCTAAAGTAAATTGGTGGTTTTCAGTGCTACCAGCAATTGTTTGCGTTTGATTATTGGTTTTGACAGTAATCGTTGCTGCGGTTTCGGTTACAAACATTAATTCCGCGCTATTTTTCGTCGTTTCAATATAAGGATCTTGAATAGAATAAGGGAGAAACATTTCCATTAATTCGCTCGTTGTTGCTGTTGTATAAGTGGTT
>CM001047.1:864991-865111 GCA_000183865.1 Listeria marthii FSL S4-120
TGTTGCTGTTGTATAAGTAAAAGATGACCTTTTTTTCGCTGCGTCATCATTTGGTTTTTAGAAGAATCATGAAATGTTTTAGAGCCTTTCTTTGGCTTTTCCGGAAGGTTAATCGTGATA
>CM001047.1:865211-881085 GCA_000183865.1 Listeria marthii FSL S4-120
TTGTTGCTGTTGTATAAGTGGTTTCAGTAGCTTCTTTTTGCGCGTGAGCAATTTCTGGAAGCCAGTTTAGCGTGAGCGACAAAAGCGCAATTATTACTAGAATATAACCTTTTTTCTTCATTATTCTCACCTCTTCTTGTTACATTATAAAAAACAAATATGAACAAACTATGAATAAAACATGATACTTTTAAAAAAGATCGCTTCCAATTTAGTAATTATTAACGTAAGATAAAAAGAAAAAAGGAGTAGAGCAATGGAACTTGAAAATTTAGAAAAGAAATTACCGGAGAAAATTAAAACAGTTTGGCGGCAAACAGAGGGAATTGCGGTCCTTGTTTTTCTGCTTTGTTCGGTTGCAGCAGCGATTATTTTGTATTATGCAGAAGTTTCGGTTTGGTGGAGCGCGATTGGCTTTGGTTTGACCGCTATCTATGCTGTATTTATCTACTTATTCATTATTCCGTTTCGTTTTGCACGTTGGAGCTATCAGATTAAACCAGACGAAATGGAAATTCAGCACGGTATCATTTTTAGAAGTCGTGTCTTAATTCCGATGATTCGCATTCAACACGTGGAAACAGAGCAAGGCCCACTACTGAGAAGACAAAAATTAGTTTCCTTATCGATTACAACAGCAGCAAGAACACATAAAATTGAAGCGGTAAACGAGTCCGAGTCGGATGAACTTAGACATCATATCCTTGAACTTGTGAAGGTGGCGAAAGAAGATGTTTGAAGAAAGACGCCTCCATCCAATCGCCCTCATTAAAGAAATAATTACGAACGTAAGACGCAATATTGTGCCAATCGTCGTCGGTTTATTTTCTGTTTTTCGGGCAGTTAATAGCAATGGTTACTTGCCAAACTGGGCGGTATATTTGATTATTGTCGTCGTTATTTTGCTCATTTTAACCCCGGCCGTTTTAAAATACATTACATATAAATACACATTGGAAGACCAAGGGATTCGCATTAAATACGGTTTGATTTTCCGAAAAAATACATACATACCATACGAACGCATTCAAACCGTCCAAAAGAAGCAGTGGTTTTTCTTCATCCCATTTAATGTCTGCCAAGTTTTAATTGAAACAGCAGGCGGCAAAGGAAAAGCAGAAGCCGATTTAGTCGCAGTTCCTGTAGGCGTGGTCGATGAATTGAAAGACTTACGCGATGGCAAAAAAGCAGCCATTCAAGAAGTCGTGCCAGAAACCGAGGAACCAGCAGTTGAAGTAGTCGAAGCTCCAGAAAAAACAGTTATGCTACAAACGAAACAACTGATTTTAATGGCAGTCACATCCGGCGGCGTTTTCGGAACACTCCTTATCGTCCTTGCGTTCATGCAACAATTCCGCGAAGTCATCCCGACCGACTGGATGGAAGCTCAAGCCGAACAACTATGGAAAATGGGCATTATCGTATTTATCATTTTAATCGTCTTCCTGCTCTTAGTTTTGTGGGGCATTTCGATTGTGACGACATTGTTCAAATATTTCCAGTTCAAATTGATGAAATATCCCAATTCGCTTGTCGTCGAAAAAGGGTTGCTAGAACGCAATCACACGACAATCTCACTTGCGCGTATTCAAGGAATTACCATCATCGAATCCCCGTTACGGCAAATGCTCGGCTTAGTTGCTGTCAAAGTTATAACTGCCGGCAACTCAGGAGATGAAAAACAATCCGGCGACATTTTACTTTTACCAATTATGAAAAAAGAATTGGCCCTACAAACCTTAAAAGAAATGCTACCAGATTATTTATTTGAAATGGAAACAATGGAACGCGCACCAAAAATCAGTTTGCGCAGATTTTTGCGAATTTACTTAATCTGGACAATTATCCCGGCCGCTATAGCTAGTATATTATTTTTCCCACTCGGCTTAATTAGCATCATTTTGCCAATTTTAGCGGGGATAAAAGCAATAGCCAGCTACCGCGCGACAGGTGTTTTCACAGATAACCAAACACTTCTCGTCCAGTCGCGGCCAATTTTTTCCAAAATAACGCATATTATCCGTAAAGAACGAATCCAAGGTTTGCGGTTAAGACAGAGCGTTTGGATGGAAAAGGGCAAATCTAGCCACTTAAATGTTTGGCTTAAATCTGGAAGTACGAGCGCCGAGGCCTACGTTCGCTACATACACCAAGATCAAGCCATCGCTATTTACAACTGGTACAGCCCGTCCGAAACAACCAATTAAAAAAGAGAGCATACCACTCGCGAAAAATCTGCTGAAATAAGCGCACGATTTTTCGCGGATGGATGTTCTTTTATTTTTTGTTCAATTACGTGGAAATCTGGTAAAATAGATAGAATAAACGAAGCAATTGTTAGAGAGGATTGGTTAAGTAGTGAAACATATAGTCATTATCGGAGGCGGCCTATCGGGGCTTGCAGCAGCGTATGAACTACAAAAAACACATCCGAATTATACATGGGAATTAGTAGAAAAAGACGAAAAATTAGGCGGGAAATTCGAAACGGTGAAGCGTGACGGATTTTTAATTGAAAAAGGGCCAGATTCCTTTTTAGCTAGAAAGCCAGCTGGTGTGGGCTTAGTGAAGGATTTAGGACTCGAAGAAAAACTGATTGCTAACGCGACGGGAAGGTCGTACATTTATCACGAAAAAGCGCTCCACCCAATTCCAGAAGGCTCAGTGATGGGAATTCCAACCGATAAACAGGCCTTGCTTGCAAGCACACTCGTATCAGAAATTGGCAAAGCGAGGGCATTGCAAGAACCAACCATTGAGCCAAACAATCAGCCAAATGATCAAGCTCTTGGCGATTTTTTTGAAGCACGTTTTGGCAAAGAATTAGTGAAAACAATTATCGAACCGCTATTATCAGGAATTTACGCCGGTGATATTTATAAAATGAGTTTGCGCGCCACTTTTCCAAAGTTTGAACAGGCCGTTAAAAAGTATGGTAATCTCATGGACGGCTTGAAAGAAAGCAGCATGCAGACAACAGGCACAAAGGCGACAATTGGCGCTTTTCGAACATTAGAAGGTGGACTAGATACGTTGCCAAAAGCAATTGCGGCTGCGCTACCGCCAGAAAACTTGCATACGGCGAAACAAGCAACCCACATTACGAAAAAGAATCGCACTTATGAAATTGCTTTTGCAGATGGAGATAAAATGACCGCAGATGGCGTGATAATCGCCGCTACCCATGATGCGTTAATTCATTTATTAGCTGAAACAACCACTGAACCATTTGCGGGACAGCCACTAACGACACTCGCAACTGTTTCGCTCGCATATAATGAAAAAGATGTGCCGATTTTGCCAGATGGAACGGGTTACTTAGTGGCTCGAACCGCGCCGTATAAAACCACCGCTTGCACATGGGTTCAGAAAAAATGGCCACATATGGTACCGAAAAATAAAATGTTACTCCGCGGCTTCGTTGGAAAAGCTGGGGAAACATGGTTAGAACAAGCAAGCGATGAAGCCATCGTCACAGCTGTTTTGTCAGATTACGCGGAAATAATGGATCTCCACGCCGCACCACTTTTTTATGAAGTGAGCCGAATGAAATCAGCGATGCCGCAATACTTAGTCAACCATCAAGACCGTTTAAAACAATTGAAAAAGAATATCCAGACAGATTACCCAGGCGTTTATTTTGCCGGAATGAGTTACGAAGGCGTCGGAATCCCAGACTGTATCGCGGGAGCACAATCGGCCGTTACTGAATTAGCAGATTACTTGGAAGAGGTGTAACATGATTAAAGGAATCGGATTAGATATGATTGATTTAGATCGCGTAAAACAAGTGGTAGAGAAGAATCCACGCTTTATCGAGCGTGTTTTAACAGAAAAGGAAATTAAGCAATTTGAAAAATATGAAGGTAGCCGTAAAATTGAATTCTTAGCTGGACGATTTGCTGCCAAAGAAGCATACGCCAAAGCAAATGGAACTGGTTTTGGGAAACATTTAAGCTTTACCGATGTGGAAATTTTGCAAGTAGAGGATGGGCGACCGCACGTTACTTTGCCAGCCAAACCAGGCGAAAATGTTTTTGTAAGTATTACCCACACAGCCAGATCAGCCGCAGCGCAAGTGATTATTGAAATATAGAAAGGAACGTGAACGATCATGGTGACAGGCTGGCATCGTCCAACATGGATTGAAATTGACCGCGCAGCAATTCGCGAAAATATAAAAAACGAACAAAAGCAATTACCAGAAAATGTCGCATTATGGGCAGTTGTAAAAGCCAATGCTTACGGCCACGGTATTATTGAAGTAGCCAAAACTGCGAAAGAAGCAGGCGCTAAAGGTTTTTGTGTTGCTATTTTAGATGAGGCTCTTGCCCTTCGCGAAGCTGGTTTTCAAGACGACTTTATTCTCGTATTAGGTGCAACCAGACAAGAAGACGCCAATCTCGCAGCAAAAAATCGTATTTCGCTTACCGTTTTCAGAGAAGACTGGCTAGACAACTTAGGGTTAGAAGCGCCACTACAGATTCATTTAAAAGTAGATAGTGGCATGGGACGCCTTGGTATTCGTAGCGCGGAAGAAGCACGACACATCGAATCAACGATAGCTGAAAATAAACAGCTACAACTAGAAGGTATCTACACGCATTTTGCGACAGCCGATCAACTAGAAACTAGTTATTTCGAGCAACAATTAGCCAAATTCACGACGATTTTAACGAGCCTAAAAGAACGCCCGATATTCGTCCACACAGCAAATTCCGCAGCTTCATTACTACAGTCGCAAATGAATTTCGATGCGATTCGCTTTGGTATTTCGATGTACGGGTTAACGCCTTCCAAAGAAATTAAAACTAGTTTGCCATTCGAGCTGAGACCAGCACTGGCACTTTATACTGAAATGGTACTTGTGAAAGAACTTGCACCAGGCGATAGTGTTAGCTACGGCGCAACGTATACAGCAACAGAACGAGAATGGGTCGCAACTTTGCCAATTGGTTACGCAGACGGACTTATTCGGCATTATAGTGGTTTCCACGTTTTAGTAGACGGAGAGCATGCTCCAATCATCGGAAGAGTATGTATGGATCAAACAATCATCAAACTTCCGCGCGAATTTCAAACTGGTTCAAAAGTAACGATAATTGGTACAGATCATGGAAACACGATAACAGCAGATGATGCAGCAGAATATTTAGATACCATTAATTATGAAGTTACTTGTTTGTTAACCGAAAGAATACCAAGGAAATACATCCATTAGAAGGTAATATTCGTGCTTTTTTGCGGAGAAGCGTTTATAATCTAACATATGAAACTTTATAGCTATATATAGGACTTAAGGGAGTAACGTCAATCAGGACTGTAACATTCTTAACAATAAAAAGCGAAATAACTCTTTTCTTCATGGCGTGATAATGGTACGATATAGTTGTTACTTACAGGTACGAGGCTTTGGGGGTGTGACACGTGTTAGAGAAAGAAAAGCGGATGATAATATCCGTAGAACTGACACAGGAAATGGTACAAGAACTCGACGTAGTTGTAGAAAAAGAAAAAATGGGGCGGAGTGAAGTTATAATGGAAGCAACGCAACAATTTTTACAGGAGAAAAGGGCTCGCGAATTAAGAGACGAGATGGAACGCGGTTATGCAGAAATGGCGACAATTAATTTCGCTATTGCATGCGAGTGTACCCATGTCGAAGCAGAAGCAGAAGACAGGAATATTAGTATTTTAGGAGGTTAATGGCTGATGGTGAAGCGTGGTGACGTATACTACGCGGACCTTTCCCCCGTGGTCGGAAGCGAGCAAGGGGGAATACGGCCTGTTCTCATCATTCAAAATGATATTGGTAATAGATTCAGTCCAACTGTGATCGTGGCAGCAATAACTGCAAAAATTCAAAAAGCGAAGTTGCCAACACACGTGGAAGCTACTCGTAAAGATGGCTTTGAAAGAGACTCTGTCATTCTTTTGGAACAAATTAGAACGATTGACAAACAGCGCCTGACAGATAAAATTACACATTTGGACGAAGAGTTAATGGCCAAGGTAAACAAGGCACTTGAGGTCAGTCTAGGAGTAGTAGAATTTTAATCCATCCTAAAAAAATAACATACAATGATGAATGCAGGGCAAAAGGGTCTGACGTAAAAAATAGTTTAATACATAATGAAATAATTAACTGCTTTTGAGAAACAGTGAGGACATCAGAAACCTACAAACAACGCGTATCAACTTACTCGCTAAATTTGTTTCTAATGTCTTTTTTTCGAAAGGTAGTTAATCAAACCGCAGAGTAAAAGAGAAAATTTGGTTAATAGTGGAGAAAGGTTGGAAAATAACTGATGTATAAAGATTTTGCAAACTTCATCCGTACTAATAAAGCAGACTTACTGAATGACTGGATGAACGAAATGGAGAAACAATCAGATCGGCTAATCAACGACATTGCCAAAGAAGCAATGTACGAAGAAACGAGCAAAGAATTTGTTGATTTAATTGTTTCCAATGTTACTGAAAACGGCTCAAAATTCAATGAAAAACTAGATGATTTTGCAGAAAAAGTGGTCCACTTAGGTTGGCCAATTCATTTTGTCACCACAGGCCTGCGCGTGTTTGGGCTTTTAGTATATACAGCAATGAGAGACGAAGATTTATTCTTAAAGAGAGAAGAAAAACCAGAAGACGATGCCTATTATCGCTTTGAAACATGGCTTTCCTCCATGTATAACAAAGTGGTCACTGCCTACGCGGATACGTGGGAAAAGACAGTTTCTATCCAAAAAAGTGCACTACAGGAATTATCCGCACCACTTTTGCCAATATTTGAAAAAATTTCTGTAATGCCTCTGATTGGAACGATTGACACAGAAAGAGCGAAGTTAATCATAGAAAACTTATTAATAGGTGTTGTAAAAAATCGGTCAGAAGTGGTTTTGATTGATATTACGGGAGTTCCTGTTGTTGATACAATGGTTGCGCACCATATCATTCAAGCGTCCGAAGCAGTTAGACTTGTCGGCTGTCAGGCAATGCTTGTAGGTATTAGACCAGAAATTGCGCAAACCATCGTGAACTTGGGAATTGAATTAGATCAAATTATCACGACCAACACAATGAAAAAAGGCATGGAGCGTGCGCTAGCCTTGACGAACAGAGAGATAGTAGAAAAAGAGGGGTGAATACTGTGGGGATACCAATCTTAAAGTTAGGTGAATGTTTATTAATTTCGATCCAGAGTGAATTAGATGATCATACTGCGGTAGAATTCCAGGAAGACTTACTTGCAAAAATCCATGAAACGTCGGCCAGAGGAGTAGTTATTGACATAACTTCCATCGATTTTATTGATTCATTTATTGCAAAAATTCTTGGGGACGTAGTAAGTATGTCTAAATTGATGGGTGCAAAAGTGGTTGTAACTGGGATACAGCCAGCAGTTGCGATTACACTAATTGAACTCGGAATTACGTTTAGTGGAGTGCTTTCGGCGATGGACCTTGAAAGTGGCCTGGAAAAACTTAAACAGGAATTGGGGGAATGAACATGACATTCCAATCCTGCGTAAAGATAATTAATGAATGGGACATTGTAGCTGCAAGGCAACTAGGTAGAAAAATATCCAAAGAAATTGGCTTTGGAACAGTTGACCAAGCAAGAATTACAACTGCCATCAGTGAATTAGCAAGAAATATTTTCCTCTATGCTGGACGAGGAGAAATCTGTATCGAAAAAGTAAGTGAGTCTGGCAAGCAAGGTATGATTATTGTTGCCAAAGACAAAGGCCCAGGAATTGTAGACATTAGAAAAGTAATGCAAGATGGTTATACAACTTCGGGCGGTCTTGGAGCAGGTCTCCCAGGAGTCAAACGTTTAATGGACAGTTTTGATATTGAATCCAGTATTGAAGGCGATTCTAAAGGAACGGTAATTACAACAACGAAATGGGTTCGGTAAGGAGAGCTAGAAAAAAATGGAAAAAGCTTTTGAGGGAAAATACCGTGATATTCTTATTCAATATTTAGAACATCAAGATGAAGAAATTCTTTATACTTGCGAAAAATTATCCAGAGAAGCTATGGAAGAGCGAGTATCACCAGAAGAAATTGTCCATTTGCATCGCTCGGTTCTTGAACTATACGGAAAACAGTTGCCGGACTTTGTACGATTATCATTTGATGTACTACTAGAAATGATGGTAGGCTACGGCTTAGCTTATATGGAACACCTAAGTTTAAGAACCGAGCAAAAAGAATTACGTAGTGAAATCGCTCAAGCAGAAGATATGCAAAAAACGTTAATGAAAACAGAAGTACCGGAACATGACGAACTTGATTTTGGGGTTATCAGTGTCGCAGCCAGACAAATGAGCGGTGACTACTATAGCTTTACAGAAGAAGGCGACAAGCAAATCGGTATCGCTCTGGCAGATGTTATTGGTAAAGGAATTCCGGCTGCATTTAGTATTTCCATGATTAAATATGCATTAGCTGGGATGACCGGAGACGATAGAAAACCATCTATCGTGCTTGAATCGCTGAACCAAGTAGCAGAAGAAAACATTAACGACAATATGTTTATTACGATGTTTTACGGGCTTTATCACGAAGATACACATTTGTTTGAATATGGTTCAGCCGGACATGAGTTGGGCTTATATTACCAACATAAAGAAAACACTTTTTCTGATTTATATGCCAAAGGTTTACCACTTGGTGTGGATAAAAATGCTGTCTATCGTCAATTTGATAAGAAAATTGAAGTGGGCGATGCCGTATTTATTATGTCGGATGGTGTAACCGAAACAAGAACGGCAAATGGATTTATTGAACGAGAAGAGTTAACTGAAATCATAGCAGCACATATTTCATTATCAGCTGAAAAAATGGTTCATGCGATTTATGATCAGTTAGTCAAAATGCAAAACTTTGAGTTGCATGATGACTTTACACTTATTTGTATTAAACGAACTAAATAAGAAGAAGTGAAGACGTACCTCATTCTTTAGAGAGCATTTACTGGTGAGTAAACGTATTTAAAGAGTGGAGCGTTTTTATTTTTGAATGTTTTAATTTTATTTGTTAGGGTAAAATCGACAGTATACTTAAATTAGATGGGGTGAAGTGATGAATATTAGTATAGAAATAAAAGAACGTGATACTGACCACATAGACATATTTGTTGCTGGGGAGATCGATGCTTATACAGCGCCAAAGGTAAAAGAAGCACTAGAAGTATATCAAGTAAAAGAGGGTATTGTACTTCGAATCGATTTAACAGAAGTGAGTTACATGGATAGCACCGGATTAGGCGTATTTGTAGGAGCTTTCAAAAGCTTACGTCAACGCCAAAGTGAACTTGTCTTGTTTGGTTTAAGCGACCGACTTTTCCGATTGTTTGAAATCACAGGATTGTCAGATATCATCGAAATCAAAAATGTAGAGGGTGAAATGAATGGCAACAATGCATGACAAAATTACATTACAACTTCCTGCCAAGCCTGAATATGTAAGTTTAGGTAGACTTTCATTATCAGGAATTGCAAGTCGCGCAGGATTTTCTTATGAAGCAATTGAAGATTTGAAAATAGCTGTAAGTGAAGCCATCACTAATTCCGTAAAGCATGCATTTAAAGGTGAAGAAGATGGCGAGATTACAGTTGAATATCTTATTTATGAAGATAAGCTAGAAGTTCGTGTTTCCGATAACGGCACAAGCTTCGACCTAGAAACCCGTAAACAAGAAATTGGCCCATATGATGTGGGTGAAGATGCGGAGATGATGCGTATCGGAGGGCTAGGTTTATTTTTAATTGAAACATTAATGGATGACGTGAAACTTTATTACGATGAAGGGGTTTCTGTCGTAATGACCAAATATATTAATGAAAAGCAGGTGGAGGAGAATGCCAAAAGTATCTCAACCTGATAAAGAAGCCAAAGAAAAAGTCTATATTTGGATTGCCGCTTATCAAGAAAATGGCGACCAAGATGCCCAGTATAATTTAGTTGTTCATTATAAAAATTTAGTAGAATCCATTGCGCGCAAATATTCCCAAGGTAAATCTTTTCATGAAGATTTAGTTCAAGTTGGGAATATTGGTTTACTTGGAGCCATTAGAAGATATGATGCAACATTTGGAAAAAGCTTTGAAGCATTTGCTGTGCCAACAATTGTTGGGGAAATTAAACGATTTTTACGTGATAAAACGTGGAGTGTTCATGTGCCACGCCGAATCAAAGAATTGGGTCCGAAAATCAAAAATGCTGTAGAAGAGCTGACGAGAGAACTACAAAGCTCACCTCAAATTAGCGATATTGCTGATTTCATCGGAGTCACGGAAGAAGAAGTTTTAGAAGCAATGGAAATGGGAAAAAGCTACCAAGCACTTTCTGTAGATCATTCGATTGAAGCTGATTCGGATGGAAGTACCATTACGTTACTTGATGTTGTTGGTGGTACTGATGATGGATTTGAACGTGTGAATCAACGCATGCTCTTAGAGAAAGTTCTCCCTGTTTTAGATGAGCGAGAACAGAAAATTTTGCAATATACATTCATTGAAAATCGTAGTCAAAAAGAAACTGGTGAACTACTCGATATATCACAAATGCATGTGTCTAGAATCCAACGTCAAGCTATTAAAAAACTTCGAGAGGCGTTGCAGAATGAGGAAGTGGAGTAAATGAACAAGGCGGTTGAATCAAATAATTTATTTGTATTTCAACGTTCTAAAGCATTACAACAATACTGCGGGGATGTTTATTATACCCATGAGGACGAAAACGGTTTTCTGTATGTTCTTTCGGATGGGCTTGGAAGCGGGCTCGAAGCTAATAGAGCGGCCAAAGCGACCGTTGACGCCATCAAAGAAGATATCCATGCAGACATTACAGAAATGCTTGAAAAAGCGAACCAGGCTGTCTCTGGCTTGCGTGGGGCTGCGGTTGCCATTATTAAAGGCGACTACTTAACAAAAACACTTCATTATACCGGCATGGGCAATATTCGTTTTTATATGATTGGTATAGAAGACAAACTTATTTTTCCACTTTCTGGCTCTGGTTTTTTATCAGGTAGAAAACAGAAGTATCGGTTGCAATCGTTTAAATATAAACCGGGCAGTAAGTTTTTGATGCATTCAGATGGTCTTGTTTTATCCCGCGTTCGAAAAAGTCTAGAATCGCCACTTTGTGTAGTGAAAATTGGGCATTTAATCGAGCGTAATATATTAGATATTCCAACCGATGATGTAACATTCATGGTTGGCAAATTTCCAGAATAATAATAACACCTTTTAAACTAGCGATGGTTTGAAAGGTGTTTTTTTCAGATTGGGTGTGAGAACAGGGGCTATTTATGGTATATTAGAATAGAGCGCTAGTTTTTAATACTTAATCATGTGATAATTGTCACTTAGTAAGCGTGAAGCCAAATTGCTTTGCGTTTTTTTCGCGCGGATTAAAATACAAATAAGAGAGAAGGAGCAAATTGAAGAAAGTTTTATTGAATAGTGTAAAAGGTTATACGTGGGCGAGGTTTAGGAAAGACTTGCTTGCGGGTATTATCGTGGGCATTATTGCCTTGCCACTGGCGATGTCGTTTGCGATTGCATCGGGGGTAAGTCCGGAATATGGAATTTATTCTAGTTTTGTAGCGGGAATCATCGTTTCTATTTTTGGCGGATCGAAATTCCAAATTGCCGGACCAACTGGCGCATTTATTCCGGTACTACTTGGAATCGTATTAACATATGGTTATCAAGATTTACTTGTAGCAGGGATGATGGCAGGGGTTTTACTATGCTTAATGGGTATTTTTAAAATTGGAACGCTGATTAAATTTATTCCGCGACCAGTGACGATTGGTTTTACAGCAGGGATTGCTGTTACGATTTTCATGGGGCAAGTGGGGAATTTCCTAGGATTAACAGGGATGGAGAAACATGAATCATTTGTGGCGAACATGAAAGAGATCTGGTTGCACCTGGATTCATGGAATTTCTATAGTGTGTTAATTTCATGTATTTGTATGCTCGTATTATTTGTTTTTCCGAAAATTTTACCAAGAATTCCGGCGCCGCTTATTGGACTTGTGATTACGACGGCAATTGCGATGTTCTTTTTTCCTGATGCGCTTCCAACGATTGGTTCGGCGTATGGGGATATTCCGAACACTTTTCCACCGTTTGAATTTCCTGATATGACGTTTGCGAATATGAGTAAACTGGTCGGGCCAGCGTTTGTTATCGCAATGCTCGGTGGGATTGAGTCGCTTCTATCAGCTGTTGTAGCAGATGGAATGACGAATACAAAACATAATAGTAACCGTGAGTTGATCGGGCAAGGTATTGCCAATATTGTCACGCCAATGTTCGGTGGGATTCCGGCGACTGGCGCAATTGCAAGAACCGCGACCAATATTAATAATGGCGCGACTAGCCGTGTTTCGGGCGTTATTCATGGGATTTTTGTATTACTGACTTTACTCGTGCTTGCTCCGGTAGCTGTTAATATTCCGATTGCAGCAATGGCGCCGATTTTAATGTTAGTAGCTTGGAATATGAGCGAGCGAAAAACCTTCCAGCACATTATCAAACTAAAATCAGGCGATACGCTAGTGCTTGTAATTACCTTTTTACTAACGGTTTTCGCAAGTTTAACTGTGGCAGTCGAAGTTGGCTTGCTGTTGGCGGTTGTTCTTTTCGCGAAACAAATGGGTAGTTCGATGCAAATCGAAGAAATCGAACCAGAAGGCGCTGAAATTGCTCCTCATTTACACGAGAAAATTAGTATTTTTACGATTCGTGGTCCGCTTTTTTTTGGCGCAGCACAGATTTTTCAACAAAATATTATTAAAGCAATTCATGTGAAACCGGAATTTCTGATTTTGCGTATGGGGAAAGTGCCGATTATCGATGCGACTGCAGAAGGCTATTTCCATCAAATTGAAAAAGAATTTTCGAAGCAAGGCGGTCAAATTTTAATTACCGGGCTAACGGATAAAGCGAAAGAAAGTCTGAAAGGTAGCGGACTTTACGACCGGATAGGTGAAGAGCACTTCTTTTCCCATACCGAAGATGCGATTCATTATGCGGAAAATGCTTTAAATAAGTAAGGCGGGTAGCTTTTGTCAGTTGAAACGTAATTATGTTACACTTAGTAGATAATGAAATAAATGGAGGCTATCAAGTATGGAACAAATGCAAGAAAAAATAATGAAATTAGTCCAAAAATCGCTAACGTATAAACCAGCGCAAATTAATGCCGTTATCAAATTGATGGAAGAAGGCAACACGGTCCCATTTATCGCACGTTACCGTAAAGAAATGACTGGTAGCCTAGATGAAGTTGAAATTCGCGATATTGAAGAAACATTTGAATATGTAACGAAATTAGAAAATCGTAAAGAAGAAATCATTCGCCTAATAGATGAACAAGGAAAATTAACAGACGAACTGAGAGCCGCAATCGTCAAAGCTGAAAAACACCAAGCGCTTGAAGACTTATATCGTCCTTATAAACAAAAGAAACGCACGAAAGCAACAATCGCCAAAGAAAAAGGCTTAGAGCCACTGGCTGAATGGATTATGAGCTTTCCAAGCAACGCCGATCCACTGACAGAAGCTGCAAAATACATTTCAGAAGAAAAAGAAGTGGAATCAGCAGAAGCTGCATTACTAGGCGCGCATGAAATCATTGCCGAACAAATCAGTGATGAGCCTAGTTTCCGTGAATGGATTCGTAACTTTACGCGCAAATTCGGGATGATTGAATCCAGAGCGAAAAACGCTGAAGCAGACGAAAAAGGCGTGTACGAAATGTATTATGAATTTAACGAAATGATTGGAAAAGTAGCTAGTCACCGTATTCTTGCCTTTAACCGCGGCGAAAAAGAAGACATTTTACGCGTCCAAGTCCAAGTGGATACAACAAAAATCTTCCAATACTTATTTGAAAAAGTTATCCAAAATCGCAATTCTGCAACTCGTCCTTATGTAGAAGAAGCTATTTTAGATGCCTATAAACGCTTTATTGGTCCAGCAATTGAACGTGAAATTCGCGGTGAACTAACAGACAAAGGTGAAGAACAAGCAATCCACATTTTCTCCGAGAACTTGCGAAAATTGCTATTACAACCACCTTTAAAAGGGAAAATCATCCTTGGGGTCGATCCGGCTTTTAGAACAGGTTGTAAATTCTCTGTGTTAGATCAAACTGGGAAAGTGCTAGAAATCGGTGTTGTTTACCCACATACGGCTAAAGCGCGCCGCCCAGAAGCGAAACAAAAAATTGCAGAAATTTTATCGACATATCAAGTAGAAGTTATCGCGATTGGTAACGGAACGGCATCGCGTGAAACGGAGCAATTTATCGTGGAAGTTATTCGTGAATCGAAATCGAGTGCTTATTATTGTATCGTCAATGAAGCTGGCGCGAGTGTGTATTCCGCGAGTGAAACAGCCCGTGAGGAGTTCCCGGATTATCAAGTAGAAGAACGTAGCGCCGTTTCGATTGGACGCCGTTTGCAAGATCCACTGGCGGAACTTGTGAAAATTGATCCAAAATCTGTAGGCGTAGGCCAATACCAACATGACGTAGCTCAAAAACGACTAAATGAAACGCTAACTTTTGTCGTTGAAACAGCCGTTAACCAAGTTGGTGTTAATGTTAATACAGCATCCGCGTCTCTTTTACAATATGTTGCTGGTTTGAATAAAACAGTTGCAAATAATATTCGTAAATATCGCGAGGAAAATGGCTCGTTTGCTTCTCGTAAAGAGTTGAAAAAAGTTCCTCGTTTAGGCGCGAAATCATATGAACAAAGTATCGGTTTCTTACGTATTTTAGAAGGCGAAAACCCGCTTGATAAAACAGCGATTCACCCTGAAAGTTATAAGGCAGCTGAGCAAATTGTAAAAGCAGCTGGTTTTGGCTTAAAAGATATCGGCAGCGAAGATTTAAAAGCGGCATTACAAGCGCTTAGTATCCCAGAAGAAGCAGAGAAATTAAGTATTGGTAAAGAAACAATGCGCGATATCATTGATAACTTAATTGCTCCTGGTCGTGATCTTCGTGACGAACTTCCAGCACCACTTTTAAAACAAGATGTTATTTCGATGGAAGATTTGAAACAAGGCATGGAACTTCAAGGAACGGTTCGTAACGTGGTTGACTTTGGTGCCTTTGTTGATATTGGCGTGAAACAAGACGGCCTTGTGCATATTTCGAAACTAAGTAATTCTTTTGTTAAAAACCCGATGGATGTCGTTTCAGTAGGAGACGTTGTGACCGTTTGGGTGGATGAAGTAGATACGAAGAAAAATCGTATTGCGTTAACGATGCTTAATCCAAATGGAAGTGTTAAATAATGAATCAAGCAGAATTGCAGCGACACATGGAAGAAGTGTCGCTGCGATTTTTCCAAAAAGAATTTCGCCATCAAGCTGTTTTTAACGCGCGTTTACGGACGACTGGTGGGCGTTATTTACTCAGAAGTCACGATATCGAAATGAACCCTAAGTATTTGGAAAACTTCGGATTAGAGTACTTTATTGGCATTATGAAGCACGAACTTTGCCATTATCATCTACATTTAGAGAAAAAGGGTTACCAACATCGCGATAAAGATTTCCGTGACTTATTAAAAAAAGTGAATGCACCACGATTTTGTGCAGCGATTCCGCGTGAAATTACGATGCATGAATATACATGCAAAAGCTGCGGGAAGTCATTTTTAAGGCAGCGTAGATTTAATGTGAACCGTTATCGCTGTGGTAGTTGCGGCGGAAAACTAAAGCAAACAGACTCCAAGAAAATTTATACAGAAAACCCATGAAAAGTCTTGCATTTTCACCGGATTCTGCGTATACTAGTGGAAGTCAGATAATTCCACAGTAGCTCAGTTGGTA
>CM001047.1:881185-881303 GCA_000183865.1 Listeria marthii FSL S4-120
AGGGTTCAAATCCCTCCTTCTCCGTAAAAACAAGGTTACCTTAAATTTTTAAGGTAACTTTTTTTATACTCTAAAATAGTTTTTTTATAAGAGAATTGCTATAATAAGAAAAACGTTT
>CM001047.1:881403-881906 GCA_000183865.1 Listeria marthii FSL S4-120
ACTATGGATAATAAACTAGAATTTACAACGATTGATGAATATATTACCCAAGCGCCACCAGAAACAAAAGGAGTATTGCAAAAAATAAGAGAGACTATCCAAGCTGCTGCGCCGGAAGCGACGGAGAAGATCAGCTATCAAATGCCGACTTTTTATTTTGAAGGGAATTTAGTTCACTTTGCTGTTGCGAAAAATCATTACGGTTTTTACCCAGCTTCTAGTGGTATTGCGGCGTTCGAATCCAAGCTCGGGAATTACAAACACTCAAAAGGCGCTGTACAATTTCCAATCAAAGAAGAAGTTCCTTACGATTTAATTAAAGAAATGACGATTTTTCGACTGGCTGAAAATAAACAAAAAGCAGCAGACAAGCTAGCGAAGAAAAAGAAAAAATGAGTGAGAGGCTTTCATCATAATGATGGGAGCTTTTTTGTTTGGTCATTTATTTTAAAAAGACTAGACATTTAAAATTAAATGAGTATAATAATAAATAGAAAACGTTT
>CM001047.1:882006-882298 GCA_000183865.1 Listeria marthii FSL S4-120
GTTCTTTTAGAAAAAAATACGTTTGGGGGAAGAACAGTGAATAAATTTATGGAGTTGCTGGGGGATAAATTAATGCCTCTTGCTGCAAAGTTAGGAGAGAATCGCTATTTAACGACTTTACGAGATGCTTTTATGTTAGCGTTTCCACTGACTATGTTTGGTTCGATTGCCGTTGTTTTGATGAACTTGCCATTTTGGAGTGACGAAACGAAAGCCGTTTTACAATTGTATTTAGGTAATGCCCAAAATGCGACGATGAGTATTATGACGGTTTTTGTTGTTTTTGGGATTG
>CM001047.1:882398-884379 GCA_000183865.1 Listeria marthii FSL S4-120
GCGCTCGCTAGTTTCTTGATTTTAACGCCATTTTTCTTTAATAGTGCCAATGGGGAACTAGTTACTGGGGCGCTTTCGCTTGATCGCCTTGGTGCAAAAGGGATGTTTATTGGGATGATTACTGGTTTTATTGCAGGAGAATTATATCGTTTCTTCGTACAACGTGATTGGACGATTAAAATGCCTGATGGGGTTCCGCCAGCTGTTGCCAAATCGTTTGCGGCTTTAATACCGGCTGTTTTGACTTTAAGTATCTTTTTAGTGATTAACATTGTTGTTCAATTCTTCTTCAATACTAACTTACATGATGTGGTGTACACAGTTATCCAAAAACCGCTCGTTGGTTTAGGATCGGGAATTATTCCAACGTTGATTGCACTTTTCTTTGTCCAAGTATTGTGGTTCTTCGGTTTACATGGTCAAATTATTGTAAACTCTGTAATGGACCCGATTTGGAATACATTAATGCTTGAAAATCTGGATGCCTATAAAGCTGGGTCTCCGTTACCACATATTATTACCAAACCATTTATGGAAGTATTTACGGTCGGCATGGGTGGATCTGGGATGACACTCGCAGTAGTAATCGCGCTCGCTTTCCTAATGAAGAGTAAACAGAGCAAAGAAATCGGTCGGTTAGCGCTAGGACCTGGTATTTTTAACGTCAATGAACCGGTACTCTTCGGGATGCCGATTGTGCTAAATGCGACGATTTTAATTCCGTGGATATTGGCGCCACTCATTGTAACAACGCTTAATTACTTTGTTATGGCTGCAGGAATTGTACCAGCGCCAACTGGTGTATCGGTGCCGTGGACAGTGCCAATTATTATAAATGGAATCTTGGCGACGAACTCATGGCTAGGCGGGGCACTTCAAGTGGTCGATTTCTTCATCGTCCTAATTATTTGGTATCCGTTCTTAAAACTGGTGGATCGCACGAATATTGCGCGAGAATCGGAAGCGGCTATTAAATAAGTTATCTTTTCCTTTTCGATATGCTATAATTTGATTGGAAATGGCTAGACATTTTTAATTCAAGCAAAGGAGCGATCGAATTGGTTAAGTATGAACTGATTGCAGCAGATATCCGTGAAAAAATAAACAACGGTACTTATCCACCAGAATCCATTCTTCCTGATCAGGTGAGCTTATGCAAAACCTATGATTGTAGCAGAATGACAATAAAAAAAGCTTTTGACGTATTGGCGCTTGAAGGACTTGTTTATAGGCAACGTGGTGCGGGAACCTTTGTCATGAAAAATGCCTTAGCTAATAAGCAAGATGCGAGTTTGCGGGATTATGACGGTTTAACAAAAATGATGGGAGATAATCGAATCTCGAGTAAAATTATTGCATTCGATATTGCTTTCCCAGATGAAAAAATACAAGAACAACTTTTAATAAAAGCAGATCAACCAGTGTATAAATTGATTCGGTTACGCTTGTTAGACGGTGAGCCATACGTGCTGGAGCATACAACAATGCCGGCGGATTTAGTTCCCGGCCTAACGAAAGAGATTTTGCACCATTCGATTTATGCTTATTTGCAAGATTCACTAGGGCTCGTGCTAAGCGGTGCATTTCGGAAAATTAATGCCGATAAGCCATCTGAATATGACCAAGAATATTTAGCATGCGGAGAACACGACCCAGTGCTTGAAGTAGAACAAGTCGTGTATTTGAAAGATGGACGGCCAGTTGAATATTCTCGTTCAAGACATCGCTACGATACGAGAAGTTTTATCATGGTTGATCACCGGGAAAAGTGAAATAAAGCCAGCGTGCCCCAAAAGCATTGCTGGCTTTTTTATTCGAGTAAAAATGCATAAAATGTAGCAGATAAAAAATTTGTAAATAAAATTAGAAAAAGCCGTTGACAGTCACTCAGATTATGTTATAATAAAAAAGCTGGTGTAAGAGAAATGAATTCAATTGAATATATATTCATTTTTTGTTTTTTATCTGGCCCGTTGGTCAA
>CM001047.1:884479-884589 GCA_000183865.1 Listeria marthii FSL S4-120
TGGTTCCGTGGTGTAGGGGTTAACATGCCTGCCTGTCACGCAGGAGATCGCGGGTTCAAATCCCGTCGGGACCGCCATTATGGCTTGGTAGCTCAGTTGGTAGAGCACTT
>CM001047.1:884689-893094 GCA_000183865.1 Listeria marthii FSL S4-120
GGGTTCAAATCCCGTCGGGACCGCTCAAAAAGAATTCAAGTTAAACTTGGATTCTTTTTTTCGTACAGGAAATTAGACATGGCTTTTTATTTGAGTTATAATCTTATTATTCATATAAGAATTGTAAGAATTAAATTGGAGGAATTAATCATGGATTTAGTGAAAAATGGGAAAGTATTAGAACTTGTACATCCAAGTGGAAACTGGACATTAATCAAAGAAGAAGGTTTTTCTCCAGTTCAAATAACCGTGGCTGCTGTTGCGGCTTGTAGCGGGTACGTATATCAAACATTACTTGAGAAAAAACGAATTGAAATAAATGATTTAAGTATTCACACGGATTATGAGCAAGATCAAGAAAGCGCCGTGCATGTTTTGACGAAAATTAATGTTACTTTTACGGTGGATTTAGTAGATAAAAGCAACCAAGTGAAAGCCGAAAAAGCGGTGCATTTAGTGAAAGATGCCTGCCCAGTTGCGAAAAGTTTAGACCCATCGATTGAAATTAATGAGATTGTTGTTTTTAAATAAATGACTAGTAGACCGAGCCTTGTTGCTTGGTCTGTTTTTTGCGTTTAGTTTGGCTTGATTACTTAAAGGGAAGGCTATATACTGGAACCGAACAATACAAACGAGGTGCTGGGACATGGAAGAAAAAACAATAGTAGAAAAATTACAACTGACTAAATATAAAGAAGCAGTCATCCTAAATCAACCAGATCGAGCGGATTATTTCCGAAATCTAGCAAATTATGAGGAAAAAATGGCTGATAAACAATACGATTTAATTTTCGATTTTGTTGAAACGCTCGAAGAATTGATTACGTTCGTGCAAAAAGTTATTGCTGAGAATAAACTTTCCGTTGATGGTTATTTATTTTTCGCCTACCCCAAAAAAGGCAATAAAAAGTTCGATACATACGTGCACCGCGATGAATTAATGCCGGCGCTAAAAACCGATGAAGAAGGATATGTGGATGGCAGCACACTCAAATTCACGCGAATGGTCGCACTTGATGAAACGTACACAGTTGTTGGCCTAAAAGAAGCAACAAAGCTAAAAGCAAAGGGCGTCAAAAAGAATAATCCTTCCGCAGATGAATACGCCGACCACGTTCCTCTAGTCGCAGAATTTTTAGCAGACAAAGGTGATTTACAAACCTTCTATAACAATCTAGCAACAGGCTACCAGCGAGTATGGGCGCGTTATATTTATTCTGCCAAACAACCAGCCACACAAGAAAAAAGACGTTTAGAAATGGTCGATATTTTGAGCCAAGGTTATAAAACAAAAGATCTTTACCGACAAGGGAAAAAGTAACCAGATAATTTTATTTGGTTATTTTTTATGTTTGAAACTGCTTCTTTATGTAAAAGTCTCTAGGCGTGATAGAATAGAGGGGGAATAAGACGAAGGAAAATCTTGTTGCACTGGAAAAGGGGACATGCAGGATGGCGAATTATATTAACAAAGAAAGGCGCCAAATTGATTTTGATCCATTTGATTTACGGATAATTGCCGTACCAGAAGTAGTAGCGGTGCAGTTTAAGCCGCGCTCAGAGCATACTTTACTTATTCGTATTGCGGATGTCGGCGCAACCTATCAGCCACTCAAACACGAATCACTTTTTGAAGCTATTTTGCCCGTTCATTTTAATGATATTAACGAAGAAGATGATTACTGGGGACTTAGTGACAAAGAGCAAGCGGAGATGAAACTATTTAATGAAGTACATCGCGATTTGATTTATGATTTTGTGGACGCACACCCAGATTTTACGCAGATTGTTGTCCATTGTCACGCGGGAGTCAGCCGAAGTAGCGCGGTTGCTATGGGGATTGCTGAACATCTAGAGGACACGGACACGTATAATAAACTTCAAGTAATTAAACGATATTTACCAAATCCGCGGGTTCTTGCGATTATGCGGGGCGAAGCGTATTTATAAAACGAAAACGAAGAAATGTTAGGAGAGATTTTGAATGGAGAAGCATTATGATTATATTGCGATTGGTGGCGGTAGTGGCGGGATTGCTTCGATTAATCGCGCAGCCATGCACGGCGCAAAATGTGCATTAATTGAGCCGAAATTTTTAGGTGGGACATGTGTAAATGTTGGTTGTGTTCCGAAAAAAGTCATGTGGTACGGCGCGCAAATCAAAGAAGCAATGGATTTATACGCAGATGCCTATGGTTACCAAGTGGATGCAAGCTTTAACTTCCAAAAATTAGTCGAAAACCGAGAAGCATACATTGAACGCATTCGCGGTTCCTACAAAAATGGTCTTGATAATAATAATGTAGATTGGATAAAAGGTTATGCCGAATTTGTCGATGAAAAAACATTACGTGTAAACGGCGAACTAGTAACCGCAGATCATATTTTAATTGCAACGGGCGGCGAACCAGCGCTTCCTTCTATTCCAGGTGCAGAATTCGGCATCACATCAGATGGCTTTTTTGCATTAAAAGAACTACCTAAAAAAGTGGCGGTTGTTGGCGCGGGCTACATCGCAGTTGAGCTTGCTGGCGTATTACAACAACTTGGCTCAGAAACACATCTTTTTGTACGGAAACATGCACCACTTAGAAATTTCGACCCACTTTTAACTGATACATTAACCGAAATTATCGAGCAATCGGATATGACGTTGCATAAACACGCTGTTCCGCAAAAAGTCGAAAAAAATTCAGACGGCAGTTTAACATTAAGCTTAGAAGATGGTCGCACAGAAACGGTCGATACGCTTATTTGGGCAATTGGACGTAAGCCAGTTATCAAAGGACTTCAAATCGAAAAAGCGGGCGTAAAACTCTTAGAAAGCGGACATATCGCTGTAGATAAGTTCCAAAACACAAATGTGGAGGGGATTTATGCCGTTGGCGATGTAACAGGGCATTACGAATTAACCCCGGTCGCAATTGCTGCCGGCCGCCGCTTGTCAGAACGCCTTTTTAACAATAAAACAAATGCTCATTTAAATTATGAAAACATTCCAACCGTCGTATTTAGCCATCCAGCTATCGGAACGGTCGGTTTAACAGAACCAGAAGCAATCGAAAAATATGGCAAAGAAAATATCAAAGTGTACACTTCTAGCTTTACCTCGATGTACACAGCCATCACAGACCACCGCGAACCTTGTCGGATGAAACTAATTTGCGAAGGTAAAACGGAGCGCGTCATCGGCTTGCACGGAATTGGTTACGGCGTGGATGAAATGATTCAAGGATTCGCTGTTGCGATTAATATGGGCGCGACAAAAGCCGATTTCGACAACACAGTCGCTATCCATCCAACAGGATCTGAAGAATTTGTTACAATGAAATAGAAAACAACGATGGAGGAGGAAGTAGGGAATGGGAAAAAAATTATCACTTTATTTTGTAAGACATGGTCAAACGTATTTAAACAAAAATTTACGTATGCAAGGTTGGGCTGATACGCCGCTTACACCTGAAGGCATTGAAGTAGTCAAAGAAAGTGGTCGCGGACTGGCGGAAACGGAATTCGTTGCAGCCTACTCAAGCGACTTACACCGCACAATCGCAACAGCGGGACACTTACTTAAAGAAAATAAACACGCATTTGGTTTAACACTAGAACCACTAAGTGAATTTCGGGAAACTTTCTTCGGTTCCTACGAAGGCGAAAAAGGCGATGTTGCATGGAATGAGATTGCGCATCATATGGGATATGCGAATCAAGAAGAGCTATTCAAAAAAGCCGATGTGCGCGAAACAATGAACGGTACGAAAGCCGCTGATCCAACCGGAGATGCAGAAGATTTCATGACATTTTGGACACGCGTAGAACAAGGCTTTTTACACGTTATCAATCGCCACCGTGAAACAGGCGGAAATGTCCTTATCGTCGCTCACGGAAATACTATTCGTAACATCGTCCACGAATTAGAACCATCAATGGACGAAGCAGTCATCTTGGACAATGCGAGTGTTACCGTATTAGCCTACGAAAACGGCTTATTCAAATTAGAACGTTTAAATGACACTTCTCATTTTAAAAAAGCATAGAAAAAACGAGCTTTAGGAATTAGTTTCCCAAAGCTCGTTTTTTTATTCTTTCGGTGTATCCGGGTCAGGAAGATTATTATCAATCGCCAGCTGACCTCGCCGCAATTTAATTAAACGATTAACGTTAACAATAATTGTTTTCACAACCGCGTAAAGTGGAACACCTAAGATCATTCCGAAAATTCCTGCTAAGTTTCCAGCAACAATTAAGATAATGATAATAGTTAGTGGGTGAATCGACAATGATTTACCCATAATATATGGAGAAAGTAAGTTAGAATCGATTTGTTGAACAATCGTTACAACGACAATAACTAGTAAAGCTTGGACTGGAGAAGTGAATAGCGCCACGATAACCGCGGGAGCTGCTCCAAGGAAAGGTCCAAGGTAAGGAATAATATTCGTCGCACCAGCAATGAACCCGAAAAGAAGGGCATACGGTTGACCAATAATTAAATACCCAATGAAAGTAAATAAACCAACAAACATACAATCAATTGCTTGCGAACTAATATAAGTAGAGATTGTTTTGTTCATTTCTTTAATAATTTGTTTTGCTTCAGAACGAATACCAGCCGGGAAAAATTTACCAGAGGATTCAACGAACTTATGACCATCTTTAAACATATAAAAGACGATAAACGGTACAGTTACAAGGATCATGACAAAGCCAGAAACGAAGGAGATGATTGCTCCAAAACTAGAAGCAACACCATCAACGACAACTGACATAAGTTTTGGTAAAGAAATATTTAGTTTCGAAAGCTCTTCTTTTATGTCCACCCCTTGGAACGCTGGGTTGTTGGAGAAGCTTTGTAACCATTTCTCAAAATCTTGCCAGTAGCCTGGAATAGCTTTGGCTAATTCAGTGACTTGGTCTGCAAGTGTTGGTCCCAGTTGCATTACCGCTAACACGACAAGTACGATAAAGGCAATGAAAATCAAAATAACACTCAGAAGCCTTGGCACTTTTCTTTTTTCTAAAAATAACACGAGCGGATTAAATAAATAGAATAGAAATCCTGCTACTAAAATTGGCATAAATAGCGTCGAAACGATGATGCCAACTGGTGAAAATATGTACTTCATTTGCAATAGTACGAACAAAATCGCGACTACTGCTAATATTTCGATTGTCCAAAAAAATAATTTACTATCTCGAAAACGCGAAAACTTCAAATTTTTCCCTTCTTTCTAAAACCTTATTGATAATTTTTATAGTACCATTAACTGCTTTAAATAGCCACTGAATTAATACCGTTGACGTAAAAGTATATGTGTTATACAATATATATAACAGTTGAAGAAGAGGTGGTTTTATGTTACTCGCGATTGACCTTCAATCAGACGAGCCGATTTATACACAAATATGTAATCAAATCATCGAAGGTATGGCAAAACGGGAACTTTTACCAGGAGATAAATTACCTTCTGTTCGAAGTCTTGGCGCAGATATTGGTATTAATTTTCATACCGTAAATAAAGCCTATCAAATTTTAAAGCAAGAAGGATTTATTCAAATTCACCGTCAAAAAGGCGTGGTTATTCATCCGGATGGGGTAGCAAAGGCGGATGAACTATTTTTTGCTAAATTACAAACAAAGCTAAGACCGCTCATCGCGGAATCGGTTGTCCGAGGTGTCACTGAAGAGAAGTGGCTCGAAGTAAGTAAAGCAATTTTTGACGAAATGCATGGACGGAGAGTGGAGTAGAGATGGAAATCATCATTTATATTTTTGTTAGTATTGCAATCATTTCACTGCAAGCAATCACCCCTTTTGTAATTAGAAAATCAGAATGTTTTGGTGTCAATGTTGGCGAACGTGCAAACCGAAATGCGGAATTAACACGCTTAAAAAAACAATATGTTGGTCAAGTGGTTTTATGGACGGTTTTTGTTGCTATTATTGGTATCGCGCTCATTCAAGGTTTTCATTCCAGCGAAAATATCCAAGCGGGTATCTTTATCGCCTCGATGTTTGGCCAATTAATTGTATCTTTTATTATTTATTACCGTTTCCACCAAACAACTTTGCAGTGGAAGAGAGAAAAAATAGAAGCGGGAGAAATTTCGACCAATTCCATCATTATGGTAGATACGAGTTTCCACCGCAGAAAAATGGTTATCTCCTATACATGGTTTGTTGTGCCGCTATTAATTTTTATTATTACGCTGGCGATTACGGTCGTCTTTTATCCGGTAGCACCAGAGGCTTTTCCGATACATTTTGATATGAACGGTGCGGTGACGGATACAGTTACCAAATCACCACGAGTAGCATTACTTTTACCGATGATGCAACTTGGGATGATTGCTTTATTTATATTTATTAATTTCGTGATTGCGCGAAGTAAACAAACCGTTGAAAACGAAAACCCGACTGATTCGCTAAAACGGAATATGTTATTTAGACAGATTTCTAGTAAAGCGATGTTAATCATGTGCACGATTATGGTACTTGATTTCCTCGTGATGCAAGTAGTTACATTGCTGTCACTACCGGCTGAATGGATGCTGACAGCTACGATTATCACGGTCGTTTTGATTCTATTTGGTACTGTGTTACTTGCTGTTAAAGTAGGGCAAGGTGGCAGCAGACTTAAATTTGCTGATCAGCCGGATGGTGTGAATAAACCAATTCGTGATGATGATGCGTTTTGGAAAGCGGGTGTTATTTATTTTAACCGAAACGATCCAGCTTTATTTGTAGAAAAACGCTTTGGGATTGGTTGGACGATTAATACAGCTCGTCCGGTTGCTTGGTTATCTTTTGTCATTATTATTGCTGTTATCATTTTAATTAGCGTCTTGTTTTAACTTGTTCGGAGTGGGGTATTTACCATATGTTATGCAGGTCTTGGTGAGATGCTTTTTAAAGGAGTAGATAATCATGGCGATTAGGTTAAAGCGACTAGAGGAATGGGAAGGATTTACTGGTATTGCATTCGTCCGCGAAGGTCTTAAAACAGAAGCCTTACACACAGAAATTAGAAGCGCCTTCAAAGAAATGCTCAAACTTGCGCAAGAACTAGCTGATTTTTCCGAACAAAAAACGTTTTATGGTATTTCTGTCCATAATATAGAAGATGGGATAACGCATTATTCGGTCATTCCCGTAGAACAAAAATATCCTAATTTAAAAGAACCGCTAGAGTGGATTGAAGTGCCGGCTCATACGTATTTTGTTGCCGAGCATATCCCAGGTACCGACATAATCGAAAGCTACGAAGAAATTACCAGAGCGATTCAAGCGAAGAACTACAAGCCATACATTACAGCAAACAATCCCGTCTTTGATCCATTACCATTCAAATTGGAACTGTATACAATAGACGAGAGTGAGAAGGCAAATATCGAAATTAGAATTCCTGTCGTTAAAGAACTTCATACGTAAAAATGCGAGCCTGGGACTTTTGTTCTGGGCTTTTTTATACTAGCAAGCTGTTTTTGAGTGTGCTATAATAAGTACGCTATTTTGTGATTATTTTAACAAGAAGGAAGGGATTCATGTGGGATATTACAGCCCGCAGGAAGTAACAGAGATTACGATTGAAAAAGGAACCCAAAAAGCAAATTCAAGTACGTTAACACTTGTATTGCTAGGCTTTTTAGGTGGAGCTTTCATCTCGCTTGGTTACTTATTATACATACGTGCAGTAGGAACAATGCCTCACGAATGGGGAAGTTTTGCAACGCTAATTGGAGCGAGTTTGTTTCCAGTTGGACTTGTTTGTATCTTGCTAGGTGGAGGAGAACTAATCACTGGCAACATGATGGCCGTAGCGATTGCTTGGTATGACAAAAAAATTTCCTTCCAACAACTTCTTAGAAACTGGGCCATTGTGTCCGTAATGAACTTAGTAGGCGCCTTTTTCGTCGCTTATTTCTTTGGACATTTCGTTGGCTTAACAGAAGGCGATTTCTTACCAAAAACCCTCGCAACAGCTGGTGCAAAAATTAACGATCCTTTCTGGGTTGCTTTTGTTTCCGGTATTGGTTGTAACTGGTTTGTAGGAATTGCTGTTTGGCTTTGTTACGCGGCCAAAGATTTCGCTGGAAAAATTCTCGGCATTTGGTTCCCAGTAATGGCCTTTGTCGCAATTGGATTCCAGCACGTTGTCGCCAACATGTTTATCATTCCAGCCGCGATTTTCGCTGGATACTATTCATGGGCAGATTTTATTTGGAACGTCATCCCAGTATACTTAGGAAACGTCGTCGGCGGAGCAGTGTTCGTCAGCCTATTCTACTTCCTTGCCTATAAGAAAAACGCACCAAAAAAAGTAAAAGAAGAAATTCATCAACCAATTGAAGAAAATTAAGCCAAAAAGCTAGTTGCATTCCGTGTAACTAGCTTTTTTTATAAT
>CM001047.1:893194-897451 GCA_000183865.1 Listeria marthii FSL S4-120
ACTTTTTTTTATAAAAAATTTAAATACTTTCTCAGTCCTATCATGCCGGGATAGAACCACTTTTTTCAGAGGTGGTTTGCTTAAAATTCTGATTAGCTTTTTTTATTTGTGGAAAACACTAATATAAGCAGCACGAAGCAGCGGCAGAAAATTTGATGGAGGAGTGGTATTTTTGAGTATTAAAGAAACAGCATTACCAAAAGTTCAAACAAAATTATTTATAAATGGAAAATGGATAGATGGAGATAATAAGGAAACGAAAGATATCGTCAACCCAGCAACTGGCGAAGTGATTGCAAAAATTGCCCAAGCGGGACCGAACGAAACGAACCAAGCGATTAAAGCCGCGAAAGACGCCTTTCCTGACTGGGCAAAAATGGAGCTAGCAGATCGCGTCAAATTATTACACAAAATTGCTGATTTAATGGAAGAAAAAGCAGATACATTAGCAAAAATCATGACACTTGAACAAGGTAAACCGCTAAAAGAATCAAAAGGAGAAGTCTTGATTGGCGCTGAAAACTTCCGATTTGCAGCTGGGGAAGCAAGAAGATTATATGGTGAAACAATTCCAGCCCCAAACAATCATGCTTTTATCGTTAAAAAACAACCAATTGGCGTTGTAGCTGCGATTACCCCGTGGAATTTCCCAGGTGGCATGGTGACTCGAAAACTCGCTCCGGCACTGGCAACTGGTAATACAATCGTGCTAAAACCTTCCGGCGATACACCACTTTCGGCCCTCGCAATCTTTGAAATTTTTGAAGAAGCTGGCTTGCCAAAAGGTGTGGCGAATATCGTCATGGGTAGCTCGAAAGAAATCGGCGAAACGTTGACAGATAGCGATGATGTCCGCAAATTAACCTTCACCGGTTCCACTAAAGTCGGTCAAACGCTATTTAAACAATCAGCTGACACCTTGAAGAAACTTTCGCTCGAACTGGGTGGACACGCGCCATTTATCGTATTTGACGATGCCAATCTAGATGCGGCGGTAGATGATTTAGTCACAGCAAAATTCCGCAACAACGGTCAAGTGTGCGTGTCGCCAAACCGGATTTTCGTTGCTAAAGAAATTAAAGAAAAATTCACGAAAGCCCTAGTCGCTAAAGTAGAACAATTAAAAGTCGGCAACGGATTAGACGATGTGAATGTTGGTCCACTTATCCGTGAAGACGCAATCGACAAAATCGATAAACAACTGAAAAATGCCACTGACAAAGGTGCAAAAGTCCTTACTGGCGGCGGTCGTTTAACAGGTTCCGAATATGACAAAGGAAACTTCTACAAACCAACTGTCTTAGATAATGTTACCCAAGAAATGGACATTTTCTATGAAGAAACATTTGGCCCAGTTATCCCGCTTATTACTTTTAAAACAGAAGATGAAGCAATCAAAATGGCAAATGATAGCGAATTTGGCCTTGCATCTTACTTCTATACAAAAGATTTAGCACGCGTAGAAAAAGTTGGCGCAGCACTAGAATACGGAATGGTTGGGGCAAATGAAATTGCGATTTCTAACCCAGAAACCCCATTCGGCGGCGTCAAACATTCTGGCTTTGGTCGCGAAAATGGTCATTTCGGAATGGAAGAATACATCCAAGTGAAATTCATCAACTTAAAATATCGTGATTAAAATTAACTAATAAGGAACTCCTTTGCGGCAGGCGGAGGGGTTCTTTTTTGCGCACTTTCCTACCAGTAGGAAAAAAGTATATTTGTAAGCGGATTCAGTCATTTATATAATAAAAGTAAGTTAAGGAAAGGGAGGATACAAAATGAAAAACATTTTACTTATTTGTGGGTCAGGGGCTTCAAGTGGATTTATGGCAGCAGCAATTAGAAAAGCAGCAAAAAAACGCGGTGAGCAAGTAACCGTAAAAGCAGCAAGTGAGTCACAAATTGATGAAAGAATAAATGAAATTGATTACTTATTAATCGGGCCACATTTGGCTTATATGTTAGATGATTTAAAACAAAAAGTAGCTGATAAAGATGTGCTAGTATCCATCATTCCGCAAGCAACATACGGCACACTTAACGGCGAAAAAGCACTTGATCTCATTTTAAATATGGAGGGATAAAACGATGAACAACAAAGTGATGGATTTTATGACAAATAAATTTGCTCCAAAAGTAAATAAAGTTGTTAAAAATCCTTGGGTATCAGCAATTCAAGATGCAATTATGTCTGCGCTTCCGCTCGTTTTTGTCGGTTCTTTAGTCACCATCGTTTCATTACTTAAAAATTTATTCCCCGGCATGCCTGATTTTTCGATGATAAGCAATTTTTCGTTTGGAATGTTCGGTCTAGTCGTAGCATTTTTAATCCCATACTATGTTATGGAGAAAAAAGGCAATAGCAGTCAAAAGTTAATTTCCGGCGCAACTGGACTTGTATTATTTTTAATGCTACTATTTCCAACCATTTCAGCAGATGGCGATGCGGTTTTCATTTTATCTAGATTTGGAGCTACAGGAATGTTCTTATCAATCACAACCGGATTATTTGTTGGTTGTGTGATGAACTTTGCTGCGAAGCGTTCGTTTTTCAGTGAAGATACGCCAATTCCAGATTTCGTTGTCGGATGGTTTAACAGTTTATTACCAATTACATTTATTTTAATCGTTGGTTGGTTAATTACCGTTCAATTTAATATTGATTTCTTTGAAGTGATTGTCGCAGTATTTAGCCCACTCGCTTCGATTGTACAGTCGTATCCAGGTTTTGTACTTTCGGTATTCATTCCAGCTTTCCTTTATACATTCGGGATTTCTGGATGGGTGATGATGCCGGCGATTTATCCCGTTTACATGGCTGGGCTCGCGGAAAACTCACAAGCCGTAGCAAATGGCGCAAGTGCATCAAATATCGCAACACAAGAAACAGTATACGCATTAATTTCAATCGGCGGCGTGGGCACGACACTATCACTATCAATTATGATGCTCATTTTAAGCAAATCTTTACAACTCAAAGCAATCGGAAAAGCCGTCATCGTCCCATCGATTTTTAACATCAATGAACCATTATTCTTCGGGGCACCAATTGCTTTCAATCCATACTTAATGATTCCGACGTGGATTAACGCTTTCCTAGTACCAAGCATCGCCTATTTCGTTATGTCGATGAACTTAGTAAGCATTCCCACACAATCGTTCTTGCTATGGTACATGCCTTACCCAGTAACGTCCTACTTAGCAACACAAGACTTCCGCGCTATCATTGCTTGTTTAGCGATTATCGTTATCACATGGCTCGTATATCTACCATTCTTCAAAGCATACGATAACTCCCTACTTAAACAAGAAAAACTAGATGCAGTGGAAGCAGATAAAGAAATGGTAACAAATTGATTGGAGGAACTAACATGTCAGAGCAAGACTATGTTGAAGAAACAGATAGTTTAAATGAACTATCGATGAATATTTTAATCCATGCAGGAAACGCTAGAAATGATTTAGTGAAAGGGCTAAATCATTTAGAAGAACTAGAATTTAACGAAGCTGCAGAATCCATTGCCGCTGCGAAAAAAGAAATTGTCATTGCGCATAGTCTGCAAACAGATACGTTACAACTAGAAGCAACAGGTAACCAAATCCGTTATTCCACGTTATTTTGCCACGCGCAAGATACACTGATGACAGCCAAAAGTGAAATATTAATCGGCGAGCATATGCTGCGTTTATTCAAGAAAATGACCGAACTAACTAAAAAATAGGAGGTACAAGCATGTTCGAAAATTATCAATTCCCAAAAGACTTCTTGTGGGGTGGAGCAATTGCCGCTAACCAAGCAGAAGGAGCATTTAAAGTAGATGGAAAAGGAATCAGTTTAGCAGATTTACACAAATATCATAAAGGGAAAACAAACGATGAAATTAGCGAAGAACAACATAAAGGAGTAAGTTTAGCGGATATTAAAGCAAGCATAGAAGATAAAGTAAACTATTATCCAAAACGCCACGGCATTGATTTTTATCACACCTATCCAGAAGATTTGGCGTTACTTGCTGAAATGGGCTTTAAAACATTCCGGACTTCACTGGACTGGACAAGAATTTTCCCGACTGGTGAAGAAGAAGAACCAAATGAAGCTGGCTTAAAATATTATGACCAATTAATCGACAAAATTATCGAGCTTGGCATGGAGCCAATCATTACGATTTTACATTACGAAACTCCAGTTGAAATTGTTTTAAACCACGGCGGTTGGCATAATCGCAAAGTCATTGATTTATTTGAGAAATATGG
>CM001047.1:897551-898383 GCA_000183865.1 Listeria marthii FSL S4-120
CTACAACAAAAAAGTGAAATATTGGATTGTCATTAACCAAATTAATTTAATCCAATTTGAACCATTCAACTCAACAGCCATTCCATATGATGCAGTAGATGATTATTTATCTGCAACATACCAAGCAGTCCACAACCAATTTGTTGCCAGCGCGAAAATTTACGAATACGGAAAAGCACTGAACCCTGATTTAATGATCGGCACAATGCTGGCTGATTGTACGGCTTATCCTTTCTCATGTGATCCAGATGATATCGTGCTCGCAATGAAACGCAATCGGATGGAATATTTCTTCGCAGACGTGCAATTCCAAGGCGAATATCCGCAATATGCACTGAACTATTTTGCTGAAAATAATATTAATATTGAAATCACGGACGAAGACAAAGCCATTTTGCAAAAAAATACAATGGACTACCTCGCGCTTTCCTATTATTATTCGCAAATGGTAGATTCCAAGAAAAACGACTTAGATCCAGCATCAATTACACCAAACCCACATCTAAAAGCCAATCCGTGGGGCTGGGCAGTCGATCCAAAAGGGCTATATAACGCGTTGTCACAATACTGGGATAGATACCATAAACCAATTATTATCGCTGAAAATGGTTTCGGCATGTATGACAAGTTAGAAGATGGCGAAATCCACGACGATTACCGCATTGATTACTTATCCGCCCATTTAAAAGAAATGAAACGCGCAATGTATGACGGCGTAGAAGTGATCGCATATTGCGCTTGGGGACCGATTGATATCGTCAGCTGTTCTTCCGCGCAAATGGAAAAAAGATACGGTTTCATTTACGTTGATTTAGATAACGAAGGAAACGGT
>CM001047.1:898483-899808 GCA_000183865.1 Listeria marthii FSL S4-120
CTTTTCATGGTATAAAAAAGTAATAGAGTCTAATGGGGAAGACTTAGAAGCTTAATGTAATAGAGCGCCAGTTGTAGTAGTTGATAGCTAATACAACTGGCTTTCGGTATATAGGGGGAACAGGAAATGGATACGCAAAAAGAAATACTAGCTTATTTGCATAAACAAGAAAATAAGTGGGTTACCTCCAATGAGTTAGCAGATTTTTGCGGATGTACAACACGCACCATTCGCAATAATATTTACAAAATAAACGAAGCAACACCGGGTTTAATCAAATCCGCCAAACAAGGCTATCAAATTAATCCTAGTATCCATTTGGACGTTCCAACAGAAAGCGATGCCGCAGAACGAAAGTCCAAACTTTTACTAGCATTAATTAAAAACTCTACAAAAGGCGTTGATTTATTCGACCTCGCAGATATTCTATTTATTTCGGAAGTCACTTTAAAAAAAGACATCCAACAATTAAAAAATGAACTGAAAGAAGCAGATGTCCAAATCGTCATTGATAAAAACCAAGTAAAACTAATCGGCAAAGAACGCGCCAAAAGAAAATACATGATTTCCTTACTGTATGAAGAAGGCGGCTACCGCGAGAGCATCAAAAACCACATCCAAGAAATGATTGAATTTGTTTCCATCGACAAACTACAAAGCATTGTAAAAGAAGTTCTAGCAAACGAATCGATTACAACCAACCAATACTCGATGATGAACATCGTGCTGCATTACGCAATCAGCATCGTTCGAATTCAACAAGGAAACACCCTCATCGAAACACAAAAATCACTCATCCGTAAACAGTCCAAAGAATACGAAATCTCGAAAAAAATTGCTGACATTCTTTCCGAAGAATACCAAATTCATTTTTCAGAAGCAGAAACAAAACAATTAGGGCTACTTTATGTCGGCTTACAAAATGAACAATCCGCCAATGCCAATCAAGCCGAATTAGACCAATTTGTCGATAAAAAAATCATCGAAGCACTTAAAATTGTCCTCACAAATGTAGAAGAAACCTACCTGATTGACCTCCAAAACGAGCAGCTTTTTATCAAACTAGCTATCCATATTCAAAGCTTATACTATCGTTCACGCTACAAGGCCTACACCAGAAATTTAAGTTTGCTTGATATTAAAACGTCCTATCCAGTAACTTTTGATATCGCTGTTTACATTTCCTCTTTGTTACAAGAAAAGCTAGCAATCGACTTTAACGAAGACGAAATTTCCTTTATCGCGCTGCATATTGGTTCTTTTTTAGAAAGCGAAAACCGCGATAATATCCGCCTAGAAATCGGCATTTTGGTCGATGATTATCA
>CM001047.1:899908-901448 GCA_000183865.1 Listeria marthii FSL S4-120
TGCTGAAAAAACTACAATCCTTATTCGAAAATGAAGCAACGATAAGAGTGATGGAAAACGAAGCATACGAAGAAGATTTCGATATCATTTTAACAACTAACCGAGACGTCGCCCTCGAAAAAGCAGGCTCGATTTTCATTCACCCACTACTAACAACAAAAGACATCAAAAAAATTACGAGCCGCATTCGCACAAAGAAAAAAATACTCGAAAATAACATACTCGGACAACAAATCGATCACTACATCGTCCGTTCGCTCTATTCCAACCAAATCGACCCCTCAGAACTCACACCCGCAAAAATCAGAGAACAAATGATTTCTAAAATGGAAAAACAAACTTTCGTCACAACCGATTTTAAAGAAAAAGTGGAAAAAAGAGAACAAATGGCACCAACCAGTTTCCCGTCAGGCATTGCTATCCCTCATTCCATCAAAAACGATGCACTCCGGAGCGGCGTTTCGATAATGACGCTACAAGAACCAATTTACTGGAACGATGTGAAAGTGAAAATAATCGCCCTCGTCGCCATCAGCAAAAAAGACGCAACTGAGTTCAACGACTTTTTCGAGAAATTTGTGGAAATCGTTTCCGAACCAATCAATGCCAAGCGATTATCCATGGCGGAAAGCTTCGAAGAGTTCATCCAAAAACTAAAAATGATGATCGAAGAAAGTGAATAAATGGTTACAAACGCGGCCGTGTATTTAGTGTACACGGCTTATTTTGGTTGAAGTAACCATTAAATTGCGCTATAATGGAACCATCAAACGAAAAGGAGTGTTATCTTAAGCCGATGAAATTCTAATCCTGTACTATATGAAAAAATGAAGAAAGCTATCCAATTGTTGGGTAGAAACTATTTTTTCGGACGGGATTCGTATGTTCATTTCGCATGATAACTCTAGCTCTAAGCCTTTTTTGGCGTAGCTTCGCGAATTCCTCTCTGAAAATATTCAGGAGGTTATTTTTTATGTCTATAATCGAAATTAATCAATTAAAAATAGAAGTAGGGGACAGAACTTTAGTTGAAATTCCTCATTTACTCGTCCACAAAAAAGCAAGAATCGGTATCATCGGTCAAAACGGCCTTGGAAAAACGACACTCATGGAAGTAATCGCTGGCGAGAGTGAAGCCACATCAGGCAACATAACAACACATGGCAAACTCGCTTATATTAAACAACTGCCTAGCGAAAAAAGCACCAAAAGCGGCGGCGAAAAAACAAGAAAAGCTATCCAACATGCGATGCGTCAAAATCCAAGTGTTCTCCTAGCAGACGAACCAACGAGTAATCTAGATGTCGATAGTGTAAAACATTTAGAACGCCAGTGGAGCGATTTTCACGGTGCGCTACTAATTATCTCGCATGACCGCGCCTTTTTAAACGCACTTTGCACGGAAATATGGGAAATTAAAAATCAAAATATCCACATCTACAAAGGAAATTATCAAGCCTATTTAGAACAAAAAGAGCAACAAGAAAACCAAGCGGAACTTGCCTACAAAGAATTTAAAAACAAAAAGAAACAGCTAGAA
>CM001047.1:901548-907970 GCA_000183865.1 Listeria marthii FSL S4-120
TTTAAAGCCGGAAAAGGCACACAACAAAAGAAACAACATAGCACGATCAAAGCGTTAGATAAGCGAATCGAACGGCTCGGTAACGTCGAAAAACCACATACGACAAAGCCGATTAAAATCATCACCCCAGANAATCGCTTAATCAAAAAAGGAAATACAATACTAAGCGCGAAAGAAACAACCTACGAAGTCGCTGGACGCAAACTCTTTGAAACAAACGCCTTTTCAATCAAAGCGGGTGACAAAGTAGCACTTATCGGTGAAAACGCAAGCGGGAAAACCACTTTTTTAAAAGAAATAATTCAAGAAAATCCAGCGCTCATATGCAATTCTCAAGCAAAAATTGCCTATTTTGACCAAGAACTGAAAGGGTTAGATTTAACAAAAACACTTTTAGAAAACATCACAGATAGAAGCGTCCAAACCAAACAAGTAAACCGAGAAGTACTTGGCAGTATGCATTTCAAAGAAAGCGACTTGCCTAAAAAAGTAAGCATGCTCTCTGGTGGGGAACGCGTAAAGCTATTTCTTAGCATGCTCCTTGTCAGTGATGCCAATTTCTTGATTCTCGATGAACCGACCAATTACTTGGATATTTATGCAATGGAGGCTCTAGAAACTTTAATCAAGCAGTTTAGTGGAACCGTCTTGTTTGTTTCCCATGACAGAACCTTTGTAAAGCAAGTTGCAGAGGAATTACTCGTCATCGAGAATAACGAAATGACGTTCCACCGCATGACGTTTGCAGAATATGAAGAAAGCAAAGCACCAAGTCGAATCACAGAAGAAGATAAATTAATTTTAGAAATGCGCATGTCAGAAATTGCAGCCAAGCTCATGCAGCCGAATTTAAAGCCCGCAGAAAAGGCTAAGCTTGAACAAGATTATCAAGAAATTATCACAAAAAGACAACAATTTAGTTAAATTGTTGTCTTTTTATTCAAGCAAAATAAAAAATATAGTCATTTATCTTTTACTTGATTTCTGCAAAAGATAGGCTTAGAATCAAATAGTTATTAAAAAGAGTACAGAAAGAAGGAATCCCATGTTTAGTCATCTACCGGATTCATTCCTACAAATGAATACCATTTTTATTTCGATTTTGATTGAGGCACTGCCGTTTGTGTTAATTGGTGTTTTTATTGCTGGCTTTATTCAAATGTTTATATCAGAACAATTCATTGCCCGAGTTATCCCGAAAAACAAATTTCTCGCCGTCATTGTCGGCTCGTTTATTGGTATATTTTTCCCTTCCTGCGAATGTGGAATTGTTCCTATCGTTCGTAATTTACTAGCAAAAGGTGTACCGCTACACGCCGGAATTGCCTTCATGCTCACAGCGCCGATTATTAATCCAGTAGTCTTATTTTCCACCTATGTTGCCTTTGGAAGTACGTGGGAAGTTCCGCTGTTACGTGTTGCCGGAAGCTTAGTCGTAGCGCTCGTTGTCGGAAATATTATTGCTTATTTTTATAAAGGAACAGGCTTGAAAGATCGCTTTTTAAAATATGAAGTAGCCAGTGAAAAAGTGGCTGTTCCAACTGGAAACCTAGCACTTTCTGGCGGCCCCACAGAAAGTACCACAACTAATTTTCAAGTATTAACAACTGAAGCGGCTCCCGCAGAAGTAGCGCACACAGACCATGCGCACCATCATCACGGCGAAGAGCACATACATGCAAAAATGACATTAAGCCAAAAAATCTGGCATACCGTACAACATGCCGTAGACGAATTCTTTTCAGTCGGCAAATACCTCGTTTTCGGAGCATTAATTGCCGCTGCGATGCAAACATATATTAAAACATCCACACTCGTTTCCATTGGGCACGGTCCGATTTTATCCATCTTACTCATGATGGTTCTTGCCTTTGTATTATCACTATGCTCCGAAGCAGATGCCTTTATTGGCGCCTCTTTCCGAAGCGTATTCTCCACACAATCCATCGTTGCATTTTTAGTGTTTGGCCCGATGCTCGATATTAAAAATTTAATGATGATGTTAGGAGCATTTAAAGCAAAATTTGTCTTATTAATTGTTACTAGTGTAACGATTGTCGTCTTTTTATACGCCCTAGTAATTTAACCGAAAGTAGGTGAGCAGATGTTTCGCGTATTTATTTTATTTGGATTTGGTTTTTATTTGATGCAGTTACATATTTCTGGTGATATCAGTAAATATATTAATATGAAGTACGCTTATTTATCCTTTTCCGCGATGATTGCCGCATTTTTACTGGCGATTATTCAACTAATTATGGTTTTTCGCGATGAAGATATTGGTGCCAAAACAGAACATATGGGGCATACCCATGACGGCGAAAATACGATTTGGAAAAAAATCATGGTGTACGGTTTACTTTCCTACGCCTTAATCGCTGGTTTCCTTTTCCCAGTCGCAACCCTTGATTCAACAATCGTTTCGGCTAAAGGATTTCATTTCCCAAAAAACAACGCGGCTGGAGATGACCCATACGCTCAAAATCAATTTTTACGACCAGATACAAGCGGCTATTTTGGCGAAACTGATTATGAAAAAATGATGGCGAAAGAGAAAGCCGAAATCATCGACCAAAATCCAATCAAAGTCAATGACAGTAATTATTTAATGACGATGGAAATTCTCTACAATTATCCAGGCGAGTTTACAGGCAAACAAATCGAATTTACTGGGTTTGTTTATAATGATGATGTCACCAAAGATAATAACCTGTTCTTGTTCCGTTTTGGAATTATTCACTGTGTCGCGGATTCAGGTGTGTTCGGAATGCTCGTTCAAATGCCCGAAAAAACCGATTTAAAAAACGATACATGGCTTTCCGTAAAAGGAACCATCACCCAAGAATACTATTCACCTTTCAAAATGAATATTCCATCTGTGCAAGTAGAAAGCTATAAAGAAGTAGCAAAACCAAAATCAGTTTATGTCTATCGTAAATATTAAATCGCTACTTGCGGATTTATGCAGCTTGCGTTATCCTTAAATAAAGCTGTTTACGTTTTCACGAATGAATTAAAGGATGGAACATTGAATGAATGATTACAACCACTACTTTCATTTCCAACGAGAAGAATGGCGCAAGCTGGAAGTGAGTAAGGACCAAATATTAACTGCAGAGGAACTAGAAGAAATACGTGGTTTAAATGACCGAATTTCTTTACAAGATATCTCTGAAATCTATTTACCACTAATAAAACTAATTGCGATTCAATACCATGAAGCGATTTTTATTCATGGCGAAAAAATGGAATACTTAAAGAAAAAAGAATCGCGTGCACCATTTATCATCGCATTAGCAGGAAGTGTAGCTGTTGGGAAAAGCACAACCGCGCGGGTTTTCAAATTAATGCTCGATCGCTGGTTCTCCAAAACGAGACAAGTTGAGCTTGTAACAACAGATGGCTTTCTCTACCCAAATAAAGTCTTAGAAGAGCGCGGCATCATGGACAAAAAAGGCTTTCCAGAAAGCTATGACCGTGACCGTTTTGCCAAGTTTTTAACCGACTTAAAAGCGAATAAAGAAGACGTCGAAGTGCCACTTTATTCGCATTTCACCTATGATGTTTTAGAAGAAACGCGGATGATGCATAATCCGGATATCGTGATTGTTGAAGGAATCAACGTCCTTCAAGCCGACCAACATGAAAGTTTATTCCCAAGTGATTTCTTTGATTTCTCGGTTTACATGGATGCCAATGAAGCTGACATTAAGAAATGGTACTTAGAACGTTTCTTCATGCTTCGCGAAACAGCTTTCCAAGACGAAAGCTCCTATTTCCATCCATATACCAAAATCAGCAAACAAGAAGCCGAAACTTTTGCACTGGGTGTTTGGGATACAATCAACGGAGTCAACTTAAAAGAAAACATCGAGAAAACAAAATACCGAGCGGATCTAGTGCTTCATAAAGGTACAGATCACCTCATTTCAGATATTTATTTACGCAAATAACCGAATGCAGAAAGAAGGAAACTTCTTGCTGCGTTCGGTTTTTTCTTTACATTAGAAAAAATCGGAGTACAATGGAAAGTGAGTAATCACTCATTTAGGAAAAGGAGGGAAAGCAATGTCAGAAATAGCAATTAATGTAACGAATTTAGACGTGAAAATCGGCAAGAAACAAATTTTATCTGATATGTCACTCGAAATAGAAAAAGGGGAAATATTCGGCTTAATCGGTCCATCCGGCGCTGGCAAAACCACGCTCGTCAAAACAATCATCGGCATGGAAAAAGCCACAAGCGGCCAAACCGAAGTACTAGGAAAAGTAATGCCTAATCTGCCCGTCATTAGCAAAATTGGCTACATGGCCCAATCAGATGCACTCTACACCGATTTAACCGCCAAAGAAAACTTAGATTTTTTTGCTTCACTTTATTCTATTAAAGGTGCGTCCAAGAAAGAGCGCATGAACTATGCAGCCAATCTCGTTAATTTACAACAAGACTTAACCAAAAAGGTAACCAATTATTCGGGAGGGATGAAGCGGAGGCTCTCTTTAGCTATTTCTGTACTTGCAGATCCTGACGTCCTTATTCTAGATGAGCCGACAGTTGGAATTGATCCAGAGCTAAGAAAAACCATTTGGGAAGAACTAGCAGACTTGAAAGCAAACGGCAAATGTATCCTTGTAACGACACACGTGATGGATGAGGCCGAAAAATGTGACCGACTTGCAATGGTTAGAAACGGAAAAATAATTGCCGTAGGGACCCCACAGGAGCTCTCAAGCAAAACTTCGTCTGGTAAACTAGAAGATGCCTTTTTAGAGTTTGGAGGGAAGAACTAATGCGAATACTTGCTATCGTCAAACGAATCGTCAACCAATTTCGTCGTGACAAACGCACACTCGCTTTAATGTTTCTCGCGCCACTCTTACTAATCACACTGCTCACTTATTTATTTGAAGGCGATACAGTGAAGCCAGTCGTTGGCGTAAGTGGACTAACTGATTCCATGGTTCAAGAACTAAAAGCAAATGATCTAACCATTAAAACATACCCAGACAATACCGATGCAACAGCTAAAATTAAAGATGCCGACCTCGATGCCTTTTTCCAACAAAGTGGCGAGAAAATCGAAGTAACCTATGAAAATAGTGAACCAAGCCTAAGCAAAGAAATCGGCTTAAAACTACAAAAAGCATTGATGGCCGAGCAACAAACACAAGTGAAAAACCAAGCAAAAGCAACCGGAGAAGCACTCGCCAAAGCTGGAATTGACCCAAGTACTATCCCGGCCCTCACACAAAGCCCAGAAAAACTAACCATTTCAACCGATTACGTTTACGGGGATAAAGACACAAGCTTTTTTGACACCATTAGTCCCATCTTCATTGGCTTTTTCGTATTCTTCTTTGTCTTTTTAATCGCTGGAATTTCGTTCTTACGTGAAAGAACAACTGGCACGCTGGAGCGACTGATGGCAACACCAATTAAACGGATTGAATTAGAACTAGGATATTTAATCGGCTTTGGAATTTTTGCCTTACTACAGTCCATTTTAGTCGCCGTATTTTCCATTCAAGTACTCGGCATGATGCAAAACGGCTCGTTATTCTACGTTTTGCTAATTACCTTGACACTCGGAATGGTTTCGCTAGCACTAGGCATCTTACTATCAACCTTTGCGAATAATGAATTCCAAATCGTTCAGTTTATCCCAATCGTTATCGTGCCACAAGTGCTATTTTGTGGGATTTTCCCGCTCGACGGCATGGCAGATTGGCTCGTTTGGATCGCGCACATTATGCCACTATATTACGGCGCCAATGCATTAACGTCCATCATGGTAAAAGGAGAAGGATTTGCAGCGTTTGCGAATGATTTCTACATTTTACTCGGATTTGTTCTCGTATTCGTCGTATTAAATATTTTTGCTTTAAAAAAATATCGGAAAGTTTAATTGGAAAGGAAGAGATACCACGTGGATGCAGAAGGAGATATCATCCGTCAAATGCTTGATTTAACGGAAAAAGAAACCAAAATGAGTGAAAAGCAGCGCCGAATTGTTGCTGCTTCCATCGAACTATTTGCTGAAAAAGGCTACGCTGGAACTTCAACGAACGAAATTGCTAAAAAAGCAGGAGTCGCTGAAGGAACCATTTTTAGACATTATAAAACGAAAAAAGATTTATTAATGGCAATCACGATGCCTACGCTCATTGGTGGCGTGATACCATTTTTAGCCCAAAGCTTTGTAAAAGAAGTTTTTGAAAGTGAATATCCAGATTTTCAGTCGTTTATTCGCGAAATTATCGTGAACCGTTTTGAATTTGCTAAAGAAAATGGTAAAGTCATCAAAATTTACTTTATGGAGCTGTTTTATCATGATGAACTGAGAGTGCAATTTTCGGAAATTTTTATGACCCATGTAAAAGGGCAATTTGACCAAATGATTGACTTTTATAAAGAACGTGGC
>CM001047.1:907979-908146 GCA_000183865.1 Listeria marthii FSL S4-120
GATATGCCAAATAGCACGATTATGCGGGCGCTTATTACTAATATAGTTGGTTTTATGCTAACTAGATTTGTTGTTATGCCAGATGCTAATTGGGATGACCCAAAAGAAATTGATGATACCGTTTCGTATATTATGCGAGGATTAGCCAAATAAAAAATGAGTCCAGA
>CM001047.1:908246-913013 GCA_000183865.1 Listeria marthii FSL S4-120
CCTTTATTTTTTTATTTATTCGTTGAATCAGTTGATTTTTTCTTATTGTAGTTGTATTTACTTGGATCTACTTTTTGGAAACCATCAGGAGCATAGAAACGTAACAAGTCGCCTTGTAGTACAGAATCGGAAAGCTCTAATTCTTTCGCAACTTTTTCTTTTGTTTCTTTCATTTCCTGTGTTTCAGTAGCAATTGGTTCACCTGTTTTTTGATTATACATGTTACCACCAATCATCGAGTAAGTAGGGGTTATATAATCACCATTTCGGAATGGAACCAGTTGTTTGTGATCTTTAGAAAGTAAATCTGTACCAAATTGCAAGTACTCTTTGTTATCAACACCAAGTAAGTGAAGTAATGTCGGTAGTAAGTCAACTTGACCACCGTATTGTTCTTGAACGCCACCTTGAACTCCAGGAACGTGAATCATTAGTGGAACACGCTGCGCTTGAGCATTTTCAAAAGTGTTGTAATCTTTACCAAGAATTTTCGTCATTGCTTCTTCATGGTTGTCGGAAATACCATAGTGGTCTCCGTACATGATAATGACTGAGTTATCGTAAAGACCAGATTTCTTCAAGTAATCAACAAAGCTCTTAACAGATTCGTCTAAATAACGAGCTGTTTGGAAATACGTATCTACAGATGAATCGCCAGTCGTTGCCGGGGCAATCGTAGCATCTTTTTCATCAATTGGATATGGGAAGTGGTTCGTTAATGTAATAAATTTCGTATAGAACGGCTGTTGTAAGGACGATAGATATTCTTCGGATTCTTTAAAGAATGGTTTATCTTTAAGGCCATAGTTAGAAACATCTGCTTCGTTCATATCGTAGTAACTAGCATCAAAGAATTTATCGTAACCAAATTGTTTATAAATTTCATCACGATTCCAGAAGCTCTTATAGTTACCGTGGAACACAGCACTCGTATAACCTTGTTGACCTAAAATAGCTGATGCAGATTCATACGTGTTTTGCCCTTTAGTCGTAAAGGCAGAACCTTGAGGCAAGCCGTAAAGCGAGTTCTCAAGTAACATCTCAGAGTCAGCAGTTTTACCTTGACCAGTTTGGTGGAAGAAGTTTGTAAAGCTTAGCGTATTTTGATCTTTAAAGAAAGAGTTAATAAACGGCGTTACTTCTTCTCCATTTAGTTTGTAATTCACTAGGAACTGTTGGAAACTTTCTAAGTGAATGTAAATCACGTTTTTGCCTTTCGCTTTACCAAAATATTCCGGGTTTGGCGCGGCGTATTTGGATTTAGTATAGTTTAAAACTTCGGTAACATCACTACTATCAGCAAGTGCACGCTGCGTAGATGATTCGGTACTTTTTACTGCGTCATAGATTTGGTAGTTAGTCATACCAAGATATTTAACAATATAATTTCTATCAAAAGTTCTTGTTAACAGTTGTGGACGATCAATTTCTGCAAGTCCCAAGTTACCAAAGAACATCGCGATACCAAGCGTTAGAACACCAACAACTTTTCTCGCACGAATACGGGCAGTTTTGTCTGGTTTTACAAAGCGGAAAGCAAGTAGTGCAATTAAAATAATAATATCCGCAAAGTAAATAATATCGTGCCAGCTGAGTAACGCTGTGATACTACTTCCCATGTCGCCCATGTTTTGCATTTGTTTTGCGTTTAGATTCGGTAGCGTAATAAAATCACTAAAGAATCGATAATAAACAATATTTGCGTAAAGAATGAAACTCATTAAAAAGTCAATAACGATAATCCAAATGAATGAACGACGTCCTTTAGCAAAAAGGGCAAGACCAATAAAGAAAATGGCCCCGCTTAATGGATTAATGAACAGCAAAATTTGCTGCATAAGATTTTCTATGCCAAGTTTAAATTCAAGTTGATATGCAATATACGTTTTTAGCCAATAAAGAATGACGGCTAGAACAAAAAATCCATAATTCTTGCTTAAAAACGTTTGGATTTTTATTTTCCAATCCTTCATGAAACACCTCTCCTACACACTATTTACTCGTTTTATTTGTTGTTTTCCTGAAATGAAAAAAGCAGCTGTACTATGTAAAAAAACAATGTCATACAGCACCCACTTTAACATAATTCTAACACAAGATTAATAAAAGGCAAGCTATAACCTATCCGTCTGAAGTCGGATTTATTCGGAAATAGGCGGATATAACTAGTCAAAAAAGAACCATTTGGAATAGAATTCTGCTAAAATAAAAAGAAAACATTGAGGTAGAAAATGAAGCCAATTATTACGAAAGATTTTTTCGAAAGGAAGACGACAATTGAACTTGCAAGGGATATTATTGGCATGCGTCTCGTGCATCAAACAAGTAATGGCAAACTGTCTGGCTTGATTGTAGAAACAGAAGCTTACCTCGGAGCAACCGACATGGCGGCACATAGTTTCCAAAACCTTCGAACAAAACGAACAGAAGTGATGTTTGAGTCGCCCGGCACCATCTATATGTACCAAATGCATCGCCAAGTCTTACTTAATTTCATCACCATGCAAAAAGGTATCCCAGAAGCCATTCTAATTCGTGCGATAGAACCTGACGAAGAGTCACTTGCACAAATGGAATGCCATCGCCACGGAAAAACTGGTCGTGAACTAACAAACGGCCCTGGAAAATTAACGCAAGCATTAGGATTAAGTATGCAAGATTACGGGAAAACTCTTTTTGATAGTAACATTTGGCTAGAAGAGGCAAAAACACCGCATATAATAGAAGCAACTAATCGAATTGGGGTCCCTAACAAAGGAATTGCAACCCATTATCCACTCAGGTTCACAGCGAAAGGAAGTCCCTATATTTCTGCCCAACGAAAAAGTAGCATTTTGTCCCGGATTTGGGAGTGATTTTACAAATTTGTCACAGGTGAAGAAAATACTTTAAGCAAGTTACTGATTTTCTTTGCTTCAAAGGGAGAGCTACTATATAATGAAATAGTTACAAGGAGGAATTATATGTTAAAGAAAACAATCGCAATAATTATTTTAATCATCGGGTTACTATTAATTTTTTCCCCATTCATCAAAAACGGTATCGTGAAATACATGAGTGGTCATGAAACAATCGAGCAATATAATGCATCAGATATAAAGAAAAATAATAAAAAAGACGCTACATTTGATTTTGAAAGTGTGCAACTACCGTCAATGACGTCCGTTCTTCAAGGCGCAGCGAATTATGACAAAGATGCAGTTGTCGGCGCGATTTCCGTTCCATCTGTAGACGTGAGCCTACTAGTATTCAAAGGAACAAATACAGCTAACTTGCTTGCTGGTGCAACAACTATGCGTTCTGATCAAGCTATGGGTAAAGGTAATTATCCGCTCGCGGGACATCATATGCGTAATGAGTCGATGTTATTCGGCCCAATCATGAAAGTCAAACAAGGCGACAAGATTTATCTAACAGATCTTGAGAACTTATATGAATACAAAGTCACTGAAACAAAAACAATTGATGAAACAGAAGTAAGCGTTATTGACAATACAAAAGACGCTAGAGTGACACTGATTACATGTGATAAGCCAACCGAAACAACGAAACGATTTGTTGTCGTTGGTGAACTAGAGAAAACCGAAAAACTAACAAAAGAACTAGAGGATAAATACTTCCCTAGTAAATAAAAATAATCCCCACAGAATTTATTCTGCGGGGATATTTTTTATGGAAAGAAAGCGAACCATTATAATCACTTATTAGACTATTGTATTCCTTTATTAATTTTTCTGGCGTTCCTTCTATTGTTTCAATAAAGATAGGATTTTTTAGCTCATCTTCAGGTATGGCTTGTTTCTTTTTCGCGTGGTCGAGTATTAACGTAGCTTCTGCTTTTGTGCTTGTCACTTTTTTTACTAAGAAAACAAGGTCATTACTCGTTAATTTTTCTTTTTCTAGTTGCGCTTCATCTGTGCTTGCTTTGATGAATGCCTCATAAGTTTTTGTTAAATGGCTATATTGCTTTTCGTAAGCGGCGATATCTAGCTCCGTTACGTTAGTTGCATTTATTTGTTGGTTGCGAAGTTCTGCGACCAGCTTTTCACTAGCAGAAATAAAATTATTTAAGGCAAGGCACGTCAGACTGCCAGATTTTTCCATTTCTTTCGCTGCAAAATCTTGTTGTGCGGTGTTTAGTTTTTGCATTGCTTCATTAAATGATTGTATTTCTTTATTCGAATTTTGGATGGAAGTAGTTAATTCTTTATGGAGTGTGGCAGCTTTTGCATAATTATTATCCAAATAACTTTTAGAAGTGAAGTAAGTTTGTAATTCATTTAGTATGTGGATTTCATTAGTTATCTCGCTGGAAAGTTTTTCAAAATTTTTATCCATTGGAAGCGATGGTATTTTACTCACGGAATCTTTCATAGCGATAATAGCATTGGCTGTTCCAGCGGGATTTCTAATAGGTGTTAAGAAATCGTTATTGCTCGGTATTTTAAAATTGCCATTTTCATCAGAATAACTTTTTAAATAGTTCGCTCTTGCGTTTACAAAATCATAATTAATAGCGTTACTTAGTTTTACATAATCGTTATACTTTACTAATTCTTCTTTGGTGTATAGGCCGTTATCAGTTGCGGAATTTTCTTTTTTATCACTACCACAACCAGCAAGTAAGCTGACGGAAAGCGCGGTAATGAGTAAACATAGGCCCGACTTTTTAAAATAATTCAATAGTTGATCATCCTCATCTGTAAATTTAAAAAGGTGCTTTCTTAGTGTAGCATTTTTTCTGGATGATTTCTCCTTTTATTGTAA
>CM001047.1:913022-914114 GCA_000183865.1 Listeria marthii FSL S4-120
CATAGACATGAGGTTTACTTTGAGAAAGGAAGTGCAGTGATGAAACTAACCGTTTTTGGACATTGGGGTGGCTATCCGGTAGCAAATGAGGGGACGTCGAGTTATTTGCTAGAAGAAGCTGGATTTAAGCTATTAATTGACGTCGGAGCAAGTGCTGTTTCGATTATGCAAAACTATATTGATCCTGATGATATTGATGCGGCAATAATTTCTCATTACCATCCAGATCATGTAGCAGACGTAGGAATTTTGCAGCACATTCGACTATTATCACAAAAAAAGGAAAAACCGCCAGTCTTACCGATTTATGGGCATAAAGAAGATAAACGCGGCTATTCTTTTTTAGAAATGGCAGGCGTAACAAAAGCAATCGAGTATAAAGCGGACGACACACTGGAAATTGGACCGTTTAAAGTAACTTTCTTAAAAACAGTTCATCCAGTGCCTTGTTATGCGATGCGAATTGAAGCCGGCGGGAAAGTTTTCGTATACACCGCAGATAGCGCTTATCAAGATAGCTTTATTCCTTTTGCGGAGGGCGCAGATTTATTAGTAAGCGACACGAACTTTTTCCATGATTTAGCAGGGAAAACGAAAGTCCATATGGCAAGTACCGAAGTTGCAAAAATTGCCAAAGAAGCCAACGTGAAATCATTACTACTAAGCCATTTACCAGAAGTGGGCGATTTAGAAGTATTGAAACAAGAAGCAGCAGCCATTTACACCGGAGAAATCGCACTCGCATCAAAAGGTTTGACGAAAACATTTTAATATAGAAGAAAAGGGGTTAGGGGTATGTATTTTATAGATAATAATAATGAAAAAGATCCTCGTATTAATTTGGCGGTGGAGGAGTTTATTTTAACGGAATTGAAGCTAGATGAGCCGGTTCTGTTGTTCTACATCAACAAGCCTTCGATTATTATTGGGCGAAATCAAAATACTGTAGAAGAAATTGATACGGAATATGTTGAAAAAAATGACATCATTGTTGTGCGCAGACTTTCCGGTGGTGGCGCAGTTTATCATGATGAAGGAAACTTGAATTTCAGTTTTATCACAGAAGATGACGGTGATTCGTTCCATAATTTC
>CM001047.1:914214-914791 GCA_000183865.1 Listeria marthii FSL S4-120
GAAGCTCTTAAACGTTTAGGTGTAAACGCAGAACTAAAAGGACGCAATGATTTGTTGATTGATGGCTTTAAAGTGTCTGGAAATGCTCAATTTGCAACGAAAGGCAAAATGTTCTCACACGGGACATTGATGTACGATTTGAACATAGATAACGTTGTGGCATCGCTAAAACCACGGAAAGATAAAATCGAATCAAAAGGTATTAAGTCCGTTCGTAGCCGTGTAGCGAATATTTCTGACTTCATGGATCAAGAAATGACAACCGAGGAATTCCGCGATTTGCTATTACTTTACATTTTTGGTGTGGATAAAGTAGAAGATGTGAAAGAATACAAATTGACTGCGGCGGATTGGGAAAAAATCCACGAAATTTCTGCTAAACGTTATGGCAATTGGGATTGGAATTACGGGAAATCACCAAAATTCGACCTAACGCGCACCAAACGTTTCCCAGTTGGAGCAGTGGACGTTCGCTTAAATGTACAAAAAGGGATTATTACTGATATCAAGATTTTCGGCGACTTTTTCGGCGTGAAAAATGTAACGGATATCGAGGAGAAATTAATCAATACAACTT
>CM001047.1:914891-916334 GCA_000183865.1 Listeria marthii FSL S4-120
CCGAGGCTTTAGCGGATATAGACGTCAAAGAATACTTTGGTAATATCACAAAAGAGGAATTTTTAGATTTACTTTATTAAAAAAAACGGAAAGCACGCATAAGGCGTGTTTTCCGTTTTTTTATTTGAGATTTTTTCCTGACATCCAACGTTCCAGCCGTTTTCCGACAAACCATAAAATGACGACGGAAAGAGCTAAGATGGCCAGTTTAAGCGGTTGGTGAATTAAGTCGACGAAATCATAGCCGATATAGCTAATCGCAAAAACTTTAATTAATTTCCCACCAACAAGCGCTAATATAAATTGATATACTTTTATTTTAGAGAGACCTGCAACGATATTTACAGCCGAAGATGGTGTAAAAGGCATTACAAGTAAAATGAAAATCGGACTAAAACCATGTCTATCAATCCATTCCATTACACGTTTGATTTGTTTATGACCCGAAATAAATCGTAAAAATCGTGTCTGCCCAAATTTCCGTGCGAGCAAGAATACACATAAACTACCTGCAATTGCTGCTGTCACTGATATTAAAAAACCGCCAAGTAGTCCGTAGGCATTTACATTAACTACAACGAATACTATAAATGGTAAAAATGGTAAAAACGCTTCAATAAATGGTAAGAAAAAAGCTAAAAGTGGACCTAAATTCCGATATTCACTTAGCCAATACATTAAGTTATCATAAGAAAAGAAATTCATCATATCCTGCCAAAATGTCATAAGCAAGCCTCCTGTAGTCTTTAACAACATACTTTATTTTCTCACATAAAAATGATAAAGCGCTAATAAAACAGCTTGAATATCGTTAAAATCCTAGTTTTAAACCAGGATTTTAACATTTTTAACGATGAACTTCATTTTCAAAGGAATTATTTTAATTGATAAAGCGTTCCTTCCCCAGAGCCATTCATTCCGGGAGCGCCGCCGTTTGTATTTTGAGAAGCGCTTGAAGTAGTATCGTCGTCCGTGGAAGTGGAACTGCTCCATTCTGATTGATCAATCTCGGTACCATTTTCTTGAATCCATTTTACCACATCTGAGTCGGAAGCTTTACTATTTGATGGAAGATAAAAATATTTTATTTCGCCAGATTTAATCATTTGTTTTAGCTGTTTGACCGTGAGCGTTGGGTCTGTGCCGTTGAATCCTCCGAGGGCCATAACAGCCTCTTTGGTTTTAATAATATAAGGACCGGCTGTCGTGGCATCCGTTGTGCCAAATAAATATGTTTCGCCGGTATTATTTTTTTGTAAATAACTAATCAAACCACTATCAACTGAGGCATCAGCAAAACCGCCGCCACTGGATTGTTTTAATTGTGGTCCAGCTTCAGGCAAGGAACTATTTCCACCGTATAAAAGGGGTGTCAAGGACCAATAAGTTGGTGCGATAAGCAGAATTGCTAAAGCTATCGCTGTTATTTTCGCCGCGAATTTT
>CM001047.1:916434-917945 GCA_000183865.1 Listeria marthii FSL S4-120
TGCAATCCCGATAACAGCTGCTAAAATTGGCAAGTAACTAGCCACAAAGAAAGCTTGAAGTGCGCCAGTTAGTGTAAGTGTAGTTGGTAAAAGAAATTTTTGCCAATTATCTTTATGACGATATAGGCGGAAGAGTGCGACCAAGCCTGCGCCGCTCAGTACTGCAATTGGTGGAGCTAGCATAATTAAATAATAATGATGGAAAAATCCAGCAACACTAAAGAATCCGGCGACTGGAATGAGCCAAGCTGCCCAGAAGACCATTTCTTTTTGCTTAGAGTTCAATTGATAAATTCGCTTGTTTTCATTTCGATAAGCTAGGAAAATCGCTAACATTCCGATGATAGCCAGTGGTAAAAACCAACTAATCTGATCACCAAGTGCGGTTTGGAATAAACGAAGCGGTCCAGCATTTCCTGTGCCAAACATGCCTGTGCTACCAGTCATTTTCGAGCCTGTTCCGCCATTTGCAGTGTTACCAGGACCTCCAGTTGGTGGCGTGCCGTTATTACCTTGAGGAGGCGTTCCATCACCATCTGCACCGCCTTGCATATTTCCACTTGGAGGCGTTGGAGGTGTCGCATTGCTAGAATCAGTGGAATTATTGCTTGGTGGCCCACCCATCTCCATATTGCCACCGCTACTACCAGTACCAGTTTCCTGACCAAGTAGCCGCTCCATGCCGTTATAGCCAAATGCTAGCTCAAGCACTGAATTCGTTTGACTACTACCAACGTATGGGCGTTCAGACGCAGCAGTTTGATCCACCACGACTGCCCATGAAACAGACACACCAAGCATTAAAATGAGCGCGACCACTAATTGAATAAGCTTTTTTCGCCAGCTTAATTTTACCGCGATAAAGTAAAATAAGAGGAATGCTGGAACAACCATAAAAGCTTGGAGCATTTTCACATTAAATCCAACGCCAATCAATCCAAAAGCAAGCAGAAGCCAACCAAATTTAGCACGATTAACCGCTTTAAAAAGGAAATAGGTTGCCAGTAATAAAATAAATACCAGAATCGCATCCATGTTATTCGTGCGTGTTACTGCTACCGCGATAGGCGTAAGTGCCAAGATTAACGCGGTAATTCTTGCAGCCCAAGCACCAAATCTAGGTTTAACGAGCACATAAAGCAAAATCACCGAACCGACACCAGCTAAGGCTTGCGGCAAAATAACGCTCCAACCATGCACGCCAAAAATCAGCGCACTAATCGCTTGAAGCCAAAGTGCAACAGGCGGCTTGTCCACAGTAATAAAACCAGCAGGATCAAAAGCCCCGTAAAAAAAGTTGTGGAAGTTTTGCACCATACTTGTCACAGCAGCCGTATAATAAGGATTTACCGTATCATCATTCCAAATACCATAAAAATTAAAAAAGATAGCAATAACAATAATCCCAACAAAATAAAAATCCCAACGTTGTATCCATTTCTTCATAGTCTTCACTTCTTTCCATTAGATAATACCTTTTATTCTAGAGTCAAAATATGAAAAAAACGTGA
>CM001047.1:918045-918170 GCA_000183865.1 Listeria marthii FSL S4-120
AGATATTTAATTTTTGGAAAGAAATTTCGGAAAAAGTCTTGTCAAAACTTACATAGAATGGTATTATATAAAAGTTGTTAAAACACTAAGAACTACTTACCGTGCGGGTGTAGTTTAGTGGTAAA
>CM001047.1:918270-918478 GCA_000183865.1 Listeria marthii FSL S4-120
GGTTCGATTCCCATCACCCGCTTTATATTTTTTATAAATCCTGTTATCAACGCAGTGTTTCGACCTTTTTAAGCGAAGCATTGCGTTTATTTTATTGCCTGAAAATAAGGAGAGAGGGGATGAAGATAGTGAAGCCAGAAACGAATTATGCAACATTAAAAGAAGAGCTAATTGCCTATGCACATGAAATTGGCATTCAAAAAATTGG
>CM001047.1:918578-919428 GCA_000183865.1 Listeria marthii FSL S4-120
CAGACCCTTTTTTATTTTTAAAAGAACGGTTACTGGAAGCCGAAGCATTAGACCTCTTTACAGGTTTCGAGCATCCGGTAATTGATGAGCGTGTTTACCCAGAGCTTATTTTCAAAGAACCGCAGTCGATTATCGCGATTGCGCTTGCTTACCCGTCTAAATTAAAAGAAGCACCTGTCAGCAAAAAAGAAGCAAGACGTGGCGTTTTCGCACGTGCTTCTTGGGGCATCGATTATCATACCGTTTTACGAGAAAAATTAGCGTTACTGGAACAATTTTTAAGCGAACGGTTACCGGATGTGCGGATGAAATCGATGGTAGATACCGGTGAATTATCAGATGTTGCTGTGGCAGAACGAGCTGGCATTGGCTGGCGCGGGAAAAACACCTTGCTAATAACGCCAGAATACGGCTCGTGGGTTTATTTAGGCGAGATGATAACTAATATACCATTTGAGCCAGATACGCCAGCAAGCGACCTGTGTGGTAGCTGTAACCAATGCGTTAAAGCTTGTCCGACAGGTTCCTTACTAGGTGAGGGCAAAATGAATCCGAAAATTTGTTTAAGCTATCTTACCCAAACAAAAGACTTTCTAGATGAAAAATATCGCGAAGTGTTGCATAATCGTTTGTATGGTTGTGACACTTGTCAGGTTGTTTGTCCTTATAATCGTGGACATGATTTCCACTTTCATGAGGAGATGGAGCCAGATGCAGAACTTGTTCGTCCGGAATTAAAGCCACTTCTACATATTTCCAACCGAGAATTCAAAGAGAAGTTTGGCGATATGGCAGGCTCGTGGCGCGGCAAGAAACCAATCCAGCGCAATGCTATTATTATTTTAGCGCG
>CM001047.1:919528-921005 GCA_000183865.1 Listeria marthii FSL S4-120
TTAGCGCGCTATAAAGATAAAACAGCAGTGCCAGATTTAATCGACTGCTTGCAAAATGATCCGAGGCCAGTTATCCGCGGAACAGCCGGCTGGGCGCTACGCAAAATCGGCGGGGCTGACGCAGAAGCCGCTGTCCAAAAAGCGCTTCAAACCGAACAAGATGAACAAGTACTACAAGAATTAACTGCGATACCAAATTAATAGAAACCAGGTGAAAAGAAATGCCAAATCATATCGTACTATACCAACCAGAAATCCCTGCAAATACCGGAAATATCTCCAGAACTTGTGCTGGAACAGATACTTATTTACATTTAATTCGTCCACTTGGTTTTTCAACCGACGATAAAATGCTCAAACGCGCCGGACTCGATTACTGGGATAACGTCAAACTTTCTTATTACGATTCTTTAGATGAATTTTTTGAAAAAAATGCTGGCGGAGAATTTTTCTACATTACCAAATTTGGCCGTCATGTTTATAGTGACATTGACTATAGCGATCCAAACAAAAACTATTTCTTCGTTTTCGGAAAAGAAACTACAGGTTTGCCAGATGAACTTTTACAAAATAATGAAGAAAACTGTTTACGAATTCCGATGACGGACCATATTCGCTCGCTGAATTTATCGAATACAGCAGCAATTTTAGCTTATGAAGCATTACGTCAGCAAAGTTTTGGCGCGCTTTTACAAGAACCAAATTATGATCGGAAAATATTTCAAGACTAAGGGGGAGTTAGGATGAATCAGGCGATCGATGCCATTCTAGGCCATTACTCTGTGCGAAAATTTGAAGACAAGGACTTAACGAAAGAAGAGTTGAGCTTACTTATCAAGAGCGCACAAGCCGCTTCTACATCCAGCTTTGTTCAAGCATACTCCATCATTGGAATAACAGATAAAACACTTCGCGAACAAATTTCAGCAATTGCGGGAAATCAACCGTATACCGTACAAACAGGACAATTATTTATTTTCGTGGCCGATTTAGCGCGCCATCATGCGATTCTAGAAGAACATCAAGTAAATACAGAAGCATTAGAAACCTCTGAGAAATGGCTTGTTTCTGTGATAGATGCTGCACTTGCTGCACAAAATATGGCTATCGCTGCAGAATCACTAGGACTAGGCATTTGCTTCATTGGCGGAATTCGTAACAATGTCGCACAAATCGCCGAAATTTTGGATTTGCCACCATACACCATGCCACTATTCGGCTTAACCATTGGCCATCCAGCGGCAGACAGCGAAAAAGCCAAGCCAAGATTGCCTCAAGACTTGGTATATCATGAAAATACCTATCAAAAAATGGACTCAACCATTTTAGCAGAATACGATGAACAAATTAAAATGTACTACGACGAAAGAACAGCTGGCAAACGCGTCGAAGGCTGGTCCGAACAAATCGCCCGCGGACTTGGAAAAACAAGCCGACTCGACTTAAAAGCATTTTTAGAAAAACAACATTTAAATCA
>CM001047.1:921105-923091 GCA_000183865.1 Listeria marthii FSL S4-120
TGCGCCGAACCGCTCTTTTTATTTATTTCTTTTTATTCCTAGCCATTTGAATTAGATTCCAAATAACGAGAATTAAAACGATTACTAGCAAGATATTAATTAATCCACCCGCAATATGGAAAATAATTCCAAGTAACCAAACCGCTAATAAAACAACGATTATTCCCCAAATAATTCCTAACATGTAAAAAACCTCTTTCTGAACTTTTGATTGTACTCTTATATATTCCCGCAAGCCCAGTCTTTAAACATATTAACTATTATTTTTGTGTAATATAAGCTAAAAGTGCCGTTACACCTTCCGTTATCATCCGCTCTGTTTCATCAAAATCCCCTGTATAATAAGGATCCGGAATATCTTTATCCTCTTGACCAGGCACAAAAGACATCAGCGATCGAATGGCTACATTAGGATTACTATTAAGCTCATTTAAATCCGCTAAATTTTGCTGATCCATCCCAATAATAAAGTCTGCCTCATTAAAATCCGTATCAGAAATTTTCCGAGCGCGCATTCCCTGATAATCAACACCATGCTTTTTCAAAACGGCTTGTGTTCCGCGATGAGGTGGTTTTCCTAAGTTCCACGTACCCGTTGCAGCTGAATCAATTTCGATTTCATTCGTTAACCCAGCTTCCGTGACTTTTTTACGAAAAAGCCCCTCCGCCATTGGTGAACGACAAATATTTCCTAAACACACAAAAACAACTTTAACCAATTAAATTCCTCCTTAGTTCCATTCTTTATATAATGCAGCAACAGCTTCTTGATTTATTCCATCACTAACTTGAAGCAACTCGAAAATCTGCTCCACAAGATCCGGAACGAGTTTTCTCCGGAAATAAAGCAATTGATTTTCAAATAAGTTATACACGACTAAATTATAAGGGATTTCCTGCTTTTTAAGTAAACTTATTAGCGTTTCTAAATACCACTTTTTATCCGAATAATCCTCTAATAACTCCAGCAATTGCTTTGTTTTTTGAACATTACTCGAAGCTAGAATTTGTTCTAATTTTTTTACCGGAAATTGTTCCGCAAAATCAATTGGAAAAGGACTAAAATATAATTCCTCTAAAAATGTTGCCATATTTTCCGCAACAATGAGTGTTTGCAACGTTTCAAAGTCCACATAAATAATACTCGGCTGAGACGCATCATTTGGATAAGAAAAGCCGATATAGCGCGATTCATCTCGGTGAAAATAAACTTGTTTTCCCGCAAGATCAACCTCTTTTTGTTCAGGGATATTCGTTAATAATTCATCCAAGCTCGCCAAATAATAAATTTCAGCAAAATCAAGCCCGTAAGAAGTTGGCTCTGTAGTCGGGAAATGATTTTTACGAATCAATCCACCATTTTGCTTCAATAGTAATTGTTTATATTCAGCTGGCAAAATCAAGCCAAGCGCCGTTTCTTTTTCATGTATAGCTTGTTCAGTCGCAGCTTTATTCCCATTTTCTACCCAAATTGTCATCATCTTCAACTCCTCCCTGTATTATCCTAAAAAAAGCGATTGAGCGCAAATAAAAGAACATAGCTAGGCGGATTTCCTAACTATGTTCCATACATTTATTTTAAAAGATCCTGATAATAACTATTTCCATTACGCGCATCAAACTTGGCTGTTAAAGTTTCTGTCATTTCCACCAAATCTGCTTCCGTTTCTCTATCAAAAAGAGGGTAGGCAGCTTGTAAGAAAATAAGACGGTCTAATCCACTTTCAGATTGAAGAACCATTTCCTTATTCACATCAAGAACTTCGCGTGCTTTCTCGGTTTGATTACTAAGCACTAAGTATTTAAGAAGATCGCCAAGTGGAGGAATTAACCCGCTTTGTTTTTCGACCATTGGATAGCCTGTATCAAAGCATTCTTGCGCCATTTTCTCCTCACCAAGTTCCAAATAAGTCAGCGCCATCAGGCCATACGTCAGATGAGGAACTTCCTGGCAACTTTGATTTCCTTCGATAATTGGTTTCGCTT
>CM001047.1:923191-924791 GCA_000183865.1 Listeria marthii FSL S4-120
CCTTCGAGCCATTTTCAAAATCTTTTATGAAACAATAATAGTGGACCTGATCCTGGGTTTCGCAAGCGGCACAGTCATTTAAGTAATCTCCTTGTGTCGAAATCCATTGTTCGAAAAATGCTTTGGCTTCGTCCACTTTTCCCATCCGCATTGCAGCAAGCGTGGAAACTTTATAGAAAGGGCGAAGAGAGTAATTTTGCTGCTCATATTTTACTTTCATATCGTTTAAAAGTTGATCAATTTGTGCTTTCGATACTTCTGCAAAAGTGGGAACATCTTCACTAATCCATTTATATTTCCAAAGAAGATCCTGTGTGTCGTAATTAGATGCATCATCTTCCCATAATTTCGCTAACCAGCTAAAAGCTTGTAATTGTTTTTTGGGGAACCCGACCGCGGAACATGTATCAATTAAGATATCGCGTGCTTCAATCGCTGTGTCCATATCATTATGCGCATCAGCCCCAGCAATTACTCGTTCCAATAATTTAATTCTTTCCGGTCCATCTTCTAAATCCCAAGACATATCAAAATCTACTAAATAATCCATTGTTGTTCCTCCTGTAGTATCTCTAAATTTTGTGAAACATTTTTAATAAGCATTCAAACAATCTTGATAATAACTATTTTCATTCCGATTGTCAAACTTCGCCGTCAAAGCTTCCGTCACTTTCACCAAATCAGCTTCTTTCTCTCGGTCAAAAAGGGGATAGGCGGCTTGTAGGAATAACAGACGATCCATTCCGCTTTCTGCTTGGAGAACGATTTCCAGATTGGTATCGATGACTTCGCGTGCTTTTTCTGTTTGGTTTGTCTTCACTAGATATTTAAGCAAATAGCTGAGTGGTTGGATTAAGGCGCTCTGTTTTTCCACAAGCGGATAACCTTTATCGAAGCATTCTTGCGCCATTTTTGTGTCGCCGAGTTCCAAATAAACAAGCGCCATTTCTCCATAAGTATAATGAGGGACTTCAGCACATGCTAATTTTCCGTTAATAATCGGGGTAGCTGTTTCTTTGGCTTTTTCATAGTCTTGAATAAAGTAATAGTAACTAACTTGAGCACTCGTTTCGCAAGCACGACAATCATTTAAATGATCAGCTTTCGTGTTTATCCATTTATCAAAGAGTTGTTTGGCTTTTTCGACGTCACCCATCCACATGGCACTAATTGTAGAAACATTATAATAAGGACGTAGTGAGTAATTTTGCAGCTCAAATTTCACCTTCATATCCTCTAAAAGATTGGCAATTTGCGTTTCTGATATTTCATCAAAAGTGGCAATTTGTTCACTAATCCATTTATAATCCCAAAGCAAATCAAAAGTATCTACCGAAGAATTATCGTCCTCCCATTTTTTTACTAACCAACCAAATGCTTTCAATTGTTTTTTTGGAAAACCTGCTGTTAAGCAAGTTTCTATCAATAATTCCCGGGCTTCAACAGCACTTTCGACATCATTATACATATCAGCACTAGCGATGGCTTGTTCCAATAATTTCACTTTTTCAGCATTATCATCCATTCCCCAAGCTTCTTCTAGTGCATTCAAATAATCCATGGTTCCCCTCCAGTAGAATCTTTAAAAAATTTGTTAGTA
>CM001047.1:924891-928841 GCA_000183865.1 Listeria marthii FSL S4-120
ATTTTCATTACGCGCATCAAACTTCGCCGTTAAAGCTTCCGTCATTTCCACTAAATCAGCTTCTTTTTCCCGGTCGAAAAGGGGATAGGCTGCTTGTAAGAAAATAAGACGGTCTAATCCACCCTCGGCTTGGAGAACGATTGCCAAATTGGTATCAAGGACTTCACGCGCTTTTTCTGTTTGCTTAGTAAGCACTAAATACTTAAGCAATTGGCCAAGTGGCGGAATTAAGGAACTTTGTTGTTCCACAAGTGGATAACCTTTATCAAAGCATTGTTGTGCCATTTCCGCATCTCCAAGTGCTAAATAGGTAAGAGCCATAATACCATATGTTAAATGAGGAACCTCAGCGCAACGCTGTTTTCCTTCAATAATTGGTTTCGCTTTTTTCTTTGCTTGTTCATAATCTTTTACGAAATAATAATAATGTATTTGGTCTTGCCGTTCACAAGCAGGGCAATCATTTAAGAAATCTTCTTTCGTATTGCTCCATTTTTCAAATAGTTCTTTTGCTTTTTCCACATCACCCATCCGCATTGCCGCAAGAGTACACACTTTATAGTAAGGTCGTAGCGAATAATTTTCTTGTTCGAATTTTACTTTCATATCATTCAAAAGTCCGTCAATCTGAGCTTTCGATACTTCATCAAAAGTCGGAACATGTTCGCTAATCCATTTATATTTCCAAAGAAGATCTTCTGAGTCAATATAGACATCGTTGTCTTCGTCTTCCCATTTGCTAATTAACCAACTAAAAGCTTGTAGTTGTTTTTTCGGGAAGCCGACAGTTAAACAAGTTTCAATCAACATATCACGAGCATCTATGCCAGTTTCTACATCATTATGCGCATCTGCGCCAGCAATGATTCGTTCTAGGATTTTAATTTTTTCAGGCGAATCTTCCATGCCCCAAACTGTTTTCATATCTTTTAAGTAATCCATCATTTTTCCTCCTATAGCATCTCTAAGATTCGTAACATATTTTGATTCATTAATTCCATTTCTTTCCGTTTAAGCGGGTAATGCCCTAACAGTAAGGCTTGGATATAAAGTACATTCACAATCACGGACAATTCATCGACACTTTTTCCAGAACTGAAAAGTCGTTTAATCAACTCATTATCTAAATTTAAATATAAGTGAGCGAGCGGGGCAGGTTCTTGTTCTTTTTGAATGCTCTCTAAAATATCACTGAATACGGAAGTTGTTTCTTCTACTGCGCGTTCTAGTTCGCGTAACTCTTGTGTTGCCGTAGAATGGATGAAAATAATTGGTAAATCTTTTGGCTCAAAATGTTTGATTAGCACATCGGTGTCAAACTCAGCCATCATATTGTTCATTTCTGTCAAAATAGGTTGGTACGCTTGTTTTTCATCCGCTGTCATTGGACGTAATTTATCCGTCATTTCTTCCGGCTGGATTAAAACAAATTCAGTTCCTTCTACAAAATAACTTAACTGCGCTAAAATTGGCGAGTCGTAGGAATAACCACCATTAATCAGTGTCATACCGCTCGATCTCGCAATATCTTTAATTTGTCTAAAATCATCGACCGAATAAGTGTAATAAATGACATCGTTTTTAGCGATAATATCACCTAATTTTTCTTCACCATTCAATGTTCGAACTGGAAGATAAGGATAGATTAATTTTAAAAATGGTGCATCTTCACTAGCAAGTGCTTTAAAACCAAGATAATGTGTAGCTAATAATTTCATCAGCGCTTCTTCCGGAAGAGTTTCAATTCCTTTTTTCAGTGCAACGCCAAGCTCATCGGCAACACTCGTTAACCGCTCATTTTTATAAAACGCTTCACGGGAGGCAACAGGTTGAAGCTCATCCGTCCAAATTATACATTTAGCAAAGAAAGACCAATCAGGTAAAATATTATTTGCTTCACTTGTGACATACATATTATTTAAAAATACCGTATTTTTCCGGATAGCATTCATTTGCACAGCATGAGGAATCATATAAGCAATCCCAAAAGTTCTACCAGATTCATTTTCAATTAAGAAATAGTCTTGGAAATGCGTCCCAAGGATATATTCGCCGTACTGAATAATCTGCTCTTTAGACAGTTTAAATAAGGTTTCTTTATCAGAAAACTTTTTGGTCCAGCTATTGATTTCTTCCTCTAAACCATTAATTTCTGCTATTATATTACTTTCCAAAGAAGCACCATATTTTTTCAATGTATTGATTAAATATTCGACTTCCTCGCATTCAGGATGATCTTCTAAACCAGCGCGCAAACGTAAATAAACTTGCGTACCAGGTTCGCGAGTATCCGTTTCTATTTTGCGAACGGAATAAGTACCATCCGCTTTTCCGCGCCACTCGGTTGTGCCGCCATCTTTTTGAGAGGTGGAAATCATCACAATTTCATCACTCACGATAAAGCAAGAAAGTAAGCCAATCCCGAAACGACCGATAAAGTCATTGGAGCTCTCGCCATCAAAGTTTTTTTCGCCTTTAGATGAATTAGCAATAGTAGCAAGAAAAGCATGAACCTCGTCTTCTGTTAAACCAATTCCATTATCTTCTAAAATTAACGTTTTTTCATTAATATCCCCGATTAGGGAAGCGTGAATTTTACCTTCTAAAGTTGGATCTATTTTTTTTCGAGCGCGAATGGCATCGGTTGCGTTTTGCAACAATTCGCGAATATAAACATCTTTTTCGTCATAAAGGTGGTTTGAAAGAATGTCAATCATACCAGCCAAGTTCACCTGAAAGCGGTGAGAATAATTTTCCATAGTCCGGGCCTCCTAGTTGTGTAAATCTCTTTTTTATTCTATCATAAAAGGTGAGATAAATAATGAGAAAACAGTAATAGATGTTTAAGAAATTTTATCAGTGGTAAATACTTTGTGATGGTTTCCACACTGGACATTGTGATAGAAATAGATTATACTTATTATTAAGAGATAATCATTACAAAATAGGAGGAAGATAATTATGAAAACAATCAACTCAGTAGACACAAAGGAATTTTTGAATCACCAAGTAGCGAATTTAAACGTATTCACAGTAAAAATTCATCAAATTCATTGGTATATGAGAGGCCACAACTTCTTCACTTTACATGAAAAAATGGATGATTTATATAGCGAATTCGGCGAACAAATGGATGAAGTAGCAGAACGTTTACTTGCTATTGGCGGAAGCCCACTATCCACTTTAAAAGAGTTTTTAGAAAATGCGAGCGTGGAAGAAGCTCCTTATACTAAACCTAAAACAATGGATCAATTAATGGAAGACTTAGTTGGTACACTGGAATTACTTAGAGACGAATATCAACAAGGCATCGAGCTAACTGACAAAGAAGGCGACAATGTAACAAACGATATGCTAATTGCTTTCAAAGCAAGCATCGACAAACATATCTGGATGTTCAAAGCATTCTTAGGAAAAGCGCCATTAGAATAAAATAAACCCAAAACTGTGTAGGCTATTTTGCTTACACAGTTTTTTTGCGCATTTTCTGTTATAGTACAATATTCTTATTTTTGATTTGTTTTAACACAATGTGGTTTAAAGCAACATAGAAAGAGGTATATTATCTTCATAACAAAAGCAGAAAAAATGATATTCACTGTAAAATCTGCTATTCTTGAATAATAAGCATCAGGCACAAAAATTGGAAACGAGGAGTGAAAAGTATGAATATCGAGGTAACGGACCAAGCAAATAAATGGTTTCATGATGAATTTGATGTAGCTAATGGTAATGGAATTCGACTTTTTGCCAAGTATGGTGGTTCTAACAGTTCCTTGCATCCTGGTTTCTCTATCGGTTTAACTGCCGAAAAACCGCAAGAAGCAGCAGTCGCTGAGGAGAAAGAAGACTTAATTTTCTTCATTGAAGATCATGATTATTGGTATTTCAAAGACCACGACTGGAAAATTGACTATGAACCAAAAACGGAAGAAGTATCCTTTTCCTTT
>CM001047.1:928941-930548 GCA_000183865.1 Listeria marthii FSL S4-120
GGAAGAAGTTTAAAGAAAAAGTGAAATGAATCCAACATAAATGACCGCGTGTAATCAATTTGATTCCAGGCGGTTTTTGTTTTAAAAACTTTACTGTTTCGCCTTCCTTTGCTATTCTACTAAGAGAGCAGGAGGAGAAAGATGACAAAAAAATTAGTAGTATGTATAAGTTTAATCGCGATTATTTTAAGCGGTTGTAGTTTTTCAGAATCAACAACAAAAACATCCAATATCACCGAAAAAACTCTAAATGGTGCAAGTTTTACCTTTTTTGATGTTGGCCAAGGGGATAGCACACTTATTCAGGCAGAGGATGGCACGACGATTTTAATTGATACTGGTCGGCAAGATGATGACCGGATTTTAACGTATTTAAAAGAAGCAAATATAAAGAAAATTGATTTGCTCTTGCTGACTCACCCACACGCCGACCACATTGGTAATGCCGATAAAGTAATTGCTACATATAAACCAAAAGAAATTTGGATGGACGGCTTAACTTTTTCTAGTAGTATTTATGAAAAAGTAATCGATGCAGCACTAGCTTCAGATGCGAAATATAAAGAACCAAGACGCGGCGAAAAAGCCACTTTTGGACCATTTAATATAGAAGTTCTCAGCCCCGATAAGTTAGAAAACGAGGCAAACAACGATTCTATCGCAATAAAAATGACCTATAAAGATATTTCCGCGATTTTCACAGGCGACGCAGAAAAAGGTCGTGAAAGGGAAATGGTCGATAGTGGCGCCAATTTAGAAGCAGATATTTTAGACTTAGGGCACCACGGTTCATCTACATCCAACCAACCATTTTTCCTAGATAAAGTAAAACCACAAGTGGCTGTTTATTCGGCTGAGAAGGCAAATAGTTATGGACATCCGCACGTGGAAGTACTGGAATGGCTGAAAGAACGGGATATTAAAACATACGGAACCGATGTAAATGGAACAGTTATTATCGAAACTGATGGCGAAAAAATTCACGTTCAAACGGAAAAAGAAGGTACACCAAAATCAGGAAGCAGCTACAGCAAAGGAAGTAGCACACAAAAAACAGAAGACGCTAGCTCCAAAGAATTACCTAAAAGCATTAATTTAAATACGGCTTCTAGTGAAGACTTGCAACTATTGCCACTAATTGGGCCAGCGCTTGCAGATAAAATTATTGCAGGGCGCCCATATCAATCAATAGACGATTTGAAAAAAATTAACGGCATTGGCGATGGTATTGTGCGCCAAATTAAAGAACAAGGCATTGCCGTAACAAAGTAGGTGATTAGGGTGAAAAAAGCAATTTTAGATCGGATAGAAGATGGAAAAGCAGTTTTTCTCATGGAACCTGACCACAAAGAATGGCTCATAGACCAAGAAAAGCTCGATTCAGCCATAAAAGAAGGGGATGTTGTTACTATTTCAGATACAAATGAAATAGTACAACACCCCCAAGAAACGGACGAAATGAAAAAACGAATTGCGGAAAAACTGGAAAGACTAAGAGAAAGAAACTGAGAAAAACTTTTTTAAACTCTCATGAAATTATCATCTTTCTTTCAGCACATTCTTTTTTAGAAAAGTTATTATATGTATAAGCTAACAACAAGCAAAAC
>CM001047.1:930648-937798 GCA_000183865.1 Listeria marthii FSL S4-120
TAGTGCGGTTTACTCCCTTTTTCCGCACTAGTTTTTTTGTGCGTAAAAATCACTTTTTCGGCGGGAAAAGGAATTTATTGCGTCCAGCATCTAGGCCGCAATACAACATAATTAGCGTAATACCGATTAAAACGTACAAGGTTGGTTGCCAACTGCCGAGCGTATCGTGTAGTGTACCAAATAATATCGGACCAGAAGCAGCAAACAAGTAACCAATTGATTGCGCCATTCCAGATAAATCCGCTGATTCGGTCGCGCTTGTTGTTCGCAAATTAAAGAACATCATCGAAAGACTAAACGACATCCCCGAACCAATCCCATATAAAATAATCGCAGTAGATAAAATCGCCACATTACCAGAAGCAAACATAATTCCCAAAATCCCAATCAAAAATAACGAAACCGAAATTCCAACAAGAAGCTGCTGATTTTTCATCCGCCCAGCGATAATCGGAATAATAAACGTAATTGGCATAACCGCAAATTGCATCAAGGAAAGCATCAGACCACTAGAAGTACTAGATAATCCTTGGTCAGCCAAAATATTCGGCAACCAAGCAATCGAAATATAATAAATCGCCGACTGTGAACCCATAAATAATGAAATCTTCCAAGCAAGTGGCGATTTCCAAACCGAAGTAGTAACCAAATGTGTCGCAACTTTCTCTGTGCTACGTTGATTAAATTTCAACTGTGGCAGCCAAATAACTAACGCCAAAACCGCAAGCATTGCCCAGAAAACCATACTTCCATGCCAGCTAAAACGATTATTCATTGCGATTGGAACTGTTAAACCAGCCGCAAGTGCCGCACATAAATTCATCGAAATCGAGTAAATCCCAGTCATCAACCCTAATTTAAATGGAAATTCCTTCTTAATCAAACTAGGCAAAATAACATTCCCGACCGCAATGGCAAGCCCAATTAGAAACGTCCCAGCGAACAAATTAAGTTCGCCACCAAATGGGCGCACCAAGCTACCAATCACAAGCGTCAAAAGAGCCACAAAAATTAATACTTCGATACCGAGTGCCCGGCTTAACTTCGAAACAAAAGGTGATAACCCCGCAAATGCAAGAAGCGGAATAGTTGTTAGCAACCCAGCCATCGTATTCGTTAAATGTAAATCGGTTTGAATCATTCCAAGTAACGGACCAACAGATGTGATAGGCGTCCGTAAATTCGCTGCAATTAAAATAATTCCTATAATAAGCATTACCTTACTCGACCGCGTAAGGATTTTTTTATTGGTTAAATCTGAATTCATTTATTTTCTCCATTCTTGGCAGCAATTCGTTTGAAAAGAGTAATATACTCTGTAACTTCATTTGCTGCTTGTTCTTTGTTTCGTTTTTCGATTGCTGATACAAGCGCCGCATGCCCACCGTGTTGATTTGCTGCTGGGTCCATTTCCGTCGTACTTGTAATCGAAAACTGTATTTCTTCTAAAATATTTCCATACATATCTATCAACAAATCGTTATGAGCTGCTTTCACAATCGCTAAATGAAGGGCCGAATCAGCTTTGACAAAAGCCGCCACATCATTGTTTTCATTTGCTACATGACAAAGCCTGCGATATTTTTCCATTGTCGCTAAATCTTCTTTCGTGCGTCGTTCACATGCTAAAATAACAGCTTCCCGGTCAAGCGCGTGCCGAATTTCAAGGATTTCCTGAACAGACGATTCGCGAACACGTTTTTGCATAATCGCATGTAACTCACTATTATTTCGAACAAAAGTGCCATCGCCTTGCTTTGTTTCTAGCAAACCAATATGCGCCAACGCACGAATGGCTTCACGTAGCGTGTTGCGACTGATACCAAACTCTGCCATCAAGTCAGCTTCTTTCGGAATACGTTCGCCAATTTTCCAAGTGCCGCTCGTGATTTCTGCCTTTATTTGATCGTAAACTTGTTCCGCAAGTGATTTCCGTTCAATTTTTTCTACCATGTTGTCACTCCATTTCTAAAGGTAGGATGATTGGTTCTATTTTACAGAAGAAATGATTTTTTGTAAACCTTATTTTACTAAGTTGTGATAAAATGGAGAAAGAAAAGGGCAGGTGACGAAATGAATTGGTTAGAGAAACTAAAAGAAAATGACACGGCGAGACGGGTGCTGGTGTTTATCCTGCTGGGTATCGTTTTATATTTACTCAGAAGCATGATTGATTTAATATTACTAACATTCATTTTTGCATTTTTAGTGACACGATTAGAGAACGTTATTTTAAAAAGAATACGAATACCACGAAAATTAATTGTGATAGTCTTGTATTCGTTAGTTGCGATATTTTTATACATCGCGATTGTACATTTTTTACCAATTTTAATTGATCAAATCTCCCAGTTAGTAGATTCACTTGTAAAAATTTATAATAATCCTAGTGATAACACGATTGTGCAATGGATCGTTGGGTTTTTAAAAGAATCTAACATTCAAAAGTACTTACAAGCCGGCGTTGATTTTATTATTGCATCACTTTCAGGCATTGGCTCGGTTGGATTATCTTTCTTTTTAGCGCTAATCCTTAGCTTGTTTTTCTCCTTGGAAAAAGAACGCGTGACTTCCTTTACCGGACAATTTATGACGAGTAAAGTTGGTTTTATTTTTAAAGAAGCAGCATTTTTCGGAAAGAAATTTGTGGCGACTTTCGGTGTTGTTTTAGAGGCACAGCTAATGATTGCGCTAGTAAATACGGTTATTACTACGATAGCACTGTATTTGATGGATTTTCCGCAGTTGCTTAGTTTATCGATTATGGTATTCGTTTTAGGACTGATTCCTGTTGCGGGTGTAATTATTTCCTGTATTCCGCTAGTACTTATCGCTTATACCGTTGGCGGATTCCAAGATGTTGTTTATATTTTAATTACGGTTGTTATCGTCCACGCAATTGAAACTTACATTTTAAATCCAAAACTAATGTCATCGAAAACAAATTTACCTGTATTTTACACATTCATTATTTTAATATTCTCAGAAACATTCTTCGGGGTATGGGGGCTCATTGTAGGAATTCCAGTCTTCGTATTCCTGCTAGATATTTTGGAAGTAAGAAATGCGGATGATTTAAAGAAACGTACGATATTTGGACGCAAGAAAAAAGTAGATTAGGCATATGCTTAATCTACTTTTTCTTTACCCCATAAAAAGTCGGCTACTTCCGCATCGACGTCTGTATTTTCGTGGAGTTTACTGTGAGCGGCATTTTTTCCAGTGAAGGTTTTTTCTTGATAACTCTCTGCTTGACCTTCAAAAATGAATTTGCCAGATAAGGCACTTGCGACAGAAACACTGCCGTCACTTTTCGTTCCATCTAAAGTATCACCTGCAATATTCAGCACACGTAAATGAGTAGGGATTTTTTGTTTGTTTTTCATAAATTCGCTATAACGGTCGGAGGATTGTTTGGGTCCTTTATCTGTAAGGTCGTACGCCGTAACACCATCATCCCCAATAACTAATCCATTGAGCGGGGAGCCGATTAACACTAGTTTTTCAAGAATAGGATAGGCTTTGTCGCTGCCGACTTTTTCAATATAACTTGTTAAACTAACGCCACCCATGGAATGACCGACTGCGTATACTTTCTCAATGTGATAATTATTTTTCAGCTCTTTCATCACATTTTGAATCCACTGTGCTTGATTATCCATTGAGCTCTTGTTATCTTCAAAAACGACTTGAATTGTTGGGTTATTACTAAATTTATCGTAGTTTCCGTCTGTACTTACTGTTCCATCAGCGGCTACGGTCATTACGAGTGATTTAGTCACATCGCCCTCATCGGCAAGACGATCAATCATTCCGCCAAATGAATTCGCGGTTCCAGAATAGCCATGGACAAAAAGTGTAGGGATAGCAATTTCAGAAACAGGATTGACTGTTTTTTTCGTTGTTTTATTCGCTGTTATAGTAGGTTCTTTGGCTGCTTTTTTAGTCGGTTCAAATTGAAGGAAAATTATCCAGAAGCCAGCAACAATAATGGCTAAAACGATAATGGCAATTATAACTTTTTTCATTCGAAACATCCTTTAATATTTATTTCTCTCCCCATAAAAATTGGCCAACATACTTATCAACGACAGTAGACTCATGCATGCTCCTGTGCGTTGCTTGTGGTCCTTTGATGACGTGTGTAATTACTTTTTGATGCGCAAATAATTTCTCGCCATATAAGACGCTATCTAATTTTACTTCACCATCACTATTCGAGCCATCTTCCAGATTACCACCAATAATCATAATTTCTGTATTATCGGGTAAAACTTTCGCCATTTTTTCAGCAAATTTTGCATGAACATTATTGGCATTTTTAATATCCACTTGCTGATCACCATTAACGTATTCTTCCGGATAAAATGGCACGGCAAGGAAAACAATTTTGTTTACTTGTGGATAAGATTTATTTTTTTCATAACTTGCTAAATACGCCACCCAAGCGCCGCCACCCATCGAGTGACCAATCGCATTGAATTTTTTAATTCCATAATTTTGTTGTAAATAAGACATGACTTTTTTTGTCCACATGGATTGTTGGGGGAGCGTCGCCCGATTATCTTCAAAAACAATGTTGATAAGTGGATTTTTTTCATTTTTATTATAAGTTCCAGTAGTAGAAATATCGCCATCTGGGCTTACATTAACCGTTAATGATTCCGTACCCCAATCATACTTTTGATCAAAGCGACGTATCATTCCATGAAGCGAACGGTCTGTCCCGCGATAACCATGAATAAAAATGGTCGGAATGGAATCGTTGGCTGCTTTTGGATATGACGTGTTAATCGTTAGTAAAATAAATATAGCTCCAACTAAACAGCCTAATGGTAAGATAATGGAGAAGAACACGCGCTTTAGCATTATTTTACGCCCCTTTAAATTTCGTTATGAACAAATTATACATTTTTTTAAAGGAAAACGCACGATTGGTCTTCTTTTTCTAACAATTTAATAGTTTATTCTCATGAAAACATATAGTATACTGGAAAAATAAGCGAAGAAACGGAGGCATTTTTACATGATTAAACGAACTGGTGAGATAGTACTCGCTATTATAGGTCTTATTTTTAGTGTACTTACACAAGCAGCTATTGCTATTATAGGTCTTTTAATGACAAGTGGTTCAAAAGGAAAAGATGGTTTAGCGACATTTTACAATAATTACTACCAAACAATGACAGAACGGGAAATTCCAAAAAGTGAAATTCCTGACCCTGACCGTGTGCTAAATTTCGTCCAAACATTATCTTGGACAACATTAACAGGTGGACTGATTACGCTTGCTCTTGGCGGATTTGGTATTTATTACATAATGAAAAATAAAAAGCCAGCCTTTGCGGGATATTTATTCTTAGCAGCAGGCATTGTATCGCTACTTTCAACGGCACTGATTACTTTTATTCCTGCGATACTACTGATTGTCGCAGCAATTCTTTGTTTTGTTCGTAAACCTAAAAGCACTTTTTCAGGATTATAATTCGTAACGAGTTTGAATTTTTCAAGCTCGTTTTTGTTTTATTGGTCGTTTTTTAGGGAATAAAATAGTGGATTTCAAGAGGAGGTTGATAGTGTGAAAAATAAAGTAGGGATTATTGCCGGAGCCGTCGCTGGAGTTTTAACCTGCGCAGCAATTTACGTAGTGAAAAAACAGCAGCCACCTACGCCTTTTGATGAGGTAAATGATATTCGAACACGTTATGCGGACAAAGAAATTTCAGAAACAGAGCTGGAAGAGAACAACATGATTTCAGAAGGTGGCGTTTCTTCTATTCAATATGAAGAAAAAGTAAAATAAACGAAAAGCAGTTTGTATCTTGCGTTATGCAGGAAGCAAGCTGTTTTTTGTTTGTAAAAAACTGCTTATTATAGTAGATATATGTTATCCTGTAGTTAGACAATAGGGCTCAAGTTGTAGGTGAATTTCCTTCTACAGCGGGTTATTATACTTGATACATAGCGTTATGATAGGTACAGTAATAAAAGAAAATATATCAGCGACATTTGGAAGTTAGGAGGTAGACGCATGAGAGCAATATTCCTTGGCATATTAATCGTTTTACTAATAGCGATGATACTTATCGTCTTATGGCCAGCAATCATGGCAACTATTGGCGCAGTACTCGGCTTTTGGTCACTAAAGAAATTACTTGAAGCAAGATCTGTAAGCGAAAAAGTTATTTATGGTGTTCTAATCGGCGTGGGTGCCTTAATAATTCTAGCTAACTTAAAAGGAATTTTGGTTGTTGCAATTATTGGAGCAATCATTTACTTCCTAACTAGAAATAAAAATAAACCAAGAAAAAATGATGACGTATTCGACTACCCATACAATAAATAATTGGAGGAGAAAAAAAATGGCAAACCTATTTGAAAAAATGAAACAATGGAATAAAGAAGTTAGTGAAAAAATCGAGAAACGTGAAGAAAAACGTCGTAATTCAGTAAGTTACTATATGGATAAAACAAAACAAGAAATGAAAGACGCAGAACGCATGGTAGAAAAACAACGCGAACTAAAATCTCTTTTCTATAAAGAATATAAAGAAATGGAAGTTTATGTTGAAAAACGCCGTCGCCAAGCAGAAATTGCAAAAGAAGCTGGCGAAACAAAATTAGCTGAGTTCGCTTTAGAAGAAGTAGCTCAATACGAAGAACAATTAGAAGCTACGAAAGGACACTATGACCAAGCGTCCGAACAACTAGACAAATTAGAACTACGCATGCACGAAATGCGCTTAAAATGGAAAAACCTTAAAACACAACATTTAGCTGAAATGGCTGAAAAAAATGCAACTGAAACATCCGAAAAAATGGATAAAGTTATCCATGATATGAGCTGGGGCAGCGTTAGCGACTATCATGAAGCGCAAAAACAACGCGACTTAGCCGAAGAAGCAGAGAAAAAAGCCGACATGAACAAAGAACTATCTCAATCATTCGATGACTTAATGGATGAACTTGAAAAGAAAACAAAGAAAAGTAAAGAAATCATCAAAGATAAAGCACAAAACTTTACTACAATGGTAGATGAAATTATCGAACGCGAAAAACAAAATTTCAAAAAACCAGAAAAAGCTTCGATGGAAGATCAATTAAATGAACTTGAAAAAGAAGCGGCAAAAGAACAACCAAAAGAAGAAAA
>CM001047.1:937898-946768 GCA_000183865.1 Listeria marthii FSL S4-120
AACTAGAGAAAAAAGAAGAAGAGAACGAAACAGATAAATAAAACCGTAAGCGCAGAATTAATATTCTGCGCTTTTTTAATGCGTTCACCATTTTTTTGGTTATTTTACTTTTTTTCGGGTAAAGAGGAAAAGATAAGTTGCATTTTAATAGATACATGCTATAATAATTGGTATAGACCGATTTAATGAGGAGGCAAATTGTAATGACTAACAAAGTAATTACTAACGCTACAATTTATACTGGTAAAGGTGTTCTAGAAAATGCTTTCGTACGTTTTGATAAACAAATTTTAGAAGTTGGCTCAATGGCTAATTTTCAAGCGGACAAAGCGGAAGAAGTAATCGATGCAAAAGGACAAAAACTTGTTCCAGGTTTCATTGATGTTCATTCACATGGTGGTTATAGTTTTGACGCAATGGATGCGGATCCAGACGCACTTAGAAAACAAGTAAATGGTATGTTAAATGAAGGGATTACTACTTACTTCCCAACAACGATGACGCAATCACACGAAAATATCGAAAAAGCGCTAAAAGTGATTAACGAAGTCGCGCAAACAGAACCTGTTATTGGCGGAATTCATTTGGAAGGCCCATTTGTTTCCAAAGTCTTTAAAGGAGCGCAACCAGAAGAATACATCCAAGCACCTGACTTGGAACTTTTCAAAAAATGGTTTGATATTTCTGGTGGCTTAATTAAATTAGTAACATACGCGCCAGAACATGATACTTCTGCTGATTTTGAAAATTTGTGTTTCGAACTAGGAGTTGTTCCAAGTATTGGTCACTCCAACGATGTGCGCGAACACTTGAAAACAAGTAAAGCGACACATGCGACACATTTATATAATGCATGTCATCGTATGACACACCGCGAGCCAGGCGTTCCAGGTCACGTTTTATTAGAACGAGGCATTAATGCAGAACTAATTGTTGATGGTATTCACGTTCATCCTGATATGGTGAAATTAGCCTATCAAATGAAAGGGCCAGAACATTTATGCATTATCACTGACTCAATGCGAGCAAAAGGTATGCCAGAAGGAAAATCCGAACTTGGCGGCCAAACAGTTATCGTAAAAGATAAACAAGCTCGTTTAGAAGATGGAACTTTAGCCGGAAGTGTACTTACTTACGACGACGGTTTCCGCAACATGATTAAATTCACAGGATGCTCCGTTGAAGAAGCAGTTCTTATGTCTTCTGGAAACCAAGCACGCGAATTTAATTTAACACAAAAAGGTGCAATTGAGGCTGGTAAGGATGCAGATTTCAACTTACTAGACGAAGATTTACACATTACAGCAACATATTCATTCGGAAAAAAACATTCTTGAGAGGAAGATATTAATATGCAACTTATCACAACAGAAAATAAATTAGCAGGTTCCAAAAAAGCGTTAGAAATTATCGAAAAAGGCATTACATCAGGCGAAGTAAACACACTTGGCCTAGCAACAGGAAGCACACCAGAAACACTTTATGCTGAGCTTGTAAAAAGTGATGTTGACACTAAAAATGTAACAACAACGAACCTAGATGAATATGTAGGTCTTGCAGCAAACGACCCAAACAGTTATCATTACTATATGAACGACTTGTTATTCTCTAAAAAAGCATTTAAAGAAAGTTTCTTACCAAACGGAGAAGCGACAGATGCAGAAGCAGAATGCGCACGTTATGAAGAAATTTTATCTGAGCACCCAATTGATATTCAAGTGCTTGGAATTGGAACAAATGGCCACATCGGTTTTAACGAACCAGGAACTTCTTTTGATTCGTTAACACATAAAGTCGTTTTAACAGATTCTACTCGTGAAGCAAACAAACGCTTTTTCGAAAGAGAAGAAGATGTTCCAACACATGCTTATTCTATGGGAATTAAATCAATCATGAATGCGAAGAAAATTATCCTACTTGCTTTTGGTGAAAACAAAGCACATGCAATCAAAGAAACTATTAAAGGACCTGTAGATGTGAATTGTCCTGCTTCTGTTCTTCAAAATCATCCAGATGTTACCGTGATTCTTGACAACGAGGCGGCGTCACTTCTATAAGAAGAGGGCGGGAAAATGATCGATAAACAATCAGGAATACCGATTTACATTCAGATTCAAAGTGAAATTAAAAAGAAAATGGAAGATGGCGTCTGGAAAGTTGGCACATCGATTCCAGCTGAACGTCAACTTGCGGAAATGTTTCATGTCAGCCGAATGACTGTAAGACAAGCTATTCAAGGCCTTGTTGATGATAACATTTTGCAAAGACGTGTTGGTGCTGGTACTTTTATTGCGGAAAAGAAATTAACGGAACGACTAGAAGCGGTTACGAGTTTTACGAATTTGATGTTACAAGAGGGCAAAGTTCCTTCGACGCGAATCGTAGCGTACGGTATTCGTCCGGCAAGTACGCAAGAACAAGAGGCCTTACAACTACCAGAAAACAGTAATGTAATGAAAATTGAGCGGATTCGTTACGGCGATCGCGTGCCAATTCTTTATGAAGTTGCTGCCATTCCAGAAAAAATTGCTTCACTGCTAACAAAGGAAGACATAATGGATTCCCTTTATAAAGCGATTGAATTAAAACTTGGTCAAACAATTGGAGAAGCAGAACAAATTATGGAAGCTTCTTTAGTATCAGAAAAAATTGCGCCATATCTTGATGTAAAACTCGGATCACCGGTTATGAAACTCAGACAAATTACAACGTTAGAAGACGGTCGACCATTTGAATTTACTCGTTCCCAGTATGTAGGTAGTAGATTTCAATTTGTAGCTAGGATTAAACAATAAATTAAAAGCTTGAGGTAGCATGCGTGCGCTTCAAGCTTTTTTTGCTTAATGATTTTCGTTGTCTTTTTGCAAATAAAAAAGTATAATGAGATGAGTAAAAAATTTGCGGGGAGGACTAGCCATGAGCTGGATGATTATTTTTATATGTTTTGGCGCGTCCGTACTACTTACACCGCTAATTCGAAAAATAGCACTTTACTTTGATATTACAGATAAACCAGATCAACGTCGCATTAATGTTAAGCCAATTCCGAGCTTGGGTGGACTAGCAATCTTCATTAGTTTCGCTATCGGAATGTTTTTACTTCCAATTGAAAACGAATTCTTATGGCCGCTGTTGATTGCGGCATTTGTCATGGTTTTGACTGGATTATTAGATGATATTATGGAATTTAAAGCAAGATATAAATTAATTGGCCAAATCGCCGCTGCCTTTATTATTGTATTTTGGGGCAATCTTAGCATCGACTTTATCAACTTACCATTCGGTGGAGAAATTCATTTTGGAATATTAAGCATTCCACTAACGATCATTTGGATTGTAGCGATTACGAATGCTATTAATTTAATCGATGGACTGGACGGTCTTGCTGCTGGTGTTTCGACAATTGCTTTACTGACAATTTTAGGAATGGCATTTATCATGGGCGATGCACTTGTTATTATGATAGCAAGCATACTAATCGCTGGGACACTTGGATTTCTACCGTATAACTTTAATCCTGCCAAAATTTTCATGGGGGACACGGGAGCACTTTTCTTAGGTTTTATTATTTCCGTTTTATCTGTGATGGGTTTCAAAAATGTCACGTTTATTTCTTTAATTGTACCGATTTTAATTTTAGGAGTACCGATTTCTGATACACTTTTTGCAATTATCCGCCGTATGGTAACGAAACAACCAATCGCGATGGCAGATAAATCGCATTTACATCATTGTTTATTACGACTTGGCTTTACGCATCGTCAAACCGTTATTTTGATTTATGCGATTGCGGCATTGTTTTCTTTATTCGCATTTATTTTCACGATGTCGACACTTTGGGGCTCGATGATTTTAATCGCCGTACTGCTTGTTTTAATTGAAGTTATGATTGAAACACTTGGACTGGTAGGAAGCTCGTATCGACCATTACTGAATTTATTTAAACTAACAAAAGAAGATAAAATAGATTAGAGATTAGTTACTTAGGCTAGTCTCTTTTTTGTGCCAAAATTCTTATTGAGTAACAAGTCTTCTTGTGATACATTTATCAAGTAACGTTTTTGTAGAAATGAGGAGAAAAACATGGAAATCATTGCGACAGCAGATTCAATGAAACAAGCTGAACAATTGCTTCGCGCGGGGGTAGACAGATTATACGTAGGTAATAGCCAATTTGGTTTAAGATTGCCGTATTCGTTTTCTGTCGAAGAATTACGTGAAATAGTTCATTTAGCGCACCAAGAAGGGAAAAAAGTAACTGTAGCAGTAAATTCGTTAATGCACAACGAACATATGGAAGGGTTGCCGGGCTTTTTAGAGCAACTTGCAGATATGAAAGTGGACGCGGTAGCATGCGGCGATCCAGGTGCAATTATGCTTTTAAGTGAAATGGCTCAACCAATCCCATTCATTTACGATGCCCAAACATTTGTAACTAGCGCAGAACAAATTTCGTTTTGGGAACAACAAGGAGCGGTCGGAGCAGTACTTGCAAGAGAATTAACAGAAGGCGAAATTAAAGCTATTGCGAAAAGCCTCACTATTCCTGTAGAAGTACTTGTTTACGGGCCTACTTGCATCCATCAATCCAAACGTAGACTAGTAACAAACTATCAACGTATTGTTGAAATGGAAGATGATACATCGAAGGAACGCGGGCTTTATTTACGTGAACCTAATGATGAAACAAGCCAATTGCCAATCTATGAAGACGAGTCTGGAACGCATATTTTTGCTTCTGAGGATGTTTCGCTTGTGCCGTATTTGGCTGATTTATATGAAGCTGGTTTAAAAACGTGGAAACTCGATGGCGTTCTTGCAGAATCGGATAATTTCGTCCAAATTGCAGCTTTGCTCGTTGAGGCGAAAGAAGCCGTTATAGAAGGCCAATTTGTTGCGGAGTATTTTGTGAATAAATTAACGGAATTACAACCTAAAACTAGAAATTTAGACGCTGGATTTTACTTGAAAAATCCGGATGATGTGAAGTAGGGGGAATAGCATAATGAGTAAAGTATTAAAAAAACCAGAAGTGCTAGCTCCGGCTGGTAATTTAGAGAAATTAAAAATTGCGATTCGCTATGGTGCGGACGCTGTATATATTGGTGGACAAGCTTTCGGGCTTCGGTCACGTGCAGGAAATTTTAGTTTTGAAGAAATGGAACAAGGTATTGCTTTTGCGCACGAACGAAATGCGAAAGTATATGTGGCAGCGAATATGGTTGCGCATGCTGGTGATACAGAAGGTGCTGGTGAATTTTTCCGGACACTTCGCGATATTGGTATTGACGCAGTAATCGTTTCTGATCCAGCCTTAATTAACATTTGTTTCCAAGATGCACCAGGTTTACCAGTCCACTTATCCACACAAGCTTCGGCAACTAACTATAAAACTTTAGAATTTTGGAAGAAGCAAGGTCTTGAACGAGTTGTACTTGCACGTGAAGTTAGCATGCAAGAAATTCAAGAAATCGGCGAAAAAACCGATGTTGAAATGGAAGCTTTCATTCACGGTGCAATGTGTATTTCTTATTCCGGCCGTTGTACGTTATCGAATCATATGGCGAACCGTGATGCGAACCGCGGAGGATGTGCGCAAAGTTGTCGTTGGAAATATGATTTATTTGAAATTGATAATGGTGTTTCGAAAAATTTAGTTGATACCGATGAAGAACCATTTTCGATGAGTGCGGTCGATTTATCGATGATTAAATATATTCCAGATATGGTCGATGCTGGCGTAGATAGCTTGAAAATCGAAGGACGAATGAAGTCGATTCATTATGTTTCAACGGTTGCAAGTGTCTATCGTCGCGCAGTCGATGCTTACTGCGAAGACCCTGAGAACTATGTGTTTGACCCGGCTTGGGAAGAAGAATTATGGAAAGTTGCACAGCGCGAATTGTCTACAGGCTTTTTCTATAAAGAACCAACCGAAGACGAGCAATTATTCGGGAAAACGCGGAAAATTCCTCAATATGCTTTTGCGGCGCAAGTACTGGAATATGACGAGGAAACAAAAATCGCTACTTTACAACAACGAAATAATTTTGGTGTAGGGGAAGAAATTGAATTTTATGGGCCAGGAGATACTGGATTTAAGCAAGTCGTAGAAGTACTTTGGAATGAACATGGCGAGGAAATCGACCGTGCGCCCAATGCAATGATGACAATTAAAATGCCAGTAGACAAACCTGTGAAGCCGTTTTACTTTATGCGAAAGAAAAAATAAAATCTCATGCTGCAGTAGGATTGTCGTGTACTCCCTAAGTAAGGTATAATGGGGTTAGTACATATGAAGGAGGAGATTAATTATGATAGGATGGATTATTGCTATCGCTGTTGTTGTTATTTTAGTATTGATTTATTTCGGACTATACAACAGCCTTGTAAAATACCGTAACCGTGTGGATGAAACTTGGGCACAAATTGACGTACAATTAAAACGTAGATTTGACTTAATTCCAAATTTAGTTGAAACAGTTAAAGGGTATGCAAAACATGAAAAAGAAACATTGACACAAGTAATTGAAGCTCGTAATAAAATGATGGAAGTTCCTGCTGACAACCGTCAAGGACAAATCGAAGCAGACAATATGCTAAGTGGAGCACTTAAATCTATTTTTGCATTAGGGGAAGCTTATCCAGACTTAAAAGCAAATACTTCTTTCATCGAATTACAACATGAATTAACTACTACGGAAAACAAAGTGGCTTATTCTCGCCAACTTTATAACACAACCGTAATGACTTATAACACAAAAGTACAATCAGTACCAACTAACATCGTTGCAAAACTGCATAACTTTACAGAACGCGAGATGCTTTCTATTCCAGAAGTAGAGCGCGTTGCACCAAAAGTAGAGTTTTAAGCCATGAAGGAGAGCGAAAATTATGCTATTCGAACAAATTGCAGCAAATAAGCGAAAAACTGTTTTTATCATTCTTGGCTTTTTCATTTTCGTTCTTATGGTTGGCGCTGCTATAGGTATTATTGTTTGGAATAATTATCTGAATGGGCTTATACTAGCAGCAGTTATTGGTGTATTTTATATTTTGATTATGGTGATGAGCAGTTCGTCAGTTGTTATGGCGATGAACCATGCGAAGGAAGTCACCTCAAAAGAGCAAGCACCAGTTTTGTGGGATACCGTTGAAAGCATGGCAATGGTTGCTGGTATTCCGATGCCCAAAGTATATATTGTTGAGGATGCAAGTCCAAACGCTTTTGCGACAGGAATTTCTCCGGAAAAAGGAGCAGTGGCTGTCACTAGAGGATTACTAAATAAATTAGAACGATATGAATTAGAAGGCGTTATCGCGCACGAAATTTCTCATATTCGTAATTATGATATTCGGTTATCAACAATCGCTATTGCGCTTGTGGCGGTAATTGCGATTCTTAGTGATATAGCAATGCGAATGATTTTCTGGGGAAGCCTAACTGGCGGCAGAAATAACCGTAAAAGTGACAACAATAACAGTGGCGGGGCGCAAGCGATTATCTACATTGTCGCGCTAATATTTGTTATTTTGGCACCAATTATTGCAACAGCTATTCAATTTGCGCTATCCCGTAACCGGGAATATTTAGCTGATGCAAGCGCGGTAGAACTAACACGAAATCCAGATGGACTTATCCAAGCATTGAAAAAAATTAGCGGTGATTCGAAAAAAATGGAAGAAGTTAGCGCTTCTAGTGAATCGATTTACTTTTCATCACCACTCAAGTCTAAAAAAAATAAGCCGGGTCTTTTCGACTCACATCCGCCAATTAGTTCGCGGATCGAACGCTTAGAAAATATGTAATAAAAAAAGTAGCAGCCTAGGNAATAGGTTGCTACTTTTTTTATTATAAGTTACCGATATACTTCCAGTGCGACTGGCCAGCTGGAGCATCAATTAATTCTACTTTTTGTTGGAGACGCCATTTTTTCATTTGGCGCTCGATTTGTTGTTCAGAAACACCATAAAATTCTGCCATCGAAGCGGAAGAAGTTACTTTTACTTTGGCTAAATATTCTTCCATTTGAGGGCGTGCTTCTGGTTCTGGGGAATCATTTAAAAGCTCAGATAAAACGTGCACATAAACTTCGTAACGATGAAGTCCACTTAGTTTTAATCCGGCATCTTCTATATTTTTATTGAAAAATACTACGGTAGGATTTTCGTGAATTTCCATTTCTTGTGCTACTTTTTGGTCGCCGATATAAGCGCGTTTCGCAACAGTAGAAGCTAAATCTTTTTTGAATTCTGGAAGATCTAGGCCAGTGGAAATGGCAATATCATGAAGTACTTCTTCACTAGCGATATCTTTATTTTCAAGGAAATAGGCTGCTTGAATCTTACGTAAAAATGTAATGCCTTGTTTTTTTCCTTGGAGTTCAGCGGCTTTGACTGCAAGACAAGAAATATAGGAAAGGTGCGCCCCTATTTGTTGTTCTTTTAAGCTTAGGTTACTATTTCCGGCGCGCTTTTGTTTACAAACAAATGTCTGCAAATTATTATGCAGAACATAACGCAATTTGAAATAGTTCCCGTACTCCATTTGTAACCGGAGCATGTTCGCTTCAATATTCCAACAGTCATCACAAGCTGGATCGAAAAATAGATAAATTTCGATTGGCTTGGCATTTGCTACTGACTGATAATATAAATTTTGGTTAATCATTTGCTATCACCTGATTTTCAAATTCTAAATATCTTTAAACAGATACTCATTTCAATGTACCAGTGTGAAAAGAAATAATTCACTGCTCAGTAAAAGCTGATACAAAATTGGGTTTTGCAACTTACATATCTATTTTATCAGCGTAATGTAAATTTAACAAATAATTGTCATTGGCTTAACATATTTATTCGCTGTTTTT
>CM001047.1:946868-949128 GCA_000183865.1 Listeria marthii FSL S4-120
AATCTTGCCACTTTGTTTTCGGCTGGTTGATTAGTTATTTGATATTCTTTCAGTAACTTATCAAAAATTTCTTTTCCTTTATCATAATCTGCCACTTCATATTCTAAATCAAAATCAGATATCGTACCATAAAAGTTCTTGTCAAAAACGAGCAAGCCTTTTTTATAGTCTTTTTCAGCGCGGATTGTTTTGAGCGAACCGAAAACTTGTAAATCTTCATGGTTGATGCCGATTTCTTTTAATGTATCGCGAACAGGGCCAACTGGAATGTTAGCTCCGGCAATAATCGCGGTTGCTTGGTCGGCACCAAGGATTTGTGTTGTTTCCATTAAGCCGCGCGATTCTGGGGTTTTAAGTGTTAATTGATATTGCGATTCTAACTGGCGAATACGAAGCGCGGAATGACGTTCTTTTAAGCCGAAATCAGCTGTATCTAAATAATAATTAGTTTGCTCGAAAAAATCTTCTTCTTTCACGCGGAAATTTTCTGTTAGAGTATCGTATTCTTCTTTTGTTAATAAATTACGGAATTCGATTTCTAGTTCTTTTACCATGGAAAATCAGCTCCTTTTAATGAAATGTTGCATCTAAATCTTGTGCGTAAAGTTGAATCGCTTTTTTGTAGCTTAAAATATCTTTGTCGTTTGTAGTATTTGTTAGTAACAGCAAGGTTTCTTGGAGTGCTTCTTTTTCTAACCCTTGATTATACTTAGCCATAATCGAAAAAGTGCGTAAGGCATTGTTCTCTGGGAATTCTTGCAGCGCTTTTTGGAAGAGGGCGCTTGCTTTCTCGGCTTGACCTGTAATGCGGTAAGTGCTGCCGAGGCCAATATAGGCTTCTTTACGATCAGCGGCAGGAAGACCAAGTTCAAGTGCTTTCTCGTAAAAAGGGATTGCCGCATCTTCTTTGCCAAGCGCGTCATGTGCCCATGCGGCAAAATAATGAAGTTCAGCGCTTTTTGGATTGTTTTTTAGTTCGCTGAGTGCCTGAGTACGCGCAGTTTCGTAATCGCCATTTTGAAGTAAAGTAAGAATCATTTTTATCATCCTTTTTATTATCGTTTGAGGGCTTCGGTTTTATTTTAACATGGGATTGAAAAAAAGGTTACTTTAAGCAAGGTGGATTAACGGCTTTTGTGTTAAAATATAACTGATGTTGCATAAATTTAATCATGAATATACTTGAGGTGAGCGATTTGAATCATTGGGAAGACTTTTTAGCGCCTTACAAACAGGCAGTGGAAGAACTTAAAATTAAACTTAAAGGAATGCGTTCACAATTTGAGCTTGAAAATAATCATTCGCCAATTGAATTTGTTACAGGTCGAGTGAAGCCGGTTGCGAGCATATTAGACAAGGCTAATCAAAAACATATTGCGCTAGATCATTTAGTAGAAGAAATGCAGGATATTGCGGGACTCAGAATGATGTGTCAATTTGTAGATGATATTGAAGTGGTAGTTCGTCTTTTAAGGCAGCGGAATGATTTTCGGATTGTAGAAGAACGCGATTATATTACCAACAAGAAACCCAGTGGATATCGGTCGTATCACGTCGTTATCGAATACCCAGTGGAAACTATCCAAGGGGAAAAGAAAATTTTAGCTGAAATCCAAATTAGGACGCTAGCGATGAATTTTTGGGCAACGATTGAACATTCGGTAAACTATAAGTATCAAGGTGAATTTCCAGAAGCAATCAATAAACGACTAAAACGCGCTGCGGAGGCGGCTTTCCAATTAGATGAAGAAATGTCGCAAATTCGTGAAGAAATCCAAGAAGCGCAAGTCTATTTTTCACAAAACAAAGATGCATCAAAGGATAAAAAAGCGGTACATCAAGTGATGCCAAAGAAAAATAAGTAACTAGTTGTAGGAATAGGGGCGAATAGAAATAATGAAATATATGATTACTTCAAAAGGAGACGAAAAGTCTGATTTGCTGCGACTAAATATGATCGCGGGTTTTGGGGAACATGACATGGAATATGATGAGGTAGAACCTGAAATTGTTATTTCTATTGGCGGAGATGGAACTTTCCTGTCTGCGTTTCATCAATATGAGGAACGCTTGGATGAGATTGCCTTTATTGGGATTCATACTGGGCATCTTGGTTTTTATGCAGATTGGAGACCAGCAGAGGCAGAGAAATTAGTGCAACTTTTGGCAAAAGGGGAATATCAGAAAGTTTCCTATCCTCTTCTTAAAACAACCGTGAAGTATGGCATTGGTAAAAAAGAAGCAACGTATTTAGCGCTAA
>CM001047.1:949228-951481 GCA_000183865.1 Listeria marthii FSL S4-120
ATGTGTTATATAGCGCTAAATGAATCAACGGTCAAAAGTTCAGGCGGGCCGTTTGTTGTTGATGTAGTCATTAATGATATTCATTTTGAACGATTTCGCGGTGATGGACTTTGTATGTCAACGCCTAGTGGCACAACGGCATACAATAAATCACTTGGTGGGGCGTTGATGCATCCATCGATTGAAGCAATGCAGTTAACGGAGATGGCGTCGATTAATAATCGTGTTTACCGGACAATTGGTAGCCCGCTTGTTTTTCCTAAGCATCATGTCGTTAGTTTGCAGCCGGTCAATGATAAAGACTTCCAGATTTCGGTGGATCATTTAAGCATTTTGCATCGTGAAGTACAAGAAATCCGTTATGAAGTATCTGCCAAAAAAGTTCATTTTGCCAGATTTAGATCATTTCCGTTTTGGCGTCGCGTACACGATTCGTTTATTGAAGATTAAGCTAGCAGGAGGAAGCATGTGTTTTTAGAATGGACAGTAGAAACAGAAGAAAACGGTCTCTTACTTCGGACTTTTTTGAAGAGCAAGCATATTTCTAAACAATTATTAACCGCTGTGAAATTTAGTGCAGACGGAAAAATTGAAGTAAATAATGAAGAACAAAATGTACTTTATCACGTCAAAAGTGGTGATCAGGTTAGACTAACGTTTCCAACAGAGCAACAAAATGAACGTTTGCTTGCTGAGCATACCGAGTTGGAGATAGTTTTTGAAGATGATTTTCTATTAATTATTAACAAACCGGCCGGAATGGCTTCGATTCCATCGCAGTATCATCCACACGGATCAGTCGCAAATTTTGTCAAAGGGCATTATGAGACGCAAGGCCTTACGAGTGCCATTCATATTGTAACGAGGCTTGATCGTGAAACTTCTGGACTAATGCTAATTGCTAAAAATAGGTTTGCCCACGCTAGACTCAGCACCTTTTTACAGCAAGGATTGTTAAAACGACGCTATCAAGCTTTTACGGGTGGTGTTTTAGCAGAGCAAGAGGGATCGATTGAAGCGCCAATAGGGCGTAAAGAAGTGAGTATAATGGAACGTTTTGTTACTCCTGAGGGAAAATATGCCAAAACAAATTACGCGGTTCTCGAGCGTTACAGAGCGTTTGATCACGTAGCCATTCAACTGGAAACTGGACGGACGCATCAAATTCGCGTGCATTTCTCGTACATCGGTCATCCGCTTATTGGCGATGATATGTATGGTGGGGATACTACTTTACTGCAAAGACAAGCTCTACACTCGTGTCATCTGCATTTAGTCCATCCTTTGACAGAAGAATATATGGCATTTGATCTGCCTTTACCAGCAGATATGGAAGAGATAATTCAAAAATCGAAGTAATAAGTGTTTTAAAAAGTTATTTGGTCATGTAAAATGGAAGAAGCGAACAAATCGCATCAATTTTAGGAGGAAAGAACATGAATTTATCATTAGAGGGAAAAACATATGTTGTAATGGGAGTAGCTAATAAGCGTAGTATCGCTTGGGCAATCGCTCGTTCACTAAATGAAGCTGGGGCAAAACTTGTATTTACATATGCCGATGAGCGTGCGAAAAAAAGCATTACAGAACTAGTACCTTTACTAAACGAAGAAAATCAAAACCCGCTTATTCTAGCTTGTGATGTATCAAGTGAAGAAGCGATTACAGAAACATTTGAAACAATTAAAAATAAAGTTGGTAAACTTAGTGGCTTAGCACACTGTATTGCTTTTGCTAACAAAGACTTTTTAACTGGGGATTATTTAGAAGTAGATCGTAAAAGCTTCTTACAAGCTCATGAAATTAGTGCTTATTCGTTTACAGCGGTTGCTCGTGCGTTAAAACACTTGGAAATGTTAACAGAAGATGCAAGTCTATTAACACTAACTTATCTTGGTGGGGAACGTGTAGTAGAAAACTATAACATTATGGGTGTTGCGAAAGCTTCCCTTGATGCAAGTGTTAAATACCTTGCTATGGACCTTGGAGCGATTGGTGTGCGTGTAAATGCTATTTCAGCTGGACCAATCAGAACGGTATCTGCTCGTGGCGTTAGTGGCTTCTCTGACTCTATTTCACTAATAGAAGAAAAAGCTCCACTAAAACGTGCGACACAAGCGGAAGAAGTTGGCGATACAGCTTACTACTTATTCAGTAACTTATCTCGAGGCGTTACAGGCGAAGTTATTCACGTTGATAGCGGTTATCATATTATTGGATTCTAAAGAAAAAACCAGAAGTAGTTTTAAACTA
>CM001047.1:951581-953138 GCA_000183865.1 Listeria marthii FSL S4-120
TAGTTTTAAACTACTTCTGGTCTTTTTTTGGTCCGTCTTCTGGATGTTCTTTAAAGTAATAATCTTTTGGTGTTGGTTTATAGTTTGTTTGGACCGGTTCTTTAACGAAATCAGCTAGTGCTTGGTCGATTTTAACCCAACCGCGCCAGCTTAAATGAATCGGATCTTCTAAGAAGAACGCTTCATTTTGATATTCTTCTAGAGAGTAATAGCGGAAGCCTTGGCTCTCGATTTGTTGTTTTGTTTTAGCGTAATAACCGTCTAATCCTTGTTTGTTCATACCAATGTAATCAATCCATTTTCCGTTGATAGGAGGATTAATGAAGATGACATCTGCGCCAGCTTTTTTGAATGCATCCATAAGTAGTTGCAAATCAGCAAACTCTGGAGATTGGTCATAACGTAAATCTTTACGACTATCTTTTAGTTCACCTTCAATAGGTTTGATTTTTTTCTGGTAATAATGTTCTTTCACTTGGAATGGGTTATCACCAATACTTTTCTCACCAGTTTCTTTCGCTAAATCGTCAAGTTGTTTGTAATCTAAATTATCTGGAAGAGCTTTTAGGCCCTTATCTACGCGATCTTGTTTAGAACCAGAGACAGATTTTGATTCTAAATCGTCTTTACGTTCTAAGATTTTCAGTTCGATATTTCCAGCAACTTTTAGAAGTTTTGGATCATGCGGTTTTTTAGGTCCTTTTGCAACAATATTTTCAAGTAATTTCTTTAATGTAGAGTCGCTTTGAACCACTTGGAAAGTAAGTAAACGTTTTGCAGCGTACCGACGTTCAGGCGTGTTTTTCGTATCTTCAAGTGCAAATTTGTATGCATGAAGAGGGGAGAAGTTAGCGCCAAACGATGGATCAGAAACGCCTTTAGGTTGGAACCACTGCGGAGATAAGATTACCGCTACTTTTTTGCCTTTTAAATCATCACCAAGTGCATTTACATCTAAGAAATGACTTAATGATTGTGTACCAGGACGACCAAGTAAGAATGGTGTATAGCCCTGATCATATTTTTTTGATACTACGCTAGGATGAAATGAATCGACACGAGAAAGCTCTGATGAACCATAAATTGGTAAATAGTTTCCTTCTTTTAAAGCTTCTTTCTGGATGTCTAAGCCTTGGATGACGTATTCGTTCATAGACGTAGCGCTTTCCTCTACCGTTTTAGAAGAAACGTGAGAGAATAAGCTGCTAGGTCCGAATAGAACGAAAAGGAAAACCGCGAATGCGACCATTAAAGGCCCAAATGTCATCCACAGCTTTTTTTTCATTATTTTAGCGCCTCAAGTTGAGTAATGATCATTTCAGGAGTAGCCCATTCGTCGCGGTCAAATTCGGAAACGGGAACAGTAATATCTAGTTTTTCTTCAATTTCGATTAATAGTTGAACAGTAGCCATAGAATCAAGCAAACCTTCATCAAATAATTTGATGTTTGTATTTTGTACTACTTCATCAGTTTCTGTAATTTCTTCTAAGATTTCTAATACGTTTTCGCGAAAAGCCATTTTAAATTACCACCTTTAGTTAGTTTTAAAAATTAA
>CM001047.1:953238-957019 GCA_000183865.1 Listeria marthii FSL S4-120
TTTAATTTTATCTAAAATACCTGAGAAAATCAGGAATCCGAAACAAACAAATTGGAATGTAATGATAACGCCGATTACATAAGTTATTTTGTTTTTTGGATAGAATTTGTGTTTCTTGTTGAAGCGTTCGATTAGGTCAAATCCGACAATTAGTGTTGCTTGATATAGACCATAAACGATGTAATACCAGTGAAGTCCATGCCATACACCCATGATGAAAAAGTTAACGAAGTAAGCTAGGTAGGCAACAGTGAACTTGCTCTTGAACCATTTCTTTTTTGTAACCCATAATACGAAACGCATAAATACATAATCACGGAACCAGAATGAAAGCGTCATGTGCCAACGATTCCAGAACTCTTTAATATTTCGCGCTGCAAATGGTTTGTTAAAGTTCATCGGTGTTTGAACGCCGAGTAAGTAACTAACACCAACTGCGAAGGCACTATAACCTGCGAAGTCAAAGAATAAGTACATACTATAAGCATACATATAACCGATTAAACTCTTTGTTGTATCTACATTGTGTGTAATCGCGATGTCTAGTGGAACAACAAAATGTTTGTTTACTAAGTAAGCGATAATGAATTTGTAGAGAAATCCGAGGAAGATAAGGAATATTCCTCGATTTAATAACGCCACATAAGCTTCTTTGCTAGGCGGATTATCAATATCTTTTTTAAAGCGACGGAACCGGTCAATCGGTCCGGATGAAATAGTTGGGAAGAATAGTAAGAAGTTAACAAAATCCCACGCGTTATACTGTTTAATTAAGTTATCGCGTATTTCAATAATCATTTGCGCCGCTTTAAATGTTAGGTACGAAATTCCTAGGAAACCAACCATTGTTACATTGTCACCTAAAATTGGAACAACTTTAGAAATGACAAGTGGAAGGATGGAGAGAACTACTGCAATGACGAATACGCCACCGTGATTCAGCTTTTTCTCCTGCCTGTAATGGAAGTAAAGTCGTACAAGTGCAAGTTGCCAGAAGACGAAGAAGATAAAAGTAGCTCCTTGGACTGGGCTTGCAGAGAACATAAAGTATAAAAATACAAGTGTTACAAAAGCATTATAAATTGGTAGTCTTTTTCCTAACAAACCAGCTACTATGATAGGAATTAAAAATAGTACAAGTACACCAAAATAAAGGATTGTACCGTATGGTAAACTCACTTGTTAACCTCGCTGTTAAGCGCTTTGCGGTCAATTTTGCCATTCATCGTTAACGGGAACTCTGTCTTATAAATCCATTTTCTTGGAATCATGTATGCTGGCATAAATTCTTTGAGTTCATTTTTGATAGCTGCACTTAGCTGGTATTCTTTTTCGAAATCATTGGCAGTTGGGATGACCTGAGCGACCAACATATCTACCTTTTCGTCTTTCATTTTAGGAATAATAGCGCAGTTTTGAATGTAACTTACTTTTTTAAGATTGTTTTCAATATCTTCTAGTTCGATTCGATAACCGTGAAGTTTAATTTGGAAATCTAGTCGTCCTTGGAAGAATAGGTAACCATCCTTGATAATACCGGAATCTCCAGTATGATAAGCTTGGTAGCCTTTATAGTCAAAGAATACTTGCTCTGTTTTTTCAGGTTCGTTTAAATAACCTTTGGAAACACTAGCACCGATTAGGATGATTTCTCCTTTTTCACCATCTGGAAGAATTTCACCAGTTTCTTGGTCTACGATGTGTAAACGCATGTCTGGTTTAATTACGCCAAGTGGTAAGCTTGGATAAGCATCGATAAGCTCACGAGTTACTTTTACTTGCGTTACAGCAACTGTTGCTTCAGTAGGGCCGTAAGTGTTGTAAATGACTGCATCTGGGAAACGGTCAAGTAATTCAGTTGCTGTTTTCTTAGCAAGTACTTCACCGCAGAATAAGAAGCGAGTCAAACTTGGGTTATTTTCTTGGTTAAAGTTCTCATCTAGTAAGCACAAGTCTGCGAAAGATGGAGTGGAAACCCATACGTCAAAGCTTTGCGCAGGAATTTCACGGTATAAATCTTTCATGTTAGCAGTAATTGTTTTATCAAGCGGTACGAGTGTTCCACCGGATAGTAAGCTTGGATATAAATCCATAACAGACAAGTCAAACGAGAATGGCGCTTGGTTTAAGAAGCGTAATCCTTGTCTTAACGAAAAGTCTTGTAAAATCCAGTTGCTAAAGCTTACTAGGTTGTTTTGGCTGATTTGAACGCCTTTAGGATTTCCAGTACTTCCGGATGTGTAAATAATATAGTAGTTATCATCATTTTTTACACATTCAGCTTTATCTGGCACTTCTTCAAAATGTTTTTCTAAAGCGTCCATTAGTTGTTCTTGTGATAGCACAGGGCAACCAGTAATTGTAAGGTTGCTTGGTAATTCTTCTGTGCAAATAAACATAGAAGGATCAGCTGCTTTTTTAATTTGTTCTATACGTTCAACTGGCATAGAAACATCTACTGGAACATAAGCTCGACCTGATTTGATAGCGCCTAAAAATGCAACTAGCATTAATGGAGACATGTGTCCGTAGACGATAATAGGTTTTTCTTTGTCAGTATTTAGATTTTTTAGTAGAAAAGAGCCAAATGCATCCGACTGCCGTTTTAGTTCTTTGTAAGAAAGACGTGTGCCGGCATATTCGTAGCAAGGGAAATCCGGTGTCTTTTCTGCCCATGCATCAATTCTTTCGATGATACTCGTTGTCATAATTGATATTCCCATTTTTTAACAGTCCTTTCTTTTTTTAGAATTCGTTGTAAATGAATTTCGCACCTTCAGGGTTTTTGAAACCATAAAACCAAAGCAATCCAAGCAGAATAGCTAAGTAGAAAACAGTTTTCATAGTAAAGATAGTCGCTGGATGATGCAAAAATAGTTTTACTCTGTTCATAAATCCACCTCTTTATTATTTCAGTTGTGTTACAAATATTAAAAATAAACGTTTAATACTTACTTACTGTAATACATCTGTCTTTAAATGTCTAATTACATTTTTGTAAGGTTAGAAAAATAAACATATTTTGAACTTAAAAGTGTCGGCGAGTATAATGAAACTATAGATATAGCAAGGTTTTAATGCTAAGAGTGGAGGAGGAGAAATGATGAATCAAAAGAAAATAGCTGGAGAAAAAGCATGCGAATGGATTAAAGATGGCATGATTGTGGGGCTTGGGACGGGAAGTACGGTATATTACACGATTGAAAAACTAGGTGACATGGTCGCGAAAGGCTTACAGGTTACTGGGGTTGCCACTTCGGAAGAAACTGCGAAACAAGCAGAAAAGCTAGGAATTCCTTTAAAATCGCTAAATGATGTGACAGAAATTGATGTCACAATTGATGGTGCAGATGAAATTGATGCCGACTTTCAGGGAATCAAAGGTGGAGGAGGTGCACTTTTGCGTGAAAAGATGGTTGCGAATGCTAGTTTGAAAAATATTTGGGTTGTTAGCGAGGAGAAGTTTGTAAGGAACTTGGGTGAATTTCCGTTACCTTTGGAAGTAATTCCATTTGGTTGGAAGCAAATTCAGCGTGAACTTGAAAAAGAGGATATAGAAACGAACTTGCGGAAACAATCTTCTGGTGAAGTGTATGTGACAAACAATGGGAACTATATTTTGGATATTGTTAATCAAACATTTACGGATACGGCAATGTGGCAAGAAAAGTTAGCGCAAATTCCAGGGGTCGTGGAACATGGTTTATTTCTTGATTATGTGGATATGATTATTTGCGGCAAAGCGAACGGAGAAATTGAGCTCATAAAAAAATAGCTATTT
>CM001047.1:957119-957625 GCA_000183865.1 Listeria marthii FSL S4-120
AATAGCTATTTCTTCTATATAAAAGAAATAACTATCTTCGTATCATATTGTTTTTTTCATTTCTTTGTGTTCAATGCCTGCATCAAGGAATATATCCGAGCAAGTTTCGTAGCCGAGTTTTTCATAGAAGGGGATAGCAGTTACTTGTGCGCCTAATTTTAACTTAGTTAAGCCGCGCGTTTTAGCTTCTGATTCAATGGCTTCCATGATTCTGCGGCCGCTGCCAGTGCCACGAGCTATTTTCTGAGTGCAAATGCGTTCGACCTTGCCGTAACCATCTGTCACGCGAAATCTACCTGTTGCAAGCGGTGTGCCGTCCTCTGCGTAATCAACAAACATGACAACGGAGTCCATTTTATCGAATTCGTCCCATTCTAATGCGGGATCAACATGTTGTTCAACGACAAATACGTCGTTTCTAATTTTTAATGCGGCTTGTTTGCCGAGCTCATCTGTTACTTTCTTTACGGTCAAGTTATTTTCGTCCTTTCTTATGCGCGCACACT
>CM001047.1:957725-959114 GCA_000183865.1 Listeria marthii FSL S4-120
TATGCGCGCATACTTTCTAAATCAAATGTATTGACTGGAAGCATAAATTGCAAAGAATCTTTGATAAATGGCTGCCAGTACTTCCAGCGATGATCGCCGTTAAATACATGGAAATAATAATCAAATCCGCGAGCGGTTAAAATTTGTTCTAATGATTTATTTGGTGATAGGAAATCGAGCACTTCATTTCCAGTAGTTTCGACAGCGGTTTCTTGGTCGCCAATTATATGGAAGATTTTCACTTTTGCAGGGTCGACTTTTTCGGCAAGTGTAAGGATTGTGTCATCCACATATGGTGAATGTAAAATCACGTTGCCGAATGTAAATGGAAATAGTAGCGCTGCTTTTAAGGAAACGGATGCTCCGAGTGAGTCACCCATCAGGAATCTACTCGTTGGCATTTGGAAAGAAGGGAAGCGTTCTTCAAGATAAGGAACAAGTTCAAATGCTAAGAACCGGATATATGCGTCATTTTGTTTACCATCGGGATGATATTTTTCGCGCCGATCCATGACAGTTTTGTAAGGGATACCAATGAAAATGGCTTTTTGAATCTGCTCGGTTACCGCTAATTCTTCGGAGTGGCGCGCAAGTTTACCAAATTGAAAATAATCTTTTCCATCTTGTACAATAAAAAGTGGATATTTGTAAAGTGGCGAAAAATCAGGTGGCAAGCAAATAATTAAATCAAGTTCCTCTCCTAGCGATTTACTATAAAATTTCTCATCCAACATTTTGTGAGCTGTCATTTTCATTCTCTCCTTTCTTGAAATCATTCCTTCTAAGTTGATTGTTTTTTGAAAAGTTACTCTATTTTAGCATGGATTACGTTAAAAGAAAGAACATTTTGCCTATTTATTAGAAAATTTTTCTTTTTCACGTGACATCACTGCAATAATGCTGTTTATTGTGCTATACTGAAACATACAATAATTCTGTTTAAAGATAGAAAGTGGGGATTTTGAATGAGTAAAGATATTGACTGGAGTAATTTAGGATTTAGTTATATTAAAACGGACAAACGTTACATTTCTTATTGGAAAGACGGGGAATGGGACGAAGGTGCGCTAACAGAGGACAATACGCTACACATTAGCGAAGGTTCGACAGCACTTCACTACGGACAACAATGTTTTGAAGGTTTAAAAGCATATCGTTGTAAGGACGGTTCGATTAATCTTTTCCGGCCAGATCGTAATGCTGCGCGCATTCAAAAAAGTTGTGAGCGTTTATTAATGCCACACATCCCTACAGAAAAATTTATTGATGCAGTGATGCAAGTTGTTCGTGCGAATGAAGAATTTGTGCCGCCATATGGTACAGGCGCAACGCTTTATCTACGTCCATTTGTTATTGGCGTTGGTGATAATATTGGTGTTCATGCAGCGC
>CM001047.1:959214-961441 GCA_000183865.1 Listeria marthii FSL S4-120
GACCATATTTCAAAGGTGGAATGGCGCCGACCAATTTTGTCGTGTCTGATTTTGACCGTGCCGCTCCAAATGGTACAGGAGCAGCAAAAGTAGGCGGAAACTATGCCGCAAGTTTGCTACCGGGTCAAGCTGCCAAAGCACGTAATTTTGGCGATTGTATTTATTTAGATCCTGCAACACATACAAAAATTGAAGAAGTTGGTTCTGCTAATTTCTTTGGTATTACAAAAGATGATAAATTTGTGACACCGTATTCTCCTTCTATTTTGCCAAGTATCACGAAGTATTCGCTACTTTATTTGGCGGAGCATCGTTTAGGCTTAGAAGCAGTGGAAGGCGATGTGTATATTGATAAGCTCGATGAGTTTAAAGAAGCTGGAGCATGTGGAACAGCGGCCGTTATTACTCCGATTGGTGGTATTCAAACGAAAGATGATTTCCATGTATTCCATAGCGAAACAGAAGTAGGACCAGTAACAAAACGTTTATTCGATGAACTTTGTGGCATTCAATTTGGAGATATAGAAGCTCCAGAAGGCTGGATTTATAAAGTAAAATAATGACAAGCCGTCCGTTTAAGCGGGCGGTTTTTTTGTAGAAGTCATTTCCGATATTTAATTGGAAGTGGCTTTTTTATTGACAACATTGCAACTCGGTGTTACTATGTAGTAGTAATAAGTGATACAGAATACCCGTGTTACTGAGTAGTGGGGTTTAATAAAAAATGGAAAGAAGGTTGTATTCAAATGAGTGAAGTGATGATTAAAGCCACGGGTTTGGAAAAATCATTTAAAAAAACAGATGTCTTAAAAGGTGTAGACTTTGAAGTGAAACGCGGTGAAATTTTTGCATTGCTTGGTTCGAATGGTGCAGGCAAGACGACAACCATCCAAATTTTAGCGACTCTTTTAAAAGCAGATAATGGAAATGCAAGTGTCTCTAGTTTTGATGTGGGAAAAGAGGCTGAGAAAGTTCGCGAGCATATTAGTCTGACAGGGCAATTTGCGGCTGTGGATGGTCTTTTGACAGGGCGAGAAAATATTTTATTAATTGCTAAACTGCGAGGTGAAAAAAATCCAACGCAGACTGCGAATGATTTATTGGCACGTTTTGGACTCGAAAAAGCGGCGGATCGTCGTGCGGACACTTATTCTGGAGGGATGACGAGGCGACTGGATATCGCTATGAGTTTAGTTGGTGCACCGGATGTGATTTTCCTTGATGAACCGACAACTGGACTTGATCCTGAGGGGCGAATTGAAGTTTGGAAAACGATTAAGGCACTTTCGGATGGAGGTACAACAATCTTACTAACCACTCAATATTTAGATGAAGCAGAACAGTTGGCTGATCGAATTGCTATTCTTCACGGCGGAACGATTATTGCCAACGGGACTTTGGATGAGCTTAAAAAATTATTCCCGCCTGCTGAAGTTGAATATGTCGAAAAACAACCATCTTTGGAAGAAATTTTCCTAGCAATTATTAATGGGAAGGAGGAAGTAAAATGAAGGCAATTCGTGATACAAGTATATTATTTGGCCGGTCCATGCGTCATATTTTGCGGAGTCCTGATACAATTATTACCGTGGCAATTATTCCAATTATGATTATGTTAATGTTTGTGTATGTGCTAGGTGGTGCAATCCAAACGGGGACGGATAATTATGTGGATTATTTGTTACCAGGTATTATTTTAATGGCGATAGCAAGTGGGATAGCTTATACGGCAGTACGATTATTTACGGATGTGCAAAAAGGGTTATTCCAACGGTTTCATTCGATGCCGATTAGCCGCTCTTCCGTTTTATGGGGACATGTGTTGACATCGCTCGTTTCTAATGCGATTTCGATTGTACTCATTATTCTTGTTGCGCTTCTTATTGGTTTTCGTTCATCAGCAGGGATATTGGAATGGCTTGCTGTAGCGGGAATATTGTTGCTATTTACTTTAGCGCTAACATGGGTCGCTGTTATTCCTGGTCTAACTGCCAAATCGGTTGACGGAGCGAGTGCCTTTTCTTACCCGCTAATATTTTTACCTTTTATTAGTTCGGCTTTTGTCCCAACGGATACAATGCCAACTGCAGTGCGCGTTTTTGCCGAAAATCAGCCGGTGACGTCGATTGTTAATACGATTCGCGCATTACTTTACTCTGAACCGATTGGAAATGAGATTTGGATTGCTCTTGCTTGGTGTGTGGGAATTACGGTTGTTGCGTATGTT
>CM001047.1:961541-964513 GCA_000183865.1 Listeria marthii FSL S4-120
AATTACGGTTGTTGCGCGAGCCAACTTTTTTTTTAATTTTCACCGGAAATATGTTTTTTCGGTAAGATAAAATGGATTAAATAACTAACGATACAGCAAGCGAACATTACCCAGAAAACCATATGAAGTCCGCTATATAAAATATCTCGAAGCGGTTCAATAAGGTCTGCGCTCACATTGCCAGAAGTTTGCGGGCTAATTAGCTGGTTTAAGTTACTACGATTTACTTCGCTGTCAGCAGCTGCACGGAACTCACTAGTAAGAATTGAGTTGAAAATAGTTCCAAATACAGCGACACCAATTGTTTGACCAACTGTTCTGAAAAGCGTGTTAGATGCAGTAGCAATCCCAGTTTGGAATCGCGGCACAGCATCTTGAACGGTTACAGTAGTAGTAGTAAAAATAATTCCGAAGCCAAATCCCATAAATGCACTATTTAAATAGAAGAAGATGTCATTTGTGGAAGCGGGGAATAAAGCTAAAATCAATCCACTTGCCGCTGTAATCAACACACCGATACCAACTGTGTGACGATTTCCAAGTGTCATTAACAGTTTTCCGCCGATAAATGAACCAACGATCCATGTAACCGAAAGCGGTGCAAGCATAAAGCCAGCAATTGTTGCCCCGTGACCAAGCATACCTTGCGCCCACATTGGAATATAAACGTTGATGCCAATTAAAAAGGCACTAATCAAGAAGCCAATTAAGTTCCCAATTAAAACAACGGGATTTTTAAATAATACAAATGGCATAATCGGATCTTTTGCACGTTTTTCGACAAAATAAAAAGCAACAAATAATACAATCGAAACGGCAAAAAGAATAACGACGAGCGGTTCTGTCCAATTGAGCGATTCACCAGCTCGCTGTAATGCGAATAATAAACCAAGCAGTGCCACCGTAAAGAGCGAGGCGCCTAAATAGTCAATCGGTAATTTCACATGTTCCACTTTTTCGCGTAAATAAAGCAAAATAAGTAAGATTGTCAAAATGCCAATCGGTACATTGATAAAGAAAATCCAATGCCATGAAAGTTGGTCTACTAAAAATCCACCAACAAGTGGTCCAAATACACCGGCGATACCCCATGCAGAACCCATAAAGCCAAGTACTTTGGCACGTTTTTCAAATGGGTACACGTCTGCGATAATTGTCATAGTAGATGGTAAAATCCCACCTGCTCCAATACCTTGAATCGCGCGAAAAATAATTAATTGTTCCATATTTTGTGCGAATCCACAAAGCGATGAACCAATGATAAAAATAATTGTCGCAATTACAAAGATATTTTTTCGTCCATACAAATCAGACAGTTTCCCGTAAATCGGAACTGTTACTGCTGATGTTAGTAAATAAACAGAAAAAATCCAGTTCATTAACTCTATACCGTCCAACTGACTTACAATCGTTGGCATCGCAGTACTCACGATGGTACCCTCAATAGCTGCCATAAATGTTGCGACAAATACGGCGATGGTAACGGCCTTTACTTTTGTTTGTTCCAAAAAATTCCCTCCCTTTTCGTCTACCGAATTATAGCATATAAAATGACTAATTTGGGAAAAAATTAATCCTAAGAAATGCGCTCCTTCAAGATAAGCGCTATAATATAATAGAAGAAAGCGAACTAAAGGAGGAATTTTTTTGTCATACGAACCAAATACAAAGCAAACGATGCAAAAAATTAAAGAATTAACATCTATCCCAAGCCCAACAGGCAATACAGGGAAAATTATTGAAAAACTGGCAAAAGATTTGGATGCTTCAAAAATCCCTTATACTTTAAATAATAAAGGCGGATTGATTGTAACGCTTCCTGGGAAAGATGACTCAAAACACCGCATGTTGACTGCTCACGTGGATACGCTTGGTGCGATGGTCAAAGAAATTAAAGCAGATGGCCGCTTACTTTTAACATTAATTGGTGGATATCGTTTTAACGCAATTGAAGGCGAATATTGTACGATCGAAACAAGTGATGGAGATTTATATAGCGGAACTATTTTGATGCACCAAACTTCCGTCCATGTGTATAAAGATGCTGGAACTGCTGAACGTAATGATAAAAATATGGAAGTTCGTTTAGATGTAAAAGCTTTAGATGCAGACAAAGTTCGCGCACTTGGAATTGAAGTAGGCGATTTCGTTTCATTTGATCCGCGCGTGCAAATTATTAATGATGAATATATCAAATCACGCCATTTGGATGATAAAGCAAGTGTCGCGATTTTACTAGAATTAATCAATCATATTCATGAAAATAAACTCGAGTTACCGCATACTACGCATTTCTTAATTTCTAATAATGAAGAAATTGGCTATGGTGGGAATTCGAATATTCCAGCTGAAACAGTCGAGTATTTAGCCGTCGACATGGGTGCGCTTGGTGATGGTCAAACATCGGATGAATATACTGTTTCTATTTGCGCGAAAGACGGTAGTGGCCCTTATCATCTTGGTTTACGTAAACATTTAGTGGAGCTTGCTAAGAAGAATAATATCGATTATAAAGTGGATATTTATCCGTTTTATGCTTCCGATGCGAGTGCTGCGATTAATGCTGGTAACGACATTATCCATGGCTTAATTGGCCCAGGGATTGATGCGAGCCATGCATACGAGCGCACACATCGCGACTCACTTTACCATACAGAAAAATTAGTTTATGCATATTTATTTTCGAATATATTGAAATAGGAGGAATTCCGTATGAATGTCCATGATTTTTCTGAAAAAGCAATGAATGGCAAAGAAATAGAGCTAAGTGATTATAAAGGTAAAGTTTTACTCATCGTGAATACTGCGAGCAAATGTGGCTTAACACCTCAATTAGAAGGTCTTGAAGCGATGTATAAAAAATTGGGTGGCGATAACTTCGAAATTCTCGGGTTCCCGTGCAACCAGTTTTTACGCCAAGATCCCGGTAGTGATGAAGAAATCCTAGAATTTTGCCAAATGAATTACGGCGT
>CM001047.1:964521-968005 GCA_000183865.1 Listeria marthii FSL S4-120
AAATGTTTTCTAAAATCAAAGTAAAAGGCAAAGACGCAAGCCTGCTATACAAATACCTAACCGAACAAACTGGCGGCAAAAAAGTAGAGTGGAACTTTGCGAAATTCCTAATTGATGAAAATGGAGAAGTTGTCGAACGTTTCCCATCAAAAATGAAACCAGAAGATTTTGAGGATAAAGTAGAAGCTCTTGTTGCAAAAGTAAACTAAGTAAGACAGACTCGGTAGTGCATGAATCGCGCTACCGAGTTTTTTTGCATCTTAGTTAGCTTAAAAGGCATGTTACTAAAATCGGCTTGTAGTTTTTAATGGAGTGTTTATAATAAAAAGAAAAAGGGAGGCAACTAGATGAAATTCCATGTTAAGCAAGATGAAAATTTAGTGGTTGGTGAAGTGGATATATATTGTCACCCCGATAATCTAGCAGAAGTATCCAGCATGGTCGCGGGACTAGAAGAGCCAACTGAAAAAATCTCCGTTAAAAAAGATGGCGCCACCTATTTGCTAGAGCCAAATACGATTTTATATTTTGAAGCAGTGGAGAGTAAAATCTTTGTCTATACGGAACAAGACGTCTATGAAATTCATTGGAAACTATATGAATTGGAAGAAAAATTCAAAGATAGTTCCTTTTTCAGGTGCTCGAAATCGATGATATTAAATATCGATGCGATTGAAAAAATTGCCCCTAGTTTTAACGGGAAATTTGAAGCGAACCTTTTTAATAGCGAAAAAGTGATTATTTCCAGGCAATACGCCAAAGTCTTGAAGCAGAAATTAAACATGGGAGGGAAGCGCAAATGACTAAAAACCTAATTCAATTTATTCAATCTATGTGTATTATTTTTACGGCCTCGATGATAACGATGATTTGTTCTTATATCGCGACAGGGCAAACGGAATCAATGGCCATTCGAGACGTTTTTATCATGTTAGGATTTAGTATCGTAACGACTTTTATTCAGCAATTACTTTTTAATCATTCGATAAAGACGAAACGAACTTTTTACATCCGCTTGATTGTGTTTTTCCTTTTTATAGGCGCGGCGATTTTAGGGCTAGGCTGGTTGTTTGATTGGTATGATACAATTGCTGGATTTATGATTATCTTTGGGTTAATTTGTGTGACTTTTCTAGTGATGCATGCTTTTTTCAGTTACCGCGATGCGAAATTTAGTAATGAAATTAATCAAAAACTAGCAGAAATGCGAGAAAGGGAGACAAAATGATAAAACTGACGAATGTAGTTAAAACGTTTGGTAAAGTCGAAGCAGTCAAGGGCATTAATTTAGAAGTGGAGAAAGGATCATTGTTTGCTTTTCTCGGTGAAAATGGCGCGGGGAAATCGACCACGCTGAGTATGATTTGCACAGAAAGCGAACCAACTTCGGGAGAAATTTTTATTGATGATGAAAAATTGACCTTTAAAAATCGTAAAGCTTTTAGGCAGAAATTAGGGGTTGTTTTTCAGGATAATGTGTTGGATGATTTGCTGACGGTGCGTGAGAATTTATATAACCGCGCGAGTTTATATGGGAAAACAAAAGCAGAGATTGCGGAACGGCTGGAGCTTGTTTCTTCGATTATGGGGATTGAGGACATTTTAAATCGGCGTTTTGAAAAATTATCTGGCGGGCAAAAGCGCCGGGCGGAAATTGCTAGAGCGATTATGCATGATCCGGAAATTTTACTACTAGATGAGCCGACAACGGGGCTGGATCCGAAAACAAGGGTAAGTGTCTGGAAAATTATTGATTATTTGCGGGAAGAATTGGGCATGACGGTGTTTTTGACAACGCATTATTTGGAAGAAGCGAAAGATGCGGACCAATTAGCGGTTATTCATAAAGGGAAAATCATTGCAGAAGGCACACCAGCTAGTATTAGAAGTCGCTTTTCTGTGGATAAAATTTTCTTTTATGAACCGAAGCTAGCGGAACTTCAGGTGATTATCGAGGAACTGAATTTACCATATAAAGTGACCAAGGGAACGATGCGTGTGGATGTAATAAAAGAAGATGTCGGAATTTTGGCTATTTTAAACCAGGCAGCGGGACTTTATCGTTCGTTCGAAGTAATTAAAGGAAATCTTGATGATGCATTTATCTCGTTGATTAAGGAGGACGCTAATGATTAGTCGTAATTTAAAAATCTATTTTCGCGATAGAACCGCTGTATTTATGTCGTTGCTAACAGTTTTAATTATTATTGGGTTGTATGCGATTTTTCTAGGAAGCAATATGGAAGAGATGTTCAAACAGGCTTCTGGGAAAGTGACGGGGATACAAGAATTAGTGAATACTTGGGTGATTGCCGGGATTTTGGCGATAACGCCGGTCACTGTTTCATTAGCGGTTTTTTCTTTAAAAGTGCATGATGAAGAGGAGAGCATTGCCAGAAGTTTTGCGATAACACCGGCTTCCAGATGGCGGATTGTTACCAGTTATATCGTTAGTGGGCTGGTAGCGTCATTTCTGCTTTCTGTGATAACTCTTTTTGTTGGTGAAATGTATATTTGGTTGACTGGTGGAGCATTTTTACCGCTAGAAAGTTGGGCTCGTTTAATCGGAATCATTTTAATTAATGTTCTATGCTGCAGTAGTATAATGTTTTTTATCGCAAGTTTGGTGAAAAAAGCTAGTGCCTTTAGTTCGGTTTCGACGATTGTTGGGACAGTGATTGGCTTTATTGCTGGAATTTATTTGCCAATGGGTTCTCTTCCAGCAGCGGTGCAAACAGTGATGAAATGTTTTCCTTTTACGTACGGCGCATCGGTTATTCGAGAAATTATGACAAAAGAACCGTTGCAACAAGTTTTTGCTGGGAATACGCAAGCAATGGATGCGACGAAAGAAATGATTGGAATTACGATTTATTGGGGCGATAAAACTGTGACAACAGGACTAAGTTTACTTATTTTAATCGCCTTTGCAGTCGTATTTGGTGCGTTATCTGTCGTTCTAATGAAACGGCAAACAAAATAATTTTTGAATAAAAAAACAGCCGAAATTCTCCTAGTTATGCTATACTAATGGAATGTGAATGAATCTAGGAGGAAAATAACAATGAGTCAAAATTTGCAAAAAGAAGTTGCTTCACGCAAAACGTTTGCGATTATTTCTCACCCCGATGCTGGGAAAACGACGATTACTGAGCAATTATTATTATTCGGTGGCGTTATCCGTTCAGCTGGGACTGTAAAGGGAAAGAAATCTGGCAAGTTTGCGACAAGTGACTGGATGGAAATTGAAAAACAACGTGGTATCTCGGTAACGAGTTCTGTGATGCAGTTTGATTATAATGGTTCAAGAATTAATATTTTGGATACACCGGGTCACTCGGATTTCAGTGAAGATACGTACCGGACGCTAATGGCGGTCGATAGTGCAGTCATGGTTATCGATGCTGCGAAAGGGATTGAAGCCCAAACGTTAAAACTATTCAAAGTTTGTCGAATGCGCGGAATTCCTATTTTTACTTTTATT
>CM001047.1:968105-969361 GCA_000183865.1 Listeria marthii FSL S4-120
AATTCCTATTTTTACTATTAATAAAATGGACCGTCAAGGGAAAATGCCACTTGAGCTACTTGCTGAATTAGAAGAAGTGCTTGGTATTGAATCGTATCCAATGAACTGGCCGATTGGTATGGGGAAAGAGCTTGCTGGGCTTTATGACCGATATCATCGTGTAATTGAGCAATATCGTTCAGAGGAAGATGAGCGTTTCTTACCACTTGGTGAAGATGGTGATTTGAAGGAAGCACATGCTATTCAAAAATCACTTTATTATGATCAAGCTTTGGAAGAAATTATGCTACTTGATGAGGCTGGTAATGACTTTAGCCGTGAACGTATTATTGCGGGGGAGCAAACACCGGTATTTTTCGGGAGTGCTTTAACGAACTTTGGCGTAGAAACTTTCTTACGCACATTTGTTGATTTTGCGCCTGCTCCTTCAAGCCATGAATCAAATGAAGGCGTTATTGAAGCGGATAATCCGAAGTTTTCTGGCTTTATCTTCAAAATTCAAGCAAATATGAACCCTGCCCACCGTGATCGGATCGCCTTTATTCGAATTTGTTCAGGTGAATTCGAACGTGGCATGAACGTTACGTTAACGCGAACAGGAAAAAGTATGAAGCTTGCGAACTCTACGCAGTTTATGGCGGACGACCGGGAAACTGTTAATCGTGCGGTAGCTGGTGATATTATCGGTTTGTATGACACAGGTAATTACCAAATTGGCGATACGATTACTAATGGAAGCAAAAAACTCGAATTTGAAAAACTTCCGCAGTTTACGCCAGAATTGTTTATGCGTGTTTATGCGAAAAATGTTATGAAACAAAAGCATTTCCATAAAGGTGTAGAGCAACTCGTGCAAGAAGGTGCGATTCAATTATTTAAAACGTGGCGCACGGAAGAATACATCATTGGAGCTGTTGGTCAGTTGCAATTTGAAGTATTCGAACACAGAATGCGCGGCGAATACAATTCAGAAATCCGTATGGAACCAATCGGTAAAAAAATCGCTCGTTGGGTCAAAGAAGAAGACGCGGACGAAAAACTTTCTACAGCGAGAAGCATGCTAGTGAAAGACCGTTTCGACCAACCGTTATTCTTATTCGAAAATGAATTCGCGATTAATTGGTTTAACGATAAAAATCCGGATATCGAATTAACTTCATTATTATAAAAGACGCAACCTATTTGTATTTTCGCAAATAGGTTGTTTTTTTCTTGACAATTTTTCGAAACGCGCTATAATTAGTTAGAATTCTAAT
>CM001047.1:969461-969933 GCA_000183865.1 Listeria marthii FSL S4-120
AATTAATAAGGAGGAATACTCGTGAGAAGAGAGAAGACGATGGATACGCTAATTCGTTCGATTATGATTAAATCCAAACGGAAAATGGACGCCAAAGTAGCTCAATTTGGGTTGACAACACAACAAGCTAGAGTTCTTGGGTTTTTAAATGATAATGCGGCAAATGAAATTATCCAGAAAGATCTTCAGCGAATTTTCCAAACACGCGGTGCCAGTATTACTAGCTTGATTCAAGGACTCGAGAAAAAGAACTTAATTTCGCGCAAGCCAAGCCTTCGAGACGGCAGAGAAAAAGTGGTTACTTTAACTGAGGAAGGCAAGCAGATTGTGGACGAATTTAATGCTTCTTTTCCGCGTGAAGACGATAAAGCGAAGAAAATTCTTTCCGCTGATGAGTATAAAACCTTTATTGATTTACTTAGCAAGATTGATGATAATACCGAATAAAAAAATTTAACTATATAGTTAGAAT
>CM001047.1:970033-978684 GCA_000183865.1 Listeria marthii FSL S4-120
TTTAGAATTCTAACTAATTTTAAGGGGGAAATAAAATGAAACACTCAGATAATTATTATTTAACAAAAGCGAGCATTCCTAAGGCGATAGCGCACTTATCGATTCCAATGATGCTCGGAATGTCGGTTGGGGTGATTTATAATATCGTCAATGCGTTCTTTATTGGTTTACTGCATGATACGTCGATGTTGACTGCTGTAACACTCGGTTTACCAATGTTTACGATTTTAATGGCGATTGGGAATATGTTTGGTGTTGGCGGTGGGACGTATATTTCTCGCTTGCTTGGGAAAGAGGAGGGAACAAAGGCAAAGCAAGTATCGGCCTTTGTGTTATACGGAAGTTTAGTGTTAGGAATTATCTGCGCGATTTTGCTTGGCTTTTTGATCAATCCAGTTACTCATTTTCTAGGGGCCGATGCAACGAGCTTTTTACACACGAAAAATTATACGCTGGCGCTTTTGATTTGTAGTCCGTTTATTATTGCGAATTTTGCTTTAGAGCAAGTGGTTCGGGCTGAGGGAGCTTCGCGGGTTTCTATGAATGGGATGCTGATTGGTACGCTTGTCAATTTAGTATTTGATCCATTGCTTATTTTGTATTTTGATTTTAATGTAGTAGGGGCAGCAGTTTCGATCGGTTTGGCAAGTTTGTTTTCGCTGATTTACTACGCTTGGTATTTAGAGAAGAAAAGTGATTATTTATCGATTCGTTTTAAATGGTTTAAAGCGACAAAAGAAATCGTTCAAAATGTCTTTAAAATTGGCGTTTCAGAGCTACTTTTATCGTTATTTCTCATTGTAACAACGCTCGTTTTAAATCATTATTCGATGCTTTACGGTGAAGGGGTTGTTGCGGGATTTGGCGTGGCGCTTCGGGTTGTGCAGTTGCCTGAATTTATTTGTATGGGACTTTACATGGGGATTATTCCGCTATTAGCTTATAATTACAGTGCGGGAAATATTGCGCGGTTTGAAAAAGCAATTCGGTTTACAGCGATTAGTATTGGGCTTATTGTACTGGCGATTTCGAGTATGGTATTTATTTTCCGTTTCCAAGTGATGCATTTATTTAGTGACAATCAAAGTGTGATAACGCTTGGTGTGCATATTATGGTCGCTATGCTGATATCTTCCCTTTTCAGCGGATTTACTGGGCTGTTTACGAGTACGTTTCAAGCGATTGGGAAAGCTATTCCAGCGACGATTATGTCTGTTTCACAAGGGATTATTTTTATCCCGGTGATTATTTTAGGACAACATTATTTCGGCTTGATGGGCGTGATTTGGTCGTTAACAACAACGGAAGTGCTTACATGTATAATCGGTGTGACACTATTCACAATCCACAATATTAAAATAGCTAGTAGCGCAAAAACGAAAGACTTAGCCGTTTGAAAAGTTTGTGAGAAAAATTAGTTGACGAGAAGTTCTAAATTATGGTATTATTCTCTAGGTAATCATATATCGTTCTTTGACAAATGTCAGAGGGGAGTAGCGCTGATTAGTTTTTTAATCAGGATAAAGTCGTCATTACATGATAGAGATATCATCGGTTTTATCACATTTAACTTTAAATGTTAGCGAGACCTTTGCCTTTACGGGCAGGTCTCGCTTTTTTGTTTCTTCAAAATAGGAGATCTTTGACATTTTAATAGAACAAAGGAGGAAAAGAATTAGTGGATACAGCAATGATTTTAGAGTACGGTTGGGTGTTACTTGTCCTAATCGGTCTTGAAGGGATTTTGGCAGCAGATAATGCAGTCGTTATGGCCGTTATGGTCAAGCATCTCCCTGATAAACAACAGAAAAAAGCGTTATTTTACGGATTAATGGGTGCCTTTGTTTTCCGTTTTGGCGCATTATTCTTAATTTCCTTTTTGGCAAACGTTTGGCAAGTTCAAGCGCTTGGTGCCGCATATTTACTTTATATTGCTATTAGTCATATTTGGAAACATGCAAAAGGAAAAGACGGAGAAAAAGAGAAAAAGGAAAAAGCTGGCTCTGGTTTTTGGATGACCGTTCTAAAAGTAGAGATTGCAGATATAGCATTTGCGATTGATTCCATGCTTGCGGCCGTTGCCCTTGCGATCACACTTCCAGAAACTGGTTGGGGTCACATTGGCGGTATTGATACAGGGCAATTCACGATTATGTTCTTAGGTGGACTTGTTGGCCTAATTATTATCCGTTTTGCAGCTACACAATTTGTTAAATTACTAAAAAGCTATCCAAGCCTCGAAACAGCCGCATTTTTAATTGTTGGTTGGGTAGGTGTGAAGCTTGTAATTTATACATTAGCACATCCAAGTCTTGGGGTAATTCCACATAGCTTCCCTGAGTCAACGCTTTGGAAATTAATTTTCTGGGGTGTGATGATTCTTATTATTCTATGGGGATGGTTCGTTTCCTATCGTAGTAAGAAAAAAGCTGAAATAACTAAATAAGTTTTAACTAGCCAGAAGTGCATTATTGTACTTCTGGTTTTACATACAACCAGATGCTGAAATCACAATTTTATGATAGAGTAGAAGGATGGTGAATGAGGAATGGATGTTTCTATTTGGGGCGAATATGCGTTAGTTTTTCTTGTTTTAGTAGTATTAGAAGGAATTCTTTCCGCAGACAATGCCGTAGTTATGGCAGTAATTGTTAAAGGTTTACCGCACGATAAACAACGAAAAGCCTTATTTTATGGGTTAGTTGGCGCGTTTGTTTTCCGTTTTGTTGCACTATTTTTAATTTCATTTTTAGTAAAAATATGGGAAATACAAGCCATTGGCGCGGTTTACTTATTGTACTTAGCCATCAAGCACATGTGGCGCCTTAAAAAAGGCAAGCAAGAAGAAGTCAAAGAAACATCTGAAACGAAAGCTACGTCCTTTTGGGGTGTGGTTGCGCGTGTGGAATTGACAGATATCGCTTTTGCGCTGGATTCGATGTTAGCGGCAGCAGCACTTGTGGTTACTTTGCCAGATTTAGGGAATTTTGATATTGGGGGAATGAACGGTGGGCAATTTATCGTGATGTTCCTTGGTGGGATCGCAGGACTTGTCGTTATTCGTTTTGCGGCCACACAAGTAGTTAAATTATTAGAGCGTTACCCTACACTTGAAACAGCAGCGTTTTTAATTGTTGGTTGGGTAGGTGTGAAAATGGCGGTTCTAACGCTAGCACATCCATCTGTAGCAATTATTCCAGAAGATTTTCCGGATTCAGCCGTTTGGAAGCTGACTTTCTGGTTGGTTATGATAATAATAGGTTTGGGTGGTTATATCATTGCGAGAAAAAAAGAGAAGAAAACCAAAAGAGTTTGAATATGATCAGGAAGTAAAATTACGCAGAAGATTAAAGCTTGTTTTGGCACGTATGACGCCAGTTCAAGTCATTATTGCGTATTATTTTCTGGCGGTTACGATTTCGACCATCGTTCTAAGTTTGCCGTTTACTTTACAAAAAGGGGTAAAGGTATCGTTTATTGATACACTTTTTACGGCAGCGAGTTCGGTGAGTGTGACGGGATTAACCACAGTTGATGTTAGTCAGACCTATAGTACGGCCGGAATTTGGGTATTAATGGCGATTTTCCAAATTGGCGGACTTGGTGTCATGATGATTAGTACCTTTTTCTACTTAATTTTAAAAAGACGGATTGGCTTAAAGCAGCGCCAATTAATTATGACGGATACAAATCAGTTTACTATGAGTGGTATGGTGCGGATGCTCCGTGAGATTCTCGTTTTAATTTTCGGTATTGAGTTAATTGGGGCGTTGATTTTAGGGATTTACTTTATTCCGCTATATCCAAATTTTTGGGACGCGATGTTCCAAGGGCTATATAACTCAGTGTCGCTGGTTACGAATGCGGGCGTTGATATTACCGGCAAGTCATTAATGCCATTTGCGAATGATTATTTCGTTCAATTTATTTCAATTTTGTTAATCATTGCTGGGGCGATTGGCTTCCCGGTACTGCTTGAGACACGTCGATTTTTATTTGAGAAAAATACATTGATTCCGTTTCGTTTTTCTTTGTTTGTCAAAGTGACGACGCTGACCTACTTTGTTCTTTTAATTGGCGGTGGGCTGCTGATTTGGTTGTTTGAATATCAGCATTTCTTTAGTGGACAAAGTTGGGACTTCGGTTTCTTTAATTCGATGTTCTTATCGGCAACATCACGAAGCGCGGGACTGCAAACGATTGATAGTGGCGCATTATCGGTATCGACGTTGTTACTTGTTTCTTTCCTCATGTTTATCGGTGCTTCACCAAGTTCTGTTGGGGGCGGGATACGAACGACGACATTTGCGATTACGATTTTGTTTATCTATTCGGTTGTTCGTGGTCGAAAACATGTCTATATTTTTGGTCGGGAGCTTCATCAGGAAGATGTGCGGAAATCGCTTGCTGTCACATTAGTAGCAGGCTTCGTAAGTATTTCTTCCATTGTTATTTTAATGCAAACGGAGACCGCCTCGCTCATTGCTGTTATTTTTGAAGTGTTCTCGGCATTTGGTACGACAGGGCTTTCGGTAGGTTTGACACCAGACTTATCCACACCAGGTAAATTAATTATTATTATATTAATGTTTATCGGTCGGGTAGGAATTATGTATTCCATGCTTAGCCTGCGAAATAAAAACCAACCTAAAAACGCGATTCGTTTACCAAAAGAGAAAATTATTACCGGTTAAATACAAAAAGTCATTCTGCTAACGGCGGAATGGCTTTTTTAGTGCATTAAAAACCCCTTGATCAAAGCGACCAAGAGGTTACTAATTAATAATTTGATTTTGGAACTGGTCTTCTGAAAATCCCCATTAAACCAGTTAAAGTGATTAAGATACCTGATACAATCCAAGCAGTTCCGATAACGAAGAAAAGTACGATACCGATAATAACTAAGATAACACCCCAACCACGTGGCGCTGATTTGATTAAAAGGGAAGCAATTAAAGCAACAACGGATGCTATTAATGTAATCCATCCAAGGTTTTCTAATTCATTTCCCAGTTCACCTGGTAAATAAGTAAACGTCTGTATATAATCTGTGACGGAATCTCCATAGTTAATAATCCAAAAGCCAACTAAAATCCCAATGATAGAGCCAATTAATCCGATGATAATTTCTGGTTTTCTTGAACCCATAGTAAAACCTCCTTTTTCTAGCTATACGTTTAATAACTTTCCCGTTTTACTAAGCGGCTAAACACATCCCGCAGCATCGATACCCTAAGTTCAATGACCGGCTGCACGACCGTTTTCACCAGTCGACTGGATAACAACGCCGTTAAAGCAAAGGTAATGAGAAATAGTAGTAAAAATGTAGACGGATTATATTGAAAGTCAGTCTGGCCACCTTCACGAAAGAATTTAATAAAGAAGCCATGTAACAAATAAACATATAACGTATTTTTACCCCATTTAGTGAAAAATAACCTCTTTCTAGGAATAAAACTGAAAAAAGCAGCAATCGAACCAAAACTGATCAAATATACAAGTGCGCGAATAAATAGACCGAGCGACTTCACTTCAACAAAGTTTGCATAAGGTTTGGACCCTAAAAACCATTTATCATTTAAATTAGGGTGTAATGTGATGAATGTCAGAAGTAAAACAATGAAAATCCCTCCAAGAATAGAGGCGAAATGTGTTTTTAGGAAATAAAAATGTTCTTTCTTTAAAAAATAGCCCACTAAGAAAAATGGGAAAAAGACGAGCGTCCGCGATAAACTCAAATAACCACCAATAATATCAAAATACCCAGCGACTAATCCAATAAAAAGCGCAAGACTCACAGATTTCCACGGCTTGATTTTTGAAAACACAAATAACATCACATTCCAGAAAAATAAGCTCAGTAAAAACCAAAGCGACCATTCTGGATCTAAAAGTTTGATGGAAAGATTATCCTTATTTAAAAGAAAATAATAAAAAACACTATAAATTAGTTGGAAAAATACATAAGGTAAAATGAGTTTTTTCATCATCTTTTTTAAATAATCACGTTTACCAAAACTTTTGGCGAAAAAGCCAGATATGAGTACGAAAGCGGGCATATGAAATGTGTAAATATAGATATAAAGAACACGGATACCGGCATAATCCGCGATAAATGTTTGGAGAAAATGGCCAAATACGACTAAGAAAATCAAAATGAATTTGGCGTTATCGAAATAGCTTTCCCGCTTTACGGCGGTTTGTTCCATAAAAAAACAGTCCTTTCTATTCTATGTTGAATCACCTTTTGTATATTTTACCCTTGGCTCTGTAACGGTTAACCAACAGTTGAGTAACAAAAAGTATCAAATATTAATAGGCGATGACACAGGTTTGCGAATTTTCGGGGGACGTGCTATCTTTAGAACAATAAATAAACGGGGGGCAACGAAGGTATGCTAAAACAAATAAATGCATCACCAGTTGGGGAACTATTTATAACGATTGAAGACAAATGGATTACGAGTATTTCGTATGATAAGCCGGATAATTGGGAAGAGCTGATTGGAACGGCGACTGAACAAGAACTTTTTCAGCAATTAATCATGCAACTGGCCACTTATTTTGAGGGAACAAGAGAAGTGTTTGAATTACCGGTGTTACTAAAAGGGACCGATTTTCAAAAACGAGTCTGGCAAGCTTTGAGTGAGATTCCGTATGGCGTGGTCGTCAGTTACAAGGATATTGCGATTGCGGCGGGAAGCCCTAAAGCAGTTCAAGCAGTGGGGCAAGCCAATCGCGCTAATCCAATTCCACTACTTATTCCTTGTCACAGGTGCGTGAAAAGTAACGGGGAACTGGGCGGATATAACGGAGCAGATGTAGATAAAAAGCAATATTTACTTGCATTAGAAAAAGGCTTGAGTTTAAATTAACTCAAGCCTTTTTTATTTACGCTGTTACTTGCTCTGTGATGATGATTTCTTTGTCATCATTTAGTGTTGCTGTTAGGTTTTTCGCTTCTGGTTGATCAATTAAACTGTCGGCAATAGCATCTTCTAAATGCTCTTGGATAGTCCGGCGTAGTGGTCTTGCTCCGAATTTAGGATCATAACCAAGTTCAATCAACTGTTCTTTTACTTCTTTGGAAACATCGATTGTTACGCCTTCTTGGGCAAGCATAGCATTTAAGTCAACGAGCATTAAATCGATAATTTGTACTAAGTCGTCTTTTTCAAGTGATTTAAATTCAATCACGCTATCAAGACGGTTCAAGAATTCAGGTTTGAAGTATGCCCCTAATTTGGCAAGGATATCTGAACCTTTTTCCAGTTTTGTGTCAGTAGCTGTGTTAAAGCCAACGGAAGCTTCTGTTTCTGTTGCGCCAGCATTACTTGTCATAATAATAACTGTGTCTTTAAAGCTTACTGTGCGTCCTTGTGAGTCCGTTAAACGACCATCTTCTAAAATTTGTAGGAACATATGCTGAACATCTGGGTGTGCTTTTTCGATTTCGTCTAAAAGGATGATGCTATACGGGTTGCGACGTACTTTTTCTGTTAATTGCCCTGCTTCCTCGTGACCAACATAGCCTGGAGGAGAACCGATTAATTTAGAGACGCTGTGTTTTTCCATGAATTCACTCATATCTAAACGAATCATCGCTTCACTAGTACCGAAAAGTTCACGAGCAAGTGTGCGCCCAAGTTCTGTTTTCCCGACACCAGTTGGTCCAACAAATAGGAAGGAACCAATTGGCCGATTTTTGGATTTGAGGCCGACACGGCTACGACGAATCGCTTTCGCTACTTTTTTCACGGCGTCTTCTTGACCAATAACTTTACCTGTTAAATTGCTTTCTAGGTTTTTCATTTTGGATTGTTCGTCTTCTTGTAAACGTCCTACTGGAATACCTGTTTTTTCTTCAATAATCGCTTGGATGTCTGATGCTTGAATGACAGGGCGTTCTGAGAAGGAATTGCTTGTTTTATTTTCTTCTAGGCGTGTAATTTCATCACGAACTTTCGCTGCTTTTTCGTAGTCTTCCATTTGAAGAGCTTGATTTTTTTCGTCTTCTAAACGAGCAACACGTTCACTTACCGTATTTTCATCCAATTTTTCAATAGCTAGATTATATTTGGAACCAACTTCGTCCATTAAATCAATTGCTTTATCTGGCAAATGACGGTCTTGGATGTAGCGGGAGCTTAATTCAACTGCTGCTGTCAAAGCTTCAGGTGAGTAAACAACTTCATGGAAATCCTCATATTTTGGTTTTAAGCCATTTAAAATTGTAAGTGTTTCTTTAGTAGAAGGTTCGTTCACTGTTACTGGTTGGAAACGACGCTCAAGAGCAGCATCTTTTTCGATGGTGCGGTATTCTTTTAGCGTTGTTGCACCAATCATTTGTAAGTCGCCACGAGCTAGCGCTGGTTTTAAAATGTTGCCGGCATCCATCGAACCTTCTGCGGAACCAGCACCAACGATAGTATGCACTTCATCAATAAAGAGAATGGTATTTTTACGTTCTTGAAGCTCTTTAATTAGTTGTTTCATGCGTTCTTCAAATTGACCACGGATACCTGTGCCAGAAACGAGGGAAGCGACATCAAGTAAAATAACTTCTTTGTTCATAAGTTTGCTTGGAACATTTCCTGCGATAATTGCATTTGCGAGTCCTTCGACAACGGCTGTTTTACCAACACCTGGCT
>CM001047.1:978784-980855 GCA_000183865.1 Listeria marthii FSL S4-120
TTACACGTTTAATTTCTTTGTCGCGACCGATGACAGGGTCTAATTGATCATTTTTCGCCATATCGGTTAAGTTTGTCCCAAATTCGTCGAGTAAACCATTTCCGCCTCCGCTAGTTTGTGTTTGTACTTGTGGGTTTGCTTGGCTTCTTTGTTCACGGTTTGATTGGTTTGCAGCAGCGCCACTTAGTTGACGGAAAATATCGTCAAACGGGGAACCGCCAGCACCTGGAAACTCATTTGCTCCAAAATTTGCTTGGTTTCTAACTTCTGCATAACAAGAGGCACAAAGCGGCATTTCTACACGCTTGCCATTAATATTCATATATAGTTGGATTGTTGCTTGATTTTGATTACATTTTTCACAGTTCATCATTAATTTCCTCCTTTTAAAAATGAGAAATGAAAGGTCTTGACTTTGACTATATTTGACCTTATGAATATATTATATACTGACCTATTTTGACTTTCAAGTATTTTGCTTTAAATTTTTTGCGAAAAAAACACCCCTATAAAAGGAGTGTTTCTGTGTTGTTTTTAGTAAATCGGTAGTGCCGCGAGTAGTAAAAAGGCAAAGGTTAAATGCGACATATACAACATAAGGAGGCTTGGACGATACAAATACATAATGTTCCACGCGAGCGAAGCGACAAAAATACCTATAATAGCCGCGAAATTACCACTTGGAAGCATCATCACCATACAAAGTAATGCTCCAAATATGTTCGAAAACCACGGATTAAAATAATGGTTCAATCGTTTTAATACAAAGCCACGCCAGAAAATTTCTTCACCAGGGATAATAGCGACCACTAGCAGCAACCAAATTACCCAAGAATGCGTCGAATACTTATTAAAAGCAGCTTCTACAGAATTATCTAGACCGCCCGGCATTACTTTAAGAATAAAGGCGCCTATGTAAAAAATAATATAAAGGACAATTCCGGAAAATATTCCTGGTAAAATGCCTTTAACGAACGAAAATTCCTTTTTTAAATCATCATTAAAAATCACAAAACTAAGTAAAAATAACATTCCAGCCCCATATAGATACCAAAAAACACGAGGGAACTGATAGGTTAATATAACAAGTAGGGCGCATAAAATGAGTCCCAGTACAAGTTTATAATCGATCTTGATGCTCTTCAAAATACTTTACACCTCTTCTTAACAATTACTTCTCATACTACTTTAAAACAAATGAAATCGTTTGGCAACAATTAAACAAAAGATAAGATAAAAGTTGTGCAATTTAATAAATCCTATATAATTAAAAAATAGGAGTGGTTCATAGATGTTAGAAAAAAACTACAAATTTTTACTTTGGATTTATATATTCTGGTTTTTAGGCAGTGTATTGCTTGTTTCCTTGCATGTTATTCCACCAGAGCTGACGGCAGTTCAATCATTATTTTTAGTGTTTACTGGTGTTTTTGCGGCTGTTTTCTTTATTATGCAATATGGTAAATGGCTTGGATCGGCAATTACTTTGCTCATTTTTGTTGTGAGTACTTGTATCGAATGGATGCAATTAAGTTATACGGATGAATATATTGGATCTGCGCTGGGCGGAAGTGTCTACGGGATTCCGGTAACAATGGGCTTTATCTGGGTCGGAATGGTTGCTGGTACGCATATTATCGCTCGTGAAATTACGCTGAAAATAAATATTGACTGGATTCGCGGCGGGATTTATTCCTTTATCGCTGCGACGATGGTGATGATATTTGAAGTGTTAATCGAGCCAATCACGATGCAATCCAAACAACTTTACATTACTCAAAATGGATTCACGATATTACAGCTATCTGATTTTGTTAATTGGTGGTTATTAGGTCTTATTTTACATTTAATGATTTACTTTATTTTGAGTCTGACGGACAGTTGGGGACGCCTCAAATATCCGGATTTAAAATCAGAAATTGTTATTGTTTATTGGATTATCATCGCCTTTTTCGTATTTTTGTCGTTTTATCTTGATTTATGGACATCGATTGCGATTATCATTGTTTCCAATATTATTTTCACGGTTTGTTATTTTTTCAGCCTGGAAAAAGAAAAGAAATCCGAATGA
>CM001047.1:980955-981264 GCA_000183865.1 Listeria marthii FSL S4-120
ATTATTCGGATTTCTTTTCTTTTTGTAAAAATTTCTGTGTAGCGATTTGGGCATTCTCGATAATAAAAGGAAGGGAGCTACCCGACATTGCGCCAGCACCAATCACAAATAAGTTTTTGAAATTAGGCGATTTTTTGGAAGGATGCAAGAAGCCATGTTGGCGCCATAAATGTTGTAAACCAAAGATAGCACCGTATTTAACATGATATTTCTTTTCCCAGTCTGTAGGTGTAATAATATATTCTTCTTCAATATAGTCTTCTAAATCTGGCACATCTAAACGCTCTTTTACGGTATCTAAAATTAATT
>CM001047.1:981364-990165 GCA_000183865.1 Listeria marthii FSL S4-120
TTTACGGTAAAATTAATTTTCGAAAAGCAGGTGTTTCTTTTTGCCAATCGATGTTGCTCGTATTATTCGGTACAGGTACCATAAGTCGAATGCTAGAATGGTTGATTGGTGCCATCGTATTGTCCGTTGCAGAGGGATTCGTCAAATGAATCGATAAATCTTGCGACAAAATTTTCTTGTGCATCGTATTATTCGCAAATTCACGATAATTGGTTGGAAAAATAATCGATTGATGTGAAAAAGGCAAGATTGTCTTTAAACCAAGATAAATAATAAAAGCCGAAGAGGAATACTCTTTCGTTTCCAATTTGCTTGGCTGTTCATTTGTTAAGGAATATATAAAATCTAAATTGGTGAAATAATAGTCTGCTTCAATTGTTTTACCATTGGCAAGCGCTGCACTGGTAATATCTTTGCCGTTTGATTCGAACTCAGTTACTTCGGAATTAAAGAAGAACTTTCCTTTGTTTTCTGTCACTACTTGCTGCATCGCTTCGACAATTTTATTTTGCCCGCCGATTGGATGGAAGGTGCCGTAGTAGTATTCTGAAAAAGGGATAATGCTATAAGCAGCTGGGATATCCCACGGTGACATGCCTAAGTAGCGCATTTGTAATGAAAAAGCGAGACGAAGGTTTCTACTATTAAAATATCGCGCTAAATCATCCATTAAAGACCTGCCAAGCGTCAAACTAGGAATAGCGCGCAAAGTCGTCGGGCGGAAAAAATCAAACAACGAACTATAATTAAATTGGTTAAGCGGGGAAACATAGAGCATTTTTTTCGTATTTTCTTTCATAAAACGTTCAAAACCATCTTCTTCTCCAGGGAAATAGGTTTTAATCACGGCTTTTGTTTCAGCGTGATCACTATAAAGCGGAAAAGTAATATCTTTAAAATAAAGCGTATGTATCGGATTAATCGGTAAAAGGGAAACATAGTCCAAAATATTTCGATTACAGTCCATAAATAGAGAAGTCAGTATATGCGTCATCGTGAGTGCGGAAGGACCGACATCAAATGAGTACTTGCCCATTTTGTGTAGCGCAGTTCTGCCACCAATGCGATCATTTTTTTCGTAGATGTTTACTTGATAGCCGAGCTGACTTAGTAGCATCCCAGCAGCCAAGCCACCTGGCCCAGCTCCAATAATGGCGATTTTCTTTTTACTCTCCAAATTAAAACGCTCCTTTTCCCGTTTTTCTACATATAAAAAACGCAAAAACATAAAGCATTATCACTCGGAAATGCTTTATTTTTGCGCACTTAAAAAACTATTTTGTTTGTTATTCTTCGGTTTCTTCTTCGTCTTCTTCCACAGAATGAATAATTTGGTAATTTTTGTGGTTTACAACGGTTTTTTCTTCAATACCTAAATCTTTAAAATTTTCCATATAAGTTAAGTCGACGATAACGGAATTTTCATTGAGCTTCTCAACGATTCCTGTTAAGCCATCCTTAAATTCAATAATGTCTCCAACATGTGCTTTTGCCATTGTTATCACTCCTTCAATTTTCGGTGTTGCCACTATCTTGCTGAAAAAGAATGTATGCATTTTTGAACCTTCCTTAAATTTTGCACTAAAAACCCATTAAAATCAACTATAAGCCATTAAAAAGTGTATTTTAAATAAAAAAGGAATCATTTTAGTAATAAATTTATAGAAAACGCTCCCTTTTCTCTGGCTTACAAAGTAGGAAACAGGGCAGACTGCAAAAAAATATTCTAAAAAATTTTTAATCAAATAGTTGTAACAATAGGTAAAACATGGTACTCTTTTTAATTGAGGGATAGTCTTTTTTGTCGAAATTTTTTCGGCTTAAAAGGTTACAACAAATTTCTTTACAAAGGAGAATGTAAATTATGGAACAAGCAAGTTTTGTAGTAATCGATGAAACAGGAATTCACGCACGCCCAGCAACTCTATTGGTGCAGGCTGCAAGTAAATACAGCTCTGACGTTCAAATTGAATACACTGGTAAAAAAGTAAACCTTAAATCAATCATGGGCGTTATGTCTTTAGGTATTGGTAAAGGCGCTGACATCACTATCTACACTGAAGGTAGCGATGAAAAAGAAGCAATCGAAGGACTTACTGAAGTTCTTAAGAAAGAAGGATTGGCTGAATAATGGCTAAAGAGTTGAAAGGTATCGCAGCATCTGATGGGATTGCCATTGCGAAAGCTTATCTGCTCGTTGAACCTGATCTTTCCTATGAAAAAACAGAAGTTACGGATGTTGAAAGTGAAGTAAAACGTTTTGAAAGCGCGTTAGAAGTTTCTAGAAAAGAACTTTCAATGATCCGTGAGAAAGCTGCTAAAGACTTAGGCGAAGATAAGGCTCAAATTTTTGATGCGCATCTTCTAGTTTTAAATGATCCTGAATTAACAGGACCAATCGAAGAAAGCATTAAAAACGCTAAAACGAATGCAGAAACAGCTTTACAAGAAACGACAGACATGTTTATTGGTATGTTTGAATCTATGGACAACGAATACATGCGTGAACGTGCAGCGGATATTAAAGATGTACGTAAACGTGTTCTTTCTCACTTACTAGGTGTGACTATTCCTAATCCAGCTTTAATTGATGAGGAAGTAGTTGTTGTTGCAGCTGATTTAACGCCTTCTGATACCGCACAACTTAACCGTAACTTTGTTAAAGGTTTCGTAACGGATATTGGTGGACGTACTTCTCACTCCGCTATTATGGCGCGCTCTCTTGAAATTCCAGCAGTAGTTGGAACAAAAGAAGTTACTGCTAGCGTAGCGAAAAACGATATTGTTATTATTGATGGTTTGGAAGGTAATGTTATCATCCACCCAACAGAAGAACAAATCGCTCACTATGAAAAAATTAAATCTGATTTTGCTTTACAACAAGCAGAATGGGATAAACTTAAAAACGAAAAAACCGTTTCTAAAGACGGTGTTCACGTGGAGCTTGCAGCAAACATCGGAACTCCGAATGATTTAGAAGGTGTTATTTCTAACGGCGGGGAAGCAGTTGGACTTTATCGTACAGAATTCTTGTACATGGGTCGCGACAATTTCCCAACAGAAGAAGAGCAATTTGAAGCGTATAAAGCAGTAGTATCCGGAATGGACGGAAAATCTGTGGTTGTTCGTACATTAGATATCGGTGGCGATAAAACGTTACCATACCTAGAACTTCCTGAAGAAATGAACCCATTCTTAGGATTCCGTGCAATTCGTCTTTGCTTTGCGAATGAAGAATTATTCCGTACACAACTTCGCGCGTTACTTCGTGCAAGTGTATATGGTAACTTAAAAATTATGTTCCCGATGATTGCAACAGTAAATGAATTCCGTCAAGCACGTGATATTTTACTAGACGAAAAAGCGAAACTAAAAGCTGCTGGAACAGAAGTATCTGATTCCATCGAACTTGGAATTATGATCGAAATTCCTGCTGCTGCAGTTTTAGCTGATCAATTTGCAAAAGAAGTTGATTTCTTCTCTATCGGAACAAATGACTTAATTCAGTATACAATGGCTGCTGACCGTATGAACGAACGCGTTTCTTACCTTTACCAACCATACAATCCATCCATTTTACGTTTAGTTAAAATGGTAATTGACGCTTCTCATAAAGAGGGCAAATGGACTGGTATGTGTGGGGAAATGGCTGGAGATCAAACGGCTGTACCACTTCTTTTAGGCTTAGGCTTAGATGAATTTTCAATGAGTGCTTCAAGCATTCTTAAATCTCGTTCGTTAATCAAACGTTTAGATCAATCTGAAATGGTTAAATTAGCGGAAGAAGCTTTAAACAAATCTACAGCAGAAGAAGTTGTAGAATTAGTTGAAAAATATACTGCAGAGTAATCTCTGATTGAAGGCCTAGACATTTTTCGTGTCTAGGTCTTTTTATGTTGTGAAATAGTAAGAGCCCAAGTATAATTGGGAGGACAGTTAGTTTTAAAGGGGGCAACAAGGTTGGTTATCTACATATTAGCAGGCTTTTTTCTGCTACTTTTCATTGTTTTGTCGATTATAGATAGACGGCGAATTAGCAATGGGATTGTTTTGACAATGGCGCTGTTTTTTTCAGTGCTTTCGGTCGTTTACGCTACTTTTTCAAAAGGGAATGAACTACTTGTTTCGATTATGGGAACGGTATTACTTTTATTAGTATTGCTTATTCCGTTTTTTGTTATTGGGATAGCAACGATGCTCATTGTCAATGGGCGATTAATGTTAAAACGAGAAGGGCGCAAGTTAGCAAATATGCTGCCTTTAATTATTGGTTTAGGAATTTTAGCGTTTATTATTACGTGGTTTGTTAGTATTTTAAAAACAGGTAGTCCGATTCTTGGTATTGCAGTTGTCTTTATCGTGGCATTAGTTGGTTACTTTTCGTTCTTATTTTTATCATTTCTTTTGTCGACGTTTCTCTACCAATTTAATTTCCCGAGATATAATCAAGATTTCTTGATTGTGCTTGGAAGTGGCTTGATAGGTGGGGATAGGGTACCACCACTACTTGCTAGTCGGTTGAATCGCGCAATCAAGTTCTACGACAAGCAATATGCTAAAAAAGGCAAGCGTGCGACGTTTATCGTCTCTGGTGGCCAAGGTGCTAATGAGACTATTTCCGAAGCCGAAGCGATGCGTGGTTATTTGCTTAATCAAGGCATTGATGAAAATTTTATTATTATGGAAGATAAATCGGTGAATACGCTGCAAAATATGAAATTTTCAAAAGCGAAAATGGACGCGATTATGCCCAGTTATAATAGCTTATTTTCAACGAATAATTTTCATTTGTTTCGGGCGGGTATTTATGCAAGAAAAGCTGGTTTGAAGAGCCAGGGTATTGGTGCAAAAACGGCTTTATACTATATGCCTAATGCGTTAATTCGAGAATTTATCGCGATTACTGTGATGTATAAGAAAGTGCATTTGATTTTACTTGGTTTATTACTATTGTTTTTTGCATTGTTAGCGATTATTGGTGTTACTTTTAGTTAGGAGGCTGAAATGATGGAGAAAATTGGATTTGTTGGTACAGGTGTGATGGGTGCAAGCATGGCGGGGCATTTGTTAGATGCTGGTTATGAAGTATTTGTTTATACGCGCACGAAAGCGAAAGCGGAAGGCTTATTAAGTAAAGGAGCACATTGGGAAGAAACGCCGGGTGCGCTTGCAAGTAAAGTGGACGTGTTAATTTCTATGGTCGGTTATCCACAAGATGTAGAAGCTTTATATTTAGGCGAAAATGGCTTTTTAGATAATCTAGCTGCTGGATCTGTCGCGGTGGATATGACGACTTCTTCCCCAGCACTAGCGAAAAAAATGGCAGAAGTTGCTCTCGAAAAAGAAATCGGTATGCTTGATGCTCCGGTTTCTGGAGGAGATATTGGCGCGAAAAATGGCACATTAGCTATTATGGTTGGTGGAGCAGAAGAGACATTTCTTAAAGTGAAACCAATCTTTGAAATCCTTGGAAGCAGTGTAGTATTACAAGGAGCAGCTGGAGCAGGACAGCACACTAAAATGGTCAACCAAATTGCGATTGCCTCCAATATGATTGGCGTAACTGAAGCCATCATTTATGCGGAAACGGCAGGACTTAATCCGTCGCGCGTCCTTGAGTCAATTTCTGGGGGAGCAGCGGGAAGTTGGTCGCTTTCTAATTTGATTCCACGTGTGTTAAAAGATGATTTTTCACCAGGATTTTTTATTAAACACTTTATTAAAGATATGGGCATTGCGATTTCTGAAGCTAAACAAATGGGGCTTGAATTGCCAGGCTTACTTTTAGCAGAAAAAATGTACCAAACTTTAGCAGAACGAGGTTTAAGCGAAGAAGGAACCCAAGCTTTAATTAAATATTACCGTTAAAAAAATAGCCCAACCACTTGGTTGGGCTATTTTTATTTTTCTAGAAAAGCAGCCATTCGGTCTAACGCCTCTGCTAAATTATTAAAAGAAGTAGCATAAGAGAGGCGGAAATAACGGTCGCCTTTTTCTGAAAAAGCATTGCCGGGAACGACAGCTACTTTGGCTTCTTCTGCTAGTTTAATGGCCCAGTCAAAGGAATTTTCTTGGATTGTATCTGGCAACTTAACAAAAAAGTAAAACGCACCGTCCGGCGGAATAACAGTAAATCCCATTTTTTCTAAACGGTCTTGTGTGAAATTGGCTCTTGTTTTATATTCAGTACGCATTTGGAACGCATCATCTTTTCCATTTGTAAGTGCTTCTAATGCAGCTTTTTGGGAAATCGAGCTCGCGCATGTAACGGAATATTGATGGATTTTTAACATTTCAGTTGTGAGACTTTCTGGAGCAAGCAAGAAGCCTATCCGCCAGCCAATCATCGCATGAGACTTAGATAAGCCATTGATAACAATTGTTTGTTCTTTCAACATTGGCGCGATGCTCACGTGCTCTTCGTGATAGGTTAGTTCACTATAAATTTCATCAGCAATCACAAAAATTCCCGTATCTTTTAAAACTTCTGCCAAGGCTGCGAGTTCGTCTTTAGTTAAAGTTACACCTGTTGGATTGGAAGGATACGGTATAATCAAAGCTTTCGTTTTAGGCGTAATATGCGCACGTAATTGTTCCGGCGTTAATTTGAAATTTGTTTCGGTTGTATCGACTTTGATTGGCTGTGCTTTATTCAAAGTAATAAGTGGTTCATAGCCAGGATAGATTGGGTCAGGTAAAATAACTTCGTCGCCTGGTTCTAAAATTGTTTGTAGGGCAACTGAAATAGCTTCCGTAGCGCCCACTGTGACGATTATTTCTTTATTTGTGTAACTTAGGTCATATTTTTCATGAAAGTAGGTAGAGGCGGCTTCTAGCAATTCTGGCATACCTGCGTTTGGTGTGTAGTTGGTAAAATTTTCTTCAATCGCTTTAATGGCTGCTTGTTTGACATGTTCAGGTGTTGGAAAGTCAGGTTCGCCAAGTGTTAAGCGAATCATATCGGGAATGCCCGTTACCCGTGTATTAAAAGTTCTGATACCACTTACTTGAATGTCGCGTAATTCCGGTCGAATTGATTTTGTCATTTTCGTCACCTTTCTTTATAAGAAAATCCCGTGAAAATCAGGTGGGAGTAAGCTTCGTAATTTCATTCCATTATAGCTCAAAAAAGAAGAAAAGCAAAATGTCTGAAAATATTACTAAAAACCCTTGCACTTTTATTTGGAATGCTATAAGATAGTTTTAATAATGATAATCATTTTCATTTAGAAATGATTTGTAAATGTGGAAGGGGCCGCCGGATATGACTAAACCAGGTAAATATGAAGCTCTCTTTTTTCCAACAAAAGATGGCTTGCTAAAAATACATGCTTATGGCTTTAATCCTTGTGGTTCATGGGGAGAAGTGTTTGCAACAATTGGTGATCAAACGATTTGTGTCAAAGGATTCAACCGCCATAAAACCATTGTGCGAGCTACGAAAATGATTATAAGCTCTACCGCTAATCGAAAAAATGAATTTTAATTATCAAAAGACTGTAAAAAAGATCATTTCCTTTTTACAGTCTTTTTTTGGATAAAACACACGTAAAATCCGCTAAATCGTGTCTTTCTGGTTAATTTAAAATAATTTCTTTTTCTGAATATTTCCAGAACCCTTGCGTTATACGTGCGGTTTGCGATAAAATTTGGTAGTATAGTGAAAGAAATAAGATATGGCGAAGAAACCAACTATGAGGAAATATGTAAAAAAGCATTGCCACGCGTGTACCACAGCAAGGTATGCCAATATTTGCACGTCAGATGGTGGATTTGAGAGGAGAGGTAAGATGTCTCAGTTATTGGGAATTATTCAACGTTTACATGCAATGCAAGAAGATGAGTCTGCTGAAACACAAGCAAGACGTTTTGAAAAAAATGGTACGCCTGTGTGCGAAGTGAAGTTTTTCCAAGCTTCTAACTCATTTGAAGTAGAAATCTATGGCGACAATAGTAAATATCAGTTTGATGATATTGACATGACGGCTATCGAAATTTTTGAAACATTACAAGAAAACGAATAAGAAGGTAAAAATCGGATAACCCGGTTATTTACTTAGAGGCTGTGAATATTTATTCACAGCTTTTTTTATTTTCAAGCACTAAATGAAAGAAATCAGACTAAATAGTATGGTAGAATAGGAGATGGAAAAGTTTCGCTTTATTTTAAAAGTTGAAAGAAACTTCGTAGAGCTTGAAAATACAAGGAAGAGGAAGATTCTAAATGATCTCAAATAGATTTGGACAATTTATCGATAATGAACTAGCTGATTCTATGATTTCCGCTGAAAAGGTTGCCCACGTGCAGCTTGGTAATAACTTAGAACATGCACTACTTGTTTTAACTAAATGCGGTTATTCAGTTATTCCTGTACTAGACTTTGAATTTAAACTCCATGGATTAATAAGTGCAGCAATGATTACAGATGCAATTCTTGGACTCGAACGTATCGAGTTTGAACGATTGGAAGATTTAAAAGTAGAAGATGTCATGCAAACGGATTTCCCGGTAATTAAAGATTTTAGTAATAACGAACGAATTGTTCACTTACTCGTGGATCATCCTTTTGTTTGTGTTGTAGATGCTGACCACCATTTTGAAGGAATCGTAACTAGACGCGTTGTGTTAAAACAAGTCAATCGTTATATTCATTTGCAGGTGGAGGAAAATAGATGATTGTCACAGAATATGAATTACTTGTTTGTTTAGCGGAAGAACTCAATATGCGGAAAAGTGCGGAAAAGCTCTTTTTAAGTCAGCCAGCTTTGTCACAACGCTTACAAACAATTGAAAGCAGATG
>CM001047.1:990172-993913 GCA_000183865.1 Listeria marthii FSL S4-120
AAAATCTTTATTCGTACACAAAAAGGACTATTGCTAACCCCGGAAGGAGAAGCGATTGTTCGCCATGCATCTAGCGTGATTGAGCGTGAGCATACTATCCAAGAGAAACTCGAAGCTATGGAAGGTGTCGTGCGGGGAACACTGCGAATTGCCTGTGCGAGTGTAGTTGCGCAAATGTGGCTACCGCGCGTCCTAAAAGCTTTCTCAAGAGCCTATCCAAACGTGCAAATTTCACTTGTAACGGGTTGGAGCAGCGAAGTGACTCAACAATTAGCTGCCGGCAATGTTCATATCGGGATTGTTCGTGGAAATTCCACTTGGAAAAGCGTTCAAAAACCATTATTTAATGACAAATTAATTTTAGTCGATACAGAAATTACAAAAATAGAAGAAGTTTTCCAAACGAATCGACCATTTATTCAGTTTCGTAGCGATTCTAATTATTACCAAGTTATTCAAGACTACTGGCAACGAAATTTCGGGAAAATGCCACGTCAAGCAATGCTTATGGATCAAATGGAAACTTCGAGACAAATGGCTTTAAATGGCATTGGTTTTGCGATTTTACCGGAAGTAACGATGTTAGGCTATACGGACAAAATCAACAAAATCCCACTAACAGAAAAAGACGGCTCGATTCTAAGCCGAGAAACGAATTTACTCACTTATGAACAGTCACTCAGTTTACCACAAGTGAAGGCGTTTTTAGAAATAACAGATAAATTCCTTGAACAAGTTAAATAGCTATGGCAAAATAGAAAGCAGAACGTATCGGAAGGGGACAAAAATTCATGGAACAAATGGATGCACACCAAATTATTTCTTTTATTCAAAATAGCAAGAAAGCAACACCAGTCAAAGTTTACCTTAAAGGGAACTTAGAAAAAATCGATTTCCCAAGTGATGTAAAAACTTTCATTACTGGAAATGCGGGAACAATTTTTGGAGAATGGGCAGTTGTTGAGCCATTATTAGAAGCAAATAAAGCGAATATTGAAGATTACGTGATTGAAAATGATCGCCGTAACTCTGCTATTCCTTTGTTAGATATGAAAAATATTAACGCACGTATTGAGCCTGGCGCAGTCATTCGCGACCAAGTAACAATCGGCGACAATGCGGTAATTATGATGGGAGCAAGCATCAATATCGGTTCTGTTATCGGTGACGGTACAATGATTGATATGAATGTTGTTCTTGGCGGCCGCGCAACTGTTGGTAAAAATTGCCATATCGGTGCGGGTTCTGTCCTAGCCGGCGTAGTGGAACCACCGTCCGCACAACCAGTTATCGTCGAAGATAATGTAGTTGTTGGCGCGAACGTTGTTGTTTTAGAAGGCGTACGTATTGGAGAAGGCGCAGTTGTAGCAGCGGGCGCAATCGTTACAAAAGATGTAGCTCCTGGAACAGTCGTGGCCGGAATTCCTGCACGTGAACTTAAAAAATTAGATGCAAAAACAGCTTCTAAAACAGAAATCATGCAAGAACTTCGCCAACTTTAAAAAATCAAAGGGAACTGTTTCGTCTGTTGGCGGAGCAGTCCTTTTTTAGAAGGAGAGAGTCGCCATGTTAAATAAATTTATTGCCATTCGACGTGATTTACACCAAATTCCTGAAACAGGTTACAAAGAGCTAAAAACACAAGCTTATTTATTAGATTATATTAGCAAATTACCGAACGAACATTTAGAAGTAAAAAAATGGCGTACCGGGATTTTAGTGTTAGTAAAAGGGACTAATCCCGAGAAAACTATCGGTTACCGTACCGATATTGATGCATTGCCAATTACAGAAGAGACTGGTCTAGCATTCGCATCAAAACATCCCGGTAATATGCACGCTTGTGGACATGATTTACATATGAGTATCGCACTTGGTGTGTTGACTCATTTTGCAAGTAAACCAGCCAAAGATAATCTACTATTCGTGTTCCAACCAGCAGAAGAAGGACCGGGCGGCGCCAAACCAATTATGGAAAGCGCGGAATTTGCCGAGTGGCGTCCAGATAGTATTTACGGACTTCATATCGCACCAGAATACAAAGTCGGCGAAATTGCGATTAAGCCAGGCTTACTGTTCGCCAACACATCAGAACTCTTTATTTCATTTAAAGGTAAGGGTGGCCACGCAGCGTATCCACATTTGGCGAATGATATGGTTGTTGCTGCAAGTGCGTTTGTTGGGCAAATGCAGACGATTATAAGCCGGAATATTGATCCAATGGATAGCGCAGTTATTACGATTGGTCGGATTCACGGCGGCGAAATTCAAAATGTCATTGCGGAAACGGCCTATTTAGATGGGACAATTCGGACGCTTTCACCAGAAACTATGGAAATTGTTTGGACTCGTTTGAAACAACTGGCGAAAGGTTGGGAAGAGGCTTACCAATGTGAAGTAGAATTCCATCCGGGTTCGGATTATTATCAAGTAGACAATGATCCAGCTGAAACCGAAGAATTTATCCAGTTTTTAGAAGAACGTTACCCTGAAAGTTATGTGCCAGCTCGTTCGGCAATGACCGGCGAAGACTTTGGTTACTTTTTATCCGAAATTAAAGGATTTATGTTTTGGCTAGGTGTAGATTCGGAGTACAGTTTGCATCACGCGAAACTTAATCCAAAAGAAGAAGCGATTCCATTTGCGATTGATGTATTAGTTCAATTTTTGGAAAGTAAATAAAAAAGACGTAAATTCGTTCTCAAAATGAGCGAATTTACGTCTTTTTAATTATTATTTGGTCCGAAAGTGCTAACAAAATTCAGTGGTAATTCGATTTCATTTTCTGCGAGTGCTTCGCGGATATCTTTGAGTAAATCGCGTTGAACAGAGTATTGTTCACCATTCACGGCTTTACCTACCACTCGAATCATCATATTAGTCGCATCGATGTTTTGCACACCTAATACAACAGGGGGCTCTACGATATTTTTGTTTTCTTTTGCAGCAACTTCACAAACTTCACTAATAATTTTAATTGCTTTTTCCGGATCTTCATGCGGACTAATTTGAATGTCCACCATCACACGCATATTGCCGCGCGAATGATTACTAACGACCATAATTTGTCGGTTAGGAATGAAATGAAGCGTGCCATCAAAATCACGTACCTGCGTTGTTCTAAGTCCCAGTGCCTCAACAGTTCCATTGACGAGCCCAATTGTAATCGTATCACCAACATCAAGTTGTCGTTCAAGCAGAATAAAAAATCCAGTTACCACGTCACTGACAAGCCCTTGCGCACCAAACGCGATTGCCAAACTCGCAACCCCAGCGCTCGCAATAATCGCCGTAACATCCATAAAGTTCTGTAATAATAAAATCGCAAAAGTGAAGAATAAAACATAACCGTAAAAATTAGAAATTAAACTCTCTAATGTATCCGCCCGACCAACAGAAACGGCTTGTTGTTGCCGATACTTGCGGAAGAAACTACGAATAATCTTATTACCAACCACGCGAAAAATAAAATAAAGAACAATTAATATAGCAATTTTTATCCCGACAGAAATAATATGATTCCAAAATTGTTCCCAATCAATTGAATTGAACCACTTTTTGAGTAAATTCATCTTTTGGTCCACATCCTTTGAAAGATCTCCATCCATTTCATCTCCCCCTTTCTAATGAAATGTCCTTTTCTATTCTAACAAATATTTTACAAAAATGCTGTTATAAAAAATAAATGTTCACTAGAAAACGCTCATTTTTCTGGAAAAATCGCACTTTTTTTCAAAAAAA
>CM001047.1:994013-997615 GCA_000183865.1 Listeria marthii FSL S4-120
TCAAAAAAAATTAAAAAACTGTTAGCCACTCTTGTAGTAAGATGGAGGCGCTTTCTAAAATGTGCAAAATGGCGCAAACCAAACTGTATGATGTGAAACTAAGCCGAAACTTGTGTACAATGATAAATGTTATTGCTTTTTTTAAAAGTGATATGGGCCGAATTTTTGCCTAGTAAATAATTCAATCTAAAAAAAGAAAGGGGATTTTATTTTGAGTAAGATTAAAGTAGAAGAGCTAACGAAGATTTTCGGAAAAAAGGCTTCCAAAGCATCTTCTTTACTTTCTCAGGGAAAATCGAAAACAGATATTTTGAAAGAAACAGGCGCGACAATTGGTGTTAATAAAGCATCTTTTAGCGTAGAAGAAGGCGAAATTTTCGTTATAATGGGGCTTTCTGGTAGTGGGAAGTCGACTTTGGTACGACTTTTGAACCGTTTAATTGAGCCTACGAGCGGAAAAATTTGGCTTGACGGAAAAGAACTATCTAGTCTAAATAAAAAAGAACTTTTGGAAGTTAGAAGAAAAAGCATGAGTATGGTCTTCCAAAACTTTGGTTTATTCCCGAACAGAACGATTAACCGTAACGTTGAATATGGTCTTGAAATTCAAGGTATGGACAAAGAAGAACGCGAGAAAAATGCAGCAGAATCGCTTGCACTTGTTGGTTTAGCTGGTTATGGCGATCAATATCCTTCGCAACTTTCTGGTGGGATGCAGCAACGTGTAGGTCTTGCGAGAGCACTTGCGAACAATCCGGACATTTTACTGATGGATGAAGCTTTCTCCGCACTTGACCCGCTGAACCGAAAAGATATGCAAGATCAATTGCTTGATTTACAAGATAAAATGAAAAAAACGATTATCTTTATTACCCATGATTTGGATGAGGCGCTTCGTATTGGCGACCACATTATGATTATGCGCGATGGTTCCGTTGTTCAAACTGGTTCTCCGGAAGAAATTCTGGCACATCCGGCAAATGAATATGTTGAAAAATTCATTGAAGATGTAGACCGTTCCAAAGTCTATACAGCGAGCAACGTAATGATTCGTCCAGAAATCGTTAATTTTGAAAAAGATGGTCCTCGTGTTGCGCTTAAACGGATGCGTGAAGCTGGAACTTCCAGTGTATTCGTTGTGAAACGTAATCGTGAGCTAGTTGGTATTGTCCATGCTGCTGAAGTATCTAAACTTGTAAAAGAAAATATTACTTCGCTTGAAACAGCTTTACATCGTGATGTGCCTACAACTGGCTTAGATACGCCTCTTGCAGAAATCATGGATACTATCTCGACAACAACGATTCCAATAGCTGTAACAGAAGATGGAAAATTAAAAGGAATTATCATTCGCGGATCCGTTCTGGCCGCACTTTCTGGAAACGAGGTGAACGTTAATGCCTAATATTCCAACGATTCCATTAGCTAGTTGGATTGACAAATTAGTGGATGGCTTAACGCAATTTGAAGGATTTTTTAATGTAATTACAAATATCATTGGCGGGATTGTTGATGCATTCCAATGGGTCTTTGACTTAGTTCCACCGTGGTTATTTATTATTTTACTCGTACTTGGAACATTCTGGGTAAACCGTAAAGGCAAAAAATGGGGTTTAATTACTTTTGAAGTTGTCGGTTTACTTTTAATATGGAACTTAGACTTCTGGCGCGATATGACGCAAACATTGACGCTCGTACTGACAAGTAGTTTAATCGCTCTTGTTATTGGGGTTCCACTTGGTATTTGGATGGCGAAAAGCAATATCGTCGAAAGTATCTTTAAACCGGTACTCGACTTTATGCAAACTATGCCAGCCTTTGTTTACTTAATTCCAGCTGTAGCATTTTTCGGGATTGGGATGGTTCCAGGGGTTGTTGCTTCTGTAATTTTCGCAATGCCTCCAACTGTTCGGATGACTAACCTAGGTATTCGCCAAGTTTCGACAGAGCTAGTTGAAGCAGCAGATTCGTTTGGTTCAACACCTTGGCAAAAACTTTGGAAAGTACAGCTACCAATGGCGAAATCGACTATGATGGCTGGTATTAACCAAAGTATCATGTTAGCACTTTCCATGGTCGTAATTGCTTCGATGATCGGTGCGATGGGACTTGGAACACGCGTTTACTTTGCAGTAGGACGTAATGACGCTGGTGGCGGATTTGTGGCTGGGATTGCGATTGTTATCGTAGCAATCATCCTAGACCGTCTAACACAAGCATTCAACAAAAAAGCGAAATCGGAATAAGGAGGAGAGTAGATTGCTAAAAAAATTAATCACCACCGCAGTTTTGGCTATGCTTATTTTCACTTTAGCAGCCTGCGGGACAACACTTGCTCCTTATGACGCGAAAAAAGATTTAGGCGAACAAATCAATTATACAATCACTGGAATTGATGCAGGAGCAGGAATCATGCTTGCAACACAAAATGCGATTAAAGATTACCATTTAGATGATGATAATTGGCAGTTACAAACAAGTTCCACTGCTGCAATGACTAGTACACTTCAAAAAGCGATGAAAGATAAGCGCCCGATTGTCGTAACTGGTTGGACACCGCACTGGATGTTTACAAAATTTGATTTGAAATTTTTAGATGATCCGAAAAATGTCTTTGGTAACGCAGAAAATATCCACACAATTGTACGTAAAGGCTTAAAAGAAGATAAACCTTCCGCGTACCAAGTGTTAGATAATTTCTTTTGGACTGCTGAGGATATGTCGGAAGTAATGCTCGAAGTTAATGACGGCGTTGACCCAGAAGAAGCAGCCAAAAAATGGATTAAAAATAATCCAGAAAAAGTTGCCAAATGGACAGATGGCGTTGAAAAAGTAGATGGCGATGAAATCAAGTTAACTTATGTAGCTTGGGATTCTGAAATTGCCTCCACAAACGTTGTCGCAGAAGCATTAAAACAAGTTGGCTACAAACCAACGATTCAAGCAATGGAAATTCAACCAATGTGGGCTTCTGTAGCAACGGACGCAGCAGATGGAATGGTCGCAGCATGGCTTCCAAACACTTCCGGAATTTACTACAAAGATTACAAAGGGAAGTTTGAAGATTTAGGACCGAACTTAAAAGGTGCAAAAATTGGCCTCGCGGTACCAAAATACATGTCAAACATTAATTCCATTGAAGATTTGAAAACAAGCAAATAAACTTTTGAAAAGACACGAAGAAGTTCAAGTCTTACTTGATACTTTCTCCGTGCCTTTTTTTCTCTATAAGGGTAAAATAATAGTTGATCTATGAAATTGCTAGGAGGAAGATGAATGTTTAAAAAATTTCTAAAAAAGACAAAACAAGAAGTAGTATTCGCGCATGTAACTGGCCAAGTTATTGCGTTAGAAGATGTTCCAGATCCAGTTTTTAACCAAAAAATGATGGGGGAAGGCATTGCAATTAAGCCGGAAACAGGCACAATTGTTGCTCCCGTAGATGGAAAAATTATTCAACTCGCAGAAACAAAACATGCTTTTGGAATTCGTACTGATATGGGGCAAGAAATTCTTGTACATATTGGCTTAGAAACTGTATCTCTAAACGGTGAAGGCTTCAACGTTTTAGTAAGTGTCGGTGATAAAGTAAAAGTAGGCGA
>CM001047.1:997715-1001013 GCA_000183865.1 Listeria marthii FSL S4-120
TTGATTTCATCGAAAAAAATGCCGCAAGTACGGTCGTACCAATGGTTATAACAAATAGTTCAGAAGGTAAATACGATTTTGATTTCCATGACGTAACAAAAGCAGAAGCCGGGAAAACCGAAGTATTGACAACTAATTTAAAATAATCGAACGAAAAAATCCGTGAAAGGGTAATTTCCTTTTCATGGATTTTTTAGTATTCATTTACGTGTTAAAAGGGTAGAATGAAGGTAATTAGTAATTAAAAGGAGCGGAATAATATGTTAGAAGTGATAGTTCAAAATCCAAGAGACGCTTACTTAGCTGAAAAATATGGTGCAAATAGAATGGAAGTAGTTTCGGCAATAAGTGAAGGTGGCCTGACTCCGAGTTATGGAGCGATTAAAGAAATCGTGCGTGCTTCCAAGTTACCAGCAATGATGATGATTCGCCCGCATAGTTTTTCTTTTGTCTATGATGAGCCAGCGAGAATAGTAATGGAACGCGATATTGAGCTTGCAAAAGAAGTTGGTGTAAAGGGAATTGTTTACGGCGGCATCACATCAGACGGCGATATCGATCAAGCCCTTCTTGAAAAAGTAATTGAATGGAAAGGCGATTTAGACCTTACTTTTCACCGGGCACTGGAAGCAACCAAAGATATCGAAGCGAGTTACCAAGTTTTGCGTACATATGGAAAAGACATTAACCAATTACTCACTTCTGGCGGCACAGCTAGCGCACTGGATTCCCTGCCGCGCCTAAAACGATGGATCGAGGATAGCCAAAAAAAACCAGATTCCTTCCAAATTCTAGTTGGAAGTGGCGTCAAACCAGAAAACATCGCGACCTTCCAATCAACACTGAACCATACTGACTACCACGTTGGAAGTGCTGCAAGAGAAGCCAGTGATTTTTCGAAAGACATTTTAAAAGAAAAAATCGCTACATTACAACAACAAATAAACAAGCATTGATTCTACGTAGCAGGTAGCCTTACAAGCTTAGATACGCTATAATGAAACAAGACTATTCTTAATGAAAAGGTGGAAAAAAAGTGAATAACTATATTGGCAAAAGCCAAGTAATGACAGTAAAAGAAATCCGAGAAACAGGTTGGCTTCTTGAAAAAGACGAAGTAACTGTTTTTTTATCTAAATCAAATACACATGAAACGGAACTTGCTGTTGGAGCGGAAGTAACCGTATTTATTTTTGTGGACTATGACCGCGAAATCGCAGCAACAACGATTATTCCAAAAATTCAAGTAGGACATTATGGCTGGGGAACAGTAACAGAAGTCCGTAAACATCTAGGCGTTTTTGTCGATATCGGCATTGAAAAAGACGTCGTTGTATCATTAGACGACCTACCAGCACTACTGCATTTATGGCCTAAAAAAGAAGACCGTGTGATGATTGCACTGCGCGTGGATGAAGAAAATCGCGTTTGGGGAGTTCTCGCAGAAGAAGAACAATTCCGCGCAATTGCCGTTCGAGCAGAACAAGATTTATTTAACCAAAATGTCGAAGGTACCATCTATCGTTTATTAAAAATAGGTTCATTTGTATTTACAGATGATTTCCATATTGGTTTTATTCATGAAAGCGAACGAACTTCTGAACCGCGAATGGGTGAGCGCGTGAAGGCACGTGTTATCGCTGTAAAACCAGACGGCTCATTAAACTTATCGCTTCGTGGCAGATCGCATGAAGTATTGAATGATGACGCGGAAATGATTTTAACGTATTTACGAAGCGTTGGCGGAGAAATGCCATTTGGTGATAAATCAGATCCAGATGCTATTCGTGCAAAATTTGGTATAAGTAAAGCACAATTCAAGCGTGCAATTGGCACACTTTTAAAAGCAAGACGCATCACACAAGAAGATGGCGTGGTGACGAAAATCACCGAAGAAACATCCGACTAAAGTAGTAGGGCATGTTCCAACTAGCGCGGTTTGTTTCCTTTAGCAAATCATCGCTATAATAAACACAGCATGTACAAAGTAGCAAAAATCGAGAAATAACTTTGTCAAAAGATGAACGCAAGGAGGTGTGTCAGCTTGAAAAAAATGGAAAGCTCGGTTGTTTTTGTATTTTTAATTGCGATTATCGTTGGTGTAGGACTAGAAATGTTATTTCAGTGGGAACTGCTTATTTTGTTTGCACTCGGGATATTTTTCATCTTTACATCAAGAAAGGCAAGCGCAACGAAGAAAAGTGCGAGAAACTCATTGTTTATTGGTATCGTATTTATCATTATCGCCGTGTTACTTACAACCACTTTTAAAGTAGGACTTGTTGTTGCGGGGATTTATGCGATCATTCACTATATTAGTCGAAAGCGGGCACCTCAATTATTAATGCTTAAAACTAGAGAACCAGACAGCAAGATTGACCGCACAGATAAATTTATTCGCAATCAATGGTTCGGTAACCAGCGTATACTTGATGTAGTGTACGAATGGGATGATATCAATATCCAAACAGGAATTGGTGACACGATTCTCGATTTAGGAAATACAGTTCTTCCAACCGGCGAAAGTGTCATTATGATTCGTAGTGTGTCAGGGAAAATTCGGATTCTCGTTCCATTTGATATTGGCATTTGCATCGAACATTCCGCAATTTTTGGAAACATTCAATATGATAAAGAAAGCACTTCTATTCAAAATAATAGCATCAAGGTTTACTCGGATAATTACGAAAGTTCGGCACGAAAAGTGAAAATCATGACTTCTGTAATCTTCGGAGATTTAGAGGTGATTAGGCTATGAGCTTTTCGAAACTAATGATGGTTGTTTGCTCCGGTTTATTACTTGTTGCAACAGCTATCGGCACAGTCGGTTACTATTTTTTTAGTGAAGGCTCTTGGTATAAAATTTTAATTGAACAAAAAATCTTTTACATTCCGTTTGTAGTCTTTGTTCCGCTGACAGCCATTTCGGTTGGTTTAATCATCGGTGGATTACTTGGCTATTTCGTGAAGCAAAAGTTTGAATCAATTGACTTCTCGATTCGTTTGCTCGGACAAGGCGATTTGGAGAAAAAGATTACGAGTGAAGAAGACGAAAACTTTTTAGAAGTACAGCAAGTATACAAGCAAATCGACCGCTTACGTGATAAAATGAAAGCACAAACGATTTTGACACAAAAACTTGCAAGCGACCGCGCGGAATCAACGGGCCAAACAAAAGAAGCTATTTTATCAGAAGAACGGCACCGGATTGCTCGGGAATTACATGATTCAGTAAGCCAGCAGCTTTTTGCAGCGATGATGCTTTTATCGGCATTGAATGAACAAAGCGAAAAAAGTG
>CM001047.1:1001019-1013174 GCA_000183865.1 Listeria marthii FSL S4-120
CAGCCATGCAAAAACAATTAAAAATGGTAGAATCTATCGTCAATGAATCCCAATCTGAGATGCGCGCACTCTTACTTCACTTGCGTCCAACACAACTAGAAGGTAAATCGCTTAAAACTGGTATTGAACAATTATTAAAAGAATTAACAACCAAATTGCCTATCGAAGTCGAATGGCAAATTGAAGATATTAATTTGCAAAAAGGCATTGAAGATCATTTATTCCGTATCGTTCAAGAGCTACTATCCAATACACTTCGCCATTCCAAAGCAAAATTATTAGAAGTGCGCTTAGTAACAATGGACAATTTAGCTGTCATGAAAGTAGTTGATGACGGAGTTGGCTTTGATATGGATAATGTTCGTCAAGGTTCATATGGCTTACAAAATATGCGAGAACGAGTTGCCGAATTTGGCGGCACCATCAAAATAATTAGTTTCCCAGGAAGAGGAACTAGCGTAGAAATAAAAATCCCACTTGTTGCGAAAAAGGACGTGGAAAGCGAATGATAAAAGTATTACTTGTAGATGATCATGAAATGGTACGTATAGGTGTTTCAGCTTATCTTTCTGTGCAAGATGACATGGAAGTTGTTGGCGAGGCAGAAAACGGACGTGAAGGCGCTGATATGGCTTTAGAATTACGCCCAGATATCATTTTAATGGATTTAGTGATGGATGAAATGGACGGCATCGAAGCCACAAAAGAAATTATGCAAAACTGGAAAGAAGCAAAAATCATCATCGTCACAAGTTTCATTGATGATGAAAAAGTATACCCAGCACTAGAAGCCGGGGCAAGCAGCTATATGCTTAAAACATCGACAGCAAGCGAAATTGCTGATGCGATTCGTGCTACATACGGCGGTGACTCTGTACTTGAGCCAGAAGTAACTGGTAAAATGATGCAAAGATTAACTGCTAAACCAGAAAAAAACTTACACGATGATTTAACGAATCGTGAAAATGAAATCTTACTTTTAATTGCGGAAGGTAAATCTAACCAAGAAATTGCTGATGAACTTTTCATCACGTTAAAAACGGTTAAAACGCATGTAAGTAACATTTTATCAAAATTAGATGTACAAGATCGCACGCAAGCAGCCATCTATGCATTTAAACACGACTTAGTAGAAAAAAAGTAGCCAGGAGGTAACGTACACATGAAAGAAGGATTTGCAGTCATCGGTCTTGGTCGATTTGGTGGAAGTATTTGTCGTTCATTAGTCGAGCAAGGAATGGAAGTACTTGCGATAGATTCAGATGAAGAACGAGTAAATGAATATATGTCGATTGCGACCCATGCAGTTATCGCCAATTCCACAGATGAAAATGCGCTTCGTCAATTAGGTATTCGGAACTTTGAACACGTTATCGTTGCCATTGGTGAAGATATTCAGTCGAGTATTTTAACAACGCTAATTTTAAAAGAAATGGGCGTAAAATATGTAACGGCAAAAGCAACGAACGATAAGCATGCCAAATTACTCGATAAAATTGGAGCTGACCGCGTTGTCCATCCTGAGCGGGATATGGGACGTCGGATTGCCCATTATATCGTATCGAAAAATATGCTTGATTATCTGGAACTTTCTGATGAATATAGTCTTGTCGAGATTTCAGTATCTGATCCGCGCTTCCTAGGAAAAAGCTTGGTTGATTTAGATTTCCGTAATTCTTTCGGCGTGAATATTGTCGGCATTAAAAAAGATAAACAAATGATCATCACACCCGAAGCAAATGATGTTCTCCACGAAGGAGATATCCTCATTGTTATCGGTTCAGATGATGATATTGAACGACTACAAGAAAAAATTCAATAAAAATAAAGCCTACGCATTAATAAAAGATATGTAGCCATGTCGATTATATGCTTAGGTTTTTTACTTGTTTACGCATTACTGCTTGCTATCTAGCCAGTTATTTTCTATGATAGTTACATAGCTTCACTTAAAGGGACAGGGGGAGAGAATAGATGAAGAAATTTTTGCTTGATAAAATCGGCGCTCGCGGACTTATTCAAATGTTACAAGCATTTATTTACGCGAGTATTTGTGTGGTAGTCCATACAGTTATTTTCCCCGATTTGGCCGGAGTATTGCCTATAGTCGTACTAATAGGGATTATTTCCATGCAACCTACATACGGAATTACAAGAAAAGTCATTCCCCAAATTGCACTAGCATTCACATTAGCGTGTTTGTTTGTAATTATAAGCACTTATTTTTTCCCAATTAATGTGTATATTTATTATATTGTGATGATCGTTGTTATTTTAGCAGTGAATTTTATGATGCCGCAAAAATACATGGTGATGACACTTGCAATTGGGACCGCGCTTTATTTCCTTGGAACGGACGATTTGCCAATGCCACTTTATGTAATGGTAATTGTGGCGTTAATTGATGTGTTCGTGTTCTTTTTACTCGTTCAACTTGTCGTCAAATATGTCCATTTGCCACTAGAAAAGACCGTTCAAACCATCATGAAACAATTGGTAGGCCTTTTTGATAAGGAAATTGAAAGTGTATTTAAAAACAATGGTAAATTTATAACAAAACCGTTGTATAGCATTTTTGTTCAATCGCAAATGTTTATTAAAGAATATAGCGCCAGTAAAAAAGCGGATCCGCGTCATGTGGAACTGTATCAATCGTTACTACCAAATTATTTGCAACTCTTCTTCCATATGCAAACGATGGAAGACATTGGCAGAGCCGGTTTATCAGAAGAAGCAAAACAGGCGCTTGCCAAGATTAATGTAGAAGTTTCTGATGAAATAAGTGCCAAAGAAGTCGATCCAGTAGCCTCATTTCATGTGAAAAAATTTGTCGAGAACTTTTTAGCTGTTAAAGTTGGAATGGCAGAATTAGCTGAAGGGGGCGAGAAGAAATGAAAAAGATTTCTATGANNNNACGTTTCGCTCTTGATCCTCGGGTTGCTAAAGTATTAATTAGTATTACGATTGCGGTGATACTTTTCCCGATTATGGGGGATTGGATTGTCTACCCAACATACGTATTTAATGCTATTTATATTACAGCTCAAATGAGTAAGGGCGAGACGTATAAATCAAGTATCGAGCGGATTATCGGAACTATTGTAGGGGGATTACTTGCGGCATTTGTCTATTTACTCGTGCCGAATCACCACTATATTATGATTCCAATTGGCGCAGCACTCGCGGTCATGTTAAGTTACCTATTTACGAAGAAATTCACGATGGTTATTGTCGTTATTACGGTGATGGTTCTTGTCGGAAAAGGGGACGGGGAACCTATTGTGTTTTTACGAGATAGACTTTTTGATACGATGATTGGTTTAGCTATCGGGTTCCTTGTTTACGCGCTGTATCCACGCAAGAAAAACAAAAAATTGAATCAAGTATTTATTTCTCAAGAAAAAGAAGTGCTAGAGCGAATAAAAGCAATTGATATCAATACAGAAGATGCCAAAGAGCTAGCTCCGAAAATAAAAGCGCTATGGAAACAATTGATAGATTTAAGAAAAACACGCGAGCAAATTGTAACAGATAGCAGTTTTGTCCCGAGTTTAACAACCGACGAGCCGATGCTCCATTTTACAAGATTAGTTGAGCAGGCGATTAATAATATTGAAATTTTATATCATGTAACGCTAGAAAAAGAGACGGAACCTGATTATGAAGTAGTGTTTTCCTACCATCAACAGGCTTGTGCAAAAGTAATTACCGAATTGGATGCACTGATTAACAAACATAAATAAAAAAGATGACTGAGGCCGATTAAAGCTTCAGTCATCTTTTCTTTTATTCAGTAATATCTAAGCTCTTTTTAAACATGGTAATCACGCGTTCTAAATCAGTTTGTTCAGGTGCAAAGTAATACAAGTTAAACCCGTAAGACTCGCTATAAATCATTTCCCCTTCACCTTTGAGTTCTTGGGAATCAACGTTTTTTAGTACGGAAGAATAATTGGTTGCCATTGTTGTAATGTCGGTTAGTGTCATATTCGTTTGGAAATTATCACCAACAGCTTTCATAATGCTTTCAAAATTGGAAACACCAGAGGAGCTTACGACTTTATTCGCAATACCGATAATAACATCACGTTGTCTATCTTGGCGACCAAAGTCACCGCGCGGATCTTCATGACGAATACGAACATATTGCAAAGCATCCGTGCCATTTAAGGTAATATCACCTTTGACAAATTTGCTATTTACGACCGTTAAATCGATATCATTAGTAACAGTAATACCGCCAACTGCGTCTACAAGGTCCTTAAAGCCCTCCATATTGATTGAAATGAAATAATCTACAGGAACTCCTGGCATAAGTTTTTCAACGGCTGAGACGGTTCCTGAGGGGCCGCCTTTGGAATAGGAAGCATTAATTTTACCAATATCGCCATTTCCATAGTCAACTTTTGTATCACGGGGGATACTGACCATCTCTACGGAATTTTGTTGTTTATTTGCAGTGGCAAGAATAATTGTATCGGCACGACCATTTGTTTCACCAGGCCGAGCATCTGAGCCCATTAACAATACAGAAAATGGTTTTTTCTTTTCTAAGTCACTTGCTGTTTTATTACTTGATTCTAATGGTACATTTATTTTTGAAAAGGTATTTTGAACGGTGATGTAGTACTTCGCTGCTAATCCTGTTATTGAGAAAAAGATAATTCCTAAAAGGGTTACACTAGCAATTTTCATAACTTTAGTAAAAGTGGACGTTGTTTTTTGCTTCTTTTCAGTCCTAGTTTCTGTCATAAAATTTTCCTCGTCTTTCTATTTTGTTTGTTTAAACATACCATCGTCTTTGCAAGAAATCAACAAAAAACGATAAATGATGTTGAAACCATTTACCGCTTTTGAAACTATACTTCCATGATTATTGGTAAAATCATTGGGCGTCGTTTTGTTTTTTCATACAAGAAAGGTTGCAACGTATCTGTAATTTCGTTCTTAATTTCAGACCATTGCGTTGTTTTTTGTTCCATTACTTTGTTTAGGTGGCGTGTTAGGAGGCCTTGAGCTTCTCCGATTAGATTACCGGATTCACGCATATAGATGAACCCACGTGAAATAATATCAGGTCCCGCCATCACACGAGAGTTTTTCATATCAATAGATACAACGACGATTACGAGGCCTTCTTCGGAAAGAATGCGACGATCGCGAAGGACAATATTACCGATATCACCAATGCCGCTACCGTCAATATAGACGCTTGCCGCATGGATTTTACCTGCAACATGGGCTGTTTCACTCGTTAAAGCAAGCACATCACCATTCGCCATAATGAAGCTATTTTCTTCTGGAACACCACATTCTTCAGCAGATTCAGCATGGATTTTCTGCATTCTGAATTCACCGTGAATTGGCATAAAGAATTTAGGTTTCATCAAACGTAGCATTAGTTTTTGCTCTTGTTGACCACCGTGACCAGAAGTATGGATGTTGTTCACTTTACCGTGAATAACTTCTGCGCCAGCTTGATAAAGTAAATTGATTGTGCGGTTAACACTCGTTGTATTACCAGGAATTGGGGAAGACGAGAAGACTACCGTATCGCCTGGTTGAATTTGGATTTGACGGTGAGTACCGTTAGCAATTCTAGAAAGAGCCGCCATTGGTTCACCTTGACTCCCTGTACAAAGGATAGTCACATTTCCAGCGGGTGTTTTATTAAGCTGATGCACATCAATAAAGGTATCTTTTGGTGCTTGAATATAACCTAATTGTTTACCAATTTCCATAGCAGATTCCATACTACGACCGAAAACAGCGATTTTACGGCCAGTTTCGATAGAGGACTCGACTACTTGTTGTAAACGATAGATGTTGGATGCAAAAGTGGCGAAGATGATTCGGCCTTCTACATCGCGGAAAATATTTTTAATACTTTCGCCAACAACGCGCTCACTCATAGTGAAATTCGGTACTTCAGCGTTTGTACTATCAGATAGTAAACAAAGAACGCCTTCTTTACCAATCTCAGCCATTTTTGTAAGGTTTGCTGGTTCGCCAACTGGTGTGAAATCAAACTTGAAGTCACCCGTATGAACGATGTTACCAGATGGAGTTTTGACAACAATACCATACGTATCAGGAATACTATGTGTTGTACGGAAGAAAGAGATACTTGTTTTTCTGAATTTAAAAACGTCATCTTCTTCATATTCATAAATTTTGGTTTGACGAAGCAAGCCATGTTCTTCTAATTTGTTGCGGATAAGTGCACTTGCAAGTTTCCCAGCGTAAATCGGGATATTAAGATCGCGAAGTAGGTAAGGAACGCCACCGATGTGATCTTCATGACCATGGGTGATAAAAAGTCCTTTAATCTTATCTTTGTTTTTAACTAGGTAACTGTAGTCAGGAATAACATAATCAATTCCTAGAAGTTCGTCTTCTGGGAACTTGATTCCTGCATCAATTAGAATAATTTCGTCTTGAAATTGTACGCCATATGTGTTTTTACCGATTTCGCCTAGTCCACCAAGGGCGAAAACAGCTGTCTCATTATTTTTAACAAATTTCATATAGGCTTATTTTTCCCAGAGCGCGAAGTCTGGGTTTTCCTTTTCATAAGCTAAGTGAGCGTCACTAATTTCTTCAACAAATTCGATGTGGAAAGGCTCATCTTTTAAAAGTTGGCGTACTTTTACTTGGCTTTCCGCTTCTACGTATAGAGATTGTGTTTTTTCGCGTACTGGTGTTTCTGTCAGTGTTTCTTGATAAAATACTTTAAAAATCATGTTTTTCTCTCCTTAAAATTTAAGTTTAGTTTTTAAAAATAGATTTTCTGGTCGAAAATCTTATAATTATTCAATAATCATTGGCCTGCTTTCAGTTGTGGACTTAGTAGCAAGCGGATATGGGTGCACGAGATACTAACAATTAGGCATAAAAAAGACAAAGAAAAATTACCACAGACTAATGTATAAAAATAGCTGTGCACGTATGTTAAATTTCTTATCCGTTATAATTGCATACCTTTATTTTGGGAATTTGAAACAAATTTCCGAGTAAAAGATGTAATTATAAACTTTTTTTCACGTTCCATTGTCGTTCTACAAATGTTCATCCGATCTATATCCTTCATTCTAATATACCATAAATCGAGATAATTGCTACTAGAAAGTATAATTAATTTTGTCAACCCTTTTATCATCTGGATTTTCTGCTATAATTTAAAGTAAGTGATTTAAAAATGGATAGAGGATTGAGGCGTTTAATCGATGAGTAAAATTGTGTTTTTTGATGTAGATGGCACGCTTGTAGGTGAAACAAAAGAAATTCCCGCATCAGCAAAACAAGCGATTGCTAAATTGAAAGAAAATGGCGTTTATGTAGCGATTGCAACGGGTCGAGGCCCATTTATGCTTGATGAAATTAGAAAAGAACTAGATATTAATTCTTACATTTGCTATAACGGCCAATATGTTATTTTTGAAGGCAAAGAAATTTATGCCAAACCGCTACCAACTGAATCTTTAGAGCGACTAATTACGGTTGCTTCAGAACATGAGCATCCGATTGTTTTTTCTGGAAAAGATTCGATGCGTGCAAACTTGCCTGACCATGACCGCGTTACAATAGGAATGAACTCTATTAAAAGAGACTATCCTAAAGTCGATGCGAATTATTATAAAGGCCGCGATATTTTCCAATGTTTACTTTTCTGCGAGGAGTCCTATGATGCTTATTACCGCGAAGAATTTAAACAATATGGTTTCCTGCGCTGGCATGATGTTTCGGTAGACGTTTGTCCAGCAGATGGTTCAAAAGCAGAGGGCATTAAACAAATGATTAAAAAACTTGGCTTTTCGATGGGAGATACGTATGCATTCGGTGATGGGCTGAACGATATCGCGATGCTTCAAGCTGTTGGAACAGGTGTTGCAATGGGAAATGGTCGTGATGAAGTGAAAGCAGTTGCTGATTACGTGACGGACCATGTCGATGAAGATGGAGTGTATAAAGCGTTAGAACATCTAAAATTAATTTAAAACAAAAACGAGGCCACTTATTTTAAAGGGGCCTCGTTTTTTGCTGTTACAACGGTCTGTTCCAATTTTTGCTTAATGAATTTGAGTTGCGCGACGATAATAATACTAATAATTACAAGCAAGTACCAACTCGTGATTTTCGAAACATGTACTGGGCGCCAAGCAACAAGCTGGTCAGGATAAGCCCAAGCACCGTAAAAACTCGCGATATTCTCAGCAAGATAAATAAAGAATGCGATACATAAAAAGGAAAACGATAATGGCATTTTGAGCTGAGTCGCGTTAACTTTAAAATAAACATAGGTTTTTCGGAACAAAATGAGCACTAAAATAATTAAAATCCAGCGAAAATCGGGAATAAAATGATGCGTGAAAAAATTAGCGTAAATTGCGATACAAAGGCCGCTTACCAACCAAATGTTTGGCCAGTTTGTCATACGAAGATCAAACCTTTTCCAGGCCTGACAAATATAACTCGCCACGCTTGAATACATGAATCCACTATAAAGTGGTACGCCGAAAATTTTCATTAAACCAGGTTCCGGATAACTCCACGACCCCATATGTACTTTATAAATTTCAAGCCCCAGCCCAATAACATGGAACACCATAATTACTTTCAGCTCATCCCACGTTTCCAGTCCAAACTTTATCAGTAAAATCTGTGCTACAAGACAAATGATTAACAGCAAGTCATAGCGTGCAATAAAGGGAATATCAATCAGTTTTGTCAGTGCAAGTGAAATAAAAATAATGCCAGGGAAAATACAACAAAGTGCCTGCTTCCAAGTAAATACCCAAAGTAAGCGGAAAAAGCGCATAAAAAAACCTCTTCTCATGATTTTCTCTAGTTTACCAAATAATACTAAAGAAAAGGGTAAGAAAAGGTTAAAAAAGTTCATTTTGATGATTTATATTTTTAAATACGGCTTCATTTTCAAATTCTAATGGTTTGGCGTGCAACTTTTCAAGTAAAGCCCGCACCCGATGTTGCTCGTTTTGTAGTAATTCATGTAAAATTTCGCGTGAATAAGGGATGTTCGCAACCAAATAGTGATCTGCTTGCGGAGTTTTGGCAAAATGGTTGGGATGAACTGCCAGCCGTCCAATTTCTTTTGAAGTCAAAAATGGCATATCAACAGGAAGTATCAAAAAATTAGCTTCCTGATAAACCTGTGCGCGATCCATCACCGCATAAATACCACCAAGCGGCCCAAACTCACGGAACGCTGCTAGGTCGGGAACGATTTGAATAGCCGATTGTTTCGTGAAAATTTCAACCAGCTTTGGATAATTTGCTTGATTCGCTGATACAAATACCGTATCACAGAGTGGCGCCAATTTGTTCACCGTAAGTTCTACCCACGTTTTCCCAGTTGCCTCATCCCGGAAAAAGGCTTTTGGCTCTCCAAATCGGCTAGAACGACCACCAGCTAGGACGATGCCAACATTAACTTTTTCGTTTTTCAAGCCGTCCATCTCGCATCACTAAAATTTCTTCAGTCATCATTTCTGCTTCCGAGGCATAATGTGTTACAAAAATGACTGGAATATGGAAATCTTTGGCCATTTGACCAACTAATTTCATACAAATTAAACGCGTTTCTTCATCTAAGCCGTTGAATGGTTCATCTAGTAGAAGTAATTTTGGCTCAGTAATCATTGCTCGCGCCATTGCGACACGTTGTTTTTCGCCACCGGATAGTTTTTGAACAGAAGAATAGAGTAGGTGAGAAATTTGCAGATAGTCACTCATTTTCCGGACTTGTTGCTGGATTTCTGCTTGTTCTTTTTTCTTCCGCTTCTTCACTTTTAAGCCGAAAGCGATATTTTCATAAACGTTCATATTTGGAAATAAAGCGAGGTTTTGGAATAAATAGCCTACTTTTCGCTCGGTTACTGGAAGATGTAGTGAGATACTGGAATCATCCCACGGTGTTCCGTCAAATTCAATAATTCCGCCGTCAATGCTCTTCAAACCACTGACACATTGGAATAACGTGGATTTTCCGGAACCGCTCGCGCCCATCATCGCGGTCACAGGCTTTTCAAAAGTATAATCGATATTTAAATCATGAAAAGGAAGTTTTTTATGGAATTGTAATTTGAGCATCGTTACATCCCCCTCGTTAAATTGCTTTGGCGTACGGTCAATACATGAATCACAAGTAAGGCAAATACGCCAATAATGACGTTAATTAGCCCGAGATAAATTGCTGTGCGCATATCGCCTTGTTGCACCATAAAGTAAATACTGGAAGCAATCGTATCGGTTTTTCCTTCAATATAACCCGCTACCATCAAACTAGCTCCAAATTCACCCATCGCCCGGCAAAAACTAAGCAAAACGCCAGCTAAAATTGGTTGCCAACAATTCGGTAAAATAATTTGAGTGAAAATCTGTTTTTTATTCGCTGAAAGAGTCTCTGCTGCCCATACAAGTTCGTGATCAATGGATAAAAATGCGGATTTTAGTCCTTGATACATAATCGGTAAAATAATAATCGTTGTCGCAACAATAGCGCCACTAAGGGAAAAAATAAAACTAAAATCAAAAGTATCCCAAAGTACACCACCGATAAAGTCATTGCGGCCGAGAACGTTCAGTAAGACCAAACCAACCACAGTTGGCGGTAAAACAAGCGGAAGTAAAATTAAAATCTCCACTAATAACTGAAAACGTGATTTTCGGCCTGTAAAATAATAACTAAGTGGCAACATCGTCATAAATGCGAGAAACGTAGAAATAGTGGCTACAAGTAATGTATGCCAAACAGATGTAAACATAAATCTCCTCCTGAACAACCCTTTAGTACTTCTATTATTATCGTTCTCTCTGGTATAAAATGTCAAACTTAAGTACAATGTAACTAAATAAAAAAGGGGGATGAACAATGAAAAAAATAGCTTTAGTCATAACTTGTGGATTATTACTACTTTTAACGGCCTGCGGGGATGCATCTGAGAAAGAAAAAACCACAACAATACATATTTCAGCAGCGGCAAGTTTGAAAGATACGATGGATGACATAAAACCACTTTTTGAAAAAGCGAACCCGACCATTAAATTATCTTTTGATTTTGGTGGCTCTGGGCAAATTCGTGAACGGGTCGAAAGTGGTGCACCGATTGATGGTGTTCTTTTAGCCAGTAAAAAAGATGCGGATACATTAAGTAAACAAAATTTAGCAGAAGATACGAAAGAATTTGCGGGGAATGAACTGGTTTTAATTGAACCAAAAAACGTTGAGCAGACGAAAGATGCGAATTTAGAACAAATACTAAATGACGCGAGCAAAATTGCTATCGGAGATCCAGAATCAGTTCCAGCCGGCGCTTATGCCAAACAAACACTCGAAAACTTAAATCTTTATAATACCGAAAAAGCCAAACTCGTTCTTGCAACGGATGTTCGCCAAGTTTTATCCTATGTGGAAGCGGGGAATGCAGACGCTGGTTTTGTGTACCAAACAGACGCTTTATTAAGTAAAAAAGTCCAAGTGAAAGCGAAAATTGACGAGAAGCTTCATGAGCCAATTGCTTATTACAGCGCGCAAGTAAGCGATTCAGAGAAAAAAGAAGCTACAGCAACTTTCCTTGAATTTATGAATAAAGCAGAAGCGCAAAAAACACTTGAAAAATACGGATTCAAAGCCGCTAATTAAGGGGAAGTCGCTTTACTTTTTAAAACGAGAAAACTCCTGTATATTGGTACTAAAGAAAACGCATACATGATTTATAGAAGGGAAGTGCGCCCAGATGATTGAAAAACGAAACACCATTAGAATGGAGCAGGCGAGAGAAGTATTATGTAACCAAATAACGCATCTTCCAGTTGAACGAAAAAACGTGACAAAGGCTCTGAATCAGGTTTTACAAGAACCAATTTTTGCGCCATTTCCTGCTCCGTATTTTCGCCGTTCTGGTTATGATGGCTTTGCAATTACAGAGGCGGATGACGGGAATTATCCAATTACTTTACGCGTTGTGGCTGACGTTCCTTGCGGTGAAACATATGACAAACCGCTGCAGTCGGGCGAAACGGTCCGAATCATGACTGGAGCCAAAGTGCCGGACAATGCTTCGAAAATTATTATGTTGGAACAATCAAGAGAAGCGGATAACGAGCATGAAATCGTACTTATAAATACGCAAAAA
>CM001047.1:1013274-1019745 GCA_000183865.1 Listeria marthii FSL S4-120
CGTACTTATAAATACGCGAATTTGCGGAAGGGGATTTGTTGCTAGATCGGGGGCACACTTTAAATGCGGGTTCCATCAGTTTGCTATCGTCATTTGGTATTCACGAAGTACAAGTAATCCGAAAGCCGAAAGTAGCGATTTTATCTACAGGTAGTGAACTTGTTCCAGCTGGAAATCCACTCCCAGATGGTAAAATCTATAATAGCAATCAGCCGTTACTCGAAAATCTACTAACCGTGCATCATGCGGAAATTTGTGCCGCCGAGCAACTGCCGGACAATTACGAAGACACGAAAAAAAGATTGCTTGAGCTAACCGAAATAGCGGATTTAATCGTTACCACTGGCGGCGTTTCCGTGGGCGATTTTGACTTTATGGCGGATATCGCTACACAAGAAGCAGAATTACTTTTTAATAAAATTCAAATGAGGCCAGGTAGTCCGACAACTGGGATGTGGCTGAATAAGACACTTATCGTCGCGCTTTCCGGCAACCCCGGCGCATGTTTTACCGGTTTCTATTTGTTAGTAGAGCCAGTTTTAGCAACGTTAATGGGAAAAGATACGACCGAGACGACCCAAGTACGCGCAAAAATGGCGAGCGACTACACTAAAAATAATGGCTATGATCGTTTCTTACGAGGAACTTATCGTTTATCTGATGAAGGAGAATATTTAGTCGAACTGGTCGGAAGCGATATGTCTAGTGCACTCGGAAATCTCCATTTAACCACCTGCTTATTTAAAATCCCACGCGGGCAAGTCGGGAAATTAAAAGGAGAAGAGGTTGAAGCATGGCTACTATCCTCCAAATAATCGGTTTTAAAAATAGTGGAAAAACAACCTTGCTTAATGCATTAATTCGCGCCTGCCGCAAAGAAAACTACACGGTTTCAGCGATTAAACACGATTCGCATGACTTTTCCATCGATCATGCAGGAACGGATTCCTACTCGTTTCAAGAAAGTGGTGCGGAAGCGGTTGTAATTGCGAATTCCAGACAATATGCCATCATGGAACAAGCGGGCATCGATTTAAAAATGGCCATCCAAAAACTACCCAATTCAGATATTATTTTAGTGGAAGGCTACAAAGAAGGGCCATTTCCAAAAATTATTTTAATTCGTGAAAAAGCAGAAATAGAGCTTTTGAAGAATAGCAAAGCCGTCCATAAAATCGCCACCCATAACCCGGCGTTAAAAGAGGATGCGATTTTTATTGGAGAGGAAAATGCTTTAAACGCATTTGCAGAAAAGCTAATCAAGGAGTTTTTACAATGAAATATGTAGCGTTACAACACGAAAAAATCGAAATCGGACCACTTTCTGAGAAGTTAATCAATAAAAATCATGGTGGTATTAACCTGTTTGTTGGTACGATTCGCGAATGGACTGGCGACATTAAAACCGAAGAAATTCGCTATACGTCCTACGAAGAAATGGCGCTCAAAGAATTAAACAAGTTAGCCACAGAAGTAGAAGCGAAATGGGACGCAGATGTCGTTATCGTCCATCGTTTAGGGCTGTTGCAAATCACCGATATCGCGGTGTTCATCGGCGTTTCCACACCACACCGGGCGGCTTGCTACGAGGGTTCGAGATATATTATTGAACGCTTAAAAGAACGGGTACCTATATGGAAAGAAGAAAAAGATGTCGATAAAACAAGATGGGGTGGCGTAAATGTTGACAACGGTTAAATTTTTCGCTTTTTTAGCCGAGAAAACACATCAAACAGAAGTAAAATTGAATTTACAGCAATGCCAAACAGTTGGTGAAGTTCGCGAAGTTATTAGTAGTGAATTTCCCGAAATAGCCGTGGATTTGGCGACATGCATGCTGGCAGTCAATATGGAATTTCAGCATGACACGGACCTTTTGCCAGAAGAAATAACCGAAATCGCAGTCATTCCGCCAGTTAGCGGTGGATGAGGAGGGGAACAAATGGAAAAAGACGATTTAACCCATTTCAATGATGAAAAACGTGCGAAAATGGTCGATGTCACAAGTAAATCAGAAACGAAACGCCGCGCAATTGCTAGAGCTACTATACATATGAACGAAGAAACCTTAGCGCGCATCCATGCTGGTAAAATGGCTAAAGGAGATGTTCTGGCTGTTGCACAAGTGGCTGGCATCATGGCAGCGAAAAAAACAAGTGAACTCATCCCGATGTGTCACCCGATTATGACAACCAAAGCAGATATTTCTTTTGAAGATGACGGGGAAACGGCGCTAACTATCACATCGGAAGTCGTAACTGTTGGAAAAACGGGTGTAGAAATGGAAGCTCTTACCGCAGTCACGATAGCGGCATTAACGATTTACGATATGTGTAAAGCAATGGATAAAGGCATGCGAATAGAAAAGACTTATTTAGTCGAAAAAACTGGCGGTAAAAGCGGGACATTTAAAGCAGAAGCGTAACTATTTTGTAGGATAGGAGTTTTGTTTTATGCAATTATTAAAGGATAAATTTGGGCGGGTACACGATTATATTCGCATTTCAGTAACAGATCGGTGCAATTTAAGGTGTGTGTATTGTATGCCCGAAGAAGGCCTGACATTTTTGCCCCATGAAAAAGTACTATCCAAAGATGAAATTGTCAGTTTTATGGAATTAATGGTGAAATTTGGCATCAAAAAAGTGCGTATTACTGGTGGAGAGCCATTACTTAGGACCGATATCGTGGAAATTGTTCGCGGACTTGGAGCGATTCCTGAAATAGAAGATATTTCGATTACAACGAATGCAATGTATTTGGCGAAAAAAGCGGAGGCGTTGAAAGAAGCTGGGCTGACACGGGTTAACATTAGTTTGGATTCCTTACACGCAGATCGTTTTCAAGCAATCACACGCGGCGGCCGTTTGCAAAAAGTACTCGATGGCATTCAAAAAGCAGAAGAAGTAGGACTATTTCCAATCAAATTAAATGTTGTCCTGATTAAAGGACAAAACGATGACGAAATAACCGATTTTCTCCGATTTACAAAAGATAAGGATATTAATATTCGTTTTATTGAGTACATGCCAATTGGTCACGCTGGCACGAGTTGGAAAGAAAAGTATTTGCCGCTTGATACGATTTTTGAAGCCTGTGATGAAGCTGGCTATGAATATGAACCAGTTGATTCTATCCGCGGCAATGGGCCTTCCGAAAATTTCCGCATAAAAGGGGCGAAAGGGACATTCGGTGTCATTCACCCAGTTAGTGCTCATTTTTGCGATAGCTGCAACCGACTCAGACTGACGGCGGACGGCTATATTAAAGCCTGCTTATACTGGGATGAAGAAATGAATATTCGGCCCTTTATCCATGAGCCGGTGAAACTGATGCAACTCGTGCAAAAAGCGATTGATAACAAACCGGAAAATCATGAAATGGCATTAAAATTACAAGATGAAGTACAATCTAATAAACCAACTTGGCGGCATATGAGTCAAATTGGAGGATAAATAAAACATCCGGTCACATGTGTGGCCGGATGTTTTATTTTTGTCGTTCTGCTATTAAATGAGGTAATTCTGGGATAATCAATTTTTGAACCGCGAGCTGACAGGCATTACTTGATCCAGGCAAGGCAAAAAGCAGTAAGCCGCTTTCTGAAAAGCCAGCGAATGCACGAGACACCATGGCACGGCTACCAACTTCTTCGTAACTGAGCATCCGAAAAATCTCACCAAACCCAGGAATTTCTTGCTGAATCGTTGCGAATAATGCTTCATAAGTAACGTCGCGTTTAGCAATGCCGGTACCACCATTTGTGATAAGACAAAAAGCCCCATTAGCTGCTAACTCGTTTATTTTTTGCTTAATGAGTGTAACATCATCAGGAACGACGACCCGCGAAACCACCTCATGCCCAGCAGTTTCTAAAGCAGATTGAATCAGTTGACCACTAGTATCCGTATCCAAATTTCTTGTATCACTAATCGTTAAAATACTACAAGTTACCTTGATAAACGTTTTTTGTTCCATAACGGCCTCCTTAGTTAAAAAATAAGTGGTATATTTTCTTTGCTTCTGTTATATTTTCTGTCCCATGGAGCAATACACGCCCATTTTTAAAAATAACAAATTGAAACTTTTCATAATGGAAACTGAGCAAAGCGGGATTTTCTTTATACGTAATTTTTTGTTCTGTTAGCAGTTGTTTGATTTCGCGGTAATTGCTTTTATTTGGCAATCGAAATTGTACCGTATCTCGTCCACAAAGGGCAATCGTTTGCTCGGAAAAAGGGACTTCTGAAAGTGTTTTTCCAGTTGTGCAACTAGGGCAATTGGGGCGTTTTTTGATTTCAAGCGACCGGAAAGTAAATTGCCAATTATCTAGTTGATAGTATGTATTTGCTTTGAAAGCAGGACTTATAATCATTTGCGTAAGTAAGGAAACTTGCATGCCAGCGACGATTGGAACCAGCGCGCCATCGACACCGATAATATCGCAACTTGCTGCATTCGTTTGAGGAATATTACCAAGTAAACAGTGCAAACAAGCAGAATCCGGCGGGATAATTGGCATGAGATTCGCATAATTTCCAGCACAAGAAGTGAAAATCCACGGAATTTGATGGGTAAAACAAAACTGGTTTAAAAATTCGCGCGTCATAAAGTTATCGGTACAATCGAGTATGTAATCGATGTTCCCGACATAAGGAGTTAAACTTGTCACGTTCGCATCATCAACGATATATTCGATTTCAATATCGCTATTAATCATTCGTAATGCTTTAGATGCCGCATACGCTTTTGCTTGCTTGTTTAACGCATCTTGTTCCGTGAAAAGTGATTGGCGTTGCAAGTTACTTAGTTCCACATAGTCACGATCAATTAAAATTAACTTTCCAAAACCCATTCGCGCACAAATTTCAGCGGCATAAGATCCAATCGCCCCAACGCCAACAATCAAAATCGTTTTTGCGAGCAATTTTTCTTGACCAGCTTTTCCGATATTTTTAACGCGCATCTGTCTATCATAACGATCCAAGTTCTCCACCTTCTTTCCAGTTTATTTTACCAGAAAAACACATAAATCGCTTACTTGTAGGGTTTTAATTTATTCTTGAAATCTTGGTACAGCATCTTTATAATGAAAGAAAAAACTAGAGGTGCTAACTATGAAACAGCGCGTAGAAACAGAAAAATTTTATCCGGCTTATCCAGTTTTTGTATTGACGTATTTGAATGAGGTTGGAGAACCGCAAATGTCAACGGGGTCATCATCGTACACATTAGGAGATACTATCGTTATCGGCGTATCTGCAGAAAGTAATGCTAGCAAACATATATACGCTGGTCAAAAACTTGCAGTGAATTTTCCAAACACAGAGCAGTTAGGATTAATTGAACAAGGCGGATTCTCGTCAGGAAAACGCAACGATAAAATAAAAGTTCATCAAATCGAATTAACCAAAAGTGATAATGGGGGAGTAGCTTACATTGATGCGTGTCCGATTGTTCTTGAGTGCACCGTAACTCAAACAGTTTCAGACGCGGACTACCATACAATTTTTGCTAAAATCGATACGCGACTATTTGAAAAAAAATTGCTGGATTCAGATGGTCATTTTATTCACGAAGAACTTGATTTAGTACTATTCTCAGGCGATGCAAATGAACGTAAATTTAGACAACTGGCTACAAAAATAGAAACAGTTGGTGGTCACTCATAAAGACAAAAATTCCCGCAGGATATTGCTTCCTGCGGGGATTTATTCATTTTAACCAAATACGTCCACATCTGGTGGCAAGTAAGATGGATTTTCTTTATTAATATGATCATAAAACATAATTCCGTTCAAATGATCGATTTCGTGTTGAATAACAATCGCTGGATAATCTTTAAAACGTAATTTAAGCGGTGTACCATTTTCGTCAAAAGCATCGATTGTCACACGTTCACTACGAACGACGTAACCCGGAACTTCGCGGTCAACGGAAAGGCAACCTTCACCGCCAGAAAGACAAGCTTGTTGCACAGAGTGGCTACGAATTTTTGGATTATAAAGCACATAACTATAAAGACGATCTTTTTCATCATGTACATGAATAGCTAGGAAACGTTTAGTTACAGCGAGTTGTGGAGCTGCAATTCCAACGCCACCACGTAAACCATATTTTTCCGCCAACTCTTCATCTTGACTGTTAATTAGGAATTCAAGCATATCTCGACCTAATTTTTTTTCTTCATCTGAAAGCGGGAAAGTCACTTCTGTCGCAACTTCTCGAAGCGCTGGATGACCTTCTCGTACAATATCGTCCATTGTAAGCATGATTTGATTCTCTCCTGTTCTTTTAATAACTTACCTTTATTTTAACAAAAGAACGAAAAAAATGGAATGAAAGATTACTGTTCAAGAAAAAATGCTAGTTTCGTAGGCCTAAAGACATATTTGTTAAAAAAGAGAAAGTTTTAAAAGCGAACGATAATCCCATTTCCATTAAATAATGTTCGTTTAAAACAAATGATGA
>CM001047.1:1019845-1020962 GCA_000183865.1 Listeria marthii FSL S4-120
TGGACTAGATAGAATTGCTAGATGAAAACTTGAAATAGGTGTGATAATGCGAGAGTTGGAATATTATATAACAGTTTGCATCTGTTTCATCTTTTTTTAATACAGAAGTGGAAAGCGAATGATTTAAGTAATAATGCCATTGTAAGCGATAAAATAAATAGAGATTAACTTATTGACTTCATAATCTGGGTAGTGTAAATTAAGAGAGAAGATTAGTGTATTAATAAAATTCTTGTTTTCGAGTAAAACAGAAATCACATTATAATAAAAGGAAAGTTCCTGTTTTTTTATGAAACATTGTGAAGGAATGAATGTTTTTTCACAAGCCCTTCTAAATCACATGTTTTCAATGAGGATTTTGTGGTAATAACTGGAGAGGCTGCGTAATTAGTTAATAGGAATTTAGAAAAAAGCTTCCGGAATCTGCTTCTTTCTATAGAATAAACTTTTCTTTTTACTACGCTATTACAATTAATACACAATCAGGATGGCAGTTTTAAAAGAAACCATTTAGTCAGGTAGATGACCGGACGAGCGTTACATGAAACGCATACCTAACTAATGATGAATTTGAAACTGTACAATGTGAATGACGAAAGGGTGGATACGAAATGGCTTCTAAAACAAAGAAGGCTATTATCGACGTAAAGAAACAATTTGAGGCTGTTCATAAACAATTTGAATTAGTTCAAATTTTGAATGAAAAAGGAGAAATCGTTAATCCAGATTTAATGCCGGATTTAACAGATGATCAATTAGTAGAATTAATGACTCGTATGGTTTGGACTCGTGTACTTGACCAACGTTCTATCTCACTTAACCGTCAAGGACGTCTAGGTTTCTACGCTCCAACTGCTGGACAAGAAGCTTCTCAACTTGCAAGTCACTATGCACTTGAAAAACATGACTATATTCTTCCAGGATACCGTGATGTGCCTCAACTTATCTGGCACGGACTTCCACTTACAAAAGCGTTCTTATTCTCTCGTGGACACTTTGTAGGTAACCAATTCCCTGAAGATTTAAATGTATTATCACCACAAATCATCATCGGTGCACAAATCGTGCAAGCTGCCGGTGTTGCTCTAGGTCTAAAAAAACGTAAAAAAGATGCTGT
>CM001047.1:1021062-1021686 GCA_000183865.1 Listeria marthii FSL S4-120
AGGTGATGGCGGTTCTTCCCAAGGTGACTTCTATGAAGGAATGAACTTTGCAGGTGCTTACCATGCTCCAGCGATTTTCGTAGTACAAAATAACAAATTCGCGATTTCTACACCTCGTGAAAAACAATCAGCTGCTGAAACATTAGCTCAAAAAGCAGTTGCAGCCGGAATCCCAGGCGTACAAGTAGACGGAATGGATCCACTTGCAGTATATGCTGTAACTAAATTCGCTCGTGAACGTGCAGTTGCTGGTGAAGGCCCAACTCTAATCGAAACAATGACTTACCGTTATGGTCCACATACACTTTCTGGTGATGATCCAACTCGTTACCGTACAAAAGAACTTGATGGTGAATGGGAACTTAAAGATCCAATCGTTCGCTTCCGTACTTTCTTAGAAGCTAAAGGACTTTGGAACGAAGAAAAAGAAAATGCTGTTATCGATCAAGCAAAAGAAGAAATCAAAGTAGCAATTAAAGAAGCAGACGCTACACCAAAACAAACAGTGACTGATCTTCTTAAAAATATGTACGAAACACCAACTGCTCCTATCAAAGAGCAACTGGCAATCTATGAAGCGAAGGAGTCGAAATAATCATGGCGCAAAAAACAATGATTCAAGCG
>CM001047.1:1021786-1023674 GCA_000183865.1 Listeria marthii FSL S4-120
TGCAGTAGAACTTGAAAAAGACGAAAACGTATTAGTTTTTGGGGAAGACGTTGGTAAAAACGGCGGCGTATTCCGTGCAACAGAAGGATTACAAGAAAAATTTGGCGAAGATCGTGTATTCGATACTCCTTTAGCAGAATCCGGTATTGGCGGTCTTGCTATCGGTCTTGCACTTGAAGGTTTCCGTCCAGTTCCTGAAATTCAATTCTTCGGTTTCGTATTTGAAGTAATGGATTCCGTTGCTGGTCAAATGGCTCGTATGCGTTACCGTACAGGCGGAACTCGTAATGCTCCAATCACAATTCGCGCACCATTTGGTGGTGGCGTTCATACACCAGAAATGCACGCGGATAACTTAGAAGGCTTAATGGCTCAATCTCCTGGTTTAAAAGTGGTAATTCCATCCACTCCATACGATGCAAAAGGTCTTTTAATCTCAGCTATTCGTGATAACGATCCAGTTATCTTCCTAGAACATATGAAATTATACCGTTCTTTCCGTGAAGAAGTTCCAGAAGGCGAATACACAGTAGAAATTGGTAAAGCAGCGGTTCGTCGTGAAGGTACAGATGTTTCTATCATCACTTACGGTGCAATGGTACAAGAATCAATGAAAGCAGCAGAAGCTCTTGAAAAAGAAGGCGTATCTGTTGAGGTTATCGATTTACGTACAATTAGCCCAATTGATGTAGATACAATCATTGCTTCCGTTAAGAAAACAAACCGTGCTGTAGTTGTTCAAGAAGCACAAAAACAAGCAGGAATTGCAGCTAATATCGTTGCTGAAATTAACGATCATGCAATCCTTTCTCTAGAAGCTCCAGTTATGCGTGTTGCTGCTCCAGATAGCGTATTCCCGTTCTCTCAAGCAGAAACAGTTTGGTTACCAAATCACAACGATATCATCGAACGTGTAAAAGAAGTTATCGCATTTTAATTTATAATAACCGTTTTAAAACTTATGGGGAGTTTTAGAAGGTGAACGAAATATTTTTATACTAAGGTTCAGTTTATCTGGACCTTAGAAATTACAGGAGGCTTAATAAAATGGCATATTCATTTAAATTACCGGATATCGGTGAAGGTATCCATGAAGGTGAAATCGTTAAATGGTTTGTACAACCAGGCGATAAGATTGAAGAAGATGAGTCCCTATTTGAAGTGCAAAACGACAAATCAGTGGAAGAAATCACTTCTCCAGTTTCAGGAACAATTAAAGAAATCAAAGTTGCAGAAGGTACAGTTGCTACAGTTGGACAAGTACTAGTAACATTTGATGGCGTAGAAGGTCACGAAGACGACGCTGAAGAAGAAAGCGCAGCACCAAAAGCAGAATCCACAGAATCAACTCCGGCACCGGCTCAAGCTAGCGGAAAAGGAATCTTTGAATTCAAATTACCAGATATCGGTGAAGGAATTCATGAAGGTGAAATTGTTAAATGGTTTATTCAACCGGGCGATAAAGTAGAAGAAGATCAGTCCATTTTTGAAGTGCAAAACGACAAATCTGTCGAAGAAATCACTTCACCAGTAGATGGAACTGTTAAAGATATTTTAGTTAGCGAAGGAACAGTAGCAACTGTTGGTCAAGTATTAGTAACATTCGAAGGTGATTTTGAAGGAGAAGCAAGCCATGAATCAACTCCAGAATCTCCAGCAGAAGATGCTGCACTTGCTAACAACGATGCAACTTCCGCACCAGCAACAGGTGGAAACGGAACTCCATCATCTAAAAAAGATCCTAATGGCCTTGTAATTGCAATGCCTTCTGTACGTAAATATGCTCGTGAAAAAGGCGTTAATATCGCCGAAGTAGCAGGCTCTGGTAAAAACAATCGTGTAATTAAAGCAGACATTGATGCTTTCCTAAACGGCGAACAACCAGCTG
>CM001047.1:1023774-1027246 GCA_000183865.1 Listeria marthii FSL S4-120
ATCTGCACCAAAAGCAGAAAAAGCTGCTGCAAAACAACCAGTTGCAAGCTCCGATGCTTACCCAGAAACACGCGAAAAATTAACACCAACTCGTCGTGCGATTGCAAAAGCAATGGTAAACTCGAAACATACAGCTCCACACGTTACTTTAATGGACGAAATCGAAGTAACTGCACTTATGGCTCACCGCAAACGTTTCAAAGAAGTGGCTGCCGAAAAAGGTATCAAACTTACTTTCTTACCTTATATGGTAAAAGCTCTTGTAGCAACGCTTCGTGACTTCCCAGTGCTTAACACAACTTTAGACGATGCGACGGAAGAACTTGTTTACAAACATTACTTCAACGTTGGTATCGCAGCAGATACAGACCACGGTTTATACGTGCCAGTAATTAAAAATGCTGACAAAAAATCCGTATTCCAAATTTCTGATGAAATCAACGAACTAGCTGGAAAAGCACGTGATGGTAAATTAACAGCTGACGAAATGCGCCACGGTTCCGCAACTATTTCTAATATCGGTTCTGCCGGCGGACAATGGTTCACTCCAGTAATTAATTACCCAGAAGTTGCTATCCTAGGTGTTGGTCGTATTGCACAAAAACCTATCGTAAAAGATGGCGAAATTGTTGCAGCACCAGTACTAGCTCTTTCCTTAAGCTTTGACCACCGTGTAATTGACGGCGCAACAGCTCAAAAAGCAATGAACAATATTAAACGTTTATTAAACGATCCAGAATTATTACTAATGGAGGTGTAACAAAATGGTAGTAGGCGATTTTCCAGAAGAAAGAGACACCATAGTCATCGGTGCAGGCCCAGGTGGGTATGTAGCCGCAATCCGAGCTGCACAACTCGGACAAAAAGTTACCATTATTGAAAAAGAATATTACGGCGGCGTGTGCTTAAACGTTGGATGTATTCCTTCTAAAGCACTTATCACAATTGGTCACCGTTTTAAAGAAGCTGGACACTCTGATAACATGGGTATTACAGCGGACAACGTTAACCTAGATTTCACAAAAGCACAAGAATGGAAAGGCGGCGTAGTTAACAAGCTTACATCAGGTGTTAAAGGCCTTCTTAAGAAAAATAAAGTAGAAATGTTAGAAGGAGAAGCGTTCTTCGTGGATGATCATTCCTTACGTGTGATTCACCCTGACTCCGCTCAAACTTATACATTCAACAACGTTATCATTGCAACAGGATCTCGTCCAATCGAAATCCCAGGTTTCAAATATGGTAAACGTGTATTAAGCTCAACTGGTGCACTTGCACTAACAGAAGTTCCGAAAAAATTAGTCGTAATTGGCGGCGGATATATCGGAACAGAACTAGGTGGAGCATTCGCTAACCTTGGTACAGAACTAACTATCCTTGAAGGTGGTCCAGAAATCTTACCAACTTACGAAAAAGATATGGTTTCCCTAGTTAAACGTAATCTGAAAAGCAAAAACGTTGAAATGGTTACTAAAGCACTTGCAAAATCTGCGGAAGAAACTGAAAACGGCGTTAAAGTAACGTATGAAGCTAACGGTGAAACAAAAACTATCGAAGCTGATTATGTTTTAGTAACAGTAGGTCGTCGTCCAAATACAGACGAAATCGGTTTAGAACAAGCTGGCGTTAAAGTAACAGAACGCGGTTTAGTAGAAGTTGACAAACAAGGTCGCTCGAACGTTTCTAACATTTTCGCAATTGGTGACATCGTTCCTGGTGTTCCTCTAGCTCACAAAGCTAGCTATGAAGCAAAAATCGCTGCTGAAGCAATTGCTGGCGAAAAATCCGAAAACGATTATACAGCACTTCCAGCTGTCGTTTTCAGTGATCCAGAACTTGCTACAGTTGGTTTAACAGAAAAAGAAGCAAAAGAAAAAGGCTTTGATGTAAAAGCTGCTAAATTCCCATTCGGCGGTAACGGTCGTGCGCTTTCCTTAGATGCACCTGAAGGTTTTGTTCGTCTAGTTACTCGTAAAGAAGATGGCCTAGTTATCGGCGCACAAGTTGCCGGAATGAACGCTTCTGATATTATTTCAGAAATCGGCTTAGCAATCGAATCAGGCATTACAGCAGAAGACATCGCGCTTACTATCCACGCTCACCCATCACTTGGAGAGCTTACAATGGAAGCAGCCGAACTTGCTTTAGGTCGCCCAATTCACATGTAATCAACAATAAGCGAAAATATCCATTACGGGTATTTTCGCTTTTTATTTCTCGTTAAAAGTGTACATTTTCACAAAAATAATTTTTAGTTCATTTTTTGAAATATTTAAAGTACCCGTTTTAGAAAAAAAGGAGTATAATGTAACAAGTGAACGTAACAAGTCAAATCTAATTGAATCAGGTGAAAAAATGGAGAAACAAACAGCAACTTGGAAAAAAGCTCTATTTTGGTTTGCGTATGTAGTAGCAGGAATTTGTTTTTTATTGACGATTATAGCCTTTGGAGTAGGGTTCTTTCATCATATGCATGATACAGGTGGATGGCGCTCGGTTATTCAAATTCTCGAAACTCCAATCACAGGCTTTATAAAAATGACTGGTGGCTATATCGGTAAAGGAATTTTAGAAGTAATTATTCTTATTATCGTCAGCTATGTACTACCGATCTTCTTCTGTTTTGCAACGCATTATTTAAAAGTGAAACGACGTGAAATGGCTTAAAATAACATTATTTTGTAAAAAGCAAAGCGAATGAGCGATGCTTTTTATTTATGTGGTCAAGTTATTTTATTTTTGCCTCCGAAGCATGCTAAAATAACAGTAGAAGACTTGATGAGGAGGAGATGTATAATGCCATCTAAGAAGAAAAAAATTGTCGTTATCGGCAGAAGCAATTTACAAAATCTCTATATTCATACAGTCCTTTTAAAAAAGCTACCAGCCGAGATATACTTAATAGATGATCAAGCGAAAACGAGCGTACAAGATTTTGACTATGCGAGCTATTATCACGCAACAGCCACAATCCATACAGGAACTTTCAATGATTGTCGCAACGCTGATATTGTTGTCTTTTTCCAAGAAGAAATGTCAAATACTTCATTTTCAAGTGAAGATAATGTCGCGCTAATCAAAGAAAAAGTGAAGAAAATGATGGCGACAGGTTTCCAAGGAATTGTTTTAGTCGCAACTGCAGAAAGCAATGTAGTAGCCTCATTAATTAAACGTTTTTCCGGTTTGCCAGCAAATCAAATTATCACACTTGGCACCATGCTTGCCACTTCTTATTTTCAAGTAGAAATTGCTAAATTATTTAAAATTAGCCCGAAAAATGTTCACGGGTATATCATTGGCGACAATGCGCACGATGTCATTCCTGTTTGGAGCAGAGCCTTTCTTGGGGGCAAGCCGATTTTAAGCTATTTAGCCGAAGAACAAAAACGAATCACATCCGAGGATTTACAAAATTTAACGAAAATGATGACAAAAATTCCTGATTTCCCATTTGAAAATAAAGATGGCTGTA
>CM001047.1:1027346-1031186 GCA_000183865.1 Listeria marthii FSL S4-120
GGTTCTTGCCGAATTAACCGAAGTCATTTTGCGAGATGAAGCGAGAGTTCTAACAGTTGGCGTTGAAGTGAAAGAAGCGTACGGCCTGGAACACCCAGTCTTTATTAGCGTTCCGGCTGTGATTGGGGCAGAAGGAGTCAGGGAATTACTCGAGTTAAATTTATCCGATGATGAACAAAAAGAATTAAAGCAAATCGCCACAAAAACCACCGAGAAATTGGACGTATTGCAACTTAACAAAGGAGGGATTAGTTAATGGAATACAGTTATCCACTAAATCCAGACTGGACAACCGAAGAAATGACGATTGTTGTACAATTTTTAGAAGCTATCGAACGAGCATATGAAAAAGGCATTGATACGCAAGAACTCAAAGAAAAATACCGCGCGTTTAAACAAGTAGTACCTGCCAAAGGGGAAGAAAAACGTCTCGGAATGGACTTTGAAAAAGCGAGCGGATATTCAGCTTACAGAGTCATGCAACTCGTAAAAAACGCGACAACAAGCAAGATAAAAATGCAGCCATAATTTAAGAGGAGGAATTTTTTCCATGGATATTAGTCAAATTAAAGCAGAAGTAGTAACACCAGAAGTAGGAATACACGTAGGGGAAGCGTCCGCGCCAGTGAAAGTGATGTCATTCGTTAACTTACGTTGCCCGTTCTGTAGAGAGTGGAATGAAAAATCCCAAGACGTGCTAACAGAATATATTCAAGCTGGAAAAATCGAATTAATCATTAAACCATTTGATAAAGAAAAAGAATCATTACAACGCGGCAACGTGACGCACCGTTACTTAGATTATTCAAGACCTGTAGAAACGCGCGAAACAATCAATAAAATCTATAGCACGCAAGATGAATGGGGTAGCCTGTCACTTTCAGAAGTAGCTACTTATATGGAAACAAAATTAGGATTAACAGAACAAGACAACAAAGCAGCATCGGAAAAAATTGTCGCTGAAGCAAACGCGGCAAATGTTGTATTTGTACCAACTGTTATTGTTGGTGAACATATTTTTGATGAGCATATCAGCCCAGAAGAATTACGTGCATTACTCGACGGCGAACTAGCAAAATAAAAAAAGCGAATGTATTGTCCTAAAATATTAGGCAATACATTCGCTTTTTGATTAGATCTAAAAGAATTTCCGACGCCAGAAGACAATCGCAAGTGCTCCGGCAATTCCGAAAGCAAAACCGAGCGTAAGCATCCAAGCCATCGGTGTATCCATAAATGGTAATTTTACGTTCATGCCGTAAAAACTAAACACCATTGTCGGTATGGTTAAGATGATGGTGAAAGAAGTAAGGAATTTCATCACGATATTCATATTGTTCGAGATAATTGAAGCATAAGCATCCATCATTCCGCTCAAAATATTCGAGTGAACTTCCGCCATTTCGATACCTTGGCGATTTTCAATAATAACATCTTCTAATAAATCTTGATCTTCCTCGTACATTTTAACGATATTTTGACGCATCATTTTATCTAGTACGACTTTGTTTGATTTAAGGGCTGTAACAAAGTAAACCAAACTTTTTTCAATTCCCATCAAATCGTATAGTTGTTTATTTTTCATAGATTCATGTAATTCTTTTTCGATTTCATCTGTTTGGCGATTCAAGCGTTTTAAGTGACGCAAGAACGTAGTCGAAATCATGTATAAAATTTGCAAAGCAAACCGTGTTTTCATATGTGTATAAAAACCTTTAATCCGGTTCCGAATAAATGACTGTACAATAGAAGAATCAATCGTACAAATCGTAATAAAATAGTCTTTTGTAATAATTATCCCCATCGGAATGGTTTCAAATGAAGCGTAATGAATATCATCTTCATCAACTACCGGAAAGTCACAGACAATTAAAACGGAATCCGAGTCGTCATCGCGCTCAATCCGGGCACTTTCATCTTTATCTAGTGGATCTTCTAAGAACTCCAAAGGAATTTCATAGTTATCGGCAATTTTATTAATTTCTTCTGAAGTAGGGGCAACAATATTAATCCAACAATTGCGGGTCACTTCTTCTAATTCAATTAATTTGCCGGTTTCATCTGATTTGAAAATTTGATGCATGCTTTTTACCTCCTTTTTTAACAGGTAAATTTCACGCGGTTAGAGTTTCGTTCCCGTGAAAAATCACCTGTATGAATACTTCGATGTGGACCAGGGTCACTTGCTGTTTGCTGCTCCTTTTTCACGTTCCTCAACTCCTTCAAACCATAGTAATTCACAACTCTACCATTATACCTAGATTATAGTCATTTGTACATCTTTTATTGAAGCGCAGCCTTATAGAGCGGAATTAGCTCATCTAGCACCATTTCGGCCTCTTTAATAAAGTCTTTACCAGGGGACAGATGATTATCGTCAGGTAGATAAATTTTCCCAACTAAAAATTCGCCTTTTTTCACATCGCGGAAACGATTGAGTGTTGCCTCTAGTTGTCCGTCGTGCACAGGATACGTTTTTTCTTCCGTATGATCTGGGGAAATGGCAAAGTTGTCCGGTAAGTCAGCCAGTAATTTCTTTTCTTTCAAAAAGCGATTGGCGATTTTGGCACTTTCTTCATTTTCATAAATAAAAGCGAGCCAGATAAATAAATAATTATCAAACAGCCCAACTTGGAAATGAGGGTGCTTTTTATAACCACGTTTATCATGGCAAATTGCAAGCCACGTGCTTTCTGGTGGATTAACCGAACGTCTTTGGTGACGAGCAATATGTAAAAACATTTCATCGCCAAGTTTGGCACTTAAATAAGTAGTCAATTCTTCCCCAACAGCTTTAAATTTCGGTTGAATATCATTTTGAATTCCAGCCATACGTGCATCAAGCCCAGGAATTTGCATTGTTTTAAAATCTTTCTTACTAAACCCTTTAAAAGTCATCTGTTTTCCTCCTAATTTTGCATATAGTTTCATTATACGGAAGTTAAGTTCTAAGTGAAAGAATCTTGTTCTATTCAGATAATTCATTTTTGTGATAAAATAAACAAAAAGAGTGCGAAGAGGTGTGTGTATGGACAGCGAAAAAATAGATTATTTAGCAAGGTTATGGATTATGGAAGCCGCAGCAAAAATCAAACAATCATTTAAAGAAACATTAGATATTGATGTAAAATCCGGCCGAAACGATTTAGTAACCAATATGGACAAAGAAACAGAAGCTTTTTTTGTCAAACAAATTAAAGAACATTTTCCGGATCATCGTTTATTTGGTGAAGAAGGTATGGCGGCAGATGTAACGGATTTAAATGGCGTTGTTTGGATTCTTGATCCGATTGACGGAACGCTTAATTTTGTCGAACAGCAGCGAGATTTTGCGATTTCTCTTGCCGTTTATGAAGACGGAGTAGGACGACTTGCTTATATTTATGATGTATCGCGTGACGAACTATACTTCGGGGAAAAAGGAAAGGGAGCCACAGTAAATGGCAGAACAATTCCTAAACTAGATCCAACTGTTGATCTCGAAGATGCACTTTTAATCGCTAATATGAGTGTAACCCGAAAATTTCCAACGATGTGGGAGGCGGTAAAAGCTTCTCGGGGCTTGCGTCTACACGGGGCGGCGTCGCTAGAATATATGGATGTTGCGACAGGACGAGCGGGGGCATATCTTTCGGCTAATTTAGCTCCGTGGGACATTGCGGCTGGAAAAATTATCGTCGAAGAATTAGGCGGAACAGTGACGAGACTTAATGGCGAAAAAATCAATATGTTAGAAAAAGGAAGTTCAATCGTAGCTGCACCAAAAATTCACCAAACCTTATTAGATAACTACCTGCCTTAAAGAAAGCGCTCAACATAAAAAAAGTTATTTTCAGAAAA
>CM001047.1:1031286-1031369 GCA_000183865.1 Listeria marthii FSL S4-120
TCGTGCCAAATCCGCCTAGCTATGCTATAATAGGTAAGTTGATTTAAACGAGACGATAGCGACGGAGGAAAATAAATCTATTT
>CM001047.1:1031469-1031827 GCA_000183865.1 Listeria marthii FSL S4-120
GAAAATAAATCTATTTTCCTCTTTCTTTTGGCTAATCTTCACGATAAATGTTTGGATTTTTAATTTAGGAGGAAACAAGATTGAATTTAAGAAATGATATTCGTAATGTAGCAATTATTGCCCACGTTGACCATGGTAAAACAACACTAGTAGACCAATTATTACGCCAGTCAGGCACATTCCGCGACAATGAAACAGTTGCAGAACGCGCAATGGACAACAATGATTTAGAAAGAGAACGCGGTATTACAATTTTAGCGAAAAATACAGCGATTAAGTATGAAGATACACGTGTAAACATCATGGATACACCTGGACACGCCGATTTCGGTGGAGAAGTAGAACGTATCATGAAAAT
>CM001047.1:1031927-1038924 GCA_000183865.1 Listeria marthii FSL S4-120
TTCTTTTAGTAGTGGACGCGTATGAAGGTACTATGCCTCAAACACGTTTTGTACTAAAAAAAGCACTAGAACAAAACCTAACACCAATCGTTGTAGTAAACAAAATTGACCGTGACTTTGCTCGCCCAGAAGAAGTTGTTGATGAAGTATTAGAATTATTCATCGAACTAGGTGCGAATGACGATCAATTAGAATTCCCAGTTGTTTATGCTTCTGCAATCAACGGAACTTCTAGCTATGATTCCGATCCAGCAGAACAAAAAGAAACAATGAAACCACTTTTAGATACTATTATCGAACATATTCCAGCTCCAGTTGATAATAGCGACGAACCATTACAATTCCAAGTTTCATTACTTGATTATAATGACTATGTAGGTCGTATCGGTATTGGCCGTGTATTCCGCGGAACAATGCACGTAGGACAAACAGTTGCTTTAATTAAACTTGATGGCACAGTAAAACAATTCCGTGTAACGAAAATGTTCGGTTTCTTCGGACTAAAACGTGACGAAATTAAAGAAGCAAAAGCTGGTGATTTAGTTGCACTAGCAGGTATGGAAGACATCTTTGTTGGTGAAACAGTAACACCATTTGACCACCAAGAAGCACTTCCACTTTTACGTATCGATGAGCCAACACTACAAATGACTTTTGTTACAAATAACAGTCCTTTCGCTGGTCGTGAAGGTAAACACGTAACAAGCCGTAAAATTGAAGAACGCTTACTAGCAGAACTTCAAACAGACGTATCCTTACGCGTAGAACCAACAGCTTCCCCAGATGCATGGGTAGTTTCAGGTCGTGGTGAGCTTCATTTATCTATCCTGATTGAAACAATGCGTCGCGAAGGTTATGAATTACAAGTTTCTAAACCAGAAGTAATCATCCGTGAAATTGATGGCGTGAAATGTGAACCAGTAGAAGACGTTCAAATTGATACTCCAGAAGAATTCATGGGTTCAGTTATTGAATCTATCAGCCAACGTAAAGGCGAAATGAAAAACATGATTAACGACGGCAACGGCCAAGTTCGTTTACAATTCATGGTTCCAGCTCGTGGATTAATCGGTTATACAACTGATTTCCTTTCAATGACTCGTGGTTATGGTATTATCAACCATACATTCGATAGCTACCAACCAATCCAAAAAGGACGCGTTGGTGGACGTAGCCGTGGTGTTCTTGTATCCATGGAAACTGGTAAATCTACTACTTACGGAACAATGCAAGTAGAAGACCGTGGTACTATTTTCATCGAACCTGGTACTGATATTTACGAAGGTATGATCGTTGGGGAAAACAATCGTGAAGGCGATATCGCTGTAAACATTGTTAAAGCAAAACAAATGACTAACATTCGTTCTGCTAACAAAGACCAAACAAACGTAATCAAAAAACCTCGTCACTTATCACTAGAAGAATCATTAGAATTCCTAAACGAAGATGAGTACTGTGAAGTAACTCCAGAATCTATCCGTTTACGTAAAAAAATTCTAAACAAAAACGAACGTGAAAAAGCAGCAAAACGTTCAAAAACTGCTGAATAAGTAACTTAACAAATAAGGCCAGATAGTTTTTAAGAGATATCACTATCCTTTAAAAACTATTTGGCCTTTTTATGCTTTGTTTTGCTAGAAAAGGGAATAAAATAATGAGTTTGTAACACTATTGTAATATGAACAGCTATTTGGTATATTAGAAGTAAGTAGAAAAGGTGGTTAGTATGATGAAAAAACGTATAATTATTCTCGCAGTATTAGTGGTACTTCTTATCGGAGGCGTTGTAGTCGGTGTTTATGCAAATGGAAACTCTGCAAAAGACAACGAACCGAAAACAACAGCTAAAAAAACCACATCTACACCAAAGAAAACAACTGACACGAAGAAAACCGAACCAACAAAAGATTCCGTAACAGATGATAAAGGCGTAGTCACAAAAGGAAGCTCAGATGTAGAAAAAAATGCACCAGCAAAAAGTAATGGTAGTTCGACAGATACATCGACACCAGCCTTTTCGTTATCTGCAACAGGATTCAAAACATCCAATGTATCTTCTGTTCTAGGTGGTACAGTCACAACAACTTATTTATCAAGTTCTCCTTCATTTGAAAAAATCTTTGAGTATTTAACCATTGAAGTCAATCAATACAAAGTAGAACATGTTGTTGGAGCTAATAAATCAGTTAGTGCCAGTAATCCAGAAAGCTATTTAGCAAACAAAAATGGCTATGTTATCACATTAGACCTCTCCATTAAAAATACGTCTTCTAAAGATAAAATGTACAAAGCGGACCAAATTACACTAGTTGGCGCCAATGAATTCGTTGGAGGAAGTCTAGATAATTTTGTTCCTTCTAATTTCCATCTTATTGGAAGTAAAGCTGATCCAAACATTTTCACCGCTGGAAAAACAGCTCGTGGATTACTTACTTTCACGATGACAGAAGATGTATACAACGATTTAGCAGCTGACTCAAAAATTGGTGTTCCAAACCCTGATAAATTTGATGCAAGCGTTTCTGCAGCGAATGCAGGCGATGACGTTGTTGTTAGCTTCCCGGTAAAATAGAAAAATCCGCCCATTTAACGGGCGGATTTTTTATTTTGCATTACCTTCTATTAAATTCTTTAACTCGCTATTCGACATTACTACTGGTTTATGAAAATTGAAATGGCCAGAATTAACGCGACTGATAGTATTAATAGCTACTCGATGTTCACATTCAGGACATAAATACATTCTAATAGGTTTATTGCGTAATTGCTTTGTTTTAAATTCGCGATTGTCTAGTTCATCTACACTTTCGCATAAGATACATTTTGCATTCAATTTATCTTCACCTCACACAAGTATTATAGCATGATTATCAAAAAAGGCGAGTAAAAGTGAATTTTTCAAAAATTTTAGTCCAATCTTGCTTGCGTGGCTTACAAATTATGCTATACTATTATTATCTAGTATTAACTTTTACTTGAGGTTTTTCTCAAGATGAAAATAAAGCGCTATTCTTGGCGTATGATAGGGGGTTCTGTGATGGCAAACAAAAAGATAGATCACAGAGAAGAGGCAGTGGAGCTTTTAAAACAAGACGCAAAACGCATCTTACAGTTGATTAAAGTCCAAATGGATAATCTAACATTACCGCAATGTCCAGCATATGAGGAAGTTCTTGATACACAAATGTATGGTTTATCACGTGAAATCAACTTTGCAACCCGCCTAGGATTAATCGAACCAGAAGAAGGCAAGAAATTAATGTCTACACTGGAAAAAGAATTATCCGCTTTACATGAACTGTCCATGAGTAAAAAATAATGAATCAATTGAAAAGATGTCTGATTTTTTCTGACATCTTTTTTTGTTTGGTAGGAAAAAGGCTAAAAATGAGTCAAAAGAAGGAGGCGATTCTTCTTTTCATTTGAAGGTCTTTTCCTTTATAATAGAAAGAATAGAAAACAAGATGGGATAATAACTTCTCAGGGATTGGAAGATGCCGATGTTTAAACGAATTTTAAAATCTTATGATTATGCATTTATTGCGTTATTTATCGTGCTATGTTTATTTGGCTTGATTATGATTTATAGTGCCAGCTGGTCTTTAGCAATTGGGAAAGGTTTACCAGCAGATTATTTTTATGCACGTCAAGTGAAGAACTTTATAATTAGTTTTATTTTCTTTATTCTTTTCGCCCTTTTACCTTTTAAAGTTTATCAAAATAATAAAGTGTTAATGTTAATTGTATTTGGTTCGATTGGCGTGTTATTACTTATTTTCTTAGTAGGTAAAACCGTAAATAATGCCAATAGTTGGCTTGTTTTAGGTCCTCGTTCGTTGCAACCAGGGGAATTTGCCAAATTAGCAGTCATTATTTATATGTCGGCTATTTATGCGAAAAAACAAAGTTATATAGATGATTTTAACCGTGGTGTTTTGCCGCCGATATTCTTTTTAGCTTTTGTATGTTTCTTAATTGCGATTCAACCGGATACAGGGACGGCATTTATTATTTTCTTAGTTGGTTGTTGTATTATTATTGCTTCTGGAATGCGACTCCGAACGATTATGAAATTGATTGGGATAGGGCTAGGCATTATTGTCGGTCTCAGCCTCATTTTGTTTGCATTACCTGACAACATCAGAAATGAAATTGTTTCTCCAACAAAAGTAGCGCGGATTACGACATTTATGAATCCATTTGAATACGCCGATAAAGAAGGACATCAATTGATTAATTCGTTTTACGCGATTGGTTCGGGTGGCGTTTCTGGACAAGGCCTTGGGGAAAGTGTGCAAAAACTAGGTTACTTACCTGAAGCGCATACCGATTTTATCATCGCTGTAGTGGCAGAAGAATTAGGCGTGTTCGGTGTGATGTTTATTATTTTAGCGCTGTTCTTCATTATCTTTAAAACAATCACGACCGGGCTCAGGGCGAAGGATCCATTTGCCTCGTTAATGTGTTACGGTATTGCGAGTTTAATCGCGATTCAAGCGTTTATTAATTTAGGTGGTGCGAGTGGACTTATCCCGCTGACTGGGGTAACGCTTCCGTTTATTAGTTACGGTGGTTCGTCCTTGATGGTACTATCGATGATGCTTGGTATTGTGGCAAATATTTCGATGTTTACTAAATATCAACGTGTCTATAAATCAGATGGCTCCAAACAAGAGCAACCTAAACGACAAAGAAGACGATAAATTACGAAAGAAAAAGCTATTTAAGTAGCTTTTTCTTTTTTTGCTTAACCGCATGTTTTTGGCGTTTTACCGCCAGTTTATTCGTGTTTTCGATATTGTTTTAAATATTTAGAAAGAAAATAATTTACATCTGATGGTATTTAATACTATAATTGAATTTATATACCGTTTTACAGCCTAAAAAAAGGGGATTGCTTTTAAAGTCTACATAATCGTTTCATCCGTTTAGGCAACGTATCAAGTATAGAACAGATCAGTGTTGGTTAGGAGGAAAAAAATGAATCGAATTAAAAAAGTATTAGTTGCAAACCGCGGCGAGATTGCTATCCGTGTTATGCGTGCGTGTACTGAACTCAAAATCAAAACAGTGGCTATTTATTCACAAGAAGATACTGGAAGTTTTCACCGGTATAAATCAGATGAAGCTTATCTGGTTGGAGCAGGGAAAAAGCCTATTGATGCGTATCTAGATATCGAAAACATAATTGAAATTGCTAAAGAATCTGGTGCAGACGCGATTCATCCGGGATATGGTTTCTTGTCCGAAAACATTGAATTTGCTCGTCGTTGTGAGCAAGAAGGCATTATTTTCGTTGGTCCTAAATCAAAACACCTAGATATGTTTGGTGACAAAATCAAAGCAAAAGAACAAGCTCTATTAGCTGATATTCCAGTAATTCCGGGAAGTAATGGACCGGTTGCTGGCATTAAAGAAGTAGAAGAGTTCGGCGAGAAAAACGGTTACCCATTAATGATTAAAGCTTCCCTTGGAGGCGGCGGTCGTGGTATGCGTGTTGTCGAATCAAAAGAACATGTTAAAGAAAGCTTTGAACGTGCATCCTCAGAAGCAAAAGCTGCATTCGGAAACGATGAAGTATACGTAGAAAAATGTGTCATGAACCCGAAACATATCGAAGTACAAATCCTTGGTGACACGCATGGTAACATCGTTCATTTATTCGAACGTGATTGTTCCATTCAACGTCGTCATCAAAAAGTAGTAGAAGTAGCTCCGTGTAATGCGATTACTTCTGAACTACGTAACCGTATTTGCGATGCTGCAGTAAAACTAATGAAAAACGTTGATTACATTAATGCTGGAACAGTAGAATTTTTAGTTGAAGGCGATGACTTTTACTTTATCGAAGTAAATCCTCGTGTTCAAGTTGAGCATACAATTACTGAAATGATTACAGGGATTGATATCGTTCAATCACAATTATTCATTGCAGATGGCTATGCGCTTTATGATCAACTAGTTGCTATTCCTAAGCAAGAAGATATCCATATTCACGGTTCTGCTATTCAAAGCCGTATTACAACCGAAGATCCGCTTAATAACTTTATGCCAGATACTGGTCGAGTAGATACGTATCGTTCCACAGGTGGATTTGGTGTTCGTTTGGATGCTGGTAACGGTTTCCAAGGAACAGTAGTTACACCGTTCTATGATTCTTTGCTTGTAAAATTATGTACTTGGGGAATGACCTTTGAGCAAGCAACGCGCAAAATGCGTCGTAACCTAATTGAATTCCGTATCCGTGGCGTTAAAACAAATATTCCTTTCTTATTGAATGTAGTTCGTCACCCGGATTTCGCAAGTGGTAATTATAATACAAGCTTTATCGATACAACGCCAGAACTATTCAAATTCCCACATATCCGTGACCGTGGTACGAAAACACTACGTTATATCGGAAATGTAACTGTGAATGGCTTCCCGGGAATTAAGCATCGTGATAAACCTGTTTATGCAGAACCACGTTTGCCGAAAATTCCGTACGGTTCGCAAATCGCTCCGGGAACAAAACAAATTTTGGATGCGAAAGGTCCAGAAGGCGTTGTTGACTGGGTGAAAAAACAAGAAGAAGTGCTCTTGACAGATACGACACTTCGGGATGCACATCAATCGCTACTTGCGACTCGTGTTCGTTCGAAAGATATTTTCCAAGTGGCAGATTCGATGGCTCATTTATTACCAAATATGTTCTCCTTTGAAATGTGGGGCGGCGCGACTTTTGACGTGGCTTATCGTTTCCTAAATGAAGATCCTTGGGTGCGCCTAGAAACACTTAGAAAACAAATTCCAAACGTTATGTTCCAAATGTTACTTCGTGGCGCTAATGCAGTCGGATATAAAAACTATCCAGACAACGTTATCCGCGAATTCGTTAAGCAATCAGCACAATCCGGTGTCGATGTATTCCGCGTGTTTGACAGCTTAAACTGGATCAAAGGTATGGAAGTGTCCATTGATGCTGTTCGTGAAGCAGGCAAGGTCGTAGAGGCTGCTA
>CM001047.1:1039024-1043554 GCA_000183865.1 Listeria marthii FSL S4-120
GTTGCTCAAGGTACGCATATCCTTGGAATTAAAGATATGGCTGGGCTTTTAAAACCACAAGCGGCATACCGTTTAATTGGTGAATTAAAAGATACAGTAGATGTGCCAATCCACCTTCATACACATGATACAAGCGGTAACGGTATTTATACTTATGCTGCAGCAGTCAGTGCGGGCGTTGACATTGTTGACGTTGCATCAAGTGCGATGAGTGGCGCAACAAGCCAACCAAGCATGACTGGTCTTTATTACGGATTAGTTAATGGTAACCGTCAAACGAATTTAGACGCGCAAAATTCTCAAATCATCAATCATTACTGGGAAGATGTTCGTCACTATTATAAAGACTTTGACAATGCACTTAACTCTCCACAAACCGAAGTATACATTCATGAAATGCCAGGCGGTCAATATACGAACCTTCAACAACAAGCAATTGCGGTTGGACTTGGTGATCGTTGGGACGAAGTGAAAGAAATGTATACTGTTGTAAACAAAATGTTTGGTGATATCGTAAAAGTAACACCTTCTTCTAAAGTTGTTGGGGACCTTGCACTATTTATGGTTCAAAATGAATTATCCGAAGAAGATGTATATGAAAAAGGCGATACCATCGATTTCCCAGATTCCGTTATCGAATTCTTTATGGGGGAAATTGGTCAACCATACGGCGGCTTCCCAGAAAAACTTCAAAAACTAGTACTCAAAGGACGCACACCACTTACAGATCGTCCAGGCGCTTTAATGGAGCCAGTTGATTTTGCTGATGTCAAAGCAGAATTAAAAGAAAAAATGGGTTATGAACCAACAGAAAAAGATGTCATTTCCTATATTTTATATCCAAAAGTGTTCCTAGATTATCAAGATATGATTAACAAATATGGTGATGTAACAGTCCTTGATACACCGACATTTTATAAAGGTATGCGCTTAGGTGAAACGATTGAAGTAGAACTTGAAAAAGGAAAAATTCTTTTAATCAAGCTAAACTCAATAGGCGAACCAATTGCGGATGGAACACGTGTAATCTATTTTGAATTAAATGGCCAACCACGTGAAATTAACATCCAAGATATGAATGTTCAATCTACTGTAATTGCACGCCGTAAGATCGACACAACGAACCCTGAACACGTTGGAGCAACAATGACAGGTTCAGTCATTCAAGTAGTCGTGAAAAAAGGCGACTCTGTGAAAAAAGGTGATCCACTACTAATCACAGAAGCAATGAAAATGGAAACAACTATTCAAGCGCCGTTCGATGGTGAAGTCAGCAGCATTTACGTGTCTGATGGCGATACAATCGAATCAGGTGATCTATTAATTGAAGTAAACAGAATTTAAAAAAACATAAATAATTAACGGGTGGGAATATGACGCTAATTTAAAGTAGCAAACTTTAAAAATCGAAAGTTTAAACGTAGCAAAATGACGTTTCTTTTCGAATTACTTAGCGCTATATTGACACCCGTTTTTTCTAAAAAAAGGAGAACTTATACATGAAATGGTTTAAAGGAATTGCCGTAGTTTTATTACTTGCTATCTTAACTGCTTGCGGGAATACTGAAACAAAGGCACCAGAAGAGAAAACAGAGAAAATTGAAGTAAAAGATGCAACTGGAGCTACAATCACATTAAAGGAAGCACCAACAAAAATCGTTTCATTAATGCCAAGTAATACAGAGATTTTATTTGCTCTAGGTTTAGGCGATAAAGTAAAAGGCGTTACTGCTTATGATGATTATCCAAAAGAAGCACAAAAAGTAGAAAAAGTAACTTCTACAGGCGTTGATACAGAAAAAATCATTGCGATTAAACCGGACTTAGTTCTAGGTCACGAATCTATGCTTGCAACAGAAAAAGACGCATATCAATTATTAAAAGATGCTGGAATCAACGTATTTATCGTTCCAGATGCTACTGATTTAAAAGCTGCAGAAAAATCGATTGCAACAGTTGGTGAGTTGACTGGGAAAGAAAAAGAAGCGAAAGAAGTAACAGATTCAATGGAAGAGCAAAAAGCAGCCATTGAAAAGAAAGCAAAAGAACTAAAAACATCTCCAAAAGTTTGGATTGAAATTAGTCCTGATTTATACACAGCAGGTAAAGGCACATTTATGAACGAAATGTTAGAACTTGCTGGCGGTACAAATATCGTTACAGAAACAGGTTTTATTCCTTACAATGAAGAAAAAGTAGTAGAGCTAAAACCAGATATTATTTTATCTGTATATCCTGACGCAAAAGCAACTATTCAAAAACGCGCGGCATGGAAAGATATCCCAGCTGTTAAAAACGATAAAATCTACGAAATGGATGCGAATAAATTAAGCCGTCCAGGACCAAGATTGCTTGAAGGTGCAGCCGATATTCAAGCCGTTCTTGGAAACTAATTCTTCGAAAATTGTAGATGAAGCTTTACAAAAAATGACTTTTAAGGTAATTTAACATAGGGTGGATTTTTTACTAAATGGTATTAGTAAAGCAATTTACCAAATAAGCAGAGCTATTTACACTTAGAAGATCATACACAAACAGCAAGAATACGGCAACTTAGACGACAAATAATACAAACAAGGTGTACGTGGTTTTAAGTGGAGGAGTTGCCTATAAAAGAATAGTGAGCTGAATCTGGTTTTTAAAACCATATTATTTTTCGGGAAGAAGTGTTTTTGTGAAACAGGTTATGGAAGTTATTAAAGAGCAAATTAAAAATTTACCAATGATATTTCGCATTGCGCGCTATGAAGATAAGGCTACATATCAAAGCCATTATTTAGGACTAGCATGGCAGATTTTAAATCCATTAATTCAAATCGCTATTTACTATTTTGTATTTGGATTTGGGATGAATGCAAAATCTGGCTCGGATGCAAGTTATATTGAATGGATGCTAGCCGGGATTATTCCTTGGTTCTTTATTAGTGCTGTTATTTTACAAGGTGCGAATAGTATTTATAATAAAATAGGCATGGTTTCAAAAATGAATTTTCCAATGAGTATCTTACCTAACATCACGATTGTTTCTAATTTAACAAGTTATTTTACGATGATGGTAATTTTACTCGGTTTGCTTGCGATTAATGGAACTCCGGTTACTATTTATTGGGGCCAATACTTGTATTATTTTGTAGCGATGATTGCGTTTCTATTTAGTGTTACCTTGTTTAACGCAACAATCAGCGTTTTAGTAAGAGACTATTATATTATGTTGCAGTCTGTTATGCGCGTGCTTTTCTACGTAACAGGTATTGTTTGGAATTTAGAAACGATGTTGCCGCAGTGGCTAGTAGATTTACTTAAATTAAACCCAATTTACTATGTTGTTAATGGTTTTAGAGAAACATTCTTAATGAACAGAGGCTTCTGGGAATCTCCATCATACACGATGTATTTCTGGTTAATCACACTGACATTACTATTTGTTGGTGCGACACTACACATGAAATTCCGCGAACGTTTCGTGGATTATTTATAGGAGGTTAGACAGATGGGTAAAAATATCAAAGTATCATTTAAACATGTGTCGAAGGAATATGACCTCTATCAAAATAAATCCGATAAGATTAAAGGCTTGTTTATGCCAAAAAGTCAAAAAATGCAATCCTTTTGGGCTTTACGAGACGTATCTTTTGATATTCATGATGGTGAAACAGTAGGACTTATTGGGATCAATGGTTCAGGTAAGTCAACGATATCGAGTATTATGTCAGGCGTTATTCCTCCCACACAAGGGGAAGTCATTATTAATGGGGAAACTTCTTTAATCGCCATTGCAGTAGGTCTAAAAGGGCCGCTTACAGGATATGAAAATATTCGTTTGAAATTACTTATGCATGGAATGAAAAGTTCTCAAATTAACAAATTGATGCCAAGTATTATCGAATTTGCTGATATTGGTGATTTTATTAATCAACCAATTAAAAACTATTCAAGCGGGATGCGTTCTCGTTTAGGTTTTGCGATTTCGGTACACACAAATCCAGACATTTTAGTCATCGATGAGGCATTATCTGTAGGTGACCAGACTTTTTATGAAAAATGTGTAGCTAAAATTAATGAATTTAAAGCCCGCGGGAAAACCATTGTCTTCGTCAGTCACTCGCTTGGCCAAGTAAAAAGCTTGTGTGACCGAATTATTTGGATGCACCACGGTGAAATAAGAGAAATAGGCACAGCACAAGAAGTTGCCCAAAAATACGACGAGTTTGTCAAATGGTTTAATAAACAACCAAATGATTACAAGAAAAAATATCAAAAAGAACATAAAGAATATCAAAAAGCGCCACAGAAAAAGTTTTATCCAAATCCAAATGCCAACAAATACCGACTAACAATGTTTGATAAAATATTTTTAACGGTACTAATTGCATTGACAATACTATTTGGGACGTTAGTGGCGACAGGGAAATCCTTTAAAGGCTTAATCAGCGAAGGATCTACGAACCAAATCGAACAAGTAGCTCGTGTGGCTCATAAAGATTTAAAACTGAAGTAACGCAACAAAAACTTTCAAAGGCTAGCTAGCTT
>CM001047.1:1043654-1044115 GCA_000183865.1 Listeria marthii FSL S4-120
TAGCTAGCTTTTGAAAGTTTTTTTGTGAGAAATTTTAAGAAGTAAAGCATTTTTGCGTAAAATGATGTAGAAAATTTGTCTAAATAATTAACAAATGCCTGATTAAAACCTTTTTCCTTTGTTTTGTAATGAATCTGTAACTTACGATGGCATAAAGTTTGGTAAAATATAGGACAGTAAAGCAATTTAAGGAGTGGTTGGAGAAAAATGATAAATAAAAAGTGGATGAAAATTGTAATGATACCAATGTTAGTTGTCCCAATGTACGGTTTGACAACGGCTGGCGGACAATTACAAGATTCATTAACTGGAAAAAATTCCTTCGTAAAAGACGCTGAAGCTGCTACGACAGCATCACAGCAAGCGTTCATCGACAAAATAGCCCCTGCTGCACAGGCATCTCAAGAAAAATATCATCTTTTGTCTAGTATAACTTTAGCTCAAGCAATTTTAGAATCTGG
>CM001047.1:1044215-1045367 GCA_000183865.1 Listeria marthii FSL S4-120
TACAAAAGGATACAATTTATTTGGTATCAAAGGGAAATACAACGGACAATCGGTTATCATGACAACATCTGAATATGTGAACGGTGAGTGGATTAGAATTGATGCTGAATTCCGTAAATATCCTAGTTGGAATGAATCTGTAACAGACCATACACTTTTATTAGTGAATGGAACTTCTTGGAACAAAAACTTATATAAAAAAGTAGTCGATGCAACGGACTATAAAGTAGCTGCAATGGAACTTCAAAAAGCAGGATATGCAACTTCTCCAACATATGGTGCTAGTTTAATTCAAGTAATTGAAAATTATGATCTAGCCAAATATGATGTTTTATACGATAAAATTCTTACTCAAAAATCCACTTCTGGAAAAGCGACTGTCACAAGTCCAACAGGAAATGGCGTTTGGACGTTACCGTATAAAGTGAAAGGTGTGCAGTCTGTAAGCCTAGCTAGCACATATGCTAATAAGGATATCGATTTAGTATCTGTTGCTACAACTAAAAGAGGTACGTACTATCAATTTAAATACAATGGTAAAGTAATTGGTTGGGTAGATGCAAAAGCACTCACTATTTACGATAGCGTTAATTACGATAAAGTAAACGTTGGGCGTGCTAAAATCACAACTCCTGTAGGCAACGGTGTTTGGTCCAAGCCTTACAACGCGTATGGAAGAGAATTTGTTACAAACGCGACAACGTATGCACAACAAGAAATTAAGCTTTTACGTGAAGCGCAAACAGCAAAAGGAACCTATTACCAATTTAGCATTAACAATAAAACAATCGGTTGGATTGATAAGAAAGCACTGACTATCTATCCATATGATTCCATTATTTCAAGCAAAAATGTTAATCTTGATGGACAAATCACTAATCCAGTAGGAAATGGTATTTGGACAAAAGCGTATAAATTGGAAGGTACAACTTCTGTAGCACAAGCAACTAAATATGCAAATAAAGATGTGAAAATTAGCCAACAAGTAGAAACACAACATGGCACATATTACAATATCAGCATCGATGGAACAGCAATCGGTTGGTTAGATAAAAATGCGATTACGCTTTATGACCAAGCTGAGTATAATAAAGCAGTTTCATTAGATGCAGCAGTAAGAAATGTGAGTGGTAATGCCGTATGGACAGAACC
>CM001047.1:1045375-1045766 GCA_000183865.1 Listeria marthii FSL S4-120
CAGCTGGAACAAAATTAATCGGACCAGCTGAAACTTACTTGAATAAAGAAGTAGAGATTGTACGCGAAGCAAAAACTCCAAAAGGTACGTACTACCAATTTAAATCTGGTGGTAAAGTAATCGGTTGGTTAGATCAAAAAGCTTTCGAAGTATATGACAATGTAATTTACAATAAAGCAGTTAATATGGAGGCTGTAGTTGAAAATGTAACTGGTAATGCCGTATGGACTACTCCGTATAAGAGTAAAGGTGTTAAACTCGTAACTTCAGCAGCGACATATAAAGGTAAAGCAGCTAAAATAACTCGTGAAGCGCAAACAAGTAGAGGAACATACTATGAGTTTAGCGTTGATGGTAAAGTCATTGGCTGGTTAGATAAAAAAGCTTTTGA
>CM001047.1:1045771-1046039 GCA_000183865.1 Listeria marthii FSL S4-120
ATGATTCGATTGAGTATAATAAGGCGATTAATATGACTGGGCTACTGAGCAATGCACCAGGTAATGGTATCTGGACAGAGCCGTATAGAGTCATTGGAACTAAAAACGTTGGACAAGCAACAGCTTATGCGAATAAGACTGTACAGCTAGTACGTGAAGCTAAAACGACGCGTGCGACTTACTATCAAATGAGCGTTAATGGCAAAATCATTGGTTGGGTAGATCAACGTGCATTTACAAACGTTAAATAAGAAAAACCAGCGTGAGA
>CM001047.1:1046139-1054955 GCA_000183865.1 Listeria marthii FSL S4-120
CCGCCTCTCACGCTGGTTTTTTTGTATTTATAATAGATTAAGATTTAGTGATGTAAATAAGGTCTTTCAAGAAGTCTTTGTAATATGGTGATTCAAAGTGAGAAAATGAATGTCCAAATGGATAGTTAAAGTCACCTATATATGTCTTTTTAGAAAAGTCGATTACTCTTGCTTCTGGTAATTTGGATAAGAAATAATTATTCAGACGATCCCAGAAGTAATTATTTTTTTCAATAGCCATTTTATTTTTATAGGCAACAACTTTACCGTCTTCATCATAATAGGAAGTAGTAAATCCACCTAAATTTAAAATAACTCGATCAGCAGGAATAATCTCCGTTAGTTTTTCGATGAATTGATCTGCATAACCTTTCCACTCATTAAAGTATGCTTCGTTATCAATATGATCCAAAATTCTCTCATAAGAAATATCATTTAGTAACTGACTTTGTTCGATAACATAAGATAGTGTAATAGCTGCTTCTTTATTTACCCAGATAACAGGTCGAATCACGTCTGGATAAAGGTCGATTAGGAAATAATCGGAATTAGAGTTTTTAAGGTTAGTAAAGAAGTCTTTTTTCCAATCTTCCTCTACAAACGATTTTTCTCCTTTTGCAATATCAGTATATTTATCCAGATTAATTTGCTCAACAGGTTTAGTCATGATACTGATAATAGACGAATGGAATTGAGTGAAGCTACATTCAAAGAAGGCTTTATAATCTGGGTTAAAGAAAGGAGATGAATTAAAAGCGTTACGGCTAAAGCAAGTTCCCATAACAGCAATTTTAGTAACATCTTCTTTAATCTTAGGTGCAGCGACAGTAAAGCAAGATAAATTATTGAACTCATTTTTTGTTAATTGTGCTTTGAATTCTTTGTTTGCAATATCAAAGAATTCGGAGGAGTCCAGATCAATCGTATTTGGTACTAAAATAGGTAGGTCAGGCATGTTTTGGGAACGAAGGAAGAAATCCCAAGTCGCGTCTGGTTTGTTGATTGGGCCAACTAGAAATTCTTTTTTACTAATCTGTGCAGAATATTTTGTAAGCCCTTTTTTCAGTGGCCAAACTTGTTCTACGTTATATTCGAAAGTATTTGCTTTTTTGTCCAATCGTTTAGCGACAATTTGACTATCAGAAAAGCTGCTTTCTAATTTGAATTGTAATGTAATATCGCTTTTTGATTCTTTCAATTGAGTCAAACTAATTAATCCTTGAATATTCTTTTTGAAATAGAAGGATAATCGGTTAGAACCAGTAACATAAGAACGTAGTGTAGCGAAAAGTGGTGCGCCTATTTCAATTTCTCTAGGGATAGAAGGTTTCATATCTGGCTTAATGGACAAGAATGCAGATAAGCCTTCTTTCTTTTCGTTCGGTGAAACTTCAATCATAGCGTCCAGGATATTTGTGTTGTCTACTAAGAAATCAGCAGACAGTTCTTTTACAGGTACCGAGAAACTAACCGTATTGTCATTAATAATCCCTAAATCAATGATTTGTTGTTGCTCATGGAATAAGTAAAAGCTTGGTGTAGGTCTGCGTTTCAGAATCAGCTTTGCATTAAAGTCGCTAGCTGGAAGGGATGAATTGATTTTAATCATACCAGACATAACATCTGTAGATAGCGTATAACTATCAATGGAAGCTACTAATTCCACCGGTTTACTTACTAATGTCAAAATACCTTCTGGGAAATCAAATTGATACTGATAAAGCGAATTAGCTGGTTGGAAAGGTTTATTGATAATAGGCCCATCAGTAGTTAAATTAGTGTATGGATAGTCGCCATTTACTTTGAATTTCCAAACGGTTTGGTTGTTAGGTAGAGAAAGATTGGCAAGTTCATCAACAGAAATAAGCGCTGTGAATGAATTCTTATCTTGCGTAAAAGGAATATCTAACTTTTGTTCAGGGTGTTTATATTCTCGGATTTCGTTGTAGTATGCTTGGATACTACTGATTTTTCCATCAGAAAAACCTTGTAACTTCCATGTTTTAGATTCTAATAGCTGAATTTCCTTAATATAAAATTTCATCTTTAACTCCTTAAAATTTAATTATCATAGTATATTTTAGCATATTTTAATAAAATTCCCTACAAAAAATAATTAAAATTAGCTGATTGTAGCTTTGTTTTGAAAAGATCTAAGTTTGATTTGAAGATAGCGATGTAATGAGGAAGATTGATTCTGATGTAAAGTGGCTGAGATGTGGCTATACAGTGGATAATTTTTGCATAGATAGTTGATAAACTGTTGTAAATAAGATATGCTGTAGATACTGAATTTTATAGAATAGCATATCAGTAAGGGGTTGTAGTGAGAGTGGAAAAACCATTTTTAACAGTTGTGGTGCCTTGTTATAATGAAGAGGAAGTTCTAAGTGAGAGCGTGACACAACTAACAAATATTATACAAAAATTAGTGATGAGTGAATCAATCAGCGACAAAAGTCAGATTATGTTCGTAGATGATGGCAGTAAAGATAAAACTTGGGAACTTATACAACAATACTCAGAATCAAATGAACATGTTTCTGGATTAAAATTAAGTCGCAATTACGGACATCAAGGAGCTTTGCTTGCAGGACTAACGGAAGCACACGCATATTCCGATTGTGTGGTATCTATTGATGCGGATTTACAAGATGATGTGAATGCAATTATTGAGTTCATAGAAAAATACCATGAAGGCTTTGATGTCGTTTATGGTGTACGCGACAAACGTGACACAGACACTTACTTTAAACGAAATTCAGCGTTAGCTTTCTATAGAATTATGAGTAAACTAGGGGTTAATATGGTTCCGAATCATGCGGACTATCGATTACTTAGTAAACGAGCATTGACCGAATTTTTACGTTATAAAGAAGAAAATATGTTTATCCGTGGTATTGTGCCGTTGTTAGGATTTAAATCAACGAAAGTCTTCTATAATAGAAATGAACGATTTGCTGGTGAATCCAAATATCCATTAAAGAAAATGGTGTTATTTGCTGTGGATGGGATTACTTCTTTCAGTGTTGCGCCTATTCGATTATTGCTAGTTCTTGGATCTGTTATTTTTATGATAGGTGTAGTTATGGGGATTTATGCAATCATCCAAAAAATTGTTGGTGCAGTCGTGCCTGGTTGGACTTCTTTAATTGTTTCGCTATGGTTAATTGGCGGTATTCAATTAATTGGTATTGGTGTACTAGGTGAGTACATCGGAAAAATCTTCAAACAAGTCAAAGAACGTCCTCGCTTTACGATAGAGGAAAATGTTTTTGAAATGAAATGCAAGGAAAATAAAATCAACGAGAGATAGGTGTAAAGAAAGTGAAGAATAGGTTAGCTTATATTTTTAATGCGTTTTTTATACTTATTTTTGGTTACTTACTTTGCATAAGCATTTTTAAACCGCAAGAGATTAGTTTTAATCATCCGAGTATATTTATTATTTTTAGTGCTGCGGCGCTTTTAGTTCTTATTGGAATTTATCAGTTATTTACGAAATTGAATAAAAAAGGAGATGGTGTAATAACCATCTTTTTGGTGAGTTTGATTATATTAACACAAATATATTTGCTGTTTTCATTGCAAATGGACTCATTTGCGGATGCTTTTGTTATCAAAGGTGAGGCCTTGAAAATGCTTGCTAACGGTGGGCATGCGACGGTGCAAGATTACTTTTTAATGTATCCTAATAATGTATTCATAACAATTATTAGATATTGGTTATATTCTTTTGGGGGAACACTGGGTATTACTAATACGTATTTAATAGAAAGTGCCTTCCTATTTGTTTGTATGAATATAACGATTTTCGCATTGTTTTGGATTGTTCGTAAAGAAAATGGTAACAAGTTTGGGAACATTTATTTATTAATTGTGCTATTTTGTGTACCATTACTTGGTTATATTTGGTATTTTTATACAGATACACTTGTATTACCTTTTGCTGCATTAATTGCATTATTTTATTATTTATACACGAAAAATAATAAGTGGTGGTACTTTATTATTATTGGACTATTGTTCGCGATAGGGTATCAAATTAAGCCGAATATTATAATTTTACTTCCAGCAATGCTGATTCATCTATGTTTTATAAGAAATTGGCGAAAAATTATTTTGAATGCGGTAGTTTTAATGGTTTGCTTTTTCGGATTAAATACTGCGTTTACACCAATTGCAGAGAGTTATGGTTTTGAAAAAGATCCGACAGTAGAATTTCCGCAAACGCATTGGCTTATGATGGGCCTTGGTGATCCTGCTGGCCGTTATAATCGAGATGATGTAACTTATACTTCTGAATTTAAAACAAAGAAAGAAAAAGAAGAAGCTAATATCGAAAAAATTAAAGAGCGAATTGAAGAACATGGGGCACTGGGCTTATTGAAACTTTTTGATAATAAGGTGTTAAATACATGGACAGACGGGACGCGTGCGTATACATGGTATATTAATTCAGCACTTGACTATCCTGCGCCATACGATTATTTCTTTGGAGATAAACGTGTTGTAACAGAATTGCCTGCTCAGATGTTCCATATTATCAATTTGTTTTTAATTTGTTTAGGTGCTTTGCGTTTTTATAAGAAAAAGGAATTCGATATGTCCTTTTTCGTCAATATTGCACTCGTTGGTGTTTGGTTGTTCCATTTATTTTGGGAAGCAAATCAACGTTATATCATGTTTATCACACCACTGATGATTTTGTCCTCTATCTATGGATTTAAATTTATAGTAGAATCGTTATATACGAAGAAGTTCGACTTAAAAAAAGGGCTTAGAAAAGGCTTTTTAATCGTCAGTTTCTGTGTGTTTTTATTGAGTACCGTTATTTTTGCATATATTGGAAACACTGTTACAGGGCAAACACAAGATATCAATAAGTACCTTGTGAAACAAAGCTATGCTCACATACAGCTTGCGGTTAATAGTCAACAAATTGTCAAGCAGACATTTAATGTAAGTGATCCATTCAATTCTATTCAATTAGCTATTCTAAAAGCCCCTGATGCGGATAGTAAATATCAAATCAAGGTTATTAATAAAACAAATAAAAAAGAGGTTTACGATGAAGTGATAGATGGCTCAGAGTTTGAGGAATCACAAAACTATCAAATAAATGTAAATGAAAAGCCAAAAGGCAAAACAGAGTATGTTATTGAAGTCTATCAAGTAGAAAATAAAAATCCTAAAGAACCGTTGATGTTAGGTACTTACATTTCGGATATAGTGGATCTTTACCCTTACGGAGCGCTTTACATTAAAGGCAAAGCAAGAGAGAAACAAGATATTGGATTTAGTATTTCGAACGTCGCTTCTGAGCCGATAATACCGAAATATGTATCTATTATTTTTGATATAGGTGTTATAATTATTTTTGCAGGAACATATTATGTATTTAGAAGAAAAGCAGAAGACAATGGATGACATATATTTTGAATTGGGGAGAGTCTATAAATGAACATTGATTCAAATAATAACATCGATAAGAATCGAGAAGCCGGAATTAGTATTATTATTCCACTCTATAATGTGGAAGAAGTAATTCTGGAAACACTCGAAAGCATTCATGAGCAAACATTTGACATGTACGAAGTTTTATTAATTGACGATGGTTCAACTGATAAAACAATAGAGATGGTAACGGAATATATTTCGGATAAGCCAAAATTTAAGTTGTATACACAACCGAATGGTGGACCAGCTTCGGCTAGAAATCATGGCTTACGTCTAGCAAATAGAATGTATATTTGTTTTGTAGATAGTGATGATATTATTCCAAACTACGCATTGCAACTTATGTATGATGGGGCAATTTCCACTGGTTCAAAATTAATTACTGGTGCAACGAAGCGATTTAATTCCGAGGATGAATGGTTTATTCCGATGCATATTCAATATAATATTGCGAAACCGGGACTGAAAACATTGTTAAAAAATCCGGAATTGTTTTATTCGATTGGCCCTTGTGCGAAGTTATACCATCATTCGTTAATAGATGGTGTGTTTTTCCCTGAGAATATTCGTTATGGTGAAGATCAACCTTTTGTTTTACATGCTTTATTGCAAGCTGAAGAAATTTATACTGTGGAGAAAGTGGTTTATTACTACCGTTTACGTGACGGCGAATCGCAATCTTTAACGCAGTCTGTCAATAAAGACCCAATTCGCATTTTAAAATCTGTTTTTCAAATTTTTGACTACGGGGAAGCAGAGTTACTGAAAAATAATACTGAATATGAAGTAGCGTTAAAATACTATCAACGTGTATCCAGTATTGAACTATGGGGCGCTTTGAGAGCGGCTATCGAAAGCAAGAAAAGCGAAAATCAAAAAATTGCGTTTACGATGACGTTAGATTGGTTGAAAACAAAATCAGATGACTTCCTAAACATTATCCCTTCGTTTAGATATTTCTTATTGTTTAGTAGCATTGAGCGCGTTCGCTACATTACGAAAGATAATAAAGAAAACTATCGCCAACTCATTTCCTATTTATGGGGAAGACAAGGCGAAGAGGCTAAAATCGCATTTAGAAAAACGTATCCTGTCCATATGAAAGCTGCTTTACAAATTATCGAAAATAATAACTGGAGTGATGCACGTAAAATCTCCTTTAAATTTATTATTCGTCGTCAATTTAAAGCACCTATTTTGATTCGTAAAATAAGCAGAGGGATCATCTTTAGAATTGCTACGTGGCTGCCGCGTAAAAAGGATCAAGTGATTTTGGCTACAGAACGTAGTACAAGTTTAGAAGGTAATTTATTAGCTATTTATGATTACATGTTTTATCACAACATGCCGCAAAAAGTATATGTGTTTTTAAAGAAAAATCGTAATTGGTTTGAAATGTTCCAATTGTATTATGCGCTTGGGCGAACTAAAACGATTGTGCTTGATGATTATTACAATAAAATTTATGGTTTGAAGTTTAATAAAAAAACACATGTTATCCAATCATGGCATGCGACAGGTGCTTTCAAGAAGTTTGGTTTTAGTGCGATGGATGGTACCGACGCCAATACCGAAGAATTTGAAACACGTGCGCACTCGCCGTATACAGATGTACTTGTTAGTTCAGAAGGCATTGTTCCAGAGTATATGGAAGCCTTTAGAAAACAAGCTAATCAAATTAAACCAATTGGTGTACCAAGAACAGATGTATTTTTCGATCAAGAATATGTAGAGTATACGAAAGAAAAATATATGAAAATGTATCCGCAACTACGTGATAAAAAAGTGTTGCTTTACGCGCCAACATTCCGCGGTGGTCCGAATGAACGTTTTAATTATAGCGTTGTGCTCGATATTGCTGCTTTGAAAAAAGAGCTTGGTGATACGCATATTCTTATTTTGAAATTCCATCCTGTTATTAAAAACGTATCGTTCAATGTGGATGAAGATGATCCATTTATTTTAGATTTAACTTTGAATAATGATATTAATGATTTGATGTTATTCAGTGATGCGCTTATTACGGACTATTCTTCGGTAATTTTCGAGTTTAGTTTGATGAATAAACCAATTTATTTCTTTGCTTATGATATTGATGATTATTTGGATGAACGTGGCTTTTATTTCGATTATAAAGCAACTATTCCGGGTGAAGTATTTAAAGATACGCCATCGCTAATTAGTTCCATTAAAACTGGAAAATATAATTATGATGAGCTGGAAGTCTTTAAGAAGAAATTTGTTGGAAGCTTAGATGGCAATTCAACGAAACGTTTTGTAGAGACGTATATTGGAAAAGCGGATGAGGAAGTGAAAGATTTATGAGCATAGTAGTAGAACAACTCGTTATAAAAGATACTGGTGAAAGATGGGGAAGTCCTTATCTTTTGGAGGAAATAAAAAGTAATGTTGCTACTACAAAAGCTGATTTTGTGATGGTCTGTTCAGAAAGCGAACAAAATATTCTTTCGCAAATCCAAGACTATATTGCTCGTTTTTCCGACAATATGACTGGAGCAGATATTCACTTATTTAACCAAAATCCTGTTTTTGTCCAACATCTACGCAAATTACCGAATGAAGATAGTTATGAAATGACAGACACGCTTCAATTTTTAGACGAGTCTGTTCCGAATCCAACGAGCACTTATTTGGAACGTGATCCTCATGTGTTGTTAGAAGAAGTAGGGCAATACATTTTGTATAATGTTTCTTTTTTGAAAGCCTACTTTGAAAAAGCTGAATCGAATCAATACTTAATCGATGTCTTTCATCAAGCTAATATGGTTTGGAAACATAGTGTTTTGGAAGAAACGCCGAAAAATGAAGCAAAGATAAAAATTCCGGATGATTATTTAATAAGCGATATGGTCGATTGTTGGTCATATTACAGAAACTTAGAAAATAATTACACAACGTTAAGTTTAGAATTGCTTGATTTTGATAAGAACTTATTTAATTATTTGATTCGCACAAAATTAGGGCCGATTTTCCAAAAGAAATTATTGGCGGGAGATTTAGCGAAAGCGACAGATGCACTAGAGGCATTGACTGCTTTTCTAGAAGCGAACAATAAACGACTTGTGAGTGAACTGGTTTCGCTAGGCTACTTTTATATACAAGTTCCGGTAAAAGAATATCCGATTTGGGGCAACAACAAACCATTTGGAACAGCTTATTTAAAATTCTTAAAAGTTCTTTTTGAGAAAATGCATTATCAAACGAAACAATATAATTTAGCTTTTTATAGACGGACTACCAATGCGGTGTATAAGGCGGTTGGTTTGAATTCGTTAAATCCGATTGCGAAATGTCATAAAATGTATTTTTAAATGAGTTCAAAAAAAGAAACGACA
>CM001047.1:1055055-1058773 GCA_000183865.1 Listeria marthii FSL S4-120
CTCAAGTTTTCTTTTTTTATTTATCGTTTTCGTGAATTTGTTTGTGCAAATCATCAATTAGCGTTTTTACATCATCTTTGATTTCAGGATGTTTTAAAGCGAATTGCATGGTTGTTTGAATGAAGCCGAATTTATCACCAACATCAAAGCGTTGGCCTTCAAAGTCATAGGCAAAAACACGTTGTACTTCATTTAAACTATTGATAGCATCCGTTAATTGAATTTCGCCACCAGCGCCTGGTTCTTGCGTTTCTAAGAAGTCGAAAATTTGTGGAGTTAATAAGTAACGCCCAAGAATAGCTAGGTCGGATGGAGCTTTGTCTGGATCTGGTTTTTCAACAAATCCTTTTACATTGTACAAGTTTTTGTCGTACTCGTTAATTGGATCAATGATGCCGTAGCGATATGTTTCCGCATGAGGGACTGTTTGTACGCCGATTACAGAGCTATGTGTTTTTTCGTATTGATTCATTAATTGTTTCGAACAAGGTGTTTTGGATTCTACAATGTCATCACCTAACATAACAATAAATGGCTCATTTCCGACGAAACCTTTTGCTTGAAGGATGGCATCACCAAGTCCTTTTGGTTTTGCTTGACGAATAAAGTGCAAATTAATGTTCGTTGTTTGTTCTACTAAATGTAACAATTCAAGTTTATTTTTTTCCCGTAGATTGTTTTCAAGTTCAGGCACGGAATCAAAGTGGTCTTCGATAGCGCGTTTTCCTTTACCTGTTACAATTAAGATGTCTTCTATACCTGATGCCACTGCTTCTTCCACTATGTATTGAATAGTTGGCTTATCCACGATTGGTAAGATTTCTTTAGGCATTGCTTTTGTAGCTGGTAAAAAACGTGTTCCTAAACCAGCTGCTGGAATTACAGCTTTTTTTACTCTCATTTTTAATAATCTCCTTCTAATCTAAAATATATATAGACCCATTTAATTATACGCTATCTGGCTTTGGGTTTACAAGTTTTTAACGGTAATGTGCATAAAATAGCAAGTTTTTACAAAGGAGCTAATTAAAATACATAAAGGCGCAGATCGAAGCTAGTTTGTTATGCAAGTTTTATGTTATAATGTAACAGGTCAATATAAAAAACAGTTAAAGGAGATTAGAGGATGATATACGCTCAAATTTTAGCTGGAGGAAAAGGTACGCGAATGGGTAACGTTAGCATGCCAAAACAATTTCTACCTCTAAATGGTAAACCAATTATTGTTCATACCGTTGAAAAGTTTATTCTAAATACTCGATTTGATAAAATTCTTATTTCCTCACCGAAAGAATGGATGAACCACGCTGAGGATAATATTAAAAAGTATATTTCTGATGATCGTATTGTTGTTATCGAAGGCGGAGAAGACCGCAATGAAACAATTATGAATGGTATTCGTTTCGTGGAAAAAACATATGACTTAACAGATGAAGATATTATCGTAACGCATGATGCTGTTCGCCCATTTTTAACACATCGAATTATTGAAGAAAATATAGATGCTGCACTTGAAACTGGAGCTGTAGATACTGTTATTGAAGCACTTGATACAATAGTTGAATCAAGCAATCATGAGGTGATTACAGATATTCCTGTGAGAGACCACATGTACCAAGGTCAAACACCACAAAGCTTCAACATGAAGAAAGTATACAATCATTACCAAAATCTAACAACCGAGAAAAAACAAATTCTAACAGATGCATGTAAAATTTGTTTGCTTGCTGGCGACGATGTGAAATTGGTTAAAGGTGAAATTTTCAACATTAAAATTACGACACCTTACGATTTAAAAGTAGCCAATGCGATTATTCAGGAGCGGATAGCCAATGATTAATCAAGTATATAGACTTGTGTCAGAGAGACAGTTTGAAGTTGCCAATGTGGACGAATCACTAACTAGTGATGTGGTTGTTGTTAGACCCACTCATTTATCTATTTGTGCGGCAGATCAACGTTACTATACAGGTTCTAGAGGGAAAGAAATGCTATCTAAAAAACTTCCAATGGCACTTATTCATGAAGGTGTTGGCGAAGTTGTTTATGATGCAACGAAAGAATTCAAACCGGGAACAAAAGTAGTGATGATTCCGAATACGCCTTTTGAGGAAGATCCGGTCGTAGCGGAAAACTATTTACGTTCAAGTAAATTCCGTTCGAGTGGTTATGACGGTTTAATGCAAGATTATGTTTTCATGCGTAGAGATCGCGTAGTTGCACTTCCAGACGATATCAACATGAAAGTAGCGGCATTCTCAGAACTAATTTCTGTTGCTGTCCACGCTATTTTACGTTTTGAAGGAAAAAGTAATGCTAATCGGGAATCGTTTGGTGTATGGGGCGATGGGAACTTAGGTTTTATCACATCCTTACTATTAAAAAATTGGTACCCAGATAGCAAAGTTTACATTTTCGGAAAAACACCTTATAAATTAGACTTCTTTTCTTTTGTTGACGGTGCGTATGCGATTGATGATGTTCCGGCTGATTTAGTTATTGATCAAGCTTTTGAATGTGCTGGAGGAATGGGTAGTCAGTATGCGGTAAGTCAAATTATCGATGTCATTAAGCCAGAAGGAACGATTTCCTTACTAGGTGTTTCTGAGTATCCAATTGAATTTAATTCACGTATGGTACTAGAAAAAGGACTTACTGTTTACGGAAGTAGCCGTAGCGGTCGCGTTGATTTTGAGAAAACGGTCGAGTTTTTATCAACGAACAAACGTGGTGTCGAATATTTACAAAATCTTGTTGGGGAAGTTCATACAGTTCATTCCATTCAAGATGTAATTGAAGCATTTGAAGCTGATTTACGCAGTCCATGGGGCAAAAGCGTTATGGAGTGGAAGATATAATAAAACATTGGGGAGTTTAGGCTATAAGCTAATGAATTTGTTTGCTAAAGTAGATTTAGGAAGCAAGGAATCGAAGTACAGTATTCGGTTGTCATTTGCAGATATCCTTAACTTCCCAGCTTTTATATGGAGAGGGAAAAAGAATGAAATTTGCGATTATAATGCCTTTTTACAATGCGGAGAAAAGGTTAGCATTATCCATAGATAGTATAATTAAGCAGTCTTACAGCTTTTTGAAGCATGTTGAAGTTCTGCTTATTAATGATGGAAGTACGGATGGAAGTGGCGCTATCGCAAATCGTTACGCTGCAAAATATCCTGCTAATATTCGCGTTTTGAGTGTTCCAAATGGTGGGCCAGCAAAAGCGCGCAATATCGGAATACATAATGTAAGCGAGGATACGGATTTTGTTGGCTTTTTAGATGCAGATGATATCATGTCTGGCAATACGCTAGCAAGTATTGTTGCATTTCTAAATGAGTCTGATGTTCCTATGCTTGTGCCAGCTTTTTATTACTTAGATGACTTTGGGAAAAAACAAAAAATTTCACCACATAAATTAAATTACCGTTTTGCAAATGGGAATCGAGTTGCTGATATCGAAAAAGAACCACAAGCAATTCATTTTTATATTGGCGGTACTTTTTTGCGTTATGATTGTTTGAAAGAATTTGCTTTTGATGAGTCGCTTTATTTTGCGGAAGATCAGCTGTTAATTACTCAGTTTTTACTGAAAAATCGGCGTTATGGCTTAATTGCGGATGCGGGTTATTATTACCATCGTGATTTACAGCAAAAAGGCTCGTTAGTAAGTTCATCGTGGAAAAAGCCGGAACGATACACGCCATTTTTGCAAAAA
>CM001047.1:1058873-1059263 GCA_000183865.1 Listeria marthii FSL S4-120
CATTTTTGCAAAAAGTGTACCAAACCTATTTAACTGACTCGAAAGAAACGTTTGGTCGTGTGATTCCGTATGTACAGTATTTGATTGCCTATCATGCGAAATTATTTTTCTATAAAGAGAATCATTTTTTTCGGGAAGTATTGAGTGAAAAAGAGCAAGAGATTTTTGTGCGAGAATTGCAAAAGGTATTGCAAGAAGTTGGGGCTAGTACGATTATGGAACTAGACACGCCGCTTGTAGTCAAAGAAATGATGTGCTCGATTTTACGAAATGGTTGGCCGCTTCGTTTTGAAACGATAGATCAGCAAAGAATTCCACTTGTTACCGTAAAAGAAAATTATCGTATCGGAAAAGCCGCCGCGATAGAATTATTGGTGGAGGAAGCTTCCC
>CM001047.1:1059363-1059545 GCA_000183865.1 Listeria marthii FSL S4-120
TGGAGGAAGCTTCCCCACACGATGGCAAATGGATTGCGCGCACTACGTTCAAAGATGTCCCAGCTCAAATAGTAAAACGGAAAGCAGACCAAACGATTTGGGATATCGTGGTTAGAGAACAAGGTACGATAGAAAAAGTGGTATTTAAATTAAAACCTTACCAAACAAAAGCGCGCCTTTTT
>CM001047.1:1059645-1065516 GCA_000183865.1 Listeria marthii FSL S4-120
AAAAGCGCGCCTTTTTTATCAAGCTGCTGAAAAGGAAACGCTGCTTGCTGAGGTCAACGTCGTAAGTAGTATCTTAGGAAAATTAAAACGCAATCGAGCGTTAAAGCGAAAGTTTAAACAGGGGGGAGTATCCTGATGAAGTTAGTGCAAAAAGTGTATTATTTGTTATTTAGAATAGTAGGATGGTTACCTCGGAAAAAGGCATTAGTTATGTTTGAAAGTTTTTCAGGTAAGCAATATAGTTGTAATCCGCGGGCTATTTTTGAATATATGGAGGAGCATAATCCGGAGTATGAACTCTTGTGGAGTGTTAATCCTAAGTATGTCGATTTATTTGAGGCACACGGGGTTCCTTATGTGAAGCGTTTTTCCGTTAGTTGGTTGTTTAAAATGGGGTTGGCGAAGTACTGGATTTCTAATAGTCGTCTTCCGCTAGAGTTACCGAAGCCGAAAAACACGATTTATGTTCAAACGTGGCACGGTACGCCGCTCAAAAAATTAGGTGTGGATATTGATGAAGTGCATATGCCGGGGCAAACGACAGAACAATACAAAGCTGATTTTGTGAAAGAGGCGCAGAAATGGGATTATTTAGTTTCGCCTAATGCTTATTCCAGCGCCATTTTCAGACGGGCGTTTGGCTTTATGGGTGAGATGATTGAGTCGGGCTATCCGCGGAATGATATTTTGTTTAGTGAAGATAAGGAATTGAAAATCGCGAACATCAAAAAAGAATTAGCGCTTCCTGAAGAAAAGAAAGTTATTTTATATGCGCCAACATGGAGGGATAATGACTTTTATGAAGCTGGAAAATACAAATTTGACTTAAAAATCGATATCGCTAAAATGCAAGAAAAGTTTGGTGATGAGATTGTGTTACTTGTGCGGATGCATTATTTAGTTGCGGAGCACTTTGATTTCACGCAATACGGTGACTTTGTGCGTGATGCTTCGAACCATGAAGATATACGAGATTTGTATTTAGTTAGCGATTTGTTAATTACTGATTATTCTTCTGTGTTTTTTGATTATGCGAATTTACAGCGTCCAATGTTGTTTTACACGTATGATTTGACGGAATATCGTGATACGTTACGAGGCTTTTACTTTGATTTTGAAAAGAATGCTCCTGGTCCGCTTGTGGAAACGAATGAAGAATTAATGAGCGAACTTGAGAAAATGCTTGAAAATCCGCCTAAAATAGAAGACAGCTTTTTGGAGCAGTTTTGTACTTGGGAAGATGGCCATGCAGCAGAGAAAACAGTGAAAATCGTTTTTGCTGAAAAATAGGTGGTGGGAATATTGAAAAAGATAGCGATTTATATTTATATGCTTGCTGTTAAGGTAACCGGCTGTTTAGCGAGGATTTTTCCAGTTAAGCCAAAAGTTGTTTTTTTAGTAAGTTTTTCGGAAAATCCCACTGCTATTTTGAAACAAATGAACGCGATGCAAGTGACGCCAAAAACAGTTGTTTTCTATGATCCACGGGTAGATGTGACGGATTGGTCTTTTGATTTTATTCAGCTGAAACCGAAAAATATCGGGCATTTTTTCTCGTTGATGTTTCATATTAACACGGCGAAAGTAGTCATTACGGATAACTATTATGTGGAATTGGCTGGGCTAAAAGAGCGGAAAAATGTGACTTGTGTCCAAATTTGGCATGCGAATGGGGCTTTGAAGAAATTTGGCTGGGAAGATAAAGCCGCGCAAAAAAGAAGCGCTGCTGATAAAAAACGATTCCAAGCTGTCTACCAACGTTTTTCGAAAGTGCTTGTTGGATCTGATGAAATGGCCACGATTTTCCAAAAGTCCTTTTTGCTTGATGATTCGCACATGTTGAAATTAGGCGTTCCAAGGACGGATAATTTTTTCAATCAGCAACAATTGAAGATAAATTCGGACTGGACGCATGAAAAATTAAAGCTTTCTGACAAAAAGAAATTATTATATGCGCCGACTTTTCGAGACGGGGAGCTACATAGCACGCGCTTGCATTTAGATATTGCCAAAATGAAGCAAGCACTCGAAAATGACTATCAGCTAATCTTAAAATTGCATCCATCTATGAGCAATGATTTAGATAAAGTGGACGATGATTTTGTCGTCTATGCGGATAAAGAGACGCCGATTGAGACGATTTTGCCGGTGGTAGATATTTTAATTACCGATTATTCGTCCATACCGTTTGAATTCGCGCTACTGGAAAAACCGATTATCTTTTTCACGTATGATTTGGAAGAATATGATCAAGCTAGAGGACTGTCAGATGGATTTTTAACAACAATTCCCGGCTCTTATGTTGCTACGACAGATGAACTAATCCAACTAATTCAGCAAGACGCTTTTGATTTAGAAACCGTTCGGACTTTCGCAGCAAAATGGAATAAATATTCAGACGGACATTCCAGTGAGCGCTTCGTTTCCTTTTTAAAAGAACAGCTGGAAAAGTAGGGCTCTAAACAAGTAGAGAAATTTTTGTTTTCTTGATATACTACTAAAGAAAGTAGGTGGGCTGATGAAGAAAGTAATTACATATGGCACATTTGATTTAATTCACTGGGGGCATATTCGTTTATTAGAACGAGCAAAAGCTTTGGGTGATTACCTTATTGTAGCCATTTCAACAGATGAATTTAATCGAATTAAACACAAAGAAGCATACCATAACTTTGAACATCGCAAATTAATTTTAGAGGCGATTAAATATGTCGACGAAGTGATTCCAGAAAGTAACTGGGAACAAAAACTAGAAGATGTGAAAAATCGTGATATTGATATTTTTGTGATGGGTGATGATTGGGAAGGTGAGTTTGACTTCTTAAAACCTTATTGTGAAGTTGTTTATTTACCACGCACGGATGGTATTTCTACTTCCAAGATTAAAGACGATTTAAAATAGTAGCAGCACAAAACAGGCGCGCCAATAATGTTCAATCATTAGGTGGTAGGCTTGTTTTGTGCTATTATTATGTATAAATGATAACGAAAAGAACTAGTTATGTTAGGAGCAGAAGAAATGACAAATTTATTTCAAGATGATAGTCTAACGCTGCACACAGACTTATACCAACTAAATATGATGAAAGCGTATTTTGACGATGGACTTCATGAGCGTAGATCGGTATTTGAAGTATTTTTCCGAGATATGCCATTTGATTCAGGTTTTGTTGTGTTTGCTGGGCTGGAACGAATTATTAATTATATGCAAAATTTGCGTTTTACAGAAACAGACATTACTTATTTACACGACGAACTTGGTTTTGATGGGCCTTTTCTAGAATATTTACGTAACTTTAAATTTAAAGGAAATATTCTTGCAGCAAAAGAGGGGGAATTCGTTTTTAAAACGGAGCCAATCCTTCAAGTGGAAGCGAGTCTGGCCGAAGCTCAATTAATCGAAACAGCTCTACTTAATATTGTGAATTTCCAAACGCTAATCGCGACAAAAGCGGCGCGAATTCGTTCGGTGATTGACGACGAAACGTTTGCGGAATTTGGTACAAGACGTGCACAAGAAATGGACGCGGCTATTTGGGGTACACGCGCGGCTTATATTGGCGGTTGTGATTCCACAAGTAATGTTCGCGCTGGGAAAATTTTTGGTATTCCGGTGTCTGGTACGATGGCGCATGCGATGGTTCAAGCTTACCGCGACGAACTTGAAGCATTTAGAAGCTACGCAAAAACACATTTTGATTCCATTTTCTTAGTAGATACATATGATACGCTAAAATCTGGTGTGCCAAATGCGATTAAAGTGGCCAAAGAAATGGGCGACAAAATCAACTTTATCGGCATCCGCTTAGATAGTGGCGATATGGCCTTTCTATCCAAAAAAGCGCGCCAAATGTTAGACGAGGCTGGCTTTCCAGAAGCGAAAATCTTTGCTTCAAGCGACTTAGATGAACATACCATTTTATCGTTAAAAGCCCAAAAAGCCAAAATCGATTCATGGGGCGTTGGCACAAAACTAATCACCGCTTACGACCAACCAGCACTTGGAGCTGTCTACAAAATGGCTGCGATAGCTGATGAAAATGATATTTTACAAGATTCGATTAAACTTTCAAGTAATACCGAAAAAGTTTCGACTCCGGGTAAAAAGAAAGTTTACCGAATTATTACGAATGAAGATGGCTTGAAAGCAGAAGGCGATTATATTGCTTTAGCGGACGAATCACTGGAAAATGTGGATAAATTAACGATGTTCCACCCAGTTCATACGTATATTATGAAAACAGTTGAGAATTTCACTGCGCGTGAGCTACTTGTACCAATTTTCCAAGATGGAGAACTTGTGTATGACATGCCGACTTTAGATGAAATTAAAGCTTATAAAGAAGAAAACTTGGCACTGCTTTGGGATGAGTACAAACGAACTGTTCGCCCAGAGCAATACCCAGTTGATTTAAGTGTAAAATGTTGGAAAAACAAGATGCGCAATATCGAAAAAGTACGTAAAAGTGTCCAACTTCATTCACCAGTTGAACTAGATATGCCGTTTTAGGAGGAATTATAATGGAAATCAGAGAAAGAATTTTAGCAGATATGCAAGTGGCAGAAACGATTGATGCACACGAAGAAATCCGAAAAAGTATCGAGTTTTTAAAAGCATATTTAAAAAAGAATACGTTCTTAAAAAGCTTTGTTCTTGGAATTTCTGGTGGGCAAGATTCGACTTTAACTGGAAAACTAGCGCAGATGGCGATAAGTGAAATGCGCGCGGAAACGGGCGACGATGAGTATCAGTTTTTCGCTGTGAGCTTGCCATACGGAACACAACTAGATGAATCGGACCGTCAAGATGCACTGAACTTTATGGAACCAGATAATCGTTTAACCGTGAACATTAAAGCTTCGGTTGACGCGAGTGTTGCGGCGCTTGCGGAAGCGGGAATCGAACTATCTGATTTCGCCAAAGGAAATGAAAAAGCGCGCGAACGGATGAAAGTCCAATACGCGATTGCTGCAATGCGTAAAGGTGTCGTTGTTGGAACAGACCACTCGGCAGAAGCTATTACCGGCTTTTATACAAAATACGGCGACGGTGGAACGGACATTAACCCACTGTTCCGATTGAATAAAAGACAAGGCAAGGCGCTTCTCAAAGAACTTGGCTGCCCAGAGCATCTCTATTTGAAAAAACCGACTGCAGATTTAGAAGATAATAAGCCAGCTTTACCGGACGAGGTCGCGCTTGGTGTGACTTATGACCAAATTGACGATTATTTGGAAGGAAAAGAAGTTCCAGCAGATGCAGCGGCAAAAATCGAGAACTGGTTTATTAAAACCGAGCATAAACGCCATATGGCAATTACTATATTTGATGATTTCTGGAAATAGGAGGTTGTTTAAATGAAAGTTGGTTACGGGTTATTAACTGCATTTCATACACATCCAGGAGAGCGAGATCATTTAGTGAAGATTTTGCTTGAAGCAGCAGAAAGTTTGGAAGAATATAATACGTGCATCCAGTATATCGTCAGCGAATCAGAAAACGAAGCTGACACAGTATTTGTTTCTGAAATTTGGGTCGACAAAGGGCACCACGAAGCATCTCTAGATAACCCAGCTGTAAAAGAGACGATTGAACGTGCCAAACCACTAATAAAAGAAGTAAAACGAATACAAGAATTAGACATACTCGGCGGAAAAGGCGTATAAGCTTAACAACAAGAATGATTCTGGGACTTTCCTGGAATCATTTTTTTGGAGGGATGACAAATGCAAACGTTGATGATTGTTTGTGCTGGTGGTGCGACTTCCAGCTTAATGGCACAAAACGTAGTGAAAAGTGCTACGTCAGAAGGAATGGATGCGGTTTTACTATTTCCTGATGATGTGAAATATAAAGATAGTTTTCGCGAA
>CM001047.1:1065616-1067206 GCA_000183865.1 Listeria marthii FSL S4-120
TATAAAGTTTTCGCGAAAAATACAGCTCGCGGGATTTAGTTGTCGTTATGGGACCGGTCGGCGCGATTACGGCCGGTAAGTTTCGCGATTACAAAGAACAAGTCGATGCAGTTTTAGTAGCGCCTCAAGTGAAATATATGTATAAAACAGTAGAAGAAGTGCTAGGCGAACTGAATATTCCTTGCGCCAATATTAATTCACTCGATTTCGGTCGGATGCGCGGCGACAAGATTCTCACGCAAGGTCTAGCCTTGATGAACGCGAAAAATTCCAAATAAGGTGTTGCAACTTTAGAGGGGAAACGTTAAAATGAAAGAAGATGAAAAGGACAAGTGATTTGTCCTTTTCTTATATTATTGTGAAGTAACCGCAGTTTTGCGGTTTCATTTTATAGATAAGGGTGGTTTTGTTTAAAATTATGAAAGACTTTACCGAGCAAGAGAAAATTATCGTTCTAGATTTTGGTAGTCAGTACAATCAACTAATTACGCGCCGCATTCGTGAATTCGGTGTGTATAGTGAATTACATCCGCATACTATTACAGTTGAAGAAATGAAAGCACTAAATCCAACGGGGATTATTTTTTCAGGAGGACCTAACAGTGTGTATGACGAAGATGCCTTCCGCGCTGACGAAAGAATCTTTGACATGGGAATTCCAATTTTAGGAATTTGTTACGGCATGCAATTAATGACAACGCACTTTGGTGGCAAAGTGGAACGTGCGAAAGACCGCGAATACGGGAAAGCGGACATTCACGTCGAAAAACCAAGTCGTTTATTTGCTGGACTACCAACCGATCAAGTTGTTTGGATGAGTCACGGCGATTTAGTCGTTGAGGAGCCTGCTGGTTTTGAAGTAACAGCTACTAGTAAGTCTTGCCCGATTGCAGGTATTGCGGACGAAGAGCGTTCACTTTATGGCGTGCAATTCCACCCAGAAGTACGTCACTCCGTTTACGGCAACGAATTACTGAAGAATTTTGCATTAAATGTTTGTGGCTGTAAAGGCGACTGGACAATGGAAAACTTTAGTGAAGTAGAAATCGCGAAAATCCAAGAAATCGTAGGCGACAAAAAAGTATTGCTTGCCCTTTCTGGCGGCGTAGATTCCTCTGTCGTTGGTGTGTTAATTCATAAAGCAATTGGCGACCAGTTAACATGTATCTTCGTAGACCACGGCCTTCTTCGTAAAGGGGAAGCTGACCAAGTAATGGAGACATTACAAGGCGAATTTAACATGAACATCATCAAAGTAGATGCGAAAAAACGCTTCATGGACAAACTTGCTGGTGTTTCTGACCCAGAACAAAAACGTAAAATCATCGGTAACGAATTCATTTACGTATTCGACGATGAAGCCAACAAATTAGACGGCGTAGAATTCCTTGCACAAGGAACACTCTACACAGACATCATCGAAAGTGGTACAGCAACTGCCCAAACAATCAAGTCCCACCACAACGTAGGCGGCTTACCAGAAGATATGCAATTTAAACTAATCGAACCATTAAATACACTTTTCAAAGATGAAGTTCGCGCACTAGGAACCGAACTTGGCATGCCTGACGCAATCGTTTGGCGCCACAA
>CM001047.1:1067306-1067454 GCA_000183865.1 Listeria marthii FSL S4-120
ATACCGTTTGGCGCCAACCATTCCCAGGCCCAGGCTTAGGAATCCGTGTTCTTGGTGAAATTACGGAAGAGAAATTAGAGATTGTCCGCGATTCTGATTACATCTTGCGTGAAGAAATCAAAAACGCAGGATTAGAACGCGAAATCTG
>CM001047.1:1067554-1067852 GCA_000183865.1 Listeria marthii FSL S4-120
ATCAGGATTAGAACGCGAAATCTGGCAATATTTCACGGCACTTCCAAATATCCGTAGCGTTGGTGTTATGGGTGATGGTAGAACGTATGACCATATTGTGGTTGTTCGTGCGGTGACGAGTATTGATGGTATGACAGCGGATTGGGCACGTATTCCGTGGGATGTACTGGAGAAAATTTCGGTGCGGATTGTGAATGAAGTGGATCATGTGAATCGTGTTGTTTATGATATTACGAGTAAACCACCAGCTACGGTTGAGTGGGAATAGAGGAGTTACATCGTTTGGCATTTTATAAAA
>CM001047.1:1067983-1068265 GCA_000183865.1 Listeria marthii FSL S4-120
AAAGTTGTCCGCCAAAATTCCGCCAAGAATTTTAGGACACAAATAGAGAGAGATCACAAAAAAGTGATGTCTCTTTTTTTATGCTCGAAATCCCGAAAAGATGGAACGCTCTTCGGGTTTTCAGTATGCAAGGAAATAAAGGTTATGCTGGGAATTCTAGGTTGATCTTATAGTGAGACAAGAAGTTGTTTTTTTGATTAAACTTTGCAAAAGAACCATAATTTAGCTTACTTAACTAGTGTATCGAAGAAATATTTAAAAGAAGCTACAAAAAAATTAGAG
>CM001047.1:1068365-1069897 GCA_000183865.1 Listeria marthii FSL S4-120
TTCTTTGCTAAAAGAAGAACAAGCAATCATCAATAAATTTGAAAAAGCACTAAAAGAATTAGAGAGTGCATATGTTGCATTAAAAGATTTAGCTATAAAAATTAAAGAAAAAAGATTTCTAAGAGTAGCAATGAAAGTAATACTGAAATTCTTGAATCATTGGATACAGAAGATAAAAAACTAGAAAAAGTAAAATAAGCTCAAATTTTGAAAGATGATAATAAAGAGCAACATGATTAAGAATAGGATGTTATAATTATCTTGCAAGAAAAATAAAAATTAAAGGAAAAAAATATACACAAGCACTAGGACATATAGAAACAGAATAATGATTGAAAGATAGAATCAATCATTGGGAGGTTTCAATAAAGTTAATAAAAATAATTTATGAGGCTGTAAAAATTTGATACGGCTTTGCGAGAATATAAATTTAGTAGAGTAGTTCATAGTTATAGATATCATGATGATAAATTTCAAAATAGGAAAATTAGTTTTTTACACTAAAATAAGGAGTTGGTTTTAAAATGGATGGAGTATACAAAGTGTTTATAAGAGAGGATAGTTGTAATTCATTAACTTTTGCTGATGGATTACAAGTTTCTGAAAATGAATATATGATATTAGAACAGTGGTTTCTTGATTATTTAATTAGGCATGAAAAATCTGAGCCTATGGATTTGAATTATGAAAATGAAATGAGAGAACAACATAGTGAGATTCTTCCTTTTATTGGTGAAAACGCTAAAAAATATATGATTGGTAAATTGCTGGTGTACTATAATATTTCATCTGGGGGATATTTAAGAACCTCCTATATTGCTCGATTAACAGCCCTTTTACGGAATTTGCTTTCAGATTATATCAAAGTAGAAGGAACTCAATTCACACCTGTAGAATTTCTGCTGTTGACTCAATATACAAAAAAAATATCTGAAGTATCTCCTAATGGTGATATACTGGAAAATCTGTTAAAAATAGAAAAATTAAGTAGAATTTGTGCTACTTCAAATAAGGAACAACGAAATCAGATATTATTAAATTTACTTTCTATTATTGAAAAAAAGAGTTTTCATCATGATATACAATGTTATAAAAAAATTTTGACTCTTATTAGACAAGAAGATGAAGTTCTCATCACATATTTGAAAAGATTTAAAGTAAATAATAATCAAGGGTGTTATTTAGGAATCAACACTGTTATGAAAGCATATATATCACAAGATATGTGGACTGATTTTACAATTAAAAAAAAGCTGATAGCACTATTAGATTCAGCAAAAGGAAAGTGCCCTAAAGAAAGTTGGATTAAGAAATTACATGATATCCATGCTAATAAACATTCAGATGAAATACTTTTATTATGTAATGAATTATTCGATTTTGAGAAGATAACTAATTACGTATTTCAAAATGGTCATTATTGGAGTGATGGTGTGCTGAAGCGATTTATAAAGGGAGGGCATTGGATTGCTGCTTCTGTATAAAATAAATAAAATCTAAAAATCCGGCTTAGAACGCGAAATCTGGCAATA
>CM001047.1:1069997-1070297 GCA_000183865.1 Listeria marthii FSL S4-120
ACCACCAGCTACGGTTGAGTGGGAGTAGTAGAAAAGAGCTTAGGATCCTTTATTTATAAGGGGGCTTGGCTCTTTTTTCATGTTCTGCTAACACTTAAAAATGAAGGGAACTTAGTTGGAATATTGAATTGTGATATTTATGACTTCTATCATATAGAAGAATGAAAGAAAATAATTATATAAGTAAATATAAATAAAGCCCGTTACTGTTATCTTAGTAGTCGGGCTTTATTTGTAATACTTACTTCAAATAGTGACAGATTTGTCACTATAGAATTTGTATAAATGTTGCTATATTAT
>CM001047.1:1070397-1071917 GCA_000183865.1 Listeria marthii FSL S4-120
TGTATAAATGTTGCTTTTTAAAGTCTGTACAGGCAAATATTTCGAAAATTTTATCGCATTATAAAAATGGGAAATGGGAGGTACATTTATGAAAAAGATGGCTATGTTTATGTTACTACTAAGTATATTATTAGCTTGTAGTATGCCCCAGAAAGCTAATGCAACAGCGTATACTAATTTGAATGGAAGTTTTCCAGCCGTATCACATGGTAGTATTTGGTACACTAATAATTCAACTTATTCAACATGGAGAATTAATCAAGGGGCAAATATTTGGCACAAAAATGGTTCTATTAATTTGATTAACAAAAACTTTTCAACGTATAAATTAAGTACAGGGCAAACAGCATATGTTGATGTAACTGTACTCAGTAGTAATTATTATGATAGCCTTTTGTTTAGCGGGGTTGGTCATGTTGCACCTGGTGTTTATGTGAAATCTGGAACCTCAAGAACAAATAGGGCGCAACGTGGTGAAATACATTTGAATGATTATGTTATGTGGAACACGCAAAAAGGTTGGTATTATTCCAATAACCAAATATATTATACAATAGCACATGAATTTGGCCATTCATTAGGATTAGGTCATAATCCATATAAAGGAAATATTATGACACCTCTTCCTAAAGGGAGCAGTGTATATTTTGGTCGTGATGATAATGATTCGTATGAAGCTAGATGGGGTAGAAATTCATTTTGGGGAGGTGGCTACTAATGAAAAAGAAAATACTAAGTAGTATTGTAGTTGTTTTGTCAATTTCCTTAATTGCTTTAATTGTTAATAGTAATAGCATAAAAAATTCAGCTTCTCAAGTAGATAAGGGTCAAAAAACAGAAAAAATTGTCTATGAGAACACTGTTGATGCTTATAAGGACATATTTGAACCAGTTAATGTGTCGAGAATAACAGCGTTTGGACCTGAAGACTATGAAAGTGTTTTTGCTTCAAGTGAAAATATTGTTGTTGGGAAATTTATAAAAATTCTCGGTGTTGGTGATACCAAAGATAAAAGTGGAAAATTGAAGCAGGCTAAAGAGGTTGCGGCTGAAATTCCGCAATTTCTAAAAACTGATACTGACACAGCGGCAATAACAGCAGAAAAAAACACTAAAGAAAAGCCAGTAAATCCCCAACCGGGAGCTGCTGAGTTAGAAAAAGAAGCGGAAAAATCTATATATGAAGACTTATTCTACTATTATACAGTTTGGGAAGTTGAAATTGTTGATTCAGTCAAAGGTGATGTTGGTAATGTCGGTGAAAAAATTCAAGTTGTCATAGCTGGAATGCCTAATCTTGAAATAGAAGATCAAGCACAAGTGAAAAATGGTGAAGTGTATGTCGTACCTATTTCTAAAGATGCTAGAATTGATGATAATTATTTAGTAGATAATATGGGAATAGGGTATAAAGTTCCATCTAGTAGACCAAGCGAAAAGGTAATAAATGAGCATCAGGTTATTCAAAAATTTGAAGAGCTAAGTAAGCAAGATCCGAATTCACTTGAAATAAAAGAGTT
>CM001047.1:1072017-1074209 GCA_000183865.1 Listeria marthii FSL S4-120
TCAACCTAACAGTAAAAAATAAAAACGCGCGCATTTCTGGAACAATCAGAAATGCGTTTTTGGGGATAATATTCATGACAAAGTATTTAATTTTTATGTTCTTCATTTTTCTGAATTTTTAGTACAATTGTGGTAAAATAAAAGTAAAAAAGGGTGACTAACATGACTGAAACAAGTGCGGTTTTTTTAAGGTCGATTAGAGAAAAATTTAACTACAATCAATATGAAATTGGAACTAAAGTCTTGGGAGTATCTGATAGACAAGTGAAAAGAATAGAAAGTGGAAAAGTAGATTTAACGGTAAATCAATTATTAAGAATCATTGATTTTTTTGAGTTAGATTTAATATCTATTATGAAACAGCTAAGTGAAAATAATAATAAACATTTGGTAAGTGAAATACAAAGAATTTATATGTTAGCTAAAGATCCTATGTGTAATTCTGAGCAAATGTTAGACAAAATTGAGGTCTTATTACAAGATGATACTATCAATTATTTTCATCAATTAAAATTGTTATCTGTTCAAAGCCTGATAAACTTCAGGGAAACAAATGATTATAATTATCTTAATTATTTTATCAATCATTTGGATACGAATGATATTGATGACATTGAGTTATTACATCTTTCGTTATGCTGTATGGACAACGATCAAATAATAACATACTTAAAAAGCATCAAGAAGCATACATTTCAGAAACATGCAGAAAAAATGCCTCGTATATTAATTAACGCATTAGGAATTTTAGTGTATAGAAAATATAGAGATATAGATTTAATTGAAAATCTGTATGCAAAAACAAAAAAAATAATTATTAAAGAAAAGGAATTTTGGATTCTTCCAATTCTTTATTTTCATGTAGCAATGTTTTATAAAAATATAGGAGCGAACGAAAAATATCTTTCGGCTAAAAGTGATGCGATGACTTTAGCAAGAATTTATGAAAATGACCAGTTACTTTTCAATATACAAAATGAAGTACTAAAATAATAGTGACGGTTCTGTCACTATTTTTATTTAAATGAAAATGTTATTTTAAAAGAAAAAGTGGGAGGTGGAAACCATCATGTTTAATTTTTTTAAAATACCAGAAGCCATGTTTTGGTGGTTAATTTAAAGAGATAGTTCATATTATGAAGAGCGCATGATTCACTCCAAAATTTAATAAAAAACAAAATATCCAATATCTTCATAACTAAGGGTGCTAGAAATATTCTAGTGCCTTTTTATCTTTTTGTATGATTACCAGTAAATTTACAGTTTAGATTTTTGTTGGAATCTGTTGTCTGTTGCATTAAGATGTTAATAAATGGGTTGAACGAGAATATCTAATCACAAATATCTATCTTATTTCGCTGAAAAAAATTATGCTAAAGTTACTAACTTACAATTTTGCCAAGAAAGTAGAGGAATGGTAAAAGACTTCTTGAAAGAATAGCGCCTGTTTACGAGTTGCAAGAGAATATCAAAGAACTACCTAAAACCTTGGTCACTATAATCTTTTTAGGCATTTTTCATCCACCTTTACAATAACAGTGCTTTTGCTATATAAATTAGACATTGGTGTAGGGGATGTGTTTTATATGGATGAATCTGTCTTTAGAACTGAGTTTGGAACAATTCATGATTGTTTTGCTACAAAAATAGTGGAAGCTAACAACAATATTATCTTTTATTTTGAAGAGGGGTTTTGGGTACGTGCATTTGATATTAAGGATCAATTCATTAGAGCTTTTATCTCTAAAAAAGTGAAGTTGTTCTCCATGATTCCAAATTAATGACGATTCAATTATATAATAATGATGAGCTAGTGGTTACTTGGGAATCACTTGTAGAACGTGTGAACAACAAAGAATGGCGTTTAGAATAGCAAGATGCTGAGTTATTATTTACCTGTTTCCTTTGGTACGATACTGGAAAAGCGGATTTTCTAACAATTTCATTTTTATGTAATAAGGTGGAAAGAAAGTACAATCAAACTAATCATTAAACATGTTTGGATAAAATAAAAGTCTCACTGAGAGAAATCTTAGTGAGACTTTTTAGTATATGATAATTCATTTTAAATTATGATTAAATATCATGAACAAATATTTTTACGTCACAATTTAACTCTTCTGAAAAAATCAAACTATATTCTGCGGCTAATTTTTCTATGTTTTTTCTTTTTGTTGCTTCTTTTTCTTGAT
>CM001047.1:1074214-1075889 GCA_000183865.1 Listeria marthii FSL S4-120
TAATTCCCAGATTCATCAAATTCTTCTTGATAACTCAGCCAAAATACAATTGTTTTTCTGTTAACATTTTCTTGTCCGTTGTTAGTGTAAATAACATTATAATTTTCTTTGTTCTGATTATTAAATTTAACGCTTAAAACATCATTGTATGTTCGTGAAATCATTTCCAACAGTTTTTCTTTTTTTGTTACATTTTCTAATTCCATTGTTTTTAAAAGTTCTACATCAGCTTCGTTTAATCGCTCTATGCGGAGATTATTTCTTAAATATATATAATTAGAATTTAAATGAGATGCATTTTGATAATAACTTTCTGTAGAGTCTATATCTTGGAAAGATGTTTTTGATACATTAGTCACATCTAAAGCTTTTAATTTACTGTCTAGTTGTTCAATAGATAACTTATCTTCGAAAAATAAAGCCAACCCTATATTATATTTGTTTTGTAAATTTAAATATTCTAGTGTTACATTTTCTTTTGAAGGAGAGTATCCTTTATCCTTGGCTAAAGCAAAATCAAAGTCAAAGTCGTTTTTAGGAACAAATTTTTCAAACTGTTCAATTTTTATATTTTTACTTTCCATTTTTTTTTCTCCTTTTTGATTCAACTTAAAGATCATTATTGCTATTAGTAATATGGAAACTACAACAAGAATATAAATACATACTTTTTTAATCTTCATACTCGATTACCTCAAAAGTAGCAGAGTATCCTTCTGCCTCATAGTCACTTGGATCGAAATAATATTTTCTCCCCCAAGAGGAAAGGATTAGCTTCCCATCTGATGTCTTACCGGTTACAGTCATTGAATGTCCTCCCTCAGTAATAAGATGTTCTCCATTTACTTCAGTCATTTCAATAGGATTTACAGATATAATAATTGCCCCTTTATCATGATATTTATCATAGTTTTCTATATTTGCATTTATAGAAGATAAGCCTAAAAAGCCTTCACCACCTATAACATCTACCTTAACCCCGTGATCTTTCATATAATTCTCAAATCTATACTTTCTCATAGGTTTTGAAGTTCCTATTCCTTCTTCCACACTTATGTCTTCATTCTCATTGATTGTATCTTTTTGCCAGAATAAGAACCCTTCTGAATTATGATTATCTTGACTGGCATAAAAATCGGTAATTAAATAGTTATAATTAATTACTTTTTCCCCGTTTACTATATTATATAAAGGAAAACCAAAAGTCTTTTCAAAATCTTCTTCTGAACCATTGTAGTGATCTAAAAATGTATTAACTAAGGATACATAGCTACAACCTTCAGAGTCCAATTTTTGTAAATATTGTTTTATTTCCTTATCACTCATATTAGGATAATATTGCCTGATAATATCTGCAATTCTATTATCACCATTACTGTAAGCTGCGCGTGGACCACCTTGGGCTCCTCCATAAGTGCTATTTTCTGAATAAACACCTGGAATTTTTTCTGCCTTGCTATTTTTATTATTTTGGAAGTTATTAATAAAGGTAGCCCAACCTAGTTCATTAGCTGATGGAACTGAGAAGGTGCCAGTCATTACATTCCATGCAGTTTTTGTTTGAGCTAATCCTTGATTCACAGCTTGTTGTAGAGAATTAATTTCCGAAAAAATACTTGGGGAATTAGCATTAAAAGTTAATAGTTTTCGTAATTTTTCTTCTAAATCATTTTTC
>CM001047.1:1075989-1077089 GCA_000183865.1 Listeria marthii FSL S4-120
ATTAACATCGTATTTGAAGCTAACTGAAATGTCTTTATGAACATAGGAGTATCTACTGACATTAATTCTGCTCTAATATTTTCAGCTTGATTAAGTAATCGGTTAGCTTGTTGAATTTTTTCTTCCAACTCTGATTGTTTCAAATTACCACTATCTACTTGAATAATATAATTTTCTGGAAATTTTTTTACTGCCTGTTCAACTGCTTCTGACAATAATGCGCCACCTCGAGCTAATGGGAAAAGGACGGAAGAATAATAAGATTTTGCTGAATCATATGCTTTTCCGGTGAGAAACGGGGCATTTAATACAAAATCATTAATTGCTATTTGAACTGATTCATATCCTTCAATCTGTTGTTTACACATTGTACTCACACTTGCTGCTTGATTCTGAGAGTTAGATACGTGCATATCAATGCTCATTTTTGTTCTCCTTTTCATCTAAGATAACTTTTCTTTTTTTATAAAATACATCTTCTAAATCTTGTTGGGTTTTTCTATATTTTTTATTTAGTGTCTCTTCTGAATTCTCCAACTGAGTAATCACTTTTCTAGTTTCATGAGAGAATTCATTCATAGCAGATTCATACAAATAAGGTTTGTTATTTGTATGGAATAAATAACTACATCCCTCTAAAAACTGTTTAGCTTCATGAAAATGCTCTTGGTATTGCTCTTTAATTTTAGTGCTTTTTCTTAATTCTTTGTGGATTGTTTCTTCTCTCTCTAGTAAACCACGCTCTTGTGCTTGTAACACTTCCCACTTATCCATTAATTTAAGTCTCCACCAAGCGATTGTGAAAGACTTTGTTCAATTTGTTGATCCATTGCTTGGAATCCCTCTGCAACACTTTGGAGATTAGAAGATGCCGTCACAATCGATTCAGCAACTAGTCTAGCCGTTTCTTGTGCTTGCTGTATAACTTCTTGTGCGCACATATTACCCGAAACGGTTGTTTGGTTATCATTTGTTATTGAAGTAGGTTGAATCAGTTTATCTGTTGCACTTTTTAACGCTGTTGCTTTTTGGCTTGCATTGCCAAAATTACTCTTTATCCCTGTCATTGCCATACCTCTTTTCATTTTTCTCATTTTCAG
>CM001047.1:1077094-1077299 GCA_000183865.1 Listeria marthii FSL S4-120
CAAAATTTATTTTAATTATCATTAGTTTTTTTGACCACAAAAATGTATAATTTAAATTGCGCTAAAAGTGCACTAGCTATGTAATATATAATGTGTAGTTTTTTTAAATAAACTAAGATTCTTAAGAGATATATGACACTTTTTTTAGGGGGTAATTCAATACATAATCGAATTTCTATAATTTATAATAGCTAAAAATTTTTTT
>CM001047.1:1077399-1083158 GCA_000183865.1 Listeria marthii FSL S4-120
ATAATTTAATTTAAATTTAATTTCTATCACGAAAGAAATAATATGTTATCTGATTTTCCAAGCACGATTTTTAATAAAACTGTTTTTTGTGTTATTTCAGCATATCAAAAACAATTCTGATAGACTATTCATAAAATTTCTTTTTACTTCACAAATAATATTGTAAAATGGGCTATGGGAGATTCAATTACGAGAGGAGAATAGGAAATCAATCGTACGAAAAAGGGCAAAGTTGATTTCACTAATTTTTCGTTTATGCTGTAAAACCTTTAACAAATTAAAAGCAACATGGGATTTTTGTGTCTCGAACAACAACATATAAACAGCAGTGCAATCCAATACAATAAATTTAAAGAACCGTAACCTTATGAATGAATTCCGGATTGGAGTTTTTGGAGTATTACTATTCACGCACCCATATATATTCCTAATTCTTGCAATCTTGCTCGGTGGGGAAAAGAAACCGCCGCATGTATCAAAACTTAAAAAATAAACTATCTTAAATGACACCACGAAAAGCAAATCATCAAATGAGTATTACAGAAGAAGAATTTGAAGAACAAGTTTCGGAGCTATTTATTCATTATCTAGAAAAATGTACACCGGAAGAAATTCATCAAGTGGTGGTAGAATGGAATTTTGATAATCCTAAGAAACCGATTTATTGGATTGCGAATTCGCCAAAAACGGATAAAGGAACGGCGTTAATGTTATTTTGGTTAATGGAGCCGGACTTTGCTTATCAGTTTGAAACAAGAGAAGAGATGGTTGAAAAAAGCAGTTGGTATGAGGAAGATTTTGATATTGTAACTGTTCTGGAGAAAAATTACTTAGATGGGTTCTATCAAAATCAAGCATATGGGTATACACCACCAGCCGAGTTTCAAGATGAAGAAATGAAAAGACCGATTGCGCGTGAATTGTTTGTTGCTTTGAACGGGATGGGAATTTCTGAGTCGGCGGATTGGGCAGATGGTTTTCCTCCTGAATTGCAGGAACGGTATAATGAACTAGCTGAGTCAGTGGAAGAGTAATCTTGATTCGATATTATTAAAAAAGGAATTCAAAGTCGAAAATCTTTTAGATAGGTTTTCGACTTTTTTATTATTGGTGCTTTGAAGATATTAAAGAAGAGCAGGAGGGATTGAATGAAATCACAGCAGATATTTATGGTGGAGATTACCTTTTATTCTCGGGCAAGAAAAACAGTTCCAGAAGCGGGGTATCGACCGCATTTCGTGATGGAGTTGGATGAGGAAAAGGAATATTTAGGCGTTGAAATTTACGATATAGAAGTGGATGCGCTGGATTCGGCGGGATACGCCATGTGTACTTTTTTATATGAACAAGAGGGCGTAGGTTATAGTAAGATTCAACCAAATAAGTCTTTTATGGTTGTGGAGGGTGCGAATGTTGTTGGGAGAGGGAAAGTAATTAATTTTCCGATTGTTTAATAATTCTCAACTCAGTTATAATGGATAGGCAAACAAAAATTACTTTCAGGAGTGTTGATATGACGGAGCAAGAACAGAAAGATTATTTACTCGAAAAAGTAGTAGCTTATTGTCAGAAGTGGAATGCTTATGAAGCGGATATTTTTGATCAGCACAGTATGGAAGAGGCGGAATTGAGAAATGAATTTCCTGGTGTGGATTTTCATTATGCGAAAAGAACGGATTGGTTTAAGAAGTTTGCAAGCTTAATAACGCCACTTTTTGATGAATATTGTACGGATAAGCATCGCGCGTATGTGGATGTGAAGCAACACAGTTTTGGATTTCCGGTGAAATTTAATGGGGTCGAGGATTCGGTCGAAGCGAACGTGGAGTTGAAAAACAAAAATCGGGCGGAGGTTTATATTAAAAGTCAAACCAATTTTGATGATGAATACTTGTTTGTGCTTTTGCGTAAAGCCGATGAGTGGAAAATAGATAGTTATAAAAATAGAAGATATCGCAGTGAAAAATGGCAAAATAAATTGCTTTAAATATAGTTATTATTTTGGCGGTATTGTAATGGACAACGAGAAGATAGCGACACAAGAAAAAGCGATTTGGGAAGAGTTTCTTTCTGGGGTAAGTGCAGAAGATTTATTTCGGTCAGTGGTAACGGCGAGTTATGGTGATATTCGTTTGGATTCTCCGCTTACAAAGAAAATAGTGAATGATGCAAGTGTGGATAAAGCGGTGGCGCTGGCTTTTTACTGGAGATTAGCTCCGCGTTATAAAAAGCAGTATGCGACTATTCAGGATGTTCCAGAATGGTTACAAGAAGAATATCAATTAATTACGATTTTGGAAGAGAAATTTGTGAATGGTTTTTATCAAAAGGAAGAAATTTATTATGATCCTAAATCGGATTTTGGAACGAATTGGACGATGGATTATTTAGAATGCGATCCGGAAAAAACATTGCCGAGTGTGATGGAGCAGGCGATTAACGGGGACGCTTTCGTTGATGAGCCTTATGATGTTTTTGAAGATGGGCTGCCTTTTGCGTTAGCAGAGCGGGTTTCTGAGTTGTATTAATCACGTATTCTAATAAGTATAGGTGGTAGTTGAATCGGTGGAAAGTAGTAAATGTATACTTGATAAAGCCATTAAACGAAAAATTAGCTTATAACCAGCATACACAATGACTGAGGAGGGAAAATATTGATTCCATCTTATTTGAAAAACACTGCTAAAGAGGTAAGTATCAATGATTTTCTTAATGTAGAAATAGTAACAACAAGTAACGAGGAAACTTTTGACATTTTATATTGTGGAACGCTTAAAGAAATAGAAAGTGATCAGTTAATTACTGGGGAAGCATACGAAATCCCATTAAAAATTATAGCGAAAAGCACTTTATCTGGGAAAGAAATTTTGCTTTATGATGGCGCATTTTATGGGTATGATAGTATGTTTTGTGATGAGTTTGAAGAAGAGGCTACGCAAAATAGAGAATTACAAAAATATCCTATAAATAAGTTGTCTAACATTCGTTTATCTATAGGAATTGGCATTGATTATGAATCAGAGAAAGAAATTTATGAATTTGACGAAAATGGCAATGTAGTTCTAATTGATGATAGACGTATCCCATGGGAACAAGTGAAAACGGACGGTTTTGATTTTCTTGAAATAACAGCAACAGATGAAAATGGGGAGTCTTTATTAATTTTGACAGAAGAACTTGCTTAAATAAAAAATAGGAAGTTGAAAAATGATACTTATAAATAAACGAGCGAAAAAAGAAGATTACCAGACGATTTTAGCGGTTTGGGAAAGGTCAGTTATCGCAACGCATGATTTTTTAACTGCGGAAGATAGGCAGTTTTATAAAGAGCAGATTCCGGGGTTTTTAGATCATGTGGAGTTGCTTTTGTGGTTTTCTGGTGAGGAAGTCATTGGTTTTAGTGGGACGAGCGAGCGGGAACTAGATATGCTTTTTATTGATCCGGCGTTTACGGGTCAAGGTTTTGGAAGTCAGATTCTTGCTTGGTTAACCGAAGAGAAGCAGATAAACCAAGTGGATGTGAATGAACAGAACGAAAATGCCAAGTGGTTTTATTTGAAGCATGGGTTTGTGGTTGCTTCTAGGAGTGAAGTGGATGGATTTGGGAAGGCGTATCCTATACTTCATTTGGAAAGGGTGTAAGTGAATATATCCAATAAAAAAGAGCAGATGAATGCTCTTTTTTCATTGCTCTGAAACAACCTTCTCACAGTAATCAAGATAAGCATCATCCACTAAAAAATATTTTGGAACCATTAATCCAACCACATTAATGAGTAGCTCTGAATTAGCAATTACTGGATTAATCATTTGATGCTTAACATTAGAAATCATTTGGACTTCTAAGCTTGCTTGTTTTACAACCTGCGTGTAAACATCTTTCGTTTCCGCTGAATCAACATTTTCATCCTTTTCAGCTAAAACGAGATAGAGTTTTGCTTGTACTTTTGCCAGGTCTTCGGTGGCATCTGCGGTCATATTTTTACGTACAAAATCGTAGCGTTCTGAGGACATTTCTTCTTTACCACCGTTTTGTTTGTAGCGTTCATAGGTTTCATTTTTAGAGATGAGTTTGCTGTCTGTGAGGAAATTTTGTTTTGCTTGGATGATTTCTTTATTTGTGGCGCCAGCGTTTTTGACTTGTGCTCCGGTATTGTATTCTCCTTGACGCATCCAGTTGATAGCAGGGGCTGCGAGTATGGAAAAATCAATATCTTTATTTGCATTGATTACTTTTGGAATTACCCAACCGGCTTGGCTAGCTCCCCATAAACCAATCTTAGTGGTGCTATCTGGATATTTCACTTTCATCCATTCGATAACTTGATTGACTTCATTTGCACGGTCATCCATGGATTGATCTAGCCAATTACCGGATGACTTGCCAACGCCTAGTTTATCCCAAGAAACAGAGATATAGCCTTGTTTGGCGAATCGTTCCATCAGCGGTTTATAGCCACCATTTTGCGTTGCTTCTTGTGCTCCGTCGCCATGCACGAATACGATGATGCCTTTTGGTTTGTCGTGTTTTGGGGTAGTGACGACAGCGGATAGATCTCCACCAGTTGTTGGAATGGTAACTCTTTTTTCGGTCATTTCGTAATCATTTCCGATAAAAAGTAGCACTACTAAAATAACGACAATTCCACTTATCATGATAGTTATTTTCTTCCAAAGTTTCATTGTATCCACTCCATTTTATGCCATTCTTTGATACCAGTTAACACACCCATGAATGTGCTATTTTCTTTTTCAATCACTTGGAATCCTAAATGTTGATAAAGCAGATAGGCGCCAGTATTGGTTTTTGCAACGTATAACGTGATTTGTTCGTCTTGAAAAGTTTCTATACAATGCGTTAGGAGCTTTTTTCCGATACCTTGGCCACGAAAATCTGGTGAAACGGTTATAAAATCAATGTATCGTTCTCTGGAAGTTGGTTTGTGTGATAGTAGGCTGAGTAAGAGCATTAATTTAAGACGTTGTGAAAATGACAGAAATTTACTTATTGAATGATAAAATTGGCGGTGAGAATCGCCCTTACTTGTTAAAAATACGCAACCGCAAACTTTCTCATCATGTGTTGCAATTAGCAAATTTTCGCCTTTTTCGGTATAAATGTAGTGGCAAAGGGCATAAATAATGACCTGTACTTCAGCTTCCGAAAATAGTGCTTTTGTGAACTTTGATTTAAACCCCGCGCAAACTAAAAATACAACTTCCTCCAATATACTTTCTTTCTCAAATGTGGTGATGTTTTTTATCGAAATAGTCATATTTGCACTTCCATCGTATAAACCATTGCATTGGGATAGGCGAGTGAAGGGTAGATATTTTCATAGATGAGCATGTTTTTGACAGGATATTTTAGTTCTTCTGAAAACTGTTCAATTTGTGTTTCAATCATTGCTTCATTTTCTGCAATAAAATGTTTGCAGGCATATTTACCGGCGGGGAAGGTATAATCACTCGTTTCTTTGGTGCTTTTAAGGCAGACGATGCTAGTGTTTTGCCCAGTAAAAATGTAAAACGGCTCTTCTAAATTAGGTAGATTTTGCTTTGCGGCTTGGGAATAGTCAATAGAGTTATTAGCGATTATTTGGTCGGGAACTTTTTTGAAATAACGAGCTTCTCTATCTATAAATGCCATTTCATCTAAAGTGATTTCATTTTGCGAATGGATGATTTTTTGCACTGTTTTCTGGATTTCTAATAATTCATCGATTTTTTGTTGCAAATCTTGTTCGGCTTGTTCTAAC
>CM001047.1:1083258-1083842 GCA_000183865.1 Listeria marthii FSL S4-120
AACTTTCTTTGATTTCTTGAATGGAAAAACCAATTTTTCTAAAAAGGATGATTTGATATAAACGGTAGATATCGGCTTCTTCGAAAAAATAGTAGCCGTTTTCTGGATTTCTGTTAGGTTGTAAAATCCCTTCATCAACATAATGCCGTATTTTGTATTTAGATATTTGGAAAAGTGCAGCGATTTCGCTAGTGGAAAGAGCTCTCATGTGATACCTCCTTATGATTTAGGTTTATTATAAACTATGTGGTTACCACGCGGTCAATAAAGATATAAAAATAACGCTGAAAACAAGTTTTAACATGTTTTCAGCGTTGAATTTAAAATAAACTTATTGATAATAAAAATCGTATAAAAAACCATAAAGATAATACGGAAAATACTAGGTTTATCACTTTTACTTCTTTGGAATGTATTTTTGCATGTTCGAAAATCTTGATGAGATTAAGCAAAACAATCCATACTGCAATGATAACGATTAAAATATTGAGTAAAGAATTACCAAAAAAATTTTCTAAGCTATATAAAATAGTCATTTAGCCACCTCTAACTGTTATTTACATAATACTAACCTTCTTTAACCA
>CM001047.1:1083942-1084090 GCA_000183865.1 Listeria marthii FSL S4-120
CTAGTACATGTAAAATTTTTATTTGCTTGCAATTTCTTTTAATTATTTTATAGTCCAAAAAGATTATAACATTTTTCATTTTTGTTTAAAAGTTATAAAAATGATGAAAGTAACTAGGTAATGAGTTTTAATAAAACGACTTTTGATA
>CM001047.1:1084190-1086210 GCA_000183865.1 Listeria marthii FSL S4-120
AGAAATATTATCAAAAGTCGTTTTTTGTGATATAATAAACAAAGATTTATTAACGGAGGTTAGCAATCAAATGGGAAAAGTAATGAACAACACGGCTCATACAGCCAAAAAAATCAAAGAAACTACTAAAGGATTCCGAACTAGTGGATCTTTATGTAACTCGGGGGAAGTACAATGATTGATAAGCGTTTGTTTCAACTGGTTGAGAAGAAATCTTTAAGACTATTAATTCTGTTTCGGGTACTTAGTTTGGGGCTGATGATTGGTCTGTGGCTCGTTTTTGCTCAACAATTAACTAGTTATTTAAACGGTGAAAGTATCCATTGGCTTATGTTAGTTGGAACGGTTTTAGTCGTTTTGATTGGCAAGGCGATACTTACCAAATTAGCTGAAAAACAAATTTATCATGCCTCGGCGGAACTACGATTGTCGATGCGCCGCGCTGTAATGGAAAAAGCTTTTCGGCTAGGCAACAACGAAGGCCAGCTACCAGTGTCGACATTAACACAATTGGCCGTAGATAGAATTGAACAGTTAGAAATTTATTACTCACGTTTTTTACCGCAATTATTTTATTGTTTAATCGCGTCTTTGATGATTTTTGGCAGTTTGGTTGGTTTTGCTTGGCAGCCGGCAATTGTGCTATTAATTTGTATGCCGCTGATTCCAGTTGTGATTATGATGGTGATGAAAATTGCCAAGCGGATTTTAAGTGGCTATTGGTCTGATTATACGAATTTAGGAAGCAAATTTCATGAGAATTTAAGTGGTTTAAGTATTTTAAAAGCGTATGATCAAGATAAATATAAACAAGAAGAAATTGTTTCTGATGCGGAACGTTTTCGTAAAGCGACGATGAGTTTGCTGTCGATGCAGCTAAATTCGATCACGATTATGGATATTATTTCATATAGCGGGGCGGCGCTTGGGATTGGAATGTCTTTAATTATGTTCACTAATGGCACGATTAGTATGACAGGTATGCTAATGTTCCTACTACTAAGCGCAGAGTTTTTTATTCCGATGCGTCAACTGGGGTCTTTATTCCATGTGGCGATGAATGGGATTAGTGCTTGTAGTAAATTGTTCGCTTATTTAGAGCTACCTGAGCAAGTGTATGGCGCGAAAAAACTAGAAAAACCTTTAGAAAAAATTGAAGTTCGAGACTTAACTTTTACATATGAAAAGGGCGAAAGCGAAGCGCTTCATGAAGTGTCTGCAAGTTTTAATAAAGGTAGTTTTTCGGCGATTGTTGGTAAGTCGGGTTCTGGAAAAAGTACTTTTGTGCGCGTGTTACTCAATCAATTACCTGGCTATCAGGGGGGAATTATTTGGAATGATGTATCGCTTTCTGATTTAAGTGGCGAGGCGATTCGTAAGCAAGCCGTATTAGTGGATAATCATGGTTATTTATATGCGGAAAGTATTCAGGGAAATTTATTAATTGGTAATCCGCAAGCAAGTGAAACTGAGTTATGGAACGTTTTAGAACAAGTGAGTTTGGCTGATTTTGTGCGGAAGTTGCCGGGGCAATTAAACGAACTTTTAGAAGAGAATGGGAGTAATTTATCTGGTGGGCAAAGGCAGCGCTTATTGCTTGCGAGAGCGCTACTTCGAGAAGCGGAACTATATGTTTTTGATGAAATTACTTCTGGTGTAGATTTGGAAAGTGAGAAAATTATTCTTGCGGTTTTACAAAAATTAGCGCAGGAGAAAATCGTGCTCTTTATTTCACATCGCTTATATAATGTGTTAGCCGCGGATCAGGTGTTAGTTTTTGAAGCGGGGAAATTGGTTGAGGTGGCGAATCCTGAACAGTTACAACAGGAATCTAGTTACTTTAAAAACTACTTTTCAGAAGAAGAAGCGTTGTTGAAAGGGGGAGCATAATATGTCAGAATGGACGATTATTCGTTGGTTGTTGAAATTTGTTAAACCGTTAAGAGGAAAGATGATTCTTGCAATTATACTTGGAATTATAAGTAATTTATCGGTTATTATGATTTCTTTGATTGGAGCA
>CM001047.1:1086310-1087827 GCA_000183865.1 Listeria marthii FSL S4-120
CGGTTATTTTGCAGCAACCACTAAATCCATTTAAATGGCTTCTTGTGATGGTTGGGTGCGGTGTTGTACGCGGGCTGGCGCGCTATGCGGAACAGTATTTAAATCATGATATCGCCTTTCGTTTACTTGCGATTATTCGCGAACGTATTTTTGCGACTTTGCGAAAATTGGGTCCGGCTCGTTTATCTGGGAAAAAAAGTGGCGATTTAATTACAGCGATTACAACCGATGTTGAAGCATTGGAAGTGTTTTTCGCGCATACGATTTCACCAGTTTTCATTGCAGTGGGCACGACAATTGCAACGGTTGGTTTTTTAGCAACGTATGATGTTGGCTTGGCGTTAATCCTTTTATTAGGCCAAATTTTAGTTGGTGTGGTTTTGCCGATGATTAGTTACAGTCGCAATAAAAAAATCGGAACGGCTTACCAGAAAGAATTTGTTGGACTCAATCAAGCTGTGATGGAAAATATTGCAAGCTTACAAGACATTTTTCAGTTTAAATTGGCTGAAGAACGTTTGGCGAAACTAACTGGCCGCGGTGAGAAACTGAACGAACAGTATCAAAAACGGTTACGCCAAGGAAGTGAGCTGCAAATTTTGGGTGAATGGGCGCTAATTGGGACAGCGACACTCATTTTAGTATTAGGTAGTTTTTGGCAATTGCCACTCGAAACAGTATTGATTGGGACCGTGCTTAGTCTGAGTTCGTTTGGTTCTGTTTTGGCATTAAATGCTTTAGGAACGGCTTTGTTGACTACTTTTGCGAGCGGTAAACGGCTGTATGCTTTAACAGAAGAAAAACCAGTTGTCACTTTTAATGGTCAACTAGAATTGACTGATTTTGAGAGTGCAGAGCTGGAGCAAGTTCGTTTTAGTCATGATGGGAAACAGCCAATTTTGAACGGACTTTCGCTTGAATTACCAAAGGGGAAATGGCTAGGCATCGGCGGGGAAAGTGGCAGCGGGAAAAGTACGTTGGTGAAACTGCTGATGCGTTACTGGGATCCGGATGGTGAAGTGAAATTAAATCATCATGCGCTTCCTGAAATTACGGAGTCGTCGCTTCACCAGTTGGAAGGCGTGATGGAGCAAAGTACCTTTTTATTCGAGGATACGCTCGGAAATAATATTCGCTTAGGGAAAAAAGAGGCGACTTTGGAAGAAGTGAAAGAAGCTGCGCGAAAAGCGGCACTGGATAAATGGATTGAAACTTTGCCAGAAGGATATGATACAATCATTGGCGGACAATCGAGAAATTTATCGGATGGTGAACGTCAGCGAATTGGTTTAGCAAGACTATTTCTTCACGATGCGCCGTTATTATTATTAGACGAACCAACTAGTAATTTGGATTATATTAACGAACAAGCGATTCTCAACACGCTACGTTCAGAGATTCAGGATAAAACGATGCTCGTAATTTCCCACCGAAGAACGACGCTAGCTTTGGCAGAAGAGCAGTGGCTTTTAGAAAATGGTGTATTGCAACGGATAGTAGAATAAACAAAAACAGCT
>CM001047.1:1087927-1089867 GCA_000183865.1 Listeria marthii FSL S4-120
TTGCTCCAAGCTGTTTTTGTTTATAAATCTACTTTCTCCGAGCTTTCGAAAAATTCAATGGTATCTAATTCTGCGGCAAAGAAATTTTTCGTGTAGTCCTGTTCATGATGGTAATAAAAAGCTGCTTGATTTTGCCAAATTTCCCATAAAGCGAATCTGCCGAGTGCTCTTTCTAAAGGGACAATTTCGAATAGAACACAGCCTTCCTCTGTCACTGTTTTAGCGCGTAACCTTTCCAAATGTTCAACCAGCTGTTCATAAGAAACTTTTCCAGTAGTTTGAATAACTGCCGTACAATATAAATAATTGGCGTTTTCTTTTAAATACATTTCTTCTCCTCCTTTGAATATGTTAAGCTTAAGGTATGGAGTACACCCGATAGCAAGGAGGAACTAGATGTATATTAAAGATTTTGCCACTAAAACGGGACTTTCGATTGATACGCTTCGATATTATGAGGAAGAACAGTTATTAATTCCTGCTAGAAATGAAAAAAATTATCGTGTTTATACGGAAGAAGATTATTGTTGGGTGCAGCTGTTGCTTAAAATAAAGCAAACCGGCATGTCGATAACGAACATTAAAACTTTTGCGGGGTTACAAAAGCAAGGGGATGACTCACTTCCAGAACGAATTGCAATTTTAAATAATCATATGGAAAATTTGTATGAACAACAGAAAAATTTAGCGGAAACGATTTCTTTTGTTGGTAAAAAAGTGGCTGGATACCGGGAGAAACTTTAAAAATAAAACAGCAAGAAAGGTGAGCATCAATGATTAATAATGAAATAAGAGAAGTTGTAGGGTTACATCAAATCCTTGAAAATGACCAAAAATTGACTGTGGACAATGCAATAGTAATCATCAGAGAAAATGTACTGATAAAATTGATACTAGATCAAGCTGATTTTTATAAAGAAATTGATTTTGATATTGAACTTACTGACAGCAATGAACTAATTGGACGAAAAAATGCAAAACCGAAAGCATTGACACTTAAAGTAATATTAAAAGCGAAAACAAAAGAATTAAGGTTAAAAATAAATAAAGTCAGTCACCGAATAGAGATTAAACTAGGTGTTCGGCATTTTAAAAACCTCTACTTTGAGCAAGATATGGTTTTCACTAAAGAAAATGTTCAAGAAAAAATTACTGCAGTTCTTGGAAGCGATTGGTTGAGCACATTAGCCAAAGCAAAGCTCGCAGTGAAAACAAGACAAACGATTCAGCGAGGCTGCGTTTTTTCTTATCCGATAGGAAATGAATACGGTTTTGCGCTAGTGATTGGCTGTTTTCAGACGTTTAGGAAACAAAAGATAATGCCTCAAGATAGCTCACATTACCTCAATTTAATGATGGGGGTTCCGCTTGTGATTCGTACCTTTAATTATACAAGCGAACAAAATACAGTGGACGTCCAACTTTTGAAACAGCAGGAGCTCTTAAATCCGGAATTTATCATGGATGACTTAGTGTTGCGTGGAGATTTTCCGATTATTGGAGAAGCTGTTCTAGAGGAATCCGATATTCTTTTTCCAATGAGTTTTTCTTTTAATGGAGTGTCTACAACTTATGCAGGTTACCAAGTTACAGATGCATCCGATAGAGAGATTATTAAAAGCCACATCAAAGAAATTACTGTGAGATTTGATTGGGGATTTGGAAGTAAAACGATGCCGGCGAAGCAATACTTGAAGAGAAGCACTGGAAAAGAGCTATTTCTCCCTTATTCTGGATTAGGAATGACGCCCGTTGCCGGATACTCGAAAAAGCTAGTTTCCCCTAAATCCATATTTTCAGAAGAGGAACTAAAGCAAATATATGCAGTTTTAGATATAAACGGGGAAATGTCGTTTGATGATTTTAATGAAAAATATAATGGGATTACCGCTCAACATATTTTGTCAATTTGATGGGAAATAATGAAAACAGCCTGAAGT
>CM001047.1:1089967-1091024 GCA_000183865.1 Listeria marthii FSL S4-120
AACCTCAGGCTGTTTTCATTATTTTTCAAGGTAAGATAACTGTACGGGCGAATAAACAACGGTATCGCCATCTTCATCACGTTTTAAAATGATACAAAAAGTTGCTTCACTTGTGCTGTCTCCTTTTGGAATAGGGAAAATCATTGGCGGACAACGTAATCGGTCATAACCAGAAAACATTTCCTTGAAGTCATTTTTTGCATATAGTAGCATTTCATCAATGAGTGAAAAAATAGTTTCTAATTCGTTGGATACATATCGTTTAGGATTATATTTTTGTTCAAGTTTTTCTTTGTATTCATCAATGGTAAGAAAGCAAAATTCCCAATCTAAGGGGAAAAGTCCATGACCAAGATGATAAACATATAAGTTCATAATAATACTCCTTTAAATTGGCTGACTTTGGCGAACCATACATTGCGATTGCTATTCAAAAATTTTCCCAATTTGCTCAAATAAAAATTCTCGCCCAAACAAAAGAAGGGGAAGAAAGCAGAGAATGACAACACCGAAAATAAACACCCCATATACTAGATCAAGGGGATAGCGATGATCATGTTCAATGATGTCTTCGCTTAATGAGGCTAATTTGGCATCAAATTGGTTAATTAACTCAACGAAATTACTTCGGCCGATAAAGGCACAGTCGAGTTTTTCCATTTTGTTTTCTGTTTGAAAGAATAGTTCCATCGTTTCTGGAATCTGATACCTTATGCCCCTACGAATAGGCTGGAAGTAATAGCTTATTCTTTTTACATTTGCAAGATGGATCGTTTTTGTTTCGCTGCGTGTGTGAAGAATAAAAGCTGTCTTTGTGACTTGGACCCATTCTTTTGGAGGGAGTAGAAGTTTAATAAGTAAACGTCCTATAAAAAATATCGTAATAAGGCCACAATAAAATGATTCTGGTTTTCCCATGGACAATAGAGTTAATAAGCCAAACATAAAAATAAAAGATAAAGAAGTTAAAGCCGTTCCGATTGTTTTGAGTTTGTCTTTGTAATATATCATGATGAGCACCTGCTTGGTTGAATTTATGTTGAATTTAATGATATCA
>CM001047.1:1091124-1095847 GCA_000183865.1 Listeria marthii FSL S4-120
CTGGGGTAATGATATCATTATAAAATACAATCATCAAGTTCATTAGTGAACTTTTAACTACCTAATAATCAAGGAGGAATTTCATGAATATCACACTACAAAAACCTACTACAGCTGATTTTCCTTTCATTGAATGGTTGTGGGGAGATTTGGCAACGACGGAAGTACTTGGTGGACCATTTTCTTTTCCAGAAGAAACGCGAATGGACTGGCTAAAGTCAAAATCACAGGCAAGCAATGCTTATTTTATTATTAAAAAAGATGCGGAATCAGTTGGAGAAGTGAGCTTTCGCGATTTTGAAAAAGGAACTGCTCATTTAAATATTAAAGTGGCTGCATGTTTTCGAGGTCAGCGGATCGCTCAAAAAGCTTTGCAATTATTCTTGGCGTTTTTTCAAAATGATTGTGGCGGAGCGGTTATGTTAGATGAGGTAAGACGGAAAAATGAAGCAGGAATTGCTTTTCTTGTAAAAGCTGGTTTCGAAATAATAGAAGAAAAAGAACTGACGGTGGTGCTCAAGTGGTGTAATTCGGCGAGAAAAGAGGACTTGGATGAGTAAACATAGATGTGCTTGTTGTAGCTGTTTAACGATTGATGTTAGAGGTGAGTTTGAGATTTGTCCTATATGCTTTTGGGAGGGTGATGGTTATTTTGTCTTTACTGAGGAGGAGATTTACTCACACCATCAAAAAATTTCCTCGGTAGAAGATTTACTAAATATCCCTTCTGGCGCTAACCATGGTTTAACTTTATTAGAAGCTCGGCAAAATTTTAAAGAGTTTGGTGCTTGTGAACTTGCGATGAAGGCGTATGTAAGGGACGCAACTGTAGATGAATTATAAAAAATTAACAGGTAAGTTAGGTTTTTAAATCTAACTTACCTTTTTTAGTAGTTAAAAAAGCGGATTTCTTCCATCAGTTCATTTTTTAGACACAATTCAAGGGAGGATAAATGGCTAGGATAAGTCTAGTGAAGGCAATAGTGGTAAGAACGTGAGGGAAAAGGTTGGGGAATAAAAGGAAGAAAATCATTTTCTAAAACCGGAAAAATCGCCTCCTTGTTCCGTTGATTTGAGTGAATAAGCGGAGTATTATGTTGGTTGACAATCAAGGAGGATATTATGAAAAAAACTATCAAGATTACAACCAGTTTACTTTTAAGCTTTGCCTGTGTATTTAGTATGGGGGATTTTGCTAAGCCACATATAGTCAAAGCTGAAACAGTCTACTCGCTGACAAATCCAACGCCAATTAATGAGATTTTTGCTGATCCAAATCTTGCGCAAGTAGTTGCAGATTGGTTAAAGCTACCATCAGCAACTAGCACGGTTACGCAAAGCCAATTGAATACAGTTAAATCGTTGCACTTCAGCTCAAAAGGTGTTCAAAGTCTTGAAGGGGTAGAGTATTTAAAAAATCTCACGCAAGTATTTGGCAATGGCAACCAAGTGAGTGATTTAGGACCATTAAGTAATTTAACGCAGCTAGAAGTCATACAGATGCCCAAAAATCAAATAAGTGATTTAACACCAATTGCGAATTTGACGACATTAATGGCGCTCGACTTTGAGTTTAATAACTTGCAAACGATTGAACCGTTAAAAAATTTAACGAATATGCTAGAACTTAATGTTAGTGCCAATCCAGTTTCGGATATTAGTGCTGTTAAAAATATGACACAGCTGGAATTTTTGACTATAAGGGATTGTGAGATAAGTGATTTGTCACCAGTTGAAAATCTGTCTAATATGCTGATGTTTTGGGCGGGGGGAAATAATATTAGTGATATTACGCCGCTTAAAAATATGTCGGATTTGCTTGGTTTAAGTTTGTTTGGGAATCAAATCAAGGATGTGAGTGTGGTTAAACATCTTACAAGTCTTGAAGATTTCGATGTCAAAGCGAATCAGGTGAGCGATATTAGTGGTTTGGCTACAGTCACTACTTTAGAGACAGTAACACTCAGTTTCAACCGAATAATTGATATTTCTCCACTGAAAAATTTAACCAATTTAACAAGGTTGGAGTTGGAGAATCAAACACGTGTATTAGATGCTGTCGAGGTAGATGATCCACTGATTTTACCTGCACCAGTAATAGATGAAAATGGTAGTAGAGTAGCGCCGACAAAAGTGAATCATGCGGGTGTTTATGCGGATGGGGAGATTACGTGGGAAGGGTTGCAAAGTAATTATATTCTTAATTACGAATATGATTTGCCGGTAACAATTGGTTCGTTAACAACGACCTATTCTGGTAAAATTACGCAGTCTTTGCTAGAGAAGCCGATTGAGCCGGTTAACCCAGTAGACCCAGCAGACCCAGNNNNCCCAGTAGACCCAGCAGACCCAGCAAATCCAGTAGACCCTACGAAACCAGTCGAGCCAAACGTTCCAGATTCTCCTGGAAATCAAACACCCCCGTTAAATCAGGCTATTTCTGTTAATGAAGAAGTAGCAATTCAACCAATTAAAGGTACTGTGAAGTTGCCGAAAACAGGGGACAGTGGAATGACATCTAGTCTATTTGGCGGTTTAACGCTGGCTGCTATTGGTGTGATTTTATTAAGAAAAATAAAATAATAAAAAAGGAATTTGGTCATTAGCCAAATTCCTTTTTTAGTTAAACAATTTTTGTTCCTTGATGAAAAGTAAGTTTCCATAAACCATTTTCGATAATCCAAATATTACTTCGCATCGTATAGCTATTTTCGCTTAAATTTTTAAGTTTGTAATACGATAGAACTTTCGTTTCGTCTAAAATTTTTATGTCATATTCCATGATTTTTAAACTGCTATCGCCAAGTGTTGTTAGCGATTTGTAATAAGCATAATCTTTAACAACACCGCTTTGCGTAATTTCCGTGTAAGATTCACTTAAAATATCGATAATTTCAGACATGGAGTGACGGTTTTCGAGTGATAAATGAATTTGATCAAGTTTTTGGAAATTTTCTTTCGTTAATTCCATTGTAAGTCCTCCATCTTATAGGGAATAAAAAAGGTTCACTTCATTTTGTAAGTGAACCTTTTCGTATTATTTTAAGCCATCGCGGTTTTCAATGATTTCATTGACGATGCCGTAATCTTTCGCTTCATTAACTGAAAGCCAGAAGTTACGATCTGTATCTTTAGAAATTTGCTCGTATGATTGACCGGTTGCTTTGGCGATGAGGCGGTTAATTCTTTCGCGCATCCGGATAATTTCTTTTGCTTCGATTTCGATTTCGGTACTTTGACCTTGAACGCCGCCAGCAGGTTGGTGAATCATGTAGCGTGTATTTGGAAGGCTAAAGCGATTTTCTTTTTTAGCAGCTAAGTAAATGGTAATACCGGCGCTTGCAACCCAGCCAGTTCCAACGACTTTCACTGTTGGTTTAATAAATTTAATCATATCATGAATCGTATCGCCAGCTTCGACGTGTCCGCCTTGGCTATTAATAAAAATCGTAATTGGATCATTGCTAATAGATTCCAAAAGTAAAAGCTGCTTAGAAACGTCTTCGGCTAACTCCTGATTGATTTCCCCGTAAATTAAAACCGTGCGTGTATCAATCAATTTTTGGGTAAGGATATTTGCGATGTTTTCATTATTTTTATTCTCTGTCATGAAAAAATTCCTCCTTAAAAAGCCTTAGTTTATTCGTATTACAGGTATCTTATCACAATGGTCGAAAATGGTCAAACAATTTGAACGGAAAAAGAAAACGCTTTAGGAAGGCGTTTTCTTCTCGATTTTATACAAATGCTAATTGCCAAGTGATGCCATATTTATCCGTAACCCAAGCAACTTTTCGAAGAGCTTCAACTGCTTCTGGGCCCATCATAACCGTACCTTCTTTAGCCAGTTTTTCAAAAAGGGTGTCGAATTCGCTTTCAGTATCTGCAAAATAAAGGGTCGTTGTTGCCCAACTAAAGTCAGGGGAGGCGTTATTTGTCATGTCCATAATCATGAATGATGCTCCTTTTATTTCAAACGTAGCATTGAGCACCTTGCCAATATCGCCACCTTGCTCTGGTTTCGTGAAGTAAGTTAGGCCGACTTTTTTCGCGTCAGGGAAAGTATCTAAATAAAAATTAAAGGCTTCCTCGCCGTTTCCATTAAATGTGAAAAATGTGGAGATTCGTTTCGCTTGATTAAACATTTTATTTACCTCCTTTTGAATTATTTTAACTATACCCGAAAAATGTTTCAATTATGTGTTAAAATGAAGAAAAATGTGCGGAGGTTAGCTGATGAAATATCCGATAATGCTTGATATTACAGGGAAAAAGGTTGTCATAATAGGTGGCGGAAAAGTGGCACTTCGGAAAATATCGGGATTGCTGGATGCGGGTGCGGATATTTTGGTTGTCGGGTTAAATGTTTTGCCGGAAATCAAGGCGCTTAATGTGCGGGTCGTGGAAGAGGACTACCGCGCGGAACATCTGGAATCGGCTTTTATGATATTTATTTGCACAGATAATCCGGAAGTAAATCAGCTCGTTTTACGCGACCGGGCGCCTGGGCAACTCGTGAACGATACAACCGAGCAAGCAAATTCCGATTTTTTCAATATGGCAACGGTGACGAAAAAAGAGCTGACGATTGGAATTTCAACGGGTGGAGGCAATCCAGGTTACGCAAAGAAAGTGAAGCGTGAAGTGAGCCAGTTAGTAGCCAATTTAGAAACAGAAGAAATCGCGAATCGTAATAAAAAAGATAAAACCTGCTAATTTTAGC
>CM001047.1:1095947-1097176 GCA_000183865.1 Listeria marthii FSL S4-120
TGCTAATTTTAGCAGGTTTTTTATTCTATTATATTGCTCTCTTTTAGGTTGCAAAATTTTACTATAGATTTTGGAATGTAAACGCTCTATCATTGAAGTATACTGAAAAACTATTAAGAGGGTGTTGAGCCAAATGTCCATTTTAGAAAAGATTAAAGATGCTGGCGTTGTTGGTTGTGGTGGAGCGGGCTTTCCGACCCATGCCAAATTTAGCGGCGAAGTGGAATATTTAATTATTAACGCAGCGGAATGTGAACCGCTACTAAAAACCGATCATTTTGTTATGAGAAACCATGCAGTAGAAACGATTAAAGCAATTGAAATGGTTAAAAGCCAAGTAGGTGCAGAATTTGCTGTTATTGCAACAAAACGGTATTACACAGCGGAAATTGCGGCATTACGCGCGGCAATTTCGGAACTAGATGCAAGCGTAACAATTCATGAGATGGATAATGTATATCCGACCGGTGACGAGCAAGTTATGGTATTTGAAGTAACTGGGCGCGTTGTACCACCAAGCGGAATTCCTCTAATGGTGGGCTGTATCGTATCGAATGTTTCAACAATGTGGAATGTCTTTCACGCGATTCAAGATGATGCGCCAGTTGTACGTAAACAATTAACAGTTACTGGTGCAGTTGGCGAACCAAAACTATTAGATGTACCTGTTGGAACGCCATTCGAAGTCTGTTTGGCAGCAGCGGGTGGAACCAATTTAGCGGAGTATTTATTTTTAGATGGTGGACCGATGATGGGAAAATTAAATGATCAATCCACTATTTCGGAAAAAGTTGTAACGAAAACAACGTCTGGTTTGATTGTCGCAGAAGATACTGGTTACTTGCACAAACTGCATTATCAAACAGTCGAACAAATTTTTAATGAAACAAAATCAGCTTGTATTCAGTGTTCGCTTTGTTCGGATTTATGCCCGAGACAGCAATTAGGGCATGACATTCATCCGCATAAAGTTATGCGTCATTTTGCGGTTGCGGAAGATATTTCGGATATCAAACCGGACCCAATTTGGGAAGAAGCGATGATTTGTTGTGAATGTGGAATTTGTGAAGTAATCGCTTGTCCGATGGGGCTTTCACCGCGCCAAGTAAATATTCACGTGAAAAAAGAACTTTTAAAACAAGGTGCGCGCTACCAAACGGATAAAAAAGAATTCACACCAGATCCGATGCGCGAATATAAATCAATTGCACCCAAAAACATTTTAATTA
>CM001047.1:1097276-1103722 GCA_000183865.1 Listeria marthii FSL S4-120
TCTTTTTTTTAATTAAAATGGGCTTGCAGCAATATGCGGACGTTCATTTAGAAAAAATGCATTATTTAGAAGTGGATGAAGTATTTATTCCGACAAAAATGCATATCGGCGCACCGTCCATTCCAGTTGTAAGTGAAGGCGATATCGTGAAAAAAGGGGACTTAATTGCGAAGATTCCTGATACGGCTCTTGGGGCAAATATCCATGCGAGCATTGACGGTCAAATTATCCGTATAACCGAAGAACAAGTTCATATTAAGAAGGTGATGTCATGAAAATGGATACATTAGGATTTCTCGAATTAAATAGTATTTCGAAAGGCATCGAAGCGGTCGACACAATGCTAAAAGCGGCCAATTCAGAATTGATTTATGCAAAAGCAAGCTGTCCAGGAAAGTATTATATTTTAATTGCTGGAACAGTGGATTCAGTGGCGCAATCAATTGAAGCAGGTACGAAGATTGGTGCGGCCAATATCGTTGGTAACTTAGTGATTCCACGTGTGTCTGACCAAGTGATTAAAGCGATTAATAAAACCGAAGTACCGGATGAAATGAACGCGGTTGGAGTTATGGAATATTATTCTTGCTCTGGTTCGATTATTGCTGCAGATGCCGCAGTAAAAGCAGCCGATGTGCAGTTACTGGATATTCGTTTGGCGACTGGGATTGCTGGTAAATCATTCGTTGTGTTAACAGGTGATACAGCAGCATGTGAGGCGGCAGTAGAAGCTGGACTTGCGGCGGCTAAAGAAGAAGCACTTTTAATTAATAAAGTAGTTATTCCAAGACCGCGAAAAGAAGTTTTTGAGAGTTTAATCTACTAAAAAGATAACACTATATTGTCATAGAGTTTTTGAAGAAGGCGCGCACTAACTGGAGTTGCGTGCCTTTTATACAATCTGACAAAATAGTGGCGCCTAAATATGATAGGATTATTTTGAGATAGTTTGTCTAGATGAGGAGTGAATAAAATGGGTTTTGATGATAATAAAGAACGTGTAATACAAGAATATGTACCAGGTAAACAGGTGACGCTTGCGCATTTAATCGCCAATCCGAACCGTGATATTTATACAAAATTAGGATTAGAAGATGGCGCGACTGCGATTGGGATTTTAACCATCACACCAAGTGAAGCTTCGATTATTGCAAGTGATATTGCGACAAAATCAGGTGATGTTCAAATTGGTTTTATTGATCGTTTCAGTGGTTCCGTTGTACTAACTGGCGATGTTTCTTCCGTTGAAGCTGCTTTACAACAAGTAGTTTTTTCATTAAACGAAATTTTGGACTTCTCGATTCCAAAAATTACTAGGAGCTGAGTCGTTTGAAAAAAATGATGGTAATGGGCTCGGTCGGTTGTGGCAAAACAACGCTGTGCCAAAAATTGCATGGTTACGATATTTTATATAAGAAAACACAAGCTGTGGAGTACTTTCAAGAGATGATTGATACTCCCGGCGAATTTGTACAACATAGACAACTTTACAGTGCGCTCACAGTGACGGCAGCAGATGCGTCGGTGATTGCGATTTTACAAAGTGTTTCGGAGAAGAAGCAGACATTTTCACCAATGTTTGCCAGTATTTTTGCTAAACCGGTTATTGGGATTGTCACAAAAGTGGATTTAGCGGAATCGGATAAAGACATTGAGCGAGCTGAGCGGGAACTACGCATGGCTGGCGCGAAGCATATTTTTTATATTTCTTCGGTGGATGAAACAGGAATTGAAGAACTTCGGGCATATTTGGAAGATTAAATTTTATTAAGTGGAGGTTTTTTTATGCCTCAAGTGAGGGATTTATCTGTAATTGATGTGCCAGGTGGTTGTATTTTGACGAGCTGTGATATTAGTGCTGGATTCGGCGAGAAAGCGCATGATGGCTTGATGGTCGCGCCTGAAGTGACAGCTCGTTTGACTTTGCGGGTTGCTCTAATTGAAATGCTTGCTTCCGGTGCGGAGGTAGTATCGGTCAGTGATGTTGTCGGAGCCGAAATGGAACCTACTGGTAGACGTGTCATCGCAGGGCTGAAGGACGAACTAGTTAAAGCGAATTTAAGTTATATCGAATTAAATGGTAGTACAGAAGAAAATATGAAAGTAACTCAAACCAGCGTAGGGGTTCTCGTAACTGGTTTTGCGACTAAAGCTGCACTAAAGCTAGTAAATGTGCATGAAGCTGCGGTCTTATTTGCGTTTGGCACACCGATTGTCGGCGCGGAAGTTTTGCAAAAAATGGCGGAATTGCCAGATTATCAATTGGTGAAAAAGTTAATTGCAGATAGCGCGGTGCTTGAAGTAGTACCTGTTGGTTCAAAAGGAATGGCATACGAGGCCCATATTTTAGCGCGACTAAATGACGCCGTTTTTATTGCGAACGATGCTTTTAGTGAAGCGACAATGAATAAAACTGCGGGGCCAGCATCTGTTATTTTGGCCGCGGTTAAAATGAATGATGTAACAGCCTTTGAGCGAGAGTTTCTAGGTGCTAAACGTATTGGGGAGTTGCGAGGAAATGAGGAATGTACATGAGTGAAATGATGCTTGTAACTGGTGGAGCGAGAAGTGGCAAGAGTAGCTTTGCTGAAAAAGAGGCGGCCAAGTATGGCCGTGTTTTATATGTAGCAACTGGGATTGCGTATGAGAATGATACGGAGTTCCAAGCCAGAATCAAAAAACATCAGGCCACTCGTCCAGCGAATTGGGATACCTTCGAGAGTTTTCAAGGAATTGCAGCATATTTGGATCAACATTCGAACAACTATGATGTGATAATGCTTGATTGTGTGACGATGCTAGTAACTAATTTGTTTTTTACTTTGCTTGGTGAGCGGGAGTTGACGAATGAGATTGCGGATGAAGTCGAGGCGGGAATTCAGTCAGAAGTTCGGGCGATTTTAACAGCTGGTAAGAATTCTTCTGCTAAACTTATTTTTGTGACAAATGAGATAGGGCTTGGTGTCGTTCCTGAAAATAAGCTTACTCGTGTTTTTAGGGATATTATCGGCCGGATAAATCAGCAAATCGCGATGCAAGTAGAAGAAGTTTATTTTGTCGTAAGCGGCATTCCGAAAAGGTGGAAGTAATATGAAAACATTGATTTTACTAATTCAATTCTTTACGCGAATTCCGCTACCTATCCAAATTAATATGGATGAAATCAACTTAAAAAAAGGGAGCGCTTTGCTTCCGTTTGTCGGAGTGATTATTGGCGCTTGGAATTGGCTCGTTTTTACTTTGGTGGCGTTTGTTATGCCTTTACCAGTGGCGATTATTGCGGGGCTTTTTGCAGAAATCATCATTACTGGTGGATTCCATGTCGATGCACTGGCGGATACGGCGGATGGGCTGTTTTCTTCACGAAAAAGAGAGCGGATGTTGGAAATTATGAAAGATAGTCGCGTTGGTGCGAATGGCGTGATTGCGATTTGTTTTTATTTTCTTTTCTATGGTGCCTTATTCCTGTCTGTTCCTGATGTACAGCAAATTGGTTGGTTATTTTTCGTATTGCCGATTGTTGCTAAAGGTGTGACGATGCTGCTTTTTGCAAGAATGACATATGCGGGATCAAAAGAAGGTCTAGGTTCGATTTTTCTAGGAGTTCCATGGTGGCCGATTGTGATTGCGCAAGTGATTGTGTTAGCTACATTGGGACTGTTTTTCTCCTATATTGGTGTCATTGCTTATGTTGGCGTAGTTTTATTTACGATTATTTACCGGACGTTTGTTTATCAGCGAATTGGTGGAATGAACGGGGATACGCTTGGTGCGGGTGGACAAATGGGGCAACTTATCTGTTTATTTTGCCTAGTACTGCTTTGGGGGTTGATTTAAGTGCAACTTATTTTTGTGCGACACGGGGAAACGGACTGGAATGTGGCGAAAAAATATTGTGGTCAGCTAGATGTTGCTTTGAATGAACATGGAGTTCAGCAAATGGAGCAGCTCCGTGAAAAGCTTGACAAGTACTCGGTTGATTTAGTTGTTACGAGTAATCTTACGCGAGTGAAGCAGTCGGCAAATATTTTAAGCAATGCTAAGGCGCTTCGTTTTTCGGCGTTGAATGAAATGGACTTCGGTGATTTTGAAGGTTATACATACCAGGAAATTAGCGCTAAGTTCCCCGAGGCTTGGGATGAATACTGTAACAATTGGCAAACTGCCTCATTTCCAAACGGGGAGAGTTTTCCGATTTTTTATGAAAGAGTGATTGCTACCTTTGAAGCAGAAATGGAAAAATGGCAGCAATTTGATACGGTATTGCTCGTAGGTCATCTTGGTGTTTTACGAGTTATTGCGCTTTTTTTACAAAAACAAACTATAGCACAATATTGGGATGCCGATTTTAAGCAAGGGTGTTATTCGTTCTGGGACAGTGAGTCTCAATGCTTTCTTATTTCTAATCAATAGTAGAATTTTGTCGTTTCAGCCGAAAGTGGCTTTTTTGTAAGCGCTTTGTGGTAAGATGTAGGTAGTTAAATAGGTCTTATGTTGGTGGAATGTGTTTGCATTTCTGAAAGAGGAATTCGGTGCGATGCCGAAACTGCCCCCGCAACTGTAAGGTGGACAAGAATTGAGGTAGCCACTGTACGTTTTTAGCGTATGGGAAGGTTCAATTATTGGAGGAAGCCAAGTCAGGATACTCGCCAAATAAGCCGGAAGCAACTCTTTTTCGGGGTCCTAAAAAGCGTATGCGAGTAGTGTAGCTTTTTTGCTATGCATAAACTCTCATTCGATAATGGATGAAAGTTTTTTTGTTTTTCAGGCAGCAAAAAAGTCATATTCGAACTTACTAGAACATGACTTTTGGAAAATACTTATTTTAAGGTTTCTCGGTAGCCTTTTGGAGTTACATCAAATTCTTTACGAAAAACTTTACAGAAATAGCTCGTCTGCGTGAAGCCAAGGTTACGAGCGATATTATCAATCGACCAACGTGGATTTTTCAGCATCTCTTTCGCAAGGGACATTTTCTTTTGATTCACATAATTGATAAAGTTGACATTCATTTCTTTTTTGAAAAGCTTGCTGAAATAGTAGGAACTAAGGTAAACATGACTTGCTACTTCATCGAGGGTGATTGGACGGTTGAGGTTTTTCTCGATATACTTGAGGGCCTTCCGGATTTCTTTGTTATCTTCATGGTGCGTTACTTTTGTATGATGGAAAGCGATTTTTTGCTTTTGTTCTTCCCGGCTTTTTTCCATTTCGGATTTCAAGTAATACTGGGAAATAATCGTAAGCATTTCGGCAGAAGAGTTGATTTTTTTGGAGCTGAAAACAGGGACAGAGCGAAACGCGGAAATAAGTTCTTTGTCGTTTTTCCAATCGGTTTCTTCTGTTTGGATATTGCCAACTTCGCTACTTTCTTCACAAATAACCTGGCCACTAAGCAAAAATCCACTAAGTTGATTCTCGACGACGATGGGTACTGAAAAATCAGTTAATCCGGCGTGGCATCGATAAATTAACGGCTTTCCGGTTTTGGAGGCTTCAAGTCCACCAAACATATCACATTTTTGGCAAAGGGAGCGATATTTGGGGTTGGAGCGAATGAGTTGGCAAAAAGGAGTAAAGTTACATAATCTAGAAACTTCGGTACCGTGTATATCTACAACAACTGAGGCTAAACTGGTTGCGGCTGAGAACTCATCCATCACTTTTTCAATGAGCATTTCGTTGCTTTTGGACTGTAGTAACATAGCTATTCCCCTTTCGGCGATACTTGGCGTGTTTCTGTCGTTCTTAGTATAGCATATTTATAATGCGCTTACATTTTCTTGCCATGAAGATAACAATATATTGCTAAGACTAATTTCATAAAGGAAAGCCCAAACCATGCATTACTGGATGGCTTTTTGTCGTTATTTTTTTTGAAGGCGCAAAATTGTGTTAAAACACGATTGGCGTCTTCTTTTTTTCTGCTTGGAAGCGGCAACTATTTATACGGCAGATTGCCTATACTGAGAGAGTAAAATACTTATTTTGAGAAGGAGGTACACCCATGCAAGAAGCACTAGGCTTAGTTGAAACTAAAGGGCTAGTCGGCGCCATTGAAGCCGCTGACGCCATGGTTAAATCAGCTAACGTAACCTTAACAGGGTATGAAAAAATCGGATCTGGACTTGTTACTGTGATGGTTCGAGGGGATGTTGGTGCGGTTAAAGCAGCAACAGAAGCTGGGGCTGCAGCAGCAAGAAATGTAGGTACCGTGATGAGTACGCATGTTATTCCTCGTCCGCATACTGATGTGGAAGAAATTTTACCAGTGAGGGTGAAGTCAGATGAGTGAGCAAAATAAACTGATTGACGAAATTCTAAAACAGGTAATGGAAACGGTCAATGATGCCCCGGAAAAACTAGTAGAGGATGGAGGATCACGTCAAATGAGTGAAAAAGCAATTCAATTAACAGAGTTTGTAGGAACAGCAATTGGAGATACT
>CM001047.1:1103822-1104000 GCA_000183865.1 Listeria marthii FSL S4-120
GTAGGAACAGCAATTGGAGATACTATCGGCCTAGTGATTGCGAATGTAGACGGACAACTTTTAGAAGCAATGAAGCTTGAGAAGTCTTACCGTTCTATAGGTATTTTAGGAGCCCGTACTGGTGCAGGCCCACATATTATGGCTGCAGATGAAGCGGTAAAAGCAACCAATACAGCTA
>CM001047.1:1104100-1110337 GCA_000183865.1 Listeria marthii FSL S4-120
ATGAAGCGGTAAAAGCAACCAATACAGAAGTAGTAAAAATCGAATTACCACGTGATACAAAAGGCGGTGCAGGTCACGGTTCTTTAATTATCTTTGGTGGTGACGATGTTTCAGACGTTAAACGCGCAGTAGAAGTGGCGCTAAATGAATTAGATAAAACTTTTGGAGATGTGTATGGCAATGAAGCTGGGCACATTGAACTTCAATATACTGCTCGCGCAAGTCACGCACTTAATACAGCATTTGGCGCACCAGTAGGGAAAGCATTCGGACTTATGGTTGGTGCTCCAGCTGGGATTGGTGTTGTAATGGCTGATACTGCAGTGAAATCCGCTAACGTAGATGTTGTTGCATATTCTTCACCAGCAGATGGAACAAGTTTCTCCAATGAAGTAATCCTTTGTATTTCCGGAGATTCTGGAGCAGTCCGTCAAGCAGTTATTTCTGCACGTGAAATTGGTAAAAAATTACTTGGAGCTTTAGGGGATGAACCGAAAAATGATCGTCCATCCTACATTTAGAACGGAGGGTAACGACTGATGAAATCAAAACGCTTTGAAGAGTTAGCAAAACGCCCGGTCAATCAAGATGGTTTTGTAAAAGAATGGATTGAAGAAGGCTTAATCGCAATGGAAAGCCCAAATGATCCAAAGCCAAGCATTAAAATAGAAAATGGCAAGGTAGTCGAAATGGATAGTAAAAAACTAGCTGATTTTGACTTAATTGATCATTTTATCGCTAAATATGGCGTCGATTTATCTCGTGCGGAAGAAGTCATGCAAATGGATTCTGTGAAGCTAGCGAATATGCTTTGCGACCCAAATGTACCACGTGAAAAAATCGTTTTACTTACAACTGCAATGACACCGGCAAAAATAGTAGAAGTAGTTTCGCAAATGAACGTTGTCGAAATGATGATGTCGATGCAAAAAATGCGCTCACGTAGAACGCCAACAACCCAAGCTCACGTAACAAACTTGCGTGATAATCCGGTTCAAATTGCAGCCGATGCAGCAGAAGCAGCGATTCGTGGCTTTGATGAACAAGAAACAACCGTTGCGGTAGTTCGTTATGCACCTTTTAACGCGCTGAGCTTATTAGTAGGTTCGCAAACTGGCCGCGGAGGTGTATTAACGCAATGTTCATTAGAAGAAGCAACAGAGTTAGAACTCGGTATGCGTGGTTTAACTTGTTATGCTGAAACGATTTCTGTGTATGGTACAGAGCCTGTATTTACAGACGGAGATGATACGCCTTGGTCGAAAGGGATTTTGGCAAGTGCTTATGCGTCTCGCGGGCTGAAAATGCGTTTCACATCTGGAACTGGTTCCGAAGTTCAAATGGGTTATGCAGAAGGGAAATCAATGCTTTATCTTGAATCTCGCTGTATTTTCATTACGAAAGCAGCTGGTGTTCAAGGGTTACAAAATGGTTCGATTAGTTGTATCGGAATTCCGGGGGCCGTACCAAGTGGTATTAGAGCGGTTCTTGCAGAGAATTTAATTGCCGTTATGTTAGATCTTGAAGTTGCTTCTGGAAATGACCAAACATTCTCGCACTCGGATATTCGCCGTACAGCTCGTTTGCTGATGCAATTTTTACCAGGAACAGATTATATTTCCTCTGGTTATAGCGCAACACCGAACTATGACAATATGTTTGCTGGTTCGAACTTTGATGCAGATGATTTTGATGATTACAATATTTTGCAACGCGATTTAAAAGTAGATGGTGGTTTAACGCCGGTTACCGAAGAAGAAGTTGTTGCAGTTAGAAATAAAGCGGCACGCGTTATTCAAGCAGTTTTCGACAAATTAGGTCTTCCAGAAGTAACCGATGCGGAAGTTGAAGCAGCAACGTATGCACGTGGAAGTAAAGATATGCCAGAACGTAACATGGTAGAAGATATTAAAGCAGCAGCTGAAATGATGGACCGCGGTGTGACTGGTCTGGATGTTGTTAAAGCGCTATCTGCTGGTGGATTCGACGATGTTGCCGAAAGCGTACTTAATATGCTGAAACAACGTGTATCTGGAGACTTCCTTCATACATCAGCCATCATTGATAAAGACTGGAATGTTATTAGTTCCGTCAACGATTTAAATGATTACGCAGGTCCTGGAACTGGTTATCGCTTAGAGGGCGAACGCTGGGAAAAATTAAAAGATATCGCTGTTGCAGTAGATGCAAACGAATTAGACTAAGCTACTTCCCATTTTTTATAAAGGAGGATTACGAGACATGGTTGAAATTAACGAAAAAGTGCTTCGCGGAATTATCTCCGAAGTACTAGATGAATTACAGCTAAAAGAAGATAAAGTTTCTTTCCAAAAAGAACAGCCCAGTGTTGCCGTTTCAGACGAAAGCTTTTTAACAGAAGTTGGTGACGCAAAGCCGGGTAGACAAAAAGATGAAGTTGTTATTGCGGTCGCACCAGCTTTTGGTAAATATCAAACGAAAAATATTGTCGGCGTTCCGCATAAACAAATTTTACGAGAAGTGATTGCAGGTATTGAAGAAGAAGGGTTAAAAGCGCGCGTTGTCCGTGTGTTCCGTTCTTCTGACGTAGCTTTCGTCGCGGTAGAAGGCGATAAATTAAGTGGTTCTGGAATTTGTATCGGCATTCAGTCACGAGGTACAGCATTAATCCACCAAAAAGATTTACAACCACTTTCTAACTTAGAGTTATTCCCGCAAGCACCACTAATTACGCTAGAAACATACCGAGCAATTGGTAAAAATGCGGCGAAATATGCTAAAGGTGAATCACCAAATCCAGTGCCAATGGTAAACGATCAAATGGCACGTCCGAAATTCCAAGCCAAAGCAGCTTTACTTCATATCAAAGAAACAAAACATGTTGTTCAAGGGAAAAATGCAGTCGAATTACAAGTAAACTAATAGTGAGGTGAAAATGATGAATCAAGAAGCACTAGAAAATATGGTTAGAAATATTTTACAAGAAGTAAATAGTGGCGCCGTTTCAACAACGACTTCTCCAAAAGCAAGCGGAGATACACTGACGGTGCGCGATTATCCACTTGGTACGAAACGTCCAGAACTTGTAAAAACATCGACATCAAAATCATTAGACGATATTACGTTGAAAAGTGTTCTAGATGGCACGATTAAACCAGAAGATGTTCGTGTAACAGCGGAAACACTGAAAATGCAAGCGCAAGTCGCAAGAGACGCAGGACGCGCAACCTTAGCAAATAACTTCGAACGTGCGGCGGAATTAACAATTGTTCCAGATGAACGCATTTTAGAAATTTATAATGCAATGCGTCCTTATCGTTCCTCGAAAGAAGAGTTACTTGCGATTGCGGATGAATTGGAAAATGTGTATCATGCAACGATTTGTTCTAATTATGTTCGTGAAGCGGCACAGCTTTATCAAGAGCGTAAGAAATTAAAAGGCGATAATTAAAATTCACCTTTGCTCGCGATTATGTAGGAAAAGCGGTGAAATGAATGCAGTATATTGCAGGTATTGATATCGGAAACTCGACAACCGAAGTGGCGCTTGCAATGATAAACACACAAGGTAAAGCCGAGTTTGTCGCAAGTGCCATTACAGATACAACTGGTATCAAAGGAACGAAACAAAATCTTCACGGGATTTTTAAAGCGTTGCGGCTTGCTTTAGAAAAAGTAAACGCAACAACCGCGGACTTGAGTGAAATCCGAATTAATGAAGCGACTCCCGTGATTGGTGATGTGGCAATGGAAACAATTACGGAAACGATTATTACGGAGTCTACCATGATTGGACATAATCCTAAAACGCCTGGTGGACTTGGAATGGGATCAGGTATGACGGTGCTTTTGGATGAGGTGGCAACTAAATCAAAAGATACTGATTATATTGTGATCATTCCCAAAACAGTCGACTTTGAAGATGCAGCAAAGCAGATTAATGAGTATACCGAACAAGGCTACCAAATAACTGCGGCAATTCTTCAAGCTGATGACGGCGTTCTCGTACATAATCGATTAAATCACAAAATGCCGATTGTTGACGAGGTAGGTTTTATTGATAAAGTTCCGGTTGATATGTTAGCAGCTGTTGAAGTTGCGGCTCCCGGAAAAGTCATTGAAACCATTTCGAATCCATATGGTATTGCGACGGTTTTTCATTTGAGCTCGGATGAAACGAAAAATATTATTCCTGTTGCACGTGCTTTAATTGGGAACCGTTCGGCAGTTGTGATTAAAACGCCAGAGGGTGACGTGAAAGCGAGAACCATCCCAGCGGGGCATATCGAACTTGAGTCGGGCTCGCGAACCTTGCGTGTCAATGTAGCAGAAGGCTCCGAGAAGATTATGCAGGCAATTACGTCACTGCCAAAACTCGACAATGCAAGCGGAGAACCGGGAACGAATATCGGTGGCATGCTGGAAAAAGTGCGGCAAACCATGGCTGGGCTAACAGATAAATTACCAGCAGATATTTTTATTCAAGATTTGCTGGCTGTTGATACTTTTGTTCCAGTCGACGTTCAAGGCGGTCTTGCTGGCGAGTTTTCAATGGAGCAAGCAGTTGGAATTGCCTCGATGGTAAAAAGTGATCATTTACAAATGGCAGCAATCGCCTCAGAAATCGAACAAGAGCTAAATGTATCGGTCAAAATTGGCGGGGCGGAAGCAGAGGCAGCAATACTTGGCGCACTTACTACGCCCGGAACCAATACGCCGCTTGCAATTTTAGACTTAGGTGCGGGTTCCACAGATGCCTCGATTATTAACGGAAAAGGAGAAATTATTGCGACTCATTTAGCCGGAGCAGGCGACATGGTTACGATGATTATCCAGTCAGAAATTGGTCTTGAGGATCGTTACTTAGCAGAAGATATTAAAAAATATCCGCTTGCTAAAGTCGAAAGCATTTTCCATATCCGGCATGAAGATGGCACGGTCCAATTTTTCGATACACCGCTTTCTCCAAGCGTTTTTGCGAAAGTGGTGATTGTAAAACCAGATGGATTTGTACCAATTCCTGGTGATGTATCGATTGAAAAAATTAAGTTAATTCGTCGTTCAGCAAAAGAGCGTGTTTTTGTAACGAATACCGTCCGCGCATTAAAATATGTTAGCCCAACTGGGAATATTCGAGATATTCCATTTGTCGTTATTGTTGGAGGATCAGCCCTTGATTTTGAGATTCCACAATTAATTACTGATGCACTTTCTCATTATTCACTCGTTGCTGGCCGTGGAAATATTCGTGGCAAAGAAGGTCCGAGAAATGCTGTTGCGACAGGTTTAATCCTTTCTGGAGGTGCAGAGGCATGATTCCGGTTGTAAGTAAGCCAGCTATTTATTTTCATGCAGATAAAGATGCCGACCCTGAATGTATTAAACAAGTTTTATTTGGAATAGAAGAGGAAGGCATTCCGTGCGAGTTAGAAATTATCTCTTTAAAAGAAGAAGTACAAGCCGCATTTCGAGCATCTGCGAGTTCTCCACTTCTAGTTGGCATTACGCTGAAAAATGATCATTTAGTGATTCATTATCGTAATTTGCCACCAGATAAGCCGCTATTTTCGGAATACCGTTTTGGAGCAGCAACACTCGAAAAACAGCGCAATATGGGAATGAATGCGGCGCGACTCGTTAAGGGTGTACCTTTTAAATAAGGAGGTGAAGGAATGCATCAAGCAATTGGAGTAATTGAAATTAAAGGACTAGCCTCAGCGATTACAGTAGCAGATACAATGGCTAAAGTAGCAAATATCCAACTAGTTGACACGGAAAAAGCAAAAGGTTTTGGCTGGATTACCGTGAAAGTAGAAGGAGATGTTGCAGCAGTAAATGCCGCGCTCGAAGCAGGAGAACAAACCGCAATAGCCTCAGACAGCTTTATTGCGAAAAAAGTCATTCCTCGACCAGGGGAAGAGATTTTTACAGTGTTTTGGCCACAAGAAGACGTTGTGCCAGAAAAACCGGTGGAAGCAGAATTAATCGTAGAGCCGGAAGTAGTCGCTGAACCCGAAGTAGCGGCAGAACCAACATGTAACCTATGTCACGATCCACTATGCCCGCGGGTAAAAGGCGATCCAAGACAAGATTGTATCCATTTTGAAGAAGAGAAGTAAACCTAATTTTGAGGAGGAAATAATAATGAATAATGCACTTGGAATGATTGAAACTAAAGGACTTGTCGGCGCAATTGAAGCAGCTGACGCAATGGTAAAAGCAGCAAATGTATCACTTGTAGGTTATGAAAAAATTGGT
>CM001047.1:1110437-1110731 GCA_000183865.1 Listeria marthii FSL S4-120
ACAGATGCAGGCGCAGCAGCAGCACGTAATGTTGGAGAAGTACAATCTATCCACGTAATTCCACGTCCACACAATGATGTAGAAACGTTGCTACCAAAAGGTCTATAAGCCGTGGAAAGAGAAGAATTAAAAGCAATAATTAAACAAATAGTTACAGATAAATTTGATGGTGTGGCAACAGAGATTCCAATCGGAGTCTCTAACCGCCACATTCATCTAACAGAAAATGACTACAACCAACTTTTCCCGAATGAACCTATTCAAGTGAAAAAATGGCTTAAACAACCAGGCGAA
>CM001047.1:1110831-1120460 GCA_000183865.1 Listeria marthii FSL S4-120
GCAATCCGGAATTCGCCGCCGAGCAAACACTTACTGTAGTCTCAGAAAAAGGGGAGCTACAACGTGTCCGCATTTTAGGGCCACTTCGGAAGTTTTCGCAAGTAGAGCTTTCTAAAACAGATGCAAGAATGCTTGGAATGAACATCCCGATTCGTGTTTCCGGAGATATCGAAGGAACACCCGGAATCAAACTCGTTTCCAAACATAGCGAAATCTATTTACCAAAAGGAGCAATCATTGCCAAGCGACACATCCATTTACCAGAAAGTGTGGCGAATGAATATGCCGTGAAACAAGGTGATGAAGTTTCTGTACTAGTAGGTTCGGAAATGCGCAGTCTAGTTTTAAACCATTGTACGATTCGGGTAAATAATCAATTTATTCCGGAAATGCATATTGATACAGATGAAGCGAACGCGGCAGATATTGCTGGCACGAGCTTTGCAAAAATAATCAAGTCGTGATCTGGTAAGGAGGTGGAAAAATGGATATTTTACAAACAGCCAATGAACGAATGGAACAGCTTGCAGTGCTAATGAATAAAGATATCGAACAAAAAATTCCAGCTGGGGAAAAAGTGAAAGTTGGCGTCGATTTAGGTACTTCCTCGATTGTGTTTGTTGTGTTAGATGAGAATAATGTCCCGCTTTTTGGTGCGTTCGAATTTGCCGATGCAGTTCGCGATGGACTCGTTGTCAATTACCGCGAGTCTGTAGAAGTTGTGACACGACTGAAAAACCGAGCAGAAAAATGCTTAGGAATAAGTTTGACACATGCTTCAGGAGCCATCCCACCAGGTACAGTTGGAAACAATAAAAAAGTCGTCGCGAACGTAATCGAAAGTGCTGGAATGGAAGCACTTTACACAATTGATGAGCCTACAGCCGCAGCCGCAGTACTTGATTTGCAAAATGGTGCAGTCGTCGATGTCGGCGGTGGAACAACTGGAATTAGTGTGTTTGAGAATGGTGAAGTAATTTATACCGCAGATGAACCAACAGGAGGAACGCATATGACGCTTGTTCTCGCTGGATATTACGGTGTCCCAGTAGAAGAAGCTGAAAAGAATAAACGCGCGCAAAAAGATTCGAGCGAGCATTTGTCAGTCATGCGGCCTGTGGTAGAAAAAATGGCAGAAATTACCCGTGTTCATCTCGAGAAATCTCCCTCAGAACCACTTTATATTGTTGGTGGTGCTTCTGCTTATAGTCAGTTCAAAGATACGTTTGAAAGCTATTTGAAGATGCCTGTTTTTCAGCCTAATTATCCGCAGTATGTCACGCCTCTTGGTATTGCCATGAGTTCAGGGAGCGGAAATTTATGATAGAAAAATTAGTGAAAATCATTGTCCAGCGCTTGGAACTTCGGGCTGCAAATAAAACTTCGATAGCAGTTAGCAAAATCCCACGCGATCCAGTTACCATTTTTATGGAAAGTGGGACGGTTCGGTTAACGCAAGTAAATAAGCATTTTCTTGAGCGGATACTTGGTGGTAACCGGGCAGAATCACTCAATACTTGGCTGGAAACAGCAGTAGATTATGGGGTTAGCATTGAGCTGGAACTGTATGATAACGGCGAACCTTGGCTGGATTATGCAATGCTTGCTCAGCTAAACTATCCCGTTTTTACAAGGTCAGGTGAGCAACTTTTTCATTCAAGTGGTCAAGTGATTTGCTACGGTGATAGCGCAATAATCCCAAGCGGAAGTACACTTTGCAAATATAAAAAGCAGCTTATTACACCGCTTGCAAATGAATATTTAACGAAAAATAATATTGCAGTGCGGGAAAGGCAGTGACGTTATGTTTATGGCAAAAATTACTGGTAGCGTAGTCTCAACGAAAAAAGAAGACTCGCTTACTGGTAAAAAATTAATGATTGTACAACCAGTTGATGCAAACGGGGAACATGTTCGCTCAGAAGAAGTAGCTTGTGACTCTGTCGGCGCTGGAATTGGCGAATATGTGCTTGTTGCTCGTGGAAATGCCGCTAGAAGTGTTTTTGCGGAACCAAATAGTGCGATTGACTCGGCAATTATTGCAATTGTCGATAGTTTTGATAAGTAAGGAGTGAATAACTCATGNNTATTTATACAAAAACCGGCGATAAGGGTACGACTGCACTATTTGATGGGAATCGTGTGAAAAAATATGATGACCGTGTCGAAACATATGGCTCGTTCGATGAGCTTAATGCGGAAATTAGTGTGGCAGAAAAATTCGTTACTTCTGCGGAAAATAAGGCTCTGCTGAGAGACGTCGAGCGCCAATTGTTTTACGTTTGCGCAGAACTTGCAACAGAACACGAATCAGCCCTCGCCAGCAAAATTATCATTACAGAAGACGACAGTCAAGCGCTTGAAAAAGTGATTGATGCCTATACAGCTAAATTGCCAAAAGTCGATAGTTTTGTGCTGCCAGGATCAAGTACGGCTGGAGCATTTCTTCATAGCGCACGGACGGTTGCTAGACGTGGCGAGCGATTATTAGTTCGTTTGTCAGAGCAAACGGCTGTCCGAAAAGAGCTTTTAAAATTTGTTAATCGTTTATCTGATTTCCTGTACATCCTTGCTCGAGAAGAAGACTTTAGACAAATGCTCGACAAAGCAACCAAGCTCATTGTGGCAAGATATTTAGAACAAACTGGGCAAGAAAAGCCAATTTCAAGCGACTTATCATTTTCCTTTTGCGAAAAACTGATGCATCAAGTTTGTGTCGTTTCTGAGGAAATAGGTGTCCCAGTTACACTCGCCATTGTCGATGCGCACGGCAACCCAAGATTTAATTATCGGATGGAGAATGCCCTTTTAGTCAGTGCAGAACTGGCGACGAAAAAAGCATACTCTGCTGTGGCGATGAAAACAAGTACAGAAAAATTAGCAGAAGCAGTTCAGCCGGGAGCACCACTTTACCAATTAGAAACGCTCACAAATGGTGACATTGTTACTTTTGGCGGAGGCATTCCAATTTACGGAAAAGATGGAGCGATTATTGGTGGCATGGGGATTAGCGGCGGCTCAGTAGAAGAAGATATCCACATTGCAAAAAAAGCATTATCAATGATAGAGAAGGGGTAATTCTGTATGGAATCATTAGAACTCGAACAACTGGTGAAAAAAGTTCTTTTAGAAAAATTAGCAGAACAAAAAGAAGCACCAGCAAAACCAATAACACAAGGTGCGAAAAGTGGTATTTTTGATACCGTCGATGAAGCCGTTCAAGCAGCAGTAATAGCGCAAAATTGTTATAAAGAAAAATCACTAGAAGAACGCCGCAATGTTGTGAAAGCAATTCGCGAAACTCTTTATCCAGAAATTGAAACAATCGCGACGAAAGCAGTAGCAGAAACAGGAATGGGTAATGTAGCAGATAAAATTTTGAAAAACACTTTAGCGATTGAAAAAACTCCAGGGGTAGAAGATTTATATACAGAAGTAGCTACTGGCGATAATGGTATGACACTTTATGAACTATCTCCGTATGGCGTTATTGGTGCAGTTGCGCCGAGCACGAATCCGACTGAAACATTGATTTGTAATACGATCGGCATGCTCGCTGCGGGAAATGCAGTATTTTACAGTCCGCATCCAGGGGCAAAAAATATTTCTCTATGGTTGATTGAAAAACTAAATACAATTGTTCGCGAAAGTTGCGGAATTGATAATTTGGTCGTTACAGTCGAAAAACCATCTATTCAAGCTGCACAAGAAATGATGAATCATCCGAAAGTACCGTTACTTGTGATTACAGGTGGCCCAGGCGTAGTTCTGCAAGCGATGCAATCCGGTAAGAAAGTGATTGGTGCTGGAGCCGGAAATCCGCCGTCAATCGTAGACGAAACAGCTAATATTGAAAAAGCTGCGGCTGATATCGTGGACGGAGCATCTTTTGACCATAATATTTTATGTATCGCGGAAAAAAGTATTGTGGCAGTAGAGAGCATTGCTGATTTCTTATTATTCCAAATGGAAAAAAATGGTGCACTGCATGTGACCAATCCAAGTGATATTCAAAAATTAGAAAAAGTGGCAGTAACAGATAAAGGCGTGACCAATAAAAAATTAGTTGGGAAAAGTGCCGCAGAAATTTTAAAAGAAGCTGGCATAACTTGTGACTTTACCCCGCGTTTAATCATTGTAGAAACGACAAAAACGCATCCATTTGCAACAGTGGAACTATTAATGCCAATCGTTCCGCTTGTAAGAGTGCCTGATTTTGACGAAGCACTTGAAGTAGCAATTGAGTTAGAGCAAGGATTACATCATACTGCAACGATGCATTCACAAAATATTTCCAGATTAAACAAAGCGGCAAGAGACATGCAAACATCCATCTTTGTAAAAAATGGGCCTTCATTTGCAGGATTAGGTTTCAGAGGTGAAGGTAGCACTACGTTTACCATTGCAACGCCTACCGGAGAAGGAACCACTACAGCACGTCATTTTGCTAGACGCCGCCGTTGTGTTTTAACTGATGGTTTTTCGATTCGTTAAGAGGAGGCAAAGTGAATGAATAGCTTTCAAATTAAGACAAAAGTAGCTTTTGGTACGAATAGTTTACAAGTGTTAAAAGAAATCAAAAATAAAAATGTCTGGGTTATTTGTGACCGTTTTTTAGCTGATGGAGAAGGACTTCAAGGCTTGATTGGGCAGTTAGATGCGTCCAATAATGTGCATATTTTCACCGATGTTGTCCCGGATCCACCAATTTCTAAAGTAGCTAGTGGCGTTAGTGAAGCTGGGAAAATTCAGCCACAAGTGATGATTGCTTTTGGTGGAGGTTCAGCAATTGACACAGCGAAAGGGATTTACTACTTCGCTAAACGTCTGGAAAAAATCAATATAAGTACCTTTATTGCGATTCCGACAACAAGTGGAACTGGATCCGAAGTAACAGCGGCAACCGTTATCACTGATCCAACGACAAAAATTAAGTATCCACTTTTCCTAGACGAACTTATACCGGATATGGCTATTTTGGATGCGCAACTGGTTGTCACTGTGCCGCCCGCGATTACAGCAAACACTGGGATGGACGTATTAACACACGCCATTGAAGCGTATGTTTCTAAAGCCGCGAGTGATTATACCGATGCCCTAGGGGAAAAAAGTGTCCAGTTAACGCTCCGTTTCTTAACGAGTTGTTACGACGATGGCCGCAATTTAGCCAACCGTGAAAAAATGCATAATGCTTCTACAATGGCGGGAATGGCATTTAACTGCGCCAACCTTGGCTTAAATCATAGCATTGCGCATCAACTCGGTGCTCAGTTCCACGTGCCACATGGCCTAGCAAACGCAATTTTACTAGATGCAGTTATTCGTTTTAACGCCTTTAAAAACCGCGAAACAGAGCAAAAATATGCAGAAATGGCGCGAATTTGTGGAATTGCATCCAGATCTGATTCGAACGAAACTGCTGTCCGCTTACTGCGCGAACGTATCGTAGCGATGATGGAACATATGCAAATGCCGCGCACGTTAACAGACGCTGGCGTAGCAAAAGAAAAAGTCTATGCAAAAATGGACGAAATTGCAACAAATGCACTGAAAGACGCTTGCTTACCAACAAGTCCAACGACACCGTCACATCAAGAACTAAAAGAAATTTTAGAACAAATTATTTAGATTTTACGTTAAAAAGGAGGATAAAATATGTCAGCATATTTGGCGGAATTTATTGGTACGATGGTTTTGATTATGTTTGGGAACGGCCTTTTAGCAGGTTTAACTTTAAACAAATCATTATCACAAGGTGCAAACTGGGTAGTTGTCACTTTTGGTTGGGGTTTTGCTGTAATGATTGGGATTTATGTGGCCGGAGCATATAGTGGGGCGCATTTAAACCCAGCTGTAACAATCGCTCTCGCTGTTGGAGGATCATTCCCTTGGGCAGATGTAGTTCCATACATTATCGCCCAAATCGCCGGAGCATTTGTCGGAGCATCAATCGTTATTTTACATTACTATCCACATTTTAAAGCGACACCACAAGAAATTGATACACATGGTATTTTTTCCACAGGACCAGCAATTCGAAATACACCTTTCAACTTAATCAGTGAAATTATCGCAACATTTGCCTTTATTTTTGGCTTACTGATGATTGGAGCGAACAGTTTTACAGATGGTTTAAACCCATTAATTCTAGGTTTCCTCGTAGTCGCAATCGGAATGAGTTTTGGGCCAACGACTGGTTATGCAATTAACCCAGCACGTGACTTAGGACCAAGACTTGCTTACTTTTTACTACCTGTTCCAAATAAAAGTGGATCAGACTGGCGCTACGCTTGGATTCCAATCGTCGGGCCAATCATTGGCGGTCTACTAGCCATTGGACTTTTTAACATTCTTTTATAAAAAAACAACATGGAGTAAACAAGCGATTCGTTGTTTACTCCTTTAAAAATGAGAAAGGACGGAACTATATGCAAAAAATTATGGCGATAAACGCAGGGAGTTCTTCACTGAAATTCCAAATCTTTACGATGCCAGGAGAAGAAGTCTTAGTTAAGGGCTTAATTGAAAGAATTGGATTACCAGATGCCATATTCAACATGTCCTTTCAAAATGAAAAAATCAAAGAGACTCGCGCAATTAATAATCACGGGGAAGCGGTCGAGATTTTATTGGAGCAACTAAAAGCACATCAAGTAATTAATGATCTAAATGAAATTACGGGAGTGGGCCATCGTGTAGCTCACGGCGGGGAAGCTTTTGTTGCGTCGTGTATTGTAACGGATGAGGTTGTGAAAGGAATCGAGGACGTGACAAGCCTTGCACCGCTACATAATCCAGCGAACATCATTGGCATTAAAACATTCCGCGAATTGCTGCCAAATGCAGTTTCGGTAGCTGTGTTTGATACAGCTTTCCACCAAACGATTCCAGAAGAAAACTTTTTATATGCGCTTCCTTACGAACTTTACGAAAAACATCATATTCGAAAATACGGTTTTCATGGGACGAGTCACAAATATGTTGCGCAAAAAGCGGCAGAAGTTCTGGAAAAACCTTTAGAAAAATTAAAAATTATTTCTTGTCATTTAGGTAATGGAGCGAGTGTTTGTGCGATTGAAGCTGGGAAATCAGTGAATACTTCGATGGGCTTTACGCCAAATGCTGGCTTGATGATGGGAACACGTTCTGGTACAATTGACGCGACAATCATCCCGTATTTAGTTGATGAATTAGGCTATAGCTTGGATGAAGTGATGCATATGATGTCTAGTGAGTCTGGTGTTCTTGGCGTTTCAGGAATTTCAAGTGACTTTAGAGACATTGAAATCGCGGCAGAACAAGGCGATTCGCGCGCATTATTAACACTTCGCATGTTTACCGGCCAAATCTGTAATTATATCGGTGCATACGCTTCAGCAATGAACGGTTGCGATGCTTTATTATTCACAGCAGGAGTGGGCGAAAATTCCCCGCTGATTCGCAAAATGGTTACAGAACAGCTTAGTTACCTTGGCGTAACGTGCAATGTGACAAAAAATAATGCGGGTGATATGATAATTAGCGATGATAACGAAGCAGTCAAAGTGTGCATCATTCCAACCAACGAAGAACTAATGATTGCTCGGGATGTAGAAAAGTACGCAAAACAAACGATAAGTTAAGGAGCGATTTGATGTGAAAATAACGACGGCTTCTCACGGTGGCAACTACAACGAACTAGCAAAAAAACATGGTCTTACAAAAGAAATGGTGCTCGATTTTAGTGCGAATATTAATCCACTTGGAGTCCCAGCTAGTTTAAAACAAACGATAACAGCAAATTTGGATCAACTGGTAGAATACCCAGAACCAGATTACTTAGCGCTCCGTGCGCGAATTGCCTCGTTTCATCAACTCGACCTAGCGAATGTTATCCCTGGAAACGGGGCGACAGAGCTGATTTTCGGAATAGCAAAAGTAACTAAGGCGCAAAAAGTTCTCTTACTTGCGCCTACTTTTGCGGAATATGAACGTGCTTTTTTTGATGCGGAAATTGTTTATGCAGAATTAACGAACGAAAACAATTTTTCAGCAGCAGAAATCGTACTAGCAACACTCGAACGGGAAACGGATATCGACGCCGTTTGTTTGTGCAATCCGAATAATCCAACCGGACAACTAATTTCGCAACAAGAAATGGTGCAAATTGCTGCTTTATGTGAAAAACGAAACATTTATTTAATTATCGATGAAGCCTTTATNNNCTTTTTAGAAGACAATGAAACGATTTCGATGATTCCTTATTTGCAACAGTTCCCACATTTAGCAATTATTCGCGCTTTTACCAAGTTTTTCGCGATACCAGGACTACGACTGGGTTACTTATTAACGAAAAATGATTTACTAGCTGAAGCGCTACTTCAAATGCGCGAACCTTGGTCTATCAATACATTTGCTGATTTAGCTGGGCAGATTTTATTTGATGATACCGACTATATTAACGAAACATACAGCTGGCTTTCAGCAGAACGCGAATTTCTATACGAAGGCTTAACCGGGTTTCCAGAACTTACAGTGTATCGACCAAGCGTAAACTATATATTTTTCCACCTTGAAAAACCGCTCGACTTACGAAAAAAATTACTGTTAAAAGGGATTTTCATTCGCAGTTGCGCAAATTACCGTGGGCTATCCGAAAATTATTACCGAGTTGCGGTGAAAAGTAGGGATGATAATCGCCAACTTTTGTCTGCGCTTGAGGTGATTTTCAGTGGAAATTAAAGCAACTTGCCCGGCTTCATGTGGTGAACTTTTGCAAGGCTGGATTGCGGGCGGCGAAAAACTGATTTCGTACCCAATCAACTGGTATTCCGAAGTAACTTTGTCCGATAAACTGGGAATAAATAGCTCTGGACACACAAAAGCATGGCTTGCATTCGATTTAACGTGCGAGTATTTTGGTGTGACAAAAAGAGAGCGCCCACCAGTATCGTTACAAGTAAAATCAACTATCCCGGTCGCAAAAGGGATGGCAAGCTCTACCGCGGATATCGCCGCAACAATCGGTGCGACCGCAAAATGGCTCGAGCAATCAATCACAGAATCCGAAATCGCCAAGCTTTGTCTACAACTAGAACCAACCGATAGCACCATTTTCAAATCACTGACCTTATTCGATCACTTAAAAGGGGACGTAATCCAAAGCTCCAACTGGATGCCAAAACTCGGTGTCGTCGTATTAGAACCACTTACCATCTTAGAAACAGCGACATACCGCCAAAAAGACCACCAAGAACAATTACTCAAAAACGAACTACAACTAGCAAAAGGACTACAACTTTTCAATCAAGCTATCGCAAAAAAGTCCATCCACTTACTTGGTGAAGCGGCATCCATCAGCGCAGTATGCAACCAAGCTATTCTACCCAAACCATTTTGGAATGAGTTAGTGGAAGTAGCGGAGAAACTTGATCTGGTGGGGCTGAATGTCTCGCATAGTGGGACAGTTGTCGGTTTGCTTTATGATCTTGAAAAAACTGATCCACTAGAAATTTTATTTGAATTAGAACGGCGCTACGTCACCACTTTTTATAGCAGATATTATTTCCGAGAGTTAGTAAATGGTGGGGTGCGTATTATTTCGTAGAGCAAATTCTTCTTGCAAGCGGTCCATTTTATGCTATAATAAC
>CM001047.1:1120560-1120767 GCA_000183865.1 Listeria marthii FSL S4-120
CAGGTAAAATACGAATTCGTTCATACAAACAGTTAGATACTGGAAGTCTGGTGAAAATCCAGCACGGTCCCGCCACTGTAAGGAGTTAGACACTCTAAGTCAGGTCTTTTATCTAATTGTTTTAACTGGTTATACTGCTTCGAGGCAAAGCACGTATAATTCTTGGTTCCAGTGTAGTTGTCTCACTGGGGCTTTTTTATTTGTTTT
>CM001047.1:1120867-1122503 GCA_000183865.1 Listeria marthii FSL S4-120
CTGGGGCTTTTTTTAAAAGCAAATAAGCCCACTGTAAATGGTTTGGTGCCGAGAAGCTGGACGAAGCTACGTTTTATCAAGCACCATACGCACAAAGATGTGCACCGCTTAGTTTTATGGTGGGCAATGATCTTTTCAACGAAGAAAAGAGTGATACAAGGAACGTATCTTCATTGCCTATTTACAAAAAAAGATTTGACATTTCCACGTGTTTGGTTTTTAATAAAGTGGACAAATAAAATATTTTACGGTACAAAGGCGTACTGTTTACTTAGCAAAGAAGCTTTGAGTTGGAAGAGGAAATTTCTCTACTCAAAGCTTCTTTTTTTAGTTTTAAAAAATTAGGAGGTAATCTCATGCAAAAAGTTAGTTTTAAAACAGACCTTTACATTGGCCAAGGAGCAACAGATCGTTTACTCGATTTTAAAGACAAACAAATCTTTATCGTAACAGATCCATTTATGGTTAGTTCCGGAATGATTAATGCGATTACAGAAAAAATTGATCCATCGAATACATATACGATTTTCAGCGAAATTATTCCAGATCCGCCGATTGAAAACGTCGTAGCAGGAATCGAAGTTTTAAATGAATGTGATGCAAACTTGATGATTGCTATCGGTGGTGGTTCTGCGATTGATGCGGCGAAAGCAATGAAATTCTTCGGTCAAAAACTTGGTACGGTTCGCGCGATGCCTTTCATCGTTATCCCGACAACAAGTGGAACTGGCTCTGAAGTAACTAGTTTCTCCGTTATTACAAATAAAGAAAAAGCGATTAAATATCCACTTATTACAGATGCCATTTTGCCTGATGAAGCGATTTTAGATGCGGACTTAGTAAAATCTGTACCACCAGCAATTACAGCGGACACTGGTATGGACGTGTTAACGCATGCGCTTGAAGCATATGTATCCACAAAAGCAAACGATTACTCAGATGCAATGGCGGAAAAAGTAATCCAATTAGTATTCACTTACTTAGAACGCGCTTATAAAGACGGTAATGACCTGGAAGCTCGTGAAAAAATGCATAATGCGTCTTGTCTAGCAGGAATGGCGTTTAACATTACATCACTTGGCTTAAATCATGGTATCGCTCATACAGCTGGAGCTAAATTTAAAATTCCGCATGGCCGTATGAATACATTACTTTTACCACACGTAATTAGCTATAACGCTGGAATTACAAGTGATTTCGGTAACAATCCAGATAACCGTGCAGCGGAACGTTACACAGCAATTGCGAAATTACTAAAAATGCCAGCATCCAACACAAGACTTGGTGTTCGCAGCTTAATCAATGCCATTAAACAACTTCAAAAGAAACTCAATATGCCGACAACATTATCAGAATGTGGTGTTAGCCGCACAGATTTAAATGAAAATATCGCTCAAATCGCTGAAGGCGCGCTAAACGACGGATGTACTGCAACAAATCCTAGAACACCGACAGAAACGGATGTTAGTGCTATTCTCGAAAAAATGCTAGCATAAAAGTTATTTATTTCACAACTGGAATCAAATAACCTATTGACATCGTTTTCATGCTACTTTATAATAGAACCGAGCACAAAGACGTGTGGAATTATAAATATAGCAGAGCAACGGGGCTCCCTCAAAAATATTGCACAATA
>CM001047.1:1122603-1131474 GCA_000183865.1 Listeria marthii FSL S4-120
GTCTCAAAAATATTGCACAATATTTTTAAGGGGCTCTTTCTATTTTCTTGGAGGAATTTTTCTCTAGCTCTTTAACTCTTTCGCTCAAGTAAATGCTTCTATAGAATGATTTTGTCCTTTATTGTGACGAATCAATCAATAGCAGAAGAAGAGGACGTGACAGAAAATGAATGGAAGAATTGTAATAGCCGATGATGAACCTATTACAAGAATGGATATCCGAGACATCTTGGAAGAAGCGAACTACAATGTTGTAGGGGAAGCGACAGATGGTTTTGAAGCAATTGAGCTTTGTAAAACACATCAACCAGATCTTGTTATTATGGACATTCAAATGCCACTCTTAGACGGCTTAAAAGCAGGGAAACGAATTATTTCAGATGGCCTTGCTGGCGGAATTATTTTACTTACTGCATTTAGTGATCAAAAAAACACCGAGAAAGCAAAAGGATTCGGAGCGCTAGGTTATTTAGTCAAGCCACTTGATGAAAAAAGTTTGATCCCAACGGTTGAAATGAGTATTGCCAAAGGGCGAGAAACAAGGAAATTAGAACAGCAATTAGAAAAGCTCACCAAAAAATTAGAAGAACGTAAAGTGATTGAAAAAGCAAAAGGTGTGCTTATGATTGAGAACAACATCACAGAAGAAGAAGCCTACAACATGATTCGTAACCTGAGTATGGACAAGCGTTGTCCGATGATGGAAATCGCAGAAACGATCGTGATGAGCGATGACTAAAACGATTCGAGAAATGTGTTTACGCTATACCGACTTGTCTGAAAATGATATCGATGAATTGATTCATACAGCCAAATCATTAAGCGTGTCTTCCATGTATCAAGATGTAGATGTGTTTATCGATGTGTATAACAAACTTACAAGCGAAGCACTTGTTATTCACCATACACCACCAAAAACAACCAATTCACTATACAAAAACAAAGTAGTCGGAGAAACAGCCCTTCGTACAAACGAACCAGGTGTACTTAGAACACTTGAAACGGGCATGAATTCCAATGACTTACTTGCTAAAACACAAGAAAACGTATTAATTCGCCAAAAAGTCTATCCAATTCGCAACAAGCAGCGAGTTATTGCCGTGCTTATTCTAGAAAACGATATCAGTGCCGAAATTAAAGCGCATTTTGAAATCGACAATGAAGAAACGGCATATCGAGAAGTCTCCACTACGCTTTCCGCGATGAGCAAACTAAGCGATTCTATTACCGATCAGCTAGATGACGCGATTTTAATTTTTGACCGTAATGGTATTTTACAACAAAAAAATTGCGCGGCAGACCAGTATTACGAACGACTTGGTTACATGGAAGATATCCAAGGCATGCATTATGATAATTTATCACTCGACCAGATAATGTTTGACGCAATTATGTATCAAATCGAAACTGGGAAACAACCAATTCAACTAAAAAAAGAAGTGGTTATTGCCGGGAATTACTTTATTATGAAGCAGATTTTCGTGAAAGAAGAAGACGAGCAAGAATGCCGTTTTATTCTTATCTTGCATGACATTACAGATATTAAGGTGAAAGAAGCAGAAATCGTTTCTAAATCAGTCGCGATTCGCGAAATTCACCATCGTGTCAAAAATAATTTGCAGTCTGTCGTTTCCTTGTTACGAATTCAAGGCCGACGTTCGACAAGTGTTGAGGCACAGAAAATTCTCAATGAAAGTGTCAGCCGAATCCTTGCTATTGCCGCTACACATGAGCTTTTATCGAAGCAAATGGAAGATGGCATTAATCTTTACATGGTCATCGAAACAGTTGCCTACAATATTGAAAGATGTTGTACTGACTGTCCAAAAGTAGCTGTTAGAATGGATATCGATAAACGAATTTATCTGGATAGTGACCGTACTGTGGCACTGGCACTCGTTATGAATGAGCTACTGCAAAACTCGTATGATCACGCATTCCATCCAAATGAATCGGGCGAAATTTTACTACAAATAAAAGAAGACAAGAATTTAATCCACGCAGAAGTAACTGATAATGGCCATGGCTTCAACGTTCGCAAAGTGTCCGAAAAAAGCCTAGGACTTTCCATCGTCAAAAGTTACATTAAAGATAAACTGCGAGGCAAAGTAACAATTGAATCGAATGAACATGGAACAAAAACAATGTTTGATTTTAAATACAATTCTATCCATGCTACAAAGAAGTAGCTATGAAAAAGCGATGAAGCTTAAAGCCAAGTAACGATACTGTTATTTGTCTTTAAGCTTTTTCTTTTTGCTAGAAAGGAGTGAGGGTTTTGACGGAAACAATTTTAAGTGTAGGGATTGACCTTGGAACGTCGACAACACAACTCATTTTATCCGAGTTAGAAATTCAAAATATGGCATCGAGCTTCACCGTACCGCGCATTGTTATTTCAGATAAGCGGATCATTTTCAGAAGTGAGATTCTATTTACACCGATTCTTGCTGATAATTTGATTGACGTGGAGGCGATTCGTGATTTTGTAACGAGAGAATATGCCAACGCAGGAATTAAAAAAGAAGAAATTGGCATGGGGGCTGTTATTATCACGGGTGAAACAGCTCGTAAAGATAATGCCAGCAACGTGCTAGAAGCCATGAGTGGTTTTGCAGGGGATTTCGTTGTTGCAACTGCTGGTCCGGATTTAGAAAGTATCATTGCCGGAAAAGGAGCAGGTGCGCACACGTATTCCAAAGATAATAACACATCGGTTGTGAATTTGGATATCGGCGGTGGAACAACGAATTTATCGCTATTTGATCGCGGTGAACTCATTGATACAGCTTGCTTAGATATTGGTGGTCGGTTAATTAAAGTAGACCGTGAAACAAGAAAAATCACCTATATTGCTCCAAAAACTCAAGCTTTAATCGAAAAACGTGGTTATCCGATCACGCTTGGTGAAACAACTTCACCAGAAAATTTACAGCCAGTTTTAGGCGAAATGGTCGAATTACTAAAAAACAGTGTTGCTCTCGGGGCGCCAAATGATTTTTATGAAACAATCATTACGAATAAAGGCTTGAAATTTTTAACGGAAATTGATTGTATCTCATTTTCCGGAGGCGTTGCAGATTGTATTTCCACTGGTGCGCTAAGTGACCCATTTAGATATGGCGATATTGGTTTACTGCTAGGAAAGGCTATAGCTGAATCTAGCTTGATGACCGAAAAAAAGTATATCGAATCTGTCGAAACCATACGGGCAACCGTGGTGGGAGCCGGTTCACACACAGCTGAAATTAGCGGTAGCACCATTACTTACACCGAGAAAATTTTCCCAGTAAAAAACATTCCGATTTTGAAACTTGCCAAACAAGAAGAAGATGAAAATATGGCAGAAGTTATCAAGGAAAAACTTAGCTGGTTCAAAATAGATAATGAAATGGAACGTATAGCGCTTGCAATTGAAGGCGAAAATAGTCCAAGTTTCCAGCAAGTAACAGAATATGCGAAAGCCATTTGTGAAGGAATGAAAGAACCAATCGCACTTGGTCATCCGCTAATTATCATTACTTGGCACGACATGGCAAAAGCCCTCGGACAAAGCATTTTCGGGCATTTACCAGCAGGCTATCCACTAATATGTTTGGATAGTGTCAAAGTCGATAATGGTGATTACATTGATATAGGAAAACCAGTTGCTGACGGGAAAGTGCTACCAGTAGTAGTAAAAACCTTAGTCTTTAACTGATCCACATAAATAGCTTTAATTTTGAGAGGAGGATTTATCGAATGATTTTAAAAACGAATTTATTCGGCCATACATACCAGTTCAAATCCATCACTGATGTGTTGGCAAAAGCAAACGAAGAAAAATCAGGCGATCGCTTAGCCGGAGTTGCTGCTGAATCTGCAGAAGAACGTGTAGCTGCTAAAGTGGTGCTTTCTAAAATGACGCTTGGAGATTTACGTAATAATCCGGTTGTCCCATATGAAACAGATGAGGTAACACGTATTATTCAAGACCAAGTAAACGACCGTATCCATGATTCCATCAAAAACTGGACAGTGGAAGAATTACGGGAATGGATTTTAGACCATAAAACAACAGATGCTGACATTAAACGTGTTGCACGCGGCTTAACATCAGAAATTATTGCTGCTGTTACAAAACTAATGTCCAACTTAGATTTAATTTATGGAGCTAAAAAAATCCGTGTTATCGCACATGCGAACACAACAATCGGTCTTCCAGGAACTTTCTCCGCTAGACTACAACCAAACCATCCAACTGATGATCCTGATGGTATCCTTGCTTCACTAATGGAAGGATTAACTTACGGGATTGGGGATGCGGTAATCGGACTTAACCCAGTAGATGATTCTACTGATAGCGTTGTTCGTTTACTTAATAAATTTGAAGAATTCCGCAGCAAATGGGATGTGCCAACACAAACTTGTGTACTTGCACACGTGAAGACTCAAATGGAAGCAATGCGTCGCGGCGCTCCAACTGGTCTTGTATTCCAATCTATCGCAGGTTCTGAAAAAGGTAATACAGCTTTTGGTTTTGACGGAGCAACTATTGAAGAAGCTAGACAATTAGCCCTTCAAAGTGGTGCTGCAACTGGACCAAACGTAATGTACTTTGAAACAGGACAAGGTTCTGAACTTTCTTCTGACGCACATTTCGGCGTAGACCAAGTAACAATGGAAGCTCGTTGTTATGGATTCGCGAAGAAATTTGATCCATTCCTAGTAAATACAGTAGTTGGATTTATCGGACCTGAGTATTTATATGATTCCAAACAAGTAATCCGCGCCGGCCTTGAAGATCACTTCATGGGTAAATTAACTGGTATTTCCATGGGTTGTGACGTATGTTACACAAACCACATGAAAGCCGACCAAAACGACGTAGAAAACTTATCAGTACTTCTAACTGCAGCAGGATGTAACTTTATCATGGGTATTCCTCATGGTGATGACGTTATGCTTAACTACCAAACAACTGGTTACCACGAAACAGCCACTTTACGTGAATTATTTGGCCTAAAACCAATTAAAGAATTTGATCAGTGGATGGAAAAAATGGGATTCAGCGAAAATGGTAAATTAACTAGCCGTGCTGGAGATGCATCTATTTTCCTAAAATAAGGAAGGGAGGAACTAAGCGATGAACGAACAAGAATTAAAACAAATGATTGAAGGCATTTTAACAGAAATGTCTGGTGGTAAAACAACTGATACAGTAGCAGCTGCACCAACTAAATCTGTAGTTGAAACAGTTGTAACAGAAGGTAGTATCCCAGATATTACTGAAGTAGATATCAAAAAACAATTACTAGTACCAGAACCAGCTGATCGTGAAGGTTATTTGAAAATGAAACAAATGACACCTGCTCGACTTGGTTTATGGCGTGCTGGTCCACGTTACAAAACAGAAACAACTCTTCGTTTCCGTGCGGACCATGCTGTAGCACAAGATTCCGTTTTCTCTTACGTTTCTGAGGATTTAGTAAAAGAAATGAACTTCATCCCAGTAAACACTAAATGTCATGATAAAGATGAGTACTTAACTCGCCCAGATTTAGGTCGTGAATTTGACAATGAAATGGTAGAAGTTATTCGTGCTAATACTACGAAAAACGCAAAACTACAAATCGTTGTCGGTGACGGACTTAGCTCAGCGGCAATTGAAGCTAACATCAAAGACATCTTACCATCCATTAAACAAGGTTTGAAAATGTATAACTTAGATTTTGATAACATTGTTTTCGTTAAACATTGTCGTGTACCTTCTATGGACCAAATCGGCGAAATCACTGGTGCTGACGTAGTTTGCTTACTTGTAGGTGAACGTCCAGGTCTAGTAACAGCTGAATCCATGAGTGCATACATTGCTTACAAACCAACAATTGGTATGCCAGAAGCTCGTCGTACTGTTATTTCTAACATTCATAGCGGCGGAACTCCACCGGTTGAAGCAGGCGCATATATTGCTGAATTAATTCACAATATGCTTGAGAAAAAATGTTCTGGTATCGACTTAAAATAAGCTAGTTAGAGGAGGAAACTTCATGAAAAATGATAAATTACCTGCATCCGTTTTAAGTGTCAAAGTTGTATCTAACGTAGACAACGGTCTATTTAAACAACTTGACTTAAAACCGCATCAAAGAAGCCTTGGTATTATTACATCTGATTGTGATGATGTAACTTATACAGCGCTTGACGAAGCAACAAAAGCAGCTGAAGTAGACGTTGTTTATGCGAAAAGTATGTATGCTGGTGCTGGAAATGCATCCACAAAATTCGCTGGTGAAGTTATCGGTATTATTGCCGGACCAAGCCCTGCAGAAGTAAAAAGTGGTCTTGCTGTAGCAGTAGATTTCATCGAAAATGGCGCTAGCTTTGTTAGTGCAAACGAAGATGATAGCGTACCTTACTTCGCACACTGTGTTTCAAGAACTGGTACATTCCTTTCTAAAGAAGCAAATGTTGCAGAAGGTGAAGCGATTGCTTACTTAATCGCCCCTCCACTTGAAGCGATGTATGCTTTAGACGCAGCGCTTAAAGCAGCAGACGTAACAATCGGAGCTTTCTACGGCCCACCGTCCGAAACAAACTTTGGCGGAGCACTTTTAACAGGTAGCCAATCTGCATGTAAAGCAGCTTGTGACGCCTTCAAAATGGCAGTAGAAAATGTGGCTGAAAATCCACTTCAATATTAAGGTGGTGCTAAAAGATGCCAAATGAAGCACTAGGTTTAATTGAAGTCACTGGTTTTCTTGGTGCCGTTGTTGCTGCTGATACATGTTTAAAAGCAGCGAATGTCGAGCTAATTCAATGCGAAGTCATTAGCGGCGGATTAACAACAGTTGAATTAACTGGTGATGTAGGTGCAGTAAATGCAGCTATTGAAGCAGGGAAAGCAGCAACAGAAGACTTAGGTTGTTTAGTATCAAGCCATGTTATTGCACGAATGAGCGAAGATACAAAAGCACTTTTTGTTCCTCAAGAAGAAGTTAAACCACAACCAAAAGAAGTCAAACAAGATGAACCAAAAGAAGAAATTCAAAAAGTCGTAGAAGTGAAAACAAACACCAAGAGTGCAGAAAAAGAACTTCGCGCAATGAAAGTTATTGATCTAAGGAAACTTGCTTACACATTAGATAATGTGCCTATTCCAAAGAGCAAGATTAAATATGCGAACAAGGATAAACTTGTTCACGCACTAAAAGACATTTATGGAAGGAGTGAAAACTAGTGGCACTAGAAGATAAAGATTTACGCTCAATCCAAGAAGTTCGAAACCTTATTGCAACAGCAGACGAAGCACAAAAAGAACTTGCTGCAATGAGCCAACAACAAATTGATACAATTGTAAAAGCAATAGCGGATGCTGGTTATGATGCTCGCGAAAAACTCGCAAAAATGGCACATGAAGAAACTGGCTTTGGAATCTGGCAAGACAAAGTAATTAAAAACGTCTTTGCCTCGAAACACGTCTACAATTACATCAAAGATATGAAAACCATTGGTATGTTAAAAGAAGATAACGAAAATCAAGTAATGGAGGTTGCTGTTCCACTAGGCGTAGTTGCAGGATTAATCCCGTCAACAAACCCTACATCCACAGTGATTTACAAAACACTTATTTCCATCAAAGCCGGAAATAGTATCGTATTTTCTCCACATCCAAATGCACTAAAAGCAATTCTTGAAACAGTAAGAATTATTAGTGAAGCTGCAGAAAAAGCTGGTTGTCCGAAAGGCGCTATCAGCTGTATGACTGTTCCAACAATTCAAGGAACAGATCAACTAATGAAGCATAAAGATACAGCAGTTATCCTTGCAACAGGTGGTTCTGCAATGGTAAAAGCCGCTTATTCATCTGGTACTCCAGCAATTGGAGTAGGTCCAGGTAATGGCCCAGCATTTATCGAACGCAGTGCTAACATTCCTCGCGCAGTAAAACATATTCTTGATTCTAAAACATTCGATAACGGAACAATTTGCGCATCTGAGCAATCTGTCGTTGTTGAACGTGTGAATAAAGAAGCAGTTATTGCTGAATTTAGAAAACAAGGAGCTCACTTCTTGTCCGATGCAGAAGCTGTTCAACTTGGTAAATTCATCTTACGTCCAAATGGTTCGATGAATCCAGCAATCGTAGGTAAAAGCGTGCAACATATCGCTAACCTTGCTGGCCTAACAGTTCCAGCTGACGCAAGAGTACTTATCGCTGAAGAAACAAAAGTTGGCGCTAAAATCCCTTATTCAAGAGAAAAATTAGCTCCAATCTTGGCTTTCTACACAGCAGAAACTTGGCAAGATGCTTGCGAACTTAGCATGGATATCCTTTATCATGAAGGAGCTGGACATACACTTATTATCCACTCTGAAGATAAAGCGATTATCCGCGAATTCGCACTGAAAAAACCAGTTTCCCGTCTCTTAGTTAATACACCAGGAGCACTTGGCGGAATTGGCGCAACAACAAATCTTGTACCTGCTTTAACACTTGGTTGTGGGGCAGTTGGAGGAAGTTCATCATCTGATAATATCGGACCTGAAAATCTTTTCAACATTCGCCGCATCGCTACAGGCGTTTTAGAGTTAGAAGATATTCGTAAAGAAGAAAACCAAGCAACATCTGAACTTCCGGTTGATGCAGACGCACTGATCCAAAGTTTAGTAGAAAAAGTTTTAGCAGAATTAAAATAAAAAATAAAACACTAATTGGAGGAATTTTAAAATGGCAAACGCAAACGCATTAGGTATGATCGAAACAAAAGGTTTAGTAGGAGCAGTAGAAGCAGCAGACGCAATGGTGAAAGCAGCTAACGTAACACTTATGGGTAAAGAACAAGTTGGTGGCGGTCTAGTAACAGTTATGGTTCGCGGCGATGTTGGCGC
>CM001047.1:1131574-1139263 GCA_000183865.1 Listeria marthii FSL S4-120
ACAGATGCAGGCGCAGCAGCAGCAGAACGCGTTGGTGAATTACTATCTGTACACGTAATCCCACGTCCACACAGCGAAGTAGACGCAATTCTACCAAAAAGCGCTGAATAAGATAAAGTTTTAACATAAATCAGGAAAAAGCGTGAGCGTAAGGCAAAAGGGTTCCATCAGACTCGGAAATTGCCCGAAACTTTCGCTTTTTACCAGATTTAAGCAAGATAAAGCTTCCCAACATTACTAACACCAATTGTAAATGGGACAAAAGGATGTGGTTCTTTGGCTATTTTGACAGAAGATGAGTTACGAAAAGCCTATTTACACACCGATTTAAAAACAACGAAAAAACTTGATATAAAAAAAGGCACGATTATCACACCTTCAGCTAAGAGTTTCTTGTCTGAAAAGAAAATCGACCTTCATTATATTGAAGAAATTGCAGAAACAAAAGTAGTAGTGGAACCAGTGAAAAAAGAAACTACTCGAGCAAAATTCCAAACGATTTATGGTGGAGCATTAGATGAGAAGCCAGAACATATGACGCATTTGCGTGGTAATCTGCTTGTATTTAAAGACCATCCACAAATTGCTTTCCGCGGAAAATTAGATACACTGGAAGCTGAAATTCTGGAAACCCAATGTTCCGTTGCAGCTGAATTTAAAGATCTTGCGGAAGATTTACAAGAAATCCTCACCTTTGTAAGAAATATTGTACGAGCGGAAGTTTTAAACGAGCAAATCGAATCAGTGAATTTGCTTGGAATGGATGAAAAAGAACTGCGGGAACGTAGTCATAATCCGAAAAAATATTACCAAATGACACACTTTATGCCTGATTATACGATGGGTAATGCTGTCATTCGTTTAAACAAAATAAGAACGATGGTCCGTGAAACAGAATTAGCTGCCTTCTTAGCTTTTAAGGAAGCAGATTATTCCATTAAACGACCAGACATTATTCAAGCGCTTAACCGATTATCAAGTTTATTCTGGATACTGATGTTCCGCGTAAGAACTAATGAATATAAAAAGTAAGGAGGCTTATTCATGAATAATGAGTTAATAACAAGCCTTATTGAAGAAGTCACTCGCCGCGCTTTACTTGAAACTGGCGTAGAAGTAGAAGCATCTGGCCGTCACGTCCATTTAGATCGTGAAACAGTCGATGCACTATTTGGTCCTGGGTATGAACTTACTCATTTCCGTGACCTATCTCAACCGGGTCAATATGTTTGTAAAGAAAGAATTAGTATCGTTGGACCAAAAAGCGTTATTCATAACGTAGTAATCCTTGGACCAATCCGTAAGAAAACACAAGTAGAAATCAGTTCCACAGATGGTACGGCGCTTGGAATTAAAGCACCAGTTCGCGAAAGTGGAGACATAGCTGGAACACCAGGAATTTTACTTTTATCCGCAAAAAACAGCGTTCAATTATCTGAAGGACTTATAGTTGCAAAACGCCATATTCATATGACGCCTGCTGATGCAGAAAAACAACAAGTTACTCAAAGTGAAATTGTACAAGTGAAAATTAATGGTGACAGACCGCTAATTTTTGACGATGTTGTTGTTCGGATTAGCCCTGATTTCGCTACATATATGCACATTGATTATGACGAAGCCAACGCATGTGGTTTTAAAAAGGGAATTCGAGGTCAAATAATCAAGAAAACAAAGGCTAAATGAGTATGGAATTAGACGCACTCATAAAAGCCGTCACTGAGGAAGTCATGAGACGATTGCAACTTCCAGAGAAAAAAATGATTATCATGGGTCAAGATTCAGAACACACTCTCAGACAGTGTTATCTAAAAGAATATCAAGTTTCGCTTTATGATCGTTCTGAACGCGCTTGTGACGTTTTATTACTGGAAGAATTGGACATCGCTGAATTAGCTCGAATCAGTTTGTTTGCACCGATGAACAAAAAAGAACAATTTATTACGGATCATCTTTTAGCAGGACGGCCTACTTGGATTATGAAGAGTGGCATAAAAGCACAGGCTTACAAACGTTCCGCTAAATATGGTATCAGACAACTTTTTCAAGAGTATGAGGAGAAACTGAGCCGATTTGGTGTCGAATTTATCGATAGTCCGGTAAAAGACACGAAAAAAAGCAAAGTTATCACCGAACAGGATGTTGAAAAACTGACTAAGAACAAGAGCGAATTCATTTTGCCTAAAGGAAGTTTCTTAACACCACTTGCAAAAGATTATCTACAGGAAAACCGAATAAGCATTAAAGAAAGTTAGGAAGGAAGAGCGTCATGCAAATTGGAAAAGTTACCGGGAGTTTATGGGCAACAAGAAAAGACGAAAAACTGAATGGTTTAAAACTACTATTAGTAGAGATTTGTACCGATGAAACGGAAGATGTAAGACATTCCATAGTGGCAGCTGATAATGCCGGAGCAGGAAACGGCGATCTTGTGCTCGTTACAACTGGTAGCGCAGCACGAGCATCTACTGGGGACAATACGATACCAGTGGACGCTTGTATCGTCGGCATTATCGACTCGGTAGAACGTTATGGCTGAACAGTCCTTAGGTATTCTTGAACTCAGGAGTATAAGTAAAGGTTACGAAATGGCCGATGTTTTCTTGAAAGCAGGCAATGTAACTTTATTTACTTTTCGTCCTACATGTCCTGGTAAATTTTTGATTATTTTGCAAGGTGCTTCCGGTGAACTTACTAGTGCGATGCAGGATGCAAAAGAAGAAGCTGGAAAATTTCATGTTTCTTCTTATATTTTGCATATGGCGCACGAAGAATTACTTGCTTTTCTAAACAATAAACACCCTAAAGTGGAAGTTGATGCAGTAGGGATTATCGAAATCAGTCAGCTTGGTGCTGGGCTAAACGCGGTCAATGAAGCGCTGAAAAAATCAGCTATTCATTTAAAACGAATGACGCTCGGTGCTTCGATTGGTGGGAAATTTGTCGCTGTTTTTACAGGGGAAGTTAGTGCTATTCAAGAAGGGATGCGGATTCTAATCGAAACCGCCGAACCAAAAAAGGTGATACATCATACGGTTATTCCTTCTCCTGATGAACTTTTAAAACGCTATCTATAGAATGGAGGAACACTTTTGAGCATTAATGAAATTATTATTTATTTAATGGTTATCTTTATGATTTTAGGAGCTATTGACAAAATTATCGGTAACAAATTTGGCTTAGGTGCACAATTTGAAGAAGGTATTATGGCAATGGGTTCTCTAACACTAGCAATGGTCGGGATTATTACGTTAGCACCAGTTTTAGCGAAAATTTTAAGCCCGATTGTTGTACCAATTTATACGGCGCTTGGGGCTGACCCGGCAATGTTTGCAACAACTTTACTTGCGAATGACATGGGTGGTTTTGCGCTAGCTCAAGAACTTGCGCTAACTCCTGATGCTGGTCTTTTTGCGGGAGCAATTTTAGGTTCGATGATGGGACCAACAATTGTTTTCACAATTCCAGTAGCACTAGGAATTATTAAAAAAGAAGATCACAAATATTTAGCGACTGGTGTATTATCCGGTATTATCACTATTCCAATCGGTTGTTTAATCGGTGGGCTTGTAGCTGGATTCTCTCCAATCATGATTTTCAAAAACTTAGTACCAATTATTCTTGTAGCTGCTTTAATTATGTTAGGTCTTTGGTTCAAACCAGAAGGCATGATTAAAGGCTTCACTATTTTCGGTAAAGGCGTAGTAATTGTTGCAACTATCGGACTTGTGGCTGGAGCTGTTCAACAATTAACTGGTTTAACTATTATTCCAGGAATTGCACCAATCGGCGAAGGTATTGAAATCGTTGGTGGTATTGCACTAGTTCTTGCAGGAGCTTTCTGTTTAGTATTCGTTATTACGAAACTTTTCAACAAGCCTCTTATGAAAATGGGTAAATTACTTGGTATGAATGAAGTTGCGGCAGCTGGTATGGTTGCTACACTTGCAAACAGTATCCCAATGTTACAAATGCTAAAAGATATGGATGAGCGCGGTAAAATTATTAACGTTGCTTTCGCAGTATCTGCGGCCTTTGTTTTAGGTGATCATCTAGGCTTTACAGCTGGTGTTGCTAAAGATATGATCTTCCCAATGATTGTCGGGAAATTAGTCGGAGGGGTAACTGCTGTTGGTGTTGGTATCTACATGGCTAACCGAATGATGAAAAAAAATAAAACAAAAGAACAAACGGCGGTGAAAGATAATGGCTGATATTAGTAAAGAGTTAATCGAACAACTAGTAAAACAAGTTATCATTGAAAAAATGGGCCAAAGTTCCAAACACGTTGATCCAAGTGGTATTTTATCGATCAAACTTCCTGTAGTGAAAGTTTCAGAAGAAGATCGTTTAGATACAGGTAACCCGAGCGATGTTGTTTATACAAAAGACTTAGTAACACTAGAAGAAAGTAAACGTCTAGGTTTCGGTCTAATGGAAATGAAAGATACCACATTCGATTGGTTCTTGGATTATGATGAAGTAGATTACGTTATCGAAGGCAGACTAGATGTTGTCATTGATGGCAGAACTGTTTCAGCAGGACCAGGAGAAATTATTTTCATTCCTAAAGGTAGCCAAATCAAGTTTTCCGTTACTGGTGAAGCAAGATTTGTTTATGTTACTTATCCGGCTGATTGGCAGTCACAATAAAATAAAAAACGATTTCGGCTTAACGGCTGAAATCGTTTTTTTTATTTTAAGGAATCGCGATATTCTTTCGGAGTCATATCGAATTCTTTTTTAAAGACTTTGCAAAAGTAGCTGGCTCTTGAGAAACCTAAGTTCTTGGCAATCGTATGAACCGCCCAGTCGCTTTTTTCTAGTTGCTCTTTCGCATAGAGCATTTTTTGTTCGTTGACGTAATTGATAAAATTGATATTTAATTCGTTTTTAAATAATTTACTTAAATAAAAGGGGCTTAAATAGACATAATTCGCCACTTCTTCTAAAGTAATCGAGCGATGAATGTTCTTTTTAATGTAGCGAATCGCTTGTTTGATTTCTTTATGCTCGCCGCCAGATTTACTAGCAGTAGCTGTTTCTTTTTTCGGTTGTTTTTGTTTTTCGTGTGCAGAGTAGTAATCGCTTAACACATCCAGCACTTCGACCGTTTCAAGCGAATGGAGTAGGGCGGAATGATCTGGATTTTTCTTGTTAAAGTCTTCATGAATTTGTTGCGTAAATTGATTTTCAACTTGATTAGTCATGAGTGGTTGAATATTGACAACTTTTTCTTTCTCCAAATGCAATTCCTCCTCCTTTTAGGCTCGCACTAATTATACCATAAAATCGCTTTAAATAACGTTTAATCCTGCATTTTAAATAGAACAATAAATTCTTTTTTATAACAAAATATTGTCATTTTCTTATCGCGGAAAATAGAAATTGAGAAAAAGTTCACACTGTAGGCTATTTTTGCTTGGTAAAACAGAAAAAAATCAGATTTAAAAAGCTTGCACTATTTTGCTTTCGGTGCTCTGAGTGACCTTGTACCAGTGGTTTAACAGGGATATAATGAAATGGAAATAACGCTTTCATGAGAGGGTGATCTTTTCAATTGAAGATTCAGAAATTAGTCTTATGTGCGATGTTGATTGCAATGTGTGTAATTGGCGCGAACATAAAATTAATGGGTTCTGTTGCATTTGACGCAGCTCCAGCTTTTATTGGAACTTTGCTGCTTGGTCCGATGTACGGCGCAGTGCTTGGGATTTTCGGTCATTTAACATCAGCATTACTGGCGGGTTTTCCGCTCACACTACCGATTCATTTGATTGTCGCTGGAATGATGGGCGTAACAATGATCGCTTACGGATTTACACGCCAAAAACTGGCAGAAAAAAATCCATTAGTAGCTATTAGTGTATCGAGTGTTGTCGCTTTTGTGTTTAATTGTCCATTATCATTACTTGCACTTTATCCATTAATGCATCAAGCGGTGTTTGTTTTATTCCCAGTTCTTGCAGTGGGAACGATTTGCAACATTTTAGTCGCAGAAATCGTTTACCAAGTATTGCCAGAACGCTGGAAAAGACGAATTGCCGGGTACTAAACAACTAAATAGGTGAATATATTAATCCGGGAAAGAGGTGAAAATCCTCTACAGGCCCTAGCTACTGTAATACGGACGAAAGCCAAACATATGTCACTGGAAGCAATTCCGGGAAGACTGGTGAGTAGGATGATGTTAAGTCAGGAGACCGCTTTTATATTCGATATCCAAAAACAACTTCTAAGGGAGCGAGTTGTCTTGATTAAGTAGATTTTCACGATGGGGAAGTTTCTTTGTGCTACAAGGAAATAGCTTATTTGCGTAAATCTCAAAAAGACACCAAAGTTCTGTTTGGTGTCTTTTTTTATGGCTAAATTTGAAAGGTGAAAAAGATGAACAAAATCTTAATTGCGGCTGCATCAAGTGGAGCTGGCAAAACAACTGTCACACTTGGAATTATGCATGCACTGAAAAAAAGAGGCTTGCGGGTTCAACCATTTAAAGTAGGACCAGATTATATTGATACCAATTATCACCAAGCGATAACAGGCGTTGCATCGATTAATTTAGATAGTTTTCTGATTGATGACGATGCTATGCTTGCTGCTCTTTTTCAAAAGCACGGGGAATCGGCTGATATTTCGGTGATTGAAGGTGTAATGGGATTATTTGATGGGCTTGGGATTGATCGTGATAATGCGAGTACTTCTTTTATCGCCAAATGTACGAAAACGCCGGTGATTTTAGTCGTGGATGGGAAAGCGATTTCGACTTCTGCGGCAGCAATTGTGGATGGGTTTAATCGTTTTGATCCGGAGCTAGAAATTGCTGGCGTGATAATTAATCGAGTTGCTTCAGAAAACCATTTTTCATTGATTAAAGGGGCGATTGAGCGTTATACGGATGTGCCGGTTCTAGGATATTTGCCGAAAAATGCGGCGGTGGCACTTCCGGAACGGCATCTTGGTTTAGTACCGCAAGAAGAAATGACGGAATTAGAAGCAAAATGGGAGTTACTTGGCGATTTGATTACCGAACATGTTGATTTGGAACGATTGTTGGAAATAAGCAAGTCTAGTGAAGATTTGGTCGGAGAGTCACTTGATATTGCGCTGCCGGACTTTAGTGGACTTCGGGTTGCTTTTGCGCTTGATGAAGCATTCCATTTTTATTATCAAGATAATTTAGAACTGATTCGTTCGACTGGGGCAACGTTGATTCCGTTCAGTCCGCTGGAAGATATGGAAGTTCCAGAAGCAGATTTTATTTATATTGGTGGCGGTTTTCCGGAGGTGTTTGCAGAACGGCTTGCGAAGAATAGCACGATGCGCGAATCGATTTTGGCGGCACATGAAAAAGGTATTCCAATTTATGCGGAGTGTGGCGGGCTGATGTACCTTGGTTCAGAACTAGAAATGGACGATACACAATATGAAATGGTCGGCGTTTTTTCTGGGATTAGTAAGATGACGACGCGACTTCGGAAGTTTGGTTATTGTACGGCGACACCTAACACAGACACGCTGATTGGCAAAAAAGGTTCCGCAATTCGAGGTCATGAATTCCATCATTCCGTTTTTGAAACGACCGAAACGCCTTGTCTAGAGCTTTCGAAAAAACGCGACGGCGAAATAGTGAAAGAATGGCATGGCGGCTATCAAAAGGGCAATACGTTTGCGAGTTATTTACATATT
>CM001047.1:1139363-1139470 GCA_000183865.1 Listeria marthii FSL S4-120
GTATCACTTGTAGGTTATGAAAAAATTGGTTCAGGACTTGTAACAGTAATGGTTCGCGGCGATGTTGGCGCAGTAAAAGCAGCAACAGATGCAGGCGCAGCAGCAGC
>CM001047.1:1139570-1140178 GCA_000183865.1 Listeria marthii FSL S4-120
CCAGCCATTTTAATTCATATGTTTGGAGCTGTGCGCCGATGACATTACTATTTTATACAGCAGCTTTTATTTTAGATTGCTTGCTAGGTGACCCTTACAGCTGGCCGCATCCTATCAAAGCTATTGGAAATTGGATTTACTTTTTAACAACTGCTTTGCGGAAAATTTTTCATGGTAATGGATTGTATTTTGCGGGCGGATTATTATTTGTTCTCACGGTTGGTTTGACCGGAGTTGTATCGTGGTTGCTCCTATACTTCAGTGCGAAAATTGCTTTCTGGCTTTATGCAGCTATTTTCATCTACTTAGGCTATACGACACTTGCGATGACTTGCCTTGCGAAAGAGGCGCGGAAAATAGAGCGGACACTGGCGGACGGGGATTTGGCAGCTGCTAGGGTACAAGTTGGAATGATTGTTGGACGTGATACCGATAATTTATCAGCCGAACAAATTAGCAAAGCGACGATTGAAACAGTGGCCGAAAATACGGCAGACGGGGTAATTGCACCACTTTTTTACTTGTTCATTGGTGGACCGGTGCTTGCTTTAATGTATAAGGCAGTCAATACGCTGGATTCAATGGTCGGTTATAAAAATGAAAAATAT
>CM001047.1:1140278-1146510 GCA_000183865.1 Listeria marthii FSL S4-120
CGGTTATAAAAATGCCGCGATTGGTTTTGTTTCCGCGAAAATGGATGATATTGCCAATTTTATTCCAGCGAGACTGTCTTGGTTATTCCTCGTTATTGCGAGTTTTATTTTAAGGTATGAATGGCGTGCAGCTTGGGTGATAGGGCTGCGGGACCGGAAGAATCATACGAGTCCCAACTGTGCTTATCCGGAAGGCGCGGTAGCCGGAGCGCTTGGAATTACGCTTGGTGGGACGCATGAATATTTTGGCGAAACGGTAGTCAAGCCAACAATCGGCAGCGGCACTAAACCAGTGACACAAACAGAAATTAGCAAAACTATTCATTTGTTATATGCGGCGTCCACAATCGCTTTTATCATTTTTACAAGTATATACCTAATACTATTTTAAAGGAGTGGCACAATGAACTATATTAAAAACCCAGCCAAAATTGAAGAGAAAAGCTTTGAAATTATTCAACAAATTATTGATGATATTCGTCCAGACTACACGTTTCAAAACAAGCTAGAGGAAGCGATTATCAAGCGGGCAATACATACGACTGCGGATTTTGATTACTTGGATAGCCTTGTATTTCAGCAAGATGTTATCGCAAAAATTATTCATGTTCTCCAAAATAAAGGAACCATTTTTACTGATACTAATATGGCGCTAAGTGGTATTAACAAGCGTCTTTTAGATGAGCTTGGTTGTAAATATCATTGTTATGTGAGCGATCCGGAAACGATGGAGATTGCTAAACAGCACGGGATTACACGCTCGATGGCGGGCATTAAACTCGCTTCACTCAAAGATGGACCGAAAATTTTTGTTTTAGGAAATGCGCCAACTGCGGTATATAAAATTATCGAAATGACGGAAAGTGGCCAGTTACAAGCGGATGCGGTCGTGGCAGTTCCTGTTGGTTTTGTTGGAGCAGCTGAATGTAAGGAAGAAATTTTGGAAACAGATATTCCCGCAATTGTGGCACGCGGTAGAAAAGGTGGTAGTAACCTTGCTGCAGCCATCATTAATGCAATCTTGATTACGATGTAAAGAAGGCGACGAGCGATGGAAGATTTTATTTATTATAACGGCAAAAAATATCGCAAAGGCTACACGACTGGAACATGTGCGGCAGCCGCGGCTAAAGCTTGTGTCGAAATGATTTTAACGCAAGAAGAAGTGAGCGCGGTACAAGTTACGACAACTGGTGGAACGATTCTTGAAATCCCGGTAGCGCATCAACAATTTTCCAAAAATAAAGCTACTGCCGCGGTTCAAAAAGATGGCGGGGACGATATTGATGCGACACACGGAATGTGGATTTTTGTGGATGTGGAATTAACGGATAGCGCAGAAGTTGTGCTGGATGGTGGTGTTGGAATCGGTCGCGCCACGCAAAAAGGGATTTCTGTTGCAGTTGGCGAAGCAGCCATTAATCCAGCACCACGGAAAAATATTTTAGCAACGGTGCGCGAATCACTTGGCGAAAATCGTGGGGCAAACATTTTAGTATATGCTCCAGAAGGCGAAGAGCGCGCGAAACGAACAATGAACAGCAATTTGGGCATCATCGGCGGGATTTCTATTCTAGGAACGACGGGGATTGTTACCCCGATGTCGGATGAAGGCTGGAAAAAATCGCTATCGATGGAGCTCGAAATGAAACGCAATCAAGGTCTTGACCAAATTATTCTCGTTCCCGGTAATTACGGAGATGATTTTGTCCAAAATACACTTGGTTTTTCAAGCAATAATATCGTTTCAATGAGTAATTTCGTTGGCTATATGCTAAAAGAAACGCAGCGTCTCGCTTTTAAAAAAGTACTGATGGTCGGACATTTCGGCAAATTAGTGAAGGTTTCGGCGGGGATTTTTACGACATATAGTAAAGATGCCGATGCTCGGGCAGAAATCTTGGTTGCCAATTTAGCTTTACTCGGTGCACCGTTACCACTTTTGCAAGAAGTGGAGCAGTGCAATACGACGGAAGCGGCTGGTGAATTAATTGAAGCAGCTGGTTACACGCAAGTTTATGACGTTATTGCGCAAAAAATCAAAGCGAGATCTGAGCGCTTTTTGAAATTCACGAAACCAAGTGTAGAAATTGATGTTGTCACTTTTTCGACCGAGCGCGGTTTACTTGCTGCAACGAAAGACATTGACGTACTACGGGAGGAATGGCGATGATTACGGTAGTCGGAATTGGTCCAGGCGATACAAAGCTATTAATCAATGAAGCAAAAGTGGCGATAAGCAAGGCGGATACGGTATATGGCTCAACCAGACAATTACAAGAAATTGCCGAATTAACGACTGCAACCCCTATGCTTTTACCAAAAAAACTCGCTGATTTAAAAAGTATCCCCCATCAAAATCAAAACGTAGTGATTTTAGCATCGGGTGATCCGCTCCTTTACGGCATTGGCAACTGGGCGATGGCGAATTTTGAGGAAGATGTTCGAATTATCCCTGGAATTAGTGCCATCCAAATGATGTTTCACCGAATCAAATTACCAATGAATGATTGTTTTATTACGAGCAGCCATGGAAAAATGCCAAACTTCGACTTCTTATTACAACACGAGAAAATCGCGATGGTGACAGATACAATTATTGGGCCGTATGAAATTGCTGCGGAAATTTTAAAACGAGACTTAAACAAAATCATTTTTATAGGGGAAAATTTAAGCTCCAAAGAGGAACGGATTCACAAATTAAAGCCCGAAGATGTGGCAAAAAAATATGATATGAATGTAGTGGTGATTATGGATGAAGGATGAAGTATTTATTCGCGGCAAAGTACCAATGACAAAAGCGGAAGTACGAGCGGCGAGCATTGATTTGCTTGGACTAGATAATACTAGTAAAAAATTGCTCGATGTTGGCGCGGGAACTGGGAGTGTAGGCTTACAAGTAGCTTGTAATTTCCCGGAAATCAACGTCACTGCAATTGAGCGAAACCCAGATGCAGTAGATTTAATTAAACAAAATCAAGCCAAGTTTGGTTTAAAGAATGTGGCGGTTGTCGAGGCTTATGCGCCAATTGAATTACCTGAAAATGATACATTCGATGCCATTTTTATTGGTGGAAGTGGTGGAAATTTAACCGATATTATTGATTGGTCACTGGCACAAATGAATCCGGGCGGCCGTTTAGTACTTAATTTTATTTTGTTAGAAAATGCATTAACCGCAATGAACCATTTAGAAAAATTAGCCGTGAGTGAATTAACGATGAAACAAATTCAAGTTTCGAGTTGGCATAAACTTGGCGCGGGGCATTACTTTGAACCACAAAATCCAACTATCATTATTGGCTGTAAAAAATTAGAGGAGTGAAGAAAATGGCAGAAGTACATTTCGTCGGAGCAGGACCTGGAGATAAAGAATTAATCACACTAAAAGGATATCAACTATTAAAAGATGCGGATGTCGTTATTTATGCTGGATCACTCGTGAATCCGGAATTGCTGGAATATTGTAAAGCTGACTGCGAAATCCATAATAGTGCGAGCATGAACTTAATTGAAATTATTGACTGCATGGAAGCGGGCGTAACTGCTGGTAAAGAGGTTGTTCGTTTGCAAACAGGCGACTTCTCTATTTATGGCTCAATTCGTGAACAAGTCGAGGAGATGAAAAAACGTTCGATTCCGTTTACTTGTACGCCTGGAGTAAGTTCATTCCTTGGCGCGGCGAGTAGTTTTGGTGTCGAATATACGGTTCCAGAAGTAAGCCAAAGTGTGATTATTACGCGAATGGCTGGCAGAACTCCAGTACCATCACGCGAATCGCTTAGATCGTACGCAGCACACCAAACTTCGATGGTTATTTTCTTATCTGTTCAAGGGATTAGAAAAGTTGTTTCAGAATTAATCAAAGGTGGCTATAAACCAGAAACTCCGGCGGCTGTTATTTATAAAGCGACTTGGGCGGAAGAAAAGAAAGTAACAGGAACTTTAGAAGATATCGCGGAAAAAGTGACAGAAGCAGGGATTACGAAAACAGCGCTTATTATGGTCGGCGATTTCCTTGGAGAAGAATTTTATTATTCCAAGCTATATGACAAGGATTTCAAACATGAGTACAGATAAAATCGCCATTATTGCCGTCACCGAACGTGGGCGTGATTTAGCAATAACGTTAGCAGAAACAGTAGTTGCAACGATTTTCGTTCCAGAAAAACATCACAATGAAAACACACACATCTTAACGCCAAATTTTGGAACAGGTTTGCGGACGATTTTCACGGAATATCAAGCGTTAATTTGCATTATGGCGACAGGAATTGTGGTTCGGACGCTGGCGCCAGTCATTGAAGATAAACTTTCAGATCCAGCAGTAATCGTCATGGATGAATATGGTCAATTTATCATCAGTTTACTTTCCGGTCATGTTGGTGGAGCGAATGCGTTAACGGAGCAAATTGCTGAACTAACAGGTGGCGCGGCAGTTATTACAACCGCAACCGATCGGGCCAATGTGGCGGCGATTGATAATATCGCTAAACAATTAGACGGTTACTTGCCCAATTTTAAAGCAACAACGAAGCGTATCAATGGTTTACTAGCAGCAGGAAAAGAAGTCGGTTTGCACGTAGATGAACCGTTTGAAGTTGATACGCGAGGTTTTACTAATAAAGAAGTGAGTCCGCAAATTTTCATTTCAACTAAAAATAATTTACCAACCACAAAAATAGAACGAATCCAGCTAGTACCAAGGCAATTTATTCTTGGAGTCGGTTGCAGAAAAGGTATTTCGATGGAAACAATTGATGCCGCCTTTAGACATTTTTGTGAACAAGAAAACATTCATCCACGAGCATTTCGTGCGATTCATAGCATTACACTCAAAGCCGAAGAACCAGCAATTCTACATTTAGCAGAAAAATGGGGCATCGAGTTCATCGTTCATTCGGCTGAGGAATTGCAAACAGTAGCTGAAAAATACCCAACATCCGCATTCGTTCAAAAAACCGTGCAAGTAGGAAATGTCGCCTTATCATCAGCTGATATTGGCAGTAATGGAAACGTGATTACGAGCCGGTTTGCCGAAAATGGCGTGACATTTGCAGCAGGAAAATTAACTAAAAATAGTGAGGTGGCAAAATGATTTATGTAATCGGAATTGGCCCAGGAGACAAACGTTTAATGACTGGCGAAGCACTGCAAGCAATAGAAGACGCAGAGGTAATCGTTGGCTACGTAACATATATCAAACTAATTAAAGAGCTAATTAAGGATAAAGAAGTAGTGAAAACAGGCATGCGCCGCGAAATCGATCGCTGTCAAGAGGCCGTAAATATCGCATTAACAGGCAAAAAAGTGGCTGTTGTTTCAAGTGGAGACGCTGGGATTTATGGCATGGCTGGCTTAGTTTTAGAACTAGCCGAAAAAAGCGATCCCAATTTAGACGTTAAAGTCATCCCAGGAATCACCGCAAGTATTGGAGCGGCTGCAGTTCTTGGCGCACCAATCATGCACGATTTTTGCCATATTAGTTTAAGTGATTTAATGACACCGTGGGAAGTAATCGAAAAACGTTTAACTCATGCTGCAATGGCCGATTTTGTTGTTTGTTTTTACAATCCAAGAAGTAAAGGCCGCGCCAACCATTTAGCGAACGCTTTTCAAAAGATGTTGGAGCACAAATCAGGAGATACGGTTGTTGGTATCGTCAAAGATGTCGGTCGAAAAGAAGAGCGGAAAATCATCACTACGATGCAAGATATCGACTATGAGTTAGTGGATATGACAACAATGGTCATTGTAGGAAATAAAGAAACATACGTAAAAAACGGCAAAATGATTACACCACGAGGCTACTCACTATGATTTTCGTGCTCGGAGGAACTTCGGATAGCTTGTTAATTAGCGACTGGCTAACTGAAACAAAACTTGCCTTTATTCTTTCAGTCGCAACAGATTACGGGGAAACATTGGCCAAGCAGCACGCCGAAACTGTATTTTGTGGCAGATTATCGAAAGAAGAAATGCTTGAGAAATGGCATGCTGAAAATGTTGACCTCGTTATTGATGCAACCCATCCATTTGCGACAATCGTTTCTGAAACGGCGATGGAGGCTTGCAAGGAAGCGAACACTCCTTATGTTCGCTTCGAACGCACGAGCGAACAAACAGATAATACGTATTTGGTAGCGGATATCAATGAAGCATGTACAGTAGCAGCTAAACTTGGTCAGCGGATTTTTCTGACAACCGGCAGCAAAAATTTACCAGAATTTGT
>CM001047.1:1146610-1146740 GCA_000183865.1 Listeria marthii FSL S4-120
AGAAACACATTATTGCGCGCATTTTGCCAGTGTCGGATGTCATTCGTTCAGCAGAAGAACTCGGACTCGTTGCCGACCAAATCATCGGCATGAAAGGACCATTCACGAAAGAAGCGAACCGAACACAGCT
>CM001047.1:1146840-1150655 GCA_000183865.1 Listeria marthii FSL S4-120
CTGATGTTTTAATAACTAAAGAAAGCGGCAAACAAGGCGGCTTTCAAGAAAAACTTACAGCAGCCGCAGAACTAAATATTCCAGTCATTGTCATTCGCCGCAAAAAATTAAATTATCCAATCGAAATAAATCATATAACTGAACTACCAGAAATTTTAACACAATTGGAGGTCTACTAATGGGAAAAGTCATGTTAATTGGCGCAGGTCCAGGAGATGCACAACTACTAACTGTAAAAGGATTAGCCGCACTTCAAAAGGCGGATGTTATTGTATACGACCGTCTCGTTGAACCAGCGATGCTCCAAGAACGAAAAGCTAGCTGTAAACTAATTTATGTAGGAAAAGAGCCTTTACATCATCCAATTCCCCAAGATGAAATCGAGCAAATTCTTGTAAGAGAAGCCGCAACGAATGAACTGGTTGTACGTTTAAAAGCAGGCGATCCTTATGTGTTTGGGCGCGGCGGGGAAGAAGGAGAAACACTTTATAAAGCAGGAATTCCTTTTGAAGTTATTCCAGGAATCACATCTGCAATTGGCGGACTTGCTTATGCGGGAATTCCAGTGACACATCGCGATTTTGCTTCAAGTTTTCACGTGATTACTGGTCATTTGAAAAAAGGACGCGACCCGCTAGATTGGGAAGCACTTGCGCGACTTGAAGGAACGCTCGTTTTCCTGATGGGAATGACAAATTTGCCTAATATTTGCGCGAATCTACTTGAAAATGGTCGCAAAGCAGAAACGGGTGTTGCGATTGTACAATGGGCATCGCGCGGCAAACAATTAACTGTTACGGGAAACTTACAAACAATCGAGCAAAAAGTAGCAGAATCCGGTATTTCCTCCCCAGCGCTTATCGTTGTTGGCGATGTGGTGAGCTTACGACCGCAGCTGAACTTTTTTGAAGAAATGCCTCTTTTCCATACAAAAGTATTACTTCCAAGAGCACGTGCTGGAAAAAGTATGCTCGCGGAACAAATTCGCGATTTAGGCGGAGAAGTAACGATGTATCCAAATATTCAAGTTTTGGATGTTGCGCCAACGAAAACAAAAGCAGAACTTGGTGAAGTAAGCGAACTTCTTTTCACATCCAAAGAAGCCGTAGAACGATTTTTCGGCTATTTAGCAGCACTAGATTTAGATATTCGCTCTTTAAAAAATACCCATCTTACAGCAATCGGCAAGCAAACAAAAGAAGCGTTTAGCGAAAAAGGCATTATCCCAGATAGCTTCATTAAAAGACGGAGCACGGAATTGATTTTAGAGCATCTAGTGCGATTCCAAATCAATTCGAGCAACTTGATTATCGGCAGCGTGGTTGATACAGCTGAAGTTAGCACGATTTTATCCGAAGTGGAAGCACTCGAAATGATGCCACTATACGATATGCGCCCAGTGACCGAGCGCCCATTTGAACTCGAAAGCTTTGAACAAGTGTGTTTCTCTAGCTCGCGTTCCGTCCAAAATCTCCTCGATGTTTTAACAGCTGAAGAAAAAGCAATTTTACAAACGAAAACGATACTTTCGATTGGAAGATTCACAAGCGCAACCTTGCAATCATTTGGCATTAACGATTTTATAGAAGCTGAAACTGCCACACCTGAGAGCTTAATCGAACTAATCCAAAAAACAAAAGTAGAAGGAGTACCGCAATGAAAAAAGCCATTTTAGTTGTTAGTTTTGGTACTAGTTATCCAGAAACAAGAGAAAAAACCATTGATGCGTGCGAAAAAAGAGTGGCCCAAGAATTTCCAGATTATAATGTGTTTCGCGCGTTTACATCGAATAAAATTATCAAAAAACTAAAAACCCGCGACAATATGCACATCAATACGCCAAGTCAAGCACTGAACCAACTAAAAGAATTAGGCTACAAAGAAGTCATTATTCAGTCGCTACATATTATTAGCGGTGGCGAATTTGAAAAAATCACTGCTCAAGTGGAAAAATTCAAGCCCGATTTTGATTCCATTATCGTCAGCCAACCGCTACTTGATTCCAAAGATGATTACGAAAAAGCAATCGAAGCAATTCGCCACCAAATGCCTCCTTTGAAAGAACAAGAAGCTTTAATCCTCATGGGCCACGGCTCGAAACATCATGCTTTCAGCGCCTATGCTTGCCTTGACCATATGCTTTTAAACGAACCAATCTATCTTTGTGCCGTAGAAAGCTATCCCGGTTTGGATCAAGTAATTGAACGATTGCAACAAGCAGAAATCAAAAAAGCACATTTAATGCCATTTATGCTAGTAGCAGGGGATCATGCGACGAACGATATGGCTTCCGATGACGAAGATTCTTGGAAAAGCACACTAGAACAAGCTGGCATAAAAACCGAATGTCATTTGCAAGGATTAGGCGAGAACGAACGAATCCAAGCCCAATTTATCGACCATATCCACGCGGCAATAGAAAGGGTGAAAGCACGTGGCTAAATTTTACGGCATTGGCACAGGCCCTGGTGACAGCAAACTAGTCACAATGGAAGCGGCAGAACGACTTGGAAAATTAGCCATTCTCTACACTCCCCAACCGAAAAAAGGCGGCGAAAGCTTAGCTAAGAAAATCGTCAGCCCGTATTTAAAAGACACGCTTATCGTTAAAGAACGTCATTTTCCAATGAGTTATAACAAAGAGGAAAAAATGCTGGCGTGGAAGGCGATTGCAGAAGAAGTCAAAACAGATGTTCAAAATGGGCACGATGTTGGTTTCATAACACTTGGCGACCCAATGGTTTACAGCACATATAGCTATTTACTAGAACTGTTAAAAGGCGAAATTGAAACAGTTACGCTAGCGGGAATTTCTTCCTTTTCGAATATCGCTTCCAAAATTGAATTACCACTTGTGATGGACGAGGAAAGTTTTGCCGTCATCCCAGTAACAGCAGGCGCTGAAAAAATCGAACAAGCGCTGACATTATTTGATACCGTTGTTTTCATGAAAGCAGCAAGCAATTTACCCCTTCTTACGACATTACTAAAAAAACTGAATTTGCTTGATGCAGCGGTTGTAGTAAGCGATGTTGCCATGGCGACAGAAAAGATCACTTACGGCATGCAAGACATAAATCCAGAAGATAAAATGTCATATTTTACCACGATTATCGTGAAAAAAAGAAGGGAGCAATATAAATGAAAAAATTATGGAAGTTTCTACCATTTGTTTTAATCGGCGTTATTTATTTTACTTTAACAAATCCAGAATCCGCACACGCAATGCATATTATGGAGGGGTTTTTACCAGTTAAATGGGCCATATTTTGGCTGATTGTCTTTATCCCTTTCCTTGTACTTGGTTTAATGCGCATTCGTAAATTAATCGCCCTAGATAAAAATAATAAATTACTACTAGCATTATGCGCGGCCTTTATCTTTGTTCTTTCGGCACTAAAAATTCCATCGGTTACAGGATCTTGTTCTCATCCGACTGGTGTTGGCCTGGCAACCGTTATGTTCGGTCCGCTCGTTGTTAGTGTTCTAGGCGTGATTGTACTACTTTTCCAAGCGTTACTACTTGCACACGGCGGTATTACAACCCTTGGTGCGAACGCAATGTCAATGGCTGTAATTGGCCCAATGGTCGGTTTTGTCGTGTACAAACTAGCTCGTAAATTAAACTGTAATAAGAGTGTTTCGATTTTCTTATGCGCGATGACAGCTGACTTGGCAACCTACCTCACCACCAGTGTTCAGCTCGGAGTCGTTTTCCCAGATCCAGCATCCGGCATGATGGCTTCTATTCTAAAATTCATGGCGATTTTCTGTGTAACTCAAGTTCCAATCGCGATTGCAGAAGGCTTGCTAAC
>CM001047.1:1150755-1151854 GCA_000183865.1 Listeria marthii FSL S4-120
ATTAGCAAAAATTTACCAGAAAAGGTGGCACAATTACGATGAAAAAAATAAATATCAATGTCATTTTAATTCTATTAGTTGTTTTGTTAATGGTGAGTCCGTTTTTCTTCAATAAAACAGGGGAGTACGGCGGTTCTGATGGGGAAGCTGAAGCGGAAATCACCAAAATCGATCCAAGCTATGAACCATGGTTTGAACCACTTTATGAACCAAAAAGTGGCGAAATTGAAAGTTTATTATTTACACTGCAAGGCTGTATCGGAACAGGAATTATCGCTTATGTCATTGGTGTGAGTCGTGGCAAGCGGAAAGCTGAGACCGATGTTAACCATTGATAAATACGCCTACCAAAACCGGTGGATTGCTTTTTCACCATCAGCAAAAGCGTTATTTTATGTGGCGATTTTAATACTTGCGTTAACCGGCCCCGTGCTCGTCCAAGCTATCCTATTCTTGTGCATGGTGCCACTAACGCTCTATGTCGTTAAAATTCACTTTAAACAATATCTGAAATGGCTCCTTTTACCATTTTCATTTCTACTTTTTAGTTTACTATCAATTCTTATTTCGATTTCCAAAGATCCAAGCAGTTTTCTCGCTTCGATTTCGATTGGTAGTTTTTATCTCGGGATTTCTGATGTGACGATTACGACGGCGACCCAAGTTTTTTTTCGAAGTATCGCTTGCTTAGCCGCAACCTACTTTTTCGTCTTAACCGTTCCCGTGGTACAATTAACGAAAGTGATGAAGCAAATTTTTATTCCAAAAGTGCTCATCGAACTAACGATTTTAATTTACCGCTTCATCTTTATTTTCTTAGAAGAAGCGGCGGCGATTCGAAAAGCACAGAGCCTTCGTTTCGGGTATCACGGCCTGAAAAATAGCTACCGGTCATTCGGAATGCTCGTCAATACTTTATTTAATCGTGTCATGAAAAGGTATAATGAAATGGTTGTAACACTTGATGTGAAGCTATATCAAGGAGAATTTCATATCTAGGAGGAAGCCAATTTGCTTAAAACAGAACATATTTCATTCCAATACGAAGATGGCAAACAAGCCTTAACGGATGTTTCAATTGATTTAGAAAAAGGCAATA
>CM001047.1:1151954-1154348 GCA_000183865.1 Listeria marthii FSL S4-120
GCTCCGGGAAATCGACACTTTTTATGCAGCTATTAGGCATTAACAAGCCAACTTCTGGCACAGTTTATTTTGACGGAAAACCACTTGCTTATAATAAAAAAGCACTGTTTGCTTTACGAAAAAAAGTGAGTATTGTTTTCCAAGATCCCGACCAGCAAATTTTTTATTCTAATGTTCGTGATGACGTGGCTTTCGCACTTCGAAATTTAGGTGTAAGCGAAAGTGAAGTAGAATCGCGCGTGACGAATGTGCTTGAGATTGTTGGTGCAACGGAATTTCAACATAAACCAGTCCAATATTTAAGTTATGGCCAAAAAAAACGTGTCGCGATTGCGGGCGCCCTTGTTCTCGACACAGATTGGTTGCTGCTAGATGAACCAACTGCTGGACTCGATCCCATCGGCAAAAAAATAATGATGGAAATTATCGAACGTTTGGCAAATCAAGGGAAAAAGATCCTTATTTCGAGTCATGATATCGATTTGATTTATGAAATTTGCGACTATGTCTATATGTTAAAAGACGGAGCAGTTCTTACAGATGGGGAAACGAGCAGTGTTTTCTTAGAGAAAAGTAATATCGAACAAGCGGGATTAGTACAGCCTTGGCTTATCAAATTGCACCAACAAGCAGGCTACCCACTGTTCAAAAAAGAAGCCGATTTTTTCGCGCATACAGGGAAGGTGACTAATTAATGGTACAGCAAATAATGATACAAGGCACGGCTTCCGACGCGGGAAAAAGCGTGCTAGTTGCGGGCTTATGCCGTCTATTTAAAAATAAAGGCAAGCGGGTCGTCCCGTTTAAATCGCAAAATATGTCGCTTAACTCTTTTATTACAGCTACAGGGGATGAAATGGGCCGCGCGCAAGTGTTCCAAGCAGAAGCAGCCGGCGTTTTTCCAGATGTCCGGATGAATCCCGTATTACTTAAACCAACCAATGATCGCCAGTCGCAAGTCATTTTTATGGGCTCGATTTTAGATAATATGGATGCCGTGACGTACCACGATTTCAAACAAACACTTATTCCGAAAATCCAAGCAGTTTACCAGAGTTTAGCGGATGAAAATGATATCATTGTACTAGAAGGCGCCGGAAGTCCAGCCGAAATCAATTTAAACGACCGTGATATCGTAAATATGGGCATGGCGAAAATGGTCGATGCTCCCGTCGTGTTAGTTGCAGATATTGACAAAGGTGGCGTGTTCGCTTCGATTTATGGCACAATCATGCTCTTAAAAGAAGAAGAACGTGCTCGGCTCAAAGGAGTTATCATCAATAAATTCCGCGGCGATGTGGCACTTTTGCAACCGGGGATTGATATGATTGAAGAACTGACAAATGTCCCAGTTATCGGTGTGATTCCGTATGCCAATCTCCAACTAGAAGAAGAGGATAGCGTGTCACTTAGCGGAAAAAATTACGTACCAGATAGCTCCGCGCTACTTGATATTGCGATTATCTGTTTACCACGGATATCTAATTTCACAGACTTTCATATTCTAGAAATTCAACCCGACATAAGTGTACGTTACATACGAAATATAGCTGATTTTGGAAACCCAGATTTAGTCATTATTCCAGGAAGTAAAAATACGCTAGAAGATATGGCTTTTCTTGAAGAATCCGGCCTTAAAAATGCCATTCAAAACTATGCTGAAAATGCGGGAAAAGTCATTGGAATTTGCGGAGGCTACCAAATGCTCGGCCAAAAAATGCTCGATCCAAATCAAGTGGAAAGTAAACAACTGGAAATTGCTGGACTTGGTTTGCTAGACACCGAAACCATTTTTCTCGACCAAAAACGTACCACCCAAATTACCGGCATGACGCTTTCCGGCGAACCAGTAGAAGGCTATGAAATTCATATGGGGCAGACAACGCGCGGCGAGAATACCAACCCGTTTTGCGAAATTAAAGCAGTGAACGGTAATCAAGAAACCCACCAAGATGGCGCCATTTCCGCAAATAACCACATTATTGGCACATACATCCACGGTATTTTTGACAACGATATTTTCCTAGGAAATCTATTCAATGAGCTGCTGAAAAACAAAAGCCAACCCGTTTACCCACATGAAATTATTAACCTGAAAGAACATAAAGAACAAGAATACGACAAATTAGCGGCCCTTTTAGAAGCAAATATTCAAATGGACCAACTAGAAAAAATCATGAAAGGAGAAAAAATATGCGTATCTACACAAAAACCGGCGATAAAGGAATGACAAGAATTATTGGGGGGAGCAAAGTAAGCAAAGATAATATCCGTATTGATGCTTACGGTACTTTGGATGAACTTAATTCACTCATTGGCTACACGATTACAACCCTTGGAAATGAACCAGAAATCCAAGCCGAACTGGAGCAAATTCAACAGCAATTATTTGAT
>CM001047.1:1154355-1160751 GCA_000183865.1 Listeria marthii FSL S4-120
GGGATCTTGCAACCGAAGAAGGCAAACGCGCTTATAAACTAACGAGCGAACCGGTTGCTTGGCTAGAAGACAGAATTGATATCTACGCCGATGAACCACCAGAAATCGAAAAATTCATCTTACCAGGCGGAACACAAGCTGCCTCGTTACTACACATGGCCAGAACCGTAACAAGAAGAGCCGAACGCGAAATCGTGGGCATGCTAAAAATCGCTTCCAGCAACGAAGAAGTGTTAAAATATGTCAATCGCTTATCCGATTACTTTTTCGCTGTTGCCAGAGTAGTCAATTACCGAGCTGGCGAAACAGATATTTTTTACAAAAATTCGGAGCTCGTTTTCCGCAATAAAAAGAAATAACAAAAAACCTCTCCAGACCTAAATCCGGAGAGGTTTTCCTTTTTAAAAGCGTTGAATTAAAAATACGCCAACGAGCATTAACAACACACCAATCATTCGGTAACGGTTAATCGGATGAGGAATAACCCCGAAAAAGCCAAAATGATCAATAATAAGTGCAATGATCATTTGTCCGCAAAGCGCTAAAACAACCGTCATTGCCGAGCCAAGCAAAGGTAAAAGTAAAATGTTCGAAGTTACAAATAATACTCCAAGCGCACCGCCAGTGAAAACCCACCAAGGAATTCGGCCAACACCTTTTAGCTGAAAAGTCAAACGACGCTCCACGATTAAACAAACCAGTGTGAGCAAAGTCGTCCCAACTAAAAAGGAAATAAATGATGCCACAAAAGGAGAACCAACAGTTAGTCTAAGTTGGCTATTAATCGACGTTTGAATCGGGGAAAGTAGTCCAGAAACAAGTCCCATTGCCATAAAAAGTAATAATGATTTGGATGATCTTTTTGTCATGTTTTCTCCTCCTTTTAAAATCGTTGCATCAAGTAAATGCCACCGAACATTAATATAACGCCAAGTAAACGTTCGATATTAATTTCATGCATTGGCACTTGAAATAAACCAAAGTTATCAATTACAATAGCCATAATCATTTGTCCACAAACCGTAATCATAACGAGCAGAGCAGAACCAAGTCGCGGCAAAAGTAAAATATTAGCTGTTAAGAAAATAACGCCTAACGTTCCACCGCCAACCCAGATATACCAAGGATTCGAGGCAATCATTTCTGATGATATTGGCCATGATTTTTGTGTAAATAAGCAAACAATAAGTAAAACAGTCGTCCCTACCATAAAAGAAACCCACGAAGCTAAAAACGGGGATTTCGTATATGTACTAAGTCGTGTATTGATGGCCGTTTGAACTGGTAATACCATCCCAGCTAACAAACCTGATACAATAAATAATATAATCAAAAATTTCCCTCCCTTTTATCACAATGAGATAATTATAAAATAAAAGCGGGGCAAAAAGATAGTATTTAATTCAAAGCGAGGTTTTTTTATGAAAATTCGTATTATCGGATCAGTCGGAAGCGGCAAAACGACATTAGCTAAAAAACTTTCCGAATGGCAGAAAATTGACTATTTTGAAACGGACCGCATCGTCTGGAAACGAGAAGAAACCGAAGTAAGACGAACAGATTCCGAAAAAGCAGCCCTATTAACCACCATCCTACAAAATGAAAATTGGATTATCGAAGGCGTCCACCTCGAAGATTGGGCGACCGAAAGCATTACCCAAGCAGATGCGATTATTTTCCTTGATTTACCTAAAAAACAAATCCGCTCCCAACTCATCAAACGTCAAATCAAACAATTACTACGACTAGAAGCCGCACACTATCCCATCCGTTTAACCATGCTCAAGAAAATGTTTTACTGGGATGAACTATTTGAAAAACGAACAAAACCATTAATTACCGAACAAATCGCGCAAAACCCCGAAAAATGGCTAGTCATCAAAGAAAACACCAATATCCAAGTTATTCAAAAAAGGTTATTGCAAATGAAAGCAACACAAAATAATTCTTTTTGACAGAATTCACTATTATATATAGAAGAAAAACGGTTTTTTAATCTTACAAAAACTATTTTCAGAAAACTACACCAATTTTATATGACTAAATGATGGCAAATGTTACAAATTGAAGAAACCTACATATCATTTGAGCGAGTAATAGCTATTTACCAATAATTTAACCAAATCATATAAATAGTAAAGATTTCTTAAATTCAGCAAAATAGACCTCCAGATGGATTGCAATTGTCGTAAAAGTAACGTATTCTAGTACCATCAAAGGATTCGTAGACAGAAAGGCGTGACGACAGCTGAAATATAGAAAATTATCCAAAAAGAAGAAGAAAAGACTAATTGGAATAGCAGGAATTTTACTTCTAGTTATTTTAGTAGGAGTCATTGCATCCGTTGTCAGGCAGCAATATTTAATTATGACTGCACCAGAACCGGACCCAGCATATCATTCCAAACAGCAAAACTTCCTAAATGAACTTTCGCCCCGTGCGCAAGAAATTCAAGCCAAGCATGGAATTTTAACAAGCATCACACTTGCCCAAGCAATTTTAGAATCCGACTGGGGCCAAAGCGGTTTAGCCCAAAAAGGCAACAATTTATTTGGTGTCAAAGGGAAAGCCCCGCAACCAATGGTCACGATGACGACGAAAGAATTTGTAGACGGAAACTGGATTGAAATCAATGCTAATTTCCGCAAATATAAAGACTGGAACGAGTCACTCGATTCCCATGCAGAACTTTTTCTGAAAGGTACTTCTTGGAATAAAGATAAGTACAATGGAGTCGTTGCAGCAGACGATTATAAAAAAGCCGCACAAGAATTACAATCAGCTGGCTACGCAACAGACCCAGATTATGCGGAGAAATTAATCAATATTATTGAAAGATACGACCTAGCATTGTACGATCGAATTGAAGACAAGATTTACTACGATACCAAATCAACCGGCTATGGTAACGTGAAAAAAGACGTATCTGGCGCGGTTTGGACCAAGCCATATGGACTAGCTGGAGCGTTAAAAGTAGAGGAAATTAACTACTATAAACGAGAAGATTTGAAACTTTTACGCGAAGCTAAGACCGATAGCGGCGTTTGGTACCAAATTTCTGTAGATACCGAGCCACTTGGTTGGGTAAAACAAGAATTAATCGAAAAAAAATAGAAAATGACCGAAAAAGAGCAAAATGACTTGTCTTATTTATAGGCAAAAAGTCCTTTACAAGCTCTTTTTCTTTTTTATTTTCATTCGCTTCATCTTTCTAGAATTGCTCTATCAAAGCGCTAAGCCCAGATTGTAACATAAGTAATGTAAAAGTAATGTGTATTACAAGGCTGGTTTGATAGAATGAAATAGTTGTTTTAAAGAACACCTGTTTCCAGTTTTTCAAAAGCTGGAAGGATAATTCAAAGAAGGATGTGCAATAAATCATTATGTTACAACTCGCAAAGAAGCATTTGGTGACAATTGGTCTAGGAATTACAATTACATTATGCGCCTTACCAATCCACTCCCAAGCTGCTGGTCTAGAGGACGGCCTGACTTCCAAGCAAGAGAAGTTTATTAATGAGATTGCGCCGCATGCTCAAAAAGTGCAAAAAGAACATGGTATTTTAGCAAGTATTACTATTTCGCAAGCGATTCTAGAATCCAATTGGGGCGAAAGTAAACTAGCAAAAGACGGTAACAATTTATTCGGAATTAAAGGCTCTTATAATGGAGCATCGATTAAATTACCAACTAGAGAACACAATGGTGTTGTTTGGGTTGGAACGGACGCTGTTTTCCGTGCGTACCCAGGCTGGTATGAATCCATGAATGACCACGCACTTTTATTTGTCAAAGGACCATCTTGGAATCCGAAATTATACGGTGGGCTAATCAAAGAGTACAATTTTGAAAAAGCCGCTGTTGCACTTGGCAAAACTGGCTATTCGTCTGATCCAGAGTATGCAGCAAAACTAATTGACCTCATCAAAAAAGCAAATTTAAATAAATACGATACCGTTTATAGTGAACGTGTATCTGATAAAGCAATCAAAGCAGCTGGAGAAATAGCTATCAAAGATAATTGCTTTGTTTGGTCCGCTCCCGGTGGTACAAAAGGGGCGAAACCAGTAGCAAGTACGTCCAAATATTTTAGTCGCCAAGTTTCGATTAATCAAGAAGTAAAAGTAACCGACTCTAATATTACTTGGTACCAAATCCATCAAAACGGAGAATCAATCGGTTGGATTGAAAGTACGTCAGTTAAAAACTTCTATCAATTAGAAGATTATTCGCCAACTGTCGATGCCTTACTAAAAACCGATGATAATAATCGTTTAGTCATCAACATGGATATCGATACATCCGAACTACACAAAACCAAATTAGCGAAGGCTGACACAAAAGAAAAAACAGCCTTTAATTTACCTTTACTTAACGTCCAATCCATTGTATGGTAAGTAACGCGCAAAAAAGCTGAATAGATTACTCGGCTTTTTTTGCGTTTTCAAAGGATTTTTAGAAAGAAACTGTTATAATGTAAAAGGAGTTTATAAGGAGGGTTATTAATATGGATGAACAATTAAAAATGTTAAAAGCATTAACCGATGCAAAAGGTATTCCTGGTAACGAGCGCGCAGTAAGAAACGTGTTCCGCGAATATATCGAACCACTAGCGGATACTTTTGAAACAGACGGCTTAGGAAGTGCTGTAGCGAAAAAAGTGGGCAACGAAGATGGACCTAAAATTATGATTGCTGGCCATTTAGATGAAGTAGGCTTTATGGTAACGCAAATTGATGATAAAGGCTTTATTAAATTTCAAACAGTGGGCGGCTGGGTTTCCCAAGTAATGCTCGCACAAAAAGTAACCATTGTGACGCGTTCCGGCGAAGAAATCACCGGAGTTATCGGTTCTAAACCACCACATGTGATGTCAGCAGCTGAACGCCAAAAATCATTTGATATTAAAGATATGTTTATCGATGTTGGCGCAGTAGATAAAGCAGAAGTGGAAAGCTACGGCATCCGTCCTGGCGACATGATCGTTCCCGCTTTTGATTTTACTGTAATGAAAAACGAGAAATTCTTGCTGGCGAAAGCATGGGATAACCGTATTGGCCTTGCAATTGCCATTGAAGTACTTAAAAACTTACAAAAAGAACAACATCCAAATATCGTTTACGGTGTTGGGACGGTTCAAGAAGAAGTCGGTTTACGTGGCGCGAAAACAGCCGCACATTTCGTACAACCAGATATCGGTTTTGCTGTCGATGTCGGCATCGCGGGAGATACTCCAGGCGTAACAGACAAAGAAGCGATGAGCAAAATGGGCGAAGGACCACAAATCGTTATTTACGATGCATCAATGGTAGCACACGCTGGTCTTCGTGATTTTGTCACAGACGTAGCGGACGAATTATCCATTCCTTACCAATTTGAAGCAATTCCAATGGGCGGAACAGATTCTGGTTCGATTCATTTAACAGGAAACGGAATCCCGTCACTATCGATTACCATTGCAACACGCTACATTCATTCTCATTCCTCGATGCTACACCGTGATGATTTTGAAAATGCAGTGAAACTAATTACCGAAGTAGTCAAACGTTTAGATAAAGAAAAAGTAACAGAAATTCGCTTAGGTTGAGTTTCGAGAAAAGAGGACAACTTTAATGGAACAGATTCAATCAGTAAAAAACGACCGTGTCAAAACATGGAAAAAACTACAAACGAGAAAAGGCCGCGATAAAACTGGAACTTATTTGGTGGAAGGCTTTCATTTAGTAGAAGAAGCATTACGTCAAGATGGTTTAGTACTGGAGCTGCTTGTTTCAAGTGGTGTTTCTGTTCCAGAAGAGTGGTTAAAAGGCGATTATGATGTGTTTGAAATTAGCGCAGAAATCAGCCACTTAATTAGCGAAACGATGACAGAGCAAGGCGTCTTTGCGGTCGTTGCGACTTCTGAGCCAGATATGATGCTTTTATATGGTAAGAAATTATTGCTTGTAGACGCAGTACAAGATCCAGGTAATGTTGGGACGTTAATTCGTACAGCTGATGCTGCTGGATATGATTGTGTCGTGCTCGGCCGAGGTAGTGCAGACCTATATAATCCAAAAGTAATTCGTAGCACACAAGGTAGCCATTTTCATATTCCCGTTATTCAAGCAGATTTATTTGATTGGATTGCGAATTTAGAAGAGGAGGGCGTGCCGGTAATCGGCGCAGTTTTAGATGACCAAGCGAAGTCATTAAACGACATGCCAAAACGCGAAACATTAGCTTTAATGGTCGGAAATGAAGGAAACGGTATTTCACCTGAATTACAAGATCGTCTTTCCGAAAAAGTCTACATTCCTATTTACGGCGATAGCGAGTCTTTAAATGTAGCTGTTGCAGCAGGAATTTTACTGTACGGTTTAAGAAAATAATAAAAAGTGGTGACTAAGTTCATT
>CM001047.1:1160851-1169794 GCA_000183865.1 Listeria marthii FSL S4-120
TTCTTGTTTTTCCATTTTCACTTCGCGAATCGCCACACGTTTTAAATCAGCTACAACACTATGCATATAATCAAACGCTGCACCCCAGTCAATGCCAGTAAAGAAGCCGCTCGAACTACCTGTCGAGATAATCGTTACTTCTGTTTCGCCGTGAAAATTATTAATATTGACGAAAAGTGCCGCCCGGTTAGAAGAGCGAAAATAATATTTTTCGCAAGCAAGTGTCGCAAGTTCGCCAAAATCAAATGTTCTAATTTCAGAAAAAACGATATTCGATCCTACTTGCCCGGCTTTGATTATTTCGAAGGTTTCAGAAACATCGGTTTTAACAATGTATCGAATGGATGGCATGATAGCCGCCTCCTTCATAAATCTATCTTAGTTATAGTGTAAGCCCAGAAGGACATTTTGGTCAATCGATATTACGCTTACTAAATATAAGCAACATAACATTTATTAGTTACTTTCTGATGATAGATATGGTACAATAACGTTAGAGGTGAGAATTATGACTGATGCACATACAGTATGTCCGAAGTTTGAATCGGCGTTCCAATTACTAGGTAAACGCTGGACTGGACTTATCATCAATGTCTTACTGACTGGTCCAAAAAGGTTTAAACAAGTTGCCGCTGAGATCCCACAAATGAGTGATCGGGTGCTTGCAGAACGTTTGAAGGAACTTGAGGAAATGGATATTTGCTTGAGACAAGTTTATCCAGAAACTCCTGTACGCATTGAATATGAACTAACCGAAAAAGGCAAAGCACTCCAAGAAGTAATGCTCGAAGTCCAGTGTTGGGCGGATAAATGGGTGGAAGTACCTAATTAAAAAGAAATAATCTCTCCTGTTAAATTTGGGGAGATTATTTTTTAGCTTGAATCTTTCGTAGAACCATACTATAATAGAAACTATCTAAATAAGTAAAGACAATGAAAGAGCCAAGTAGCAAACTGAGTCTGTATAGGGAGAAGTGGTCATAGACTGAAAGCCACTTTACAAACAAATTTGTGAACATTTCACCTCTGGAGTCGCCGCCGGGAAGCACAATTAGTGTGAAGGTGGTCCGGTTACTAAGCCGTTATCGAATCATGAGTGGGAACAAATTTTTGTTCTTATTAGGGTGGTACCGCGAGAAGTCTCGTCCCTTTGTGGATAGAGCTTTTTTATTTTGTCTAAAAAGAAGGAGTGAACGGTATGTTAGAACAGTTACAGACGCTGAAAAGTGAAGCAGAAAAACAAATCAACGAAGCATCAGACTTAAAAACTTTAAACGACTTACGGGTAAAATACCTTGGTAAAAAAGGCCCGATGACCGAAATTATGAAACAGATGGGGAAACTTTCCGCAGAAGAAAGACCAAAAATGGGTTCGCTTGCTAATGAAGTAAGAACAGCTTTAACAGAAGCTATTTCCAGCAAGCAACAAATTCTCGAAACAGCCGCAATCAATGAAAAACTAAAAGCAGAAACTATTGACGTTACGTTACCAGGAACTGCGCCGAGCATCGGAACCAAACATTTGCTAACACAAGTTATTGAAGAAATGGAAGATATGTTCATTGGTATGGGCTATGAAATCGCAGAAGGTCCAGAAGTAGAACTAGATTACTACAACTTCGAGGCGCTAAATTTACCGAAAGATCACCCAGCGCGCGATATGCAAGATAGCTTCTATATTACAGAAAATACTTTACTACGTACCCAAACTTCTCCAGTACAAGCAAGAACAATGGAGAAACATGACTTCTCTAAAGGGCCAATCAAAGTTATTTGCCCAGGGAAAGTGTACCGCCGCGATAATGACGACGCGACTCACTCGCACCAATTTACACAAATCGAAGGACTTGTAGTTGGCGAAAACATCACTTTTGCTGATTTAAAAGGAACGCTAACAGTCCTTGCAAAAACAATGTTTGGTGAAGAACGTGAAATTCGTCTTCGTCCATCATTCTTCCCGTTCACAGAACCATCCGTTGAAATGGATATCTCTTGTTTCAAATGTGGCGGTAAAGGTTGCCGCGTTTGTAAAGGAACTGGTTGGATTGAAATTTTAGGAAGCGGAATGGTACATCCAAACGTCCTTGAAATGTCTGGGATTGATTCCACGCGTTACAGCGGCTTTGCTTTCGGCTTAGGACCTGAACGTGTTGCAATGTTGAAATATGCGGTGGATGATATTCGCCACCTTTACACAAATGATTTACGCTTTACGAAGCAATTCCAAAGTACAGAAACGGGGGAAATCTAATGTTAGTTTCATATAATTGGGTCAAAGAATTTTTCCAAGACTTCCCGTTAACGGCGGAAGAGCTAGGAGAAGCGATTACAAGAACAGGTATTGAAATCGAAGGCGTAGAAGAATTAAGCGCTAGTTTGAAAAATGTTGTGGTTGGCGAAGTATTATCATGCGAACGCCACCCCGATGCAGAAAAATTAAATAAATGCCTCGTTCAAACAGATGAAGCAGAACCAGTTCAAATTATCTGCGGAGCTCCAAATGTTGCCGCTGGTCAAAAAGTCATCGTTGCCAAAGTTGGTGCAAGACTTCCAGGCGGACTTAAAATTAAACGTGCTAAATTACGCGGCGAAGTATCAGAAGGCATGATTTGTTCACTTGCAGAACTTGGCTTTGAAAGTAAAGTCGTGCCAAAAGCATACGCAGATGGCATTTACGTATTACCAGAACATGTTGAAGTGGGTGTAAGTGCAATCACGTTACTTGGCTTAGATGATGCTATCCTTGATATGGCAATCACTCCAAACCGTGCCGACGCATTAAGCATGAACGGCGTAGCTCACGAGGTTGGCGCGATTATCCATCAAAAACCAGCCCAACCAACTCAGCCCGACGTATCCGAAAAAGGGAAAGCTGATGCATTTATTTCTGTAGAAGTAGAAAATCCAGCTGACACACCTTACTATGCGATTAAAATGATCGAAAACATCGAAATCAAAGAATCCCCACTATGGCTACAAACAAAACTAATGAAAGCGGGTATCCGTCCACATAATAACGTTGTAGATGTAACCAACTACATCAACTTATTATACGGCCAACCTTTGCACTCATTTGACTATGATAAAATCGGCAGCAAAAAAATTGTCGTACGTTCTGCAAAAGAGCAAGAAGAAATTACGACACTTGATGGCGAGAAAAGAGCATTACAAGCGGGCCATACAGTTATTACGAACGGAACAGAACCAATTGCTATTGCTGGTGTTATGGGCGGCGAATTTTCCGAAGTAACCGAGAGCACAACAACTGTAGCGCTAGAAGGAGCAATCTTCAGTAGTTCCTCTATCGGTAAAGCATCACGCGAATTATACCTACGTACCGAAGCAAGTATTCGTTACGATAAAGGCTCTGATGCATGGAAAGTAGAAAAAGCACTTGCGCACGGCGGAGCACTTATCGCTGAACTTAGTGGTGGAACGCTTGTTGGCGGTGTAGTAGAAGTAGATAACCGTGAAAAAGCAGTAAATAAAATCGAAACAAGCTTAACACGCATTAACCGTATTTTAGGAACAGCAATTACACTTGCAGAAATCGAAACTATTTTTGCTCGTTTAGGATTTGTGTTAGAAGTAAAAGACGACACATTAATTATCGAAGTACCTACAAGACGTTGGGATATTACGATTGAAGCGGATATTTTAGAAGAAGTAGCACGTATTTACGGTTACGATGAAATTCCAGTAACTCTTCCAGCAACAAGCACAACAGGTGGCTTATCAGACAGCCAAAAAGCCCGTCGTGTGATGCGCGCTTATTTAGAAGGAGCTGGACTTAACCAAGCGTTAACGTATTCCTTAACTTCCAAAAAAGATGCGACTCGTTTAGCATTATCTGATGAAAAAACAGTGGCGCTATCAATGCCGATGAGCGAAGAACATAGCCATTTAAGAACAAGTATCGTCCCACAATTAATTCGTAGCGCAAGTTATAATATCGCTCGTAAAAATATGGACGTAGCACTTTACGAAATGGGAACCGTGTTTTACGCAACAGAAGGCGACAATTTACCAATCGAACAAGAGCATTTAGCTGGCCTAATCACTGGGAACTGGCATGTTGCAGATTGGCAAAAAACACCAAAACCAGTAGACTTCTTCGTTTTAAAAGGAATTGTCGAAGGTTTAGTGAACAAATTAGGAATTAAAGCCGAACTTCACTGGCAGCAAACAGAAAAAGAAGAATTACACCCAGGAAGAACAGCAAGCATTGTTTTGGAAGGAAAAGAAATCGGTTATCTTGGCGCGCTTCATCCAGCAGTAGAAGCAAACTATGATTTAAAAGAAACCTATGTATTTGAAATCAATGTAGCGGCTTTACTTGATGCAACAAAAGAAAAAGTTGTTTATCATCCAATTCCACGCTACCCAGAAATGACGCGCGACTTAGCCTTACTTGTCGACAAAGATACTGACCACGCTGCGATTTCTCAAGTAATCAAAGAACACGGCGGAAACTTACTAGTCAACATCGAGCTATTTGATATTTTCGAAGGAGAAAGCCTTGGTGAAAATAAAAAATCACTCGCATATACATTAACATTCCTAGACGGCGAAAGAACATTAGTCGAAGAAGACGTCCAAAAGGCAACAAACAAAGTAGTGGAAGCATTACAAACAAAACTAAATGCGGTTATCCGCTAAATGGAAAAACTAACTGGAGCCGTTCCAGTTAGTTTTTTTATGCTACTTTCCTCTTTTAGTACTTCACCAACTTAAATAACACATGGTATACTAATGTCATATGACAGAGAAAAAAGGACGAGAAAAATGACCTACGTAGAAATGAAAGATGTCTCTAAATTTTATCAAATGGGAGAAAATGTTGTTACAGCTAATGACAAAATCAATTTTGGGATAAATAAAGGTGAATTTGTTGTTATCGTTGGACCTTCTGGAGCTGGTAAATCCACCGTATTAAACATATTAGGCGGGATGGATAGTTCGAGTGAAGGGAAAATCATGGTAGACGGGCAAGATATTGCTCAATATAATGCAAAACAATTAACGAAATATCGTCGCACAGATGTCGGCTTTGTTTTCCAATTTTACAATTTAGTCCCTAATTTAACCGCGAAAGAAAATGTCGAGTTAGCTGCACAAATCGCTCCTAACGCACTAGACGCGGAAACCGTTTTAACACAAGTTGGATTAAGTCATCGATTAGATAATTTTCCAGCCCAGTTATCAGGAGGGGAACAACAACGCGTTGCCATCGCCCGCGCATTAGCGAAAGCACCGAAGTTACTCTTATGCGATGAACCAACAGGAGCACTTGATTATGATACAGGGAAATCAGTCTTAAAGTTATTACAAGAAACCTGTGAAAAAACCGGAACGACCGTAATCGTCATTACACATAATACAGCAATCACACCAATTGCTGATCGGGTAATTGAAATTAACAATGCAAAAGTGCGCAGTATCAAAGAAAATCCACAGCCAATGTCCATTGATAATTTAGAATGGTAGAAAGGAGCAACCAGTGAAACGTTCAGCATTATGGAAAGATATCTACCGTGAAATATGGCGTTCGAAAAGCCGATTTATTTCGATTTTCATGCTTATTATGCTTGGGGTTGCTTTTTTCTCTGGACTAAAAGCAACTGGCCCAGATATGCTTTTAACCGCCAATAATTATTTCAATAAGTATGATCTAGCCAATTTCAACGTACAATCAACCTATGGAATCGATCAAACCGACAAACAGGCGCTTGAAAAAGTTGACGGTGTGAAGCGCGTGGAACTCGGGTATACAGCAGACGCCTTGATGCAAGACAAAAATATCGTTACTAAATTATATTCTATGAAGGCGGATAATCAGCTCAATAAATATAAAGTAGTGACAGGTCGTTTGCCCGAAAAGTCTGGAGAAATTGCCCTGGATAACAATAAACTTATCCACGAAAATGTCCAACTAGGCGATAGAGTAACTTTTGTTAAAAATGATGGAAATAAGCTGACGGGCACGTTAAAAGAATCCACCTTTAAAGTAGTTGGTTTCGTCCAGTCACCAGCCTATATCCAAAAATCAGAACGCGGCGCAAGCACAGTCGGCAAAGGTAAAACCGAAGCATTCGGGGTCATCCCAGAACAAGACTTTGCGTTACCAGAATATACTATCGCCAATTTAACGTTCACCAATTTAGCATCTGAGAAAGCTTTTAGTGACGCGTATATATCTAATGAAGAAAAAGATAAAGACAGCATCGAAACAGCCTTGAAAAATCAACCNNNNAAACGTTTAGAAAAAATAAAAGCAACTGAACAAAAGAAATTAAACGATGCAACAAAAGAAATTAATCAAGGTAAAGCAGAACTAAAAACGAACGAAGCGAAACTAGCAGACGCGAAAGCACAGTTAGATGCCGGCTTTTCCGAGTATCAAGCTGCAAAAAAAAGCTATGATGCCAAAATTAGCCAAGGCGAGGCAGAAATCCGCAACGGAGAAGCCGAACTAGCTAGCGCGAAAAAACAATTAGACGCCGCCCAAGCACAAATTACTCAGGGCGAAGTAGCGATTAAACAAGCAGAAAAAGAATTGAAACAAGGACAAGCAGCATGGACTGACGCGAATAACTTTTTGAATAGAACCAATAGCTATTTGAAAAATACGAGAAGTGTCATAGAAAGATCTCAAGAACATCGTTTACCAGCTGATGAGATGGATAGGGATATCTTGCTTTACCCATTCGATTCCATTGCAAAAGGTTTGAAACTTACTGAGAAAGAACGAAATGGTTTTGATACGGTACTGAGTCTATTTATATATGATTATGAAGCTGGATACGGTCATCTCAATAATGAATGGCGCGCTGAAATGGAATTTATGCTTAGTTGTATGCCTACTTTTGAAAATAAATACCAAGAAGCGCGAGTAGCTTTAGATGGAGAAAAGCAAAAGTTAGAACAAGCTCAACAAGCGTTAGCCGCTAAAAAACAAGCATTTCAAGAACCAAAAGCGACTTACGAAGCAGGCTTAGCAAAATACCAAGCCGGAACTAAAAAACTCGCTACAGCAAAAGCACAACTCGCTGCCGGCAAAGAAACAGGCGGAGTGGAACTACAAAATGCACTTGCCAAATTAAACGCTGGAAAAGCAGCATACGAAAAAAATCTAGCGTTATTCACAACTGAAAAACAAAAAGCAGAACCAAAACTAGCCAGTGCCGAAAAAGAGGTTAAAATCGGTCAAGAAAAATTAGATACGCTAGAACTTCCGAAATATTATGTGTTAGATCGCAATGATAACCCGGGATATAGCGAATATAAAGAAAATGCCGACAGACTAACTTCTTTATCGACCGCATTCCCAATCTTCTTTTTCCTAATTGCTGCGCTCGTTTGTTTAACGACGATGACGCGTATGGTAGAAGAACAAAGAACGCAGATTGGAACGTTAAAAGCATTTGGTTATTCTAATGGAAGCATTATTTTAAAATACCTCGTTTATGGCTCTATCGCGAGTGTGATTGGGAGCGTACTTGGAATATTAATTGGCTTCCAGTTCTTCCCGAATATCATTTTTAACGCCTATAAATCGATGTACGAAATGCCGCCAGTTGATATTGGCTTCTACTGGAGCTACAGTTTGCTATCCTTATTTGTCGCTTTATTCTGTACGACATTTACAGCTTATGTAGCTTGTCGCGCAGAACTTCGAGCGAATGCTGCCACATTAATGCGCCCTAAAGCACCAAAAATCGGAAAACGCATTTTCTTAGAACGGATACAATTTATTTGGAAACGAATGAATTTTACAAGTAAAGTAACCGCTAGAAACCTATTCCGCTACAAACAACGGATGCTAATGACTGTTCTTGGCGTAGCAGGATGTACCGCGTTAATCCTTACTGGCTTTGGCCTCCGGAATTCCATTAGTGATATCGCTAAAATGCAATATGGCCAAATAATGAAATACGATGCCGCTGTTTACCAAGATATGAGCACGCCACCGACAGCCAAAGAAACATTTGATGAACTTATGGATGATTCCAATATTAAAAGTAAACTGGCTATGTCACAAACAAATATCGATACCGTAAAAGCGGGACAATCCGCGCAAGCAACGTCGATTATTGTTCCTAAAAATTTAAACGAGCTGCCTAATTATATCGTTTTACGCGACCGTGCCAGCCATACAACAGAAAAATTAACAGACGATGGCGCAATTATCACCGAAAAACTGGCTAAACTTTTTGACGTAAAACCAGGTGACACCATTACAGTCAAAAACGCCGATAACGATAAGTTCCAAATAAAAGTGAGTGCCATTACAGAAAACTACGCACTACACTATATTTACATGACACCAACGTATTATCAGCAAATTTTCAAAGAAAAACCAGTCTATAATTTAGATTTATTAATGTTAAAAGATACTTCTGAAAAAGTGGAAAGCGATTTTGCTGAAAAATTAACAGATAGTAAATCCGTTCTCAATGTTACTTTTTCCAATAACGTTAGTTCGATGCTAACAGACACGCTTGATAGCTTGAATATCGTTATCGTCGTACTCATCACATCGGCCGCACTGCTCGCATTTGTCGTTCTATACAACCTAACCAATATCAACGTATCTGAACGGATTCGCGAACTTTCTACCATCAAAGTGCTCGGCTTTTATCCAAAAGAAGTGACGATGTATGTTTACCGCGAAAATATTATTTTAACATTAATGGGGATTGTGGCTGGATTCGTGCTCGGTTTCTTCTTGCACCGATTTATTATTACCACCGCAGAAGTCGATCAAATGATGTTTAGCCCAGCGATTAGTTGGACAAGCTATCTATTTTCCGGCATTCTCACGCTTGTTTTTGCAACCGTGGTGATGGTCGTGATGCACATTAAACTCAAACGAATTGACATGATTGAAGCATTAAAATCAGTAGAATAATGATGAAAAGAACTTGCTTTAACAGCAATATC
>CM001047.1:1169894-1182236 GCA_000183865.1 Listeria marthii FSL S4-120
CTTTAACAGCAAGTTCTTTTTGTTTGACTTCAAAATAAATAAAGCTTAAACTGAAAAATAGTTAAGGGGGTGAACTTTATTTGGAAAGACAAAAAGTCAAACAACTGATAAAGAGTTACCAACAAACCTACATATTCGCTATGTCACATATACATCAAGCTATTTCCGAAATATCCACCAACACAGTCGACTTGTCGATTGAACAATTTTTTGTCTTGCGTGAAATTGCGGCTTATGATGGAATTAGCGCCACCGAACTAGCAGCCACTTTGTCCGTCAATAAAAGTGCAATCACGCCAAAACTAAAAAAACTTGTAGACAAAGGATATATTCAGCGAAAACGAAATCAACAAGATAAACGTGCCGTGGTTTTAACTATCTCAGAAAAAGGGAATAACGTTTACGAAGAGTGCGAAAAACAATTAGAGTTACTCGTGAACGAATGGCTCGAAATTCTAGGGGAAAAAGACAGCGAACACTTCTTTGAACTATTTCAGAAAATTACCAAATCAGTTGTCGAACCTAAAAAATAAAAGGAGAGATTTGGCATGAAATGGATTATGAAACTCCGCTGGGCCATTTTAGCATTTTGGCTTGCAGCAGCAGTCGTACTAATGTTTATTGCACCACCCATGGCAGATCTTGTACGCGAAAAAGGCGAATTAAAGCTGCCCGATGGCTACCCGTCATCACTAGCAACAGAAATGCAAAAGAAACATAATCCAGACGACAAAGGTTCTGCTTACATCGCTGTTTACACTTCTGAGAATAAGTTAACTGGAACAGAATTAAACGATATCGAAAAATCGCTAGACTCTATCGAGAAAGATAAAAAAGATCTTCATGTAACCAATGTAGTATCAAGCTTCAACCAACCAGAATTAAAAGATAAATTTTTATCAAAAGATGGTAAAACACTAGTAGCAAGCTTAACGGTAGATGATACAGACGCCTCTGTTAAAAGCATTCGTAACGCCTTAGATAAAAAAATGGATGTGAAGGGCGTTGACACATACTTAACTGGAAACAAACTAATTCAAGAAGATGTTGTCCAAGGTTCCGAAGACGGTTTACATAAAACAGAGGGCATCACTGTAGTCTTTATTTTAGTTGTATTATTCCTTGTATTCCGCTCTGCCGTTGCACCATTTATTCCACTTTTAACTGTGGGAATTAGTTATCTCGTAGCACAAAGCACGGTGGCATTCTTAATTGACCTCTTTAATTTCCCCGTCTCCACCTACACGCAGATATTTATGGTCTGTATCATGTTCGGGATTGGGACCGACTATTGTATTCTCTTAATGAGTCGATTTAAAGAAGAAATGGGTGCTGGACTAGATTCGCGCGAAGCAGTTCATGCCACTTATCGTACAGCTGGAAAAACAGTCATTTATAGTGGTGTAGCCGTTCTCGTTGCTTTTACGTCACTTTATTTCGTTCAATTCGATTTATATCGTTCCGCAGTAGCAGTTGGCGTCGGCATTGTTGTGTTACTTGCCGCACTTTACACGCTTGTGCCATTCTTTATGAGCACACTCGGAACACATCTATTCTGGCCATTAAATAAAAATATTAGCCATAAAGAAAATAAACTGTGGGGAGCCGCTGGTAAATTCACTTTTGCAAGACCGTGGATTGCGCTACTAATAGTCGCAGCTATTACGCTACCACCAATTTTACTCCACACAGGAACCGAATCATTCAACTCACTAGATGAAATTAGCGACAAATATCCTTCGAAAAAAGGTTTTGAAATCGTCTCTGATAGTTTCGGAGCAGGGCAAGTCGCGCCAACGCAAATCTTTATCGAAAATGATGATAATATGCGAACAACGGATTATATCGCACAAATCGAAAAAATTTCCGATGATTTATCTCATTTAAAAGGTATCGATATGGTCATGAGCGCCTCACGTCCAGCAGGGAAACGTGTCGATGATATTTACATCAAAAACCAAGCCGGGCAAGTTAGTGACGGTGTTGGCCAAGCAACAGATGGTGTCGGACAAGTGAAAAAAGGTTTAGATTCTGCTAGTTCTGAACTGGAAAAATCTGGGCCCGCCCTAAATAAAGCCGTTGCTGGCGTTGGAGATTTACAAAAAGGTACTGTTGCAACCGAAGAAGGCATCAACCAACTGCAATCCGCACTCGCACAAATCCAAACAGGTATTGAAAGCGGCGCAACTGGCGCAGGAGATTTAAAACAAGGCGTAGCACAAGCAAAATCTCAACTAGCTACCCTCCAAAATGGCGAAGCACAAATCCAAGCAGGTTACGCTGAAATTCAAAAAAACTTGCAAAATGTAGCCGATCAATTAAAAGGCTTTGAAAACCCGAACTCACAAGCAATTGATACGTCCAAACTAGAAGCACAATTTAAACAAATCGGCGCGTCATTCCAAGCTTTTGCAGCCGCACATCCAGAAGTACGAAACGATCCTAAATTCCAAAAACTAGCCGCAGACATCCAAGGCTTAGAAACAGCTGGGAATGACTTGCAAACAGCTGCCGGAAAACAAATGGCAGCACTTCAAGCAAAAATGAAAGAACTTAATCAAGGTATTCAACAACTTGCAACTGCGATGAACCAATTAAATCAGCAGTCCAAACAAATTTCCGACGGTCTTAGCGCATTTGGTACAGGGCTTGGTCAAATCGAATCAGGATTAGCGCAATTAGAAAATGGGCTAAACCAAGCTGCAGACGGTCAAGGTCAAGTCATTTCCAAAATGCCTGAAATTTCCAATGCACTTAGTCAAATCGCAACAGGCCAAGGTGCTTTAAAAGAAGGCTTTGCTGGCATTAGCGGTCAAATGGGGCAACTCACAGATGGCTTAACTTCCGGAGCAGATGGCCTCGGAAAAGTTCAAAGCGGCCTCAATACCGCCAACGGACTCATTGATGATTGGTCAAAAGTGCCATACGCAAGTTCCGGAATTTACGTTCCAGACGCTTTACTGAAAAACGCTGATTTCCAAAAAGTATTAGATCAATACATCTCTTCTGATGGCAAACTAGCAACGATTAATGTTGTCTTAACTAAAAATCCATACTCGAATGCAGCTATGGATTCCATTGACGACATTAACGATCAACTTGCAGCAAGTATGAAAGGCACGAAACTCGAAAATGCCAAAATTGGTATTGGCGGAATGACAAGCGTTAACTACGATACAAGAGATATGTCGACAGCCGATTATCATTTAGTGCTTGTCATTGTCCTAGCGAGTGTATTCGTCACACTTGTCATCGTCTTACGTTCGCTTGTAATGCCAATTTACCTCATTGCATCACTTGTCTTAACTTACTTTACTGCACTTGGTTTTGCAGAAATTATCTTCATGCGAATCCTCGGATACAGTGGTCTAACATGGGCAACCCCATTCTTTGGATTCGTTGTACTCGTCGCACTCGGTATCGATTACTCGATATTCCTTATGTCACGCTTTAACGAATATAACGGACTTTCGGTACGCGATAGAATGATAAAAGCCATGAAAAATATGGGTGGCGTTATCTTCTCCGCAGTTATCATCCTCGGTGGAACATTCGCCGCAATGATGCCAGCTGGTGTGCTCTCCTTACTGGAAATCGCTACAGTGGTTCTAATCGGTTTAGTACTCTATGCCGTCGTTATCCTACCACTATTCGTTCCGGTTATGGTTAAATTATTCGGACGAGGCAACTGGTGGCCATTTATCACAAGAAAAGGCGATCATCAAGAAAACGTACCACCGAAAAAATAGCCGAACAAACCGCATTCCTTTTTAAAAGGAGTGCGGTTTTTAGTTTAATTTGCTAAGATGTAGGGAGAGACGAATGAAGGAGGCAGATACAGATGATACAACTCGAAAATGACTGGGATGAGTTATTAAAAGATGAGTTTAACCAACCTTATTATTTAAAACTTCGCCAGTTCCTAAAAAATGAATACCAAACAAAAAAAGTATTTCCGGATATGTATGACATTTTTAACGCATTAAAGCACACCGCTTATAAAGACGTAAAAGTAGTGATACTCGGCCAAGACCCATACCACGGACCAGGCCAAGCACACGGACTCTCTTTTTCCGTCCAAAAAGGTGTACANNTCCCACCATCGTTACAAAATATTTATTTAGAGTTACAAAATGACTTGAAATGTGAAATTCCGAACAACGGTTATCTGATTCCATGGGCAGACCAAGGCGTACTATTGTTAAACACCGTACTAACCGTCCGGGCAGGCCAAGCTAATTCGCACCGCGGCCAAGGCTGGGAAATGCTAACCAATCGCATTATCGAAATGATTAACGAGAAAGAGGAGCCAGTTGTCTTTTTACTTTGGGGCAACAACGCGAAAGAGAAGTTACAACTATTAACTAACCCAAAACATATTGCTTTCACATCCGTTCATCCTAGCCCGCTTTCCGCATCACGTGGTTTTATGGGGTGCCAACATTTTTCCAAAACGAACCAATTCTTAGAGCAAAACGGCGTAACTCCGATTGATTGGCAAATTCCTTCTATATAAATAAAAAACGCCTCATCAGCAAAAGATGAGGCGTTTTGTTTATTTTTTAGCAATTTTCAAGGCTTTTTCTGTATTAGCAAAATGTTGTTTCGTATATTTAGCTAATGTTTCCATTCCAAAGCGTTCAATAATTTCGGCTGCAACAGCGTCGACATGAGGTCCAGCACCCTTTGGAAGGGGGATGCCAACTTCTTTTGACATCGCATCAAACGCTTGAACAAACTTATATCGAGCAATAATCGAAGCCGCCGCCACCGAAAGATGTAATCCTTCTGCTTTCGTCGCAAAAAAGACATCTTCACGAACAATGCTAGGCTCTTGTGCCAAATAACGGTAATACGTATTTTTTTCAGCAAATTGGTCAATTAAAATCGCTTCTGGTTTTACAGGAGCCAGTTTTTTCAAGACATTTTCGATCGCACGATTATGTAATAAAGCTTTCATTTGACCCTGATTCATGCCTCTTTGTTGTAATTCGTTATATTTCGGATTCGGACAAAGTAGCACACTATGCGGCACAATTGGCATGATTTTTTCAGCGATTCGGCAAATTTCTGGATCTTTCATGGCTTTGGAATCCTTGACCCCCAACTCTTTTAAAAGTGGCATCATTTCCGCATCCACATAAGCTGCGCAAACAGTAATGGGACCAAAAAAGTCACCCGTTCCGACTTCATCGGAACCAACAACATTTTTTGATGCGAAGTTTGCTGGAAGAACGCCTTTAGACACACTTGGCGCTTTCGTTTTAGCTTCTGGAAGGGCCGCAACCCATTTTTTCGCTTCGGCTTCTCCGTTTACTCCTTGGAACATCACTTTGCGCGATTTATAACCAGTAATGGAGACACCAGGTTTTTTAGCTGCGAAAACGGCTCCTGGTGGGAGTTTTGGATTGGAAAAAGGGAGATATGTTTGTTTCATTTTTTCAAGTGTTGGTTGATTGACTACGATAACTGTATTTGCGATAAGGCATCATCCTTTCAAAGTTCTATTGTAACATACTACGACGAAAGACTGAATATCGGTCAAACAGGTGGTTGAGTCTTTTCTTTCGGGCTTTTTCGTGATAAGATTATGACAAGTAGCGGCCTAAATGAATTTGGGCGAGGAGGAATTTACGTGGCAAATGAGAGAAATAGAGTAGTGACCACAATTTATGGTAGAGAATATACAATTGTTGGCATAGAAACAACAGACCACTTACGAAAAGTAGCTCGCGAAGTCGATGAAAAAATGCACGAAATCGGCTCTCAAAATCATGCGCTTGATAGCGGAAGGCTCGCTGTACTGACAGCTGTGAATGCAACTCACGATTATTTAAAACTAGAACAAAAATATCTAGAGTTGGAACAAGAACTGGCTCGTATCAAAGGAAGAGATCAATGATTTTAAATGCGATTATTTTAATTTTGCTTGTTTGTGGCTTTTTTGCAGGTTTCAGAACAGGCTTAATCAAACAACTTATATTATTACTAGGTTATATTTTGGCATTTTTTATCTCGTATACATATTACGAAGATTTAGCGCCCCATTTAACCTTTATACCTTATCCAGGTAGTGATACTTCAGATGGATTATCTATTATTTTACAGGAATTACGAACAGAAACAGCTTATTATAACGTCTTAGGATTTGCGATTATTTTTATTGTGGCAATCATTGTCGTTCACATGCTTGCATCTCTTGTTGGTGGCTTAACAAAAATACCTGTTTTGCGCCAAATTAATGGATTAGTAGCAGCTGTTTTTGGCGTTATTAAGTCTTATTTACTTATTTTTATTGTATTGTTTATCATGGCAATTTATCCGGCGAATTGGTCAGAAAATCTGATTGACAGCTCTACAGTTGCTCAGTGGATGCTCGAGAACACGCCAATTTTGTCCGAACAATTTTATGACTGGATGACAGACATTCTGCCAAAATAAAAGAAACATTCGATACCAGATGTACACTCTTAGCCAATTTTGGATAGGACTACGCTGGTATTTTTTAATGACCGAACGGGAGGAATAACGATGGCTACTAATAAAAAAGAAATTATTCGTTTACTGGAAGAAATTGCCATTTATATGGAATTAAAAGGAGAAAATAGCTTTAAAATATCAGCATTCCGCAAAGCTGCCCAAGCAATTGAACTAGATAGCCGAAGCCTGTCAGAAATTGAGGATTTCACGAAAATTAGCGGTATTGGTAAAACAACCGGCGAAATTATTCAACGTTATTTAGATAGCGGCGAATGTCCAGAACTCGTCGAGCTAAAAAAAGAAGTACCCGCTGGCCTTGTTCCACTTTTAGACGTGCCAGGGCTTGGTGGTAAGAAATTATCACGGCTTTATCACGAGCTAGGTGTGGTCGACAAAGAAACATTACTCAAAGAAGCAGAAAACGGACACATCGAAGCGTTAAAAGGATTTGGTAAAAAGTCTGCTGAGAAAATGGCAGAAGCTGTGCGCGAAATGGGTGAACGACCTGATCGCTATCCGCTCAACGACGTTTTACCAATCATTGATAAAGTAGAAGCTTATTTAGCTAAAATTGCTGCAATCGAAACGTTTGCGCAAGCCGGGAGTTTACGGAGATTGCGGGAAACGGTGAAAGATCTTGATTATGTCATCGCGACCGAAAAGCCAGAAGAAGTGCAAAAAGCATTGCTGGATTTTCCGCTAATTACAGATGTCATTGGGGCCGGTGAAACAAAAGTATCGGCAGTTTTAGAAGACAATATTACTATCTCGGTGGATTTTCGCCTAGTAGAAAAGAAAGCTTTCGCAACGACACTACACCATTTTACCGGGTCCAAAGATCACAATATCAAAATGCGCCAGTTAGCTAAACAATCGAATGAAAAAATAAGTGAATACGGGGTGGAGCAGGAAGACGGAAGCATGCGCCATTTCGACTCAGAAAAAGCCTTTTTTGCACATTTTGATATTCCATTTTTACCACCAGAGGTTCGCCGTGATGGTACAGAAATTGAGCGTGTAACGAAGGAAACGAAATTCCTTGAATTAAGTGATATTCGCGGTGATTTACACATGCATACAACTTGGTCAGACGGCGCTTACGCGATTCCAGAAATGATTGAAGCATGTATCGCAAAAGGATATGAGTACATGGTAATTACTGATCATGGGAAATTTTTACGTGTAGCAAATGGATTGGATGAGAAAAGACTGCTGGAACAACAAGCCGAAATCAAAAAAATAGCTGCAAACTACCCAGAAATCGACGTCTATTCAGGCGTTGAAATGGACATTTTAGCAGATGGTTCGCTTGATTTTGATGACGAAACGCTGAAACAGTTGGATTTTGTTATTGCGTCGATTCATTCCAGTTTCCAACAATCTGAAGAAGAAATCATGAAACGGCTAAAAACAGCGTGCGAAAATCCTTACGTTCGCTTGATTGCTCATCCAACAGGCAGAATTGTCGTGAAAAGAAAGCCATATCATGTTAATATGAAAGAACTAATCAAACTAGCGAAAAATACCGGAACTGCACTGGAACTAAACGCCAATCCACAGCGCCTTGATTTAAACCGAGAGCATCTAGAAATGGCACATGCAGCAGGTGTTCCAATTGCAATCAATACAGATGCGCACGACACGAAACATCTTGATTTCATGTCTATCGGAGTTCGCGCAGCAACGAAAGCTTGGCTAGACAAGTCCGCGATTCTAAATACGAAAACAGCGGCTGAATTTAAACAATTTTTACAGAATAAATAACTTTTAAAAAGAAGGATGACCAATGGAAAAAAAAGTAGAAGCCATTTTAGAATTTGATAAAATAAAAAAACAACTCACGGAATTTGCTTCTTCTTCACTAGGGGAGCAAGCGATTTTGGAACTCGCTCCAGCGACAGATTTTCAAGTAGTGCAAAAAGCGCAACTCGAAACAGAAGAAGGAGCCAAAATTATTCGTTTACGGGGAAGTGCGCCGATTACTGGTTTGACAGATGTTTTTGCCCATTTGAAACGCCTAGAGATTGGTGGCGATTTAAACGGGCTTGAAATCTACCAAATCGGTAGCAACTTGCGTGTAAGCCGTCAAATGAAAAACTTTATGAACGATTTACTCGAAATTGGTGTCGAAATGCCACTTCTCGGCGCGCTTTCGGATGAACTTTTAGTATTAAAAGAAGTCGAGGAGGATATTGCGATTTCCGTTGATGAAAGCGGGAAAGTATTAGATACTGCGAGCGAAGCACTTAGTACCATTCGACGTACACTCCGCCGCACGGAAGACCGCGTACGGGAAAAATTAGAATCTTATTTGCGCGATCGCAATGCTTCGAAAATGTTAAGCGATGCCGTTATTACGATTCGAAATGATCGCTACGTTATCCCTGTTAAACAAGAATATAAAGGGCATTATGGTGGTATCGTTCATGACCAATCCGCATCTGGTCAAACACTTTTCATTGAGCCACAAAGCGTAGTAGATTTAAATAATGAACGAAAAGCACTTCAAGCCAAAGAAAAACAAGAAATCGAACGTATTCTTGCGGAAATTTCGGCATCACTTGCTGGTTGGATTAATGAAATTCATCATAATACCTTTATTCTAGGTCGCTTTGATTTTATTTTCGCCAAAGCGCGTTTCGGGAAAGCGATGAAAGCCGTAACGCCGCATCTTAGTGATACAGGCGTAGTGCATTTAATTGCCGCGAGACATCCGCTTTTAGATGCAACTAAAGTCGTTGCTAATGATATTTATTTAGGTGAAGATTTTACGACGATTGTTATTACTGGTCCAAATACAGGTGGTAAAACAATTACGCTGAAAACATTGGGATTACTAACTTTAATGGCACAATCAGGCTTGCAAATTCCAGCACAGGAAGATTCCACGATTGCTGTTTTTGAACATGTATTTGCCGATATTGGTGACGAACAATCTATCGAACAAAGCTTGAGTACCTTCTCGTCTCATATGACGAATATCGTGTCCATTTTAGAAAGAGTAAACCATAAATCTCTAATTTTATACGATGAACTTGGGGCTGGGACAGATCCGCAAGAAGGTGCGGCACTAGCGATTGCAATACTTGATGCCAGCCATGCAAAAGGTGCAAGTGTTGTCGCAACGACCCATTACCCCGAACTAAAAGCATATGGATACAACCGCGTTCACGCAACGAATGCATCGGTTGAATTCAATGTTGAAACGCTTAGCCCGACTTATAAACTACTAATCGGCGTTCCCGGACGAAGTAACGCTTTCGATATTTCGCGCCGCCTTGGATTAAGCGAAAGTATCATCACCGAAGCAAGAAGCCTTGTCGATACCGAAAGCGCCGATTTAAATGATATGATTTCCAGCCTAGAAGAAAAACGTAACTTAGCGGAAACAGAATATGAAGAAGCACAAGAACTAGCTCGCGGTGCCGAGGCTCTTTTAAAAGATTTACAAAAAGAAATTACCAATTACTACCAACAAAAAGATAAATTAATCGAACAAGCGAGTGAAAAAGCAGCTACCATCGTGGAAAAAGCCGAAGCAGAAGCCGAAGAAATCATCCACGAATTGCGCACAATGCAATTAAACGGAGCAGCCGGCATCAAAGAACACGAACTGATTGACGCCAAAACAAGACTTGGGAAAGCCAAACCAAAAACAATCAACAAAACCATTCCCCAAGCGCCAAAACAAAAACCACACGTTTTCAAAAATGGCGACAATGTTCGCGTCTTATCACTCGGCCAAAAAGGGACACTTTTAAGCAAAATTAACGATAAAGAATGGAACGTCCAAATCGGCATCATCAAAATGAAAATCAAAACCACCGATCTCGAATATATCCAACCAGAAAAACCGAAGAAACAACGCATTATTACATCGGTTCATAGCAGCGGCTCACCGGCTAAAAGCGAACTTGATTTGCGCGGCGAACGCTACGAAGATGCTCTGCAAAAAGTCGACAAATACCTCGATGAAGCATTGCTCGCAGGCTATCCGCAAGTAGCAATTATTCACGGTAAGGGAACCGGCGCACTCAGAACCGGTGTTACAGAATATCTGAAAAATCATCGCATGGTCAAATCAATCCGTTTTGGTGCAGCAGCAGAAGGCGGGAACGGTGTAACAATCGTCGAATTTAAGTAAACAACTGAGCAAAAATATGGCTCGGAATAGGCGTAAATGCTATACTGTGTGTACAAAAGTCATAAGGAGTGAATTAAATCATGGTAAAAGAAATTACAGATGCAACATTTGAACAAGAAACTAGCGAAGGCTTAGTATTAACAGATTTCTGGGCAACATGGTGTGGTCCTTGCCGCATGGTGGCTCCAGTTTTAGAAGAAATACAAGAAGAACGCGGCGAAGCACTTAAAATCGTCAAAATGGACGTAGATGAAAACCCAGAAACACCAGGAAGCTTTGGTGTTATGAGTATTCCAACACTTCTTATCAAAAAAGACGGCGAAGTAGTAGATACAATTATCGGCTACCGTCCAAAAGAAGAACTGGATGAAGTCATCAACAAATACGTTTAAAATTATGCTAAAATGAAAGAAGCTTAGAATGTTTGTTCTAGGCTTCTTTTTAAATGTGTAACTGGAGTTGATAAAATGTCTTCTGAACATATCCAAAATAAACTAGCGCTTCTGCCGGACCAACCCGGTTGTTACTTGATGAAAGACCGACAAGGAACCATTATTTATGTTGGGAAAGCAAAAATTTTAAAAAATCGTGTACGTTCGTATTTTTCAGGAACGCACGATAGTAAAACGCAACGCTTAGTCCAAGAAATTGTGGATTTTGAATATATCGTCACATCATCCAACGTAGAAGCTTTACTACTAGAAATCAATTTAATTAAAAAGCACGATCCACGTTTTAATATTCGCCTAAAGGACGATAAAACCTATCCGTTTATTAAAATTACGAACGAACGACATCCGCGCCTAATTATTACCCGCCAAGTAAAAAAAGACAAAGGGAAATATTTCGGACCGTATCCAAATGTCTACGCTGCCAACGAAGTAAAACGGATTTTAGATCGCCTATACCCGTTACGAAAATGCAGCACGTTACCAAATAAAGTCTGTTTATACTATCACCTCGGACAATGCCTTGCCCCGTGCGTATTTGACGTGGAAGCAAGTAAGTATAAAGAAATGCAAGATGAGATAGTCGCATTCCTAAACGGCGGCTATAAAACCGTTAAAAATGATTTAATGAAAAAAATGCAAGATGCTGCAGAAAATATGGAATTCGAAAAAGCCGGAGAATTCCGCGACCAAATCAACGCCATCGAAACTACCATGGAAAAACAAAAAATGACGATGAACGATTTTGTTGACCGCGATGTCTTTGGTTACGCCATTGATAAAGGCTGGATGTGCGTCCAAGTATTCTTCATTCGCCAAGGTAAACTGATTGAGCGCGACGTTTCCCAGTTTCCATTTTATAACGATGCCGACGAAGATTTCCTTACTTTCATTGGTCAATTTTACCAGAAAGCCAACCATATTCCGCCGCAAGAAATTTATTTACCGAATGATGTTGATAGCGAGGCGGTGCAAGCAGTCGTTCCCGATACAAAAATCATCGTTCCACAACGCGGAAATAAAAAAGATCTCGTAAAACTAGCTTATAAAAATGCGAAAATTGCTCTAAACGAAAAATTTATGCTACTTGAACGCAATGAAGAGCGCACAGTCGGCGCAGTAGAACGACTTGGAGAAGCAATGGGAATCCCAACGCCATCACGCGTGGAAGCTTTCGATAACTCCAACATTCACGGCACAGACCCAGTTTCCGCGATGGTCACATTCCTCGACGGCAAACCAAGTAAAAACGATTACCGCAAATACAAA
>CM001047.1:1182336-1186673 GCA_000183865.1 Listeria marthii FSL S4-120
AGGCCCAGACGACTACGCAACAATGCGCGAAGTCATCCGCCGTCGCTACTGGCGCGTCCTCAAAGAAGGCTTACCGATGCCCGATTTAATCTTAATTGATGGAGGAAAAGGCCAAATCGACAGCGCCAAAGACGTCTTAACAAACGAACTAGGCTTAGATATTCCAGTAGCTGGACTTGCAAAAGATGACAAACACCGCACCAGTCAATTGTTATTCGGCGACCCACTAGAAATCATCCCTTTGGAAAGAAACAGCCAAGAATTCTATTTACTACAACGAATGCAAGATGAAGTCCACCGTTTCGCGATCACATTCCACCGCCAACTACGCAGCAAAACCGGCTTCCAGTCCATACTCGACGGCATTCCAGGAGTAGGACCCGGTCGCAAGAAAAAGTTACTTAAACATTTCGGCTCCATGAAAAAATTAAAAGAAGCATCTATAGAAGAAATTAAAGAAGCAGGTGTCCCTCTGAATGTAGCAGAAGAAGTGCATAAACACATCACAGCGTTCAATGAAAAGGCGAAGAATACGGAGCAAAAATGATTTTCCACAAGATTATAAACGCCAATGACTTTGATGTTATTGGCGTTTTATTACGTAAAAATTGTTACATATATGAACTAACACGTCAGATAAAATAGCTTTTGTATATAATAAACTTCCCTTCAACACATAAATGCGCTAAAATAAAACCATTGATAAAAAAGAACTAAAAGGCAGGGGGGAACGAGATTGGGACTAGTCGTATTAAAATTTGGTGGAACATCTGTTGGCACCGTGGATAAAATTGGGAAAACAGCAGATCAAGCCATTTATGAAAAAAAGCAAGGAAATAAAGTCATCGTTGTCGTTTCCGCAATGGGGAAATCAACCGACAAATTAGTCGCGATGGCGGAAGAAATTAGCGAAGCGCCAGATAAACGCGAAATGGATATGCTGCTTTCTACTGGCGAACAAATCACGATTGCACTACTTGCGATGACATTAAAAGAAAAAGGGCACGATGCGATTTCTTATACAGGATGGCAAGCAGGAATTGAAACAGAAGCTGTACATAGCAATGCGAGAATTGCCGATATTGATAGCGCGCGTATTGAAGCGGCACTAGATGCGGGACAAATCGTGGTTGTTGCTGGTTTCCAAGGTCTAACTACAGACGGCGAGATTACTACACTCGGTCGAGGTGGTTCAGACACAACCGCAGTCGCCATCGCATCCGCTCTTAAAGCAGACAAGTGCGCGATTTGCACGGACGTTGTTGGCGTGTTTACAACAGATCCACGATATGTCAAAAAAGCCCAAAAGCTTGAACAACTTACCTATGATGAAATGCTAGAATTAGCCAATCTTGGCGCTGGTGTTTTACATCCGCGCTCCGTTGAATATGCCAAAAATTTCCGGATCCCGCTTGAAGTACGAGCGAGTCATGAACAAGAACCAGGAACAATGATCGAGGAGGATTTAACAATGGAAAATACCAAAGTAGTCCGTGGAATCGCTTTTGAAGACCAAATCACCCGTGTAACTATCCACTGGAAACAAAAAGAAGCGATGCGTGTGTCCAAAGTCTTTACAAAATTAGCGGAAAATAATATTGATGTAGATATTATCATCCAAGGAATTACTGGCCTAGGTCACGGCAACCTATCCTTCACTATCAAAACAAGCGTACTTTTAGCAACACTGGCTGTTTTAGAAGAAAGTAAAGAACTGCTGCAAATCGAAAAACTAGAATCCGAGCAAGAACTGGCGAAAGTTTCGATTGTTGGCTCTGGAATGGTAAGTAATCCCGGGGTAGCCGCGCAAATGTTTGAAGCATTAACCGAAAATAATATTCCAATTAAAATGATTAGTACATCTGAAATCAAAGTTTCCACCGTTGTACCTGCACGTAAAATGGTCGAAGCCGCACAAGTTTTACATGATCAATTTGAATTAGATAAATAAAAAATAAGCTTGCAGTCACAAAGTAAATTCTTCCTTTGTCGCCGCAAGCTTATCCTTTTAGTAGCGTTCTTCGTTATCAATCGTTTCTTTACGATCCCATTTAACAATTATCGTTACTTGTTTTTTTCGTTTGTCAATTTCGTCGTAACTTTCTGTGTACAGTTTTTTCTGTGATTGCAATTGTTCGGCAATAAAACCAGCTTCTAGTCTGAAAGTAGGTTCTTCTTGCGCGTTAAAACGAGCAGCAACCATTTCGCCTTCTAAAAGTAAGCGTAGTTCATCTTTCTTTTCCTTTAAAATACTGAATCCACCCCAAGATGCTTCTTCAAAGAATTCGGCAATCTCTTCTAGGGAACCAAGTGGAAATTTGCGTGCTAAATCTTTTCCTGCCCAGTACATAATGTGAGGCGCTTCATCTCCAAGTATTTCAGGAATTAAATAATCTCGTAGTAAATCTAAACCAAAGCTTGGAACGAGTGCTTTTTCCTCGTATTGATTCTGTTCTTTTTCTGTCATTTCGGATACCCCACTTTCATACACCATTATAACCAAAATCACCCTAAAATGGAAAGCACAATAAATAAATTTCCATAAAAAACCTTTTTTCTCAAAAAAGACTTGCGAAAAAACCGAAAAAATAAGAAAATGGAAGGTATAGATAAAAAAATTTGGAAATTAATAAAGAAATTGAGGCGAGACTGTGAAACAAGCTATTGGCTTTATTGATTCGGGAGTAGGCGGTTTGACAGTAGTGCGAGAAGTGCTAAAACAGCTACCCCATGAACAAGTATATTATTTAGGTGATACCGCACGTTGCCCCTATGGACCACGCGACAAAGAAGAAGTAGCTAGATTTACTTGGGAAATGACCAATTTTCTAGTAGATCGTGGCATCAAAATGCTCGTTATTGCATGTAATACGGCAACAGCAGCAGCTTTGTATGACATTCGCGAAAAACTGGATATCCCTGTTATAGGCGTTATCCAACCAGGTTCAAGAGCAGCCCTAAAAGCAACAAGAAATAATAAAATTGGCGTACTAGGAACACTTGGTACCGTCGAAAGTATGGCATACCCAACAGCACTGAAAGGACTAAATCGCCGAGTAGAAGTAGATTCACTCGCATGTCCAAAATTTGTATCTGTCGTAGAATCAGGCGAATATAAGAGTGCAATTGCAAAAAAAGTAGTAGCCGAATCACTTTTACCACTGAAAAGTACTAATATTGATACGGTGATTTTGGGTTGTACACATTATCCACTTTTAAAACCAATTATCGAGAACTTCATGGGAGACGGTGTTGCTGTTATTAACTCCGGAGAAGAAACTGCAAGTGAAGTCAGCGCCTTACTGGATTATCATAATTTATTAGATGCTACAGATGAAGAAATCGAGCACCGTTTTTTCACTACGGGTTCGACACAAATTTTTAAAGATATTGCAAAAGACTGGTTAAATATGCCAGATATGACTGTAGAACATATTAAATTAGGAAAATAAGAGGTGCCCATAATGAGATTTGATGGAAGAGAAAGTAACGCATTAAGAAATATCGAAGTAACACCAGATTATTTAATGCATCCAGAAGGTTCTGTTTTAATTGCATCAGGAAACACAAAAGTTATTTGTTCAGCAAGCGTGGAAACAAAAGTACCACCATTTATGCGAGGAGAAGGCCGCGGCTGGATTTCTGCTGAATATTCGATGTTACCACGTGCAACAAACACACGTAATATCCGCGAATCATCTAAAGGTAAAGTAACCGGCAGAACAATGGAAATTCAACGTTTAATCGGACGTGCGCTCCGTGCTGTTGTTGATTTGGACGCACTTGGCGAAAGAACTATTTGGCTTGATTGTGACGTTATCCAAGCAGATGGTGGCACACGTACAGCGTCTATCACTGGCGCATTTATCGCAATGGTTATGGCGATTGCCAAACTAGACGAAGAAACTCCATTTACTAAATTTCCGGTTAAAGATTTCCTAGCAGCAACAAGCGTGGGCGTTTTAGAAGAAGGCGGTACCGTGCTTGACCTGAACTACGTAGAAGATAGCGCAGCACAAGTAGATATGAATATAATTATGACTGGTAGCGGCGCTTTCGTGGAACTTCAAGGAACAGGTGAAGAAGCTACTTTTTCCGAAGCCGAACTTGCTGAACTGATTGCACTAGGTAAAAAAGGAATTAGCGAACTAATCGAAATCCAAAAAGAAACACTCGGAGAAAAAGTCACAGCGCGGATTAAAGGAGAATAAAAAATGAGTAAAATTATTATTGCCACCGCCAACAAAGGGAAAGCAAAAGAATTCGAAAAAATTTTCGCTAAATTCAATATCGAAGTTGCGACTCTAGCAGATTTTCCAGAAATTGGCGAAATCGAA
>CM001047.1:1186773-1191496 GCA_000183865.1 Listeria marthii FSL S4-120
GAAAATGCTGCTCTTAAAGCCGAAACGGTCGCTAGCTTGTTAAACCAAACAGTTATTGCTGATGACTCTGGTTTGATCGTAGACGCGCTTGACGGAGCTCCTGGCGTCTATTCCGCACGCTATGCAGGTGTTGCCCATGATGATGCTAAAAATAACGAAAAACTACTTAAAAATTTAGAAGGCGTTGAACCAGCCAAAAGAACCGCTCGTTTCCACTGTACACTTGCTGTAGCCACACCTTCTGAGAAAACATCTTTTTACACAGGTGAAGTAGAAGGCGTTATCGCAGAACAACTTTGTGGAACAAATGGCTTCGGTTACGACCCACTATTTTTCTTACCAGATTTTGGTCTTACAATGGCAGAAATTCCAGCAGAGAAAAAGAACGAAATCAGCCACCGTGCAAATGCTATTAAACAACTAGAAAAAGATTTAACAGAAGTAGTAGAAAAAGTAACCAAAAAGTGAGAAAATAAGTAACAGTATCACGGGGGAGGAAACAAAATGAAATTATTAGTAGTTAGCGACAGCCACTCAGAACGTGACTGTTTAATACATCTTAAAGAAAAATACGAAAATACAGTCGATGCGATGATTCATTGTGGGGATTCTGAATTAGAAGCTGACGATCCTGCGATTCAGGGATTTCATACTGTTCGAGGCAACTGTGATTTTGGTGGCGGCTTCCCAAATGATTGGGTAGGAGAAGTAGACGGCTACCGCATTTTAACCACACACGGACATCTTTATAACATCAAGATGACACTCATGAATTTACGATATCGTGCACGTGAACTAAACGCAGATTTCGCCTTCTTCGGTCATTCCCATGAACTAGGCGCAGAGATGCTGGACGACACCATCATTTTAAACCCAGGAAGCATCTCCTTACCAAGAGGCCGCATCCGCATTAAAACTTATGCACTCATCGATTCCACACCTGAAGGCATCCAAGTACGCTTCATGGACCGGGACGACAACGAACTAACAGACCTAACACAAACATTCCCATTAATCAAGCACAACTAGGTCAAAAGGCACCCAAAAAAGAAAAAATGCAATAACTTAAAGAAAACCATTGACAAACAAGCGATTTAAACATAAAATGGTATTTGGCTGTTGAAAAGACAGTGCCATTTGTCCTGATAGCTCAGCTGGATAGAGCAACGGCCTTCTAAGCCGTCGGTCGGGGGTTCGAATCCCTCTCAGGACGTTAAAATAAGTAAATCAAATAAATCTCTGAAACGTTGGAAATCCTTGATATTAAAGGGTGGATGAACGGTTTGGAGATTTTTTTGTTTAATGATTTTCCCCTTATTTTTGGAAGGAAATTAGAGATTCTATCTTCATTCAAGTTTCTAGTTTTTACTAACATACGTATAATTTCATAGTTGTACTAAGATCAGCATGACATACATGTGCAGAAGCATATATAATACGCCCATATTTATTGTGATAGTTATCATAACCAAAATCGAATTCAACAAAAATTAGGCTACAAATCACCGATAGAATATCGGCAATCCATAGCCTAATCAATTGCTTTTTTTTACTGTCTCGTTTTAAGGATTCAGTTCCCATATAGATATTAACTTTTTTCATTTAGCTTCCTATTCATCAGACAATAAGTCTTCAGGAGATATTTGGTACTTATTTTGCTTTGTTACATCAGCCCCGTGTTCCAATAAAACAGCTATGGATTTAGCTTCTTTAGGTAACTCCATTGCCGCACGCCATAATGCTGTATTCCCATTATTGTCTTCGGCATCAACAATTGCTCCCTTTGAAATCAAGTACTCAACTATTTCAGTATAGTCATGCATTGCAGCTAGATGCAATGCAGTCATTCCGTTTTTATCCTGTAAATTCAAATTACTACCTTTTTCAATTAAATATTCGATAATGCTCATTTTTCTTTCTACGACTGCTGACATTAACAAAGAACGATTGTCCCTGTCCACACTATCTATGCCATATTTAGTTAGAAAATCGTCAACTTTAGAAAAGTTATTGCTTAGTAACACTGGATATAACTCATTTTCATTAAACATATGTTGCACCTCTTTGGATTATTTTTTTCTCTGTTGTTGGTTCCCTTGTATGAGTTTTCATAACCAATTTATACATATCAAATCTCTCGAATATTACTCATTATCTTATACTATACCAATTATTTTGCAATTTTAGTAGGCTTTCTATTTTTTCAATAAATGTATAGATATCTTGATTCTTTTTTCCATTAACATAACAAAATGAAACTCATTTAAAAAGCGTACTTAATAGTATGCTTTTTTTATTTTTATGACCCAAAAGAAAATTCTAATTGTAGTAGTTATGCAGGCTATAAAAAAGTTTGCATTCGTTCTTTGACAACTAAATAAGAGCACGTCGAAATACAATGAAATTTTTAACCAGCAAGAAAAATGTAAGCACTTCTGCTACGGGTGAAATTAACAGAAGTAAATTGACTAAAAACAAAAGGGAGAAACAGACAAATGAACAGTCAAAAAAGGAAGGAAAAGAAAGTAAAAATAATCGCAATGGCGCTAGTAGTTATGATACTAGCAAATCTATTTCAACCGTTCAATGGGATAGCGGCTGCGCTTCGACTCGATGAAACAGGTTATTTTTACACAGGAATTAGCTTTACAAATGGGCAGAAATTAGAAAACAAAGATATTTGGAACATGAAGATGGATGGTAAAGATGTCTTTTGTATCGATTCTGCCGCGCCCGCAAATACAGAGGATGGCTATAGTGCGGAAACATATATGGGTAGTAAAAAAGACTTGTTATCTAAAGTTGCTTACTATGGTTTTACTCAATCTGAACAAAGTTATAAAGATTTTGCGACCACACAATTAGTTATTTGGGAAGTGCTCGGTGAACAATTAGAGTGGACATCATTACCTAACTACTGGACGGATAGAGATACAATTTTAGCGCAGGTAAGGAAGCACGACACACAGCCATCGTGGGACGCGCAGACAATTACATTGATTGAAGGCCAAGAGTTTGTGCAGGGCGATACGAGCAATGTTACAGATATGCTGAATATCACAAATAATGCGACGGGAATCCAGGTTACGAAAACTGGAAATACACTCAAATTAAAAGCAGATAAGAATTCTAAATCAGGAGAAATTATGTTTTCTAAAGTGCCAGATTCTGCTTTAGGAACATCGATTGTTTATAACAAAGCAGACCGCCAAAGTCTGGTAGATTTTCATTTACAAGATACTGGAAAAGCAAAACTAAAAGTAAACGTAAAAAAACTCGGCGGCGTGCGAGTGAAAAAAATAGATCCAAAAACAAATCAACCATTACCAAACACAACCATTAAATTTGAATACAGCGGCACATCTAAAACAGTCGTAACAAATGCAACTGGCATAGCTGAACTTGTTGGGATTCCAGAAGGGACGCAAGTAAAAGTTACCGAAATAGCAGCTCCAGCAGGCTACCATAATAGTGGAGAAGTTAAAACAACCACTATTAAGCCAAGTGAAACAATAGAACTTATTTTTAATAATAATAAGCAAATGGGAACTGTTAAATTAACGAAAACCGGTCAAGAATTTGGCGCAAGTATGCCTAATGATAATTACACTCTAAAAGAAGCTGTATACGGGATTTATAACAGCAGTGATGCACGAGTAGGCGAATTAACTACAGATGAAAAAGGCTACGCAGAATCTGGTTCACTTTCATTAGGACAATATTATCTGCTAGAGGAAAAAGCACCTGCTGGCTATCTTTTAAGTGATGAAAAGTTATCTTTTGAAATCAAATATGCAGGACAAAATGTTGCTATTACAAACACACAAGTACAAGCGGTAGATGTGGAGCAAAAAGGTTCTGCTAAACTAATTAAAGAAGATGCTGAAACAGGCGAAATAGCCCAAGGAAATGCCGTTTTAGATGGAGCTGTTTATGAATTATATCGTTCCTCAGATGATATGTTAATGGATACAGTCACGATTGAAGATGGTCAAGCGCAAACAGATAATTTATTATTAGATAGCTATTACTGGCTAGAAAAAGAAGCGCCGACTGGTTATTTGTTGGATAGTGAGAAGTATCCTTTTGATTTGACCTATAACCAAGAAGCAGAAGTGGCTGATGTTACGGTTACAGTCCAAGAACAAGTCATCAAAGAAAAAATCAAAGTAATCAAATGCGACGAGCAAACAAAAGAACCTATCAAGAATAATGCTGCCACCTTTAAATTAAAAGATTTACAGACAGGTGAATTTATAGAACAAGATGGCAAATCAGAATTTATGACCGACCAGTCGGGAGAATTTGAAACAGCAGATTTACCATTTGGCGAGTATGAATTGACGGAGATTATTGCTCCGAATAATTATCAATTGATGAATGAACCGATAAAAATAACTATTGATGGAACACATGAGGGCATCGTTGAAGTAAAAATCATGAATACTGAAATACCTAAACCGCTGCCGAAGAAATCAACGCGAGATAAGATAGACCCAGTAATAAAAATGGCAGAAACTAGACCATTACCACTGCTAGGAGATAATGACGGTATTGCTTTATTATTTATTGGTCTAGGACTTGTAGTAACTGGACTAGCAATATATTGGAGCAAAAGAAATAACGACAAACGTAGAAAATAAAATGAGCAGCATGGAAAATAAACAATAAATCTAATAAGAAAAGAAGCCTGAGTTATTAGGCTTCTTTCTTTTTTTTGCAA
>CM001047.1:1191596-1191686 GCA_000183865.1 Listeria marthii FSL S4-120
TTTTTTTTGCAAAAATTATATGATATGCTACTCATTTCCAGCACTTGCTGCTAAATAGTTTCAGTGTTACTACAAAAATAAATATATTTT
>CM001047.1:1191786-1191957 GCA_000183865.1 Listeria marthii FSL S4-120
ATATTTTATAATTTTTATAGAGAGGAGAAGCAAAGATAGTAATTTTGGAATTTAAAATGCAGATTTTTATTTTTTTTAAACATTTTTTCAAGATTACTGTCCCAAAAATAGAATTTAGTTGTAATAGTGATGTAGGGGAAGGATACCCTTGCAATTTTTACACGGGGCGAT
>CM001047.1:1192057-1195540 GCA_000183865.1 Listeria marthii FSL S4-120
TGCAATTTTTATGCATCTACAAGCGCATAAAAAACATAAACAGCATGCCTTTGATAGCTATTGTAAAAAAATATTGAGGAATGAGACGAGAAATATCTACAAAGAGATTGAACGGTTAAAAAAATATGAAGTATCAATGGAGAGCTTGTCAGAAAAAGAATTAGGTAAACAGGTCATTTATGAAAGTAATATGACTAGGGAATTTCTATTCTTCGTCGAAAATGTAGGTATGGTAATAGTAACGGGAGAAATAATCGCAGAAGCTATTAAATTATTACCAAAAGAAAAGCAAGCTATCATATTACTTTCCTATATTCTCGGTATGTCTGATAGGAAAATTGCAGAAGAGCTGAACTTAGTCAGACGTACGGTATCACGCAGGAGAAACAGTACACTAGCGGAATTAAAAAAGATAATGGAGGAAGACTAGAAATGAATGAAACAACGCAGAGAAAAAATAGACTAGTACCTTACGAAACAATAGTTGCTGCATCAGAGGGAGATATAGAAGCAGTTGGAGCAGTTTTAGATCACTATGCGGGTTATATTACAACGTTATCTACAAGAGTATTATTTGATGAATATGGAAATCCACACGTTTGCGTTGATGAAGACTTACGGCGCAGAATCGAAGCGAAATTAGTTTCGAAATTGCTGTTGTTTAATGCTTCGTGATGCAAATCTATTATATATTAAAAATAAGGACGAGAATTATTTAAAGAAAATAAAAGAACTACTAGCGGGAACGAGATGTATTGCTAGTAGTTTTTTTACGTGGATTTTGATACCAGAAGAATCGACGTGCATTTAATTTCAACGTTCTTCAAAAGGAGTGAATCAGCCCAGAGTTGGCTTAACTTAATTGGTGGAAGTTAGCGGGTATAAATCATATTTAGGTATTAAAAAAACCTTTACAAACAATAAATTCCATTTGTTTACTAAAGATACAGTAACAAGTTTGTGAAAATATTGCTAGCTTTAACAAAGGATGAAAGTAAATGCAAAGAAAAATAGCAGAAATTAATCAATTAGTTAGAAACGGCCGCTTATGGTTTGACTTTGATATTTCATCATTTAATGGTCATGAACTCGAAATTATTGGGGATTGATCTTAGTTATTTTTATGAAATAGAAATTAAATTTAGCAATGTTTGTTTTTTGTCAGGATATACTTCCTCACATATAGACACTTCAGAAGATTTTCTTTTTGTGCACGAAGATAGTTACGAAAGTTCGCGGATGAATCTTCCTAAATTCAGAGATAATTCATTTCTATTTGAATTTAAAACAGATGATTTAGACGGCTTACCTTTTTTAGTTATGGCCGAGAACATCGAATATAAATACGAGCGAGTAAATCTATAAAACTTATTGGAGGAAACCTTAAACGTTTGAAAATTGTATTTTTGAAGACACGAAGTTTTCTAGAACAAATATATCAGGCAGCACATTTGTGAACACAAGACCTTCAGATGCTCAAATTGCCAAGTGTTCTTCTACTGATAACTTAAAATTTTTATAAGGCATAAGAGCTTAAATCACGAAAACCAATTCTTTGAGCGGATGAACAGATGAACTATACATTTAATGAACAGGTAACCAAAATATTACGAAAAAATGGCTGGTATCCCGATAGATTTATAAATATTAATAACTATCGCCGTATTCTAGAGGAGAAAAACTATTACTTGAATCAAGGTGCGGAGAAGTTTTTTAATAATCTAGGTGGGCTAATAATAACGCATGAAGCTTACTCTGATATTAATGATACGGATGTTTCGGAGTTTAATCCTATGAAACCTGCAGCATGGCTAGATCCAAAGTGGGTAAAAGAATGTTATGAGGATATCATTAAAGAAAAGTTATGCCCAGTTGGAGTTGGATTTTCAGAGCATATGGTCTTTTTCGTTTCTGAATCCGGTGGTTTTTATGGTGGCTATGATGACTATTTTTGCTTAATAGGTGATAATATTGAAAGTGGTTTGTTGAACTTATTTAACAATCATAATTTTATTAGTTTGAATTAGTGACGACTATATCCTAAGAAGAATTGTTATTTTATAGTAACTGATTTAATTGTAAACCATTGTAAGAAAAGCACCACGATAAGTCTAATCAAAAGGAGCGAGTTTTATGGAAAAATACGTAAAAATAGTAAAATTCGAGGATAATCTATCAGTTTGCCTTAACATTAGCACGGAGAAGTTGATTGCAATTGGCGAGAAAATGAATGAAATGAACGAAGATGCTTATATGCATGGTTATAATTGGGAAGCATTTTTGAACTATTATTTAGCTAAGCATGCCCCTGATGTTTTAGAAGGAATGGGCTCTGATCCGGAAGCGGGGATGTATGTGGCATATTACACGCTATCGCCTGAAACAGAAGTTTGAGCAGAAAAACTTGTCCAAATAATTACGAATCTCATTGAAAACGAAGAACTACTTTATCAAACAGTTAAAAATGAAGGCAATCAGATTGATTGGGATAATTAATCGGAAACTTTAATATACAATATGGAGAACGCTATAACCGTTTCAATTACAATGGTTATAGCGTTTTTTATGCGGAATAATGCCGTATAGGATTTTTGGTTGTTTGTGAGAGAGTGATTTTTTAAAATACCAATAAGTCTAAAAATATCACCGATTTCGAAATAAATGTGAATAATGTGTGAACGAGAATGCCTGGAAAGGGAAAAACTTCCCATACTGTGTTCAAATGGGGGACTTTGTGTTGCTATAATTAATACTTATTAAGGCAAAATGATACTATACATCAAATAGTGAATACAGCTAATTCTTTAAGATAATCACTATTACAATAAAATACCCCAACATCTAAGGAGAATAATCATGAAAAGAAAGATAAGTTCTATCATTGTAGTCGGAATATTGCTCTTTCAATCATTGAGCGCCTATCCATTTATCACTGAAGCCCAAGAAAATGAACAGAATATAGAAACAAATACACCTTCAAAAGAAGTGAAGGGATTAACAAATGCCCTAAAACAAGCCAAAACGACCCTTGAAACAGGAGACACCTATGCAAGTGTATTTCCTGACAGTGCTTTAGCTAAAGTTATTGCCAGAGCTGCAACGGGATCAGAGGACACAACGCAATTAGTAACACAAGAAGACTTGAATAAAATTACATCTCTCAGTGCAAATAGCAAAGGAATTAGCGAATTGACAGGAATAGATTTGCTGGGAAATGTCACAAGTATAAGCTTAAATAGTAATCAAATAACAGATATTTCTCCAATAAATCAATTACCTAATTTAGTAAGTCTGGCGTTAAAGAATAATCAAATTAACAACATTACCTTAAATGCACAAAGCCAGTTACCGAAAATAACGAGCATTGATCTTGAAACGAATCCCAATCTGGAAGTTATGGATATCCAAGACCAACCCAAATTAGTAGACGTAAAGACTTCTTCAAATACAGGATTACGTCAGTTAACAACGGTGATTGCCAAA
>CM001047.1:1195640-1196044 GCA_000183865.1 Listeria marthii FSL S4-120
TATTTTAGTATACAAAGTGTTTATTTTGAGGGCGTGGCTAGTCTAACGAACGTTGAATTAGTCAACCTTCCCAAAGTAAGAGTAGTGCGATTAGATCGTAATAGTATCAATCAAATCGAGCTAAATAATTTAGAGGCTGTAACAGAAGTGAATCTAAACTATAATAAAATAACAAGCGATAGCATAGCGGAATTTGAAAATATGCCGATACTAGCGACGCTGAATTTAAACAATAATCAAATTACCGATATAAATGTGCTTAATGACTTCTCAGAAATAACTACTTTAAAGATCGAATCGAATTCTATCGGTGTTTTACCAAGTAATCTAAAAACAAAAATGCCAAAATTAACGACACTGAGTGCAATAAATCAAGTGATTACGCTAAACAAAGTAATTACTTT
>CM001047.1:1196144-1198054 GCA_000183865.1 Listeria marthii FSL S4-120
TAACAATGAAATTAGTAATTTTGGTAAACTAAGCCAACCAATCCCGATATCAAATTCAGGAACATATGCAAATGAAAAACTAACTTGGTCCTATGAAAGAATCAAAAGTTTAACAGAGGTTAATTTCCAATTTTCTGAGCGAGTTAATGCAACTGGCATAGACGGAAACTTTTCAGGAAAAGTCACGCAACCATTTAAAAGATCTACCGTTCCAGTAATTAATGCAGATACAGAAATTCATTACCCGCTAGGAACAGAAAAAACAGAAGCTGCTTTTTTAAGTGAGATTCATGCACAAACAAGTGATGATTTAGCTATTACAAGTGATTTTGAAACAATGGTAAACTTAAAGAGAGTGGGGATATACACTGTAACGTTAAATGCCGAGAATATAGACGGAATTAAGGCTATTCCAAAAGAAGTGACCGTGTACATTGATTCTGTACAAGGTGCTAATATAACGGTGAAACACGAAGACAAATCCGGGAATAAACTGGCAGAAGATAGCGTATTAAGTGGAAATGTCGGAGAAGCATATAACTCAAGCGCAAAAGAAATTTTTGGTTACACATTAACGGAAATGCCTACAAATGCACAAGGCGAATTTAGCTTAGAAGAACAAACAGTGACTTATATCTACGCAAAAAATCCTACTCCAGCCAAAGATATTACAGTACAATACACGGATGAAGAGGGAATCGAAATTGCAACTAGTGATACATTGTCAGGTAATATGGATGAAGATTACGTTACAACAGCGAAGACCATTATAGGCTATACTTTAATGGAAACGCCGAGTAATGCGACGGGCAAGTTTACCGAAAACGATCAAATAGTAAGATATACGTATCGTGCGATTCAAGCAGATCCAATTTTAGCTAAAGATGTCACGGTGAACTACCAAGACGAACTTGGAGCTGAAATTAGTGAATCAGAAGTATTAACTGGTGAAATTGGTGAGACTTACACAACAGCAGCTAAAATAATAGAAGGCTATACCTTAATGGAGACACCTACTAACGCTGATGGCATTTTTACTGAAACACCTCAAACTGTAACGTATGTATATCGAGTAGAGAACAATCCGGTAGCAGCAAACATAACTGTGAAACACCTTGACGAAAGTAGTAACGAGCTAGCCCCAACGGAAGTACTAAGCGGAAAAATTGGGGAAGCTTATACAACAAAAGCAAAACAACTAGAAGGCTATTCACTAGTAAAAGAGCCAAGTAATGCTAGCGGGAATTTCACAACAGAAGCTCAAACGGTTATCTATATGTATAAAAAGGATGCTATTCAGGCATCCAAGATTATTGTGAAATATGAAGATATAACAGGGAAAGAACTTGCCACAAGTAGTGTGTTAACTGGCAATATTCATGATTCCTACACAACTACACCTAAGGAAATTAAAGGCTATACCCTCGTGCTAAAACCAGCCAACGCAAGTGGTAAATTTATGGTAGAGGCTCAAACAATTAAATATATTTATCGTGCGAATAAAGACGAGGTAAAGCTAAATGTAGAAATAATTGGGGATAATTCAAATGGAGACATTCAACCACCGAATAACCACCAACCAACGAGTAGCAACCAACAAATCCTACCTCGAACAGGAAATCAGCCGCTAGATATGATTTTTGGACTGGGTATTGTACTAGTATTTCTAAGTATCCTATGGCTGCGCCGAAATAAAAGCGAAAAAGATAAATCAAATAACTGCAGATAATCTTTCTTACAAAAAACTCTCCTTAGCACATGGAGAGTTTTTTGTTTGTGATTTATATCATAATTGGGATAAGAGTGCAACTATAAAAAAGTTTAAAAATATACTTTTACTTATGATTGTGTGAACGTTGTGTGAACAAAAACAGTGAAGTTCAAAAAAAAAACTAATACTATGTTTAAAT
>CM001047.1:1198154-1199777 GCA_000183865.1 Listeria marthii FSL S4-120
GCTATAATTATTAAATATATAGATAAAATAATTTTACATATCAAATAGTAAAATCAGCGCATCCTTTATATAATCACTATTAACATCTGAGGAGAATTAATCATGAAACAAAGGATAAGTACTATCATCATAGTCGGAATACTACTTTTTCAATCGTTAAGCGCTTATCCTTTAATGATTGATGCAGTAGAGAATGAGAATACGAAGCTAACCCTAAAACAAAGTCCCAATAAAACAACACTTCAAGCAGGAGATACATATGCAAAGGTCTTTCCAGATGCGACACTAGCCCAAGCCATTGCCAAAGCAGCAACCGGTTCTGAAGACACGAGCAAAATAGTAACACAAGCAGATTTGAATAAAATCATCATTTTAACAGCAAACGCCAAAGGTATTGCTGATTTAACGGGAATGGATTTATTGGTTAAAGCAACAACTATCAATTTAAATAATAACCAAATAACAGACATTTCTCCACTAACTCAATTACCCAATTTAGTGAAATTATATTTAAGTGATAATCAAATTAGCACAGTTACTTTAAATGCAGAAAATCTATTACCTAGGTTAACTACGCTTAATATCCAAAATAACCCGACTCTGACAGTTATCGATGTACAGGACCAGCCGAAATTGGCTAATGTACAAACTTCTAAGTATTTAGATTTGACCAATTTAACAACTGTTATTGCTAAAAATAATCCAGAATTACTTAACCTAGGATATTTTAGTGAAGAAGGTGTGTACTTTGGTAATATACCGAGTTTAACGAAAGTAGAAATGGTGAATCTTCCAAAAGTAAAAGCATTAAAATTTCACCATAGTAAAATACAAAAGGCTGTTATGGATAATTTACCAGCCGTTACATCAGTGACTCTGCAAAATAATAGCTTACAAAGTGACAGTGTCATTCAAAATATGCCAAAGTTGACGACTTTAAATTTACTAAACAACAAACTGACAGATATTAATATGCTTAAAGGGTTACCAGCAGTAACTTCTATGGATATCGCATTTAATGCCATTAGTGTTTTACCAAGCGATCTGCCAACCATTATGCCTAACCTAAAGATATTAACTGCAGGGAGCCAGTCAATAGTTTTAGAAAAAGTCGTTGTTTTAGATGATTTAGTTATTGATAATAAAATTAGTAATGTGGGGGCAGTAGTCCAACCAAATTTTATATCAGATAGTGGTGTATACGCAAATAACCAAATAACCTGGTCTTATAAAGCACTCGAAAATCTTGATTCAGTTAGTTATGAATTTAATGAACCAATTAATATAACTGGCGTAAAAGGTTCTTTCACAGGAACTGTAAGACAACAAGTTAAAGCATCTACCGTACCAATCATTAGTACAGATACTGAAATTCGTTATCCGCAAAGAATCGAGAAAACCGAAACTGAATTTTTAAGTGATATTCAGGCGCAAACCAATGATGGAACGCCAGTGACAAGCAATTTTGAATCCATCGTTAATTTGAAAAAGGTTGGAACATATGTAGTGACAATCAGCGCAGTGAATGTCGACGGGGTTAAAGCTATTCCAAAAGAGGTGACGGTTTACGTTGATCCGGTACCAGCAGCAAATGTGACGGTTAAGTATGAAGATACAACTAAG
>CM001047.1:1199877-1199964 GCA_000183865.1 Listeria marthii FSL S4-120
CAGGCTATACATTAACGGAAACGCCGGCAAATGCAGAAGGCGGATTTAGCTCGGAAGAACAAACGGTGACGTATGTTTATTCGAAAG
>CM001047.1:1200064-1205647 GCA_000183865.1 Listeria marthii FSL S4-120
TACGGTACAGCACGTGGACGAAGAAGGAAACGAACTGGCACCAAGTGAAATATTATTAGGAAATATCGATGACGAGTATAACTCAAGCGCGAAAGAAATTGCAGGTTATACATTAACGGAAACACCAGCAAATGCACAAGGTATATTTAGCGCGGAAGAACAAACAGTGACATATGTCTATTCAAAAGACCCAGTCCCAGCTGCAAATATTACGGTGCAATACGTGGATGAAGAAGGAAGCGAACTGGCACCAAGCGAGATACTATTAGGGAATATTGGTGAAGAATATCATTCAAGCGCCAAAGAAATTTCAGACTATACATTAACTAAAACGCCAGCAAATGCAGAAGGCGAATTTAGCGCAGAAGAACAAATGGTGACGTATGTTTATTCGAAAATCCCTATTCCGGCCGCAGATATCACGGTCCAATACGTGGATGAAGCAGGCAATGAACTAGTAACGAGCGAAATTTTATCAGGAAATATTGGCGATGACTACACGGCAACAGCCAAAGAAATTGCAGGTTATGCACTCATTGAAACTCCAAGCAATGAAATGGGCAAATTCAGTGAAACCAGCCAAACAGTAACTTACGTGTATCGTACGCGTAAAAACGAAGCAATTTCTGCTAAAAGTGTTACGGTGCAATACATCGATGAACACCAAAATGAATTAGCAATGAGCGAGGTATTAAGTGGAGGAATCGGCGAAACATATTCTACAGAACCCAAAGAAATCCAAGGCTATACGCTCATAAAAAAACCAGCTAACGCAACTGGGAAATTTATGCTAGAAGAACAAACAATCAACTATATTTATCAAGCTAAATTAGACGTAACATCGGATACTTCATCTGGAAATACGTTAAGAATTAAGAATAAGCTCCCTCTACCGCTAACAGGAGATTTACAGTCAAATTTGATTTGGGGATTAGGCTTACTTTTTGTACTATTTAGTAGCATATGGCTCTATAAAAACAAGCGAAAAAAGAAAAATTAATACTAGTTATCACAGGAAAATCTTCTCGCACCGAGGAGATTTTTTGTTTTACGCTTGAACATCCAAAAACAGGGGTATTATACAAGTGTTCTAAAAAAAGCTAATTGAAGGAGGATTTTTACATGAAAAAAATGCTACCTGAGAGTAAAGTAGAGGCAATCAGAAAAGAGGGATTTTTAAATCGGGCTGTTGAGGCTTACCGGTTTTTCTATCCAACTGTATCCAACGTATCAAATTTTAAGGCTTTACAAGGATTAGGAATTACTGAGAACCACGATTTTATTATTCAACTTACGACTCCTGATTTAAATGTACTGACGCAAAATTCGGATACCCCGTATTGCCTTGGAACAGGAAACACTGAGAATGGTCCAGTTGTCATCGAATTACCACCGGGCGCAATCGTTGGCGTGGCGGATGATATTAATTTTAAATTTATTACGAACATGGGATTAACAGGTGACGAACAAGGTAAAGGGGCTAAATATTTATACTTACCACCTAATTATGAAGGTGATATTCCGGAAGGCTACATAATTCGAAAACCTTCTAGCTATCGTTTCCTTATTTGTTTGCGGGCGATGGTTCACCAAGCAAGTGACTATGAAAAAGCATTTGCGCTTCTTAAAGAAGTTAAATTTTATCCATTAAAAGAAAAAGATAACAATCCAGTAAGTACATTCCATGATTTTTCGCATCGTAAAGCAATTTCAACTCCATATTATGTTGAAGGGAAATTCGAGTACTGGGAAGTAATTAAATGGGCGCTCGATAATGATAAAACCGATCCAGAATACTACCAAATGTATGGATTGCTAAAAGCGATTGGTTTAACGCCAAATAACGAATTTAATCCAGATCCAGATAAAAAAGCATTACTGATTGAAGCTGCCGAAAAAGCGGATGATATGATGTTCGTGAATTCCTTTAATACAGATGATCCGGCTGCAATTACTTGGCCAGGAAAGAAATGGGAATGGGCTGTATACGGTGAAAATAACGATTTCTACGAAAAAACTTATTTAAATCTTCCTGTAAGAGAGCGTTGGTTCTATCAAGCGACACTCGAAACACATATGATGTTTATGCATAAAGTCGGATTTGGCTCCGTTTATATGCTTGGAGTGAAGGATAAGGAAGGGAATTATTTGGATGGTGGCAAAAAGTATACATTAAAAGTACCAACGCCAGTACCATCCAGCATTTTCTGGTCAGTAACAGTTTATGACATGGACACGCGTTCAGAAATTGTTACCGAGCAATTTATGCCTGCGCTGAATTCCATTAAAGATACATTCGAAGTAGATGATGACGGAAATACAACTCTCTACTTTGGACCAAATCCACCGGAAGATGAGTCGCTACCATGGATTCAAACAGTTCCTGATGCCAATTGGTTCACCTATTTCCGCATTTACGGACCAACTGAACCAGCCTTTGATAATAGCTGGCAACTATATGATTTTGAAGAAGTAAAATAAACAAAAGAGGCGCAACCATTCGCAGGTTGCGCCTCTTTTTTGTTAGGTTAATCATTCAGTCCTAATCCATCTAAAATAGTTGCTTCATATTTTTCAATTCGCGAAACACGTGTTTTCGATTGTTTAGGGGCCGCAAAATAAAGCAAGTAAGCTTTTTGACGACCAGGAGTTAATGCTTCAAAAGCTGTTTTTAAAGCAGGTAGCTCTTCAAATTTCACAAGTAATTCTTCTGGAATAGGTGTTTCAGCTCTTGGTTTAAGTTCTACTTCAAGACCCGCTTTTTCCACATCAATGGCATTTTGAATATAAGCTTTTAAAAACTCTTTTTGATCAAGGATTTCTTGTAAATTAGTGAAACGAATTTGTCTGGCAGCTTGTACATTTTCCGTTTGCTGTACTAAAATGTTTTCCGGATCACGGAGAAGTGCGCCTTTCATAAAGAGTAAAGCGCAATAATCTTTAAAACCATGAATTAAGAATACATTGCCGCCATTGAGAGCGTAACAAGGTTTTCCCCATTTGAATTCTTCTTCTAGTTCAAACTTGATTGCTATTTCTCTTAATGCTTTGAATTCAGCTTGCCAAGTGGATGGTTTATTTAGAAACGCATCGACTTTAGGATTTAATTCGGTTTTTGCCATAAAGAATTCCTCTTTTCTACACTTTTTCATTTAAAAATAATTCTTTGATACGTGTTATTTTAACTTAATATGAAAGGCCTTGCAAATTTGGTTTGTCTACTAAAAATGGACTTAAAGAAAGAACCTGGGAAATATCTCCCAGATTCATTTGTTTTCATGATAAATTGAGCTGCCAATCTATACCAAACTTATCTTTAACCTCTCCAAATTTTTCCGACCAGAATGTTTTGGCAAGTGGCATAACTACAGTACCACCTTCTGCAAGCTGATGAAATTGTTTCGTTAATTTTATTTCGTCAGATGTATCAATAACTAGCGTAATATTGTCGCCAAATGTAAGTGGCCTAGACTTAGGTACGTCGGAAAACATGACTTTTACGCCGTCTATTACTAAGCTAGCGTTCAGAACTAAATTTTTTAGCGAATCTTCTATAGGTTGCTCCGCTGTCTCGATTTCCCTATATGTCAGCAAATCTGTACACTTTGTTCCAAAAATTTCTTCATAAAACGCGATAGCATCTCTGGATTGTGTTCTAAAATTCAAGTAAACATTTAACGTCATTTGAATTCCTCCTCGATTTTTATTCGCTATAGTTTTATTGATTTAAGTGTATTTATTATAGCAGATACGAGAAAAAAGAGGAAAAGTTAAGCCGATAAACGCTTGACTTGGAGCTACTCCAAGGTGATAGACTACTAATAAGATATTAGATACAGGGGGAGAATGACATGAAAAAAACGCTATATTTAATGCGCCACGGCCAAACATTATTTAATCAACGTAAAAAAATTCAAGGTTTTTGTGACGCACCACTAACGGAACTTGGTATTAAACAAGCCAAAATCGCTGGAAGTTACTTTCAAGAAAATAATATTGAATTCGACCAAGCCTATAGTTCCACTTCAGAGCGCGCATGCGACACGTTAGAGCTTGTTACAGATAAAAGCTACACTAGATTGAAAGGCTTAAAAGAATGGAATTTCGGCACGTTTGAAGGGGAGAGCGAAGATTTAAATCCGCCACTTCCATATGGTGATTTTTTCGCGACATTTGGCGGGGAACGAGAAATGGATTTTAGAGATCGCTTACTGGAAACAATGGAGGGCATCATGAGCCAAGATAGGCATGATACGGTTCTCGCTGTATCCCACGGAGCCGCTTGCGCCCAATTTGCCCGCTATTGGGAGAAAACGAGTAAGATTGGCATAGTAACTGGACTGAAAAACTGCTGTATCTTGAAGTTTGAATATGAGAATGGAGAGTTTACTTTGGTTAATTTTATTAATCATGATTTTGAAAGTGGGGCGCATATTGAAAGCGCAAAATAAAAAAAGCACTCGTAAATGAGTGCTTTTTTCACGTCATTGAAACAAATTCTTTATTTTATCCAAAAATCCACCAGTTAATTCATTCGCGGTATCTTGCAAGTTTTCCGTAAGGCCGCTTGTTTTATCTTGTAGATTTTCTGTTAAGTTCGTCGCTTCATTCTGTAAATTTTCTGTGATATTGCTCGCTTGTTCGCCAAGCTCAGATGCTTTGTTTGTTGCCTCTTCTGTCAGTGTTCCTAGGTTTTCCAGGGGCAGGGACTCGGTAACTTTATTCTTCAAATCATCTAAATTCATTGTTTCCTCCTTATTTTGGGGGCTTAGAGTTTATTCTAAAGGAAGATGCGGCGAACTACAAACAATTAGTACCGTCATTTGTGAAAAAATATGGTATGATGATAGGAGGAAATGAGGACTGACATGACTAATTTAAAATTAAGTGAAGAAATTAAAAGAGCTATTAATGAACTAGGATATACAGAAGCGACCCCTGTTCAAAAAGCAGTAATTCCAGTTGCCTTAACAGGAGAAGATATCGTTGCTAAATCACAAACTGGTAGTGGGAAAACAGCGGCATTCGCGATTCCAATTGCCGAACAAGTCGTTTGGGAAGAGAACAAGCCACAAGCACTTATTATCGTTCCAACCCGAGAGCTCGCAATGCAGGTCAAAACGGAATGTACGAACATTGGCCGCTTTAAACGTATTAAAGCAGCAGCGATTTACGGGCAATCACCATTCGCCAAACAAAAATTAGAATTAAGCCAAAAAAACCATATTGTCGTTGGAACACCTGGCCGACTACTTGATCACATCGAAAAAGGTTCACTGAATGTTGATAAAGTAGCCCACCTAGTTTTAGATGAAGTAGACGAAATGTTAAGCATGGGCTTTATTGATCAAGTAGAAGACATTCTTAGCCGTTTACCAAAAGAGCGCCAAAATCTATTTTTCTCTGCAACAATGCCAGAAGAAATGCAAGATTTAATCAAACGTTACCAAGACGATCCAAAGGTAATTGAAATGGCATCGGAAAAAACGAACCCGATTTTCCATGTCGAAATGCAAACAGACAATAAAGAAAAAACACTGAAAGACGTTTTAATTACAGAAAATCCTGATAGCGCAATTATTT
>CM001047.1:1205747-1208967 GCA_000183865.1 Listeria marthii FSL S4-120
TAGGACTATCGCAACACAAAAAATCAAGTAGATGAGCTAACTGATTTACTCGATTTAAGAGTCAGCAAAATTCATGGCGGTTTAAGACAAGAAGACCGTTTTCGCGCAATGGATGATTTTAAAAGTGGTAAGTCGCGTTTCTTAATTGCGACAGATGTGGCAGGGCGCGGGATTGATGTAGATAATGTGTCACTCGTAATCAACTACGATTTGCCGATTGAAAAAGAAAATTATGTCCACCGAATCGGTCGTACTGGTCGTGCTGGAAAAAGCGGGAAGGCGATTAGTTTCGTGAAGACGAACGAAAATCCACTTTTGCGCGACATAGAAGAATTGCTGCATATCACGATTGAAAAAAAACGCAAACCGACTATCATTGAAGTAAGAGCAAATGAAGAAGCTTTCCACAAAAAACAACAAAAACGTCCAGTGATCAAAAAAGCTCGCGGTGAAAAATTAAATAAAAACATCATGAAACTTTACTTTAACGGCGGCAAAAAGAAAAAAATTCGCGCGGTAGATTTTGTTGGTACTATTTCTAAACTAGAAGGAATTACAGCAGAAGATATTGGTATTATTACAATTGAAGATCATGTTTCTTTTGTAGAAATTTTAAATGGAAAAGGCCCAGCTGTTCTGGACATGATGCGTTCGCGCAAAGTGAAAGGTAGACGCTTGAAAGTAAACGAAGCCAGAAAGCGATAATATTAAGTAAAGAAGGTTTCAAGTATGGAAAGGCCCAGTAATGAGCTTGTTCTTATGGTATTGAATGTTGTTAAAAATCCAATATATAACATAAAATCATTGACCATTCACTTTTTGCATACTGATGTTGTTGGAGATTCTACAAGGAATGAGTTACTGTATTGCACTTATTGGCTTGAGTTTCATGGGTTCATTCAAAGAGACGAAAATAATAGCAAACAAAAATATTACAGCATAACCAAACAAGGTGATTTTTTACTTCAAAAAATTAAACATGAACTTTCATGATTTAGTCACACTTTGTTCACATTTATTCGTTATATTAAGAGTAACCTTTTTTTCAATGAAATATCTCACCTGGCAGCATCCGTCTCCCTACAAAACGCGGATGCTGCTCTTTTTGTGCGTAGAATTATGCTATACTAAGTAAAATTGAAAATGGAAGGTGACATCGTGTACAAATACACCATTTGTTTTATACAAAGAGGAGACCAAATTTTATTATTAAATCGACAAAAAGCGCCATGGATGGGAAGTTGGAATGGTGTTGGCGGGAAAATTGAGCCAGGGGAAATACTTATCGATTCCATTCAGCGTGAGATTACTGAAGAAACAGGGATTGCTCCAGCTGATTATGATATTCGGGATATTGGCGAGATGATTTGGTTTGTAAATGAAGAATATCTAGGTGGAATGCATTTGTTTTTTGCCAAACTTCCAGATGATTATGATTATCCAACTCCACGTGCGATGGATGAAGGGATTTTAGATTTTAAAGAGCGTCATTGGGTTTTTGATGAGGAAAATACGGGTGTGGTGAGTTATTTATCATATATTTTCCAGCATGTACAAGACACAACGACACGAATAAAAATCACCACAAAATATCAAGGGAAAACCTTACTACATATTAGCCACCAACCCTTATAAAAAAAGCATTGCGACCACTCGCAATGCTTCCACTCTATCAAGATGTCGTAAAATAACTAGCTTCCCAACGACTAATCAAATTTTTCGCATCTTCCGTAGATAACTGTTTATGACCGATAATCTGCTCTTTAGCAATTTCGATGCTTTCAAAATGATCAATTAAACGTTGCGATGGATTGTTAATATACACATCGCGCAGCTGAATTGACTGCCGTTTCTCACTTTCGTTTCCTCTAGCACCTACGATATACCCCGCTGCAGTAATAAGTAATAATTTATTCATAGTTCTTCGCTCCCTTTTAGTTGTTCTTGCGCGCCACTGGACACTTTTTTTCTGGATAAAAACATGTAGATAAAGACGCAAATAAATGCGATAGCCCCAGCAATAATGTAAATGCCTTGGAATGAAAGGACATGATGAATTTCACCCATAATATAAGGCCCAATCCCAAGCCCTAAATCAAGCCCGATAAAGTAAGTAGATAAGCCAATCCCAATACGGTGTGGCTCGCAAACTTTCAAACAAACAGCTTGTCCATTTGACATAAACGTCCCGTAACCTAACCCAATCAAGCCACCTGAAATAAGTAAAACAAGACTTGATGTTGCGGTACTAAGGACAACTAAGCCAACTGCTAAAAAGAGATAACTCGGATACATCACGTATTTTTCACCTTTGGCATCAAATAATTTCCCAGACATTGGCCGAGTGAACGTAATAACGAGTGCATAAACAACAAAAAAGAATGTCCCAGCACTTACTAAATTGATTTCTCTTGCATAAGAAGCAAGGAATGTAAGTACGCTCGAATAAGAAATCCCCATTAAAAAGGCAATAAAAGTAATCGGAATAACTTTAGTTTCAATAAAACTTTTGACTGTCCAAGTTTGTAAAGCTTTGCGATGTTCTGTTGTTAAAACGATATTTTTCACTGGTAAGTAGAAGCAAAGTAGTGCAGTTAAAAAGACAATCACCGTGGAGAAAATAATAATCGTATAAAAGTTCGTCTTGTTAAGTAAAATCATTCCAATAAACGGACCAATCGCAGCAGCAAGGCTCGTACTAAGACCATAATAATTAATTCCTTCACCATTTCGAGAATTAGGAATATACGCTGTAACAATCGCATTGGTGGCTGTTGAGGTTGTCCCGTAAGCAAACCCATTCAAAAAGCGAATAACGAACATAATCGCAATTGTCGGCATGTATAAGTAAGCCAGCGTCGTTACTAAGAAAAATAAAATCCCAAATCTTAAAACCCGCTTACGGCCAAACAGTTCGAGCTTTTTCCCCATGTAAAGCCGTGCGAGAAGCGTTCCAATAATATAAATACCAGACGCAAATCCCGCTTCGCCAAGTGATGCATTCAGCTCCTCTTGGGCAATGACGGCGATAATCACCATAAGCAAATAATAAACGAGATAAACGACAAAATTAATCAATGTTATTAAGACAAAACCCTTGTTAAACAATTTTTCTTTCATAAATAAAATCCCTTCCTACGTGTAATCTGTTATTTATCTCAGTGACAAACAGTATTATAGGGGAATTTCGAAGAGGATACTTTTTAATTTGGTAATTATT
>CM001047.1:1209067-1215513 GCA_000183865.1 Listeria marthii FSL S4-120
ACTTTTTAATTTGGTAATAACATATGTTGAAAAAATAGGGAATAGTATTTTGTATGATTAATATGCTTTAACTGGAAGGACAAAAAGGAGGTTAAGAACATGAAGCACAATATTCTTAATAATTATGTAAGCACAAATGATTTTCCAGTTATCACAAGGGGAAAACGTAAATATTTAACTTACGAGGGGCTTGAAGATTCTTATGTGTACATACTTAAAAAAGGGATTATCAAAACGAGTATTATTTCAAGGGATGGTAGGGAGTTTAACTTAAACTACATTAACAAAATGGATATTATCTCGCTGTTAAAAGATGAGTATTCCCAGTTTGCCAATGCGCCGTTTAATATTCGTGTGGAGTCGGATACGGCAGAACTGTATCAAGTTGACCGGGTGAGATTTTGGAAAGATGTGAACCGCGATGTGGATTTGCAAATTTATGTCAAAGATTATTACCGGACGCGGCTTTTGCAATCAATAAAAAAAATGCAACAAATGTTGATGAACGGGAAACTAGGCGCGATTTGTACGCAACTCTATGAACTTTATACACTTTTCGGAGTGGAAATAGCGGAAGACCAATATTTAATTGACTTTCTAGTGAGCAATGAAGAAATTGGTCATTTTTGCGGGATTAATTCTGCGAGCAGTGTGAACCGAATTTTCCAACAGCTCAAAAAAGAAGGCGTCATTACCATGCAAAATCGTTATATTATTATTAAAAAATTAGACGTTATCCAAGAAAACGTAATTTTTTAACAGAAGAAAAGCACTGCAAATGATGATTGCAGTGCTTTTCTATCCTCTTTTTTTAAATGAATATCGAATTCTAAGTGTGATGAGTCCGATGATGATTAGCAAACCGCCAACCATCAAATTCTCTAAGTCGCTAAAATCCCAAAAGATAGAGATTCCGATATTAGATAGTCCTAGAAAAACAAAAACCAAGCCAACAACAAGTAAAACCAAATAAGCTGGTTTAGAAATTTTCATAAGGACGCCTCACTTACATTAAAAATAATTTCCACATTATTGTAACATAACTTTAGCTAAACGACATTATTCACTTGTAATTTGTTTCGTAAATCCTTCACCAACAACACTTTGAACATCATTAATAATAAAGAACGCTTTCTCATCATATTTATTGACGATTTTTGTAAGCGGTAGTAGTTGATCGCGACTAATCACGATATAAAGGATTTTTTTATCTTGGCGCATATAGAAACCTTGACCGTTGAAAAGGGTAATACCACGTTCCAATTTAGCGTCAATCTCCGTAGCAATTTCTTCATAATAGTCCGAAATAATCGTAACAGATTTCTTAGGATTATAACCTTCCAAAATGAAATCAAGTACTTTAGTCGAAATATAAAGCGAAACGACTGTCAGCAACATATTTTCAAATCCGATTACAAAGACAGAAGGGATCACGACTAGTAAATCAAAGAATAGCAGGGCATAACTCGTATTCCAGCCAAGGTATTTATTAGCAATTTTCGCTAAAATCGCACTACCAGCTGTGGTTCCGCCACCGTTCATAATTAGCCCCATTCCAACGCCCATCATTAATCCAGCAAAAATCGCGGCAATAATAGTTTGGTTTGCCACAAAAGCAAGCGGCTCAGAAAAATGTAAAAATATCGAAGTGAAACTAATAGCGACAATCGTCCAAACAATCGTCATACGATCAAGAAACTTGTAACCAATTATTAGTAAAATACCGTTAAAAATAAAAGTAGTGACAGCGGGAGTCCAGCCGAGCAAGTAATAAAGCATCATCGTTAGCCCCGTAACGCCACCTTCTCCTAAATTATTCGGGATGGCAAAAATATTGACAGCGAGCGAGAAAATAAGCGCCCCCGTAATGATTTTTGCGATGTTCCAACCTGTTTTATTTTTCATATCCATTTCTCCTTTCCACACAAAAAAAGACCCAAGAACACCTCTAAAAAGGCACTCTGGAGTCTTTTTATTAAAAAAGCATTAACTGACATATTGTCATTAATTGTCTCACCATAAAAAATTGCTATTCATTTCAACACAATTTACAATATACCATAAAAAATAAGCAGCTTCAAGCCTTTTTTAAGTAAAAGTAATTAGCCGAAAATCGCTAAAAATGGCATTAAATTAAGTAAAAATAAACCTACAAGAACGCTAATAACAATTTTGATGACAAGCGGTTTTTCACTTTCTGTTTTTTTCAACTTGTTTCCCTCCCTAATTCGCGCTTACTTTGCCCAGTGTACAAATTCATTTTTAAGTGGCATATAAGTGGCAGTTTTTTTCTTATAGATTTGATAAGCAAGTATAAATCCGAGAAACGCTGGAACGATAATTGCAAAAATAGTTAAAATAACTTTAGTCATAAAAAAATACCTCCTCTTAAATCAAAACACAAGTGCAAACCTTACTACTATCAGTGTACCAAATTTTAGCTGATTTTGGTAATAAAGCGGGTTAGCAAATTTCGGTTACAATTAAGGGTAAATGTGCTACAATAGCGGTGGGTGAGTAAATTTGAATAAGAAAAATAAGTTTTTCGACATATATTTAGAATTAGAGCAAGATATCACATCTGGCGTTTATCCAGCAGGCACACTACTTCCAAGTGAAAATGTCCTGGCTAAGCGTTTTTCGGTATCCCGTGAAACTATCAGAAAAGCACTGGTTTTATTGCTTGAAAACGGCTGTATTCAAAAGCTCCAAGGCAAAGGATCTGTTGTCATTGACCGGGAACGTTATTCTTTTCCAGTTTCTGGATTAACTAGTTTTAAAGAACTACAAAAATCGGAACATATGAATGCAACAACAAAAGTTATTCGAAATGAACGTACGACCTTGCCAGATCGAATTGCCGATTTCGCTGGTCTTCCACATGGTTCAACGTGCTTGGCGATTCTGAGAGTGCGCTATTTAGAAGAAGAGGCAACCATTTTGGATTATGATTACTTGCTAGATAAGACGGAGCCAATCGCGAATGAGGTTTTAGAAGATTCGCTTTACCAATACTTAGAAAATGAAAAAGGCTATGAAATCAGCTATGCTCAAAAAGAAATCACAGTTGAGCCGCTGAATGCTGAAGATAAAAAATACTTAGCACTACACGGTGATACGCATGTCGTTGTCGTGAAAAGTACCGTGTTTTTAAAAGACACGACACTGTTTCAATACACAGAATCACGCCACCGATTGGATAAATTCCGTTTTATTGATTTTGCGAGAAGACGCTAAAAAGCCCGAGAAACGAGTCTCGGGCTTTTTTTATTGAATTAAAGTTAATGTTTCATAAGGTGCTAACTCTAGTTCAGAACTGATTGCTTGGCGTCCGTAATTGGATAATAAGACGCTAGCATTTAAAAATTCAGTTGGAAGTTGTATTTTTTTCGCTGTTGAACCAAAGTGATGAATGGCGAGCAGGGAAGTAGTCGCGTTGGAACGTTTATAAGCGATAATGGAATCTTCTTCCGTTAGATATGGCGTGTAATCGCCTGTTTGGATCACGGGATGCTCTTTCCGCAAGGCAATTAATTTTTGATAGAAATAGAAAATACTCGATTTATCGGATAAGGCTGTTTGCACATTAATTTCGTTTGCATTGTCAGCTACTTTTATCCAAGGTGTGCCTGTTGTGAAGCCAGCATTTTCTGAGTCATCCCATTGCATCGGTGTCCGACTATTATCACGCGAACGCTCTTTAATAACCTCCATTACCTCTTGTTCGCTAAGCCCATTTTTTTGTAAAATATCAAAATGGTTGAGCGTTTCTACATCGACATAATCATCAATTGTCTCAAACTTCGGATTCATCATACCGATTTCTTCACCCATATAAACAAAGGGTGTTCCACGCATGAAATGAATTGTCGCACCAAGTAAGGTGGCAGAATGATAATAATGTTCTGGCTGATCAGTTGCAAAACGCCCAAGAGCTCTTGGTTGATCATGGTTATTCCAGAAAAGCGCATCCCAGCCATTTTCCTCCGACATCGCTACTTGCCATGTATGGAAAATGGCTTTTAGGTTAGCAAAATTCACATCGGCCAAACGCCATTTTTCTCCATTAGGGTAATCTACTTTTAAGTGATGGAAATGGAACACCATCGACAATTCTTTTTCATCTGGCTTACTATAACGGATACAATTGTCAATATCAGTAGATGACATTTCACCAACCGTAATAATCGGCTTATCACCAAAAGTTCGTTCATTCAACTCTTTCAAATAAGTGTGAATCCCTGGCCCGTCCGTATAGAAACGACGACCATCACCTTCGAAATCATCTTCCAGAAATTTTGGCTTCGCAATGACATTTAAAACATCTAAACGAAAACCTTCGACCCCTTTTTCAATCCAAAAATTGACGACATCAAATAGTGCCTCGCGTACATTCGGGTTTGCCCAATCTAAATCTGCTTGAGTAATGTCGTATAAATGCATGTAATACTCCGAGGAATCTGGCAATTTTTCCCAAGCACTACCACCAAACTTGGATTCCCAGTTCGTTGGGGGAGAACCATCTGCTTTTGCTTGACGGAAATAGTAAAAGTCACGGTAAAATGGATCGCCGGCTAATGCCTTTTTAAACCAAGGATGTTCTGTAGAAGTATGATTTAATACTAAGTCAATCATAATACCAATATTTCTTTTTTTTGCTTCATTGATAAGTGTAGTGACATCGTCCATCGTACCAAATAAAGGATCTACCGCTGTATAATCAGCGATATCATATCCATTATCATTTTGCGGAGAAGGATAAAATGGATTAAGCCAAATCATCTCAATTCCGAGTTTTTGTAAGTAATCAAGCTTAGCAGTGATACCAGGAATATCCCCAGTACCATTGCCAGTCGTATCGTAAAAGGATCTTGGATACACTTGATAAATTGTTTTTTGAGCAAACTTTGTCATAAGAGAAGCCTCACTTTTTAGTTGGTAGTTTTCGCAGATTCACGATATTCTTTTTTACCAAAAGTACGAATCGGTGCAGTATCTACTTTGTTTAAAATATTATATTTGCGGAATAATACAGTTAGAATGAACGGAACAACGATAGTAATTAACATACATAAGGCAAAAACTGCATAGTATTTAGGGTTGATGGAGAGAATACCCGGTAAACCACCGACTCCAATTGAGTTCGCCATAACGCCACTTGATACAGAAACAACGGCAGCAATCGCCGAACCAATCATGGCAGCCACGAAAGGATATAAGTATTTCAAATTAATACCAAACATCGCAGGTTCCGTTACACCTAAATAACAAGAAATAGTTGCAGGAATCGAAACTTGTTCTTCTTTTTCATTACCACGGTGTAAAAAGATAATTGCTAAAACAGCCGAACCTTGAGCAATGTTAGATAAAGCAATCATCGGCCAAAGGTTGGTTCCATCGAATTGACTCATTAACTGTAAATCAATGGCATTTGTCATATGATGCAGTCCCGTGACAACGAGCGGGGCATATAAGAAACCAAATAAAGCAGCGAATAACCAACTAAGTCCGCCAGTTAAACCAGCATAAACAACATTCGAAATCGCGTCGCCAATTTTCCAACCAATAGGTCCGAGGATAACGTGAGCCGCTAGAACGGTAGGAACGAGAGCAAAGAATGGAACAAAAATCATCGAAATTGCATTTGGAATAAACTTACGTAACCAGATTTCCAGATAGGCTAATAAGAAGCCTGCCATAATTGCTGGAATGACTTGTGCCTGATAACCAATCATTTGTACTTGAGCAAACCCAAAATCCCAAACTGGAATATCGCCAGCTTTTGTTTCCACCACACTATAAGCATTTAGCAGTTGCGGGGAAACTAGTGTTAAACCAAGGACAATCCCAAGAATTTGTGTGGTTCCCATTTTTTTCGCAATCGACCATGTAATCCCAACAGGTAGGAAGTGGAATACAGCCTCACCAATAAGCCACAAGAAACTATAAACACCCGCCCAAAATGGATAAACATCTACAATTGTTTTCGTACCATCTTCTAAAAACTTAATATCTCCAATAACGTTACGGAAACCAAGAATAAGACCACCAACAACAATTGCGGGAATTAACGGTGTAAAAATTTCAGCTAATCCAGCAAGCAAACGTTGCAATAAACTCATATTTTTCTTCGCATCTGCTTTGGCATCATCCTTATTTACGCCTTCCACACCGCTAATTTTGGAAAATTCATTATAAAAAATAGCTACATCATTACCTATAATTACTTGAAATTGTCCAGCTTGTGTAAATGTCCCTTTTACTGCTGGAATGTCTTCAATTGCCGGAATATCGGCATTGTCTGGATCTTGCAAAACGAAACGCATTCTTGTAGCACAGTGTGTGACAGATGAAATATTTTCCTTGCCACCAATTAATTCTAAAAGAGTGCTTGCATCCTTTTTATAGTCGACCATAAAACTTCCTCCTTTTAAACTTGTATATAC
>CM001047.1:1215613-1219909 GCA_000183865.1 Listeria marthii FSL S4-120
CTATGCTAAAATAAAAAAGAAGGAGGGATGGTAATGAAACATGTTAGAACAGCAGCAATTATCACGCACCAAAACAAAATTTTACTTCACTCCAACCAAGGCGGAAATTACTGGACACTTCCAGGTGGTGCCGTTGAAAATGAATTCACGAAAGATGGATTAAAGCGGGAAATGAAAGAAGAGTTAGGGGAGGAAGTACATATCGGCGATTTAAAAATAGTTGCTGAAAATCGCTTTTTGTATCGTGGGGAAGAAGTCGATAGTATTGAGTTTTATTACTGCGCGAATCTTTTTCTGGATAGCGAATTGTTTGAATCAGCAACATTTACAAAAACAGAAGTATTTGGTCAAAATGGGGAGAAGCCGTATGAGTTAAATTTTAAATGGTTTGATTTAGACAAGTTAGAAGAGATTACCATTTTGCCGTCATTTCTTAAATCGGAATTAACACAACTTTCGAGGGAAAGCATTAAACATATCGAACAAACAATATAAAAAACCCGCGAAATGGAAGTTTCGCGGGTTTTCGTTTAATTAGTTAAAGATACTAACGTAATTTCTTTTTTGCTAATGTCTAAGAACGGTAATTTAACCCGTGTATCTAAACAGTAAGCGTTGTAAAGCAATGGTTTTAAAGTAGTTGTATTGCTTTCTACTTGGCGAACAAAGTTACCAATTTCTTGATATAAAATTTCAATATTTTTTAGACTACCAATTTTTGAATCAATGCGATTTTCACTTACATTCACATTGGAGTTCGTTACTTTTTCATTAAATTCATCATTGATAGCGTCTTTTGTGCGTTCAATTCTTGTAAAACGTGTATCTTCCCAATCAATCTCAATAATATGACAATCATCTAGTTGCAGGAAGTCACCAGTCCAAAGTTTTCCATCGATTTCAACAATCATTCTCGTCTCAGGAAAAACCTCTTTGTTACGATATTTTTTTAGTAAATAATCATACATTTGTAATTGCGCTAAACAGTTATCCATGTGTGTCATCTCCTTATGGGACTATTATAACATATTGTGATTATGTGAACAATCTACTTGCGATAAATGAATAGTTGGAACTGTAACTTTTTAACTAGTTATACAAAAGTCCTAATTAAAGCTTAGTAAAGAGTGAAATAGAGGCTCTGGTGGTATACTAATAATAAGATGAAATGGGAGGGAGACACATGTACAAACAAATGAAATTAAAAGCTCTAGATGGGCTAGATTTACATTTACATATTTGGGATGAGGTGGAAAACCCAGTAGGTGTAGTTCAAATTGTTCATGGGATGGCAGAACACGGAGCTAGATATGATTTATTCGCAAAACGTTTGAACCAAGCGGGTTATATTGCCGTAGCCGATGATCATCGTGGCTTCGGAAAATCAGCTGTGGATGAAGCTACTTTAGGTCATTTAGACGGTGAAACTGGTTTTAAAAATATGATAGAAGATGAAGGCGTAGTTCGAACGTATTTAAAAGAAAATTATCCAGATTTGCCTTATTTTATTTTTGCGCACAGTATGGGAAGTTTTATCATTCGAACTTTTATGGCGAAACATCAAGTAGATGGCGTAATCCTCAGCGGCAGTGGCTTACAACCAACCGCTTTACTAAAAATGGGACAAATTGTAACGAAACAACGCGTGAAAAAAGATGATAGGAAAAGAAGCGGCTTCCTAAATAAATTAGCTTTTTGGGGTTATAATCGTCCGTTTAATGAAAATCATAATTTCAGTTGGCTAACGCGCGATGTGGCTATTTATGAAGCGTATGAACAAGATCCGTTTTGTGGCCCCGTTGTTGGAACGAGCGGATTTTTCCACAATCTCTTTGAATCAATAAAAGTGAGTCAGCAAAAAGAAACTGTGGAAAGTGTTCCGAAAGACTTGCCAATTTTGCTGCTCTCAGGAAGTGCTGATCCAGTTGGACATTTCGGGAAAGATACGCCTAAAATCGCCTTAGCACTAGAAAAAGCTGGGGTAGAGGATGTGACGTATAAAATTTATGAAAATGCGCGTCATGAACTTGTGAATGAATTATGTAAAGAAACAGTTTTTAAAGATGTGATTGATTGGTTGAATATAAAAAGAAGGTAGCCATAATTAGGCTACCTTCTTTTTAATTACGGATTTGACCGTCTCCGAAAATAATATATTTTGTTGATGTAAGTTCAGTTAAGCCCATTGGTCCGCGGGCATGAAGTTTTTGCGTACTAATACCAATTTCAGCGCCGAATCCCATTGCAAAGCCATCTGTGAAACGAGTAGAAGCATTGATATAAACCGCTGCAGCATCTACTTTTTGATGGAAAGCCTGGCCGGTCGCATAGTCATTAGAAATGATTGCTTCGGAATGCTTCGTGCCATATTTATTAATATGATTGATTGCTTCATCCACTGAATCGACCACTTTAACCGCTAAAATGAAATCTAAAAATTCATCTTCCCAATCGGATTCAGTTGCAGCTTTAGACTCTGTTAGAATATCACGTGCACGCTCGTCAGCACGAAGTTCCACATGATATTCTTTTAAAGCCGTTTCCATCGCTGGAAGAAATTCTTGTGCAACATCTTTATGAATAAGTAGCGTTTCTGCGGAATTACAAACAGAAGGGCGTGAACATTTGGCATTGACTAAAATATCGATTGCCATTTGCTTTTCTGCTGCTTTATCCACGTAAATATGACAATTTCCAGTACCGGTTTCAATCACTGGAACAGTAGCATTTTCAAGTACTGTTTGGATTAATCTTGCGCCACCACGAGGGATAAGGACATCTAAAAAGCGATTCAAACGCATCATATCGCGCGCCGTTTCACGAGAAGTATCTTCAATTAGTTGTACGCTAGAACGAGGGAAACCAGATGCTTCAATCGAATCTTGAATAACGGACATAAGCGCTTTATTAGAGTCAATCGCATCACTACCACCACGTAAAATCACCGCATTCCCCGTTTTAAAGCAAAGAACTGAAGCATCGACTGTAACATTTGGTCTGGATTCGTAGATAATCCCGATGACGCCAAGTGGAACTCTCGTTTTTCCGATAGTCAATTCCGCTTCATTTTTCCACATATTCGTTACTTCGCCAATCGGATCTTTCAACGCGACTACTTGTTTCACTGCTTCTGAAATCTCTTTAATTCGCTCTTCTGTTAAACGAAGGCGATCAATCATCGTTTCCGGTGTGCCTTTTTCCCGGGCGCGAACGATATCTTTTTCATTTTCTTGCAAAAGTGTCGCAGTGTGTGCAAGTAAATCATTGCTTAGATTCAATAAGGCTTCATTTTTTTGTTTCGTTGTTGCCTGTGCTAAAAATTGGGCGGCTTCTTTGGCGGCACTACCTTTTTTTATCAGTTCAGTCATGTGAAAATTCCTCCTCTTTACTAGCGAATAACGTTCCAACTTGTTCACCTTGCATAATATTGAAAATAACGGTTGGATTTTTGCCGTTTGTTAAAATCATTTTTTGGTTAGAAGCCATGCAATACGAGGCTGCAGAAAGCTTGGTTAACATACCACCAGTTCCAAATTCAGAACCGCGACCTCCAGCAAGTGCTTCGATTTCAGGCGTGATTTGATTGATTTCAGAGAACATAACTGCATTTGGATCGGTTGTCGGATTACTTTCGTAAAAGCCATCGATATCAGAAAGCATAATCAGCAAATCTGCTTGAACGAGTTTAGCTACAATTGCTGAAAGAAGGTCATTATCGCCGTATTTAGTTACATGCTCCAGTTCTTCAACAGCAACCGTATCATTTTCATTTACAATCGGAATAATACCTCGACCAAGAAGACTATCTAGAGTATTCATAACATTTTCGCGGCTAATAGGGAAGTCAGTCACATCACGAGTAAGCAGCACCTGTCCAACGACTTGCCCATATTCACCAAAAAATTTACTATAAATATGCATTAATTCACTTTGACCAACAGAAGCTACTGCTTGAAGGTCGGGAATGCTTGTAGGTCGTACTGGAAGTTGTAATTTATGACAGCCAACTCCAATCGCGCCAGAAGAAACAAGGATAACTTCTTTTCCTTCATTGCGTAAATCGGATAAAACCATCGCTAATTTTTCAATGGTACGTAAATTAATGTGGCCATTTCCATACATCAATGTACTTGTACCAACCTTAATAACTAATCTCTTGCTATTTTTCAAAGATTCGCGCATTTCTATGACCCCTCTGCTAATAAGATAATACTTCTATTTTACATGAAAATGCGGATATGTCCATATTAGAATCAAGTTTCCAAGCTTTATTTAGCTGGTTTTTGATAAAAAAAT
>CM001047.1:1220009-1221796 GCA_000183865.1 Listeria marthii FSL S4-120
GCGATAACAAGAGCAGCACCAGTAATTGCGGCCCAGACAACATGGCCACCGATAGACTGCCAACCACGGCTAAAGATAACATTCATCATTGTTTCACCAGCAATATGAATATCTTTGAATAAGAATGCTGCATCGACACTATAGTTAAACGCATAACCAAGTGATTCAAAAGCAGCAAATCCAGCGCCAACAGCTGCACCGATAAGTAAACCGTTTAAAATATACTTCGAGTTTAACGAACGAATAAACAGAGCAACAATAATCATTTTCCCAGTTTCTTCAATAAAACCAACCAAAAGGGCATTAAAGTAATTTAATTTCCCAACTGGAATAATGGAGTAAATAACGAGTGTTGCAACAAGCGCCGCGACTCCACCGATGAAGAACATCTTCACAACATCGAAAACGCTGATGTTCCGAGGAGCATTCGTTTCGAAAAAGAATAATAAGACAGAAAACGGAACTGCGAAGGAACCAATAACCATAAGTCCAGGTATTGTATTACTATTTTCAAACAAATATGTACAAGCTAGAAGTAAAAAATACGTGACGATTAATACTAAGAAAACTCTGGAGAATACCCAAGGATGTGGCCAAGTGTGCGGAATATCGCTCGTTGCTGGCGTTGTATACTTGGTCCCAGCAATAAAGACTTTTTCGCCTTCTTCTTTAGAATGCTTTTTAAAAACAGCAGAGAAGAGGTTGCCAATCTTAAGGTCTGAGTTCCCGTGATTCCCAGTATGTTGATGCAATTCTGTTTGCTTAAATGCAACCCACTCTGGATGAGGGGATTTTTGAACCAATGTATGATCGTTAATTTCCTGCTTTCTATAAAAAGCAATCATCTCAACATTCGTAAAAGGCCCAACTTTTTGTTCGTTCTTTTTGAAGTACCATTCTGACAAATGAAACTCCCCCTTTAGCTTTTTAGTTTGACTCCATTAATTATTCCCAAAAATGCTAAAAGTTAAACGAGCGAGCTGGATTAATCATTTAATTTCTTGGCTTGTTCATAAAGAAAATCAATAGAATCTGCTAAGAAATTTGCCGCGGACTCATTTAGCGGCTCTCCATCTAAATTTAAATCATCTTCATATTTTAAATCTTCGCTAATTTTTGTCATTCTTTTCCCGATATCTTTTTCATTTTGGAGTTCACTAGGGACATACATCGGAACACTTTGTTGTCCAAGTAAATAATCAACACTAACATCGTAAAGAGTAGCTATTTGTGTCACCATTTCTAAATCTGGTTCACGAATACCATATTCCCAGTTGCCATATGTAGAAGGTGCAGCTAAACCAAGTCTTCTAGCAGTTTCAGCTTTTGACCATCCTTGTTTTTCTCGAAGTAGCGTGAGTCTATTACTTAATTTTGGCATGATTTCACTCCTTTTTGTTTGATTATACAATATCTTACTCAATTTAGCTATATTTTAACACAGAACGTATTATTTTACGATTGACATACTCTTTTTGAGTTGTTAATATTGTATTAACAACTCAAAATGTGTAGATAAGGAGAAGATGACATGAAAACAGTAGACAGCAGAAAAATCAATACGGCCAAAATTCGAGACTTACGATTGGAACGGGGAATTACCCAAGCCTTCATTGCGAGGCGGATGGGATATAAGTACACATCTGGCTACAGCAACATAGAAAAAGGTACTGTTAGGCTTTCTCACAAAAATGCAGTTATCTTGAGTGAGATTTTAATGTGCGAATTGAATTTCTTTTATGAATAAGTTGACACGGGATAAAGTTAGCTAGCTAAACAAAATTAAT
>CM001047.1:1221896-1222188 GCA_000183865.1 Listeria marthii FSL S4-120
CCGCAATTACTGGTGCTGCTCTTGTTATCGCTAAAGGAGATCAAAAGCTTGGAATGCACCACATTTTCACAGGTACGTTTTGGAAATGGTTTATTATTCCAATCGCATTACATTTCGCTTGGGATTGCCCGTTCAATCCACTTCCAGCAATCGCGTTTAAACAAATTGTCTTAATCGTTGTTGTTTGGTTCGTTATCTTGCGTCTAATTAGTAAAGGATTGAAACAAGTTTCCGTCATTTCGGCCGCGAGTAAAGCAGCTAAATAATTAAAAGAGTCCTAAGAAAATTTCTT
>CM001047.1:1222288-1222868 GCA_000183865.1 Listeria marthii FSL S4-120
AGAGTTTAAACAAAATTAATTTTAAGGGAAACATTTAGGGTTAATGCACACAAAACGTGTGAAAAATATAAAAAAGGAGAGAACAACATGAGGAAAAAAACGTTAGTAGGGTTTCTTATTTGTATGGTATTAGTTGCGTTATTCATACCAACTAATGCGGATGCGTATACGAAGAAAGGCTATGTCATGTCAAAGGCGAGTGCAAAAAACTTTAAGATTTACATTAATGGATCCGCGAAAGGTTTTAAGAGTGTTATTATTAATGGAGCAAAAGCGTGGAATCCTTCACCGTATTTAAACACAGTTAGTATGGGAAACGATGTAAAGCCTCATTTTACTGTCAGTAGTTCAGCAACGAACAAAGGGGATGTGCTTGCTGTCTGCAACACAACCTACTATAAATCCAATAAATTAGTCGTAAAGAATGAAATTACTCTTTATAAAGGTTTTCGCTCACTATCGAACAATCATAAAATCGAAACAGTTATACATGAATTTGGCCACGGGTTTGGCTTAGGTCATGTGAAAACAAGAAATGCGATTATGCTGGATAAAGGCTTTATCAATAAAACGAAGCCAC
>CM001047.1:1222968-1227857 GCA_000183865.1 Listeria marthii FSL S4-120
CAACGGCATTAAAGCAATGTATAAATAAAAAGGAGGATTAAAAAATGAAAACAAAACTTATCATTATTACCGGCTTAGTAAGTCTAAGTGTCTTAACTGCCTGTTCCAATAACGAAACTGTAAAAGAAGAACCAGCAACAGTACAAACGGAATCTGAACAAGTAAAACCAAATAACGGAGTCGTTTCCTATCATGGGAAGTATCTTGAACTTGCGGAAAACATCGATGATCTAGAAAAAGATGCACCAATTATCGTCAAGGTAACTAAAAAATCTGAAAAAGCTACGGTTACAAAAGAAACTAAAGAAAATATTTTTCCAACAGATTTTTACACAATGAGCGAAGTGCAAATCAATAGTATCGAAAAAGACGAAACAGGCAAATTAAAAGAGAACATGGTAATTAAAGTAATGGAATATAGCGTAGAAAACGTTACTGTGGATGGCAAAGAATATGACTTAACAATCGACGGATATAAAAATATGGAAAAAGGCGGAGAATACACGTTATTTTTAGAAAAAAATCCAGATGGAGACAATTATATTCTATCAAATGCAGTTATAAGTAAATTCCCGGTGGAGGAATTAGCTGAAAATGAATTATTCTTAGATGACGGGACAAAAGCAGAAGAAGGCGGCGACATCGAAGAAATATATCAAGATGTATATCAAGAAGTATTAACAGAATACAGTGAATAAATAAAGCCACTCGAATAGTGAAAGACTTCGGTATAAAATCGAGGTCTTTCTTTTTGTCTTTAAATAAAAAAGTTGGAGCGAAACCAAGCTTATTCCAGCCGATTTCCCGCAAAAAAGTACCATTATAGCCACTTGACAGAACTAGACGATAACAAGTAGAATGAACCAAATCATCATTTTCACACTGGAAATGGTTAGAATTTTAACAATATGGGTAAACCCAGTTAGTATAAATAAAGCTTTTTCAAATAAAAGGAGATAAAACGATGAGTGATAGTGGTGCTTTTTTTCCAATGAGCGTTAAAAAATTTCTGGAAAAAGGGATTGCCTCGTTGTCTGAAGAAGAAAAAATGAGTACGCTACATTATTTGGAAAATGCGTATCATCAAGAACCTTGCAACGAGGAAATTGTACATAAGTTAATTCAATTTTATAACCAGACGGATAAGACGAAGAAAGCGCAAGAAATGGGTCAAAACTTTTTGACGATGAATGGCTATCATAAGGATATACTTGGCGAACTATCTGTAACTTTTATGAAAGAAGATAATATGGATACGTACTTCACGTTAGTTCGGCATTATATGGAAGAAGAAAAAAAGGAAGCGACAGAAGAAGTTGCTGACAACGTTATTCCATTTCCGAAACAATTTATCCCGAGAAAAGATATTCGAGAATTTGCAACTTGGCAAACAGCGGAGCAATTGGAGTTTTTACAAGAAGCACGATTTTTAGAAATTGATACTTTTTTGCCAGTGTTTAGAGATTTTCTAGCGGATGATAGTTTTTCGCCGTTTGTGCAGTCGATGATTTTTGAATTAATGCAGGAAAAAGAAATAAACGAAGAATTGAAAGTCCGAAAAGTAGATAAGGAAGGTACTTTTAATCCGAGCCTTGTGCCGATGCTCGCAGATAACAAGTTTGCGGAAGCGCTTTTTGCAGGACTTGCGGAATTGCTTGAACATAGCAATCCAAGCCTATTAGAGCAGGTACTGGGAATCATCCAACAACATTTATTTATGCTTTATCCTTTTGAATTAGAACCAAAAGAAGTGGATGTTTGGGTCAATGCTTATTACAAATGGGCGAATGCAATGTATGGTGATAATAGCGTTATTTCGGACGATGTGAACCACTTGGCAGTAGAAGAAGCTATTTCTATTATTGAAGAGTTAGAAATCAGGCAGCAAAATTATTTTATATAATGATATTTGTTGTTTTCAAGTCAGGGATATCTGTGTTATTATTAGTGAGTATGGCTGAAACTTGTCATGAGAGTAATTAAATTGAACTAAATAGATGATGGAGGGAATTATACCATGTCAGTAAAATGGGAAAAACAAGAAGGTAATGTTGGAAAACTTACTTTTGAAATTGAACAAGAAAAAGTAAAAGAAGGTCTAGATAGAGCTTTCGTAAAAGTACGTAAAACTCTTAACGTACCAGGCTTCCGTAAAGGGAAAGTTCCGCGTCAAATTTTCAACCAACGTTTTGGCGAAGAAGCTCTTTTCCAAGATGCACTTGATATCTTGCTTCCAGAAGTTTATTCTGCAGCAATTGACGAAGCTGGAATTGATCCAGTTGACACTCCTCAAGTAAACATCGAGTCTATGGAAAAAGGCGAAACTTGGGTTCTAACTGCAGAAGTTACTGTAAAACCTGAAGTAAAACTTGGAGACTACAAAGGTCTTGAAGTTGAAAAACGCGAAACAACACTTACAACAGAAGAATTAGAAGCTGAACTAAAACAATTACAAGAGCGTCAAGCTGAGTTAGTTGTTAAAGAAGATGCTCCAGCTGAAAACGGCGACACTGTAATCCTTGATTTTGAAGGATTCAAAGACGGCGTAGCTTTCGAAGGCGGACAAGCTGAAAATCATTCTCTAGAACTTGGAAGCGGACAATTCATTCCTGGTTTTGAAGAAAAATTAGTTGGCTTAAAAGCTGGCGACGAAGCGGATATCGAGTTAACTTTCCCAGAAGAATATCATGCGGAAGATTTAGCTGGACAAGCTGTAGTTTTCAAAGTGAAATTACATGAAATCAAAACAAAAGAAGTTCCTACGCTTGACGATGAACTTGCAAAAGACATCGACGAAGAAGTAGAAACTTTAGATGAATTAAAAGAAAAAATCTCTAAACGTTTACAAGAAGCAAAAGAAGAATCTGTTGCTCAAGCTAAACAAGAAGAAGTTATTGCGAAAGCTGTTGAAAATGCAGAAGTGGACATTCCACACGCAATGGTTCACCATGAAGCGGATCATTTAATGAACCACTTTGCACAAGATTTACAAGCACAAGGTCTAACTCCTGAATTATATTACCAATTCACTGGCCAAACAGAAGAAGCTATGCACGCACAAATGGAAAAAGACGCTGAAAAACGCGTGAAAATGAACCTAGTGCTTGAAGCAATTGCTGAAGCTGAAAACATTGAGCCAACTGAAGAAGCTATTGACGAAGAAATTTCTACATTAGCTGAAAAATATGGCATGGAAAAAGACGCTGTTCGTGCTGCACTTGGCGATATGAGCGAACTTAAATCTGACCTTAAAATCCGTAAAGCTATCGACGTGTTATTAGATAGCGCTGTGGAAAAATAAGCTTCGATTGATTTAATAATTTCATTAAAAAATGGGGGACATGAGTTATACTCGTGTCCTTCTGAATGTAGAAATATGAATACAGATGATTGGCATTTCTAATAAACAAATGATATTATTAACACACATAGGAGATGAAAAAGTCGCCTATATGCAACATACCTATGCGAAGGGGTGAAATATTGTGTTTAAATTTAACGACGAAAAAGGCCAACTTAAATGCTCCTTTTGCGGAAAGACTCAAGATCAAGTACGTAAATTAGTGGCCGGTCCAGGTGTTTATATTTGTGATGAATGTATCGAGCTTTGTAATGAAATTATTGAAGAAGAGCTAGGTATTTCTGAATTTGTTGATTTTGGTGAAGTACCAAAACCTCAAGAAATCCGTCATATATTAAGTGACTATGTCATTGGTCAAGAACGTGCCAAAAAAGCACTTGCTGTAGCTGTTTATAATCACTACAAACGCATTAATTCCAATGAAACTAAAGAAGATGAAGTAGAACTTTCAAAAAGTAATATTTGTTTAATTGGTCCTACTGGTAGTGGTAAAACACTTCTTGCTCAAACATTAGCGCGAATTCTTAATGTTCCATTTGCAATTGCAGATGCGACTTCACTTACAGAAGCTGGTTACGTTGGGGAAGATGTAGAAAATATTCTTCTTAAACTAATCCAATCAGCGGACTATGATGTAGAAAAAGCCGAAAAAGGTATTATCTACATTGATGAAATCGATAAAGTTGCGCGCAAATCCGAAAACCCATCTATTACAAGAGATGTTTCCGGGGAAGGCGTACAACAAGCATTACTGAAAATTTTGGAAGGTACTGTCGCAAGCGTTCCTCCTCAAGGTGGTAGAAAACATCCTCATCAAGAACTTATTCAAATTGATACAGGAAACATTCTATTTATCGTTGGTGGAGCATTTGACGGAATCGAACAAATCGTTAAAAATCGAATGGGCGAAAAAGTCATTGGATTTGGTACAGATAATGCGAAACTAAAAGAAGATGAAACGTATCTATCTCGTGTTGTTCCGGAAGATTTACTGAAATTCGGTTTAATTCCTGAATTTATCGGTCGTTTACCGGTCATCGCAACACTTGAACAATTAGATGAAGCAGCTCTTGTTTCGATTTTAACGGAACCTAAAAACGCTTTAGTAAAACAATACAAACGCATGTTGGAGCTTGATGATGTTGAACTTGAATTCGAGCCAACTGCTTTAATTGAAATTGCGAAAGAAGCGATTGAACGTAAAACTGGAGCACGTGGTCTTCGTTCGATTATCGAACAGATTATGTTAGAAGTTATGTTTGAAATCCCTTCCCGTGATGATATTACGAAATGTATTATTACTGAAAAAGCAGCTCGCGGAGAAGAAGAGCCGCAACTGCAACTAGAAGACGGTTCGATTATTCCAATTAAAACATCTGCATGATTAAAATGCGCGTCGTAATTGGCGCGCATTTTTTCTATCAACTCAGCTTGTTTTACTGTAATAACGCACTTGTTTCGTGCTATACTTTATTAATATTAATTGGAGAGGATAAAAAGACATGAAAAGTGAAAATAAATTTTTTTC
>CM001047.1:1227957-1236540 GCA_000183865.1 Listeria marthii FSL S4-120
TTCAGTTTTCAAAGGTCGGTTAGTCGCTTTCACGCTTGATGCGCGAATGTTTTCATTTGTTTTTTGCGACTTTTAAATCATATCATTTCAGCAACTATCTGTCAACAACTTTTTAAAATTAATTTACGAATAAAATTCTTTTAAATTGCCGCTATCGTAGCGCCGAAAACTAATATATCAAGTTTTGAGAAATATGTCAACCGAATTATGCATAAAATTTAATAAAAATGAAAAAAATTGCATGAAACATAAAAAAACACTTAGCTAGGCTAAGTGTTTTTGTTTAATTATTTGCTTGTTTTTCTTTGCAATCCGGACATGTACCATATACTTCGAGTCTGTGGTTATCGATTTCATAGCCAGTCATATGAGCTGCAAAATGCTCTACTTCGTCTAAACCTGGATAATGAAAATCAACTATTTTTCCACAAACATTACAAATTGCGTGGTAATGATTAGAAGTAGAAAAATCAAATCGACTAGATGCGTCACCATAGGATAATTCTTTAATTAGACCTGCATCGCGGAAAACGCGTAAATTATTATATACAGTTGCTACACTCATGTTTGGGAAGTTGCCTTCTAGAGACCGATATATGTCATCCGCAGTTGGGTGTGTATGTGAGTTAATTAAGAATTCAAGTATAGCATGACGCTGAGGAGTGATTCTTACTCCTGTTTTCTTCAAGACATCTACTGCCTCTTTTAGAGTTGCATTAGACACCGCCATGCACTCCCTTCCAAAAATAATTATTATCTTTATAATACCGGAAATAACGCTTAACTGTCAATAGAATGGCAGAATTTATAGCTTAATATCCTTTACTTAAATCAATTTCATTGCGTAATGGAGTGTTTTCTTTCAAAAGATTGATATTTTGAAACCAAATTTCAAAGCTACGTTCTAAATATTTGTCGGAATGTCCAGAAACATGTGGTGTGATTGTTACATTATTCGCTTGCCATAAGTAATTATCTTCAGAAAGTGGTTCTTCTGGTAAAACATCCAAATAAAAATGATTGATTAACTGCTGGTTCGAAGCTTGCTCTAGCACATTTAACTCTATGGCACTTCCTCTTCCTATATTGATAAAAGCCGCATTTTCTTTCATTTTCTCAAAAAATGATAGTGGATAGATTCCTGTTGTTTGTTTTGTATGAGGTAACACACTAACAAAAAAATCTGCTAAAGGAGCTACTTTTTCGATATCGGACATAGCATAAGTTTTACTAAATGGTTTTACAGGATGACCTGTTGTGTTAACACCTATAACTTGCATATCGAATGCTTTAGCGAATTCAGCCACTTTTGCTCCGATAGCACCTGTTCCTGCGACAACTAATGTTTTTCCTGCTAGTTCTGTAATTGGTTCCTCACTTGCCCAGTTTTTTTCTTTTTGCATTTTATAGAAGAAAGAAGTTTTTTTGACGTGAGATAGCATGAAAGATAGTGCATATTCCCCCATTGGTACTGCATGAATCCCTCTTACATTCGCGACCTTTATTTGTCGTTCTTGGATTATTTCTGTCGGTAAGCCATCAACTCCCGCAGAGAAGACCATGATTAATTGTAGTTTTTTAGCTTGTTTTATTTTTTCTTCTGTAATATTGGAGCCGTATGTGACGATGACGTCTATTTCTGCTAAATCGGCAAAATGATTATTGCTTTCATAGTAAAAAGTTTCATCTGGGAACTTCTCCGCTTGCAAGGTTTTTAGGTGTTCGGGTACGTCTAAAGTAAATAAAATGTTCATTTTGCCGCACTTCCTTTCCTTTGCTATGATTTAATTTTATGCTTTTTTTCATTTATCGGCAATTATATTGTTTTTTCGATTGCGGCATCTTATTTTTTCGCATAGAATATAGTAGGTATTAAAATTTTGAGGAGATGACGAAATGGATCATTCTAAGTCAAAGCAATTGCATGACGAAGCACTTTTACATATAGTTGGCGGGGTTAATAGCCCATCTAGGTCAAATAAAGGGGTTGGCGGTGGAATTCCTGTAACAATGGAGCGAGCTAGTGGCGCTTATTTTTATGATGTGGATGGCAATAAGTATATTGATTATTTAGCTGCATTCGGGCCAATCATTACTGGGCATGCACATCCTCATATTACAGAAGCGATTACAAAAGCGGCGCAAAATGGCGTTTTATACGGAACACCTACGAGACACGAAATTACATTTGCGAAAATGTTAAAAGAAGCTATTCCTTCACTTGAGAAAGTTCGTTTTACAAACTCTGGGACGGAAGCTGTTATGACAACTATTCGTGTGGCTCGTGCTTATACAGGAAGAGATAAAATTATTAAATTTGCTGGTTGTTATCACGGGCATTTTGATTTAGTGTTGGTGGAAGCAGGCTCTGGGCCATCTACGCTTGGGATTCCTGATTCTGCTGGGGTTACAAAATCTACTGCAGAAGAAGTTATTACAGTTCCGTTTAATGATCTGGAAGCATTTAAAGAAGCACTCGCTGTTTGGGGCGATCAAGTTGCTGCTGTTTTAGTAGAGCCAATTGTTGGTAACTTCGGAATGGTTGCACCAAAAGAAGGATTTTTGGAGGCGGTTAATGAATTTGCGCATGCCAATGATTCTTTAGTTATTTATGATGAAGTTATTACTGCTTTCCGCTTTATGTATGGTGGAGCTCAAAATTATCTAGGCGTTATTCCTGATTTAACTGCTATGGGTAAAATTATTGGTGGTGGTCTTCCGATTGGCGCTTATGGTGGTCGCATTGATATTATGGAAAAAGTGGCACCGCTTGGCCCGGCATATCAAGCTGGGACTCACGCTGGTAACCCGGCATCCATTCTTTCGGGGATTGCTTGTCTCGAAGTTTTACAAGAAGAAGGATTGTATGAGCGCTTTGAAAAATATGGTTCGATGTTGAAAGCTGGTATTGAAAAAGCAGCTGCCAAACATGGTATCGCAGTTACTGTAAACCAAATTGTTGGCGCTTTGACAGTGTACTTTACAGACGAAGCGATTACTAACTATGCAGAAGCTGGTGCTACCGATGGCGAATTATTCGGTCGTTTCTTCAAAGGTATGTTAGAAGAAGGTATTAATTTGGCGCCTTCTAAATACGAAGCATGGTTTATTACATCCGCGCATTCGGAAGCAGATATTGTAGAAACAATCGCAGCAGTTGATACTGTTTTTGGAAAAATGGTTCAAGATAACTAGGTAATATTACTTTATAAACTCGAGAGAAACGTTATAATAGAAGAAGAATGAGCGGGAAAATGCGAAAAGTCCCGCTCAAATAGTCTATAGAAAGGAATAACCTTCCATGAAATTCGGAGCTAGAATTTTGAAAACTGGTATTGCAATCACATTGGCGCTTTTTATCGCTCAACTTTGCAATTCACCCTCTCCATCTCTGGCAGGCATTTCCGCCGTTTTTGCTATCCAACCTTCTATTTATAGGTCTTATCGAACTATTTTAGAACGGGCACAAGGGAACGTAATTGGAGCTATCATTGCAATTATTTTTGGACTTTATATTGGTAATGATTTTATTTTAATTGGAGTTGCTTCGATTATCTGTGTTGCTTTATTAATGCAATTTCGCTTGGAGAATACGATTGGCCTCGCAGTTGTGACGCTCATTATCGTTATGGATTCTCCTGGTAATGACTTTTTAGAAATCGCACTTATTCGTTTTGGGACAATTATGTTAGGTTTACTTGCCGCATTTATTGTCAATCTGTTCTTTTTACCACCGAAATACGAGGTTTCATTGTTTCAGTTAATTTATAATACGAATAGCGAGATTGTTCGTTGGATTAAATTAAACTTGCGTCACGCTGCAGACTTCCCTCTTCTAAAAAAAGATATGGAATGGATGCAAAAACAGTTAAACCAAACGCGTAACTTATACGGATTATACCGAGAAGAACGTACTTTCTTAAAGAAAAATGCCATTTCAAAAGGCCGGAAAATTGCTGTTTATAGGCAAATGTTGCTTTGTTCTCAAAAAGGTTTTGAGCTTTTAAAAATTCAGCACCGTTATGAAAATGATTATTTGCAACTGCCGCCAGATAAGCAAGAATTAATTCGCCAACATATTGATTATTTAACTGATAAACATGAACAACTTTTATTAACTTATATTGATAAGGTTTCGATTGATCTTGAATATGTAGAATCTCATTTAGCACAAGACCCCCAAGATTTAATGCAACTTTTCTTGCGCGAAATGGAAGAAACGGAAAAAGATGAATATGAGGATATGATGGATAAATACCATTTAATGCGTATTATCGCCTCGATATTTGCTTATCAAGAGACTATCGATTATTTAGAAAAATTGATTCATAGTTTTAAACTAAGACATACAGAAGAAAATCAAATCGATATTAATGTTAACGAAGAATAAACAAAAAACGAGCTTGGAGATAAACTCCAAAGCTCGTTTTTTTAACGGTATTCTTTATACTTTTCATACCAAATGTCGATGTAGTCAGGAGAAAATGGACCTTTTTTGTCCAAAATCCAGTGGCTTAGCACATCCACATTATGTCGAAGTATCCGGTCAATCGAGTCCGGGTACTTCATTTGGCGACGGTGTTGTTCGTATTCGCCCTCATCAAGCAAATGAAACCTTCCATCTGGGAAAACCTTAATATCGAGGTCATAGTCAATGTACTTCAGCGCTTGCTCATCTACTGCAAAAGGTGTACCTAGATTGCAGTAATGATAAATGCCATCTTCTCTAATCATCGAGATTACATTAAACCAGTAATCACTATGAAAGTAGCAAATAGATGGTTCGCGCGTTACCCATTTCCGTCCGTCTGCTTCCACAACTAATGTGTGGTCGTTTCCGCCGATAATAATATTCTCCGTCGATTTAAGCACCACTGTCTTTTTCCAAGTACGATGAAGTTTACCGTTATGTTTGTAGCTCTTGATCTGTATTATTTCTTTCTCTTTGGGTAAGTACATCCTTTATCCTACTTTCCTCATGTACTATCAAAATCATTATTATTATAACATAAGGCAAGACTGCAAAAAAACAATATCGTGCTGAAACGGAAGATTTTCCTAAAAAAAGAGTGATTTTTATGCAAAACAGCTAATTTTCACCTGTTTTACTTTACTATACTAAAAGTGTTCTACCGCCATCTACTAAAATAGTTTGTCCGCGGATCATGTCTGCTTTATCACTAGCGAGGAAAAGTACGGCATTTACTAGATCATTTGGCTCAATCATTCGTCCGGCCGGTGTTTTGCTGATAGCGTCTTTTAATAATTCTTCACGGTTGGGAAAATGGTTGAGTGCGTCTGTTTCGATTAAACCGCCAGAAACCGCATTAACCGCAATGCCAAATGGCGCGAGTTCAACTGCTAAATAACGAGTAAGTGATTCTACTGCCGCTTTCGATACACCGACTGTCGTATAATTTTCTAAATAACGAATCGAACCAATCGAGCTCAAGCTAATAATTTTCCCGCTTTGGTGGCGTTGCATTAATTTAGCCGCTTCTTGTCCAGCAAATAATAACGCCTTCGCATTAATGTTCATCGTCCAGTCCCAGTGTGATTCTTCCAGTTCCATCAATGGTCGAAGTACGCCGCTCGCTGCATTGTTAATAAAAATATCTAGTCGACCAAATTCCTCGTCCACCGCTTTAAATAATTCTCTGATTTTTTCCACGTCACCAACATTGGCTTTAAAAATCGTGCATTTTCTACCAAGTTGTTCAATTTCTTGCTGTACTTCTTCTGCTTTTTTGCGATTTCTGGAAAAGTTGACCGCGATATCATACCCCTCTTTTGCGAGTGCAATGGCGATTTCTCTTCCAAGACCGCGACTACTTCCTGTTACTAATGCTACTTTATTCATTTGTTACTCCCCCTTAAAATCTTTCCACGCTTGCCACATTTTTTGATATGGTACTGGAAAAGCAAGCCGCTTCATTTCTTCTTCTGTCGCAAAATACCAATTTTCATTTGGAATTGCTGACTTAAGCGTTGCTACACGAATATCCATTTTCCAGACTAAATGAGAAAAAACGTGTTTGATATGCGCAATTGGCTCTTCTTCTAGTAAAACTTCCAAGCCATAATTATGTAAAAATTGTAGTTTTGCTACTTCATCATTTTCTTTTTTGGTGATTTCGATGGTTGGAAATTGCCACATATTCGCAAGCAGACCATTTTCTGGACGCTTTTCGATGGCAATTTTGCCATCATCTGAAATAACGATAATGCTTAATAGTTCCTTGGTTTTCGTTTTTACTTTTTTGATTTTCACTGGGTAATTCGTTTCGACACCATTTTTATGCGCTTCACAAAACGGTTGAAGCGGGCAAAGCATACACATTGGTTTAGTCGGCGTACAGACGAGTGCCCCAATTTCCATTAGACCTTGGTTAAAGGCGGACGGATGTTCTTTGTCGATTAATTGATACAACACTTCTTCAAATATTTTCCGGGTGGATGCTTTCATGATGTCTTCGCTAATTTCTAAAACGCGCGCAATGACACGCATTACATTACCATCAACGGCGGGTTCTGCTTGATTGTAAGCAATGCTAAGAATGGCTCCAGCTGTATATGGACCAACACCTTTAAGTGATAAAATCGTTGTTAAATCGTTTGGGACTACACCAGAAAAGTCCGCCATCACTTGTTTCATCGCTGTTTGAAGATTTCTGACGCGAGAATAATAACCTAATCCTTCCCAAGCCTTTAAAATATCTGCTTCATCCGCTTTAACAAAATGTTCCATTGTTGGAAATTGAGTCATAAAGCGATTAAAATAAGGAATCACTGTGTCGACTTTTGTTTGTTGCAGCATGATTTCTGAGACCCAAATTCTGTAAGGTTCGGTATTTTCACGCCACGGTAAGATGCGTTTATTCGCTTCATACCAGGAAACGAGTGCTTCTTGAAAAGCGGTTATTTTTGTTTCATCCCATGTTAGTCTCTTCATTTTTCTCATTTTCCCCTCGTAATTCTAATAGATTTCTAATGTGTGATGCTCCGGATGTGTAGTATAATGTAGACAGGGAATAAAATAGTATACCCATTATTAAGCCGATTTCTATTATACAGAATGCTGGCTTAATTGAATAGTGTTGTGCTCTCATAGGCAACACCACTTGTATTTTTTTAAGACCGATTTTAGAGGAGGCAAAGTCATTGGATACTGGCACACACGTAGTAATGGGAATTGCACTCGGAGCGTTAGCCACCGTAGACCCGGTAGTTGCCGGAAGTTCTCAAGCTGCCATTGGTATTATGACAGCAACAATTATTGGTTCACAGATTCCAGATATTGACACTGTATTAAAACTTAAAAACAACGCTGATTATATTAGAAATCACCGAGGAATCACGCATTCCTTGCCGATGCTTGCTATTTGGCCATTACTTATTTCATCCATTTTGTATTTACTTTTCCCAGCGGCCACGTTTATTCATTTATTGTTATGGACGTTTATCGCGGTGGGATTACACATTTTTGTAGATATTTTTAACGCTTACGGGACACAAGCAATAAGACCGTTTAAGGAAACATGGGTCGCATTTGGATTTATCAACACGTTTGATTGGTTCATTTTTGGTTCTCATGTAGTTGCTATTGCGGCTTGGTTGTTAGGCTCTCCAGTATTACCCACGTTTGTCACGCTCTATGTCGTTTTGGCACTTTATTATGTGGCAAGATTTGTTACGCAGCGAATGATCAAACATGCGGTTCAAAACTTAATTCCAGATTCAGAAGAAATCATTATTGCTTCCACCATCCACTTCTTCCAGTGGCGTGTGGCGGTCACAACGAAGGATCATTACTATGTAGGTCGAGCTTTCAAACGTAACATCTCCATCTACGAAAAATTTGACCGGTTACCCGTTCCAGATAACGAAATCATTCGTTCTGCTAAAAAAGATAAGAATCTTGCTGCTTTCATCTCATTCTCGAAAGTTTACAACTGGCGGATTGAGGAAAAACTTGATGGCACTTATGTAACATTCACCGATTTACGTTATCGTAGTAATGGGCATTATCCATTTGTAGCAGTAGTTAAGCTAGATGATGATTTAAATATTATTTCATCGTATACTGGTTGGATTTTCTCAACAGAAAAATTATACAAAAAACTAGCACCTGTTAGTATTTAAAAAAAGACCCGCATTTGGATGGATAAAAATAATTCTCATCGCGCTAATACTCGCTTTTGGTATTCGCTATTTTTTAATTTCTCCAGTTACTGTTAATGGGAAATCAATGGACCCGACCCTTCATGATGGGGAGCATTTATTTATTAACAAAGTATCCGCTCCGAAACGCTTTGATATCATTGTATTTCCAGCGCCTGACGAGGAAAACGCAGAATATATTAAACGCGTCATTGGCCTTCCAGGAGATAAAGTGGAATATAAAGAAGATCAGCTTTATATTAATGACAAGAAATACGACGAACCATATTTAGACTCAGAGAAAGCTGCTTTGGGGAATGGCTATTTAACAACAGATGCAGAGGGTGATCCTAATTTCACGATGGCGGACGTCCCGTACTCTGATGGCGCTCTAACAGTCCCTAAAGGAAAACTTTTTGTATT
>CM001047.1:1236640-1240075 GCA_000183865.1 Listeria marthii FSL S4-120
GTCAAGTTAGTAAAGATAGTCGCTACATTGGCTTTATATCGCAAAATAGTGTGCTTGGAAAAGTAATTTCATTTGGAAAATCCTTACAACGCTAGTGTGAACCTGCGGGGAGTCTAGGAGGAGACATAGATGACAGATCAGTATGAAAAAAGGCCCAAGAAAAAAAGCGGGGCTCACCAATTATTAAGCTGGGTATTAGTTATCGTTGCAGCACTTGCAATTGCACTTGTTGTTCGTAACTTTGTTATTGCACCAGTGAAGGTAGAAGGAACGTCTATGGTTCCAACATATCAAGATGGAGATCGGATTTTTATTGAAAAAATTACTAATCCAGATCGTTTTGATATAATCGTATTTGATGAACCACCTATGATTGGCTCAGGAGAACATTTTATTAAACGAGTAATCGGTATGCCAGGTGATCAAATCGCTTTTAAAAACGGCGAACTATATTTAAATGGAGAACGAAAAGTAGAAAGTTACTTACCAGAAGGAACTTTGACGCTTTGGAATCCGGATCCGACACAAAAACCATACATAGCAGATTATACATTAGAGGATATGACCGGGGAAAGTACGGTTCCAAAAGGAAAACTGTTTGTGCTTGGTGATAATCGTGGCGGTAGTTCAGATAGTCGCGTTTTTGGTTTTATTGATGATTCCATGGTAAATGGGACAGTAATACAATTTGGAAAATAATGAGAAGTCCGTGAAAGATACTTTTTCGCGGATTTCTCTATTAAATGAAAGTTTTTTCGTTTATAATAAGACTGTTAGTATAAAATAGGGCGGTGCAGTTTTTTGAAGGAGAAGAATTTAAAACGGTTATGGTCTTGGATTTGGGCGGCTGTTTTAGCAGTATTACTTGCTGTTATAATCCGTTTTTATTTGTTTGTCCCTATTCTCGTAGATGGGATATCGATGATGCCAACTCTTCACAATGATGACCGTGTCATTATAAATCGCTTTGGGAAGGTCGATCGTTTTGATGTGATTGTATTCCGAGAAGCAGACGGAAAAGAATATATTAAACGAGTGATTGGTTTACCTGGCGACACGGTGGAATATAAAGAAGACCAACTTTACATCAATGGGAAAAAATATGATGAACCGTATTTAGATACTTACAAACAAAAGCTGAAAGATGGCTATTTAACAGATGATTACAGTTCTAAAGATCAACTAGATGGTGGTACTATCCCAAAAGATACCTATTTTGTGTTAGGGGATAATCGTCGGGCAAGTAAAGATAGCCGCATAATCGGGCCGATTCCACTAAGTAAGGTGTTAGGAACAACACCAATTTGTTACTGGCCGATTGAAGACGCCAAACTTATAGATTAGGAGTATATGATGACAATTCAATGGTTTCCAGGTCATATGGCCAAAGCTCGCCGTGAGGTAACGGAGAAATTAAAATTAGTAGACGTGATTTTTGAATTAGTGGACGCACGTATCCCACTTTCTTCCTCCAATCCGATGCTAGAAGAAATTATCCACCAAAAAAGACGAGTAATTATTTTAAATAAAGCAGATACAGCAGATGAAAAAACGACCAAAGAATGGATTGACTATTTTGCTGAAAAAGGCTTGCCAGCAGTAGCGGTAAATGCCCAAGAAGGGAAAGGTCTATTCAAAATAGAACAAGCAGCTGAGAAATTAATGGCTGAAAAATTCGATCGTTTAAGAAGTAAAGGTATGAAACCAAGAGCGATTCGCGCAATGATTTTAGGTATACCGAATGTTGGGAAATCAACATTAATCAACCGTTTAGCGAAAAAAAATATTGCGCGCACAGGTAACAAACCAGGCGTAACGAAAGCACAACAATGGATAAAAGTTGGTAAAACGTTAGAACTTCTAGACACACCAGGGATTCTTTGGCCTAAATTTGAGGATCAAGAAATTGGTTACAAATTAGCACTGACAGGCGCAATTAAAGATGACATTTTACAAATGGAAGAGATTGCTGGCTATGGTTTGCGTTTCTTAGAAAATCATTACCCAGATCGTCTTCAAAATTGGTTGAAAGTAGAAACTGTTTCCGAAGATCCGATTGAAACACTAGCTTTCATTGCCGAAAAAAGAGGCCTTTTAGATCGATATAATGATCCTGATTATTCCCGTGCAGCAGAAACGGTTGTCCGAGAAATCCGCCAACAAAAACTAGGGAGAATGTCGTTTGATTTCCCAAACTGGGAAGATGATAGCGATGAGTAATTCCATTGCAACGATTCGGGAGCGACTGAATGAAATCACATCAGAAAATGATCCCTTTTTTCAATTATGCCTTCAAGATGAACGGAAAGGTGTAGAAAAACTACTACAATCAACAAGAAGAAAATGGGAAAAAGAAGCAAAACTAATTGCCAAACTAGAAGAAATGAAACAATATGAAGCAGACTTATTCCAACAAGGCTACCAATATATCGCTGGAGTGGATGAGGTTGGTCGTGGCCCGCTCGCTGGTCCCGTTGTTGCAGCTGCAGTTATTTTACCAGCTGATTTTTCTATTGTGGGCATTAATGATTCGAAACAATTAAGTGAAGCAAAACGCGACGCTTTATTCGAAACGATCAAAGCAGAAGCAATAGCGATCGGTGTAGGAATTATTGAACACGATGTAATTGATCAAGTAAATATCTATGAAGCGACAAAATTAGCGATGCGTGAATCTTTAGACCAACTAGTACCGAAGCCAGATTTTGTTTTAATCGATGCGATGCCGCTCAAATACATGGAAGCCGAATTATCACTCATAAAAGGGGATACTAAAAGCATTTCCATCGCCGCTGCGTCTATCATTGCGAAAGTTACAAGAGACAGATTAATGCAGATGTACGATGAGAAGTATCCTGGTTACGATTTTGCAAACAATATGGGCTACGGAACAAAGAACCATTTGACTGGATTAGATTCAATTGGTATTTGTCCGATTCATCGCCTGAGTTTTTCACCAGTAAAAGAAGCAAAGTTGAATTTTGATAGTTTAAAACAGTAAAATCCTATAGTCAAAAACGTATTTTCACTTGCGAAAATACGTTTTTTTGTGCTGCTTTTTAGATTTTAGTCATTTTACAAAAAAGCGTAATGTTTGTACACTAGCATTAACTACTACGGGAGGGACAACATATGGATTTAAAACAACGAAATACATGGCTGAAAATCGCTTCCTGTAAGTCTATCTCTGCCAAAAAAAGAGCAGTCATTTGGCAAAAATTAACAGAATTAGAGCAGTGGGAGATGCCAAGCGAAACTTTTGCTGATGCTTTCTTTAAGGCGGATAAGAAAGCACAAGTTTTAACTGAAATTGAGACTGCGGAAATGTTTTTTTATGAAGATATTACACCAGTTTGGATTTTAGACGATCACTACCCTGCACTCCTTAGAGAGATTTATGAAGCACCGCCAATTTTATTTTGTAAAGGGAACATA
>CM001047.1:1240175-1243917 GCA_000183865.1 Listeria marthii FSL S4-120
CTAACAATTGTTAGCGGAATGGCCATAGGAATTGATACTACCGCACATAAAGCCGCTTTACAAAAAGACGGCGCAACAATCGCCGTGCTTGGTTCAGGAGTCAATAATATTTATCCACTAAAAAATCAATTACTTGCCAATGATATTGCGCGAGATGGTTTGCTTTTAAGTGAATATTTGCCAGATGAAGAAGCAAGAAGATGGAAATTCCCAGAAAGAAATCGCATCATTAGCGGATTGTCGATCGGGACGGTAATAATAGAAGCCGCAGAACGAAGTGGTTCCTTGATTACAGCTGACATGGCGCTAGAACAAAATAGGCAAGTATTCGCAGTTCCAGGAAACATTTTTATCGACACATGGAAAGGGACGAACTATTTAATTCAAGAAGGTGCCAAGTTAGTTATGAATGCAAACAATATAATAGAAGAATTTTTTCAAATTAAGCCATAATTATACTGAAATTATCATTTTTAAGTGATTTGACTTGCAATTCCTGATTTTTTGAGATAAGTTTGCTAAAGAAAGCTGTTATAAAACATCAAAAAATGGACTTTTTCATAAAAGCCATTGACAAACCCAGTAGGAAGGGCTAATATTTACTACTGAATTATGTGAAAAATCAGCATTGAAAACTTATTGAACGCGAGGCTAAGACTGTAATAGGATTAGGACAACGAGTAAAGCCCGTGTATTGACCCAAATCAGGGAGGAATATATAGATATGGCAGATTATTTAGTGATTGTAGAGTCACCTGCAAAAGCAAAAACAATTGAAAAGTATTTAGGAAAGAAATTTAAAGTTAAAGCTTCCATGGGACATGTGCGTGATTTACCTAAAAGTCAAATGGGCGTAGACACAGAACATGACTATGAACCTCGTTACATTACGATTCGCGGAAAAGGTCCTGTTTTAAAAGAATTAAAACAAGCGGCTAAAAAAGCGAAAAAAGTTTATCTCGCAGCCGATCCCGATCGCGAAGGGGAAGCTATTGCATGGCATCTTGCCAACAGTTTAGAATTAGACCAATCAGATAAATTACGGGTAGTGTTTAATGAAATAACAAAAGAAGCAGTAAAAGAATCTTTTAAAACACCACGCAAAATTGACATGGATTTAGTTAATGCACAACAAGCACGTAGAATTTTGGACCGTTTAGTTGGTTATAACATCAGCCCAATTTTATGGAAAAAAGTTAAAAAAGGCTTGAGTGCTGGGCGTGTTCAATCTATTGCACTACGAATTATTATTGATAGAGAAAAAGAAATCAATAATTTCAAACCANAAGAATATTGGACGATTGATGGTAACTTCCTTAAAGGTAAGAAAAAATTCCAAGCCAATTTTTATGGTGTAAATGGCAAGAAGAAAAAACTTTCCACAGCAGATGATGTCAAGGAAGTTATGTCTGCAATTAAAGGAAAATCATTTGATGTAACGGATGTAACGAAGAAAGAACGACTTAGAAACCCAGCTGCACCATTCACTACTTCCAGTTTACAACAAGAAGCAGCTCGTAAATTAAATTATCGTACAAGAAAAACAATGATGCTTGCCCAACAATTATATGAAGGAATCACGCTTGGTAAACAAGGAACAGTCGGTTTAATTACGTATATGCGTACTGACTCCACTCGTATTGCCGATTCTGCTATTTTGGAAGCTGGCAATTATATTAAAGCAACTTATGGATCTGAATTTTCTCGTAATCATAAACGTTCAGATAAAAATGCAAAAGGCGCTCAAGATGCCCATGAAGCAATTAGACCGACAAGTGCGATGAGAAGTCCGCAAGAAGTAAAAGAATATTTAACGCGGGACCAACTTCGACTATACCGTTTGATTTGGGAACGATTTATCGCGAGTCAGATGACACCAGCAGTGCTTGATACAATGCGTGTTGACTTAGATAATAATGGCGTTAACTTTAGAGCAAATGGTTCCAAAATCAAATTCCATGGTTTCATGAAAGTATACGTGGAAAGTAACGATGATAATACGGAAGAAAAAGAAAATATTCTGCCAGATTTGAAAAAAGGAGATAAGGTACAGTCCGAATCACTCGAACAGCGTCAACACTTCACGCAGCCACCTCCACGTTACACGGAAGCTAGATTAGTAAAAACATTAGAAGAAATCGGTATCGGTCGTCCATCGACTTATTCACCAACGCTTGATACAATTCAGCGCAGAAATTATGTTTCTTTAACGAATAAACGATTTATCCCAACGGAGCTAGGCGAAATTGTAAATGAAATGATTGAAGATTATTTCCCAGAGATTTTAGATGTGAAGTTCACTGCCAACATGGAAAGTGAGCTAGATGAAGTAGAGCATGGTGAAGTCGAATGGGTAAAAGTAATCGATGAATTTTATAAACGTTTTGAGCCGAATGTTATTAAAGCAGACGCGGAAATGGAAAAAATCGAGATTAAAGACGAACCTGCCGGCATTGATTGCGATCTTTGTGGCGCGCCGATGGTATATAAAATGGGTAAATACGGTAAGTTCCTTGCTTGCAGTAGATTCCCAGATTGCCGTAATACAAAAGCAATCGTCAAAGAAATCGGTGTTACTTGTCCGAAATGTGAGAAAGGGCATGTAATAGAAAGAAAGAGCAAGAAAAAACGAATTTTCTATGGCTGTGATCGTTATCCGGATTGTGATTACGTTTCATGGGATAAACCAGTAGAGCGACCTTGTCCGAAATGTAGTAAACGAGCATTGGTCGAGAAGAAATTGAAAAAAGGCGTACAAGTACAATGTACAAATTGTGATTACAAAGAATCAACCCAACAATAATTGGAAAATGGCAACACTTGGAAAGTTCCTGTGTTGCCATTATTGCGCGAGGAGGCGGACAAATGGAAAAGAGTGTTAATGTAATTGGAGCAGGTTTAGCTGGAAGTGAAGCAACATGGCAATTGGTAAAACGTGGAGTAAAAGTTGATTTATATGAAATGAGACCGGTCAAACAAACCCCAGCACATCATACAGACAAATTTGCAGAACTAGTATGTACGAATTCTTTACGTGCTAACGGCTTAACGAATGCTGTAGGAGTTATTAAAGAAGAAATGCGGATACTTGAATCTATTATTATTGAAGCAGCTGATAAAGCATCTGTACCAGCTGGAGGCGCACTTGCTGTTGACCGCCATGAATTTTCTGGCTACATAACAGACAAAGTGAAAAACCATCCACTTGTTACCGTGCATACAGAGGAAGTTACGACTATTCCTGAAGGCCCAACAGTTATTGCTACAGGTCCGCTTACAAGTCCTGCGCTTGCAGAAGAAATCAAACAATTGACTGGCGAAGAGTATCTTTACTTTTATGATGCAGCGGCACCAATCATTGAAAAAGATAGCATTGATATGGACAAGGTATATTTGAAATCTCGTTATGATAAAGGGGAAGCTGCATACTTAAATTGCCCGATGTCAGAAGAAGAATTCAACGCATTCTATGAAGCTTTGGTTACAGCTGAAACGGCTGCTTTAAAAGAATTTGAAAAAGAAGTATTTTTCGAAGGTTGTATGCCGATTGAAGTAATGGCGAAACGCGGAATTAAAACGATGTTGTTTGGACCGTTGAAGCCAGTTGGATTAGAAGATCCGAAAACAGGAAAAAGACCATATGCAGTCTTGCAACTTCGCCAAGACGATGCTGCTGGAACGCTTTATAATATGGTAGGATTCCAAACACATCTTAAATGGGGCGAGCAAAAACGCGTTTTTT
>CM001047.1:1244017-1246211 GCA_000183865.1 Listeria marthii FSL S4-120
AAACGCGTTTTCGGTATGATTCCAGGTTTAGAAAATGCAGAAATCGTTCGTTATGGCGTGATGCACCGTAATACATTTATCAACTCACCAACTGTACTTGAGCCAACATACCAATTAAAAACACGTAATGATCTGTTTTTCGCTGGTCAAATGACAGGCGTAGAAGGATATGTTGAGTCAGCTGCTAGTGGTCTGGCTGCGGGAATTAATGCGGCTAACTTTGTGGAAGAGAAGGAATTAGTGGTTTTCCCAGCAGAAACAGCTATTGGTAGTTTAGCGCATTACATTACAAGCGCGAGTAAAAAATCGTTCCAACCAATGAATGTTAACTTTGGTCTTTTCCCCGAATTAGAAACTAAAATTCGTGCAAAACAAGAACGTAACGAAAAATTAGCGGAAAGAGCACTAGATGCAATAAAAAAGGTTGCAGAACAACTGTAAAAACACTATAATAATTGAGGACTAATCTTTGCTGTTCTTTTCATCACGATCGCTGCTTTTAGTATTTTTTAGGGGAGTTGAAAGTGATGGAAAGGCAGTTTTTCTTTCAGAGAAATGGTCTAGACAACTCATGACAATAAATGTGGCTTTTTTCACAAAAACAACCAGATTCATGCAAATTGATTGTAAATCCAGATTAATTCAAAAAGTTGCGAAAAATGGATAAAATCATTGCAACGTGGATATTGTTATGTTAACATGATAGTGTTTGAGAGGTGTATACGCATGACACAAGAGGGAAAGTTAGAGCAACAATTTCTTGACTATCTTCACTCAGAACGAAATTATTCAGTAAATACAAGTACAGCTTATGAAAATGATTTACTCGATTTTCGCCGCTTCTTAAATGAGCAAGCTATTATGGCCTATCAGCAAGTTACTTTTCTAGATGTTCGGATTTATTTGACAGAATTAAAGCAAAAGTCTTTTTCTCGAACAACAGTAGCTAGGAAAATTTCAAGTTTACGGAGTTTTTACACTTTTCTTTTAAGAGAGAATGTTATTACTGAAAATCCGTTTACTTATGTCTCACATGCAAAAAATCAGTTAAGGCTTCCCAAATTTTTCTATTCAGAAGAAATGGAAGCTTTGTTTCAAGTGGTTTATGAAGATAATGAAACGCTTACACTGCGGGATCGGGTGCTGTTAGAAGTGTTGTACGGGACTGGAATCCGGGTGAGTGAGTGTGCCGGGATACTTATGCCTGACTTAGATACATCTTATCAAGCAATTTTGATTCGCGGAAAAGGGAATAAAGAACGCTATGTGCCGTTTGGTGTGTATGCGGAAGATGCGATAACGGATTATTTGCCGAGTCGCACCGAGTTAATGACACGTTACAAAAAGTCGCATGATGCGCTTCTTGTAAACCATTATGGTGATCCGCTGACGACTAGAGGCATTAGATATTGTTTAACGAAAATAATTAGCAAAGCTTCATTAACTCGAAAAATCCATCCCCATATGTTACGCCACACGTTTGCAACGGATTTGCTTAATAATGGGGCGGATATGCGGACGGTACAGGAGTTACTTGGACACGCTAGCTTATCATCCACTCAGATATATACGCACGTGACAAAAGAGCATTTAAAGTCTACTTATATGAAACATCATCCGAGGGCTTAAATTTGGAGGAGGTTAAGGAAATGGAATTACATGCTACAACGATATTTGCAGTTCAACATGACGGAAAAGCGGCCATGGCTGGTGACGGTCAGGTGACGCTTGGGGAATCGGTTGTAATGAAACACACTGCCAAAAAGGTTCGTCGTCTTTTTCACGATAAAGTAATTGCCGGATTTGCAGGTTCTGTTGCAGACGCATTTACATTATTTGAAAAATTTGAAGCGAAATTGAATGAATATAATGGTAACTTAGAACGAGCATCTGTGGAACTCGCACAACAATGGCGTAGTGACAGTGTTTTACGCAAGTTAGAAGCTATGTTAATCGTAATGGATAAAGACACACTGCTTTTAGTTTCGGGAACAGGCGAAGTAATTGAGCCAGATGATGGCATTTTAGCAATCGGGTCTGGTGGGAATTATGCGCTGGCAGCCGGACGAGCACTTAAAAGACACAACGGTGGCCAAATGGAAGCAAAAGATATTGCTCGCCATGCACTAGAAATCGCTTCTGAAATTTGTGTATTCACGAATGATCATATTACAGTAGAAGAGCTTTGAAGGAG
>CM001047.1:1246311-1246686 GCA_000183865.1 Listeria marthii FSL S4-120
AATTTGACAAATTTAACGTTAATGAACCAGTTGACACCAAAGCAAATTGTCGAAAAACTGGATCAATATATTATTGGACAAACCGGCGCGAAAAAATCTGTTGCAGTAGCACTAAGAAATCGCTATCGCAGACAACTGATGGATGAATCAATTCGGGATGAAATTATTCCGAAAAATATCCTGATGATTGGCCCAACTGGTGTCGGTAAAACAGAAATAGCACGCCGAATTGCAAAAATAGTTCGTGCTCCGTTTTCTAAAGTAGAGGCTACTAAATTTACAGAAGTTGGTTACGTAGGTCGCGACGTGGAATCTATGGTTCGCGATTTAGTAGAAGTATCCGTCCGTTTAGTTAAAGAAGAAAAAATGCAATTA
>CM001047.1:1246695-1247733 GCA_000183865.1 Listeria marthii FSL S4-120
AAAGCAGAAAAAAATGCCGAAAAACGCCTAATTAAACTTCTAGCACCAAGCCAAAAGAAAAAGCAAACAACATCGCAAAATCCATTAGAAGCCCTTTTTGGCGGTATGAATCAACCGGATGAACCTGCTGAGGAAGAAGTAGATCAAGAATTAAAAAATAAACGAAGCCAAATCGAATGGCGACTTCAAAACGGTGAGCTTGATGATGAAATAGTAACAGTTGAAGTGAAAGAACAGCAAAATCCAATGTTCGATATGATGCGTGGCACTGGGATGGACCAAATGAATGGCATGCAAGATGCGCTTTCTGGCATGTTCCCAGCGAAAAAGAAAAAACGCAAAGTAACCGTTCGTGAAGCGAAGAAAATTCTCTTTGAAGATGAAGCATCTAAATTGATTGATGCCGATGAACTTGCCGCTGAAGGTATTCACCGTGCGGAACAAATGGGGATAATTTTCATTGACGAAATTGATAAAATCGCTAGCAAAGAAGGCGGCGGAAATGCGCAAGTTTCACGTGAAGGTGTCCAAAGAGATATTCTTCCAATCGTGGAGGGGTCGCAAATTTCCACTAAATATGGTACAGTCAACACGGAGTACATTTTATTCATCGCGGCTGGAGCATTTCATATGTCTAAACCAAGTGACTTGATTCCAGAACTTCAAGGTCGTTTTCCAATTAGAATTGAGCTGGACAAATTAACACAAGAAGATTTCTACAAAATCTTAACAGAACCAGACAATGCCCTAATTAAACAATACAAAGCTTTACTGAAAACAGAAGGAATTGACTTGATTTTCACCAAAGAAGCTGTAGAAAGAATTGCTGAGATTGCATTCCAAGTTAATCAAGATTCAGATAATATCGGAGCAAGAAGACTTCATACCATTTTAGAAAAATTACTAGAAGATTTACTATTCGAGGCACCAGAAATCAATATGGAATCTATAAAAGTAACTGAAAACTATGTTAATGAAAAACTTGCACCAATTATGCAGAATAAAGATTTAACACAATTTATTTTCTAAAATTAATGC
>CM001047.1:1247833-1248312 GCA_000183865.1 Listeria marthii FSL S4-120
AAAAAACAAGAAAAATTAATGCTATGTTACAAAACGCTGCAGGAAAAACGGTAAACTTCAAAGAAATGGCAGATACACTTACTGATGTAATTGAAGCAAATACGTATATCGTAAGCCGTAAAGGTAAATTACTTGGTTATTCTGAAGCATTACCAATCGAAAACGATCGTATGAAACAAATGCTAACAGAACGCCAATTTCCAGAAGAATATACACAAAGCCTTTTCAATGTAGGCGAAACTTCTTCTAACTTAGAAGTATCAAGCCAATATACTGCTTTCCCAATCGAAAACAGCGAATTATTCACTAAAGGTTTAACAACTATCGTACCAATCGTTGGTGGCGGTGAGCGTCTTGGAACACTTATTCTATCTCGTTTAGAAAGCAATTTCACTGATGATGATTTGCTTTTAGCTGAATACGGTGGAACAGTTGTTGGAATGGAAATCTTGCATGAAAAAGCTGAAGAAATTGAAGAA
>CM001047.1:1248412-1248510 GCA_000183865.1 Listeria marthii FSL S4-120
CCGTGCCGTTGTACAAATGGCAATTAGCTCTCTTTCTTACAGTGAATTAGAAGCTATTGAGCATATTTTTGACGAATTAAATGGTAAAGAAGGCCTTC
>CM001047.1:1248610-1248874 GCA_000183865.1 Listeria marthii FSL S4-120
AAGGCCTTCTTGTTGCCTCTAAAATCGCGGACCGTGTCGGCATTACACGTTCTGTCATCGTTAATGCGCTTCGTAAATTAGAAAGTGCTGGCGTTATTGATTCTCGCTCATTAGGAATGAAAGGTACATTTATCCGTGTATTAAATGATAAATTCCTTGTAGAACTAGAAAAATTGAAAAATAACTAAAAAAAATCAAAAAGCTCTCTCTGAAAATATTCGGGGAGAGCTTTTTTTGGCTTGCTTTGGTAAAATAAAAAAGAAG
>CM001047.1:1248974-1252394 GCA_000183865.1 Listeria marthii FSL S4-120
TTGGAATGGAAATTGCTGAAACAACCATTGAAGTACGCTATGCAGAAACGGACCAAATGGGCGTTGTTTATCATAACAATTACCTTGTATGGATGGAAATCGGCCGAACAAGATTAATTGAAAAATTAGGTTTTCGCTATTTTGATATGGAAGAAGCAGGTTATCTTTCTCCGGTATTAGATGTGCACATTCATTATGGAAAACCGCTGCGCTACGGACAAAAGGCAGTTGTAAAAACATGGATAAAAGGGTATGATGGACTTCGTGTTACTTATGGTTATGAAATTTGCTATGAAGATACGAATGAAGTTGCAATTACAGGTGAAACGGAGCACGTATGTGTGACGAAAGAAGATTTTCGCCCTGTATCGTTAAGAAGAACATTTCCGAATTGGCATGAAGCCTATCTAAAAGCTTTAGAATAAAAAAGACTGGTAGTGATAAAAAATGGCTTTTGGTGTAAAACGCGATGAAATGGAATTATGGAAAGAAAAAGCAGCTCGTGGGGAAATTGCAATTATCACGCATTATTGGCTAGATGATCGTTTCCCAGATTCAAAAACGGTAACCAAAGTTGCTTGTGTAGATTTGAAAAAACTGCAACAATGGGGAAAACAATATGGTTTAGCGCCAGATTGGATTGATAACCGTCGAAAAAACTTTCCGCATTATGATTTGTTTGGCGAGATGCAATTAGTCGTACTAAAAAAAGAAAAAGCCTTTGAACAAATCGAGCGGTTTCATTTGGAGGAGAAATAACGATGATTAAACTAGAAAATGAATTATTGCTTGTAGAAATGAAAACAGCAGGCGCCGAATTGACACGTATTTTCCGTAAAGATACTGGACTTGAGTATTTATGGAATGCGGATAGTAAATTTTGGGGACGTCATTCGCCGGTGTTATTTCCAACGGTTGGAAGACTAGTTGAGGATACTTACTTAGTAGATGGCAAGCCTTATCACTTAGGACAACATGGTTTTGCTCGTGACCGTGATTTTAAAGTAATGGAGCAAACGGAAAATTCGGTACGATTTGAACTGGATTCTGACGAAGATTCATTAGCCATTTATCCTTACAAATTCAAATTATCAATTATTTATACAATCGAGAAAGATTCTGTCGCTGTTTCTTATGAAGTGGAAAACAGAGATGATAAACGCATTTACTTCTCTATCGGTGCGCACCCGGCGTTTAATTTGCCACTAACTGAAGGTACTGCGTTTGAAGACTATTATTTGGACTTTGGAACAGAAGAGAACTTAGAAACACTTTGTTTAGAAGGGCCTTATCGTAGTGGCGCAATTGAAAAAGTGACGAGTGAGCCAGCAAGATATTTACCGCTGAGCTATGACTTATTTAAAAATGATGCGCTTATTTTTGAAGCGTTGAAACAAAAAGAAGTGACGATTAAGTCAGATAAAACGCCACATTTTGTAAAAGTAAGCTTCCCGGAGTTTCCATTTGTAGGAATTTGGACGGCAAAAGCTGGAACACCTTTCTTGTGTATTGAACCGTGGTATGGTATTGCGGACGGTGCTGGAAAATCAGTTGAACTGCGAGATAAAGCGGGGATAGAGCATCTAGAACCAGAAGCCGTTTTCGCATCAGAATATACGATTACAGTAGGATAAAGTAAAAACCCAGAAGAGCGAAAAGCATCTTCTGGGTTTTCTTACATCCATTTTATTTTTGGTTCTTCGCCATTACGAATACGAGTAATATTTGCTCGATGGCGCCAAATAACAAATGTCGCGATACAAGCAACAAGAATAATTAAAATCCAATCTCCCATGAAAAAAGAAATAATTAAGGCTGCAAGTGCTCCAATCATTGAGCTAAGCGATACATATTTGCTAAGTTTTAGGGTAACTAAGAAGACTACAAGTGCAGCTACAAACAGTAATGGCGCGTACGCAAGGATAACACCCGCCGAAGTAGCAACTGCTTTTCCACCGCGGAACCCGGCAAAAAGCGGGAAACTATGGCCGATAATCGCAAATGCTCCAGTAAGTAGCCAGAAATGATGGTCTACGTTTAGTTGGAAGAAATATGGAAGTAATGTTGCGACTGTCCCTTTTAAAATGTCCATCACTGTAACGATACTACCAGCTTTGATCCCAAGCACTCGGAATGAATTCGTCGCGCCTAAGTTACCGCTACCGAACTCGCGAATATCTTTTTTGTAGAAAATTTTGCCAATCCATAAACCAGATGGTATAGAACCAATCACATAGGCTAATAAAGAAAGCAGAATTAAGTTAATTGTCATTTTTAAACCCCTCAAGAAGAAATGTTGTTTTCCATAAAGAATTATAGCACAAAATGAAGGAAATTGGCTAAATAGTTAGGACAAATCATGATGAAAAGTTGAAAAAACCGCAAAAATAGCTTATGATTAGAAAGTATAGTAGGGGGCGATTAGACGAATGCAAAATCCAACAAAAGAAGAAATCCGACATATTTTAAAGCAGGCAAAAGTAATCGCAGTCGTTGGTTTGAGTGATAAGCCAGACCGCACAAGCTACCGAGTGAGTCAGATAATGCAACAAGCTGGATACAAAATTATACCAGTGAACCCTAATGCAGACGAAATTCTTGGCGAAAAAGCTGTTAAGAGCTTAACGGATATCGAGGAACATGTTGATATTGTTAATGTCTTTCGTCGCTCAGAGTTTTTACCTGATATAGCTAAGGCGTTTGACCAAATTGATGCAGATGTATTTTGGGCACAACTTGGCATTGTTAATCAGGAAGCATTTGATTTTTTGACAGAAAAAGGATATCCTACTGTCATGGATTATTGCATTAAGGTTGCTTATCAAGAAATGGATTAAATAATGACCATTTTTGACCGAAGCAGGTTCTTATAGCAGAGCCTGTTTTTTTATGAAAACGAATTTGTCACCAAACTATCACTTTATTAATTAGCTAGTTAATGCTATTCTGATAAGGTGGTTTTTAAGCGAATAGCAACGTAATAGTTGTAGATTGACGGAATGAAGGGAGTTTTGAAATATGAATCGGAATGATTATAATGATGATTCTATTCAGGTGCTTGAAGGACTGGAAGCGGTCCGGAAACGTCCAGCGATGTATATTGGTTCAACCGATGTCCGCGGGCTGCACCATTTAGTATATGAAATAGTGGACAACTCGGTCGATGAGACCCTTGCAGGTTTTGGTAAGAAAATTGTTGTGACACTTCATGAAGACAATAGTGTTAGTGTTAGTGATGAAGGTCGTGGGATGCCTGTTGGGATGCACAAAACTGGCAAACCCACAGTAGAAGTTATTTTAACCGTACTTCATGCTGGTGGTAAATTCGGCCAAGAAGGCGGATATAAAACAAGTGGTGGACTCCACGGTGTTGGTTCATCCGTTGTAAATGCACTTTCAGAATGGTTAATTGTAACAATT
>CM001047.1:1252494-1258706 GCA_000183865.1 Listeria marthii FSL S4-120
TTAATTGTAACAATTAATCGTGACGGTGCAACCTACCAACAAAAATTTAAAGACGGCGGAAAGCCTGATGGAACACTGAAAAAAATCGGAAAATCAAAAGCCACTGGGACAACAATTCGCTTTAAACCAGATCCAGCGATTTTTCCAACCACTTCATTTAACTATGAAACATTATCGGAACGTCTAAGAGAATCAGCGTTCCTTTTAAAAGGGATGTTAATCGAATTAATTGATGAACGTGTAGGTATGGCAGAGGCTTTCCACTTTGAAGAAGGTGTGAAAAACTTTGTTGAATATATTAATGAAGGCAAAGATGTGCTTCATCCAGTAGCCAGTTTTGAAGGAGAAAATGCGACCATTGAAGTAGAAATGGCGTTCCAATTCAATGATGGTTACTCTGAAAATATCTTGAGTTTCGTTAATAACGTTCGAACTCGCGGAGCAGGTTCCCATGAATCAGGTATGAAAGCCGCAATGACACGGATTTTCAATGATTACGCTCGTCGGGTGAATCTTTTGAAAGAAAAAGATAAAAACCTCGAAGGTAGCGATATTCGTGAAGGGTTATCCGCGGTGCTTTCTATCCGTGTTCCAGAAAAAATCCTCCAATTCGAAGGTCAAACGAAAGAGAAACTAGGGACACAGGAAGCTCGCCAGGCGGTCGATGCTGTAGTGGCGGAACATTTAGCTTACTTCCTTGCAGAAAACCCAGAAACAAGCTCACTTCTCGTTAAAAAGGCTGTTAAAGCCCGCGAAGCAAGAGAAGCAGCCAGAAAAGCTCGTGAAGAAACGCGTAACGGCAAGAAAAAGAAACGTTCTGAAACACTGCTTTCTGGAAAGTTAACGCCAGCACAATCACGAAACCCTAATAAAAATGAACTTTACCTAGTCGAAGGAGACTCGGCGGGAGGATCAGCCAAACAAGGCCGTGACCGCCGTTTCCAAGCTATTTTGCCACTTCGAGGAAAAGTAATTAATACCGAAAAAGCAAAACTACAAGATATCTTAAAAAATGAAGAAATTAGTACGATTATCCATACAGTTGGTGCGGGTGTTGGTACCGAGTTTGATGTCGAGGATTGTAACTATGACAAAGTAGTTATCATGACCGATGCCGATACCGATGGCGCCCACATTCAAGTATTACTATTAACATTCTTCTATCGTTATATGCGCCCACTTGTTGAAGCTGGTAAAGTATTCATTGCCTTGCCACCACTTTACAAAGTCAGCCGCGGTTCCGGGAAAAAAGAAGTAATCGAATATGCTTGGACAGATGAAGAATTAGATTCTGCCATCCAAAAAATCGGTAAAGGCTACATGATTCAACGTTACAAAGGTCTTGGTGAGATGAACGCCGATCAACTTTGGGAAACAACGATGAATCCAGATACACGTACATTAATTCGTGTGCGAGTGGACGATTCTGCGCGTGCTGAACGCCGTGTGGCAACACTGATGGGTGATAAAGTAGAACCAAGACGTCAGTGGATTGAAAAGCATGTTGAGTTTTCTATGGAAGATAGCCAAAACATTTTAGAAAATGAAAACATGATGGTTGAGGAGGCGAAAGACATTTGACTAATCCAGAACAACATATCCAAGACTTAGCGCTAGAAGAAGTTATGGGCGACCGTTTTGGTAGATATAGTAAATATATTATTCAAGAACGTGCGCTTCCAGATGTTCGTGACGGACTGAAACCAGTACAACGTCGGATTTTATTCGCAATGAATGTCGAAGGAAATACATCTGAGAAAGGTTTCCGTAAATCTGCCAAAACAGTCGGAAATGTTATCGGTAATTACCATCCACATGGTGACTCTTCCGTTTATGAAGCAATGGTGCGGATGAGTCAAGACTGGAAAGTACGTAATATGCTGATTGAAATGCACGGGAATAATGGTAGTGTAGACGGGGATCCACCCGCTGCGATGCGTTATACCGAAGCTCGTCTTTCACCAATTTCAGCTGAATTACTTCGCGATATCGAAAAAGAAACAGTCGATTTCATTCCTAACTTTGATGATACTTCTAGTGAGCCAACTGTTTTACCAGCGCGTTTCCCGAACCTTTTAGTCAATGGTTCTACTGGGATTTCCGCGGGTTATGCGACAGATATTCCGCCGCATAATTTAACCGAAATCATTGAAGCTGTCATCAAACGATTAGATAACCCGCTTTGCACAACCGATGATATTATGAAAATTGTCAAAGGCCCAGATTTCCCAACAGGTGGAATTATTCAAGGGATTGACGGTATTCGTAAAGCATATCAAACGGGTAAAGGGCGCGTCGTCGTTCGTTCCAAAACAGAAATTGAAGATATCCGTGGCGGCAGAAAACAAATTACGATTCATGAAATTCCTTATGAAGTGAATAAAGCTAATTTAGTTAAACGCATGGACGAACTTCGTATTGAGAAAAAAATTGAAGGTATTTCAGAAGTACGCGATGAAACTGACCGTACTGGACTTCGTATCGCAGTGGAACTTAAAAAAGATGCCAATGCAGAAGGCGTACTGAATTACTTATTTAAAAATACAGATTTACAAGTGAGCTATAATTTCAATATGGTCGCTATCAATAGAAAACGTCCTGAGCTAATGGGAATTATCCCAATGCTTGATGCGTATATTGACCACCAAAAAGAAATCATTACTAAGCGCTCTGAGTATGACATTCGCAAAGCACGCGCGCGCCAACATATTTTAGAAGGATTAATTAAAGCACTTTCTATTTTAGATGAAGTCATTAAATTAATCCGTGGCTCGAAAGATAAACGTGATGCGAAATTAAACTTACAAACAAACTATGATTTCAGCGAAAAACAAGCAGAAGCGATTGTATCTTTACAACTGTATCGTTTAACAAATACAGATATTCATGAACTTCAAAGTGAAGCCGCATCTCTAGCAGAGCAAATTAGTGTTCTGGAAAAAATCCTTGGCGATGAAGCAGAACTTATTGCTGTGCTAAAAGAAGAACTAGCTGAAATTAAGAAAAAATACAAAACTGCCCGCCGTACAGAAGTGCAAGCGGAAATCACCGAAATCAAAATCGATACGGAAGTACTTGTTGCTAACGAAGACGTGATTGTTTCTGTAACGAAGGAAGGCTATGTGAAACGGACAAGCCAACGTTCTTACGCCGCTTCAAATGGTGCAGAATTAGCGATGAAAGAAGCCGACCATGCCATCTTTATCCAAAAAATGAATTCACTCGATTCGCTCTTGTTATTCACGAGCAAAGGGAATTTCATTTATCGACCAGTGCATGAGTTGCCAGATATTCGTTGGAAAAACCTCGGGGATCACGTTAGTCACTTGGCTAGTGATTTATCAGCCGGAGAAGAAATTCGTTCCGCCATTGCAATTCAAGCCTTTACGGAAGAAAAACGATTTTTATTCGTTACCAAAAACGGCATGACCAAGCAATCGGCAATCACGAATTACAAACCGCAGCGCTATTCTAAATCAATGATGGCAATTAAGCTAAAAGATGACGATGAGCTGTTAAGTGTTCATTTGATTGATGGGTCAGAAGATATTTTCCTAGCCACCAAAAATGGTTATGGTCTTCGTTATTCGATTACGGAAATTCCAGAGTCCGGCGCAAGAACAGCCGGCGTGAAAGCTATTAATTTAAAACAAGATGATATCGTTGTTGGCGGTGTAGTAATTACGCCAAACGAACAAAAACATATCCTTCTCGCAACACAGCGCGGTTCACTTAAACAAATGAAAGCAAGCGAATTTGAACCGATTTCTAGGGCGAAACGTGGCTTACTGATGTTACGCGAACTGAAAAGTAACCCGCATCGCTTCATTGGCTTAACACTTGCTGATAATAACGACCATTTATTTATCGAAACAAATACAGATCAAGTAGTCGAAATAGACGTCAATAATCTACGGATAACAGATCGCTATTCTAACGGCTCGTTTGTATTAGATGAAACAATGGAAGGGGAGCCAACATCTATTTGGTTGGCGATTCCTGAAATCAAAGATACAACAGATGCAAAAGACGAATAATCATAAAAGAGTTCTTGTATAGAAATATGCAAGGATTCTTTTTTTTGATATAATGACAAAGAATAAGAGGAGGGAAACGCATGGCAGAAAAAATGAATGTAGAAAGTTTTAATTTAGACCATACGAAAGTAAAAGCACCTTTTGTGAGACTAGCGGGAACGAAAGTTGGCATACACGGAGATGAAATTTACAAATATGATGTTCGCTTTAAACAACCTAATAAAGAACATATGGAAATGCCGGCGCTACACTCTTTAGAACATTTGATGGCAGAACTTGCAAGAAATCATACCGACAAATTAGTAGACATTAGTCCAATGGGATGTCAAACAGGGTTCTACGTATCATTGATAAATCATAGTGACTACGATGATGTGCTAGAAATCATTGCGACAACATTAAACGATGTTATCCAGGCAACTGAAGTTCCAGCATGCAATGAAGTTCAATGTGGCTGGGCAGCGAGCCATAGTTTAGAAGGCGCCCAAGCTTTGGCGGCTGAATTTCTAGCTAAAAGAAGCGAATGGAAAAATGTATTTGGCGAATAAAAGTAAAGTATCTAGTCTTTAAATAGGCTAGATGCTTTTTTGTATACTCAATAATGAAAGCGCATTCTCAATAAATGACACATTTTCGACATATTTATTGATTTTTTAGTAGTGTATGAAATACTGGGGAAACAGCACTTCTACAGCGGTTTGTCTTATTTATAATCATTATTAATTGAGTGTGCGAGTAATTTGCCTTAAAATGTTCACAATTTGTCCATTGGTATATACCGAAATCGGGTATATAATTTAAATCATTAAGGCAAGCGATTAGCTGTCTTAAAGGTTTTCAATGACAAGCATTCTAATTAAGAGAGGAACAACACAAGATGTCAATCAAATCCAAAATTATGAAAATCGGAGTTTGTAGTGTAATGGTACTTGTACCTCTATCCCAAACTTCTTTTCCAGGTTTTGCTGCTGAGGAAATAGGGACAGACACAGGTCAGGGAGCTATTAATATTCCCGATTCAGTATTAAAAGCTACATTGAATAGTAACTTAGGTCAAGCAAGCACAGCAGATATTACAGAAGCTCAGATGTCGAGTCTTAATGGTCTTAATCTAAGCGGTAATATTACTGACTTAACAGGACTTGAATATGCGAAAAACCTTAACATGTTAACTATCTCGGATATAAGTGCAGGTAGTTATGCACCGATAGCGCAATTAACTAATTTAGAACACTTAACTATTACAGGTTCTAATGTAACTTCAAATGCGATACCAGATTTAACGAGTTTAACAGCTTTAAAAAGTTTGAGCATAACTAATGCTAGCATAGATAATTCCGTATACTCTAAAATTAATAATATTTCGAGTTTAGCTAGCCTTAATTTGAAGGGTAATAAAAATATCACTAATGTGACAAATCTTAAAAGTTTGCCTAATCTATCGACTTTAGTAGTAGAAGATTGTCAGATTGCTGATTATAAAGGTGTAGAAGATTTCCCGCGCCTAACAAACTTTCAAGGTGGAAAACAAGCATTTGAATCGCAAGCAGTGACAGAAATTAAGAGCAATACCCTTAATTATGATGCGAAAGCGCAAACCATGTTTATTCCTTATAGCTTATTGACACCAAGTTCTTTAACCAATTTTGATGGTTCTAAAATCAATCCTTCCTTTAAACTCTATGAATATGAAGTGGAGTTGAGCACTGGAGCTGTTGCTGATAGTAAAATGACTGCTACAGCTGAGGGGATAACTATTAACGGCGTGACTCCGGCTGACTTTGATCAAATTGAAGATTTTTCTGTCTATACATTATTTGATGTTAGAAAAGCAACAAAACCTGCTAATTTAGCAACTGGCTATGGTATCAGTAACTCTTCTGTTAAAGGGAAATTCACAGTTGACCACTCTGTAAGTATTACAGCCGAAGATAACATCTCTTATATAGCTGGCGAAACAGTCACACCAGAAAAATTCTTAACAGATATTAACGCAAATGCTAATGGTCCGACAGTAACAAGTGACGTTGCAGAAAAAGTCGATTTTACAAAAGCTGGAACGTACACTGTTACACTTAACGCAGAAAATTCAACAGGCGTTAAAAGTGAACCAATGCAAGTAACAGTTACAATCATTGAAAAAACAGCCATTACAGCTGATCCAGAAGTAACATA
>CM001047.1:1258806-1259587 GCA_000183865.1 Listeria marthii FSL S4-120
TACACAGTAACATTAAATGCAGAATCAGATGTTCAAAAAGCAAATCCACTTACTGTAAAAGTAAAAATCAATGAAAAAGCTGTCGATCCAGTGAAACCAATACCAGATCCGACGCCAGACCCAGATCCAACACCAGATCCAGACGATCCAACGACGGACCCGGATAACCCAGAACCAACACCTACAAAAGGTAAAGCTAGTCAATCTGGTAGTTTAACAAGAAAATCTACAAAGTCTGGAGCATCTTATTCTGCTCAATCAACAATCAAAACAGTAAAATTACCAAAAACAGGGGATTCATTACCAGCAACAGGCGTAGTCGTGGGATTCTTAGTCTTAGGATTAGGCGTTATGATTGCTCGTAAAAAATAAATAAACAATATAAAGAGATAAAGATTTCATATTCAAAATTTGTTTTAGCGAAGAATTTTGTACTTTTAGGGAAAAAGGGGAGCTAGTAATCCAAGTATTTTTTCCTGTAGTGCAAAGTTCTTCGTATTTTTAAACAGTTTTTTCAGATTTATAAGGCTTTATTGATTCGGGAAATCCATTAAATTGACACAATATAGTTGTTGTATTTAAGGCTTCCGACGATATAATCTGCTTATTTGATTGGGACTAGCCATTCCAAAGACTTTCAATAATAAGTAACTTGAAAATAGAAAGGAACAACCAAGATGTCAATCAAATCTAAAATTATAAAAATCGGTGTTTGTAGTGTGATGGTACTCGTACCACTTTCTCAAACTTCCTTACCAAGTTTTGCCGCAGAAGAAGTAGC
>CM001047.1:1259687-1260640 GCA_000183865.1 Listeria marthii FSL S4-120
GGGCAGTTAAAAGCATTAAAAACTTTATGGATTCAAAATTCTAATGTAACTTCTAGTTTAATACCGGATTTAAATGGTTTAACTAAATTAGAAAGCTTAAACCTAAGCAATACCAAGATAGATAATTCAGTTTATGTTAAATTTAATCAACTATCCAGCTTAACGGACCTTAATTTATCCGATAATAAAGGACTTACCAGTGTAAGTGAGCTTCAAAGTTTGTCTAATCTAGCAAGGTTAAATCTAAATAATTGTCAAGTGTCTGATTTTAGAGGTATAGAAAATCTCCCGCATCTTACGAGTTTAACCTCAACAGGGGCACAGTTTATACCATCGGAAGTGCTGCAAATTAAGAGTAGCACGCTTAAGTATGACGCAAAACAACAAACCATGTTTGTTCCATTTAATATCATGACACCGAGCCATATAACCAATTATGACGGTTCGGCAGTTAATCCTGCATACAAAAATATGGCCTATAGACTTATTTTAAATGATGAGGACGTTGATTACGATAGAATAACAGGTATGCCGGATGGTTTATCAATCACAGGTGTGAATCCAGCAGAGTTTGACCAAATTGAAACATTAACTTTATGGACTATATTCGATTCGAAAGACGTGAAAACACCACCTAATTTAGCTGGAGGAACATTTAATGTTAGCGGAGCAGGTATGCAAGACTTTACTGTCGACCATTCAGCCACTATTACAGCAGAAGAGAATATCTCCTACGTAGCGGGTGAAACAGTCGCACCAGAAAAATTCTTAGCAGATATTAAAGCCGATGCGAACGGCGCTACAATTACAAGTGACGTGGCGGACAAAGTCGACTTTACAAAAGCTGGTACCTATACAGTAACGTTAAATGCAGCCAATTCATTAGGCGTGCAAGCTGATCCAGTTCAAGTGACAGTGACAATTATCGAAAAAACAGTTATCACAGCTGACCC
>CM001047.1:1260740-1261025 GCA_000183865.1 Listeria marthii FSL S4-120
AAAGCCGGCGAATACACAGTAACACTCCATGCGGAATCTGATGTGCAAAAAGCAGATCCACTTACTGTGAAAGTAAAAGTAAGCGAAAAAGCACCAGATCCAGAACCAACGCCAGATCCAGAAACACCATCTGATGAACCTGTTCAGTCTTCTGATTCCGTAGATGACCCAAGCAATAATGAAGTAGAAAAACCAGCAGATCCAGCAGATCCCGTAGTATCTATTTCGGCATCAGCAGAAGCAACTACGAGTACAATTAAACTACCAAAAACAGGTGACTCACTA
>CM001047.1:1261125-1262803 GCA_000183865.1 Listeria marthii FSL S4-120
GCGCGTAAAAAATAATAAGTAAAACAAAAACTATTCACTCTTAGTTGGGTGAATAGTTTTTCTGTGGATCGAGATGTGGTTTTAGACGGATAATGAGTATCTATGTATACCTTAAAGAACGAAAAACAAAAGCATCTTGCTAGATAAAGTCACAATTTAGTCACAGTTTATGAATCCTTTAGTAGTGCATGCAATACTAGATAAATAGCTGTTTCCTCATGATTTTCGATTCTTTAAACTGGTTTTATGATTTATTTATGGACGAAATCATCAAGAAATGTTCACAAAATGGCTATTGGTATTTTTAATCGTGAGGTATATAATTTACTATGTTAGACTAGTATTTAGCTGTTTTAAGACAATTAATTTGATAAGAGAGAGGAACAACAAAGATGTCAATAAAATCTAAAATTATGAAAATCGGAATTTGTAGTGTTATGGTATTAATGCCACTATCACAAATTTCTTTACCCAGTTTTGCCGCAGAAGAAGTAGCGGATGATGCAAGTCAGGATATAGTGAACGTACCAGATGCTGAATTAAAAGCACAACTAAACCAAGCGATGGGTAATGCTGCCACAGCAGATATTACAAAAGCTCAAATATCAGGCTTGGAGAGTATCAGTTTATCAGGCTCTATTACAGACTTAACAGGTCTTGAAGCTGCAACTAACCTAAAGACGTTAACGATAAATACTAAAACTATAACTAATTATGAAGCGATAGCGAAACTACCTAATTTGGATAGTCTATGGATTCAAAATAGTGATCTGACTTCAAGTTTGCTACCTGATTTAAATGGTTTAACCAATTTGACTACTATGTCATTATCTAATAATAAGCTAGATAATTCGGTTTATCCTAAGATTAAAAATCTACCCAACTTAGCTAGTCTTGATTTGTCTGGAAATAAAGCAATCACCAATTTTAGTGAGTTACAAAGTTTGGTCAACCTTACTAGCTTAAATGTTACCAACTGTCAGATAGATGATTTAAGCGGATTGGATGCTTTTCCAAAATTAACTAATTACAATGGAGGGGGCCAACAGTTCGCTCCTATGGAAGCGACAGCAATTAAAAGTAAGTCGCTTAATTACAACGTGACAGCACAAACCATGTTTGTCCCATTTGACATAATGACACCAGCTTCTATCACCAACTTTAATGGAGCAAAAATTACACCGTCATACAAACCTGACATGTATATGATAGCAACGAACGACGGAGTTATTGATGGTAGTAGAATGACTGGATCAGTTGAGGGGATTACCATAAGTGATGTGACGCCAACTGAGTTTGATCAGATTGCAAATCTCACTTTTTATACCATGTTTGATTTTTCGAAAGCAGGCACACCAGCCAATTTAGTAGGAAAAACATATACTATAGGTGCTGCGGGTATGCAAGAATTCACGGTTGATCACTCTGTAGATATTACTGCTGAAGAGAACATAACTTATGTTGCTGGCGGAACAGTGACACCAGCGAAATTCTTAACTGATATTAAAGCAGATGCTAATGGTTCGACAATTACTAGTGATGTGGCAGAAAAAGTAGATTTTGCAACTCCAGGTGTCTATACTGTTACACTAAATGCAGAAAATACTCTTGGCGTGAAAAGTGAACCATTCCAAGTGACAGTAACAGTTGAAGCGAAAACAGTTATCACAGCTGATCC
>CM001047.1:1262903-1263205 GCA_000183865.1 Listeria marthii FSL S4-120
CGAAACACCAATTACAAGTGATTTTGCAACGGTTGTAGACTTTACAAAACCAGGAAAATACAAAGTAACACTTAGTGCGGAATCAGCGCTCCAAAAAGCTGCGCCGCTTACTGTAACGGTAACAATAAGTGAAACAATACCGGATCCAGACCCAACACCAGACCCGGATCCAACACCTGATCCAGACCCAGTTGATCCAGAAGATCCAGCTGAACCGGCTAATTCGGTCGATCCTGTAGTTGAAATTTCAGCTAACACACCTGTAACCACAGTGAAATTATTGCCAAAAACAGGTGATTCAC
>CM001047.1:1263305-1263404 GCA_000183865.1 Listeria marthii FSL S4-120
GTCTTAGGATTAGGCGTTATGATTTCCCGTAAAAAATAAGTGAACAAAAACTATCCGATCCCATAAGGGGCGGGTAGTTTTTTTATTTGCGTTCTTTTC
>CM001047.1:1263504-1268221 GCA_000183865.1 Listeria marthii FSL S4-120
AGGCGGATAGTTTCTTTGCATTTATCTCTATTTGATTCTGTTTCGACAAATTTCCGACAAATTATCCAAGCTTTTTTCTTATGTAAACTACTAGTAAAATCCTGCGCAGAAACTAGGCTCACGAAATTAAAAGTCCTAGCTAGGTACTAAAATTCATATTTTCAGCTGTTTTTGTACACAATTTATCTATTGGTATTAGACGGGAAGGGAACTATAATTACATCCATAAAGTTCCTTTTGAAAGCTTAGTAATCTTATCTAATCTAAATTAATAGAGTGGAGAGGGTAATGACTTATGTCAATGAAAACAAAACTAGTAAAAATTGGAGTATGTTGTGCAATAGTGATCGTCCCAGTTTCGCAAACTACTTTGCCGGTTTTTGCAGCAGAACAGACAGGTTTAAAAGCAAGTCAAGATAATGTAAATATTCCAGATGCTGTCTTTTAAACAGTATTTAAATAGCCTTCTTGGACAAGCAAGTACAGCGAACATCACAGAAGCACAGATGGATTCATTAACAACTATTTCATTAAGTAAATTAAATATTACCGACTTAACAGGCCTTGAATATGCTCATAACGTAAAAGATTTGAGAATAGACTCGATTCATGCATCGAATTACAGTCAAATAACTGGATTAAATAAACTAGAGAAATTAACCATAATGGGAACAGACGTCACTTCAGATAAAATTCCAGATTTAAGTCAACTCACTAATTTAACAAATGTTGATTTCTCACATAGTGCACATGACGACTCGATTTTAACTAAATTAAATGTATTGCCTAAAGTTTCATATATTAATCTAGATAGTAATGGGGCAATAACTGATATTATGCCACTAAAAAGTATGCCCGAGCTTAAAACATTATACGTTCAATTTTGTGGTATACATGATTATCATGGTATAGAAAATTTTCCGAAATTAACTCAATTATACGCATATGGACAAAATATTGGCGGGAAAAAATTAATTAACTCCGAAATCAAAAGTAGTGCTTTAACGTATAATGCTGATAATCAAACAATGTACGTTCCATTTACAATCATGACAGAACGAACTGTTAACTATGATGGTTACACGCCAGATTTTCTGAAGTCTACCTCTAGCAGCAATACCTTCTTTTCAATGAATGAACAAGAAATTAATGGTAGCCGACTAACGATTAATAGCGACGGCTTAACAGTAAGTAATGTTAGTAAAACAGATTTCGACAATCTTGAAAAAATGGAATTTAACGCACGAATTGATTTACCTTACGACACATATAATTCACCAGACCAATTTAAAAATGGCGGTAGTTACACTATTTCAGGTCCAGTCTATGATCATTATTTTACTGTAGATCACTCTTTGACTATTACAGCTGACAGCGAAAAAACTTATGTGCAAAATAAAGCAGTTACAGAAGCAGCGTTTTTAGCAGGTATTCATGCGCAATCAGATGATGGTTCGGCAGTTACAAGTGATTTTGCTGATAAAGTAGATTTCACAACACCTGGGACATACACAGTTACTTTACAATCAGAAAATAATGCCGGATTAAAAGCGGATCCAGTACAAGTAAATGTAACAATTAAAGCAACAACAACTATTACGGCAGATAATAGCATTACTTATAAAACCAATACATCGAAAACAGAAGCCGAATTTTTAAAAGATATTCAAGCGAAAACGAATGATGGTACAACGATTACAAGCGATTTTGCAACGGTGGTAGATTTTTCTAAACCAGGAAAATACATCGTTACGCTAAACGCTGAAAATGATTTGCAAAAAGGAGCGCCCGTACAAGTGACGGTTATTGTGGAAGACGACATACCGGTGCCGGATCCAACGCCTACACCTGATCCAACACCAGACCCAACACCAAGCCCAGCACCAAATCCTACACCAAATCCAGTGGATGTTACACCAAGCGTCGATAAACCAGTGACGCCAATTCCAAGCATCCCGTCGCTAACAGTAGATGAGAAGAAAGAGACAACAACAAGCGTAAAAACGGCAGCAAGTACAAATGCATTACCAAAAACAGGTGATTCCTTACCTGTAGCAGGAGTGACTGTTGGAGCATTATTGATTGGATTAAGCTGGATGGTTTCTAGAAGAAAATAAAAAAAGCTATCCGCCCCGATAAAGGGCGGATAGTTATTTGTTCATTACACTTGTTAACATAGCGACATATGCTTGAGCACCAGTTTTAGTTAAATGGACGCCATCAGGAGCGAAGTATTGTGTTTGGCCACTTGATCGTGAGTACCAATCAACAACGGTTACATTCGGTCTAGAGGCGGCGTTGGCGATGCTCTTGTTAACATCGGATTGCCAACCACGAGGAACGCGCGTATTCACTAAATAAATGGTTGCTTTATCAAATTGCTCTAATAAGCTATCTAATTGATCTGCTGTGAAAGGACCATTTGTACCGAGTTCGAGAATAACCGAGCTGCTTTCGGTATTAAATTTCTTATAGCCAGTAGCGGTTGTAATGGCATCTCGTAATTGTCGGCCAACAAGTCCATCAATTGTTACGTTTGGAACAGCTTCTTTTAAATATGGTTCAATATCAAGCATTACCGAATCGCCAATTGCCACTGTTTGGGTAATTGTTGGTGTCGGAGCGACGGACTTATCTTTATTATCCGGTTCCTGCGTTTCGTCTTGTCCACTTGCTTTTTCTGTACCTGTATCTTTGGATGCTTCTTTTTCTTTTGCTGCTTTATCTTCTGTCTCTTTTTCTGTGTCTTTCTTCGTATCTGTCGTAGAAGTAGTTGTTTTAACGGAAGTCTGTTGTTTTTCAGCGTTTGTATTCACAGAAACGACATTGCTCATGCCAAGTGCGAATACGGCTAAAACAGCAACGAGACCAGCAAGGCTTAACCATTTACCAACAGGTTTACTTTTCCAGACGAAGTAGTTTTTGTCTTTGAATCCTTTGAAATAGCTGATGAAACCATTTTTTCGGATAGGTGTTTCGATAAAACGAAATGATAATTCAGCAATAATAAATGTGGCAGCAACTTGTAGGATAGCTCGCCAAATATTAGGTTGTGTAAGTTCGACAACAGGTGTCGTTAATGTGATGATTGGATAGTGCCATAAGTAAATACCGTAAGAACGCGTCCCGATCCATCGAAGAGGTTTGAAACTGAAAATTTTGCTTAGATAGGAAGCGGGGTGAGAAATGGTCGCAATCATGATAACACCTAGAATTGCAACTAATAACAAGCCACCGCGATATAAGAACGTTTGATATTCACTCACAAATGCTGTAAATAATATGAAACCGAGGACACTGATTGTTCCAGCGATATTTAAGACAGCTTTACTTTTCTTTGGAACGACAGGGCTAAGACGAGTGAAAGGCCAAACAAATGCAAGTGCGCAACCCGCAAGCAAATCAAACGCTCGAGTGTCAGTACCATAATAGACGCGGCTTGGATCCGTTCCTGGAACATACAAAATGGTCATCCAGATTGCGGAAAGTAGGCCAAGACCAATAACGATTTTTAAAAGTAATTTTGGATTTTTTACCCATTTTAGAAAAACGAGTAAAAAAGCAGGCCAAATCATGTAAAATTGTTCTTCAATGGCAAGTGACCATAAGTTTTTAAGTGGTGACGGAAGTCCAAATGAATCAAAGTAAGATACATCGTGGAAAATAAACCACCAGTTACTAACATAAAAGAAAGAAGCAATTGCATCGCCGCGTAAGTTTTTTAAGATTTCCGGATGGAAGAAAACTGCATAGATGACAACTACTACAATCATTACATAGACAGCAGGAATAAGTCGCCGGAAACGTCTAATCCAAAATTGTTTTAATTGAAGTGATTGTGTTTTTTCCCATTGTGTTAATAAAATATTCGTAATTAAATAACCAGATAAGACGAAAAATATGTCTACGCCGATGAATCCACCTTTTGCCCAGCTGAAATTCAAATGGTAGGCGATTACAGCAATAACTGCGAGTGCTCGAAGTCCATCAATACTCGGAACATATTTTCTACTGTAGCGAGTAGTCCTTTTCAAAATAACATCTCCTATTTGTGATAAATAAATATGTGTGTAAACCTAGACAGAGATAGTAAAGAGATCTGTTTTTAGCTACATACTATAATACCATACATAAATCAAGAAGTAATTTAAAATGCTGAATTAATTGATAGTTTTTTTAAATTTGAGTATATTTACTTATTTTTGTTATAGTTAACATAAGTAAATAGTTTGGGGGGAAGCATTTTGACAGAAATATTTGCCCATCGAGGCAGTAGTGGAACGCATCCAGAAAATACGTTGCCAGCTATGAAAGCTGCCATTTTATCGGGTGCAGACGGGATTGAACTAGACGTCCATGTACTTAAAAGTGGAGAATTAATCGTGATGCACGACGAACGTGTTGATAGAACGACAAATGGGACAGGTTTACTAAAAGATTATACACATTATGAAGTGAAAAAATTAGTCATTGCTAAACGATTTTTCCGGAAGATTCGCGTGCCTACATTGGAAGAAGTGTTTAAGTTAATCAATGGTACTGGGGTCACGCTTAATATTGAACTGAAAACAGACGTCTTTGAATATGAAGGAATTGAACAAAAAGTATTGAAGCTAGCTGGTCGATTTCCCGCGGTTAAATGTATGTATTCTTCTTTTAATCCGGATACGCTCATTCGTTTAAGAGAATTATCAAGCACGGTTAAATTAGCGCTAAT
>CM001047.1:1268321-1268703 GCA_000183865.1 Listeria marthii FSL S4-120
AATTAGCGCTAATAACACATGAGAATTTGGATCAGGTATTATCATTACACGAAAAAATTCAACTAGATGCCGTACATCCACCACTCAAGGCAGCGAACAATTCAGTTCTTGGAGAAATCGCTGCACGTTATTGGACAGTTAACAAAGAAGAGGATATAACTCGCTTTTTAGAGCTAGGTGCTAAAGGTATGATGACAGATTTCCCTGAAAAAGCAGTAGCGCTAAGAAATAAGAAACAATTCTCGTGAGCAAAACGCTTTCATTATAAAACGTTAAAAGCTATAATCATAGTAAGTTAATAAATATTATTGTCTGAGATTCGGAGAGACTGCAAAAGGCGAGCGCAATCGTCTTACTTTGCAGTCTCTTTTTTTGTTTTTAA
>CM001047.1:1268803-1270643 GCA_000183865.1 Listeria marthii FSL S4-120
ATACTTTTTAAAAACTTAAAGCGTTTCAGTTAGATTGAAAAGTGGAAAAGTATTCAAGAAGGCATAATTCAGATCGTAAACAATTTGAAGGGGGCAAACAAAATGGTACAATTATTTTCAGCATTTGACAGAGAAACAATCGAGAGAAATCTACAAGAAGAAAAATTTGATTTAGTTATCGTCGGTGGCGGGATTACAGGAGCAGGAATCGCTTTAGATGCAACTTCCAGAGGTATGAGCGTTGCACTTGTTGAAATGGGTGACTTTGCTAGCGGTACATCAAGTCGTTCTACAAAACTAGTCCACGGTGGTTTGAGATACTTGCAACAATTTGAAATTAAAGAAGTGGCAGATTTAGGAAAAGAACGTGCTATCGTCTATGAAAATGGACCGCACGTGACGACTCCTGAATGGATGATGCTCCCGTTTCATAAAGGTGGAAATATGGGTAAAACGACCGCTTCATTTGGTATTCGTTTATATGATTACTTAGCTGGTGTGAAGAAAAATGAACACCGCAAAATTTTAAGTGCTAAAGAAACGCTAGCGAAAAATCCTTTCGTCAAAAAAGATGGCTTAAAAGGTTCAGGTTACTATGTTGAGTACCGGACGGATGATGCGCGCCTAACAATCGAAGTAATGAAAAAAGCCGTAGAGCTTGGCGCAAATGCGATTAACTATACGAAAGCAGAACACTTTTTATATGACGATAACAAACAAGTAGTTGGTGTAACTGTAACTGACCGTCTATCTGGTAAAGCATATGATATCAAAGGTCATCGTATTATCAATGCTGCTGGCCCATGGGTAGATAAAGTGAGAAAATTAGATTATGCCACAAATAATAAACATTTACGCTTAACAAAAGGAATCCATTTAGTTATTGATAAACAAAAATTCCCGATGGAGCAAGCGGTATACTTTGATACACCTGATGGCCGCATGGTCTTTGCAATTCCACGCGATAAAAAAGTCTATGTTGGTACAACGGATACCGTATATGATGAAGCGGTAATCAATCCAAAAGCGCTAGAATCAGATCATAATTACGTCATCAAAGCGATAAATTATATGTTCCCAGACGTGCATATCACTGAAAAAGATATTGAATCAAGCTGGGCTGGAGTTCGTCCACTTATCTATGAAGAAGGAAAAGACCCTTCCGAGATTTCTCGTAAAGATGAAGTTTGGTTTTCCGAAAGTGGCTTAATTACAATGGCTGGCGGTAAACTAACTGGTTACAGAAAAATGGCAGAGAAATTATTAGACGATGTTTCCAAATCGCTTGCTAAAGAAACTGGCAAAAAATACAAACCAGTCCAAACCAAACATTTACCAATTTCTGGTGGGGATATCGGCGGCTCGGAACATTTAGAAGCATTCCTTTCCAAAAAAGCAAAAGAAGGAAACAATCGCTTTGGCTGGACGCTAGAAGAAGGTCGTGAAATGGCGAAACGCTTCGGTAGCAATATCGATCAATTATTTACTTATGCGCAAGAACATAAAGACCAAAACGAAACCACTTTACCAAACAGTTTGTATGCAGAACTACGCTACTCCATTCAACACGAAGCAGTAACAACGCCAATCGATTTCTTGTTGCGCCGCACTGGATATCTGCTGTTCGACATGCCGTACTTGCTTGAATGGAAAGATGCAGTGGTTGATGAAATGGCGAAACAATTCCACTGGAGCGACGACGTAAAACAAACTTATATAGAAGAATTAAATATCCAAATTAACGATGCTAGAGAACCGGCTGATTGGCACGATAGATAACGATAAACTAAAAAGAGCGCACATCTTCCAAAGATTTGCGCTTTTTTTATGAATTTTCAAG
>CM001047.1:1270743-1279848 GCA_000183865.1 Listeria marthii FSL S4-120
ATCATTTTCGCTATTTTCAAGAAACCTTTTTCATGGTACATTGATTACAGGCGAAAAGGAGGTTTTTTTTTGAGCAAGATTCCTGTCATCGTCATCGTTGGCCCAACAGCTGTCGGCAAGACAAGTTTAAGTATTGAACTAGCGAAAAAATTGAATGGAGAAATCATTAGTGGTGACTCTATGCAAGTTTACCAGGGCTTAGATATCGGTACGGCGAAAATCACACCAGAAGAGATGGATGGTATCAAACATTATCTTATTGATGTGACGAATCCCTCTGTGCCTTTCACCGCAGCAAAATTCCAATCAGAAACGAGAAAGTGGATAGAAGAAATACACCGTGCTGGCAAAATGCCAATTATTGTTGGTGGAACCGGCCTTTATATTCAATCTGTTTTTTATGATTATGGTTTTGGGAACTCAAGCGAAGATAAGACTTACAGAGCAGAATTAGAACGATTAGACAAAATAGTTTTATGGCAAATGCTCGAACAACAAGATCCAGAAAGTGCGGCGCAGATTCATGAAAATAATAAGCGTCGAGTGATTAGAGCATTAGAAGTAATGCATCTAACAGGAAAACCTTTCTCGGAATATCAAGTTCATAACGAACTAAATGCTACCTATAAACCACTTTTCCTAGGACTCGATTTAGATAGAGAACTACTCTATGAGCGCATTAATCAACGTGTGGAGCTTATGTTTGAACAAGGATTAGTAACAGAAGCAAAAAAACTTTTTGATCAAAATTTAGTTGATGTTCCAGCAATTCGCGGCATCGGCTACAAAGAGTTATTTCCCTATTTTGAAGGGAATAGTACACTCGAAGAAGCAAAAGAATTGATTCAAAAAAACTCGCGGCATTTCGCGAAAAGGCAGTTAACGTGGTTTAGAAATAGAATGGACATTGACTGGATTCAAGCAGGTACTAGCACCACTGAAGCCGAAGCGATGAACAAAGTCACGACCTTTTTATCAGCTAAATAGCGCTTTTCTGTTTGGTAGTAAGAAATAAAGGGTATTTGAAATTAGCCAACCAATTGCACAATGGAACTTCATTGGGGTTTGGGAAATTTTTTAGTATAAGATAGAGATTGGAGAGGGAAATTATGAAACAAGGTGGACAAGGATTACAGGACTATTACTTAAATCAATTGCGTAAGGAGAAAATTCTTGCAACTGTATTTTTAACAAACGGTTTTCAGTTAAGAGGACGTGTTGTAAGTTTTGACAATTTTACCGTACTACTAGATGTCGAAGGAAAACAACAACTTGTATTTAAACACGCAATTTCAACTTTCTCCCCGCAAAAGAATGTCGCTTTAAATCCTGATGCGGAATAAGCACTTTACTTAAAAGACAAGGAACTCGCTTTTTTGCGATGTTTCATGTCTTTTTTTTATGCGTAAAATATGCTACGATTAGTCTTGTCTGAAAAAGGGAGAAATGCTTGTGGAACGTGAAAAAATAATACTTGTAGGTGTCATTTTACCAAATAAAACAGAAGAAGCGTTTTGGAATTCAATGAATGAATTGCATAGCTTAGCGAAAACTGCAAACGGCGAAGTGGCCGATGAATTAATTCAAAAGTTAGAACGCGTAAACCAAGCGTCGTTCATTGGCTCTGGAAAACTGGAAGAACTTGCTGCACTAGTAGAAATGCATGAGGCGGATGTCGTTATTTTCAACAGCGAGCTCAGCGCCACACAAGTGCGTAATATTTCAGCGGCAGTCGAAGCGCGAATTATTGACCGAACACAATTAATTTTGGATATATTTGCGATGCGAGCAAAATCCAAAGAAGGAAAATTACAAGTCGCATACGCGCAGTATAAATATCTTTTACCACGGCTTAGCGGGCAAGGTGCTTCACTCTCAAAACTTGGTGGAGGTATCGGGTCAAGAGGTCCTGGTGAATCAAAATTAGAAATGGACAAGCGGCATATCCGTGAAAAAATGCATGATATTAAAGCGCAATTAACGCATGTGGAACAGCATCGTAAACGAATCATTGAACGCAGAAACACGCAATCGGTCTTTCGTTTTGGGTTAATTGGTTATACGAATGCGGGAAAATCAACTATTTTCAACCGCCTAACTAACGAAACAACGTTACAAGAAGATAAGCTATTTGCCACTCTAGATCCAACAACGCGAAAAATTCGATTTTCTGGCGGATTCCAAGCACTTTTAACCGATACAGTAGGTTTTATCCAAGATTTACCAACAACGCTCATTGCTGCATTTCGTTCTACACTAGAAGAAACCGCGAATGTCGATGTTTTGATTCATGTTGTTGATGCCTCGAATCCTGATTACTTGCAGCACGAAACAACCGTCGTTTCTTTACTGGAAGAGCTGGAAATGAATCATCTGCCAACCTTGGTGATTTACAATAAAATGGATCAGGCGCCAGCTTCTTTTGTGCCAGATCAACCAGAACATTTACTCATTTCGGCCTTAGATTCAGTGGCTCCGGAAATGATTAAACAGCGAATGATAGAATTAATCGAAAAAAATTGGATGTTCTTTACGATGGAACTTTCAGAAGAAAAAGGAAAAGAGTTAGCGCAAATCAAACAACAGGCTTGGGTTACGAAATTAGAATATATCGAGAGTAAGCAAAGTTACTATATTGAAGGATATAAGCCGAGGAAGGAGTCCAGCAATGACTGATATTCAAGCATTAAGAAAAAAAGTAGAAGCACAAATTGCCGACTTGCAAAAGGAAACAGACGAAATTGCGGAATTTAATCAAGCGAAAGTATTAGACGCTTTTCAAGAAAACAAAGTAAGCGATTTTCATTTTCACCCGTCGACAGGCTATGGCTATGATGATGAAGGAAGAGATACATTAGAGCGTGTTTATGCGAGTGTGTTTAAAACAGAAGCAGCTCTTGTACGTCCGCAAATTATTTCGGGAACACACGCGATTTCTACGGTGTTATTTGGGATTCTGCGCCCTGAAGATGAATTACTTTATATTACAGGGCAACCTTACGATACATTAGAAGAAATTGTTGGAATGCGGAGCCAAGGCCAAGGTTCTTTGAAAGATTTTCATATTGGCTATAATTCTGTGCCTCTACAAGTAAATGGAGACGTGGATTTTCCGGCTGTTGCTGAAAAAATGACACCGAAGACAAAAATGATTGGCATTCAGCGTTCGCGTGGTTATGCCGACAGACCTTCCTTCACAATCGAAAAAATAAAAGAAATGATTGATTTTGTAAAAAATATCAATCCAAAAGTAATTGTTTTTGTCGACAATTGCTACGGAGAATTCGCGGAATATTTGGAGCCTACAGAAGTTGGGGCTGATATCATCGCGGGCTCTTTGATCAAAAATCCTGGTGGCGGTTTAGCGAAAACAGGTGGCTACATCGCGGGGACAGAAGCGCTAGTTGATTTATGCGGTTACCGCCTGACTACTCCTGGAATAGGCAGGGAAGCAGGCGCATCGCTCTACAGTTTATTAGAAATGTACCAAGGTTTCTTTTTGGCACCGCATGTAACTGCTCAAGCAATCAAGGGGGCACGTTTCACGGCTGCGATGTTAGCTGAATTTGGTGTAGAAGCTGATCCAGTTTGGGACGCACCACGGACAGACTTAATCCAAAGCGTTTCGTTCCATAATAAAGATAAAATGGTCGCTTTTGCCCAAGCTATCCAAGCTGCTTCTCCGGTAAATGCCCACGTTTTACCAATCGGTGCTTATATGCCGGGCTATGAGGATGACGTGATAATGGCAGCTGGCACATTTATCCAAGGTGCGAGCTTAGAACTAACAGCCGATGGTCCGATTAGGGAACCATATCAACTCTATGTGCAAGGCGGTTTGACGTACGAACATATCAAAATCGCAGTCACTCGAGCAATCCAAAAAACATTATAAAAAAGTAACATNNATTTTCAAAAAATAATTAAAAAATTTTACCGCGATTTTATTAGTCGCGGTTTTTTCGTGTTAAAAGTACTGCTATATAAGGGGTTAATGGTGATGTTAGATTATCTTACATAAATTTGACAAAACATCTGACGTACATTATAATGCTACTATCATCAAAAAAATAATTATGTTTTGAGGAGGAGTTGTCGTGAGTGAAAAGGAAATCCGGAGATCAATGCCGCTGTTTCCAATTGGACCTGTAATGAAGCTAACTGATCTCACCGCTAGACAAATTCGCTACTATGAAGACCAAGGATTAATCCATCCAGCACGTAATCAAGGAAATCACCGTTTGTACTCACTTCAAGACATTGATGTTCTGCTAGAGATAAAAGATTATTTGAATGATGGTCTGAATATTGCGGGAATTAAGAAAATGTACCAAATGCAGCAAAAAGAATCAAAAGAACCTTTAACAGATGATGATGTACGCAAAATACTTAGAAAAGAAATGCAGCAAGCAGGTCGCTTTGTGAAGCAAGATGCGACAGGGAAACAACAATTACCAAGGTTTTAAAAAGACAAGAAGAGGTATTTACTTTATTTAGAAGTTAATATAATTAGATTATTTAGGAGGAATTTAGATTATGGCAAAATATACAAAAGAAGACATTTTCCGCTTTGCAGATGAACAAAATGTAAAATTTATTCGTTTACAGTTCACGGATATTTTAGGAATAATTAAGAATGTGGAAATTCCTGTTAGCCAACTAAAGAAAGCACTAGATAACAAAATCATGTTTGATGGTTCCTCCATTGAAGGCTTTGTACGTATTGAAGAGTCGGATATGTATTTATTCCCAGACTTAGACACTTGGGTAGTATTCCCTTGGACGGCTGAAAAAGGAAAAGTTGCAAGAATGATTTGTGACATTTTTAATCCTGATATGACACCATTTGCAGGTGACCCACGCGCTAATTTAAAACGTGTACTTAAAGAAATGGAAGAGCTAGGATTTACAGAGTTCAACTTAGGACCTGAACCAGAATTCTTCCTATTCAAATTAGATGAAAATCGTCGTCCGACATTAGAATTAAATGATAGTGGTGGTTACTTCGATTTAGCACCAACTGACTTAGGCGAAAACTGTCGCCGTGATATCGTGCTTGAACTAGAAGAAATGGGCTTTGAAATTGAAGCATCTCACCATGAAGTAGCACCAGGTCAACACGAAATTGACTTTAAATACGAAGATGCCGTTACAGCTTGTGATAGCATTCAAACATTTAAGTTAGTTGTTAAAACAATCGCTCGTAAACATGGTCTGCATGCGACATTTATGCCAAAACCACTATTTGGTGTTAATGGTTCTGGAATGCATTTCAATATGTCCCTATTTAATGAAGAAGGCAATGCTTTCTACGATGAAAATGGCGAACTTGAATTAAGCCAAACAGCATACCATTTCTTAGCGGGAATGTTAAAACATGCTCGTGGATATACAGCTGTTACAAATCCAACAATCAATTCGTTCAAACGTTTAGTTCCTGGATATGAAGCACCATGTTACATCGCATGGTCAGGTAAAAACCGTAGCCCGCTTGTACGTGTTCCAAGCTCCCGCGGACTAAGCACTCGTCTGGAATTACGTAGTGTAGATCCATCCGCTAATCCATATTTAGCAATGGCTGTACTACTAAAAGCTGGTTTATCTGGAATTAAAGATGAATTAACTCCTCCAGCACCAGTTGACCGTAACATTTACGGCATGAATGAAGAAGAACGTGAAGCAACTGGCATTTATGATCTTCCAGAAAGCTTGGGCCATGCTTTAATCGAACTTGAAAAAGACGATATTATTAAAGAAGGTTTAGGTGAACACATTTTCGAACACTTTATTGAGGCAAAAACAATCGAGTGCGATATGTTCCGTACGGCGGTTCATCCGTGGGAACGCGAACAATATCTTGAAATCTATTAATAGTCAAAAGCTCGTTTCCTCATCGGGGGAAACGAGTTTTTTTGTGCGGAATCGGAAATCAAATAGTTGATGTTTAGTTGATAGAGGCATATATTTAAAAATGTCTAAGTAAAAGAAGGGAAAGAGGAAGAAATGCAAATTACTTTAGCTATTTTAGTTTTTGCAGTAACACTTTTATTTGTTATTTGGCAGCCGAAAAATTTGTCAATTGGCTGGTCAGCTTGTGGTGGAGCGTTACTTGCTTTGTTATTTGGCGTGGTTACTTTGTCAGATGTAGCAACGGTCACAGGGATAGTTTGGAATGCCACACTCGCGTTTATTGCCATTATTATTATTTCGCTTATTTTAGATGAAATTGGATTTTTCGAGTGGGCGGCCCTGCACATGGCAAGATTGGCAAAAGGAAACGGTTTGTTGATGTTTGTGCTGATTTCGATTTTGGGCGCTTTAGTTGCAGCGCTTTTTGCTAATGACGGGGCGGCATTGATTTTGACGCCGATTGTTTTAGCGATGGTACGGGCGCTAAACTTTGATGAGAGAAAGGTGTTTCCGTTTATTATTGCTGGTGGATTTATTGCGGATACCACGTCATTGCCACTTGTAGTCAGTAATTTAGTTAACATTGTTTCGGCTGATTTCTTTGGAATTAGTTTTTCGCAGTATGCGCTCATTATGTGGATTCCAACAGTGTTTTCCTTGGTGGCGAGCATTGGTGTTTTATACCTATATTTTCGCAAAGCATTGCCTAGAAAATATGATGCAAGCGAGATTCGAGAGCCAGCCTCTGCGCTTAAAGATAAGAAAATGTTCCGTATTTCGTGGGGGATACTTGTTATCCTCGTAGCCGGCTATTTTTTGAGCAGTTTTTTAGCTATTCCTGTATCGTTTATTGCTTTATTAGTCGCTTTAATCTTTTTGTTAGTTGGAGCTAAGAGTCATTCAGTATCAACTCGTTCTATTATAAAAGGGGCGCCTTGGAATATTGTATTTTTCTCCGTGGGGATGTATGTGGTGGTGTATGGTCTGCAAAATGCAGGAATCACCAAATTATTAGCAGAAGTTATTTCTTATGTCGCTAATTTCGGCCTATTTGCTGGTACGATTGGAATGGGCTTTATTGCTGCGATACTATCTTCTGTCATGAATAACTTGCCTACTGTGATGATAAATGCGCTAGCGATTGATCATACTTCGTTTACTGGAGTGATGAAAGAAGCATTGGTATACGCCAATGTTATCGGATCTGACTTGGGGCCGAAAATAACACCAATTGGGTCACTTGCAACTTTACTTTGGTTACATGTGTTGGCTCAGAAAGGTATAAAGATAAGCTGGGGTTCCTACTTTAAAATTGGCATTGTAATAACGATACCAGTATTATTTATTACGCTTGTGGGTCTCTATATTTCCTTGTTAATTTGGAACTAAAAAAATCCCTGTACAATTGGTGTACAGGGGTTTTTTTATGCCTTATAAAGAACATGTGGTCTAAGTGGATCTCCATTTACTAAGGCTGGATGATTGAAAGTAGCTATTTTAGTTAAGGCGATTTTTTTCATTACTTGTTCTGAAGGCTTATTTAATGTTGCTGTGAAACTATATATTTCCTCAATCGAGGTGTGCTCGTTAGCATATGCAATTGCGCCTAGTGCAGCTTCTGTAGCATAGCCTTGATTCCACACTGTCTTTTTTAAACGCCAACCAATTTCGATACAAGGTGTAAATTCTGCTTCGAACGTAGCCTCATGAAATCCAGTAAATCCAATGAATTCTCCAGTAGATTTTTCTTCGATTGCAAAAAGGCCGTATCCGAGTGAAGTTAGTTCTTTTTGATTTCTATCTAGCAGTGCGTTGCTTTCTTTTGAAGTTAATAGGGCTGGGAAGTATTTCATCACTTCTTTATCTGCGTTCAGTTGACTAAAAGGAAGGTAATCACTTGCGATATAATCTCTTGCAATAAGTCGTTCGGTTTCAAAATAAATCAAGCTAACACCCACCTGTTCTAATCAATGAAATTAGCGAATGTCTCTATAGAGTCCGATTACTTTACCAAGAATAGTTACGTTATTTAAAAGGATAGGTTCTAGCGCATCATTCTCAGGTTGTAATCTAAAATGATTCGCTTCTTTATAGAAACGTTTACAGGTTGCTTCGTTTTCGTCGGTCATTGCAACCACGATTTCGCCGTTTATTGCAGAACTTTGTTGTCTAACGATTACTTTGTCGCCATCGAGAATTCCGGCGTTAATCATACTTTCACCGTCGATTTCTAACATAAAGACATTGGTTTCACCAGCTGCCATGTATTCTGGTAGTGGGAAGTATTCGTCAATGTTTTCAACCGCGGTAATAGGCATTCCGGCTGTAACCTTACCGATAATAGGAATATTTACTACATTAGGCGTTTCCGCTTCATCTTCTAAAGATAATATTTCAATCGCACGAGGCTTTGTTGGGTCACGTCTAATTAGGCCTTTACCTTCAAGGCGAGCTAAATGTCCATGAACAGTTGAGCTAGAAGCGAGACCGACAGCTTCACCAATTTCCCGTACGGAAGGTGGATAACCTTTTTCTTTTACTTCTGATTTAATAAATTCATATATATCTTGTTGGCGTTTAGATATTTTCATGGTTTCACCTCATTGAATTAATGGTTATTTTATAATTCAAGTATAGCAAAAGAAAACCCAATATGCAAACAAAGGTTCGTTTTTTATTGACATACACGAACAGTTGTTCTATAATATAGAAAAGCGAACATACATTCTTTTTGGAGGGATTATTAATGACTTTGAAATTAATTTGGGATAAATTTTATGTTTCTATTATATTTGTACTTACTTGCATCGTTCTGGGGATTATTTTAATGTGTACAGTAGTTGGCGGGGGAAAAGACTATTCAGAAGTAAATGTAAATGAAGGTGACTCATTATGGGCGATAGCAGACAAATACGCAGGTAAGAGTGATATGGCTAAAGCGGACTTCGTTTCCTGGGTAGAAAAAGAAAATAATCTTTCGGATGGTCATGTAGAAGCTGGGGATTCTGTTGTAATTCCAGTCCACAAAACAAAGTTGTTAAAGAGTGACAGCACGATTCAATTAGCAAACCAGTAAGGTCGATTTAGTGGCCATTTATGATATAATAGTAGAAAGTAGCGTTTTTTGCTGCTTTCTTATTTTTTATAATTTTGAAGAAAAGGATGAAGTATTATGCTAGAAAAAGCTAAAATAGA
>CM001047.1:1279948-1282937 GCA_000183865.1 Listeria marthii FSL S4-120
AGAAAAAGTAGAGCAAGATAAATTACGCAAAGAGTATATAAAATCATTTCGTACCCATATGAAAGGTACGATTGAGAATACGACAATTATCGATCCGAATGGAAAAGATGTAACACCGCACAAAGTAAAACAACTCAGAAAAAATAAGAACCAATAATCAATACCAAATAAACATTTTCGCGCAAATGAACAAAAATACCAATCAATTAAGCAATTTAAAGCAATTATTAGTTGTGTAAATTGTTTTTTAGGCTTATTATTAAAAGTAGTTAAAATTATATTGAAGAGAGGATGTTTCATTTGTTCGATAACACAGATAGTTTAGCAGTCAATACAATTCGTACTTTATCAATGGACGCAATTCAAAAAGCAAATTCTGGTCATCCAGGATTACCAATGGGAGCCGCACCAATGGCTTATGCGCTCTGGTCGCGTGTTTTAAAAACAAATCCTAAGAATTCACATTGGTTCAATCGAGACCGTTTTGTACTTTCTGCAGGACATGGTTCGATGCTTTTATATAGTTTATTACATTTAAGTGGATTTAAATTAGAATTAGAAGATCTTAAAAACTTCCGTCAATGGGAAAGTAAAACTCCAGGTCACCCGGAATATCGTTATACTGATGGCGTAGATGCAACTACTGGTCCGCTTGGTCAAGGTATCGCGATGGCAGTTGGTATGGCTATGGCAGAAAGACATTTGGAAGCAAAATATAATAAAGATGGTTTCCCTGTGGTAGACCATTATACTTATGCATTATGTGGAGATGGCGACTTAATGGAAGGTGTTGCTTCAGAAGCGGCTTCTTACGCAGGTCACCAACAATTAGGAAGATTAGTAGTTTTATATGATTCCAATGATATTTCTCTTGATGGTGATTTAGACAAATCTTTCTCTGAAAATGTAAAACAACGCTTTGAAGCTTATGGTTGGGAACATTTATTAGTAAAAGATGGTAACGATACAACTGAAATTTTAGCTGCAATTGAAAAAGCGAAACAAAATACTTCACAACCAACTATGATTGAAGTGAAAACTGTCATTGGTTTTGGGGCTCCTAATGAAGGTACTAGCAAAGTGCACGGTGCTCCTCTTGGTGATGAAGGCATTTTAGCTGCGAAAAAAGCTTACGGTTGGAACTACGAAGAAAAATTCTTTGTTCCTGAAGAAGTTACAGCTCGCTTTAAAGAAACAATTGGCGAACGTGGTGAAAAAGAAGAAGCTGCATGGAATGAATTATTTGCTTCTTATAAATCTAAATACCCAGAACTTGCGCAACAATTAGAAGATAGTTTAAATCATAAGTTACCAGCTGATTGGGATGCAGATTTACCAGTTTATGATGATTCCAAAGCGCTTGCTAGTCGTGCTTCAAGTGGGGAAGTTATCAATGCATTAGCGGGAAGAGTTCCAACTATTTTTGGTGGATCAGCTGACCTTGCTGGTTCTAATAATACAACGATTAAAACAGATGGCGAATTTACAAAAGTAACTCCAGCTGAAAGAAACATTTGGTTTGGTGTGCGTGAATTTGCAATGGGTGCTGCATTAAACGGTATGGCACTTCACGGCGGATTACAAGTATACGGCGGAACATTCTTCGTATTCTCTGACTACGTTCGTGCGGCGATTCGTTTATCTGCTATCCAACATTTACCTGTAACGTACGTTATGACACATGATAGTATTGCAGTTGGGGAAGATGGCCCGACGCATGAGCCAGTCGAACAACTTGCAAGCTTACGTGCAATGCCAGGACTTTCTGTTATCCGTCCGGCTGATGGAAATGAAGTAGTTGAGGCTTGGAAACTAGCAATCACATCTACATCCACTCCACACGTACTTGTGCTTACTCGTCAAGGCTTACCAACGTTACCAAATTCTGCTAAATTAACTGCAGAAGGCGTTAAAAAAGGTGCTTATGTTATCTCACCGGCGAAAGGTGACGTTCCAGCTGCGATTATTCTTGCAAGTGGTTCTGAAGTTAACCTAGCTGTGGAAGCGCAAAAAGAACTTCAAGCACAAGGAACAGATGTATCGGTTGTAAGTGTGCCATCATTTGATCTATTTGAACAACAATCTGCAGAATACAAAGAAAGTGTTCTACCAAATGCTGTTAGAAAACGTGTAGCAGTTGAAATGGGAGCTAGCTTTGGATGGGAACGCTATGTTGGTTTAGATGGAAAAGTTATTGGAATCGACAAATTTGGTGCTTCTGCTCCAGGCGAAACAGTAATTAAGAATTACGGCTTTACTGTAGAAAACGTCGTTAATACAGTAAAATCACTTTAATTAAACAATCAGACCGTTGCTAGTTTTTCTAGAGCGGTCTGTTTTTTTATGCTTTTATAGATTGCGCAGTGATGCCATTAATGTTATAATTACGAGGTTGTTTGCAGCTTTTATTGATAAATTGATCTAGATGATATGTTTTCTTGAAAAGTATTGTCTGTTTAATATAAATCAAGTACAATAAAAGAGGATTTTGTTTCAAGGAGGAGAAAAGAGACTATGTGGATTTACATTCTTGTCGGCATTATTTGTTTACTAGCTGGTCTTGCGGGAGGATTCTTTATTGCAAGACGTTACATGATGAGCTATTTAAAAAACAATCCGCCAATTAACGAACAAATGTTACAAATGATGATGGCGCAAATGGGTCAAAAACCATCACAAAAGAAAATCAATCAAATGATGAGCGCAATGAACAAACAGCAAGAAAAAGAAAAACCAAAAAAAGCTAAGAAATAATTTTTAACAAAGTAAAACCCCTTCTATCTAAATAGAAGGGGTTTTTTATTAGTTTTTAGTCGCAGATATAATCAGCATCATTGGGCGGCGATATTCATCCTGCATTTCTGTTAAATCTTTTAACTCAGGAGCTGGTTCTGGTTCGATGACGCTATTAATTTGGAAGCCATTTTGTAGCAGTGTTTGGATATAGGTGGTGAGGGTGCGATGGTATTTTTGGACATCTTCACCAAGG
>CM001047.1:1283037-1293706 GCA_000183865.1 Listeria marthii FSL S4-120
AGAATCGATTCGTTAAAATAGCGATCAACTGGCCAGTGCAGTTTGTTGCCAGCGTCATCTGTATACCAATCTTGGCGACCGTCCGCTGTAAATACGGGATGCTCTACAGAGAAAATAAAGGAGCCACCCGTTTTTAAGTTAGTGTACACCTTTTGACAGATGTCGTTAAAGGAAGCTACGTAGTGAAGGGCAAGGGAGCTAAGGACGATATCGTAAGTTTCTGGTTCGATGTCGATATCTTCCATTGCTTTTTGCGCATAATGGACCACGGGTGAGGTTGTCTTTTGTTTTGCTTCGGCTAGCATTCGTTCGGATAAATCGATGCCAAGGACTTTTTTTGCGCCATGCTCAGCTGCGTAAATACAGTGCCAGCCAAATCCACAGCCTAAATCAAGGACTACTTTTTGATGAAAATCAGGGAGTAGTTTTTTAAATTCATGCCATTCTCCAGCGGCTTTTAAACCTTCTTTGGAGCGGGGCATTTGGCTATATTGTTCAAAAAAATGTTTGTCATCATATTTATTTTCTTTCATGTTTGTTCCTCTTTTCTTAAATTAATCAGGTGCTTGGCTGAATTCTTTATCTAGGAAGAGGTGAGCAAGTCCGCTCACTTGTTTTAAGCGTAAGATTTCATTGGCATCCATTCCGATATTTTTCATAATCCAACTATCGGACATGCCGCTATCTGTTAGTTCGCTAACGATATTCGACATTAGTTCTACGTTATGAAACCCACGTGCACGATTATGACGGATAGTTGATGCCATTCGGTTCACGGTATCTTTTTCTAAAATGACTACTGGTAGGAACTCATTTTCTCGTTCTCGAATCCGTTTGGAAGTCGTCATAATAGTGTAACGATGAAACCCGTCTATTATTTCATATTTATCTGTATTTTCCAAGGGATAGCAGACAATTGGTTGTGTAAATCCATCTTCCCAAATTGATTTTTCAAGTAATTTAAGTTCGACTACAGGGACGGTATTTGGATTATAGTTATTTGCTTGGAGTTTCGTGTAGTGGACGGGGGTGACGCTGTATACCGGGCTTTTGTAATTCATTATATCACCTCATAAAATATTATTATATTTTTCTAATGCGTTTTTTCTTTTCTCTAATTCTAGCTTTGTTTGGCCGAATCCCATATATTTACACGTATAATCATTTTTTAAAATGGCGATGCACATCCGTTTATAAGTAGGGACACTGGCGAATTCTTTGATTTTTAGGTCATCAGGATATTCTTTAAAACGAACGATTTCCATAGGGTTCGTATATACGCGATTGTTTGTTGGTTTGCCGAGGAAATCCGCTTGGACATCCAAATTTTTCAATTCTTGGACGGTTTCTACTTTTAAAGCGCCACCTTTTTCAGTCCAGTAGGTAATGCTCGTTTTAAATTTTTTTAAGTAACGTTCTCTTGTGTAGCTTGGTAAAGTGGTGAGTAGGAATTCTAAATACGATTTCCAAGTGTGGTTTTCGGGAAGCTTAATTTCTTTCCAAGCCATTGCAGAAGTGCCGCCATATATCGCAGTAAAATTAGCACCGTTTACTCTGCCAACTAGTTTGGACCAAAGATCCGGTTCGATGACGCGGTAAAGTTTAAGACTTTCTTTTGCAGAATCGTTAAAAGGACTGGCAACGCGCATATCGTGTACGGTTAGACCTGCTTGATAAAATAAATCATAAATTTTATTATAGGACCAATTGAATTTGGCGTTCGCAATCCAAACATCTTCTACGCGCCAATCGTGGATGGGATAGGCATTGAAAATGTTTTTGGAGATTTCGGTGGTCCAATTATATGCCTGATACATGCGCTCTTTTTTATGGATAGCATTATAACGATTCAGCGATTCTTGTTGGCGAATTCCAATTAAAGCGATCGTTTTTTTGGCGTTATTTTTAGTATGTAACCATTGAATTATTTTTTTATTAAATTCGTAGTCCCAAAGATGTTCGAAATCAAAATCGAATGGAGCGTTATCTTCATTAATAACGTGCGGAAAAGTAGGCATTTCTCTTACCCAAATATCTTGCTTGGACTTTTCCCACGGTTTCCAGTGATCGTTAAACATCGATACGGCGGATTGAGCTGCGATCGGGAGGCAACACCAAAGCGGTTCGATGATATCTAAGTTAGAAGTTAACATTTCGGTAACAAAATCTGTCGTAGCGGTGTATTGGCCTTCGTAATCTAAATGATAGACATNNNNTTTTCGGCGAATATTATTTTTTCGCATATAATCAATCAGTAGGTGGAGCATGACCCCGCTATCTTTACCACCTGAAAAGGAGACGATTATATTATCAAATTCGGAAAAAATCACTTCCATTCTTTCTTGGGAAGCATCAAAGACTGTTCTAGAAAGCATCCATTATCACCTCAAAAGAATTTTTTTGTGAGAGCTCTTTTTTGAATTCTTGCAAAAGGTTCGTTTTTTTAGAAATATTTGTGTCGATAAGTGAGTCTAGACCGACGTTACCACTTAAATCATGATAGTAGCAGTCTTGCGTTTGGCCTGTTCGGTAAATACGTCTTTCGGATTGGTCGCGCTGTGAATAATCAAATGTTTTATCAAAATAAATAATTTGATTATAAAATTGTAAATTGAGTCCGTAAGAAGATTTGGCGAAAGTAGTGATTTTAACATTTGGAAATGCTTTTTGTAATGCTTCTTCTGACCGTTTATATTTGCAAAAAATAATCGTGGTTGATTCTTTGCCGGCTACTAAAGATTCTGTGATAGTGAATTTTTCAGAGGAGAGGCAATAACAATGTTGCATTACTTGAGACATTTCTAAAAAATTTATATTTATCGTGTATGCGGCTGCTTTTTGGAGATAATCGTCTTTTATTTCATAATATAGCTTTAAAAACTCTTCATCAATCGAAAAATCATGGCGAATATAATGCCATTTGATTGCTAATTCATGTGAAGAACTAAAAATAAAAGGGGAGATTAATTCATATAGATAGTCTAAATTATGATATTTTTTAATAATATCCATAGATTGTTGCTTTGTTTGGGTTAGTTGCGTAATGGTGACATATTCACAAAATGTTTTCTTAAACTGTGGAAAGCTAAGGTTCAATATTTTAGGGGACAAAAATTCTAATTGGGACCATAAATCTAAAATATTTCGGCTAAGAGGAGTGCCATTCATAATTAATTTGTATTTCGCAAAACGCGAAAGTTTGATTGCTCGTTGTGTTCGAAGCGCATGGATGTTTTTAATTTTTAAACTTTCATCCATTATAATGTAGCTATTGGTTGAATTTTTGAGTTTTTCTCGGCAGTAGAGATATAAACGATCTGAGTTAGAAAGGGATTCGATGCCGATAATTTCTTGCGGGAAATCATAACCCCATTTATTTATTTCAGCCGCGAGATTCTCTTTTGTTTGAAAAGGGGTAATCCATAAAACATAATCTGGCTTTACATCACTAATTAATTCGCAAGCTACGCGCGTTTTTCCGCTCCCAGGTCTCATAAATAATGCGCCAACGTTATATTTTTTAAGTTTCAATAAAGCTTGTTTTTGATTATCTAATAAGGTCATGTTGAATTATCACATCTTTTTCTATTTTTTTAGGGATATGTGTACGAACCTGAACAATGCTGTCATTTACTTTTTTTGTATGAAAAAACTGCATTATTTCTTCACTTTCTTGTTTGAAAAGAAGGATCATTTTCGTGGCGTTCATTTCTTTCTTTTCTGTATGTTTTTTTAGAAAGAAGTTCCACGTGTCTGGAAAATAAAAATAACTGTACTCGGCTGAAATCGAAAATACCATTTTTTTAGGAAGTAAGAAGAAATAACCTTGATATTCACTTTCTGATGGCATCTCAATAATTGTTTGTTTATCCCATTGTTCTACGCGTTCACTATATATATAAATTTTGTGCCATTTTGCCATTTAAATCGAATGCTCCTATGTATTTTGTCATTTTCGTTCATTTTTATCTATTTATGCGTTTATTTTATCACAAATTGTGTTGCTGTATAAGGTAAAAACCTTTAAACAAGGGGAGAAAAGAATGAAATATGGGTAGTTTTATCTATATTTATAAATGTTTTTTTATTTTTTGGTAGAAAACACTTTTGTAATAGCCAGCTTTTTAGTAGAATAGATAATGGTGGATGGAAAACTCTTCTATCTATGAATAGAATATGAAATTGGAGGCTATTATGGATACCCCAGATTATAAACGAGTTGTATTAAAATTAAGCGGTGAAGCACTTGCCGGAAATGATGGCTTTGGAATTAACCCGAGCGTGGTCAATCTGATTTCTGCTCAAATCAAAGAAGTAGTAGAATTAGGAGTAGAGGTAGCTATCGTTGTTGGCGGCGGAAATATCTGGCGCGGTAAACTTGGTAGTGAAATGGGAATGGACCGTGCAGCAGCTGACCAAATGGGTATGCTTGCGACTATCATGAATTCCTTGTCTTTACAAGATTCCCTTGAAAATATCGGAGTTGCAACACGTGTGCAAACATCCATCGATATGCGTCAAATTGCGGAGCCGTATATTCGTCGTAAAGCAATTCGCCATCTTGAAAAAGGTCGCGTCGTTATTTTTGCAGGTGGAACAGGTAACCCATACTTCTCCACAGATACAGCGGCAGCACTTAGAGCGGCTGAAATCGAAGCAGATGTAATCTTAATGGCGAAAAATAATGTAGATGGTGTCTACAATGCCGATCCAAAACTAGATGAAAATGCGAAAAAATACGAAGAGCTATCTTACCTTGATGTAATTAAAGAAGGTTTAGAAGTAATGGATACAACTGCATCGTCCCTAAGCATGGACAATGACATTCCATTAATCGTCTTCTCGTTTACAGAACAAGGCAATAATATTAAACGCGTTATTTTAGGTGAAAAAATCGGAACTACTGTTAGGGGGAAAAAATAATGAGTAAAGAAGTATTATCTAAATCCAAAGAAAAAATGGAAAAAGCAGAACAAGCGTTAACAAGACAGTTAGGTACAATCCGCGCTGGTCGTGCGAATGCATCCCTACTTGACCGTTTATCTGTAGATTATTACGGTGCTGCTACACCAGTTAACCAAATGGCTTCTATCAGTGTTCCAGAAGCTAGAATGCTACTTATTACACCTTACGATAAAACTATTTTAGGCGAAATCGAAAAAGCTATTTTGAAATCAGACTTAGGTTTGACGCCAAATAACGATGGCTCTGTATTACGTTTATCGATTCCACAACTAACAGAAGAACGTCGTAAAGAGTTAGTAAAAGAAGTGAAAAAAGAAGCAGAAGAAGCGAAAGTTGCTGTTCGTAACATTCGTCGTGAAGCTAATGAAGAACTGAAAAAATTAGAAAAAAGTGGCGATATAACAGAAGACGATTTGCGTTCTTATGGTGAAGACGTTCAAAAATTAACGGACGAAAGCATCAAGAATATCGATAGCATCACGAAAGACAAAGAAGCGGAAATCTTAGAAGTTTAATTGATACTTTTACTAATAGTAACAAATAGGGTTAAACACCTTTTAAGTTGAAATGACATTCCTAATTCTTTCCATACGCGTTGGGTTAGGAATGTTTTTTAATGGGCAATTCCATTTCTCTCATGAAAATCTCATCTGTTCACATGGAATTTTTAGTACATTAATTGATTCTTTTTTGTTATTATAGGTATAGACATGCTCTAAGAAGTGTATCAATTGGAGGATTTATGATGTTTAAAAAGCTATTTCGACAAGATGAAAATATATTAAATAGTGAACTTGCAGAAGATTTACCAATCCCGCGCCATGTAGCTATTATCATGGATGGAAATGGGAGATGGGCAAAAAAACGTTTCTTACCTAGAATTGCTGGGCATAAAGAAGGTATGGATGTTGTAAAGCGAGTAACACGTTATGCTAATGCAATTGGTATTGATGTATTAACGCTCTATGCCTTTTCAACTGAAAACTGGAAACGGCCTACAGATGAAGTGGATTTTTTAATGAAGCTACCTGTAGAATTTTTTGACTCTTTTGTACCAGAGTTGATTGAAGAAAATGTTCGTGTTAATGTGATGGGGTATCGGGAAAATTTACCTGATCATACCATGCGTGCAGTAGAGAAAGCTATTGCTGATACAGCACACTGTACTGGTCTTACGCTTAATTTTGCGCTTAACTACGGTGGACGTTCGGAAATCATCACCGCGGCAAAAGAAGCAATGAAAGAGTTAGCTAGAGAAGGCAAGTCATCAGAGGATTTAACAGAAGAATTGTTGAATGATCATTTGATGAGTAGCGGTTTAGGTGATCCCGATTTATTAATTCGGACTAGCGGCGAGCTGCGCTTAAGTAATTTTATGCTTTGGCAACTTGCGTATAGCGAGTTTTATTTTACAGAAACACATTGGCCTGATTTTTCAAAAGAAGATTTTTTACAGGCGATTATTGAATATCAAAACCGGTCACGTCGTTTCGGAGGGCTCTAGGGAGGAAAAAAGATTGAAAACGAGAATTATTACTGCAGTTGTTGCGCTTATATTTTTTATTCCATTCGTTGTCTACGGGGGAATTCCATTTGAACTATTAAGTATTTTACTTGCGACGATTGCTTTGTATGAAGTACTTATAATGACAAAACAACGAATTTTTTCGATGAATGGAATAATTACTTTACTATTGATGTGGTTAGTTGTCGTGCCAGATAGATATTTGGACTTTTTAGGTACACTGCATATTACAGAAATGGAAGTTATTTTTATTTTAATGGCTCTATTGCTTGCTAATACAGTGTTTTCGCGAAACAAATTCCATTTTGATCAAGTAGGGATTTGTATGGTTGCTGCTTTTTATACAGGGTTTGGTTTCCATTATTTGGCGCTTACTCGTGAAGCTGGATTAATGTATGTACTTTTTGCTTTATTTATTGTTTGGTCAACCGATACGGGGGCTTATTTTATTGGAAGAGCAATTGGGAAGCACAAATTAGCTCCAAATGTTAGCCCGAATAAGACAGTTGAAGGCTTCATTGGCGGGATTATTTGTGCGCTTGTATTCGCAGGTGGTTTTTATTATTTTGCGGAACTACCAGGGAATATTGCGCTCGTTTTAGCACTTTTAGTATTTCTATCTATTTTTGGGCAGCTTGGAGATTTGGTCGAATCAGCTTTGAAACGCTTCTATGGTGTAAAAGATTCTGGGAAAATCTTACCTGGACATGGTGGTATTTTAGATCGTTTTGATAGCTTGTTATTCGTTTTACCTCTGCTACATATACTTCAAATTATTTAATTGGAGATGGGATAATGAAGAAAATTATTTTACTAGGTGCAACTGGTTCGATTGGAACACAGACGCTTGCGATTATTCGTGAAAACCCGGAAAAGTTTCAACTGGTTGCGCTTAGTTTTGGGCGTAATATGGAACGGGGTAGAGCGATTATTCAAGAGTTCAAGCCAAAAGTGGTTGCAGTTTGGCACACGAGAGATCGTGTTACTCTAGAAACAGAATTTCCAAATGTGAAATTTTATAATGGTTTAGAAGGACTTAGAGAAGTTGCGACTTATTTGGATGGCGATGTATTGTTAAACGCGGTTATGGGGAGTGTTGGGTTACTTCCAACTTTGGATGCGATTGAAGCGGGCAAAGCGATTGCGATTGCAAATAAGGAAACACTTGTCACAGCTGGTCATTTAGTCATGCGTGCGGCGAAAGAAAAAAACGTTTCGCTATTACCTGTTGATAGTGAACATTCTGCTATTTTACAAGCATTAAACGGAGAAAATCCAGAAAGAATAGAGAAATTAGTTTTAACAGCGAGCGGCGGAAGTTTCCGAGATAAAACGCGGGAACAACTAAGCGAAGTTACAGTGAAAGAGGCTTTAAAACATCCTAATTGGAACATGGGAAATAAATTGACGATTGATTCCGCAACGATGTTTAATAAAGGTTTAGAAGTAATGGAAGCGCACTGGCTGTTTGGGGTAAGTTATGATGATATTGAAGTAGTTATTCAGCGCGAAAGTATTATTCATTCGATGGTGCAGTTCGTGGATGGAAGTTTCATTGCGCAACTTGGTACGCCAGATATGCGCATGCCGATTCAATACGCGTTAACCTATCCTGATAGACTCTTTATACCGTATGAAAAAGAATTCCGGATTACCGATTTTTCCGCACTTCATTTTGAAAAAGTGGATTATGAAAGATTTCCGGCATTGAAACTCGCGTATAATGCTGGTAAAATAGGTGGAACAATGCCGACAGTTTTAAATGCGGCAAATGAGATTGCAGTCGCCGGCTTTTTAAATGGACAGGTAGCTTTTTATAATATCGAAGCACTTGTTGAAAATGCAATGAATCGTCATACTAGCATTTCTAATCCTGACTTGGATACGATTTTACAAGTCGATCAAGAAACACGCGCGTATGTAAAGACACTTTTATAGAGGTGAAGCTATTTTGACAACTATTATTGCTTTTATTTTCGTATTCGGACTGATTGTGTTTTTCCATGAACTAGGACATTTCCTTTTTGCAAAACGTGCTGGCATTATGGTAAAAGATTTTTCAATTGGGTTTGGACCGAAAATTTTTGCTTATCGTAAAAAAGAAACACAATATACGATTCGCTTGCTGCCGATTGGTGGTTATGTTCGGATGGCTGGGGAAGATGGCGAAGAAATTGAGCTGAAACCTGGTTACCGAGTGGGGCTTGAATTAACCCCGGAAGAAACGGTTAGCAAGATTATCGTTAATGGTAAAGATCAGTACGTCAACGCACAACCTATCGAAGTATCGCTCTGTGATTTAGAGAAAGAGCTTTTCATCGAAGGTTACGAAGACTACGACGATACGAAAAAAGTCCGTTATCAAGTAGAGCGTGACGCGCTTGTTATTGATGGTAAGATTGAAACAATGATTACGCCGTTTGACCGTTCTTTTAATGCAAAATCATTAGGAAATCGGGCAATGACTATTTTTGCTGGACCACTTTTTAACTTTATTCTAGCCATTTTAATTTTTACGGCATTAGCTTTTGTTCAAGGAGGCGTTCCGAGTTCGGACAATACGCTTGGAAATGTTCTGCCGGACGGGGCTGCTGCAGAAGCTGGTCTGAAAAAAGGGGACGAGGTTCTTTCTATCGACGGAAAAGACATGAAATCTTGGACAGATATTGTGCAAAGTGTTTCAGAAAATCCGGGAAAAACACTCGATTTCAAAGTGGATCGCGATGGAAAAACGCAAGATATTGATGTAAAACCAGCAACACAAGAAGAAAATGGCAAAAAAGTAGGGAAAATCGGTGTAGAGACGCCGATGGATACTTCATTTACTGCTAAAATAACGAATGGATTTACGCAAACATGGAATTGGATCGTTCAAATATTTACGATTCTTGGAAATATGTTTACAGGCGGATTTTCACTTGATATGCTAAATGGCCCAGTGGGGATTTACACAAGTACACAACAAGTCGTTCAATATGGCTTCATGACTGTACTGAACTGGACTGCTGTTTTAAGTATTAACTTAGGAATTGTTAATTTGCTACCGTTACCAGCACTTGATGGCGGACGTTTGATGTTCTTCTTATATGAACTCGTTCGCGGTAAACCAATCGATCCTAAAAAAGAAGGCATCATCCATTTTGCTGGATTTGCACTTTTAATGGTTCTGATGATTCTTGTGACATGGAACGATATTCAACGAGCATTTTTCTAAAAAGAGAAAGACTAATAAAGGGAAAAAGGGGTGTTTTAAATGCGTCAAACGATGACATTTATACCAACATTAAAAGAAGTTCCAGCTGATGCAGAAGTAAAGAGTCACCAATTACTTCTTCGCGCTGGTTTTATAAGACAAACGGCTAGTGGGATTTATAGTTATTTACCACTTGCAACATTGATGCTACGCAAAATCGAAACAATTATCCGTGAAGAATTAGAAGCAATTGGTGCGGCAGAATTATTAATGCCTGCGCTTCAACCTGCGGAACTTTGGCAAGAGTCTGGTCGTTGGAATGATTACGGCCCAGAATTGATGCGCCTAAAAGACCGAGCTTCTCGTGACTTTGCGCTTGGACCAACACACGAGGAAGTTATTACGGCACTTTTACGTGATGAAGTAAAATCATATAAACGTTTGCCACTTACGCTATACCAAATTCAAACGAAATTCCGTGATGAAAAACGTCCGCGCTTCGGTCTATTACGTGGTCGCGAATTCATTATGAAAGATGCTTATTCTTTCCATGCGACAAGTGAAAGTTTGGATGAAGTATATAACTTAATGCATCAAGCTTATTCAAATATTTTTACTCGTTGCGGTCTTGAATTCCGTTCTGTTATTGCGGATTCTGGTTCTATCGGCGGGAATGAATCAAAAGAATTTATGGCGTTATCTGATATTGGTGAAGATACGATTGCTTATAGCGATGCTTCCGATTATGCAGCTAACACAGAAATGGCTCCAGTTTTATATATGGAGAAAAAATCACATGAGCTGGAGAAAGACTTGGAAAAAGTTGCCACTCCTGACCAAAAATCGATTGGAGATATTGTTGAGTTTTTAGAAGTTCCAATTGAAAAAACGATGAAGTCGATGCTTTATCAAGTAGATGAAGAAGTCATTATGGTACTCGTTCGTGGTGACCATGAAGTAAATGATATTAAAATCAAAAATGCATT
>CM001047.1:1293806-1298773 GCA_000183865.1 Listeria marthii FSL S4-120
AGTAGACCCAGCTGTTGCTGTCGAACTACTAGGAGCTAATTTTGGTTCACTAGGCCCAATCGGTGTCCCAGAAAATACGCGTGTGTTTGCGGATAATGCTGTCAAAGATATCGTCAACGCGGTAGCTGGCGCAAACGAAGATGGTTTCCATTATATCAATGTAAATCCAGATCGTGATTTCACTGTAACTAGCTATTTTGATTTACGTATGATCCAAGTAGGCGATTTATCTCCTGATGGTCAAGGTGTAATCAAATTTGCAGAAGGTATCGAAGTTGGTCATATTTTCAAACTTAGAACGAAATATAGCCAAGCGATGAATGCGACAATTTTGGATGAGAACGGTCGTGCGCAACCAATTATTATGGGTTGTTATGGAATTGGCGTGTCCCGTATTCTATCTGCCATTGCGGAACAATCGAATGACGAAAATGGTTTTGTATGGGATAAGCAAATCAGCCCATTTGATTTACATTTAATTCCTGTTAACATGAAGAGCGAAGAGCAAGTTGCTTTTGCAGAAACACTGTATACATCATTACAGGGTGCTGGCTTTAGCGTGTTAATTGATGATCGTGCGGAGCGTGCGGGTGTTAAATTTGCAGACGCAGATTTAATTGGCTTACCAATCCGTATTACAGTTGGGAAAAAAGCAGCAGAAGGTGTCGTTGAAGTGAAAATTAGAAAAACTGGCGAAATGATCGAAGTTCGTCAAGATGAACTTCTAAACACGCTACCTATTCTCTTTGGAGATAAATAATTTATTGAGCTATTCGTGCCAGATGAAACTCCACTCGTTCCTATAAAAAACGGGTCATGAGGGACATCTGGCTTTTATAAATTTGAATGAAGGGGTGTTATTCGGAATGACTGCAAAAGAGGAAGAAAAACAAGAACGATTTCAGCTGTTAATGACACAAATCGGTTTACAAGATGTAACGACATACGAAGAATTCACGAAAGAAGCTAAAATCGAAAAACTCGTTGCCGATAAGAAAAATAAAACATGGCAATTTCATTTACATGTTCCGCAAATTTTTCCAGCAGCACTTTTCCATATGATGGATGTAGGGATGAAGCGCGCATTTAGTCAAATTGCGGAAACCGAAATGCAAATAGTTCCAGAAAACCAAACAATCAATGAAACACTCATTCAAGATTATTGGAACTTAATCGTAGAGCCAATTGGCAAGCAGTCACCGATGATTGGGAAACTTCTAATGGAGCAAAAACCTACGTTTAAAGCGCCACATTTTATTGAATTAGCTGTTCATAATGATATGGAAGAGGCAACTATCCAACAACGATTCCAAGCGAAAATTATTGAAAGCTATGGAAAAGCTGGTTTTCCACGTCTAGCAATGAAAATGCATATGCTCGATCAGTCAGAAACAGAAGAATATAAAGCTTTTGCGCAGGCTAAACAAGAAGAAGATCAGAAAAAAGCGGCAGAAGCTGTTCAANTTATGCAAAAACGCCAAGCAGAAGGGCAAAGCGGCGGTGGGGCAGCTCCACTTACGGGTCCATTCCAAATTGGTTATAAAATTAAAGACGACGAAGAAGTCAAACGTCTTGGCGATATTTATGATGAAGAACGTCGTATTACCGTCCAAGGTTTAATCTTCGCGACGGAAATTAGAGAGCTTCGCAGTGGTCGTAGCTTGTTACAATTTAAAATTACCGACTATACAAGTTCGATGATTATAAAAATGTTTTCTCGCGATAACGAAGATGCCGCGATGTTCCAGAATTTGAAAAAAGGCATGTGGGTTAAAGTACGAGGAAGCGTTCAAAATGATACTTTTGTGCGTGATCTAATTATGATGGCGCAAGATGTTAACGAGATTGCTGGAGTGAAGCGTCTTGATACAGCGGAAGAAAAACGGGCAGAACTACACCTTCATTCTCCAATGAGTCAAATGGATGCGACTTCATCCGTTGATGCGTTATTCAAACAAGCAGCTGATTGGGGCCATAAAGCGATTGCCATTACCGATCACTCTGTTGCCCAATCATTCCCGGAAGCATACGGAGCAGGTCAAAAATACGGTTTAAAAGTTATTTTTGGTATTGAAGCCAATCTAATAGATGATGGTGTTCCAATTGCGTATAACGACCAACATATCGCCTTACAAGATGCAACCTATTGCGTATTTGACGTTGAGACCACTGGTTTATCGGCCGTTTATGATACGATTATCGAGCTTGCGGGCGTAAAAATGAAAAACGGGGAAATCATTGATAAATTTGAAGCATTTATCGATCCAGGCCATCCGCTTTCTGCAACGACCATCAATTTAACAGGGATTACAGATGATATGGTCAAAGGGTCCGATCCAATTGATGTTGTTTTAAAACGATTCAAGGAATGGAGCGGCGACGATATTCTTGTAGCCCACAACGCTTCCTTTGATATGGGCTTTATTAACACCGCATACGAAAAAGTTGGTCTGGAAAAAGCAGAAAATGCAGTAGTCGATACGTTAGAATTGGCGCGCTTTTTATATCCGCATTTTAAAAATCACCGCTTAAATACATTAACGAAAAAATTCAATATTATTCTTGAGCAACATCACCGGGCTGTTTTTGATGCCGAAGCTACGGCATATTTAGCTTGGAAATTGATTAAAGATGCGAAAGAGATGCATGATATCGATTTCCATGATTCTTTAAATGATTATATGGGAGAAGGCGACGCATATAAACGTGCGCGACCATTCCATGCAACGATTTATGCTCAGACAGCTGTCGGGTTAAAAAATCTATTTAAATTAATTACGATGTCTAACATCAATTACTTTTATCGTGTGCCGCGTATTCCGCGCTCACAACTAAAGAAATTGCGTGAAGGCTTAATTATCGGGACAGCATGTAGCCAAGGGGAATTGTTTGAAGCAATGATGCAAAAAGGGATGCAAGCTGCGGAAAAAGTAGCGGAATTCTATGATTTCATTGAAGTACAACCAAAACCAGTATACGCGCCGCTTATTGAGCGTGAACTCGTTCGTGATGAAAAAGCGTTAGAAGAAATTTTGAAAAATATTGTCCGCGTCGGTGAAAAAACAGGTAAACCAGTCGTAGCGACCGGAAATGTACATTACAAAGACCCAGTCGATAAAATTTATCGCAAAATCTTAATTCATTCTCAAGGTGGCGCAAACCCGCTTAACCGCGCTGAATTACCAGATGTCCATTTCCGCACAACAGATGAAATGTTAAAAGAATTTGCTTTCCTTGGTGAAGAAAAAGCGAAAGAAATTGTTGTAACGAATCCTAATGTTGTAGTGGATTGGATGGAAGATTTAAAGCCAATTAAAGACGAGCTATACACACCAAAAATCGACGGTGCCGAAGATGAAGTTCGTGATATGAGTTATGCAATGGCGCACCAATTATACGGTGAAAATTTGCCAGAAATCGTAGAAGCTCGCTTAGAAAAAGAACTGAAAAGTATTATTGGACACGGGTTTGCGGTTATTTATCTTATTTCGCATAAACTCGTTAAGAAATCACTTGTGGACGGCTATCTAGTAGGTTCGCGGGGATCAGTTGGTTCTTCTTTTGTTGCGACAATGACCGAAATTACCGAAGTGAATCCATTGCCACCGCATTATCTTTGCCCGAATTGTAAGGATTCTGAGTTCTTTGATGATGGTTCGATTGGTTCAGGTTTTGACTTACCTGATAAAGATTGCCCGCACTGCGGAACAGCTTACCGAAAAGAAGGACAAGATATTCCGTTTGAAACTTTCTTAGGATTTAAAGGGGATAAAGTACCCGATATCGATTTAAACTTCTCGGGTGATTATCAACCAGTAGCCCATGCGTACACGAAAGAAATTTTTGGTGAAGATTACGTTTTCCGGGCAGGTACGATTGGTACAGTAGCCGAGAAAACAGCCTTTGGTTATGTTCGGAATTACGAACGTGATATGAATATGACTATTCGCGGGGCGGAAATTGACCGACTTGTTGCTGGATGTACAGGCGTTAAACGAACTACCGGACAGCATCCAGGTGGTATTATCGTTATTCCAGATTATATGGACGTTTACGATTTCACACCCGTGCAATTCCCGGCCGATGCGACAGATTCAGAGTGGAAAACAACCCATTTTGACTTCCACTCCATCCATGATAACGTGCTAAAACTCGATATACTTGGGCACGATGATCCGACCGCTATCCGGATGTTACAGGATTTAAGCGGTATCGATCCAAAAACAATCCCAACCGACGATCCAGATGTAATGAAGCTATTCGGTTCTACAGAGTCGCTTGGTGTAAAACCAGCAGATATCGACTCCAAAACCGGAACACTTGGAATTCCAGAGTTTGGGACACGTTTCGTACGACAAATGTTAGAACAAACCAAACCAACAACATTTTCTGAGCTAGTGCAAATTTCTGGTCTTTCCCACGGGACGGACGTTTGGCTTGGTAATGCCGAAGAATTAATCAAAAATAAAACATGCGAACTACCAGACGTAATTGGTTGTCGTGATGATATTATGGTATTCCTAATTTATCAAGGATTAGAAAGCTCCTTAGCCTTTAAAATTATGGAATCTGTGCGTAAAGGGAAAGGCTTAACAGATGAAATGGAAGAAGCAATGATGGCGAATAAAGTGCCACTTTGGTACATTGAATCTTGTAAGAAAATTAAGTACATGTTCCCGAAAGCCCATGCTGCAGCTTACGTTTTAATGGCAGTGCGGATTGCTTATTTCAAAGTACATCATCCACTATTTTTCTACGCGACTTATTTCACCGTTCGTGCCGATGACTTCGATTTGACGTCCATGGTAAACGGAAAAGAAGCCGTGAAAGCAACAATGAAAGAAGTGAATGATAAAGGTTTAGAAGCCTCCACAAAAGAGAAAAACTTATTAACCGTTTTAGAAATTGCGAACGAAATGCTTGCGCGTGGCTACCATTTCCAAAAAGTCGATTTATATATTCGTCCG
>CM001047.1:1298873-1299209 GCA_000183865.1 Listeria marthii FSL S4-120
TATAAATCGTCTGCGGATGAATTTTTAATTGATGGTGATTCACTTATTCCGCCATTTAATGCGATTCCGAGTCTTGGGACAAACGTAGCAAAACAAATTGTTGCCGCTCGTGAAAACGGGGAATTTTTATCCAAAGAAGACTTACAACAACGCGGAAAAGTATCGAAAACGATTATTCAGTACATGGATGATCAAGGATGCTTAGAAGGATTGCCTGATCAAAATCAACTGTCACTGTTCTAAAAATGGGCAAAACTTGCTTGTAGTCACAATTTGTGATAAACTTATTTAAGAAATACTACGATAACTCAGCCAAGCGTGGGCCAATGCCCACGC
>CM001047.1:1299309-1301562 GCA_000183865.1 Listeria marthii FSL S4-120
CAAGTGTGGGCCAATGCCCACGCTTTCGTTTTGCAAATCTGTCAAAGAGTCACCTGTGGCAGAAGTAGGAGACGAATTAGCTGGAAAAGCGTATCTCTTAAGGAGGCTGAAATGAGTAAAGTACTAGAACAAGTAGAAGCAATTGTTGCGCCAATCACGGATGAACTTCAATTGGAACTCGTAGACATTGCCTTTGAAAAAGAAGGGCCAAATTGGTTTTTACGAATTTTTATTGATAAAGATGGTGGCGTAGATATTGATGAATGCGCAGCTGTGAGCGAAAAAGTTAGTGAAAAAATGGATGAAAATGATCCGATTACACAAAACTACTTTTTAGAAGTTTCATCACCAGGGGCTGAACGTCCACTGAAGAAAGAGCAAGATTTTGAAAATGCGGTTAGTAAATATGTCCACGTTACTTCTTATGAGCCAATTGATGGTCGTAAAATGTGGGAAGGCACGCTCGTTAGTTATGATGGCACAACGCTTGTCATTACTATTACGGACAAAACACGCAAAATTACTTGTGAAATTCCTAAAGACAAAGTAGCAAAAGCAAGACTCGCAATTCAATTTTAAAAAGCAAAGAATAAGGAGCTGAATAAAAAATGAGCACAGAATTATTAGATGCTCTTCATGTGTTAGAACATGATAAAGGTATTTCAAGAGAGGTTTTAGTGGAAGCAATTGAAGCTGCTCTTACATCTGCATATAAAAGAAACTTCAAAGATGCACAAAACGTACGCGTAGATTTAAATATGGAAAACGGTTCTATCCGTGTTTTAGCTAGAAAAGAAGCGGTAGAACAAGTATTTGACTCTCGCCTTGAAATTTCGATGGAAGAAGCACACAAACTGAACCCTGTATACCAACCTGGTGACGTTGTTGAGCTTGAAGTAACTCCAAAAGATTTCGGACGTATTGCTGCTCAAACAGCGAAACAAGTTGTAACTCAACGTGTTCGTGAAGCAGAACGTGGCATCATTTACGATGAGTTTATTGACCGTGAAGATGACATTATGACAGGTATCGTTGAACGTCAAGATTCTCGTTTTATCTATGTAAACTTAGGTAAAATCGAAGCTATTTTGTCCCAAAACGAGCAAATGCCAAACGAAACATACCATGCACATGACCGCATCAAAGTATATTTAACAAAAGTAGAGAAGACGACAAAAGGGCCACAAATTTTTGTATCCCGTACACATCCTGGCTTACTTAAACGTCTTTTTGAAATGGAAGTTCCTGAAATCTATGACGGTGTTGTAGAAATCAAATCCGTTGCACGTGAAGCAGGAGACCGTTCGAAAATCTCTGTTTACACAGCAAACGAAGAAGTTGACCCAGTTGGCGCATGTGTTGGACCAAAAGGCGCACGTGTACAAACTATCGTTAACGAACTTAAAGGTGAAAAAATCGATATCGTTGAGTGGTCAGATGATCCTTTCACATTCGTTGCTAATGCACTTAGCCCTTCTAAAGTGTTAGATGTTATTGTTAACGAAGCAGACCAAGCAACCACTGTAATCGTACCAGACTATCAGTTATCACTAGCAATTGGTAAACGTGGTCAAAATGCCCGTTTAGCAGCGAAATTAACTGGTTGGAAAATTGATATTAAAAGTGAAACAGTTGCAACTGAACTAGGCATCTATCCTCGTAATGGTGTAGAAGCGCCTGAAGTAGAAGAAGCAGAGAGCGAAACTTTTACAGAAGATGAAGAGTAAAAAGGAGAATTATCATGCGTAATAAAAAAATCCCCCTTCGAAAATGTATTATTACCGGCGAACGCTTGCCAAAAGGCGAACTTCTTCGTATTGCGTATTCGAAAGACGGAGCGCTTACGATAGATCCTACAGGTAAAGCACCTGGACGCGGTTTCTACATTGTTAAAAGTGTGGAAGCATGTGAAAAAGCGAAAAAGAAAAACGCTATTTTTCATCAACTAAAAATGCCAGAACAAGAGTCCTTTTACGATGAGTTAATCGCTTATGTGAAGTCTCTCGAGGAACCAACTAATGGATAAAAAAGCACTTTCCTTATTAGGCCTCGCGAACCGAGCACGTAAAATTACTACTGGTGAAGAATTAGTATTAAAAGCAGTTAGAAATGGGAAAGCAAAAATGGTTCTCATTTCAGAAGATATATCCGAAAAAACCGAGAAAACAATCCGCAACAAGTGTGAATACTATAATGTTGTCGTGAAAAAAGCCGGTACCCGGGAAATGATAGGGGGTGCAATCGGCAAAGACA
>CM001047.1:1301662-1302259 GCA_000183865.1 Listeria marthii FSL S4-120
GGATTTGCTATTAAATTAGCAGAATTACTCGGTTGAATCTTATACGGAGGTGTACGACATGAGTAAAGTTCGTGTATATGAATACGCAAAAGAACATCAAGTATCAAGCAAAAAAGTCATTGAAGCATTAAAAGACTTAGGTATTGAAGTGGCCAATCATATGTCCACTATTAATGAAAATGCATTAAGACAATTAGATAATGCCGTTGATGGCACAAATAAAAAAGCCGAAGCACCAAAGAAAGAAACTACTAGCAACGAAAATGGAAATAGTAAGGGGCCAAACAAACCGAATATGACAAATAGTAATGAAAAGTCGAATAAACCAAATAAACCAGCAGGACAAGCTAATAAACCAGCCACTGCAAACAAAAGCCAAGGTGCAAAACCAGCAACAAACAAACCAGCAAACACAGGAAACCAAACGCAATCGAGCGGTAACCAACAACAAGCTGGCGGACAAAAACGTAACAACAATAACAACAGCAATCGTCCAGGTGGCGGCAACTCAAACCGTCCAGGCGGTAACAATCGTCCGAATCGTGGCGGCAATTTCAACAATAAAGGCCGTAACACTAAGAAAAAAGGTAAGTTAAA
>CM001047.1:1302359-1309654 GCA_000183865.1 Listeria marthii FSL S4-120
CAACTCCGCCAAAACCAAAAGAACTTCCTGAAAAAATCGTTTTCAGCGAATCTTTAACAGTAGCGGAATTAGCGAAAAAATTATACAGAGAACCATCTGAACTTATCAAAAAATTATTTATGCTTGGCGTTGTTGCGACAATTAACCAGTCATTAGATAAAGATGCGATCGAACTAATTTGTGACGACTACGGTGTGCAAGTAGAAGAAGAAATTAAAGTCGATGTAACTGACTTAGATGTGTACTTTGAAAATGAACTAAATGAAGCGGTTGACGAGTCTAAACTTGTTGAACGCCCACCAGTTGTTACTATCATGGGACACGTTGACCATGGTAAAACAACATTACTAGATTCCCTTCGTAATACAAAAGTTACTTTAGGAGAAGCTGGTGGTATCACGCAACATATCGGTGCTTACCAATTAGAAATTCATGACAAAAAAATCACTTTCCTTGATACACCGGGACATGCTGCCTTTACAGCGATGCGTGCTCGTGGTGCGCAAATCACGGATATTACGATTTTAGTTGTTGCAGCAGATGATGGCGTTATGCCACAAACAATTGAAGCAATCAACCATGCGAAAGCTGCGGGAATGCCGATTATTGTTGCTGTCAACAAAATTGATAAACCACAAGCCAACCCAGACCGCGTAATGCAAGAATTAACTGAGTATGAATTAGTTCCAGAAGCATGGGGCGGCGATACAATTTTCGCACCTATCTCAGCTAAATTTGGTGAAGGTCTTGAAAACTTGTTAGATATGATTTTACTTGTTTCAGAAGTAGAAGAATTAAAAGCAAATCCAGACCGTCGCGCAATCGGTTCTGTTATCGAAGCAGAACTTGATAAAGGCCGTGGCCCAGTTGCGACTTTACTAGTACAAGACGGAACACTTAATATCGGAGACCCGATTGTTGTAGGTAACACATTTGGTCGTGTCCGTGCAATGGTCAATGATTTAGGCCGTCGTGTGAAAAAAGTGGGACCTAGTACACCAGTTGAAATCACTGGACTAAACGATGTACCACAAGCCGGCGATCGCTTTGTTGTTTTTGAAGATGAAAAAACAGCAAGAAATATCGGGGAAACTCGTGCAAGTCGTGCGCTAGTAGCTCAACGTTCTGCAACAAACCGCGTAAGTTTAGACAACTTATTTGAACATATGAAAGCTGGCGAAATGAAAGAAGTTAACGTTATTATTAAAGCAGACGTTCAAGGTTCTGTAGAGGCTCTTGCCGCATCTCTTCGTAAAATTGATGTAGAAGGCGTTAACGTAAAAATCATTCATACTGCCGTTGGTGCAATCAATGAATCAGATATTACTTTAGCAGCAGCTTCAAATGCAATTGTTATTGGATTTAACGTTCGTCCAACAGCACAAGCGCGTGAAGCAGCAGAAAACGAAAGTGTAGATATTCGTTTACACCGTGTTATCTATAAAGCAATTGATGAAATTGAAGCAGCGATGAAAGGGATGCTTGATCCAGAATTCCAAGAAAAAATTATCGGTCAAGCGCAAGTTCGTCAAACAATCAATGTTTCTAAAGTGGGTACAATTGCCGGCTGTTACGTAACAGATGGTAAAATTACTCGTGATAGCGGTGTTCGTATTATCCGTGACGGAATCGTGGTCTTTGAAGGTGAAATTGCTACACTTAAACGCTTTAAAGATGATGCAAAAGAAGTTGCAAAAGGTTACGAATGTGGTATCACTGTACAAAACTTCAACGATATCAAAGAAGACGATGTAATTGAAGCGTACGTTATGGAAGAAATAGAAAGAAAATGATTCAATCAGTCATTAGTGAATTTTTCATGCAGGAGCCACAAAACCTCAAAGAAAAACGCGCTATACTGAAACGAATTTTAACGAGAGCAAAACAAAAATTCAATATCTCCATTGCTGAAACGGATTATCAGGATTTATGGCAGCGAGCTGAAATAAGCTTTGCTGTCGTATCTTCCTCGCACATCCAAGCTGAAAAAGAAGCTAGAGAAGTACTTGCTTTTCTTGACTCTTTTCCAGAGTGGGAGCGCGCCGAGACGGTTACAGAGAAGTTATAAAAGAGGTGAATACACTTGAACGTACGAGCAAATCGTGTCAGTGAGCAAATGAAAAAAGAATTGGGCGATATTTTAAATCGTAAAATTAAAGACCCGCGCTTAGGTTTTGTAACCGTAACTGGAGTAGATGTTACTGGTGACTTACAAGAAGCTAAGGTGTTCATTTCCATTCTTGGTACTGATAAGGAAAAAGAAAATACGTTACTCGCACTTGCGAAAGCGCATGGCTTTATCCGCTCTGAAATCGGTCGCCGTATTCGACTTCGTAAAGTTCCAGAAATGTCTTTTGAAATAGATAATTCCATCGCTTACGGAAATCGAATCGATGAATTGCTTCGCGACTTAAATAACGATCAATAATAAATAAAAGTTTAAGGCAATCCCTTTATCTTCTCAGTCAAACGGGATGTAAGTGGGTCATTGTCTTAAACTTTTTTTCTTAGAAGGAGGAGCTTGATGAACGGCATTATCCCACTGTGGAAAGAACGCGGGATGACAAGTCATGATTGCGTTTTTAAATTAAGAAAAATTTTACATACAAAAAAAGTAGGACACACCGGTACACTTGATCCAGAAGTAGAAGGTGTGCTCCCAATTTGTATTGGCCGCGCAACAAAACTCGCGGAATATGTAACTGACGAAGGCAAAGTCTATGTAGCGGAAATAACGCTAGGCAAATCGACTACAACAGAAGATGCGACTGGTGAAACGGTTATGACTAAAGAACTAGCCGAAATTTCCGCAGCAGAACTTCAAGCTGCACTTGTAAAACTCACAGGGAAAATCACCCAAATCCCACCAATGTTTTCTGCCGTAAAAGTCAACGGTAAGAAATTGTATGAATATGCAAGAGCTGGAATAGAGGTAGAACGCCCATCCAGACAAGTGGATATTTATTCGTTAACCCGTTTAGATGGCGACAAAGCACTAAATGCAACGAATCCAACGTTCCAATTAGAAATCGCTTGCGGAAAAGGAACTTATATCCGCACACTTGCAGTTATGATCGGCGAATTACTAGGCTACCCAGCGCACATGTCCAAACTAGAACGAACTCGTAGCGGCTTTTTCCAAAAAGAAGATTGCTTGACACTCGCAGAAATTGACGAAATGATGCAAGCGAATGACAGCGGCTTTTTATATCCACTTGAAAAAGGCATCGAATCGATGGCAAAATTAGTAATCGATGAAGAAACTCACGCAAAAGTGCTGAATGGCGGGTTATTACCAAACACGTTATTTACAACAGTAGAAAATGAACCGCGTGCAGCGCTCATTTTTAACGATAAATTAACAGCAATATATAAACCACATCCAGAGAAAAAAGACCTTTGGAAACCAGAGAAGGTCATCGAGTTACATCAAGCATAGTTATTGCGACTGCAACGTTCTTATATTATGATATGAGAGGAATTCGAATTTAGAGGAGAAGTGGCAAAAAAATGAAGACGATATACTTACATCATCCGATTACAACGGACGAGTGGACAGACGTGAAAAAAGTAATGGCGCTTGGCTTTTTCGATGGTGTTCATTTAGGGCATCAATCAGTAATTAAACAAGCGAAACAACTTGCTGAACAAAAAGGATTGCAAACCGCAGTATTAACTTTTGATCCGCATCCATCTGTCGTTTTAAGCAATATCCGCAAACAAGTAAAATATCTCACACCACTGGAAGATAAAGCTGAAAAAATGGCGGAACTTGGCGTAGATATTATGTATGTAGTTCGCTTTACAACACAGTTTTCCGAGCTATCCCCGCAAGACTTTGTCGATAATTACTTAGTCGCTTTAAATGTAGAACACGTCGTAGCAGGTTTCGACTATTCTTACGGCAAAAAAGGTGAAGGCAAAATGAACGATTTGGCCGACTATGCCAAGGGTCGTTTTGAAGTGACTGTTGTTGATAAACAAACGGCTGCTAGTGATAAAATAAGCTCGACCAACATTAGACGCGCCATTACAGAAGGCGAACTAGAAGTAGCGAATCAATTACTAGGCTATCCGTACACAACAAAAGGTACTGTCATTCACGGCGATAAGCGCGGGAGAACAATTGGGTTTCCAACAGCGAACATCCGCGTAAATGAAGATTATTTGATTCCGAAGCTTGGTGTCTACGCAGTGAAATTCCGTGTAAATGGAGAAACTCATTTGGGTATGGCGAGCATTGGTTATAACATCACGTTTAAAGATGACCAAGCATTATCCATTGAAGTATACATTCTAGATTTTCACCGCGAAATTTACGGTGAAGAAGCAGAAATTGAATGGTATCAATTTTTCCGTCCAGAACTTAAATTTAATGGTGTAGAAGGTCTGATTGCTCAGTTAGAAAAAGACGAACAAGATACAAGAGCTTTTTTTGCTAAATTAGAAGATTAAAAGACTATTTCTGCTTGCTTTTAGAGCCTAAATAGTGTATCTTTAAATCTGTACGAACAGAACCATTACTTGGCTTTTGCGACTCACCGACGCTTGGCTCAGTAATTGGGGATATTTTAGAAGGAGGTGGAAAGAAATGGCTTTAACTCAAGAACGCAAAAATGAAATTATTGCAGAGTACCGTGTCCATGATACAGATACTGGTTCACCAGAAGTACAAATCGCTGTATTAACTGCTGAAATCAATAGCTTAAATGAACACGTTCGCGTACACAAAAAAGATCATCACTCTTACCGTGGATTAATGAAAATGGTAGGTCACCGTCGTAACCTATTAACTTACCTACGTAAAAAAGATGTTCAACGTTACCGCGAACTTATCAAACGTTTAGGTTTACGTCGATAAAAACCAGACGAAAGCGGGATACCAAAAGTTCCCGCTTTTTTTTGAGTATTAAGTATACTAAATTTCGGAAAACACGACGAAGAAATGAAACTTTATCGCATGAATCCAAAAACGTGCTTCAGAAAATCGCTATTCGTAGTAGGTTTTTGGATTCATGTGTGCTTTAGAAAATCTAAAGTGTGCGTGAACATTCTTATGCATGGTAAAGTTTCTGGTTCGTGTTTCCTAATCAAAGGAGATTAAAATATGTCTGAAAAACAAGTGTTTTCAACAGAATGGGCAGGTAAAACATTATCTGTTGAAGTAGGTCAATTAGCAAAACAAGCAAGTGGGGCAGCATTAATTCGTTACGGTGATACAGTCGTTTTAACAGCGGCAGTAGGTTCTAAAAAACCACGTCCAGGCGACTTTTTTCCACTAACAGTTAACTATGAAGAAAAAATGTATTCCGTTGGTAAAGTTCCCGGTGGATTCTTAAAACGTGAAGGACGTCCAAGCGACCGTGCTACATTAACAGCGCGTCTTATTGACCGTCCAATCCGTCCATTATTTGCAGAAGGTTTCCGTAATGAAGTACAAATTACTTCTACTGTTTTCAGTGTGGATCAAGATTGTTCTCCAGAAATGGCAGCAATGCTTGGATCTTCTGTAGCATTAGTTATTTCTGATATTCCATTTGAAGGACCAATCGCTGGTGTTGATGTTGGCCGTATCGATGGAAAATACGTTATTAACCCAACAATCGAACAAGCCGAAAAAAGTGATATTAGCTTAACAGTTGCAGGAACTTATGATGCAATCAACATGGTAGAAGCTGGAGCGAAAGAAGTTTCAGAAGAAGCAATGCTTGAAGCAATCATGTTTGGTCACGAAGAAATTAAACGTCTTTGTGAATTCCAACAACAAATCATCGCTGCAGTTGGTAAAGAAAAACGCGAAATCGAACTTTTCGTAAGTGATCCTGAACTTGAAGCAGAAGTAAAAGCAGCAAGTGAAGGCAAAATGAAAACAGCTATCAAAACAGAAGAGAAAAAAGCGCGTGAAGCTGCAATTGATGATGTAAAAGAAGAAATTTTAGAAAGCTATAAAGCGAAAGAATTAGAAAATGAATCTGAAATTCTTAGCGAAGTAGCTCATATTCTTGAAATGATTGAAAAAGACGAAATGCGTCGCCTCATTTCTCAAGACAAAATCCGTCCAGATGGCCGTAAAGTAAACGAAATTCGCCCGCTTTCTTCTGAAGTTGGCATGCTTCCACGTGTCCATGGTTCTGGTTTATTCACTCGTGGCCAAACACAAGCTCTAAGCGTATGTACTTTGGCACCGCTTCGTGAACACCAAATCATTGATGGTCTAGGAACGGAAGAATACAAACGCTTCATGCACCATTACAATTTCCCGCAATTCAGTGTTGGAGAAACTGGTCCTCGTCGTGCCCCAGGTCGTCGTGAAATCGGTCACGGTGCATTAGGTGAACGTGCGTTACAATATGTTATTCCTTCCGAAGAGGAATTCCCATACACAATCCGCTTAGTATCAGAAGTTCTTGAATCTAACGGATCTAGCTCTCAAGCCAGTATTTGTGGTTCTACACTTGCAATGCTTGACGCTGGTGTTCCAATTAAAGCGCCAGTTGCAGGTATCGCGATGGGCCTTGTAAAACTTGGCGATGACTACACAATCCTTTCTGATATCCAAGGTATGGAAGATCACTTTGGCGATATGGACTTTAAAGTTGCTGGAACGAAAGACGGTATTACAGCACTTCAAATGGACATCAAAATCGATGGCTTAAGCCGTCAAATTTTGGACGAAGCATTAACACAAGCAAAAGAAGGACGCTTACACATTCTAGAACACTTAACTAGCACGATTAGCGCACCTCGTGAAGAACTTTCTGCTTATGCTCCAAAAATTATTACGCTTAATATCAAACCAGAGAAAATCAAAGACGTTATCGGACCTGGTGGGAAACAAATCAATGCAATCATTGATGAAACTGGCGTGAAAATCGATATCGAACAAGATGGCACAGTATACATTGCTTCTCAAGATCAAGCGATGAACCGTAAAGCAATTGCTATCATTGAAGACATTGTTCGTGAAGTAGAAGTGGGAGAAGTTTACACTGGTAAAGTTCGTCGTATCGAAAAATTTGGCGCATTTGTTGAATTATTCAAAGGTACAGACGGTCTAGTTCATATTTCTGAATTAGCGCATGAACGCGTTGGAAAAGTAGAAGATATCCTAAAACTTGGTGATGAAGTTACTGTTAAAGTTATCGAAGTAGACCAACAAGGTCGCGTTAACTTATCACGTAAAGCTTTGCTTGAGAAAAAAGAACAACCAGAAGGCGACAAAAAACCACAAGCAGAGAAAAAATTCTATCCAAAAACGAAAAAACCAGAATCTAAATAATACAAAAAGCAAGTAG
>CM001047.1:1309754-1310964 GCA_000183865.1 Listeria marthii FSL S4-120
TTTTAATATGTTTTCGCATTGATTTTTGAATAACTTTCCTACGATCAAGTTCTTGTTTAGCAAGAGCAGGGCTGTTTTTTCGCGCATGGTAAGACATTTCACGCTGTAATTTCAACCAGTTTTCGTAGTGTTGCATAGATAAACTACCATCATCTAAAGCCGCTTGTACAGCACAACCGGGTTCTTGTGTATGGGAGCAATCATGAAAACGACATCCTTCAGCCAGTTCTTCCACATCAGAAAAAGTTGTTTCTAATCCAGCTTGATTCAAACCGATGCCAAATTCGCGCATTCCTGGCGTATCAATAACAATCCAACCATTATCAAGCAAATGCATTTCTCTGTGTGTAGTCGTATGTTTTCCTTTACTATCATCTTCGCGAATACCAGCAGTTTTCATTAAATCAGCGCCTGCAAGCGAATTAATAAAAGAAGATTTACCAACACCAGAAGATCCAAGTAAGACAAGGGTGCTATTCGGCTTCAAATCGCGTTCTAGTGCTTCAAAACCATTGTGTGATAAATTATCTACATAATACGCTGGGACGCCGTATGCGACAGTTTCGAGCTGCTGAGCATAGGAAGTTAAATCCTCGGCTAAATCTGCTTTCGTCAAAATAATAATCGGCGTGGCGCCGCTATCCCAAGCAACCGTTAAATAGCGTTCTAAGCGATTTAAATTAAAGTCATGATTCAAACTCATCACAATAAGCGCATAGTCAAAATTCGCCGCAATCAATTGTTCCTCAGAATCTTTATTCATTCGAGAAAAGACCGTTTTCCGCTCTAACACGGATAAGATTTGCGCGTCACTGCTCACTTCGACAAAATCGCCAACAGCAGGAAGGGCAGTAGTGGATAATTCATAAAAATTCCCACGTTTAAGGGAAGTTAAAAATTCTCCATTTTCAGTAACCACTCGGTAATAATCTCTAAAAACCGCAGTAACTCTGCCGTAAGAAGAAGTAGTAGCTATTTCTTGTTCGTTAAAAAAACTTGTGAAACCATAATTTTCTAATATCAATTTTTCCGCTCCTTTGTTGTTGGGAGCATTCTATAGGTAAAATACCCCCGTTTTAATTATGAGGTTATCCATTTTTACATTCTCCATAGTTCATCATCCTTTCTTTCTTAAATAATAACATAAAAAAGGAAACAAGCTCTATACTTGTTTCCTTTTTTTGATTAATTTTTATGTGCTAAAATTTTG
>CM001047.1:1311064-1311275 GCA_000183865.1 Listeria marthii FSL S4-120
TAAAATTTTAGCGATTGTTTCGTAGCTCATATCACTTTTGAGAGTATAGCTACCATCACGAATGTATTTTTCGTAATTATTATCTCGTAAGTATTTATCAAAATCTGAAGAACTCTTAACAATACCATTTGCTTGAAGTTCGTCACCAGCTTTAGAAGACGGATCTCCACTAGAAATTGTTAAAGTATAACTTTTAACTTTTTTAGCTTCT
>CM001047.1:1311375-1313673 GCA_000183865.1 Listeria marthii FSL S4-120
TTCGTCCGCTTTTTTCTTCGCTTCAGTTTCTTTTGCTTTCGCTACTTCTTGTTCAGCTAATAATTTTTCGTATTTTGTTTTCCATGTGCTTGAATTTTCATCAGAACCAGCTTTTGTTGATGCGGCTTTTGTTTCATCTGCTTTGGTCTGAGTTGAGAAAAACTGATTATAAACCAGTAAGACAACGGCAGATATTAAGAAACCTAGCGCCAACATCCGTAAGTTTTTCTTCACAGATAGGCTCCTCCTTTAAAATTTAAATCAATGTTTTAAATATTCTTCAATGATTTGTTCCACTTCTTCTTTAGGCAAGGATGACTGTTCAGCAATCTCTGATGTTACGATTCCAGAAGTATAAAGTGTAATCACTTGTTTTTTCATCAATTCGCGAACTTTAGGGCTGTCAGGTACTTGTTCAGCCTCAACGATTGGAGTATCCATTTTCATTGCTTTTTCTAGTTCAGTGACGCGTTGTTTTAGTTCAAAGTTTTCTTGCATCCACTGAGCAGCAACATCTTCCAGTTCTTTTTCTAATTGTTTATTGTCGCCTTTTTGAAGAAATGAGATAACAAACAGCGCAATAGCAGCAATTAGTAAGATAATTATGACTGTGGTCATGGGTTTTATACACACCTCTCTTCCATAAACTCTACTACTAGTTATAGCATAATTTACCTTAAAACACCATCCGAAATAAGGTTTTGTAAAGAAAATAAAAAGAAAATGCATAGAGTCCTTGCAACAACTCTCTAAAAATGATATTATTATACAGGTTTAGTAAATAAATTCGTCAGTCGGAGTTGGAGGGAAAAATAATGCGCGTTAATATTACTTTAGAATGCACTGAATGCGGTGATCGTAATTATATCACTACTAAAAATAAGCGTGAAAATCCGGAACGTATTGAATTAAAAAAATATTGTCCAAGATTGCGCCGTGTAACTTTACACCGCGAAACTAAGTAAGCAGCAGGATCTCCATTCTGTTGCTTTTTTTATTATCCGAAAGGGGGAAGTCAAGATGGAAGACAAACGCCTAATTCGAGAGAAAATTTTACGGAATCTAAATAGCATCGATAAAGTAGAACATCGCGAACGTTCTATTAAATTAGCAGAAAAATTATTCTTATTACCAGAATGGAAAAACGCAAAGATAATTGGTATAACTTTAGCGAGACATCCTGAAATTGAAACTGAAACAATTATTCTCCAAGCTAAAAAAGAAGGAAAGACCGTCTTAATTCCAAAAACATATTATCCAAGCAGAAAAATGGAATTTAAAAAGATGAATTCCGCACATCCACTTGCAAAATCTAAGTTTGGAATCTTGGAACCTAATGAACTAGCAGAAACGGTCGATAAGGAAGCAATAGATTTACTAATTGTACCTGGAGTTGCATTTAATAAAGAGCATTATCGAATCGGCTTTGGTGGCGGTTTTTATGATCGGTTCTTAGTGGATTTTCATGGTCCAACTGTATCTTTATACTTGTACGAACAAAAAATGGAGTTTGTACCTGAAAGTCATGATAAACCAGTTTCTATTCTAATTGAAGGATAAGGAAAAATAATTCTATAGAAAATAGGGTGGATTGTTTACAACACCCTTTTTTTTGCGTATAGTAGTAAATATAATTTGTAATGAAAGCAGGGATTTTTTGAGCTTCCAAGAACAATATGTCTTCTGGCGCCTAACTAATTATTTCTTGGGTGTTGAAAAATACCGTTTAATCCATCTTCATGAGGAAAAACAAGAACTTTGGTTGGAAAATACAAGCCAGAAAAAAAGACCAGTCATCCGTATCCAGATGAAAGAACTAAGTTGGGCTAATGTAGTGGAACGCGATGTGACACATACTTTACATGTTACTGAAAATCTTCGTAAGCAAATGGGGCGTTTAAAACTGCCTCTTGTGAATATTTATATAGCACCATTTGAACCAATGGGTGATATTTCGCCTTTTTTTGGACAGGCCATTGCATCTCCAAATGAAAAAGTGAAACTAGAAAATATTTTACTAGCGAACGAACAGATGAGAGAGCATCTAGATATACTTATAGAAACTTTAGAATTACCCGAAGAAGCTTTTGTTCTTCCAGAAGAAATAACAAAAGAGCTAGTGGCGAAAGAGCGAGAGCAAGTGATCACCTACATTACAACGAAAGTAAATGAAGAGCAAAAAGTTGCTAGAAATTCCAAACCAATCGTTACGTATACTTTCATCGGTCTTTTAATTGCAGCGTTTTTATGGCTTGCTTTTCAAGGTGGAACAACGAACTCATTTAATTTAATTAAAAG
>CM001047.1:1313773-1315391 GCA_000183865.1 Listeria marthii FSL S4-120
TTTAATTAAATGGGGTGGGAAATTCAATCCACTTATTTATGCCGGTGAATGGTGGCGCTTTATTTCGCCAATCTTCCTCCATAATGGATTAATGCACTTAGCCTCCAATGCGGTTATGTTATACATTGTTGGGGCATGGGCAGAGCGTATTTATGGAAAATGGCGCTATATACTGATTCTGCTGCTAGGTGGAATTTGCGGAAATGTAGCCAGTTTTGCACTAAATATGAATTTATCTGTTGGTGCTAGTACTGCTGTGTTCGCAGTAATGGGTGCGTTACTTTATTTAGTAGTATTAAAACCCAATCTTTATGCAAAAACGATTGGTGTTAGTATCGCATCACTTGTTGCAATCAATTTGCTTATTGATGTGTTTTCTACGCAAATTGATATCGCTGGACACATTGGTGGATTAGTTGGTGGTTTCTTACTCGCAGGAGCGTTATCGCTGCCGAAGCAATTTTTCCATTGGCGCCGACTTGCATATGGCATCTCCTTGTTGGCGGTAGCTATTTTATTTCTGTATTTTGGCTATCAAAAAGGAGAGAAACCATACGATCCAATGCAAGCTAACGTAGCTGTACAACAATATCTACAAGAACAAAATGAAAAAGAAGCAACAAAAATCACTGATACTTTAATTGCAAGCGGAAGCGCTGATGGCTATTCTTATACGTATGCTGCATCTATGGCTTTGCAAAACAAGCAAGTAGATAAAGCAGAAGCAATGGCTAAAGAAGCAATTAGTATGGATAAAGACATCCCAGAGGCTCATTATTATTTATCTGTCTGTTATAGAATAAAAGGCGATATGCCTAATGCAATCAAAGAAGCAAACAGCGCCAGACAATTATCAAGCAATCCATTTTTTGATTCTTATTACGATGAGTTAGAAAAAATCAAAGAATAAGAGGTTTTTAATGTGAAAACAGTTTATGATGTTGCCCAATTACTAAGAAAGCATGGCATTATTGTTTATTTAGGAAAGCGACAATACGACATCGAAATGATGGAATATGAGATTACAGAACTTTTTAAACATAATATTTTAGATAGAGAAGTATTTGCTAGAGCTAGAAGTATATTGAAGGAAGAATTAATCAAAGAACAACGTAAAAATAGTAGTTTAAATTAAATTGATTATAAGGAGAACAGCAGAATGAACAAAAAATTAATTGGTGTAGATTTAGGCGGGACAACAGCAAAATTAGCTATTTTAACAAAAGAAGGCGACATTGAAGAAAAATGGACTATTGATACTGACATTGCAGATAAAGGCGCCCATATCGTAAAAAATATCGGGGACTCTATCAATCAAAAATTAACGGATTTACAACTGGATAATGATACTTTTTATGGTATTGGCATGGGTACACCTGGAACAGTTAATTATGAAACAGGCACAGTTAAAGGTGCATACAACTTGGGCTGGGCAGAAGAACAAAACGTTAGTGAAGATTTAGAAAATATTACTGGCTTAGAAATAGTATTAGATAATGATGCGAATGTTGCTGCACTTGGCGAACGTTGGAAAGGCGCTGGTGAAGGTGGTGCGAATGTTGTTTTCGTAACACTTGGAACAGGCGTTGGCGGCGGAATTTTTGCAGAAGGTAAAATT
>CM001047.1:1315491-1319044 GCA_000183865.1 Listeria marthii FSL S4-120
CAGGTAAAATTTTACACGGTGTCCGCGGAGCAGCTGGTGAAATCGGCCACGTAACTGTAGTTCCAGAAAATGGTTACGATTGTACATGTGGTAAAACAGGTTGTCTAGAAACAGTGGCTTCTGCGACTGGTATTGTTCGAGTAGCGAAGGATTTAGCGAAAGAATTCACTGGCAAATCTGCACTTAAAGAGGCTATTGATAAAAACGAAACGATTACTTCTAAATTGATTTTTGAGCTAGGTGCAGAAGATGATGCTCTAGCAAATGAAACAATTGATAAAATCTCTTTCTATTTAGCTTTAGCGCTTAGCCATATTGGAAACATGTTAAACCCTGAGAAAATTATTATCGGCGGGGGAGTTTCAGCGGCAGGCGACCAATTATTAACACCGGTTAAAGATTATTTTGAAACAATGGTTTTCCCGGCAGTGAAGGAATCTACTAAATTATCTATTGCGACAAAAGGGAATGACGCAGGGATAATTGGAGCTGCATGGTTAGCATTACCAAATGAAGATTAATATTCATTTTTATAAGCTACAATAACACTCCATTATTGTAGCTTGTTTTATCAAGATATCTTTCTATAAAGCATTGTTTTAGCTTCCTATGAAAAGGGTAAAATTTTAGCATAGAGAGATTGGAGGCCAGAGATGAAAAAATCAAATGCTTTTTTGCTGATTACCTTATTGATGGGATTGGTTTTTATCTCTTTTGGTTGCTCGGAGGAAAAAGAAACACCAAAAAAGACTACAAAAGAAGTGCAAGGTGTTCAAATTAAAACAAAAGAATTCCAGCGAGTGGTTGGTTGGCTGTCAAAAGATTCTGTTTTGCTGCAAACAAAAAAGTCTGGAATTACCTATTTTGACGAATTGAATATTTATAACAAAAAGAAACGAGCTATCTTTAATACAAAAGAGTCTATTTCTGAAGTCCAAATTAGTCCGGATTATCGAAATGTCTTGCTTTATTCCGCAGAATCAGATAAAAAAGCGACAATGCGAATAATTGCTTTAGATGATGGGTCAACAGTTGCTTCTCGAGCAACAAAGCCCTTAACGACCACGTTCTATTGGAATGACGAATCACCTGAGAAAATAATGTTTGTAACTTATAGTCCGGAATGGGATTTTCAAATAGAGAATTGGGACTATACGCTAGATCAACTAGACAAAATCGATTTAGCATCTCCTTTTATTTCGTGGTATGGCGATAATTTGGTAATCTCGAATAACAAGGATAAGCGAGACGATGAAACAGGCAACCTTTATTTACAAGATATTAGAGATGAAGCAACTAAAAATTTAATTGTAGCGAATATTATGCAATTTGCTGTACACGATAATGTACTCTTAACGATTGAGAAATCCTCTGATGAAAAATTATTGTACGATTTTAGAACGATTGGATTCCAGAATTTTTATTCTTATAATGCGGCGCGTGAGTATGACGAATTAGGCACATTTGTCCCGTATTTTGACATGAATTTTGATAAGAATACATTTTTGACTTTTGTTCCATATAAAAGTGCCAAAATTAGCGGTGGGCCAAAAGAATATAAATTAGTAAAAATTGATCCAACGAATAAAAAAGAATCGACAGTGTTAGATTTAATGGATAACCAACCTATTTTATCGTACGAAACAGGAGATTTAGTTCTCTATGGTTATTTATTTGACAAAGTTATCGATACAAAAACAGGTAAAATGTATAATTTAATTAACACCCCAACTAAATCTTTTTAAAGCAACGAATTCCTGTATTTTAGGGATTCGTTGTTTTTGTTAATGTGTAACCGTTTTGTAAGATGATTTTGCAGTTAAACTCAGATAAATTGCTATTAGTAGCCTGGCAACTAATATCCGCATCGCTATAGTTGATTTCCAGTTGCTGGGAAAGTTTCGCTGTTTCCTTAGCTTCTAGTAATGCTAGGTTTAACTTGGTGGAAGCTAAATAATAATTTTGAATCATCTTTTCGTATTGGATTTGTGTTTTGAAAATAGAGGCACTACCAGTAACGATTAAAATAGTAATGAACGCAATGAAAATTGTAAATGGGAGTGTAAAAGCATTTCTCCTCATGGGATTTGTTTCGTTTCCGGTAATGGGAATACAGAAGTGTATGTCTTTGCCTGAAAGTCTTGCACTTTTAGATGTAATTGACGTTCTTTTTTCGTCAGTTGGTAGTCTTTTATTTTAGTGAGTAGCGGCTCGTGGCCTCTTCCATTTACTTGGCGTCGAATCAAATCATTGTATTTGGAGTAGGTGATTAAATCATTCCCATTAGTGAAAGAAAGTGTATTATCATTCACTTGAATATTGCTGGCTTTCTCTAATTCTAATCGAGTTTGAATTAAAAAAAGTTGCCATTCTGTTGTCTGATCAATATTACTATGTTGAATGGTTTTGTTATAGCATTCAAAAAATAAAGGAATGAGCGAACTAATACTTAAAATAATTGTGATGGATAATATTGTTTCAAGAAGAGTAAACGCCGAGGAGCCATTTCTATAAGATACATTTTTCTGCCGATTTATTTTTAGCACAGATTTGAATACCTCCTTGATAATGAAAACTTTTAATGTAATCTTCCTCATAGTTTATAGGAATGCTTTTGTGACGAAGTAGTTCGCTATGCTCGAAGATTTGCTGATAGAGCTTACTAGTTTCTTTTTGCTGATCCAATTTTTCAAAAATAGTCATAGCGGTAGGCAATAAAAAACTACATACCATGGAAAATAATAGCAATGAAACCATACTTTCAACTAAAGAGAATCCATTAATTTTATTCAATTCTAAAACGCCCCTTTCCAATTTGGAAGATTAATTTGTAATTATTAGCTGAGCCTGCTAAACGAATAGTTGAAAAACGATTAATGGATCCATCTGAACTGGAAAAACGGAAATTTTCTGTTTTAGAATGCGTTAATTTTATTGTGTCTTCAAAAGGAATAGTGTTTAGTGGTTGTGAGTTAGTTGAAGCGGTAAGCTGATTTTTCACTGGATCAAATGAAATAATGGTATCCTGTTTAGTTGTTACAGCATTTATTTGCGCCAAGTAGATGGTAGCTTTGACTTCTTCTAAAAGTTGTTTTTCCGCAAGTGTGGAAAGGGTGTTGGCGATAGGGAAGATGGTTAAAGTGATGAGCATGAAGCTAATAGACAACACGAGTAACATTTCTAGTAAAGTGAAGCCATTCGTTTTCATTTTTTCTCAGAAACGTTTCCAGAACTATCTATTTTAATGCTATTACCATTAGGGCATGACTTTTGATTTGCTTTTAAATAACCACCGCTTACTAAATCGCCAACAGAAGGAATCGCATTTTTATCTAATTGAAAGGACTGAACTTGGCCTTGTACCATCGAAATAAACGCTTCGCAGCCTTTGTTATTGATAGACTTGCTTTGTGTTACAATATTTGGAATGGTTAAAAGTAGTAAAACACTTACAACTAATAACACAATTAACATTTCCACTAAGGTAAAGCCGCTTTCATCTCGCCAATCTATTTTTAGTTTAAACATTCAAACTCCTCCTCTAAATTTGGTT
>CM001047.1:1319049-1319211 GCA_000183865.1 Listeria marthii FSL S4-120
TTGAAAACATCGGATATAAAATAGACAGGTAAATAGATACAATTAAAATGCCGATAATGATAAAAACAATCGGTTGAATAAATGAGAATAATTTTTCTGTCTTTTGAAGTGATTTCTGATGACATAAATTATAATAAAATAAGAATTCTTCTGCTAAATTAC
>CM001047.1:1319311-1325034 GCA_000183865.1 Listeria marthii FSL S4-120
ATGCAATATAATAAAGCTCTTTTTCAAATATCGGCATTTTTTCAAGGGCTTTTGTCAGTGATAGGCCTTGCTCCAATATTGGGAGAATCCGCTCAGCAATCGCTTGAAAGAATGGGGGAGATTCCTCTTGCGCGAATAGTTGCATAATATGCGTTATCGATAGCCCACTTTTTAGTAGATAACCTAGTTCTCGTGAAAAGTATTGCGAATAATGGATTCTTAAAAATTGTCGAATATATGGAATACGACAATAAAAATAAGCACGCTCGTAGGCATTTTTTTGATTTTGCTTTCTAATAATAAAACTAATAATAAGAAAAAGGCTGAGTAAAAACAGACCTAGTAAAATCGGAACTTTTTCAAGTAAGAAATAAGTGAAATTAGTTCCCAGCGATCCGCTAGTTGAGAGTTGCGAAAATAAAAGTTCGAATTTGGGTAAGAGGAAAATTCGAAGCAAGAAAAATACAACGATAACGGTGGAGAATAAGACTAAAGGATATTGAAAAGTTTTCAGTAACGCACTTTTTTCTTCGGCTCTTCTTTTCATATGGATACCAGTTTCATGAATTGTTTGCGTAAAGTAACCATGGTTAGAAGCATAATGAAGTTGTGTACAAATAAATTCAGGAAACCCGCTTTGCGAAAGTGCATAAGAAAAAGAATTGCCAAGCGCGAGAGAACTGATAATTTGTTCATATCTTTTGCTATATTTTGGTGACGTAATACTTAAATAGCTAATAGATGCATCTAATGAGAAACCTTTTCCGAGCAAACTAGCAATTCTAATTAAAAATTCACCATCGTCTTTCCAATTAACGCGTTGAAAAAAAGCCATATGCAACTCCTTTCTGATAAATAGATGCTACAGGTGATTTTGATTGAATGGGTTGTTTACTCGTGCGAAAATAGTTGGTTATATCTTGTTTAGTCAACACTTCATACAGTGCCGTTCTTTTTCGCTCTAAATGTGTGCAAAGTGGATGGCATTTTGCGCCACAAAAGGTACAATGAAGATGAACTAGTTGCTGAAAGCTGATTCCAAGCAAGCATTGTGCTAATTCTTCCGAGCTAATACCAAATTCAAGCAATCTTAATAAAACACCATAAGCATCTCCAGCGTGAACGGTGCTCAATACTAAGTGGCCAGTTAGAGCGGCACGTGTAACTATTTTGGCAGTTTCTGAATCACGGATTTCTCCGATGATTAGAATGTCAGGATCATGGCGCAACACAGAACGAATGAGAGGTGCATAGGTAATATTTGCTTTTTCGTTGATTTCAATTTGAAGGAAACCAGGCGAATAATGTTCGACGGGGTCTTCAATGGTAATGATTTGCAAGTCGTTCTTATTTTCTATAGAAGAAACTAAACTATACATCGAGCTTGATTTACCACTACCAGTACTACCTGAAAAGAGAAATAAACCAGTTTGATTTTTACACTGTTGTACAATTTGCTTTACAGACATAGGGAATACGCTAGATTTTAAAAACGGAATAGGAAACTTATAACGGAAAATCCGAATGACCATACTTTCATGGAAATCTTTGCTTGGCATCGTAGAAAGTCGTAAAGCGATTTTTTCTGAAGCAGTCGTTTTTTCAAAACTGCCAGATTGAGGTCTTCTTTTTTCGCTTATATCCAAAGCTGCTTGGAATTTAAGGAAAGATATTAATTTTCCACCTACATCTAATGGAAGGTATAGAAGGGGAATTAGCGTTCCATTTACTCTAAGACGAAGCAAATAGCGGTTGGGTAATGGATGAATATGGACATCACTTGCATTAACGCGGAGAGCTTGAGCTATAATATGATCTGTCATTTTTTGTGGCATATGAACCTCCTTACAAGTCATATTCTACACAACTCTCAAAAATCCTTTGAACCGTAGAATTTCACAAAAATGAAAATAGGTTTTTGCTAGCTAAAAAGGAGTAAATCTAACCTAAATTTGGACCAAAAAAAGATTTCTAACTATTTAAAGCCTCTAAAAATCTTTTTTTCGAATTCTCCACTTTTCACAATCTATGTGTAATTAGTAACAAACGTATAATAGAGCGTAAATTATTCATTAAAGCCCTTACATTCCGAACCAATAGTAAAAATATCAAAATAATTAGCTTTAAAACTAATTATTTGCCGAACAATACAACTCATGATAAGCTATAGAAAAGGCAAATACATAAAAGAATTAGCGGGTGAATGTAAACAGAGAGACTGCGAAAAGCAGCGCCGACGGGGAAAGCATATTTTATGTGAAACTCTCAGGCAAAAGGATGTTTACGGGACGCAACTCTGGAGTCATTTTTTATGTCACGACAGGGCTTATGAATCAAATAAGCCTTTTTGTTATGTGAAAAAGGAGGATATAATAATGACAGAATTACTAAAAACACCAATTCATCCACTTTATGCAAAATATGGTGCGAAAACCATTGATTTTGGTGGATGGGATTTACCAGTGCAATTTGCTGGGATAAAAGCAGAACATGAAGCCGTGCGAACGGATGCAGGGTTATTTGACGTGTCTCATATGGGAGAAATTTTGGTGAAAGGCCCTGACAGTACTTCTTATTTACAGTATTTGTTATCGAATGACATAGAGAAAATCAAAGTAGGCAAAGCGCAATATAATATCATGTGCTATGAAACAGGCGGAACGGTAGACGATTTAGTGGTTTATAAGAAAGCAGAAACGGAATACATACTTGTCGTTAATGCGGCAAACACGGAAAAAGATTTTGAATGGATGGTAAAGAATGTTCGCGGAGATGTGACTGTTACCAACGTATCTTCAGAATTTGGACAACTAGCTCTTCAAGGACCAAATGCGGAAAAAATTCTTTCCAAGCTAACCGATGTTGATTTGAGTGCGATAAGTTTCTTTGGTTTTGTGGAGGATGCGGATGTAGCGGGTGTAAAAACGATCATTTCGAGAAGTGGTTATACCGGGGAAGATGGATTTGAAATTTACATGCAAAGTGCTGATGCTGGCAAAGTTTTTGAAGCAATTTTAGCTGAAGGTGTAGCGCCGATTGGTCTGGGTGCTCGTGATACGCTTCGTCTTGAAGCCGTACTTGCGCTTTATGGACAAGAATTGAGTAAAGATATTACGCCGCTCGAAGCTGGGTTGAATTTTGCTGTGAAATTGAAAAAAGAAGCAGATTTTATTGGTAAAGAAGCACTTATCGACCAAAAAGAAGCAGGATTAGCAAGAAAATTGGTTGGTATTGAATTAATCGAGCGAGGCATACCGCGTCACGATTATCCAGTATTTTTAAATGAGCAAGAGATTGGTGTCGTTACTTCAGGTACGCAATCACCCACGCTTGGAACGAATATTGGTTTAGCTTTAATTGATACGGCATATACAGAATTAGATCAAGAATTAGAAGTAGGGATACGAAATAAAAAAATAAAAGCAAAAGTAGTCCCAATACCATTTTATAAACGCGCAAAGTAAAAAGGAGGAAATAATATGGCAAAACATCGTTATTTACCAATGACGGAACAAGATGAAAAGGAAATGCTTGATGTGATAGGGGTTAAGTCGATTGATGACTTATTTCAAGATATTCCAGAAAAAATTAGATTTAAGCGGGATTATGATTTAAAACCAGCGAAATCAGAACCAGCTCTTTTACGCGAATTATCTAAACTTGCTTCTAAAAATGCCAATACAACAGAATATGCGTCCTTTTTAGGAGCGGGTGTGTATAGTCATTATATTCCGACTGTGGTAGATCATGTTATTTCACGTTCGGAATTTTATACAGCTTATACGCCTTATCAGCCGGAAATTTCGCAAGGGGAATTGCAAGCGATTTTTGAATTCCAAACGATGATTGCGGAATTAACAGGGATGGATTTAGCGAATTCTTCGATGTATGACGGCGGGACAGCACTTGCGGAAGCGGCGATGCTAGCAAGTGGGCATACCAAACGCAAAAAAATTCTTATTTCAGGTGCCGTTCATCCAGAAAGTACAAATGTGTTAAAAACCTATGCAACTGGCCAACATATTGAAGTGGAAGTTATCCCAGAAGTGGATGGCAAAACGGATATCGAAGCTTTGAAAAAAGCTCTTTCGGATGATATCGCAGGTTTTGTTGTGCAATATCCGAACTTTTATGGTCAAGTAGAACCTTTAGCAGAACTAGAAAAATTAGTTCATGAAAATGATTCTTTACTACTCGTTTCTAGTAATCCGCTATCTCTTGGTTTACTCACGCCGCCGGGAGAATTTGGCGCGGATATCGTTGTTGGCGATTCACAAGTATTTGGTATTCCAGAATCATTTGGCGGACCGCACTGTGGTTTCTTTGCTGTAACAACTAAATTAATGCGTAAAGTTCCAGGGCGTTTAGTTGGGGAAACGGTAGATGAAAACGGAAAGCGTGGTTACGTACTAACACTGCAAGCGCGCGAACAACATATTCGCCGCGACAAAGCGACTTCTAATATCTGTTCCAACCAAGCCTTAAATGCGCTAGCTTCTTCTGTTGCTATGGCGACACTCGGAAAAACAGGTCTAGTAGAAATGGCGAAACAAAATCTAGATAAATCTCATTACGCAAAACAAAAATTCCGTGACCATGGCTTTGAAGTGCTGTTTTCTGACGGATTTTTCAATGAGTTTGTTGTGAAACTTTCCAAACCAATCAAAGAAGTGAATGAATCGCTTTTAGATGAAGGAATTATTGGTGGGTATGATCTTGGATTTTATGATGCTAAATACGACCAACATATGCTTATAGCAGTAACAGAAATGCGTACAAAAGAGGAAATTGATGCCTTTGTGGCGAGCTTGGAGGGTGTAAAATGAATTTAGAAGAAACAATGCCGTTAGTATTTGAACGCTCGATTCCGGGAAGAATTGGTTTTAGTTTGCCAGAAAGTGATGTTCCCGAAACAAACGCCTCCGATTATTTTGATCAAGCCTATATTCGTTCCACTCCAGCAGATTTGCCTGAATTGAGCGAACTGGAAATTATGCGTCATTATACGAATTTATCCAACCATAATTTCGGAGTAGACTCTGGTTTTTATCCGCTTGGTTCTTGTACGATGAAATATAATCCAAAAATCAATGAAAAAGTAGCGCGATTCCCCGGATTTGCCAATATTCATCCGAACCAACCAGAAAGCTCTGTTCAAGGCGCTCTGGAGTTGCTATATGATTTACAAACAAGTTTAGTTGAAATTACAGGCATGGATGAAGTAACCTTGCAACCAGCCGCTGGAGCACACGGCGAATGGACTGGCTTAATGCTCATTCGTGCTTTCCATGAAAAAAATGGCGATACAAAACGAACCAAAGTAATCATCCCGGACTCAGCGCACGGAACAAACCCAGCGTCCGCAGCAGTTGCCGGATTTGATGTTGTCACGGTTAAATCCAATGAAAAAGGACTTGTCGATGTTGCTGATTTGAAAAAAGTAGTAGGCGAGGATACTGCCGCGCTAATGTTAACAAATCCAAATACACTAGGTCTTTTCGAAAAAGATATTGTTGAAATGGCAGAAATTGTCCATGCGGCAGGTGGTAAATTGTATTACGATGGCGCTAACTTAAATGCAATCATGGCTAAGGTTAGACCAGGAGACATGGGCTTTGACGTTGTACATTTAAATTTACACAAAACATTCACTGGTCCTCATGGCGGCGGTGGTCCGGGTTCTGGCCCAATCGGCGTAAAAAAAGAAAAACACCAGTTCTTAC
>CM001047.1:1325134-1326841 GCA_000183865.1 Listeria marthii FSL S4-120
TTTTACCAACACCAGTTCTTACGAAAAAAGAAGAAGTGTACACATTTGATTACAATTATCCTGATTCTATCGGTCGTGTGAAACCTTATTATGGTAACTTCGGCATCAATGTTCGCGCATATACGTACATTCGCACAATGGGGCCAGATGGCTTGAAATTAGTAACAGAGTATGCCGTTTTAAATGCCAACTATATGATGCGCAAACTGCAAGAAGCGTATGATTTACCATTTGATCAAGTTTGCAAACACGAATTTGTTTTAAGCGGTAATAGACAGAAGAAACTTGGCGTCCGCACCGTTGATATCGCGAAACGTTTGTTAGACCATAATTTCCACCCGCCGACAGTTTATTTCCCATTAATCGTTGGCGAAGCAATCATGATTGAACCAACCGAAACAGAATCGAAAGAAACGCTAGATTCATTTATAGATACGATGCTAAAAATTGCTAAAGAAGCAGAAGAAAACCCTGAAATCGTTCAAGAAGCGCCGCATAGTACGTATGTGAAACGCTTAGATGAAACAAGGGCTGCGAGAAAACCAATTTTACGTTATCAAAAAGAAGTTTAAAAAGAAGCCTTGCTGTGAAATATCACGGCAAGGCTTTTTCTTATTTAGATTTAGTTTTTCCTGTCCATCTGCGGTAACCGCCTTTAAGCTGATACACTTGTTTGTAGCCGCGTTTATAAAGCATAATTGCTGCGCGGTTACTACGTTGTGCAGTTTGGCAATATAGGTAAACTGGTAAATCTTGACGAATTTCTGTTGTACGGTTTTTCATTTGTGTAACTGGAATATTTCTAGCTCCAAGAATATGTCCAGCATCGAATTCATTTGGCTCGCGAACATCAATTAACTGTGCTTTACGATAACCTTTTTTAAATTCTTCTTCTGTTAAAACTTTTAGTGCTTTGCGTCGCATTACAAACTGGTAAATTTCGTATCCTAAAAGAATAACCAGAATGATAATTGCTATAATCCAACTAATCAATTGTGTAAACCCCTTTCATCCTGAAAACTGCTTTTTCTAAAGCATCCTTTTCTATTATAACTTATTTTTTGCCACCATCAATCACTTTGAAAGAAGATTTTCGTTTTTTCTTTGTTTTTTTCTTCGGATCATGTAAGTTTTTGGATTGTTTCACCGCTTTTTGATAATTGCTATCTGTTTTTCTATTAGCGAAAAGTCGTAGCAGTAGGGTGAAAATCAGTGTTCCGACTAAAACGGAAATAATCAATACGAAAAATGATTTAAAACCACCCATCAAAAGCCCGATACCAACGAGCGCAAGTAAAACGATAACAATAAGAGGATATTTCTTCAAATCAATTCACTCCTATTCTAAAAGTTCCAGATTCTCCGGTTCAGTTGCATCTACTGGTGCACCTTCTTTTTCAACGCGTAAAAGTTCATTAAATGATGCGATGGCAACTTCTACTTGATCATCAGACGGCTCTTTGGTTGTAAGAAGTTGTAGCCATAACCCTGGAACACCTAAATATTTAAGCACAGGGATATTACGACATTTATTCGTTAATTGTAACACTTCGAACGCTACGCCAAGCACGACAGGAATAAGTAAAATCCGGTCGACAACGCGAAGCCAAAGCGGATCTGTCGGTACGAGTAAATAAATAAACATACCAACAATAACCGTAAATAAAATAAAACTACTACCACAACGATAATGCAATCGCGATTGTT
>CM001047.1:1326941-1327716 GCA_000183865.1 Listeria marthii FSL S4-120
TGCAATCGCGATTGTTTTTGTACATTTTCAACTGTTAACGGTAAATTTTCTTCATAACAATTGATTACTTTATGCTCAGAACCGTGATATTGAAAAACTCGCTTAATAATTGGAGTCTGAGAAACGGCGAAAATATAAGTTAATAGAAGAATTAATTTGAAAAAGCTTTCTAAAAATACTTGTGCTGTATCCCCAGGAACGATTGGACGGAATAACTCCGCTAAGAACACAGGGATGAGCGTCATCACAAATTTAGCAAAAACGAATGATAAGATACCAATGACCGCAACGCCTAACCACATCGCGACTTTTGATTCTTTCTTTTCAATTTTTTCTTCTTCTACTGGATTATTTGGATCTTCATCATATCGGTCTGTCGCAAAAGCGAGATGCTTGGAACCGATGGCGCTAGATTCAATTAATGCAACAATACCTCTTAAAAAAGGAATTTTTTTCATTCGCATAACCCAAACTGGACTATGTTTTTCTAAATAAAAATATTCTAATGAACCATCTATACGTCTAACTGCTGTTACTGTCTGTTTTCTGCCGCCAAACATGACGCCTTCTACTACAGCTTGTCCACCATAAGATGGTACGTTTTGTTTGCTCAAAGTTTTCACCAGCCTATTCATGTTTACTAATATGTTATTTTACGCTAAAAACAGTTTTTCGTATAGCGCAAAACGTCTAAAAAAAGTTATTTTTTCTAAATTGTGATAAAATAGTTTCGAACGCGTCTAATAATGCGATTTTTGCCCGGACCTCCCACAGC
>CM001047.1:1327816-1337983 GCA_000183865.1 Listeria marthii FSL S4-120
AACTAAAATTCAAGAAACACTAGGCAAGGAAAAGATAGAAGCGGCTCTTGTCACAAGTGAATTTAATAGAAGGTATGTATCAGGTTTCACTGGAACGAGCGGTGTAGCACTTATTTTACCGGAAAAAGCTTATTTTGTAACAGATTTCAGATATACAGAACAAGCAGCGAAACAAGCAGAAGGATATGAAATTGTTCAACACGCGGGTCCGATTTTTGATACGGTAGAAGAGTTATTAATTAAACACGATACAAAAACACTTCATTTTGAAGCAGATTATGTGACTGTATCTGAATTCAAACAAATGGAGCGTGTATTTAACCGCCAACTGATTCCGCTAACTGGCTTCTTTGAAGAAATGCGTAAAGTAAAAACGGCGAGTGAACTTAAAGCAATTCGCACAGCTTGTGATATTGCTGATGCTGCTTTTGCGCACATCATTAAATTCATCAAACCAGGCATGGCAGAAATCGAAGTATCGAATGAGTTAGAATTCTTCATGAGACGTGCCGGAGCTACTTCCTCTTCTTTTGATACAATCGTTGCCTCAGGTGTTCGTTCTGCGTTACCGCATGGCGTGGCATCAGATAAAAAAATTGAAGTTGGCGATTTTGTCACAATGGATTATGGTTGTTACTATGATGGTTATTGCTCAGACATGACTAGAACTATCGCGATTGGTGAACCTGCTGAAAAACTAAAAGAAATCTATCAAATCACTTTAGACGCACAATTAAAAGTAATTGATAGCTTAAAACCAGGTATGACTGGAATTGAAGCTGATGCGATTGCACGTGATTATATCGCTTCTTTCGGATACGGCGATGCGTTTGGCCACTCATTAGGTCATGGTATTGGACTAGAAATTCACGAAGGACCAAACTTATCATTCAAAAGCCCGCAAAAATTAGAAGTTGGCCACGTAGTTACGGATGAACCAGGCATTTATTTACCAGGAATCGGCGGCGTTAGAATTGAAGACGATCTATTAATCACAGAAACAGGTAATGAGATTCTTACCCATTCATCAAAAGAATTAATTATTTTATAAAATTCCTTTGTAACTTTGCTTATTTTATGGTTAAATAAGGAAGAATGAGCGTATTTTTAAGCTCCCAAATAAAAGATATTTTTCAAATTACAGGAGGATAAACATGATTTCAGTAAATGATTTTCGGACAGGTTTAACGATAGAAGTAGACAACGGTATTTGGCGCGTGCTAGATTTCCAACATGTAAAACCGGGTAAAGGTGCAGCATTCGTACGTTCCAAACTACGTAATCTTCGTACTGGGGCAATCCAAGAAAAAACATTCCGTGGCGGCGAAAAAGTAGCAAAAGCACAAATCGATAACCGCAAAATGGCTTACTTATATGCTGATGGAACGAATCATGTTTTCATGGATAACGAATCTTATGAACAAATTGAACTTCCAGAAACACAAATTGCACACGAACTTAAATTCCTAAAAGAAAATATGGAAATTAATATCGTTATGTACCAAGGTGAAACAATCGGAATCGACTTACCTAACACAGTAGAATTAGTTGTTGCGGCAACTGATCCTGGAATTAAAGGTGATACATCTTCAGGTGGTTCTAAACCAGCTACACTTGAAACAGGACTTGTTGTACAAGTACCATTTTTTGTTAATGAAGGTGACAAACTAGTTATCAATACAACCGAAGCATCGTATGTTTCTCGGGCGTAAGAAAGAATCATTTACTACAGCTGGAGTTAATTCTTCAGCTGTTTTTCTATTTATGAGCGCTTCTGGTACACCTTTTGAATAAAAAGTATGGTACAATAAGGACAATGCGTGATTAATGCAATTTTTTATTTTTAGTATTATTAAGGAGTGTAAATGGTATGTTATCAATAGATGAAATTAAACAGCTAATTGAGCTGATTGACGAATCAACCCTAGATGAATTTGAGTTAGAAACGAAAGATAGTAAGATTTTGCTTAAAAAGAATAAAACAGTTGTCACCCAAGCTGTTCAAGAAGCGGCAGTTATTGCCCAAGCACCAATTCAAGCAGCAGTGGCTCCTGTTCAAGCAGCAGCTCCTCAAGCAGAAGCGAGTGCAGCAGAAGATGCGAATCTAGAAGTAATTACATCTCCAATGGTTGGGACTTTTTATGCGTCTGCTTCACCAGAAGATGCTAATTTTGTTAGCGTTGGATCTAAAGTATCCACACAATCTGTTGTATGTATTGTAGAAGCAATGAAATTATTCAATGAAATTACTGCTGATATCGACGGAGAAATTGCAGAAGTGCTTGTTTCAAGTGGTGAATTAGTCGAATTTGGACAACCACTTTTCAAAGTTAGAAAAAAATAAGGGGTCGAAAAACATGATTAAAAAAGTACTGGTAGCGAACCGTGGAGAAATCGCTGTCCGTATCATTCGCGCTGCAAAAGAACTTGGAGTGGAGACAGTGGCGATATATTCGGAAGCAGATAGAGAAGCGCTACATATTCAGCTAGCGGATGAAGCTTATTGTGTAGGTCCTGCGGCAACAAAAGATAGTTATTTAAATATGTCAAACATTATTAGCCTTGCTGTTTTAACAAACTGTGACGCTATTCATCCTGGCTATGGTTTCTTAGCCGAAAATGCAGATTTCGCCGAACTGTGCGAAGACTGCAATATTACTTTTATCGGACCAAGTGCTGCCGCTATTTCGCAAATGGGTACAAAAGACGTTGCCCGCGAAACAATGCGCAAAGCAGGCGTTCCAATCGTTCCTGGTTCACAAGGGATTGTTGCGGATGTGGAAGACGGTAAAAAAATCGCCAAGAAAATCGGTTATCCGGTAATCATTAAAGCAACAGCTGGCGGTGGCGGTAAAGGTATTCGTGTAGCAGAAAATGAAGAGAAATTAGTCTCTGGTATTCATACGACGCAACAAGAAGCCGAAGCAGCATTTGGTGATCCAGGTGTTTACCTTGAAAAATATATTCAAGATTTCCGCCATGTCGAAATTCAAGTGCTTGCCGATAACCATGGTAATGTTATCCATCTAGGGGAACGTGATTGTAGTATTCAACGTCGCTTACAAAAGCTAATTGAAGAATCACCATCACCTGCCATTGATGAAAAAACACGCCAAAAAATGGGTAAAGCAGCCGTTAAAGCTGCCAAAGCCGTGAATTATTCTGGCGCAGGAACAATCGAATTTATTTACGATCATCACGAAAATAACTTCTATTTTATGGAAATGAATACTCGTATCCAAGTAGAGCATCCTGTAACTGAGCTTGTAACTGGAATTGATTTAGTTAAACAACAATTTTTAGTTGCTTCAGGCGAAGAGCTTGAAATTAAGCAAGCAGATGTGAAATTAACAGGTTGGGCAATGGAATGTCGGATTAACGCTGAAAATCCGGAGAAAAACTTTATGCCAGCTCCAGGAGAAATTAAATTTTATCTTCCTCCAGGTGGCTTAGGTGTCCGAATTGATTCCGCAGCTTATCCAAACTACAAAATCCCGCCATATTATGATTCGATGATTGCTAAAGTAATTTGTTATGCAGAAACACGAGAAGAAGTTATTCAAAAAATGAAACGTGCATTGTCGGAATTTGCTATTGATGGTATTCCTTCGACAATTCCATTCCATTTACGCGTGTTAGATAATGATGTATTTTTATCAGGCGATTTCAATACAAAATTCTTGGAGCAAAACGATGTAATGAATCTTTCTAAGGAGGGCTAAATAATGGCTTATACAAAAGATTTGCGAAAACAAAATGATGCACCGCTTGGCAAAATTGAGATTGCACCAGAAGTAATCGGCGTAATCGCTGGACTGGCTGCAAGTGAAATTGAAAACGTTGCTTATATGCAAGGTGGCTTCGCGACAGAAATGCGCGAAAAATTCAGTGGTGCTGTAAACTACCGTAAAGGCGTAAAAGTAGAACTAACCGAAGAAGGAATTCTAATCGAACTTTATTGTTCAGTCTTATTTGGTGCAACAATTCCACTTGTTGCTCAAAATATTCAAGATGCTGTCAGAGATACCATTTTTAATATGACTGGTTTAAATGTACTCGAAATCAACGTTCATATCGTTGGGGTACAATTTGAAAAAACAGAAACACTTTCCTTCGATGATTTTGAGCTATAAAATTCAAGGAACAAAAGGAGCAGCTTTAACATGAAAAGAAGAGAGGCGCGCGAGAAAGCACTTCAAGCACTATTCCAAATAGAGCTAAACGAAATGTCGCTAGATCAAGCAATTAAAAACATCATGGAAGACGAACAAGACGACTATATGGAAAAATTAGTCGAAGGTGTTATGGCTAATAAAGCAGAAATTGATGCTATCATTGAGCCTAACTTAGACAATTGGCGTATGGATCGTTTGAGTAAAGTCGATTTATCTTTACTTCGCGTGAGTGTTTATGAAATTAAGTACTTGGATGATGTGCCAAATAGAGTTAGTTTGAATGAGTCCATCGAAATTGCAAAAATTTACAGTGATGAAAAATCAAGTAAATTTATTAATGGCGTACTTGCTAATATTGCACCTGAAGATAAATAAGCTTGACTGAGTGCAAGGGGATTCTCTTGCACTCCCTTATTTCGTGATTTTTTAAGGATAATTACGTTAAAAGTATTTTTAAGGGGGCAATACTCATGGGAGAAATTATTGACGGCAAAAAGTTAGCAAAAGAAATTCAAGAAAAAGTTACGAGTGAAGTAGCTGAATTAGCAAAAACAGGTAAAAAACCAGGCCTTGCAGTCGTGCTCGTAGGCGACAATCAAGCATCACGTACATATGTAAGAAATAAACAAAAACGCACAGAAGAAGCAGGAATGAAATCCGTTTTAATTGAACTTCCAGAAAATGTAACAGAAGAGAAATTATTATCTGTTGTGGAAGAATTAAACGAAGACAAAACAATCCACGGTATTCTCGTGCAGTTACCATTACCAAAACATATCTCAGAAGAAAAAGTAATTGATACAATTAGCTATGACAAAGATGTTGACGGTTTCCATCCAGTGAATGTAGGTAATTTATTCATCGGAAAAGATTCTTTTGTTCCTTGCACACCAGCAGGAATTATTGAGTTAATAAAATCGACCGGCACTCAAATAGAAGGTAAACGCGCGGTAGTTATTGGTAGAAGTAACATTGTAGGTAAACCAGTAGCACAATTACTGTTAAATGAAAATGCGACAGTAACGATTGCGCACAGCCGCACAAAAGATTTACCACAAGTAGCGAAAGAAGCGGATATTCTTGTTGTTGCAACAGGTTTAGCTAAATTCGTGAAAAAAGATTACATCAAACCAGGTGCGATTGTTATTGATGTTGGCATGGACCGAGATGAAAACAATAAATTATGCGGTGATGTTGATTTTGATGACGTTGTGGAAGAAGCGGGATTCATTACGCCGGTACCAGGTGGTGTTGGCCCAATGACAATCACGATGTTACTTGCTAACACATTAAAAGCAGCGAAACGCATTTGGAAAACGAATTGATTAATTGGATGTGAAATGATGGAGCAAGATAAATATTTGACGGTAGCAGCAATAACCAAATATATTGAAAAAAAGTTTGAAGTAGATCCTTACATGAAACAAGTTTTTGTGCGCGGAGAAATTTCGAATTTAAAACAACCGGCGAGTGGACATCTATATTTTACGGTAAAAGATGAATTTGCGATGCTTCGTTCTGTCATGTTTCACAAAGCAGTTCAAAAGATTGGTTTTGTCCCAGAAGATGGTATGAATGTACTTATCACAGGGCGAATTGGCGTATTCAACAAAGCTGGACGTTATCAGTTTTACGCAGAACATATGGAACCAGATGGCGTTGGCGCGCTTTATATTCAATTCGAGCAATTAAAAGCACAATTAGAAAAGGAAGGGCTTTTTGCGGAAACGCATAAAAAAGTGCTTCCTTCTTTCCCGTCCAAAGTCGCTGTAGTTACATCAAAAACCGGTGCAGCTGTTCGCGATATACTGACGACGATTCACCGCAGAATGCCTTCCGTAGAAGTGATTGTCTACCCGACGATTGTTCAAGGTGAGAAAGCAGCTCAAAAAATTGTCGAAAACATTGGCCGTATTAATCAACGGAATGATATAGATGTCATGATTATTGGGCGTGGTGGTGGCTCACTGGAAGAACTATGGGCTTTTAATGAAGAACCAGTTGTTCGAGCAGTATATGATTCCGATGTACCAGTTATCTCGGCAGTAGGACATGAAACCGATTTTGCTTTAAGTGATTTTTCTGCCGATGTCCGGGCGGCAACACCAACTGCAGCAGCTGAACTTGCTGTTCCTGACTATCGTGATTTAGAAGAGCGGTTAGCAGAACGCAAATACCGATTACGCGCAGTAACAAGACAACTATTAGAAAGAAAAGAACGTTCATTAGAGCAACTGAAACAACATTTAATGCTAAATGGTCCCAAGCATCAATTAGAACAACAAATGGAACGGACAGATTATTTTGCCGAACGTTTAAATAATGCTTTTTCTAAACAAATATTTGTCAAACAAACAGCGTTCCAGCGATTAAATGACCGGTTACATTATTACCATCCGAAAAAAGAAATCGAACTTCAAAAAGAACAAATCGCGTTACGCCAACAAACTTTAGATAAAGCAATGAAACAACTTTTGAAAGATAAACAACAAACTTTCTTTAGGCAAGTCGATGCGCTAGAACATCTAAGCCCTCTTTCTTTATTGAAGCGGGGATTTGGTGTAACGTATAAAGAGAATACACTGGTCAAATCGGTGAAAGAGCTGGAAGTTGGCGATAATATCCAAGTGAAAATGCAAGGCGGACACATAGATGCACTCATTACCGCAAAGGAGGAAGATACAAGTGGCAACTAAAAAGAAAACTTTTGAAGAAGCAATTGCAGAACTAGAAACAATCGTAGAAGCGCTCGAAAATGGTAGTGCCTCACTCGAAGATTCTCTCGACATGTATCAAAAAGGAATCGAATTAACGAAATTGTGCCAAGATAAATTACAAGCAGCAGAAAAACGAATGGCAAAAGTAGTCACAGATGCAGGAGAAGAAATTCCTTTTGAAGCGGATGGTGAATAAATTTGCAGGATTTAACAGTTTTTCTAGAACATTATAAGAAAGTAATCGATGAGTCGCTTTTTAAAGAAATAAGCGTACGTAATATCGAGCCGAAATTAAAAGAGTCGATGTTGTATTCAGTTCAGGCAGGTGGAAAGCGAATACGGCCGATGCTTGTTTTCGCAACGCTACAGGCTTTAAATGCAGATCCACTTTTAGGCGTAAGAACGGCAACTGCATTAGAAATGATTCATACGTATAGCTTAATTCATGATGATTTACCAGCAATGGACAATGATGATTATCGTCGTGGAAAATGGACGAATCATAAAATTTTTGGCGATGCGACAGCTATTTTAGCGGGGGATGCTTTGCTTACGCTGGCATTTTCAATTCTGGCTGAAGATGAAAATCTATCTTTTGAAACGCGTCTAGCTTTAATTAAGGAAATTAGTTTTAGCAGCGGGGCAGAAGGAATGGTTGGCGGGCAGCAAGCGGATATGGAAGCCGAAAACAAACAAGTGACGCTAGAAGAGTTATCATCTATTCATGCACGGAAAACGGGTGAATTATTAATTTTTGCAGTAACTTCTGCTGCGAAAATTGCGGAAGCGGATTCGGAACAAACAAAACGATTGCGAATTTTTGCAGAAAATATCGGGATTGGTTTTCAAATTAGCGACGATATTTTAGATGTAATTGGCGATGAAACAAAAATGGGTAAAAAGACAGGGGTGGATGCTTTTCTGAATAAAAGTACCTATCCCGGATTACTCACGTTAGATGGTGCCAAAAGGGCATTAAATGAGCATATGTCAATTGCAAAGTCAGCGCTTTCAGGACATGATTTTGACGATGAAATTCTCTTGCAACTTGCTGATTTAATCGCACTTAGAGAAAATTAATCATAATTATCTAGTAATTTCAAAAAATTTTCACATATATAATTCAATTTGATTTGCTTTTCCTAAAATACCGTGTTATACTAATGTAAGATTATTTTTGTGGGTGAAAGATACGATTGTGAACAACTTTCCATCTCGTGCCGTTAAGCAAGAATAGTAAATAATTAGTGTGCATAACACACGAGGAGGAACATGAACATGGAACAAGGTACAGTAAAAAATCCAAACGCAGAAAAAGGATTTGGTTTTATCGAACGCGAAAACGGTGACGATGTATTCGTACATTTCAGCGCTATCCAAGGCGACGGATTCAAATCTTTAGACGAAGGTCAAGCAGTAACTTTCGACGTTGAAGAAGGCCAACGCGGACCTCAAGCAGCTAACGTTCAAAAAGCGTAATTCTATTTTTTGAATAAGAAAAAGCAAATCATTTCGGTGATTTGCTTTTTTATTTGCCTAAAATCACCTTACCTTGTTTGGTTTAACTGCAATTGTTTGCTATAATAAGAACAATTAATTGAGAAAAAAGACCTTGCACGTATTCATGCGAGCGGCTCTTTGGAAAGTGAGTTGTTTTTATTTGGATCTTTTAAAGATAAAGGATCCCTCCTTTATTAAACAGTTGGATATACAAGAGTTAGAAGCACTTGCGGCAGATATACGCACTTTTTTAATTACTTCTACTTCCAAATCAGGTGGGCATATTGGCCCAAATCTTGGTGTGGTAGAACTAACGATTGCGCTGCATTACACTTTTAATAGTCCAACAGATAAATTTATTTGGGATGTTGGCCACCAGTCTTACGTGCATAAAATTTTAACTGGAAGGGCGAATCAATTTGATACATTACGCCAGCACGGTGGTTTAGACGGATTTCCGAAGCGAAAAGAATCTGTTCATGATGTATTTGAAACAGGCCACAGCTCGACTTCTTTGTCTGCAGCGACCGGAATGGTCATTGCGAGAGATATAAAAAAAGAGGGTTTTTATGTAATTCCGATAATTGGTGATGGCGCGCTAACTGGCGGGATGGCCCTGGAGGCTTTGAATCATATAGGCGATATGGGCAAAGATATGATTGTGATTTTAAATGATAATGATATGTCGATTGCGCCGAATGTGGGTGCGCTCCACAACGTACTTGGAAAACTAAGAACATCCGATAAACCCCAACGGACAGAAACGAATATTGGTAGTGCTTTTTTTGAAGAATTAGGATTTATGTACCTCGGGCCAATTGATGGGCATAATGTAGAAGATATTATTACTAACTTAGAATTTGCTAAACGCACGAAAGGGCCTGTGCTCCTCCATGTCGTTACGAAAAAAGGAAAAGGGTATCAACCGGCCGAATTGGATTCTCGTGGAACCTGGCACGGTACAGGGCCATATAAAGTGGAAACAGGTAGTTTTATTAAGCCGGTTAAGCGAGCACCGTCATGGAGTTCAATTATAAGTAATGAATTAATACGTTTAGCGGAAAGCGACGAACGGATTGTTGCGATAACTCCAGCGATGCCAGTCGGCTCCAAGCTAGAAAAATTTGCGCAAGCTTTCCCAGAGCGGTTTTTTGATGTCGGAATTGCCGAACAGCATGCGACAACGATGGCGGCTGGTTTAGCTACCCAAGGAATGAAACCGTTCCTCGCAATCTATTCCACTTTTTTGCAAAGAGCTTATGACCAATTAGTCCATGATGTTAGTCGGCAAAAATTGAATGTTGTCATTGGCATCGATCGAGCTGGTCTCGTTGGTGCTGATGGCGAAACACATCAAGGTATTTTTGATATTTCATTTTTGAATAGTATTCCGAATATGACGATTACGATGCCGAAAGATGAAGTCGAAGCGAGGCAGTTGATGGATACAGCTTTTGCTTATGATGATGGGCCGTTTGCGATTCGTTATCCGCGTGGAAATGGACCTGGCGAAGCATTTACTGGAGCTAGCAAGCTTATACCAATTGGACAGTGGGAAACGCTCATTCAGCCTGTTGATGCCGTTATTGTAACTTTTGGACCAACCATTCAACTAGCGCTTAAAGCGGCGAAACAGTTAGAGGCAGAAGGACGTCACGTTGGAGTAATTAATGCGCGTTACATTAAACCGCTAGACGAAGCACTCCTACACCAAATTTTAAAGCGAAAAATCCCTATTTTAACAGTGGAGGAATCGTTATTAAAAGGCGGATTTG
>CM001047.1:1337988-1340638 GCA_000183865.1 Listeria marthii FSL S4-120
AGTGTGTTAGAATTTATTGAAGCAAATAATTATACGGATGTAGCGATACACCGAATTGGATTACCAGACGAATTTATTAGCCATGGTTCAGTGCCGTTAATATTGGAATCGTTTGGCATATCGGATGCTGGAATTGTATTAAAAATAAAAGAAATGCTCGCACAAAGCGAGAAGTTAAGGGCGAAGAAACTATGACAATAAAAAAAGAACGCGCAGATATTCTGCTAGTAGAACAAGGACTATTTGAAACAAGAGAAAAAGCAAAACGCGCCATTATGGCAGGGATTGTTTATCGAAAAGAAGAGCGTGTAGATAAACCGGGAGAAAAAATCCCTGTTGATAGCGAACTTCAAGTAAAAGGAAAGCAAATGCCTTATGTGAGTCGCGGCGGCTTAAAGCTAGAAAAAGCCTTACAAGTATTTGATTTCGATGTAAAAGACAAACTAATGCTGGATATTGGGGCTTCAACAGGTGGCTTTACGGACTGTGCTTTGCAAAATGGAGCAAGACATTCGTATGCATTAGATGTTGGTTATAATCAGCTTGCATGGAAACTACGTAATGATGACCGTGTGACTGTGATGGAACGAACCAATTTCCGTCATGTAACGCCAGCTGATTTTGGAGAAGGTTTAGCTGATTTTGCGACAATTGATGTTTCCTTTATTTCGCTCAAACTGATTTTACCGGTACTTAGAACGGTACTTGTGACGGGTGGCGATGTGATGACGCTTATCAAACCGCAATTTGAAGCCGGACGGGAACAAGTTGGCAAAAAAGGGATTATTCGCGATCCAGCAGTACACACATCTGTTGTGGAAAATATCGTTCAATTTGCGCTAGATAATGGCTATGACTTGATGGGACTTGATTTCTCACCTATTACAGGCGGCGAAGGAAACATCGAATTTATCGCACATCTTAAGTGGACTGGCGAAGAAACTGGAACAAGTCATTTGGAACCAGATGCGATTGCAAAACTTATCACAAAAGCACATACAAAATTAGATAAATAATGTATACCGGAAAGCAGCGATGTTTTCCGGTTTTTGCTTTTACCATGCTATTCCGGCTCGTTTCGCAATGTATTTCTTATGTATAAAGTATTAAAGAAACTTTTCTTGCATAAATTTGCACTAATTCCGTGACTTTATGCGTTTTTTCGGATAAGATGTAAGTAGAAAATTATCGTGAGGTGAAGAAGGAATGAATAAAGGTCATCGTCATATTATTATTCGAGAATTGATTACATCTAATGAGATTGACACGCAGGAAGATTTAGTAGAACTTCTATTAGAACGCGATGTTAAAGTCACCCAAGCAACCGTTTCCCGTGATATTAAAGAACTTCATCTTGTCAAAGTTCCAACACAAACAGGCGGATATAAATATAGTCTACCTGCCGATAATAGTTTCAACCCACATCAAAAACTAAAACGCGCTTTGATTGATTGCTTTATTGGCATTGATAATGTGCAATTTATGATTATTTTAAAAGTAATGCCGGGAAATGGGAACTCTGTTGGTGCGCTAATAGATAACCTCGACTGGCCGGAAAAAGCTGGAACTATTTGTGGAGACGACACGTGTTTAATTATTTGTCGCTCAGAAGAAAATGCGAAAACATTAACAGATCGTTTTATAGATATGCTTTAAAATTTGTTGGAGGTGAAAGATTTTGCTTCAAGAAATGACAATTAAAAACTTTGCTATCATCGAATCGCTTTCTTTAACTTTTCAAGAAGGGATGACGGTATTAACAGGGGAGACCGGCGCTGGTAAATCAATTATTATTGATGCGCTTGGTCTTCTTGTTGGCGGACGTGGTTCGGCAGACTTTATCCGTCACGGCGAGGAACGCTTGGAACTTCAAGGGCTATTCGGATTGGCTGAGGATAATCTCGCTTGCCGCAATGCACTTTTAGAAAATGGAATAGACGCTTCAGATGATATGGTCGTTTTGGAACGTAGCTTATTTCGTTCAGGGAAAAATAGTTGCCGAATTAACGGAAAACTAGTTACAACGGTTCTCCTGCGCCAAATTGGTTCTAAATTAATCGATATTCATAGCCAACACGAACATCAGGAATTGATGAATGAGGAGTTTCATTTATCGTTATTAGATCGTTTTGCTTCTGACAAAATCAAGCCGGCACTGACGAAATATCAAACTAATTTTAGAGAATACCAAGCAATCGAAAAAGAATGGAAAAATTGGACGAAAAATGAGCGAGAATTAGCACAGCGACTAGATATGCTTCGTTTTCAACAGCAGGAAATCGAAAATGCCAATTTACAAGCTGGCGAAGAAGATCGTTTGTTAGAACAAAAAAACATTTTAGCTAATTTTGAAAAACTGAATGAAAATTTGCAAGGTGCTTATGCGGCGATTCAAGGTGAGCCTGGTGGGCTAGAGTTTGTCGGAGAAGCGATGCGCCAAATGGAAACAGCGGCCAGCATCCATACCGACTATAAAGCAGTCAGTGAGGCGATTTCGTCTAGTTACTATATGTTAGAAGATAGCATGAGCCAGATTAGACAATCGCTCGACCAGCTAGAATTCCAACCAGAAGAACTTAATCAAATTGAATCTCGTTTGAATGACTTAAACCAATTGAAACGCAAATATGGTAAAACAATTGAAGATATC
>CM001047.1:1340738-1351055 GCA_000183865.1 Listeria marthii FSL S4-120
TAAGCAGCGAAATGGAAAAACTAACGGATAGTGAATCGCATGTCGGTCATTTAGAAACGAAATTAGCTGCTCTTAAAGCCGAACTAACGAAACAGGCGAACACGCTCACAGATATCCGTAAAAAAGCGGCCGTTATCTTAGAAAAACAAATTAAACAAGAATTAAATCAACTTTATATGGAAAAAGCTATTTTTAGCGTGCGTTTTGAAACAAATAAAATGGAACTAACAGAATCTGGACAAGATAGCATCGTTTTCTACATGTCCACTAACCCAGGGGAACCATTAAAACCATTAGCAAAAATTGCTTCTGGTGGGGAGTTATCGCGGATGATGTTAGCGTTGAAAACTATTTTCTCAAGACACCAAGGCATTACTTCCATCATTTTTGATGAAGTAGATACGGGTGTAAGTGGCCGGGTCGGTCAAGCGATTGCAGAAAAAATATACGCTGTTTCTGTAGGATCGCAAGTGCTATGTATTAGCCATTTGCCACAAGTTGCTGCTATGGCGAATCACCATTACTACATCACCAAAAAAGTCCAAAATAAGCGGACAACAACCTCCGTCGCCGTGCTTAAAGGTGAAGATAAAGTAGAAGAAATCAGTCGAATGATTGCTGGAATAGAAGTAACAGAACTAACAAAACAACATGCAAAAGAAATGATTGAACAAGCAGAAAAAGTAAAACAAACCTATTAAAAAACGAAATTGCTTGCATATCGAATAGTTTTTGCTTAAAATGAATAAGGTAGAAATTATTACCTGGTCATAAAAACAACTACTAATTCGAAATGCGGCTTTTTTGTGCGATAAAGGAGTTATTTTTTATGACAAAAAGCAGATTTTTTACAGAAGTAGCAGACACAAGCTCATTTGTTTTTGCGGTAGCAGGCGCGGATGATGAAGTAGTACTTGAAACGATTCGCCTCGCATTAAACCAAAAGCTAGGTAAATTTCTTTTATTCGGANNNNACGAAGATAAAACGTTAACAGCGAACGAAAGTGTTACGTGGATCCAAGCAGATACAGCAGAAGCAGCAGCACAGGGCGCAATTTTAGCGGTGAAAAATAAAGAAGCAGACATTTTAGTTAAAGGTTTTATTCCAACGGCTACATTGATGAGTCATGTATTAAAAAAGGAAAATGGCCTTAGATCAAACCAATTATTAAGCCAAATTGCTATTTTTGATATTCCGACTTACCATAAACCATTGCTCCTAACAGACTGCGCCATGAACGTTGCACCAACAACCAAAGAAAAAATCGGGATTACAGAAAATGCGGTCGCGGCTGCGCATAAGATTGGCATAGCAAATCCCAAGATCGCTTTGCTAAGTGCCGTGGAAGAAGTAACAGAAAAAATGCCATCCACTGTGGAAGCGCGGGATGTGGTGGCTCATTTTGGCAATACCATAAACATCTCAGGTCCATTAGCGCTAGATGTAGCCATTTCAAAAGATGCGGCTTTGCATAAAGGTATCACCGATAGTTCAGCTGGTGAAGCGGACATATTAATAGCACCAAATATCGAAACAGGAAATGCGCTTTATAAATCACTCGTATACTTTGCAGGCGCCAAGGTTGGGAGTGCGATTGTTGGCGCGAAAGTACCAATTGTTATTTCCTCGAGAAATGATACACCAGAGAATAAATTAGCTTCATTTATTCTAACCGTAAGAATGGTTGGGAAATGATGAAATAATGTGAATAGACGGACTTTAACAAACTGAATGCAAAGGCTTTTATTTGATTACGCCCTACGTGTTACAATAGTCCATGGGAAAATGATAACCTACTGCATTTTTCACAATTAAATTTGGAGGAAAGCAAATGTCTTTTGATGTTTTGACCATAAATCCTGGTTCCACGTCTACAAAACTCGCTGTTTACCAAGGCGATAAAGTACTTTTTGAAGAAACAGTCAGACACACAATGCAAGAACTAGCCGATTTTAACAATGTACAGGAACAATTTGATTTTAGATGGCAAGTTTTACGTCGAGTGATGGATGCATTTGGTTATGATGTAAAGAATTTACAAGCAGTAGTTGGTAGAGGTGGCTTACTTAGACCAGTTGCTGGCGGTACATATATGGTTACAGAAAAAATGATAGCGGATTTAAAAGAAAATAAATACGGAGAGCATGCTTCGAATTTAGGTGCGATGCTAGCAAAGAAACTAGCAGATGAACTCGAAATTCCAAGTTTCATTGTCGACCCAGTGGTAGTGGATGAAATGCAAGCCATCGCACGAGTTTCTGGAAACGCCTTGGTTGCAAGAAAAAGTATTTTCCATGCGTTAAACCATAAAGCTGCGGGTCGGAAAATTGCAAAACAACTAGGAGCAGATTATGAAAAAATGAATTTCGTTATTGCCCATCTTGGGGGTGGAATTTCAGTTGCTGCCCATCGACAAGGCGAAGCGGTTGATGTGAATAACGCTTTAGATGGAGATGGTCCTTTTAGTCCAGAACGTTCTGGTTCACTTCCGATGAATGATTTTTTAGAGGCGTGTTTTAGTGGGAAATGGACGAAACGCGAACTGCATGATTTGATTGTTGGTCGTGGTGGAATGATTTCTTATCTAGGAACCAACAGCATGCTAGATGTAGAAGCGAAAGTTCAAGCCGGTGACGAAAAAGCCATCGAAGCTTTTGACGCAATGGCCTATCAGGTTAGTAAAGAAATTGGTGCTTGCTCTGTTGTCTTACAAGGCAAAATTGACGCGATTATTTTAACTGGCGGACTTGCTAGAAGTGAGCTTTTTACAAAGAAAATTACCGAGCAAATAAGCTGGATAGCCAGTGTGATTATAGAGCCAGGAGAAGATGAATTAGAAGCATTAAATAGCGGCGTACAACGCGTGCTCGCTGGTCTTGAAGAAGGAAAAGTGTATTAAAAGGAGGAGATAATGTGGCAACAGAATATGATGTAGTTATTCTTGGCGGGGGAACTGGCGGTTACGTTGCAGCAATTCAAGCAGCTAAGAATGGCCAAAAAGTAGCTGTCGTTGAAAAAGGAAAAGTTGGTGGAACGTGTCTTCACCGAGGCTGTATCCCAACAAAAGCTTTGTTACGATCAGCTGAAGTTCTACAAACAGTAAAAAAAGCAAGTGAATTTGGTATCTCGGTTGAAGGAACAGCCGGAATCAATTTTTTTCAAGCACAAGAACGAAAACAGCAAATCGTAGACCAATTAGAAAAAGGTATCCACCAGTTATTTAAACAAGGTAAAATAGACTTGTTTGTTGGAACGGGAACGATTTTAGGACCATCGATTTTTTCACCAACCGCTGGAACAATTTCAGTCGAATTTGAAGATGGCTCTGAAAATGAAATGCTAATTCCTAAAAACTTAATTATCGCGACTGGCTCCAAACCGCGCACATTAAATGGTTTAACAATTGATGAAGAACATGTTTTATCATCTGACGGTGCGCTAAACCTTGAAACTTTACCAAAATCAATCATTATTGTTGGTGGCGGGGTTATCGGGATGGAATGGGCTTCAATGATGCATGATTTCGGCGTAGAAGTGACTGTGCTGGAATATGCGGACCGAATTTTGCCAACCGAAGATAAAGAAGTAGCGAAAGAATTAGCAAGACTGTATAAAAAGAAAAAATTAAACATGCATACATCTGCTGAAGTTCAAGCAGCTAGTTATAAAAAAACAGATGCTGGTGTGGAAATTAGCGCAATCATCAAAGGTGAAGAGCAAACTTTTACAGCAGACAAAATTCTTGTATCCGTTGGTCGTTCAGCTAACACAGAAAATATCGGCTTACAAAACACGGATATCGCGACCGAAAACGGCTTTATCCAAGTAAATGATTTTTACCAAACAAAAGAAAGTCATATTTATGCGATTGGTGACTGTATCCCAACGATTCAATTGGCGCACGTTGCCATGGAAGAAGGAACGATTGCAGCCAACCATATTGCCGGAAAAGCGACCGAAAAACTTGATTATGACTTAGTTCCACGCTGTATTTATACTTCTACCGAAATCGCAAGTGTTGGTATCACAGAAGAGCAAGCAAAAGAACGCGGTCATGAAGTGAAAAAAGGCAAATTTTTCTTCCGTGGTATCGGGAAAGCGCTCGTTTACGGAGAATCAGATGGTTTTATTAAAATTATTGCAGATAAAAAGACAGACGATATCTTAGGCGTGAGCATGATTGGACCGCACGTAACGGACATGATTAGCGAAGCCGCTTTAGCGCAAGTTTTAAATGCAACGCCGTGGGAAGTGGGCAACACGATTCACCCGCACCCAACTTTATCAGAAAGTTTTAGAGAAGCTGCCCTTGCTGTGGATGGCAATGCAATTCACGGTTAATACAGCTTTAAAGGAGGAACAAAAATGACTTTAAAAGAAGCAGGTTTAACAGAAGATAAATTAATTAAAATGTATGAAACGATGTTAATGGCAAGAAGACTTGACGAGCGTATGTGGCTACTTAACCGTTCTGGGAAAATTCCTTTCACCATTTCTGGACAAGGACAAGAAACGGCACAAATTGGCGCTGCGTTTGCCTTTGATTTAGATAAAGATTACGCATTACCATATTACCGCGATTTGGCGGTTGTGTTAGCATTCGGAATGACAGCGAAAGATATTATGTTATCCGCGTTTGCTAAAGCCGAAGACCCGAACTCTGGCGGACGTCAAATGCCAGCTCACTTTGGTCAAAAATCAAACCGCATCGTGACACAAAGCTCACCAGTAACAACGCAATTTCCTCACGCAGCAGGTATTGGTCTTGCAGCAAAAATGGCCGGTGATAAGATTGCAATTTATGCTTCAACAGGTGAAGGATCTTCTAACCAAGGTGATTTCCATGAAGGAATCAACTTCGCATCTGTACATAAGTTGCCAGTTGTTTTCGTGATTCACAATAACCAATATGCCATTTCTGTGCCAGCATCGAAACAGTATGCCGCAGAAAAACTATCTGATCGAGCAATTGGTTACGGCATCCCTGGTGAACGTGTTGATGGAACGAACATGGGAGAAGTTTATGCAGCATTTAAACGTGCAGCAGATCGCGCAAGAAACGGCGAAGGACCAACTTTAATCGAAACAGTTTCATACCGCTTCACACCGCATTCCTCTGATGATGACGATAGCAGTTATCGTTCCAGAGAAGAAGTGAACGAAGCAAAAGGAAAAGATCCACTGACAATTTTCCAAACAGAACTACTTGAAGAAGGTTACTTAACAGAAGAAAAAATCGCTGAAATCGAAAAAAGCATTGCGAAAGAAGTTAACGAAGCAACCGATTACGCGGAAAGTGCAGCATACGCTGAACCAGAATCATCTTTACTTTATGTATATGATGAAGAAGCGAATAGCTGATTAGGAGGGAATTTGAATGCCAGTCATTTCATATATTGATGCAATAACAATGGCGCTTAAAGAAGAAATGGAGCGCGACGATAAAGTTTTTATTTTAGGAGAAGACGTAGGGAAAAAAGGTGGCGTATTTAAAGCGACTGCTGGCCTATATGATGAATTCGGTGAAGACCGAGTTCTTGATACGCCACTTGCTGAGTCCGCGATTGCCGGTGTTGGAATTGGCGCAGCGATGTACGGCTATCGTCCAGTTGCAGAAATGCAATTTGCTGACTTTATTATGCCAGCTGTGAACCAAATTATTTCAGAAGCATCCAGAATTCGCTACCGTTCCAATAATGATTGGTCTTGTCCGATGGTTATTCGCGCACCTTTTGGCGGCGGGGTACACGGAGCACTTTACCATTCACAATCAGTTGAAAAAGTGTTTTTTGGACAACCAGGTTTGAAAATAGTTGTTCCTTCTTCACCATATGATGCAAAAGGACTTTTAAAAGCAGCGATTCGCGATAACGATCCAGTGCTTTTCTTTGAACATAAACGTGCGTATCGTTTACTAAAAGGCGAAGTGCCAGAAACAGATTATATTGTTCCAATCGGCGAAGCAAATGTCGTACGTGAAGGCGATGATATTACCGTAATTACTTATGGACTTGCGGTTCAATTTGCGCAACAAGCAGCAGAACGTTTAGCAGCGGAAGGCGTAGAAGCACATATTCTTGATTTACGTACAATTTATCCATTAGACCAAGATGCAATTATTGAAGCAACGAAAAAAACAGGTAAAGTACTTCTTGTAACGGAAGATAACAAACAAGGGAGCATTATTAGTGAAGTGGCAGCAATCATTTCGGAGCATTGTCTATTTGACTTAGACGCACCGATTGCTAGACTCGCAGGACCTGATACCCCAGCAATGCCGTTTGCTCCAACAATGGAAAAACACTTTATGATTAATCCAGATAAAGTGGCGGATGCAATGAAAGAATTAGCGGAATTTTAGACCCGTTTTAAATTAAAGGAGTGAAGACCCGTGGCAGTTGAAAAAATCACCATGCCCAAATTAGGGGAAAGTGTAACAGAAGGAACGATTAGCTCATGGTTAGTGAAACCTGGCGATACAGTCGAAAAATATGATGCTATCGCGGAAGTTTTAACCGACAAAGTAACAGCTGAAATCCCGTCTTCTTTTAGCGGGACAATCAAAGAAATTTTAGCTGAAGAAGATGAAACTTTAGAAGTAGGCGAAGTGATTTGCACGATTGAAACAGCAGAGGCGAGCAGTTCAGAGCCAGTTGCTGAAGTAGAAAAAGCAGAAACAAAAGCGCCTGAAAAACAAGAAACGAAACAAGTTAAATTAGCAGAAGCACCAGCTAGTGGAAGATTTTCCCCAGCTGTACTGCGAATTGCTGGCGAAAATAATATTGATTTATCAACTGTAGTAGGCACTGGTAAAGGTGGCAGAATTACAAGAAAAGATTTACTTCAAGTCATTGAAAACGGACCGGTAGCTACTAAGCCAGAAGTGCAAAGTGCGCCGCAAGAAAAAGCAGCTGCATCAACACCTGTACGTTCAGCGGCCGGCGATAAAGAAATCCCAATCAATGGCGTAAGAAAAGCTATTGCGAAACATATGAGCGTCAGCAAACAAGAAATCCCGCACGCATGGATGATGGTGGAAGTAGATGCAACTGGACTTGTTCGCTATCGTAATGCAGTTAAAGATAGCTTCAAAAAAGAGGAAGGTTACTCGCTAACTTATTTCGCCTTTTTCATCAAAGCTGTTGCACAAGCCTTGAAAGAATTCCCGCAACTTAACAGCACATGGGCAGGAGATAAAATCATTGAGCACGCTAATATCAATATTTCCATTGCTATTGCGGCCGGCGATTTATTATATGTTCCAGTCATTAAAAATGCAGATGAAAAATCCATTAAAGGGATTGCTCGCGAAATAAGCGAACTTGCTGGAAAAGCGCGTAATGGCAAACTAAGCCAGGCGGATATGGAAGGTGGTACATTCACAGTAAACAGCACCGGTTCATTTGGTTCTGTTCAATCTATGGGAATTATTAATCACCCACAAGCAGCGATTCTTCAAGTGGAATCGATTGTTAAACGTCCAGTTATTATCGATGATATGATTGCCGTGCGCGATATGGTTAACCTATGCCTATCCATCGACCACCGTATTTTAGACGGCTTACTAGCAGGGAAATTCTTACAAGCAATTAAAGCCAATGTCGAAAAAATTTCCAAAGAAAATACAGCGTTGTATTAAAGATGTTTTAATCTAGGTTTAGCGGGTATTGTTTAGTACATCTAGATCCATACCCCTAAACTCCCTAGATGTCTTGGGTAGTACTTTCGGGTGCTGCTCTTTTTTTGAGGAGAAAAATAAAAAAAGTCTGAACCAAATTGGCTCAGACGGCGGATATTTATAAAAACATTAATACCCCGGTTAAAACACTTGATAATACAATCGCGATTAACATTAAAATAACGACAACGCGAACTACTTTTTTATTAGTCATTGCGGAAGAAAACTCCTCTCATAAAGCATTTCAGATATATCCATCTTACTGATAATTAAAGCAAATTTCAAGTTATTTCTTGATTTTTTTTAGGCAAATTAGGAAGAATGTAGGTGAAAATAAGATGATAGCCAATGCGAAAAAATATTTTACCGAATTAATCCAAATTCCATCTGTTTCTGGGAAAGAAAAAGCCATTTTAACTTACATAAAAAAACATTTAACGACATTGGACGTTCCCTATAGTTTGGATGAAAATTATGGCTTGATTGCCCGGATTCCGGCGACTAGAGAGAAATTCCCAACAATCTTTTTCTGTAGTCATGTTGATACGCATCCAAATGCAGCTGCGCCAGTTTTTCAACTCGAACAAGATGTATTTACAGCGACAAATGGGACTTCTTTAGGTGCAGATGATAAAGCGGCCGTTGCAGCTATGTTGGCGGCAATTGATTATTTTTGCACCGAAAAAACACCGCACGGGGAAATTGAATTCATTTTTACAACAAAAGAGGAACTCGGAATGATCGGGATGCGGTTGTTTCCGGAAGAAAAAATTACAGCTGCATACGGGTATTGTTTAGATGCACCAGGCGAGGTAGGCAGTTATCAATTGCAAGCAAGTACGCTAGTTACGATGGGATTTACGATTGCGAGTTCTGATAGTGCCCAAATGTCGCCGATTTCCATTGCTAGAATGGCGCTTCATGCAACGCGCCCAGGAAGAATTGACCGGGAAAACAAATGGGAAATACAGTCGTTTTCTGGCGGAATAAATGATGAAAATGAGCAAGATGCGCAGTTAGAAGTTCTTTTCACGTCAGCAGCAAGTTTTCGTAAAGCGCTTCTGCATATTCAAACAATTAGAGAACGGTTTGCTCAAACCTGCGAGAAATATGGTGCGGTGTTAACACACGATACGAAACTGATTTACGAAGGTTACCATATCCGTTCTAAACATCCGTTAATGAATATTTTCCAAAAAGCGGTTAAAAAACAAGCTTTAGAAACGCACGAAATTTTGTTAGAGGGCGGAACCGATGCCAATGTGTTAAATGAAAAAGGTATTCCAACTATGCTCTTGTCGGCGGGATATGAAAATGCCCACACAGACAAAGAAACAATTTCTGTAGGGCAGTTAGAAAAACTCACACAACTCGTGATTGACCTTGCAGAATCCGCTAAAAACGAGAAAATTTTACTCAGAAAGCTAAATTAATGAAAAAAAGTCAAATAATTCGGATTGATTCATTGTCCAAGAAGCAATTCTTTGATATAGTAATTAATGTTGATACTTTTATGTGTCATGTTGAAGTAAGACAGATTTTTCTGCCTTAATAAACCGGAAAGGAAGAAGTGCAAAATGGCAAAACAAGAAATTGGCGTTATAGGAATGGGCGTTATGGGCCGTAACTTGGCTCTAAACATTGAAAGCCGCGGTCATACAGTATCTATCTTTAACCGTTCTACTGAAAAAACGAAAGCGGTTATGGAAGAAAATGCGGACAAAAAATTAGTACCAACTTATAGTTTAGAGGAATTTGTCGAATCTCTTGAAGTGCCTCGCCGTATCCTTATTATGGTAAAAGCTGGCGATGCTACAGATATGATGATTGAAGCAGTTAAACCTTTCTTAAACGAAGGCGATATTTTAATCGATGGTGGTAATGCGTTCTTCAAAGATACGATTCGTCGTAATAAAGAACTAAGCGAAGAAGGATTTAACTTCATCGGAACTGGTGTATCAGGCGGAGAAGAAGGCGCACTTAAAGGCCCTTCCATCATGCCAGGTGGTCAACGCAAGGCATATGACCTTGTAGCCCCTATTTTACGTGAAATTGCTGCAGTAGCAGACGGAGAACCTTGTGTGACTTATATTGGTCCAGATGGTGCCGGACATTACGTTAAAATGGTGCATAACGGTATCGAATACGGCGATATGCAATTAATCGCAGAAGCTTACACTATTTTGAAAGAAATCGGTGGATTAAGCCATGATGAACTTGCTGACGTATTTGAAGAATGGAATAATGGCGAACTTGATAGTTATTTAATCGAGATCACTAAAAATATCCTAAAAGTAAAAGACGAAGAAACCGGCAAACCAATTGTCGATGTTATTCTTGATAAAGCTGGTCAAAAAGGAACTGGTAAATGGACTAGCCAAAGTGCACTTGACTTAGGTGTTCCACTTTCCTTAATTACAGAATCTGTATTTGCTCGTTATATCTCTGCTCTTAAAGAAGAACGTGTTTATGCAAGCACTGTATTAAATGGCCCATCTAACTATCATTTTGAAGGCGACAAAAAAGCATTTGTTGAATCTGTTCGCCGCGCACTTTATTTCAGTAAAATCGCATCTTATGCACAAGGTTTTGCTCAGATGAGAGCTGCTAGCGAAGAGTACAATTGGGATTTACAATA
>CM001047.1:1351155-1353310 GCA_000183865.1 Listeria marthii FSL S4-120
GAAAATTTTCCGCGCTGGTTGTATTATCCGTGCTCGTTTCTTGCAAAAAATTACCGATGCTTATAACCAAGATAAAAACCTTAAAAACTTGCTATTAGATCCTTATTTCAAAGATATCGCTCATAACTACCAAGGCGACCTTCGTACAGTTGTTGCAGAAGCAGTAAAAGCTGGAATTCCAGTGCCAACATTCACTGCAGCAATCAGCTACTACGACAGCTACCGTTCGGAAGTATTATCTGCAAATCTAATTCAAGCACAACGCGACTACTTTGGCGCTCATACGTATGAAAGAATCGACAAACCAGGCGTATTCCATACAGAATGGCCACAAGTAGAAGATTGATTTAAAAAATACGGCATCCACTTTCACGAGTGGATGCTTTTTTTATGAGATTTGAATTAGTAAATCATGGTAAACCGCTAAAAAATACAGGAAATATCTATTTATGCGCTGTTATTAGTTGTTTTTGAGCCAAAGTTCGTTACAATAGTAATAGGAATATAGTGTAATGACCGAAAGAGAGGGTTAGGCCAAATGAATAGAATATTAATTGTAGAAGATGAAAAAAACTTAGCGCGCTTTATTGAATTAGAATTACAACATGAAAATTATGAAACGGCAGTCGCTAATGATGGTCGTGCTGGACTCGAACTGGCATTAAATGAAGAATGGGATGCAATTTTACTTGATCTAATGTTGCCACATTTAAACGGTGTAGAAGTTTGTCGTCGTGTGCGCCAAGTGAAACAAACACCTATCATAATGATAACCGCACGTGACTCTGTTATTGACCGTGTATCAGGGCTTGACCACGGGGCAGATGATTATATCGTCAAACCTTTCGCGATTGAAGAATTGCTGGCTCGTCTTCGTTCGCTACTACGCCGAGTAGAAAATGCGGAACAATCTGCTAAACAAACGACGCTTCAATACAGAAACTTAATCGTTGAAAAAGAAAATCGGATTGTTAAACGCGACGAAGAAATTATTGACTTAACCAAACGAGAGTACGAACTTTTACTTACATTAATGGAAAATGTCAATATCGTTCTAACGCGAGAAGTGCTGCTCAACAAAGTTTGGGGCTATGAAACAGAAGTAGAAACGAATGTAGTCGATGTGTACGTTCGTTACTTACGAAATAAAATTGATCATCCTGACGAAGAAAGTTATATCCAAACAGTTCGCGGGACAGGGTATGTGATGCGTACATGACAACTAGCCCATTCTCCTTAAAAAGTCGTTCGTTGAAATTTAAATGGACTTTTGGAGCTAGTGCAGCGATTTTTCTAACATTTTTCTTATTTTCCTATGCGATTTATCAAGGGATTGGGCAAATGTTGCTAAATGAAGAAGAACCGGAAGTAAAAGAACTGCTTCTAGCGACAACAAGTACGTTAACAAATCAAGATTTAACCGACAATGAGGAAATTAAATATTTATTTAACAACGATAAAACCGTGAACCGCAAACTGCAAGACCAAGTGATTAATCTCTATGATAAAGATGGCCATTTTATTAATAAGTATTATTTTTCTAGAAATCAAGATATCACGAGTATTGATTTTTCGCAGTATTTTGTTAGCGGCACGGATAAATTTATTATGAATAAACCAACGATTGATGGGCAGAAGATGATGACGGCGCAAATGCCGATTGTGGCGGACGATAATACGACCGTGATTGGCTATGCGCAAGTCGTAAACCCGCTCACTTCCTATAATCGGATGATGGATCGACTGCTTGTTACGATGATTTTACTCGGAGCAGTGGCGCTCTTTATTAGTGGGATGCTCGGCTACTTGCTAGCTCAAAACTTCTTAAATCCGCTTACTCGACTAGCGCGCTCTATGAACGATATTCGTAAAAATGGTTTCCAAAAACGTATCGAAACACAAACAAATTCCCGAGATGAAATCGGCGAATTGACCGTCGTTTTTAACGATATGATGACGCGCATTGAAACTAGTTTTGAACAGCAAAAACAATTCGTTGAGGATGCTTCCCATGAATTACGGACGCCTGTTCAAATTATGGAAGGTCATTTAAAACTTCTGACACGTTGGGGAAAAGATGATCCAGCCGTATTAGATGAATCATTAAATGCTTCTTTAACTGAACTAGAACGCATGAAAAAATTAGTACAAGAAA
>CM001047.1:1353410-1353954 GCA_000183865.1 Listeria marthii FSL S4-120
AACAAATTTCGCAAACAAAAGAATTACAAATTACGGATGTAAATGCGACGGTGGAGCAAGTAAGACGTAATTTTGAAGTGATGTATGAGAATTTCACTTTTACTTTAAAAGAAGATGATACGGATTTACGGGCGCTTATTCAGCATAATCATTTAGAGCAGATTTTAATTATTATTATGGATAATGCAGTGAAATATTCGGGTGATGGCACAGAAGTGGATATGCATGTTTATAAAGAACAAAAGCAAATCCATATTGATGTGCGTGATTACGGGGAAGGTATCTCACAAGAAGAAATTGATAAGATTTTTAATCGTTTCTACCGTGTAGACAAAGCTAGAAGCCGTGAAAAAGGTGGTAATGGCCTCGGACTTGCGATTGCTAAACAATTAGTCGAAGGATATCTAGGAACGATTAATGCAGTTAGTGAGCCAGATAAAGGCACGACCATCAAAATTACACTTCCTTATATTGAACCAAAATCTAAATAGAAAAACCGCAACCTTATGACGAGGTTGCGGTTTCTTTTATTTTTCTTTCTTTT
>CM001047.1:1354054-1356972 GCA_000183865.1 Listeria marthii FSL S4-120
TTCAAATTCTTTTTCTTCTTGTTCCATTACTTTAATTTCTGGATGTTTATTCATGTAGAGTTTTTTCGTTAGTAATGTTTGGCCTGCTAAGAATAGTCCGCCGACAGCCCAGTATAATGCTAGAGCAGAAGGAGCTGTAAAGGAAACGAATAAAATCATAATAGGTGACATTAAGCCGATAATTTTCATTTGTTTCTTTTGTTCTGGTGAATAACCAATCATCGAAACAAAGTATTGTGCTAAGTAGACAAGTCCGGCAATAATCGCAAGTACCATATCTGGTGTACCTAGGTTAAACCACAAGAATGTGTGTTCTGCAATTGCAGATGAACCACGAATTGCATAATAGAACGCCATCAAAATCGGCATTTGGATAAGTAGTGGTAAACAACCCATTTGCATCGGATTGATATTATACTTGGAATAAACAGTCATCATTTCTTTTTGGATAGTTGCTTGTTCTTCTTTCGATGTAGCACGTTTTAAACGAGCTTGAATTTCGTCGATTTCTGGTTTAGCAATCGCCATTTTGGATTGCATACCCATTTGAGCTTTAGCAGTACGTAAGTTTAGCGGCATAATTAGCGCACGGATAAGGAGCGTTGTAATAATAATCGCGACCCCGTAATTCCCCCCAACAAACTTTGCTACAAACACAATAAAGCTAGTGAATGGTTGAATCAGATAAGTACTGAAAAAACCATCTGTATTTTGTGACGGGTCCATACTACAACCTGTAAGTAATAGTAGAGCACCAAGTAAAACGCTAATTAAAATAATATTTTTCTTTTTCAATGTTTCATTTTCCTCCTAAATAGTAAAATAATAAATTCATACGTTGGAAAATGAAAAACTGTCTTCATCATCAGTAATGGCGCTACATTTCCTAGTTATCGCTAGCCAATTAATAATAAAATTAGGCGAGGTTCTATAAAAATGTGCTCGAAGTGCGATCTTTACTGGCTTTAAGCAGATAGCGTCAGCGGGTAGCACCATTTTCGGTTTTAATAATGTAATTGCTGACCAATAACTGAAAATCGTCAACATTAATAAAAACGTCACTGTGAGTGAAATGAATTCTGGTTCAAGTAAGATTTGCAAAATGGAAATCATGCCACGCAGTCGCTCCTTTCAAGGTTTTAGTACTCATTAACTATAATGCAAAAAGAGCTATAGCACAACTACTATTTTTGGGATTTTAGTAAACGATATCAAATGTTTTTCGTTCTTCTACAGGCGCCCCTTTATAAATATAAACATGCTCGATGCGGCAACCAGGGGACGGGCCTTTTTTTATTGCATCGATAAATTTATTTAAGTTTTCTTCTTCTGCAATTGCATGAATTTCAACGGAACCATCGTCTAAATTTTTTACTGTTCCACTAATATCGTATTTGTAAGCGACATGTTTTGTGGTGTAACGAAATCCAACACCTTGCACAAATCCAGTTACTCTCAAAATCGCTGTATCTCTAGCCATGGTAAAACCAACTCCTTTTATTTTTCCTCACTACCAGTGTATCTGTTTTTGCCGTTACTTTCAAAAATTTGCATTCCAGTATTTCAAGAAAGCTTGTGCTATAATAAGTGTATTATATTTACTGTTGGGAGTTTTTGATATGACAAAATGGAATGTCTATCTAACCAAAGGAGAATACGAGCCTTGGTGGTTTTTCGAGGAGTGGGAAACATCCATTCAAGCAGAATATTCTTTTTCGGATAAAGAAGCAGCTTTTCTGAAGTACCAAGAATTAGCAGAGGACTTACTGCGGAATTATCCTAACCATCAAACAAAAAAAGATTGTTTGCTTGCTGCTTGGAACGAAGAAGAAGTGGAATATTGTGAGGACTGTGAAGATGATATTCAAACATTTCACGGACTTATTTTATTTTTAGATGGGGAAGTATATCAGCCAACTCCCGATGAGAAAGAGACCATTTTTAAACCAGTTTTAACCTTTGCTTGAGGCGAAAAGAAATTTGGAGGATTAACAGATGCAGAAGAACGATGACTTATTAAGAGAACGCCGAAAAGACGAACATGTCGCTCTTGGTGTAAAGCAAAATGAGCAATTAGCGCTGTCTAGTTTAGAAGATATTCAGCTGATTGGGACGTCTATCCCGCGCTATAATGTGAAAGATATTGATTTAACGACTACTATTTTTGGGACGAATGTGCCGTTCCCGTTTTATATTAATGCAATGACAGGCGGAAGTCGCCATACGAAAAAAATTAATGCGGAACTTGCTGAAATAGCGCGCGAAGTAGCTATCCCGATGGCCGTTGGTTCACAATCTGCAGCTCTAAAAAACAGCTCGCTAATAGATACATATAAAATCGTGCGGGAAGTTAATCCAGCAGGTGTGATTTTAGCGAATGTCAGTCCAGAAGTGGACATTCAAGATGGTCTGCGCGCGGTTGAAATGTTAGAAGCCGATGCGCTACAAATTCATATTAATCCAGCGCAAGAATTAGTCATGGAAGAAGGCGACCGAGCTTTCAGTCACTGGCTGACAAGAATAGAAGAGTATGTCAAACTTTCTCCAGTACCAGTTGTCGTGAAAGAAGTTGGTTTTGGCATGACGCGCGAAACTGTTAAAACATTAGCCGAAGTTGGTGTGGAAACAGTAGACTTAGCTGGAAAAGGCGGAACGAACTTCGCGCAAATTGAAAATGACCGCCGCCGCGACCATGCATATGACTTTTTACTTGATTGGGGTATCTCGACTGGCCAAGCATTAATCGATATGCAACACGCCGATGCACCAAAAATCGCTTATTTAGCATCAGGTGGTATTAGAAACCCGTTAGATATCGTGAAAGCTTTGGCGCTCGGAGCAGATAGCGTCGGCATGGCTGGCCAAATCATCTATTCACTAAAAAAAGATGGCGTCACAAATACCATCGAAAAACTGGA
>CM001047.1:1356980-1358408 GCA_000183865.1 Listeria marthii FSL S4-120
AAGAACAACTACGCGGCTTATTTGTTTTAGCTGATGCGAAAAATATCGCGGAACTAAAGACAACCCCGTTAATCGTAAGTGGCGAACTTGCTAGCTGGGGAACTTTACGAGGAATTGATTTAGCCGAACTTGCTAATAGAAAATAAAAACCAGCTGCTATTTATTTAGCAAAGCTGGTTTTTTATTTATTGAACCATTTCTGGTAAAGTTTCATCAATTGCTTGAAGACGTTCTGTGAATTCTTCTTTAGATAAATTTTTCGTATAAAGATTTGCTGGGTGAACGCGGCAATCATGCGAGCAACTGCGCAAATATTTTTCTTCGTTTTGTGTAGAAGCAAGGATTTGCTTATTACAGTACGGATTAGCACAATTAATGTAACGTTCACAAGGTGTGCCGTCAAAGTAATCTTTCCCAACAATGGTAGGATTTACTTGATTAATCGGAACCGCGATTCGTTCATCAAAAACGTACATTTGACCGTCCCAAAGTTCTCCTTGTGTTTCTTCATTTTTGCCGTAAGTGGCAATCCCGCCGTGTAGTTGACTCACATCGTCAAAGCCAGCTGTTTTTAACCAACCAGAAAATTTCTCACAACGAATGCCGCCAGTACAGTAGGTTACGATTTTTTTGTCTGCAAGTTGCTCACGATTATCTTCAATCCAAGCTGGTAACTCGCGGAAATTTTGAATATCTGGACGAACAGCACCGCGGAAATGACCAATATCAAATTCATAATCATTTCGAGCATCTAAAATCACCGTTTCTTCATCCAAAAGGGCTTCCCGAAACTCAGCTGGTTCTAAATAAGTCCCAGTTACTTCTAACGGATTTACATCTTCTTCTAAACTCAAACTAACAATTTCAGTACGAGGTCTAACATGCATCTTCTTAAACGCATGAGAGTCAGCCGCATCAATTTTAAATACCATATCAGCGAAGCGAGCGTCATTTACCATGTATTCGATGTACTTGTTTGTTGCTTCTACTGTTCCAGAAACGGTGCCATTAATCCCCTCAGACGCCACCAAAATCCGGCCTTTCAATTCCATTTCTTTGCAAGCCGCAAGATGCTCTTTTGCAAAAGTTTCTGGATCATCAATCGTTGTGTATTTGTAATATAACAACACTTGATAGTCACTCATAATCTTATCACCCTTCAAAATGTATTTCATGTGTAAGAATAATTCTCCACAAGTTTGCGCATTAATACTATACTATAGCAAATTCAGACTGGCAAGTAACCGAACTGCAAAATAAATGCTTCTTATTATTAACTATATGTACAAGTACAAAACAGCTATGGTATACTTATTAAATATGAAGCGAAAATTTTGTTGATGGAAGCAAATCTTGTTTTCATTGCCTAAAATAAAGAATGAAGTAAGGATTGGGCGTGAGCTATGTGCAAATAAATGAATCGTTTAT
>CM001047.1:1358508-1359547 GCA_000183865.1 Listeria marthii FSL S4-120
TTATAAATTTTTAATGATTACCTTTGGGGCGATTTTAATGGGGGTTGGATTGGAACTTTTCCTTGTAAACAACCGGATTTTAGATGGTGGTGTCGTGGGTATTTCGATTATTATTTCGCAGTTAACACCACTACCACTCGGGGTTTTAACTTTTGTACTTAATATTCCATTTTTTATTATCGGATACCGGAAAATCGGAAAGGTATTTGCGTTATTTACATTGTACGGAATTGCGGTCATGTCGATTGTGACACTCGTTTTACATGATATGGATCCAGTGACAGATGACTTGTTGCTGGCGACTGTTTTTGGTGGCATGACGCTTGGGTTAGGCGTAGGGCTTGTCATTCGTAATGGTGGGGCGCTCGATGGGACGGAAATCATTTCTATCATCATCAACGGACGGACACCATTTTCGACAGGACAAATTATTATGTTTATTAATATTGTCATTTTCATTGTTGCGGGGCTGGTGTTTAACTGGGACCGAGCGATGTATTCTCTCATTACCTATTTTCTAGCGTATAAAGTGATTGATATTGTTATTCAAGGTGTAGATGAGTCGAAAAGTGCTTTTATTATCAGTCGCTATTACGAGGAAATTGGTGCAGAAATTATGGAGCAGCTTGGTAAAGGTGTTACATATTTAGATGCCACTGGCGGATATTCCGGCGATGTAAGAAAAGTAGTTTTCGTTATCGTCTCAAGATTTGAAGAAGTGAAAGTGAAAGCGATATTGGACGAAATCGATCCAGATGCCTTCTTAGCGGTCGGAGGAAGTATGTCAGAAGTCCGCGGCGGAAAGCTGATGAACACGAAAACACCACATCTATAACGATGCTAAAACCATGTATCTTCTATTCGAGATATGTGGTTTTTTGACGAAAGGAAACATTTGTTTGTATAATAGGGCTATAGTATGAGCGACAGAACGAATAGATGTGCTATAATAAAACAAGCAAAAAAGGAATGGGTGGGACTTGGCATGGCGACACAGAAGAAAAAAACGAGCGGACGAAAAAAATCGTCAACACGTTCA
>CM001047.1:1359555-1360066 GCA_000183865.1 Listeria marthii FSL S4-120
ACAATCAGCCTCTTTTCGTTTAGAAATAACAGGGGTTGTTTTGATAGCAATAGGGATTATCGGACTTTTACAACTAGGCTTTGTCGGCCGCGGATTTTTTGCGTTGGCTGAAATGTTTGTTGGTCTTCTAAGCTATGTATTACTTGCTGGAAGTGTAATACTTGGTGGCTATATGGTCATTAGAAGAAAAATGCCGCATCTCTTTAGCAAACGTTTAGTAGGAATTTACCTAATTGTTTTAGGCTTTTTAACTTATATACATATGTATTTTATTATCCACAATTTAGGGGCAAATGCGTCCGTTATTTCTAGTACATGGAAATTAGTTCTAGAAAATTTATTTAGACCAAATCAAGTTGGATTTGTTGGTGGAGGCATGATTGGGGCTGTGATTACCTCAATTACCTACTTCTTATTAGATCGCCTTGGCACAAATCTAATTGCGGCATTGCTTATTATTTATGGCTTTTCACTTGTATCTGGCATTTCTATCCGCCAATTTTTCGCGAAA
>CM001047.1:1360166-1361866 GCA_000183865.1 Listeria marthii FSL S4-120
TTCGCGAAAATGACAGAATTTGTCCGCTACTTATTTACAAAAGGTAAAGCGGCAACAGAAAAAGGCAAAGAAGTAAAAGCGAAACATGATAAAAAGAAAGCAGAAAAAGTCGTTGAAGTGGAGCCTGAAGAGGTAATCGACCTAATAGAACCAATCCCAGAAGAAAAAGTACCACCAATTATTTCTAACTTTAGTTCAAAAGTGGAACAAGAAAAAGCACCTGTGGAAGAACAGGCAGAGCAAAAAGAACAAGAGCTAGAAATGTTCCAACAAGAATCTTTTGAAAATGAGATTTACCAATTACCGCCAGTAGATATTTTAGCACCGGCAAAAGTTACCGATCAAAGTAAAGAATATGATCAAATTAAAGTGAATGCTAAAAAACTAGAAGATACCTTTGAAAGTTTTGGCGTAAAAGCGAAAATCACACAAGTACATCTTGGACCAGCTGTTACAAAATACGAGGTACAGCCATCTGTTGGTGTTAAAGTAAGTAAAATTGTTTCTTTAAGTGATGATATCGCCCTTGCTTTAGCTGCAAAAGATATCCGTATCGAAGCGCCAATTCCTGGGAAATCCGCGATTGGTATTGAGGTAGCAAATCAAAATGTGGCAATGGTATCGTTGCGTGAAGTGTTAGAAAATAACCCTAAAAATAATCCGGAAGAGAAACTGCAAATTGCACTTGGACGTGATATTTCTGGTGAAGCGATGATGGCGAGTCTTGATAAAATGCCCCATTTACTTGTCGCAGGAGCAACAGGGAGCGGGAAATCCGTTTGTATTAACGGAATTATTACGAGCATTTTACTCCGCGCCAAACCGCATGAAGTAAAAATGATGATGATTGATCCGAAAATGGTCGAGCTAAATGTCTATAATGGTATTCCGCATTTACTTGCGCCAGTTGTAACGAATCCTAAAAAAGCAGCTCAAGCCTTACAAAAAGTCGTTGCTGAAATGGAACGCCGCTATGATTTATTCTCACATACCGGTACACGTAATATGCAAGGTTACAACGATTATGTGAAAAAACAAAATGAACTAAACAATGAAAAACAACCAGAGTTACCATTTATCGTCGTTATTGTAGATGAGTTGGCTGACTTGATGATGGTTGCTTCGAACGATGTAGAGGACGCTATTACACGATTAGCACAAATGGCACGTGCGGCGGGAATACATTTAATTATTGCCACACAGCGGCCATCTGTAGACGTAATTACAGGTGTTATTAAAGCGAACATCCCATCGCGAATTGCTTTTGCTGTATCGAGTTCGATTGATTCAAGAACGATTTTAGATATGGGTGGGGCAGAGAAATTGCTTGGACGAGGAGATATGCTGTTACTACCAGTTGGATCAAGTAAGCCGACGCGTATTCAAGGGGCCTTTTTATCTGATGCAGAAGTAGAAGATGTCGTGAATTACGTTATTTCGCAACAAAAAGCACAATACAGCGAAGAAATGATTCCTGATGACATCCCGGAAGTAGAAGGAGAAGTGACGGATGAGCTTTATCACGAAGCAGTAGAGCTTGTTGTAGAAATGCAAACAGCTTCCGTCTCAATGTTACAACGGAAGTTCCGAATCGGCTATAATCGCGCGGCAAGATTAATTGATGAAATGGAACAAAGAGGTGTCGTTGGCCCGCACGAAGGTAGCAAGCCAAGACGCGTAAATGTTGAAATTAGTCCTGA
>CM001047.1:1361966-1363635 GCA_000183865.1 Listeria marthii FSL S4-120
AATCCTTTTTCTGCGTTTGGATTTCTTTTTCGCTAGATGCATATTTCGCTTGTGTTCGGTCAAGCAGTTCATCGAAGAATTTTGGTAACTCTGATTGGCTGAGTTCCACGCCTTCAGCAGTTATGCCACCCTTTGTTGCAACTCGTTCAATCAAGCCGTTAAACGTATAATCTTCCTCAACTAACAGCTTGGAAGTTCCAGCTAAAGCAAAATTAATCATTTGGAAGACCTCCGCATCCGATAAAGAAGACCTTCTAAGAGCGGCTTCCACAAATTGTTCGAAAATCGCTGCGATAATGCCAGGCGAGGAGCTAGTTAAATCACTTGCAACATCGATATTCTCTTCACGAATCGTCATCACATGTCCGAAATGCTCAAATATAGCTTCTAACCAAGCGCTGTTCTTTGTAGCAACCGTATCGGCATGCGCAATCAATGTTGTCCCCACACCGACAGTTGTCGTGATAGAAGGAATCAATTTACTAACTTGTAACGCAGGAGAAATTGCTAAAATATCAGATGTACTGACGCCAGCCGCAATAGAAATAACATGACGTTCCGATGTTAGTACTGCCGAACAATCTTTAATAAGCGGTAAAACAGCAAGTGGTAATGTGCAAATAAAACTATGCGCCGCTTTTGTAAAAACCTCAGCTTCATTGCTAGCTAATTCCGCTGTCGGATAGGTATCATAAAATTGTTTGAAATGCTCATTTTTGGAATTGGAATAGAGGATGATTTCTTCGGGAGCAGCAAGCTCAGTTTCAATTATTTTAGTCGCAATTAACGATGCCATACTTCCAAAACCGATAAAACCTATTTTTGTCATTTTCATCCCGCCTTTCATCATTCATTTTATTATGAAGGGAATAAAAGGGGATTGCAACTAAACTTGATTGTTTACTTTTTCACGTTAACGCGCTTGTGCCTAAGGATTGACGAAAAAGCGAATGATTCCGATAGAATTAAATTTTCTGAATTCATTTGCATTAAAAATTTATGAAGTTGGTTATTTATTTATTTTATTTTCCATGTTATATTAAGAACAGTTGGAGAAGACGTTAAATGTTTTTGTGCGTTTTCCGAAAAAGGGACCATACATAATTTTCTAATACGCGCCTGAATGTTTGTTTTGACAGATAGCTCTAACTAACATTATATCTCTCGGGAGGGGTTTTAAGGTGAAAAAGCGTACATTTGCTTTAGCACTATCAATGATTATTGCTTCTGGCGTTATCCTAGGTGCTTGTGGTTCGAGCAGCGACGATAAAAAAAGTAGCAGTGATAAGAGCAGTAAAGATTTTACAGTAGCAATGGTTACAGATACTGGTGGTGTTGATGACCGTTCGTTTAACCAATCTGCATGGGAAGGCTTACAAAAATTTGGTAAAGCTAACGACATGGAAAAAGGTACTGATGGTTACAACTACTTGCAATCAGCTTCTGAAGCAGACTACAAAACAAACTTAAACACTGCTGTTCGTAGCGACTATGATTTGATTTATGGAATTGGTTACAAACTGAAAGATGCAATTGAAGAAGTTTCTAAACAAAAACCTAAAAATCAATTCGCTATTGTTGATGACACAATTGATGACCGTGATAATGTAGTAAGTATTGGATTTAAAGATAACGATGGTTCTTACCTTGTTGGTGTTGTAGCCGGTAA
>CM001047.1:1363735-1364398 GCA_000183865.1 Listeria marthii FSL S4-120
GTTGGATTTGTTGGTGGGGTAAAAGGAACTGTTATCGACCGTTTTGAAGCTGGTTTCACTGCTGGTGTAAAAGCTGTTAATCCTAACGCACAAATTGATGTGCAATATGCAAACGATTTCGCTAAAGCAGACAAAGGACAACAAATCGCTTCTTCCATGTATTCAAGTGGAGTTGACGTAATTTTCCATGCTGCTGGTGGTACTGGTAACGGTGTCTTTGCAGAAGCTAAAAACTTGAAGAAAAAAGATCCTAGCCGTGCTGTTTGGGTAATCGGTGTTGACCGTGACCAATGGGACGAAGGAAAAGTTACAGCAAACGATGGCAAAGATTACAATGTAACACTTACATCTGAAATCAAACGCGTTGATATCGCTGTTGATGACCTTGCAACTCGTGCTAAAGCTGGAGATTTCCCAGGCGGAACTAAAATTGAATACGGTCTTGATAAAGATGCTGTAGGGCTTTCTGAACATCAAGATAATATTTCAAAAGACGTTTTAGCTAAAGTAGAAGAATACAAACAAAAAATCGTTGATGGGGACATTAAAGTTCCAGAAAAACCTTGATTTTATAGTTATAAAAACTGAGTAATATGAACGAAGTAAAACCTTTTATGAAAGCCGGCATGGAATACGCCGGCTTTCATAAAAAATTAATTTGTA
>CM001047.1:1364498-1364588 GCA_000183865.1 Listeria marthii FSL S4-120
TAATAGGTAAACCCTTTTACTAAAAGAAAATAATCGGTATATTGGAATTTATGATTGCAATGAATGCCATTTAGAAATAAAATAAGGAGA
>CM001047.1:1364688-1376474 GCA_000183865.1 Listeria marthii FSL S4-120
TTTTTAATCGCTTAAAAATGCAAGGCAAGCTTTCGTACATAGATGGTATAATAAAACGTGTTTTTACAACATACCAAAGCATTGAAGCGAGGAAGTCATTGAACAACAAACGGATAAAAAACTCGGAACCTTCTTCGGGAGGAAGTACGGGGAGAGGCGGCGTCCTTCGAGAGAATCGCGCGTGTGGCTGTTTTTCCAGTTTGAACCAGACGACAAGGGGAGTGAAGAAGTGGACTTTGTTATTGAAATGTTAGGAATCAGGAAGGAATTCTCTGGATTTGTAGCAAATGATAACATTACCTTACAGTTAAAGCAGGGAGAAATTCATGCTTTGTTAGGTGAGAATGGCGCAGGAAAATCTACGCTAATGAATGTCTTGTTTGGTTTATATGAACCAGATGGTGGCGAAATTCGTGTTCGTGGTACGAAAGAAAATATTAATAGCCCGAACAAAGCAAATGAGCTTGGAATCGGAATGGTCCATCAGCATTTCATGTTAGTGGATAAATTCACGGTTGCAGAAAACATCATCCTTGGTAAAGAGCCAAGCAAACTAGGTGTTATCGAAAAGAAAAAAGCGATTGAAGAAATTAAAGAAATTTCTGATCGTTACGGCTTGCGAGTGGATCCAAATGCGGTTGTGCGCGATATTTCTATCGGTATGCAACAACGTGTAGAAATTCTAAAAACACTTTATCGTGGTGCGGACATCCTAATTTTTGATGAACCAACAGCTGTTTTAACACCCCAAGAAATCAAAGAACTAATCCAAATTATGCGTTCTCTTATAAAAGAAGGCAAATCAATCATTTTAATCACACATAAACTGAAAGAAATCATGGATGTTTGTGATCGTGTAACTGTTATCCGTCGTGGTAAAGGCATGGGTACAGTAAACGTTCCAGAAACAACACCACAAGATTTGGCTAATTTAATGGTTGGCCGTGAAGTCGTCTTTACAACAGAAAAAATTGACGCAACTCCTGGAAAAGATGTTTTAGAAGTAAAAGATTTAGTCGTGAAAGAAAGTCGCGGCGTCGAAAGTGTTCGCGGACTTAATTTGACTGTCAGAGCTGGCGAAATCGTCGGAATAGCTGGGGTCGATGGTAATGGTCAAAGTGAACTTATTTCTGCGATTGCAGGTCTTTCTAAAGTAACTAGCGGAAGCATTCTTCTAAACGGCGAACATATCGAAAACAAAAAACCTCGTAAAATTACAGAAGCTGGTTTAGGACATATTCCAGAAGACCGTCACAAACATGGTTTAGTACTCGAAATGTCGCTTGGAGAGAATATTGCTTTACAAACATATTATAAAAAACCTATTTCTAGCAAAGGTTTCTTAAATCATAAAGCAATGTACGACTTTGCGCGTGAGTTAATTGAAGAATACGATGTTCGTGCAAGTAGCGAATACGTAGCAGCAAAATCACTTTCTGGTGGTAACCAACAAAAAGCGATTATTGCAAGGGAGATAAATCGTAATCCAGATTTCTTAATTGCGGCTCAACCAACACGTGGACTAGATGTTGGTGCAATTGAATTCATTCATAGACGCTTGATTGAACAACGAGATAAAGGGAAAGCAGTATTACTTATGTCGTTTGAATTAGATGAAATTATGAATGTAAGTGACCGTATTGCGGTTATTTACGAAGGGAAAATCGTTGCTATTGTTGATCCGAAAGAAACAACGGAGCAAGAGCTTGGCCTAATGATGGCTGGTTCATCCAAACAGGAAGCGGAAATGGGGGAGAAAGAGCATGTCTAAACGACTACAAGCATTAGTTATCCCAGTTACAGCCGTTATTCTTGGACTTATCTGCGGTGCGATTATCATGCTTATTTTTGGATATGACCCAATTGCAGGTTATTCAGCACTTGTAGAAGGAGTTATCGGAGAACCTTTCTACATCGGTGAAACAATTCGCCAAGCTACACCATACATTTTAGTTGGTCTATCTGTTGCTGTTGCATTTAAAGCCGGACTTTTCAATATCGGTGCAGAAGGTCAAATGCTTATGGGGTGGTTAGGTTCAATCATCATCGCAGTAAACTTTGATGGTTTAACAAAATGGATTCATTTACCGCTTGCGATTATCACTGGTATGGTTTTCGGTGCGATTTGGGCATTCATTCCAGGTATTTTAAAAGCAACTTTACGTGTAAATGAAGTTATTGTAACAATCATGCTTAACTATACAGCACTTTATATTTTCAACTATGTGGTACAAAACTTACTTACAGATGGTTTAGATAAAACGCAAGAAGTTCATGCGTCTGCGTCTTTACAATCTGAATTATTACAATCGTTGACGGATTATTCCTCGCTACACTGGGGGATATTGATTGCTCTTGGTTTCGCAATTATTATTTGGATAATGTTAAATAAAACTACTTTCGGTTACGAAATCGAAGCAGTTGGATTTAACGAAAATGCCTCGCAATATGCCGGTATGAGTGTTAAGAAAACAATTATCTTTTCCATGGTTATTGCCGGAGCGCTTGCTGGTCTTGGTGGCGTAATGGAAGGTCTTGGAACATATGGAACGGCTTATGTATTAACTTCTTCTCCAGGAATTGGTTTTGACGGTATCGCCGTTGCTTTACTCGGAGGAAGTTCTCCAATTGGGATTGTCTTCTCTGCCATCTTGTTCGGAGCTCTAAAAGTCGGAGCACTAAATATGCCAGCAGTTGCAGGCGTTCCAAACGAATTAGTCAATGTAATTATCGCTCTGATTATCTTCTTTGTGGCATCCAGCTACATTATCCGCTGGGCGATGGCAAAATTTAAGAAGGGGGCGAAAGCAGAATGACAGCCATTTTAGCGACAATTGTTTCTAGTACACTGCTTATGGCAGGCCCACTAATTTTTACTGCTCTCGGGGGCGTTTATTCAGAACGAGGCGGTGTGGTTAATATTGGACTAGAAGGTATGATGGTAATGGGAGCATTTTCGGCTATCGTCTTCAACCTTACTTTCCAAGATACTTTTGGCAATTTAACTCCTTGGATATCACTTATCGCAGCGATGGTCGTTGGGGGATTATTCTCTCTTGTACACGCTGTTGCAACTATTAATTTCCGCGCTGACCACGTAATCAGTGGTGTAGCGATTAACTTTTTAGCAACTGGTCTATCTTTATTCCTTGTAAAAGTAATTTACGATAAAGGCCAAACAGATCAAATTAAGTACTACTTTGGTAAACCGGATATTCCTGTTTTGAGTGATATTCCAGTCATTGGTGATATTTTCTTCAAAAACATTCCGGTAATGAGTTATGTGGCGATTATTTTCGCTATCGTATCTTGGTTTATTATTTACAAAACACGCTTTGGTCTTCGTCTTCGTTCTGTAGGGGAACATCCTCTTGCAGCAGACACAATGGGAATCAAAGTTCGTTGGATGAGATACCAAGGTGTTATCATTTCTGGTATTCTTGGTGGCCTAGGTGGCGCGGTTTACGCCCAATCCTTTACACTTGATTTCGGACATGCAACTATTTCCGGACAAGGTTATATGGCCCTTGCAGCGATGATTTTTGGTAAATGGAATCCGCTTGGAGCGATGGGAGCAGCAATTTTCTTCGGTTTTGCGCAATGTTTGGCAATTACCGGTGGATCACTACCATTCTTCAAAGACATTCCAGACGTTTACTTACAAATTGCGCCTTATGTATTAACAATCCTTGCGCTTGTTGGCTTTATCGGTAAATCCGAAGCGCCAAAAGCAGACGGTGTGAACTACATTAAAGGTAAATAATACGAGTGAACAGCCTAGATTAAATTCTAGGCTGTTTTTTTATGCTAGAAAATTGTGTGTCACAACAACTTACGATACAATAGGAAAGTGAGATCATTGCTTGAAAGGAGCATTATAATGACAGACAAAATATTTCAAGAAAAAGTTGGCCCAGTTGCCCTGACAATTGTTCCAACCCAAAAATATAAATCCAACAAAATTGTTTTTAAATTTCGCGCTCCATTAGAAAGAGAGACAGTAACTAAACGGGCTTTGCTTTCGATATTATTAGAAACAAACAGTGAAAAATATCCAACTCAAACAGATTTTAGAAAACAATTAGCGAACCTTTATGGTGCCAATTTTTATACAACAACTGCCAAAAAAGGCAATGAACATGTACTGACCGTTATTTTCGATATGATTGACGGACAATATGTATCTGATGGGAATCATATTTTGCAAGATGCGTTTGCCTTTATTGAACAAGCTTTATTCCATCCAAACGTTGCAAATGGTGCTTTCAATGAAGAAACACTTACTCGTGAAAAAGAGAATTTAAAAAGTAGTTTAGAAGGCATTTACGATGATAAAATCCGTTTTGCTTCCAAACGATTAATAGAAGAAATGTTCCAAGACGATGCATTTCGCTTTGGTTCAGCTGGTATTTTGGAAGATATTGACGCTATCACAGCGAAAGATTTATATGAATACTATTTACAATTTATCGCAGAAGATACGGTCGAAATATTTATTTGCGGAGATGTAAAAACAGAAGAAGTCATGCCGCTTATCGAAAAAATGGCTTTTGCGCCGCGTGCTGAACGAAAAGGTGTTTTTTATACAAAAGAAGCACCAAAAGAAGTGCGCGTGATTCACGAGCAACAAGCGATTAACCAAGGGAAACTTGTACTTGGCTATCAAACAGAAACATTATTTGGAGATGATGATTTCGTTGCGCTTCAACTTGCCAATGGTCTACTTGGCGGATTTGCTAACTCCAAAATCTTTATCAATGTGCGTGAAAAAGCAAGTCTAGCTTATTATGCTTCTAGTCGTATTGATTCGTTCAAAGGATATATGATTATTTCAGCTGGAATTGATGAAGTGAATTACGAACAAGCTTTATCAATTATTGAAGAACAAATCGTTGCAATGAAACAAGGCGATTTTACAGAAGATGAATTAAATCAAACAAAAGAAATGCTTATTAACCAATTACTTGAAACAAATGACCAAGCACAAGGCCTGATTGAGCTCGTATACAACAATGTTTTACGTGAAGCAAACTTAGACCTAGAAAACTGGATTAAACAAATCAAACAAGCGACGAAAGAAGAAGTAGTTGCTGCCATCAATAAAATTAAACCAGACACAATTTATTTCTTGAGCAAGGGAGGAGAAGAACTTCATGGAAAAAATCACATTTGAGCAAGTAAAAGAAGCAGTCTTTCATGAAAAAATGGCAAATGGCTTACAAGTATATCTTCTTCCAAAACAAGGATTTAGTAAGACATATGCTGTATTCACAACAAACTACGGTGCCATCGATAATAACTTCGTCCCAATTGGCGAAACGGAATTCACGAAAGTTCCGGACGGCATTGCTCATTTCTTAGAGCATAAAATGTTTGAAAAAGAAGACGGCGATGTATTCTTCAAATTTGGCGAAAAAGGTGCATTCACGAACGCGTTCACCTCTTTTACCAAAACAGCGTATCTTTTCTCAAGCACTTCTCGTGTAGAAGAAAACTTGGAAACGTTAATTGACTTCGTACAAGAACCATATTTTACCGAAGAAACTGTTGAAAAAGAAAAAGGCATTATCGGCCAAGAAATCAGAATGTATGATGATGATCCGGATTTTCGCGCATATTTTGGCGTAATTGAAAACATGTATCATAATCACCCAGTAAAAATCGACATCGCTGGAACAGTTGAATCCATCGCGGAAATTAACAAAGATTTACTTTACCTTTGTTATAACACGTTCTATCACCCGAGCAACATGGTACTTTTCGTTGTAGGTAACTTAGAACCTGAACAAATAATGGACCAAATTCGTTCTAACCAAGCGAAAAAAGAATTTCCTGAAGCTGCACCAATCAAACGTCATTTCCCAGAAGAACCAAAAACCGTTGCTGTAAAAGAACGCAAAATCCATTTCCCAGTTCAAATCGCTAAAAATTTAGTTGGGATTAAAGAAGATATCGGTTCCATGGAAGGACAAGCGGCATTAAAACAAGAAATCATTGGTGATGTTGCCTTGGAAATGCTATTCGGCACAACTTCTGACACATACTTGAAGCTATATAACGAAGGAATCATTGATGACACATTTGGCTATGATTATACTCTTCAAGAAAGTTTTTCATTCGTTTTAGTTGGCGGCGACGCAAAAGACCCGGACAAACAAACTGCCAAAATTAAAGAAGCTATTCAAGCAGCGGCTAAAAATGGTTTAAGTGAAACTGATTTAGCGCTCGTTAAACGCAAACGTATCGGTCAATTTTTACGTTCATTGAATTCACCTGAGTTTATTGCGAACCAATTTAGTCAATACGTTATGAAATCAGCTTCGTTATTTGATATTTTACCTTTAATGGAAAAAGTGACTTTAGAAGAAGTAAATCATTTCGTTAAAAACTTGGACCAAGAAGAGCGGACAACGAGTTTCCAATTACTTCCAGAGCAATAAACAAATTTATGTCTTTTTTTAGTATAAAAAATGGCATAAATTCCTGAGTCATGCTATCATAAAAGAAATAGACTGGAAAGGGTTGCCTTTTTTTGGATAAAGAGATAAAATATGCTTTTGTAACTGGTGCTAGCGGAGAGATTGGACAAGCAATTTGTTTATCCCTTGCGAAAGCTGGCTGGAACTTGTATCTTCACTATTATCAAAATAAACAAGCAGTAGAAACATTATTGCCACAATTAGAAGCAGAAGAAGTAGATGTTATGCTTATTCAAGCTGATTTTGATGATTTAGCAAGTTTAGCAGAACTGGAAAAGCAAGTTTTTCAAGTAGATGCTTTTATTCATGCAGCAGGGCAGGCTCACTATAGTTTATTCCAGGATACTACAGATACAATTATAGCTGAACTATGGAATGTTCATATGTTCATGCCGATGAGATTAATCCGTACTTTTATGCCAAAGCTAATGAAAAGTAGCCAAGGAAGAATTATTTTCATTAGTTCAATATGGGGAGAAGTTGGTGCGTCGATGGAAGTAGCGTACTCCACTGTAAAAGGTGCACAAATAGCCTTTTGCCGTGCGCTAAGCCAAGAAGTAGGACTGTCTGGAATAACCGTTAATGCGGTGACACCAGGAGTTGTAGAAACAAAAATGATGGATCAATTTGCAGACGATGAGAAGGAAATGTTGCGGCAAGAAATCCCTTTAAAACGTTTTGCAAAACCCGAAGAAATTGCAGAAACAGTAGAATTTTTAACAAGTAAAAAAGCAAGCTATATCACTGGAGAAGTTTTGCGCTTAAATGGCGGTTGGCTTATGTAATTTTTAGCAAAAAAATGGAAATTTGAAATTAGTAATGGTAGGTGTTTAATTTTGACAGAACTCGGTGATAAACTGAAACAAGCTAGACGTGAAAAAGGACTCAGTTTAGATGACTTGCAACAAATAACGAAAATTCAAAAACGTTATTTAGTAGCGATTGAAGAAGGAAATTATGCTGTAATGCCTGGAAAATTTTATGCAAGGGCATTTATTAAACAATACGCAGAGGCAGTTGGGCTTGATAGCACAACACTTTTCGACGAGTTTGAAAGCGAAGTTCCTGAAACACCGCAACAAGAAGTAGTAAATAACGAGCCAACACGCGTACAAAGTAAAAGAAATCCAATTCCTGCACAAGCTGTAGGTAATCAGACTAACGCTCGTAATCGTTTCTTTGATATTTTACCAAAAATCCTTATCGCTTTATTTATCGTTTTTATTCTTTTCATCGTTTGGTTCTTCTTGCTTAATAAACAAGATAATTCCACAGAAAAAGTAAAAACAGACACAAGCAATCCTACTGTAAAAGTAGAAGACTCAACAAAAAATGAGGACACAAGTAAGGATACAGAGAAAAAAGATACGACATCTGACGAAGATAAATCAACTGAAAAAACAGAAGATACATCCAAAGAAGTGGAAGTGACTAAAGGAGAAACATCGGGTAATGCCACTACGTACACAGTGAAAAATACCGATAAAATGACTTTATCACTTAGCGCAACGGGTGATTCATGGATTGGTGTTTCCGATGCAAATGGTAGCACGATTCAAAATATAACACTATCTACGCAAAATCCATCCACTGAAATTGATTTGGGCGATAACAAGACAGTTTCTATCGTGATCGGAAATTCTCCTGTTACTACTGTCAAAATCAATGACAAACAGCTGGAACTTGCGCCGGATCTTGTTAAACAAGTCTTAACAATTAACTTAGAAGCGAGCGACACTAGCTCAGATGCTGAATAATTTGTTTTATATGGCGAAATCTGCTCATTAGATTTCGCCAACATTTTTTATAAATACATACTTTTTAAATGTGAAAAAGGAGAGAAAAAGATGAATTTACCAAATAAATTGACGGTTATCCGTATTTTTATGATACCCATTTTTGTCATTCTTTGTGTAGTACCATTTGACTGGGGAAGTGTTACTTGGCTTGATTCGACTATTCCAGTTACAAGTTTAGTGGCAACGATTATTTTCGTCGTAGCAGCCCTTACAGACTGGTTTGATGGACATTTAGCACGTAAGTATAACTTAATTACCAACTTCGGGAAGTTTGCGGATCCAATGGCAGATAAATTACTCGTAGCGGCAGCATTTATTATTCTTGTAGAAATGCATATCGCGCCGTCTTGGGTAGTTATTTTAATCATTAGCCGTGAGCTAGCTGTTACCGGTCTTCGTTTACTACTAGTTGAAGGCGGCGAAGTGCTTGCAGCTGGTCAACTTGGGAAAATTAAAACATTCACACAGATGATTGCTATCCCGCTAATGTTACTAAACAATTTCCCATTTGCTTGGACAGGTATTCGTGTAGATTTAGTTTTCTTATATGTATGTGCATTCTTTGCCGTATGGTCAGGAATCGACTATTTCTACAAAAACCGTGGCGTATTCAAAGGTTCTATGTAATAAATAAAAAAAGCATACCATTGTGTGCTTTTTTTCTATACAAAAAATGAAATGGGGATGAAACATAATGGCAAGTGCAGAGATTATTGCAGTAGGAACAGAGTTATTGCTCGGACAAATTGTGAATTCTAATGCGGCATTTATTTCACAAGAATTAGCGGCTGACGGGATATATGTATACCATCACACGGTCGTTGGAGATAATCCAGCCCGTTTAAAAGAAGTAATTGAGATTGCTGAAAAACGCAGTGATATTTTAATTTTCACAGGTGGACTTGGACCAACAGAAGACGATATTACGAAACAAATTTTAGCAGCCCATTTACAAAAACAATTAGTAGAAGACGAATACCACATGCAGAAAATTACCGAGTACTTCGCTTCCAGAAACAAACCGATGACGGAAAATAATAAGTTGCAAGCTGTTATTATTGAAGATTCCATTGTTTTAAATAATGACTATGGTTTTGCGGCTGGGATGTACTTGAAAGACAACAAGCATACATATGTACTACTTCCAGGACCTCCATCTGAAATGAAGCCAATGTTTACGAGCTATGCGAATCCACTTCTTTTAAGCGAAAGTGGTGATCAAAATATTTTAGAATCCAAAATTTTGCGCTTTTTTGGTATTGGAGAATCACAATTAGCGGCTGATTTAAATGATTTAATTATTACACAAGTCAATCCAACGATCGCGACTTATGCTGGCGACAATGAAGTAGTTGTGCGAATTACGGCAACCGCTAAAACGCAAGAAGAAGCTAGCGCACTCGTTCGGGATACCGAACAAGAAATACTTCGTCGTGATGGCACTTTTTTATATGGTTACGGAGAAGTTTCTTTATCTGAATTAGTGACGGCGATGTTACTAGAGAAAGAACTCACAATTTCTGCAGCAGAAAGTTTTACTGCCGGATTATTCCAAGCCGAAATTGCTCGTTTCCCCGGCATTTCTAAAATTTTCAAAGGTGGAATGGTAACTTACAGCGAGGAAGCGAAACAATCTATCTTAGAAGTTTCACCTCAAGTAATAAAAGAAAAAGGCGTCGTGAGTGAGGAATGCGCAAAAGAAATGGCTGAAAATGTAAGTCGTCTTTGTAATACTGATATCGGTGTTAGTTTCACAGGTGTTGCGGGGCCAGATAGTTTAGAAGGGCATCCAGCAGGCACTATATGGATTGGATTAAGTGTGAAAGGTCACGAAACTGAAGCTTATCAATTTGTGTATGGGAGAGATAGAAATCATAATCGTCACCGTGCAGTGATGCAAGGATTTCAGCTAATTAAGCAATTTTTAGATGCAAATAAGTAATTTTCACTAGAATAAAATGAAATAACAGCTTGAAAAAATCAAAATTAGGCTATAAAAAAGTATTAGACGAACGCTTGAAATCCCGTTATAATGGGAAAGAAAGCAGCCGGTGCTTACACAAAATAAAAAATACGAATAAATGTTCGCTTTTTGCTTGCTTCTCACTCTAAAATGCGTTATAGTAATTCTAGGAAAAACATTCTGACTGTTTTTTGAGAGAGAAGAAGTAGAAAAACAGCTATTAGGATATTTATGAAGGAGGCAACATTGTGAATGATCGTCAAGCGGCATTAGACCAAGCTTTAAAACAAATTGAAAAACAATTCGGTAAAGGTTCCATTATGAAATTAGGGGAACATTCAGATCAAAATATATCTACTATTTCTAGTGGTTCATTAGCATTAGATATTGCATTAGGAGTTGGCGGATACCCTCGTGGACGTATTATTGAAGTATACGGACCAGAGAGTTCTGGTAAAACAACGGTTGCACTTCACGCTATTGCAGAAGTACAAGCGCAAGGCGGAACAGCAGCATTTATCGATGCAGAACACGCGTTAGATCCTGCTTATGCTAAAAACCTAGGCGTAAACATTGATGAATTACTATTATCTCAACCAGATACAGGGGAACAAGCCTTGGAGATTGCAGAAGCTTTAGTTAGAAGTGGCGCAGTTGATATGCTAGTAATTGACTCTGTTGCAGCACTTGTACCACGTGCTGAAATCGAAGGTGAGATGGGCGATGCGCACGTTGGTTTGCAAGCTCGTTTAATGTCTCAAGCATTACGTAAACTTTCTGGTGTTATTAATAAATCAAAAACCATTGCTATATTCATTAACCAAATTCGTGAAAAAGTTGGTGTTATGTTCGGTAACCCTGAAATCACACCAGGTGGACGTGCGCTTAAATTCTACTCGACTGTTCGTTTAGAAGTAAGACGTGCTGAACAACTGAAACAAGGTACAGACGTAATGGGTAACAAAACGAAAATCAAAGTTGTAAAAAATAAAGTAGCACCACCATTCCGTATTGCTGAAGTAGATATTATGTATGGTGAAGGTATTTCGCGTGAAGGTGAGCTTGTTGATATGGCCGCTGAAGTGGATGTAATCAATAAGAGTGGTTCATGGTATTCTTATAAAGAAGAACGCATCGGTCAAGGCCGTGAGAATGCAAAACAATATCTGAAAGAACACACTGATATTCGTGACGAGATTTCTAAACGCGTTCGTGAAGAGTATGAAATTGACGGCAACAAAGAACCTCTTGACGAAAACGAAGAAACTTTAAGCTTACTAGATGATGAATAAATAATTGCTAAATACGTGATGGGAATTTACTTCCTGTCGCGTATTTTTTGTTATTTTAAAAAAACTAAGGAAAATAGTGTGACATTTCATTCCTTTCCTTGACATTGTATGCTTTGACCTATAAAATTAAGTTGTATATTTTATATTGCTGGGAGACAAGGGGGAAGTTTTTCCTTTGAAAATCGGCTTCAACTGAATGGGGAGATTAGCACTCGGTTGTTGATGAAAAATACGCATGTGCCAGAATTCTGCT
>CM001047.1:1376574-1377675 GCA_000183865.1 Listeria marthii FSL S4-120
CAGAATTCTGGCCACCGACATAACAATAACGAAAATTGAATAGCAAAGGAGGTGTAAGGATGACAATCGCAATCACGATCATCTCCAGTTTGCTTTTCTTAATCGTCGGTCTAGTTGTTGGTTCTCTAATTTTTAAATCTAGTACAGAGAAAAAACTGGCTGCTGCAAGGGGGACTGCTGAATTAATTGTAGAAGATGCAAAGAANNNNGCAGAAACTACAAAAAAAGAAGCATTGCTTGAAGCGAAGGAAGAGAATCATAGGTTACGTACTGAAATCGAAAATGAACTTCGTGGGCGAAGAACAGAGACACAGAAAGCAGAAAATCGCTTATTGCAAAGGGAGGAAAACCTCGACCGTAAAGATACTTCTTTAAGTAAACGAGAAGCTACACTTGAAAGAAAAGAGGAGAGTATCAGTAAACGTCAACAACAAATTGAAGAGAAAGAAAGCAAACTAGCTGAGATGATTCAAGCGGAGCAGACAGAACTCGAAAGAATTTCTGCGCTCAGCAAAGAAGAAGCGAAATCTATCATCCTTAACCAGGTAGAAGAGGAATTAACACATGATACAGCTATCATGGTCAAAGAATCAGAAAACCGGGCCAAGGAAGAGTCGGATAAAAAAGCAAAGAATATTCTCTCACTAGCTATCCAGCGTTGTGCAGCTGATCATGTGGCAGAAACAACGGTATCTGTTGTTACCTTACCAAATGATGAGATGAAAGGACGGATTATCGGACGTGAAGGACGTAATATCCGTACGCTTGAGACACTAACAGGGATTGATTTGATAATTGATGATACGCCGGAAGCAGTTATACTTTCCGGATTTGATCCAATTCGACGTGAAATCGCTAGAATCGCCTTAGAAAAACTTGTTCAAGATGGAAGAATCCATCCAGCTCGAATTGAAGAAATGGTGGACAAAGCCCGTAAAGAGGTGGATGAACACATTCGTGAAGTCGGGGAACAAGCAACATTTGAAGTTGGAATTCATTCCATCCATCCTGATTTGATAAAAATTCTTGGCCGCTTGCGTTACCGTACTAGTTATGGACAAAACGTTCTTAACCACTCACTCGAAGTTTCGAAACTTGCAG
>CM001047.1:1377775-1392210 GCA_000183865.1 Listeria marthii FSL S4-120
TTTCGAAACTTGCAGGAATTCTTGCAGGAGAGCTTGGCGAAGACGTTACGCTTGCTAAACGGGCCGGACTACTTCATGACATTGGGAAAGCAATTGACCATGAAATTGAAGGAAGTCACGTTGAAATCGGCGTGGAACTTGCTACCAAATACAAAGAAAATGATGTGGTAATCAATAGTATTGCTTCCCATCACGGAGATACAGAAGCTACTTCTGTTATCGCAGTATTGGTTGCAGCGGCGGATGCACTTTCTGCTGCAAGACCAGGAGCTCGTAGTGAAACGCTTGAAAATTACATTCGTCGTTTAGAAAAATTAGAAGAAATTTCTGAGTCTTACGATGGTGTAGAAAAATCTTATGCAATCCAAGCAGGACGCGAAGTACGTATCATCGTTGAACCAGATACAATTGATGATCTTTCTTCTTACCGCCTAGCTCGCGACATAAGAAAACGAATTGAAGAGGAATTAGATTATCCGGGTCACATCAAAGTGACTGTAATTCGTGAAACAAGAGCAGTTGAATACGCTAAATAATAATTAAAAGATACATCGCAAATTTATTTTGCGGTGTATCTTTTTTTAATCGGTTGCCTAGCTTGACTAAGAACGGTATAATCAAAAGATAAACGAAAAAGGGAGGCGGAGTTTTTGAGTGAGTGGAAAATTTTGCCGATGCTAGAAGAACACTATCCTGGAGTTGCTGCGGTTCATCAAGAAGGCATTGATACAGGGAACGCTACTTTTCAAGAAAAAACACTTACGTTAGAAGCGTGGGATGAAAAGTACTTAAAAAGTTGTCGATTAGTTGTACTGATGAACGACCAAGTGATTGGCTGGGCAGCATTACTACCATTTTCAAGTATGTATGCTTATCGCGGAGTAGCCGAGTTAAGCATTTATATAGCAAAAAGCGCTCGTGGAAAAGGCGTTGGAAAGGCATTGATGCATGAAATTATCCAGACAAGTGAGCAAAATGGGTTCTGGACGCTCCAATCCTTAATTTTTCCAGAGAATAAAGCGAGCATTGCGCTTCACCATACATATGGCTTCCGAACATTATGCGTTCATGAAAAATTAGGTGAAATGAACGGCGTTTTTCGGGATGTTGCATTATTAGAACGTAGAAGTAATAGAAACGGAGAATAACAAAATGAAAATACTATTTATCGGCGATGTTGTCGGCTCTATCGGCCGCGATGCCATTACAGAATATTTACCACAATTAAAGAAAAAATATAAACCTACTATCACAGTGATTAACGGCGAAAACGCAGCAAGTGGTCGTGGAATTACAGAGAAAATTTACAAAGATTTTCTAGAACTTGGCGCCAATGCAGTAACACTTGGGAACCATACATGGGATAATCGTGATATTTTTGAATTTATCGATGATGCTAAATATTTAGTGCGCCCAGCAAACTTCCCGGATGATACGACACCAGGAACAGGTATGGTTTTTGTGAAAAGTAATCAACATGAAATTGCTGTCATCAACATGCAAGGCCGAACTTTCTTAGCGGATTTAGATGACCCATTCCGTAAAATGGATGCATTGATTGAAGAAGCGAAAAAACGCACTAATATTATCTTCGTGGATTTTCATGCGGAAACAACGAGTGAAAAGGAAGCGATGGGCTGGTATTTAGACGGCCGAGTGACTGCTGTGGTTGGTACGCATACCCACGTGCAAACTTCCGATAACCGCATTCTTCCAGAAGGAACAGCTTATTTGACGGATACTGGTATGACTGGACCGTACGATGCTATTCTTGGAATGGAAAAGGAAGCCGTTATTCGCCGTTTTAAAACAGCTTTACCAACGAGATTCGAAGTTCCTAAAACAGGCCGTGCAGTCCTGTCTGGCTGTCTGATCACGCTTGACGAAAATACTGGAAAAGCACAAAAAATTGACCGAATTCTCATCAACGAAGACCACCCATTTTCCTTTGATTAAGAATGGAGATGAAATTGTGACAGTTTCAAAAGAAGAAATTATGAAAAAAGCAACAGAACTTCGCGATGCACTGCAACAAACGGAAGAAGTATCTTTTTACCGAATAGCCGAGGAAAGAATAAATGCTAATTCCAAAGTATCAGCGAAAGTTTCTAAAATAAAGTTACTTCAAAAAGAAGCAGTCAACTTAGAACATTATCAAAAACTTGAAGCAATGAAACAAACCGAGAACCAAATTGATAACGTTCGTGCAGACATTGACTCACTCCCGATTGTAACAGAATTCAGACGCGCTCAAGAAGATGCCAATGATCTTTTGCAGTCAATTACAACGGAGATTACAACAAAAGTAACAACCGAGCTTGAAAAAGAAAATTAACCATTTAAAACTGCCAAAACACTGGCAGTTTTTTTCTTTTGTGGTCGCGGCGNNATGAAACTTTATGCTATAATAAAAGGATGAAAAAGAAGTAAGGGATGATGAGATAATGACAGAATATACACCAATGATTAAGCAATACTTGGAGATCAAAGACAAATATCAAGATGCTTTCTTATTTTTCCGTTTAGGAGATTTTTATGAAATGTTTTTTGAGGATGCGCTTAATGCTTCTCAAATTTTAGAAATTACGTTAACTGGTCGTGAAGGTGGAACGAAAGAAAAAATCCCAATGTGCGGGGTTCCGTATCATTCTGCGAGCGGTTATATTGATACGTTAATCGAAAAAGGTTATAAAGTTGCGATATGTGAACAAGTTGAGGATCCTAAAACGACGAAAGGCATGGTTAAGCGCGAAGTAGTGCAGTTGATTTCACCGGGAACCGTTATGGACGAACGCGGCTTAAAAGCGAAAGAAAATAACTATATAGCTTCACTTTATTGCTATGAAGGCAAAGAATACGGTTTTGCTTATTCCGATTTATCAACAGGCGAACTAAAATCAACCGTCATTGAAGCTAGTGAAGATCGTTTAATTAATGAATTAACGACACTTTCAACGAGAGAATTAATCGTTTCATCGTCAGAAAAAGAAGTACTTTCAGATGTTATGAAGGAGCAACTAGGCTTGACTCTTTCGGTGCACGAAGAAGATATGATTCCAGCTGAAAATGAAAAATTAGTAACGCGCCACATGTCATTATCAGAAAAGCGAGCTATCGGCAAATTACTACATTACTTAAAAGAAACACAAAAGCGGGATTTAGGTCATTTACAACAAGCCGTACATTACGAAACAAGTAACTACATGAAAATGGACTATTATTCCAAACGTAATTTAGAATTAGCGGAATCTATTCGTGGCAAAGGACGTCAAGGTACCCTGCTATGGCTTTTAGATAATACGCAAACAGCTATGGGCGGGAGAATGCTCAAACAATGGATTGACCGTCCGCTAATTGACCGCAAAAAAATTATCGAGCGCCAAAATGATGTTAGTGAACTAATGGCTCACTTTTTCGAACGCTTAGAGCTAGTAGAAAACTTAAAAAATGTGTATGACTTAGAACGTCTTGCTGGACGAGTTGCGTACGGAAATGTCAATGCACGTGATTTAGTTCAACTGCGTAATTCGCTATACCAAATCCCACGTATTCGCGCAACGTTATTATCAATGAATAGCGAGAGTCTTACAGAACTTGCGACCCAATTAGATCCGTGTGAAGAATTAACGGAAAAGCTGGAAGACGCAATTATGGATTCTGCCCCAATTTCGATTCGTGAAGGCGGGATTATCAAAGATGGCTATAATAGTCAGTTAGATACGTACCGCGATGCAAGCCGTAACGGAAAAACGTGGATTGCAGAATTAGAACGGAAAGAACGCGAACTAACGGGCATTAAAACGATGAAGGTAGGCTTTAACCGCGTATTTGGTTATTATATTGAAGTTACCCGAGCAAACACGCATTTGCTTCCAGAAGGCCGCTATGAACGTAAGCAAACCCTAACGAATGCCGAACGTTACATTACACCAGAATTAAAGGAAAAAGAAAAACTCATTTTAGATGCCGAAGAAAAGAGCATGGAATTAGAATACCAATTATTTACAGAAGTGCGCGAAATGGTAAAAGACTACATAGAACGTCTGCAAAAATTAGCGAAGTCTGTAAGTGAAATTGATTGTCTTCAAAGTTTCGCAGATATTAGCGAGAAAAATCATTTCATTCGCCCGACACTCAGCGAAGATGGTTCTCTACATGTTAAACAAGGTCGCCACCCAGTTGTAGAAAAAGTAATGGGTGCGCAAAGTTATGTAGCAAATGATTGTGATCTAGATGAAAATCGTGAAATCTTACTTATAACTGGTCCCAATATGTCAGGTAAAAGTACGTATATGCGCCAAGTAGCTTTAACAGCAATTTGTGCGCAAGTTGGTTGCTTTGTTCCTGCCGAGGAAGCGACATTGCCAGTTTTTGACCAGATTTTCACTCGAATTGGTGCAGCGGATGATTTAATCGCCGGCCAAAGTACATTCATGGTCGAGATGTTGGAAGCGAGAAATGCCATCGTCCATGCGACAAAAGACAGTTTAATTTTATTTGATGAAATTGGTCGTGGTACAGCTACTTATGATGGGATGGCACTTGCTCAAGCGATTATCGAATACATCCATGAGAACGTCCATGCTAAAACACTTTTTTCCACACATTACCATGAATTAACAGATCTCGAGAAAGAGCTAAGAGGTTTGCAGAATATCCATGTTAGTGCCGTCGAAGAAAATGGTAAAGTAGTTTTCCTTCATAAAATTAAAGAAGGTCCCGCAGATAAAAGTTACGGTATTCATGTCGCTGAGTTAGCGGAACTACCAAAAACACTAATCGAACGAGCAAGCCGTATTTTAGAACAGCTTGAAAGTGCTGATAAGAAAATAATTATTACAAACGATAAACAACCAGAAGAAGTTCATGAGGAAGTGCAACTATCAATGTTCCCTGTGGAGCCGGAGGAAAAAGCGTCGTCTAAAGAAACAAAACTTCTAAAAGAAATTGCTTCTATGAACATTATGCAAATGACACCAATGGATGCAATGAACAAACTATACGAACTACAAAGTAAAGTCCATTAAAATAGAAAGGCGGGTTTTTAAATGGCTAAACATATTGTCGAATTAACGGATGCTTTATCCAATAAAATAGCTGCCGGAGAAGTAGTCGAACGTCCTGCTTCTGTCGTGAAAGAATTAGTAGAAAACGCTATTGATGCGGGAAGCACAGTCATCGATATTTTGGTGGAAGAAGCGGGATTAAATAAAATTACGATTATTGATAACGGCAGTGGCATTGAAGAAGAAGACGTTGCAACTGCATTTTTACGCCACGCCACAAGTAAAATCAAAAACGAAGCAGACTTATTTCGGGTGCATACATTAGGATTCCGCGGTGAGGCACTTCCGAGTATCGCTTCTGTTTCCCATTTATCGCTTGAAACTTCTACCGGAGAAACTAAAGGAACAACGATTTCTTTAGAGGGCGGGAAAATCATCGAACAAAAAAGCGGGCACGCTAGAAAAGGCACACAAATTGAAGTATCACAGTTGTTCTTTAATACGCCAGCTCGCCTAAAATATTTAAAAAGCTTACCAACGGAACTAGGTAACATAACCGACATTCTAAATCGCCTAGCTCTGGCGCATCCAGATATCAGTTTCCGCTTTTCGCATAACGGAAAACCATTACTACAAACTAATGGCAATGGAGATTTGCGTCAAGTGATTGCGGCAATTTATGGCGTTTCGATTGCAAAAAAATCGATACCAGTCAAAGCGGAGTCACTCGATTTTAAAATTTCTGGATACGCCGTGTTACCAGAAGTGAATCGTTCCAATCGTAATTATATTTCGACCATTATCAACGGCCGTTTTATTAAAAATTTCGCATTAGTAAAAGCCATTCAAGAAGGTTATCACACGCTTTTACCGATTGGTCGCTTTCCAATTATCGTTTTACAAATCGAAATGGACCCAATTATTGTAGACGTCAATGTCCATCCTGCTAAATTAGAAGTCCGTTTAAGTAAAGAAAAAGAATTAGGCCAGCTTATTAGTCAAATGATTAAAGCGGCCTTTCATAAGTTACAACTGATCCCAGATGGCGAGATTTCTAAAAAGCAAAAAGAAGTTCAAAAATCTGAGCAAATTCAAATGTCGTTTGAAGAGAATAAACCGCCAAAAGAAATACCAACACTTTTTTCCAAACCGACTATTCCTGAATATGTTCCTTCCGACGTGGATGCTCCGCGAGAAGACGATTTTATTTTAGAAACGATGCCGTCTTATGAATCAGCACCTCAAAATGAGCACACAGAACAACCGAAAGAACGCATTCCAAAGATGTACCCAATTGGTCAAATGCATGCCACCTATATTTTCGCTCAAAATGAAAATGGTTTATATATTATTGACCAACATGCGGCGCAAGAACGAATTAAATACGAATTTTACCGTGAAAAAATCGGGGAAGTTAGCCGCGAATTGCAAGAGCTATTAGTGCCAATTGTGCTCGAATTCCCTGCAGATGAATATGTTCGTTTAGAAGAACAAAAAGCCAAACTAGAAGAAGTAGGTGTTTTTCTAGAAAACTTCGGACAAAATAGCTTTATCATTCGTGCGCACCCAACTTGGTTTCCGAAAGATCAAGAAGAAGAGATGCTCCGCGAAATTATTGATGAAGCATTATCTGCACCAAGTATTAGTATTCATAAACTAAGAGAAGATACGGCGATTATGATGAGCTGTAAAAAATCAATTAAAGCAAATCACTATTTAACAACTCAAGATATGGAAGCATTACTCGACACACTCAGAGAAGCAAGTGATCCATTCACCTGTCCTCATGGCCGTCCGGTAATCATTCAATATTCGACCTACGAACTAGAAAAAATGTTTAAACGTGTGATGTAAAAGAGGAGGAAAAAACGTGGTGTTACCATTTTCCGGTCAATCAATCATACCAGCTGCACACAATCAAAAAGATATGGAAAAAATTTTAGAGCTTGATTTGACTTATATGGTGATGCTCGAAACGCATGTAGCTCAACTAAAATCATTAGTCAAATACGCGCAAGCTAGCGGGAAAAAAGTTTTACTACACGCCGATTTAGTGAATGGCTTGAAAAACGATGATTACGCAATCGACTTTTTGTGCAAAGACATTTGTCCAGATGGAATTATCTCTACTAGGGGAAATGCCATTATGAAAGCAAAACAACACAAAATGCTAGCGATTCAACGTCTTTTCATGATTGATTCAAGTGCTTACAACAAAGGAGTGGCCTTGATTCAAAAAGTGCAACCAGATTGTATTGAACTTTTACCAGGGATTATCCCAGAACAAGTACAAAAAATGACGCAAAAGCTTCATATCCCTGTTATCGCAGGTGGTTTAATTGAAACTAGCGAACAAGTTGATCAAGTAATAGCGAGCGGGGCTATCGCTGTTACGACATCCAATAAACATTTATGGTAAAACAGAAGCTAAGTCGTGTAGCATTAACGGCTTAGCTCTTTTTATGAAAAACAATGAAAACGCTATATATTGCTGTAAAGTATTGCGCTACAAGGATTTAAGCGTTTTCTAACTGTTCTATAGAAAGAGACGATTTTCAAACTGTATCATAACAGATAAGGGTGTTTGAAGTGGTACAGTAAAAACGAGGAATTAAAATAAAAACAAAATTAGAATCATAACAAACTAGAAGAATGGCTTTGTAAAAGGGATATAGGGCTTTTTAAATCAAAATGTCACAAAAAAGTCATAAAAAAGTTTGAAAAACATTGCACAAAACTGTAGCATTTTTCGGAGAATATGTTATGATAACAGTGTAGATTATTTATAAATCAGTTTGCTCAAACAAGCACGCTCGAGAATGAACAATAAATGGAGGTTATATGATGACTGAACAATGGTATGAATTCGCAGGTGGTAACTGGCAACAAGAAGTAGATGTACGTGACTTTATTTTAAAAAACTATCGCTTATATGACGGTGACGACACTTTCTTAGTTGGCCCTACCGAAGCAACTACAAAACTTTGGGATCAAGTAATGGACTTAACTAAAAAAGAACGTGAAAACGGTGGCGTACTGGATATGGATACCAAAATCGTTTCAACCATCACTTCACATGACCCAGGATACTTAAATAAAGATTTAGAAAAAGTTGTCGGCGTTCAAACTGACGTACCTTTCAAACGCGCTTTACAACCATTCGGCGGAATCCGTATGGCAGAAGTTGCAGCTGAATCTTATGGTTTTAAAGTAGACGAAGAAATTAGCCATATTTTCTCTGAATACCGTAAAACACATAACCAAGGTGTATTTGATGCTTATACTGCTGAAATGCGCGCAGCTCGTAAATCAGGCGTAATCACAGGTCTTCCAGATGCTTATGGCCGTGGACGTATTATCGGTGACTACCGTCGTGTAGCACTTTACGGTGTAGACTTCTTAATCAAACAAAAGAAACAAGATTTAAACAATACAGGTTTACGTACAATGAGCGATGACGTTATCCGTCAACGTGAAGAACTAAACGAACAAATTCGTGCTCTTGGCGAATTAAAAGTACTAGGTGAAAAACATGGTTTCGACCTTGCTCGCCCAGCTAAAACTGCACAAGAAGCTTTCCAATGGTTATACCTTGGTTACTTAGCAGCAATTAAAGAACAAAATGGTGCGGCAATGAGTTTAGGACGTACATCTACATTCCTTGATATTTATGTAGAACGTGACCTACGCAATGGCCTAATTACAGAAGAAGAAGCTCAAGAAATCGTTGACCACTTCATCATGAAATTACGTCTTGTAAAATTTGCTCGTACACCAGATTACAATGAATTATTCTCTGGAGATCCAACTTGGGTTACTGAATCCATCGGTGGTGTCACAGAAGAAGGCGTTCCACTTGTAACGAAAAACTCATTCCGTTTCTTACACACATTAGACAACTTAGGACCAGCTCCAGAACCAAACTTAACTGTACTTTGGTCCACTCATTTACCATCAGGATTCAAGAAATTCTGTGCTAAAATGTCTATCAAAACATCTGCTATTCAATACGAAAATGACGATGTTATGCGCCCTAAATGGGGAGACGACTATGCAATCGCATGTTGTGTATCCGCAATGCGCGTTGGTAAACAAATGCAATTCTTTGGTGCTCGTGCCAACCTTGCTAAAACACTTCTTTATGCAATCAACGGTGGTGTTGATGAAAAATCTAAAGCACAAGTTGGACCAGCTTACCGTCCAGTTGAAGGCGACGTATTAGATTACAAAGAAGTAATGGAAAAATATGATGCAATGATGGAATGGATTGCTGAACTTTACCTTAATACACTAAACGTAATTCACTATATGCATGATAAATACGCTTACGAACGTATCGAAATGGCATTACATGATACAGAAGTATTACGTACAATGGCAACTGGTATCGCTGGACTTTCTGTTGCAGCTGACTCCTTATCTGCTATTAAATACGCAACTGTTCGTCCAATTCGTGACGAAGATGGTATCGTTGTTGATTACGCAATCGAAGGCGACTATCCTAAATACGGAAACAATGATGACCGTGTAGATGAAATCGCAGTAGAGCTTCTAAAAACATTCATGACTAAAGTTAGAAAACATAAAACTTACCGTGATGCAGTTCACACAACTTCTGTTCTTACAATCACATCTAACGTGGTTTATGGTAAGAAAACTGGTAATACACCAGACGGACGTCGTGCAGGTGAACCATTTGCACCAGGTGCGAACCCAATGCATGGCCGTGATACGAAAGGTGCTTTAGCTTCTCTATCTTCTGTTGCTAAACTTCCTTACGAATATGGTCAAGATGGTATTTCTAACACATTCTCTATCGTACCAAAAGCTTTAGGTCGCGAAGATGAATCTCAAATCAATAACTTAGTTGCAATGCTTGATGGTTATTCCACAAAAATGGGACATCACTTAAACATCAACGTATTCAATCGTGATACGTTACTAGATGCGATGGATCACCCAGAAGAATATCCACAATTAACTATCCGCGTTTCCGGATATGCAGTTAACTTCATTAAATTAACACGTGAACAACAATTAGATGTTATTCACCGTACAATGCACGAATCTATGTAATATCAGGCGAGAACGCTTTGACAAGGATTGCTCACCAGTAGCAATCCTTGTTATTCAGGAAAGGAAGAGGAGAATTATGACAGAGGTTTTAGGAAGAGTTCATTCAGTAGAAACAATGGGAACAGTAGACGGTCCAGGTATCCGCTTTATTGTTTTTATGCAGGGGTGTTTACTTCGTTGCCAATTTTGTCATAATCCTGATACTTGGAAAATTGGTACCGGCACAGAACGTTCTGCCAAAGATGTATTTGACGAAGCGATTAAATATAAAGAGTTTTGGGATGCTTCTGGCGGTGGTGTTACAGTTAGTGGCGGCGAACCATTACTTCAAGTAGATTTCCTAATTGAGTTTTTCACGCTTTGTAAAGCAGCAGGAGTGCATACAACAATCGATTCCTGTGGCGGTTGTTTCACACGTGATCCTGAATTTATCGAGAAATTGGACCGTTTGATGGAAGTAACAGATTTAATTTTACTGGATATTAAACAAATCAATCCAGAAAAACATTTAAAACTGACTACAAAATCCAATGCGCCAATTATTGATTTTGCTCATTATTTACGTGATAAAGAACAACCAATTTGGATTAGACACGTACTAATTCCAACGAAAACAGATGATCCAGAAGATTTAACTAAGCTACACGAGTTCATTCAAACTCTACCAAACGTAAAACAAGTGGATGTGCTTCCATACCATACAATGGGTGTTTACAAATGGAAAGAAATGGGCATTCGTTATCCGTTAGAAGGCATCGAAGCTCCAGAAGAAGAAGTGGTAGCAATGGCTAATAAAATTTTGGAAACAAGTAGTTATAAATAGTAAAAAACCGGCGAACATTAGATTCGCCGGTTTTTTTTTATAGTATTTTATACATTTCTTCGCACCATTTTAGTTCTGTTTGAATTAAATCAAATTTTCTTGCATAGACTTGATAAGACATGTTCTTAAGTTTGTCTTGTTTGGTTTTTAAATCAAATAAGTGAGCAAAATGATTAAGCGTTTCTTCAATTAAGACGAGTTGTTCTTTTAAATAGCTTTCTCTTTCTTGGATAAGCCCTTTAGTTCTAGTATTATTTAGCCAGTCTAGCTGTACTTTTGTGGTGAATTCATCTCTTGTTACAGGGATTTTAAGCGGCGTTTCTGACCATTCAAGCAAGGAGTCTAAGCCGGTTTGTGTTATCGTGTAGACTTTTTTATCCGGTTTTTTATCTTGGGAATGCTTATGTACAACTAAAAAACCTGCTTTTTCTAGCTTAGATAAAGAAGGATAGATTTGGCTGTGATGCGTATTTTGCATAATTCTAAGTCGGTTAGCAAGCTCATAACCACTAGATGCCTCACGAGCAATCATTTGTAACAACGTAAATTCTAAAACATTTGGTATCATACCATTGCACCTCTAAATTTCTATTTAACCCTATTGTAAGCGATAAACATCAATAAGTAAAATGGTTACATATGTAATAAATTATATATGTAAATATTGACATTAGTATTTAGCAAGCGTAGTATTATAGTTGAGTTTTATTTGGAAAGGGAAGTGTAGTTGGATTATGATGACGGACAAGGAAATGAATACGGGAAAATGGATAACCGCAGCAGCAAGTTTGCTTGCATTTATGGGGATAGGGGTTGTCGATCCGCTTTTGCCATCGATTGCAGAAAGTATCGGAGCATCTCATTCGCAAGTTGAAATGTTGTTTACTGCGTATATTTTTACAATGGCGATTATGATGATTCCAATTGGGATTGTTGCAGGAAAATTAGGTGATAAAAAATTAATCGTTATCGGCCTATTTATTGTTACTATTTTTGCTTTATTATGTGGTTTATCGGACACGATTGGCGCTTTATCTATTTTTCGTGCTGGTTGGGGATTCGGGAACTCAATGTTTATGGCTACAGCGATGACGATGTTAATTGCTTTATCGGAGACACCTGGACACGCCATCGGGATTTATGAAGCTTCAATGGGCCTTGGGATGGCATTTGGGCCATTGCTTGGTGGGATTTTAGGTAATATTTCTTGGCGCTATCCATTTTTTGCCACTGCTTGCTTGATTTTTATCGCATTTTTACTGATTTTATTTAAAGTGAAAGAACCGAAGAAAGTCGTACCAGCACCAACAGAGAAAAATGAAGTAGCTATCAAACAGATGCTCCATTTATTTAAATATCGTCCATTTTTACAAATTGCTTTTAGTGGGATGTTTTATTATTATTGTTTCTTCACGATTTTAGCTTATTCGCCACTTATTCTTGGCTTGTCGGCGATTCAAATCGGTTTTGTATTTTTCGCTTGGGGATTATGTTTAGCGCTTGGATCTGCCAAAGTTTCGCATGCGTTAGAGGTTCGTTTTAATAGCAAACAAATTTTAAAAGGTTCGTTACTGGCCTGTGCTGTTATTTTAGCATTATTAGGATTTATTGATAATACGGCTGTGGACATTGGTTTAATCGTTGTCTCAGGTTTAGTTTTAGGTATAAATAATGCACTATTTACAACGACTGTCATGGAGCATTCACCTTATGCAAGAAGTGTAACGAGTGGCGCCTATAACTTTGTCCGTTGGTTAGGAGCAGCGTTCGCGCCACTTTGTTCAGGGCTGTTAAGTGAAGCATTAGGTATGAAAATGCCGTTTATCATCGCTAGCATCATTTGTTTAGCTGGCATGGGGCTGCTCTTTATTAAACTAAAACCAGCGCACTTTACCTTACAACAATCTACTTCAATTAAAAGTGAATAAAATAGAAAAGGCTGAGCGATTTAGTTCAGTCTTTTTTTATGTTAAGGATTAATTATTTAACGTTTATCGTTAAAATTAGATTGACAGTCATGCTTCTTACTAGGTATAATTTAGAAAAAAGGGAGAGATTGTAGATGAAGCTAAAACGGTTACAAAAAATGAGTTATTTCCTACATATTACGCTTAAAATTTTATCGGTAAGTTCTGTGGTAATGGTTATAATCGCTGTTTTAATGAAGCTTTTTAGTAGCAAAAATGTTATGATAAATAAATTGGAATCAGATACTATTTTTTATTTTCAAACAGAATTTTTCTCTGGCGTGGATAATCAGCAATATGTTCAAACCGAGGAATGGATTTTAGTAGGTACAGCTGTTTTTTCTATTATATTAATCGCGTTGCTGTTATGGACTGCAAGTATGATTTTTAAAGATTTAGCAGCCGAATTTACGCCTTTTAGTGATGTTGAAGTGAATAGATTGCGGAGAATTTCCTATTTGTTGCTTATTTATGCGCTAGTACCACAAATAGTTTACTCGGTTTTGCATACAGTGCTCATACCAGGCTATAGCATTACTTTGGGGCTAAATATGTCATTTTTCTTTGCACTTATTTTTTATTGTTTAACAGAAATATTTCGTTATGGAGCATCTTTGCAAAAAGAATCTGACGAAACTTTATGATTGGAGCGAAAAACGATGGCAATTGTATTGAGGTTGGATCGGATAATGGCCGACCGTAAAATATCTTTAAACCAGTTATCCCAAGAAGTTGGCGTAGCAAATGTCAACTTATCCAAAATAAAAACTGGCAAAGTAAGCGCCATTCGGTTTTCAACGCTAAACGAAATCTGCAAAGTATTAAACTGTCAACCAGGCGATATTTTAGAGTATGTAGCCGATGATTCTGTTGATAGCGAACTTTAAATGCGTTAGATTGATCATGCTTAGATAAGGAGCGCTAGAATGGATAAACATAATGAACTGCAAGCTGTGTTAACAAACAAGAAAAAAGTGTTGATTATTGGTCCTAATGGCGCTGGTAAATCCACTTTTGCAGCAAAACTTGGGACATACTATAATTTTGAAGTTTGTCATTTAGATAAGCTTTTTTGGCAGGAAAATTGGAACGCTGTGACAAAGGATGAATTTGAGAAAAAAGTGAATGAAATTATGTGTTCTGAAAAACCGTATATTATCGATGGCGACTATTTCTTTAATTTAGAGAAAAGACTCGAGCGCGCGGATTTAGTTATTTGGATAAAAATTCCTTTATTAGTGTGTGTAGCAAATATAATTAAAAGAAGATTTAAATATGCAATGAATACTCGGCCAGATATAACTGAAGGCTGTGACGAAAAATTAAGTTTATCGTTTTTGATGTATGCTTTAAGGTATAACAAGCGTTCAGGAAAACAAACGAAGGAATTGTTGGATAATGTGTACGAAAAAGAACTGTTTATAATAGATAGTTATAGGAAATTGAATAATTATTGCTGATAATAATCAATGAATGCTTATGAAATAAGGATATTTGCTGGATTAAGTGTTTGTTGGTTGTTTGCGATAATATTTATTACTTCCTATAATATATATTATGTAA
>CM001047.1:1392310-1392963 GCA_000183865.1 Listeria marthii FSL S4-120
TTAAATATTTAATCAAGAGAGAACTATTGCCCTCTCTCGATTTTTAGCTTTAGAAAACTTAGTAGACATATTTTTCTTTTAACTCTTTTATAACAGGCTTGTTCTCTTATTTGCTTTAATCTTTAAAACTTTAAGTGCTACTAAAATCATTGTAAATCTTCATGTACAACATCTTCTACTTGAATTAAATCTTTTCTAGTAAATTCAAACTCAAATTTTCTCGCTGATAGATATGGAATTACTTTCTCTTGGGAGACATAATAAATATTGTTATTTACACTTATTTTGACTAATAATGCATTCCCTACTATTACATTATCGTCTATAATAGCACAATCAACACTTTTTTTGCTTTTTGTTGCTGTTGGTTCACCAAATAATTTGATTTTACAATCATATTCTTTTCCGATTTCCATAAAATCAAAGTTGTTATCAAAACTTACTAAGGCAGAATCATCAAAACAAGTATCTATTGTTTTGGTATTGCTATTCTCTAACTCCACTGTCCTAGTTGCAACAGATTCATTTATTGAAAGTAATTTATACATGCAATTAATCTCCTCTTTATTAGTCTATTGGATAAAACGAAACTATAAAACCATTTGTTCCGTAAGCAACCCTGTATTTTACACCGTTAATAAGGTAATTTGCAA
>CM001047.1:1393063-1393437 GCA_000183865.1 Listeria marthii FSL S4-120
ACACCTGTTTTGATTGGTTTGGTTTCTAATATTTCACTCAAAAAGCTGGGTATATCTTTTATACCCCTAGCCTCAAAATCAAAAGCATGACCATCCACAATATGTTTCAGCCCTGCTTTGTTATTGCCTTTTTCAAGCCATAATAATTTCCCATCAAGATTTTTGGTTATCATAACAACGTCTTCAGGATTATACTTAACTCCACTAGTTGCCAGTTCATCTAACAAATTTTTGTTCAATAGCTTATTAGCCGCACTAGCTTTCTTCCTTCTGTGTAACCAATCTTTAGGGAACTTGAGCTTCTTTCCTTTATACCCACCAGCAGTGTAGTAAAAGATAACTCCACTTATAATACTAAACCCTTGCGCCTTACT
>CM001047.1:1393537-1394172 GCA_000183865.1 Listeria marthii FSL S4-120
CTCCTTTTGTAAATCTTGTTGTTGAGTTTCTAATTGATATATGCTTTTTTGAGAGGCAGTTATCTTTTGTTGGCATTCTTCTTGGTTTGCTTGGATTTTTTTATGCCATATCTGTTGTTCTTTGTCCTGAACATCCTCTAAGAAGTAACCAAAACTTCTCGATTCTGCCCCTTGCCAAACTTCTTGTAAAAAGTGCAGAGACTCCCGTTCTTCTACGTGAACACGCGCAACATCTTCTACTAACCACACTTGTTCATTTTGTTCTCGCCTCAGCCTTTGCAAGTTGTCTTCTATTTCTTTTTGCTGTTGTTTTAGTAAATGTATTTTTTGTTCGATGTTCTGACTGTTTGCGTCCATTCACTTCACTCCTAAACCTTCATCTCAGTATATTTTCTCTATTTGCGTATTTAATCACATTATTAATTGTAGCAGTTCATTTCGAAAAAATGAACTGTAAGAGATGTAAAATTATTTATTACAAAGCTGAATTCTTGAAAACAACCTATTATTTATGTATTAACTATGGTTGAATCTACAATGCTGTATTTTCACGTTTACTATTATGTTATATATAGTAAAAGAAGTGAATATCATTTAGTCATTTTTTTCTTGCTATTTTTGTTTGTTTTACTTTA
>CM001047.1:1394272-1395082 GCA_000183865.1 Listeria marthii FSL S4-120
TTTTGATGCTGAATCTACTTGTATTTCCAATGTTATTTTATTGTTATTATATATTTCTTCCATGTTAGCTTGTGTATCTTCTCCAATCTCCTTTAGACCCGAAAAACCTAAAAATGTCACTGTCTCTTTAAAACTAGTTTTGATAGAAAGATAATTCATAAGTTCTTCTTTAGTAAGCAGTCCCTCTATTATTAAATCTTGGATTAAATTATCATTGGGAAATGCGATGTTAATTGCCGCATTTATATTATCGCCCTTTAGTTGCTGTTTAATCGGTTGCAAAGATTCTAAGTTTGAATTTATATTTGTATAGCATTCTTTTAATAGTGCATTGACTATATCTTTCTTATTTTTTTCTTTTAAAATAGTTCTTGCTTCTATATTTTTAAAAGTTAGTAAGTACAAAAAAATCACAACAAGAATATTGAATAATGACCAATTAATACTCATCATATTTAATCCATTATCAGAAGGAATATTAAAATAATCCATAACTAGAATTCCTAAAATTATTATGCACCCAACAAAAAATTGAATGTTAGATATATTTCTCTCCCATATCAATTTGATTTTAGGCATCTCTCTCTCTCGTTTCAATTTGTTTTTAGACATATTTCTCTCCCATTTCAATTAGTATGTTAAGCATTAATAAATAATTCACCTCAATTACTATTTTACACAGATAAAAGTTAATTTACAATAAAACCTTGTATTGAAATTTGCAATTTTTAACTGGATACAAGAGTCTTTATGCTATCAATAAAGACTCTTGTAAAATATGTTGTTTACTGCCGTCTTCGGTATAGTTTT
>CM001047.1:1395182-1395304 GCA_000183865.1 Listeria marthii FSL S4-120
TTTGTATTTCTCCGATGTCAATTCTGCTCAATAATTATCAATCCTTTATGTATTGACTTTAGTTGTAATTACCGTTTCTTCAAAAATGTGAAAACCTTAACAATTAGTCAGACTAACGACAC
>CM001047.1:1395404-1399360 GCA_000183865.1 Listeria marthii FSL S4-120
ATTAGTCAGACTAATTATAGCAGGAACAGATAAAACACGTCTGCTTTTATTACGTTGTTTGTTCGATTCAATCACAAAAGCCTTAATCACCATTATGATTAAGGCCAAATTCAAACTTATTTCGTTCTTTTTCTTCTTGTATTAAAGATATAAACTCCGCCGATTAACAGACTAACGCCGATAATTGAAAGCAAACAAGCTAAAATCATCTAGTAATTGATTTTAGCTTGTTATTGTTATTAAAATGTAGTCTTATCAAGCTCTTTCGACAATAATGGCAATCCCGATGCCGCCGCCAATACATAAGGAAGCAACTCCGGTTTTCTTGTTTTCTTGTTTTAACTCATTTAATAAGGAGGCAATAATGCGTGCTCCAGATGCTCCGATTGGATGACCTAGTGCAATTGCGCCACCGTATATATTAAGTTTCTCTTCTGGGATTTCTAAGTCACGAGCCACTGCAACAGATTGTGATGCAAAAGCTTCATTTAAATGGAATAAATCAATTTCGTCGATTGTGTATCCGCCTTTTGCTAATGCTTCATTAACTGCGTAGTACGGAGCATAGCCCATAATTGCAGGATCAACACCGATTTCGGATGTTACTTTAATTGTCGCGATATAAGGAATATTTTCAGCAATCGCTTTTTCCTTCGACATTAAAATAATTGCAGATGCCCCATCATTTATACCCGAAGCGTTACCTGCTGTAACAGTTCCGTCTTCTTTAAATACGCTTTTCAAGGTAGCTAATTTTTCTAAAGTAGAGTTTGCACGGATTGTTTCGTCGGCTTCGAACAGTGAGCCATCCGGAAGTTCCACGGGGATAATTTCTTCGCTAAAAAGATTTTTTTCTTGCGCACTTGCGGCTTTCATTTGTGAGTTATGAGCGAATTTATCTTGTTCTTCGCGAGATACGGAGAATTTTTCAGCTACGTTTTCTGCTGTAATTCCCATATGATATTCGCCGTAAACATCGGTTAATCCATCAATTAACATGCTATTTCTTAAATCTTTTGGATTGATTTCTTCACCAGCTAGTTCAGGGCTAAGTAACAATGGTGCTTGGGACATGTTTTCGGTCCCTCCTACTGCTACGATATCGGCCTCTCCTAGTTGGATTGCTTGTCTACCAAGCATGATTGATTTTAAACCGGATCCACAAACTTCATTGATAGTGACGCCGGGTACTTTATAAGGAATTCCTGCTTTAATAGCGACTTGTCTAGCTACGTTTTGACCAAGGCCGGCTTGTAATACATTACCGAAAATAACTTGATCTACGCGGTCTGGAGCGATGTTGGCTCTTTCTAAAACGCCTTTTAGAGCGGTAGCGCCAAGGTCTACTGCACTGATGTCTTTCAAACTGCCACCGAATTTTCCAATTGGTGTTCTAACTGCATCTATTATAACTACTTCGTTCATAGCAATCTCCTTTAAATGTAATCTATCCGTATTATATCATGAAACTAGCTAAAAACTCACTAGATTAAGCCCAATGTATTGTATTTTATGCATTTTTCTACTAAAATTAAAGTACTTACAAATAAAATATAAAGGACTTGAGAGTACATATGAAAATTGGAATTGATAAAATAGGTTTTTATACTCCTGCATTTTATGTTGATATGACAGAACTTGCTGAAGCTAGAAATATTGACCCTAATAAATTTACTATTGGTATTGGCCAAGATAAAATGGCTTTTGCCCCGATTACGCAAGATTCTGTAACGATGGGCGCAAACGCTGCTTTACAAATTTTAGATGATGAAGATTTGAAAAAAATTGATTTAGTTATTTTAGCAACAGAATCGGGCATTGACGAGTCGAAAGCTGGTGCGGTTTATATTCACCGTTTACTAGGTATTCAACCCTTCTCTCGTGCTATCGAAATAAAAGAAGCTTGTTACGGGGCAACTGCTGGGATTAATTTAGCGAAAGATTATGTAGCGAAACATCCTGATAGCAGAGTGCTTGTTATCGGGTCGGATATTGCTCGTTACGGTCTTGCTACTGGCGGTGAAGCAACTCAAGGAGCTGGAGCTGTTGCGATGGTTATTGCTGCTAATCCACGTTGTATCACACTTGAAGATGATAATGTTTTCTATACAGAAGATATTATGGACTTCTGGCGCCCAGTTTATTCTGAGTATGCTTGTGTAGAAGGTAAATATTCGACAGAACAGTATATCCACTTCTTCCAAACTATCTGGGAAAAATATTCAGCAAAATTTGGCAAGAATTTAGAAGATTTTGCGGCTATTTGCTTCCATTTACCATATACAAAAATGGGTAAAAAAGCGTTAGATACTATTATTGAAACAGCTCCAACTGAGGTTCAAGAAAGATTGCTGGAAAATTATCGTCTAAGTACGCTTTATAGCCGTAATGTCGGTAATATTTATACTGGTTCCCTTTATTTAAGCTTTATTTCCTTATTAGATAACCAAACGGATTTACAAGCAGACGATAAAATTGGCTTCTTTAGTTATGGATCTGGTGCTGTTGGCGAGTTCTTCCATGGTGTACTTCAACCAGACTATAAAAAATATATCCGCAAAGATGAACACGCTGAATTATTAGCGAACCGCACGAAATTAGCTATTCCAGATTATGAAACGAAATTTAAACAACAACTGCCAAAAGATGGTTCTACTTTCGAAGTGGATCCTGCTAGCGATCCAGCAGCGATTGTGTTAACTGGAATTCAAGACCATAAACGTCAATATATCAAAAAATAATCAAAAAAACCGACTAGGCTAAATCAGCTAGTCGGTTTTACTTTGAGTTGTTTAAATTTTCTTGGGGACAAAAAACGAATCACGATGTACCCAAGCATAATTCCGCAAACATTGAGAAAGACATCTCCGGTATCAAAGAATCCCACGTGCATCATGTACTGCGCCCCTTCTACAGCAAAAATCAACATCCCAGCTGATAATAACGCCGTGAAAAACCCCAATTTCTTTAATAAAAAGCCAATTGGTACAAAAGCTAATACATTTCCCACAATAATGACCCGTAAATTACCAGATAAAAATGTATCAACAAATCCAAAGGTATCGCTTGAAAATCCTTGTGTATCGGAAGCTTTTCCGAATAATAAACAAAGTAGAATACTGAAATAAATAATGTAACAAAAAACGAGCAATGCCTTATTTATTTTCCAGTTTACTAATTGTACAGCGACAAAATAGAGTAAAATCGCCGTGATGCCAACCGTAATGTAGCCCATATGACTAACTGTGGCCATTACGTGCTTTAAATAAAAATAAAGCCATCCCTGGAACCAGGAAAAATACATCGTTACAGCAGCAAATATCGAAATGATTGGTAAAACAAGAATTATAAAGTATCTTTTCATCCTGGCGTCCTCCTTTTCAAAGGCTAACTCAAGGATAACATTTGAAAATAAGGACTTTCTTAAAAGGATTTAAAGATTTTCTAAGTTTTTCTCTTTTACGAATACGAATAAAATGCCGCCAACGAGGAAAAGTACAATCAAACTAGCAACCCCGTATTGCGTTTTTCCTGTGATTTGCGTGATTACGCCCATAAGCGCTGGTCCCATAATTGCTGAAAATTTCCCGAAAATGTTATAAAATCCGTAAAACTCATTGGAGCGTTTTTTAGGAATAATTTTTCCGAAGAAAGAACGACTCAATGCTTGAATACCACCTTGTGAAGTTCCAACTAACATCGCTAAAATCCAGAAATCGAGCGCAGATTTCATGAATACAGCATAAACGCAAATAATAATATAGACAAATATTGCTGTGAAAATAAGTGGTTTTGCACTGAATCGTTTAGCTAAATAGCCGTACAATAAGGTAAACGGGAAGGCGACGAGTTGTGTCATTAAAAGAATTAAGATGAGCGTTGTTTGTGAAATCCCAAGGTCAATCCCGTAAGATGTTGCCATACGGAAAATCGTATCTACCCCATCTATGTAGAAA
>CM001047.1:1399367-1399613 GCA_000183865.1 Listeria marthii FSL S4-120
CAATTAAGAAAATGACAATATTTTTATGCTCGCTAATATGACTAATGGTATGAAATAATCGCTTAAAACTTGTGCGCACAGGATTTTTTACCGCAGGAATATAGTGGATTTGATGAACATTTTTCCACATTGGAATCGTGAAAAATAGCCACCAAAGCGCCGTCATCACGAAGCCGATATTGACAAGCGTCACATCACTAATCGGTAAAATTCCTGTCGCTTGAAAAATGATGAAAATAATAAAAG
>CM001047.1:1399620-1400201 GCA_000183865.1 Listeria marthii FSL S4-120
ACTACCTAAATAACCATACGCGTAACCAGCCGAGGATACTTTATCCATCCGATCATTCGTTGTTACATCAATCAAAAATGCATCATAAAATATATTTGCACCAGAAAAGCCAATTAACGATAGCACATAAAAGCCAAGCAACAAAAACCAAGCATCCGTTGGTATGAATATTAATAAAAAAGTAAAAGCAATCCCAATTGCTGTAAAAATACCGAAAAATCGTTTCTTGAAAAATTGATAATCAGCTATTGTTCCGAGTATTGGCGCTAGTAGCGAAATAAGTAAAGTTCCAATCGAGTTCGCATAGCCCCAATAAGCCGTCGAAGTAGTATCCGCAATCCCTGCATTCGCTGCAACCCCTTTAAAATAAATCGGTAAAATCGCTGTTGTAATCATAATTGAATAGGCCGAATTTGCCCAATCTTGAAAAATCCAACTTTTCTCCTCTTTTGTATATGCCAAGTGTGTTTCTCCCCTTTTCTATTCGAATAGCGCTTCTATTACTTTGCCTGCAGTATTAGGAAATTGTAACCCTAAAATCTTGGCAAATGTAGGAGCTTCATCAACTAAGTGCGCAATTA
>CM001047.1:1400301-1407088 GCA_000183865.1 Listeria marthii FSL S4-120
ATTTTTTCTCCTTTTTTAATACCCGGTCCGTTGAAAATAATCGTTGTTTTGTAATCTGGTTTATGAGGAGAATAGCCATGGACAGCTTTATAGTAGTCCGGTTTACCAAGCATTTCCTCGGTCACTTCTTCGTATAGCGGACCATATAAATCATCCATAAAATAGTAACCAGCCTTCCCTTCCACCATCAAAGTAGCACTGCTATCTGCGCCACTACGAGCAATTTCAGCCGCTGTTAAAACTTCTTCTATTTCAGGCATGTTTTGAAGCACCTGTTGAATTTCTTTTATATGTTGCTCGTTTTTCGTATAAATATAACAGGATCCGTCGCAGCTTTTGGCGTATACTTCCCAGTCGGTAATCTTATCATCCACAACTGTCACCCACCCTTTTTCAGCAAAAAGTACATTTAAACGAATTGCGTGCGTTACATTGATTTGATAATGATCCCCTAGAACTGCGAAAACGGTATTTTCATAAATACCAGCGTCTTTTGTTGCTTGGATAATCTCAGCTAGGCGCCGGTCATGCCTTTTTAATGCGGCGGTTGCTTCGGGTGACGTAACGCCGTGTGAATGTCGCATGCTATCCATATCGACTAAATGTGTTAACAATAAAGTAGGCTTTTTCGCTTTAATTGTATCGACTACACTAGCTGTCAAAAATATATCTAAATCTGGCTGATTAATCCCTTTTCGTAAATGGCCAAATTTTCGGTCCATATCGATTAAAAATAATGGCGAGCTCGCGTGAAGTGATACCATCATTTGCGTTAACCAAAAACGATTCGGGAAAATTTCGGCAATATTATAATCAATCCCACTTTTTGCAGCGACAGGCCATAAAAATGCGGCGGTTGTCATTCCATGCTCTTTCGCTAAGTCATAGAGCGTTGGAACTTGAATCGCTTTTTTATACCAATACCAATCAGGAGAGTCTTTTTCGGGCTGGATTTTCGTATTATTAACGATGCCATGTGTTGCGGGATAATGCCCGGTGATGATGCTCGTATGCGCTGGGTATGTTAGTGATGGATAAATGGTTTCTACTTCCTGAATATGAGTCCCTGTTTCGATTAATTCGTGTAAAACTGGTAAATCTGCCGTGTCTTTTAAATCAAGCGCCCCAAGTGCATCTAATGAAATCACAAAAAGATGTTTTTCCATTATTTTCTCCCCTTTCAAAAAAACAGGGATTTTCCAGCAAATCTGGAAGAACCCCCGTGTGAATTACGTATGACTGATTGTATCTTTTGGCTGTTCGATTTCCTCTTGATTCGTAACACCTAGAACATCTAAGAAGAACATTACAACTGGAATACCAACGATTAATCCCCAAATCCCGAAGAAATGCTCTCCGAAAATAAGAATAATGAAAGTATAAAAAACTGGTAAATTCGTTTTTGCTGACATAAGTTTTGGATTAAGCACATAAGATTCTAATGCATGGATAATGATAACGACTATTAAGATGTAGAAAATATATTCTACGCCACCGATGGAATAACCGATAATCGTTAGCGGGATAAGCGAAATAATAACCCCAGCTACCGGAATTAATCCAAGCAAGAACACCATAATCGATAAAGTCATCAATTGCGGGAAACCTAAAATCCAAAGCGCGATCGTTGTTAAAAACGCATTTACAAGCGCGATAATAAATTGAGCTTCGATTACTTTACCGAAAGTCGCAACAAATTTGGACCCGAAGAACTTCACTTCCTCGTAGATAAAAGCAATTTTACTAGTAGAAAATTGATTCGTGAAGGAAACTAGATGCTCTTTTCCAAGAGAGAAAAATAGGCTTAACATGAGCGCGATAAACACATTCATCAAGACTGTCCCAACGTTCGTTAAATACGTTAAAATCATCGAAACCCCTTGCTCTGTGTACTTCATAATATCAAATTGATTCGCTAAGCTAACAATATAATTAATGAAATCATTGTTGCTATCTGTTTTTAAGAACGTATTACCGAATTTCACCAACTGATTTATTTGATCCGCTAAGACAGGAATGTACTTAACGAATACAAACACGATGACGGCAGCAATTAAAGCATAAAGTAGCAATACAATAATTTGGCGATAAATCGAGATTCTCCGTAAAATAAAGTTTTCGAGACGTGTTATCAGGTAAGAAAAAATAAATGTTAATAAAATAATATTCATTTGGCTTCTGAGTAAGTATAAGACGAAGGCGATTAATATAAAGACGCCAACCCTTCGTACGCTGCGATTTTGTAAAAATGAACTAAGCTCTTTCAAAAATAGATGACCTCCTACTTGTGTTGTGGCTACTTATCTTCGCCAATAATTTTAACTTCTGTTTCTAGTTCTACATCGAATTTCTCACGGACGGTTTTTTGAACATAGGCAATTAAATCCATGTAGTCTGTGGCAGTTGCGCCGCCGATATTTACAATAAACCCAGCATGTTTTAAGGAAACTTGAGCCCCACCGATAATATGTCCTTGTAAGCCGCTGTCTTGAATGAGTTTACCGGCAAAATGACCTGGTGGACGTTTGAACACACTTCCGCAAGAAGGATATTCTAGTGGCTGTTTTGATTCGCGTGCTGCGGTTAGTTCATCCATTTTTGCTTGGATGGCATTTTTATCCTCTAATGCTAAAGAAAAAGTTGCATCCAGTACGATGTAATGTTTCTCAGCAATGGTGCTAAAGCGATACGCTGCTTTTAGTTCTGAGCGCTTTAATTTTTTTAGTTCGCCCGTTTGTGTTAATACGGTAGCAGCTTCTAAAACATCGCTGATTTCGCCGCCGTATGCGCCGGCATTCATATGTAATGCTCCACCAATAGAGCCAGGAATCCCACACGCGAATTCGAGGCCACTAAGGCTTTCATCAAGTGCAAATTTGGCCGTATCGATAAGTTTAGCACCACTCATTGCAGTAATTTGTGTGTTGTTTCTTTCAATTGTTTGGAGTAAATCGAGATGTAAGATAACACCGCGAATTCCTCCATCTTTAATGATAAGATTAGATCCGTTACCAAGAATAGTTAATGGAATTTTATTTTGGTGGCAGTAAGATACTACTTCTTGCGTCTCTTCTATTGTTTTCGGCATAACGAAAATGTCTGCCATACCACCTGTTTTTGTATACGTGTAGTTAGATAAGGGTTCATTTAATTTTATCGTTATATGTGGGAACTGTGTTTGTAAGTTATTCATTATTTATTTCAAACCTTTCATGGTTGTAGTTTAAAAATCACTTTCTTTATTTTATCATGGAACCGCACTTTTACAAAGAATTCCAGAGTTTTTTTAACAAAATAGGAATATTTAAGTATATTTTAGGGTAATTGGATGATATGTTCTTGAGTATTAAAATTAAAAATGTTAAAATATAGAACATACATTCGATTAAAAGGAAAGGGATGAAAAAATGATTCGTTTTGATAATGTGTCAAAAAAATATAACGAAGATAAGACTGCTGTAAACAACGTGACTTTAGATATCAAGGATGGCGAGTTCTTTGTTTTCATCGGGCCGAGTGGTTGCGGGAAAACGACAACATTAAAAATGATTAATCGCTTGATTCCACTGACAACTGGAACCATTTATATTAATGAAAAGCGAATTAGTGATTACGATATTCATGAACTTCGCTGGGATATCGGCTATGTATTGCAGCAAATTGCACTCTTTCCTCATATGACAATTGAAGAAAATATTGCGATTGTTCCAGAATTAAAGAAATGGAGCAAAGAAAAAATTCACGACCGGATTACGGAATTACTAGATAGTGTTGGCTTAGACCCAGAAAGTTACCGTAATCGTAAGCCAGCAGAACTTTCAGGTGGAGAACAGCAACGTGTTGGAGTCGTTCGCGCCCTTGCAGCTGATCCAGGGATTATTCTGATGGATGAACCTTTTAGTGCGCTTGACCCTATCTCTCGCCAACGTTTACAACAAGATATTTCTGCGCTTCAAAAGAAAATTAAAAAAACCATCGTATTTGTTACGCATGATATGCAAGAAGCTCTTGCGCTTGGAGACCGAATTTGCGTAATGCAAGGCGGCGAAATTGTTCAAGTAGCTACACCGGAAGAAATTATCAAAAATCCGGAAAATGATTTTGTTAAAGATTTCTTAGCATCTGGTCATGCTTTCAATACGCCAATTTTAGAAGGTAGTTTTACGGTCAATGATTTAATTGAAGCTGATTTGTTTTATGCGTATCAAACTAGCGATGGCACACTTGGCATTTCGTCCAAGGAACCTGTCGAAAATCTTGTACGCCGCATTGCTGAAGAACAATCGATTCCTGTGACAGACGAAATGGGTAATTTTATTGGTACGATTGCAAATAAACATGTGATGCAATTTTTAGCGCGTCATCTAGAAAGTTCGGGTGAGCTGGTATGAATACACTTCTAGATACATTTGCTGTCCGTAAAGATGAACTGTTCACGGCTTTAGTTCAGCACATTCAGATTTCTTTCGTCTCTCTTTTTATTGCCGTGTTAATTGCGTTACCGCTTGGGATTTACTTAACTAGACATAAGCGACTTGCTGAGCCAATTATTCAAGTAGCTGCCATTTTCCAAACGATACCCTCCCTTGCTCTACTGGGGTTATTAATTCCGCTTGTTGGTATTGGGATTGTCCCGGCGATTATCGCGCTTGTTATTTATGCCCTTTTACCGATTTTAAGGAATACATATACTGGGATAAAAGAAGTAGATCCGGCACTTGTCGAAGCTTCACGCGCAATGGGAATGAACAAATGGAAACGACTATACAAAGTACAACTACCGCTTGCGATGCCTGTAATTATGGCTGGTATTCGTACGGCGATGGTATTAATTATCGGTACCGCAACACTTGCCGCATTAATTGGCGCTGGCGGACTTGGGGACTTAATTTTACTTGGGATTGATCGCAATGATAATAGTTTGATTTTACTTGGTGCTATTCCAGCTGCATTACTAGCTATCTTGTTTGATTTCCTACTGCGTTTCCTTGAAAAAGCATCCTTTAGAAGCACGGTTATTACGATTTCAGCTGGGATTTTACTCACCGCCGCAATCATTGTCGTTCCTTATTTTGCGTCCGATAAAAAAGAAATTACAATCGCTGGTAAATTAGGTGCAGAGCCAGAAATTTTGATTAATATGTACAAGTTAGTTATTGAAGACGAAACGGATTTAAAAGTTAATGTGAAGCCTAATATGGGTAAAACAAGCTTCGTATTTAATGCCTTAAAATCCGGTGATATTGATATTTATCCTGAATTTACAGGAACAGTATTAGAAACCTTCTTAAAAGAAAATGCGAAAACTCATGATCCTGAGCAAGTTTATACACAGGCACGTGACGGTTTGGCAAAAGATTTTAACATGACTTACTTAAAACCGATGAAATACAACAATACCTATGCACTTGCGGTATCACCTGAATTTGCGAAAGAAAACAATTTGGAAAAAATATCTGACCTCGGTCCGGTATCCGACCAAGTCAAAGCAGGATTCACACTTGAGTTCAAAGACCGTTCGGATGGCTATAAAGGCATTCAAGATAAATACGGCCTGACATTCTCAAACTTGAAAACAATGGAACCAAAACTGCGCTATAATGCGATTAAATCTGGGGATATTAACTTATTAGATGCTTATTCGACAGATAGCGAACTAGCTCAGTATAAATTAAAAGTACTGGAAGATGATCAGCAACTCTTCCCTCCTTATCAAGGTGCGCCACTTATGCTGACGAAAACATTAGATAAATATCCAGAACTGAAAAAACCATTAAACAAACTCGCTGGAAAAATTACTGACGATGAAATGCGTAAAATGAACTACGAAGTGAATGTAAATGGTAAATCAGCTTATACTGTTGCTAAAGATTATTTACAAGATCAAGGTATAATCAAATAAAAAAAGCTAAGTGGCGTAAAAACCACTTAGCTTTCTTTTTATTGCCTGATTAAATTTTTAACTTTATTAACGTTCGGTTTATAGAAACGACAATGTGTTTCAAATTCTTTATTAAATTCAGCTGCTCGTTGGGTTAAGGATTGCTCGTGATCTAACATTAAGCCTTCTTCAAGGAGCGGTGTAAGGGAAATGATTTGGTCGAAAACTAGACCAGCATTCGTGTCGCTTAAAACAGAAACCATTTTGCCAAGTGCTTTTTGTTTTTCTGTAGGAAGCTCTTTTTGATGAAGATGGAACCATTTTGCGAGTTGTTTACGATTTTTGCGCGTTGCTTCTAAATAAATGCTTTGCGCATAAGCCGCTTTAGCAAACGCAATTGATAAGTTTTCAGCAGATTCCCAGTCTTCGTCTAAAATTTCCCCTTGCATCTTGATTTTTTGATTGAGTAAACTAATATCTTCTTGATAAATATCCATTTTGTGTTGTTGTTGTTTGTAGACTTCCATCGCTAAATTAAGTTCATCAATGGTTGGCTGCATTTTTTCACCAAAAATAGTATTATCATTTAAAATTAATTGTGTTTGTTCTATTTTTTCAGCAATAATGCTATCGCGTTCTTTAATTACGTGCGCTCGTTTACCTAAGTATTCAAAATAGAAGTTATACTTTTGAATGCGATTAACAACTGCTTCTGCTTCTTTCACTGTCACTGGTTCTTCTTCGGAATTTAAGACAGTCACACCAGCTACTTTACTTAATTTGGTATAAATAATAATCGTGTAAACTTCGCCGTCCAAATTGATTGTGTACGGTAGTTTATGTTGCTGTTCTAAAAGCCTTTTATGTTGTTTTAATAGTTTATCCGTCATTGTTATTCAACACCTT
>CM001047.1:1407188-1413322 GCA_000183865.1 Listeria marthii FSL S4-120
ACTATAATTCAATTATATAGTATAAAGATGAAAATTTCGAGGGAAAGAAATGAGAAAATTATTTTTAATTGTTTACATAATATAATTATTGTCCCCTTACCTCTTTATAATGACGTTAAAGTATAGAATAACAAGTAGATATTTAAGACAGCGATGAAAATGGCGACCGTCCAAGAAATGATTTTTAACCATGTCGGGTTAACGAATTCGCCCATCTTCTGTTTATCGCTTGTAAACATAACTAACGGAATAACTGCGAATGATAATTGCATCGAAAGAATAACTTGGCTAAATATTAATAGTTCATTTATTCCGTTTGCTCCGTATAAAGCTGTGATAATAACTGCTGGGACGATTGCCAGTACACGTGTTAACAAGCGGCGAACTACTGGTTTTAAACGGATATTTAAGAAACCTTCCATAACAATTTGCCCAGCTAGTGTGCCTGTTAATGTAGAGTTTTGTCCGGAAGCAAGTAAGGCTACAGCAAATATGGTGCTGGCGATGCTGCTACCAAGTGTTGGATTAAGTAATTTATAAGCATCCTCAATTCCAGCTACATTATGTTGCCCGGTAGTATAAAAGGCTGCCGCAGCTAAAATTAAAATCGATGCGTTAATTAATAAAGCGATCGTTAAGGAAAAAGTGGAATCGATAAATGAAAAACGAATTGCCTCTTTCTTCCCTTCTTTTGTCCGAGCATATTGTCTTGTTTGCACGATAGATGAATGCAAATATAAATTATGTGGCATTACTGTCGCGCCAAGAATACCTAGTGCAATATAAAGCATTGCGGGATTAGTAACGATTTCTGATTGTGGGATAAACCCTTTGGCAATTGCTTGCATGTCTGGATGAGACATCACCATTTCTGCTCCGAAGCATACTAGAATCGTAACCATTAAAGTAATAACAATCACTTCGATATAGCGGAAACCTTTATGTTGTAAAAATAGCACGAGAAAAATATCTAACGCGGTAATACAAACGCCCCAAATTAACGGAATGCCGAATAGTAAGTTAAGCGCAATCGCACTACCGATAACTTCGGCGATATCAGTGGCGATGATTGCTAGTTCGGCCAAAATCCAGAGGACAAAGCCAAAAGGTTTCGAAAAATGATCACTAGATGCCTGTGCTAAATCTCGACCAGTAACGATACCTAATTTAGAGGCAAGTGATTGTAATAGTACGGCTAAAATATTAGAAATTAAAATAACAGATAATAAAGTGTAACCAAATTCTGATCCCCCGGCAATAGAAGTTGCCCAGTTACCTGGATCGACATAACCTACCGCAATAAGTGCGCCTGGCCCCATAAAGGCAAATAATTTCCGGAAGAATTTTGCGTTTTTTGGAATAGCGACTGAATTATTGACTTCGCTCAAGCTGGGAGCATTTTGTGCTTTTCTCCAGCTTTGTTTTGTGCGTTCTGTTTTCTCCTTTTTCATGCTCCCTGACCTTCTTTCGTTTATGATAAAAAGTTTACTACGGGAAACATTTTTTGTCAAACGAAAAACACAACCTTTTGTTGAAGATGCGAGGTTGTGTTTTCGAGCGGTTCTATAAGGCTTCGGTTAATGATTTTCTTTTGTTTTTCACTGGGTTTAATGTGCGTTCGACCCAACCAAGTAGCAAATCGGCTAAAATGGCCATGACTGCCGTTGGGATTGCACCAGCTAAAATGATCGCGGTACCGTTTGTAGCATTAGTTCCGCGAACGATGATGTCTCCAAGGCCTCCTGCTCCAACGAATGTCCCGATTGCTGCAACTCCAATCGCGATAACAAGTGCATTTCTGATACCTGCCATAATAACGGATAAAGCAAGTGGCATTTCGATAAGGCGTAGCACTTGCCATTTTGTCATTCCCATTGCTTTACCGGATTCAAGAAGCGCTCCGTCGACGTTTCTAATGCCTGTGTAGGTGTTTTTTAGAATTGGTAGTAAAGAATATAGGAATAAGGATAAAACGACTGTATTCGTCCCTAAGCCCATGATGAGCATAAGTACAGCTAACAGAGCGAGTGCTGGGATGGTTTGGATGATATTGGCAATTTGGATAACCCAACCGGCTAAGCGTTTTTTTCTAGCAATATATACTCCGAGCGGTATTGCAATGATTGCTGCGAAGATAACTCCGTAAGCACTCATTAAGAAATGCCGCCAGAACTCTTCCATGACATAACTTCCATTTGTTTGGTAATAGTCAATTAATTGTTTTAATGTTTCCATCTTTTGGCACCTCCTTAGTTTTTACCGTCAAAGTAATTATTTTTTTGTAGGAATTCTTGCGCTACAATGGATGGTTCTTTTAATTTGCCATCTGCCTCATAATTAAGCTTTTGCATTTCTTCAGTGGAAATTTTACCTTTTAGCTTATTAATCGTAGTTTTCAGTTCTGGGTGTTTCTTTAAAATTTCATCTGTTGCGAGTGCTGAAGCGTCATATGGTGGGAAGAATTTTTTATCATCTTTTAATAGTTTTAAGTTGTATGTTGGGATACGGCCGTCTGTTGAGTAACCAAGCGCCACGTCCATTTGATTGTTTTTAAGCGCAGTGTAAATTAAGCCAATTTGCATTGGGAAGATTTTCTTGAATTCGATGTCATAGGCTTTGGAGAATGCTTTATAGCCGTCTCCTTCGCGTTCCATCCAAGAATTATCAACGCCAGCAGTGAGTTCATTTTCCACTTTGCGCATATCACTTACGGTATTTAGGTTGTATTTCTTAGCGGTATCTTGACGCACCATAAACACATAAGTATTAGCAAAGCCGTAAGAATCAAACCAGGTTTGGTGGAAACGTTCTTCAAACCCTTTTTTAACAGCAGCTAAGGCTTTTTCTGGGTCTTTAATAGCATCTTCGCCGAGTGGCCCAACTAAATCGGTTCCAGTGTATCTTGTAGCTGTAATATCTACATCACCGTTAAGCATTGCTTGGTGTTGCACGATAGTTGATCCGAGGTTGTTGACGATTTCTACTTTTAAACCCGTGTCATGCTCAATCAATTCTTTTAAAATATTGGAAACGATTTGTGACTCAGTTGTGGCCATTGCACCAATACGGATAGTATCTTTGGAACTTCCTCCAAGACCTGGTAAAGAACAACTAGATAAGAAAAGCGAACTGGTTAGAAGTAGCACGCTGAATAATGCGATTAATTTTTTCTTCATATCATTCTCCCCCTTCCCGAGCTTCGCGGATGGCTTTTGGAGTTAAACGATATTCTAATTTTCCAAGCGCGAATTCTACTACAAGGGCTAAAATAGTTACTGGAATTGCTCCGCCGAGAATTAAATCTGGACGGTATAAGTTCAAGCCATTAAAAATAAAGTCTCCAAGTCCGCCAGCACCAATATAGGAAGCAAGTGTTGCCCAAGCGATAACGTAAACGGCAGATAAACGAATGCCGGCCATAATAATTGAGATAGAATTAGGAATTTCAACATTTACAATCAGTTGCCAATTCGTCATCCCCATTCCACGACCAGATTCGATTAAATTTTTATCAACCCCTCGAACCCCGATAAAAGTGTTACGCAAGATTGGTAAAAGCGCATAAATAAATAGCGCAATAATCGCCGGTAGCGTTCCAACCCCAAGAAATGGAATAATGAATGCCAAAATGGCGAGTGATGGGACAGTTTGAAGAACACTAACTACACCAATAACAAAGTTCGCTACTCTTGGTGAACGAGTGAGTAAGATTCCAGTTGGTACCGCAACGACAATCCCTAAAATAACGGCAGATAAGGAGATAAATAGATGTTGCCATGTTTGGACAAGTAAGTTATGGCCGTTTTCTTGAAAAAAAGTAACAATTGCGTCCATAGCTTATCCCTCCTGCTTCATTTCTGGCTCTGTCGTTTCGGAAGCGGCATGTTCCTCCTGCGTTTCTGCTCCTTCGCCCCAGATGGAATCATAAACGATATCTACTAAGCTCGCACGAGTGACAATCCCGACAAGCCGTTTATCTTTATCAACGACCGGAATATATTTATAGCCACGTTTTAATATCCGTTGCACTGTATCGCGAAGTAACGTATCTTCATTGACATAAAAAACGTTTTTCTCGATTATATCCATAACAGAAGTTGCAGTACGACGATTTAAATCAATTTGCTCTACGTCGATAAAGCCTTTTAATACATTGCCTTCATCCACTACTAGTAACGTATCTACTCGTTTTTCTTTCATAATAGTAATCGCGGCTTGTAGTGATTTATCCGCTGTAATAGAAACGGGATTCGTATTCATAATTTGCGCTACTTGAGTAACATCTGGTTTCGCTTCAATTAAGCGATCTTTCCCGATGAAATCACGCACAAAGGAATTCGCCGGATTGCGTAAAATTTCATCTGGCGTATCAAATTGAACGATTTCGCCTGCTTTCATAATAACGATACGGTCTGCAAGTTTAATTGCTTCATCCATATCATGCGTAACGAAAATAATCGTTTTTCCAAGCTCTTTTTGCAAGTTTTTGAATTCTTCTTGAAGAGAATCACGAGTAATTGGATCTAGTGCGCCAAAAGGTTCATCCATTAAAATTAAATTTTGTTCAGCCGCAAGTGCTCTCAGAACACCGATACGTTGTTGCTGTCCACCACTTAATTCATAAGGATATCGGTCTAAAAACTCTTCTGGTAAATCTACTAATTTTATTAATTCTTTGGCCCGTTCTTGTTTTTTCTCTTCGGACCATTTAAGTAATTTTGGTACAAGGACGATATTTTCTCGAATCGTCATATGTGGCATTAAGCCAATTTGTTGGATAACATAACCAATCGAACGTCTTAGTTTGACAGGATCTTCCGCCATGATGTCTTTGTCATTAATAAATATTTTACCTTCTGTAGGTTCAATAAGCCGGTTAATCATCTTCATTGTTGTCGTCTTTCCACAACCACTTGGACCGATAAAACAAACAAATTCTCCTTTATCGATGCTAAGAGTTAGATCATTAACAGCTTTTTTGCCCCCTTTATAAGTCTTCGTTACGTGTTCAAATTTTAACACGCTTATACACCTCCATTTTTTCTTTACCACTACCAAAAAATTGGCAATCGATAAATATTTTCCCTAAAGAGTACTGATTTAAACTTTTTAAATACAAAAAAACAGCTTAAAGACAGTGTTACATTCAAACGGAAGTTCCTAAACAAGATGATTTCGTACTTGTGGCACGTGTGACATCGATGCTAAACTTTAATCGTGAAAATGAGCATTGTAATAAGCTGTAATATAGTATTTATTTAATTATAACACACTTAAAAAGGCCCAAAAGCAAATGCTCTCGGACCTAGTGGTTATTTTGGTAAGAATAATTTGGGTGAGGTTTTTAGTAATATCGAGATGACGATACCAGCAACAATGACCGTAGCCAAGCAGCTGGCCCCATTCATGACAATCGAAAAAAGTTGAGCGCCCCAACCTTGAAAAGCATAAGCCCCCCAGAATAACACGCCAGCAACATAATGCCAAAAATATTTAGCAACGCCACCAATAATCATGGTTCCCCACGCCCATTGGATTGCCTTTTTAAGTTGATTAGCAGCTAAATTGCTTCGAACTTGCTTACTGAATACGCCACTAAACGCAACAAAACTGAAAGCTAAAATGTACTCAATAAATGCTTGTGATGGCATTAAAATATAGGCTTTCCCAGTGAGAAAATGTAGTAACCCCCACAGTAGTCCAGCGAATCCAGCAGCCCAAAAACCGCGGCGGATCGCAATCACATACATTGGAATCATTCCCAGTGAAATCGAGAAACTAGAACCGATGTCCAGCGGGATAAAACTTAGTACCATCGCAACTGCAGCAAAGATAGCACACTCAAGTAAAATGATTAATCGTTTGTTTTGCATAAAAAATAAACTCCCCTCTTCTTTTTGGTCAAAAACGTACCCCAGAAGAAAGCAGTTTCTATTGTTAGAAATGCAATCGCCACAATCCCTACGCTCGTATTAACGAACAGGTTCAAAGGGTCAGAATCCAAAAACATGTGGACTCAATCTCAGCTAAGAAGCCCCCCCTGTGGTAACGTCTATGAAATTATCGTACAACAATTATTATAGCATGCACTTCTTTTTTGTAAAGAATTTTTTCTTTTCTTTAGTCATTTGCAG
>CM001047.1:1413329-1415402 GCA_000183865.1 Listeria marthii FSL S4-120
CACAGTATTTTGCGCTTTTTTCGGCAATTTATCAAAAATAAGCTGATAACTATTTTGAATTAACGCAAATTCAGTTTCAGCTTCCACATCGTATTTTTCATTAATAACAAGCGTAATCCAATGCTTTTTATTTAAATGATAGCCTGGTTTTATGCTCAAATATTCATCGCGCAACAAATCAATTCTTTCCGGCTGACATTTAACGCTTATGTATAAATCCCCATGGTATAGATGTATCAGTGCGAATATTTTACCGCTAACCGTTAAGGCATGCGTTTTTTTATCAAACGGAAAAGTTTCTTTGGCAGCTTGTAAAGTAAGACAAAGCGCGACTTTTTCTTGTAAAGTTTGCTCGTAATCCATCCGGCTCTCCTCCTTATTTTCATATTATAACATTTATTTATGTGTGTATGCTTTCTTTGCTTCACTAACCATGTTAAAATAGAAGTAATTGTGCTTTTTCTGATTTCAAGAAGAAGTAACTTAGTATTGGAGGAAGAAAATGTTAACTGTAAATAATGTTGGCTTACGCTACGGCGATAAAAAGCTATTTGAAGATGTTTCGATTAAATTTTTGCCAGGTAACTGTTACGGTCTTATTGGCGCAAACGGTGCTGGTAAATCAACGTTCCTAAAAGTGCTTTCTGGCGAGCTTGATTCACAAAGTGGTAATGTGCATATTGGTTCAGGTGAGCGTCTAGCTGTCCTTCGCCAAGATCATTTCCAGTATGATAATGAACTTGTTCTTAACACGGTTATTATGGGACATGAACGTCTATACAAAATTATGGACGAAAAAAATGCCATTTACATGAAAGAAGATTTCAGCGATGCAGATGGTATCCGTGCTGCGGAACTTGAAGGCGAATTTGCTGAATTAAATGGTTGGGAAGCGGAATCTGAGGCTGCTGTTTTATTAAATGGTTTAGGTATCCCTACTGACTTACACGGAAAACTTATGAAAGATTTAACTGGTGGAGAAAAAGTGAAAGTGCTTCTTGCGCAAGCTTTATTCGGTAAACCAGATATCTTACTTCTGGATGAGCCTACCAATCACCTGGACATCCGTGCGATTCATTGGTTAGAAGAATTTTTAATCAACTTTGATAATACTGTTATCGTTGTATCCCATGACCGTCACTTCCTAAACAAAGTATGTACGCATATTGCGGATCTTGATTTCAGCAAAATTAAATTATATGTCGGAAACTATGATTTCTGGTATGAATCAAGCCAATTAGCTCAAACAATGATGGGCGATCGTAATAAGAAAAAAGAAGAAAAAATGAAAGAATTACAAGAGTTTATTGCCCGGTTTAGTGCCAATGCATCTAAATCCAAACAAGCAACAAGCCGTAAAAAAATGCTCGAAAAAATCACGCTGGAAGATATTCAACCTTCTAGTCGTCGTTACCCTTTCATTCAGTTCAAACCGGACCGCGAAGTTGGGAACGACCTACTAACAGTAACAAACTTATCTAAAACAATTGATGGCGTGAAGATTCTTGATAATCTTTCCTTCTCCATTAATCGTAATGACAAAGTTGCTTTAGTTGGCGATGATGAAGTTGCTAAAACCGTTCTTTTCCAAATTCTTGCTGGCGAAATGGAACCTGATGAAGGTAGCTATAAATGGGGTATTACAACTAGTCAAAGCTACTTCCCGAAAGATAACTCTGAATTCTTCGAGGAAAACGATATGAGCCTTGTAGAATGGCTACGTCAATTCTCTCCAGAAGATGACAGTGAAGCATTCTTACGTGGATTCCTTGGCCGTATGCTATTCAGTGGTGATGAAGTACTGAAAAAAGTACGCGTCCTATCCGGTGGAGAAAAAGTTCGTTGTATGTTATCCAAAATGATGCTTTCAGGTTCTAACGTTCTTTTACTAGACGAACCTACTAACCACTTGGACTTAGAATCAATTACAGCATTAAATAATGGTTTGGAAGGTTTTAAAGGCGCAATGATCTTTGCTTCCCATGACCATCAGTTACTACAAACAATCGCAACTCGTATTGTTAACTTATCAAAAGACCAATTTTACAATAAAGAAATTATTTTAGTTCAATT
>CM001047.1:1415502-1415611 GCA_000183865.1 Listeria marthii FSL S4-120
GTTTTTTTATTTTAGTTCAATTTTGCCTGTTTCTGTTGTAATTGGTGTGGATGAATCTTTTAAATAACTAAGGAAACTATAAGAAACCCATGTAATATCAGACACTTTG
>CM001047.1:1415617-1422132 GCA_000183865.1 Listeria marthii FSL S4-120
TTATCGACTGGGAAAACGATTTTCCCCTTGGCCGTTTCGCCAGGCTTAATTTCGGTTGTGTCGAAATTAGATAAAACAGCGTCCCCACCATTCAAATCTACTTTATTTGCTTCTAATTGTCCTTGATTTGGATACGTTTCAAGTACTTTAGATGCATTGTTGGTGATTTCTAAAGCGATTGTAATGCTACCCTCAACTGACTTGCTTTCTAATGTTGAGTACGTTTCTTTCTTTTCAACTGTTATCGTGCTGATTTTTTTCTTAATATTATCTGCGGAATCTTCATAGTTTACTTGATATGTCTTTGTTTCTTCTGGGGTAGTTTGACTTGTTCCTTTAGAAGAATAGTTAAACACATCATTTTGCACTTGTTGATAATGTGAAAAACTAACAATGATACCAATAATTGAGCCAATCATTAATAACGTCCCTGCGCTTGTTAAAATAGCACCGATTTTCCGTTTGGCTGGGAAAAATAAAATAACGATACCTGCGATAAAAATTAAGAAAGCACATATTCCGGCAATAATCCAAATTTCCATCTTATTTGCTCCTTTTTATGCGAATTTCTCCCTCACTATAACATATTTCTTCTTTAGTTCAAAGCAGTTAAGTCACTTGCTGGGGATGGATAAGCGAAAATAACAGATTGTAAATCCGCTAAAGTTAAATTTGCTTTCATTAAAAGCGCGATATAATTAATCATATAATCCGCTTCTTCACTAAGGAAATGAGCGCCTTTGATTTGTCCTGTTTTTCGGTCTTCAATAATTTTCGCAAGTGCAATTGGTTCATTGGTTCGTTTGTACGTGTACCAATTTGTTGTGTCATGCTGTTTGATTTGGTATTTTTCTGGGTCTGCTTTAGCCTCTTCTATGCTAATACCAATACTTGCGAGTTTCGGGCTCGTAAAAACAACACTTGGGATTGCTGGATAATTGACTTTTTCGTCGCCTCCTAGGATGTTTTTAGCGACAAATGCGGCTTCGAGACTGACAACTGGGGTTAACGGCGCGCCTTTTGTGTCAGCTACATCACCGCACGCATAAATATGAGGATTAGTAGGTATTTGTAGTTTTTCATTAACGACGATGCCTTTTTTCGTATAATTGATATTTGCTTTTTCTGGTGATAAATGGTCAATATTAGGCTTTCTACCGGTCGCGCCAACGATTAAATCTGTATTTAACGAAAAGCCATTTTTACCTTGAAGATGTAGTTTTTCACCATTTTTTTCGATTTTAGTAATATCTGTATCAAAATGGAAATGAACGCCCTCTTCTTTCATGCTGGAAACTAATGCAGCGACAAAATCAGGGTCGAATTTCTTCAATGGTGCACTATTGTGATGAATAACATGCACTTCTCGCCCTGTTGCCTGTACAATCGAGGCAAATTCAAATGATATATAACCACCGCCGATAAAAACGACTGAATCTGGTAGTTTTTCTAGTGATAAGAAATCATCACTTGTTTGGATATATTCTTGTCCTTCCACTTGGAGCTTGCTTGGCGTAGCACCGGTTGCGATAACAATTTTTTTAGCAGTTAGTATATCATCACCGACTTTTAACGTATTTACATCTTGAAAGCTTGCTGGGCCAAAGAATGTTTCAATGTCTGCGTTTTGAAAACTTTCTAATCGGCTTTCAGGAACGTCTTCTACAAAGGTTTCTTTAAATGCCATTAAATCTGTCCAGCTAATCGTTGCGGCTTGCTTAATACCTTTGCCACGCAGTCTGGTAGAAAGCTTTCTTGCTTCAGCTGCCCCAACGAGCACTTTTTTAGGGTCACATCCTCTGAGGACGCACGTTCCACCCCAACTACGCTCTTCTATAATTGCCACTTTTAATCCTGCTGCCTGTGCTTTAAAAGCGACAGTTGTTCCACTTGCGCCACTGCCGATTACTACTAGGTCATATGTAAAATTTGCCATGTAAATCACTCCTTCCTAGCATGTTTTCCCGTCTACTTTCACTTTTAAACGAAAAAAACTGCCACACACGAATGTGTAGCAGTTAATTCTAGACTTCCATAATGATTGGTAAAATCATTGGACGACGTTTTGTTTGTTCGAATAAGTAACGGTTTAATTGATCGCGAATATCTTGTTTTAGTTTCGCCCATTCAAAGCCAGTTTCTTGTAGATTTTTTTCGACAATTTTTGTAACAACTTTGGAGGATTCTTCAATTAAATGTTCGGACTCGCGTACATAGATAAAGCCGCGTGAAATAATTTCTGGTCCGGATGTGATTGTTTTTGATTTGCGATTAAGTGTTACCACGATGATGAAAATCCCGTCTTCTGAAAGCAATTTACGGTCGCGGAGTACGATGTTTCCAACGTCACCGACACCTAACCCATCAATTAAGGTATTTCCAGAGTATACACGGTTTCCAGCAGTCATTTTATCATTTTTATATTCTAAAATTTCGCCTTTACCTACGATGAATACTTCTGATTTAGCCATACCAACTTCATGTGCTAATTTAGCGTGACTGATTAGCATACGATATTCTCCGTGAACAGGCACGAAATATCTTGGTTTTAATAAGTTAATCATCAATTTTAAATCTTCTTGGCTTGCATGTCCAGAGATGAAAAGATTATTACTCATTGTTAACACTTTGGCACCAGCTTTATATAGCATGTCCATTGTTTTCGCCATCATTGTTTCCAGTGATGGCGATGGTGTTGTTGTAATATAAACTGTGTCGCCTGGTTTGATGTTCAGTTGTGGGTGATTTCCTTTTGTCATTAATTGTAGTGACTGGATAGGTTCGCCCAGATTACCTGTTTCGATAATTGTAATTTCGTCATCGTTATATTTTTTTAGTTCTTTTAATGGCACGATTAAGTCTTCTTCAATAACAATTTTGCCTAAGCTGCCAGCAATTTCGAAAACGCGTTCTAGTTCTTTACCAACAATCGCGACTTTACGTTTTGTTGCGACAGATGCATCAAGCACTTGTTGCAAGCGGATTAAATTAGATGCCACACAAGCGACGATAATTCGACCGTCTGCCATTCGGAAAGCATGTCTAATTTCTTCTTCAATTAAACTATCGCTAGAAGTTGTTCCAGGGTGTTCTGCTTCTGAACTATCAGAAAGTAATGCTAGTACTCCTCTTTCACCAAATTCTGCAATATGGCTTAAATCAGAAGCATAACCGTCTTTAGCTGATTGATCGAATTTGAAATCACCTGTATAAACGATAGAGCCTTCACTTGTTTCAAGTACAATCCCAACAGAATCAGGAATTGTGTGCGTTGTACGGAAAAAGGAAACATCAATTTTAGCAAATGATAAGGTTGTTTCTTCGTTAACAACATGGAAATTTTTGAAGCGCAGTTTACGGTGCTCTTTGAGTGCAGATTTTGCAAGCGCAATGGTTAATTCTGTCCCGTAAACTGGCGCTTTGATTTTTTGAAGTAAGTACGGTAATGCACCAATTGCGTCTTCATGACCATGCGTTAAAAGAATGGCTTTCACGCGGTCTTTATTTTCTTCTAAATATTTAAAATCAGGGATAACGATGTCAATTCCTAGTAATTCATTTTCTGGGAACATTAAGCCCGCATCTAAAATAAAGATATCTTCGTCTATTTCTACTACATATAAATTTTTGCCACTTTCATCGACACCGCCGAGTGGAATGATTTTTATGTTTTTCGCTTTTTTGATTGTCAAAGCGTAGACCTCCTTTGAACTATTTAGAAAGTCCTTCTAATATAGCTTGTAATTTCGTTCCTTGTTCAGCATTCAAATCTACAAGTGGTAGTCTCACAGGTCCAACACTAATGCCTTGTTGGTTAAGTAAGTATTTTGTTGGTGCTGGGTTTGGTACAGAGAATAGGCCATTCATAAGTGGAAGCAATTCCCGGTGGATACTTGCCGCTTTTTGAACCTCTCCTCGTTCAAATGCTTGGATCATTTCTTGCATTTCATTTCCTACCACATGGCTCGAAACGGAAATAACACCGTCTCCACCTACAGCAAGGATTGGTAACGTTAAACTATCGTCACCACTGTATACTTGGAAATCGTCCGAAGTTTCAGCAATGATTTTACTAATATTATCCAAATTACCGCTAGATTCTTTTACACCAACAATGTTAGGTAATTTTGCTAAACGGATGATTGTTTCTGGTTCGATATTAACGACACTACGACCAGGGATGTTATAAATAACGACTGGTAAATCAGAAGCTTCCGCAACTGCTGCAAAATGTGCGTATAAACCGTCTTGATTTGGTTTATTATAATATGGTGCAACGATTAAAACAGCGTCAATGCCACCGAGTTCAGCCACTTCTTTTGTGAAAGCGATTGTTTCGGCTGTGTTATTGGAGCCAGTTCCGGCGATTAATTTCGCACGCCCGTCATTTGTTTCAATTACTTGGCGGAATAATTTTATTTTTTCATCATGGGATAACGTTGGTGATTCGCCTGTTGTTCCAGCGATTACTAAACCGTCTGAGCCATTTGCGATTAAGTGGTTCACGAGATGATGAATTCTTTTTTTGCATACTTTATCTTTTTCTGGGTGAATTGGTGTCACCATTGCTGTAATTACTTTCCCTAAATCCATCTTTCATTTCCTCCTTACTTAATTTCCAAACAAAATACGTCATGAAGGGCATTGACTGCTGAAATTAAGTCCTCTGCTCTTACTAATACCCAAATAGTTGTGTGACTATCCGCTGATTGTAAAATTGGGATATTTTTTTCAGATAATGCACCTACGATTCTTGCTGTAACACCAGGAACTCCTGTGATTCCGGCACCGACAATGGAAACTTTTGCACAAGCTTCTCGGACAGTTGTTTGTAAGTTTGCTTCTTCTAATAATTGTTTTACTACATGACTTTTTTCTTCTGGGACTGTAAAAATAACAGATTGAGTAGAGATGTTAATGAAATCAAGGCTGATTCCAGCGTCTGCTAATATTTTAAAAGCTAGTTGTTGTGCTTTTACTGTCTCTGTTTGTACTGATATTTGGGTAAGGTTTGTAACGTGCGCTACGCCTGTTACCATGCGTTCTTTCACATCAAAATGGCCTGAATCATCGGTCAGTGACGTAACGAGTGTTCCCGTACTTTCTAAATAAGTAGAGCGAATACGCATTGGTATTTTGGCAGTCATCGCAATTTCAACAGCACGTGGATGAATGACTTTAGCGCCTTGATACGCCATATTGCTTACTTCGTTATAACTTACGCGCGGAAGTGAACGAGCATGCTCTACGATACGAGGATCAGCTGTCATCATACCATCAACATCTGTAAAGATATCGATGTAGTCTGCTTGTAACGATACGCCGAGCGCTGCAGCGGATGTATCACTTCCACCGCGACCAAGTGTGGAAATATCTCCTTGGTCAGTAATTCCTTGAAAACCAGCAACTACTGCGACATCAAGGGATGTTAAAGCATTTTTTAAACGTGTGGTATCCACTTCTGTGATTTTTGCGTTTAAATGATCATCGGATGTGATGATACCTGCTTGTCCACCAGAAAATGCTTCTGCTTTAATGTTGGCTTCTTTAAGCATGTTTGTGAAAACAGAGGCAGAAATAGTTTCGCCAACAGAAAGTAAAGTGTCTTGCTCTCTGGCAGTTAGTTTTGTATTTTTAGCGCCGATAAGTTCTAACAGTGTATCAGTCGCATACGGATCGCCGTACCTTCCAATTGCTGAAACAACAACGACGACTTTGTAACCTTCTTTTAAGGCATGTTTGATGTGGTTAAATGCCATCAAACGCGACTTTTCATTTTGGACGGATGTTCCGCCAAATTTTTGAACAATGATTTTCATTTCTTACACCTCTAAATAATCGCTAGTTTGACTAAACTTTCAGCTATTTGAATCGAATTCCATGCGGCACCTTTGAGTAAGTTGTCAGAAACAATCCACATGTGGAAACCTTTGGGATCGTCAATGTCAGCGCGGATGCGACCAACGAATACTTCTTTTTTACCTGCAGCTTCGATCGCTTGCGGATATACTTGATTTGCTGGGTCATCTTCAAGCACAACACCAGGGGCGTTTTTAAGCGCATTTTGGATATCTTTCGCGCTTACGCCGTCTTTATCTACTTCAATATAAACACTTTCAGAGTGACCACTAACTACCGGAATCCGAACGCATGTAGCGGAAACTTTCATTGTGTTGTCTTCCATGATTTTTTTCGTTTCATTGATCATTTTCATTTCTTCGTATGTATAATCATTTTCTGTGAAAACATCAATTTGTGGTAACGCGTTAAAAGCGATTGGATAATGTTTTTTGTCCCCTTTTACGGGCATGATTTGTGGAGTGAATTCCTCGTTATCTAAAACTGCTCTGCTACCGTCTTTTAGCTCTTGAATGGCACTTACACCAGAGCCAGAAACAGCTTGATAAGTGGAAACAATAATGCGGTTTAATCCAAACGTTTCTCGAATCGGTTCGAGTGCTGCTACCATTTGAATGGTGGAACAGTTAGGATTGGCAATTATTCCATTATGGGAG
>CM001047.1:1422232-1427008 GCA_000183865.1 Listeria marthii FSL S4-120
TCATTTACTTCTGGAACGACTAATGGGACTGTAGGATCCATGCGGTAAGCACTTGTGTTATCAATAACAATAGCTCCGCGTTTCACAGCTTCTTTTGCGAGAGCTTTAGAAACAGAACCGCCCGCACTAAATAAAGCGATATCAACGCCTTCAAAACTTTCAGGTGTTGCTTCTTGAATTGTTACTTCTTCCCCGTGGAAGGCTAGTTTTTTTCCAGCAGAACGAATAGAAGACAAGAATGAAACTTGCTTTATCTTAAAAGTCGCCGCCTCTTCTAGTAATTCAATCATTTGGGTACCAACTGCACCAGTAGCACCTACAACTGCGACATGATAGCTTTTTGTCATAGTTTACAATTCCTCCTTCAATTTAATCCTCGTATTTCTGCTTGAAAACAGAAATCTGGTTAATTTTACACTTACTTTATCATACCATAAACAAAGCCATTTCGCAGTTTTTTATACGTATTAACGACTATTTTTTTAAATTGTTTGTTAGTTTGAAATAAAAAAACCACTTTCACGCAAATGAAAGTGGTTTTTGATTAATTTTCGGTTTGTTCGGATTGTGCTTTTGCAGCTGCTTCTTTGTTGTTAATTGGTTGTTCTACTTTTGATTCGTCTTTGTTTGACTCAGCGCGTTCTTTTTTAAGCTCGAAATATTTATCGAATACTTCTTTAGAGATTTTCATGTTTGTTTTTTGGTCTGTACCGTATGGACGATAAATCCAAGGAACAACAACGGAAATAGCTATCTCTGGCTTTTCAACGGGCGCATAGCCGACGAAAGTAGTGTTCCAAACGCTGGCCATTTTGTTGCCTTCTTTTGGTCCATCGTAGAAAGCATCTGCTGTACCTGTTTTACCTGCAACGTCGTAATCGCTTGAAGTGAAGACGGTTCTTGCAGTACCAGTAGAGCCATGTGTTACTTCATAGAAACCTTGTTGCACTGTTTTTATGTCACTTTCGGAAACGCCAATTTTATTTAATACTTTTGGTTCGTTAGCTGTTGCAAGTGTTCCAACAGTATCACCATCTGTACTAGGGTTTCTGATTTCTTTTACCATGCTTGGCGCAATTCTTGAACCGCCATTGGCAATTGTCGAAACGTATTGTGCCATTTGTAGTGGTGTATACGAATCATATTGTCCGATAGCGAAATCGAGAATTTTACCAATTGTTTGGTCGTCCCCTTTGTAACCAGTTTGTTCGCCGGGAAGGTCGATGCCTGTTTTTACACCTAGGCCGAATTGGTTATAGTAATAACGCATATCGTCAAAAGTACTTAGCGGTGCTCTAAGTGGTCCATTTGGTACATAGTTGGCGCCACCCATTTTCATTGCTACTTGATACATATAGGAGTTAGAAGAAATTTCTAAAGCGCCAACAGGATCAAGTGGTCGATTGCCAGCTCCGGTTCTATTAAACCAAGAACTCTTTGGTTTCGTTCCTTTTAGGGCAATTGGTTGGTCGGTGAAGACGGTTTTGTTTGTAATAGCGCCGTCCATAATACCGCCAAGAATCGTGGAGCCTTTCACAGCGGAACCCATTGCGTAAGCTGTCGTAAATGTACCTAGGGAATAATCTTCAAATTCGCCTTTGTCATTTAGCTTTTGACCGGCAAGTGCGAGAACTTCTCCGGAATATGGATCCATGGCAACAACGAATGCGCGATCAAAAAGGTCAGAACCGGCATATTGTTTCCCTTGTTTAATATTTTTTTGGAGAATTTCTTCTACAGCTTTTTGGAATTCGACATCAACGGAAAGAACTAAATCTTTTCCTTTGGAGCCTTCATATTTGCTGACAGTTTCGATGATGTTTCCTTTAGAATCAAGAACGCTCTCGGACTGGGATTTAGATCCAGCGAGTACACTTTCATATTGTGCTTCTAAATAACTTTTACCGACGCGGTCATTACGGCTATATCCTTGTGATAAGTAATATTCTGCTTTGTCTTTCGGTAAACCTTCTTTCGCTGTGGAAACGGAACCTAAAATAGAACGTAATGTTTCATCATAAGTATAGTAGCGATTCCAGTCAGTCGTTGTGTCAACGCCAGGTAAACTGTCCATGTTTTCACTAACGCGAGCGATTTCTTCATCAGTTACATCTTTATTTTTGACAACCGATTCTGTCATTGCATAACCAGTAGTCATTTTTTTGTAAATGGTTGCTACTTTTAAATCTTCAGTCGTTAAACTAGCAATATCATCTTTTGTTACTTTTTCTACTTGGACTTTGTATGCTTTAGCTGCATCAAGCGCTTGTTCTTTCGCTGATAAGCGATTGAGGGATTCGGTTTGATGCGTTAAAATCCAGTAATCTTTTAGATCACGGTCGGTTAGCTTTTCAGGCTCGACTGTAATTAGTTTTTGTAGCGTTTGAGCGACGTGAAGCGTTTCTGCAGTTTCTGTTTGTTGGCTACGTGTGTAAGTGATTGATTTGACGGCAGAGTTACCTACTAATAAATTGTAATTCCGGTCATAAATGCTACCACGTGGTACATTTTTGGAAACTGTTACGTTATCGGTCTCTTCTAATTGACGTTTGTAAGTATCCCCTTGTACGATTTGAACAATTCCAAGTCGTAAAATTAACACGGAGAATAAAATAAATATAATAAAGAATAGAATATTTAAACGTAGTGGAATGATGGCGCGTTTCTTCTTAGTGGAATCTTTTTTCTTTTTTCTAAAATTTAGTTTCACGCATAGTTACCTCACTTTTCAATAATACCTTTCCCTATTGTAGCTGAAAAAGCATGATTTTTCCACTGTAAGTTGATTAGAAATTCATTAGAAATAAAAAAAGACCCACCTAAGTGAGTCTTTTGATTATTATTTAGCTGCGTCAAAGCGTTTGTTAGCTTCATCCCAGTTAATAACATTCCAAAATGTGTCGATATATTCAGGACGACGGTTTTGGAATTTAAGGTAGTAAGCATGTTCCCAAACATCTAAGCCAAGAACCGGCGTTTTGCCATCGCTTAGTGGAGAATCTTGGTTAGCTGTAGAAACGATTTCTAATTTGCCACCATTAACTACTAGCCAAGCCCAGCCAGAACCAAAACGTGCTGCAGCTGCTGCATTGAATTTTTCTTTAAATTCGTCAAAAGTACCGAATTCGCTTTCGATTGCTGCTTTTAAGTCACCAGTTGGAGCACCGCCACCATTTGGGCTAAGAATAGACCAGAATAATGTATGGTTAGCATGACCGCCACCATGGTTACGGACAGCGCCGCGAATGTTTTCAGGAACGCTATCTAAGTTAGCAACTAATTCTTCAGCAGATTTGCTTGCAAGTTCAGGATGACCTGCAACCGCTTCGTTTAGTTTTGTAACATAAGTATTGTGGTGCTTTGTATAGTGAATTTCCATTGTTTCTTTATCAAAATTCGGCTCCAAAGCATCATAAGTATAAGGTAATTTAGGTAATTCGTAAGTCATTAAAAGTTCCTCCTTGTATTGTTTTTACGTGAAAAGAAATGACATATAAGGCAAAAGTTTCATGTCCCATTTCGATAGAACTACTATTAACCTTAAAAACAGTTTCTTCTTACACCATTTAGCCTACCATGCTCCCGAAATGCTTGCAATTTTTCTGCTCAGTGATGTTTCAATATTGATTTTGCTCTCGTTTCAAGCTATGATTAAGTTTAGGTGGAAAAAGTACGCTCTTTTGCACATACATGTATCTTTTTCCCTTAAACTCAAAAAGTTAAACCATTAGGTGAGGTGTTGAAAAAAGAATGAATATTTTTAAACGCTTCTGGAAGAGTTTGTATTCCCCTGCGGATATTGCATCGTTTCGAAATGATAAAATCAGAAAAAGTATCGTCTATATTATCGTTTTATCGTTCGTAACATTCCTTCCATTAGCATACTTTACGAACGTTACGACAAAAAATGCGCTAAAAGTTGGCGAAGAAACGATTACAAATGAGATTCCGGATTTTAAAGTGACAGATGGTAAGTTAGTTTTAACGGATGATACAGTTAAAAATGTCCCTATCTCGATTGATCAAGATGAATTACATATTTATTTTGATGCTTCCGGTACACTTGATAAAGATGATATTGATAATAAAATTGCTTCGTATGACAGTGCAGTTGCTTTTCTTTCAGATAGTATTTATATTACTGCAGCCGGTGTTTCTCAATCGGTTAGTTATGAAACAGCAGGAATTAGCGACAAAGCAGATTTAGTTGACTTATATACTTCTATTGAGTCATTAGCTAAGTACTTTATTCCAATTGCATTAATGGTTCTCTTTATTTTCACGCTAGGTTCGGTATTCTTCCGTGTAGCACTTTATGCGTTATTCGGTTTTATTCTTTCTGGATTTGGTCGAACTGGTATCGCCTTCCGTCAAAACTGGATGATTGCTGCCTATAGTATTACGCTAGCGGCCGTTTTCACAATGGTTATGGAAGCCTTACAAATTATTATTCCTTTTGGAATGGAGATAAATATGGTCGTGAGCATGATTTTCGTGTTCCTTGCGATTCGTTCAATTCCTCCAAGCGAACCAACTGTTTTAGACAAATAATTTTTAGCCACTTGCTTATGCAGGTGGCTTTTTTGTGGCGTTATTCACGTGATTTTGTTCTATAAAAATGGTATGATAAAAAAATCAAAGCTAGACTAAAGGAGCGATTTCTTTGAATGAAAGAACATCTCGCGAACATACTCGCCCAGTCCAAGTTGGTAATTTAACAATTGGTGGTAATAATGAATTAACGATCCAAAGTATGACTACGACAAAAACACATGA
>CM001047.1:1427108-1427218 GCA_000183865.1 Listeria marthii FSL S4-120
TGAAATTTCTTATGATGAGTATTTAAAAGAAGTTATGAATGTAACGGAATAATAAAAAAAAACAATATCCCATTTTCGGGATATTGTTTTTTTATTTTAGTTATGCTTTG
>CM001047.1:1427318-1430049 GCA_000183865.1 Listeria marthii FSL S4-120
AGATTCACCGATTAGAGGAAGCTGGTTGCCAGATTGTTCGGGTAGCTTGTCCAGATGAACGAGCGGCAAATGCGCTTGCTGCTATCAAAAAAAGAATTCATATTCCCCTCGTAGCTGATATCCATTTTGATTACCGGTTAGCACTGAAAGCCATTGATGCTGGCGTGGATAAAATTCGCATTAATCCTGGTAATATCGGTCGCCGTGATCGTGTCGAAAAAGTGGTTAACGCCGCTAAAGCGAAAAATATCCCCATTCGAATCGGTGTCAACGCAGGCAGTTTAGAAAAGAAAATCATTCAGAAGTATGGTTATCCTACTGCAGATGGCATGGTGGAAAGTGCCCTTGCCCATATTAAAATTCTTGAAGACTTAGATTTTCGTGATATTATCGTTTCTTTAAAAGCGTCTGACGTGAATTTAGCAATTGAAGCGTATGATAAAGCTAGTCGCGCATTTAAGTATCCTCTTCATCTTGGAATTACGGAATCTGGTACTCAATTTTCAGGCGGGATTAAAAGTGCTGCAGGGCTTGGCGCCATGCTTAGCCTAGGCATCGGAAATACTTTACGAGTATCACTTAGTGCGGATCCTGTCGAAGAAATTAAAGTGGCTCGTGAATTATTAAAATCATTCGGTTTGTCATCTAACGCGGCCACGCTAATTTCATGTCCTACTTGTGGGCGGATAGAAATAGATTTGATTCGTATTGCTAATGAAGTGGAAGCATATATCGCTACTATCAAAGCACCGATTAAAGTCGCCGTGCTGGGCTGTGCGGTAAATGGTCCCGGAGAAGCGCGTGAAGCAGACATCGGCATTGCAGGTTCGAATGGAGAAGGACTTCTTTTTAGACATGGTAAAATCATTCGTAAAGTACCAGAAGCTATTATGGTAGACGAGTTGAAAAAAGAAATTGATCTTTTAGCAGAAGCACATTTTGCTAAGAAAATAGAACTTGAAAACCTGGGATAACAGCCTCCAGGTTTTTGTGTTAAGGTGGGATTTTTTTGGAGAAGGATAAAGAGTTAAGTTTTTATGATGGTGTTAAAGCGTGTCTCCCTACAGTGCTTGGCTATGCGGGGATTGGGATTGCCGCTGGTGTAGTAGGAAAAGCATCCCATTTAAGCCTTTTAGAAGTCACACTGCTTGCGGTTATTGTGTATGCGGGTGCGGCTCAATTTATTATTTCTGGTTTATTATTGTTACAGAGTCCGATTTCAGCCATTATATTTACTACTTTTTTAATTAATTCAAGGCATTTTTTGATGAGTATGGCCGAGGCTCCTCATTTTAAAAAATATTCTCTGTGGAATAATATCGGGATTGGCGCCCTTCTCACCGATGAAACGTTTGGGGTTTCGATGAATCAAATTGGAAATAAAAAGCCAGTTAGTGCCAAATGGATGCACGGGATTAATGTGACGGCCTACTTGGCGTGGATTGTTGCTTGTATTGTGGGTGCTTTTATAGGGAATTGGCTGCCGAATCCGGAACAATTTGGGCTGGATTTTGCTTTGTCAGCGATGTTTATTGGTTTGCTTTATTTACAAGTGGTGAGTGATAAAAGTAAAAAAATCAGTACGAGTTTGCTAGTGATGATTCTTGTTGCGCTGTTTTTAGTCCTCTTTATGCGTTTTATGACACCTGAGTTAGCTATTTTAACGGCAACGCTACTTGGCTGTTTGATGGGAGTGATATTAGAAAAATGGCGTTAAGTTCGTATACTTTATTTGTTATTGTTGGTTGTGGCCTTGTTACTTTTATTCCACGTGTGTTACCTTTTATTTTTGTCCGCAAATTACAGCTTCCAGATGTGGTGATTCGGTATTTATCTTATGTTCCCCTCTGTATTCTGACAGCCCTTTTCGTTCAAAGTTTATTAGTTACACGGGAAAATGGTTTTCCGGGAATCAATGTTGAAAATTTGCTTGCTTCATTGCCTACTATTGTGACAGCAATTTTAACTAAAAATTTAATGTGGATTGTTATCGTTGGGATTATTTCCATGGCGATGATTCGCTTTTTTGCATAGAAAAGCCCTTTACTGGAGTGTGTTTTTGACGGGAATCAAAACCAGTAAAGGGTTTTTTATTTATGGGTGGATCCGAAGTAACTTTAGTTAGATGTTGTTGTGCTAGTTGATGAAGTGTCTGTATAATCAGCAAAAGCATCTTTTAAATCGCTATCTTTAATATCAATGTTGGCTGCTTTTAATTCTTTTTTCAGTGCAGCTGTCATGTTTTCAGAAGTTAGTTGAGAATCGATATAAGCAGCTTTTACGTTCGCTTTTTCTTTTTCGTATGTGCCTTTTTCGGTTTTCTTCACTAATTGGATCAAGTGATAACCGTAAGTAGATTTGACAATACCACTAACATCATCTGTGTTTTTCAGCGCATAAGCGGCTTTTTCAAAGGTTTCGTCCATTTCACCTGGACCAAATGGATCTAATAGACCGCCATTTGTGCTAGTAGCTGTATCTGTAGAATATTCTTTTGCTAAATCAGCGAACTTTTCACCATTTTTTAGCTTCGTTTGGATTTCTTTGGCTGTTGCTTCGTCGTCTACTAAAATATGGCGTACCGTAATGTCGGGTTCCCATGTTTTATAATAAGTTTTGAGTTTACTTTCGCTGACATCCATATTGGCTTCAGTCGCTTTTTGGACGAGTAGATTATACTCTAAATTTTCTTTGAAAGAAGTTTTTGTTAAATTATTGGAAGATAGCGTTG
>CM001047.1:1430149-1443977 GCA_000183865.1 Listeria marthii FSL S4-120
ACCGTATTGTTCTTCGTATTTTTTATATTCTGCATCGACTTCTTTTTCAGTTACGGTGTATTTATCTGCTAAGATTTTTTTGAAAGTAAGTTGTTGCACGACCTCATTACCGTAAGTCGTTTTCATTGCTTCATAAAGTTCATCTTGCGTGACACTTCCTGCATCTGTTTTTACAACAGCACTACTGCCACATCCAGCGAGCAATAGTAACGTAGCTGCTATTACGGAAATCATCACTTTTTTTAATTTTGTCAAACTGTTCCTCTCCTTCTTCTTTCGGCTACTTCTTACTTTAACGATAAAAAGTGTCCAGAATAAGAAACAAATATGAAATAATTATGAACATTATACATAAAATAAAAAAAGGCCCGGATTTACGGACCTTTTTGCTATTAAGAGGCTTGTAAACATTCTGGGCATTCGCCGTAAACCTCGAATTTATGGCCGTCAATTTGGTAACCAGGTAATGCTTCGGTTAAAAAATCCATTGGGCACATCATAATTTCTTTTGTTTTACCACATTTCATACAAATAAAGTGATGGTGATGATGCTCGTGTGTACAAGCTAAACGGAAATTGCGCTCACCAGAAAGATCGGTTTCTTCAAAAATACCTAACTCGACAAATAAAGAGAGATTACGGTAAATCGTATCAAAACTGATTCCTGGGAAATCATCTTTCATATTTTCTAACACATCTTTTGCCGTTAAATATTTATTTTTACGAGCTAGTAAGTTAATTAGAAATTCACGTTTGTCTGTGTGTTTATAGCCTTTTTCTTTCATTTTCATGAGTGCTTCAGTTGCTGTAAGTCCCATTTTCCTCACCTCGTTTTGAAATTAAGATTTTTTGACGTATTTTTTGATATAAAATGGTGACGATTAAAAGTAGCACGGAAATAATAACGATTGCTCCGCCGGGTGCTAAGTTTAAATAATAAGCGGTAAATAAGCCACCAATAACGGCAATTTCACCGAACAAAATCGACAATAGAATAGTTTGTTTAAATCCTTTGGCGATACGAATAGCTGCTGCAACAGGTAATGTCATTAAAGATGATACAAGTAAAATACCGACAATTCGCATGGAGGACGCAATAACCAGCGCAACTAACACCATGAAAATGATATCAAATACTTTCGCTTTTAAACCGGAAACTTTCGCATATTCTTCATCAAATGATAACAGAAATAGTTCTTTATATAAAGATAAAATAACGATAAATACAATAATCGCAGTCACGACAATCGTGATCATATCTGTACGACTTACGGCACTTACACTACCAAATAAATAACTAAATAAATCAGTATTGAAGCCATTTGCCAAGGAAATAAAAATAACGGAAAAGCCCATACCAGCCGACATAATAATCGGAATGGCAAGTTCTTCAAAATGTTTATAGACGGTGCGTAATTTTTCCATTAATAAGGATCCTACTACCGAAAAACCGAAACCCAAGTAGAGCGGGTTGAGTGCAGCTAGTGGCAAATAAGTTTTGCTTAAAAATAAACTAACGGCAATCCCACCGAGTGTCACATGACTAAGCGCATCTGCCATTAAAGAAAGTTTTCTAACAACGATAAAACTTCCGAGTAATGGAGCGATAACACCAATCACAAGCCCAACAATAAATGTATTACGAATAAAATCATACTGGAGAAGCGTCGCAATCACGGCAAGCATCCTCCCTTCTGCGTTGTTCGGCTAATATTTCAAGTTCGCGGTCGGCCAAATAATGTTGATATTCATGCGCAGAACCATCGAAAATAATGCGTTTGTTAATGCTTATAACATGATTAACATACGTATTCACGGCCATTAAATCATGTGTTACAAGCAAAAGTGTCATTCCTTCTGTCCGATTTAATTCAGCTAAAAGCTCATAAAATGCTTTTACATTCTCAACATCGACCCCAACAGTTGGCTCATCCAAAATTAACAACTCTGGTCTACTTACTAACGCACGTGCGATAAAAACACGTTGCTGTTGTCCGCCAGAAAGTTCCCCGATATTGCGATTTAGATAATCTGTCATTTCTACTCGCTTCAAAGCGTAATCAATGTCTTCTTTATCTTTATTGTTTAAGGTTTTAAATAAGCCTTTTTTCTTTGTTAATCCACTTGCGACCACTTCTTTTACTGTGGCTGGAAATGCGGAATTAAAAGCGTTTGATTTTTGGGAAACGAAGCCGATTTTAACCCAATCTTTGAAATCTGCTTGTTTTTCTCCAAATAACGAGATACTACCTTGTTGTTTTTTGAGTACACCAAGAATTAATTTTAACATGGTTGATTTACCGGAACCATTAGGACCAATTAAACCAGTAAAACTGCCTTTTGCTACTTGAAAATGAATGTTTTCTAAGGCATGTTCTTTATCATAATGATAGCTTACATTATTTACTTCTATGATTTTGTTCATTCATGTTTCTCCTTTGACAGCATTTGCTAGCCGCTTTTACTAGTATATAAAATAATGGTTAAAATGTAAATCGTAATTACTTCGAATTAAAAATTTGGACAAAAAAACCTGGAAAAGATGGTTGTCATTTTCCAGGTTAGTATTATTATTTAGCGAATGTATCTGTTAAAATCGGAACCACTTGTTTTTTACGAGATACAACACCTTTTAGTGGTGCTTGATTTTCGATGAATTTCACACCATAAGCTTCTTCGACAACGTCTGTTTTTGAACCGATAGCAATTCCAACAGAGTCATTAGTAAGAATGTTTGTGATGACGAATAAGTATAAATCAAGTCCTTTTTCCACAATCGTATTCGTAATAAGTGCTTCAACTTCTGCGCGGCGGCTAAGTACATCGTTCACATCAACTACATTAATTTGAGCGATTTCTACTTTGTTATCGTTCATGTTGAATTCTTTCGCATCCAGTAATAGTTCAGCTACAGATTTTTTACTAACATCTGCTCCGGCTTTAAGCATTTCCATACCGTACGCTTGAATATCAACTTCTGCGATAAGCGCTAATTTTTCTGCAGCAACTTTATCTTCTTCTGTGCATGTTGGTGATTGGAAAAGAAGTGTATCAGAAATGATAGCAGAAAGCATAAGTCCTGCAACAGTTTTACTTACTTCTACTTCATTTTCACGGAACATTTTTAGAAGGATTGTTGTTGTACATCCAACTGGTTCAGCGCGGTAATAAAGTGGATCAGATGTTTCGAAGTTAGCGATACGATGATGGTCAACAACAGCAGTAACTGTCACATCGTCAATATCATCGACACTTTGTTGGCGTTCGTTATGGTCAACAAGCGCTACTTCAGAAACTTCATTCGCAACTGTTTGAACTAGACGTGGAGCTGTTACTTGGAAATAATCAAGAACAAAAGCTGTTTCACTATTAAGCTCGCCTAAACGAACCGCTTCAATATCTGCTCCTTGTGCTTTTTTTAATTCTGCGTAACTAATGGCAGAACAAATCGTATCTGTATCTGGATTTTTATGACCGAATACAAGTGTTTTTGTCATTATTTTCGTCTCCTTTTAGCTGTTTTGAATTTTATTTAATAAATCTGGGTCAAATTCGCCATTTCTTAGCATTGCGATTTCCCATTCGTATGGTGCTTTTTTCGATGCTTTATCTTCACCAACATAAGGTGTTTCAAGAATTTTTGGCACATCTGCTAGTTGCGGATGGTGCACAATATAATGAAGGGCATCAAAGCCAATATGGCCAAAACCGATATTGGCATGTCGGTCTTTATGCGCGCCTCGTTCGTTCTTGCTATCATTGATATGTAGTACTTTTAAGCGATCAATGCCGACAATTTTATCGAATTGATTTAATACGCCATCAAAGTCATTCACAATGTCGTAACCAGCATCGTGTGTGTGACATGTGTCGAAAGTAACCGATAATAATTCGTTATGCGTTACCCCATCAATGATTTGGGCAAGTTCTTCAAAAGTGCGGCCACATTCGGAACCTTTTCCAGCCATTGTTTCTAAAGCGATTTGTACATCTTGGTCATGTATTAATGCTTCATTCAGACCTTGGATAATTTGTTTAATTCCTTTGTCTGCCCCTTCGCCAACATGTGCACCGGGATGTAGAACGATTTGCTTGGCACCAAGCGCACGCGTACGTTCAATTTCAGATTGTAAGAAATTAACCCCTAGTTCAAATGTTTCTGGCTTAACTGAGTTGCCGATATTGATAATGTAAGGCGCGTGAACAACGATGTCAGCCATATCATGAGCTTTCATATGTTCTAGGCCTGCTTCAATATTTAACTCTTCAATTGGCTTTCTACGCGTGTTTTGCGGAGCACCAGTATAAATCATAAACGTATTAGAGCCGTAAGAAGCAGCTTCTTCACTTGCGCCAAGAAGCATTTTCTTTCCGCTCATTGATACATGAGAACCTAGTCTTAGCATAATTCATTCCTCACTTATCGTTTTTTCCGTCTTTCGCGACGTTTAATTTCGTTCATTTTGTAGTTAATTTTCTTTTTATAGTTTGGTTTACCTTTTTGTTTCGCTTTTTTACGCATACCAATTTCACGTGGATCGGCTGTTTCGCGTTTTGCTTCACGTTTTGCACGACGGTTGCGGTCTTCGAGTGTAACAAACTCTTTATTTTTCCAGTCAACGTGTTTAAACTCAATCCCCATTTTTTCGAGTTGGTTTAGACGATCTTCATCAGCTGGTTCAAATAAAGTAAGTGCGATACCAGAATGTCCGGCGCGACCAGTTCGGCCTGTACGGTGAATGTAGAAATCTAAGTCATCCGGTAATTCATAGTTTACGACATGACTAATACCTTGGATATCAATACCACGAGCAGCTAAATCTGTCGCAACAACATATTGATAATCTAAGTTTTCGATTTGTTTCATTGTCCGTTTACGTTCACGTGGGTTGACGTCACCATGGATTTTGGCTACTTTAAGTCCACGTTCAACTAATCCGTTTGCTACTTCATCAGCTGTTGTTTTTGTATTAGTGAAAACAATCGCCAAATAAGGTTGCGAACCAACTAAAACATTTTTAAGTAAATCTATTTTGTTACGGCTACGAGTGGCCATAATACGGTGTTCCACTGTTTTTGAAGCTGCCACTTTTGGTTGGATATGCTCATAACGCGGATTTTCCATATATTTGCTTAAAAATGGTTTTAATTTTTGCGGAATTGTTGCGGAAAATACAAGCATTTGTAAATTAGCTGGCATTTTTCCAGCGATATGGTCGACATCGTTTAAGAATCCCATATCAAGTGTCATGTCTGCTTCGTCAATAACGAGTGTTTTCGCTGTATGAACAAATAAGGCTTGTTCGCGGATTAAGTCATTGATACGACCAGGCGTTCCGACAATAATTTGTGGTTGTTTTTTTAGTTTATCAATCGCACGTTGTTTATCCGTACCACCAATAACAAGTTGTACAGCGATTTCTTTTTCACTGTATTTCGTTACTTTGCGAATTTCATTATAAATTTGAGTAGCAAGCTCACGACTTGGTGCCGTAATAACTGCTTGTACTGCATCTTTTTCAGGATTCACATTGTTAATAATTGGCAAAATAAAAGTATGGGTTTTCCCTGTACCTGTTTGAGATTGTCCAATGATACTTTCACCTTTTAAAATGCCTGGGATTAGCTTCTGTTGTACTTCTGTTGGCTCATAGAATCCTAATTTATCTATTGCAAGTCCAATAAAAGGTTGAAAGCCGAATTGGTCAAACCTTGATTTCTTCGTCATAAAATATTTCCACTCCGTTCTATACCTAGTAGCCATTATAGCACATAATTGGACATTCGTGCGCGCGATAAGACAACTTTGTCAAAACAATCAAAGTCTATTATACTAAATAGTGAATCTAACACAGAAATGAGGATGTTTTCGAATGGAAATTATCAAAATATCCCCTCGTGGTTATTGTTACGGAGTCATTGATGCGATGGTGATTGCTAAAAACGCTTCGATGGATCCGAATTTACCTCGGCCTATTCATATTTTAGGTATGATTGTTCATAATAAACATGTCAGCGACGCCTTTGAATCGATTGGTATTTATACAGTGGATGGCGCGAATCGAGAAGCAATTGTAGATAAAATAACGACTGGGACGATTATCTTTACAGCGCACGGCGTCTCTCCTGCTGTGAAAGCAAAAGCGATAGCAAAAGGATTAACAACCATTGACGCTACCTGTCCAGATGTGCTCCATACGTATGATTTGATTTTAGAAAAACAAGCAGCTGGTTACCAAATCATCTATATCGGCAAAAAAGGACACCCGGAACCAGAAGGCGCATACGGCACAGCGCCAGATGTTGTTCATTTAGTAGAAACGAAAGCGGATATTGATGCCCTTTCATTACTCTCTGATAAGATTTTTATTACAAATCAAACTACGATGAGTAAATGGGATGTAGCTGATTTAATCGATTATATAAAAGTAAAATACCCGACGGCGATACCCCATCAAGAAATTTGCATGGCTACTCAAGTGCGTCAAGAAGCTGTTGCCGAGCAAGCTAAAGATGCGGATGTCACTATTGTTATTGGTGATCCAAGAAGCAATAATACCGCGCGCCTAGCCCAAGTTTCTATTGAAAAGGCCGGCACACCAGCTTATCGGATTGCCGATATTTCAGAATTAGATATTCAGTGGATTAAAGATGTGCAAAAAGTGGCGGTAACCGCTGGAGCAAGTACACCAACGCCGCTTGTACGAGAAGTACTTGTTTTCTTAGAGCAGTTTGATGCAGCAGATGAATCTACTTGGGAACGAACACATCGCTCTGATTTTGCTAGTGTTATCCCAAAAATGAAAAATAAAAATATGGATGAAAAAAGACGCCAACGTTTAGTTCACCTAAAAAATGGCGGTAAATAAAAAAACGACTAATTCTCTTTAATAAAGGAGTTAGTCGGTTTTTTTATTAACAAAATTGGAATGGATCTGTATTTACTTCGGAAACTATAAATTCTGCTTCATAATCTAAAATCTTCGCTTGTTCTTCCATTTTAGTTTTCAGATAGCCCTTCATCACTTTTTCGATATTATGGCCAGCATCAATCGTTGGAAGATTAATAGCTAATAAATCATGCCCTGTGTGGTAATAGACATCCCCAGTAATAAACACATCTGCACCAGTAGCTTTTGCTTGGTGAATAAATTTATTTCCATCGCCACCGATGATCGCTACTTTTTTGACCGTTGTTTTTAAATCACCAATAAAACGAACATTTTCAATGGCAAAAGCGGTTTTTAATTTATCTATAAAGGAAACCATGCCGAGTTTTTTCGGTAAAGTGCCGACACGACCTAGTCCTTCTTTGTAAGTTTGCGTTTCTAGCGTATAGACATCAATTGCAGGTTCTTCATATGGATGCGCAATTTTCACTGCTTTTGTAATCGTCTCTGTTAAATATTGCGGGAAAATCGCCTCTATTTTAACTTCGGGAATGGAAGTCAGCTGCTCTTTTTCACCAATCGTTGGGTTGGCGTCTGCTCCTGGTTTAAAGGAACCAATACCAGTTGTGTGGAATGTGCACTCTGAATATGCAGTTCCGATTTGGCCAGCACCGTTGTTGACAAGCGCTAAACGAACACTTTCTAGTTCATTTTCGGGTACATAAACAGCGATTTTGCAGTATGGTTCTGTGTAGGTTTCTTCAATCATCGTTGTATCTTGTAGATTGAGTAATCCTGCCAGAATGTCATTTACACCACCTTGAGCAATGTCTAGATTAGTGTGTGCTGCAAAAACAGTGATATCATGTTTGATTAATTTTTTAATCATTTTCCCTTGTTTAGTCGTTGTATCAATATGTTGTGTTGGGCGGTATAAGAATGGATGATGGGCGATGATTAAATCAACTTTTTTTTCGATAGCTTCATCCACCACTTCTTCTAACACATCTAAAGTAAACATGATTTTTCTTACTTTTTTTGATAAGTCACCTACTTGTAAACCAATGGGATCGCCTTGCATTGCGAGCTTTTTAGGCGCGATTTTTTCCATTATCGCTGTATATTCATAGCCATTTGCGACTTTCATTTTAGCACATCCTCTACTAATGCGATTTTATGTTCTAATTCACGAATTTTCGCTTGGTTTTCCGTTGAAATCGGCTGATTGTTCGAAATGGTTTGAATGATATTCTGCCATGTATTAGCTTCGTGACGCCATTTACTTTTGAAAATAGCGCTTTGTTCTTGTAGTAAACAGGGCCCGAAAAATATTTCTTGCTTCGTCCAAGTAACTGGTTTTTCAGATGGCGTTAACACCATAATTTCATAAATCTTATTATCTTCCCGTAAAATTGCTTCGGATGTAATAAGCCAGTTGTTTTGTTCGGACCATTCTCTTAGTTGCCAAGCTGCAATATTAGGTTGCAAAATTAGTTTGGTTACACCATTTAATTTTGCTGCGCCTTCTTCTAAAATAGTACGTATTAAAGCGCCACCCATACCAGCAATCACAATTGTATCAATCGCATCTTCTTTTTCGATAACAGCTAAACCATTGCCTTTTCTGACATCGATTTGTTCTGTTAAGCCCGAAGAACGTACTTGTTTTTGGGCAGATTGAAAAGGTCCGTCAACCACTTCGCCAGCAATAGCGAAAGAAGCCGTTTGATTTTTGATTGCAAAGCATGGTAAATAAGCATGATCGCTTCCGATGTCTGCAATTCGTTCCATTTTTGTTATGTAAGAAGCCACTTTTTCGAGTCGCTTCGATAGTTGCTCTTCGTTCATTTGGTTCCCTACTTTCATTTTCATTAAAAAGGCAGGAGAACGATTTGTCCTCCTGCCCGGTTGTGCATTATTCCAGGAAGTCTTTCAATTGTTTGCTGCGGCTTGGATGACGTAATTTACGTAAAGCTTTGGCTTCAATTTGACGAATCCGTTCACGAGTTACACCAAATACACGACCAACTTCTTCTAAAGTGCGCGTACGACCATCATCTAGACCGAAACGTAAGCGAAGTACGTTTTCTTCACGGTCCGTTAATGTATCAAGCACGTCTTCTAGTTGTTCTTTTAGTAATTCGTAAGCTGCGTGATCGGATGGTGAAGTCGCATCTTGGTCTTCGATAAAATCGCCAAGGTGGGAATCATCTTCTTCGCCGATTGGTGTTTCAAGAGAAACTGGCTCTTGTGCGATTTTAAGGATTTCCCGAACTTTTTCAGTTGGTAAGTCCATTTCTTCACCGATTTCTTCAGGTGAAGGATCGCGGCCTAAATCTTGTAATAAGGAGCGTTGTACACGGATTAGTTTGTTGATTGTTTCAACCATATGCACCGGAATACGGATTGTTCTAGCTTGGTCCGCAATCGCACGGGTTATCGCTTGACGAATCCACCACGTTGCATAGGTACTGAATTTAAACCCTTTATTGAAGTCAAATTTTTCAACGGCTTTCATTAGTCCCATGTTACCTTCTTGAATTAAATCAAGGAATAACATACCACGACCAACATAACGTTTTGCAATACTTACAACAAGGCGTAGATTGGCTTCTGCAAGACGTCCTTTGGCTTCGATGTCGCCAGCTTCGATACGTTTTGCTAAGGCAATTTCTTCATCTGCTGTAAGTAAGTCTACTCGACCAATTTCTTTTAGATACATGCGAACAGGGTCATTAATTTTTACGCCTGGTGGTACACTCATATCTGTTAAATCAAAGGATTCGGTTTCTTCTTTTACAAGTTCTGTTTCATCTGGATCTTCATCATCTGCATCGTCAGAAACTTCAATTCCTGCTTCACCAACATGTTCTAAATACTCATCCATTTGATCGGAATCCAAAGTGAATGGAGCTAATCTGGCAGCGATTTTTGCATAAGTTAAAATCCCCTTTTTCTTACCTTCTTCTATCAGGGCTTCTTTTACTTGCTCAACACTTAGTTCAGCAACTGGTTTTGTGTTTTTTGTTTTATCACTCATAACTGCCTGTATTCCTCCTTCCAAAATGCCGCTAACCTCATTAAAAGGCTTCTCTTAGGTAATAATACCATCATTTAGCGGTTTTAAAACGTTATTAATCCAATTGGCCGCTGTTTAACTGACGGTTGAGTTGGACAATTTCGAGCATGACGCGAATTTCGTTTTCATTATCGTTTTCACGATTATACGTCGCTAGTTCTTGCTCAAGTTCTTTCTTCTTTTGTTCTAATTTATACCGTTTTAGACTTCTAATATAGTCTTCAAACTGGGGTTTACCTTGTTCATCTGGACTAATAACCATTTCTAGGCTGCTAATAAGTCCTTTCATTGCAGCATCAGGAACACTATCCATGAATTTTGTTGGATCCGCATCATTACCTTCCGCAAAATAACCAATTAGATAGGTATAAAGTGCTTCGTAATTATCATGGTAAAACGTCGTATCACCGAGAAGTTGCTTAATTAAAAGAAAATTATCTCGGCTTTCCATCATTGCTTTCATTAGCTGCTGCTCTGAGATAGTATGGGCAGATAATTTTTGTTGTGTTGGCTGCTCAAAAGAAAATAGCATTTCTGTATCTTCTTGCGGCATCATCCCCATAAAAGAATCATCTATTGGTGGTTCATTATAACTAGCCATTTGTTGTGATTTTTGACTATTTTTTAGTGACTGCTGTAATTGTTGTTTTAAGGTTTCGATGGTTAATTCAAATTCATCTGACAGCTGTTTTAAGTATAATTCTCGCTCTACAGCTTGATCCAGCTTTGCAATTTCACGCAGACAATCATCTATATAAGCGATTTGATCTGTTTCATTTTGCAAATTACGTTCTTTGCGCAAATAGTGAATTTTAAAAGCGGTCCAAGTCATTCGTTGTTGCTTATAGATTTCTTTGAATTTTTCTGCGCCACTTGCTCTAATGAAGTCATCGGGATCTTTTCCGGCGGGGAGTTGCAAAACAAAAACATCTAAGCGATTCCGTTCGACGAGGAGTGTACCTGCTTTGTAGGCAGCTTCAATCCCAGCGCGGTCACCGTCATAACAGATAATAGCTCGATTAGTGAGCCGTTTAATCAAATCTGCATGTTCTTCGGTTAAGCTAGTACCCATCGAAGCAACGGCATTTTGAACGCCTGCTTCTTCAGCGGAAATAACATCCATAAAACCTTCCATGAGTGTGATTTCTTCTTGTTTTCGAATAGCCTGCCTTGCCTCGGAAAAATGGAATAACGTCCGTCTTTTATTAAAAATAGGCGTTTCAGGGCTATTTAAATACTTTGGTCCGTCGTCACGATCAAATAAACGACCAGAAAAAGCGATAATTTGGCCACGATCATTCGTAATAGGAAACATAATTCGATTCCGAAAACGATCAACCATTTGGCCATCATCACGTTCTGATAAAAGCCCGGCCAGACCAGCAAGCTGTAAATCCATGCCTCTTTTTTCTAGAAAAGAAGTAATCGTTGCATGGTGATTTGGTGCAAAGCCAATTTGGAAGGTGGTCATCATTTGTTCAGACATACCGCGTTCTTTCAAATAGGTTAATGCTGCTGCGCCTTCTTCTGTTTCCATCAAAATATAATGATAGAGTTTGGCGGTCAGTTGGTGCATTTCGACCATTTTTGCCGTTTCAGAAGTTTCTTTTGGTAAATTACTTGTGTCGCGTTCTTCTGGGAGCTCGATAGACACATCTAAATGGCTCATATCTGCCACTTTTTTAACCGATTCGACAAAAGTGAGTCCATCATGTTCCATTAGAAAGGAAAAAACGTTGCCTCCCTTACCACACCCAAAACAATGGAAAATCTGTTTTTCTGGTGATACGGAAAAAGATGGCGTTTTTTCGCCGTGGAAAGGACATAAGCCAGAGTAATTACGCCCCTGCTTTTTTAATTGGACATAATTACCAATTATATCGACTATATCCGCTTGATTCCGGACTTGATCAATTACTTCTTCAGGAATCCGCGCCATTTTGACAGTCAACTCCTATTTACTTATTTTGCAAAAATGTCGTCAATCGATCTTGGAAAAGCGAGCGATCAGCATCACTCATTGCTTTTGGACCTTTGCTATATTTGCCTTGTTGCCTTTCTTTGGCGTGTCTATAGCGAATATCTAACATTAATGACATTTCTTCTTCTCGGTAAAGTTCGCCGCGATTAGAAAAGACAAATGTACCTTTTGCAAGTAGAATGCTAGCTAGGCCAATATCTTGTGTTACGATAATATCGCCTTTTTTGGCTAAATTCATCATTCGCATGTCTGCTGATTCTTTTCCTGTGTCAACAAAAATCCAATTCTCTCCGTTCGTATTGACAGAGTAATGGTTAAACGAGGCGACAAAAGTAACTTCTAAGTGAAATTCTTTTGCTACTTGTTTTATTTCTGACTTGACTGGACAAGCATCGGCATCAACCAAAATTTGTGGCACACATTCCATCCTCTCTTCAAAATCTATGAAGGCACGTTAAAAAACGAGTTTTTCCACCCGTTTTTAAAATAATATGCATAGATTTAGCTTTTTTATAAGCGAAATTAGATTATACGGGAAGATACTAACTTTTACAAGCAGATTTCCCCGTATAATATATATATTCGCCACAAAAAGCAAAAGTCCTTCTTATAATTCTAAATTTTCATCAACAATTTCACCAATGTGGATTAAAATCTCATTTGCTGTCTCTTCAATGGCTTTATTCGTCACATCTAAGACGAAACAATTAAGTTTACTTGCTAATTTATTAAAAATCGCTAGCTCTTCATCGATACGTTGATTACTTGCGTAAGTTCCAGCACCAGGCAAACCAATCGAGATTAGGCGTTCTTGTCTGATTTTCGTTAATTTTTGTTTACTAATTTTCAGACCGATGATTTTCTTAGGATCAATTTCAAAAAGTTCATCGGGAATTTGTGCTTCTGGAACGATGGGAATATTAACGATTTTCAAACCTTTAAGCGCTAAATATTGCGATAAAGGTGTTTTGGATGTTCGCGAAATACCAATTAATACATAATCCGCTTGCAAAATGCCTCTAGGATTACGTCCATCGTCATTTTCAACGGCAAATTCGATTGCTGCTACTTTAGTGAAATACGCTTCATCCATCGAACGAACACGTCCTGGTTCAGAAAGTGGCTTGATTTTATACGTTTCCTCTAACTGGTTTAAAAGCGGGCCAAATAAGTCAATGATTGGCACACCGAAAGCTTGAGCCGTTTTGTTTAGCTCTTCTCGAACACTTTCTAGTACAATCGTATGCACGATAATACCATTATTTACGGCCACTAAGTCGACAATTTCTTCAATCATATGGGAAGAGTCGACGTGGTGAAAACGATGAATAAACTTCGGTGTTTGACCAAATTGACTAAGTGCTGCTCTTGTCACAAGTTCGGCCGTTTCTCCTGTTGAATCGGAAACCACGTATACGGCTGGTTGAGTCATACATACTTCCTCCTCTTTGCTCAAAATCTTACTTTTATTTTACATTAATTTCATCCATTTGAGCAAATTCTTTAATAAAGCTTGCCAGTTCGAATAGTAAAGCTAGACGGTTGTTTTTCAATTCGTCATTGTCGCTCATAACTAGCGTATTGTCGAAATAAGCATCGATTGTTGTACGCAAATCGGCGAATGCTTTTAGTCTTTCAATGATGGTTAAACCGGCATAATCAAATTTTAATTTTTCTAGTTTATCAAATAGTGCTTGTTCGTATTCATTTTCAAATAACGCCGGATCCACTTCCACGCCATCTTCGTATTTTTTAGAAATTTTCACTACGCGGCTAAGTGCTTCGATTGTTGGACGGAACCATTCAGCTTCAGCGTGTTCATTTAAAATTTGGGCGCGGTCGATTAGTTGCGGAATCACGTTTGGATCGCCGGCGATG
>CM001047.1:1444077-1445364 GCA_000183865.1 Listeria marthii FSL S4-120
ATCGCCGGCGATGACTGCATCAATAATATCATGACGAATGTGATGACCTTGCAGAATAACACGTAGGCGATTTTTCAAGAACGTCTGTACTTCTTTTTTCACGTCTACACCAGGTAACTCGGCGGAACCTTCTGCGCGTTCCATATCAACAATGCGAGAAATGACTTCAAGCATTGGGATGTCCCAACCATTTGCTTGGATAATACGCATCGCTCCAAAAGCACTACGGCGTAAACCGAATGGATCGGCGGAACCTGTTGGAACAATATTGACACAGAAGAAGCCGATTAATGTTTCTAATTTATCCGCAATCGCAATTAGGGAACCTAAATCTGTTTGCGGCAACTCGCCTTCTGCTGAATTTGGTAAATAATGTTCACGAATCGCGGTAGCAATTGCTGGTTTTTCACCTTGTAACAACGCATATTTTTCTCCCATTAAACCTTGTAGTTCTGGGAATTCACCGACGATATTTGTTACTAAATCAAATTTATAAATATTAGTTAAGCGGATAATGTCTTGTTTGTCTTCTTCTTGCCACTCTAAGTAGTCAGCAAGCATTAACGCTACTTTTTGAACGCGTTTCATTTTTTCTGTTAAAGTACCTAATTTTTCATGGAAAACGATATTTTGTAGTTTAGCTACGGCTTGGTCAATCGTCATTTTTAAATCTTCTTGATAGAAGAAATCCGCATCAGATAAACGAGCGCGCAACACTTTTTCATTTCCGCGTGCTACGGTTTCCAGATTTTCATGATTACCATTGCGCACAGTAACAAAATGTGGTAATAATTCTCCTTCTTTGCTGAAAACTGGGAAATAACGTTGGTGTTCTTTCATCGTAGTGATTAAAACTTCTTCTGGTAGTTCCAAATATTCTTTTTCGAAATTCCCAGCTAAAACAGTTGGGTATTCGACAAGGTTTGTAACTTCTTCTAGCAAATCAGCGTCTTCTTTAATTTGCCAGTTTTCTATTGATTCTAGTTCGCGTAATTGTTCAGCGATAGCTTGTTTCCGGTCTTCGGCATTAACAACTACGAATTGTTCTAATAAGGCATTAGAATAGTCGCTCGGTTGTTTAATTGTAGCTGTTTTTCCTAAGAAACGGTGGCCGCGTGATGTATTACTTGTTGACACACCAGTAATCTCAAATGGGATGATTTCTTCGCCGAACATCGCGATAAGCCATTTGATTGGGCGGATGTAGCGTAAATCATTGCTGCCCCAATGCATACTTACAGGGAAAGTCATACTTGTTACTACTTTTTCTAAGTTTGGAAGTAATGC
>CM001047.1:1445372-1448432 GCA_000183865.1 Listeria marthii FSL S4-120
TTTCGCCGATCACTTCTTTTTTAATATAAATATATTCAACGCCTTTAATATCACGGAAAGTAAGGTCAGCTGGCTCTACTTTTTGACTTTTTGCGAAACCTAGTGCCGCTTTTGACCAATTGCCGTCCTCGTCCAAAGCGATTTTTTTCGCTGGGCCTTTTGCTTCTTCCACGCGATTGGCTTGTTCTTCTGCCATTTCTTCGACAAGAACAGTTAAACGTCTTGGTGTCGAATAGGTTTTAACTGCGCCATATTCGATTTTATTCTCATTTAACCAGTCAGTTACCCGTTTTTCTAATTGCGCAACAGAACTAGTCACATATTGTGCGGGCATTTCTTCTAAACCAATTTCTAATAAAAAGTCTTTACTCATGACGTTTTCCTCCCTCTTCTTTGAGTAATGGGAAGCCCAATTTTTCTCGTGATTCATAAAATGTTTTCGCGATACGTCTTGCTAAGTTTCTGATTCGACCAATATACTGCGCGCGTTCCGTTACGGAAACAACGCCACGAGCGTCTAATAGGTTAAATGTATGCGAACATTTCAATACGTAATCATATGCTGGGAAAACGAGTCCATCTTGCATTTGACGCGTAGCTTCTCTTTCGTATGTGTCAAAAAGGGACAACAACATGTCTGTATTGGACGTTTCAAACGCGTATGTGGAGTTTTCGAATTCTGCTTGGAAGAAAATATCGCGGTAGCTAATACCTTCTGTCCATTCTAAATCAAATACATTTTCTTTGTCTTGAATATAACTTGCTAAACGTTCTACGCCGTAAGTAATTTCGGAAGTGACAGGGAAACATTCTAAGCCACCTACTTGTTGGAAATAAGTGAATTGCGTGATTTCCATACCATCTAACCAAACTTCCCAACCAAGACCAGCACAACCAAGTGATGGATTCTCCCAGTTATCCTCTACAAAACGGATATCATGTTCTAATGGATTAATTCCTAATTTTTCTAAAGAACCAAGATAAAGCTCTTGAATATTGTCAGGAGAAGGCTTCATCACGACTTGGAATTGGTGATGTTGGAATAATCTATTTGGATTTTCTCCATAACGACCATCAGCTGGACGACGAGATGGCTCCACGTATCCTGCTTTCCATGGTTCTGGACCAATTGCTTTTAAGAAAGTGTACGGACTCATTGTACCGGCACCTTTTTCCACATCATACGATTGCAACATAATACAACCTTGCTCGGACCAATAATCTTGTAACGTTCTAATCATTGTTTGTAAATTCATTGCTTCCACCTCCAAAAATAATTCAGCCAATATAAAAACTCTCGTCTCTATATGCTGATTTAAAGCATATAGGGACGAGAGTTAGCTCGCGGTTCCACCCTATTTGGAATTGAAATAATTCCCACCTTGATTTCGCTGTACTCCAGAACGCCTTCACAAAAAGTTAAATATCCGGCTTCCACCAAACCCGAACTCGCTAAAAATAGAGCTTCTTGTTACTATTTTCCTTCAACGTACCTATTAGTTGATATATTAAAAGATACTGTATTTTTGCTAAAAAGTCAATCGTCGCTCTCTTTTTTTAACATATTTTCCCATTTATCCATATCGCGTAAAAATTTCCTGCTTTTTAAATATAAACCGGAATATTCATCGTAGTAAGTATCAATTGCTTTTTGGAGCCATTCTTTTGTTTCTGGTTTGACATCAATGTTGCCTAGTCTATCTAATTGGAAGATAAAGAATAACCGTAAAAGCTTCACCACATTTTCTGGCAAATGCATCCGGTAACGATCTCTATCAAAACAACGATGGCAAATAATCCCATTACTTCTCGTTGAAAAATCAAAATGTCCGGTTGTTTCACCGCAGATAGCACATTTATCCATAGTTGGATAGAGCCCAAGAACAGGCAACATTTTCATTTCATAGATTTGAGTAAGGATTTGTGGGTCGTACCCTTCATCTATATCACGCAAAATTTGAAAAGTTAGTTCATATAAGTATGGGTTCGGTTGACGCTCTTCAGTTGCTTTATCAAGTAGTTCGCATACATAGGTCGCATAAGCCGTCATAAAAATATCTTGTTGGATAGAAGAAAAGTTTTCTATTACTTCGCCTTGTTGAAGCGTGCCAAGACCATTTCCGCCGAAAAAAGTAAAATAACCATTCGTAAATAATTGGGTTACTGCGGCTAGTCTGCTTTTTGTTTTTTTTGCACCGCGAGCTACCACACCAATTTTCCCAAATTCACGTGTATACATTCGGACAATTTTATCTGATTCACGGTAACTCGTTTGCCGTATCACGATTCCTTCGCATTTTTCCACGTGGTAAGCCTCCCTTTTTCATACGGTTTATTATAACATTTTCTTTATGTTTATGTCTTTTTAAATTTTTTGCTATCTTTCCGAGCTTACCTATTGTAAAATAGAGAAAAAGGCATGAAAAGAAAGGATTTTTTAAACTATGGATATGTTACTTATATTACTTATCAGCTTATTTACACTCACATTCATAGGTGTTGTTGTGGGAATTATTTTGCTTATTGTAAGAAAAGAAAGATGGGCAGGAATTATTGTTGCTGGATTATCATTTGGAATTGGCTTTTTCGTATTAATAGCTGGTCTAAATGTAGTGACGGCTTCACTGTCTAAATTAGCTAATAACCCATTTTCTATTTATAATTATGAATCCGGCGAAGATACGAACACCAGTAACTTCGAGGAAGACTATGATGAAAATTATTACGATGACTACACAGATGTAAACTTTGGTGAAGCTGTTACGATTGAAAATGGTAGCACAGTCACTATCTCCAAACCTGAACTTTCTCAGAAAAAAGAAGGTTATGAAATTTATAAAGTAAAAGTGAAATTTGAAAACACAAGCTCTGATCCAATTGAGTTCTTTTCTGAAGACGTTTCATTGTATGATGATACCGATGACGATTATGGACAACAAATTACAGAAGATGCATTCTCTGGAGAAATTCAAGCTGGTGAATCAAAAGAATTAACACTTTACTATGAAGTGTTTAACTCAGGCCCATATGATGTCGAATATGACAACTATAACTGGACTG
>CM001047.1:1448532-1452119 GCA_000183865.1 Listeria marthii FSL S4-120
TTCGATTGTGTACCAGATGCTTTTTTTAATACTCTTCGCGGTCGAAACCGTAATCTTGTAAATAATGTTCTTTGTCGCGCCAATTCTTTTGAACTTTTACCCAGATTTCTAAAAACACTTTAGAACCGAGCAAGCTTTCAATTTCTTTTCTCGCACGCATGCCGATTTGTTTAAGCATTTGACCTTGTTTACCAATGATAATGCCCTTTTGTGTACTTCTTTCGACAATAATTGTTGCATTGATAGTAAGTTTTTCTGTCTTAGGATTTTTTTCAATCCCTTCGATAACTACAGCAACCGAATGCGGCACTTCTTCCCTAGTTAATTGTAAAACTTGTTCACGAATTAGTTCGGAAATGATGAACCGTTCTGGGTGATCCGTAATTTGGTCTTTTGGATAATACATAGGTCCGATTTCTAAATTAGCGTTCGTTTGCTCTAATAAATTAGGCACGTTATTCCCTTGAAGCGCTGAGATAGGAATGATTTCTTCAAAATCCATCAACTCACGGTACTGTTCAATCAATTTGAATAAATCTTCTGGTGCAATTAAATCAATTTTATTAATTAAAAGAAAAACAGGCGTTTGGACATTTTTCAATTTTTCAATGATAAATTCATCACCTCGACCAAATCCAGTAGATGCATCGATTACAAAATAAATTAAGTCTACTTCTTGGAATGTGTTTAATGCGATTTTTACCATGAAATCGCCTAGTTTATGTTTTGGTTTATGTATCCCTGGTGTATCGATGAAAATAATCTGTGATTCATCAGTTGTGTAAACGCCTTGTACTTTATTTCTCGTAGTTTGGGCTTTATCACTCATGATTGCAATTTTTTGACCGATAATATGATTTAATAAAGTTGATTTCCCAACATTAGGTCGCCCAACTATAGCTACAAATCCTGATTTAAATGGTTCGCTCATAACATATCCTCCGATGTGAATGCGCCTGGTAAAAGTTCTTTCACTGTTACCGTCGCTGTTTTTCCTGTTAAGTTTGTTAAAATTACTGGCATATCTGGTGCGCAAAACTCGCTAATGACTTGTCTGCATGCCCCGCACGGCGAAACCGGGCCATCTGTATCAGCTACGACAACCAGTTGTTTAAAATCGCGTTTTCCTTCTGATACAGCTTTAAAAATAGCTGTTCGCTCTGCACAGTTGGTTAAGCCAAATGATGCATTTTCGATATTACAACCAAGTACGACTTCATCATCCGTCGTAACAAGAGCTGCTCCTACTGGAAATTTTGAGTAAGGAACATACGCAAATTCTCTTGCTTGTTTAGCGAGTGAGATAAAATTATTTTCTTTCATTTACCAAGTCACAATCCCTTCTTTTTATAAAAACATCTGGCAAAAGTATGGTATGAATATAATTAGTCCGATAAAACTTGCAACAAATGCGGCTAATAATACCGCACCTGCAGCTACATCCTTCGCTTTCTTCGCTTCATCAATATACTGTTCTGTTGCTACATCTACCGCTCGTTCAATCGCTGTATTAACCATTTCTAGTATTAACACGCCAAAAATAGATAGGATTAATAACGTCCACTCTGATTTAGTGACATGGAAGAAAAAGCCGCAAATAACAACAGCGAGAGCCGCAAATGTATGGAACCGCATATTTCGTTCTTCTAAAAAAGCCGTTTTTAACCCAGTAAAAGCATGATGAAAAGATTCTGCATAATTTTTACTGCGTTTATATTTTCTATCTTTCAAGTCCATAAGCATCCAACACTTCTTTTTGTAAGCCGAACATTACTTTTTCTTCGTCAGGCTCCATATGATCATACCCAAGCAAGTGCAATAATCCATGAACTGCTAAGAAACCTAATTCTCTTGCTTTTGTATGTCCGTAATCTTTTGCTTGTTCTTCTGCTTTTTCAGTGGAGATAATAATATCACCAAGCATGCGAGGTGTTTCAAGATCAAACTCGCCCCAATCAATTTCTGTTTCCCCGTCGCCCATTTCTTCAAGCGCAAAGGAAATAACATCCGTTGCTTGATCTTTGTCACGGTATTCCCGGTTAATTTCACGAATACCTTCATTTGTTGTAAAAGTGAGTGAAAGTTCTGTTCCTTGCTCGATTTTTAAATAACCAGCAGCAAATTGCAGAATATTTTCCACTAGTTCTTTATCTTCGTCAGGTAGCTTGCTTGTTTCATCCAGTAAATCAATCTCTAAGACCGTCATCTTGTGTCCTCCCTATTTCAATCTTTGTCATCAGGATATTGAATTCGTTGATGATATATTCCATTTAATGTGGCGATTAATGTGTCACGAATGATTCTAATTTCTTTAATCGTAATATCACACTCTGTAAACTGCCCATCTAGGAAGCGATCTTTAATGATTCCGTCAATAATTTCTGTTATTTTTGCCATCGTTGGTTCTGTAGAAGAACGAACCGCAGCTTCCACGCTATCAGAAATATTAATAATCGCAATTTCTTTTGTTTGTGGTTTTGGTCCGCTATAACGATAATCGGCTTCTTTTACATCTGGATTTGTCTCTTTTGCTTTAAAATAGAAGTATTTAAGCAATGTTGTTCCATGATGTTGTAGCGCGATATCGATAATTGGTTGTGGCATATGATTTTCTTTTAAAATCTCTGCACCATCTTTTGTATGCGAGAGAATTATATCACGACTTTGTTCTGGTGTCAGCCTATCGTGCGGATTAATTCCTTGTAATTGATTTTCTACAAAATATGGTGGTCTTAACGTTTTACCAATATCGTGATAAAAACAACCGACACGAACAAGCAAACTGTTTGCGCCAATTTTATCGGCACAGGCCTCGGCTAAATTGGCTACCATCATACTGTGATGATATGTTCCAGGCGCTTTCATCAGTATTTTTTTCAGTAATGGATGGTTTGGATTGGCAAGTTCAACTAAACGGCTCGTAGTTAATAAACCGAAAATCGTTTCAAATAACGGAATAACTCCCACGCCAAGAATAAATGCACCAAACCCACCTAAAAAGGCGTAACCGATTGCCATTAAAGTAGAAACTTGTAATAGCGTACTGTTGTTTATGAATAACAATAGTAACACATAAACCATATTTATGATGCCAACCATAAATCCTGAAAACATAATGGCCGAACGTCTGCTGTAATCTCGCAAAGCTACTACACTCGTCGCACCACTCAGTAGGATAAAGACAGTTATACCGCTGTTGGCGTCATTTTGAAAGGTTAATAAGCTTGTTACAGCGATAAAAATGACACTCAAAAAGGCATATTTCTCGTTAAGTAATATTTTTAGTATCATCGGCGCAAATGCTGCTGGGAATAAGAAAGCAATATTGCTGATATTTTGTGTTTCTAAGAATAAAATAATTAACAACATAAATAGCGAAACAACATATACAGAAGAAAAAATCAACATCGTTTGCATTTTTTTCGCTTTAGGTTGCGTCTGTTTTTTCGTGTAAAGGAACAAGATTGCTGCTAGTGCAATAATGAAAATCGCAAAACCAGCATATTGTTTTACAGGCATTTTTTGATCGAGTAAATGCAGCATTTTTAGCTGGCGATAGGTTTCTCTATCAACGATTTGGCCTTCTT
>CM001047.1:1452219-1455423 GCA_000183865.1 Listeria marthii FSL S4-120
CCTTGTAAAATTTTCACAGGAACAACAGATTGTGCCGCTTCTTTGCGTCTGGCATCGGTTTGCTCTTCATTATAAATTTCGTTAGGTACGATTGCATAAGAAACTAATACTTTCGATACGTTTTTGTAATAAGAAGGTATAGCAGATAGTTCAATATCATCGCGTGCTCTAATTTTGACGGAATTTAGATTTTCATCACGGATTTTATTTTCCATGGTTTTGGCCACTTCAGTTGTTACAACATCTTCCATAATGTTAAAATCTTTATTTTTCGCTTCAATTAAAGTAGTAAGCACTTCATCGGATATGTTAGAAGTTATTTTTTCGGATACATTGTTGGATAATTTGTCTTTTAAGTTTTTTAGTTTCGTTTCTGTTGTTGTTGGTGCGGGAGCTGGTTTATCCTCTTTTTTAGCTTTTTCTTTGTTTTTTGTGTCGTTATCTTCAGCCTCTGCATTTACTTCATTTACATAGGCGAACACACTTTGGATAAGGGCTACTCGATTTTGACCAGTTTCGCGATTGTAGACATAGACATCTTCTACGGCATCGCTTGCTTTGGTCCGTTCTTCTTTCGTTTTTTGTGTATCTTCTACTGTTTGCGGCGAACGAATCGTTTTTTCAGCGACTTGGAATAATTTGACATTGTATGATTCCGGTTTCGTCATTTGGCAAACGAGAAAATACGCTATAACAGCAAAACAAACAAGGAGCAGCGGAAAAAGGTATTTCTTTCCACTTTCGATGTACCAATTTCTCCATTTCTTGGGTAGTTTCACATCTTAGTCTCCTTTCTAATTTTGTTTCCCTTCGTAAGCTTTAATTATTTCAGCAACTAATGGGTGTCTGACTACATCATGATGTTCAAAATAAACAAAACCGATATCTTTGACGTCTTTTAAAACTTGTTCTGCGTTTACAAGGCCACTGGTTGCGCCTTTTGGTAAGTCAATTTGCGTCATATCGCCATTGACAATCATTTTAGAATCATAGCCAAGGCGTGTTAAAAACATTTTCATTTGTGCGATGGTCGTATTTTGTGCTTCATCCAAGATAACAAAGGCATGATCTAACGTGCGTCCCCTCATATAAGCCAGAGGAGCTATTTCAATGACGCCGCGGTCCATTAACCTTGTTGTATGCTCTGTGCCGAAAATATCGTATAGCGCATCGTATACAGGGCGTAAATAAGGATCTACTTTTTCTTTTAGGTCTCCTGGTAGAAATCCTAAGCTTTCGCCAGCTTCAACGGCAGGTCTTGTTAAGATGATTTTGCTGACATTTCCTTTTTTCCATGCGTCTACTGCCATAACCACTGCAAGATATGTTTTACCAGTACCAGCTGGGCCGACGCCGAAAACGATATCATGTTTTTTGATCATTTGAATATAGGTTCTTTGTCCGAATGTTTTAGGGCGAATAGGCATCCCTTTGGCATTCTTCGTAATTTCTTCTTCAAATAATGTGTGGAAGTAGATTAATGTGCCGTTTCTTTGCATTTTTACTGCTTGGGCGATATCGCGACCATCAATATGAATGCCTCGTTTTACAGTTAGAATAAGTTCATTTAAAACGGCTGTCGTATGCTGTACAGGTTCTTCTTCTCCTGTGATGGATAATGATTCTCCCCGTGTAATAATTTTTACTTGAAGTAATTCTTCTAAAAGTTCGATATTCTTATTATTATTGCCGAATAAATCTTGAATATTTGTGTCATCAGATAATTCGACTACTTCATTAAATTCATTTAGCATTGGCTAACCCCTTCACCTGTTATAAGTGCCTTGATTAGTTATATTATACACGAAATTGCCTTGCTTGAAAAACGAAGCGATAGCAACTGCGCAAATCGAGTAAAAATAAGCATAAAAAAACAGGATTTCCTCCATAAAATACGAAGGAACCCTGTTTCTTAATGTTTCAAAACTAGTTTGAATTAGTTTATGAAAGATATTTTTTTACGAATTGGTTAACAGCACCGCCGTCAGCTTTGCCTTTTACTTTAGGCATAATTGCGGACATTACTTTGCCGAAATCAGCTTTACTAGATGCGCCAACTTCTTCGATAGTTGCTTTCACAATATTCTCAAGCTCTTCAGGAGTCAATTGTTTTGGCGCGTAGTCCTCAACAATGACAATCTCGGAACGGACTTTATCAGAAAGGTCGCTACGTCCAGCTTTGTCAAACTCTGCTAGAGAATCTCTGCGTTGTTTGAGTTCGCGGGAAATCACGGTTACTTCATCATCCGGAGTAAGATCTTTCACACCTTGGTGAATTGCTTCGTTTTGTAAAGCTGCTTTTAACATACGAATAACGGAAAGTTTTTCTTTCTCTTTATCGCGCATCGCTTGTTTCATATCTTCATTTAACTTGTCAAGCAGTGTCAACGAAATCATCGCCTTTTAATTAGAATTTGCGTTTTCTTGCTGCTTCGGATTTTTTCTTACGTTTTACGCTTGGTTTTTCATAAAATTCGCGCTTTCTGGATTCTTGCAAAGTTCCACTTTTGGAAACAGTACGTTTAAAGCGACGAAGAGCATCTTCAAGCGATTCGTTTTTACGAACTACTGTTTTTGACATCTCTCTTTCCCTCCCTCCGGCACTTACATGCACTCACTTAAATCCTTCATTTAAGTTCCAGAATAGGACATAACGGAAAATAAATTATGAATTATTCTGAAGTAATGCAGATAAGCATTCACTCATTAAAAATTATATACGAAACATCGGGCATCGTCAACATGAAATCGTTAACTTTCGCATAAAACTTTGAAATGTTATTCGTTTTTACTTTTATAAAGGTCAAAATAGAACGAAGCGGCGGATAAAACATAGAGTGGAGCAGTTTCCGTTCTTAAAATTCTTGGGCCGAGTCCAGCGAGTTTTGCATTCACTTCTTGAAGGAGAACTAGCTCTTTTTCGCTAATACCGCCTTCTGGTCCGAAAATACATAAAACAGACTGTCCAGGCTTGATTGTTTGGAATAAACTGGCAAGCGCGCTGTCCTCGCCTTCTCTGGCACTTTCTTCATATGCTGCAATCACATAGTCATAATGCACATGGTCGAACATTAATTCTTTAAAGCTGGCAGCATAATGCACTTCTGGTATAATCGTCCGATGTGATTGTTCGGCTGCTTCTTGCGCGATTTTTTGCAGACGTTCGATTTTTTTGATGACTTTTTTATCATCCCATTTCACTAC
>CM001047.1:1455523-1459042 GCA_000183865.1 Listeria marthii FSL S4-120
CAGAACGTTCTGCTTTGAAAGGAATAAATTTATGCGCACCTAGTTCGGTGGCTTTTTGGATGATCAGTTCTAGTTTATCGCCTTTCGGGAGTCCACTCGCAATTGTGATTTCAATTGGTAACTCCGTATTTTCCTCCAACCATTTAACGAGATTTAATAGCACTTCCTCGTCATTAATGGCAGTTATCGCGGCGATACACGTTTTTTTACTTGGGAAAGCGATAAAAACTTGATCGGATTCTTTCATTCGCATGACACGAATCATATGATGAAAATTTTCTCCTGTTATGCTGATTGTATCATTATCGTTTTCGAGTTCGTTTGTTACGAAATAACGTTGCATTTATTCCACTCCTCGTTTGGAAATAATCGCAACCCAGTCCCCTTGTTGCTCGATTTTTTCGATAATAAGTCCAGCATTTTTCAGCGCTTCTTCTACTACTTTTGCTTTATCTTCAATAATTCCGGAAGCGATGAAAATCCCGCCCGGTTTCAGTGCCGCATAAACATCTTCAGGGAAAAGTAAAATAACTTCGGCTAAAATGTTTGCGACTACGATATCAACGTTTGTTTTATTGATATCTTGAAGTAGATTGTTTTGTTTCACGGTAATGATATGTTCTGTTTTGTTCAGCTGAATATTTTCTTCGGCTGCACGAGTGGCAATTTCGTCGAGATCCGTTGCTAAGATAGACTTAGCGCCTAATTTGGCACTGGCAATACTTAATACGCCTGAGCCGGTTCCGACATCAATAATATCGTCCCCTGGTTGCAAATAGTCACTTAAAGCGCGAATACATAGTTGGGTAGTCGGGTGCGTTCCTGTACCAAAAGCCATTCCTGGATCCAGTTCAATGATTATTTCGTTCGCGGATGCTTCGTAGGTTTCCCAGCTAGGCACGATTGTAATTCTGTCGGTGATTTGAACCGGATGATAGTATTTTTTCCAAGCAGTAGCCCATTCTTCGTCGTCTACATCATTTACAACAAATTGAAATTTACCTAATGGGATATCAAAAGTTGTGAGGTTTTTCAAGGTTTGTTCGATTTCTGGGATTTGCTCTACGAATTCAGATGTTTTTAAGAAATAAGCTTTAATGATTACGCCTTCCTTTGGGTAATCTTCGCGTTTAAGTGCGTAAATTTCACCAAATTTATCTTCGCGTTCACGCAAAAAGTCAGCTACATCTTCAATTGATACGCCGGCTGCGCCAAATTCTGTTAAAACATTTGCCACTGGCTCTACTGCTTCGTTTGTTGTATGGACTTCTACTTCTGACCATTCCATTTTTTAACACTCCTTTAGTATGTAGAAAAGGTCGATGGTTGCTTCTCGCACAACTATCGACCTCTACGTTCATCAATCGCCTTTAAAAGCTCGCTTCATTTTGTCAAAAAATCCGGATGTTTGCTCATCTACTTTGTCTCCTGTAGTGGAAGCAAATTCACGTAAGATTTCTTTTTGTTTATCATCTAGTTTTTTCGGAACGATTACTTTGACGATAACGTGTTGGTCACCTGTTCCGTTGCCACGAAGATGCGGAACGCCTTTGCCACGTAAGCGGAAAGTTGTTCCTGTTTGTGTACCACTCGGGATTTTCAAGCGAACTTTGCCGTGAACAGTTGGCACGTCGATTTCGTCACCTAATGTCGCTTGTACGAATGTGATTGGGACTTCTACATAAATGTCATCTGCTTCACGTTCGAAAAATTCATCTGGAATAACGACAAATACAACATATAAATCGCCATTAGGTCCGCCGTTAATGCCTGCTTCCCCTTCGCCAGATACGCGCATTTGTTGACCGTCATTGACACCAGCTGGCACTTTGACTTTGATTTTTTTCGTTTTTGTTACGCGGCCTTTACCGTGACATGTGGCACATTTTTCTTTGATTTCTTTACCAGTACCATTACAGTATTGACATGTGCGTTTATTAACTACGCGGCCGAATGGGGTATTTTGTTCCACGTTAATAGAACCTTTCCCACCACAATGGCTACATTTTTCAGGCGTAGTTCCTGGTTTTGCCCCGGAACCATGACACGTATCACAGTTTTCTTCACGAGGAATTTCGATTTCTGCATCTTTACCAAAAACGGCTTCTTTAAATTTAAGACGCATCGTATATTGTAAATCGCTACCTTGCCTTGGGGCATTTGGATCTTGTTGACGTCCGCCACCACCGAAGAACGTGTCAAAGATATCTTCAAATCCGGAGAAGCCTCCGCCACCAAAGCCGCCTCCAGCACCGCCGCCGAAGCCTTGGTTTGGATCTACATGTCCGTATTGGTCATATTGTGCACGTTTTTGTGGGTCACTTAATGCTTCATAAGCCTCTGATATTTCTTTGAATTTCTCATCAGCGCCTGCTTCTTTATTTATGTCCGGATGATACTGTTTGGACAGTTTCCGGTAAGCTTTTTTTATTTCGTCCGCTGAGGCGCTTTTGGAAATACCAAGCACTTCATAGTAATCTCGTTTTGCCATCCGCCATCACTCCTGTCCATGATAGATTTTTATAGTCCTAACGTATTGTAACATTTGAAAGAGATGTTGTAAAAACTTTATTTCAGATAAAAAGCCAAAGCCACAGTAGACTTTGACTCATTATCCTTACCTGTTAAAAAGATTATTTATTTTCTTTGTCGTCGTCATTTACTTCTTCAAATTCAGCGTCTACGATGTCGTCATTTTGAGAAGCTTCTTGACCTTCTGCGCCGCCTGCTGCTTGTTGTTCTGCTGCCGCTTGTTCGTATAATTTAACAGATAGGTTTTGAACGATTTCGTTTAAGCTTTCTGTTTTTTCTTTAATTGCATCGAAATCTTCGCCTTTAAGCGCTTCTTGTAATTCGTCGCGAGCTGCTTCTGCTTTTTTCACTTCTTCTTCGTCTACTTTTCCTTCTAGATCTTTCAATGTTTTATCAACAGTGAATACTAGTTGGTCAGCGTTGTTGCGAAGTTCTGCGTTTTCTTTGTTCTTTTTATCTTCTTCTGCATTCGCTTCTGCATCTTGAACCATTTTTTCTATTTCTTCGTCTGTTAAACCTGAAGAAGATTTAATAACGATATTTTGTTCTTTACCAGTTCCAAGGTCTTTCGCACGAACTGTTACGATACCATTTTTGTCGATATCAAATGATACTTCGATTTGAGGGATACCGCGTGGTGCTGCTGGGATATCCGCCAATTGGAAACGACCTAATGTTTTGTTGTCTTTTGCCATTGGGCGCTCACCTTGAAGTACATGAATATCTACGGCTGGTTGGTTATCAGCTGCTGTAGAGAATGTTTGAGATTTAGATGTTGGAATCGTTGTATTACGTTCGATAAGTGTAGTCATAACGCCACCCATTGTTTCAATACCAAGGGATAATGGAGTTACGTCAAGAAGTACAACGTCTTTTACATCACCAGTGATTACGCCACCTTGAATTGCAGCACCCATTGCTACAACTTCATCTGGGTTTACACCTTTATGAGGTTCTTTGCCTAATTCTTTTTTGATTGTTTCTTGA
>CM001047.1:1459142-1459681 GCA_000183865.1 Listeria marthii FSL S4-120
GAGTAGATCCACCAACTAAAATAACTTGGTCAATATCGCTTGCAGAAAGGTTTGCATCTTTTAATGCTTGACGAGTTGGCGCAATTGTACGTTCAACTAAGTCATGTGTTAATTCATCAAATTTAGCACGAGTAAGGGTTACTTCTAAGTGAAGTGGACCAGCTTCTCCAGCTGTGATAAATGGTAAAGAGATTTGTGTGCTTGTTACGCCAGAAAGATCTTTTTTCGCTTTTTCAGCTGCATCTTTCAAACGTTGAAGCGCCATTTTGTCTTGGCTTAAATCAATGCCATTGTCTTTTTTGAATTCAGCTACTAGATAGTCAATGATTTTTTTGTCAAAGTCATCTCCGCCTAGTTCATTGTCGCCGGCAGTAGAATGTACTTCAAATACGCCGTCACCTAGTTCAAGGATAGATACGTCAAAAGTACCGCCACCAAGGTCAAATACTAGGATTGTTTGGTCTGTTTCTGTTTTATCCATACCGTAAGCAAGTGCTGCCGCTGTTGGTTCATTAATGATACGTTCTACTTCAAGTCCA
>CM001047.1:1459686-1462435 GCA_000183865.1 Listeria marthii FSL S4-120
TTTACCAGCGTCTTTTGTTGCTTGACGTTGTGCATCGTTGAAATAAGCTGGAACTGTGATAACTGCTTTATCTACAGTTTCACCAAGGTAGTCTTCTGCATAGCTTTTTAGGTATTGCAAAATGATTGCACTGATTTCTTGTGGAGAGTAGTCTTTTCCTTCTACTGCTTCTTTATAGTTAGTACCCATGTGACGTTTAATAGAACTTACTGTGTTTGGATTTGTGATAGCAGCACGTTTCGCTACTTCACCTACTTGGCGTTCGCCGTTTTTGAAACCAACTACGGAAGGTGTTGTACGTGCGCCTTCTGGGTTAGGGATGATTTTAGCTTCTCCGCCTTCTAATACTGCTACTGCAGAGTTTGTTGTTCCTAAGTCAATACCGATAATTTTGCTCATTGTTATTTCCTCCTGTTATTCAGTAATTATTTTTTATTGATTTACTTTTACCATTGATGGGCGAATAACCCGATCTTTTAATTTATAACCTTTTTGAAGTTCAGCAGTGATTTCGTTGCTTTCTGCATTTTCGTCACTGTCTTGCATAACGGCTTGATGAAAATTCGGGTCGAATTGTTCGCCGACAGCCGGAATTACTTCAATGCCTTCTTTTTCAAAAGCAACAAGAATTTGGTTGTATACCATTTCCATTCCTTTTAAAATTTGCTTCACTTCTTCTTGGTCAGAACTCGTTGCAAGTGCTTTTTCAAAACTATCTAGTGCAGGAAGTAAATCTTGCGCTAGGCTTTGCGAACGATATTTCTGGCTAGCATCACGGTCTGCGATATGTCGTTTTTTGACGTTTTCGAAGTCCGCTTGCATACGAAGATAGCGATTTTCCACTTCATCAAGTTTGTTTTCAAGTTCTAAAATCTTCGTTTGTTCCTCGGTTAAAGCATCAGCCGTAGCTTCTTCTTCAACAGTTTCTTCTGATTCATCTAAAATGTTTAATTCTTCTTGTTCGATTTCATCAGCTAGTCTTTCTTTTTTGTTCTTTTTCTCAGACACTTTAGCCACCTCCTGAAAAAACTTGTGCTTTTTCAGCCTTCCTAATTTTGGTTATCACGATAAAGTTTGGTTAACACATCGGTTAAATCTCGGCTCATTACATCAACAAGTCCCATCATTCTGCTATATTCCATTCTTGTTGGGCCTAGGAGTACGATACCGCCAACGCGTTCGCCAGCAATATTATACGTCGCTGTAATGATACTACAATCTTCCATTAGACTATTATTGTTTTCTCGACCAATCTTAACTTGAAGGCCATCGGGAATATCCCTAAACAATTCATACACATCTTGTTCTTCTTCCATCAAATGAAGCATCTCACGGACTTTATTAATATCATGAAATTCTGGTTGGTTGAGGATATTCGTTTTTCCGCCAAAATACACTTTTTGTTGACTTGCTTGAGCAAAAGAATCGGAAAATACATGCATAAAGCTTTCATAGTTTCTGACATGCTTGCCGAGTAGTTCTTTTACTTCCATTGGTATTTGTACTTTTAAATCATCAAGCGAAAGTCCAATCAATCGTTCATTTAAAATGTTGACCATTCGTTCAATATCGGAAAGCGTGGAGCCCTCAGGTATTGTCACAAGATGATTATCAACATGCCCTTGATCGGTAATTAAAATGAGCATTGCTTGAAAATTATTAATTGGTACAAATCTAAAGCCACTTAAATGATTTTTCGTCGCTTCAGGACCAAGCAAGATGGACGTGTAATTGGTTAAATCGGATAACATTAAAGCTGAATTTTGGATAAGTCCTTCCATTTCATAATAATTCTCTGAAAAGAAAGAACGAATCATTTGCCTGTCGGATTTATCGAGCTTTTTGGGCTGGAGTAAATAATCGACATAGAAGCGATACCCTTTCTCAGATGGAACTCGTCCGGATGAAGAATGCGTCTTTTCAATAAAGCCGTATTCCTCGAGGACACCCATCTCATTACGGATAGTCGCGGAACTATAAGGCAAACCTTTTTCCTTCAGCAAATTCTTTGATCCAACCGGCTGAATAGTCCAAGTGAAATGATCGATGATGGCACGGAAAATCAAAAGTTGTCTTTCTGTTAACATAGCAATCACCTCTTTTAGCACTCCATAACGTCAAGTGCTAAATACAAGTATAAATTTACCAAACAATTCCACCTTAGTCAACCGAAAACACTCGATTTCAGACTAAAGTAGGATTGTTTGGTCAAAAAAGGTCAAATGATGCGGTTTTAAAGAAATTCTTGGAAAACGTTATTCCCTAAAAATCTTCCGCTTCTTGTAAGCGCCACATTTTCTTCGTTATTTTCGAGCCAGCCTTTAGCCATTGTTTTTTGAATGGCATGGGCAAAAGTAGTATCTAAATCTTGGCCGAATTTTTGTTTGAAGTGGCTTTTGTTCACACCGTCTACTTTTCGCAGTCCTAAAAACATTTCTTCTTCCATTTTTTCTTTTAGCGTAATTTCTTTTTGTTGGAACGTTGGTAGTTTATTTTCTTGTAAGGGTTCCATGTATTTTTTGATTGGCCCGAAATTGCTGTAACGTGTGTCGCCGACGTAGCCATGTGCACCTGCGCCGAATCCGTAATAATGTTCGTTGCTCCAGTAAGTAATATTGTGTTTACTTTGGAAGCCTTCTTTGGCAAAATTACTAATTTCATATTGTTTGCGGCCGTGCTTTTCCATTTCGTTCAGCAGTAAATCGTACATATTTGCTTCGGCGTCTTGGCCTGGAAGGAAAAGTTTTCC
>CM001047.1:1462535-1464831 GCA_000183865.1 Listeria marthii FSL S4-120
TTTTTGCATGAGGTTGTAGAAAATTGTTTTTGGTTCGATGATCAGTGAGTATGCGGAATAATGGGGTAAATCCAAATCAAGTGCTTGTTTTAATGTGTCTTGGAAATCCGCTTCTGTTTGGCCTGGTAAGCTAAAGATTAAATCGATACTCACATTTTCGAAGCCGATTTTGCGCATATTTTCAACGGATTGATAGACGTCTTTCACGGTATGAATCCGGCCGATTTTTTTTAGTAGCTCGTTGTTGAAGCTTTGAACGCCCATACTAATACGGTTGACGCCATGATCTTGCATTGCTTGTAATTTAGATAGCGAGAGATCCCCCGGGTTTGCTTCGAAGGAAAATTCGATATCTTTTTTGAGTGGTAATATTTCTTGGATAGCTGTGCAAAGCCTAGCAATTTGTGCTTCGTTTAAGGTCGTAGGTGTTCCTCCGCCAACAAAAACCGTGTCGACTGGTGCGATTGGTCCTTTTGCGGCTGTGAGTTTCATTTCTTTTATTAGTAAATCTACGTATTCGTCGACAGGTTGTCCTTCTAAGAATACTTTATTGAAATCGCAGTAATAGCAAATATGTTCGCAAAACGGAATATGGATGTATACCGCTGAACGCTCATTACTCGATTGGTTCGTATTTATCATTTTCATCAATTCCTTGCACTTAAAATTTGCTTCGTTGTCCATTAGTCAGTTTAACATATTTTTAAGTGCTTATGTGGTGGATTCGCTTTTAATCTAGTAAACTATACTTCGCCAAACTATCAACTGCCTCTAAGACAGCTTCTTCTTTAGTAGAAATTGGCGTCCAACCTAACATATTTTTTGCTTTTGCGTTACTTATTTGGCGATTCATATTAATCATTAGCTCGCCTTCTTTGGCATGTTTGTTAAATAAGGCAGCTGCTCTAATAGCGGCATTCGGTAAAGTTTTTTGCGGCATTTTAGAAATGAGTTCGGGACGCTCTTGGCGCAGTAAGTGAGCGATATCTTCCATACTGATTTCTCCGTCTGCAGATGCGATAAATCGTTCGCCGTTTGCTTCTTTAGTAATCATTGCGCGGATGTGTAAATCAGCAACATCTCTTGCATCTACTACATTCAATGGGATATTTATGACACGCTTCATGGATCCGTTCAATAGATTTTTGAGTAAATCAAAGCTTCCGGATACATGGCTACTTTGCGATGGGCCAAAAATGGCTACTGGATTAATCGTCGCAAATTCTAATTCTGTTTCGTTCTCCATAAATTTCCAAGCTTCTTTTTCTGCAATTAACTTCGACTTTTCATAGGCAGATAACCCTTTAGCAAATTCATCTGTCCAAAATTCTTCTGTTGTGATGCTCGTTTTGTCTGCGTTACTAAAACCAATTGCGCCAAAATTAGAGGTCATAACTACTCGTTTTACTTTGGCCGCTTTTGCTGCTTTTAAAATTCGCGTAATCCCCTCTATTGCTGGGCGGATTAATTCATCTTCGTTTTTAAATTTACCGAAAAATACTGGCGATGCTACACTCAGCACATATTCACAGTCGAGCATAGCTTCTTTCCAACCTGCATCTTTGGATAAATCAAGTTCAACAAAGGATAGTTGCGTAAAATCTGTTATTCCATTATTTTTCAGTATTTCGATAATAGTGTCTTTACTTTTTAAAGAACGGACTGTTGTTTTGACACGGTAGCCTTTTTGCAATAATTGAAAGATAATATGCATTCCTAAAAATCCAGTTCCGCCAGTTACTAATACGTTGTTTTTCATCATAAATTCCTCCGATAATATTAAATTTTGCTTATTTGTTTTATTAACTTTATACTTACTCTAAACCCTAGAGTATGGTATAGGGCAAGTAAATTAATTATTGGAGGAAAAAATGACTTATTCTATTAAAGAGGTATCCAAAATATTTAATTTGTCGATTTATACATTGCGTTACTATGATAAACAAGGTTTGCTACCGTTTGTTTCTAAAAATCAGTCTGGATACCGCGAATTTACGGAATCAGATTTGAAATTAATTCATACAATTTGTTGTTTGAAAAATACGGGAATGCCACTAAAGCAAATCCGCACGTATATTGATTGTGTTATGGAGGGGCCTGTTTCTATTGAAACGCGGAAACAGTTACTTTTAGATCATCGGACAGTTGTTTTGAAAAGCTTAGCGGATTTAACGGAAAATCTAAAAGAAGTGGATGTGAAAATAGCGAAGTATTCCTCCCCTGATGCTGTAGAAGTTATTACTGCTGAGCGAAATTATGTCAGTATGGAAAAGAAAAATCATATTTCGATTCATCC
>CM001047.1:1464931-1473007 GCA_000183865.1 Listeria marthii FSL S4-120
TTTTTATTATTTCGATTCATCCATTTTCAAGATTGCCATGAAGGCCTCTTGTGGAACTTCAACGGAACCGATTTGTTTCATCCGTTTTTTACCTTCTTTTTGTTTCTCTAGGAGTTTCCGTTTACGAGATACGTCCCCACCATAACATTTTGCAAGTACGTTTTTACGCAGTGCTTTAATAGTAGAACGAGAAACAATTTTTGTTGCAATTGCTGCTTGGATTGGTACTTCAAACTGTTGTCTTGGAATAAGTTCTTTTAATTTTTCAACGATAATTTTACCACGCTCGTAAGCAAAATCACGATGAACGATAAAGCTTAATGCATCTACTTTTTCGGCATTTAAAAGAATATCCATTTTCACAAGTTTAGAAGCTTTATAGCCAATTAATTCATAATCAAACGACGCATAGCCTTTTGTAGATGATTTTAATTGGTCGAAAAAGTCGTAAACAATTTCGGAAAGTGGAATTTCGTACACAATACTCACACGAATATCATCTAAATACTCCATCGTAATGAAGTTTCCACGTTTATTTTGTGCTAGTTCCATAACTGCGCCAACGTAATCATTCGGTACCATGACTGTTGCTTTTACGTATGGCTCTTCCACGCTTTCAATTACACCAGGTTCTGGCATTTCAGCAGGATTATCAACCACGATGTTTGAACCATCTGTTAAGTTTACATGGTAAATAACGCTTGGAGCAGTAGTGATTAAATCAATGTTAAATTCACGTTCAATCCGCTCTTGAATGATTTCCATGTGTAGTAATCCTAGGAAACCACAACGGAAACCAAAGCCTAACGCTTGAGATGTCTCTGCTTCAAATTGAAGAGCCGAGTCATTTAGCTCCAGTTTTTCTAAAGCATCACGCAGGTCATTGTATTTAGAGGAATCAATTGGATAAAGACCGCAATAAACCATTGGATTTAATTTACGGTAACCATCCAGCGCTTCTTCGGCTGGATTATTTGCAAGCGTGATTGTATCACCTACTCGCGTATCACCAACATTTTTGATAGCAGCTGTTAAGTATCCAACATCACCAACAAGTAATTCGTCGCGCGGTGTTGCCTTCGGAGAGAAAACGCCCACTTCTGTTACTTCGAATTCTTTACCATTCGACATCATTTTAATTCTGTCGCCAGCTTTCACAACGCCGTCCATGATACGAATATTAGCAATAACGCCACGGTACGCATCAAAAACAGAATCAAAAATTAGTGCTTTCAGTGGTTTATTTACATCTCCGGAAGGTTCTGGTACTTTTTCAACGATTTGTTCAAGAATGTCTTCAATACCGATACCTGATTTCGCAGAAGCAAGTACAGCCTCAGACGCATCTAAGCCGATAACATCTTCAATTTCTTCACGGACTCTTTCTGGGTCGGCTGCTGGTAAATCGATTTTATTAATGACAGGCAAAATTTCTAAATCATTATCAAGTGCTAAATAAACATTGGCAAGTGTTTGTGCTTCAATGCCTTGTGCAGCGTCTACTACTAGAATCGCTCCTTCACATGCAGCCAAACTTCTTGATACTTCATAGGTGAAATCGACATGCCCTGGTGTATCAATCAGATGGAAAATATATGTTTCTCCATCTTTTGCTTTATATTTTAATTGTACAGCATTTAATTTTATGGTTATCCCGCGTTCACGTTCTAAATCCATCGAATCTAGTAGCTGATTTTTCATTTCACGATGCGTTAAAGCACCTGTTTGTTCTAAAATCCGATCAGCGAGTGTAGATTTACCATGATCTATGTGCGCGATAATCGAAAAGTTTCTAATTTTCTTTTGTCTTGCATTCATTTCTTCTTTGTTCATTTCCCCAGCTCCTGATTAGAACTCATCGCATAAATCCGATGGCAAGCTATCCTTGATTATATCAGTAGAACGCTTAACATTCAATGACTTCTTTATTAAATACAGATAAATTTAAAATAAAATAGAAAGTATTATTGCAATATGGCTGTGATTTCGGTATAATAGCATTTGTTCTGATATAATTTAAAAAGGTATGTTATATGAAATAAATACTACCTCATTAGTTTGGACGGAGGTGAATGGAATGCCAAATATTAAATCTGCAATTAAACGTGTAAAAACTGCTGAAACTCGCAACAGCCGTAATGCATCTCAACGTTCTGCAATGCGTACTGCTATCAAGAAATTTGATGAAGCAGCTGCAAACAACGCGGACAACGCGAAAGATCTTTACGTAGAAGCATCAAAAAAATTAGATAGCGCTGTGAGCAAAGGATTGATTCACAAAAACAATGCTGCTCGCAACAAATCTCGCTTAGCTGCTAAATTAGCTAAATAATACCGAGTTCGGTATAAAACATCACACCTTGTGTGGTGTTTTTTGTTTGTAAAAATAGCTTTGTCCTTAGCGACAAAGCTATTTTTCATACTGACTTTTGACGATTATCCTGTAATTCAAATAAAAACCATTCGAGTTTCTGTTCTTTGTCACCAAAACCTGTTTTCATTTCAAAATCTATTTCTGCTAATCGTTTTAAGGCCTGATTTAATTGTCGTTCTGAGAAATTTTTTGCTTGTTTAGATGCTAACTTTACGCGAAACGGATGCACCTTTAATTTAGTTGCAGCTTGTTGCTGTGAGTAGCCCTGTTGTTCTAGCAGCTTTAATTGGTTCAGCAATCGGAATTGACTAGAAATTAATGCTAGTATTTTAATAGGCTCCTCTTTTTGTTTTAATAAATCGTAATAAATTCGGAGTGCCCCACCGATATCCATGGCAATCATCTTATCTAGCAACAAGAAGATATTTTGCTCTAGTGAGCGAACGACTAAAGATTCTACATCTTGAACTGTAATTTCTTTAGTATCAAAACAATATAGCATTAATTTTTGTAATTCATTCATTGCTGTTGTTAACTGACCACTAGTTAATTCGATAAGTCGAGTTATGGCTGTTTGTGACATTTGCATGTGATTCTCGCTTATTTTTGCTTCAATCCATTTTTTTAGTTCATTTTCATTAGGGCGTTTCGCTTCTATAACCGTAGCCGTCTTTTTGAGTAATTTAGTCAGCTTTTTACGTTCATCCAGTTTTTCTACACGTGCCACAAAGCATAGCACAGAGTAGTCTACAGGCTCGTTGAGATATGCTTCTAATTTCGCAGTATCATGTTCTACTTTGTTTTTACTTTTTTCGGTCGTTAAAAAGAGCGGATTGTTTGCCATAACTAGACGTTTGTCACCAAAAAATGGCATGCTTTCTGCTTCTTGAACGACTGCTTCGATTGGCATTTCCTCTAAATCTAAATTGGCATAGTTAAACTCTACCTCTTCGCCATCTAAAATGTTATCTATCAAAAGTTGCTTCGTTTCGTTAATAATATAATCTTCTGTCCCAATGATTAAATACACTGGAGTTATTTTTTTGGAGCGTATCTGTTTCCATTCTGGCAGCATCTAATTCGCCTCGCTTCACTCTTATTTCTCTTTCTATGGTAAAACATGAAATAAGAGATAGCAAGTTTTATTTCAAAGTCACTTCAAAGCCTTTTCCAAATGTATAAATTATTTCTCCTTGTAAGTCTGTTCGTAAAATCGTAGTCTCTGCAGCCTCTAGCGTTTTTAAAGTTTCTGCATGAGGGTGACCAAAACGATTTTTCACTCCACAAGAAATAATGGCAAAAGTTGGTTGGACTTGTTGCATAAATTCTTTGGATGTCGAAGTTTTGCTACCATGGTGTCCTACTTTTAGAATATCTGCTTTAACTGGTTGATCTAACAGTTTTTGTTCTCCATTTGCCTCTAAATCTCCGGTAAAAAGCCACACTTTATTATCCAATATCGCTTTCAAGACAATGGAGTCGTCGTTTCCCCCAACACCCGCTTGCGTTGGGTACAAGCATTCAAAACGATTTTCACCCACTTGCCAGTTCGCTCCCGCTAAAATAATTGTTTGCTTTACTTGCGGCATAGCATCAAGCGCTTCTTTCATGATCGCTTTATTTTCGGCTCCTTGTGCAAAAATAAGTTCTTTAATAGAAATATTTTTCGCTAAGTCATCGAGCCCTTCCATATGATCTGCGTCACTATGTGTAATGATTACTTTATCTAGACTACTAATTCCTTTAGATTTTAAAACTGGTGTAAGTGTACTCTCGCCAATTGTAAATGGCTTCCTCTTTTTCGCCCAATCTTCTTTCTCAAATGGAAGTTGTCCACCGGTATCAATTAAATAATTGCCTTTGTTATAAGGTAATTGAATTAAAATGCTATCCCCTTGCCCTACATCAACAAAACTAACTTTGCCAATAAAATTAAAACTGGAAATATAACAAAGCAGACAAAAAAAGATAAAAATCCCTATCGGAAACTTTTTCTTTTGCCATTGATAAAAGAACAATAGGATTGTACCTATAATTAAAACAAGAATAATAGTATTCGGTCTTCCAGTCACAATTGTTTGCCGCGGTATCTTTGCTAAAACATTGGTGAAGCTTTCGATAAATTGGATAAGAAACGTCAGCACGGATTCAGGAATAGCTGAGAGAACCGGGGAACACATAGATAATAAAAAGACACTTATACAACCGGGTAATATAATAATTGNAAAGATTGGAACATATAGCAAGTTGAAGAAAATCCCTACCCATGAAAAAGAGTAGAAATGATACATCATCACAACGGATGACATCATCGTTGAAACAAAGGAAATAGCGAGTGACTTAGTGAAGATATTCTGTTGCCTAGTTAATATTTGACGTGAGGATAAAATAATTCCGAATGATACTGCATAGGAAAGCTGAAATCCCACTTCGTAAATGACATATGGTTGTAGCAAGAAAAATAGCACAAAAGATAAGCAAATAACCGAAAATGAACTCCATTTGGTAGCATATTTTTCTGATAGCAAAAGTAAGGCTGTCATTGTTGCTGCACGAATAACCGGCGGATTTGCTCCCGTGAGAATAATGTAAAAAGGTAAAAAAATAAGCAAGCAGAGTACGGCTCGCTCCCGTGTTATACCAAATTTCAATAATAAGAAATAGATAGCCCCCACTAACAAATTAACATGAAGTCCGGAGATAGCTAGTAGATGGACAACACCCATTTGTTGATAGGTTTCATACATTTCAGGCGAAAAACCATTTTTTTCACCAGTAATTAACGCGAGAAAGTAAGGATTTATTTTTGGAGAAATATTTTCAGTTATATGTGTTATTGTTTGTAAACGGATATTTTGAATGCGCATTAAGATGGATGGTGAAACTTCATCTGAAATCGATAGTGAGCTTGCTTGAAGAACATAATGTATCCTTTGGCGTTTAAGATGTTCTTGGTAATTAAATTGATTTTGGTTACGATTGACTTGAGGTGTCTCTATATTTGCAGAGACAGAAATAAACTGTCCGTATTGTAGATTTTTTAATTGTTGTTGTTCTTCTTCCGTTGTGATTTTATAACTTAATTGGAATTTTTCTTTTTTACAGCGTGAGATAGCTTGAAAACTGTCACCATCAACCTTTAAATTATCTATTATTTGACAGTTTCCACTAAATTCAGTTGCTGTAAAGGAGGAAGTATTTGATTTTTCTACAATAAATAAAAAGCTATATATTAGGAGATAGATGAGGATAAAAAGAAGGATCATTTTGGATTTTTTAATAAAAGCGATTAAACCGAGCAAACAAATACATATGGGAACGAAAGAGCCTGCAAAAGTCGCACAAATAATAGCTAAAACAATCATAGCTAAATATCGCTCGATAACGTTCCCTCCTTATTTAGTTCAATTTTTCTGAGATGTTTTGGTACAGTTGCTCTGCTTTTTCTGGTTCAATATTTACTTCGACTGCTGCTTCTTTAACTAAAGTATGCATTTTTTCTTCGTTCCAATTATTTACTTGGAGAACAGATTCATCAAATTCTACTTTTTGTAATTCAACACCAGCAATCTTAAACAATTCTAAAGCGTACGAATGGTTTTTATAGTCTTTCGCGAAATAAACTTTCTTGATTCCTGCTTGGATAATTGATTTCGTACAAGCAAGACAAGGGAAATGCGTCACATATAATTCTGCATTATCTGTAGTGGCACCAAATTTGGCACATTGTAGGATGGCGTTCATTTCTGCATGTATAGTTCGGATACAGTGACCGTCTACAACGTAACAACCATGTTCTGCGCAGTGATCTCCACCAGCGATGGATCCATTATATCCGCCCGCAATAATACGTTTATCTCGAACTATTGTCGCACCTACCATTAGTCGTGTACAAGTGCTCCTTGATGATATTAGATGACTTTGCGCCATAAAAAACTGATCCCATGCGATCCTTTGCACATTAAAAACTCCCTTATGATTTGATAAATATTAGTATAGGTGTTCAGAAGGAAGTTCGTCAACCACTTTTATTAATTAACATCCAAAAATTCTTTTAACTTTTCAACTGTCTTTTCGCCTATGCCAGAAACATTCTTTAAATCTCCTATTGTTTGAAATAAGCCTTCTTTTTCGCGGTACTCTATAATGGCAGTTGCTTTTGAGTCGCCGATTCCTGGTACTTGTTGTAAATCTACTTTTGTTGCGGTATTAATATTGATTTTATCGGTTGTACTTGCTGTTTCTCCCGTATTTGATGCAGGTAAATCTGGTCCTTCCTCTCCTTTTTTGTAGACATAAATACTCATTTCATCTTTTAATTTTTCTGCTAAGTTTAATTTGCTGTTATCCGCCTCTTCTGTGAGCCCTCCTGCAACTTTTACGACATCTTGCACTCTAGCATCCGCTGGTAATTTATACACGCCAGGTGACCGCACTGCGCCTTTAATGTCAATGTATAGATGGTTTGGTGTCTTTACTTCTTCTTTAACAGGTTTTTCTTCTTTCGTCACTGTTTGTTTTGCCGATATTTCCTCTGTCCCTCCATTTGGCAAACAAATATATACTAATCCAGCACAAAGAATAGCAACGCCAATTAATAAATAATTTTTGTGTTTTTTCAGAAGCTCCATCATGTCTATCACCGCCTTAATATACTATTCGCCAAATCCGTTCAAATTCCTTTTTGCAAACGAAGCGGAAAATTGCATAAAAAAAGAAAGTAATCTTGGAAAATTACTTTCTTGCCACGAAAAAGATTCTTTCGCTTGTATTCGTTGGTTTTTCGAGGCTAAAATCAGCGTAAACATCTATTTTCGTAAATCCAGCTTTTTTTAATAAATTTTCATAAGTGGCGATTGGATAGGTTCGTTCTTTGTGTAATTCATCTACTCGATTATACGTATCATCTTCCCCTAAAATGTAAAAAGTTAGCTCATGTTCGACGGAATGCGGATACTCGCCAGGAAAAGAATTCCAAATGGTTGAAATCTCCTCATCGCTATCGCCGTAAGAATAATCTTTAAAGCCTTCCTCTATTTTATATACAGAATGCACATCAAATAAAAACAAGCCATTTGGTTCCAAATGTGTTGATACTGATTGAATTGTGTCCTCAAGCGCTTGTTCTGTTTCCAAATAATTAAGCGAATCACAGAAACAGGTAATAACATCAAAAGTTTGATTTAAAGCTAATTTTGACATATCTTGTTCTAAAATCGGCAAATTAATTTCAGCGGCTGCCACTTTTTCTTTGGCAACGGCCACCATTTCTTTCGATAAATCCACGCCAGTAACTTGATGACCTAAAAAGCTTAATCGTAGCGCAAACTCTGCAGTACCACAAGCTAAATCGAGTACTTTTTTCGGTGTTTCACCAATAAAATCTGCAGAAAATTCTACCCATTCATCATAAAGTTCAGAATCCATGAGCCTATCATAGAATCCTGGAAAATATTCATAACTCATTATTAATTTCTCCTTAAAAAAACAGACGAGAATATTCCCGCCTGTTCTGTTTGTTATTAAGAAACAAACGCCGCAGAAACGTCCACTAGTGGCGCGTCTCCCCATAGTTTTTCTAGATTATAGTAAGAACGCTCTTCTTTGTGGAATACATGGATAATGACATCGCCTAAGTCGATTAATACCCATTGTGCCGCATCAAAGCCTTCTAAACGTTTCACATCCACTTGGTTTTCTAA
>CM001047.1:1473107-1474693 GCA_000183865.1 Listeria marthii FSL S4-120
ACGAGCGATTGCTTGGACTTGTTTGTCTGAATTACCGTGGCAGATAACGAAATAATCCGCGAAACTTGATAACCCCTTCATGTCTAATGCTAAAATATCCTCTGCTCTTTTATCGTCTGCTGCCTTTGCGGTCAGCATTAATGTATCGTAACTGTTCAAATTATTAATAGTCTCCTTCCAAATTTAAATTAACAAAATAATTGTAGGCATCCAGTGTATCTGGAAATACCAATTGTTGCTTTTTGATTAAGTGCATGATTGTGTTTGATAAAGCGAATAGCATCGCTTCGTCCAACGATTTAAGTGCTAATCTACGTGCTTTATATACGCCGGGAAATGTTCTTCCTTGTTCTGTATAGTCAGCTAAGTAGATAAGTTTATCGAAATCAGACATCGTCGCGCTTCCTGTCGTATGCAGACGAATCGCTTCTAGTATTTCTGTATCAGTAATACCAAATTCTTTTTCTGCCAGATAGGCGCCAACTGGAGCGTGCCACAGCGAACGATGAAATTCCAGCAAACGCGGATCATAACCCTCGTCCTCGATGATTTTTCTTGCTTTATCATCGTCATAGTACTTGGCATAATCGTGTAGCAAAGCGGTTATTCGCGCTTTTTCTACATCCATATGATAATGTTCTGCAAGTTCTACAGCTGCTTTTTCTACGCCTAAAGTGTGTGTGAAACGTGCACTCGGCATAGCTGCTTCTACTTTTTTTAGCACTTCATTTCTTTCCATAAAGTTGATGCTCCTTTATATATGACCATACTTTTTCTGGTAAAAAGGCTTCTGCGTGTTCGATATCATTCCTAATTTCTGTGGAAGAAATAGTCGTTTCCGGCATGTCGATTTTAACGACATCATACGGAACTTCTGGTTGATAAAGCGGACGATTAACCCCAACGAATGTTACCATTTTTACTAAGTCATCTATATGATACCACTTTGGCAAATATTCTACCATGTCTCCGCCGATAATAAAATAAAAATCAGTATCCGGCTGCTCGCTTATCATATCACGCATTGTATCATACGTATAGGACTTTCCCGCGCGCATGAGTTCACGTGTATCAACTTCAAACGAATCAATGCCTTCAATCATCAATTGAAGCATTTCTACACGCGCCTCACTGGAAGCCATGCCACTAATATGTTTATGTGGCGGAATTTTATTTGGTAGAAAAAGGATTTTTTCAAGGCCAAGTTGTTGCTTGGCCTCTTCTGCCATGCGAAGGTGCGCTAAATGTGGTGGATCAAATGTTCCGCCTAAGATACCGACTTTATGTTTCATCGCAGGTTTCCTCCAGATTTACGGTAATTTAATTTGTGGCTTATTTACAGAAGTTTTATAAAGAATAATTGTTCTACCAATCACTTGGACGATATCTGCTCCTGAACGCGCGCTAATTTTCTCTGCAACGGTTTGCTTATCTTCTTCACAGTTTTGCAGAATCGAGATTTTAATTAATTCTCTCACTTCTAGCGCTTCTTTTACATGGATAATTAAGTTTGGTGATACGCTTCCTTTTCCTACTTGGAAAATTGGTTGGATATTATGTGCTTCTTTTCTTAAAAAACGTTTTTG
>CM001047.1:1474793-1483914 GCA_000183865.1 Listeria marthii FSL S4-120
AAAACGTTTTTGTGTAGCTGTTAACATTAGTTTCCTCCTAATTGTTCGAGTACTGCTTCTTTCATCAGTGATCGCTCTGGTTTAATGCCAGTCCATATTTCAAAGGCAAGTGCCCCTTGATTAACAAACATTGGTAAGCCGTTTTGGGTAATAGCCCCGTTTTTCTTCGCTTCTTTTAAAAAGGCGGTTTCGGCTGGATTATAAATAATATCAGAACAAATCGTTCCTTTTGACACATTTGCCAGTGAAATCGGGCTTTTGTTTTTAGAAGCTTCTAGGCCGATAGAGGTAGTTTGAATGATAATCGTAAAATCAGCCAGCTCATTTTCTGCTTCTTGCAATGTCATGGCATGGTGATTCGGATTACCTTTCGTCATTTCTATCGCTTTTTCCGTTGTACGGTTGGCAACGGTGATTTTGGCGTCTGTATGACTTGTAAGTGCAAGATAAATTGCTTTACTTGCGCCACCAGCACCGGTGATTAGAATCGAATCTTCCTTTGTAATTGGGCGAATTTCTTCTAATCCTTCTAAGTAGCCTTTGCCATCTGTGTTGAATCCGTACCATTTGCCCTCTTTTCTAAGCACAGTATTCACTGCCCCAGATGCTGCTGCAAGATCTTCTAATTCGTCTAAAAATGGTAAAATGCGCTCTTTAAACGGTGTCGTGATGTTAAAACCACGCACTCCAGAATCCATTAATTTTTTGATTTCTGTTTCAAAAGCGTCTTCTTCTATTAAAACAGAGTTATACTCCGCGTTCATTCCAAGTTCTTGGAAAATCCGATTTTGCATAGCTGGTGATAACGAGTGACGAATGGGATTTCCGATAACAACATATTTTTCCAAATGACAGGCCTCCTTAGTTTTAAACGAGTGATGTCCGGATAGTTGCGCTTACGCCTTCTGGAACCCAAGCAGTAACTTTTGCTCCGCCTTCTGGAATTGTCACCCAGCCAAGCCCAGAAAAGACGATATCCGCTTTTTCTTTCACTGTAAACGAATATGGTACGAGTTTAGGTAATGTTTTCATACCTTCTTCGGTTGGTGGTTGAAGAACAAGTCCAGCTTGATTTTCATATAATGCTTCTGCTTTTTCTAATTTCGTGCGGTGAATTGGTAAATTGTTTGATACGTAAACAACAAGCGATTTACGGCCACCTGAAACGTAATCCAAACGAGCAAGCGCGCCTAAGAACAAGGTTTGCTCTTCGTTTAATTGGAAAACAGCTGGTTTTATTTCTTTTTTAGGTGTAATAGCTTTTAATGTATTTGTATCGATGAAATGCGCCATTTGATGATGGTTAATAATTCCTGGTGTGTCGACAAGAACATTGCCATCTGCTAATGGGATTTCGATTTTATCAAGTGTTGTCCCTGGGAATTGTGATGTTGTAATCACATTGTTTTCTCCAGATGCTTGTTTGATAATACGATTGATAAGTGTTGATTTACCAACATTTGTACAACCAACCACATAGACATCTTGTCCGTTTCGTAATTCATCAATTTTCTCTAAAAGTGTATCGAATCCGTGGCCTTTTTCAGCGCTGACTAAAACGACATCTGTCGCCGCTAAGCCTTGCTCTTTGGCACGGGTTCTCATCCAACGTGTTAATTTATCACGTTTTAATGATTTTGGTAACACGTCTTCTTTGTTTCCAACAAGTAATACAGGGTTGCTTCCTGCAAAACGAGGAAGTCCAGGCAACCAACTGCCATCAAAATCAAAAATATCCACTACATAGACAATTAACGCCTGCTTTGAACTAATTTGATTTAAAATGCGTAAAAAATCATCATCTGTTAGCGCAACATCTTGAATTTCATTGTAATGCTTTAGACGAAAACATCTTTTACAAATAACTTGTTCATTATTGAGGGATGATTTTGGCGCATAGCCGATTTTGTCAGGATCTTCTGTTTGAATAATCGCCCCACAACCAATACATCTAATTTCTTCTGTCAAAGTGATTCCTCCCACTTAATTTGGTTTTTCTTTTCTAATCGTTTTAAAATAACGCTTTCCATCATTCGATTTAATTTTGTCGCCATTCCATCTGTTTGTTTCACAGGGCGAACAAAAATGGTTGTTAATTTTTGACGATTTCCACCGAATATATCTGTCATAATTTGATCACCAATCATCACAGTTTCTTCTGGTGTTGCATTTAGTTCTTTCAATGCCCAGCGGAAATTAGCGCCTAAAGGTTTTTTTGCCCGCGCTAAATAAGGGACATCAATCGCTTTTGCCACACGAGCAACTCGTTCTTCGTTATTGTTAGAAAAAATCATCACTTTGATTCCTTCTTCTTTCAATATAGTAAACCAGTTGATAACTTCATCCGTTGCATCTAGTTGATCCCATGCGAGCAGCGTATTGTCAAGATCAGTTAAAATAGTAGTCTTTCCCATTTTTCGAAGCTGCTCTGCTGTGATTCCAAATGGAGTATTCAACATTTTATCTGGTGAGAATTGCTTTAACACGTATTGGCACCTCATTCTTTTATTTAGTACAGTCTATTCTATCATACATTCAATTAGACTAATAATCTATAAATTTTACCATCTTTCTGCTTATTTTACAAAAAAAGCTTAGAAAAATGCTATAATATGAAAGGAAACGTTATATTTTTAAGGAGGCAAACAAATGTCAAAAGATTATGCATTAACATGGGATTTAGAAAATATATATGCTGGCGGCAGCGGTTCTGAAGAATTACAGCAAACGCTTCAAGAGGTAAAAGCTGGTTTAGATAGCTTTGTCGCAAATGTCGCTGAATGGGAAGTTCCTGAAAATGTGGAAGCCTCTGCAGAATTTTTACTTCTAGTTAACCAAAACGCAGATATTTCAAAAATTTTACTTACAGCAGGTTCTTTTTTAGAATGCCTTGCTTCCGCTGATATCAATGATACACGCGCAAATGAGCTTTCTGCATTAATTTATCAATATGTTGCAACACTTGCAACGGCCGAAGATGAATGGCATGACAAATTCGCACAAGTTTCTGACCGCGTTTGGGACGAATTAATGCAACAAAACGGTTTATCGCAAATCAGCTTTATTTTAAGTGAAGCGCGTACGAATCGTCGTAAAAAAGGCAGCAAAGAGCAAGAAGCGGCTATTAACTCGTTAGCTGTTGATGGTTATCGTGGCTGGTCTGACCACTATGATACGATTGTTGGTAAACTACGCATGCATGTGACAATTGACGGGGAAGAAAAAGATGTTTCTGCTGGGCAAGCACTAAACTTGTTAAATCACCCAGATCGCGCAGTTCGTCAAGCCGTTTTCAAAGAATATACCCGCGTTTGGCAAGAAGAATCTCGCTTATTTAGTGATACATTAAATCATTTATCTGGCTTCCGCTTAGCTACATACGAAATTCGTAAATGGGATAATATCCTGGATGAGCCTCTTGCTATTAATCGTTTAGATGAACAAACATTGAAATCCATGTGGAATGTTATCCAAACGAATAAACCTACTTTTGTTCGCTTTTTAGATCGAAAAGCAAACTTACTTGGTTTGGAAAAGTTGAGTTTTTATGATGTAGAAGCCCCTCTTGTATTTTCAAGCGAACCAAAGAAATATACGTATCAAGAAGGCGCAGAATTTATCATTGAACAATTTAATAAATTTAGCCCGAAAATGGCAAACTTTGCCGAATCTGCTTTTGAAAAAGGTTGGATTGAAGCAGAAGATCGTGATAATAAACGTCCTGGTGGTTTTTGTACCGACTTTCCTGTCGAAAAAGAAAGCCGGATTTTCATGACGTATGATGGTGCTCCTGGAACGGTCGCGACACTTGCTCATGAACTTGGCCACGCTTTCCATTCGCACGTTATTCGCGACGAACCTTTCGAAAACACTGATTATGCCATGAACGTTGCAGAAACAGCTTCTACTTTTGCAGAAATGATTATTGCCGATGCTTCTGTGAAAGATGCCAAAACAAAAGAAGAAAAAATCACGTTACTTGAAGATAAAATTGGTCGTAGCATCGCCTTCTTTATGAATATTCATGCGCGCTTTATTTTCGAATGTAACTTCTATGAAGCACGTAAACAAGGTGTTGTTTCAGTTGATAGACTTAATTCTTTGATGGAAGAAGCGCAACGAGAAGCTTACTTGGATGCACTAGACGAATACCATCCACAATTCTGGGCTTCTAAATTACATTTTTATATTGCTGATGTGCCATTTTATAACTTCCCGTATACATTCGGTTACTTGTTCTCGCTTGGTATTTACCATAAAGCCCAAGCTGAAGGCGCTGGTTATGAAGATAAGTATATTGCGCTACTACAAGACACTGGTTCCATGACAACAGAACAACTTGCTGAAAAACATCTAGGTGTTGACTTACGTAAAGCTGACTTCTGGGAAGAAGCAGTTGCTCTTGCCGCTAAAGATGTAGAAGATTTCCTTGCTTTAACAGAAGAATATGTAAAATAAAAAAAACGCTTGGAGCTAAAACTCCAAGCGTTTTTTTAAATTGTTTTTAGTAATTCAATGATACACGTTGCCGATTGTTTCGCAGCTAAGTGAATAAACTCATCGAAAGAAATCGTCGCTTCTTGATTAGCTAAATCGGAAATAGCACGAATAATTAAAAACGGAATATCGAATTGGTAAGCAACTTGTGCAATTGCCGCTGCTTCCATTTCAACTGCTTTCACATCCGGGAAAAAAGTGCGGATTTTTTCATGCTGATCAGGACGCATGATGAATGAATCATTTGTGATAACTAGGCCATAAACGGCTTTATTTTCACTCGCAGCAAAATTTTCGCGGTAAATTGTTTCTGCTTTTTTAAGTAGAACTGCATCCCCTTGATAAAAAGCTGGCATTCTTGGGACTTGGCCATATGTATAGCCGAATTCAGTTACGTCTACATCCCCATATGCTAGGCGATCAGAAATAATAACATCCCCAACAGCTAAACCTTCTGCCATACCGCCAGCTGAGCCCGTATTAATAATTACTTCTGGTTTAAAACGATCCGCCATTAGTGTTGTTCCGAGCGCTGCATTTACTTTACCGATGCCTGATTCTAAAAGCACTACTTCTTTGCCAGAGATTTGGCCGACGTAAAATTTAGCGCCGCCGATAACGATTTCTTCAACACTTGGCATCGTATTCTTTAATAGTTCTACTTCTTCTTCCATTGCTCCAATAATACCAATTGTCATTATGTAACCTCCAAAAAAGCACAGTCGTTAACAGCTAACTTCTGTGCTTTTATCTTTTGTCGTTTGTTTTAAGTTCTTCTACTTTGGTTGGTTGCCATCCTTCACCGTCCACCCATGTGATATAAACACGATATGCTTTATCTGGGTCTTCTTTAGTAGAAAGCGTTCCAATTGATTGCGTTGCAGGGTCAGCGCCTTGCTCTACAAACCAAAGCGATGTGTTCGAGATTGGAATATCTGTTGCTGCAGAAAAAGCTTTACGTTTTTCTTGCCAATCTACACTAGTGGAACTGTACGAATTCACATGATCGCCAGTTTGATCCGTGCCGATTGGTTTCCAGTCTTTTGTAATAACTTTCGCCACATTGGGATCGTCGCTTTCGGTCGTTTCCGTTGTTTTTTCATCGGAAGACTCTTTTTCTTTTTCGGATGATTTATCTGATTTAGCGGCATCTTCTTTTTTCGTTGTGGAAGATGCCGTTTTGTTTTCTTGTTGCGCTGGGTCACTCTCCGTTTTAAATAGCACAAAATACAAACTACCAATGATAAGTAAGCTTACCACGATAATTAAAACGTTTAAAACTAAGTTCGTCTTTTTTCGTTTTGTATTTTGTTGTGAGCGAGATCCTTCGACCAAATTTTGTTTAATGCGACGGTTATTAGATTGTCGTTTGTCTGCCATTTGCATTCACCACCTTATAAGTAACCGCTGTACAAAAACACCAGATAAAATTAAGATGCTGTGATTTTTTCGATTTTAACGCTCATGTCACCAGCTGGTGTTTGGATAGTTACTTCTTCCCCTTCTTTATGGCCAAGTAAACCTTTGGCAATTGGAGAATCATTGGAAATTTTACCTTCAAACGGATCTGCTTCTGCGCTACCTACGATTGTGTAAGTTTCTTCTTCGCCGTCTGGTAATTCGATGAAAGTAACTGTGTTTCCTAGTGTTACTAAACCATTATGTGCTTCTGCAGCATCAATGATTTGTGCGTTACGAATCATATTTTCAATCGTAGTGATACGACCTTCAACAAAAGCTTGTTCGTCTTTTGCGGAATCATACTCAGAGTTCTCAGATAAATCACCAAAACTACGGGCAATTTTAATCCGTTCTACTACTTCTTTCCGTTTTACTGTTTTAAGTTCTTGTAATTCATTTTCTAACTTTGCTTTCCCATCTAGGGTCATTGGAAATACTTTTTCTGTCGCCAATCGATTTCGCTCCTTTTGTTTGTTCATTATTGTATAGAAAAGCACGGAGATATCGCTCCGCACATTCATCAAAAATATTACTACTCGTGTGAAAGATTAACATGCCACGCTAGAAATAGCAAGCAATTGTCTCTCTTTTTACTAGGAAAATTTTACCTTAATTTTCTCTATTTGACAAGTGATACCTGTTGTTTATACATGTTTTTGCAAGATTGATTCAATTTTTGTTGTCATTAAATCGATTGCTACGTGGTTCTCGCCGCCTTCTGGGATGATAATATCGGCAAATTTTTTCGTTGGCTCAATGAATTCATTATGCATCGGTTTAACGACGGAAAGGTATTGCTCGATTACAGAATCCATCGTCCGGCCACGTTCTTTCATATCACGTAACAGCCGGCGAATAAAACGAATATCGTCATCTGTATCGACATACACCTTGATATCCATTAAGTCTCTAAGTCGTTTATCTTCTAAAATTAAAATACCTTCTAAAATGATTACTTCCCGTGGTTCTTGGATTTCTACTTCTTCTTTTCGTGTATATTTGGCATAGTCGTAAATTGGTTTTTCGATTGTTTCATAACGACGCAATGCCGCAATATGCGAAATAAGTAAATCGGTATCAAAGGCTAACGGATGATCATAGTTCACTTTTAATCTATCTTCAAAACTAATGTTTGCTTGGTCGTGATAATAGACGTCTTGGGCAATCATCAAAATCGAGTGACCGCTAAAATGGTCGCAAATCGCTTTTGTTACGCTAGTCTTTCCTGAACCTGAACCGCCAGTTACGCCGACTACGATTGGTTTTTTTGTCATGATACGCCTCCAGTTTTCTTTCTTTTGGAAATAGATAAGCCGTCCCCGAGTGGAATGGTAGTTGTGTCAAAATCAGGATGTGTTACTAAGAAATCATTAAAATGGCGCATTTTTCTAGCAACACGTAATTTGCGTTGTTTTTCTGGTGACATATCCAGCGCTAATCCTTTGAAAAGAACATTATCACTGTAAATAACCCCATTTTCAGCTAAAGAACCGGTATAAATATGGAAAAATTTCTCGTATTGCGCTTTTGCTGCATCGATAAAGATTGCATCAAATGGTCCATGAGCCAAAATTTCTTCTGCGCCTTCAATAGCATCTGTTAATAATGGTTTTACTCTGTCAGATGCTCCGTAACGTTGAATATTATGTACGGCTTGTTTGTATCGTTCTTCATCGCGTTCAACGGTAATGATTTTTACATCAGGAAGTTGATCTGCCATTTTTAAAGCAGAATAACCAATTGCTGTTCCTAGCTCTAATATCCGCTTTGGCTTTTGAATATCTAAAATCTGTAATAAGCAATGTAAAGAATCTGGCTCCATAATGGGCACTTCATTTTCCTCTGCATAAGCCTCAAGCTCTTCAAAAAAAGGCGTGCTCTTAGGAATATGTTTTAATAAATAATCATGAATAATGTCATTCACTGCTAGGATCCCCTATCTTTTAACAAACAAAGCACCTGCCAAAAACATGCGAAACATGCTTCTGACAAGTGGGTGTTTTAATTATTTTTCGTAATATGCTNNNCTTTTAATTTATTGTGCTCTTCTAATGTTTTGGAGAAATAAACTTTGCCTGTTTTCGTGTTGGCTAAGAAGTACAAGTAGTCACTTTTTTCTGGGTAAAGAGCAGCTTCCATAGAAGTATCGCCACTATTGGAAATGGGACCTGGTGGTAAGCCGTTGTTTTTGTATGTGTTATATGGCGATTCTACTTCTAAATCTTTATAGGTTGTTTTACTTTTGTGTTCACCAAGCGCATAAAGAACGGTTGGATCGGTTTGCAATCGCATATCTTTTGCTAAACGATTATAAAAGACGCTAGCAATCATTTTGCGGTCTACGTTTTCTGTTGCTTCTTTTTCGATGATAGAAGACATCGTTAAGAATTTGTGTACCGACATTTTTTGTTTGGTTAATTCATCGCGGTATTTAGCAATGTTCACATCTGTCGCTTTGACCATTTCAGTAATGATTTCTTCAGCCGATACATCGGTTCCTTTGAATGTATACGTGGCTGGATATAGATAACCTTCTAACGGATGTTTAATAGATTTATTTAAAACATCATTGGTTACTGTGTCTGGATATGCTTTAATCATGGACGCAACAAATGTCGGGTCATCCATTGTTTTAAGCACATCAGCTTTTTTAAGTTTTGGTTGGTAAGCAACGATTCTATCTGCAATTTGATCCAGCGTATAACCTTCTGGAACGACTAATTTCGCAGGTGCAACCGTCTTACCTTCTTGCATTTTCTTAACGATCTGATCCGTGTTCATCGCTGGGCTAAATTCGTAATTGCCAGCTTTTAAATTCGTATCATTATTGTATTTTACATAAAACGAGAAAATAGAAGCATTATTAATTACATTTTTATCTTCTAAAATGGTAGAAATATCAGAAATGCTAGATCCTGCAGGGATTTCTACGACGATTTTCTCTTTGCTTGCTTCATCTTTTGGTTCTAGTTGCGATTTTACATAATAATAACCTGAAAAAGTTGCAATCACTAAAATTAAAATAATAATAGAAATAATAATTGTAATTTTCTTACCTTTTGTGTTCTTCATTATAGACCTCATTTCATTGAAAACAATTCTAATCTATTATACCGATTATCTAAAAAAAATGCTATTCAATACGGAAAATTTTCTTAAAAAG
>CM001047.1:1484014-1485096 GCA_000183865.1 Listeria marthii FSL S4-120
AAAATTTTCTTAAAAAGTGACGTTTTTATTTTTTTTCGGTATAATTAGTAGCGTGATTTAACGAACAAGACAGAATCAGTCAAAGACTTGCTTCTGCCAATTAATTAAATATTGAAGGAGTCTTTTGGATGTTACATACTTTAATACAAAGTTTACAAGATTTCACGATGTGGTTAGTCGATTCGCTAGGCCACTGGGGTATTTTCCTTGGAATGCTGATTGAAAGTGTTTGTATTCCCCTCCCAAGTGAAGTGATTATGCTATTCGGTGGATTTATGGCTGAGGCCGGAAAACTCAACTTTTGGCTTGTTGTATTTGCTGGTATTTCGGGGAACTTAGTAGGCTCGCTAATTGCCTACTATATTGGAAAATTCGGTGGTAGAGCATTCGTATTAAAATTCGGGAAATACATTTTCTTGAACGTAAAACATCTAGATAAAGCAGAACTTTGGTTTGGTCGTTACGGTGCTCGAGCGGTATTCTTTGGCCGTGTCCTACCAGTTATCCGCACATTTATTTCTTTACCAGCTGGTATTGCAAAAATGAATGTCTGGAAATTTATTGTCTATACGATTTTAGGTTGTATTCCATGGAACATTTTTCTTACATGGCTTGGTTATTCTTTAGGTTCCAATTGGAGCGTCGTGGAAAAATACACTCGTCCAATTAGCTATTTAATGCTTGCCTTAGTCATTGCGATTGTGGTCTATCTTGCTTATAAAGTATGGAATAAACGCGCTAGAAATGCAAAATAAAAAGCATGTCTTGACAGTTTTTGTCAGGACATGCTTTTTTAATTTTTATTCTTCGTCTTCGTCAGCTAGGAATGTAGCTAACATTTCTTCAATTCTATCCCACTCTTCGTCTGTTTCAACAGGTTGAAGGTGTCCTTGATTACCGTCTTCGTCTTGCGTGTAGCTTGATGCAAGGATTTCGATTTCTTCGTCTTCCCCTTTACCAGCTGGGAAATACAAAACGTAAGATTTAGCAAAGTGTTCGGAATCAAAGCTCATAAGAATTTCAAATGCTTCTTCTTTTCCTTCTTCGTTTGTAATCCAAATAATATTTTCTTCTTCATGATT
>CM001047.1:1485102-1488504 GCA_000183865.1 Listeria marthii FSL S4-120
ATGTTCTTCTGCCATTAAATTCACCTCAAATTAATTAGTAGTGTCCAAATAGGACTGTAAAATCATTACTGCAGCTAACTTATCAATTACTTCTTTTCGTTTTTTACGCGAAACGTCTGCTTCGATCAAAGTTCTTTCAGCTGCAGAAGTGGTTAAGCGTTCATCCCAAAGTACAACCGGCAAACCGATTCTTGCTTCAAGTACTTCAGCATATATTTTAGAACTTTCAGCACGAGGTCCTATGGTATTATTCATATTCTTAGGAAGACCAACTACGACTTTTTCCACTTCGTATTCAAGCACAAGCTCTTTTACGCGGTCATAGCCGAATTGCTTTCTATTCTCGTCAATCTGAATTGTTTCTACACCTTGCGCGGTCCAACCAAGTGGATCACTTATCGCTACGCCGACTGTTTTCGAGCCGACATCTAAACCCATTATTCTCATTTCTCACCAATTTCGTTATTTTTCAGATACGCTTTGACAAGTTCCTCGATAATTTCATCTCGTTCTAAACGACGTATCATACTTCTAGCATCCTTGTGACGCGGAATATAAGCAGGATCGCCTGAAAGTAAATAGCCAACGATTTGATTAACGGGGTTATAGCCTTTTTCTTCAAGAGCAACGTAGACTTGTTTCATTAATTTTTTTACATCTTCTTCAATTGAATCATCGCCGAAGTTGTAAAACATTGTTTGATCTTTTGAATCCATAATCGAAGCACCTCATTCCTTCATGTATCTCTTTTCATTTTACACTATGTGAACAAAAATAACAAAGAAAAATGAGGCGCTTTGATGAAATTTATGCTTGTTGTTCTTTTACCCATGTGGAAACGTAATCAAGGGCCGTTCCTAGTTCTGCTGGATTTTTACCGCCAGCTTGCGCCATATCAGGACGTCCGCCGCCGTTTCCGCCGCATCGTGTTGCGACTTCTTTCAGTAATTTACCTGCATGGTAGCCTGCTTTGATTGCATCTTCGGAAACTGCAGAGATTAAGTTTACTTTATCGCCTTGAACAGCTCCTAGAACAAGGACACCACCGATTTTTTTATCTTTCCAGTTATCAACGAACTGACGTAATTGGTTCATATCTTTGGCATTTACTTGTTTAGCAATCACTTTGACGCCGCCAATTTCTTCTGGAGATTCAAAGATATCAGCACTTGCTGCACTTGCTAATTTACTTAATAAAGATTCGTTTTCACGTTTCACTTCGCGTAAATCAGCTTGTAATTGTTCTACTTTTTGTGGTGTTTCTTTAGTTGTTGTTTTAAGTAGATTTGCTGCGTGTTTTAAGGTATTTTCTTGTTCTGTTACAAAGCGATATGCTTCTTTTCCTGTCACAGCTTCGATACGTCTAGTTCCCGCACCAATACCTGTTTCCGATACAATTTTAAATAGGCCGATATCTGCAGTGTTGCGCACGTGGACACCACCACAAAGCTCAATACTATATTTCCCTACTTGAACGACACGAACAACATCGCCGTATTTTTCGCCAAATAATGCCATAGCGCCAAGTTCTTTTGCTTCTGCAATAGGCATTTCTTCAATTACAACATTGATTTGTTCCCAGATTTTTTCATTGACGATTTCTTCCATTTTCGTTAATTCTTCTTCGGTGATTTGACCGAAGTGAGAGAAGTCAAAACGTAAACGATCTGGGGAAACAAGTGAGCCAGCTTGGTTAACGTGCTCGCCTAATGTGTCTTTTAATGCACGGTGTAACAGATGGGTTGCTGTATGGTTCTTGATTGTTTCACGACGTTTTACTTTGTCGACAGCAAGTTTCACTGTATCGCCTGTTTTTAATACGCCTTCTTTTACGGAAATTCGGTGCAGGTTTTGTTTGTTTGGTGCTTTTTGAACATCTTCTACATAAGCAAGACCAGTCTCGCTCTCGATTGTTCCTTTGTCCGCTACTTGTCCGCCGCTTTCTGCATAAAATGGTGTTTCTTTGAAGATAACTTGTGCTTCTTCTCCAGCTGCCACTTCGTCAACAAGCGTGTCATTTTGGATTAAATACAAGATTTCAGAAACGTGTTCTGTCGTATTATAACCGACGAATTCACTTTTCTCTGTTAAATTAGCAAGTAATTCTCCTTGGACTTGCATGGATTTAACGTCTGCTCTTGCAGAACGAGCACGGTCGCGTTGTTCTTTCATTTCTGCTTCAAAACCAGCGTGATCGACTTTTAAACCATGATCTTCTGCGTATTCTTCTGTTAATTCCACAGGGAAACCGAATGTATCATATAATTTGAAAATGTCTGCGCCTTTGATCACTTGTTCGTTTGTTTCTTTGGCGTTTTTAAGGATAGTTTCAAGAATTGCTAGGCCTTCATTTAATGTTTCATGGAAGCGTTCTTCTTCTGTACGAATCACTTTTTGGATGAAGTCTGTTTGGTTTTCTACTTCTGGGTAGAAACTATTCATGATTTTCCCAACAACTGGTACTAATTTGTACATGAATGGTTCGTTGATTGTTAGGACTTTTGCGTAACGAACAGCGCGGCGTAGTAATCGACGTAAAATATAGCCACGACCTTCGTTTGATGGTAAAGCGCCGTCGCCAATTGCGAATGCAACGGTACGAATGTGGTCGGCGATTACTTTGAATGCCACATCATTTTCTTGTTTTTGACCATATTTCACGCCAGCAATTTGTTCTACTTCGCGAATAATTGGCATAAATAAATCTGTTTCAAAGTTTGTTGGTGCGTCTTGAATAATGGAAACCATACGTTCCAGACCCATCCCTGTATCAATATTTTGTTTTGGAAGTGGTGTGTAAGTTCCGTCTGGATTATGGTTGAATTGAGAAAATACTAAGTTCCAAATTTCTAAATAACGTTCGTTTTCTCCACCTGGATAAAGTTCAGGATCGCTAGCGTCGTCGCCAAAAGAAGGTCCGCGGTCGTAGAATATTTCGCTATCCGGGCCACTTGGTCCAATACCGATATCCCAGAAATTATCTTCAATTTCGACAATGTGATCGTCACTTAAACCAATTTTTTCGCGCCATAATGTTTTTGCTTCTTCATCTTCTGGATAAACAGTCACATATAATTTATCAGGATCAAAGCCAATCCATTTAGGACTTGTTAGGAATTCCCAAGCGAACAAGATTGCGCCTTCTTTAAAATAATCGCCAATCGAAAAGTTTCCTAGCATTTCAAAGAATGTATGGTGACGCGCTGTTTTACCAACGTTTTCAATGTCGTTTGTACGAATGGATTTTTGTGCGTTAGCCATTCTTGGGTTGTCTGGAATAACGGAACCATCAAAGTATTTTTTCATTGTTGCTACTCCGCTGTTAATCCAAAGAATGGTTGGGTCGTTATTTGGTACAAGTGGTGCGCTTGGTTCAATCGTATGCCCTTTTTCTTTAAAGAA
>CM001047.1:1488604-1493023 GCA_000183865.1 Listeria marthii FSL S4-120
TTCTTTAAAGAAATCTAAAAACAGCTGTCTTACTTCTGCACTTGATAATTGTTTCATTTTTTATTTCCTCCTTTTGGTTTTTACAACAAAAAAAGCCTATATGATTGCTCACAGGGACGATTTTGGTGAAATCGCGGTACCACCCTGCTTGCAATGATATAGACTTTGTATCATTACCTCTTCAGTTATCTGTTAACGTGGATAAGACGGATCATCTAATGGGAGAGCAACTTTGGTGCAAGCGTGGTTTTCCTTCCAGCCAAGGGAAAACTCTCTAATCACGTGGAAACCAAAATCATATTCCTATCATGTATCAAATATTTATTCAACAATAAACTAAATTATAAAGAACGGATGGCTAAATGTCAACTGTTTATTAGACTATTCGTTGATTGTCTCTTTTCTACAAAGCTGCCGTTTTTAAGTGTTAGTTTTACATCGGATACTTTCGCAATTTCTGGGTCGTGCGTTACCATGATAACGCATTTGCCTTCTTTGTGGGCTAAATCTTGGAATAAAGTAACGACTTCTTTACTAGTACGCTCATCTAAGTTACCAGTAGGTTCATCGGCAACGATTAATTCTGTTTCACAGCAGAGTGCACGCGCTATCGAAACCCGTTGTTGTTGTCCACCGCTTAGTGTCAACACTTTTTGGCGTGCCATTTCTTCTGTAATACCGACTTTTTCTAGCATACTTAACGCAAAAGCTTTTTTATCCGGCTGATTAACATGCGTTATTTCCATTGCTGTTGTAACGTTTTGAAGAGCTGTCATGTACGTTAATAAATTGTAGCTTTGGAATACAATCGAGACATATTTATTTCTGAATTGTTGTAGGCCGATGCTTTTGAGTGAACTTCCTTTATAGAAGATATCGCCTTCTTTTTGCGTATCAAGCCCGCCTGCAAGGGATAAGAAAGTAGTTTTCCCTGAACCAGAGCTACCTACTACTGTGTAAAAAACACCAGCTTCAAAATCATAATTAATATCACTTAAAATGGACTCATCTTTCGTTTTATACCAATAAGAAATATTTTCAAACGTCAATACTTTGGTCATATCGTCACCTACTCCTGTTTAGTTAGAATTGTTTTTGGATTCATACGAAGAACGAGTGCTGCCGGTAAAAGAACCGAGATAAAGGCGATGCCAATTCCAATTCCACCCATTTTCAGCATATCTTCTAATGTTACTTGAATGTCTAGTTCTTTGATTTGTTCGGTATTTTTCGTCAAGTTACTTACGTTGCCTGCGAATCCACCTGGGCCACCTTGACCGCTACCGCCTGGTCCGCGATTTTCTGTCGTACTCGTTTCGGTTGTTGATGAATTTTGTTGTTCTAGTAATTGATTTCCCGCTAATTGTGCAACATAATGACTACTTGCCGCAGCTAAGCCAAAGGAAATCAGTGCGACGATTAAAATTTCTACAAAAAATTGAGCAATTAATTTGCCACGTTTTTCACCGATAGCAAGAAGTACACCCATTTCGTATTTACGGTCACGCACTTGCATCATTACAAGTAAACCTAAGATTAGTGCACCAGCAATGCTGACGATATAAACCACATTTTTAGAGAACGATGCTACGCTGTCGATTGGTCCAATCATTTGTTGGTAAAGTGTGTCATTCGCATCTAGTTTAAATGTATCCCAATCGATACTATCCACTTTTTTCGCTTCTTTTTCAAAAGCAGAAATGTTCGCTGCGTCATCCATTGTATAAACTGCGGAATCTACAGTGTTTTTATAATCAGAGCCTTTAATTGTATTGGCTACTGTATAAGGAACGTATACTTTATTATAAGGATTTAGGAAAGAGAAGTTTTGTGCCATATCACTTCCTGAATCAGTTGTTTTATAAATACCAACGATTTTTAATGTTACTTTTGTATTGCCATCACTGGAAGTAACGGTGAACGAGTCGCCCACTTTCCAATCATTTTGTTCGGCTAAATTTTCTTCTACCATTGCGACATTTTTATCTTTGTCAGCGGAAGTAATGGCTACACCGCTAGTTAGTTCGCTTGTTCCAGCTTCGAAATCAGTGCTCGTTGCGGAATCTAGTAAGCCACTAATACTTAAATCGGCATCTACCATTTGCGGTCCGCCTTGGCCACCACCTGGACCTTGTGTTTCAGTTGTAGTGGATGTGTCATCGCTTGAAGAAGTGTCCCCGGAAGATTCAATTGGATCAAATCCGGATGCTAAAGCTTGTGTGCTGGAATAATAATTATAGCTTGCTACATGATCTAATTTAGCCAAATCGTTAGCATCACTAACATCGATTGGGCTGCTCTCGAATTTTGGTTTTGCTTCGGTAGAGCTACTTTCACTACTTGAAGCCTCTTCTCGCATCGCCTGCATTTGTTTTTCTCGGTCAACCGTAAGTGTCACCGTTCCGCCAAGTTGTTCTCTTGCTAACTCACTCGCTTTATCTGCGGCGGATTGAATAGTAAAGCCTGATAAAATAAGTACACAGACAACTGTGAAAATAATTAGTTGTAAAACAGATCTTCCTTTTCTTGCTTTCATGCTGAGCCATGCCCTCTTAAAAAAATTCATGTGTTTTCCTCCATTCGGTTTCTACTCCACTAAGATTACTGGGGAGTTATGAAGAAAGTATGAACAAACTATGATGCATATTTTAAACTTTCGCGAAAAAAATAATTAGGCTTGATTATTGCGTCTAATTAGGCTAGTTTTAATGTAAGAGGAGTGAGTACAGAATATGAAATTACTTATGATAGAAGATAATGTCAGTGTTTGTGAAATGATAGAAATGTTCTTTATGAAAGAAGAAATTGACGCAACGTTTGTTCATGACGGCAAACTTGGTTATGAAACGTTCTTTAAAGATGATTATGATATTGCGATTATCGACTTAATGCTTCCGAATATGGACGGAATGACTATTTGTCGTAAAATCCGCGAAGTGAGCGATGTGCCAATTATTATTTTAACGGCGAAGGAATCGGAATCAGACCAAGTACTTGGCCTTGAAATGGGTGCCGATGATTATGTCACAAAACCTTTTAGCCCACTGACTTTGATGGCGCGAATTAAAGCTGTTACCCGCCGCAAAAATAGTGCAGCTCCTGCAGAAAATAATGAAGATATCCTAGAAACAACTTATTTCAAAATTAGTAAACGGACGCGCGAAATATTTTATCAAGGTGAGTTACTTGATGCGCTGACGCCAAAAGAATTTGATTTACTATATTTCTTAATGCAACATCCGCGACAAGTTTTCTCAAGAGAACAGTTGCTAGAACAAGTTTGGGGTTATCAATTTTACGGGGATGAGCGTACGGTAGATGTTCATATCAAACGTTTACGCCAAAAAATCGCCACGGAAACAAAGCCGTTTTTACACACTGTTTGGGGTGTCGGCTACAAATTTGATGAAACGGAATGAAGCGAATGAAATTTAAATATGCCTATCAACTATTTTTCACGCAATTCATCATTTTGCTCATAGCTTGTATTATGATTGGACTGCTTGTCTCCCACTCATTAAAAGATTATTTTTACCAAAGCCAAGTAAATGACTTAACGAGTTACGGGGAAACGATTTCGATGGATATTCGTCATTCACCACAAGATGCGACCATTCAAGTTTTGAATACGTATCAACGAATTTTAGATGTAAAAAAAATCCATTATACAATCAAAAATGCGGATGACGAGACGATTTATCCAACCCAGCTAAATCAGCCATTACCCAAGGACTTCTCTATTTCATCTGATGATAAGAAAAAATTAGAAAGTGGCGAAACGGTTAGTAAAAAGATTGATAATCGTTTTAATAGAGAAATGACAATTGTGTATGTTCCGATTATGGATGGCAGCAAATTTGTTGGTTCAATCGTGCTGAATTCGCCGATAAGCGGCACCCAGCAAGTCATAGGTACAATTAATCGTTATATGTTCTACACTATTTTGCTTTCTATCACTGTGGCACTTATCCTCAGCGCAATTTTATCCAAGCTGCAAGTCAATCGGATTAATAAACTGCGAGCTGCCACCAAAGATGTTATTCAAGGCAATTACAAAGCCAGACTAAAAGAAAATAACTTCGATGAGATCGGCGCGCTTGCTATTGATTTCAATAAAATGACGCAAACACTCGAAACGTCCCAAGAAGAAATTGAACGTCAAGAAAAACGGCGTCGTCAATTTATCGCGGATGTTTCTCATGAAATGCGCACCCCGCTTACAACAATTAGCGGTCTCACAGAAGGATTAGTCAATGATATTATTCCAAAAAGCGAAACCGACCGTTGTATCGCGCTCATTGATACTGAAGCTAGGCGATTAACCAAATTAGTCAACGAAAATTTAGATTATGAAAAAATCCGTAGTAATAAAATCAAGCTTCAAAAAACGCGCTTTAATGCGAAAAAGGCAACACGATT
>CM001047.1:1493123-1504426 GCA_000183865.1 Listeria marthii FSL S4-120
TAGCGAAAAAGGCAACACGATTACTGTAGCGATTGATAAAGATATGGCTATTTACGCAGACTATGATCGGTTAACACAAGTATTTATCAATATCGTCAAAAACAGTGTGCAGTTTACGGAAAATGGTCAGATTACTTTAACTGGTACGCAAGATTATAAAGAGTCTGTCTTAACAATTACTGATACTGGAATTGGCATGAATACCGAGGAGTTAGAACAAATTTGGGAAAGATTTTTCAAAGCAGATATGTCGCGGACGAATACCGCTTTTGGTGAATCTGGCATTGGGCTGTCGATTGTGAAGCAACTGATTGAATATCACGATGGGACAATCACTGCAACTAGTGAGCCAAATAAAGGGACAACCTTCACTATTCGTCTTCCTTTTTTCCAAGATAATGAGCAATAAAAAAAGAACCGCCTTCTATTCAATTAGAAAGCGGTTCTTTTTATCCTGCCATAAATTGTTCTGGTGTAATTCCTTCCATCCCAATCATTGGATCAATTTCAGTAATATTTTCAGCAGTGAGTATTCGTTTATTCGTCATTTGTTCAAGCATCACATCTTCACTCATTAAACGTTCAGAAAGAGTTGTATTGCGCTTATTTTCATCAATCCGCTCGATTCCCATCCGGAAGGCTTCTTCTTCTCCGCAAAGAATCAAAAATTGCTTACTTCTCGTTACTCCGGTATAGAGTAAATCACGGCGCAACATACGGTAATAACTGCGAACAATCGGCATAATCACAATCGGGAATTCGCTTCCTTGCGCTTTATGAATCGAACAACAATAAGCATGCGTTAATTGATTAAATTCTTGTCTATAATAAGAAACCTCTGTTTGATCAAATTGAACGACGATCATATCTTGCTTTTCGGTATTTTCTTTAGCATAAATAATTGAGACGATTTCGCCAATATCGCCATTGAAAACATTTTTCTCTGGTTGGTTAATTAGTTGCAATACCTTGTCATGAACCCGGTACTTAATTTCGCCAAACTGAACTTCTTTCCGACGCCCCGTATCATTTGGATTGAAAATTTCTTGCAACTTTTTATTTAAAACATCAATCCCTGCTGGGCCGCGGTACATTGGCGCTAAAACTTGGATGTCTTTTGCTCGGAAACCTTTATTTTTGGCATTTTTAACGACTTGTTCAACGACATCACCAATCTGATTCACTGTACAATGGAAAAAGGAGCGATCCGCCCTGTTTTTCGTGAAATCAGCTGGTAACATGCCTTCTTTAATATAATGCGCCATTTCAATAATGGACGAACCATCTTTTTGACGATAAATGTCTGAAAGTGCCACGGTTGGAATTTGTTCTGACTCAAGAATATCTTTTAGCACTTGGCCTGGTCCAACAGACGGCAATTGGTCTTGGTCACCAACGAGCACAACTTGCATATGCGCAGGTAAAGCACGAAACAACTGATTGGCGAGCCAAATATCAACCATCGACATCTCATCTACAATCAAAAGGCGACCATCAATAAGTCTTTCGGCGTCATCGTCCATTTGTTCTTGTCCATTCATACCGAGCAAACGGTGAATCGTCATTGCCGGAAGACCGGTTGATTCGGACATTCGTTTCGCTGCACGTCCTGTTGGGGCCGCAAGTAAGACGGGAAAAGTTGCTCCATCTTTGTACGCATGTGGATCAAGACTTACGCCATTCAACTCGGCATAAAGTTCAACAATCCCTTTAATAACCGTCGTCTTCCCTGTTCCAGGTCCACCAGTAAGCACGAGCATTGGAGACATTAAGGCTTGCTCTAAAGCTTGGCGCTGCGAGTCTCCATAATGGACACCAATTCGCTCTTCCAATTCACCAAGAGCCAGTAAAAATTCAGATTGCGGAAATTGTTCTTGATATTCCGTTTGCTTCAACATGCGCTTTACATGATAGGCAAAACCACTCTCCGAATAATAAAGTGACGGCATATAAACGCGTGTATTTTCGGTAATTATTTTTTGTTCTTCGGCTAATTTTTCTACTTGAGCTACTAAAATTGCTTGATCAATCCGGATGCCTTCACTTTCTTCCAGCAAATAAGTCACTTCGCCAAGCAAGACTTCTTGTTCCATATAGACATGACCTTGCTGCATGCAGACAGAATCCAACATAAATAAAATCCCCGCACGAAGCCGTTCTGGATGATTTCCACCAAGCCCGAGTTTCCGACCAAGTTCATCAGCTCGTTGAAAACCAATTCCTTTGACATCTTCAATTAATTTATACGGATTATTTTCTAATACTTCGATTGCATTTTGCTTATAGGCTTGAAAAATCTTCATCGATAACTGCGGGCCAAAGCCGTACTCATTGAGGCCGACCATCACATGTTCCAAGCCTTGATTTTCTCGAAGCGACGCAAGCAAACTTTCCGCCGCGCCAGATGGTAATTTAGGTACCGTATTAAGCAAACTCGGATCCGATAAAATTTTCGTGATTGCATCATCACCAATTGTATCGACAATGTTTTCCGCCGTCACTTTACCAATTCCTTTAAAGAGTTCTCCGGAAAGGTAATTAATTAAACCGGCGCGAGACTGCGGCATTTCTTTACGAAACCTGTCTGCTTTAAATTGTTGACCAAATTTAGCATGTTCCTGCATTTTCCCGTAAAAAGTGTAGACTTCTTGTTCGTGAAGTGCTGGGAAAAAGCCTGTTACAATAATATCTTTTTCATCCCAATCCGCATTCGTTTCCTTCACAAGTAGGCGTACGACAGAAAAGAGGTTTTCGGCATTGTAAAAAATGGTGGACAGCATCGTGCCCTTCATGAAAAGTTCTTCTGGTGTATCGTCAAATAAGGCGAGAGAGTCTTGTTCAGCCATCCAAAGCCGCCTCCTTTCTAAAAATTATTCTGCTTCGTTTTCTAAATCTTGAATAGCATTTAACGCATTTTCCGCTAATTCATGCGGTACGCCAGTTGCAATTGCGCGTTCAAAATATGTTTTTGCAAGTACGATATCGCCTTGCCATGCTAGATAAGCTGCCCCAATATTATACAGTGCATCTGGATCTTCTGGCTTAACAAGCAACACGCGTTCGAGCATCGTAATCGCATCTTCATAAAAGCCGCTACGAGCTAGTACAATCCCGTATTGGAATAACGCTTCCCCGTCTTCTGGATTTAACTCGACACTTCTAAGTAAATAAGGCATCGCAAGCGTTAGCTCTTCCATTTGAACAAAACTCATTCCTAACATGAAAAATAAATCGCCATTTTCCATTCCTTGTTTGGTTGCATTTTGGAAGCTATCAGCCGCTTCTTGATAACGTTCTAATTCATAATATAAATTACCTAAGCTATAGTAAGCCGCTGGAACCGTGTCGTCCAGTTCAAGTGCTCTTTTGAAAAATAATTCCGCGCGTTCAAAATCATCCATTGAAAGCAACACGTTCCCGAAATTGATATAACCAACTGAATCGCTTGGATGTTCTTCAATCACTTCCGTAAATAATTTGACTGCTTCTTCTAAGTTGCCTTCTTGCATTTGTTTGATGCCTAATTGGTTTTTATCCATTTTTCATCCCTCTTATCTTTCCTGATTTTTTACAGATGTATTCAGCCACGAAATAAGTGCATTTGCGACTTGATCTGTTTGTTCTGTTACGCTAATTGTCGCCTTTCCGTCCCCATGCTGTTCGCCGTAAGAACCGAATTGCGCGTGATTCCCACCTTCAATTGAAACAAAAGTGGTATCTTTAGGTAAGTATTTTTTATTTTTATCATAAGAATCTTGATTTAAGACGTCATCCTTCGTCCCAGTGATAGAAATGGCTGGAAAAGGAGCGTTTTTGAGTGAACCTTTTTTGTCTGGATAACTAGCTAGGAAAAATGCACCTTCAATTTCAGACTCATTGTCATGCGCGAATCTCGCAGACATCACGCCACCAAGCGAATGACCGCCAATCACAAATTTTTCATCTGGCGCTTCATCAATAATATCAGCCGCTCGATTTTTACCAAAAACAGCTAAATTGAGAGGCATTTCGACAATATACGTTTTATAGCCACTCGAAGCAAGTTTGTTTGCAAGAGGCGCATAACTTAGGGCATCCACAAACGCTCCAGGGTATAAAATAATACTCATGCCAGCATCCGATTTCCGCGGGGTAAAAACAAGAATGTTGTTCTCTTCAAGTACATCCACTGTTTTAGATGAATTTGCAGCATCTTCTGCAATCGTAGAAGGTTCTGAGTTGAAATAAAAATATCCCCATATAAGGAGGCAAAATAATACAATCGCACTCCCAAAAATCGCTATCTTTTTCATAAAGGACCTCTTTTCCCTGTTTCGTATAATATTTTACCACAAAATCTGTTTAAAAAAACGCTTTTAAACAGGAAAAAACCGGAGTCTCGTAGAAAACAAGATTCTCCGGTTCCAATTTTTAGCCTACATAATCTAACTGCGTGCCATTTTTCCAAACAGTATCAATTGTTCCTCCACCAAGACAAATGTCGCCATCATAGAAAACGACTGCTTGACCAGGTGTAATTGCGCGTACTGGATCAGCGAAAACAACTTCTGCTGTACCATCTTCGCGTAAGTGTACAGTTACTTTTGTATCCGTTTGACGATAGCGGAATTTGGCAGTACATTCGATGGTTTTTGGTTTTTCAGCGTTGGTTGTAAAAGAAATATCAGTTGCAATTAAAGAATCCGAATATAATGTTTCATGGTGGAAACCTTGTTCAACAAACAAAACGTTCGCTTTTAAATCTTTACCAACAACAAACCATGGTTCGCCGTCGCCGCCAATACCTAAACCATGACGTTGCCCAATAGTGTAATACATTAAGCCATCATGTTTGCCAAGTACTTCGCCGTCTAATGTTCTCATTTCACCCGGTTGCGCTGGAAGATACTCACTTAAAAATTGCTTGAAGTTTCTTTCGCCAATAAAGCAAATTCCTGTGCTATCTTTTTTATCTGCAGTAGCAAGGCCAGCTTTTTTCGCAATTTCACGCACTTCTGTTTTTTCCATGCCGCCAAGTGGGAACATGACTTTTTTCAGTTGGTCTTGTGAAAGTTGGTTTAAGAAATACGTTTGGTCTTTATTATTATCAACGCCACGAAGCAATTCGATTTCGTCGCCTACTTTTTTCACTTGTGCGTAGTGACCAGTTGCCACATAATCCGCGCCGAGACTTTCCGCATGTTCTAGAAATGCCTTGAATTTAATTTCTTTATTACACATAACATCAGGGTTTGGTGTACGCCCAAGTTTGTATTCATCTAAGAAATACGTAAATACTTTATCCCAATATTCTTTTTCAAAATTAACTGCATAATACGGAATACCAATTTGGTTTGCTACTCGAATAACATCATCGTAATCTTCTGTTGCTGTACAAACGCCAAATTCGTCCGTATCATCCCAATTTTTCATGAAAATTCCAATGACATCGTAACCTTGTTCTTTCAATATATGAGCAGTGACTGATGAATCTACTCCGCCTGACATGCCGACAACGACACGAATGTCACTATTATTTGTAGTCAAAACTAGCTCCTCGCCTTCTTATATTTTCATTAAACGCGTTACTACTTCACTAATTTTCGTAGCCGCCGTTTCCACTTCTTCTAAATGATTGCCCAGTCCAAAACTAATCCGAACTGTTTCTTGAATTGCCGGATGATTTTCACCAAAAAGCGCTACTAAAACATGTGACGGGTCTACCGTTCCCGCTGTGCATGCAGAGCCACTTGATACAGCAATACCTTCCATATCTAAATTCATTAATAATTGTTCAATAGAAACACCCGGAAAACGTACACTAAAAACATGCGGTAGCGTATCAGCTTCTAAACCATTCACTTCAAAATCAAGATCCGTCGAACGCCAAATTTCTGCCATTCGTTTTTTAAAGGAAACATATTCCTCGTTTTTCAGTTCGCGTTCATTTGTCATAATAGTAGAAGCTGCACTAAAACCGCAGATTCCCGCTAAGTTTTCTGTTCCAGCGCGACGTTTTCGTTCTTGTTCGCCGCCGTGCATTTGGTAAGCAAGTCGTGTCCCATTTTTGACGTATAAAAAGCCTACGCCGCGTGGTCCATTTATTTTATGAGAAGAAGTAGTTAATAAATCTACTCCTAGCTCCGTTACATTTATATTTAATAGCCCGTAAGCTTGTACTGCATCGGTATGAAAAACGGCTTGATGATCGCGCAACAATGCACCAATCTCCGCAATCGGCTGAATGGAGCCAATTTCATTGTTACCGTACATGATGGAAACGAGAATTGTATCTGGTCGTAAAGCTTCCTCTACGCTCTCTACAGACACGATCCCATGCTCATCTACTGGCAAATAAGTCACTTCAAAACCTTGAGTCTCAAGATATTCACATGTTTTTAAAACAGCATGATGCTCAATCTGCGAAGTTATAATGTGTGTTCCGTTTTCTTTATGTGCCAAAGCTGTCCCAATAAGCGCCAAGTTATCGCCTTCTGTACCACCGCTTGTGAAAATAATTTCTTTTTCCGTAGCGTGAATACTTTTAGCAATTGTGTGACGAGCTTCATCCAATGCTTTTCTTGCCTCTCGTCCAGCGTAATGAATACTGGAAGGATTGCCGTACGTATTAGTAATTGCGCCAAGCATTGTTTGGATAACTTCTGGATGAATTGGACTTGTCGCAGCATGGTCTAAGTAAATTCTGTTTTCCATTTTTTATCGCGTCCTTTTTTGTAGACGAATTCCTGTTCGCCGTTAATCGTTTCTTATTGTAACAGCAATACTCCTGTAAAGTAAAGAGGAATAACTCCTATTTACACGCAAAAAAGAAACCCCAATCGTACCGTTTAGGATTCCCTTCCTTTGAACCCGCTCTCAATTAAAGCAGGTGGGTGCTCTGTCTAACGGTTTGCACTTCCTCGTGTGAAGGCATGTGCGCCGCGCCGGAACTCCAAGCTCCCTAGGTATAAAAAATTGTTCGGTTCAAAAATATAGGAACTATATCGAATACATTAGGGTTTCTTTTCTTCATTTAGAATACCATAGGAGAGACGAAATTTCAATGTTAGCGACTTCTCATTTGGCACTTTTTTCATTCTTTTTTTGCTTTGTTTTCGTTAATTTTTTGGTACACGCCGGCGATTGTTTGCTCAAACTTAGAAGTGAATTTTGGTTCATAATATAATTTATTTTTGAGACGATCTGGTAAATATTGTTGATCCACCCACGCGTTATCATAATTATGCGGATATTTATAATCAATTGCCCGACCAAGTTTTTGTGCACCGGAATAATGTCCATCACGCAAATGGTCTGGCACTTCCCCGCTGTTCCCTTGGCGGATATCAGCTAAGGCCGAATCAATCGCCATAATAGCTGAATTCGATTTCGGCGATAAACATAGCTCAATTACAGCATTCGCAAGTGGAATTCGCGCTTCTGGAAAACCAACTTTTTCTGCGGTTTGAATTGCGGCTAAAGTATGTGCTCCCGCTTGTGGATTAGCTAAGCCGATATCTTCATAAGCCATAACGAGCATTCTTCTACTAATACTCACTAAATCCCCAGCTTCAATCAAACGGCCCATATAATGTAGCGCTGCATTGACATCGCTACCTCGAACAGATTTTTGAAAAGCGCTTAAAACATCATAATGGGCATCGCCGTCTTTGTCATGAGCCAGGCTTTTCTTTTGCAAACACTCTTCTGCTACATCAAGCGTAATCCGAATTACTCCATCATTATTTGGTTCAGAAGAAATTACTGCTAACTCAAGTGCATTAAGCGCACTACGCACGTCGCCATTACTCGCTGTTGCAAAGTGTTTTTTCGCCACTTCATCTATTTCGACATGATAATCTCCCAGCCCGCGCTCTTTATCGGAAAGCGCCCGGTCCATCGTTATCATAATATCTTCTACCGTTAAAGGGTTTAACTCGAAAATTTGTGTTCTACTTCGAATAGCTGGATTAATAGCAATATATGGATTACTTGTCGTTGCGCCTATTAAAATTATTGCGCCACTTTCAAGTAATGGAAGTAAAAAATCTTGTTTAGCTTTGTCTAAACGATGTACTTCATCTAAAAGCAGAATCACTGTACCGCTCATTTTCGCTTCAGCTGCTACTACTTCCATATCTTTTTTATTGTTTGTTACTGCATTTAATGTCCGAAAAGCGTATTTTGTACTACCAGCAATCGCACTCGCAATCGAAGTTTTTCCAATTCCGGGCGGTCCGTATAATATCATAGAAGATAATTGTTTTGCTTTGACCATCCGGTAAATAATTTTATCTTTACCGACTAAATGCGTTTGTCCCACGATTTCATCAAGTGCTTTTGGGCGCATCCGGTAAGCTAAAGGTTGAATTGCCATATAACCGCTCCTTCTTATTTGCTTCTTTTCTATTATAACATAAGAACACCTGTGCGTTCACCTACTTGTTTCCTTTGCCTTCTTCCTGTAATTCCGATATAATAGATGCGGTATAAGCGGTTTCGAAATTACTGGAGGTTAAATAAAAATGAAAATCACAACAAAAGGTCGTTATGGCCTAACAATAACATTAGAATTAGCGAAAAGAATTGGTGATGGTCCTATCTCTCTTCGCAGTATCGCTCAAGATAAAAATTTATCCGAACATTATTTAGAGCAATTAATCGGACCACTTCGTAATGCAGGAATTGTAAAAAGTATCCGCGGGGCGCACGGTGGCTATGTTTTAAATGGTGATCCTGAAAAAATTACGGCCGGCGATATTATTCGTACGCTAGAAGGCCCTATCGTACTTGTCGAGAGTATGGAAGATGAGGAAGCGGCACAGCGCGAACTATGGACTCGAATGCGTAATGCTGTTCGTGACGTGTTAGATCAAACAACACTGGCTGATTTGCTCAAGCATTCAACAGACTCCGAATTATCAGATGGTTACATGTTTTATATTTAATGGAAAAAGCCTATTTGCGAATAGGCTTTTTATCTGCCATTTAAACGGAATTTCCACCTTTTATTTATCAGATTATTCTGAAATAAATCCAAAAAACAACCAATTGAAAACGCTATATGTTAGATAATCTAACCAAATTTATTGAATTGATAAAATATTCTTGCCTTTATTTGAATTTAGTGTATTATGAACGCATAAATAAAATAATTCATGTTAGTTTATCTAACAAAAAGGAGAGTTGAGCATGGAATCAGTATTTATGTTCTTTTGTACTTTATTGGTTTGGTTAATGACACCAGGGATTGCATTATTTTATGGCGGTATGGTTCGACGCAAAAATGTGTTAAGTACCGCAATGTATAGTTTTAGCTCGATGGCAATTATTTCTATTCTTTGGGTGATTGTTGGATATTCGTTAGCTTTTGCACCAGGAAACGGCTTTATTGGTAGTTTCGACTGGACGTTCCTTCATAATGTCGGATTTGCTGCAAACGATACTTACTCAGATGCTATTCCACACGTTCTATTTATGATGTTCCAAATGACTTTTGCGATTTTAACCGTAGCTATCATTTCAGGAGCATTTGCAGAACGCATGAATTTCTCCGCTTACTTGATTTTCATTATTTTATGGTCATTGCTTGTTTACTCCCCTGTCGCTCACTGGGTTTGGGGCGATGGTGGTTGGTTGCGTAACCTTGGAGCGCTTGATTTTGCCGGCGGGAATGTAGTTCATATTAGTTCTGGTGTAACTGGGTTGGTACTAGCCATTATGATTGGCCGCAGAAAAGAAGCGGACTCTGCATCGCCACATAACCTACCTCTCGCGCTGATTGGCGGTATTCTCGTTTGGTTCGGTTGGTATGGATTTAATGTTGGTAGCGCCTTAACGATTGATAATGTGGCAATGACAGCATTTGTTAATACGAACACGGCAGCTGCAGCAGGTATTATCGGTTGGGGACTTGTCGAATGGTTAACAAACAAAAAACCAACGATGCTTGGAACTATTTCCGGAGCAATCGCAGGTTTAGTTTCTATTACTCCCGCTGCCGGATTTGTTACCGTACCTAGTTCTTTAATTATCGGTTTCCTCGGCGGAGCACTTTGTTTCTGGGCTGTGTTCTGGTTGAAAGGAAAAGTGAAATACGATGATGCGCTTGATGCGTTTGGCCTTCACGGGATTGGTGGTATTTGGGGCGGCATCGCAACTGGCCTTTTTGCTACAACAAAAGTAAATGAAGCTGGAGCAGATGGCCTATTTTACGGTAACGCATCACTAGTAGTAAAACAATTAATCGCAATCGGCTCAACAGTGGCTTATGTCGCTATCGTAACCGCTCTAATCGTCGTAATTATCAAACTCTTCTTACCAATTCGTGTAAATGAAGAACAAGAATTTAAAGGACTTGATTTGACGCTTCACGGCGAAAAAGCATATCAAGAATAAGGGAGGCAACAATATGTCTGGATTAACAAAAATCGAAATCATTACTCGGCCAAATCGTTTTAATTTATTTCAAAAAGAACTCGCAAAAATCGGTGTAAGCGGCCTAACTGTTACAAAAGCGCTTGGAACCGGTCTTGAAAAAGGCTTTATCGAACTGTATCGCGGCACGAAAAAAGAAACTAATATTCACGAACGAATGAAAATCGAAATCGTTGTATCCACTGTGCCAGTTGAAGATGTGCTTCGTGTCGTGAAAGAAACCCTTCGAACTGGTGAACCGGGCGATGGGAAAGTATTTATTTACCCCCTCGCAGAAGTCGTTAAAATCAGTACCGGCGAGACCGGAATCGATGCATTACAAGATAAACCATTAAAATGAATAGTTAAAATGGTGAATTAATTAAAAATGGGGCCTCTATTCTAAAAAATCAATGAGAAATGGCGTTTACCCCTTCCGCTTCTTAGCTTTTACACTTATAATAAAAAAGGAAGAACGTTTAGAATAGATAAGGAGGCGCGAAATTCCCTATGCGTAAAATCCCCATTTTCACCCTTCTAGCAGCTATCCTGCTTTTCGGTGGCTATTATCTTTATCAGCACGCTTCGTCAAAAGTAGATGTTACCTTCAATTTCGTGGTAGATCAAAAAGCAAAAGATAATACCGTCACCGGCACAATCGATGGCGCTGGAAACAAATCCATTACACTACCGCTTTCTGAGGAGAGCTGGGATGCAGTAAAAAAAGGGAATCGCTACAATGTGGAAGCCACTTTTTATAATAAAAATAAAATCAGCTCCAATGAAGCGAAAGAATTGGACGGTCCGTTTTGGTCCAACGATTCCAATCAAGGGTTATTAGTTAATAAAGTACATGTAGAAAATATTCAAGAACTAAGTGATGATTTTTAAAACAAAAAGAAGCTGGG
>CM001047.1:1504433-1505450 GCA_000183865.1 Listeria marthii FSL S4-120
CGCCCAGCTTCTTTTTTATTTTAGTTTGATTCTTTTTTCACTGTTTCTAATTTCAATTCAGCAAGTTGAGCTGCACTAACCTCACCTGGCGCATTTGTCAGTGGGTCTACTGCGCTTCCTGTTTTAGGGAATGCAATTGTGTCACGTAGGTTGTTTCGACCTGCTAAGATCATTACAATGCGGTCTAATCCAAGCGCAATACCACCATGAGGCGGCGTACCATATTCTAACGCCTCCATTAGGAAACCAAATTGTTCTTTCGCCGATTCATCTGTGAAACCAAGCGCGCGGAACATTGATTCTTGAACTTCTTTTTTATAAATCCGCAGCGAACCACCGCCAATTTCATAACCATTTAAAACGATATCATACGCTTCTGCCATTACTTTAGAAGAATCTGTTTCAAGAAGTGGAATATCTTCTTCTTTTGGCAAAGTGAATGGATGATGCGCAGATACATAACGACCAGCTTCTTCGTCATATTCGAATAACGGCCAATCTGTTACCCATAAGAAAGCAAGTTCTTCTTCATTGATTAAGTTTAAGTCTTTACCAAGCTTATTACGAAGTGCTCCAAGCGATGCAGCAACGATATCTGCTTTGTCAGCTGCGAATAATAATAAGTCGCCATCTTCAGCTTGAAGTGCTGCTTGTAGTTCAGCTGCTTTGTCTTCAGGGAAGAATTTAGCAATTGGTCCTTTTAGTTCGCCAGCTTCCACTTTTAGCCACGCAAGACCTTTTGCACCGTAGTTAGCAACAAAAACGCCAAGTGCATCTAAATCTTTACGAGAAAAATTAGCTGCGGCCGCTTTTGCGTTGATTGCTTTCACTTCGCCACCGTTTTCGATTGCGGATTGGAAGACTTTAAAATCAACATCTTTAACAACTTCGGAAACATTTTGTAATTCTAAACCAAAACGAATGTCCGGTTTATCGCTACCAAAACGATCCATTGCTTCTTTATACGTCATACGAGGAAACGGTTTTTCGATAGTGATGTTTTTCGCTTCTTTGACA
>CM001047.1:1505550-1509313 GCA_000183865.1 Listeria marthii FSL S4-120
AAAAGCTTGTTTCTAAATCGATTTGCGTAAATTCCGGTTGACGATCACCGCGCAAATCTTCATCACGGAAACAACGAACGATTTGGTAATATTTATCAAAACCAGCTGTCATTAACAACTGTTTTAAAATTTGTGGAGATTGCGGTAACGCATAGAAGTTACCAGGATAAACACGGCTTGGTACTAGATAATCACGCGCACCTTCTGGCGTACTTTTTGTTAAATAAGGGGTTTCAATATCAAAGAAGCCGAGTGCATCAAGTTTGTTACGGAACGTTCTTGTTACCGTATGACGCATTTTGAAAATGTTATTCATTTCCGGGCGACGTAAATCTAAGTAGCGGTATTTCAAGCGAAGTTCATCCGAAACGTTCACGCCATCTTCAATATAAAATGGAGGTGTTTTAGATGTATTTAAAATCGTAATTTCTTCTGCTAAAACTTCCACTTTCCCTGTTGCTAATCTGTCATTAATGGCTTTTTCGCCACGAGCATGCACTTTCCCTTTGATAGTCACGACAAATTCATTTCGAACGCTATCGGCAATTTCTAATGCTTCTTTGGAAAATTCAGGATTGAATACTACTTGCACAATTCCTTCACGATCACGTAAATCGATGAAAATTAATCCACCTAAGTCGCGACGTTTTTGTACCCAACCATGAAGGACAACACTTTGACCGATATGGGTTTCGTTTAATTCTCCGCAGTAACTTGTACGTTTTTCCATTTTATTTCTCCCCCTTGGTGTTTGTTAATTTTTCTAATATCGTTGTTTCAGACACAGCTTCTTGCTCGCCTGTTTCCATATTTTTCAATTGGTAGTTGCCTGATTGCAGTTCTTCCTCACCAAGAATGATGGTGTAAACAGCATTTTTTCTATTGGCATCTTTTAATTGTGCTTTGAATTTACGTTTTAAATAATCTTTTTCCGCGCTAATGCCGTTTTGTCTTAATTTATTTACAAGAGTTACGGCTTTTAGTTCCGCTTCTGGTTGCGCAGTAATCACGTATACTTCTAGCGGTTTTTTCGCAGGTATTTCGATATCCGCTTTTTCTAAAGCAAGTAAAATCCGTTCTACCCCAATGCCAAAACCGATTCCTGGTGTATCTGGTCCGCCAAATTCTTTGACTAAACCATGATATCTTCCTCCACCGCAAAGTGTCGTTTTCGCGCCAAAACCTTCTTCCACACTCATAATTTCGAACGTTGTATGGTTATAATAATCTAAACCACGAACCATCGTTGGATCAATTTCAAAAGGAACACCTAGTGCATCTAAGTAACTTTTTACATTTTCAAAATACGCAACAGATTCTTCATTTAAAAAGTCCAAGATAGATGGCGCGGATTGGATAAGCGGGTGGTCATGATCTTTTTTACAATCCAAAATGCGCAGTGGATTTTTATGCAAACGTACCTGACATTCTGCACAAAATTCATCAATATGTGGTTCAAAATGCGCAACAAGTGCTTCGCGGTGCTTCAAACGACTTTCTTTATCGCCAAGGCTATTAATAACTAATTTAATGTTTGTAAGTCCAATTTTCCGGAAAAACTCCATTGCTAGCGAGATAACTTCCACATCAATAGAAGGATTATCGCTTCCAAGTGCTTCAATGCCCATTTGGGTAAATTGGCGCTGTCTCCCACCTTGTGGACGTTCATAGCGGAACATCGGCTCATTGTAATACATTTTAATTGGTTGGCTCACTTCGCCGTATAATTTATGCTCAACGAAAGCACGAACGACAGAAGCAGTTCCCTCTGGCCTTAAAGTTAGGCTTCTACCACCTTTATCTTGGAAAGTATACATTTCCTTCGATACGATGTCTGTAGAATCACCCACCCCGCGTTCAAATAATTCCGTATGCTCGAAAATTGGCGTTCTAATCTCTTCGTATCGGTAGTTTTCGCAAACTTTTTTAAATTCCGTTTCTAGAAAATGCCATTTGCTAACCTCTTCTGGCAAAATATCTCGCGTCCCTCTTGGTAATTGCAAATCCATCACCATAAACCTCCTTTTTCTACTTCAAAATATAAAGAAAAACCCCCGTCACTTGTTATAAAAACAAGGGACGAGAGTTTATTTACACCCGTGGTACCACCCTAATTAGAACTATGAAAAGTCCTCACTTAAGTCAGTTAACGCCTGAATACGTTCTTGCTTACTGTTTTCAACAAGAAACCTCGAGAGTGTCTTTTCGGAAAATATAACTATCTTTATCCTTTCAGCCAAATGGGATAAATTCTCTTTATAGCATGGTTTTTCTTACTTTTCTCTGTCGCTAGTTTTAAATATGAATTATTCTAAGATTACTAAAAACACACTGAAAAGTCAACATTTTGCCAGTTTTTTTATAAAATTCCACTTTCTAGTTCCATGAAAGCGCATTTTATGGTAACATTTTACTGTCAGATAAAAGTTTATGAGTATATGGGTGGTGTTAGCTTTAAATGAAAAATAAATTCATTTTTATCACCGTTGTCTCCATTTTATTGATTGCAGCAGGTATATTTACAACCATTGCGATGGCGAATGCGAATTCCGTTGTCGTCAAAGCAGAAGTCTTAAATGTCCGCAGCGGTCCTGGTTTAGCATATGACGTAACAAGCCAAGCCAGAAAAAATGAAGTACTCCGGGTAGTCGGTGAAGAAAATCAATGGTACAAAGTTCAATTAGATAATGGAAATAGCGGTTGGGTTGCCAGCTGGTTAGTAGAAAACACTGACGTCAGCGCTGCAAGTAACAGTGTAGCTATTGTCTCATCTGATGGCGGCTTAAATGTCCGCGAAAAACCAAGTACCTCCAGTAATTCACTTGGCTTACTAAATAAAGGGGATCAAGTAACAGTAACTAGCCAACAAAACGGCTGGGCGCAAATCCAATACAATGGTAAAAGCGCATGGGTTAGCTCCGATTACTTAACAATCCGTGAATCTGTTACAAAAGTAGATGAAAGCGAACTACAAACAGTAACCATTCGCGATGACTCCACTAATATTAGAAATAAACCAAGCCGCGATGGTACCGTCATCGAAAAAGCAAATTCCGGCCAAGGGTTTGCTATCCAAGGAGTACAAGGTGACTGGTATAAAATTCGTACAACAAGCGGTGAAGAAGGTTATGTAGCTAACTGGGTTGTCGATGTTTCCGATAAAGGTCAAACATCTAGTCCACGTAGTAAAACAACCAAATTATCCGAAGCAACGATTGTTATTGACCCCGGACATGGCGGCAATGACCCCGGTGCAAAAGGTGCAAATGGCACAATCGAAAAAGAAATGACATTAAAAACAGCTAAACAATTAAAAGAAAAACTCGAATCCAGAGGCGCGAAAGTAATTTTAACAAGAAACAGCGATAAATACATTTCCTTAAAAGCAAGAACGAATGTAGCTGCTAAAAATAACGCCGATGTGTTTATTAGTATCCATTTTGATAGTTTAGAAGATACGAGTAAAGCCGTAAGCGGTCAAACAACCTATTATTATGATAATAGTGATAAATCGCTTGCTGAAAGTATTAATACAACGCTTGGGAACGACCTCCCTACTTCTAACCGCGGCTCACGAGTTGGCGATTATTATGTAGTGAGAGAAAATTCACAACCGGCTGTACTTTTAGAACTTGGTTATCTAAGTTCCGCAAAAGATGAACGTAATATCAATTCCGCATCTTATAGAAGTCAAATTGCTGACTCTGTAACAGATGGCTTATCCAATTACTTCTCTAATTAAAAAAAGCGATCATTCAGATGA
>CM001047.1:1509413-1512225 GCA_000183865.1 Listeria marthii FSL S4-120
TTTTATTTTCGCATTTCGTCTGAATCAAGCATAATTGTAACTGGACCATGATTGACAATTTTCACATCCATTGCTGCGCCAAACACCCCTGTTTCAACAATAAAACCTGCCTCTGAAAGCTTTTGATTAAATAAGTCATAAAGTGCTTCTGCTTTTTCGCCTGGAGCAGATTTTGTAAAGCTCGGACGTTTCCCTCTACTAACATCTGCATATAAAGTGAACTGAGATACGCTAAGAATAGCCCCACCGCGTTCAGCTAAAGAAATATTCATCTTTTCCGATTCATCTTCAAAAATTCGTAATCCAACGATTTTATTCGCTATATAGTCGACTGTTTCTGGTGTATCGCTATGAGTAAATCCAACTAGCAGACAAAGACCACCAGCTATTTCGCCGATAACTTCCTCTTCCACTCTGACAGATGCTTCATAACATCTTTGTAGTAGTACACGCACTCCGCTTCACTCCTTTAGTTCATTAATCTTCTTACAGTATAGACATCTGGAATTTGTTTTATTTTATCCACTACGCGTTGTAAATGATTAATATTATGAATTTGCAGCGTAACAACTAAGGTTGCCATTTTATTATTATCGACTTTGGCATTGACGCCGTTAATATTTGAAGTCAAACTATTGATTACTTGCAAAATATCATTTAATAAACCGTTGCGATTATAGCCATAAATTTCGATATCGACATTATAATCATTTTTAGCTTGTGAATCAGTGTCTTCCCAGTCAACATCGATTAGTCGTTCCGGCTCGATTGCTTGTACATTCGGGCAATCTTGACGGTGAATAGAAATTCCGCGACCTTTTGTAATGTAACCGACGATATCATCACCCGGTACCGGATTACAACATCTTGAAAGGCGAATCAGCAAGTTCCCTACCCCTTGAACAACGACACCCGCATTGTGCTTAATCTTCAGTTTTTCATTATTTGCATCTGAATTGGATGGTTTATTTTCTGATTGTGTGAGTAATTTCTCTGTTTCTGCTTCGATTTCTCGTTCTTTACGCAGTTTTTCGGTTAGACGATTGGCAACTTGTAACGCTGTAATGCCATTATATCCAACTGCTGCAAACAAATCATCTTCATGCGAAAAGTTCAATTTATCTGCTAGTTTACGGAGATTTTCTGCTACCATGATTTTTTTCGGTTCGAATCCAAGCTGTCTGATTTCTTTTTCTATTAAATCGCGGCCTTTTTCGACATTTTCTTCTTTCGCTTGTCGTTTGAAAAATTGCTTGATTTTATTGCGCGCTTGAGACGTCTGAACTAATTTCAGCCAGTCGCGGCTCGGTCCGTAAGAATGTTTGGACGTTAAAATGTCAATAATATCGCCCGTTTTTAATTTATAATCTAGCGTAACAATTTTTCCGTTAATTTTTGCACCGATAGTTTTGTTTCCAATCTCTGTATGAACGCGGTAAGCAAAATCAAGAGGTACGGAGCCATTTGGCAGCTCGTACACATCGCCTTTTGGTGTAAATACATAGACAACATCGGAAAATAAATCGAGTTTCAAACTTTCCATAAATTCTTCTGCGTTATCCGATTCATTTTGATATTCTAAAATTTCACGGAACCACGTTAGTTTGTTATCGAATGAAGTTTTGGAATTAACAACTTTACCTTCTTTATAAGCCCAGTGTGCCGCAACCCCGTATTCAGCGATTTGGTGCATTTCGTGCGTTCTGATTTGGACTTCTAGCGGCTCACCTTGAGGCCCGATAACGGTCGTGTGAATCGATTGATACATATTCGACTTAGGCATCGCGATATAATCTTTAAAGCGTCCTGGCATCGGTTTCCAGCGCGTATGAATGATACCAAGAACAGCATAACAATCCTTGATACTGCTAACAACGATTCGAACTGCCAGTAAATCATAAATTTCGTTAAATTGTTTATTTTGTTCGCTCATTTTCCGGTAAATCGAATAAATGTGTTTCGGTCTACCAGAAATATCCGCTTGAATATTAAGTTCATCTAGGTTTTCATTGACGCCATCAATAACATCATGCAAATAGCGCTCTCTTGCATCCCGCTTTTGTTTCATTAAGTGGACAATGCGGTAATATTGTTGCGGATTTAAATAACGTAACGCTGTATCTTCTAGTTCCCATTTTACGCGAGAAATACCTAAACGATGCGCAAGTGGTGCAAAAATTTCTAATGTTTCATTCGCAATTCTACGTTGTTTTTCTACTGGCAAATGTTTTAAAGTCCGCATATTGTGCAAACGGTCCGCCAGTTTAATTAAAATAACGCGGATATCCTGCGCCATGGCAATGAACATTTTCCGGTGATTTTCAGCTTGTTGTTCTTCATGTGATTTATATTTAATTTTACCAAGTTTTGTTACACCGTCTACTAGCATGGCAACTTCACTGCCGAAAACTTCTTCTAAATCTGCTAGTGTGACTGGCGTGTCCTCCACGACATCATGCAAAAATCCTGATGCTACTGTCGATGGATCCATTTTTAATTCAACTAAAATGCCAGCAACTTGAATTGGATGAATAATATACGGCTCACCTGATTTACGAAATTGTTCTTTATGAGAATCGCGCGCAAATTCATACGCTTTTTTTACGAGCGCTAGATGTTCCTGATTCATATAATGAGAAGCCATATCGATGACTTGCTCAGCTGTCAGATTTTGTTCTTTCGCCATTTACATTCACCCTCTTATCCCTTGTCATATATACAACTTAAAAACACCCAATAACTGAGTGCTCTAAAAAATATTCTTGTCTAATATTATAGCATGAGGCCACTTTGTTTAGAAAGCACTCTTAGT
>CM001047.1:1512325-1513360 GCA_000183865.1 Listeria marthii FSL S4-120
CCCCTAAAATCATAGGAGTAGTTTATTTTTTATAATTGCATCAGGATTAAACGGTCGTAACCATTTAATTTTTTGTGTCCTTCTAGTTCTTTAAGTTCGATTAGGAATGCACAACCAGCAACAATACCGCCTAGTTCTTCTACTAGTTTAATTGTAGCTTCGATTGTTCCACCTGTAGCAAGCAAATCATCTGTAATAAGGACGCGTTGGCCCGGTTTGATGGCATCGCTATGCATCGATAATTTATTTGTACCATATTCTAAGTCGTATTCCATTTCGATTGTTTCACGAGGAAGTTTGCCAGGTTTACGAACTGGCGCAAAACCAATTCCTAACGCATAAGCAACTGGGCAACCAATAATGAAACCACGTGCTTCTGGTCCAACAATGATATCAATTTTTAATTCTTTTGCATATTCCACAATTTTATCTGTAGCAAAACGATATGCTTCTCCGTCATTCATAAGTGGCGTGATATCTTTAAAAACAATACCTTTTTTCGGCCAATCGTTCACAATCGCTACGTAATCTTGTAAATCTTTAATTTCCATTTTCTAGTTCCTCCGCATTCGGGTAAATTGATGTTTCCATCATTGATTTCATCCAACTATGAAGCTCAGTATAATTGGAGTACAACAGTTTTTTTCTTGTAGTTATTTCTTCTACCTTTTGTTGATAAACAAGTGACTCGTCCAGATTACGTTTTTCAACAACTTCATTGATAATAATCTGACCACTATCCATTTTAGCAAATTCTAAATCAAAAAACACCTTTGACATGAAATCTATTTGATCTTTATTCCAGCCAAACTTTTGCATTAGCCGTGGTGTGTACTTTTCGATTGGAAATGGTTGAAATTTTTTAATGAGACTATATAGCTCTGCAAACGCTACTCGGTCCGGTATTGCAGGGATTTGATTACCTTCCGCCGCATCAAAATGGACAAAAATCCGCTCTGGTTTTGTTTCACGAACAATCGTTTCAATTAATTCGATGTTAGTAGGCATATCCGCGAAAACAAGTTCTTCCGTCTC
>CM001047.1:1513460-1515579 GCA_000183865.1 Listeria marthii FSL S4-120
ATCAGCTTTTTCATCGACTAAAATATACTTTTGTTCCCCGAGCGTCGTAATGGTTCTTTCTTCAAAGCAAACGAACACTCTTGATGTGACTTGTTCTTGAAGAATTCTCGCCCATTCCGACTTACTCCGCACATCAAAAAGTTGCCAGTGCGCGATATGAATATCCATCATTCGCAGCTGTGGTTTTTTGACATTATTCCATTCATTAATAGATAATTCTCCAACGACATTCACTGCAGCTGAAGGAGAAATTTTCTCTGCCAAATCTCCGACGCCAAATCCGATAGAATCTAGCGTAGCATCACTCTCGTCCGTCGCAAGCATTGTTTTTAAATGGGTTTTATCCGCCCCAATTCTTTTCGTCCCTTTCAGATGCATATTCTCTAAAAGGAAAATCGGTTTCGGATTGTCCATGCCGAACGGCGCTAATTTTTCTAACTGTGCAATAAACGCAACAGAAACATCCGCTAAATCAATTTTTTCTTCTATTTTTAAAGCCGGTCGGAAATCTTCTTCTGAAAGAAAACTAGCTTCTTCTTGTAATTTAGCTTCTAATTCAGCTAAGTTTTCAGCTGGTAACGTTAGTCCTGCCGCCATTGGATGCCCACCAAAAGCAGTCATTAAATCGCGGTGTTTATCCAGCGCTTGATACAAATGAAACGCATCCACACTCCGACCAGATCCTTTGGCAATACCAGTTACCGGATCAATGCCGAGTACAATCGCCGGGCGAGAGTATATTCCAACTAATTTCGAAGCAACAATACCGAGGATACCGGTATTCCAACCTTCTCCGTAAACAACGAGGACATTTCCTAACGTTTCTTTCGCTTCGATTACTTCCATCGCGAGTTTCGTTGTGTCTACTACTACTTGTTTCCGTTCTTTATTTGCATCATCAATTTCTTCTGCTAAGAAAAGCGCCTCTTCTGGATCTTCTGTTAAAAGTAAATCAGCAGCCGGATCAGCTGGACCTAAACGACCAACAGCATTAAGTCGCGGCGCCAAACCAAAACCAATCGTTTCTTCTGTCGCCTCTTCCAGCTTTAAACTAGCTTTTTTGGCTAAAACAGAAAGGCCGATATTCGCGGATTCGCGCAATTGACGCAAACCGAGTTGAACGAGTAAGCGGTTTTCGTCTGTCAATGAAACTAAATCCGCAACTGTCCCAACAGCCACTAGATCAAGCAGTTCTTTTGGTTCTTCTCCAAGTAAAGCATGAGATAATTTATACGCCACACCAACACCAGCTAACTCATCGAATGGATAAGCTGATTTCGGATGTTTTGGATGGATAACCGCGACAGCTTCTGGCATTACTTCACGCGGCTCATGGTGATCTGTAACGATAACATCTAAGCCAATTTCTTTCGCATGCGCCATTACTTCTAGCGCTGCAATCCCATTATCAACTGTAATAATTAAATCCGTACCTTGATTTTTCGCCATATCAAATGCAGCAATATTCGGTCCATATCCTTCTGTAAAACGATTAGGAATGTAAAACTCAGCATTTGCGCCTAAATGCCGCAGTGTTTTCATTAATACCGCAATACTAGTTACGCCATCTGCATCGTAATCACCGTAGACTAAAATTTGCTCATTTAATTCTATCGCTTGCTTAATTCTAGCAACCGCAAGATCCATCTCTGCAAATAAAAATGGGTCATAGCTTTCATATTTTTCTGGGTGGAAAAATTTATCGAATTGTCCTTGCGTTGTAATTTTTCTTTTCCAAAGTAGTTTGGCAAGTGGAAGCGAGATTTTTAGCTGTTCTGCTAATTGACTTGCTTTATCTTCTGCTGCTTCCTCGATATTCCATAAGTATTTTGAATGAATCACATTACCCCACCTCTCAACCTTCCTATTATATCGAAAATCACTAGAAAAACCAAGAGGAATCTTCAAAACAAAAAACGCCAACTTCAAAAGTCAGCGTCCTTATCTTTATTTCGTTGTATCTACTACTTTTTCAGTATCGCGTTTTTCCACTTGAGAGGAATGAGTTTTCATCGCTTTAGCAGCCGCCAGTTGACGTTCTACTTCTGCTTTTTCGGATGTTAATTGTTTTACTTTTTTCTTCATACCACGAGATTTCGCGATATTTAAGAAAAAGATA
>CM001047.1:1515679-1521996 GCA_000183865.1 Listeria marthii FSL S4-120
CGACCCGATAATAATTAAAATTAATGGCCATTCTGCTTGAGCAAATAAAAAGTTCACTTCTACTGGATCTACATTGATAACTGCAAATATTGCAATAATAAGTGCTAAAATAATTCCCGCAATTACTTGCCACTGTACTTTATTTTCTTTCATTTTTTCTCCTCCTTGCAACAATTATCTTACTATTTACCCGTTTCCAGCCTATTAAAAACGGCCGAATCTCTTTTTATGAAATTCGGCCATTGTTTTTAAACGACAGGTTGTCCGTTATTACGTGGTTTTTTCTTTTTAACCGTGCTAATCGGTCCTTTTTTACGTAGTTGTCTTGCTTTAAATACGTACCATAATTGCATCGCCATAAAGATAGACGAGAATACACTGGAAACAAGTCCAACAAGTAAAGCAATGGAGAAGTTCAGAATAGACTCACTACCGAATAGTACAAGTGCAAGTACGGTGAAAATAACCGTTAAAATTGTATTGATAGAACGAGTGAATGTTTGACGCAATGCTTTGTTAACCGCATCGGCAATCTCTTCTTTCGTTTTGAAACGCTGCATCTTCGTACTAATATCCCGTATTCGGTCGGCGGTGACTATCGTATCATTTATCGAATAACCGATAACCGTCAGAACCGCGGCAATGAAGGTCAAGTCAACCTCCAGCCTTGTTACACTAAAGAAGATAAAGATGATAAATGCGTCGAATAGTAAGGACAGAATCGCCGCAATCCCCATATAAAACTCAAATCGTACCGCAATATAAAGTACAATCAACACAGAAGCCACACCGAGTGCCCAGAAGCCATTTTTGGCAAGTTCTTTCCCGACAGTTGGTGAAACGGTACTAATGCTTGGTTCGTGCTTATATTTGTCTTCAAAGTAATCTTTAAATTTAGCTACGTCATTTTGAGATAAAGTTCCTTTGTAAGAAATAACGGCTGTTTTAGAACCGGATCCTTGGAAAACAATATCATCCGATGGCATATCAATCTCTTTTAAATCTTTCTTAATTTGTGTTTCTGTCAGCGTTTGGTTCGCAGTTACTTCTGCGCGCGTTCCACTGGCAAAGTCAATGCCAAGGTTCAATTTGAATATCGAAAGAATAACGATACCCACAATGACGATAGCAGTAAAAATGGATAAGAACAGACGATGATGTTTAACAAAATCATAACGATCAAAGTGTGTTTTTAAGTTAAAGCTATTAATACCTTCGTGTAAGTTATGAATATCTTTACGTCTAACCGCAAAGAATCCTGGTTTATTGTTAAGCCAATTACTTTTCACTAATAATCCAAGTAAGAATCTTGATCCCCAAACGGCTGTCAAGAAGCTGACTAAAATACTAATGATCAATACTGTAGCAAAACCTTTAATAGAGCTTGTTCCAAAGTAGAAGAGAACCGCAGCCACGATAAGCGTCGTTAAGTTACCATCTAAAATTGCGCGGAATGCTTCTTTTCCACCAACTTCAAAAGCAGCTTTAGTCGACCTACCGACCTTGATTTCTTCTTTTATCCGCTCGTATGTGATTACGTTCGCGTCAACAGCCATACCTATCCCCAGAATCAAACCGGCAATCCCTGGTAAAGTAAGCGTCGCGTGAAGCAGACTCAAAATTAATAATACTAAATAAGTGTAAGCAACTAATGTAATCGATGCAACAACACCTGGTAAACGGTAAACTGCCATCATGAAAATAAAGATAGCCATAACGCCAATAATACCCGCTAAAATAGTTTCTTGTAAGGCATCTTGACCAAACTGTGCACCAACAGATGTAGAATAAACTTCTGTCATTTTCACAGGAAGCGCACCGGAGTTCAGAAGTTCAGCTAAATCTTTGGCTTCTTCCGTTGTAAAGCTTCCGGAAATCTCTACTTTGTCAGTATCAAGCACACTACTTACGTTTGGCGCTGACAAGTAAGCTGGATCTTTCTTCTCACGTTCAGTTTTGTATTTTTGTCCTTCTTTCCAATCTAACCAAATAACTAATTGATTGTCAGGTGCTTCTGCTAAAATTGTTTTTGTAACGCTAGCAAATTTATCTGCGCTTTTTAGTTTTAAAGTAACAATTGGATTATTGCTTGAATCGAAAGCTTGTTTTGCCCCGCCTGCAACTAAGTCACTACCATTCATCATCATTTTGTCATTAGCGTCTCTAAATGATAATTGCGCTGTAGTGGATAGCATTTTCCGTGCTTCTGCTTGGTCTGTTATCCCAGCAAGTTGAACACGAATACGGTTATCTCCTTCGATTTGGATACTTGGCTCTGCAACACCTAATGAATTGATACGTTTATCAAGTGATGTTACTGTATCTGTTAACGTTTGTTTTGATACAGTGCCTTTACCATCAGCTGGCGAAACTTCATAAAGAACTTCGAATCCCCCTTGAAGATCCAAGCCTAGGTTAATGTTTTGCATAACCATTTTTGCGGTGCCAAATACAGCACCAAAGATAATTGCAACTACTAGAAAGAAAATAACTATCTTACTCTTTTTTACCATTTCTGTTTCGTTCCTCCCTCATCTAAACCATAACAAATCCCAGTCTAACAACAAATACTTCTATTTTTATGTACCAAACTCAAGCATTTGCTAACAGGCTGTTAATCTTCCACATTCGGTTGAAGCACATTCATCGCTTGAGAAACATGGTTATTAGATTCTTGTTCAGCTGTTGTCATAATAAATTGCATTAATTGTCCAATATTCATTTGCATAACATCATTGATTCGTTCATGCAAAGCAGGGGTTGTTTTATTCTTCCACTTTTCTTCAGTTAAAAATGCCCAAATGTGGCTTGCCTTAATTTCCCGGTAACCTAAAATATGAAAATCTTCTACTTTTATCGCAATCGCAGGTGCTAAATCTTCATACCATTCCGAAAATGCATCCATCATTAAGTCATCCCCTTTCTCAAACAATAAGCATATTCCCATTTTATCTAAAAAAAGCTTAAATGGAAAGTATAAGCTCTAATTTTATGGTTAAAAAATGCCATTTCACCGTTTAGTGGGAAATGGCATTTTTATTTCAAGTATTATTTGTTGTCTTCTACTTCCGTGTCATCAGAAATTGTTTCTGTTACAACTGAATTAGAAGTACCTTTTTCAAGTACAGTTCTTACTGCATTACGGTCAAAAGTTAATTTGCTGTTTCCGCATTTCAAAATGACTGTGCCATCTTCAATTGCTTCAACAATACCGTGAAGTCCACCAATAGTAATAATTTTATCACCTTTTGCTAAACTACTTTGCATATTTTGTACTTCTTTTTGACGTTTTTGTTGAGGTCTGATTAATAAGAAGTAAAACAAAACGATCATCAAGATAATTGGTATAAATGTTACAATGCTACCCATATTTTCCAACTCCTTTCGATACTATATATATATTTAGAAATTTTTTGCATCAGGACGATTGAATCCATATTGCTCAAAAAATTCTTCCCTAAAATCAGCAAGACGATCTTCCATAATAGCGCCACGGACTTGCTTCATTAAGTTTAACAGAAAATGAAGATTATGATAAGTTGTAAGTCTAATTCCAAATGTTTCCTCACAACGAATCAAGTGTCGAATGTATGCACGTGAATAGTTTTTACATGTATAACAATCACAATTTTCATCAATTGGACGGAAATCATGGGTGAACTTAGCATTTTTGATAACTAAGCGACCACTTGATGTCATACAAGTACCATTTCGTGCGATACGTGTGGGAAGAACACAGTCAAACATGTCCACTCCTCGAATTACACCATCAATTAATGAGTCAGGCGAACCTACGCCCATTAAGTAACGTGGTTTATTAGCTGGTAACAGCGGTGTTGTATGTTCCAACACTCTGTTCATCACGTCTTTTGGTTCCCCTACAGATAGTCCACCAATGGAATAACCTGGGAAATCTAGTGAAACGAGATCTTTGGCACTTTGAGCGCGCAAATCTTCGTAAGCTCCACCTTGGACGATACCGAACAAGCCTTGGTCTTCTGGTCTTTCGTGTGCTTTTAAGCCACGTTCAGCCCAGCGCGATGTTCTTTCCACTGATTTTTTCATATATTCATGCGATGCTGGGTAAGGAGGACATTCGTCAAAACTCATCATAATATCCGAACCAAGCGCATTTTGAATCTGAATCGCTTTTTCTGGTGATAAAAAAAGTTTGTCCCCGTTTAAATGGTTACGGAAATGAACGCCTTCTTCTTTGATATCACGCATTTTACTCAAACTAAACACCTGAAAACCACCTGAATCCGTTAAGATTGGTTGATCCCAGTTCATAAATTTATGTAGTCCGCCCGCTTCTCGGATAAGTTCTTCTCCGGGACGTAACCATAAATGATACGTATTACTTAAAATAATACCTGCACCCATCGCTTTTAATTCTTCGGGTGACATTGTTTTTACCGTTGCAAGTGTACCAACTGGCATAAACATTGGTGTATCAAATGTGCCGTGTGGTGTATGAATTTTACCAAGACGAGCACCAGTTTGTTTATCTGTTTTTATTAGTTCATAACGAATGGCAGACATGTCTTACCTCTTTCTAATTTACTCTATTCACTAGCATAACGAAAATTACCAATGAAAACAAGCTTTTCTGTTAATTTTTTCGCAATTTAATGAATAAACATTGCATCGCCAAAACTAAAGAAGCGATATTGTTCTTCCACAGCATGATTATAAGCAGCTAAAATCTTCGTCCGATCAGATAAAGCTGATACAAGCATAATCAAGGTCGATTTCGGTAAATGGAAATTTGTGATTAACGCGTCAACAGCTTGGAAAGTATATCCCGGAGAAATAAAAATCTCTGTCCAGCCAGACTCAGCAACTAATTTGCCATCGTGTCGACTCGCGATAGTTTCTAATGTTCGAATAGACGTTGTTCCAACTGCAACCACTTTTCCGCCTTGTGCTTTGATTTGGTTAATTCGTGCAGCAGATTCCTCTGTTAAACGATAAAATTCCGAATGCATCTTGTGGTTTGTAGTATCTTCCACATCTACTGGGCGGAACGTTCCAAGTCCAACATGAAGCGTTACGAAAATAATTTCTACACCTTTAGCGCTAATTTTCGCCAGTAAATCTTCCGTAAAGTGCAGACCCGCAGTCGGTGCCGCAGCAGAACCATTTTCTTTCGCATAAACGGTTTGGTAGCGATCTTGGTCGGCAAGTTGTTCTTTAATGTATGGAGGTAGCGGCATTTCGCCAAGTTGCTCCAAGACTTCATAAAAAATGCCTTCATAAGTAAATTCGAGAATTCGGCCACCGTGCTCTAATTCTTCCAAGCAAGTAGCTTTTAAAGCGCCATCGCCAAATGTAATTGTCGCGCCCTTGCGGATTCTTTTGGCAGGTTTCACTAAAGTTTCCCAAGCGTTACCTTCTTTTTGTTTTAAAAGCAATACTTCAATGTGCGCGCCTGTTTCATCTTTAATGCCATGAAGTCTAGCCGGGAGAACGCGCGTATCGTTTAAAACTAGAGCGTCTCCTTCATTTAAGTAGCTAATAATATCAGTGAAATGTTGATCTTTTATTTCGCCTGACTCTTTATCAAGCACCATTAGTCGGCTTGAAGTCCGGTCTAGTAATGGTGTTTGCGCAATTAATTCTTCTGGTAAATCAAAATCGAAATCTTCTACTTTCATGCTTTATACCTCTTTTTCATAACTTATTCCTAAATGGTTATACGCCGTTTCTGTTGCGATTCTTCCGCGTGGCGTTCTTTGTAGAAAACCGATTTGTAGTAAATATGGCTCTTGCATGTCTTCAATGGTTTCTCTTTCTTCACCGATACTGGCAGCAATCGTATCTAGCCCGACTGGCCCACCTCTAAATGATTGGATAATTGTGTGCAGTAACTTTTGGTCAATGGTGTCTAAGCCTCTTGGATCTACTTGTAATAAGGTCAATGCTTCTTTAGCAAGCTTCTCCGTTACAGTTCCATTTCCACGTACTTGCGCAAAATCACGTACTCGTTTTAACAAACGATTGGCGATCCGCGGGGTTCCTCTTGAACGTCTAGCAATTTCACGTGCACCAAGCTCATCAATTTTTGTGTCTAATATACTCGAAGTTCGCAGTACAATTTCCGTCAACTGCTCTTCCGTATAAAATTCCAGATGATCAATCACACCAAAACGATCTCTAAGCGGCGCCGATAAAAGCCCCGCACGCGTTGTTGCTCCAATTAGTGTAAATGGCGGCAAATCTAGACGAACCGAGCGCGCAGTTGGACCTGTACCAATCACAATATCCAAACAATAATCTTCCATTGCAGGATATAAAATTTCTTCAATTGCTCTAGA
>CM001047.1:1522096-1524816 GCA_000183865.1 Listeria marthii FSL S4-120
TCATCAATAAATAAAACGTCCCCTGGCTCAAGACTTGTCAAAATAGTCGCTAAATCGCCTGGTCGTTCAATAGCCGGTCCACTCGTCGTTTTAATTTGGCTACCCATCTCAGCAGCAATAACCATCGCAAGTGTTGTTTTACCAAGTCCTGGTGGTCCGTATAAAAGCACATGATCCAGCGCTTCATTTCGGAGTGTGGCAGCTTCAATAAAGACGGTTAAATTATTCTTTACTTTGTCTTGCCCAATATATTGTGAAAGGTTCTGTGGCCGCAAACTAGTTTCAAAAGATACTTCTTCTGCGTCTACCGTTTCACTTGAAATAATTCGTTCATCCATGCCACAAGTTCCTCTCTATTTTGTCATTAATTGTAGTGCTAGCTTGATATATGCATCGCTTGTTAAGTCAGTTTCTTTAGCCAATTTTGGTATTACTTTTTTCAGCTCGCGTGTGCTGTAGCCAAGAGCTTCCAGTGCTAAAACAGCTTCTTCTAATTGCGGTGAAAGTCCAGCAACAATGTCGTTTCCTGGCGCTGTAAAAACAATTTCACTCGCGACAACATCCGCAAGTTTCCCTTTTAAGTCGAGAATAATTTGACGAGCAGTCTTTTTACCGACACTCGGGAATTTTGTTAAATAAACATCATCTTCTGATTCAATAGCTGTAATAAGCGGAACGACATCACCTGAAGCAATAATAGCTAAAGCGCTTTTTGGACCAATGCCTGAAACACTTAATAATTTTTTGAATAAATAACGTTCTTCTGTTGTTTGAAAACCGAACAAAGAAATATTATCTTCCCGTACATGCTGATACAAAAAGACTTGCGCATCTGTACCTTCTAGTCGTTGAAAGGAAAACGGGTTTCCTGTAATTATTTGATAGCCGATTTGGCCTGCTTCTACAACTATATATTCTGGTGTAATAGTCGTTACGGTTCCTTTTATGTAATCGTACAATTTATTCGTCCTCTCTTCATTTCACGTCATACATTATATGATAGCATAAAATGGAACGTCTGTACTAGTTTTTGTTCATAAAAGGAATCCTTATTTAGTTTACATAATAATATTATTGACGTCTTAAATCGATTGGATACTTTCTTTGATTACGGAAACTGAATTAGCAAATGCTCGTTGCTCTTGTTCATCTAATTTTAAAGAGATAATTTCCTTCACACCATTTTGACTTAACACTGCTGGTACGCCGATTGCTAAGCCAGTTTCGCCGTATTCCCCGTCTAGCACGCAAGACACGGTTAAAGCACGTTGGCTACCGCTGAAAATATGACGACAAATTTCAACAATTGTACCGCCGATTCCGTACTCGGTGCAGCCTTTTTGGTGGTAGATTTCAAAACCAGTATCACGAGCCGTTTCGCCAATTTGTTTTAAATCAAGCTCTTCGCCTAGTTTTTCCATACTATATTCATTCACAGGTTTACCATAAATGGACGAATGCGACCATACAGGGAACTGGGAATCACCGTGCTCACCAAGAATAAAGGCATCGATACTTTGTGCAGCAATATCTAGTTTTTCAGCAAGTAAACGACGTAATCTTGTAGTATCTAACCAGACACCCGTTCCAAGCACGCGCTCTCTAGGCAGTCCAGACAGCTTCCACACTTGGTACGTAATGATATCACATGGATTGGTCGCAATAAGGAAAATACCATTGAATCCACCTTTCATCATTTCTGGAACAATGCTCGCAACGATTCTTGAAGTACTTCTTAATTCATCCAAGCGTGTTTGTCCTTCTTTTAAAGGGCCTGCAGTTACAGTAATTACGGCAATGTCTACATCCGCGCAGTCACTTGCATCACGCACCGTAATATCCATTTTTCCGGGCATAAATGCTGCTGCGTCAGCTAAGTCTTTCCGATTTCCTTCTACACGTTCTTTATTTAAGTCTACAAGAATTAACTCTTCGACAAATTTTTGATTAACAAATGCATGTGCGGCTGCTGTCCCTACATTCCCAGCTCCAATTATCATTACTTTACGTGGTTTCATTTTTTCTTCCTCCTAGTGATTCATATAAAACACCCCCATTCAAATTGTTCGAAAAAGGGGTGTGTTGACTTAATTTATCTCTGCGTTCGTATAAACTTCTTGCACGTCATCATCGTCTTCTAGCGCTTCTAACATTTTATCAAATTGTGTTTGGTTGTTTTCGGCAATTTCATTATAAACCGTTGGAAACATTGATAATTCAGCTGTGGCAAAAGTGTAACCAGCTTGTTGCAAAGCTTCTTTCACTTCTGGAAAAGCAGCTGGATCAGTGAAAATTTCAAATACATCTTCACTTACCTCTACATCGTCCGCGCCTGCTTCAATTGCCTCAAGCATAAATTCCTCTTCATCCACGTCTAAACCTTCGCGTAAAATAACCAGATAACCTTTACGATCGAACATATAATTCACACTTCCGGTTTCACCAAGGCTTCCACCGTTTTTGTTAAAAGCTACACGCACATTGGTACTCGTACGATTTTTATTATCTGTAAGCGCATGGACAAGAACAGCAATTCCACCCGGTGCGTATCCTTCATAAGTTACCTCATCATAATTTTCCGCGCTCGTATTACCAGAAGCTTTATCAATAGCGCGCTTAATGTTATCATTTGGCATATTGACTGCCTTTGCTTTATCCATAACTAATCGGAGCGATGGGTTTAAACTCGGATCAGGACCTTTTTTTGCTGCAACAGAGAG
>CM001047.1:1524916-1530223 GCA_000183865.1 Listeria marthii FSL S4-120
GCTGCAACAAAAATTTCTCTCGCCAACTTTTGAAATACTTTTGAGCGCTTGGAATCTTGTGCATTTTTACGTCCTTGAATATTATTCCATTTTGAATGTCCTGCCATTTTGTTCACTCCTTTTAATTTTAGTAAAGCTTTTCTCCTACAAATTTTAACGTAAAAAGGTAGGATTCGCAATAAAAAAGTTACCGCAAAAAATTGCGATAACTCTTTATTTAGGTCGTTTGTAAGCGGTGAACGTGATAAGTCCCAAGTTTATTTGCCGCCCCACCTAAGAGGGTAATTTCGTCGAGTGCATTGGTCACAAGGAGCTCTTTCCCTTCTGAAAGTACATCAATCAAGAAAAAGTACTCACCTAACGAGGTTTTCAGCGGTCTCGATTCAATTTTACTTAAATCAATATCACGCCAAGCAAATGTGGACAATACTTTATGTAACGCTCCTGGCATATTGTTTGGCAAAATGACAGAAATAGACGTTTTTTCTTCTTCTTTTGGCAATAAAATCGAAACTGGCTTTCGACTTAACACAAAAAATCTTGTTTGGTTTAGTTCCAAATCTTGCGCATTTTCTTTCACGATTTCAAGTCCATATTCGCTCGCTGCCATGCGCGGCGCAATAGCTGCCACAAGTTCAGTTGGATTGTTACTCACCCATTTTGCTGCGTAGGCAGTAGAAGGCGTTACTTCCCGCTCTACACCGTACAATTCTGCTTGAAGAAATGTATGGCACTGGGCGAGCGCCTGTGGATGAGACATTACTTTTTGGACCGATTTCCACGTCGAAACGTGTGCCGGATGAACCATTAAATGTTGCGCAATCGGTAAAACTATCTCTGCCACTACAGGAACACTTGAAAAATGAAATAAGTAGTCCAGCGTGATATTAACGCTTCCTTCGATCGTATTTTCGATGGGAACAACAGCCACATCTACGTCTTCCTTTTCAATTGCCATAATACAATCTGGAATCGTGCTTTTAGCAACCATCTCTTCATTTGGAAAAGCCTTCGCTGCTGCTGCATGTGTAAAAGATGCTGCTGGGCCTAAATAAGCAATTTTCATTTTCAACTCTCCTTTTTATGGTAGCTAGGAAAAAAGCGTGCGCCAAATGATTGGCGCAGCACTTTATTTAATCCATAAATTCAAATTCATAATCAAGCAAACGAACGATATCGCCATCTGTGGCACCACGTTTTCTAAGCGCCTCATCGACACCCATTGCACGAAGTTGACGCGCAAAACGGCTAATAGAAGCATCACGTTCGAAGTTAGTCATTGTGAATAAGCGTTCGATTTTCGCACCGCTTAATACAAATGTACCATCTGGTTCTCTAGAGATTTCGAAGTCAGGTTCTTCAGCAACATATTTGTAAAGAACTGTATCTTCGTCTTCTTGTTCCAAAATTTCATTAAGTGGAAATTCTGGTGTTGTTTCTAATTTATCTGCAATAGCAAGAAGTAATTCGCGAAGTCCTGTTTTCGTTACAGCTGAAATTGGGAACACCGGAATATCTTCTGCAATTTTCGTTTTAAATTCTTTTAAATTTTCTTCCGCATCTGGCATGTCCATTTTGTTCGCTACAATGATTTGTGGACGTTCCATCAAACGCAGGTTGTATTGCTCTAATTCATTATTAATAGCCACGTAATCATCAAAAGGTACGCGTCCTTCTGAACCAGACATATCAATCACATGCACGATAACACGCGTTCTTTCGATGTGGCGTAAGAATTGATGTCCTAAACCAACACCTTGGCTCGCACCTTCAATCAGACCTGGCAAATCCGCCATAACAAAACTACGGCCATCACCTGCATCAACCATCCCTAAATTAGGAACAATCGTTGTAAAGTGATAAGCTGCGATTTTTGGTCTCGCTGCAGATACAACAGATAGTAGCGTCGATTTACCAACACTTGGGAAACCAACTAAACCAACATCTGCTAACACTTTAAGTTCTAATTGCACATTACGCTCTTGTCCTGGTTCTCCGTTTTCAGAAAGTTCCGGAGCCGGATTTGCTGGTGTCGCAAAACGTTTATTCCCACGTCCGCCACGTCCAGCTTTTGCAATAACTGCGCGTTGACCATGTGCCACTAAGTCAGCAATAATCTCGCCAGTATCAATATCTTTTACAATTGTTCCTTGTGGTACTTTGACTACTAAATCACTTGCACCGCGTCCATGCATACTTTTACTCATGCCGTGTTCACCGTGTTCTGCTTTAAAGATTCGTTTAAAGCGGAAATCTACTAGTGTACGCAGACCTTCATCTACTACAAATACAACGTCTGCTCCTTTACCGCCGTCACCGCCAGCAGGACCACCGTTTGGTACAAATTTTTCGCGACGGAATGCTACCATACCGTCCCCACCATTACCAGCTTTTACATATATCTTAACCTGATCTACAAACATAATTTTTATATTCTCCCGTTCCTTAAAAGTCTTATCTTTCATTATAACGAACAAACTATACATCTGTCACTATATTTATTTTTATTTCCAGATATTTATTTATTTTACATAGCAAAAATGCGCCAAATGCTTTTACACATTTGACGCATCTTTTAGAATTTATTTAAAAGCTTGTGCCGCTTTAACAGCTTTATGCCAGCCTTCATATAAGTCTTCTCTTTGCTCTTCTTTCATTTCTACTTCAAAACGTTTGTCCAGTTTCCAATGTTTTTTAATTTCATTTTTATCTTTCCAAACGCCTACTGCAAGACCTGCTAAGAACGCTGCTCCAAGAACAGTTGTTTCTTTGTTTTCCGGACGTTCTACTGGAACACCTAGAATATCGGATTGGAATTGCATTAAGAAATTATTAGCAGAAGCTCCGCCATCAACTCGTAACGTTTTTAAGCTAATTCCGGAATCTTGTTCCATTGCATACAGCACGTCTCTTGTTTGATATGCAAGAGATTCCAAAGTTGCACGGATAAATTGTTCTTTTTCCGTACCACGAGTTAAGCCAAACACAGCACCACGAACATCTGAATCCCAGTAAGGTGCGCCTAAACCAACGAATGCCGGTACAACATACACGCCATCACTTGACTCAATACGACTCGCATAGTTTTCAGAATCACTTGATTGGCGAACCATACGTAAGCCATCACGTAACCACTGAATAGCAGAACCAGCAACGAAAATACTACCTTCAAGTGCGTATTCCACTTTGCCATCAATTCCCCAAGCAAGAGTTGTCAATAGGCCATTTTCAGAACGTACTGCTTTTTCTCCAGTATTCATTAGCAAGAAACAACCAGTTCCGTAAGTATTTTTCGCCATACCTTTTTCAAAACAACCTTGACCGAATAATGCCGCTTGTTGGTCACCGGCAATGCCTGCAACCGGAACTTCTTCACCAAAGAAGTGATAAGGAACTGTGTCCGCATATACTTCAGAGGATGGACGAACTTCCGGTAACATCGCTCTCGGGATATTAAGCATTTTCAGAAGCTCGTCATCCCATTCTAAATCATAAATATTGTAAAGAAGCGTACGAGAAGCATTGGAATAATCCGTAATGTGCGCACGACCTCCAGTTAATTTCCAAACTAACCAAGTATCAATTGTCCCAAAAAGAAGTTCTCCTTTTTCCGCGCGTTCTTGCGCACCATCTACATGATCCAGAATCCAGCGAGCTTTTGTTCCCGCAAAATATGGATCAATCAAAAGTCCAGTTTTCGAACGAATTGTGTCTTCATAACCATCTTTACGCAGTTGTTTACAAATATCTTCCGTTTGACGGGATTGCCAAACAATCGCATTATAAATCGGATTGCCGCTTTCTTTGTCCCAAACAACAGTTGTTTCACGTTGGTTAGTAATACCGATACCAGCAATTTCTTTAGAAGAAATATTTGTTTTAAGTAACACACCTGCAATTACAGCTAAAATGGAAGCCCAGATTTCATTGGCATTATGCTCAACCCAGCCTGGCTTAGGAAAAATTTGGTCAAATTCTTCTTGTGCAACGCCAATTACTTCGCCTTCTTCATCAATAATCATCGCTCTTGAACTTGTTGTGCCTTGATCCAGTGCTAAAATATATTTCTTTTCCATGTAAAATTCCTCCTCAAGTTTTAAGTACTACGAAAGCCCGAAGACTCTCGTTTGGAGCTAGTTTACGTCCTAGCCTATGCTAAATCTTTTTTCTTGTCGAGTTGCATGGTTAAAATAAGAATTAAAACAAATAATACCGCGAACACCCAGAACCACATTCCTAGTTCGCCTTTAATAATGGCATTATACCCTAAAGCACCTAATGCACCGCCCATGATTGGTCCGATAACAGGAACCCATGAGTAACCCCAATCAGATCCACCTTTACCAGAAATCGGCCAAACAAAATGCGCAATTCTTGGGCCAAGGTCACGAGCTGGGTTGATTGCATAACCAGTAGTTCCACCAAGAGACATCCCGATAGCTACGATTAACGCACCAACAACAAGTGGATTTAATCCATCTGAAAAAGAGTTTGCACCTAGTGATAGTAATCCAAACACTAACATAAATGTACCTAATGCTTCACCAAAAAAGTTAGATGTAAAATGGCGAATAGCTGGCGCCGTTGCAAAAACACCTAGTTTTGTTGGTTTGTCTTCTGTTTTCTTCCAATGTGGGTAGTAATGTAACCAAATCAGTGTTGCCCCAATAAATGCTCCGATAAACTGAGCAATAATATAAGGCAATACGTAATCCCAAGGGAAAGCACCTGCAAGCGCCATAGCGATTGTTACAGCCGGGTTAAGATGGGCCATACTCATATAACCTGAAACATATACACCCATTGTAACGCCTAGCCCCCAAGCTAAAGTAATAACGACCCAGCCGCCATTCTCCGCTTTTGATTTCTTCAGTGAAACACCTGCTACGACACCAGCACCTAAAATAATCAGGATTGCAGTACCAACAACTTCACCTAGAAACTGTGTTGCTAAACTTGTGTCAATCATCTTTTCCAACTCCTTCTTTTTGCTTATTTGTAGCACCGGAATTTTTCACCTTACTAGTCCCCTTGCATTCCGATTATCAATTAACTTCAAAAAAAGAATGACAATCAAAACGTAGGCATACTAGTACCCTGGCATCGTTTCGATTGTCATCTCTTCTCCTGACATGTTAATTAACTTGAGTCTATTTAATCACATCAAGAAAACGCTGTCAATCAAACGACTTGTCCTATTTTTCACAAAGTCTTTTCATCTGCCTCTTTACTTTTACCCCAATCCCAGGGAGTTATAACCCAATTTACAAGAAATTAATTCACAAAGGTAAAAATAGAAAAAAACCG
>CM001047.1:1530229-1532789 GCA_000183865.1 Listeria marthii FSL S4-120
GTGACGGTTTTTAAATTTACATTTAAGCTTCTTGTACTTCAGGATAAACGCTAACTTTTTTCTTGTCGCGTCCCATACGTTCGAAACGTACAACGCCGTCAGTTTTAGCGAATAAAGTATCATCGCCTCCACGTCCTACGTTAGTTCCTGGATAGATTTTAGTACCACGTTGACGGTAAAGGATAGATCCACCAGTAACAAATTGTCCGTCCGCACGTTTTGCACCTAAACGTTTTGATTCAGAGTCACGTCCGTTAGAAGTCGAACCGCCACCCTTTTTGTGCGCAAAATGTTGAATATCAAATTTTAACATGAAATTCCACCTCCTATTTGGAGTTAATTTTTATATGATCAGGATAGCTGTACGCTAATGACCTTAGTTGATTTTCCATCCCTGTGAGCAAGATTTGTACCACGTCATCCTCGACATAATCAGCAGGCACAGAATAGTAAAGGTAACCCTCCGACTCTTCTATTACAGGCGCAAAATCACGAACTTCCGAAATAGCATTCACCATTCCAAAAGCAATTGACGAAGCTCCTGCACATACCAAATCACTGCCATGTTCGGCAAAATCGGCGTGTCCACTCATCGTAAAAGAAATTATTTGGTTGTTTTCTCGCTTAACATCGACTTGAATCATTTTTTTCGTCCTTTCAAATTAAGCATTGATTGCATCAATAGTTAATTTTGTGTAAGGTTGACGATGACCTTGTTTTTTGTGGTAGTTCTTTTTCGGTTTATATTTATAAACTGTCAATTTCTTCGCACGGCCTTGTTTTTCAACTTTAGCTGTTACAGTTGCACCTTCCACGAATGGAACGCCAACTTTAGCGGAATCTCCACCTACGAATAGAACTTTGTCAAAAGTAACAACATCACCAACTTCACCTGCTAATTTCTCAACATAGATCTCTTGGCCTGCTTCTACTTTGATTTGTTTCCCACCTGTTTCAATAATTGCGTACATACTTGCACCTCCTCATATACTAAGACTCGCCATCACAGGGGATTTACACGAGGTAAACACTTGACCCAGCTCTGTGCGGTTGTAGCTTGGTGCGCTACAAACATAACAGTAAAATGATAGCATAAGCAAGCCGCCTATGTCAACCAATTGTTAATTTTAGTTTTCTACTCGTGCAATTTGATAAAACGGAACTCTTTCATCCGCCACTTCCCAATCAATTGGCGCATTATTAAATATATTCAAATCTAAAAACGTATCTAAAACATCTTCTGTTGTAATAATTTGAATGCTATTCGGCTCATTCTGCATAATCCCTGCAAGTTCCCGTTCTAACTCAAAAGCAAGTGTTTCTTTGGAAGCCACATGCCCTGTCGCGTAACAAACTGGGCAAGGCGCCGTCGTCACTTCTAAAAATGATTGCTGCTTCTTGCGTCTCGTCAACTGTAATAGCCCTGACTGCGAAAGTGCTGCAACTTGGGTCGTAATGTATTCTTCACGCGTTTGACTCTCTATGGCTTCATATAGCTCTGTGTATCCCGCTTCTGACATTCCCCCGATAAAGTCTACCAATATCATCCCACTCATATTGCGTAACCTAATTTGTCGGAGAATTTCAGGAACAGCTTTCAGATTCACCGATTCCACGGTTTTCTCTTTTGCCGTAGTGCCTTTAAATCGACCCGAGTTCACATCAACGACCCACATTGCCTCTGTCTTCTCAATAAACAACGAAGAACCATTTGTTAAATGAACAACCGGGCGTGCAAGTCGATCCATTTGCGCCTTGATTCCCAAATCTGCAAACAAATCCGCACTTTTCTTTAAAGTGATTAGCTGATCTGGCCATGCATCTTCTAGCGTTTTGGCAAACTCAAAATCATCAGTAATAATTTCTGTTGGTTTGTGTCGTTGGATGAATTGTTTTGCACTCGTAAAAATGCCTGAAGCAGCGGATAATAATAATCCTGGTTTCTTCCGTTTAGTTGCTTCTTTTAATAATGCTTGATGTTTTTCGCGAGCTTGAATTAGCGCTTGCTGTAATTGTTCTTCTGTTGCATTTTCAGCATTGGAGCGAATAATTAGTGCTTCATTTTCTGTTATCAACGCAGTCATTGTCTTTTTCAACGTATCCTTGTCTGCTATTCGTTTCGAAACAGAAATATATTCTTTGCCGTACAAATAAATGAGTAGATCCCCCGGAAACTCAAGTACGCCAGATAGTAACGGCAGTTTTGTCGCGCTACCTTCTCGAACAATTTGAACTGGGATTTTGGCGCCTTGCGTCTTGTCATAACTGTCGGGAATGTCTTTCAAATGGATAAATCCTTTGTTATTATTACCTAAGTCAACGAAAGCAGCTTCCATTTTACGGTCAATTTTTTGAATAAAACCATAAAAAATATCGCCAACTTGCACTTTTTCAGAAGGTCGCACAATTTCGATATCTATTAATAAATCGTTTTCAACTACCGCGGCTCGCTTTTCTATAGGAGCGGCACTTATTACTAACTTTTTCATCCAATCACCTTTTATAAAGGCCCTTCATCTAAAAGATAAAGGGCCTAATTTTTCGACATTAATGGAATAGA
>CM001047.1:1532889-1533206 GCA_000183865.1 Listeria marthii FSL S4-120
CAATCGACATTAATGGAATAGACTCCCCAAGAATGCGTCGAGCGATATTACGATAACCTTGTGAAGCGCGGTTATTCGGCAACATTGCAACTGGATCCCCACTGTTAGACGAACGAATAACTTCATCATCGTCAATGATAATACCCAGTAATTCAATTGATAAATGCGTTGTAATTTCATCGATATCCATTACATCACCATTCACCATCATTTGCGTACGAATACGATTAATAATTAATTTTGGTGGCTCAATATCTTCTTTTTCAAGCAAGCCAATAATTCTATCTGCATCACGCACCGCGGAAATTTCCGGAGTA
>CM001047.1:1533306-1534523 GCA_000183865.1 Listeria marthii FSL S4-120
CAAATCGAAATTTCCGGAGTAGTAACCACAATAGCTTTATCCGCTCCAGCAACAGCATTTTTATATCCTGTTTCAATTCCTGCAGGACAATCAATTAAAATAAAATCATAATCCGGACGTAGTTGATTAATCAATTCTACCATTTGTTCGCCTGAAACAGCATTTTTATCTGTTGTTTGCGCCGCTGGAAGTAAGAAAAGTAAATCATCAAAGCGTTTATCTTTAATCATCGCTTGATGAATTTTACAGCGACCTTCCACTACATCTACCAAATCATAAATAATTCGATTTTCCAGACCTAAAACAACATCTAAATTGCGAAGGCCGATATCCATATCAATCAAGCACACTTTTTTACCCTGAAGAGCAAGTGCTGTCCCTAAGTTAGCAGTTGAAGTAGTTTTTCCTACTCCACCTTTCCCAGAAGTAATGACTATAGCTTCTCCCATGTTTAACGCCCTCCTTGAAAATTAGAAATTTCAGGTCTAATTTTTCTTATCTTATGTATTCCATCTATTACTATCTCGCCTGCATCATCTACAAACGCAGAAAATAAATCTGTTTCAGTAACTTCTTTATAATCCTCACTATCAAAGCCGTATACTTTCCCAGCTATCCTAACTTGTGAAGGATAAAGAAACTTCCCAGCAACAACTGCATTTTCGTCCCCTTCAAAACCAGCATGAATAATTCCTTTAATATTACCAAGAACAAACACATTGCCATTTGAACGGATTTGTCCACCAGGATTCACATCGCCAATTAGCAAGAAATCTCCCGGAACTTGAACAACTTGTCCTGAACGAATAATTGTTGCCATCGAAAAAATTTGATCATTTTCTTTCCATTTTTTGGCTTCATCTTTAGACATAACATTACTATAAAACGCGCCAATTTTCATTTGACTATTTTTATGAATAATAGTTGATATTTCACGTTCTTCTTCCTCTGAAAACAGACGGTTACCGATTTGAACTTGCACCTCTAATTTTTCACCAGAGTATGGGTTTTGTTTCTGATCTGCTAGCAATTGAGTTAATTCTTGTTGCAACTCAGATATACTCGCTTTATCACTAAGAAAAATACTAATGCCGTCTTTTGTGCCTTTAATTTGAACATTCTTCTTCATATACCATTTCACCCCGCAACATTTATACTCTAGTCCTTAGTATACACTAACTCAAATTAAATGATAATAAAAAAATACTTTTTTTAAG
>CM001047.1:1534623-1539005 GCA_000183865.1 Listeria marthii FSL S4-120
ATTTTTTTTTGAAAAAAACAGCTTGAAATCGCAAACTGTGGATGTTCTCCACAGTCATACTTTTTCAAGTAATAGCGAATTCAAACTGATAAAATTTACGATAGTTATTCTGATTTAACCAAGCGATCAAGAAATAATCGGAATGGGAAAAAAACAACTAAAAAGAACGCCAAATTAAACAAGATGGTTGTCCATAAACGTTGATCAATAAAAACCGGAATGGTCATCGTTGTCGAACCGATCAAATAATAAAATGCATATACTAAACTTTCTGTAAGAATAATATTAAATACGGCGATTAAACCAACAAGAAGAACATTATTTTGCAACACTTTCATAAATTTATCTGTGATATACACCGTAAATGGAAAGATTGCAAAATAGATTCCCATAATGCCCGTATAATAAATATCAAACACCAAACCTAGGATAAACGCATATACTAATGTCGTGTTTCGTTTATAAAAACAAGTCATAATCGTCAACATGATAAGTAAAAAATGCGGAATGAAAAGATGTTTATCATTGAAAAGACCATTCGCAAACTGAAGACTAAAAACCCCTTCTAAAATAAAGGTTCCAACCATGATTGCAGGAAGCGCAATGTTTTTCTTTACATTCATGATTATTGGCCTCCAGTCGCGTCTGAACTAGATGTATCATCCGCCGTTGTTCCTGCTTCAGCTGAACGCTTCAAAACAGTCACATGGTTTAAATCATACATATCAGCACCTGGCTTAATAAACGCGGTTTGAGATAATCCCATTTTATCAGTTTCTACTTTTTCGATTGTACCGATAAAGATACCTGCTGGAAATTTCCCACCGAGTCCAGAAGTAACAACTTTCTGTCCTTTTTTAAATTTCATGTCATACGGTAATTGTTTTAATTCAAGCAACTTAGTATCACTGTCATATCCATTGATAATCCCAAATGCATTTTCCTCGCCCTGCACTTTAGCAGAAACACGATTTTTAACATCTGATGAAGTAAGCAATTCAACCGTAGCTGATTTCGCACCTGTTGTTGTTACTTTACCAATAAGACCACTTGGTGTAGTAACCGCCATATCCGGCTTCACTCCATCGCTAGAACCTTTGTCAATTTCTATTTGATCATTCCAATTAGTAGGATTTCTAGAAATAACAGAGGCGTTCAGCGGATCATAGTCACGAATACTGTCAGTAATATCAAGGCTTTCTTTTAAATCTTTATTTTCTTTTTTTAAGTCTGCAACTTCACTTTCAAGTTGTGCCAATTCTTCTAAACGTTCTTTCAGATGTTGGTTTTCAGTGTAGGTGTTTTTTAAATCAACTACTCCACCAACTACGCCTGAAACAAATGAAGTAGGCTTGGCTACAATATTTTCGCCAAATCCAACAACATCTTTCACAAATTGCTCTGGCCACGAAGCATTCTCACGATCACGTAAAGAAAAACCAACCAACGCGACAAGAACAATAATAGATATTAACAAGATAATCAAACGTTTATTGAGAAAAAATTGTGGCATAACGACACCTCATCTCGTTAGTACTCTTTTTCCATTTTTTGAAGCTAATTCATCTTGTTATAGAACATTAATGAGTGTGCCCATTTAGTTCATTTTTCCACGTTTATACATATCGATATTGTCTAAAGCTTTTCCTGTTCCAATTGCAACACAATCAAGTGGTTCATCTGCAATAATGACAGGCATTTTTGTTTCTTCAGAAATAACAGTATCTAAATTACGTAAAAGAGCTCCCCCACCTGTAAGTACAATACCTTTATCCATAATATCTGCTGATAGTTCTGGTGGTGTATTTTCAAGTGTTCCTTTTACAGCATCAATAATTGCAGCAACTGTGTCTGCAAGTGCTTCGCTGATTTCTTCAGGAGTAATTTCAATTGTTTTTGGAAGTCCAGTTACTAAATCACGTCCACGAATGCTGAATGGAGATAAATCCAAACCTGTAGGACTAGCGGACCCAATTTCAATTTTGATTTCTTCTGCTGTACGGTCACCAATTAATAGATTATATTTTTTACGGATATAATTAATGATTACTTCATCAAAATCATCACCAGCAGTTCTTACGGAGCGGCTAGTTACGATACCTCCAAGTGAAATTACAGCAACTTCTGTAGTTCCCCCACCAATATCTACAACCATGCTACCTGTTGGTTCTCCAACTGGAAGTCCAGCGCCAATAGCTGCAGCATACGGTTCTTCAATTGTGAAAGCATCTTTAGCTCCTGCTTGACGAGTTGCATCAATTACAGCACGTTTTTCTACGCCAGTAATGCCTGATGGTACACATATCATTACAAATGGTTTGCTCGCATTAACGCTTTTGCCAGCCTTTTGTATGTAATACTTCATCATTGCCGCTGTTGTATCATAGTCAGCAATAACGCCATCTTTCATTGGACGAATAGCAACAATACTACCAGGTGTTCTACCGATCATATTTTTCGCATCGCTACCAACTGCAACGATTTCTTGTGTGTCTTTTTTCATTGCAACAACAGAAGGTTCACGAAGGACAATACCTTTTCCCTTCACATAGACAAGCGTATTCGCAGTCCCTAAATCAATTCCAATATCTTTATTACCAAATCCAAACATCTGTATTCTCCTTTTCCTTCGTAATATTCTACAGGATACATTAAGTTTCCTTATTCGTCCATTAAATTAATGTTACTTTATCCCTTTGTGTCAATGTTTCTATTTAGACACATAAACAACCATCTTATTATAACATAAGTAAGTCTATCAGACATTAATTTTTCATGAGAAGGAAAAAATTTTAACTTTTCTTTAAAAACTATATTTGTGCGTCGTTAAAATTATTAAAAATATACTTTTGAAAGGATAAATTCTCACTTTAAAAATTCTATTAGGCAAAGAAAAACCGGAATTATAAACATGCCAATCACTATTGAAAAGACCATAATATTATCTTTATATACTCTCCATCTATTTAGCATTACGAGCCACCTTTTGCATTTTATTGATACTCACTTTAGCATAAGGCAACAAATGATGTCTGTAGATATTTTGTGAACAGTATTTTAATTTTAAAAATAACCTTTTTCTTTTAGACTAATGTACTTATTCTTACCGATGATAATGTGATCTAGCAAAGTGATTCCAACAATATTTCCTGCTTCAGCCAATCTTTTGGTTACTAGTAGGTCTTCGCTTGAAGGAGCTGGGTCCCCAGATGGATGGTTGTGAAAACACATAATAGATGCAGCTGATTTTCTTAGCGCTAATCTAAACACTTCTCTTGGATGAACGATTGACGCATTCAGTCCACCAACAAAGATTGTTTGTCGATAAATCACTTGATTCTTTGTGTTTAAAAAGAGGCAGTGGAAATGTTCTTGAAAAAGAAACGCTAACTCAGGCATTACCAATTTAACCGCATCTTCAGGGCACCTAACAACAACCTCCTCTTGTTCTGTTACTAAACTTATACGCCTACCAAGTTCAACTGCAGCCATAATTTTAGATGCTTTAGCTATTCCGATACCATTAACTAATTGAAATTCTTCAATAGAAGCATACTGCATTTCTGCCACATTTTTGAATTTCATAATAATTCGATTTGCTATTGTTAAAACAGACTCATTTTTCGTTCCAGTTTCAATAATTAAAGCAACTAACTCCGAAGAAGAAAGAGCCTCTATCCCATAATTCTGTAACTTTTCACGCGGTTTTTCATTTTCCAGAACTTCATTAATTAACATAAGAACAGCTCCTATTTCATCAAAATACTAACTATCAAGAAGGAAGCATAAATATATGGCACAAATGGAACTTGCTTATTTTTCTTCACTTTTTTTAACAGTAAGGCAGTAAATAATATAATCGTTCCTAGAATAATCGCTAGAAAAAAGATATAGTAACCCACTTTAAAACCTAAGAAGGTACTTAAAATAATCAGTATTTTAATGTCTCCTAACCCAATTCCTTTTCGAAATATACTAAAGAAAAGCAAGTAAAATAGGCTACTCATAACACCTGAATAAATTAAATCCATCCAAGGTTGATTAAAAAGAATGAAGAGAAGAAACAATATACATACAAATAACAGGAGAATAGAATTAGGAACGTACAGATAAAAAATATCTGTAACAAAGAAAAAAGCTAAAAAATAATAGATAATGCAGTATATAAAAAAGAGATACGAAAAAGAAAATTGAATGTATATAAGGAGCGTATACATTGGTGTGATTAATTCCATCAAGAAATAAATTACAGGAATAGATCTACCACAACATTTAGACTTTCCTTTTAAAAATAAGAATGAACAAATTGGAATAATATGATAGAAAGCTAGTGGCTTTTGGCAATAATTGCACTCCGAAAAGCGAAATAAAAAAGACTTTTA
>CM001047.1:1539105-1544012 GCA_000183865.1 Listeria marthii FSL S4-120
GAAAAAGACTTTTTTATTGGAAAGCATTCCCCTGCAACTTGAACAAAAGACATAAAGATTGCACTATAAATTGCTAATAAAAAATAAAGCATCTGCCACCTCCTAGTTGTTACAAACAGAATAGCAAAGATAATTTATTTTTGCACATAGGTAAAATTGCATTTTAACGCCCCATATATAGCAAAAAACACCTATTTTCCACTAAGGAAAAAAGGCGTTTTTGTAAAGTTCAACCCTATGAAAATGCTTTTTTAGCTATTTGTCATTTTTTATTTTACGCAGTATACTCGCTTTATTCCAAAAGTTTAGTGGAAAGTCGTTAGCAAATATTTCCGGACTTCTGAAATAAAATAAAGTGATCCAGTTATAAAGTATTTAGTATCATTTTGGGTTTTCTCAATGTCATTTAGCGCTTGTTGCCAATCTGGATTGCTTGGAACGCCCTCGCTTCTTCCAATTTGGATTACTTCTTCCACCGTCATGGCTCTAGGATAATCGAAGGTGGTTAATAGTATTTCCGAATTTGGAATTGCTTTTAATGTTGTTAGCATTTCGGGATAATTTTTATCTGCTAATATGCTAACTATTATTTTCTTAGGTCCCGGATACATGTCGATAGATTGCGCGAACGTTTGAATACCTTCTGGATTATGTGCCCCATCCAGCATGACAAATGGCTTTGAAATGATTTTTTCCATTCTTCCTGGCCAAAATGCTTTTTCCAATCCTTTTTTTATTGCTGACTCATCAATTTCAAATGCAGAAAAAGTATTTAAGTACTGCAATACTTTTATTGCCACCGCAGCATTATTTAATTGATGAAGCCCCTGTAAGCCAAGAGAAAGGTTATTTATTTCTTCACCATAGGTTGTTTTATATGTAATAATCCCGTTTTCATCATTTATGGAAAAAGATTTATTCAATTGAGCAACACTGGATTTGTTATTGGTGGCGATAGTTTCTATTACTTCTTGAACTTCTTTTTGAATAGTTCCAGAAACTACTGGTATTCCCGGTTTTATTATCCCTGCTTTTTCACTAGCAATTTGCTCGATTGTATCTCCAAGGAATTCCATATGATCCATTCCGATTGTTGTAATTACAGAAACTAACGGAACGAGAATATTGGTTGAATCAAGTCTTCCTCCAAGTCCAACTTCAATAATACCAATATCGATGGATTCATATTCTGCAAAACATAAAAACATCATAGCTGTGATAATCTCAAATTCCGATGGTGGCCCGTAAATCGTTTCTTCCAGTTCTTCCGCAATTGGTTTTATTCGGTTAGCTAAAGAAACAATCATTTCATTGCTAATCGGCTCGCCATTGACGCTAATTCGCTCATTAAAAATCTCAATATAAGGAGAAGTAAAGGTCCCTGTTCTGTATCCCGCTTCTTCTAAAACATTTCGAATAAAAGTAAGCGTTGACCCTTTGCCATTTGTTCCAGCGATATGTACCCACTTATTCGCTTTTTCTGGATGATTTAATTTCTCCATCATATATTCCATTCGAGCTAATCCAGGTTTTATTCCTAGACGAAGTGTTCCGTGAATCCAATCTAACGCTTCTTCATATGATTTCAATGTCATTATTTAAACCACCTTAAAACTGACCCTACCACTTGGTTCTATGATAAGGTCAGCTCATTTATTATACTTCTTTTAATGTTTCAATTCTTTCTAGAACAGAGGCTTTTTTCTCTAGATAATCTTTTTCTTTTAAGCGCTCTTCGGCTACTACATTCTCAGGAGCTTTGCTAATGAAACGCTCGTTATTTAATTTCCCTTGTACTCTAGCTACCTCTTTATTCCATTTTTCTAGCTCTTTTTCCAGACGAGCAATCTCTACTTCTAAATCTATCAATGCTTCTAATGGGATGAAAATCTCTGCCCCAGAAACAACCGCAGTCATAGCAGTTTTAGACGGCTCTACATCAAATGAAATGGTAACTTGTTCAGGATTACAAAAACGTTCAATGTAAGAGATATTTTGTTCTAAAATTTCTTTGTACGTATCATCTTTTGGTTTAATTTCAAGAACAATTTGCTTGCTAAGTGGTGTGTTTACTTCTGCTCGAATATTTCGAACCGCGCGAATCACCTCGACTAGCGTAGCCATAGCCACAGAAGATTTCGCATCCATTTGTTGCTCATTAACAGTTGGCCATTCAGCAATCGTGATAGATTCCCCTTCATGAGGTAAGTTTTGCCAAATTTCTTCTGTTACGAAAGGCATGAATGGGTGCAATAAACGCATAGTCGCATTTAAAGTATAGGCCAGAACGGACCTTGTTGTTTGTTTAGCAACTTCATCTTCACCGTACAGCGGGATTTTAGCAATTTCAATATACCAATCACAAAAATCATCCCAAATAAAGTTGTATAATGTTCTTCCGACTTCACCAAATTCATACTTTTCACCTAAGGAGGTAACAGCTTGAATAGTTTCGTTTAGTCTAGTTAGTATCCACTTGTCACTAACTTCAGTTACGTTAGTTAGATCAATTTCACTATATTTCATTCCGTCCAAGTTCATTAATACAAAACGAGATGCATTCCAAATTTTGTTAATGAAATTCCATGTGGACTCTACTTTTTCATAGCTGAATTTCAAATCTTGACCTGGTGATGAACCTGTTGCAAGCGTATAGCGCAGAGAATCCGCACCATATTTGTCGATAACTTCAATAGGGTCTACACCATTACCAAGAGATTTAGACATTTTACGCCCTTCNNNATCACGTACTAAACCATGTATCAATGTATCTTTAAATGGTCTTTCACCAGTAAATTCTACAGATTGGAAAATCATTCTGGAAACCCAGAAAAAGATAATGTCATAACCAGTTACTAAAGTATTTGTTGGGAAGAAATGCTTGAAGTCTGGACTTTCAGTATCCGGCCAACCCATTGTTGAAAATGGCCATAAAGCTGAACTAAACCATGTATCAAGTACATCTTCGTCTTGCTCCCATTCAGCAAGGTTTTCTGGTTCTTTTTCACCAACATAAATTTCACCAGTTTCTTTATGATACCAAGCTGGAATTCTGTGACCCCACCATAGTTGACGAGAAATACACCAATCATGAATGTTATCCATCCAAGTTTCATATGTTTTTTCAAATCTAGCTGGTACGAAATTAACTTTGTCTTCCGTTTTTTGAAGTGCTAAAGCTTCTGCTGCAAGAGGCTCCATTTTTACAAACCATTGTAGAGAAAGATATGGTTCTACTACAGCACCAGTTCTCTCAGAATGCCCTACTGAATGCAAATGAGGTTCTTGTTTGATAAATAAATCTAACTCTTTAAAGTCTTGAATAATCGCTTTCCTAGCTTCAAAACGATCTAATCCATCATATTTTCCAGCATTTTCATTCATTTTTCCATCTTCATGCATAACAATAATTCTTGGTAAGTCGTGGCGATTACCTACTTCAAAGTCATTCGGATCGTGCGCAGGTGTTATTTTAACTGCACCCGAACCAAACTCTCTTTCAACATATTCATCCGCAACGATTGGAATTTCTCTGTTTAAAATCGGCAGCATAATGGTTTTACCAATTAAGTGCTGGTACCTTTCGTCTTTAGGATGAACTGCAACTGCTGTATCACCAGGAATAGTTTCTGGACGCGTTGTTGCTACTTCTAAATAACCAGAACCATCAGTAAGAGGATATTTCAAATGATAGAAACTTCCCTCAATATCTTTATGAATAACTTCAATATCAGATAAAGCCGTTTTTGCTTCTGGATCCCAGTTGATTATATATTGGCCGCGGTAAATAAGTCCTTTATTGTAAAGTGTAACAAAGACTTTTTTAACAGCATCAGACAATCCATCGTCTAGCGTAAAGCGTTCTCTAGAATAGTCTAAGCCAAGGCCTAGTTTTTCCCATTGTTCGCGAATAAACTCAGCGTATTCTTCTTTCCATTCCCAAGTTTTATCCACAAAATTTTCACGGCCCAGGTCATAACGAGAAATATTAGCTTCTTTTAGTTTTGCTTCTACTTTAGCTTGGGTAGCAATACCAGCATGGTCCATACCTGGCAAGTATAGTGTATCAAATCCTTGCATTCTCTTCATTCGAGTAATAATATCTTGTAAAGTTGTATCCCATGCATGGCCTAAATGTAACTTTCCTGTTACGTTCGGCGGTGGAATAACAACGCTATATGGTTCTTTGTCCGTATTTCCTTCCGCTTTGAAGAATTCTTTTTCTAGCCACCATTTATATTTACCAGCTTCTACGTTACTTGGCTCATATTTTGTGGGCATGTTTACTTCGTTTTGTTCTATCGTCATAACGCTTCCTCCTTTTTTAAGCAAAATAAAAAACTCTTCTCATCCTAATAAAAGGACGAAAAGAGTATTATTCGCGGTACCACCTTTTTACCTACAGAAAAAAGTGTAGGCACTTCATTGGGTTAACGATAGAGAAAATCTACCGGTTATTCCCTACTATGAGTTCAGGAATACTGCTCCAAGGCTACCTTCAGACATTATTTTTGAAAGCTTGCACCAACCGCTTTCTCTCTTTTGAAAAATAAGTGTCTTACTCTTCCTCTTCATCGCATTTGCTTCTATATACTAGAAATAATTTTAACAAAAGTTTCTAGATTCGTCAATTAGCCACGGAGTATTTTGCAAGTAGTATCAAATGCTTCTAAAGTTTTATCAATTTCATTCTCCGTATGCATTGTAGAAATGAATACACCTTCAAACTGGGATGGTGGTAAGAAGATTCCTTGTGCCAGCATTTCCCGGTAATAGTTGCGGAAGAATTCTAGATTACTCGTTTTAGCTGTATCAAAATTAGTGACTTTTTGATCGGTGAAAAAGAATCCGAACATGGAGCCAGCTTTATTAATGGAAAGTGGTACTTCTCGTCTAGCAGAAATTTC
>CM001047.1:1544112-1547777 GCA_000183865.1 Listeria marthii FSL S4-120
CAGAAATTTCTGTTAGCCCTTCTTCCATTCGTTTAATTAGGGTACGGAAAATATCATAGTGCTGTGGAGTTAATTGACGAACTGTTTCAAAACCTGCATTCATCGCTAAAGGATTGCCAGATAAAGTTCCCGCTTGATAAATAGAACCTGCAGGAGCAATTTGTTCCATAATTTCTTTTTTACCACCGTAAGCACCAACTGGTAGCCCTCCACCAATTACTTTTCCAAGACACGTAATATCTGGAGTAACTACGTAATAACCTTGCGCCGAATAATAATCTACACGGAAGCCAGTCATTACTTCATCAAAAATAAGTAATGAGCCATATTTGGTTGTTAGTTCTCTAAGTCCTTCTAGAAAGCCTTCGATTGGCGGAACTACACCCATATTACCTGCAACCGGCTCAACGATAACTGCGGCTATTTCTTCGCCGTATTTTTCGAAAGCTAGTTTTGCGCCTTCAATATCGTTGTACGGAACTGTGATTGTATCAGCAGCAAGTCCTTTTGTAACTCCTGGAGAATCAGGTAAACCTAGTGTCGCTACGCCAGAACCAGCTTTAATTAATAAGGAATCACCATGACCATGATAGCTTCCTTCGAATTTTAAGATTTTTTCTCGTTTGGTGTAACCACGTGCCAAACGAATAGCACTCATTGTTGCTTCTGTTCCGGAAGAAACCATCCGAACGATTTCAATAGATGGAACTCGCTCGATGACTAATTTGGCTAATTCAGTTTCGATTTCTGTTGGTGTTCCAAAGCTTGTTCCTTTCATCGCAGCATTTGTGATTGCATTAACTACAGATGGATTAGCATGACCTAGGATTAGTGGGCCCCAAGATAACACATAATCAATATATTCATTACCATCAACATCAGTAATGTAAGCCCCTTTACCGTGGTCCATAAAAGCTGGTGAAGCATCTACAGAATTGAATGCACGAACTGGGCTATTTACACCACCAGGTAAGACTTTCTTTGCTTCCTTAAAAGCTTTTTCAGAGTTTGAATAGTTTCGCAAATTTCCTACCTCCTATTTATTTAAGTATTTAGATACATCTTTTGCAAAATATGTGATGATGAGCGTTGCGCCTGCACGTTTCATACTAGTTAGCATTTCTAAAACAATTTTTTCTTCGTCAATCCAACCGTTTTGTGCGGCTGCTTTAACCATGGCATATTCACCACTGACATTGTATGCAACAACTGGTAAATTCGTATTATTTTTCACGTCGCGCATGATATCTAAATAAGATAAAGATGGTTTTACAATAAGGAAGTCTGCGCCCTCTTGTTCATCAGATTTCGCTTCTCGAAGTGCTTCTTCACGGTTAGCTGGATCCATTTGATAAGATTTTCTATCACCGAATTGTGGCGCACTTCCAGCAGCATCTCGGAAAGGTCCATAAAAAGCAGATGCGTATTTAACAGCGTATGACATAATCGGAATATCGTAAAATCCTGCTTCATCCAGTCCTTCGCGTATTACTTGAACAAAGCCATCCATCATATTAGAAGGAGCAATAATATCTGCCCCAGCAGCTGCTTGACTGACAGCAGTTCGTTTCAGCAATTCAAGGGATTCATCATTTAGAATTTCGCCGTTTTCAATCACGCCACAATGACCATGATCTGTAAACTCGCATAGGCAAGTATCTGCCACAACAATTATTTCAGGAAAACTATTTTTAATAAGTTTAGTTGCTTCTTGGATAATGCCGTGATCGTGATAGGCTTGTGTACCAACTGCATCTTTTTCAGCAGGTATTCCAAATAAAATAACTGCTTTAATACCAAGGCTTTGCACAATACGCATTTCTTCTTCTAATTCATGCAACGGATATTGGAAAACTCCTGGCATGGAGATTACTTCGGTTTTTGCTTCTTTACCATCTTTGACAAAAATCGGATAGATTAAATCATCTGTATGTAAAACTGTTTCTCTCACTAAATCACGCATTGTTTTGGTTTTTCTTAGACGACGATGTCTATCAAATTGATTTTTCATTTAAATTCCTCCTGTATTATCAAATCAGCTAAGTGCTTCATGGTGAAGGTTTTTGGTTGATATGTGACTGACCATCCATCTGCTAAAATGGCTTCGGTTGTTACATTTCCAATCGATGCAATGCGCCAATTTCCCATTTGATTCGGAAAAGTTTTTGCAATCGAATAAAAGTTTTTCCAAGCAGATGGGCTGGCAAAAATAATTATTTGCTTTTCATTTAGTTTTAATTGGTTGGCTAACATTGTTTTGGAATGCTCCGGGAAGCTTGTTTCATATAGTTCAATTGAAAAAACTAGATGCCCTTTTTCTATCAATGTATCTTTTATTATTGATCTACTTAAATTACTTTGTGGGAGTAAGATACTTGTTTGGTTCGGATATTCATTTAACCACTCAGATAAAAAAACTTCTGACTGATAAGCAGACGGAACAAAACTTGGCGTATAACCAAATTCTGCTAATTTTTCTTGCGTTTTCTCGCCAATAACAGCAAATTTATAGTTCGTTTCAACACATTGGTTTGCGAAGAAATATTCCACTGCGTTGACGCTTGTTAAAAAAAGCCAGTCCGCTGCTTGTTGTTCTTGATTCAAGTTGAATTTTTTTGGATGTGTTTCAATTAGTGGAATCGATTCAACATTAAAGCCATTTTGTGAAAAATAGGTTTGCCAAGGCTTATTTTTACTCGCTTCTCTTGTTAAAACCACTTTTTTAATCATGCGTTTCTCAGTTCTTTGATAATCGTATCGGCACCTTCGCTTAGTAAATCTTCTGCTACTTGATTACCTATGTCACTTGGATTAGTGCCCGTTTGTTCAGATTCAAGAATAACTGAACCATCGGCGTTACCGACTAAACCTTTAAAATGAATAACGTCACCCGTTTTCGCCGCGAACCCAGCAATGGGGATTTCACAGCCACCATTTAGTTTTTTCAAGAAAACACGTTCGGCTTCTACACACACGCCTGTTTCTTCATGATGAACAGATGCTAGCATATCGCGAATTTGTTGATCACTTTCGCGGCATTCGATAGCAAGAGCACCTTGACCAACTGCTGGTAAGCATAGTTCAGCCGGGATGTCTTCTAGTTTTAAAGTCGTATTTTCCAACCAACCCATTCGAGAAAGTCCCGCTTTTGCTAAAATTATTGCATCAAAGTTTTCTGCATGTAGTTTTTGAAGACGAGTATCAATGTTACCGCGTATCGGCTTAATGATAAAATCAGGACGATGTTTAAGAAGTTGTGCCGCACGACGAAGGCTACTTGTACCAATAACAGCTCCTTTTGGCAGCTCATCTAAGCTGCTCACTTGGTTAAAGACAAAGCAATCTAGCGGAGATTCCCGTTTTGGAATCGCGCCAATAACGAGCCCTTCTTTCAAGCTCGAAGGAACGTCTTTCATACTATGTACCGCAAAATCAATCGCTTTATCGCTCAAAGCTTGCTCTACTTCGGAAACAAATAGGCCTTTACCGCCGACTTTGCTCAGAGTGACATCTAAAATACGGTCTCCTTTTGTGACAATTTCTTTTATTTCAAAATCGAATTCAGGATAATTTTCTTTGAGTTTGTTAATTACCCAATTAGACTGGGTTAAAGCTAATTTGCTACGTCTAGAACCAACAATTATTTTTCGTTTCATCCGTTAACT
>CM001047.1:1547782-1549275 GCA_000183865.1 Listeria marthii FSL S4-120
TTTCAGCTTGTTCTTTTTCTGTTACAGTTAGATCCGTTTCTGTTAAACCAAAGATACGTTTAAAATGTTCAATGCTTGTATCTGCTTCTTCTTCCACTGACATTTCTTTTAATTCTGAGATAGGTTGTTTTAGCATTTGATTAATGATGCTTTTCATATGTTTTCCGATTTGGATGTATTCGCGTTCTGTTAGGCCGGGAAGTTTATTTTCTAGGCTAGTCATAGTGACTTCTTGCATATCTAGCGCTTTTTCACGCAAGGCACGAATCACAGGAACGACACCAAGTTGTTTTTCCCACTCAAAAAAGCTTCGAACTTCTATTTCAATCGTATTTTCAAGCTCTTGAACAATTCTTTGGCGTTCTAGTGAGTTCGCATTTACAACTCCAGCTAGATCATCAATATCATATAAATGGAAATTGGGAATATATGAACAATCATGTTCAACATTTCTTGGTAAACCGATGTCAATCACAAGCATAGAACTCGCTTTTTGTTCCATCAATTCTTGCATTGCTACTTGTTTGATGATTGGTTCTGAAGCACTTGTGGATACGAGAACAATATCAGCTAACAATAGATGGTCATTCATATTTTCATATGCGCCCACTTTTGCTTGAAATTGATTGGCTAAGATTTCAGCGTTTGCTTTGGTGCGATTAATTATTGTTATATCTGCAATGCCACTTCCAGCGAGGTTTTGAAGAGCTAGTTCGCTCATTTCCCCTGCACCAACAAGGACGATTTTTTTGTTGTCTAAGGAACCATATAATTTTTTAGCAACTTCCACAGCTGCATAACTGACAGAAACGGCATTTTCGTTGATTTTTGTATGGTGATGTACTTTTTTTGCGAAAGTAACGACTTCTCGAAAAAGTTTATTTAAAAGTGTCCCTGTTGTACCAGTTTGTTTGGCGATTTCGAATGCATGTTTTACTTGTCCGAGAATTTGTGTTTCTCCAAGTACAAGTGAATCGAGTCCCGCGGTTACTTTATATAAATGATTGACGGCTTCTGTTTCCTCATGGAAAAACAAATAAGGCTCAATTTTTTCCATATCCATTTGAAACCAATTAGCCATAAAACGTTTTAGATAATATCTGCCTGTATGTAGTTGATCTACAACCGCAACAATTTCTGTTCGATTGCACGTTGAAATAATAACATTTTCGAGGATACTTTTTTCCTGCAGTAATGTTACTAAGGCCATTTCTTCTTCGGTTTCTTTAAAAACTAATTTTTCGCGGATGTCGATTGGTGCTGTGTGATGATTCAGCCCCATGGTGAGAATAAACATTCGATAATCCTCCTAAAATTAAATTGAACTCTAATACATTCTACCACTTTTCGATGTGTACACCAAATAGTCCGTTTTTGTATTTAGACGGAAAAAAGAGCTGGATTTTTCATTCCAACTCTTTCTATTATTCCATTCCTTCTTTGATAAACTGCCATGCTTCGTCTTTTCCCATTTTTGTTTCAGAGGAGCGCGG
>CM001047.1:1549375-1556972 GCA_000183865.1 Listeria marthii FSL S4-120
TTTTTTGCCATTTACTGCGCGGGATTTTGTCTGCTTTTGTTGCTACGACGATGACAGGAATATCGTAATACTTTAGAAATTCATACATCATTCGGTCATCTTCTGTTGGCTTATGACGTAAATCAACAATTTGGATGACACCGCGAAGTTGCTCGCGAGAAGTAATATACGTTTCAATCATGACGCCCCATTTTTCTCGTTCGGTTTTCGACACTTTTGCGAAACCGTAGCCGGGTACATCGACGAAGAAAAGTGCTTCTTCAATTTTATAAAAATTTAGCGTTTGTGTTTTTCCGGGTTTTTGCGAAATTCTTGCCATACTTTTGCGGCGAATCATCGTATTAATAAAAGATGATTTTCCTACGTTTGATCGACCTGCAAGTGCATATTCTGGAAGGTCTGTTTCGGGATATTGCTCTGGTCGAACAGCGCTTATTATTAGTTCTACATTATTTACATCCATAATTTTCCATCCTGTTCTATTCATTATCTTTTACTAGTATAACGGAAAAAGAGGAAAAAAGCACCATGAAAAAATACTGCCCCCCTTATGAGACAGTATTTTTCGGATTAATATTTGCTTACTTCTGCTACTACTTGTGCAATAAAGGCATCTAAATCCATTGTTTCAGAATCCTTAGAACCGTAACGGCGAACGTTGACAGAACCTGCTTCTACTTCTTGATCTCCAAGTACTAGCGCATAAGGAATTTTCTTAGTTTGTGCTTCACGGATTTTATAACCTAATTTTTCATTGCGGTCATCTACTTCCGAGCGAAGTCCAGCGCGTTGCAATTTATCTTGTACACCTTTTGCATAATTTAAATGGGCATCTGCATTAACTGGGATAAGTTCCATTTGTACTGGAGCTAACCAAGTTGGGAAAGCGCCTTTGTATTCTTCAATTAGATATGCGACAAAGCGTTCCATTGTCGATACAACACCACGGTGAATAACGACTGGACGATGTTTTTCGCCATCTTCGCCGATATAAGTTAAGTCAAAGCGTTCAGGAAGTAAGAAGTCCAGTTGTACAGTAGAAAGTGTTTCTTCTTTTCCGATAGCAGTTTTTACTTGAACGTCTAGTTTAGGACCGTAAAACGCTGCTTCTCCTTCTGCTTCAAAGTAATCCATTCCCATTTCGTCCATTGCAGATTTAAGCATTGATTGCGCTTTTTCCCACATTGCATCATCGTCAAAATATTTTTCTGTATTTTTCGGATCACGATAGCTTAGACGGAAAGAATAATCTTTAATATCAAAGTCTTTATATACTTCTAAAATTAGCTCGACAACGCGTTTAAATTCGTCTTTAATTTGGTCTGGACGAACAAATACGTGCGCGTCATTTAAAGTCATTCCACGAACACGTTGTAATCCAGAAAGTGCGCCACTCATTTCGTAGCGGTGCATCATGCCAAGTTCAGCAATACGGATTGGTAATTCACGGTAGCTATGGATGTCGTTTTTATAAATCATCATGTGATGCGGACAGTTCATTGGGCGTAAGACAAGCTCTTCGTTGTCCATTTTCATTGTTGGGAACATATCTTCATGGTAGTGATCCCAGTGACCGCTTGTTTTGTATAGTTCCACGTTCGCCATAATTGGAGTGTAAACGTGATTATAACCAAGACGTTCTTCTTTATCCACAATGTAACGTTCGATAACGCGGCGGATAGTCGCACCTTTTGGCAACCAAAGTGGTAAACCTTGACCAACTTCAATGCTGTTTGTAAATAAATCTAATTCTTTACCTAATTTACGATGGTCACGTTCTTTCGCTTCTTTTTGCATTTGGATAAATTCTTTTAAGCCATTTTTATCGAAGAAAGCAGTACCGTAAATACGTTGAAGCATTTTGTTATTGCTATCTCCGCGCCAGTATGCACCCGCAACACTTAATAGTTTGAAGACTTGAATCTTACCAGTAGAAGGAACATGGACACCACGGCAAAGGTCGAAAAACTCACCTTGAGTGTAAATTGTCACTGTTTCATCTTCTGGGATTGCTTCGATAAGTTCTAATTTATAGTGGTCTCCAATTGCTTTGAAACGTTTAATCGCTTCTTCGCGAGAAACAACTTCGCGCTCGATTGGCACATTTTCACGAACAATTTTTTGCATTTCTTTTTCAATTTCAACAAGCGACTCATCACTAATAACTGCTTCTGTATCAATATCATAATAGAAACCAGATTCAATTGCTGGACCAACGCCAAATTTCACATCTGGATAAAGTCTTTTTAATGCTTGTGCCATTAAATGAGCTGTACTGTGACGCAAAATACCAAGCGCATCTTCATGATCTGGAGTAACAATTTCAATTGCCCCGTCTTCGTGGATTGGAGTTACTAAATCAAGTAATTCTCCGTTAAATTTACCTGCTAGTGCTTTCTTTTTTAGCCCTGGGCTGATAGATGCAGCGATATCTGCTGTTGAAACGCCTGGCTCGAATTCTTTTACTGCACCGTCTGGAAATGTGATTTTCATACTAATCTCTCCTTTTCTTTTTTAAAATGTGGTTAGGAGGGCAAAATAAAAAACCCATCCCTCCTGTTGTCAAGGGACGAGTTTATGCTCGTGGTTCCACCCAAGATTCAGAAATAGCTAAACTTAACTACTTCACTCTTGTCGCCTGTAACGGAGCGATCCGTCTATTATTACTAGTTAAAAACGTTCCTAATAGAAGTTCCAAGGTGGTCCAAATTTAAGTTCCAATAGAAGGTTCCCAGCTAGCCCTTCCTCTCTAAAATTTTCCGTTAAACTGGTTGTCCTTTTCATCACTTTGTTTTATATTACTTCAAATTATAAGCCCGATTAAACATATTTGCAAGCACTTTTTAGAAACGGCGATTTTTACCTTCTAAGTTGACCTCTTTTGATAAATAGCGCACGCGTTCCATGATTCGGCGAGCTTTTAGTTTTTCTTCCATGCCATTTTGAGCAAACATTAAATGATTTTCAAGTTGGTCCATGTTGTAATTAGACGAGAAGAACGTTGGTAATTCCTCTTGCATCCGGAATTGTAAAATCGCACCAAGCACTTCGTCACGTGTCCAAGCAGTCATCGATTCCGCCCCGATATCATCAAGCATCAGCACTTCTGTTTCTTTCGCAAATTGGATTTTTTCACCAACAGTATTATCAGAAATAGATTGCTTCACTTCTCGCATAAACTCAGGTAAATAAACCAGTGTTGTTGAAACACCTTTTAAGGCAAGTTCTTTCGCAAGAGCGCCTAATAAGTATGATTTCCCGGTCCCAAAGCTACCATGGATAAACAAGCCTTTCGCGCGTTCCCCATTTTTAGCAGGATAATTATCTAAAAATTGGTAAGCTTCCACCAGTGCCAACTGACGCGATTCCTCATCGGTATAAAAGTCAGCTAAAGTCGCATCAACTACTTGTTTCGGCATATATAGCGAACGGATTCTCCGCTCCACAGCACGGCGCTTCTCTTCTTCCATTTTCTCTTTCGTCGGATAATAGGTGACGGTGATAAACTCTCCGTTAAGAACAAGTTTCGGAGCATAGCCAGGCATTAATGTATCTTCCTGCTCACTAAACTTTTTATGCTGTGTCATAAATTCATATAAATTAGATAGGTTTTGATTCACTAATTGCTCGGTTATCTCTTCTTTGTGCTCCTTGAAAAAGTCTTGGATTGGTTGATAATGGAGAACTTGTTGTTTTAACCCTTGATATTCTTTTTCAAAGTCGCGTCCTTCAAAAAGCTGTCCTAGTGTTCTTTCGATGTTATCCATATTCTTCACCTACCTTTTATTTAGTCGTTCTTTAATTTCACGAACTTGATCTTCGAGTGTTTGTTTTTCTTTGTCGGTCATTTTATTTTCTGCTGGAGCAACTTGTTCTTTATCAAACCAATCTGGTAAAATTTCTTTTCGAGTCGATTTTTGATAATTTCGGTTGTAATTATTCGTTTTAGGTGTAGCTGGCTCTTCTTGGAGACGTTTGTATTTTTCGTGCTCTTGCCAGGCGAGATCCATTGCTTCCTTAGCGGTTTTCACATTTTTTCGCTTCCAATGTGCTGCGATGGTCATCATATAATTCTTGGAAAGTTTGCGGTCAAGGCGAAGTAAGACATACTCGATTAGTACATTCATCACGGGAACCGGCAAATTTTGTTGATTCATCACTTCTTCTACGACACGCAAATCAGTTTCAGCAGGCACTGCACCATCTGAAATATCGACCAACAATTGAAATGGCGTGATGCTCTCTAAGTAAACTTGGAGCGCTTCCTCGTCATTCAATGCTTCCTCTGGTTCTCGGCTAACCGGCGTTTCCTGTTTCATTTGCAATTTTGGCGGTGCTCCGTTTTCAATCGTATAACCTTCACGGACAATTTTCCGCAAATAAACAATATCAATCTCGCCATTCGCATCAAGCGCGCGATACAAATAACTCGGCATGTCTTTTTCGGAAACTTGGTAAATTCCGTGCAATTTTAAAATCGTTTGGCGCACTTCTTTTGTTATTTTTTCGCGGGCAATCATACCCGGTGAAAGCAAACTTAAAAATAAATTAAAGTCAAAACTAGCGTCATCAAATTCGATTTCTTTTGCCTCAACTTTATCTACTAAAACTTGATTGGATTCAGATGGAACAGCGCTACTACCACCTTTAAATGGTTCAAAAACGTCTTGGAATGAACGAGTAATTTCGCTATATGTAGTGGTTTCAAACGTCTCATCTGCAAAAAAGCGACGCAAACGTTGAAACTGCGCATTGCCGATTTTGCTATATAAATAAATATTCAATAGACCGTCTGAAAAAAACTTTTCTGGTGATAACGGTGGCAAGATTTCGTAAATATAAAAGCGTTGGTCGTTTTCGGTTTTTACATAACTTTTTAGAAGGCCTAAACCTTCCAATTTTAGCCGTGCTTCGAATAACGCTTTTAAACTAATATCAAGCATATTTAAAAGTTGGACGTGCGAATGCGCTTCTGACCAAAGTCTGTTTTCTTCGACTTCTGTGAACAGTGTTTGGTATAAAGCAAGACATTCCGCCCCCATTAGCGGTTGATATAACATTGTAATTATTTTTCTGTCGGCGCCCGTCAAGATTCCACTTGCCTTCACTTGATAGCTGTCTACCGCTTGAAGCTCCATCCAAAATTCCGTCAATTTACTCACCTATCTTTATTTTTTTCCATCAAATCTTTTAATTCTTCTACAAATACACTAATATCTTTAAACTGGCGATAAACCGAAGCAAAGCGCACGTAGGCAACTTCATCGAGACTCGCTAATTTATTCATTACTTTTTCACCGATTAAATCAGAAGCAATTTCGCTGTCGCCGATGTTTCTTAATTCGCGCTCCACTTCATTGACAATTTCTTCGATTTGTTCTGCGCTAACTGGCCGTTTTTCACAAGCTCTAATTAAACCACGTCTCACTTTTTCACGAGCAAATTCTTCTCTTGCTCCGTCTTTTTTCACAACTATTAAAGGACTCTCTTCTACCTTTTCAAAAGTGGTAAAACGAAATCCGCATTTTTCACATTCACGTCGTCTTCTGATGGAATTACCATCGTCGGCCGGTCTTGAGTCTACAACACGCGTGCCATTATATTTACAAGTAGGACATCTCACAAAAAATCACTCCTATCCCTAGCATTTCTCTATCTGTTTATTTGTATGCCTCATTATACCATGTGAAACTAAGGGTGGCTATTTGTTCTTTACAAAACGTTCGATAAAAGTAAGAACTTGCTTTTGTGTATTTTCTAGTGACGTATTATTATCAATCACAAAATCAGCTTTTCGAGCCTTTTCATCAATTCCCATTTGGCTATTAATCCTTGCTAAAGCATCTTCTTTTGTTAAATCATTTCGCTCCATTAAGCGGTTTAACTCTGTTTCTGGAGTCGTCCAAACAACGACAATTTGATCAACTAACGATTCTAAATGGCTTTCAAACAAGAGCGGAATATCAAAAAAAACAATTTCCTCTCCCGCTTCAAAATAACGTTCTCGCTCCGATAACATATAATCTTTCACACGAGGATGCGTAATTTCATTTAATTTTTCGCGTTTTGCTTTATCTTTAAAAATAATTCCCGCTAATTTCGGACGATTTAGCGTACCATCCGCTAGTAAAATCTCTTCGCCAAAGTAAGCAACAATTTCCGCCAGTCCATCAGTACCTGGCTCCACGACCTTTCGAGCCGCCACATCTGCATCAACTAGCGGAATACCAGCTTGCTGAATCATGTTACTCACAGTTGACTTCCCTGTTGCTACGCTTCCTGTTAATCCAATTGTTTTACCCATGATTCCAGCTCACTTTCTACTTTTGACAATTCGGGCAAAAATGCGTCCCGCGTCCATTTAATTTAATTTTTTCAATTGGTGTCCCGCAAATAACGCACGATTCGCCCGCTTTTCCGTACACTTTCAATTTATCTTGGTATTGGCCTAGTTTCCCTTGGGAGTTCACATACGTTCTAACCGTTGAACCACCAAGCGCGACTGCTTCAGTCATAATGCTTTTTGTCGCTTCAAAAATCCGTTTAATTTCTTTGTCCGAAAGCGAATTCGCCGCTCTTTCCGGCCGCACTTTTGCTGCAAAACAAATTTCATCCGCATAAATATTCCCTACTCCAGCGACTAATTTCTGGTCAAGTAACGCCGTTTTGATGGCACGGCTTGTTTTTTTCACACCTGTTGCAAAATCAGCTAAGGTGAATGCTTCCGTTAACGGTTCTGGGCCCAATTTTTTTATTGACCGTGTTTCCGCCTCGCCGTATTTACTAGTCACTTCCATCGTTCCGAACTTCCGCACATCTAAAAAGCGTAATTCAGTATGGTCTTCAAAATGAAAAATAATATGCGTATGCTTGCTAACTTCTTCGTTCTCATCCATTAAACGGAATTTACCTTCCATTCGCAAATGAGATAAAATCGTGCAGTTAGTCAAATCAAATAGCAAAAATTTACCACGACGGCGCACACCTTCTATTTCTTGCCCGACAAGCATATGAACAAATTCATCGGGCGGTGTTGCTACAATCATTTTTGGAACACGGACAATTACTTGATCTATTTTTTTGCCTGGGACTAGTTCTTGTAATGTTGCGCGGACATTTTCTACTTCCGGCATTTCTGGCATATATAAACTCCCCGTTTCTTTATTTATTTCGCGTCATACCATGTGTCGCCAAATGCGCTATCTACTTTAAGGGGTACAGAAAGTTCTACGGCATTTTCCATAACATCTGGGACAATCTCTTCTAATTTAGCGATTTCGGCTTCAGGTGCTTCGAAAATCAATTCATCGTGCACTTGAAGCAATAATTTTGCTTCTAATTTTTCAGATTTTAAGCGTTCGCTCATCAGAATCATCGCTTTTTTGATAATATCCGCGGCACTTCCTTGGATTGGCGTGTTCATCGCTGTTCTTTCTGCAAATCCTCGAACATTAAAATTACGACTAACAATCTCTGGAATATAACGACGACGATGTAAAATAGTCTCTACATAGCCTTTTTCTTTCGCAAAACGAACGATATCTTGCATATATTCTTTCACGGCAGGATAGCTCACAAAATAGCGGTCAATAAAGTC
>CM001047.1:1557072-1560938 GCA_000183865.1 Listeria marthii FSL S4-120
AGAAAGACCGTAATCACTAATGCCGTAAACAATACCAAAGTTTACTGCTTTTGCTTGACGACGCATTAGTGAATCTACCTCATCTTGCTCAACATGAAAAACGTCCATTGCTGTTTTCGTATGAATATCATAATCGTGTTTAAAGGCGTAAATCAAGTTCTCATCTTCCGAAATATGCGCTAAGACGCGTAACTCTACTTGCGAATAATCGGCAGAAAACATTTTCCAGCCTGGTTTACTTGGCACAAATACTTGTCTAATTTTCCGACCTTCTTCTAAGCGAATTGGGATGTTTTGCAAGTTTGGATCGACCGAACTTAATCGCCCTGTTTGGGTTAGCGTTTGGTTGAATCGTGTATGCACTTTATGCGTTTCTTTGTCTGTAACTTTAAGCAGCCCTTCGATATAGGTGGACTGAATTTTACCAAGTTGGCGATATAGCAAAATTTCATCAATAATATCATGTTTGCCAGATAAACTTTCTAATACATCTGCGGCTGTTGAATAACCTGTTTTTGTTTTCTTCACTGGTGGAAGCCCAAGTTTTTCAAATAAAATCACCCCTAGTTGCTTCGGTGAATTGATGTTGAATTCTTCGCCAGCTAGTGAATGAATCGACTCTTCTAACGTTTTCAATCTACCAGCTAGTTCTACTTTCATATTTTCAAGGCGTTCTGTGTCGACACTAACCCCCTGCATTTCCATTTGCGCTAAAACAAATGTTAAAGGTAGCTCTAAATCTTCCATCAAGGCTAATTGTTCGTTTTTCTCCAAATCATCGATAAGTCTTTTCTCTAAGTCCGCAATTGCTAATGCTTTTCTGGAAAGGTGTGCCGCGACAATACTTTCTTCTGGCGTGCTCCGTTTTGCTCCTTTTCCGTACACTGCTTCGTCGGTTTCTACTTCTGTGTAGTCATGACGGACCGCTACACTTGTGAAATCATCAATCGAATCGGACGGGTTTAGTAAATAGGACGCTAACATGATATCAAATGTGATGCCTGAAATAGCAAGACCAATACGATTCATTGCTACCATTGTTTTCTTCGCATCGTACACTACTTTTGTTTGGTCGCTTTCCACCCATTCTCGGAAAAATGCACTATTTTCAGCTGTTTCTTTCGTAAAGAAATAAGTTCCTTGGCTAGAATGAATCGTTAATCCAATAAAATTCGCTGTATGGTAGTTATCATTTTCTAATTCGACATAAAGTGCCGTTTTTCCACCAAAATGTTTCTCTTTTAATTCGGTTACTATTTCAAAAGATAATTCTTTTAATTCTTTCACTTCTTCTGGCGTGTCGCCTTCGATGTTTTTCAATAATGTCGTAAAGTTCATTTCTTTTAAAAGCGGAATTACTTTTTCTGTTTGGTAGCCGTCGTATTTTGTGCTTTCAACAGTACATTCAATCGGTGAATCGACATTGATTGTTGCTAGTTCTTTACTTAAAATAGCTAATTCTTTATTTTCCAGCACTTTTTCTTTTAGTTTTTTACCAGAAATTTCCTCGGCATGTTCCAGAACGCTCTCTACGGTTCCACCAAATTCATGCAACAGTTTTAAGGCTGTTTTTTCACCAACGCCTGGGATACCTGGGATATTATCTGATGAATCACCCATTAACCCTTTCATATCAATGATTTGCGTAGGAGTTAGATTGTATTTTTCTTTTAACGTTTCTGGCGTGTTTGTTTCCATATCGGCTATACCTTTTTTCGTGATATAGACAGTTGTTTTTTCTGAAGCTAGTTGTGTTAAATCTCGGTCTCCGGTTATGATCGCCACTTCCAAACCGTCCGTTTCCGCTTTTTTCGTCAACGTTCCGATAATATCGTCTGCCTCGTAGTTGGCAAGTTCATATTGCGGGATATCGTAAGCAGTTAAAAGCTCTCGGATGAATGGAAATTGCTCAGACAATTCACTTGGCGTTTTTTGACGTCCGCCTTTATAGCCTTTAAATGTTGTATGGCGGAAAGTGGTTTTCCCAGCATCAAAAGCAACCAACACATGGCTCGGTTTCTCTTTTTCCAGCACGTTCATTAACATCATTGCAAAGCCGTACACTGCATTTGTATAAACACCTTTGTCGTTATTTAAAAGCGGTAGCGCATAAAACGCGCGGTTCGCAATACTATTTCCATCAATTAATACTAATTTATTCACAGGGATATCCTCCTCGATATTATCATTCACTTGTGTCTATTTTACCATAGGAACATAAAAACAAACCACTTATCCGAATGGGATTAAATGGTTTGTTTTAAATGCGTACATTTATTCTACAAAATAAAATTACGGACTAGTTTTACAATGTTAAACCGAATGTAATTAGAAGTTTTTAATTAATTCATCCGCAAATTCCGAACATTTAACTTCTGTTGCGCCATCCATTAATCGAGCAAAATCATAAGTTACTGTTTTTGCAGCGATTGTTTTTTCCATTGAGCTATTAATTAATGCAGCTGCTTCACCCCAACCAATGTGTTCAAGTAGAAGTGTTCCAGATAAAATAACAGATGATGGGTTTACTTTATCAAGGCCTGCGTATTTCGGTGCAGTACCATGCGTTGCTTCGAAAATTGCGTGACCAGTTAAGTAGTTAATGTTCGCTCCTGGAGCAATACCGATTCCACCTACTTGAGCAGCAAGGGCATCAGAAATATAATCTCCATTTAAGTTCATTGTAGCAACGACATCAAATTCGGCCGGACGCGTTAAGATTTGTTGCAAGAAAATATCTGCAATCGAATCTTTTACTAAGATTTTTCCAGCAGCAAGTGCTTCGTTTTGTTTCGCGTCAGCAGCTTCTGTGCCTTCTGCTTCTTTAATGCGATCGTACTCGTTCCAAGTGAATACTTTATCGCCGTATTCGCGTTCGCATAAGTCATAGCCCCAGCTTTTGAAAGCTCCTTCTGTGAACTTCATGATGTTCCCTTTGTGTACAAGTGTCAATGACTTACGACCTTCTTTGATCGCATATTCAATCGCAGAACGCACTAAACGCTCTGTTCCTTCTTTCGAAATCGGCTTGATACCAATACCAGAAGTTTCCGGGAAACGGATTTTATCAACACCAAACTCAGATTTTAAGAACGCGATTAATTTTTTCGATTCTTCGCTACCTTCTTTAAATTCGATTCCTGCGTAAATATCTTCTGTATTTTCACGAAAAATAACCATATCTGTGTCTTCAGGACGTTTTACTGGCGACGGAACACCTTTAAAGTAGCGAACTGGACGCAAACATACATATAAATCTAATTCTTGGCGCAGGGCAACGTTTAATGAACGAATACCGCCGCCAATTGGAGTTGTAAGTGGGCCTTTGATGGCAATTAAATACTCATCGATAGTGTCTAAAGTTGCTTGTGGAAGCCATTCGCCGGTTTGTTTAAATGCTTTTTCACCAGCTAATACTTCTTTCCAAGCAATTTCTTTTTCGCCATTGTAAGCTTTTTTTACTGCTGCATCTAAAACACGTTTTGCAGCCGCCCAGATGTCTGGACCAGTTCCGTCTCCTTCAATAAAAGGAATGACTGGGTTGTTTGGTGTTTTTAGCACACCATTTTCTACTTGAATTTTTTGACTCATAAAACTTGTTCCTCCTCCATTAAATTCGTTCTTCTACAGGTAAATAACTTCTATTTTCAGGTCCAACGTAAATCGCACGCGGACGGATAAGACGATTATCTCGATACTGCTCGAAAATGTGCGCTAACCAACCAGATACCCGACTCACGGAAAATACTAATGTAAACAAGTCCCGGTCAATACCAAGCGCATGGTAAACGGAGGCAGAATAGAAATCGACATTCGGTTTTAAATGTTTTAATTCCCAAACCGCTTCTTCTACTTGCATCGAAATA
>CM001047.1:1561038-1562973 GCA_000183865.1 Listeria marthii FSL S4-120
TCGCGTAAATGTTGCGCACGCGGATCCCCGCCACGATAAACACGGTGACCGAAGCCCATGATTTTTTGTTTTGTATCGATTTTTTCTTGGATGTAATTGCGCACATCACCTGCTTGATCGATTTCTTCTAACATATCAAACACACGTTCATTGGCACCACCATGAAGCGGGCCTTTTAGCGCACCAATTGCAGATGTGACGCCTGAATAAACATCCGAAAGCGTCGCCACACAAACTCGTGCTGTAAAGGTAGAAGCATTAAACTCATGGTCAGCATGCAGCACAAGCGCTTTATTCATCGCTTCTACAGATAACGCATCAGCTTCTTCTCCTGTAATCATATAAAGGAAATTGGCCGCCATACTCAAATCATCTCTCGGCGGAATCGGATCCAAACCACGTCTAATTCGAGAAAAAGCTGCAACAATCGTTGGCATTTTTGCTTGAAGACGTAGCCCTTTACGGTAAACTGCTTCCCCGTCGTCTAATTCTGCTTCTGTGTCAAATACACCGAGCATCGAAACCGTTGTTCTTAAAACACTCATTGGGTGTAATTTTTGATGATTTTGCATTCTTAAACTTGTAATAATTGTTTCAGATACTGCCATATTTTCTTGTATTTCTAATTTAAACTTTTTAAATTCATCTTTATTCGGCAAACGTAAATGCCATAATAAGTAAATCACTTCTTCAAAAGAAGCGTTGTTTTCCATTAAGTCATCAATGCCATAGCCAACATATGTTAACATATCATCAATGATAGAGCTAATGGAAGTTTCAGCAACATATACATTTTCTAACCCTTTAGATAACGTCATTTCATTTCCTCCTTTTATCCTTTTTTACGTATGTACTTATTTTATGAATGCAACTAACTGCATTGCCATATACGCAATACCCGCTGCAATTACTGGTCCAGCAGCTATCCCTCTAAAAAGCACCACCGCTAAAATGGTCCCAAATACAAGCGAGACGGTTACTTGTGGATCAACAGCCATATAGCCTACACCTTTTTTCGCTAAAATAGAAACGGCGATTCCAGCACCAAGACCAATCCAGCCAGCTGCCGATTTAAAAGAGTCAATTAAATCTTTAAAACCGATTTGACCAGTGGCGATTGGAATTAAGATGGCAACAGTTATAATCGTTACACCCCAATTAATCCCCTTTGCTTGAATCATCTCCATTACTTTACCGTCCACATGAAATAGCTTCAATAGAATAACGGCGGCTACGGCAATGATGAGCGAATTATTTTTTGCTATAAGTCCGAGAAGTAAAAAAAGAAGTAAAAACAACATACTTTCCGTAAACATATTAAGTCACCTTTCAATATCACGCATCTAGGAAGCGAGATAACAATTATTATATCATAAACATACCTTATAGTAATACTAAAATGCCATAAGGAAAATGAATTGCCTTTTTTTCAATGAAACCTCTATAGAAAGTTTTTCCCATAGAGGTTTTAATTACATATCAAAATAATAATATTGCGTATGTTTCTTTTGATTTCCAAGCCATTTGGTTAATTTTGGTTTTAGTAACTTGCGTGAAAATGGGATGAAAATAAGCAATCCCAATGCCGTTGTGATAATTCCCGGAATAATTAATAAAAAGCCAGCGATAAAAAAGCACAGGCTATCTAATAAATACGGTGCTACCGTGCGTCCATCGCGTAAGTTTCGGAACAGATTGCCGCCAAGTCGTTTGAAAATAAAAATACCAAAGGCGCTTGATGCAATTTGAATAAAAAGAAGTGGCCAAAAGCCGATTACTTGGAATAGCCAAACATACATAATTAATTCGATTAAGCCGTATAAAGCCCAATAAAGAATAAACTTTCTCATAAAATCAACTCCAATACTTACTGACTATTATAACCTATTTTGACGCAATCGAAAAACAATACAGCGCGCATATAAAAAAACCTTT
>CM001047.1:1563073-1563328 GCA_000183865.1 Listeria marthii FSL S4-120
CATGCGGGACGCCTTTTGGAAAGTTAAATCTTAGTGAGTTGCTGTTTTACCGTTATAAACAACACCTTGACGAGAATCAACAGTGATGATTTCACCGTCTTTTACAAGGGATGTTGCATCTTTAGCGCCAACAATGACAGGAATGCCAAGGTTGATTCCAACAACTGCTGCGTGGCTAGTTAAGCCGCCTTCTTCCACAACAACTGCAGCACTTTTCTCGAATGCAGGAAGGATTTCTTTATCTGTTGTTTTAAC
>CM001047.1:1563336-1565016 GCA_000183865.1 Listeria marthii FSL S4-120
TTCCGCCTTCTTCTGCTTTTTGAAGTGCTTCTGCATTGGATTTAGCAACGATTGCTTTACCAATTACAGATTTGCTGCCAATTCCTTGGCCTTTAGCAACTTTTTCACCAATTAATTGGATTTTCATTACGTTAGTTGTTCCACTTTCTGTAACTGGAACACCGGCAGTGATGATGATTAGGTCGCCTTGTTTTGCAACGCCAGAAGCAAGAGATTCTTTTACTGCAAGATCGAACATTTCGTCTGTATTGCTAACTGGAGTAGCTAGACGAGGATAAACGCCCCATGAAAGAGCTAAGCCGCGATATACATGTTCGTTGAATGTTACAGCAACGATATGAGATTTCGGACGGTATTTAGAGATCATACGCGCTGTGTGACCACTTTGAGTCGCAGCAACGATAGTTTGTACGTTTAGGTTTTTCGCAGTATGGCCAACAGCTTGACCAATAGCTTCTGTCATATCCGTATTTTCATGAAGTTTAAGCGCAAATTTGTCTTGAGCTACTAATACTTCTTCTGTACGAACAGCGATTTTCGCCATCATTTTAACTGCTTCAACTGGATAGTCCCCAGCAGCTGTTTCACCAGATAACATAATTGCATCAGTTCCATCAAAAATCGCATTCGCTACGTCACTTGCTTCAGCGCGCGTTGGACGTGGGTTACGTTGCATGGAATCAAGCATTTGTGTTGCAGTAATAACTGGTTTACCAAGTTTATTACATTTTCTGATAAGTTCTTTTTGTACAATCGGAACTTCTTCAGCTGGAATTTCAACACCAAGGTCACCACGAGCAACCATTAGGCCTTGAGAAACTTGTAAGATTTCGTCGATGTTGTCAACGCCCTCTTGGTTTTCGATTTTAGGAATAATTTGTACGTGAGTCGCATTGTGCTCTTCTAAAATTTTAGTGATTTCAAGAACATCTGTAGCGCGACGTACGAAAGATGCAGCGATAAAATCGATACCTTGTTCTAAACCAAAGCGGATATCAGCAGCATCTTTTTCTGTGATTCCTGGTAGGTTGATAGAAACGTTTGGCACGTTAACACCTTTTTTATTTTTAAGTACGCCTGAGTTAAGTACTTTAGTTACTAACTCGCGATTAGCTTCGTCTTTTTCGATTACTTCAAGACCGATTAAACCGTCATCAAGTAAAATGGAAGAACCGATTTCTACATCATTGTAAAGTTCGCCGTAAGTTACGGAGAATTTTTCTTTTGTTCCTTCAACAGGAGTCATGGAAACACGTACAACATCACCTGTTTGGAATTCTAATTTCCCACCAACCATGTCGTTTGTACGGATTTCTGGACCTTTTGTATCAAGTAAGATAGCAACTTGTTTGCCAGTTTTTTTCGATGCTTCACGGATATTTACAATACGCGCACCGTGCTCTTCAAAATCTCCGTGAGAGAAATTAAGACGTGCTACGTTCATTCCTGCTTCGATCAACTGAACTAATGTGTCAACTGACTCACTTGCAGGACCAATTGTACAAACAATTTTCGTTTTTTTCATGTTATTACTCCTCCTAGAACTTAGCTATTCATTCGTATTTATTATAAACATATCTTGCGCATTTTACCAGTCACAACTGTGTAAAATAAGTAAGTTTGTGAATAAGAGTGCAATCGGGTAGTATGGTAACGATAACAAGAAAACGTTTTCCAGAT
>CM001047.1:1565116-1566663 GCA_000183865.1 Listeria marthii FSL S4-120
CAAGAAAACGTTTTCCAGATTGTTACAGCATGCTTAATTACCGATTTACTTCTCTTTACCCGCAAAGTTTATTTTTAATACGTTACTAAAAATTTTCACAAAGAAAGGCTACCATGCTTTGTCATGGCAGCCAGCTCTTCAGCCGTTTTAAATCGACAAAATAGATGCTAAATCAAATAATTTTTGATCTAGAGTGTGTTTTTCTTTCAAAATTTCACTAATGTCATTTTCGACAATTCTATTTTCACGGATTCCAACAGCTAATCCTCCGCGGTTTTCTAACAATAATTCTACTGAGCGCGCACCAAGACGACTTGCAAGTACACGGTCAAATGCAGTTGGGCTACCACCACGTTGAACATGTCCAAGAACAGTTACACGTGCATGATAATCGCCATATTCAGCTAATTGTTTGGCAAAATCATTACCAGACATTACGCCTTCAGCAACCACGATAATACTATGTTTTTTACCACGTTCGCGACCTTTGTTCAAACGATCCACGACATCATCCATGTTAAAGCTTTCTTCTGGAACGATGATAGCTTCAGCGCCACCAGCAAGACCAGACCAAAGAGCGATATCACCAGCGTCACGACCCATAACTTCAATAATGAAAGTACGTTCATGACTTGTAGCTGTATCGCGGATTTTATCAAGTGCATCAAGAACAGTGTTCAGTGCAGTATCGAAACCAATAGTAAAATCAGTTCCAGAAATATCATTATCAATAGTTCCTGGGATACCAATAGTTGGGAAGCCACGTTTTGTAAGTGCTTCCGCTCCGTGATAAGAACCATCTCCACCGATAACAACTAAGCCATCGATTTGATGTTTTTTCAGTTGTTCGATTCCTTTAAGTTGTCCTTCTTCTGTAGCGAATTCAGGATATCTTGCAGAATAAAGGAATGTACCTCCGCGGTGAAGTAAATCACCAACAGAACCTAATTCTAATTTACGAATATCGCCATTGACTAGCCCTAAAAAGCCATAGTTAATACCGTAAACTTCGAGTCCTTCATAGATTGCTTTCCGTACAACAGCACGAGTGGCTGCGTTCATTCCTGGAGCGTCTCCTCCACTTGTTAAAATTGCAATTCGTTTCATTTTACTTACCACCTCAGACAATGATATTGTTTTTCATCACATGTGTTTATTCTACATGAAAAAAGGTCAAATGAAAAGCTCCAACAGAACACTTTTTTTAAGTATAAGCTTGATAAAAAGCCATTTTGAACATCGGTCTATTCCGATTATCCCGAAAAACGGCTTCATAGCTTAAATAAACATAATTGGTCTATACTTGTGAAGAAGCAAACTTTCTTTTTCCTTTGGCATATACCAAAGAAGCGGATTTCCTAATAATGAGGAAATCCGCTTCTTAAATAATTTATATAGTCTCGTATACACCGATTTTCTTGAATTTCTCATAACGTTGCTCCATTAATTGATCCTCAGAAAATGCCATTAGTGCATGTAAAGACTTTGTGATAGTTTTGTTAATTTCTTCGGCTTGCGCTGTTAAATCACGGTGAATAATTCCATCT
>CM001047.1:1566763-1567117 GCA_000183865.1 Listeria marthii FSL S4-120
ACTTCTGGAATAATTCCATCTGTAATTCCAAGATCAAACAAATCACCAGCTGTAATCCGCATAGATTCTGCTGCTTTTTTCGCTTGACTAGCATCTTTCCATAAAATTGCCGCTGCGCCTTCTGGTGAAATAACCGAGAAAACTGCATTTTCAAGCATGAAAATCTGATTCCCAACGCCAAGAGCAAGTGCACCGCCGCTTCCACCTTCACCGATAACGATAGAAATAATCGGTACTTTCATATCGCTCATTTCGTAAAGGTTTCTCGCAATCGCTTCACTTTGTCCGCGTTCTTCCGCAGCACGACCCGGGTAAGCGCCTTTTGTATCGATGAAGCAAATAATTGGTCGACCA
>CM001047.1:1567217-1568921 GCA_000183865.1 Listeria marthii FSL S4-120
TGGTCGACCAAATTTATCTGCTTGTTTCATCAAACGTAGTGCCTTACGAAAGCCTTCCGGATGTGGCATACCAAAATTACGGTGCAAATTATCTTTCGTATCTTTGCCACGTTGGTGCCCGATAACAGTTACCGGGATACCGTTAAAAGTAGCAATACCACCAACAATCGCAGCGTCATCGCCAAATGCACGATCACCGTGAAGTTCCATAAAGTCTTCAAACAATAGCGGAATATAATCAAGTGTCGTCGGTCTCTCCGGATGGCGAGCTACTTGAAATTTATCCCAAGCAGTCATATTACTATAAATGCTTGATTCCAACTTAGCTAAACGTTTTTCCAGCTTTTCGATTTCATTTGTTAAGTCCACATCAGAAGTTTCATTGTATTCTTTTAAGTCAGCGATTTTACTTTTTAATTCTAAAATCGGTTTCTCAAATTCCATCTCATTCGCCATCAACGTCACCTCCTGCTTCAGGTGTCTTCACGTGAATGCGTAAAATAAAACTTAATTTATTTTGCAAATCAAGACGTGAAATACAGTCATCTAGTTGTCCGTGCTTTAATAAGAACTCAGACGTTTGGAAGTCTTCTGGTAATTCTTCCCGAACAGTTTGTTCAATTACCCGGCGACCAGCAAAGCCGATGAGTGCGCCTGGTTCTGCAAAATTATAGTCTCCAAGTGATGCAAAACTAGCAGAAACGCCACCAGTAGTTGGGTGCGTCATTACCGTAATAACAAGTCCACCGTGGTTGCTAAATCGTTTAAATGCAGCAGAGGTTTTCGCCATTTGCATAAGCGAAAGCATCCCTTCTTGCATACGTGCACCACCGGAAGCAGTGAAAATAACAAATGGTTTGTTTGTTTTATCAGCATCTTCCACAGCACGAAGGATTTTTTCACCGACAACAGAGCCCATACTCGCCATTCTAAAACGAGAATCCATCACTGCAATAACAAGCGGATTACCGCCAATAGTAGCATGACCAGTAACAATCGCCTCATTTAAACCAGACTTTTGCTTATCTTTCTCAATTCGATCCATATAATCTTCAAAACCAAGTGGATTTGCTGTTGTTAAACTAGCATCAATTTCTTCAAAAGATCCTTCATCAACAAGCATATCGATTCGTTCATTTGCCCCAATTGGATGGTGAAAACCACAATAATTACATACCATAAGATTTTTTTGCAATTCTTTGGTATACATTATTTTTTTACATTCCGGACATTTTGTCATAATACCTTCTGGAACATCTGCTTTCGTTCCGTCAGAAGGAATTGTGGCATATTTTCTCTTTTTTGGTTTTGTAAACAAGTCTCCTAACAAGGATAACCCTCCCCATTTACGCTTTCTATTGTGGTTATTAGCGATTTTTAATGTTGTATAAATAAAAAATGAATAATGACATGAAACATAAATCAACCGCATTTTCCCACAAGAAGACAAAATGCCAGTCTATCCGAATCATAACTGGACAGACTGCGCAATATTGTTTTCCACGTTAAACTATAACATACTTTCTATAAATATAGAAAGTCTAAGATCACTTAATTACGACATTCTCTTTACCAAGCAATGCTACTAGCGCTTCTTGCAACTCATTTGATGGTGTTACTTGAATATTTTTCAACTCGGTGGTTTGCTTGGTTATCGCTTGGTGAACGATGACCTTACTATCGCCTTTATAGCGCGCTAAACGC
>CM001047.1:1569021-1569465 GCA_000183865.1 Listeria marthii FSL S4-120
TATAGCGCGCTAAAACTGGCTTAACTTGCTCCATTTGCTGTGGTTCTGTTAATTTTAAAAACAGTCTCACAGGTGCTTTAATTTCTTTTAAATCTTCGGCTTTATTCACAATTAATTGGAGTTCGCCATTTCTCGTATCTGCTTTGACTTGTAAAAAAAGAATTTCCCCTTTTTGGGCAAAGTTCGCATATTTACGGTAGCTTTCCGGGAACATCACTGCGCTAAGTTCTTTAGACTCATCGCTAATCGTTAAAAAGCACATCGTTTCGCCTTTTTTCGTTCTGATTGATTTTACTTCGTGAACATAGGCCGCCACTTGATGGTTTTTGCCAGAAGTAACATTCGCGAGTTTTGTGATAGCAAGGTTTTGCAATTTATTTTGATAATATGATACGGGATGTGCCGAAACATATTGACCTGTATATAATTTTTCTTTTTCAAGCT
>CM001047.1:1569565-1572344 GCA_000183865.1 Listeria marthii FSL S4-120
GTAGCGTGGTTTCATCTTTTTCAAGAATTCGTCATCTTCCGCGAAAAGATTCATGCCCTTGGAGTCTTCCCCGAGCAACGAAATATATTGTAATACCGCATCAATTGTCGCTTGAATCGTTGCCCGATCTTCGCCAAATTCATCAAAACAACCGGAAAATACAAGCGCTTCTAACACTGTTTCTGTGAGCATTTTATGTGGCATTCGTTCGCAAAAATCAAAGAAATCTCGGAATGGTGCTTTTTTTCGTTCGTTGATGATTTCTAAAATAAATTTTGTTGGGACTTTGCGAATAACGCGGAAACTATAACGAATGGATGTTTCATTTTCCATTTGGAAATAGTAATTGCTATGATTGATGCTTGGCGCTAACATGTTGATACCGTAGTTTTTAGCTTCTGTAATGTACTGAGAAATTTTATCGTCATTACCAAAAACAGAACTAAGGAGCGATGACATAAATGCTGCTGGATAATGCGCTTTTAGATAAGCCAATTGGAAGGCAATTTTTGAATAGGCTGCTGCGTGACTTCGGTTGAAACCATAGTTCGCGAATTGGACAATCATATCATACACTTGATTGGCGCTGCTTTCTGGATAACCTTTACTTTTAGCTCCCTCCACAAAGTGAATCCGTTCCTCGTTTAGGACATCCGCTTTTTTCTTGCTGATAGCTCGTCTTAATAAATCGGCTTCCCCAAGCGAAAATCCGGCCATTTGGTTCGCGACTTGAATAATTTGTTCTTGGTAGACGATAACACCGTAAGTCACTTCTAAAATTGGTGCCAAATCCGGATGCGGATACTGAATTTTTTCTTTTCCGTGCTTTCTAGCGATGAACGTATCGATTTGTTCCATTGGACCGGGACGATAAAGTGCATCTACCGCCACCACATCTTCAAAAGAAGTTGGCTTTAATTTACGGAGCACGCGGCGAATTCCATCTGATTCAAACTGGAAAACTCCGGTCGTATCGCCTGTTTGGAATAGTTTCAACGTCTTTTTATCTTCTAAGGAAATATCCGCTAACGTTAACGGAGTTTCTCTGGAGTAATTAACCGATTTTAAAACGCGATCTAATAAACTAAGATTTCTAAGACCAAGAAAATCCATTTTAAGTAAGCCGATTTTTTCTAATTCTCCCATGGCAAACTGGGTTAAGCGCGCGTCCCCACTACCTAATTGCAGCGCGACTTGTTCAACTAGCGGCTTGTCACTAATAACAATCCCGGCGGCGTGCGTCGAAATATGGCGTGGTAAGCCTTCGAGTTGGCAGGCAACGTCCCAAATCATTTCATTTTCTTTGGAACTTTTAATATGATTTTCTAAACGTGGGCTTTCTTGCAATGCTTTTTGTAAAGTGATACCTAATTGGCTCGGAATCAGCTTGGACCATTCCGATAAAAGGACGGAATTCAGGCCAAAACTCCTCGCTGTATCACGAATAGCCGCTTTGGCAGCCAATGTTCCAAATGTGCCGATTTGCGCCACATGCGCCTCGCCGTATTTAGATACAACATACGAAATCACTTCATCCCGGCGATTATCAGGGAAATCCAAGTCAATATCGGGCATCGTTATCCGTTCTGGATTTAAAAACCGTTCGAAAAGCAAATTGTAACGAATTGGATCCACATCGGTAATTCTAAGTGCATAGGAAACAAGTGACCCTGCCGCAGAACCCCGACCTGGCCCCGTTAAAATCCCCGCTTCACGAGAATAACGAATCACATCCCAGACAATCAAGAAATAATCCGCAAATCCCATTTCTGTAATAACTTTTAACTCATAATCTAAACGAGCTTGATATTCTTCGGCTAATAAATCTCGTTCTTTTAAGCCGGCGTAAGCAGTTTGACGCAACACTTCAGATGCATTCTGTGCTTCTTCTAAAGGAAAACGTGGTAGCAAATGTTGGTCCAAAGCAATTTCCACATGACAACGTTCTGCTAATTTTTCCGTTTCAAGGCATGCTCGTTTTTCAAAGTCCGTTTGCCAGTCCCGCTCCATCTCATCTTGTGAGGTAAAATAGTTCGGCCCAGCAAGTGGTAAAGTCGTCCAGTCCACCGTGCGATTATCACGAATTGCTGTCAAAACTTCTTTCGCTTGCGCATCTTTTGGTTCCATATATTGCACGTTTTTAGTCGCAACAACTGCTACATTTTCTTCCGCAGAAAAGTCTTCTATTTTTGCAAACAGGCGCGGATTTTCTTTTTGCGCCGACAAATAAACGGACTCTTTGCCGAATATCTCGACTAAGTTTCCGTAAGCTTCTAACGCCCCGTCGCAGTTTTCTTCCATGAGAAGACGTTCCACTTCTCCCTTAGCGCCAGGTGAAATAGCAATTAAATCACTACTATACGCCCGTAGCCAACTTTGTGGTAATTCCGGTCCTTCTTCGCGTGTTTGAATAGCACTCGCGATTTTTAGTAATTGGTGATATCCAGCGGTTGATTCCGCAATTAATATCAACTCATATGAATTAATTGGATTTAAGTAACCTTGTATTGTCACCGTCATCCCGATAATTGGTTTTATATCCGCCGCTAAACACTTTTGATAAAACTCGACTACTCCGTAAAGTACATTTTTATCCGTAATTGCTAAGGCTGGATAATGGTATTCTTTTGCTTTAGCGATTAGCTTATCGATAGACGCTGTACTAGATAGCAAATCATAAGCGCTCGCAACTTGTAAATGAACAAACCCCACTATCCTCTCTCCTTTCAAAACTCTCTTTTTCCATTATATCGGTTAAGCTTAAAAAAAGAAAGTCAAT
>CM001047.1:1572444-1578617 GCA_000183865.1 Listeria marthii FSL S4-120
TAAAAATAAAGCCAGATAGTTAATCTGACTTTATTTTCCATTTATTTAGCGGCACAAATGAGTTGCAATTTCGCCGTCATTTCTTTGATTTCATCTTCGTTATGAAGTGTCGCACCAGAAGCAAGCGGATGTCCACCGCCACCATACTCTTTGGCCAGCTCATTAATAACCGGACCTTTCGAACGTAAGCGCGCTCTGAAAACCGGACCTTCTTGGATGAACATAATCCACGCTTTAATTCCTTCTACATTTTCAATACAAGAAACAAGTGCGGAAGCGTCGCGCGGATTGACTTCAAATTCATTTAAAAGCGTATCACTCAAATAAACTGTTGCCGCGCCATTTTCGTCCATGACAAAGTTTTGTAAAATGTAGCCGGAGAGCTTCACTGTATTTTTAGGCAGCTCATATAATTCGCGGTATAGCGCCGGGCGGTCAAACGGAAACGTCACTAAATGCGCAGATAAGCGAAGCGTCTCTTCCGTTGTGCTCGGATACAAGAAACGTCCAGTATCGCCAACAATTCCTGCATATAGAAGTCGCGCCGCCGTTTCATTCAAAATTAGTTCTTCGGAAAATGCTTCCCAAAAAGCGACAATCATTTCGCTACAAGAAGAAGCTGTCGTATCGACCCAAAGCAAATCGCCGTAAGCATCATCATTAGGATGGTGATCAATTTTAATTAACGCCTTGCCTTGGTTGAAACGTCCGTCCGAAACTCGCTCTTGATTCGCGGTATCACACACAATTACAAGCGCATCTTTATACGTTTCATCCGCAACCTCATCCACCACACCGAGAAATTGGAGCGATACTTCATCATTTCCAACCGAATACACCTTTTTCTCAGGAAAACTAGCTCGAATAATTTCCGCAAGCCCCATTTGCGAACCGTACGCATCCGGATCAGGCCTTACATGTCGATGCAAAATAATCGTTTCATATTGCTTTATTTGTTGTAAAATCTCACTTTTCATTGTTTCGCCTCTGTTTCTTTTTAGCGTTCCATCATTTGACAAGCAACAATTGCTTTTCCGGTCAAAATTCCTTCTAAGTAAAGCTCGACATCTAGCTTACCAGCTTTACGCCCCATTTCTAAAATCCGCGGTTTAATAACGATTGTCGCGTCCATTTGAACAGGTTTTAGAAAATACATCGTCACGTTTTCAATCGCCACATTCCGTTTTTTCATGGAAAATAATTTTTGTTGTACGACTTCACAAACCACTTGCGTAAATACACCGTATGATAAAGTCCCAAGCGAATTGGTCATTTGCGGACTTACTTTAAATTCATAATCCGCTTCTTCACCAGTATCTGCTTTTTCCGAAAGTTGGTTCGCAATCGTATCATCAATCGTTTCACCGACTTGTGGTTGTTTTTGAATCATTTGCATGGATTTCAAAATATCCTGTCTGCTGACAATTCCGATTAAAGTTAAATCATCTTTGACAACCGGGATTACTTCGATGCTTTCCCAGATCATCATATGCGCCACCGAAGCCACGCTCATTTTCGGACCAACAGTTAGCGGATTTTTTGTCATCACTCGTTCAATCGAAATGCTTGGATTCTTTTCTAAAATATCTTTACTCGTAACCATCCCGGTCAGTCGCATCGCCCGGTTAACAACAGGAAAACGGCTATGGCCTGTCGCTTCTTCCATTTTATGCCAATCTTCCACTTTATCAGACGTAGATAAAAAAGCAGTCGTTTCTAATGGTGTTAAAATATCCTCAACAAACACCACTTCTTTTTTAATCAATTGGTCATAAATCGCGCGGTTAATCATCGTCGCAACCGTAAACGTATCATACGAAGTCGATAAAATTGGCAATTCTTTCTCATCAGCCAACTGTTTCACTTCATCGTCCGTATCAAAACCACCAGTAATCAGTACCGCAGCACCACGTTTTAAAGCAAGCTCATGTGCACTCACTCGGTTTCCGACAATTAATAAGTTACCAGCATCCGTATAACGTTCCATCGCTTCCACAGTCATCGCACCAATCACGAACTTATTCAGCGATTTATATAACCCAGCACGACCGCCGAGCACTTGCCCATCAATCATATTAACAATTTCAGCAAAAGTTAATTTTTCGATGCTATCTTTTTGTTTCCGTTCAATTCGAAGTGTTCCAACCCGTTTAATAGTAGAAACAAAACCAATGATTTCCGCGTCTTTAATTGCCCGATAAGCAGTACCCTCACTTACAGACAAGTTTTTCGCGATTTTCCGCACAGATATTTTTTCTCCGACTGCAAGATTTTCAATGTATTTTAAAATCTGTTCATGTTTTGTGGCCACGACTCGTTCACCCATTCCTATTTTGTTAGATTTCGATACCTTCCCCAATTTCAAGTACTTTTCCAGTAATCCCTTCATCAAGCGACGCAACAAATTGGTGTGCATCTTGCTCAATTAGCGGAAATGTATTGTAGTGCATTGGAATAACTAATTTCGCTTGTAAAAAACGCGCTGCAATCGCCGCATCTTCTGGCCCCATGGTAAAATTATCTCCAATCGGCAAGAAGGCAACATCTAACGGATTTAATTCTCCAATTAATTTCATATCAGAAAATAAACCTGTATCCCCTGCAAAATAAATATTTTTACCTTCTATCGTAAATACAATCCCCGTTGGAAAACCAAGATTGATAATACGTCCATCACGAACTGTTTGCGAACCATGAAAAGCTTGCGTTAACTTCACTTGTCCAAAATCAAACTGTCTTTTCCCACCAATATGCATTGGCGCAATGTTCTCCAGCCCATCCTCTACAGCTAAAAACGAAGCCAAGTCCGCATTACAAATAACGGTTGCTCCTGAATTTTTAGCAATTTCAACTGTATCACCGACATGATCATCATGCCCATGCGACAGAACGATATAATCTGGCATCTGCTCTTCTGCTTTTAAATCACATTTCTTATTACCAGAAATAAATGGATCTACTAAAATAGTTGTATTCCCAGTGATAATTTTAATACAAGACTGACCATGAAATGAAATCTTCATGTTAAAAAACTTCCTTCCCGATTAATTATTCTATGTGTATTATTGTACCACTTTTATTATAAACTAATATATAACACCTCGTAAACTAGGAGGTGTTTATTAGCAAAATATTTCCTTCGCATGTTATCATAATAGAGAAATCAATTGGAAAGAAGGTACAATAATGGAAAAAAATATCGATGTCTTACAAAAATGGCTAAAAGACCAAGGTGCCGAAGTAGCATTTTTGACGGACCCAGAGAACATCGCTTACTTCTCAGGTTATCATAGCGAGCCACATGAACGTGTACTCGGCTTAGCAATCTTCCCTGATAGCGAACCATTTCTATTTACGCCAGCACTTGAAGTAGAAGATGTGCGCGGCGGTGACTGGACGCATCCCGCTTACGGATACAACGATACAGAAAACCCATTTACAATTATTGCGGATGAAATCAAAAAACGCATTGCAAACCCAAGCAAATTTGCGATTGAGAAAAAACATATGAGCGTGGATCGCTACGAACAATTAGGCGGACTATTCTCCGGCAGCTCTTTCATTCCGATTGAACATAAAATCGAACAAATTCGCCTAATTAAAACCGAAGCAGAACTCACCATTTTAAAAGAAGCTGCTTTACTGGCCGATTACGCGGTTCAAGTTGGCGTAAACGAAATCGCAGAAGGCAAAACCGAAGCAGAAATCGTAGCCAAAATCGAATACGAAATGAAGAAAAAAGGCGTCACAGCGATGTCATTCGATACCATGGTGCTTACTGGTAAAAACGGTGCCCTTCCTCATGGTACACCTGGTGAAACAAAAATTAAAAAAGGCGATTTAGTTTTATTTGATTTAGGTGTTGTCCATAAAGGTTATTGCTCTGATATCACACGTACTGTTGCTTTCGGCGACATTTCCGCTGAACAGAAAAAGATTTACGACACTGTCTTAGAAGCACAAACTGCTGCAGTTGAAAAAGTAAAAGCAGGCGTAAAAGCGAGTGAAATCGATTTAACTGCAAGAAATATTATTCGTGAGGCTGGTTATGGTGATTATTTCCCACATCGTCTTGGTCATGGCCTTGGCGCTAGCGTTCACGAATTTCCTTCTATTACAGAAACGAACAATATGGAATTACAAGAAAACATGGTGTTTACGATTGAACCAGGTATTTACGTTCCAGGTGTTGCTGGCGTCCGGATTGAAGATGATCTTGTTGTCACCAAAGACGGCGTACAAGTACTAACAGAATTCCCGAAAACTTTACAAGTAATCAATTAATAAAAAAGCGAACTCTCCCTGAGGAAAGTTCGCTTTTTATTTAAATTAATTCTTTACTATCTGTATAAGCTAAACCAAGCGAATCAGCCACGGCTTTATACGTAATATGACCTTGGTACGTATTTAAACCACGAAGTAAGAATGGGTCTTTTTTCACGGCTGCTTCCAAGCCTTCGTTTGCTAGTTTTAGCCCAAATGGTAATGTGGCATTGGTAAGCGCCAAAGTAGACGTCCGCGGCACTGCTCCCGGCATATTTGCAACGGCATAATGAAGTACGCCATATTTTTCATACGTTGGATTATCGTGGGTGGAAACATGGTCAGTCGTTTCGAAAATTCCACCTTGGTCAATCGCAATGTCCACAAGAACAGAGCCCGGAATCATTTGTTTTATCACATGCTCTTTAACTAATTTCGGCGCTTTTGCTCCCGGAATTAAAACCGCCCCAATCACTAAATCAGCTTTTTTCACAGCTGTTTCAATATTAAAATCATTCGACATTAACGTTTGTACTTGGTTGCCGAAAATATCATCTAGTTCGCGTAACCGTTTTAAATTCATATCAAGAATCGTCACGTTCGCTCCTAGCCCTGTCGCAATTTTGGCTGCATTTGTCCCAGCAATTCCGCCGCCAATAATAACTACTTCACTCTTCTCTACACCGGGCACACCTCCAAGTAGCACACCCATTCCACCATTTGTTTTTTGTAAAAATTGAGCGCCAATCTGAGCAGCCATGCGCCCAGCAACCTCACTCATCGGTGAAAGTAATGGTAAGGTGCGGTCTGCAAGTTCTACCGTTTCATATGCAATACTATTCACTTTACTTTGAAGCAAGGCCTTTGCAAGCGTTGGTTCATTCGCTAAATGCAAATAGGTGAAAAGTAATAAGCCTTCTTTAAAATAGTTATACTCTGATGCAATCGGTTCTTTTACTTTTACGACCATATCTACATCCCAAGCTTCTTTAGCTGTTTCCACAATAGTTGCCCCTGCTTCTACAAAATCAGCGTCTTGATAATTAGAGCCAATACCCGCGCCTTTTTCCACGTATACAGTATGACCTGCATTTACATAAGAAAAAACACTTGCCGGGGTCATTGCCACCCTATTCTCGTTATTTTTTATTTCTTTTGGTACGCCGACTAACATCTAAATCACTCTCCTTGACATAGGTATAATAGACTATAAAAGATTTTCTACACCCCCATGCTAACACAATATACCTAAGTTGTAAAAAATTAACTAACTGAAATTCCAACAAAAGATTTAGTAAAATTAGACGAAATTTTCGCGAGCTATTAATTTATTTTTCATTTTATGGTTCTTTTAGGAAAAAGAGGGTAAAATATAAGTATAGAAAATACATATATTTTGATTGGAGGAATTATTATGTTACAGCAATACGAAAGAGTTTTAGTAGCAGTTGATGGATCCAAAGAGGCAGAAAGAGCTTTCCAAAAAGCAATTCAAGTGGCTAACCGTAATGACGCGGCGCTTGGTCTTGTTCATGTTATTGATACACGCGCGTTTTCATCTGTAGCCAATTATGATACAAGCATGGCGGACAAAGCTACTGAATATGCAGACGAACTACTTAGTGGCTATAAAGAAGATGCTTTAAAAGCAGGTGTCACAAAAGTTGAAAGCTACATCGAATACGGTTCACCAAAAACAGCTATTACAAAAGAAGCTGCCAAAGCATTCCAAGCTGATTTAATCATGTGTGGTGCTACTGGTCTTAATGCTGTAGAACGTCTGCTCATTGGTAGTGTATCTGAATATATTATTCGCCACTCCCCTTGCGATGTGCTTGTCGTACGTAATGATGTTCCTGATTATAAAGAAGAAAAATAATCAAAGAAAAAGGCTGGCTCTTTAATAAGAG
>CM001047.1:1578717-1579759 GCA_000183865.1 Listeria marthii FSL S4-120
GGCTCTTTAATAAGAGCCAGCCTTTTTTATCGTTTTTAGCGATTGTGTTTAATAGTTTCTACGTCACGAGCAATCATTAATTCTTCGTTTGTAGGGATGATGATAACTTTTACTGGGGAGTGAGGATAGTTAAGGAATCTTTCTTCTCCGCGCACTTGGTTAAGTGCTGGATCCCAGTATACGCCCATGAATTCAAGTCCACGAAGTACTTTTTCACGAATGTATGAACTATTTTCACCGATACCAGCTGTGAAGATAATCGCATCTACACCGTTCATGCGAGCTGCATAAGAACCAATGTATTTATGGATACGATCAACGAATACTTGAAGTGCAAGTTCTGCGCGGTCGTTTCCTTTTGCTGCTTCATCTTCTAAATCACGAAGGTCACTTGAAATACCAGATACACCAAGCATACCGGATTCTTTGTTTAATACATCAAGTACTTGTTCTGCTGTTTTGTCAGTTTTTTCCATGATGAATGGAATAAGAGCTGGGTCAATGTTACCAGAACGAGTTCCCATAGAAACACCCGCTAGTGGAGTGAATCCCATGGAAGTATCCATTGATTTTCCGCCTTCGATAGCAGCGATACTAGCGCCATTACCAAGGTGACAAGTTAGTAAACGTAACTCTTCTACAGGACGTCCTAGAAGTTCTGCAGCGCGTTCGGATACATATTTGTGGCTTGTACCGTGGAAACCATATTTACGGATACCATAGTCTTCATAGTAGCTGTATGGCAAGCTGTATAGGTAGCTTGCTGGAGGCATTGTTTGGTGGAAAGCTGTATCAAAAACAGCAACCGAAACAACTTCCGGTAAAATTTTGCGGAATGCTTTAATACCAGTAACGTTAGCTGGGTTATGAAGCGGCGCAAGTTCAGATAATGCTTCAATATCTTTAATTACTTGGTCATCAATATAAACGGATTCAGGGAATTTTTCTCCACCGTGAACTACGCGGTGACCAATTCCAGTGATTTCATCATAAGAACCGATAACTTTGTGGTTAATTAATTTTTCAAGTAGCATTTGAACAG
>CM001047.1:1579859-1581755 GCA_000183865.1 Listeria marthii FSL S4-120
ATCAATAATTTCTTTGATTTTTTCTCCGTCTACAGTAATTGTGAAAATAGAATCTTTCAAACCAATTCTTTCTACAATCCCTGCTGTGATAACACGTTCAGATGGCATATCGTATAATTGGAATTTCAATGAAGAACTTCCGGCGTTAATTGCAATCGTTTTTTCCATTTTGTTTTTGTCAATTCCTTCCATTATTGTTTCCTCTTGAACCAGTTCTCTATTTCAGCTAAAATCGGTGCAGTTACGCTCGGATCTGTTAGCGAAGAGAGATTGGCCAGTAAAACTTCTTTTGGCGGCTTTACATTTACATCCGCTTTTTGTAAAATCAAGATGCTTTTTCGTGCTTGTTCAGTCTTAAACAGTGTTTCGGGCAATTTAATAATTCCCTCGATATGACCGTTTTTCTTGATAAACTTGTCCACCTTAGCAAAGTCACTAGTCCCAAACATTGCGTCAGGTACCAAGAAGAATAAATATCCTCCTGGTTTTGTGTAGCGCATTCCCTGTTCTATAAACAAGAAATGTGCAAATGAATGCCCTTCTTCACGGCAAAGTTCAAATGTTTTTGCATTTTCATCATCCGGATAATAACCAACTGGCAAATCACTAATTACGACATCGACAGGATCTACTAATAAATTAGCCAGACCATCTTGATGAAGTAACGTCATTTTTTGTCGCTGTAAATCCGCACCTACTAATGCAAGCGAAATAAGCAAATCATCTACATCCACACCACTCGCATGAACTTCTACATTACCTTTTAGTTCTAGTTGATTAATCACGGTAGTTAAAAGGTTCGCTGTTCCACAGGCTGGATCCAAAATAGAAACATTTTTCTTCTTTTGAATCACTTTTTCAAGTAAATACGCCACAATAAATCCGATGGAATCTGGTGTCATTTGGTGATTAACTTGAATACCATGTTTCATGCCTTTTAGTAGTGCTAACTGAAGACCTTTGCGGATTTCTTCATTTGAGAAATTCTCGAGTTCGATACTATCGTAAGACTCTTGTAATTTCAATTGTTTTTCAGAAGNNNACTCTTCTTTTTGTAAAACTTCTTTTTGAAACAGATTTTCCCCTGTTTCATAAACCGCTTCCAAATAGCTTATTTCAAGCTCATTTTGCAAGATAATAGCTGTATTATCAAGCACTTGAAATAATTCTTGCGTTGCTTCATTTGCCAAAAGTAACACCTCGAATTTTTATCATTACTAACACCACCAAACATTATACAGTATTTCCAAAGAATGTGAAAGGATTTTCTGTAGTAAAATCTGAAATAGCCGCTGGAAATATTTAATTGGAATTAGTACAGTTTATTTTTAGTAATAATACAGAAAAAAACCTTCCCTTTCACAGGAAGGCTCTCGTCATTTATGCTTTTTTCGCGGCTTCAATTGCGGCTTCATAATTTGGATGATTGCTGCCTTCTGGAACTACTTCCGCGTAGACAATCTCTCCTGCTGCGTTGACAACAAACACGGAACGCGCTAGTAAGCGAAGTTCTTTCATAATAACACCGTATGCTTCACCAAAAGAAAGGTCGCGGTGATCAGATAAAGTAATTGCATTTGGCAAACCTTCCGCTGCACACCATTTCTTTTGTGCAAATGGTAAGTCAACTGAAATCGTTAAGACAACCGTGTTATCTAAATTGCTTGCTTCTTCATTAAATTTACGCGTTTGTGTGGAACAAACACTGGTATCAATGGAAGGAACAACGCTGATAAGTCTCACTTTCCCGTCATAATCGTGCAATGTTACTTCTTCTAAATCTCTGTTAACCACTGTGAAATTGGGCGCTTTGTCGCCTACTTTTCTTTCTGTGCCTACGAGTGTAACTGGATTATGTTTAAATGTTACTTGAGTCATTTTTTCTTCCTCCTTTAA
>CM001047.1:1581855-1582367 GCA_000183865.1 Listeria marthii FSL S4-120
TATTCCATTTTAAAGAAGAAGTAAACTATAAGCTATTTTTTTGCTCCATATACCCATTTTTCATCTAGTTCTAAGTAGCCCATGTGTACGACGGACGTTGCTTCAAAAAAGTCAGCTATCCCTTGCTTGTTTGGCGTAAAAGCGCAAACAACGTATAATGGCCAAACTGTTTTTAACACAAATCGCATCGCACCCTCTCGAAATAACACATTGAGCCATGTTAATTTCTTACCATTTAATTTGATAACACGAAGACCGAATAACATTTTACCTAATGTTTGTCCGAAAAATTTCGTTAGTAGCACAAAATATGCTAGAAAAATGATCGTTGTTATTACCCAATAAAAGGTAAAGAAACTGTTATCCATCCCGATGCCTGCAATGCGTAAAATCGGATTAATAAGAATTCCCTTTAAGGCCGCAATCGCAATTAAATCGACTAAATATGCTAAAAACCGAATCCAAAATCCCGCAAAATATTGCTTAGGAATAGCTTCTTCTTTCGGGATGGG
>CM001047.1:1582375-1591979 GCA_000183865.1 Listeria marthii FSL S4-120
AATGATAGACTTGGCGTTTACTTTCAAAAGCTACATTTTCATGCGTCATTTGCGCCTCTCCTCTCACATTATTCTCCATATAAGTACATCATTCTTGGCGCTTTAAGTGTGCCAGTTAATTTAATTAATTGGGAAATATCCGCATTTTGACCAGAGATTTTTTGTGCAGCGACAGAAAATAGCGAACTAAAGTCTTCTGGAGCGCTGTATTCGATGACTGTGGCATCTGATAGACCTGGCTCTTTTTTCAGCGCTTCTAAGGCATCTTCTTGATAACCAAATTCGTCAATTAAGCCATTTTCTTTTGCTTGGCGGCCATCATAAATACGGCCATCCGCAATTTTACGAACTTGCTCTACCGGCATGTCACGACCTTTTGCTACAACTTTAACGAATTCATTGTAAGAATCATCAATCATCGACTGCATAATTTTCTTCTCGTCTTCCGTCATCGGTCTTGTTCCGCTCATAATATCTTTGTATTCGCCACTTTTTATTGTATTATCCGAAACACCTAGTTTTTTCATTAATTCACTATAGTCATAGCTTTGCATAATAACCCCCAGCGAACCTGTCAGCGTTTCTTTACTTGCAAAAATCTTGTCGGCTGGTGCGGAGATATAATAACCACCTGACGCCGCCATACTCCCCATGGAAACGTAAAACGGAATACCTCGTTCTTTTTTAATTTGTAAAATTTTATCCCGGATTTGTGCGGATTCCATTACGCCGCCACCCGGTGAATTAACATACAAAAGTACACCTTGGATAAGATCGTCATTTCTGACTTGTTCTAATTGTTGCATGAAAAGTGAATGATTATAGCCTGTATCGCCAAATAAAGAACCAGAATCTCCTGTATCTTGAATAGTTCCGTCTACAGATAGTACTGCTATCGTGTCCATTCCGCCTTCTTCAATTACTGTTTCAGTTAATTCACCTGTATCCGCGAATAAACTTTCAGCAAATGTTAGATTCCCCTCTTCCTCTGAAGCAAATTGACTTGATGTAAACTTTGCTAATGCACTTACAATTAAAAGCGCACAAACAATTCCTAGTGCAACCCATCTTTTAGCGTTCATTAAATTCTCCCCTTTTTCTATTTATATACTGTAATAATACCAGTCTCTTTTATTTTGCACAAATTTTCTTTTGACTTTGTGCACCATTTCACTTTTTTATGGATGAAGAAAGAAATTGAGGCTAAGTCATGTTATAATAAGTTTGTTGATTAAAATTGGATTCTGGAGGGACAACTAACATGGCAAAAACTATTTTTTATTTTTCCTATCGAAAAACAGAAGAACTACATGCAAAAGCAAAAGAATTAAAGAAAATTACGACTGATTATGGATACGAATTAACAGATGACTATCAAAAAGCGAACGTTATCATCAGTATTGGTGGCGATGGTGCTTTTCTTAAATCCGTAAGAGAAACTGGCTTCCGTCAAGATTGTTTATATGCAGGGATTGCGTTAACTGAGCAATTAGGTCAATACTGTGATTTCCATATTAATCAATTGGATGAAATCATCAAAGCAGCTATTGAAGATCGTTGGTTAGTACGTCGTTACCCAACTATTTATGGAACAGTAAATAATACCAAAGCATTTTATGTACTAAATGAATTTAACATTCGTTCTTCTATCATCAGAACGCTTACGATGGATCTTTATATTAATGATTCTCACTTCGAAACGTTCCGCGGTGATGGAATGGTTATCTCGACACCAACAGGAAGTACTGCTTATAATAAATCAGTCAATGGTTCTATCGTGGACCCACTTCTTCCATCTATGCAAGTAAGTGAACTGGCTTCTATAAACAACAACAAATTCCGTACACTGGGCTCTTCTTTCATCCTTAGTCCAAAACGTAAACTACGTATTGAGATTTCGTCTGAAGAAGGAAATAATGAGTTCCCAATGATTGGAATGGACAGCGAAGCACTAAGCATTCAACACGTTCATGAAGTAAACTTAGAAGTAGGCGACCGTTTTATCAATATTATCAAACTGCCTAAGAATTCTTTCTGGGATAAAGTGAAACGTAATTTCTTATAATAAAAAAGTCTGGCGTACATGCCAGACTTTTTTTATTTTGCCTCTAATATTGCAGCGAGTAACGCTTTTTGCGCATGGAGTCTATTTCCCGCTTGTTGATAAATGACCGAGTGATCGCCATCAATAATTTCCGTTGTCACTTCTTCTTCCCGGTGTGCTGGTAAGCAATGTAAAAAGTGGTAATCCGGTTTGGCAAAACAAGCTAGTTCTGCGTTTACTTGATATTTCTCGCCAAAATCCGCTAATCGTTTCGCGTTTTCATCTTCTTGCCCCATGCTTGTCCAAACATCCGTATAAATAAAGTCTGCATCCGTAACCGCCAATTTCGGATCCTCGGTTACAAAAATGGTAGCACCACTTTGCTTGGCCAATTTTTCCGCAGTAGCGAGAATTGTTTCATCGACCTCATACCCTTTTGGCATTGCGAGGCGGATATCCACGCCGACCATCGCGCTGGCTAAAAGCAGCGAGTGACACACATTGTTCCCATCACCGATATAGGCTAGCTTGACACCTTCCAATTGATCTTTCCATTCATAAATCGTCATTAAATCTGCTAACGCCTGACATGGGTGATGCAAGTCGGTTAAGCCATTAATAATTGGGATTTCCGCATGATACGCCAGTTCTTCCACTTTTTCATGGCTAAATGTCCGGATCATAATCGCATCAATATATTCTGACATCACATGCGCCGTATCTTTAATTGGCTCACCACGACCGATTTGCAATTCCTTAGAACTCATCACAATCGCTTGGCCACCTAGTTGCAAAATGCCTGCTTCAAAAGAAACCCGCGTTCTAGTAGATGGTTTGTCAAAAATCATTCCTAAAATTTTCCCGCTTAAAATATGGCTATAATGGGCCGGGTTCGTTTTCATCGCCACGGCTAACTTTATCATATCCGTCAATTCCTCTTTATTCCATTCCAGCAAACTAAGCATATTTTTGCCCGCTGTATTGTTTTTCGCATACATCGTCATCCCTATTCACTCCCAATCAATTGGTTTTCCAAAACACTTTTCAATATAGTAACTGCTTGATCAATTTCTTCATAGCTCACGGTTAAAGGCGGCAAAATTCGCAGTATGTTTGGCCCAGCCGTCAGTATTAACAAGCCTCGCGCTCGTAATTCTGTAACAACCGGTTCCGCCGCAGTTTCCAGTTCTATTCCGATAAGAAAACCTTCGCCACGAATGGCTGAAACATTATCCAATAGCTCGAAATGTTCTTCTAGCAGGCTTCTAAAATAGCCCGCTTTAGCATTCACTTCTTCTAAAAATCCCGCTTGTTTCATTGTCAGCAAGATTTCCTTTGCAGCCGCAAGTGCTAATTTATTTCCGCCAAAAGTAGATCCATGGCTACCCGGCCCAAAAGCGCTACTTAGGTAAGATTTTCCAACCATTGCGCCAATTGGCAAGCCATTTCCAAGCCCTTTTGCTAACGTGAAGATATCTGGATCTAAGCCAATTTGTTCGAAACCATAAAGCGTGCCTGTTCGTCCTAATCCTGTTTGGACTTCATCGATAATTAATAACGCGCCCACTTTTTTGCAAAGCATTTGAACTTCTAGCAGCCATGCCGCATTCGCTGGGATGACGCCACCTTCTCCTTGAATGACTTCTAACATGACAGCCGCTGTATTTTCGTCAATTTCTTCTTGAACAGCCTTGCTATCATTGTAAGGAACATACGAAAACCCCGGGACAAGCCCGCCGAAACCTTGATGGATTTTCGCTTGGCCTGTAGCTGACATCGAACCAAAAGTACGCCCATGGAAAGATTTTTCAAATGTAATGATTTTCTCTTTCCCTGTATATTTTCTCGCTAGTTTGAGAGCTGCTTCATTCGCTTCGGTCCCGCTATTGCAAAAGAAAACCAGTCGCTCTTCTCCAGTTGTAATTAATTCTGCGACGCTATCTTGGAGAGCACATTCATATAAATTAGAGGTGTGCCAAACATTTGCTAATTGTTGCTGTATTGCTTCTGTCACATTTTCAGGACAATGACCTAAGTTACAAACTGCAATCCCACTAGTAAAATCGAGGTAAGTTTGACCGGCCGCATCTGTGACAATAGTGCCTGAGCCTTTGACTAAATCAATAGGAAATCTATTGTACGTAGGAAAAACATGTTTCATCCAATCGCCACCTTGTTTTTTATTTTTGTACCGGTTGTTTGAAGTGAATTTGTAATAATTACTTGGCCAACACCGTTCTCAGCAGCAAATGCGGCACTTGCTAATTTTGGAATCATTCCACCTTGTATTACACCGGTTGTTTGTAATTTGTCGATTTCTGCAGTTGCTATTTCGCTGATGATTTCCGCTCCATTTTTGACGCCTGGTACATCCGTTAGTAGGTAAAGTGCTTCTGCATTTAGCGCGCTAGCCACTTCGCAGGCAGCCGTATCAGCATTGACGTTTAGCCAGTCATGCTCGCTGTTTATTCCAAGTGGCGCAATGACAGTAATAATATTTTCGCCGAGTAATTGTTCGATTAAGTCGGTTTTTACTTTTGTAATTTTGCCAACAAAGCCGAGGTCGGTGTCGCTCAACTGATCTGCCTCGAGCAAGCCTGTATCGCCAGCATTTAAGCCAATGACGGGGATGTCTCGTTTTTGAAAAGCCGTTGTGATAGCCGGCTGCACTTGACCGATTAAAACCATTTTCGTTACTTCGAGAGCTTGTTTATTCGTAACGCGCAAGCCTTTCTTCGTTTCGACCGGAATATCGAGGGCTTCCATCATTTTTGTTATATAATGACCGCCGCCATGGACAAGGACAATTTTTTTACCCGTAGCCTGCCAGGTCGTAATTTGTCGGAAGAAACTTTCTGTTAAATTATCACTTGCGACCCCGCCTAATTTAATCACGATTGTATTCTTCATCCGTATCCCTCCTCATGTCCGGTAGCAAGCATTGATTTTGACGTATTCATAACTTAAATCGCAACCCCATGCCGTTCCTGACTCAAGACCGATATGAAGATCGACTTCGATAACAATATGTTCCTCTTCTAGATAAGCATCCAGCGCTTGTTGGTTAAAAATAGTTTGGCTACTATGATTTAGAATTTCAATCCCGCCAATTTTAATCGTAATGTTATCTGGTGCAAAACGACCTCCCGAGTAACCAATCGCACAAATAATCCGTCCCCAGTTGCCATCTCCACCAAAAGCCGCCGTTTTCACTAGGCTGGAAGATACGATTTTCTTAGCAATCATTCTTGCATCTTCTGTTTTAGTAGCCCCGTTCACTTGGACCTCGATTAGTTTCGTTGCGCCTTCCCCGTCACGCGCAATGCTTTTAGCTAGATGTTCTGTTACCGCTTGAAACATATCCGCAAATTTGGCAAAATCAGCTGTTCCTTCTTGTATAAGCGGGTTCTGCGCGCAACCATTTGCCATGACGACTACCATATCGTTTGTAGAAGTATCGCCGTCTACTGTTATTTGATTGAAAGTTTTATCTACTTTTATTTTTAGTAATTTTTGCAATAATTCAGCCGGAATAGCGGCATCTGTCGTAATAAAAGCAAGCATGGTCGCCATATTAGGATGAATCATTCCCGACCCCTTCGCTACACCCGACATCGTCACCGTTTCACCACCAATTTCTGTTTGAAAACTAATTTGTTTTTGAAACGTATCGGTCGTTAAAATGGCTTCTTCAAAATCGGCCGCATTTCCCGTTTGTTTTTCTAGCATATCGATCCCCGCGATTATTTTGTCCATTGGTAGCATGTCGCCAATAATTCCCGTCGAAGCAACCGCAACAGAATCAAGCGGAATTTCAAGGTTTTCTGCCGTTTTCGCACGCATTGCAAGCGCATCTAACATCCCTTGATTTCCTGTACACGCATTGGCATTCCCGCTATTCACAATAATTGCTTGCAACTCGGCGCTACTTTGAAAAGAATCTTTCGTCACAAAAATGGGCGCAGCTTGCATTTGATTCATCGTATAAACAGCTGCGGAATTTGCTGGGACTTCGGAATAAATCCATCCGATATCATTTCGTTTTCTTTTAAGCCCTGCATGTTTTCCGTCCGCATAAAAACCTTTTGGCGAGGCGATGTTTCCTTTAATAAGTTCCATTTCCTTTTTCCCCTTTCACGGATACACTGGAATAAATCCTAATCCGTCACTTTCAGCAAAATTCGCCATGATATTTAAATTTTGAATGGCTTGACCAGCCGCTCCTTTGACTAAATTATCAATCACGGAAACGATGGTAATAACATTCGTTTTTTCGTTATAAGCAAGACCGATATCACAGTAATTGGATGCGGTCACTTGTTTGACGGTTGGATAAATATTTTCTGGTTGGATTCGGACAAATGGAGCGTTCTCGTAGGTGGATTCGTAAAGTGTATGTAATTCTTTCTGGGTGATTGGTTTTTTTGGTTTAACGTACATGGTTGTGAAGATTCCTCTTGTGATGGGAATTAATGAAGTGGAAAATTGGATTGCCGGGATACTTTCATCCCATTTGGTCAGTTGTTGCATAATTTCTGGAATATGTTGGTGGGAATTCATTTTATACAATGTCATGTTTTCGTTAGTTTCGGTAAAATGTGTGCTTGCGGATGGTACTTTTCCTGCGCCTGAAATGCCTGATTTCGCATCTACAATAATCGATGTTGGATCAATTAGCCGGTTTTTCGCGAGTGGCGCTAGCCCAAGTAAAGTAGCGGTGGCATAACATCCTGGATTGGCGATAAAAGTCGTTTCTTTATTTTCGCGAAATTCTGCTAAACCATATTCTGCTTTTGCAATATAGTCTTCAGGGGCCGCACTTTTCCCGTACCATTTTTCGTACAATTGGCTGTCTTTCAATCGGAAATCTCCGGATAAATCAATGACGTTCATTCCTGCATCAACATATGGTAGCGCGATATCCTTGGCGATTCCTGATGGTGTGGCGATAAAAACCGTTTCACTTTTTTCAATGATTTCTGTTGGATTTATTTTCTCTAAGGGGCTAGCTTCTAAATCTTTTAAATGCGGATAAAAGTTTGCGAGTGTGGCTGATTGTGTGGAAAAACTATGTAACGTTGCGATGTCGACAAAAGAATGGTGATGCAACAAGCGTATTAACTCAAGCCCTCCGTATCCTGTCGCTCCGATAATGGAAACTTTCATCCTAACCCCTCCCGTTAATTATTAAATGATACTTTTCATTATAGTGATGTATATTTATAATGTCAAATGGTTTTTTATTAATATTTAAAACTATTTTATGCATTATAAGTTATTTATTATGTATATCATATACAAAAAACCGTTTATCCTAAAAAAGAATAAACGGTTAATCTTAAAATAAATCAGCAAACTCATCTTTCACTTGTTCCGTTTCAGCAATATTCACGGAAATCGTTTCGATATTGTCCAGCGCTTTTGTAATTAAAGCATCAAAATCAGTGAAACTTTCGTAATGCTCGATTTTATCTAGTTTTGGTTTTGTTTTTGGTGATGGTGGTGTAAAAATCGTACAGCAGTCTTCAAATGGTTGCACAGATAAATTATACGTATCAATTTTTTGCGCGATTTGAATGATTTCATTTTTATCCATGGAAACAACTGGACGAATGATTGGTGTTGCTGTTACGGCGTTAATTGCTAGCATGCTTTCCAATGTTTGGCTGGCAACTTGACCTAAACTTTCGCCGTTAACAATCGCTAAACCATTTCTCTTACGGCGAAGTTCGTCCGTAATTCGCAGCATCATGCGACGAGTAACTGTCATAATAACACTTTCCGGAATTTGTTGTTTTATAACTTCTTGAATTTCTGTAAATGGAACGATGTGCATTTGTACTTGTCCGCTATATTTAGCTAGTTTTGCGGCTAAATCAATTGCCTTTTGTTTGGCTTGTTCGCTAGTGTATGGCGGGCTATGGAAATGAACTGCTTCAATTTCGACGCCACGTTTTTGTGCTAAATATCCAGCAACTGGGCTGTCAATCCCACCAGAAAGCATCAACATCGCACGACCTGATGAACCAACAGGAAGACCAGCTGCTCCAAGAATCGTCCGGCATGATAAAAATACGCCTTCTTTACGTACATCGATCGTTAGTTTCACGTCCGGATTTTTGACGTTTACCGTTAAATCCTCGATGTTTTGCAGTACGTGCGCACCAATTTCTTGATTTATTTCATTGGAATCAAGTGGAAACTCGCGGTGGCTACGTCTTGCTGCTACTTTAAATGTCCCGTTCTCTTCATGTGCATCTTGGACTAAAGCAAGTGCTGCTGCTTTTACTTCCTCTAAATCTAAATTAACGCGCACAGCTGGGCTAAAAGATTGAATCCCGAAAATCGGTTTCAGACGTTCTTCTGCAAGCTGATAATCTGCGCCATTTAAAATAATATACATCCGGTCACGTTCCCCGTGAATGCGTACTTCTGGTAAATCTTGCATTGCGCGTTTGACATTTTGCGCCAACTTCGTCACAAATTGTTTTCTGTTTTTTCCTTTAGTAGATAGCTCTCCGTATCTAATTAACATACGATCAAATTCCAATTTATTTCACCACTTTATTTAGATTTTCAATGATTTCTTGCAGTTTTTGTATAAAAATTTTCGCTTCGGATAAACGGTTTTCAAAAGATAAACTTACGCGTACAGCACCAGTTGCTTCTTCGTCCGTCACACCCATCGCTTTTAACGTGCTACTTGCTAGTTTTTGTTTAGAAGAACAAGCACTTGTTGTTGAAATGTAAATATCTTCTTTTTCTAAAGCATGAACGAGGATTTCACCGCGATGCCCTTTTGCTGAAAAACAAACGATATGTGGTGCGGCAACACCTTGTTTCGTATGGACAGTCATATCAGGCATTTGCGCAATTTCCGTTAGTAAATAGTCACGAATCTCGCTTAATTCTGGTTTTTTGGACTCATTTTCTAGTGTTAGCCTTAGTGCTTTGGCAAGCGCCACGCTCCCCGCCAGATTTTCCGTTCCGCTTCGATAGCCCATTTCCTGACCACCACCAAGAATTTCCGGATGCAAATGCACCTTTTTTCGTTTAAAGAGTACTCCGGTGCCTCGTAAAGCATGAAATTTATGGCCGGAAATAGTCAGCAAATCAATCGCATTCGCATCCAGTACAAGCGGTATTTTACCAATACCCTGAACGAAATCCACATGAAAGAAAGTATGCTCACGCTGGGCGAGTATCTCCCCAATCGCGTGTAGCGGTTGAATGCTTCCTACTTCATTATTCACACCCATAATAGATACTAAAATCGTTTCTTCTGTGAGTGCTGCTTGTAATTCATCTAGTTTGATAACGCCATTTTTGTCAACTGGTAAGTAGGTTACTGAAAAACCTGCTTGCTCCAGTTCTTCCATCACAACGCGGACAGACGGATGTTCAATGCTAGAAGTAATAATATGTTTCCCGCGATTTTCATAGCTATAAGCCAACCCTTTAATTGCTAAATTATTCCCTTCCGTTCCGCCAGATGTAAAAATAATTTCTTCGGGCAAAGCGCCTAACATCGTAGCGATTTGTTTTCTTGATGCAAGCTGA
>CM001047.1:1592079-1595718 GCA_000183865.1 Listeria marthii FSL S4-120
GCATCAAGCAGTTCTTTCGACTTAGCGCCAAAACGATGAAGCGAAGAAGGATTAGCAAAATAGTTACTTGCTACTTTTGTATATGTTTCAAGTACGGCAGCATTTGGCTTGGTTGTCGCACTATTATCAAAATAAATCATCAAAACGATATTCTCCTCCCCAATATTCCACTCTCCATTTTATCATAATTCCACTACTTTCCAACTACTATTTTCATAAAAAAACAGGATTCCTATAATAATAGAAATACCTGTTTTTACAATTTTATTCGATATCATCGACACTTACTTTGGAAGAGTAAGCTTTTTCGACTTTTTTAAATGCGCCTGTTTCGACTTTTTCTAGTGCCGTTACAGCAATTTCCAGTGCTTTCTTGTACTGATAATCGTTGTAGAAATGATTTTCTGCTTGTACAAGTTCATCTGCCAATTCTTTATTGCGTAATCGGTAGCGATTCGCGTATTGAATGACATGCTCAACTAAACGAACATTCTCCATCATTTCTTCCGCTTTTTCCGTTAAATGAATTAAATCTTCTTCTGCAATACGCCAATCTTGACTAACAGCCTTCATATTCAATGGCTTTTCTTCTAAGCGTTTCTCCAGCGTATCAATAGACTCACCCATATGTTCACGGAGCGATAAATACTCTTCCGGAAGACCTGGCAAACGTTCTCGTTCCATTTTGCGATCAAGTGTGATAATCGCACGGCGCATCCGCTCAGCATCATCGCGTGCTTCAAGTTCATCTTTACGAAGTGAACGTAATTCTTCCGCAAAATTATCTTGTTCAGCACCAATAGTAATAAGCGATGCATCGATTTCTTTCATTGTATCTTGGGCAGCAGAGTAAGCAATCTCGCCGCTAGCAATTAAAGCTGTCAGTTGCTCAAAATTCTCTTTTGCTTCGCTTAATTTAGCGCTTGTTTTTAAATAAATCGCTAAATCGTCTTCCGCAACATGATACGTTTGTTTTACTTCTGTAATTTGTTCAGCAAGTGCATCTGAAACTAGATTTTGACGTTGTAACTTATCAGAAGTCGGGCTATGATTTTCTTTAACGAAATGACGCGCTTCTGCTTCATGCTCCAATGCATCATAAAACAATTCAATCTCGTTATGTAATTCTTCTATACCTTGTTCAGCTTCATCCAAATCAAGATTAATTACATTTTGTTTCATTTTATCAATTTGATTTTTCATGCGCGAAATTTCTTTATCTAATTCCATTTGGGCTAAATAATAACCTTTTCGCACCATTTCTTCATAACCAGCTCGAAGTTTATTCATTTCTTCTGGCAAAATGGTATCTGTTTCATGCAATAAGGACGGAATCCGTTCCATTTGAGCATCGATAATTTGCATTTCTTTTTGAACAACGATGACGATTTCACGTGCTTCTAAATGATCGCCTTGGTCAGTTAGTAAATCATAGTTATTCAAGCTTTCGGAAAGATCATTTAGTTTGGCTTCTACATAAGGTAAAGTCTCCCCTAGTTTAAAGCCTCTTGTTAACACTTCCCGGCGAAGTTCTGCAAATTTTTCTTTTGTTGCACGACTTTCTTCGGCATTTTTCTCTTCACTAACAAGCAATTCTTTTAGACCGCCAAGAATTTGATCCATTTGTTTTTCGATGACAACAAGCATTTGCTCAATATCATTTTCGGCATATGTAGCAGAACGGAATTTATAACGATCTGTGTTCATCTCTGCTTCTAATAATACTTCTTCTAAATCAGGAAATAATCTTGTTTCAATTTCATCCCAGGACGAACGCCATGATTCAAAAAGCGCTTCTGTCTGACCTGTTAGCTTTAATTTCTTCACTTTTGAAAGTTCATCAATAACCGGCCGCTCTCTGAGTTTAATCTTTTTCTCTTCTAACTCGTTTATTCTTTGGTAATGTTTTCTTTTTAAAATGTAGCCTGCACTAATAACTGCAATTACTACGATAATAAAGCCGATTAACATGTAGTACATCCAAAATCCTCCCATCAACGTTAACTTGTGAAAGAAAAACAGCCACACTCGTGCTGCTCATACATCTTTTCAATTATGTACATCTTTCCATATGTAGTATATTTTATTCCTCATTTTCAGTTCATTATACACATCTTTTATTTTACCACGATTTCCTTAGAATTACTTGCGTTTAGCGAAAAAAAATTTGGCGTAACTAAAATCCACCTTATCACGAAACAAATTTCCCGAAATCCCTTGCTGTTCATGCTATACTAAAGACATTATTTGAAAAGAAATGTGGGGATGTAAAATGATTGAAATTCAAAAAATGACTGGTACAAAAGAAGAAAATTACGCGCTTGCGTTAAAACAAGTCCAAGCAATGATTGCTGGCGAACCAAATTTAATTGCCAATTTGAGCAATGTTTCTTCTATATTAAATCAAGCACTTTCTGATATTAATTGGGTCGGCTTTTATTTACTAGAAAAAGAATCCAACCAATTAGTGCTTGGCCCCTTCCAAGGTCTGCCTGCTTGCATTCGCATTCCCCTTGGTAAAGGTGTGTGCGGTTCCGCTGCTGCTGACCAAAAAACGTATATCGTTGAAAATGTTCACGATTTCCCTGGCCATATCGCTTGCGACGCGGCTTCTAATTCAGAAATTGTTCTACCTATCGTGAAAAATTCGCAGTTGCTTGGCGTACTTGATATTGATAGCCCGAATTTTAGCCGTTTTGATGAAGTAGATAAATTATGGTTAGAAAAAATCCGTGATGCGATTACTCAAGAAATCAATTGACAAGCGACTAGTAACTATACTATACTGGAAGATGTGTAAAATGCAGCTTGAGTAAAATGAATGAGTGTGTTGTTTACCCCCAGATTTAATTCTGTGGTATATCGCGTAACCGGCGGCTGCTATGGTGATGGTATATGAAGGTAAACTGCCCTGATTAGGTTTTACGTCACGTTTGTTTTATACCAAAAACAAATAAAAGGAGGAGTCTCTTATGGCTCGTTATACAGGTCCAAGCTGGAAAGTTTCCCGACGTTTAGGAATTTCACTTTCTGGAACAGGTAAAGAATTAGAGCGTCGTCCGTATGCTCCAGGTCAACACGGCCCAACTCAACGTAAAAAAATCTCAGAATATGGTTTGCAACAAGCTGAAAAGCAAAAATTGCGTCATATGTACGGATTAACTGAACGTCAATTCAAAAACACGTTCAACAAAGCTGGTAAATTACAAGGTAAACATGGTGAGAACTTCATGATTTTACTAGAACAACGCCTTGATAACATCGTTTACCGTCTTGGTCTTGCTCGCACTCGTCGTGCAGCTCGTCAACTAGTAAACCATGGCCACATCACTGTAGATGGCAAACGCGTAGATATCCCTTCTTACCAAGTTTCTGTTGGTCAAGTGATTTCTGTTCGTGAAAAATCTGCTAAAAACTCTGCAATCGCTGAAAGCTTAGAAGTTTCAAGCTTCGTGCCTGAATACGTAACTTTCGATGCAGAAAAACTTACTGGTTCACTTAACCGTCTTCCAGAACGTTCTGAACTTGCTGCTGAAATCAACGAAGCATTTATCGTAGAATTCTACAGCCGTTAATTAGAACTAAAAGCCTTACAATTCATGACTTCGGTCGTGGTTGTAAGGTTTTTTTATGCACAAA
>CM001047.1:1595818-1598617 GCA_000183865.1 Listeria marthii FSL S4-120
TTCTTATTTATAAGAAACTAAGAAATATTTTTTCTTCCCGCGTCTTACAATCGTAAATTTATTTTCAATCCGGTCGCTTGCATCCATGATTTTTTCTAAATTTTGTTGACGTTCGCCGTTAATGTAGATAGCTCCGTTGCCCACATCTTCCCGAGCTTGACGTTTCGAAGGCTCAATGCCAAGCGTTACTAACCAATCCACTAAGTTTACTTCCGCATCTTCTGCTACAAACGTTGGAACATCTTTAAAACCTTGTTCGATTTCGTCTGCAGTAAGTGCCTTAACATCCCCACTAAACAGCGCTTTTGAAATTTTCAAAGCTTGCTCTAAAGCTTCTTCACTATGCACAAATTTAGTCATTTCAGCAGCTAATGTTTTTTGAGCAGCTCGCAAATGAGGTTCTGTTTCCACTTGTTTTGCCAATTCGGCAATTTCTGCTTCCGTTAAGAACGTAAAGTATTTCAAGTATTTCACGACATCACGATCATCCGTGTTAATCCAAAATTGGTAAAACTCATACGGCGTCGTTTTTTCGGGGTTTAACCAAATCGCGCCACCCTCTGATTTACCAAATTTCGTTCCATCCGCTTTTGTTAAAAGTGGAATCGTTAAACCAAACGCCTTCGCATTTTCGCCTTGTTTTTTACGAATTAAGTCTAGCCCAGCTGTTATATTCCCCCACTGATCACTACCGCCAATTTGCAGACGACAATCATTAAATTCATATAAGTGATTAAAGTCCATCGCTTGTAAAATTTGGTAAGCAAACTCCGTAAATGAAATCCCTACTTCTAAACGACTAGCAACAATATCTTTAGAAAGCATCGTGTTTACATTGAATTCTTTTCCGTAATCACGTAAGAAATCAAGAATACTTACATCTTTCGTCCAGTCATAGTTGTTTACCATACTCGCTGCGGAATCCCCTTCAAAATCAAAAATCTTTCCAAGCTGCACGCGTAAACTTTCCACGTTTTTGCTAATTTGTTCCATTGATTGCAATTGACGTTCTTCTTTTTTACCACTTGGATCACCAATTGTTCCAGTTGCTCCACCAACTAAAATAATCGGACGGTGCCCAGCATTTTGGAAACGACGTAAAATCATAAACGGAATTAAATGACCAATATGCATCGAATCTCCCGATGGATCAATCCCGCAGTATAAAGAAATTTGCTTTTCTTCCACCCATTTACGTAAACCTTCTTCATCTGTTTGTTGGTAAATGGCTCCGCGCCACTCTAACTCATCAATAATATTCATTTCAATCATTCTCCTTTTATTTTTGGACATAAAAAACGCCCCTCCGCCAAAAATTTAGCGAAGGGACGTATTAATTAACGTGGTACCACCCTACTTTTAGGAATAAATCCTACTTCAAAGAATAACGGCTCAACACCGGCCGCACCATTATCCTGTGCAGCGTGACTCCGGGATGTAATTCGTCCACTCATCTCTACTAGTTTCCACCAACCACTAGCTCTCTAAGAAAAAGAATAAGCAACTACTTCGTCCGTTCATAGTCATTTTCGTTATGAAAAGTATACATACATTTATAACATACCGTCAAAAATGATGTCAACTCTTTTATTTTTCTTTCGTTGTTCCACGTAGTTTTTCGCTATGTGGTAAGATTACTGTTTTTTCGTCTACTTCTTCACTTGTCATTAATTTTGTAAGTAAACGCATCGCAACCGCACCAATATCATATAAAGGTTGCACAATAGTTGAAAGTTGCGGACGTGACATTAACGTTAATTTTGTATTGTTGCTTGTCATCACTTCTAGGTCTTCCGGAACTTTGATTCCAGCATCCAGTGCTGCGTTCAAAATACCAATAGCTAGTTCATCATCAGCGACTACAACTGCATTTGGTTTTTTCGCCAAAGCACTTAATTCTGCCCAAACTTTTACACCTGCATTGTAGTTGTATTTTGCTTCAATAATGTAATCTTCTTGGTAAGCAATACCAGCTTCTTCTAACGCTTCTTTATAGCCAGCTAATTTCATTTCACGATTGACAGGCTCGTTTAAAGAACCACTTACAAATGCGATTTGCTTATGGCCGTTCGCTACAAAACGTTGTACGGCTTCTTTAGTCGCTTGTTTGTAATCGATATTAACAGAAGCTAATTTGTTTTCCATATCAACTGCTCCAGCTAATACGACTGGCGCAGGAGAACGGTCAAACTCTTCTTGTAATTGTTCTGAAATGCGTTCGCCCATGTAAATAATACCGTCCACTTGTTTGCCAAGCAGCGTGTTTAGTACTTGAAGTTCTTTATCCTCATTTTCGTCCGAGTTGCTAAGGATAATGTTGTATTTGTACATCGTTGCAATATCTTCAATCCCACGTGCAAGTTCTGCATAAAACACGTTAGAAATATCTGGAATAATTACGCCAACAGTAGTTGTACGTTTGCTTGCTAGCCCTCTAGCTACAGCGTTTGGACGATAACCTAATTGATTAATAACATCCAATACTTTTTTTCTTGTTACTGGTTTAACATTCGGATTGCCGTTAACTACCCGAGATACCGTTGCCATAGAAACGTTCGCTTCACGTGCAACATCATAAATTGTTACATTCATCCCTATTCACTCTCCATATTCATTATTTTAATGGCTCTATCTACCATTGTAAACGGAAACAAACTAGCCTTCCCTTAATAATACGATAAGTTTTTTCGATATGCAATTGTTTTTACTCTTTATTTTCATTTATTTTCATATCAAAACGGCATTGTTTCAAATATAAAGATGTCATTCATGCATTAATAATAGTTAGCAAAATAAAAA
>CM001047.1:1598717-1602416 GCA_000183865.1 Listeria marthii FSL S4-120
AATCGCATTCCAGAACTCTTCAAATTCAGGAATATCCATTTGTTGTGCAGAATCTGATAAGGCAACAGCTGGATCTGGATGAACTTCCGCCATAACACCGTCTGCTTCAATAGCTAGAGCAGCTTTTGCACATGGAAGTAATAGATCTTTTCGACCAGTAGAATGCGTTACATCAACCATAACTGGTAAATGCGTTTCTTTCTTCAAAATCGGAACAGCAGAAATATCTAATGTGTTTCTTGTCGCTTTTTCGTAAGTACGAATACCACGTTCACATAAAATAATTTTGCCATTTCCTTGTGACATAATATATTCAGCAGCACCGATGAATTCTTCAATTGTAGCAGATAAGCCACGTTTTAGAAGAATCGGTTTGTCGACACGACCAGCCGCTTTTAGTAATTCGAAGTTTTGCATGTTTCTTGCACCAATTTGAATAACATCGACATAATCAAGTGCTACTTCAATATCAGCTGGTGTAACGATTTCGCTAATAACGCCTAAACCGTATTCATCAGAAACACGTTTTAAAATTTTGAGTCCTTCTAAACCTAATCCTTGGAAGTCATATGGGCTAGTACGAGGTTTAAATGCCCCACCGCGAATAAGTTTTAAGCCTTTCGCTTTAATAGATTCAGCGACAGCAGCAACTTGTTCGTAAGATTCAACCGAACACGGACCGAATACAAATACTGGTTCGCCGTTTCCGATTGGTAAGCCTTTAACAGTAACAATCGTATCTTCTTTTTTATTTTTTCTAGAAACGAGTAATGCTTTAGAGTGATCATCTTCTTGAAGTTCTAATCCCGCTTTAAAAATTTCTTTAAATAATTTTTGAACCGTACTATCTTCAAAAGGTCCTTCATTTGCTGCAAGAATCGTGTTAAGCATTTCTCTTTCACGCAATGGATCAAAACGAAGAGAACCTTGAGTTCCTTTGATTTTGCCAATTTCTTGTACTAAATTTGCGCGTTTGCTAATTAATTCCAGCAAATCAATATTTAATTGATCCACCTGTGTTCTAAGTTCCTCTAAATTTGTGTTAACCATTTAACTTCCACCCTTCTAAAAATCTGCTCCAAGATTATGTTTCATTATAGAGGAAAACAGATAATTTGTCACGAATCCACTTTTATACTTAATCGCTTTTAAGCATTAAAGTGAATAATGTAAAACTAATGTTAACACGTTTTGAAATAAATTACAAGCGGATAATTGCTTTTTCTCCTAATAAAAAAACAGCCCCGCAAGGCTGTTTTTATTAATTACTTTATTTTACTTCTTTTTTAGCGTCGGAAGCAATTTTTTTCGCTTCGTCTTTGCCTTCATTGACTGCTTTTTTCGCTTCATTTTTCGCTTTGTCTGCTGCTTTTTCTACATCGTCTGCAGCATCTTTAGCTTCACTTTTTACTGCTTCTGCCGCTTTTTTAGCAGCTTCTTGGTTTTCTTCTTTATTTTGTGAAACGACTTCTTTCACTGCTTTGCTTTGTTTAGAAACTGTATCAGCTAATTTACCTGATTTGTCTTTTACTACGTCTACAAATCCACCAGCGGAATCAACTAATTTATCTTTTGTTCCTTTGGCAACACCACTGATTTCGATACCTTTTTCATAAGCAACGTCTTTCCATTGGTTGCCTTTTTCTTTAATTGTATCTACTTGTGTATTTAAGTCTTCACGTAGTTCTTTACCTGATTTAGGGGCAAATAATAGTGCTGCGGCTGAACCAACGATTGCACCAATTAAACCACCGATTAGAAAATCTTTTGTATTAATACCATCTTTTTCTGCCATGTTAAATCCCTCCAAATTATATTAGAAATTAGATTGTTCTGCCGCTTCTTTTGCGGCTTCTTTCGCTGCTTTATTCGCTTTCATTTTTTCTCTAAAAGAAAGAATTGAATTGCTAATTGAGACAGCTTGAGAAATCTTCGCTTCATTTTGTTCTACCTTGTTTGTTGCGAGTGTTGCTAGTTCGCGAACAGATTGACTTAATCCTAGTAAAGAAGTCCCAATGTCACCAACTGCATCAAAAACTGGATCCACTTTCGCTACTTTGCCATTTACATCTTCTAGAAGTGTATTGGTCTTATCAAGCAATTTTTGTGATTGCCCTGTAATCCCCTGTACTTCTACTGTGATTTTTTCTAACGACTTAGCTACCTCATCCATTGTTTGGGACGTTGATTTTAACGTTTTTCCCAAATAGATGGCAATTACTAAAAGCGCAATTGCGGCAATGAGCGCAGCAATATACAAGATTACTATCATCTATCCACACCTCCATATTCTTTTTTCTATACCCTGAGTATTCCCCTCTAAAACTTTCTTCCCTAATGAATCTATGTACAAAATGCAAAAAAGAAAAGGTATTAGCTTCATTTTAGCAAGTAACCGCCGAAAAATAAACTAATAAGAAAGAAACATGCTAATTTGTTGCAGAAGGTTGCTTTTGGCGTGATTTGGAGTAAAATAGATACAGGCTGCTTTTTTGCCCATTTTTAGTTAAAATTCAGGGAGGTAACAATATGAGAGATGCAAGAATCGAAAAATTAGCACATAATTTAATCAACTATTCTGTCAAACTTGGCGCTGGAGAAAAAGTATTAATCGAAAACTTCGGTGTTCAAAAAGAACTAGTGATGGCTTTAGTAGAAGAAGCATACAAAGCTGGCGGTTTCCCGTTCGTGTCATTGAAAGAACCACAAATCGACCGTGCGATGATGCTCGGCGCTAACAGTGAACAATACGCGAAAATTGCTGAATTCGAAGGCAATGTAATGAAAGAAATGGATGCTTACATAGGTTTACGCGCTGGCGATAACATTAATGAAACATCCGATGTACCAGCCGATAAATTGAAAATCAACGGCGAAACAGTTGGTAAAATGCACTCGGATATCCGTGTCAAACAAACAAAATGGGTCGTTCTGCGTTACCCAAGCTCATCCATGGCACAACTTGCGAAAATGAGCACAGCTGGTTTTGAAGATTTCTATTTTGATGTATGTAACTTAGATTACGGAAAAATGAGCGACGCAATGGATGGCTTAGTAGAACTAATGAACAAAACAGATAAAGTGCACTTAGTTGGACCAGGAACAGATTTAACCTTTAGCATTAAGGATATTCCGGCAATTAAATGTGCTGGTGAAATGAATATTCCAGATGGCGAAGTATTTACTGCTCCAGTTCGCGATTCCATTAACGGAACACTTACGTATAACACGCCTTCTCCTTACCAAGGCTTTACGTTTGAAAATGTATCGTTCACCTTTAAAGATGGGAAAATTGTGGAAGCGACTGCTAATGATACAGCTCGTATTAATAAAGTTTTAGATACAGATGAAGGTGCACGTTTTGTTGGTGAATTCGCAATTGGTGTGAATCCATTCATCCACGAACCAATGCAAGATATCCTTTTTGATGAAAAAATCGAAGGCAGTTTCCACTTTACACCTGGTCAATGTTATGATGAAGCGTTTAATGGTAATCAGTCAGCGATTCACTGGGATCTTGTTAATATTCAACGTGCCGATTACGGTGGCGGCGAAATCTACTTTGACGATGTTCTAATTCGCAAAGATGGTATTTTCGTTCTTCCTGAATTAGCACCACTTAATCCAGAAAACTTAGTATAAAAAAAGGCGCTTAGGAATTGATCCTAAGCGCTTTTCTTATTTAAACAATTGTTTTTT
>CM001047.1:1602516-1606504 GCA_000183865.1 Listeria marthii FSL S4-120
CTGAACAATTGTTTTTTCACCTGGTTGCCAGTTAATTGGGCACAGGCCACCTGTTTGTAATGCTTGTAAAACTCGTAAAACTTCATCGACTTCACGGCCGATATTATTATGGTGAACCACTTCGTATTGAATTTCACCTTTTGGATTGATAATGAACAGGCCACGTAACGCTACGCCCTCTTCTTCAATTAAAACACCGTAATCGCTTGCTACTAGGTGATTTGTATCTGCAGCGAGCGGGTAGGATAATTTACCAATTCCGCCTTCTTTAATCGGCGTATTTGTCCATGCAAGATGCGAATGAATTGTATCAGTTGAAGCACCAATAATACGTGCATTTAATGCATCAAATTCATCTGACCGAGCGGAAATAGCAACGATTTCTGTCGGACAAACAAATGTAAAGTCCATTGGATAGAAAAAGAGCACTGTCCATTTATCGTCTTCTATATTTTTTTCTAGACTTACTTTACCAAAAGTCTGATTTGGCATAACAGCTTCCATTTCGAATCTTGGAGCTTGTGTGCCTACTAAACGTTCTGCCACTTTTATCCCTCCATTAATTATGTAGTTGTATTTTGCATCACATGATATATTTTAATACACCTAAGAAAGACTGTAAAGCTTTATTTATACTAATTATAAACAAGAAAAAAGCATGCCCGATGATGGACATGCTTTTTTTAGTCATTAATTAATCGCGCTTTTTTTCAAATCAGCAGCTGTGATAACTTCATTATCAAGTACTTTTTCATAGGCAGCTTGGAATTTTTGAACATCCCCTGCACCCATGAATAAAATAACTGCTTCTGGATATTTCAGGAGCTCTTCTGTGTGCTCTTCTTTAATAATGTGATTACCTTTTGTTTTATGTGCTAAATCAGCAATCGTTAAATTGCCTGTTTTTTCGCGCGCGGAACCAAAGATGTCACAAAGGTATACTTCATCCGCTAAATTCAAGCTATCCGCAAAACCTTGTAAGAATGTGCGTGTTCGCGTGAATGTGTGCGGCTGGAATACGGCAACAACTTTTTTGTCTGGATATTTTTGTCTTGCAGCATTGACAGTAGCGCGAATTTCGGATGGATGATGCGCATAGTCATCAACTAATACTTGATTCGCTTTTTCTGTAATACTAAATCTTCTTTTTACGCCTTCAAAGGTTTTTAGTTCATTTTTAACTGCTTCTACTGGCAGACCTTCGTAATCGCAAAGTGCAATAACACTTAATGCGTTTAATACGTTGTGATCCCCGTATGCCGGAATTTCAAAAGAACCTAAAAACTCTCCGCGATGATACACGTCGAATTTTGTTCCAGTTGTTTCTTTGATTACGTTTTTCGCTTGGAATTCGTTTTCCTCATCGAAGCCAAAGTAAATAATCGGAATATCTAAAGTAAGTTTACGCAATTCAGCATCATCGCCTAGCGCAAACACAGCTTTTTTCACTTGTTTACCTAGTGTTTCAAACGCGTTAAATACATCATCCACGCTCTTGAAATAATCCGGATGATCCCAATCAATATTTGTCATGATTGCATAGGTTGGTTTATACGCAAGGAAATGGCGTTGATATTCACACGCTTCAAGCGCAAAATATTCCGCCCCTTTTGTCCCGCTACCAGTACCATCACCAATCAAGTAAGAAGTTGGGCGGATAGCGCCAACGACATGAGAAAGCAGACCGGTTGTCGACGTTTTACCGTGCGAACCAGTTATTGCAATACTTGTATAGCCATCTATTAATTGACCTAAAAATTTATGATATCGAATCACTGGAAGACCAAGTTCCAGCGCACGCTCAATTTCTTCATGTGTATCTGGGAATGCGTTCCCAGCAATAATTGTTAGGCCTTCTTGAATATTATCAGCCGAAAAAGTCATAATCGGAATTTGCTTTTCTTCTAATGCTTTTTGTGTAAAGAAATATTTGTTTACATCGCTGCCTTGCACTTGGAAACCTTTATCATGCAGGATTTGAGCAAGTGCACTCATTCCTGACCCTTTTATTCCAACAAAATGATAGATAGTCATTATTTGAACCCCCATTAATTTATCTTGAAGAGGGTGCCTAAAAAAAACATGTTAACTGTTAAGCACCAAGTCTTAACTTTGAAAACAGTATAAAGTCTCCGTTTTCTAGACATCATCTTACGTTCCAATTGTGTTTTATGTTTGAATTCTTAGTTGAGTCAATAATTCACCAGCTTATTATATCACTTTCCATGTAAATAGAAAAATCTTTCAGCGAATATAAGCGAAATTACTCATGAAAATAGCCATATTTTGTAAAACTAATTAAGTAATGTGTTAGTTTAGTACTACAAAATTAAGATTCTTTGTTTCTTAACTTAGCTAATTGGTCCTTTGTAATAATAACATCTCGCGGCTTGGAACCATTTATCCCGGAAACGATTTGATGATTCTCGAGTGCTTCCATTAATCGCGCTGCACGGTTGTAGCCGATTCTAAAATGTCTTTGTAGCAAGGATGTCGATGCGGCATTTTGACTTAAAACAAAGTCACATGCCTCTTCAAATAATTCATCCGTGTTTTCTTTTACAGACTCTTTTACAAGTAATTCTTGTTCTTCAAAGATATAATCCGCCTCGCCTTGACTTCGAACATGAGCAACTACGGCATCAATCTCTTCATCACTAACGAACGTTCCTTGTAAACGCACTGGCTTACTTGCGCCACTTGGTAAGAAAAGCATATCCCCTTTTCCAAGAAGTTTTTCTGCCCCACTCGCATCAAGGATCGTTCTAGAGTCGATTTGAGACGATACAGAGAACGAAACACGCGTCGGGATATTCGCCTTAATAAGACCTGTAATTACGTCTACAGAGGGGCGCTGTGTCGCTACAATCATATGAATACCACATGCCCTTGCTTTTTGAGCGATACGGCTAATGGATTCTTCTACATCGTTTGGTGCAACCATCATTAAATCAGCTAATTCATCAATCACAATTAAAATATAAGGTAATTTTTCTCCCGTATGATCGGGGTGACTAGCATATTCATTATATTTTTCCATGTTTCTAACGCCTGTGTGGCTAAATAGTTGATAACGGCGTTCCATTTCTTCTACCGCCCATTTCAAAGCGACCGTTGCTGCTTTGGCGTCTGTAATTACCGGGCTCACAAGATGCGGAATCCGGTTGTATGGCGCTAACTCAACCATTTTTGGATCAATTAAGAGTAGTTTCAATTGATCTGGTGTTGCTTTGTACAATAAACTTACTAGCAATGAATTGATACAAACACTTTTCCCTGACCCTGTTGCTCCAGCTATTAAACCATGCGGCATTTTTTGTAAGTCAGTAATAATTGGCGTTCCAGAAATATCTAATCCTAGCGCGGCTGTTAATGGCGACTCGGATGATTGGAAAGCTTCAGTGTTCATTAATTCAGAAAGCATTACTGGGCGACTCGTTTGATTCGGAATCTCAATCCCCACGGTACTTTTACCAGGAATCGGCGCCTCAATACGAATATCTTTCGCCGCTAAACTTAATTTAATATCATCGGTTAAATTGGTGATTTTGCTCACTTTTACGCCTTTTTCAGGTTGAACTTCAAACCTAGTCACGGCTGGACCTTGTGTCCGGTTAACAACACTCGCATGGACATTAAAGTTTTCTAATGTTTCATCTAACATTTCTTGCTGCATTTGAAGCCAAGAATCATCTTCGCGTTTCGATACTGGCGGATGGAGCAAGCCGAATGACGGGAACTCGTAGTTCGTTGGATAGGTCGCTGTCACAGGTTGTGTTTGTTCCGTTATACTTGGTTGTTCTTCTATTATTGCTGGTTTTTCCGAAATAACTTCATGTACTTCTTCTTTTTGGAGTGCTTGTTTATCTTTTTTCACCATCATAACATTGAATGGAATTCTGCTTTTCAACATTTGTTCTTGTCTATTCGATTCCACTTGGGCATTTCTGGCAGATGATGTCGCTTGTACGGGTTCCTCTTTTCCGAA
>CM001047.1:1606604-1606808 GCA_000183865.1 Listeria marthii FSL S4-120
TTCGATTGGTTCAGGTTCCGAAACAACCTCTTCTTCTGTCACAACTTCAATTTCTTCTGGAAATTCTGCTTCTATTTGACGATCCAATTCCACATCAAGTGCAATCGTTTCTGCTTCGGCTGATTCTAATAAATCAACTGGCGCAATTGTTAAATCTTCTTGTATCTCTGTTAATTCTTCCGCTTCTGAAACGGCAAATTCGAA
>CM001047.1:1606908-1614022 GCA_000183865.1 Listeria marthii FSL S4-120
GGCAAATTCGAATTTACTTGGTCGTTTTTTAAAGGCATAGACAGGCGAAGGAACATCCGTCGCAGTAAAAGGTCTTTTTCTTGTTTCTGTTTTTACTGGTTGTGTTCTTTCCGCTACTTGTCTTTCTGTTATTGGTTGTTTTTTTGGTTGAATTGGTTGGCTTACTTGTTTGTCTGGAATTAGTGGAAAACGGAATTCACCTTTTGGATATTGATATACCATCTGTGTTTTCATTTGCCGCTTCACTGGTTGTACTGGTTTTTGTTTTGGTACTGTTTTATATGCAACTGGTCGCTCGTTTCTTATAGTACGTTCTTTTGTTTTAATTGCTGTTACATTTGATTTCGGTACTACTTCTGGAGCTCGTTGTTTTACTTGTTTTTCTACTTTTCTAGAAGACGTATCTTCGTATGTATCTATTTCTTCGTCCATATCGCCAAAGAAAAAATCTTTAAACCATCCCATTCATTATCACCCTAAATTTAATTTTCTTGTTTGATTTTAACAGACAAAAACAAAATAATCTATGACAAAATTGTGAATTCGCTATTTTTTAAAGCATATTCGTTATAATACCTTGATATAACTAAGTTTAAACGTGATATAAGTTTTTATTATAACTCGAAAATCATTCTATTTTTGTACGATTCATATCTATTTTGTATACAATTAACACTGAATCGTTCTACATTTCACCCAATTTCACAATATATGAAATTTAGCAATATAAAAAGCGCCCAATATAGCATTGGACGCTTAAAAATAATCATTTATTTAGAAATTAACCGGAAATTCTTCTCCTGGTGTAGCTGAGGCTTCCAGAACAAGAATACCTTTTTCAGCAGGTGCATCAGGAATCGCAAGTTCACGCGCAGCACATACCATGCCGAAAGAATCTTCTCCGCGCAAATTAGACGGTTTAATGATTAAACCACTCGGCATAACTGCTCCGATTTTAGCAACTACTACTTTTTGGCCCACTTCGATGTTCGGGGCACCACATACAATTTGCAGCACTTCTTCCCCTACATTGATTTGGCAGACGTTTAATTTATCTGCATTAGGATGTTTTTCTTTCGATTCTACATACCCAACAACGAACTTAGGAGATAAATCAGCAACGATTTCTGGTTCAAATCCCGCTTTTTCGATTACTTGATTCATTAATGCAACTAATTCTTCCGTTAGTTCTACTTTGCCATTTGCGGTAATATCAAAGTATTTTGAGCTGTTAAAAATATTGAAGCCAGCTACTTCTTTTGTTTCGCGATCAAAAATACGAGCTACGTCACCGCGGCGCTCCCATTCGCGATTTTCAAATGTTACTTCGCCTGTTTCAATCAGCAGAGTGTCCCCTACCCCTTTTTCATTATAAAATGCGTTTACTATCACGTCTTCTACTCCTTTAATCTGTTTTTTGCCATTATAAATATCGGTTCAAGTTTACCATTATTATAGACAAATGGCAAAGAGGTAATTGGTACGAGCCCATCTGCGAAGAAATCCATCGTCATATGAGCCAACACATCATAACCTGTATTATCTTGAATATCCCCGATTATTAAGACATCTTGATGCGGTACAGCTAGCACCATTTCGCCTGTTAATTTTTCACGCATTTCACGGAGAAACGCATCGTTTAGTAATCGACTTGCATCATAGCCATCGTTTGTACGTACGAAATAAAAATCGTTACCGTTGACCGAATCTTTTTTCAGCGGAATTTCTAGTTTAGATAGATTGCGGAAAGCAGCTTCTTTTATTTCTTCGTGTGTTAGATTCGCTTCTTTAAGCATATTCTCTTCAATAAAACGATAGGATTTCCCTAGGTCATACGCGTAGAAAATTTTCGTTTCCGCTGTATGATCGTCCGTCAACAACGACTCCCCCGCTTTCGTTTCGCTCGGGAAAGAAGTCGCGCGAACAACTGGATAAATATTTGATTTATTTGTTTCAAGCTCGACATTTCCTACCGCAGCCCGAAAACCTTCTTCAACATAATAAACTATTTTTTCAATCGCTGCATCTCCATCATTTTCGTAATTCGCGATGATTTGCGGAATTGTTAGCGTTACTTTCTTACCATTTTGCATAACCGAAAGCGTATCATTGTCGCGATTATACGAAAATTGGCGATTCAGCGTAGCTAGTTCTTTTTCTAGCCGTTCTTTCATTTTTAACGTGGTCATTTTTGCCATAGGTGCCTCCCCTTTCATAAAAAGCAGTCACTTTTTATATTGCAGCTAGGAAATCATTAATTTCTTCTTTTGTTTTTCTATCCTTACTTACGAAACGCCCTACTTCTTCATCGTCTTCAAACGCAAGAAAACTAGGAATTCCAAAAATCGCTAAATCCGCACATAAATCAATGAACTTATCTCGATCAACATGATAAAAAGCAAAGTCTTCGTTTTCCGCCTCAATTTCAGGCATTACCGGCTCAATATATTTACAATCGCCACACCAATCAGCACTAAACATAAAAACTGATTTACCTTCTGCTTTGATATCGTTAAATTGCTCTACTGATTCCAAGTTTTTCATTTTGATTCACTCCTTCTTGTTTCATTCTAGTTAAATCCTAACTTTTAGTGTAGCTTTCGTCCAGAATAACGCTCATGAAAAAAGTCCGGCTCCGTTCAAGAGCCAAACTTTTCACCTCACTTTAGAACGCGCTTTTTTCTTTTCCAAATAGTCATTAAAAAAAGCAAAAAACAGCGTAATAATCCCTGCAACCAAGGTCGTGATTATCCAACCAATTTCCGAATCTCGAAAATATGGCAAATGGGCAACGTAACCTAATAAGAATAATAAACTTGCCGCCAAAAGTAGCAAACCAACTACTAATACCGGTTTTTTCCATATTTTATGCATTGTTTTTAATAGTTTCAAAAGTTGTTTTATCCAGGCCGCGAATAAGCGTTGTAATCATTTCTTTCGCCGCTGCGTAATCATCCACGTGTAAAATTGAGTTGGATGAATGGATATATCTGGCAGGAACACCGATTACCGCACTTGGAATCCCACTTAATGACGTATGCACTTTACCAGCATCCGTACCGCCAGGCGAAACGAAATATTGGTATGGAATTTTATTCGTTTCAGCCGTATCTAGTAAAAATTCACGCATACCGCGGTGCATAATCATTGTCCGGTCAAAAATACGCAATAAGAAACCTTGACCAATTTGGCCGAATTGCGATTTATTTCCAGTTGTATCATTGGCAGGACTCGCATCTAGCGCAAAGAATAAATCAGGTTTAATCATGTTAGCACTTACACCCGCCCCGCGCAGACCAACTTCTTCTTGTACGTTCGCTCCAGCAAAAAGAGTATTTGGTAACGATTCACCTTTCAGTTCTTTCATAAGTTCGATTGCAAGACCAACACCGTAACGATTGTCCCACGCTTTTGCTAAAATTTTCTTCGGATTTGCAAGCGGCGTGAATTCCGCTACTGGAACGATAAATTGTCCGGGTTTAATGCCAATTTTTTCCGCATCCGCTTTATCATCTGCACCAATATCAATCAGCAAGTTTTTAGGATCTGTCGGTTTGCTACGTTCCGCTTCAGATAACAAGTGCGGCGGAACAGAGGCAACCACACCGATAACAGGACCATTCGGCGCCATTACTTGTACTCGTTGCGCTTGTAGAACTTGCGGGTTCCAACCACCAATTGTTTGAAAACGGATTAAACCATTGTCCGAAATTTGTGTGACCATAAAGCCAACTTCATCCATGTGAGCCGCAACAAGCACACGTGGGCCATCTTCTGCTCCGTGGCGCACGCCGAAAATGCCACCTAAGCCATCTTGAATAATTTCATCGGAAACTGGTTCAAGTTCTTTTCGCATAAAAGCACGAATTCGATGTTCATCGCCTGAAGTCCCTTGAAGTTCCGTTAATTCTTTAAACATTGCTAACGTTTCTTTTTCCATTAATAATCATCTCTTTCCGTCTGAAATCTCTCTTATTATAGCAAATAATATCCGTTTCCGCTCGCTTCACTTCTCCATTTTTCGGAAAGCGCGTTCAAAAATCCTTTTATAATCAAAAATTTGTAGTATAATGATAAAAAGAGATGTTCCAAGTAGCATCTTTTAAAAAGAATAGGAAACACTAGGGAGGAAAAGCGATGAACTGGAAAGCTTTCATTGCAGGCGTTGGAGCAGGAGCAGCGGCTGGACACCTTGTTTATCATTATTTACTTAGCGATAAAACAATTTCAGGGGATGTCATCTTAGAAAACGTAAAAGATGCGTTCAAACAAGACGGACCAATTGAAGGTTCTTGGATTCAACTTAAAAAGCAACACTACAAAAAATTCGCGATTGATACTTTCGTTTACCACGGCGGAATCACATGTATTCGCGAAGGCGAAAAAAAGCAATTTGAATTTATCGCAGACGCTAACACAGGAACAATCATTGATGTATATTTAGCATAAAATTAAAACGACTACCCATTACGGGAGTCGTTTTTTAACGGATAAAACTATCGATTTTCTTTTTAATCACCGCTTCATCGGTCTCACCTTGCTCGATTAAAGATTTCATTTGTTCGGTATAAATTACTTTCGCAGCGGCATCCATCGCTTTTTTTACCGCGGCTATTTGTTGCATAATCGTCTCTAAATCGCGTTCTTCTTCTGTCATATTTTTGATCGATCGCACATGGCCTTCTATCTTAGCAAATCTTGTTACTAATGCTTTCTTTTGAACGTTATCCATATATACCCCCATATAGTATAATTAAGTATAACCCCCTACCCAGGTTACCACTTTGGCTTTATTTAAAGCTTTACAATTAATATAATACCACAAAATAAAAATACCCTCAAAAAAAGAAGCGGGATTCCCACTTCTCAATTTCGAAATTCTATTTTTAATTCAGATTCTTTTTCCCCGTTTTCATCGATTTTAACTGCTCGAAATCTTGCATCATGGTAGGATAAGAACCAATAATTTTTCCCGAAAGTTTGTTTGAAAATTGCTTGTTTCGCGGAAATGGAAGTCATTGGATAATCATCATAAGCAGTTACCCAAAGGACATTTTGATGCGCGAATGTCGGGAAAATATCTGCCATATGAATCGCCTTCACTCCATCCGACGCCAACCAAACCACCGAATGTCCATTACTATGTCCGCCAGTATGAGTCATTTTGATTGCGTCATGGAACACCTTTTCTTTTGTAAATGTGTGAACCTGTCCTTCTATCGCTTCCCAGTTTTCTTGCCAATAAGTTGCTTTTGAACGAACATTGGGGTGGCGCATTTCATCCCATTCGATTTCCGAAGTCCTGATTTCTGCATTCGGGAAAATCGAGTAATAATCGCCCTCTTTTGAAATACCAGTTAGACCTAAAACATGATCAAAATGTAGATGTGTCATTAAAATATAATCAATATCCTCTGGAGCAATTCCTAACTTAGCTAAATCTTCCAGCACAAATGATTCTTCTGTCACACCATAGTTACGCTTTTGCTTTTCAGTTAACCGGTCGTTCCCTAGCCCACTATCTATCAGATAATTTTTCCCTAAGTACTGAAAAAACATTGGATCAGTTACGTTGGCCAATTGATTTTTTTCGTTTGCTGGATATTTTTTCTCCCATAAAGGTTTTGGTACGACACCAAACATTGCCCCGCCGTCAAAATGAGTATAACCGCCTCGCAACCAATAGATGTTGATTTCCCCAATTTGAATCGAATCCACTTTAAACGCCTCCCACTGAAAATAAAAACCAGATGCAGCAGATGCACCTGGTTATCCTAATTAATTTCTATCAAATTTTGCTTCAAGACGATAGATTGGGAATCCTTTAGCTGAAAATTTTTCTTCGTATTCAGTTTTGATATTCCCTTCATAATCGCTGTTATGCAAATCAAGTGAAACAAACGTTAGTAACATGTTGTATTCTGAAAAAGCTACTAACGAATATTCGAATAAACTGCGGTTATCGGTTTTGAAATGTATCTCCCCCGCTGTTGGTAGTAGTCGCTCATAGATTGTTAAGAATGTTGGGTTGGTTAAGCGACGTTTCGTATGACGCTTTTTCGGCCATGGATCAGAGAAATTTAAATAAATTTGTGCAATTTCTCCTTTTTCGAAACATTCTTCTAGTAATTTCGCGTCTCTTGCAACTAAGCGTAAATTAGGAACATCTACTTCAATTGCTTTATCCAGCGCAGAAACGAGCACACTTTCAATCATTTCAATACCGATATAGTTGATTTCCGGATTCGCTTTTGCCATACCACTAATAAACTGGCCTTTCCCGGAACCAATTTCGATATGGATAGGATTATTATTGCCGAACACTTCTTGCCAACGACCTTTAAAATCTTCTGGGTTTTTGATGTAAATGGCTGGAAATTCTTCCAAACGATCTTTTGCCCATGGTTTATGTTTTACACGCATCTTTCTTTACACCTCATCATCTTCTATTGCATTTTGAAAAATTTGTTTTGCTCGTTCATTTGCTTCATCGGATTGGTCAGTTGTGAGCTGCATCACTGTTTGGCAAATTGTATACCACTTTAACTTGCGATGTAATTCAGCAGTTAATGTGGTGCCGTAATTAGATAGCCAACGCTCCCAATCTTTCCGTGGAATGTACTGGTACAAAATCATGCCGATATCGTTCGCGGCATCAGCAAGCATTGCACCATCCCAATCGACAAGAAACAATTCATTGTCCTCAGAAATAATCCAATTATTATGATTAACATCCCCGTGACAAACAACATAATCCGTCGTTTCCACTGCAAGAACATTTGCTTCTAAATAGTGAATCGCTGCCGTTATTTCTTCTGTTACATCGGTATTATCTTCTGTCCCCGCTTTTACAAGGTTTAACAGTTGATCCGCCGAAAAATAGCAGTTTTCGATTTTTGCCAGCATATGTTGTAAATTTTCTGATTGATGGATTTTAGCTAATAGTTGCGCCACTCTTGGCCCAACCATTTCTTCACGCGTCAAAATGTGGCAATTGACCCATTTTTGCGCAGTGATGACATCGCCATTCTCCACCCGTCTTGTCCAAACTAGCTTTGGCACAATGTTTTCTACGGAAAGCGCAGCTAAAAAAGGCGAAGAATTTCTTTTTAAA
>CM001047.1:1614122-1631249 GCA_000183865.1 Listeria marthii FSL S4-120
TTTAAAAAGAATTTTTCGTCTTCATGTGTTGCAACGAATGCTTGGCCAGTTTCCCCTCCGGCCGGGGCTATGTCATATTCTCTCCCAAAAAAGTCATTTTTCATCTACATGCACACCTTTTACTAGCTCTTTGCAACTTCATTATCCCTCGTTTATTTCACTTCCGAACAAATAGGTAACTATTCATGATTTTACTTCTCTTAGCCTTACTAGTCAAGTCAACATATGTTCGTTCTACACATTTTTTTACAGTTTTACTTTATTTATACAAAAAAAGGACACTCCATACAAGCGGAATGCCCTTTTTTCTTATTTTAAGCTTCTTCAGTTTTCGTCACAATTGGTTCCATTGCACTTCTATTTTTTTGAATAAATAATGCTAGAACGCAAGCGACAACGGAAAGAATTCCAGCAACTAAAAAGGCTGTTTCAATTCCGTGGATAAGCACGTGATTCGCAATTTCAGTTTTCGTTTTGCCAATCACATCGGCTGGTCCAAGTTTATCCGCAAAGCTCGCGGCACTTTTGGACATGACAGTAATGAGTGCTGCTGTACCGATTGAACCGGCAACTTGGCGCATCGTATTGAACATCGCCGAACCATGGGATGCTAGTTTTAATGGCAGTGAATTGAGTGCTGCCGTTTGTAGTGGCATCATTACCATCGCCATACCCGCCGAACGGATGGTTTGCACGATAATAATAAAAGTTAATGTGGTCGATTCGTCCAAATTTGTAAACATGAATGTCGAACCGGCCATAATAATCAAACCGACTAACGATAAATACTTAGCCCCAAAACGGTCAAACATCACCCCAGTGACCGGAGAAAGTACGGCTGTGACGAGTGCGCCCGGCAAGAGTACCAAGCCTGATTCAAGCGGCGAGAAACCTCTAACAGTTTGTAAGAAAATTGGTAGTAGCAACATTCCACCAAATAGTCCCATCACAACGAAGAAACTAATCGCTGTTGTAAGTGCAAATGTTGGATATTTAAACACTCTAAAGTTAAGTAGTGGTGCTTTGTTGCTTGTTTGATAACGGATAAATATTCCTAGAACCACTAAACCAAGGATAATAAATCCAGCTACTTTCCACGTAAGCCAATCGTGGTCTCCGGCATTACTAAATCCAAGTAATAAACTACCAAACCCGACTGTCGACATGATAACGCCAAGAATATCGAGTTTCGGGAACGTTCTTTTTCCGACATTTTTAAGTAAGAAAATTGCTACAACAATGTCTAATATCGCAAATGGAATAATAATAAAGAATAAATTGCGCCAATCATATTGTTGGACGATCCAACCAGAAAGTGTCGGACCAATCGCGGGAGCAAAGTTCATGGCAAGACCTATCAAGCCCATCGCTCGCCCTCTTCGTTCCATTGGGAATAAATTTAACACAACAACGGTTAGTAGCGGCATGACAATCCCCGCACCAATCGCTTGTACCATACGCCCAGCAATAAGCATCGTATAATCTGTTGCAAATCCACCAATCGCTGTACCAATCGCAAAAGTAATCATCGCGAATAAATAAAGTTGGCGTGTCGTAAATCGTTCAATTAAAAAGGCTGTCATTGGAATCATGACACCATTAACTAACATAAATCCAGTCGACAACCATTGCCCTTGACTGGCAGTAATTCCAAAATCTTTCATAATACTTGGTAGCGCGACATTCATCAACGTTTGGTTGAGAATTGTAACAAAGGCGCCCATAAGCATAACGATCAAAATACCATTACGCTTCACTGATGTACTTGCTGCTTTCATATTCAATCTCGTGCACCTTCCCTTTCCAAAATGGTAATAATCTCTTGGTGCATTTCTAGCATTTCTTTCAATCTATCCTCGCCAATTTCTAAGATAGGCTCTAATCGATTAAAGAAAACATGGTACGTTTCTGCTGCTTTTGTAGCTCCTTTTTCCGTTAATTCTAAGCTGAGTGCGCGGCGGTTTGTTTCATTTCTTGTCCGTTTTAAAAATCCCGCTTTTACTAATCGGTCTACAATGCCAGATACAGTGCTTTTACCAAGTTTCATTCGTTCTGCTAATTCACCAAGCGTTAATTCTGACTCTCTTTGTAATTCTCTGATTGCGAGTAATTGCGTCGTTGTAATTTCTCGGTTTGCCGCTTCTTCCGCCAGCACATGATGTGTTTTTCGTTGCACTTCGCGAAAAGAGAAAATAACCTCTTTCACTAATTTTTCATCCATTGACTTCCCTCCGTACCGTTCGCTTACAAATATTTCGTATGCGAACTATTAGCCTTTTGAATTATACACCTCAGAAAAAATTTGTCAATGGCTTGAAACAACACTTTTCAGGCTGAAAGCGGAGCCAATGAAGGAATTGCAACGAATAAAAAAGTTATATAAATTTTTACATAGGTTGGTAAGCAGAAAAAAACCTCCCTAAAAACTAGGAAGGTTTTAACTATTATTTAGCTAGTTCTACTTCACCACATGCAGCAACAATTTCTTCTACAAAGTATTGATGTAATTTCGCAGTAATTGGACCACGTTTTCCGTCAGCTACTTGTACACCATCGATATGAGTGACTGGTGTGATTTCGATTGTTGTGCTTGAAATGAATACTTCATCCGCTTCACGAAGGTCCGTTAAAGTGAAATCAGCTTCTTTGACCGGAATGCCATTCTTTTTCGCAACAGCAATAATAACTTGACGAGTAATACCATTCAAGATTAAATTATCTGCAGCATGTGTCCATAACACGCCATCTTTAATAATAGAAACATTGGAAGCAGAACACTCGGTTACTTGCTCTCCGCGGTGTAAAACAGCTTCTAACGCATTTTGTTGATGCGCTTTGTTTTTCGCTAAAATGTTTCCAAGTAAGTTCAAGCTCTTGATATCGCAACGTAACCAGCGCACATCTTCTTCTGTAATAACCGGTCCGCCTTCTACAAATTGCTGCTCATTTCTTGGTACTTCGCGAGCTGCAGCAGTTAAAACGCCTTCTAATGGGAAATCATCTGGCATCACATGATTACGTGGATTTTGAACCCCACGTGTCACTTGCAAGTATACATTTCCTGTATTAATATTATTTTCGGCAACTAATTTTTCTAATAATTCACGTAACTCTTCTTTAGAATAAGGAATAACTAAGTCAATTTTTGCTGCACTAGCATATAAACGATCAATGTGTTCATTATAAGTGAAGAATTTACCATTATATAAACGAACTACTTCATATACACCGTCACCAAACTGATATCCGCGGTCTTCAATGTCAACTGTGGCATCTTCTCTTTCCACTAAATGGTTATTTACTAATACTTTCATCTTAAGTCTCTCCTTGCATAGTTAATTTTTGGAACTGTCTAAAAACTTAATGAAACAAAGAAACTGCCGCAAAACTAAGCTTTGCAGCAGTTAATTTTTTCAATTATAACCCTTACTTCGCTAATTTGTAAAGTGCTTCTGCATAAATTGCTGTAGCTTTTAACAAATCGTCAAAATAGCTGAATTCGTCTTTTTGGTGCATTGTGTCTTCACGGCCTGGGAATAGTGCGCCGAACGCTACGCCTGTCTCCATATGACGTGCATAAGTTCCGCCACCGATTGCTAGTAAAGTAGCTTCTTCGCCAGTTTGTTTTGTATACACTTCTTGTAAAGTTTGAATAAGTGGGTGATCTTTTGGTACGAAAAGTGGTTTGGAATCTTCGTAATGTGTATATTGTGCATTGTACTCATATACAACTGTTTGCATTTTGTTTTTCAGTTTATCCATGTTAGCAGTCACTGGGTAACGGAAATTAAGTCCGTATTTACCGCCTTCTGCTACATCATAACGGATAACGCCAACGTTCATTGTTAGTTCGCCGCTTTCTGCATCTTCATAGCTAATGCCTAGTTTAACAGCACGGGAATCGCCGAACAAATAATCACGACCAAATGTCACGAAATCATTTGCAGCTCCAGTTAACTTAAATTTACCTAGGAAACCGACTAAATGAAGACCCGCATTTACACCATTATTTGGTTCCATCGCATGAGCAGATTTGCCGACGATGTTAATTTTAACGGATTTGCCATTTTCTTCTAATGTTCCTTCTACTGGATGGTTTGCTAAGAATGTTTTGAAGGCACTCGCTACTTTGTCGAAGTCTTTTACATCTTCTAAAATAGCTGTTGCGTGATCAGGAACCATATTGTAACGTTCGCCAGATTCTACGCTAAGTAAACGGAATGCTGCTTCTCCGCTCGCTTCACCATCTTTGAAAGATACATCTAGTTCGGAGATACCTTTTTCTGCATGAATGATTGGGAATTCTGCATCTGGAACGAAACCAAGTGTTGGTTGTTCTTCTGTTTCGAAATAGCGCTCTACACAGCTCATACCGCTTTCTTCATCAGAACCAATAATGATTCTAACGCGGCGTGAAAGTGGTAAACCTAATTCTTTAATAATTTTGAGTGCGTAATAACCAGCGATTGTTGGGCCTTTATCATCCGCAACTCCGCGAGCGTATAATTTGCCGTCACGTAAAGTTGGTTCGAATGGTCCATTTGTCCAGCCGTCACCAACAGGAACAACATCCACATGTCCTAAAACGCCAACTAGTTCTTCGCCTTGACCATATTCAAGGTGTCCAGCTACGTTGCCAACTTCTTTCACAGTGAAGCCATCTTTTTTACCTAATTCAATCATATAGTCGAGTGCGCGTTTTACGTCCGGTCCAAACGGCGCATCTTCTGTTTTTTTACTATCATCGCGAACACTTGGAATGCGAAGAAGCCCTTTTAAATCTTCTAGGAAATCATCTTTACGTGATTCCACTTCTTTTTGCCAATTAATTTCTGTCATAATTGTTATTCCCTCCTTCAAACTTATCTTCTCTATTGTAAACTGTTTTTACGTAGCTTGGAAGCCGTAACTACCTATTTTCTCATAAAACCTTTAATTGCTTCAAAATCCCAACGTTCCATCCGCGAAGAAAAAACGATATCGATGATGTTTAAGCTTTCCTTTTCTAGTGGCAGAAAGCGATATTCTTCGTGTTCATCGGATAATTCGATTTCGCCATCTTCTGGCATTTCCACTAAATAAATAACGCCGGTAATTTGAAAGTCCTCATGGAAAAATTCCCACGTATCATATAAAATAAATGGCTGTACTTGTAATTTGGTTTCTTCATAAACTTCTCTAAAAAGGGCTTCCCCGTGTGTTTCGCCGTAAGTCATGCGGCCTCCTGGAAGTTCAAATACGTCTCCTTCTACCCCTTTTTTCTTGAGTGCTAAAAATTTCCCGTCTTTTACGATAACTGCTTTTACTGCAGGATATATAGGTTTCATTTTACAAAAGCCTCCTTATCATTTAAGATAAACATGATTTATCTGTTCTTTATTTTACCCGGTTGAGTAGATAAAAGCCAGTGTCATAAGGAGGTTTTACAAAAATGAAGAAAATAACACCAAAAGCTATGTGCGCATGGATTCCAAAACGTGAGGATGAAACACACAAGGGTGATTATGGGCGCGTTCTGATTGTCGCTGGAAATAAACAATTTGGCGGAGCTGCCATTATGGCCGCAGAAGCTTGCGTTAAAAGTGGTGCTGGTTTAACGACAGTCGCTTCTGATAGCGTTAACCGTCCCGCTCTCCAAACAAGAATTCCCGAATGTATGTTTATTGATTATGAAAATATCACAAGTCTAAGCGAACAAATCAGTCAATTTGATACGATTTTAATTGGGCCAGGACTTGGCTTAGATGCCAATGCCGAAGAAATTTTTCACTTAGTTTTACAAAAATCAACCGAACAGCAGCAAGTGATCATTGACGGCGACGGCATTACCATTTATGCAAAAGGAGAAACTCCCCATCCCGCCGCTAAACTAACATTCACACCACATGCGGGCGAATGGGCACGACTAAAAGTGTTAGCGCCTGATGCAGAAACACCAACTGATGTTGCGCTTGCAATTGATGCGACGATTGTACTTAAAGGGCATCGTACCAAAGTATACTCCGGTGAATCTGCTTGGCAAAACATGTACGGTACGCCTGCAATGGCAACGGGCGGCATGGGTGACACGCTTGCTGGAACGATTTGCGGATTGATGGCGCAAACAGAAAAACCTATTACCGGTACATTAGCTGCAGTCTTTCTGCACAGCTATATCGGCGAAATTTTAGCTAAAAAACGCTATGTGGTACTTCCAACTGAAATTGCCGAAGAATTACCGACCTATTTGAAAATTTTTAGCGAAACAGACGAACATGCTTAATAAAAAATCCTCCCTTTTTATGAAAGAGAGGATTTTTTTCTATACTTTTTTAAATTTACTAGCCCATAAAGCTAGTTTTTTATTCCAAATAAAGTAACAACCGATGCCGCTGAAAAGTACCGCATTGCCGATTAAAAATCCAGCGACAACATCACTTGGGAAATGAACTCCTAAGTAAACGCGAGAATACATGATGAAAATAACAAGCCCAAACGCAAGAATCCCAATCGTATATCGAAGCCATTTATGACCAACATACAAGATTAAAAAGAAAGCGAGCATTCCGTAAAAAACAGTGGAGCCAGTCGAGTGTCCGCTTGGAAAACTAAACCCGCCTTGTTCAATTAATTTGTACGTAGGCCTTGGTCGTTGAACGATATTTTTAATAATTGAAGGAATCAACGCGCCTCCAATTAGAACAATACCACCAAACCAAATCGCCATATCTATTTTTCGCATAAAAACAAATACAACAATCACGACCACAGTCAAAATACAAATGGTCGCTACCCCACCAATATCGGTTAAATAAGAAATCACAGTCGTTTTCGTATCCGTAATACTGGTGCGAATAATACTATTCCAATAATCATCAAAACGTTGAATCCATTTTGCCTCGGTCATAACTCCTGTCATAAAGAAAACAAATCCAAGGAGGGCGATACCGCTAATAATAAATGGTGTTTTTTTCATACAATCCTCCTAGCGAATTCTTAGTTTTTCACGTAATCTCGTTCCACGTGGTCCAAACAATTTATCAGATAAGTGTAGTTTAAATGCCATATAGCCATAGAAAACCGCGCCTATTCCCCCACAAACGATGGTAATGATTAACGCAGGGATTTTCCGATCGGTGGAAACAAAATTTCCCATAAAAAGATAAAGCAGAATGACTACAAGCCCCATTAAGGCTGTCATTCCAAAGAAAAGCACCGTTCGCCGCAAAATAACTTTGAATGAGAAACGAACATATTTTTTAATAATAAGTAGCATGAAAATACAAGATACTGCATAGCCAATTCCGGTCGCGATAATCGACCCTTTTGCTTCAAATAACATAATAAGCGGCATTTGCAGTACTGATTTAGCTAGTAAACCGAGTAATAAACCAAGCACCGTAAAGCGTTGTTCATCAATCCCCTGAAGGACTGCCGCAGAAACACTAAAGAGCGAGAATAAAATCGCAATTGGAGCAAACAGTTGTAACAACGCGGTTCCGTTATCACTAGGTGCGAAAAACACCGTGAATAATGGTCTTGCTAGCATCGCGATACCAAAACAAGCAGGAATCGTTAAAAATAATAAAATTTGAAAAACATCATTTAATTGGCGTTTCACTTGAGCGTATTCTTTTCGAACATAGGCGCCAGTCACAAGCGGAACAAGTGCCATCGAAAACGCAATCGCGAGCGTTCCCGGAATCATAATCAATTTTTGAACATCAAAGTTAATAATCGCTACATACGAATTTACTAATTCAGGAGTAATACCAATATATTCCAGTACCCGCCCTAACGTAAATTGGTCAATCAGTTGATAAAGCGATGTTGCTGATCCAACAATAATAAAAGGAATCGCCGAAAGAATAATATCTTTATACAGTGTCGGAATCGAGATTTTTACAGTTCCTCTGTCCTCTAAAAGCATTCGGTCAAGTCCTGGTTTTCGTTTGTAATAATACCATAGTAGTAAAAGTAAACTGGCAAATGCACCTACAAAAGCGGAGAATGTAGCGATACTAATTGCTGTTACTACATTTCCATCAAGCACATACATCACAATAAATGTGCCAGCAAGCAAGAACATAATTCGTACAACTTGTTCTAAAACTTGTGATACAGCAGAAGGCCCCATCGAATTATATCCTTGGAAAAAACCTCGAAGTAAACTCATAACTGGAATAATAAGTAAGGCAAAACTAACTGCACGAATAACCTGAATCCCGTCCGCTAAACTATACCCACCCTCGAGTTGTTGCATACGAGCAAGTGTCGGAGCAAGTCCATACATCGCTAGGAAACAGACAATGCCGGAGAAAATCATTAAATATACACCGGTTTTAAATAATCGTCGGCCTACCGCGTATTCTTCCATCGCATTATATTTCGCTATATATTTAGCAACAGCCAGCGGAATCCCAGCAGTCGCAATGCTTAAGAATAATTGATACGGCACATAACCGAAATTATACAGAAGCGCTGGTTCATCTCCTCCAATAATCGCATAAAACGGAATCACATACAATATTCCGAGCACTTTAGAGATTAATGTCCCTAGCGTCAGAATAAATGTTCCTCTGAGCAGTTTTGAACCCATCGTCTAACTTCCTTTACATTAAATTATATATCCTTGTTTACTTTACCATTAACTCTTTTAAAAAAAAAGAACAAACCAAAATAAATATCGGCTTGTTCTTTACAAAAAGTTTAAATCAAATGAAGTTTTTTACGAATTTTATACATCCGATTGCCAAGAATGTACTTCAAGAGCCCTGCTTTTGCAGCTAAAAACGCATAAATATAAGCGCCAAATCCAGCGGCAATAAAAACAATCACTAAAGCTGTTAATCTTGCATGCGGATTTAAAAATAAAATTAACCCTTGATAAATGACCCAGACGCTAATCAGCATCACAGCGCTAATTCCTAAAATTAGCAACAGTCGTCGCATAATATATTTAAACGAGTACTTCGCATATTTTTTAATAATCCAGATAGTAAAAGTGACAGAAACAATGTAACCAAGTCCAGTCGCTAAGGCTCCACCTTTTGCTCCAAGAAGTAGGATTAATGGCATTTGTAACACAGATTTTGTAAGTAACCCAAGTAGTAGGCTAAGAACAGTGTAACGCTGCTCATCGACCCCTTGCAAAATCGCTGCCGTTACGCTAAATAACGAGAAGAAAATCGCAAATGGGGCAAAAAATTGAAGTAACATGGAACCATCCGCATTATACCCATAAAAAATCGTATAGAGCGGATCAGCTAAAATCGCAATTCCAAGACATGCAGGTACGACTAAAAATAACAATACTTGAAAAACGGCCGTTAAATGATGATGCACTTCCCGAAGCCGCCCTTTATGAAAAGCCGCTGCTACTAACGGAACGAGTGTCATTGAAAATGCTAAAGCCAATGTCCCCGGAATCATAATAATCTTTTGGACGGAAAAGTTGAAAATAGAAAGCAAGTCTTCTGCCGTTTTTCCAGCCATGCCATCATATGTTAAAATTCGCGCAAATGTAAACAAATCAATTTGCTGATACAGCGACATCGCCATTCCAACAATGATAAACGGTACGGCAGATATCGAAATTTCTTTTAATAAATGAAAAGTCGAAACGCGCAACTTATTGTTACTGCCAGCAATCATTTTTTGAATGTCGGGCTTCCGTTTTCGATAATACCAGATAAGACAAATCAAGCTGAAAAATGCCCCGACAAAAGCTGCGAATGTCGCTAAACTCATTGCTGTTACAAGGCTGCCGTTCAGCACATGAAGCACAATATACGTACTTGCAAGTAAAAATACAATTCGTGCTACTTGCTCAATTACTTGCGACACAGCAGATGGTCCCATCGAATGAAACCCTTGGAAATAACCCCGCAGCAAGCTCATGACCGGGATAATAAGCAAGGCAAAACTTACCGCTCGAATAACAGTTGTAATGTCCGCAATGCTTGTTCCACCACTGACTTCTTGCATCCCAGCTAAAACAGGCGCAAAAATGTACATAATTAAAAAGCTGACAATCCCCGTAAATAACATTAAATACGTACTGGATTTATATAACCTTTGACTCAAAGCATATTCATTTAACGAATTATACTTCGAAATATATTTGGCAACCGCTAATGGAACGCCAGCTGTCGCGATATTTAAGAAAATTTGGTACGGAACATAACCGTATTGATAGAGAATCGTCGCCTGTTCCCCGCCCGCTATCCAATAAAATGGAATAACATATAAAATCCCTAAAATTTTTGACAGCAAAGTTCCTGCTGTTAGAACCGCGGTCCCACGCATTAATTTTGAACTCATAATTTCTGTTACCTCAATTGATTTTTTCTTTGTAAGTCTGTCTGAATATCTGTTATGTAAAAATCATGCTCCCTTACTTCATGCGTCTAAGATTTAAAATACAAATGACACTCAAAGCAAGTAGTATAGCCGGTAAAATGAGCGATAAAAAGTTCACACCACTATTAATCATCGATAAAACAACACCAAGAACAGTAAACGCAGCATATAAGTAATACACAATCGGTGAAATGATAATGCCTTTTCTCAGCTTGTTAAAAGAAAGAAATAAAATAATGGTAAATGCGATACAAAGTACAGCCATAATCGTTGTCGTCATAATAAGATTTTGAACAACAGCAGTTACATTTGCATTAGCAAGTACTTCCTTTTTTTGTTGTATCGCAAAAAGGGATACGATCGAAAACGAACTTAATACGGTTTGAATAGCCGAAACTATCGCTATTCCTAGTGTGATATTCTTTGTGTTATTGAGCATTCTAGCATGCTCTGGTTTAACTTCAACAGACATCCTTACAACTCCTCTTTAACATTCTATACACCAGACTTTACCATATTTAAAGAGAAATTGTAAGTAGTAATTAGTTTTCAATTCGAACTTCTGCAGCCTTTTGCAAAAATGCACCTAGTTCAGCGGATTTCTCTTCGTGCAACATTTGCACAACTTTACTTCCGATAATCACACCATCACAGACATGCGCAAATTTTTCCACATGTTCTATAGAAGAAACACCAAAGCCCGCAAGAACCGGAACAGGACTAATACTTTTTAAATAAGCTAAATGGCTATCAATATGTGTATCAAATTCACTTCGTACACCCGTTGTTCCGTTGACCGTCACGGCATAAATAAATCCTTCTGCTTGTTTTGCAATTTCTTCTAGACGCTCTTTCGGACTAGTCAATGAAACGAGTGGGATAAGCGCGATATCTGTGCCTTCGAGTTCTGGGGTAATTAGCGTTTGATGCTCATACGGTAAATCGGGAATGATTAGCCCTTTTACCGGAGTTTTTTGAACCAATTCGACAAATTTTGGAATACCTAAATGGAAAATTGGATTGATGTAGCTCATGATAATTAGCGGAATTTGCACTTTGCTCGTTTGCAATGTCGTTAAAATTGCTTCTAAACTAACTTGCTCGCTTAAAGCGCGGAGTCCTGCAAGTTGAATAATCGGACCATCGGCAACTGGATCTGAAAAAGGAATCCCGATTTCAATTGCGCTCACGCCTGATTTTTCTAAGAATAATAGCTGTTCTTCTAAATGATCTAAACCGCCGTCTCCGCCCATGATGTACGTAACGACGGCAGCGTGCTCTTTATTCGCTAGTTTTTTTGTTAACGTTTTAGTCATTTGCTTGTCCCTCCAAACGTTCTTTTAGTTGGTTAACGTCTTTGTCGCCGCGACCTGACAAGCAAACAACTATGCTTTCTTCTGGGCGCATTTTGCTTGCCAATTTGACAGCATAGCTAATTGCATGAGAACTTTCGAGTGCTGGAATAATTCCTTCTGTGCGGCATAACAACTGAAATGCTTCCACAGCTTCATCATCGGTAACAGAATGATACTCCGCACGACCCAAATCACGGAAAAAGCTATGTTCCGGACCGATACCGGGATAATCTAAACCAGCGGAAATCGAGAATGCTTCCAAAATCTGGCCATTTTCATCTTGTAAAACGTCCATCATCGCCCCGTGTAAAATCCCAATTTCTCCTTTAGAAATCGTCGCGGCGTGAAATTCGGTTTCTAAGCCGTGCCCAGCAGCTTCAACGCCGTGCATTTGAACAGAAGTATCATCTACAAATGGATAAAACAAGCCCATCGCATTACTACCACCGCCAACACAAGCGACGATTGCTTCTGGAAGCTTACCTTCTTTTTCCAAATGTTGCTTACGTGCTTCAATCCCGATAACACTTTGGTAATCACGTACAATTTCTGGAAACGGATGAGGCCCAAGAACAGATCCCATAATATAATGCGTATCTTCTACATTAGCAACCCAGAATCGCAGCGCTTCATTAACTGCATCTTTCAGAGTACGACTTCCTTCTTTCACGCTCACTACTTTTGCACCAAGTAGCTCCATTCTAAACACATTGAGCGATTGACGTTTGACGTCTTCCTCACCCATAAAAATCGTACATTCCATATTGAAAAGTGCTGCTACTGTTGCAGTTGCCACACCATGCTGCCCTGCGCCTGTTTCAGCTACAACTTTTTGCTTGCCCATTTGGCGAGCGAGTAATGCTTGACCGATTGTATTATTGATTTTATGCGCGCCAGTATGATTCAAATCTTCTCGTTTTAAATAAATTTTTGCCCCGCCAGCATGTGCTGTTAGTTGTTCCGCAAAGTAAAGGGGCGTTTCCCGGCCAACGTATTCTTTTAGATAGTAGTTTAATTCTTTTTGAAAAGCGGGGTCTGTTTTGGATGCTCGGTAAGCTTCATCTAATTCTTTCACTGCTTTCATTAAAGTTTCTGGTACAAATCTGCCTCCAAATTTGCCGTAAAAACCATTTTCGTCAGGTGCTTGATATGTCATGATTATTCCACTCCTTTTGCTGTTTTAATGAAGGTTTTAATTTTTTCGGGATCTTTTTCGCCGTTTGTTTCGACGCCAGAGGAAATATCTACTGCATATGGTTCGAAGCGTTTAATGGCTACTTGAACATTTTCAGCATTTAGTCCGCCGGCAATGATTAATTTGTTTTTTGTGAGTGCATCACTATTTATTTTGTCCCAATCAAACGTTTTCCCGCTACCACCTTCGTATTCTTCTGCCGGGGCATCGAGTAAGATGTACGCATTTGGATAATCATTTATATTGGAAGGAAGTTTTCCCTCTTTGACTGGGAATGCTTTAATTACCGCTGCGTCAGTGCGGTTTGCTTGTTCGGTTGGCTCTTGGCCGTGAAGTTGCACGATATCTAATTGCACGCCGTTAATTGCTGCCGTTAATTCTGCTTCGGTTGGATTAACGAACACGCCGACTTTTTTGACGTTGGCTGGAATATTTTGGGCTAGTTGATGCGCTTGTTCAATCGTGACTTGGCGTTTACTTTTTGCAAAAACAAAGCCAATCATATCTGCACCATTTTCGACTGCCGCTGCTACATCCACCGCTTTTTTTAACCCACAAATTTTCACAATCATCGTGTCACCTTCAATCTTTTCGCGGCTACTTCTGGAGTTTCTTCTCGCATAAGCGCCTCGCCAACAAGCACCGCATTATATTTTGTACGCACTCGAGCCACATCTTCTGCTGTTCTAAAACCTGATTCACTGATATAACAAGCGTCGGTCGAAAAGTCATTCGCTAGCTGTTCGCTTACGGCGATGTCCACTTCAAAGCTGTGCAAATTGCGGTTGTTTACACCAATTAATTTAGCGCCTAATTGTTGCGCCACAGCCAATTCTTCCCGGTTATGCACTTCCACTAACACTTCCAAATCAAGCGTCACAGCCTGTTCAAAAAGGTTTTTTAGCGCATCTTCTGCAAGTGCTGAAACAATCAGCAACACTACTGTCGCTCCCGCATTTCGAGCGCGAATCAATTGTTTCTCGCTAATAATAAAATCTTTACAAAGCACTGGAATTTCCACATTTTTCGCCACTTCCCGCAAATCTTCAATTGATCCTTTGAAAAAAACGGGATCAGTTAAAACGGAAATCATTCCCGCACCAGCCGCTTGATACGATTTTGCTTGGGCAACTGGATTCACGCCCATATTAATTTCACCCTTTGAAGGCGAGGCACGCTTTACCTCGGCAATTAACTGCATCTCACTCATATTTGCTTTTAAAAATTCATAAAACGAATAAGTTTTCCGTTTTTCAGCTACTTTTTCTAGCGGCATTGCTGCAACTTCTATTGCTTTTTGAGCTAAAATTTCTTCTAAAAATGTCATTTCGCCAGCACCTCTTTTTGATAAGTAATTAGATCCGCCAATTTTTGTTTGGCTAAACCGCTTCTTATTAAATCTCTTGCTAAGTCCACGCCTTCTTTCACCGTCGCTACTTTGCCATTCGCGAATAAGCCAAATCCGGCATTTAGGAGTACTGTATCTAAGTAAGCACCCGGTTCGCCCTCAAGCACGCTCCGAAGAATGGCTGCATTTTCTTTAGCGTCCCCACCTTTAATTGCCTCCAGTGGATAGCTTGGTAAACCAACTTCTTTCGGACTTAGCGTATATAATTGCACTTCCCCGTTATTATATAGCGCGTAATGATTTTCACCAGCTAGAGAAGCTTCATCCATAAAACCAGCGCCATTTAAAACGACTGCCCGTTTTCGACCAAGTCGGCCGAGCACTTCCGCTGTTTGTTCCAATAAATCACGACGATAAATGCCCATCAATTGAGTTTCAAGATGCACCGGATTCGTAAGTGGCCCAATCAAATTAAAAATCGTTGGCGTACCCAGTTCTTTTCGAACGTCCATCACATACTTCATATTCGGATGCACATGTGGTGCGAATAAAAAAGCAATCCCAACATGTTCAAGCAAATACGTCATATCTTCCGGCCGCATATTAATATCAATCCCTAATTCCTGGCAAACATCCGCACTCCCAGAACGACTAGAAATACTTCGATTCCCATGTTTCGCAACTGGAATCCCCGCCGCTGCTAGCACGAAAGCAGAAGTTGTACTTATATTAAAACTATTGGATTTATCGCCTCCTGTTCCACAATTATCCATCGCCGTTCCAGCTGGAAAAGCAACCTGAATGGCCACTTGCTGCATTGCCTCCGCAATCCCCGCCATTTCTTCCGCTGTTTCCCCTTTTACTTTCAGTGCCATTAAAAAGGCAGCTATTTTCGTTTTTGACAACCGTCCTTCAAAAATTTCCGTTGCAATGCTATTCATTTCCTCTTTGGATAAATTTTCTTGATCATATACTTTTTGTAGTAAGCTTTCCATTTCTCCGCACTCCTTCCACTATATTAATAAAGTTCTCCATCATTTGTTTTCCGTCATCCGTACCAATTGATTCTGGGTGAAACTGCAAGCCGTACACTGGATAATCTTTTAATTTCATCGCCATCACTTCCGCATCATCTGTTGCCAGCGCTAAAACTTCCAAAACATCTGGCAACGTATTTTTTTCTACTATTAAAGAATGATATCGCATCACTGACATCTCTTCTGGCAAATTGACAAAAATTGCTCCACCAGTTTGATGCATTGTCGAAACTTTACCATGCCGAATTTTTGCTGCCTGTTTTACTTCCCCGCCGAACACCTCACCAATTGCCTGATGCCCTAAACAAATCCCCAGTAGCGGTTTTTCTTTCGCAAATTTCAAAACCACTTCTTCTAAAAGCCCTGCCTCATTTGGCTTTCCTGGCCCCGGTGAAAGAACAATCCCATCCGCCAAAGCAGCTACTTCGAGTAAATCAGCCGCATCATTCCGTTTTACAACGACTTCACTATATTCCGCCAAATACTGCTCTAAATTAAATGTAAAAGAATCATAGTTATCAATTAATAAAATCATTCGCCCACCTCCAAAAGTGCCTTCGCTTTTTGCAATGTTTCAAGATATTCGCTTTCAGGATCAGAATCATAAACTATTCCCGCGCCAGCTTGCACATAGGCTTTTCCGTCATGAAGTACCATCGTTCTAATCGAAAGTGCAAAATCGGAATCGCCATTTTTCGTTAAATAACCAACCGCACCAGCATATGGCCCACGTTTCACATTTTCCCATTCATAAATTCGTTGCATCGCTCTTATTTTCGGTGCTCCACTCACTGTCCCAGCCGGAAGCGTTGAGCGGAGAGCATCCATTGCTGTAAGACCTGACTTCAGCGTTCCTTCCACCACAGAAACTAAATGCATTAAAAAGCGATATCGTTCAATAGTTAAATACACAGGTACGTGAACAGAGCCAGTTTCTGCAATTTTCCCAATATCATTTCGACCTAAGTCTACTAACATGCGGTGCTCTGCAAGCTCTTTTTCATCCGATAATAATTCCCCCGCTAAACGTTCATCTTCTTGCTTTGTTGCCCCGCGTCGCCTCGTTCCCGCGATTGGATTAGTAATAACAGTTCGCCCTTTCGTTTTAATTAAACTTTCTGGAGAAGAACCAATCAAAACGGTGTCGCCAAAATCAATGAAATACAGATACGGTGAAGGATTTAACAAACGTAATTTCCGATAATAATCAAACGGTGTCACGGTAAAATCTGCCTCCAAGCGCTGCGAAAGAACAATTTGAAAGAAATCACCATCTTGAATATATGTTTTCGCTTTTTTTACTAACGCCATATATTCCGCTTTTGTATAATTGCTTTTATAAGTCATTTTCGGAACATGAACAGCTTTATGCTCGTCTTTCTGAGGCGTTGTCAGTTCTAGAAACATTGCTTCAAGTGCCTTATCCAGTTCCGCCTCGCTTCTACCTGAGTAACAATTATCTTGTACTAAAATGAGCTCCTCTGCTTGATGATCCATAAGGAGAAAACTTTCATAAACATAAAAACGAATATCTGGCATATCTCGTGTTTCCACGGGGAGCTCGCCTAACTTTTCATAAAGCGAAATTACGTCATAACCTACATAACCAATCGCTCCCGAGTCTAACGGCAAATCCGCTTCGTCCTCTTTCGCCTTTTCAATAAATAATTCAATTTCTTTTAATGGATCCGCTACCACTTGGTGAACCCCATCTATATAATAATCATGCTGATATACTTTAATTTCATGCACTGGGTTGATAGCAATAATCGAATACCGACCAGCCTCCGCATCTTTCGCCGCCCCTTCAAGCAAACTTTTCCCTGTACCTGATAGTCTTTGAAACGCCAA
>CM001047.1:1631349-1631637 GCA_000183865.1 Listeria marthii FSL S4-120
CTTTACTGAAATAAAAAAAGTCCTCTGAAAAAGCGCAAAGTCATGCTTTTTCAGAGGACGAGTTATCGCGGTGCCACCTCATTTTAGGAATAAATCCTATCTCAGTGCTGCAATATTTGCAGCTGCTCTATAACGGGAGCACCCGTTCACCCCTACTAAATTTCAAGGCATCACGCACAAGGCCCATTCCTAATTCATCTATTTGTCAGCTCTCACCGTGCGCCAACTCTCTGTAAAAATCGATGAAAAAGTACTATTCTTGTTTGATGTTTTCATTTTATAAAATTT
>CM001047.1:1631737-1638338 GCA_000183865.1 Listeria marthii FSL S4-120
TATAAAATTAAAAAAGGGCCTCTCTCCAAGCCTAGCAAATATACTAGACAAGGACGAGAGACCCGTGGTACCACCTTGATTAACTGCAAAAACAGTTCACTTAATCCATCCAAATTCCGAATGGGCGCCTTGTGTAACGATAAGGCCTAATCGCTGTATCCTACTAAGAAAAACCTTTCAGATCAGAGCTCAGAAGTCCATTCACATCATGTCCGCTACTGACTTTCACCAACCGTCAGCTCTCTAAAAACTTTCATAATGCTACTTACTCTTCTTCAATGCTATCATTTTTTACTTGTGTTCATCTTACATAAGAAAATCACGAAAGTCAAGCAAATAAAACCAACGAAAATTAAATTAGATGAAAACACTAACTAATAAACAAGTAAGAAAAAAGAACTATTCACTAAAATCCACTTCCCTCGAAAAACACCCATGACATTATCTCTATTCAAATGTATTCAAAGAACCCCCAAAACCATCTAATAACAACATGATATACCATTTATCCTCCTCAACTAAATACCCCTATTATCTATACCTAATTAACTAAAAACCGAATCCCCAAAAGGACTTTCCAACTATCTTTGCTTATTTGTGAAGTTTTTCACGTGAAACACTGGACAAACTTTTATTGATGGATTATACTAACGGTGTAATCAAATAAAACAAAAGAATACAGCAAAGCAACAAGCTAAATTTTTTTGGATTATCAGGGACGTTAAAAGTCTACTATGGACGTTTTGAGTCCCGAACAAATATTAGGAGGTTCTGGAAAATGGCAATTAAAGAAAATGCGGCCCAAGAAGTATTAGAAGTTCAAAAAGTGATTGACAGATTAGCAGACAATGGACAAAAAGCATTGAAAGCATTTGAAAGTTACAACCAAGAACAAGTAGACAATATCGTACACGCAATGGCGCTTGCCGGACTTGACCAACATATGCCCCTTGCAAAATTAGCAGTAGAAGAAACTGGACGTGGATTATACGAAGATAAATGTATTAAAAACATCTTCGCGACAGAATATATTTGGAACAGCATCAAAAATAATAAAACAGTCGGCGTTATTAACGAAGACGTACAAACAGGTGTGATTGAAATTGCTGAACCAGTTGGTGTTGTTGCCGGCGTTACACCAGTAACTAACCCAACATCTACTACCCTTTTCAAAGCAATTATCGCCATTAAAACGCGTAACCCAATCATCTTCGCTTTCCATCCAAGTGCGCAACGTTGTTCATCTGAAGCAGCAAGAGTTGTTTACGAGGCAGCAGTTGCAGCTGGAGCACCAGAACATTGTATTCAATGGGTAGAAAAACCTTCCCTAGAAGCAACAAAACAATTAATGAACCACGATAAAGTAGCACTTGTTCTTGCAACTGGTGGTGCTGGAATGGTTAAATCAGCGTACTCTACTGGTAAACCTGCACTAGGTGTTGGACCGGGTAACGTACCAGCTTACATTGACAAAACAGCAAAAATCAAACGTTCTGTTAATGACATCATTCTTTCTAAATCTTTTGACCAAGGTATGATTTGTGCTTCTGAACAAGCAGTAATCGTCGATAAAGAAGTATCTAAAGAAGTAAAAGCAGAAATGGAAGCAAACAACTGTTACTTCGTTAAAGGCGCTGAATTCAAAAAATTAGAAAGCTATGTTATCAACCCTGAAAAAGGAACACTTAACCCAGATGTAGTTGGTAAATCCCCTGCATGGATTGCAAACCAAGCTGGCTTCAAAGTTCCAGAAGCTACAAAAATTCTTGTAGCTGAAATTAAAGGTGTTGGCGACAAATACCCACTATCTCACGAAAAATTAAGCCCAGTTCTTGCATTTATCGAAGCTGCTAACCAAGCAGAAGCATTCGATCGTTGTGAAGAAATGTTAGTATACGGAGGACTTGGACACTCCGCAGTTATTCACTCTACTGATAGAGAAGTTCAAAAAGCATTTGGTATCCGTATGAAAGCTTGCCGTATCATTGTAAACGCACCAAGCGCACAAGGCGGTATCGGTGACATTTATAACGGCTTCATCCCTTCCCTAACTCTTGGTTGTGGATCTTATGGTAAAAACTCTGTATCACAAAATGTAAGTGCGACTAACTTGCTGAACGTTAAACGTATCGCGGATCGGAGAAATAATATGCAATGGTTCAAACTTCCACCAAAAATTTTCTTTGAAAAATATTCCACTCAATACCTTCAAAAAATGGAAGGCGTTGAACGCGTATTTATCGTAACTGACCCAGGAATGGTTCAATTCAAATACGTTGACGTTGTAATCGAACACTTGAAAAAACGTGGCAATGACGTATCTTACCAAGTATTTGCTGACGTGGAACCAGATCCATCTGACGTAACAGTTTATAAAGGTGCAGAATTAATGAAAGACTTCAAACCAGACACAATTATCGCTCTTGGTGGTGGTTCCGCAATGGATGCTGCCAAAGGTATGTGGTTATTCTATGAACAACCAGAAGCTTCATTCTTCGGCCTAAAACAAAAATTCTTAGATATCCGTAAACGTACATTCAAATATCCTAAACTTGGTCAAAAAGCGAAATTTGTTGCGATTCCAACAACAAGTGGTACAGGTTCTGAAGTAACACCATTTGCGGTTATTACAGATAAAGAAAACAACATTAAATACCCTCTTGCTGACTACGAACTAACTCCAGACGTTGCGATTGTCGATGCACAATACGTAACAACTGTTCCAGCACACATTACTGCTGATACTGGTATGGACGTTCTAACTCACGCAATTGAATCTTATGTATCCGTAATGGCAAGCGATTATACTCGTGGACTTTCCATCCGTGCAATCGAACTTGTTTTTGAAAACTTACGTGAATCCGTTCTTACTGGTGATCCAGATGCGCGTGAAAAAATGCATAATGCTTCTGCCCTAGCTGGTATGGCGTTTGCAAATGCGTTCCTAGGAATTAACCATAGCTTGGCACACAAAATTGGACCTGAATTCCACATTCCTCACGGTCGTGCGAATGCAATCCTTATGCCACACGTTATCCGTTATAACGCACTTAAACCTAAAAAACATGCGTTATTCCCAAGATATGAAAGCTTCCGTGCTGATGAAGATTATGCTCGTATCTCTCGTATTATCGGCTTCCCTGCTGCAACTACAGAAGAAGGCGTTAAATCACTTGTAGATGAAATCATCAAACTTGGTAAAGATGTTGGTATCGACATGAGTCTTAAAGGACAAAATGTTGCTAAAAAAGATTTGGATGCTGTTGTAGACACACTTGCAGACCGCGCATTCATGGACCAATGTACTACTGCCAACCCTAAACAACCTCTTGTAAGCGAACTAAAAGAAATTTACCTAGAAGCTTACAAAGGTGTCTGAAACTAGCTAACTTGTCCACCATTAATATATAAAGTTAGAAGAAAGCGCAAGTCCATCCCAGGGCTTGCGCTTTCGCTTTAGTACTAAAATTAGTATAATGAAACAAGAATGGAGTTGATTGAATGATACAAATAGCGGTTCCCTATTTTACTTTTGACGGGGAAGCCCAGGAAGCACTAGACTTTTATAAAAAAGTGTTCCAAGCAGAAATTACGCAAACGCGTTACTTTCACGAGATGGAAGGATTTTCAGGAGATAAAAAACTAGGAGAACGCATCCTACATGCAAGACTTACGAAAGAGAAAAAAGATTTATTTTATTTCTCTGATACGTTTGAAGGCGAAACAGACGCGGGTAATCGCCTATCACTTGCGGTGAATTTTAGTTCCGAAGCAGAATTCGTTCATGCTTTTGTCCTACTATCCAAAACCGGCACCGTCGAAATTCCGATCCAAAATACATTTTGGGGCGCAAAATACGCGAAAGTAATCGACCACTACAGCATCGACTGGCATCTCAACTTAGAAAACGAGTCTACTACTAAAGTATGATTTTTACCCCTTCTCTAGCCGAATGTATTTAGTACTAAAAAATAGTACACTAAAATAGTGAGAGAAAAAAAGGAGTGAGTTCATGACTGAGACAGTTTTAAAATTAGAACATGTCACGAAAAAAATTGGGCAAAAAAATATTGTCCACGATATCAGCTTTGACATACATAAAGGAGAAGTATTTGGTTTACTTGGCCCAAACGGTGCTGGTAAAACGACTATCATCCGCTCGATTGTTGGTTTAATTCGTCGCACAGAAGGTGCTGTTTTTATTAATGGTAAAAATGTCGACACCGAATATAAAGCAGCGATTTCAGAAGTAGGCGCTATTATTGAAAATCCAGAATTTTATATGTATATGTCTGGATGGGCAAACTTAAAACAATTCGCACGCATGAGTCAAAAAAACATTACCGACGAACACATTCGTGAAATCGTTGAACTTGTCAAACTTACGGGTGCAATTGACCAAAAAGTAAAAACCTATTCCCTTGGTATGCGCCAACGTTTAGGTGTTGCCCAAGCATTAATTCATAGCCCTGCTCTACTTATTTTAGATGAACCTACCAACGGACTTGATCCACAAGGTATGGCTGAATTTAGAACGCTGATTCGCGACTTAGCGACAAACGGCACTTCTGTTTTAATTTCCAGCCATTTACTGAGCGAAATCCAACAAATTACGGATCGATTCGCGATTATTAATAAAGGTGTTTTAACGCATATTGAAAAAATGAGTGATCTCGTTGAAAATCATGTCGCTGTTTACAAATTAAAAGTCAGTGATCCCGAAGCAACTAAAATCGTTCTCCCTACACTCCCAGTCAAACTCGTTGCTCAAAAAGATGATTTATTCAAAATCGAAGTGGCTCATGAAGATATACATCTAATTGCCCGCGCGATTATTCAAGCAAATATTGATTTATTAGAAATGGTTCCACTTCAAGCCTCCCTTGAAGAGCGATTCCTTGAATTAACTAAAGGTGGAGGTGCGGAAGTATGATAGCATTAGTAAAAAATGAATTTACCAAATTATTCTCGAGAAAATCAAGTTGGATTATGCAAATCGTCTTATTTGTAGCAGTTTTAGCTCTTGCTCTATTAATGTTTTTTGTGAGTAAAATAGATACAAGTGGTACTGAAGGCGGCGATGCAAGTAATGCCGGAATTACTGCTTATTATGATAATAAAGGTGCACCAGTCAGCGAAGAAGAATACTGGAATTCGGCTGATAAAGATGGTAATCCGACATATAAATCCGAAACATTATCATTAACAGATTCTGTTGCTTATTTAAAAGCCCAAAAACAAGTAGCTCCAAACAAAGATGAAAAAGAAATGATCCAAAAACAAATTGATTTCTACCAAGCTTACGCAGATGCAGGCAAAAAACCTGCTAGTAACACAGCTGGAATTTCAAGTGCAGATTTCTTTGCTTCATTAGGTAGCTCCGGAGCCGTTGCGACAATGCTCGTTGTGGTTGTAGCAAGTATCATCGTTGCAACCGAGTTTTCTGGAGGTACTATCAAACTATTACTAACGCGCCCGTACTCTAGAAGTCAGATACTTTTCTCTAAATATATCATGTGTATTTTTTATAGCGTAATTAGCTCCATCACACTACTTTTAGCTAGCTTTATCTTTTCGTTTATTTTACCAAAACAATCTATTTTCATGCCGCTCTCCCCTTCAACGGGTGCAATGACAGCTTGGGAACACGCTTGGATGCTACTCGGTACGAACTTCTTACTGATGATCGTATACGCAACTATCGCGTTCTTCTTCTCATCTGTCGTTCGTTCACAAGCACTTGCAGTTGGTGTCGGCGTTGGTGTATTATTCTCAGGTGGAATTATTCGCCAACTACTCCCTCTCGCTATTGAAAAATACGACTGGATGAAATGGATTATCTTCAACTTGCTTAGCCTAAACGACACAGTTGGCGGCGACAAAATCGCTGGTGGCTTGGCTGATTGGCAAATCATCGCCGGTTTAGGCGTTTATACAGCGATTATCCTCTTCTTCACATTCTTCTTATTCAAAAAACGAGATGTCGCTTTAAGTTAAATTTTAAAAGGCTGTCCGCATTGGACAGCCTTTTTTTAATGTCTAATAATTTGAATTTTATCGGTATGATTTGTATCAATGCTTGCGGTTCCACCAATTGAGAAAGTCGCAATTGGCTGCGTATGTCCAAAATCCGCGCCAGATATAACGGGGATTTTCTGTAATGCCGTCTTCGTTTCAATGATATAAGCTAATTTCTCCGCCGTCATTGCTGTTTTCTGTTGGAAACGACCGATTACCAGCCCTTGAATCTCATCTGCACCCGGTTGGCTAAGTAGCGATTCCAAATCACGGTCAAATGTTTCTGGAACAGTCATAAAATCGTCTTCAATAAACAAGATCGCACCCGCCAAATTCGGCATATATTCGGTTCCTTGCAGTAAATTAAGCGTGCATAAGTTCCCGCCAATGATAGTCCCTTCTGCCTCTCCCGGTTGCATAACAACTAATCCGTCATTCGGGATGAAATTTCGATTCTCTTGATCCAAATACCATTCATCATCACTCCATGCTGCACTTTCTGTTAAAGCAAACGGTTCTTTTTGTATTAAACAAGCGCTAAATGAATTGATTACATAATCTAGACCTTTTTCCATGGAAAAGT
>CM001047.1:1638438-1638952 GCA_000183865.1 Listeria marthii FSL S4-120
TTTCCATGGAAAAGCTAGAAAAGTGAGCGCCGGAATAAGTAATAAGTTCAGTTTGTGTGTAAATAGCCGTTGCTAAGGCCGTGATATCTGAAAAGCCACATAAAATTTTAGGGTTTTCCGAAATTAAATCATAATCTAAATATGGCAACAATTGGTTGCTATTAAAACCGCCGATAACGGTTAAAATCGCTTTTACATTGGAATCATTGAAAGCTTCATGGATATCAGCTACTCGCGAGCGAATGCTAGAGCTCATCATACAATCCATTTCTGCTACGTGTTCGCCAAAAGTGACTTTAAAACCCATGTCAGTTAGGCGCTTAACTGCAATCTCAACTTGATTCTCAGCCATGATGCCGATAGAACGACTTGGTGCAATAATACGGATTTCATCGCCTTGTTTTAACTTTGCTGGAATCATTTCGTCCCCTCCCTATTAAGCGTATGGAATGGGCACGAGCGCAAATGATCATCAAGAATACCAATCGCTTGTAAATAAGAATAAATGATTACG
>CM001047.1:1639052-1641514 GCA_000183865.1 Listeria marthii FSL S4-120
AAAACCGCGTTTCTTTAAATCTTTACTGACTTTTTCGGATAACTCTGTGCTAGCTGGGACTTCCCCCATTCCTTGCCATTCGTTAATAATTCGCTCTCCATTTGTAAAACCCCAAATGTAGTTAGCAAATGATCCAAATTCAGCTTGGACTTTTTGCGTAGCTAGAGCATTTGTACGAACTGCTTTCACTTTAAGACGATTCTTTACAATAGCCGCTTCTTCGACAATCGTCGCCAGCTCATCGTCTGTTAGGCGTGCACATTTTTCAATATCAAAGTGAAAAAAAGCTTCTTGATAGGCTTTTCTTTTATGTAAAATTAATCTCCATGAGAGTCCAGCTTGTGCTCCCTCTAAATTGAGCATTTCAAATAAATATGTGTCGTCTTTACTCGGAACACACCATTCTGTATCATGATATTCTAGTTCAAACGGGTCATTAATCGACCAAGGGCAACGTAATTCTTCAGACAAAGCGAGTTCCTCCTATATAGTTAAAATGTAATACACACTGATCAAAACAGCCACAAATAGTCCGACGCAACTCCAAATTAATCGTTTCTCTTTCCACTGACTAACTGCCACAGCAATGCTTAATGCTAAAAATAAAAAGAGTAGCCAGTTTGGAACGTCGGGGTGATAGTTGCTCGTAAAAATAAGATACCCTATTACTGCTGCAATTATTCCAGTCACTATAAAACTGATTTTCTGATATCTCATTCGCTCAAGCCTCCTATTAACCAATAATAAAACATATGTTCTGTTTTTGCAAGCAACAATAAAAAAGTCGCAAAAAAATAGCTAAACTTTTGCGATAGAAACCTGCATATCCTTTGCCAACACCCAACCACATAAGCCATATGAAGAACTAATTTCAAATACTTTATAGCCATTTCTATGGATAAATTTAACTAATTCCTTTTTTGTATCGGTCGTATGATAACTAATAGGCCAGCAATAATTTCTGTTTTTTTCAATAAGTTCTTGGTTTTGTTCATAGAATAAAGTTGGAGTACATTCTTCAATATCAAAAATGATACTATCTTTTTGTTCATTTTCGAATAAGTGCGCTAAATAGCTTTCGAAAATGATGTCTGTGTTTTCGTTAACTTTATCGCCATATGAGTATTCGGTTCTAAGTCGTAATTGCTCATTTTCAAAATCTACTTGATAAGACTTAATGATATTATCATGCACCTGTGAAATAAGAATCATCTCCTGTGTATTATTTGGATATGCCTTTATATACTCAATATAGCATACTGGATTACGAGCTACAATAGACACGATACTTAGAATAGGATTCTGCTGCAAAAAAAACAGGGACTGCATTAGCCCCTGTTACATTTTATATATTATTTCAATTTGCCACGAAGAACCATTGGTAAAATTCCGCCATGACGGTAATAGTCAATTTCTACTTCAGAGTCAAAACGTGCAAGTGCTTCAAAAGTGAAGCTTGAGCCGTCTTCACGGACAGCTGTTACTTTTACAAGGTCTCTTGGCGCTACCTCTTCACCGATTTCCACTTGCAAGCTTTCTGAGCCTGTTAAACCAAGCGTTTCTGCGTCTTCGCCTGGTTGGAACTGAAGTGGTAAAACACCCATCATGACAAGGTTAGAACGATGAATCCGTTCATAGCTTTTCGCGATAACTGTTTTAATTCCTAGCAAGTTCGTTCCTTTGGCAGCCCAGTCACGAGAGGATCCCATTCCGTAATCATCGCCAGCAAGAATGACTAAACCAGTATTATTTTCGATATATTTTCTAGAAGCATCATAAATTGACATCACTTCACCTGTTGGCCAGTAAGTCGTATAGCCACCTTCTGTACCTGGTGCAATTTGATTTTTGATACGGATATTCGCAAATGTCCCGCGCATCATCACATCATGATGACCACGACGAGAACCGTATGAGTTGAAATCACGAATTGCCACGCCTTCTTCTTGAAGGAATTTTCCAGCTGGGGTATCTTTGCCGATTGCTCCGGCTGGTGAAATATGGTCAGTTGTAACTGAATCACCAAATTTACCAATAACGCGGAGACCAGATAAGCTTTCTACTTTGCCAGCTTCTTTTGCTAAATTATCAAAGAATGGTGGGTTCGCAATATACGTGGAGTTTTCATCCCATTTGTATAGGGCATCTTCTGTTGTCTCAATCGCATTCCAAGCTTCGTTTTCATCAAATACATGGGCATATTGTTCACGGAAAAGTTCTGGTGTTACCGTTTCTTCTACTAATGCCTTCACTTCTTCTGAACTTGGCCAAATATCGTCTAAGAAGACTTCTTCGCCGTTATTACCGCGTCCAATTGGTTCCGTTAGCATATCAACATTTGTTGTCCCAGCAAGCGCGTAGGCAACGACAAGTGGTGGTGAAGCTAAGAAGTTTGCTTTCACAAGTGCATGAATACGGCCTTCAAAGTTACGGTTACCACTTAATACGGCGGAAACGAGCAA
>CM001047.1:1641614-1643893 GCA_000183865.1 Listeria marthii FSL S4-120
AATAGCTTCTTCAATTTCTTCTTTTAATGGACCTGAGTTACCGATACATGTCGTACAACCATAACCAACTAAGTCAAAGCCTAGTTTTTCTAAATATGGAAGTAAGCCAGCTTTTTCCAAGTAGCCTGTTACAACTTTGGAACCGGGAGCTAAGGAGGTTTTCACAAATTTTGGTACTTCTAAGCCTTTTTCGACTGCTTTTTTAGCGACTAAACCGGCGCTTAGCATGACATATGGGTTAGATGTATTGGTACAACTAGTGATAGCCGCGATTGCAACTGAACCAGTTTTCATAGTGGATTGATCGCCATTGCCAAATGTAACGGTTACTTCTTTGTCTAAGGCTGATTTATCTAGTCCAAATCCTTGGTTCCCTGCTTTTGCAGTAATGGATTCACGGAATGTTTCTTTCATTTTCGAAAGTGGAATCAAATCTTGTGGGCGCTTTGGTCCTGCTAAGTTTGGTTCGATGGCGGAAAGATCGATTTCCACTGTTTGCGTGTAGTTTGGTTCTACTTTTTCTGGTGTGAAGAATAAATCGTTCGCTTCTAAATATGCTTCTACTAATTCGATTTGTTCTTTGTCACGGCCAGTTAGTTTTAAGTAGTTAAGCGCTTCTTTGTCGACTGGGAAAAAGCCACAAGTTGCGCCGTATTCTGGAGCCATGTTAGCAACAGTTGCGCGGTCAGCAAGCGGTAGTGTCGCAACACCAGGACCATAAAATTCAACAAATTTCCCTACTACTTTTTGTTCCCGTAAAACTTGAGTTACTTTTAGTGCGAAATCGGTTGCTGTAGCTCCGTTTGGCAAAGCTCCGATTAATTTTACGCCAATAACTTCTGGAATTGGGAAGTAAGAAGGTTGACCGAGCATGCCGGCTTCTGCTTCGATACCACCAACGCCCCAACCTAAAACGCCAATACCGTTGATCATCGTTGTATGGCTATCTGTCCCCACAAGGGAATCTGGGAACGCTACAAATTCGCCGTCTGCTACTTCATTCGCAATTACGACGTTTGCTAAATACTCTAAGTTAACTTGGTGAACAATACCTGTTGCAGGTGGAACGGCACGATAGTTATCAAATGCTTTTTGCGCCCAATTTAAAAACTGATAACGCTCCATGTTGCGTTTGAATTCAAGTTCCATGTTGATTTTAAGTGCTTCTGGATTCGCATAGCTATCAACTTGTACTGAGTGATCGACAACTAAATCAACCGGAATTTCTGGATTGATTTTTTCTGGATCGCCGCCAAGATCTGCCATAGCTTTACGTAAAGAAGCTAAATCAACGACTGCTGGAACGCCTGTGAAATCTTGTAGAATAACGCGCGCTGGTTTGAATGGTACTTCGCCTTCATTACCATCTTTTGACCAGTGGGCTAGGTCTTCCACGTGTGAATCCTTAATGACGCGACCATCTGCTTGTCTTAATACAGATTCCAGCAAAACACGTACAGAATAAGGTAATTTCTCGATGTTTGTAAGCTTGTCCTCTTCTAAGGTTTTAAGTTTGTAATAATGATACGTTTTGTCGTTCAGTTGAAATGATGCTTTTGATTTTTCTTTCCAATTAGTCATCCACGTTTCCTCCTTCAATTCTTGAAACGATTGGTCTCTCTCATCTATTGTACTTAAAAACAAGCGATAAGTAAACAAAGAGAATCTGCTATAATTCAATAACTTTTTCTTATAAATAAAAAATGAATGACAACGAGTGCCATTCATCTGTGCTTTATTAAACTAAATTGGTTAATGCTTGTTCTAGCGAGCCATATGATTCGAGTTTGGAAATGTTTGATCCAACTTGAATCGTGCGCTGCGCAAAGCTTGGTTGCATGCCGGAAAGTATTGGTACTAAGCCGATTAGTTTAAAAGATTGAATCATATCTTCCATGTGCTTGGTTGCAAAATCATCTTTTAATACCGCGCTAGAAAAATCAATCACAATCGTGTCTAAATTTAGCTTATCCGCAGATTCTACCGCTTTTTCTTTCATAAAATAGCCTCTATCATCATCTAAACTGCCGACAATTGGCAAGACGCCGATAGAATTAGTGATTGGAATAATCCGCGTCGATAATTGAATGATTTCCTTTCGCTGAGCAGCAACTTGATTTCGATTTTCTTGCATAAATCCTTCTAACAGCTGTTGTTGTATCGATGCCAAGATATCTTTTATTTCTAACATAAACTGAATAATATCTGCATCTGTATAAAAAACGTCTTCGGTTTCTTTCCATTCGAGTAAACTAGTAATGATAAATTAATATCGGTTT
>CM001047.1:1643993-1651199 GCA_000183865.1 Listeria marthii FSL S4-120
TGGATTTTTCTAATATCGGTTTTATCATTGAAGCGTCTTTTACCGATGTTTTCAAAATCGCGCTCTTTCACGCCGGTAATGACATCGATAATCATGCCGCATGACGCTGTACTTAGCGAACGAATAGATGCTTCATCCTCGCCGCCACTAAGTCTTAATTTATATTCGTCCGTATTAATATAATAATTTTCATAAAACATATTAACTAAAATCGAACGACGCTCCACTAAAAATTGCTTAATCTGCATAAACTTCTCCTTTTTCACCGATATTATCTCGCAAAAATTAAGATGTTATCTGCATGTAAATTTTCAACCATTTTATTTATTTGTTCTTCTGTTAAGTCAAAGTCTTCTAGTAATTTTTTGACAGATTTATCATCTGTTTTAGAGAACCATTTGGCAAAAGGACCAGCTGCATATAAAGCGCCATATTTAGGATTGTAGGCTTGTGGAATCACAATAGCGCCACTTAGGGATTGCAGAATTCCAGAAATAATACCGAATGCTTCTTCATTAACAGGGCGCTCGATTTCGATGTTTTCTTTTTCTGCTAATGTTTCTAGGTTTTTATTGTGTTTTGATTTAGCTAGAACAGAAATGTCTTCTTTTTCGTAGCCCTCACTTACTAATTTGTCGATAATTTCCTCTGCTGCCGCGACATTTTGAACTGCGAATACTTCCCACTTTTTCATTATTCGTCATCCCTTCCATTATCCAATTGTAGTATTTGTTTAATTTCTTCTGTGCTTAATTTACCTAGCATTTGTTCCCCAGGCTGAATAAGTTCATCCACTAGTGCTTGTTTTTTCTTTTGTAAATCAAAAATTCGTTCTTCAATCGTTCCTTTAGTAATCATTCGGAACACTTGGACGACACGTTTTTGACCGATTCGGTGCGCCCGTCCTGTAGCTTGTTCTTCTACAGCCGGATTCCACCATAAGTCATATAAAATCACGGTGTCTGCCCCAACAAGGTTGAGCCCGGTTCCGCCAGCTTTTAGCGAGATTAAGAAAATATCATTCTCTCCTTCGTTAAAGGCATTGACCATATCTAGTCTTGTTTTCGATGGTGTTTTGCCATCCATATAGAAAAGTGTTTGTCCATCTTCTTCTAGTTTCTGGCGGATAATCGAAAGCATACCCGTGAACTGGGAGAAAATCAGAATCCGTTTACCGTTTTCTCTTGCTGTCTGTATTGTATCAAATAACTGTAGTAATTTACCAGATTCACCTTGATAATTTTCCACAAACAGGCTTGGATCACAACAAATTTGTCGTAAACGAGTTAATCCCGCGAGCAATTTGATTCGTTCTTCCCCGGCATTACCATTGCTCGCTTCTAAATCAGCTTGGATTTTTTCTAAATAAGCTAAGTAAATGGTTTTTTGTTCATCGGTCAATTCAGAATACAAGTTTGTTTCGATTTTGTCGGGTAGTTCTTTGACTACATCTTGTTTTAATCTGCGCAACAAGAACGGTCGAATCATTTTGGCGATATTGTCGTAAGGAATTTCTTTGAATTTGCGTAACGATGGGAAAAATCCTGGCATTAATGTTTGGAAAATCGCCCATAATTCATCGATGCTATTTTCAAGTGGCGTTCCACTGAGTGCAAAAACATGATTGCGTTTCAGGGCGCGCACAGCTTGCGAGGCTTTCGTATGGTAGTTCTTGATAGCTTGCGATTCGTCGATAATAACACTCGAAAATGCTACATCCGCAAAATGCACAATATCTTGGCGTAATGATGGATAAGAAATCAAGTACACATGGCCCCGCTTCATCTCTTCCATTTCGGCCATCCGTGATTGTTTCGTCCCGTGTAAAACGGTCACCGGAATAGCTGGCGCAAATTTTTCTAATTCGCTTTGCCAGTTGTATAGCAGTGAGGCAGGCGTAATAATCAAGACTGGTTTTAAGTTTGGATTATCTTCTAGCTCAGATGCCAAAAAGCTAATCGTTTGCACCGTTTTCCCAAGTCCCATATCATCCGCCAAAATTCCGCCTAGATTATATTTCGCAAGTGATTTCATCCATTCAAAACCTGTTAGCTGATAATCGCGCAACTCTGCTTTTAAACCTTTTGGTAAAGTAAAGCTGTCTTCGGATTGAGTCGTAATATCTGTTAATAGTTCACGGAACGAACGGCTGAACTTATGATGTTCGTCTTGCGTTCCTGCTCCTAAAATATCATAAATTTGCATCCCACGATAAAGTGGCACTTGCATATTTGCTTGGACGTCTTTTTTACGTACTTCGAGCATTTGGAGTACGTCTTCCATTTGTTTATAGTTCTCTGATTCGAGTGATAAGAAACGACCACTTTTAAGGCGATGATAGCTTCGTTTTTCACGCAACGATTCGAGGACATTTTGGACTTCTTCTTCCGGAATTCCTTTGAAATCAAATGAAACAGAAAGATAATCGTTATCGCCAGAAACATCCAGCGTCGTCACTGGGCGGACATTCTCTTCGACCATTTCTTCTAAGCCGTCTTCCATGTAAATCTCCGCGTACTCGGCAAGTTTTGGAATGGTTCGATAGTAAAATTGATACAAATCCTTTTCTTGTTTATTAACGACCATTTTTGTTCCGGAAAAATGAACGGGTGCGCTTTCGATAATATTCATTACGCGGGCTTCTTTTTCGACATCACGAATCATGATTTTTTCATTTTCTTCTTCGGTTGTCGCAAATGGATCAAATAATTGGCTGCCATAATGATATTCCAGGCGTAACGTATGCTCACCATATTCGAGGGCAATAAATAATTTGCAATCAAGCGGTTGCTGCGTAATCCGGTCTTCAATCGAATCATCCAGTTTTAATTTCCCACTTTTCTGTAGAGCTGGTAGCACATAGGAAATGACTTCGCTGAGTTGCGATTCAGAAAACTGGACTATTTCATTTTTTGTTACTTTATGAAATTCGATTAATGGCTTTAAAGATTCCCATACTTCTTTGACTGGAATGAAGAAAGTACCGTCAAAGAATAGTAATTGGTAAGCTTCGAAAAAGATTGCTTGCTGCAAGTCTTCCAATTCTAGTTGATATTTATCATCCGCGCTTTTTTTGAGTTCGAAAATGAAATCAAGGTTGTCGTGACGCACGTTGATACCGCGGTATTTAATATCTTCCACGCGTTCTTTCATAATAATACACGTCGTATCGCGTTCAGTGAGAAGTTCTAGTAACTCACTCGCCATGCTCGGTGGAATGGTGAGGTTTTTCTCTTCGGCGTAAGATTTAGACCAATAGAAAGAATCCGTATCATACATTTTGGCAATTTCACTGATTTGCAGTAGTTTATCAAGAATTTGTTTGTCTTCTTCCGCAAAGAAATGCTCATTTGGATCATAAGCGAAATTCTTGGTAAATACGAGCCACTGTCGATCGCGAATTGCGGCTAAAAATGTATTCATGTTTTTGACAACATAGGTCCGATCAGTCCCTACTTTCACTTCAATCGTCATAATATAACTCGCATCATCCGGTTTTAAGCGAATAATATATTGAGTTTGAAGTGGCGTTTTATTCGTATTATCCTCTTCCACTTCAAATTGTTGCGCCATATTTTGTTGAAAAAGGGAAAGAAGCGTATTTGATTCTTGCGTGAGAATTCGATTTTTAAAATCTTGTTTGGCTGCTTTTTGTTTTTCTTTTTCCATTTTTAAATGCGTGGCGTAGATATGTTTGCAAATCGCGTTCAACTGAAAATCGGCGCAGCTACACGCATAATTTTCATTACCAGCATCTTCCACGACATTTTGATCAATAAAATACGTTGAAAAATGGTCTGATGCATCCTTTTCACGAAACTGAATAATTTCTCCGTCTTCCATCAGTTTCTTTCCAGCCTGCTTCACACTATATGGAATCATTTTATTTTGAATTGCGGTAAAGTGCTCCATTACTTTCTTCCTCCCAAAAACCGTCCATTACTCTAAACTACTATTATATAGGAAAAGACGAGGGACGGCAACGCATGCGGTCTTTTAGCTACTAGCGGTAATAAATTTAGTGGTACTTCCGTGATTTGTCGCCGTTACTTCGAGCCTTGCTGAAATTCGTTCTTTTAGTTCTGGCACATGGGAAATGATTCCAACTAGGCGCCCATTTTCTTGTGTTTCAAGTAAACATTCCACCGCAGCTTCGAGTGATTCTGGGTCTAGTGTGCCGAATCCTTCATCAATAAACATCGTTTCCAGCGAAATCCCGCCCGCCATTTCTTGGACTACTTCTGCAAGTGATAAAGCAAGCGCTAGCGATGTTTTAAAGCTTTCTCCCCCCGAAAGTGTTTTTACGTGGCGTGTTAGTCCGGTGTATTCGTCAAAAACTTCAAGTTCTAAGCCACTTTGGACGTTTCCTTTTGCTTTTTCCGTTTTTCGTTGTAGTTCAAAACGTCCGCTCGTCATTTTCGATAAACGGTGATTTGCTCGGTGAATGATGGTATCTAAGAACATGGCTAAAATGTAGCGTTCAAAGGTTAGGCGGCGGGCATTTTTCCCACGGGCTGCGTCTGCTAGTAACCCGATATCCGCATAGTTTGCTTCGGCTTTTTCGACGGATTGAATACTATTTTGATAGTTTTCAATCAGTTCTTTACGTTTAGTTACAAATTCGCGTTGTTTGATAGTATTTTCTTCTGATTGACTGAGTTGTTGTTGCTTTTCGTGCATCACGAATTCTAGTTGCTCGATATTCGGCTTTTGTTTATCTTTAAGTTTCTCTGTTAAATCCGCTTGACGTGAGATGGCTAGATGACGTTTTCGCTCAAAGTCGGCCAGTTGTTCTTCTTGGCTTTTTAGTTCTTCGGCGGACATTAGTGCTTGTTTATAGGCATCATATGACGAAAAATCATTTTGTTTCATCGCTGTTTTAAAAATTTCGCGTTGTTTTTGTAATGCTTCTTGTGCGCTCAAAATAGTTTTTTGCGCGGATTCTAAGGTCGATTCTAGTTGGGTTGTTGCTTTTTCAGCTTGTCTAAATGCCGCATCAACTCGCTCGGCCTGCTCAATGTGTGTTTGAATACTGGTGTTTAATTCGTTTTTCTTATGCTCAAAAACGGCTTTATCTCGTAAATCTGCTGGGATAGATTGTTCTAAATAGTTTAATTTCCCGGCAGCTAGTTGGACTTGCTGATGTAAGTTTTCTACTTGCACGGCAATATTATTTTTTTCTATTTCTGCTTTATTTTGGTTGATTTTTAATGTTTCCAGTGTCGCTTGAATGGTTTCTTTTTGCGCTACTTTGGCTTGCAGTGTTTCTATTTGTGCTGTTAGATTTTTTGCTTGTTGGATGTTTTCAGCTAATCTTTGTTCGACTTCGGCTAAATTTACATCAGCAATTTCAGCCCATTCATTTAGTTGCCATTCGAATTGGCTAATGGATTTTTCAGCTGAATGAATCGCTTGTTGTTTTTCGTTTAGTTTTGCACTGGCTACTTCAAGTGTTTCGAGATTGGCAGATTCCCCAAATTTCGCGAGTTCTGGATGTGACAACGAGCCACAGACCGGGCAAGCATCGCCATCATGCAAATGTATCGCAAGTGTGGCTGCTTGTTCTTGTTGTCGTTTTAGTTCTTCGCGTTTAATGGTCGTTTCTATTTCAGTCTTCTCAGTTAGCAGCTCGGCTAGCGTTTGTTCTTCTACTTGCTTCTGCTTGTCCCAGCCGGCCATTTTCACCCGCTTATTAACCAATTCTTGATTTTTTTCGATGCTTGTTTCGATTGTTGTTCGCTCATTAACTGCTTCTAAATTGGCGAGTTCTGCTTGATTTACTTCTGCTAACTTCGCTTCCATCACCTGCATTTCTGCAATGATTTCTTGCTCACTTTTCACCACTTTTTCTAAATGACTGGTTGCTTCTTTCCAGTCCAGTTCAGCGCGTCTTTTTTGGATGGTCACCGCTTCTAGTTCAATAATTTTCGGTTCCATTTCCTCCAGTTGAAACAGCGTGCGTTTGTTAGCCTCAAGTTCAGCTTCTTTTTCTGCCAGCGTTTCTTTTTGTTTTTTGGCATGTGAAAATTGACTTGCTACCCGCTCCGCCTCGATCGCCACTTGTTTTTCATTTTTTTCTGCCGCTTCCAATTGTTCTTTCAAACGAATACAAAGGGCATCTTGAGAACGCAAATTACTCGCTCTTTTCGCCGCTTCTATCCGCACTTCTATCGCTTGATAAAAATCCTTTTCTGTTTCCAATTTAGCTACTTCTGCTGTATATGCATCTAAATTTTGCCAATCAAGCAATTGTTCTTTCGCAAGCGTAACTTTTTCGACAGCCTCACTGGTTTGTTTGCGAATAACGCTCAATTCTGTTTCTAATTCTACTAAAATCGCTTGTTCTCTCTGCATTGCTTCGGTTTGCAAAACACTGATTTCACTCGTCGTCTTCCCAGCTACCTCAACACCCGGTAAACTTAGTTCCGCAAGCTCTGCCACTTTTTTGCGCGCTTCTACAACTAAAATCTCCGCTTCTTTTTGCTTTTCCCATAACAAATTTTCGACTTTTTCATAGTAAACGGTATGCGCTAATCGTTGCAAAATCACTTCTTTTTCTTTACTATCTGATACGAGTAATTCTCTAAATTCTCCTTGTGGAATCATCAAAATTTGTCTAAACTGATCCACATTAAGCTGAATTAATTCTTCCATTTTTGTATTTACATCGCGAACCGAACTCGCCAGTAGCTTCATTTCGTCGCCAATCAACTCATACAATTCTGCTTTTTGCGGCGAGGTAGTCGTTCCGTTCCCGCGTTGTTTCGCAATTTCTTGCTGTGGAATCCGGCTAATTTGGTAAATCTTATCTTTCAATCTAAAAACAAGCGTTACTTCGGTTACCTCTTTGTCGGTCGCAAAATGACTACGCATTGAAAAACTTTCCCGATCAAACGTATTAGCTTTTCCAAAAATCGCAAAGCTAATCGCATCAAAAATGGTCGATTTCCCCGCACCAGTTTTACCAGAAATCACAAAAATTTGTTCCGTTCCCAGTTTTTCAAAGTCAATCACTTCTTTTTTTGCATAAGCTCCAAAAGCTTGCATCGTTAATTTAATCGGTCTCATTCAGCATCCTCCTTCCTTGCTTGTTCGAAAACGTCCGCTAACTTTTGTTTTTGCGTTTCCGTTAATTCTGTTCCATTTACATGTTCAAAAAATTGCCCAAATAACTCCAAATCATCTTTTTTCATAATTTCTTCAAAG
>CM001047.1:1651299-1652999 GCA_000183865.1 Listeria marthii FSL S4-120
TAAGGTCTGTTTTTTACGTTCTAAATGTAAAATGTTTGGATAAAATTGGCGCAGTTTCCCCATTGGATCAATCAAAGCACCTTCATCCATTAAATTAACTTGGAAGAAATCATCGGGATTTTCTACTAAGTTTTCCGTCAGTTCCGCGAGAGTTCCAGAAATAATCCGCATATCATGTTTTGGCGTTAGAAAGCGTTCTGTCACACTAACTAGCTCTTTGCCTTCCATTTCCACAATCCGGACACTTTTATGATCATTTGCTTCTGAAAAAGAATATTTCAAAGGCGAACCACTGTAAAAAATAGATGGATGGCGAATCGCATGTGGGTGGTGCAAATGACCAAGCGCGGTATAAGTAAAACCGTCAAAACAATTTGTCGAAACACGATCGACATTCCCAATCGCTAGTTGACGCTCGGAATCACTCGGAATTCCGCCAGAAACGAACGCATGTCCAACCAAAATCTGCGCCTTACTTGGATCCCATTTAGAACGAATTTGTTTCGTCACGGCTTGCATAGCGTCTTCAAAACTACGAATGGAATTATCCGCAAAAACCTCCCGAATAATCGCTGGTTCATGATATGGTACAAGCCACACTTCCGCATCCATAAAAGGGATTCCTTCAAACTCCGAAGTACATTTCCCTTTCATATATAACTTGCTACTTTCATACCACTGGCTACCAAACGCCAGTCGCTCAGCACTATCATGGTTCCCGCTAATCGCAAAAATCGGAATACCAAGTTCGACATTCCATTTCACTAAAATATCATTTAATACTTTCACCGCATCAGCAGGCGGCACAGCGCGGTCATATAAGTCTCCCGCCAAAATAAGTGCATCTACTTGCTCTTCCTCGGCAATCTTCGTTATTTGCGCCAAAATGTACTTTTGTTCCGCAAGCATCGACATGCCAGATACAATTTTCCCTAAATGCAAATCGGCTGTATGTAAAAATTTCATTGGTTTCCTCTTTTCTTTTTCCCGGAGATTATTTATTTTTAATGCAAAACTCGTCAATTTTAAGTATACTAGATATAGTTTAAAAAAATAACTAGCAATACTGGGAGTGAAGAAGTTGTTTTATCATTTCGCAAAAAACCTCGTTCATTTTATTTTAATTATTATTGGTGGACGATTTCAAGTACAAAACAAAGACAAAATCATTGAAGCGCCTTATGTGGTTGTTTCCACGCATACGTCATGGATTGAAATTCTATACCTCGGTTTCGCCCTATCGCCAACACCAGTGCATTATATGGCCAAACAAGAGCTATTCAAAGGTAAATTCCTTAACTGGCTAATGACACACCTTAACGCCTTTCCAGTCAACCGTGATAACCCGGGACCAAGTGCCATTAAAGCGCCAATCCGGATGCTAAAAGCTGGCAAAGTAGTTGGGATTTTCCCGAGTGGTACACGAAAAACAACCAACCTTCATTTAAAACGCGGTGCTGTAACAATCGCTCATAAAGCAAAAGTTCCTATGCTACCCGCTGTTTATGATGGACCAAAAACATTTGGAGAAATTTTAAAACGTAAAAAGATTATTATTCGTTTTGGCGATCCGGTACTATTCAATGATACCGAACTTGACCAAAAAGAGCTACTAGAAGTTAAATCTCAAGAACTAATGAACACTTTCGAACAACTTCAAAACGAAATTAATCAAACAAAAAACAAATAAAAAAAGACAG
>CM001047.1:1653099-1656508 GCA_000183865.1 Listeria marthii FSL S4-120
AGTTTCTTTTTAGAAACTGTCTCAGACTGTAAGGAAAGTAAAATTTATTTTCTTTACAGTCTTTTTTTTAGGGCATCTATTTGTTTTTGCACAGCTATTATAATTTCAGGATTATTTCCCCACATATCTAAAAAATCAGAATCTGGTTCAATCATTAACGTTAATAAATTAATTAGTTTCTCGACTATTTTATCTAAATCAGCATAGTAGTCAACTGGCCAAATATACGATTTCCCAAGTGTTTCTACTATATATGAAACCGCTCTAATTCGATCATAATCATATTCATTATTTTCAACTTCTTCTACAGTCTGGATTATAAAATCGATATCCACATGTTTCATAAACTCCCCAAACCAATCTGCCGCTTCATCACTATCCCAAGGCTCAGAACCCCAAGCGCCCATTGCAATTCACCTCTATATTACTTTATTTCACCTATTAAGTAGCATTTCTTAAACAAAAAAACCGAAATAAAAGGGCTTTTAACTGAAAAATAGCAAGCAAATGTTATATCGCATTTTTATGGCAATACACATTATGTTTTACTTTTATCTTTTCAATTGATAGTCTTTTATTTCGGTTTCTTTATTATCAGGAAGCTGTATCAGTTGTGATGCTTGAAGGATTAAGTCCTGCATCTTTTAATACGCCAGCAATTGCTTCGTCCGCTTTTGCCATTGCTTCGTCTGCTTTAGTTGTATCACGACCACTAGCTTTAAGTGCGTCTGCTTCTAATTTGTAAGCATCACTTAATTGTTTCACAGCTGCTTTGAAATCATCTGTGTATTTACCAAGGTCAGGTGTTTTTTCACTAGCAAGTGCTTCAGATACTTTAAGTGCTGATTCACTAGCTGGTTTTGCAAGAGCTGCAAGGTCTGCTTCAGCTGGTTTAGGATCTGCGCCAACTGCTCCTACATAAGCGTTGTAATCGCCATTGTTTTCATTAATAACGTTTACTAAGTCCATGTAATAATTTAATACGTTGTCTTTATCGCTTGTTGTTTCTTTGCTTGTGTCTTCTTTTTTGTCTGAACTACTAGAACCAGAACATGCCGCAAGTGACAATCCTAATGCTAAAGTTAAAACAACTAATAACCATTTTTTCAAGATGATGTCCTCCTTTTTTTCAAGCCAAACTCGGAAGCCCTTTTGTAACTGGCCGCGTCAGTCTCGGATATGCTTCACCCATCCGGCAAGTTAACATTACTCACGATGTAACATTATTCATTATAAGCTATTCATATGNNATAATTCAAGCTGTTTTAGAAAATGCTTTCACTATTATTCATACTCTCCGCTTACTTCTACTTTACTAAGCTCTTTTTCGGTATTTTTATATTGAAAATACATCACAATTCGCCACGGTACAATCATTGCAAACGCCATTATCCAGAACATTCCAGACAACTCGCCCACTTCTAAACTACCACTAATCCAGTACTTAATAAAAATCCGAATCAGTAATAGTCCCATTAAAATAACTGGAAAAGCTTTTGTGCGTTTAATAAATACGTACTTATGACGAACTTCGAATTTCGTTGTCCAAATTAAAATAACCGAAAACACAAGCCCCATTGCAATAGCTTCTAAAATATCTACCCACGACACACGGAAAAAAGGAATAACAAACATAAGAGCGCCTGTTGACATCATAATTGGCGGTATGATAATCCCTTTCACACTTGCTGGACGCTTCGATGCTTTCATTCTTATCATGATAATTCCAGCTCCAAAAACAAGTGTAATGATAATTGAAATGATTAATGACACTTTTAATTCCCCCTACTAATCTGCTGTAACACTTCGCTCCTCATTATATTCCTTTTACCGTTTGAAATAAACTTCTCTGCTTAAAGCGCTTCGTCTAAATCCATTCCGCTATTTTGTAATTGATACATCGAATGATACACCCCTTGTTCTGCAATCAAACTGTCATGTGTACCACGCTCAATAATTCTTCCTTTGGATAAAACTAAAATTAAATCGGCATCCTTAATTGTCGAAAGTCGATGCGCAATCGCAATTGTCGTACGTCCTTCTCTCATTCGTTTTAATCCAGTTTGAATTAAGCTTTCTGTTTCTGTATCAATATTCGCCGTTGCTTCGTCTAACACGAGAATTTGCGGATTCGTTACAACCGTTCTAGCAAACGAAATCAGTTGTCTCTGTCCACTTGAAAATGAAGCTCCCCGCTCGATTACTTTATGTTTATATTGATCTGATAACGTTTGAATAAAACCATCCGCTTGAACAAATTTGGCGGCATCTACAATTTGCTCATCTGAAATATCTTTATTATACAAGCGAATATTTGTATTAATATCGCCATAAAACATAAAACTATCTTGCAACACCAATCCCGTTTTCTTACGTAATTCGGCAATTTCGTGCGACTTAATCGATTTACCATCAATCAAAATATCACCACGTTCAAATTCATAAAAACGCATCATTAAATTGATAATCGAACTTTTCCCGCTCCCCGTATGACCAACAAGAGCAACCGTTTGGCCAGGTTCCGCCGTAAAGCTAATGTTTTTCAGCACATCACGTCCGCCTTCATAAGCAAACGAAACATCTTTAAACTCAATTTTAGCGCGCGTAATTTTCGCTTCTGGATCGTTTAATTGGGCGGGCACTTCTTCGGTTTCATCCATAATCCGAAATACCCTCGATGCCGCTGTAATCGCTTCTTGATACATTGCCAGCCGCTCCATAACGTTATAAATCGCTTCTAAAAAACGGTCAAAATAACTAATAAACGCATAAATTGTCCCAATTGCTACCGGTCCGATTAAAGACTCAGCCCCGAAGAAACTAAGAATAATCACAACAGCAAGTGCGTAAATCAAATCAATTGCCGGCCCAAGTAATAGCGCATTAAACTTAATATTCTTCATACCAACGTCATAGTAATCTTTATTGATTTTCTCAAATTCTTTTACTAACCGACGCTCTTGATTAAATTGTTGCACAATCGACATGCCCGAAATTGACTCAGCAATTTTTGCGTTTAATTGGCTTAATTTTTCTCTTCGTGCCCGGTAAAACTGCGAACTATATTTCCGGTAAACGAAGATAATAAAGACAATCAGTGGGAATAAAAGCAAGCTATATAGCGCTAATTGCACATTGAGCGCGAACATCGCAGCATAAATCCCGACAAGCATAAATAAACTTTGAATCGCTGTAGAAAGCACATTTATAAACATATCCTTCACAGCTTCGGTATCATTTGTCACACGCGAAACGATACTCCCAGCAGGCGTTTTATCAAAATAACGCATACCGAGCGAATGCAGTTTCGTAAAAATATCAATCCGCATTTGTTGAACAATTTCAAGCGCGATTTTTTGGAAGAACAGTAGTTGAAAATACCAAACTACTGATTTCCCAATCGTCAGCC
>CM001047.1:1656515-1658600 GCA_000183865.1 Listeria marthii FSL S4-120
CCCAGCTCCAAGAATGAGCAAAGCCTGCATTTCTAAGTTCATCGGTGTTAAATAATCATCCAAGAATATTTTAATCAAAATCGGCGCGAATACATCTGCAAGCGTTACAAGTAGAACAAGCACTCCAGTCCAAATTAAACTTGGAATATGATATTTCGTATAACTAAGCATTCGTTTTAATACTTCGCGATGTTCTTTACCGGACATCACTAACATTTCATCTTGCTCATTCATCGCTTCCATCTGCCGCACCCCCTTCTTCCAAAGCCTCTTCCAGCTGTTGCTCATGGAACATTTCCGCATACCAGCCATCTAAAGCCATAAGTTCCATATGCGTTCCCCGCTCCACAATTCGCCCTTTGTCAATCACGATAATCAAATTCGCATGTTCTACAGAGCTAAGTCTGTGTGCGCTAATAATCGTCGTTTTATCAGAACGATTCTCTTTTAAATTAGCTAAAATTTGTTCCTCTGTTTTTGCATCAACCGCCGAAAGCGCATCATCTAAAATCAGCAATTCCGGATTCATAATTAATGCCCGCGCAATTGCAAGTCGCTGCTTTTGACCACCAGAAAGTGAAACCCCACGCTCACCAACAACTGTATCATAGCCATTTTCAAAACCAAGAATATCTTCATCGACAGAAACGAGTTGCGCGATATTGCTCACTTCTTCTTGAGGTGCGTCTGGTTTCCCAAAACGAATATTATCTCGAACTGTTGTCGAAAATAAAAATTGATCCTGTGGCACATAACCAATCGCTTCTCTTAACGCTCGAACCGTGTAATCTTGAATTTTCACATCAGCGAAAGCAATTTTGCCCTCATACGTATCATATTCACGCATTAAAAGTTTTAATAAGGATGTTTTCCCAGAACCAGTCCGACCAACAATCCCTAATGTTTCGCCAGCTTTCAATTCAAAATGAATATCAGACAAGACTGGTTCAGTTTCATCTGGATACGTAAATTGGTCCAGTTCTACTTGTAAGTCACCAACAGGAACCGTGTCGATTGCGCCGACATAATCAAGCACATCTTCCTTTTCTGCAAGTAAATGTTGCACTCGGTCATAAGATGCATTCCCACGCTGGATAATATTGTATAAGAATCCAAATGCTAACATCGGCCAAATCAATAGGAATAAGTAGTTCGAAAAAGCAATCACTTGCCCAATAGTCAACTCCCCATCCACAACAAATTTCGCACCGAAACCAAGGGAAAGTACAAATGAAATCCCTACAATAATCGAAATCATCGGATCGAACATCGCATCCACTTTTGCAACAGAAATATTTTTCTGAACGACTTCTTTGGTTTGTTTCGCAAAATCTTGAATATCTTCTTTCTCTTGCCCAAATGTCCTTGTGACTTTAATTCCGGAAATACTTTCTTGTGTTTTATCATTTAGCATCGAAAAAGCTGCTTGTGCCCCGTGGAAACGGTCATGTAGCTTTTTACCGAGAATCGAACTTCCGAGTACCATAAACGGCATCGGTAATAACGCAATCAGGGTTAGCCGCCAATCAATCGTAATCGCCATTGTCGCAATGACTGTTCCACCTGTTAAAACCGAGTCTGATAAAGTCAAGACACCGATTCCCGCCACTTGCTGGATGGCTGTAATATCATTTGTCGCATGTGCCATTAAATCTCCCGTACGATAACGCTGGAAGAAAAATGGTGACATCTTCGTAAAATGTTCAAATAAACGTAAGCGTAATGTTCGTTGTAATTTATTATCAGAACCGAAAATCAACATCCGCCAAACGTAGCGACCACCGTATGCAAGAATCGCTGCCACAATGAGAATAACCATCCATTTAATCAATTTATCTTTTGTCAGTGAGTCGTTCGTCACGGCATCTACCGTATAACCGATAATTTGCGGTGGAACCAACTGCAAAAGCGCAATCGTAAACAAAATCGTTACTCCAAATGCATAAGATTTCCAATTTTCTTTAAAAAACCAGCCTAATGCTTTATATATTTTCAAACAACAATCCCTCCCTTTTTTCCTTAAAATTGGACAAATAAAAATAATGGACCTATTTCTGCCCATTATTACCCGAAAAAATATATTTA
>CM001047.1:1658700-1658945 GCA_000183865.1 Listeria marthii FSL S4-120
AAAAATATATTTATTTGTCACCACTTTGTATAAAATAAAACCAAATTAAAGGAGAGCTCCCTTGTCCCTGAAATGGTCCGGTGAAATAAATTCTATTTTTAAGCGCAATAATGCCTTGTTTGAAGTCTTTATATAATTATTCATCGTCCATTCCTCCTTTGTTTTATTATGCAACGTTATTAGTTTAACCGATTTTTTTTGAAAGCGCAACAAATAATTGCAAATTGTTTAAAAAGGCTACTTGA
>CM001047.1:1659045-1659996 GCA_000183865.1 Listeria marthii FSL S4-120
TTTTTCTTCTGGAACTACTTGATTTTCCACCGCTTCTTCATAAAGCTCAAATTCTTCGGTTTTGACAACTTCTTTTTCCGTATCAATATTTTTCGTCTTCTCATCGAAGGAAATAGTCGAGTTCCCGCCCGCTACAAGCAAGGAGCCATCGTCTTGTATATATGCAGTGAAGATGTAAACTTTGCCTACTTCCGGCAGTTGGTCATCTTCAAATACGTCATAAGCAGATCCGTCTTCACGAATACCACCTTGTTTTTCAAGTGAAATTTCTTTATTAATCGTTAATTCATTTTTTAAATTAGTAATTACTTCTACTTTATAATTTGTATACGCCTCACCAATATATGCTATTGAACCATCTTCTTGTTCGATTGGTGTTTTATTTTTATATGCAGTTCCTGTTTCTTCTGTAACTTTCCCTACAAAAACATAATCAGCGTCACCAACGACTTCATTTGGATTATCTACATCAAGTGTATAATCGGAAAAGATGGCATAAGTTGGTACGTCTTTTTTCTTTGGTTCTGCTTTTTCGGCATACGTATTTACTGTCAAGAAACAGCCGATGCCTAAAATACTAACTACTGAAGCAATAATTCCCATAGTTGTCTTTTTCAATGTGAGTACCCCTTTTTAATATTTTTTATATGCTGCGTCATACGATATTTTATCATTTGTGGATAAAGTTGTTTTCGACGTACTATACTGATACATAACGTCCGAAGCTGCATTATGAGCTAATCGTAAACCATGTCCTAGTTCATGTGTAGCCACATTTTGTTTCCCAGCGTTATTCTTTTTATCCATATTTTTCTTGTTAAACGTGATTTTCCCATTGCTGTAAGTCGTTGCATTGATATTGTTATTTGCTGAAATATCACTACAGTATACATCAGATTTATTCGTTGCAGATGCTGGTCTAATTACACCTTTTTTATAGGCATTCCATGT
>CM001047.1:1660096-1660338 GCA_000183865.1 Listeria marthii FSL S4-120
AATAAAAGACATATATTTTGAATTTCCGGAGTAATCCATGTGTTTGCTAGAATCCACTAGATCCCAACCATTGATTTTTGCGGCCGCACTCGCTTCTTGTCCCGGAAGGAAAACCGTCCATAAACATACAAATGCTACTAACAATGTTACTATTTTCTTCATTCTGTGTCGCCCCTCTTTGTAAGTAATTGTTTAATTAAATGAAACCGTATACATATCCTATTAAAAATAAAATTATTTTT
>CM001047.1:1660438-1661838 GCA_000183865.1 Listeria marthii FSL S4-120
AATAAAATTATTTTTAACATTCTTCCCTTTGAATACAGTTTTCTTCATCTTCGTCTAACCCAGTTCTGATTGCTAAAAAGATAGCACTAACTTCCTGCTCGTTTTCTTGCTCACCTCTCTTTTTGAATTTATCATAAAAATAGGAATTGCATTGAACAACCTATTGTTATCACTTAGTAAATAACATGTTCACTTGAGAGCATAAGTTTAGTCTCGTACAAAAAAATTGTACCATGAATTTCCACTGTATAACCAAAAAATGTAATGAAATGCCTGTTTTACGTCGCGAATGACTTGAAATTGTTCTTAATTATAATCATTATTACTCTTTTTGAGCTAAAAGTTACTGAAAATCCGCATTTCCACTCATTTTAGATTGGTTTTTTCTTTTTTATACATCAGATTTATGAGACTTCACTAAATGTTCATAATTCGGTAATAGCACCTCAATATTTAATACTGTTAACCCCTAAAACATATAAAATATTATATTTCCATCGCATAAATATTCACCAACGGTATATTTAATTTTGATAAATAAAAAAACCTCGATCTTTTATCGAGGTTTTCAGCTATATACTAATGATAATACTCACTACCATAACGACTATACCGAATACAAATGCCACGAAGAATCCATACCACTTCTCCTTATAGGTAGCAAACGCTGAAACTGCATAAATAAGCAAATAGATGAGTTGTAGCCAGAGCGGTGAACTCATTCCTTCTTTTGTCTGTATCATCGTCCACAAACTATTTAGTAAAAATAGCATAAATAAACCAATTAAAACTATCTTGATGATTTTTTTCATGTTGCTCTCCCTTTGTCGTTAATATTCTCTTTCTCAAGTATAGCAAAAAAAAGATGGATGTTAAACCATTTTTAGCAAGGAAAAACTACATGACTAAAAAGTATTATTTGTACGGATCGAAATTATTAAGTAATACCAGAATAGCGATAATAACTAAATCCACGCGCAAAACATCTTTCTTATCTGCCATACAAAAAGCATGAATCAAACAGCCTAAAATGAGAATTGGCCAAGTCAGACTCTCATTGATTATCGAAGAGGCGAATGTAACTAATAGCATGATAATTATAAATGTATATTCAATTCCTTTAGATTTGCTCATCTGTTAGTTCTCCTTTATAGTTGGTGAAGTTCGTGTCAGTACTATCTAAGTATATCACGAGTTTCATCTATTGTTCTTTAAATCAAGAGGTAAATTTCTATTTGCCCACTTTCTGACTTAATTCCAAAAGAATCAAGATATCATGTCAAAAGTTATTTTAACATGCAAGTACGCTATTTCTTTTTTATTGTTATTTTTCTTTTGTGAATGTAAGCAATAACTCCAATAAGTAGTAGTATTAAAATTATTGGAATAACTAAAAACAT
>CM001047.1:1661938-1662303 GCA_000183865.1 Listeria marthii FSL S4-120
TATCATAATAACTAAAAACATTTCCAAGTATCAAATTAACTACACTTCCAATTTAATATTTTAATGATTGAGTAAAATAACTTTCATAATTCAACTATGGTTATTTTCTTTCTTTGCATTGCTGTATCTTAAAGTTTGGAACGCTGTACCTAAAAGTGATATAAAAGCACATGCCAACATAATTAGAAAGCCTGTTGCAAAATATATACATATACAAGATATTACAGTAAGCACATATACTCCTATAAGCCATTTTTCCATCTTCACTTTTTTCATTTACTATCCACATCCTTCATAAATTTAATGTTCAACGATATGAGTGCTATTTATCACAAATATAATTTAGCATAAAAAAAGAATGTATA
>CM001047.1:1662403-1665287 GCA_000183865.1 Listeria marthii FSL S4-120
ATGTCCGATTCTTGTCGCGAACGACTAAAAATAAGATTTATTTAGGTTTATTCTTACACAAAATGAGTATCATTGTGTTTTTAATCACAAAATAATACAAATCATCCGTTCTTATTCATAATTTATGCACTATTTTCCCAACGCTTCACAAAAAGTTCATATTCACTCGAAATTTATGTTATTACATTTGTTAAAATCGCGAAATTATTCACTTATTTATCATTTTTAATTATTAATAAGTGAATAATGAAGTATAAGTATTCACTAAATCTTAAAATTATTGACTCTAGCAAAAGTGTACGTAAAATATTTCCAAAGAAAAACCCCACATTTCCTAAGAAAATGCGGGGTTTTAGTAATCAATTTAAAATTGACTTATTTTTTCACTTGGCTCATTACTTCTTCAACAAAGTTATCTTCTTTTTTCTCGATTCCTTCGCCTACTTCGAAACGTACGAATGATACAACTTTACCACCGCTTTGTTTCACGTAGTCGCCTACAGTGATGTCTGGGTTTTTAACGAAAGGTTGGTCTTCTAAGGAAATTTCGCTTAGATATTTTTTCAAACGGCCTTCTACCATTTTTTCAACGATATTAGCTGGTTTGCCTTCGTTTAATGCTTGTTGAGTTAATACTTCTTTTTCGTGTGCAACTTCTTCAGAAGAAACATCTTCACGAGAAATGTATTTAGGGTTGATTGCAGCGATGTGCATAGCAACGTCTTTTGCAACTGTAGCATCAGTAGTTCCTTCAAGAAGTGTAAGAACACCAATACGTCCGTTCATGTGGATGTATTCGCCGAAAGCAGAGTTGTCCGCTTTTTCTTTTACTTCAAAACGACGAAGGGAAATGTTTTCACCAATTTTTGTAATTGCTTCAGTGATGTAATCTTGAACAGTTTGGCCATTAGGCATTTCTGTTTTAAGTGCGTCTTCTAAGCTATCTGGACGTACTGCAAGAATTTGTTTAGCTAAAGCGTCAACTAATTGTTGGAAGTTATCGTTTTTAGCAACGAAATCTGTTTCAGCATTTACTTCTAGTACTACTGCATGTTTTTCATTGCTGATTACATGAGTCATACCTTCAGAAGCTACACGGTCAGATTTTTTCGCAGCTTTAGCGATTCCTTTTTCACGAAGATAGTCAATTGCTTTTTCCATATCTCCTTCTGTTTCTACAAGTGCTTTTTTACAATCCATCATACCAGCACCAGTTTTTTCACGTAATTCTTTTACCATTTGAGCTGTAATATTAGCCATTTATTTTCCCTCCAATTTTTCTCTTTAAAAAAGGTGATAAGAATAGTGCCTTATCACCTTGAAAGTTTCAAATAAAATCTTATGCTTCAGTAGTTTCTTCTGTAGCTTTTTCTTCTACAGGAGCAACTTCCGCTTCCGTTAACTCTTCCCCTTGGTTCACTTCAATGATAGCGTCAGCCATTTTAGCAGTTAATAATTTAACCGCGCGGATAGCGTCATCATTTGCAGGGATTACGTAGTCGATTTCATCCGGATCACAGTTTGTATCAACAATACCGATGATAGGAATATGAAGTTTACGAGCTTCTGCAACCGCAATACGTTCTTTGCGTGGGTCAACGATGAATAATGCATCAGGAAGACCTTTCATGTCTTTGATTCCGCCTAAGAAGCGTTCTAATTTTTCTTGTTCTTTTTTAAGAAGGACAACTTCTTTTTTAGGAAGGACTTCAAAAGTTCCATCTGCTTCCATTCTTTCGATTTTTTTAAGGTGTTGAATACGTTTTTGAATAGTTTCAAAGTTAGTTAAAGTACCACCTAACCAACGATGATTCACGAAATATTGTCCAGAACGGATAGCTTCGTCGCGAACGGATTCTTGCGCTTGTTTTTTAGTTCCTACAAACAGGATAGTTCCGTTGTCGCTAGCTACTTCACGCATGAAGTTGAAAGCTTCGTCTACTTTTTTCACTGTTTTTTGTAGGTCAATGATATAAATACCATTTCTTTCTGTGAAGATATATTTCTTCATTTTTGGGTTCCAACGACGAGTTTGATGACCGAAGTGAACGCCAGCTTCTAATAATTGTTTCATTGAAATAACAGGCATGTGTTATTCCCTCCTATTGGTTTATTTTTTGCGGATAACCGCCCTCCGCATGGATCAACCAGCTGAAAAACTTAGGCGAACAAGCCGCCAAGCACCTTCTCAGTCTGTCACCGTGCGTGTGTGATTTAACACTAACAATAAATATAGCATAATAGAGTTTAAGATGCAAGTTATAGTTCCGATATTTCTTGCATTTATATTAGCAATATTTATATAACCGCAAAAATTATAGCTAAGTTATCTCCCTTGTTAACATCACTGAATCTCAAGCATTGAAGAAAAAAATTACTACCATGTTTCTACTTAGTTACATCTTTATATTTATTAAAGTCTTTGATTGGAACATGAAACATATGTTTACATACTTCACACTTAAACATTTTATCAGATTTTTTCCATTTGACTTTTCTAACAATTAGCATAACCCATAAGATTATGGCTATAGGAATTGTAATCACAAATATTGTACATAAACACGCTCCCCAAATAAGTGCTATATTCAAAAGAATATCTTGTTCTTTAACTCTATTACTACCGCAATTCTTACAAAGTACTACATATTGCCCCATTTCCGCTTTCGTCCTCATTTCTGCACTCCTTTTTATCTTTTTTTATAAATAGCTTAGTACTTTATTAAAAAATAAAGTTGTTAATCAAAGTAGACAAAAAAACTTTTATTTTATAATAATTCGTTCTTTCTGACGAGATCATCATTTTTTCAGACAAAATATGCATTCCATATACATATCTTCTTCTGCAACTAGTTTTTACAAAAATTTCTAATTTTAAGCTGAA
>CM001047.1:1665295-1666136 GCA_000183865.1 Listeria marthii FSL S4-120
AGCATATTTTTATATTGTGTGATTCCTAAGGCAACCTTATAATCATAACACTCTATTGCATGTCAAAAACTTTACTTAAAAATGGTTTTTCAATCTATAAATAAAAATGGTTTTTCTTGTTTGAATTCCTTGTAATCTTTTCCATTTAAAATCAAATGCTTATTCTTGAACAAGAAAGCTTTATTTTTTAATAATATTTTCTTATTTGGACTTAGAGATTCTAAAAATAAAATATCATTTTCTATGTGCTTTAATTTATAAATTTTACCAGATAATATATAGTAAACATCGCAACTTTCTCTAACGTTCTTTGTAATCATCACAACTATACTTATAAGAAACATTAAACCAAATAATATAGCCATAAAAATCATAAACGCTTGTTCCCAAATATTATTTACTTTATTGATAGCATCAATTGAATATGCTATACATATAAGAAAAATTAAAAATATGATTACATTACTTAAACTCAATTTCACTTTATTTTCAATTGAAACAAAGTCTTTCATCTTTAATCCCACTGCTTCCCATGTATAAAAACTATTAATAACTGTGTAGCATAACCCTAAAAAACCTATAACTAATGTAATTATCTCTGCCACTTTATTTTCTCCTTTTTCCATTTACTATAGCAGGTAAGAATTGTTTGCTCAATTAAAAACATTATTTACAAAGAATCTTTTATAAATAAAATAAAACCACTCCAAAAATCAGCAACAATGCTAATTTTGGGAGCGGTCTCCTAATCAATTCGCAACAATATTTACAAGCTTCCCTGGAACAACAATCACTTTACGGATTGTTTTGCCTTCTAGGTTTTCTTTCATTTTGTCGTCTT
>CM001047.1:1666236-1676019 GCA_000183865.1 Listeria marthii FSL S4-120
AGAGATTTGGCAACGGTGATTTTGCTTTTTACTTTGCCATTTACTTGAAGTACAATTTCTACTTCATCTTCTACTAGTTTGATTTCGTCGTATGTTGGCCAAGCTACGTAGCTGATTGTTTCAGTATGACCTAGGATTTCCCACAATTCTTCTGCAAGGTGTGGTGCAATTGGTGATAGTAATTGAACGAAACCTTCGACATATTCTTTTGGAATCGTGTCTTGTTTGTAGGCTTCATTGATGAAAATCATTAGTTGCGAAATCCCAGTATTGAAACGCAGATTTTCGTAATGATTCGTTACGGTTTTCACCATATGATGATACGCTTTTTCCAAATTGGCATTGGCTGCTGCTGTAACTTTTTCAGCAAGTGTGCCTTCCTCAGTTACTAGCAAACGCCAAATGCGGTCTAGGAATTTACGTGCTCCTTCTAGGCCGTTTTCATTCCAAGCGATAGAAGCTTCTAGTGGGCCCATGAACATTTCGTATAAACGAAGCGTATCTGCGCCGTATTTTTCTACTACTTCATCAGGGTTAACAACATTACCTCTTGATTTGGACATTTTTTCATTATTTTCGCCAAGAATCATGCCTTGGTTAAATAGTTTTTGGAAAGGTTCTTTTGTTGGAACTACGCCGATATCGTATAAGAATTTATGCCAGAAACGTGCGTAAAGCAAGTGAAGTACAGCATGCTCTGCCCCGCCGATGTAAACGTCAACTGGAAGCCATTCTGCTAGTTTTTCTTTGTCAGCAATTGCTTCGCTGTTTTTTGGATCGATGTAACGCAAGAAATACCAGCTTGAGCCAGCCCATTGTGGCATGGTATTTGTTTCACGGCGACCTTTACGGCCATTTTCGTCTGTTACGTTTACCCAGTCATGCAAGTTCGCAAGTGGTGATTCGCCTGTGCCTGATGGTTTGATTTCCGTTGCTTTCGGCAGAAGTAGTGGTAGTTCTTCTTCTGGAACAAGTGTCGATTCGCCGTCTTCCCAGTGGATAACTGGAATTGGTTCGCCCCAATAACGTTGTCTGCTGAACAACCAGTCGCGCAAACGATAGGTGATTTTACGGCTGCCGATACCTTCTTTCTCTAGCCAATCAATTGCAGCAGTGATCGCTTCAGCTTTAGCTAGTCCATTCAAGAATTCTGAGTTAATATGTGGACCATCGCCAGTGAAAGCTTCTTTTGTTACGTCGCCGCCTTCAAGTACTGGGCGAATATTCAAGCCGAATTGTTGCGCGAATTCAAAGTCGCGTTCGTCATGTGCTGGTACGGCCATAATTGCGCCTGTTCCGTATTGAATCAATACGTAGTCAGCAATCCAAATTGGCACTTCTTCGCCGTTGATTGGATTAATTGCATAAGCACCAGTGAAGACGCCTGTTTTATCTTTTGCAAGATCGGTTCTTTCTAGTTCGCTTTTTAGTTCTACTTGTTTTTTGTATGCTTCCACTGCTTCTTTTTGCTCGGGTGTAGTGATTTTTTCGATAAGTTCATGCTCAGGTGCAAACACCGTATATGTTGCGCCAAAAAGAGTATCTGGGCGTGTTGTGAAGACGTTAAACGTTGCATCGCTACCTTTGATTTTAAAAGTAACTTCTGCTCCTTCAGAACGACCAATCCAGTTACGTTGCATGTCTTTGATGTTCTCAGGCCAGTCTACTAGATCAAGGTCATCTAGCAAACGATCCGCGTATGCAGTAATTTTAAGCATCCATTGGCGCATTGGTTTACGGAAAACTGGGAAGCCACCGCGTTCACTTTTGCCATCGATAACTTCTTCGTTAGCTAAAACAGTACCAAGCTCTGGGCACCAGTTTACAGCGATTTCTGCTTCATAAGCTAGGCCGTTTTCATATAGTTTTTCGAAAATCCATTGGGTCCATTTATAATATTCAGGATCTGTTGTATTGATTTCGCGATCCCAGTCGTAGGAAAAACCTAGTGATTTAATTTGGCGAGTAAAGTTCGCAATATTAAGTGCGGTGAATTCTTCTGGGTCATTACCAGTATCAATCGCATATTGTTCAGCAGGAAGGCCAAATGCATCCCAACCAATCGGGTGAAGTACATTCTTCCCTTGCATCCGTTTCATTCGAGACAAAATATCAGTTGCTGTATAACCTTCTGGATGTCCTACGTGAAGACCTGCTCCAGACGGGTAAGGAAACATATCAAGTGCATAGAAGTTTTCTTTATTTTTATCTTCGGTTGTTTTGAAAGTGTTATGTTCACTCCAATATTGTTGCCATTTCGGTTCCATTTTTTTATGATTAAATGTCACTTTACTCATCCTCTTTTCCTTAAAATATCGAATTTTGGCTACAAAAAAATCCCTACATCCCAACGGCTTATCGCCATGGGACGAGAGATGCTTCTCCCGCGGTACCACCCACATTAGTGTTTGACCACTCAACTTATCAATTCCTTAACGCGGAAAACGGGGATACACCCAAGCTCCATGGTAAGTTCATCCGGATTTTGTGACTGACTTGCACCAACCGTCAGCTCTCTTCACATCAAAATATGCAGATTACTACTCCAATTCATCGCTATTTCGCAAAATTCATTAGTTTTATTGTAGCTGAATTTCATTTTTTTAGCAAGCGCTCTGAAGATTTATCTAACTTTCCTACTAAAATGTGCTAAAATGAATGGAGAATTTCATTTGAAGGAGTCTAAAACTAGTGAAACAAACGAATCCATTTGTATATAGTAATGATAATAAAAGATATCATACGTGGAACTACTGCTTGCGCGAGGAATTTGGGCAAAAGACGTATAAAGTGGCGCTTGATGGCGGCTTTGATTGTCCGAATCGTGACGGCACGGTCGCGCACGGCGGTTGTACATTTTGTAGTGCGGCAGGTTCTGGGGATTTTGCCGGCAACCGCGCGCTTGATTTAAAAGTGCAATTCCAGCAAGTTCGCGACAAAATGCAAACGAAATGGAAAGATGGGAAATGTATCGCTTATTTCCAAGCTTTCACGAATACACACGCCCCGGTTGCCGAGTTACGTGAGAAATTTGAAACTGTTTTGAATGAGCCGGGTGTAGTTGGGCTTTCGATTGCGACAAGACCGGACTGTTTGCCAGATGATGTGGTGGAATATTTAGCTGAGTTGAATGAACGTACTTATTTATGGTTGGAGCTTGGTTTACAATCCGCTCATGATGAAACTGGGCGATTAATTAACCGGGCACATGATTATGATTGTTATGTAGAAGGTGTGCGTAAACTCCAAAAACACAATATCCGCATTTGTACTCACATTATTAACGGTCTTCCAAAAGAAACGCCGGAAATGATGATGGAGACAACCCGCAAAGTAGTAGAAAGTGGCGTTGATGGTATTAAAATTCACTTACTTCATTTATTAAAAGGAACGCCAATGGTAGAAGATTATAAAAAAGGTGACTTAGAATTTTTAACGCGTGATGGTTATGTGAACTTAGTAGCTGATCAACTCGAAATCTTACCGCCAGAAATGGTTATTCACCGGATTACAGGTGATGGTGGCGTGGATGATTTGATTGGACCAGTTTGGAGTTTGAATAAATTTGAAGTTCTGAATGCGATTGACGCGGAATTGGTACGAAGAGATAGCTGGCAAGGGAAATTGTATCAACCTGTGGAAGTGAATGCAAAATGAATTTGCGCGGCATTCTCCCCTTCGCACATGATACGCTCCGAAAAGTAGTTCGTTCTGGAGATTACGTGGTGGATGCGACTTGTGGTAATGGGCATGATACACTTCTGCTAGCAGAACTAGTCGGCGTCAATGGACATGTGCTTGGATTTGATATTCAGCAACTGGCGATTGATGCGACGAACACTCGGTTAGAAAATGCGGGTGCCAGTTCGCAAGTAGAACTCGTATGTGCTAGCCATGCGCGCATTCCGGAATATACATCCAAACCGGTTCGTGCCGCTATTTTCAATCTTGGTTATTTACCTGGTGGCGACAAAGAAATTACAACAACTGCTGATTCTACGCTAGAAAGCATTGGCCATTTAATGGAGCTGCTCGAAGTTGGCGGCGTCATTATTCTCGTTATTTATCACGGTCACCCTGCTGGAAAACAAGAAAAAGATGCTGTCGTGACTTTTTGCGAAGCTATCCCCCAACAAAATTTTCATGTATTATCTTACAAATTTATTAATCAAAAAAATGATGCTCCATTTGTCATTATTATTGAAAAAAGAAAACCTAGACAGGCTAATTAATCGCTTTGTCTAGGTTTTTCTTTTTATTTTTTAAAATCGTATTTGTCTGCTACGTATACATCATACCAAATCATGAAAATAACGACTGTCCATATTTTACGACTGTAGTCAAATTTACCGGCACAGTGGTCGTCTAGTAAGTCTAGTACATATTGTTTGTTAATTAAATGATCGGTTGGTGATTCTTTAATGATGTTTTTAACCCAAGCGTTCATTTCGTCTTTTAACCAGTGACGAATTGGTACTGGGAATCCTAGTTTACGGCGGTTAAGTACGTGTTCTGGTACAAATGTTGCTGCCGCTTTACGTAAGATATATTTGGTTGTTCCATTGGTTGTTTTCATTGTATCTGGAATATTTCTTGCCACGTTGTACACTTCTTTATCAAGGAAAGGTACACGGACTTCCAGTGAATTAGCCATTGTCATGCGGTCAGCTTTGAGAAGAATATCTCCGCGAAGCCACGTATGAATATCAATATACTGCATTCTTTCTACAGGATGATAATTCTTTGTTTCCGCATAAAATGGATCTGTAATGTTCGTATAATCATGACCAGCTTGATATTTCGGAAGTAAAATTTGTTTTTCTTTTTCGGTGAACATTTTGGCGTTTCCGATGTAGCGTTCTTCCATCGGCGTTGTTCCACGTTCTAAGAAACTTTTACCACGCATTCCTTCTGGCATAATACGCGCCACGCTATTTAACATCGATTTAAATACGCCTGGCATTTTGTTAAACATCGCAAGGGAATTTGGTTCATTATAAATGTTATAACCACCGAAAAGTTCATCTGCGCCCTCACCGGACAATGCTACGGTTACTTGTTTGCGCGCTTCTCTTGATAAGAAGTAAAGCGGAATAGCAGCCGGGTCAGCAAGTGGATCATCCATGTGCCAAACAATTTTCGGTAATTCTTTCATATATTCTTCTGGTGAGATAACATAACTAATGTTTTCTACGCCAAGTTTGTCCGCTGTTTCTTTTGCTACATCGATTTCACTGAAACCATCGCGTTCAAAACCAACTGAGAATGTTTTGATTGCTGGGTGGTATTCTTTGGCAATTGCTGCAATAATCGATGAGTCAATGCCACCAGATAGGAACGAACCAACTGGTACGTCAGAACGCATATGCATTTTAACAGAATCATACATTACGTCACGGACTTCTTTAATCCATGCGTCTTCTGATTTAGTTACTGGTGCAAAAGATGCTTTCCAATAAGTTGTAATTTCCATTGGTTGACCAATTTTTTTCGTGAATTGATGTCCTGGCTCTAAACGTTTTACATTTTTAGTTAAGGAATCTGGTTCTGGAACAAATTGGTATGTCATATAATTTTGTAATGATACTTCATCTAATTCTTTTTCTTTTAACGCATGTAAAATGGATTTCTTTTCAGAACCCATGAACAGTTTGCCGTCTTCTTCTGCGTAGAAAAATGGTTTAATTCCGAATGGGTCGCGTGCGCCGTAAACAAGTTCTTCTTGTTTGTCCCAAATCACAAAACCAAACATCCCGCGAAGGCGTTCTGCTGTTTTTTCTTTGTATTTCGCATATGTAGCGATAATTACTTCGGTATCACTTTCGGTTTCAAATGTCATTCCTTCAGCAACTAATTGCTCACGGAGTTCCACATAGTTATACACTTCTCCATTAAAAATAATCCAGTAACGTTCATTTTCATACGTTAAGGGTTGATGACCGTTTTCTACATCAATAATACTTAAACGGCGGAAACCAAATTGCACGTGATCATCTGTGAAGTATCCTTCATCATCTGGCCCACGGTGCGTAATCATACTATTCATTTGTCTAAAGGTTTCTTTATCAGCGCCAGTAATTTCTGTAATGCGGTCATGTACGCATCCTACAAATCCACACATGGTAACATTTCTCCTCTATAATAGATAATCATTTTATCTTTTTTTCACAACGTCTATCATATCATAACTAGACGCTCTTTGCACTGTTTAGGAAAGAAAAAAACCGAACATTTCTAAGATGAAATGCTCGGTTAGACTTATTTTACAATTAATTTTTTCAACGCTTCTGCTTTATCAGTTCTTTCCCAAGGTAAATCAAGGTCGCTACGGCCAAAATGACCAAAGGCAGCTGTTTGACGGTAAATTGGGCGGCGCAGGTCTAGCATATGGATAATGCCAGCTGGTCGTAAATCAAACAAAGCATTTACGCCATCGATTAATTCTTGTTCGGAATAGTCACTTGTTCCATACGTATCAATCGAAATCGAAACCGGACGCGCAACGCCGATAGCATAGGCTACTTGTACTTCTACTTTTTTAGCAAGTCCAGCAGCTACGATATTTTTCGCAACATATCTTGCAGCATAAGCGCCAGAACGGTCTACTTTGGTCGGATCTTTACCAGAGAACGCTCCCCCGCCATGACGTGCATAACCACCGTATGTATCTACGATGATTTTACGGCCAGTTAAACCAGCATCGCCAAGTGGGCCACCGATAACAAAGCGGCCAGTTGGGTTGATAAAGTATTTCGTATCTTCATCTAAGAAAGAAGCATCAATCACTTCTGGGAAAAGATGTGTGTGTAAGTCTTTCGCAATTTGTTCTTGTGTGATATCAGGATGATGTTGAGTTGAAACAACAATCGTATCAATCCGAACTGGTTGATTAAATTCATCATATTCGACAGTTACTTGTGTTTTCGCATCTGGACGCAAGTAATCTAATTTATTTGTTTTGCGTAACTCGGTTAATTTGCGAGCTAAACCATGCGCTAAGAAAATCGGTAATGGCATTAATTCTTCTGTTTCGTCTGTTGCAAAACCGAACATTAAACCTTGGTCTCCTGCTCCGATTGCTTCAATAGCAGCGTCAATTTTGTTGCCACTTCTGGATTCTAACGCTTCGTCTACGCCTTGTGCGATATCTGGTGACTGCTCATCAATTGCCGTTAAAACAGCACATGTTTCTGCATCAAAGCCATATTTTGCACGGGTATAGCCGATTTCTTTAATAGTATCGCGAACGATTTTAGGAATGTCTACATAAACAGACGTCGTAATCTCTCCCGCTACTAATACTAAACCAGTCGTCACCGTGGTTTCACAAGCCACACGCGCGTCCGGATCTTTTGAAATAATTGCATCTAAAATTGCATCAGATATTTGATCTGCAATTTTATCTGGATGTCCATCAGAAACCGATTCTGATGTAAATAGATGACGGTTTTTAGCCAATTTTAATTTCCTCCTTTAGTTCTCTCCAAATACGTCTCATATAAAAAGCCTCTCCCTATTTTGCACAAAACGCGCACGAATAGAGAAAGGCTATAATTATACCTTTGCTCTCATCGTTCAGAAGATAATACTCCTGCAACAGATTAGCACCTTTCACATATATGTGTAGGTTGCTGGGCTTCAAAGGGTCAGTCCCTCTACCGCTCTGGATAAGAGATAAATTTTAATTCTAAGATAGAATACCATAAACTGAGGCCAGATGCAATAATAATTCGGTTTTGAATTCATTTCCATCCCTTAAAAATGGCGTTTGATTATTTTTCACTTATCATTATTTCCAACCTGTGGTATGATAGATGGATAAAAAAGATGTTTTACTTAACTAAAGGAGATTGTATCTATGAGTTTAATTCCGCTATCCTTGATTATTTTTCTTGGGTTTTTAGCAGTTGTATGTTTATTTGATTTTGTGTTTCGTTTATATTGGTTTAAATATTTCCTAGCAACAATGGGATTAATTGCAAGTGGTGTGGTATTTTTCATCAGCTTTTACGGCGGTGGGATGTCCCAAACAGAAATAGCAATTGCCATTTTTATCGGCTCATTTGGTGAATATGTTGTATCACTTATTATTAGCCTAGTTCGCTTTATTTCCAAAAAATCAAAAAAACCTAAACAAAAGAAAAAAGCTAAAACAGCCTAAAAAGCTAGCGACGTAAATGTCGCTAGCTTTTTTTATGAAAAATTATCGTTCAATTAACTGAAAAGCTTTTTTAATAATTTCAGCTGATGCAACAAAACTAGCCTCTTCATCTACAGTTAGTTTCGGTTCTAAAATAGCTATTACCCCATTTGCACCAATAAGCGCTGGTTGACCAATGTAAGTCGTTGTTTTTTCGGAATACACAGCTAACGGAAAAACTTGTTTAGCATCTGTTAAAAGCGCATCCACAATTCCCGCCGCGGCTGTCGCTATCCCAAAACTCGTCCAGCCTTTTCCAGTTAAAATATTCCAGCCACCACCGCGAACAGCATCTTTTAAAGCTGGTAAATCAAGTGGTGTTGTTGTTTTGTAATTGGCGATATTAACGCCACCAATTTTCACCGTTGACCAAGCAACAAATTGCGATTCGCCGTGCTCGCCAAGGACGTATCCCTCGACACTCTTTGGATTAATATGTAACGTTTCCCCGACTACTCGTCTCATTCGCGCTGTATCAAGCGATGTGCCCGTCCCAAACACCCGCGACCGATCAAAGCCCGAAACTTTCTGAATAAGCATCGTAATTACATCACATGGATTCGTAATATTCACAAATATCCCCTTAAAACCCGTCGCTACAATTTTCGGTACAATCTCTGCCACAGATTTGCTTGTTTCAACGAGTTCTTCCATTCGATCTTCCCGAAGTAGCGTTTCTGGCCCAACCGCCATCACAATCACATCTGCATCCGCCAGCGCGTCCCAATCATTCGATGTAATCGTTGTATAAGAATTCGTCATCGAAGCCATGTCCCGAAGTTCTAACGCTTCACTTTCCGCCTTTGTTTCGACCTTATCAATTAAAACAATTTCATCACAAATCCCTTGAGTAACAAGGGAAAAAGCCACGTCGCTTCCAACATGACCTGTACCAATTATTCCTACTTTGCGTTTCACAAAATCCCCTCCAAAATTAATTACTTGAATTTAATGCGATTAATTCATATTTAATGATGGTTTTATTATTTTCCCATACCAATTTACGTGGAATTGCTTCTCCAAGTGTTTCGCCTTCTTTTGTTTTACGAACTGCGATTGGCACATCAATTGGATAAATCCGATACCCTACTTTTTCAAGTTCAAAGAAATTATCAGAAATTCGTTTTTCATTTCCTTTTGTTACGATCATTGTGTTTACCTCTAGTGGCATACCCAATTTCTCCACCTCCATTTTCTTTTATCATAGCAGAGTTGCCCCCTGTTTGACTAGTTTTTATCGGCTAGAATCCGCTCAGCTTGTTTCACAATTTGAACCATCCCAGCATCTCGCATAAAAAAACTGAATGCCGGCTGTAAAATAAATTGACTTAGCTCTCCTCGCAAAATCACAGGCCCCTTTGTTTCTAAGTAATCAGTTTGCGTCTCTATGGAAGCAACTTTTGCCGTATATACTCGTTTCGTAAATGTTCGCTCCTCAGATTCAACCAAATAGTCAGCTACAAAATGGAATACCTCACTTGTTGCGCCCGTTTCTTCCATTAATTCTCGCCTCGCTGCCGCCAAATTACTTTCCCCAGGCTCCCCTTTACCACCAGGAAATTCTAATCCGCGGATGAATTACG
>CM001047.1:1676119-1677783 GCA_000183865.1 Listeria marthii FSL S4-120
CGCGGATTTTATGTTCCGTAAAAAGCCAGCCATCTATAGCTTTAGGAATAATCAGCACATCATCCGGATTCATTTGCTGTTCTTCAAAATAAATTGTCACTTTGTTTCCAAGTGTATCATTATAAATAAACAAAAACTCACTTCCTTTTCTTTTTTCAAAAATATGGTAAGCTGTATGTAAGCTGAAATTTAGAGGATGAATATTAATGAAAAAAATTCTTATCGGAGGAATCCGACTTTATCAAAAATATATTTCGCGGTTCACCCCGGCTACTTGTCGTTTTTACCCGACTTGTTCGGCATACGGGATTGAAGCAATACAAACACACGGCGCCTTAAAAGGAAGCTATCTCGCAATCAGACGCATTTCTAAATGTCATCCTTTTCATAAAGGCGGGCTTGATTTTGTGCCACCTAAAAAAGATAAAAACGATGATTCCGAGCATCACTGCAAAGCGCATCATCATCATTAATAATAGCATGAATCGGTTTACGCCGGTTCATTTTTTTCTTGCTTTTTATGAAAGAATAGGGTATTATCAAGTTCGGACTATAAATCGTAATTACTACGATTCGTATATTATTTAAACAAGAACAATTTCGATTTAGAGGAGTGAATGGATTGAAAAAAAGCTACCTAATCGCTTTAGCCGCACTATTATCTACTTTATTGATACTTACTGGATGTTCGGATAGCAGCGATACAAAAACAAACAGCGATAAATTAACCGTTTATACAACTGTTTATCCTTTACAGTACTTAACAGAACAAATTGGTGGTAAATATGTCGATGTTCATAGCATTTATCCGCCCGGTTCAGACGCTCACAGCTTTGAGCCAACACAAAAAGATATGATGAAAATTGCCGATAGTGATTTATTTTTCTATATTGGTCTTGGCATGGAAGGATTTGTCGATAAAGCAGAAAAAACATTAGCAAACGAACATGTCACTTTCGTCCCTACCGCTGAAAAATTAGATTTACCAACAGATCCGGACGCAGCCGAGGAGCATGACCATGAAAGCGAAGAAGAACACGAACACGGCGATATCAACCCGCACGTATGGTTAAATCCAGTTTATATGGAACAAATGGCCACTGTCGTCAAAGATAAATTAATCAAAGAAATGCCTGACCAAAAAGAAACTTTCGAGAAAAATTACCAAGCTGTCGAAGAAAAATTAAAGACACTTGATCAAGATTTCCGCACTGTCACAAGCGAGGCCAAACAAAAAGATTTCGTTACTGCTCATGCTGCCTATAGCTACTGGGAAACAGAATACAAATTGCACCAAATCCCCATTGCCGGCGTATCAACAAGTGACGAACCATCCCAAAAGAAACTAAAATCGATTGTCGAAAAAATCGAAGCAGAAAAAATCCCGTATATCATGTTGGAACAAAACACGAATTCGAAAATAGCGGATGTAATCCAACAAGAAACAAACACGAAAACCTTAACACTGCATAATTTAGAAACATTAACGCAAAAAGATATCGACAACCAACGCGATTATCTTTCCATCATGAACGACAACTTAAAAGCTTTAAAAGAAGGACTTAATTACTAAAAAAGAAAGGCGCTCTATTACTTAGAGTGCCTTTCTTTTAATTTATTACGCTGAATTTTACCAGAAGCTGTTTTAGGTAAATTGTCGACAA
>CM001047.1:1677883-1681540 GCA_000183865.1 Listeria marthii FSL S4-120
TGGTTTGTCGACAATTGTTATTTGTTTAGGAATTTTAAAACTAGCTAAGTTCGTTTGGCAAATGGTGCGTAATTCCGTTTCATCGAAAATTTGTTCCGCAACGATAAAAGCGACTGGAACACTTCCCCATTTGTCATCTGACTTCCCTACTACCGCGACTTCTTTCACCGCTTCATAAGTAGCTATAACATGTTCTATTTCGGTTGGATAAATGTTCTCTCCGCCCGAGATAATCAAATCCGAACGACGCTCTAACACGAATAGAAAGCCTTCTTCATCCAAATAGCCAATATCACCTGTTTTAAACCAGCCGTCCACAAAGGCAGCATTTGTTGCAGCATCATTGTGTAAATATCCTGGCGTAATCGATGGTCCTTTTAATAAAATTTCCCCGTCATCCGCAATTTTGACTTCTGCTGGAAATAACGCTTTACCAGAAGAACCAATTTTAGTTAAGGCATCTTTCGGTGGTAAGGTGACGATTTGCGATGCCGTTTCGGTCATACCAAATGATTGCACTAACGGTATATCACGTTGCTTGCAAATTTCCAAAACAGTCTTACTCGCCGGTCCCCCGCCAAGGAGCACAGTTCGTAAATTCGGATGATAGCTACCTCCGTGTATTTTCAGCAATCGTTCAAGCATCGAAGTCACGACTGAAATCGTAGAAACTTGGCCACTTTCTAGCAATTGGGTGATTTTTTCTTCATCAAAATGTTCTTCCAAATACACAGGAATCCCATAAATCACCGAGCGCATCATAATCGATAAACCGCTAATATGGAAAATCGGCACAGCACAAAGCCAGCTATCTTTTTCGGTCAAGCCTAAATTTAAAACAGAAGAAACCGCACTCCACCAATGATTTTCATAGGTTTGCATAACGCCTTTGGGCTGCCCGGTTGTCCCTGATGTATACATAACCGAAGCCACACGCGATAAGTCCCATGTTTCTATCAGTTCCGGCGCTATGTAATCTATTTGTTGCAATTCGGTGTAGCTAATTCCAGTTGCCACTTTATCCGCAAAAGAATCGGCCATAATCACTTGTTGTACTTCCGCATTGGCGAGTTGAAAAGCAATTTCTTTTTTCGTCAAACGGTTATTGAGGAATAGCGTGACAGCGCCAAGTTGTTGCAAGGCATGAATAAGCAAGAACGTCATTCGGTCGTTTTTTCCTAGCAAGGCGACCATCTCGTCTTTTCTAATACCACGCGCGAACAATTTTCCTGCAATCCGCTCCACGGCTTCACTTATTTCCGCAAATGTTTCTTCTTTTCCTTCAAAAACGAGCGCGGTCTCGTTAGGAGAAAGCCGCACTCGTTTTTGAAGCCAGTTTGTCATGTCCATTTTTACACCTTCAAATCAAGGGAATTTTGGAAATTGATCAAAGTCAGGATCGCGTTTTTCTTTAAAGGCATCGCGACCTTCTTTTGCTTCGTCCGTTGTGTAATATAGAAGTGTTGCGTCACCAGCTAATTGCTGAATACCCGCTAAGCCATCTGTATCTGCATTGAACGCAGCTTTGATGAAACGAAGCGCAGTTGGACTTTTTTGTAACATTTCTTTCGCCCAAGCTACTGTTTCTTTTTCTAAATCTGCTACTGGAACAACTGTGTTAATCCAGCCCATTTCAAGTGCTTCGTCCGCTGAATATTGACGGCACATGAACCAAACTTCTTTCGCTTTCTTATGTCCGATAACACGTGCTAAATAGCCAGAACCATAACCAGCATCAAAGCTACCAACATTCGGTCCAGTTTGACCAAATTTCGCGTTATCTGCAGCAATTGTTAAGTCACATACTAATTGAAGAACGTTTCCTCCACCAATTGACCAGCCTGCAACCATCGCGATAACTGGTTTTGGAATAACTCGAATTAAACGTTGTAAGTCAAGAACATTCAGGCGTGGAATTTGGTCATCACCAACATAGCCGCCGTGACCACGAACTTTTTGGTCTCCGCCAGAACAGAAAGCTTTTTCGCCTTCCCCTGTTAAAATAATCACGCCAAGATTTGAATTATCACGCGCTAAGTTAAATGCATCAATCATTTCTGTTACTGTTTTTGGTGTAAATGCATTATGTACTTCTGGACGATTAATCGTAATTTTCGCGATTCCTTCGTAACTTTCATATTTGATTTCCTCGTATACTTTTTCTGTTTGCCAATTAAAACTCATTTTTCTTCCTCCTTTAAAATAACTTCCAGCCAGTTGTTAAGCTGACTTGAAAAGATGTTTGGTTGCTCTAAATAAACTGCATGCCCCGCTTCTTGCACCGTAACATGCGTGCTATTTGGTAAAAGTTGTTGCATATCTTGCGCGATTTTCTCGAATTTCTCATCTAAAGCGCCAGTAATGAGTAGTACAGGAAAAGTAAAGCCTGCTAGCTTATCCCAGTATGAGGGTTGCTTCCCAGTGCCCATTCCCCGTAAACTCATCGCTAAGCCGTGCGGATTTTGCGCTAGCCGTTCAGACCTAATTCGCTTTTTCTGTTCAGCTGGCAAAACAGACTGTGAATTAAAAAGGGCTAAGTTTTCCCAGTAATCGACAAAAGACGTGATGCCTTCTGCTTCAATCCGGTCTGCTAAACGGTTATCGGCTTGAACTCGACTCGCACGAACATCCGCTTGCCTAAGTCCAGGTGAGCTACTAACTAATACAAGTCCGCGTACCATTTCTGGATACGCGGCGGCAAAAGCAGTCGCCACTCGCCCGCCCATCGAATAACCAAGCACAAAACATTTGGCGATTTTTAATTGATGTAACATCTGGGCCAAATCAGCGCATATTTCTTGTATCGAATAGCGCGCCACTTCTTCTGGGCTTGCTGTTTTTCCGTGCCCAAGTAGATCTGGCGCGACAATATTATACCATTCTTTTAAATAGGAAATGCTATTTTGAAACGTTTCGCTTGATCCTGTAAAACCATGCAACATTAGTAAAACGGGTTTATCGCCACTTAAAGAATTTTTCAGATAGTAATGTTGACCATTTACTAACATATTAATCTAATGCCTTTAATGCGTCCGCAATTTTAGCCCAAAGTGATTGGTGGTTTGCTTTATTTTCATGACGATTTGTTTTCACTTCGATAATATCCAAACCTTTGTGGTAACCAGCTTTATCAATTGCTTCTTCCAGCTCATCAGTCGTTTTCGCTTCATGATAGTCCGCATCGTAAAATGCAGCAGCAAACCGGAAATCAAGCTCGGTTGAAGTACCAAATAGCGACTCGAAATATTTTGGTTCATTTGCTTGCGGTAAAAACGAGAATATCCCACCACCGTCATTATTGACGATAATAATAGTCAGATTCATCTTATATTTTTTCGCCATCAGCAAACCATTCATATCATGATAAAATGACAAATCACCAATTAGTAAAAACATCGGTTGGAACACGACACTAGCACCTAACGCCGAAGAAACAACTCCATCAATACCATTCGCGCCGCGGTTTGCAAGCATTTTTATTTTCTTATCAATTTGTGGGAAATAAGTGTCAACATCACGAATTGGCATACTGTTACCAATAAATAATCCCGCTTTATCCGGCAATAAGCGACGTAATTCTGCAACAATCTTACCTTCTTCTAAAGTAGTTGTATTCGCCATTTCTGACATAACGATTTCACGAGCAACTTTATTGTA
>CM001047.1:1681640-1693173 GCA_000183865.1 Listeria marthii FSL S4-120
TTACTGCTTTAATCGGATCTTTCCAAGCAGCTCCAGGATCCACCACGTAAAAACGAATATCTGCCAGTTGTTCTAACCAATTTTTAAGTGGTTTAGAAACGGGCATACTTCCGAAACGAATCACGACTTCCGGTGTTAAATTAGCCAAAAGATCTGCTTCTTTTAAAAACGCATCATATTGGTCAATCACCACTTCATCCATCGCCCCGTAAGAACGGAGTCCAGAAAGCGGATCTGCTAAAATCGGCCACCCTAGTTTTTTCGCCAAATCAACCATTGGCTGTTCCAATTCTTTTTTATCAATTGGACCTACGACGAAAACACCTGTTTTGCCAGTACATTCCGTCACCATTTTTTGAATCGAGCTATCGTCCAACACTTCATGCGTATAATAAATATGTACGTGATGATGTTTTTTTCCGGTTGCGGTAAATGGTGAAGGCTCTAAAATCGGTACAAGTGGTTCCCGCAATGGAAAATTCAGATGGACTGGGCCACGTGGAGTTTTCATCGCGATATCCACCGCGCGACTGCCATGCCATTTTGCATAACGAAGCATTTCATCGCTATTTTCAGGAAGCGCCATATCGGTAAAATCTTTGACATGCGAACCATATAAATGTAACTGATCCATCGCTTGTGGCGCCCCGACATTTCGAAGCTCATGCGGACGATCAGCAGTTAAAACAATCAGTGGAATCTGTGACAAATTCGCTTCAACAACTGCAGGGAAATAGTTTGCCGCCGCAGTTCCAGAAGTACAAAGCAGAACAACTGGACGTTTTGAAGCCTTCGCCAGACCTAGTGCAAAAAAGCCAGCCGAGCGTTCGTCAACATCCACATAAATTTTCAAAATCGGATGTTCTGCCATCATCAGTGCAAGCGGAGTAGAACGTGAACCCGGGCTAATAATTGCTTCTTTCACACCGGCTTGCACGAGTTCCTCAATAAATGCAGCTAGATAATCTGTCAGCACTTGTTCGTGGTTTGTCATTTCTTTATGCCTCCTAATACGCGTAACATCGGTTGGAATTTAACCGCCGTTTCTTTTAATTCTTCTTGTGGTACAGAATCACCAACAATCCCGCAACCAGCATAAATCAATCCTTGTGAATCAACAATTAAGCCAGAACGAATGGCAACGGCGAACTCACCAGAGCCTTTTAAATCAATCCAACCAATCGGTGCACCATAAAATCCACGGTCCATTTCTTCCTTCATACGAATAATCGCTAGCCCCATTTTTTGAGGTAAGCCGCCAAGTGCTGGTGTTGGATGTAGGGCTTTCACCATTTCAAGCATCGAAACTTCTGGCTTTTTCTTCGCGGAAATATTCATGTATAAATGTTGAATATCACGATTCTTCAAAAGTACAGGTTGGCTAGATAACGATAGCCCTGTTGTAAATGGTTTTAACGTTTCTTCCATCATTTGTACCACATAGGAATGCTCTCGTAAATTTTTCGCATCTTGTAATAGCGCATTTCCTAAAGCATCATCCGCCTCTTCAGTAGCGCCACGCTCCGTAGAACCAGCCACGCATGATGAGTGAATCGTATCCCCATTTACAGCCAGTAATCTTTCTGGAGTTGCTCCGAAAAAGACCCCTGTTCCCTTTTCAATAAGGAAGAAATAACTATTTTCTTGTGTTGCTAGCATATTTTCTAAAATAATTGCGCTATCTACTTGGCGCTGGAACCGTAGCCCCATGCGTCTAGCTAGAACAACTTTTTTCACGTCTTCTGAATGATTAATCATATCGATAATTTCACTCGCAGTTTCTAGGAAATGCTCTTTGCCTATCTCCTTGAAATCTGTCAGTAACGCCATTTCAGCTTCATTAACCTCTTGATGAATGATTTTTTGCCATTGATTAAAAACAGCTTCTAACTTACTTTCCGTATCGTCTGAATAGATGGACAGGTTGACCGTTAAGTAACTTTTACCATCTTTATTCGTCAACATAAATAACGGTAAGTAAAACAAGCCATCTTTGAAACTTTGCCATTCTTTCTCTGTATCACGTTCAGGATCAAAGGCAAAACCACCAAAGTAAATTGGGCCAGTTGCATCTACTGTAGCATTCGTTACACTAGTGCGCAGCCTTTTTTCAATTTTCTCTTGCAGTCCAAGAAAAGCATCTTTTTTCTTCTCCGCCAAAAATTGTTTCGTTACACCAAAACCGGTCATGGTCAGTGTCATTTCTGGATTTTGCCAGAAAAAACGTTCACCTTTAAAAGCAGTACCAGCTTTTTTAAACAATTTGACTGGAGACACTAATTCATCTAACTCAGTTACCCAGCTAAATAGAGCCGGTTGATCTTGGCTTGCGCTACGTTTCGCTTGATTAAATAAATCAAGAGGCAATTTAGTATTCATATGCTTATCTCTCCTTTTACATTCACATCTTCTATTATACCAAAAATGGAGCTAAACTGCTTGGTTTGCGTTTTTTCTTTCATTTCGTCATTAATTATTGACGCCGTTGCAATATTTCCCTAAAATGAAGGGTAGACATCTGAAACATATGGAAGTGAAAAAGGAGAGAAAAACATGGCTAATGCCTCAAAATCTGCACTTACGAAACAAACTGGTTTTCAAAAATGGTGGACGTTACTCCGCCCCCATACACTTGTAGCCTCTTTTGTTCCGGTATTTCTTGGAACATCGGTCGCAATGAGCTACACCAGTTTTCATTTTACACGCTTTATCGTCATGCTAATTGCTTGTTTCTTCATACAAACATCCGCCAATTTATTCAATGAATATTTTGATTATAAAAAAGGGCAAGATGATGAGCACTCGGTCGGCAATGGTGGTGCTATCGTTCGTAACGGTATGCGTCCCGGATTCATTTTGTTCCTCGCAATCTTTTTATACATTTTATCGATTCTCGGCGGTGTCTATTTATCCTTCGAGTTAAATTGGTATGTTGGCTTACTTGGCGCCATTTGTATGCTTGTTGGTTTCCTTTATACGGGCGGGCCATATCCAATCGCTTATACGCCATTTGGTGAAATCATGGCAGGCTTCTTCATGGGAGGAATTATAACTTTCATATCCTTCTACATCCAAGCCGAATTTATTAGTATGTTTATCGTATATGTATCCATTCCAGTTATGGTACTTGTCGGTAACTTGCTACTTGCCAATAGTATTCGTGATTTAGTACCTGATAAGAAAAATGGTCGTTTGACTTTAGCTATCTTGCTTGGACGTAAATGGGCAACCGTATTGTTCGCAGCAGCCTTTCTTTTCAGTTATGTATTTGAAATCTCACTTATTTTTACGCAAGATGCTCCGTGGTGGACGCTATTAATTTTACTTAGTTTGCCAGAAGCCGTTCGTGCCGTTCGCCGCTTCATTGGTAAAACATCGCCAATCACAATGGTTCCAGCGATGAAATCCACTTCCAAAGCATTAACTATCTTTGGAATCACACTAGCGCTTGCTTACCTTTTAAGCCTTTTATCTCGAAACTTATTCATGTAAAAAAAACTGGTTGTCATAACGACAACCAGTTTTTTATTTGGAAACAATTTGGACTTGCTGTTTGTTTTGAACATATTTCGCCAGTTCAATCGATAAATCATACCGCAAAAATGGCGTAATAATATAAATCCCTTGAAAATGCTCACAAATCGCATCCACTAACTCGCGCGCGATCGCCATACCTTCTTCATTAGCATGGCCGTGCTCTTCCGCTTCTCTCATTCGCTCACGCACCTCATCGGTCAAACGAATTCCGGGAACCTCATTATGAAGAAATTCCGCATTCCGACTCGATAAAAGTGGCATAACCCCAATGAAAAGTGGCACATCAATCTTTGCTTTTTGCAAGGCCTCCTTTAGTAAAACAGCTTTATTCACGTCATAAATTGGCTGGGTAATAATATAATCGGCACCGTAATCCACTTTTCGCTCAATTAACCGAACCGCTTTTTCTAAGTTCAGCACATTCGGATTAAACGCTGCGCCAACATGGAATCGCGCCTTTTCTTTCAGCGACTTCCCAGTATAAGAAATCCCAGCATTAAATTTTTTAATCAGCTGAACTAACTCCACCGACCTTAAATCAAACACCGACGAAGCTCCGGGAAAATCCCCTACCTTAGTTGGATCACCAGTAATCGCCAGCACATCATGTAACCCCAGTTTATGAAATCCCATAACATGTGAGTGCATCCCAACCAAATTATGATCCCTCGTCGTCAAATGAATGAGTGGTTTAATCCCATACTCATGCTTCAAAATCGAAGCCAGCGCCATATTACTAATCCGCGGCGTCGCAAGTGAATTATCCGAAATCGTAATCGCATCAACCCCTGCCGCGTCAAGCGCCTTGGCCCCTTCAAAAAATTTCGTCGTATCAAAAGTCCGCGGTGGATCCAGTTCAACTAAAATCGTCAAACGTTCCTTCACTTTATCAAGCAATCGCTCACCTGACTCCGCGTCCTCCACCTCTTCTGGAACAAGCTCCAAAATCGGCCGAACTTCTTTTTCCAAAATTGGCTTTGTTGACTGCAACCCCGCTCTTAAAGCACGAATATGATCTGGAGTCGTTCCACAACAACCACCAATAATCCGAGCGCCTTCTTGACGAAAAACCTCACCATATTGCGCAAAATAATCCGTATCCGATTGATAAACCACTTTCCCTTCTTGCATTTCTGGCAAACTAGCATTCGGATAAACAGCCAAATACGCTTTATCATAAAGCGGCACTGTTTCCAGAGCACGCGCCATGTGATATGGACCAAGTCGGCAATTAATACCAACGACATCCGCCCCAAGCGCAATCAATTCCTCCAGCGCATCCGGTAATTTTTGCCCATTTTGCAGTATGCCCGGTTCATGCATCGAAACATTCGCAACCACTGGCAAATCGGTCGTTTCACGCAGAATTTTTAGTACTGTTTTAAGCTCATCTAAATCATAATACGTTTCCAGCAAAATCGCATCCACACCGTCTAACAAAAAACAGTATAGCTGCTCCCTAAAACTACGCTTAATTTCTTCAAGTGGAGCCGCCGGAAGTCTTGCATCCACTGCCCCGTTTATCCCACCAATCGTGCCGAAAATATACGTTCCAGTCCCTCTGGCAGCTTCCTTCGCCAACCGAATCGCCGCTTGATTAATCCGCTTCACTTCATCCTCTAAACCATATCGCGCTAATTTAATATAATTGGCACCATATGTATTCGTTTGGATAATATCCGCCCCAGCACCAATATACGCTTTATGAATCGCGACAATATCTTCCGGATGAGACAAATTCAGCTCCTCAAACGAACGATCCACCCCGTAAGAATAAAGCAAAGTGCCCATCGCGCCGTCAGCAATTAATACTTTTTCACTTAAATCTTTTCTTAAATTCATTTGACGACACTTCCTTTCTTAATGAACGAAAGTGCTTGTTTCAAATCAGCAATTAAATCATCGGCATCTTCTAAACCAGCGGAAAAACGTAATAATCCTGGTGTAATTCCTTGTGCCAAACGCTCCTCTTCCGGAACAGCCGCATGAGACATTTTTGCAGGATACGATAAAATACTCTCTACCGCCCCTAAACTCACTGAAAATACCGGCAATTTCAAATGTGTTACTAGTTCCCGCACCGCTTCTTCACTACCTAAATCAAATGATAAAACAGCCCCGCCGCTTGTCGCCTGCTCTACTTGAATATCATAGCCCGCATGAGATGGCAACCCCGGATAATGCACCGCAACCACATCTGGTTCCGCATTTAAAAATAGCGCAATTTTCTCCGCCGTTTCCGTCCCAGCCTTCATCCGCACAGAAAGTGTTTTTAGTCCGCGCAATAACAACCACGAATCCTGCACTCCAAGAACCCCACCAGTCGAATTTTGCAAAAAGTACACTGCTTCAGCCAGATTAGGATTATTAGTAACAACAAGCCCTGCCAAAATATCACTATGTCCGCCAAGAAACTTCGTCGCACTATGAATAACCAAGTCCGCACCTAGCTCTAACGGCTTTTGAAGCAGCGGCGTTAAAAACGTATTATCGACAAATGTATAGCAACCATTCGCTTTCGCAAGTTTGGCCACCGTCCGAATATCCGTCACATGCAACAACGGATTAGACGGTGTTTCCAAGTAAACCAGCTTTGTATTCGCCTGAAAAGCCTTCGCCACCTCATCAATGTTCGTCGTATCAACAAACGTATGCGTAATCCCAAATCGCGGCAACACTTGCTCCACCAACCGAAACGTCCCGCCATACACATCTTTCGCAATAATAAAATGATCCCCTTTAGAAAGTGTAAAAAGCGCCGCAGAAACAGCAGCCATTCCACTAGCAAAGGCAAAACCGTTCGTTCCACCTTCCAGTTCCGCAATGGCCTGTTCCACTTTTTCTCTCGTTGGATTCCCGCTTCTCGCATAATCATACGCATGATAGTTGTCAAAGTCATGCTGATGGAAAGTAGATGATAAATGAATGGGTGTATTCAGCGCACCGGTCTCTTTATCAATCCCTAAACTCGCTTTAATCACAGCCGTATCTTGCGCATATTCTTTAACCACGAGCGGTCACCCCTTCCAAAACCGTATCAAGCGCCTTAGCTAAGTCAGCAATCAAATCCTCACTCGCTTCAATCCCCACCGAAATGCGCAACAATTTATCCGTCAGCCCATACGAATTTCGCAACTCCACCGGAATATCTGCATGCGTCTGCGTTGTTGGATAAGTAATCAAACTTTCCACCCCGCCTAAACTTTCCGCAAAAGTAAACAATTCCAGCTCTTTCAAAAGTGGCGATACGAGCGCCGCATCTTTAATAAAGAAACTAATCATCCCACCGCGTCCCGGATAGCGCACTTCCTCCACCAGCTCATGCTCTTCCAAAAACGCCGCGATTTTCTGCGCATTCGCTTGATGCTGTCTCACACGTAAAACCAACGTCTTGAGTCCACGAATCAATAGCCAACTATCAAATGGCGATAGCACCGTCCCCGTCGCATTCAACTGATCAAAAAAGAATTTCCCAAGCTGTTCCTCTTTTACAATAACCGCCCCGGCTAGCACATCATTATGTCCACCAAGATACTTCGTCGCGCTATGAATCACAATATCCGCGCCCAAAGTTAACGGTTGCTGTAAAACCGGCGTATAAAACGTATTATCCACAATCACAAGCAAATCATGCGCATGTGCCCATTCCGCAACAGCCGCAATATCTGTTTCCTGCATCAATGGATTAGTAGGCGTTTCAATAAAAATTGCCTTCGTTTCCGGACGAACCAATTTTTCCAAATCAGTAATCTCCGCCCCGTCCCAATAAGAAAATCCAATCTGATATTGCGCACCAAACTGTTCAAAATATCTAAAAGTCCCCCCGTACAAATCCTGCGAGCTAATAATATGTTCGCCGGTTTTAAAAAGCTGGAAAACTAGTTGAATCGCGCTCATCCCTGAACTCGTTGCAAAAGCATGCGTCCCATTTTCTAGTTCCGCAAGTGCTTCTTGCAAAGCATCTCGCGTCGGATTTCCAGTTCTAGTATAATCATACCCCGTTGATACTCCAAGATCGGCATGCTGGTAAGCTGTAGAGAAGTAGACTGGCATATTGACAGCACCCGTTCTTTCACATTTTCTATTTCCAATTTGCGCTGCTATCGTCTCTTGTTTCAGCTTTGCCATAATTACCTCTCCTCCATTCCTTTATTTCTCTAATACTTGATATTCCGCACGAACTTCTTTAGTCGCTTTAATCATATCTTGCAGCGCCGCAATCGTTTCAGGTTCTTTCCGCGTTTTCAACCCACAATCCGGGTTAATCCAAAATTGTTTCGCATCAATTGCCCGTAACGCCCGGCGAATATTGTCTTGAATTTCTGTCACAGTTGGAACACGTGGACTATGAATATCATAAACCCCAAGCCCAATTTCCTTATCGTACGTCACTTCTTCAAATGTCGAAATAATCTCCCCGTGGCTTCTTGACGTTTCAATTGAAATAACATCCGCATCCAAAGCACTAATCGTATCAATAATATCGTCAAAATCCGAATAACACATATGTGTATGAATTTGCGTATCATTTTGCACCGAAGCAGTCGTTAATTTAAACGAATAAACCGCATCATTTAAATATTTTTCCCATCTAGCTTGTTTCAGCGGCAAACCTTCACGTAAAGCCGGCTCATCGACTTGAATCACTTTAATACCATTACGTTCTAAGGCTTCTACCTCTTTACGAAGTGCGAGTCCAACTTGATTCGCTACAACACTTTCAGGAACATCATCACGAACAAAACTCCAATTGATAATGGTGACTGGCGCAGTAAGCATTCCTTTGACCGGACGTTTCGTTAACGACTGGGCATAGACACTTTCTTTCACCGTAATTTCTTCTGTAAAAGCAACATCCCCGTAGATAAGTGGCGGACGAACCGCTCTCGAACCATATGATTGAACCCAACCAAATTTAGTTGCTTGGAACCCAGCTAATTTTTGCCCAAAATATTCCACCATGTCAGTTCGCTCAAATTCGCCGTGGACCAATACATCAATATCTAAATCCTCTTGAATTTTAATCCAGCGCGCCGTTTCCTTTTCAATAAAAGCATTATATTCCGCATCCGTAATATTACCTTTTAACCAATCAGCTCGAGTTTTCCGAACTTCCGGCGATTGTGGGAAACTTCCGATTGTCGTTGTTGGAAATAGCGGTAAATTCAACCAAGCATGCTGCAATTTAATCCGTTCCGCAAATGGCAACTCCCGGTCAACCCGAACATTTTCCAAATTAGCAATCGCTTCTTGTACTTCTAAATTATTTCGATGACTCGATTCATTAAGCGCCGTCACCGCCGCACGAGCATCTTCAAGTTCAGCCGCCACACTTTCCGTACCATCCGTCAAAGCCTTCGTCAAAATAGCAATCTCGTCTAATTTCTGATCAGCAAACGATAAACCACCGAGAATCACTTCATCCAAATCTGGTTCGCTCAGTTTCGTCACTGGCACATGTAGTAAGGAGTTGGAAGGCTGCACAATCAATTTCCCATCCGCCACATAATCCGCAATCTCAGTAAGTAGCGAAAGTTTTGCATCCAAGTCACTCCGCCAAACATTCCGACCATCAATCACACCGGCCGCTAAATATTTTTCTTCCGGGAACCCATGAGCCTTCAACGCTTTGAGCGAATCGCCATGATCATGAACAAAATCAATCCCAACCGCCGCTACTGGTAAATTAACAACCTCTTCATAATAATCCAAACTTTCAAAATAAGTTTGCAACTCGATTTTCAAATTTGGTACCGCGGTTTGAAACGCCTGATACACTTTTTCAAATAACTTAATTTCTGATTTATCAAAGCTAGTTGCCAGATAAGGCTCATCAATTTGCACCCACTTAGCACCAGCTCCCTCAAGCTCTTTCAAAATTTCCACATACGCCGGAATAAATTTATCTAATAACGCTTCAAAATTTTCCGCATCGTTCCCTTTTCCAAGTTTTAAGTAAGTAACCGGACCAACAAGCACTGGCTTACCTTCAATACCAAGCTCTTTTTTCGCTTCTTCGTAATAATAAAGCGCCCGATTATCCAACACTTTCGGATCCGCATCCGCCAGTTCAGGAACAATATAGTGATAGTTAGTATTAAACCATTTAGTCATTTCAGAAGCAACCGCGTCACTTTTACCACGTGCAATATCAAAATATGTATTTAGCGAAACTTTCCCACCATCATGCTGAAAACGTTTTGGAATAATCCCAAATGTCACACTCGTATCAAGTACTTGATCATAAAAACTAAAATCACCAACCGGAATCAAATCAATTCCTTTGTCTTGTTGCTTTTTCAGCGCATGCAATCGTAGAGCCTTCGTTTCAGCCAACAATTCCTCTTCCGAAATCGCACCATTCCAGAATTTTTCTAACGCACGCTTCCATTCACGTTTCTCCCCAAGTCTCGGATACCCCAAGTTTGAACTAATCGCCTTTACCATACCTATCACCTTATCCTCTCGATTTTTTGCCAATAAAAAACCTCCCTAGAGAACTAGAGAGGTTTGGAAGTTTCGATACACAAATACACTGAAACTTTTTAAGTCTCTCTTATCTCTCGAAGCTCACACTTCGCAGGATTTAGCACCTTTTCAACGTATTGAAAGGTTGCCGGGTTTCAACGGGCCAGTCCCTCTACCACTCATTATAAGAGCAATTTATTTAGTTTTTTTAATCACTTAAATTGGATTGAAATCATCATACCACTTGCACCTAAAAACTGTCAATCATTAAATTTCCATTTTCTTTTCTAAAGCATCTTTCCGTGCTCCAAAAGCTAACAACAAACAGCCTAAAACAAGCATTCCTGCCACCACAAAATAAAATATTTGATTTCCAAAAATCCCAATCATCATTCCAGTCGCACTCGGCCCAATAATGCTCCCCAAGCTAAAGCACATTCCAACCAAAATATTCCCAGCCGGAAGCAATTCCAGTGGTGTCAAATCAGTCATATAAGACAACCCCAGCGAGTAAAGCGACCCAAGTAATATCCCCAAAACAAAGAAGAAAATCACATATAAAGCAGGCATCTTAACAAAAGCAGTCAACACAAAAACAACCGCCCCTGCTCCCGTCAAAAGTGGTAACACCTTCCCACGACCAAATTTATCACTAACAATCCCAATCGGCACTTGAAAAATAATCGTCCCCACCGAAAAAGAAGAAATTATCAATGCTATCATCATCGTATCGAGTCCATCACGAAGTCCTACAACCGGAAAAGTTGCATTCAGCCCAGTTTCCAAAATCCCATACAAAAATGGCGGAATCATCGCGACCCAAGCCAACTTAAAAACATCTGAAAAGCGCTTCAAACTCCCAAAAAAAGAAATTTTCCGAATAACCGCCTTTTCTCCAACAAAATCATTTCGAATAAACCAAACTAGCCCCCAAGCAATCAACACTAAAATCCCAGATAAAAAGAAAGGTAAGTTTGCATTTATTTTTGCCAAATTGACCAATTGTGGCCCTATTGCAAATCCCAATGAGAAAAACAATCCATAGATCGCCATATTCCGACCACGCTTACTAGCATCACTCATAGCACCAATCCAAGTCTGCGATGAAAAATGTAACATATGGTCCCCCACACCAATAAGCAACCGCAATATAAACCAAAAATATAAATTAAACCAAATCGGGAAAGCCAAGATTGCAACCGCAACTAGCCCTCCCCCAACTAAAATAATCGGCTTATAACCATATTTATGAAGTGGTGCCTCAATAAACGGAGAAATAAGTAAAACTCCTAAATAGATCCCTGTAGCATGAAATCCATTAATTCCTGCACTAATACCATTCTCTTCTAATATGATTGCAATAAGCGGCAATAACACCCCTTGTGACAGCCCCGAAATCGCTACAACCATTGTTAAAATCCAAAACTTCCCTTTTGATCCCATTTGCTACCTCCAAAAACATAGTAAATAAAAAAACAATGCCATAATCGACATTGTTTTTTAGGATGACCCGTACGGGATTCGAACC
>CM001047.1:1693273-1693389 GCA_000183865.1 Listeria marthii FSL S4-120
GGGAATCGAACCCACGACAACAGCTTGGAAGGCTGTAGTTTTACCACTAAACTACACCCGCATAATATAACTTTTAAAAACAAAGGGCGGATAATGGGAATCGAACCCACGAATGC
>CM001047.1:1693489-1693571 GCA_000183865.1 Listeria marthii FSL S4-120
TCAGGTGCGTTAACCACTTCGCCATATCCGCCATAAGGCAAAATTGTTTAAAAAAAGAATGGCTTGGGACAGAATCGAACTG
>CM001047.1:1693671-1694068 GCA_000183865.1 Listeria marthii FSL S4-120
TCCACCCCGCGACAATAATATTAAATTTTAGTCCACATATCACAAGTGAAAAAACGGAGGAAGAGGGATTCGAACCCCCGCGCGGTATTACCCGCCTGTCGGTTTTCAAGACCGATCCCTTCAGCCAGACTTGGGTATTCCTCCATGATAATAATAAAGTGACAAGTGGACCTTGCAGGACTCGAACCTGCGACCGGACGGTTATGAGCCGTCTGCTCTAACCAACTGAGCTAAAGGTCCAAGATTGAAAATAGCGGCGGAGGGAGTCGAACCCACGACCTTTCGGGTATGAACCGAACGCTCTAGCCAGCTGAGCTACGCCGCCATAATAATAAGGCTACCATTTTCTACTTATGTGGTTAAATGTGAAGCAAGTGGAGCCTAGCGGGATCGAACC
>CM001047.1:1694168-1694346 GCA_000183865.1 Listeria marthii FSL S4-120
CGGAAGACGGGGTTCGAACCCGCGACCCCCACCTTGGCAAGGTGATGTTCTACCACTGAACTACTTCCGCATATTGTATAATAAAGTGCGGGTGAAGGGACTTGAACCCCCACGCCTCGCGGCGCCAGATCCTAAATCTGGTGCGTCTGCCAATTCCGCCACACCCGCAAAAAGTGAG
>CM001047.1:1694446-1699614 GCA_000183865.1 Listeria marthii FSL S4-120
CCCGGGATTCCGGGTCTTTTTTATTTATCTACCTGTACTTCCTACCCCACCAACACGTGATTCGTTGGCAACGATATCTGTATCTGCGACTAAGTATTTTTGGAATACACCTTGAGCGACACGTTCACCCGCTTCAATCGCTACTGGTTCGGAAGAGAAATTTTTGATGGCAATGCCGATATTGCCGTCATTACCTGGATTACTATAATAAGAAGAATCAATAATTCCTGTACCGTTACATAGTAATAAACCTTTTTTAATACCAATGGAAGAACGCACATGGATATTTAGCACTTCATCTTCTTGCATATAACTTTTAATATCTGTCCAAAAAATATGTTTTTCTCCTGGCGCGATAGTTACTGTTTCATTGGAGAAGAAATCATAGCCGGCTGAACCTTTGTCGCCGCGTATTGGTAAAGATATCGTTTGTTCTGGAAACTTTCTGCTTGCTTCATTTACTACTTCAAATCCTCTTACTTTCACTTTGTTCACTCCTATTTGTTTGGGTCTTTTCGTTCTACTTGATGTAAAAAGCTACCGTGGCGCTCGATTTGTTGTCGAACGTAATCCGCCGCGTACTCAGGACCGCGGTACGGGTAGCCTGCTTTTGCATAGGAACTTTCGAAATCGGACCAAAGCATTTCAATCCACCATAAAGCTTTTTCTTTATCTAAATGCGGGTTTTTAGCCATCAATTCCGCCGTTAGTTCATCTAAATATGTGTACACTTCACTCTTCCTCCTCGAAACTGATTTCATTTTCAGTTAGGTATGATTGAATTGTATCATAAGAAAAACCTTTCTGCATTAGCGATGTGATTGTTTTTTGCTTTGCGATGCTTGGTTTGTAGCGTTTATTTTTACGCATGGTTTTTTCGATTTGTTTTTGTAAGATATCTGCTTCATCGGCTACATCTATTTCGCTCGTTGCTTCCAATGCGGCCGCTTTGGCTAATTCGCTCGTATAGCCTTTTTGGATTAAATCGGTGATGATTTTTTGTTGGAGCATTTTTTTAGCGCTTTTGTTATTTCGTTTCATGATTTTGATTGCTTGTTTCGTGGCGTTTTCGAGTTGATCCTCGTCGGAATATTCTTCGATGACTTGGCTAATGATTTCTCGTGTTAAGCCTTTTTCGACTAATTCGCGTTCGATGGTTCGCGGACCTTTTAGGGTTGTTTTGATTTGTGTTTTAGTATATAGTTCCGCAAATTCAACATCGTTAATGTAATCCATATCAGCTAGTTTTTTTAAAATCTCATCAATAGCAAAAGGTTCCATTTCTTGTTTTCTTAAATAATCGCGAATTTCTTTTTCCGAGCGGACGCGGTGAGATAAGAAATTGATTGCTTTATTAAGACCTTTTCGGACCATGTCGGATTGTTTGATTTCTTCTATTTCAGCCTCAGTGAGCGTTTTTCCTTTCATTAACTGGTAGCGGGCTAAAACTTCTTCGTCTACACTAAAGTTGTATTTTTCATCAATAAAAATGTTGTAGCGCTCTTTGTTTTTCTGTTGGACACTTATGGACGTGATTTTCATAATCCGCCTCCTTCTCCCCTCTATCATACCGCAAAAATTGGTTTTAATACTACTAAAAAGGGAATAAACTAGTTAGGACAATAAAGAGGTGATAAAATTGCATATCTTACTTACAGGCGCAACGGGTTTTATTGGTGATCATTTAGTGCATGAATTAGAAAAATCTGATCATGAGCTTTATATTTTAACGAGGCAAAAGCTAAAAAACCGCGCGAATGTACATTATATTGAATGGTTAAATGATGATAAATTACCTAATTTAGATGATTTACCAGTGGATGTTTGTATTAATTTTGCTGGTGCTGGTTTGATGGATGAAAAATGGACTTATGATAGAAAGAAAGTGATTGTAAATAGCCGCATCGAAGCTACTTCAGCGCTTCTATCGATTGTGAAGAAAATGAAATCCAAGCCAAAACTATGGATTAATGCAAGTGCAATTGGGGCTTATACGTCCTCTAAATCAACTATTTATCTGGATACAGAAGAAAATACTTATGCCGATAATTTCTTAGGAAAAACGGTTTATGAATGGGAAAAGACAGCAAGTACGGCGGGTGATTTAGGTATTCGCGTTGTTTATGCGCGTTTTGGTCTTGTGCTTGGGACTGATGGTGGCTCGTTCCCTGTTTTTGAAAAGTTATTTCAAACTTACACGGGTGGCCGCTTTGGTAATGGTAGACAATGGTATTCTTGGATTCATGTTGATGATGTTGTTGCGGCGTTATTATTTATTTTTGACCATGAAGAGATAAGTGGTGTCGTTAATTTTACTGCCCCACATCCTGTCCAAGAGAAGAAATTTGCAGAACGACTCGGGAAAAAGATGCATAAACCATATAAAACACCGGTTCCTAAAAAAATTATCAAGTTTATTCTTGGTGAACGCGCTATGACTATTTTAGATAGCCAGCGAGCTTATCCGGAAAAATTAATGAGTCATCATTTTGAATTTCGCTTTGAAACTTTACAGGAAGCGCTGGATGACTTGCTCGATTAATAAAAAACCAGACTCTGATTTTACTCAGAATCTGGTTTTTTTGTTTGTTCTTCAAGCGGGAAATCAAGGACGACTTGGTTGTTTGCAAGTGGTCGTTTTTTACCAACGAGAATCATTAGTTGTAACATCGTGAAAGCAATGGAGCTTCGTTTTCTAAAGGCAACAAATTTTTGCTCCCATTCGGTAACGTATTTGGATTTGAAATTACGTAATCCTTTGAAACCGTAAAAGCCTTGACTATAACGGTAAACAAGTCCGGCTAATCGTTCACCTAGGAAAGCATATTTACTTTCTCCGACATTGGCAAGTGGCGCCATGCCGGCATTAAATGTTTGGAAGCCATCTTCTTTGGCTTGTTCGAATAAGTTGATGAAAAGGAAATCCATAATGCCTGATGGCGCTTCTTTGGAATAACGCATTAGGTCAATGGAAGTCATTTCGTCCGTATAAGACGGCATCATCGAGGCAAAACCGACGACAGTACCTTCACCGTTTTTAGCGATGGCGATAGGTGCTTGTTCGAGATAATAGGTATCAAAGAATCCTAGTGAAAAACCTTTTTCTTCTCTTCCGTCCAGCCATTCATCGGAAACTGCTCGTAGTGTCGTCCAGGTTTCATGATCGAATGGTGGATTTATTATTTCAAACGTATAGCCTTCCCGCTCTAACTTGTTCATTAGCGCTCGCTCACCTTTTTTCTTTTTGCCGCTCATAGTGAAGTTTTGGACGTCCACGAAGCCTTCTTCACCAAGTTTGATAAAGTCAAAGCCATGATCGTGTAAATAAGGAATCATGGTGCCACGAACTTCATAGAAAACTGGTCGATAACCGAATCGATCCGCGTTCATCATCACTTCTTCAATTGCATCTTCCATTTTGTCCATATTACCAGTAGGTTCTCCCATGATAACCATTTTGTCCGCAATAATTCGGTAAGAGAAAAGCACTTCCCCGTTCGCTGCCCAGAAAAGAAGTTTATCACGCAAAAACATTGTATGGCTGACTTCATTTCCGCCCCATTTTGCTAGGTGTTCACGCACTTTGACAGCTTCAAATGGTGAGCCTAATTTTTCTTTTGTTGTAGATAAATAAATGTAGATAACCACTAAACTAACGACAGCGATAAAGACACCGACAAATCCGACTAGCCATAGATGTTCAGAGGCAATACGTAAATAGTCTGGAATTTCTTTAGAATGCTTTATATTTGGCGAATTGTAAATACCGATAACGATATAACCTGCCAAACAAACAATGAAAATAATACTATCAATAATTACTTTACTCCAAGTATAAACTAGCTTTTCTCGATAAAATTCATTGCGAGCTAGGAATAAACATAATAAAACAATTCCTAAAAATACAGCTTGCTTAATCGAGAATACACGAGCTAATGTGTTGAAAATCGCGCAACCTAGTACAATAACCGTAATAATGTATGCTTTTTTCGTTTTACATTCAATCCCTCTCGCAAGTCCGAGCAGTAAAAATCCGAAAGCAACAATCGTAATTTGGGATGTAAATAAGAAATTAAACGGCATAATTTTGTATAGGAATGGCACGTGATAGATGGCGTTTGGCACAGATGACGATAAAATCAGTAATAAACCAGATCCATAGACGAAAATAACTAAAAAGCGATGCGCCACTTTTTGTAAAAATAGCAATGGCAGGCCTTCTAAAAAGTCATTTACTCGTTTGCCGGCTTTTTGAACGAAGAAAAGTAGTCCGACTACAAATGGAATAATATAGTAGAAAATTCGATAAAATAGCATCCACGCGAGTGCTAATTCTTGAGAAACGCCTAATTGGCTTAGTCCAAGAATCATTACAACGTCAAACGTCCCTACTCCACCGGGTACCATGGAGGCAATCCCAATGACAGAAGCGATAACGAATAGTGGGAAAACTTTGAAGATGTCTACTGGTTCTCCCATCAGCGTTCCAATAATGGCGAAACAACCAAATGCAAAGCCCCACTCTAAAAGCGATGCTGCGATTAATGTTAGTTCGCGTTTAATTGGTAAATCGACAAAGAGTGACTTACTTTTCCATTTTGTAATAGTGAATAAGATGGGGAAATAAAGTCCTCCAGCAAGTAACCACGGCCAGTAATTAACAAAATGATCTGCAAATCCTGGAATGAGCAATGTCGCTAATGATACTAAACAGTAAATCGATAAGCCAGATACTAAGAATAAAGCAATTTTGGAAATAGCTAGTAAAATTTCTTTATGGGAAGCATTTTTTCCGTAGAAGCTTGCTCTTAGGCTGGCTCCTAACACCCCACCGAATCCGCCAATATTCGTAAAAGTATTGGTGATCCAACCAGAAGCAATCACATGCGATGGTGAAAACTTTCCGGGTAACAACTTAACAATGACATAATCATATAAAAGCATCGGGGTCACTGCGATTAAGCCAACGATAAACATAATAAATATTTGTTCTGGGCTTTGGGAAGTGATATTGGCTTTTAATGACGAATAGTCAATTCCGGTCGCAATATTAATAATTTCGTATATAACGAATCCCATCACAAAAGTGATAAAGACAATTTTTACGATGGTACTATTTTTTTGAAACCACGCATAGGCTTGCATCAATTTTTCTTTCATAATAGAGT
>CM001047.1:1699714-1701589 GCA_000183865.1 Listeria marthii FSL S4-120
TTCATCTTTTTTTATTTATTCGTTTTCTAACGGATGGTACAGCATACGCGAGCATAATGCCGATTAAACCACTTAACGTATTTAAAATGATATCATCTATGTCTGTCGAACGATTGGGTGGTAGCGAAATGCCTTCGAATCCTGTAATCATCGTTGTTTGCGCAAATTGTAGTAGTTCGATGCCGCATGAAGTAAGGAATACTACTAGCAGTGTTTTGCTCGCTGTGTTTGTTATTTTGAAGTAAAGCATGAAGAAAGACAGTGGGCATAGCAATAAAACATTCCCGATAATTTGAATGATGGTAGGCATCGTTGGTAATGTTTGCTTGAATGTATTTTCTATCGTTGTAAAGGGTATTAAGTTCATCATTTCTTTTTGAATATGGAAAGTTCCTGTATAGGTACTATTTACGAAATCTCCAATCGATATGTAAGCCACTAGGTGTAATAAGATAATTATATAGAGAATAAAAACACAAAACCAGATAAAGTCTATCCAATTTTTCAGCTGCGCCATGTTAGTTAGTATGAGTGTCGCTAAAAAAAGTAAACAACTATTAGCAATCGCATTAATTAAATCAGCGTTATTCCCAAATTGTAATGCGAGAGAAATCCCGTAAAGGAGATATAATACTGGTAATAACAACACAAAAAAACGGCATTTTTGGACCTGCATTCTCGTATTCCAACGCCTTCCGTTTCAAAATCAGCTTTCAGACTCTCTGAATAAGCTCCTAGTAACAGTTTAGCAGATATAAAAATGAAAAGAAAGCTTGTTTGTGCTTACATTTTTGCAAGCTTATGTAAGGGTTTCGGGTTCTTATTTTCTTTTTAACCGAAAAAGTGCTACAATTTCTTAATGATATTTGTGGAGGAGACTAGGATGAAAGAATTATTAGGATTATTAAAAGAAGGTAATAAATCAGCTTTAACTGCGGCGCTTGTTAATACAATTGTTTCCATTATCAAAGGCGTGACTTATTTTTTTACAGGAAATATTGCGATGTTTGCTGAAACGTTACATAGTCTTGGTGATGCGGCTAACCAATTTTTCGTTTTTATCGGCTCTGCTTTAAGTAAGAAACGACCAACGAAACGTTTTCCGCATGGTTTTGGGCGGATGGTTAACTTAGTATTACTTGGTGCGGTTATCGTTGTTGGGATTATGGCATTTGAAACGATTCGTGAAGGTTTCGCGCACATTATCCATCCAACAAGTTCGACCGGTTTTCTGATTAACCTTACTGTCCTTTTACTTTGCACCGTACTTGAGTTTTCGGTTTTAGTGAAGGCAATGCATGAAATTGCACATGATGTTGGTTTAGAATCAAAAGGACTTCAATTGTTTAAAGACAGCATCTTAAATCTCGGTAAGGCAAAAGCGGCAACCAAACTGGTATTTTTAGAAGATTCCGTTGCAACTGGTGGCGGATTGCTCGCGATGATTGCCGTTATTATTTCCCACTTCACCCCTTTCCATCAGGCAGAAGGTATTGCTTCGATGTTGATTGGTGTCATGATGTTTATCGTTGTTGGAAAAGTCTTTTTGGACAATGCGGCGGGTGTTATTGGCGAGTCGGATCAAAGTATGCATTTGACAGTTGGCCAGCTAGTAATGAGTGACCCGGATGTTCGCGATATTCAAGTTTTAACTGTACTTAAAGAAGGCGACGTTTTCCATGTCGATGTCGAGGTTGAATTAGACCCAATGCTGACACTCGCTGAAGTAGATGATATTAAAGATCGTTTAGAAGAAAACATTGGAAATCTGCGCGGTGTTGCGGATGTACTCATTTCCTTTGATGAAGATGATGCGATTCGTAACTGGGAATATGGTGACGGACGCTAAGAAGAAAAAGCCAAGTGCGTGCACTT
>CM001047.1:1701689-1704273 GCA_000183865.1 Listeria marthii FSL S4-120
AAGTGCGTGCACTTGGCTTTTTTTAGTCTCCAGGATTTATAATTGCGAGTACTTGGTGGTCTTCCCACGTACCATTAATGCGCACATTTTTAACCGCGAGCCCTTCTATGTGGAAGCCCGCTTTTAAAAGCACTTGTTTGGAACGTTCATTTTTTGGCATCACACCAGCTTCAATACGATGAAGACCAAGGATATCGAAACCAAAATCTACTATTAACTCTACTGCCTCGGTGGCATAACCATTTCCATTATGTTCTTTATCTAGAAAATAACCGATAAAGGCTGATTGCAACGATTCGCGCAAAATACTAAATAAATTAATCGTGCCAATCAGTTCATCAGTATTATTCAAGAATATCCCATAATAATATTCCACATCGCTCGCAGCAAAATCCTCTAAACGTGAAATAAGCGCTTGCTGTTCTTCTATCAAATAAAATCGCTCATCCCGCTCCATCGAATAGCCTTCAAAAAAAGCTTTATTCGCTAGATGAAAAGCTAGTTTTTGATTCGCATCTGTTATTTGAAATGGTCTTAAGTAAATCCGTTCCCCTGTAATCCGCATCCGTATCCCTCCCGCATTTTTCTAAATTATAAGATTGTTCTCGTTTGATTGCAAGTCAAACTACTAAGTCAAATTCCTCTTTATACCCATTTTATTAAAAAATAAACCTTCTATTACGAATATAAGTGTGTTATTATGTTGATGTTGGTTATTTTTATATTATTTTTCTAAAAAATGGAGGTTTTTTTAATGATTGTTAATGCGGAAACAGAAGACGCAACTCTCCTTCTCGATGGTTTACTTCAAAACGTGGCAATAATTCGTTTTGATACTAATAAAAAAGTAACTTATGCTAATGCCCTTTTTGCGGAAGCTATGGGATACTCAGAAGATGAAATGTTGAAATTGTCTCATCCTGACTTATGCTTTCCTGATTTTGTTCAAAGTGCAAGCTACAAAGAAATGTGGACCAACCTGCTTGCTGGGCAAAAATTTCAAAATAAAATTGAACGAAAAAATGCACGTGGCGAACGCGTTTGGTTTGAAGCGACTTATATCCCGATTATTCGCGAAGACTTGGTTGTTGGTGTTGCAAAAATCGCGACTGACATTACGCGAAGAGAAGAAACAGTTCATGATTTTGCATCAGGTTTGAAAAATATGGCAACCAATTTAAAAGAACATTCCAGTGTTGGAAAAACGCGCAGTGAAGCTCTCCTCGAACTCGTGAAATCAATCACGAAAGAGTCGAATGAGAATACTGTTACTCTACACGACTTGCAAACGGAAGCACAAAATATTCATGGAATTATTAATACAATTAATGGTATTGCCTCGCAAACGAATTTACTAGCGCTAAATGCAGCGATTGAAGCCGCACGTGCTGGTGATGCTGGTCGTGGCTTTAGTGTTGTCGCAGAAGAAGTTCGCAAACTTTCAAGCCGTGTGGAAGAAGCGATTAAAGAAGTCGAAAAAAGTGTCAACGGTATCACCCAAGAAATTAATACGATTTCCAGTGGTACAGAACGCGTCGAAGCAAAAGTCGAGGAAAGCCAAGAAGTACTTATTTTATCTTTAGAAGATTTTAGCCAAATTGAATCTGCCTCTACTGCTTTGGATCAAAATGCCGGTGCTTTCACAAAAATGATTTAACCGACTGAAAAAAGGAGCGAAGAAATCTTGAAACTAATAGGAAAACATCCTTCTGGTCGCGCCATTATTATTCGTTTAAACAACCAAGAGTACCATTATGAAACCGCAAATAGTTTTGGAAGCGCCACTTCACTTACGAGAGCAAAGACAGAAGCTAGAGCCGATAGTTTTACCTCTAATGAAATGGATCAAGGTCTACATATTGGTAATTGGCACTGGAAAGAGCTTGGATAAACAAAAATCCCACCTATAAAAATAGGTGGGATTTTTTTATTTACGCATTCAAAGCTTGTTCTAGTTGATCTTTAAAGGCAGTTGCCACATCAAACACAGTAACAAATTGGAAATCGCTCACGTTATAATGGACAACAAACTTGTTATCCCGATGGCGAATCATAATGGATGAACGAACTTTATCACCAATTGCATCCCCTGCTTGTGTTTCATTATAGAAAACCCAATGTGTTGCTTCGATTGGATTTGCTGTTTTTTCTGCAAGGTCGCTTTGAATGAGTTGTTTTATTTCGTCACTTAATTCTGGCGCGAATTCATTTTCGATATAGCCGTACCAAATAGTTCGGTAGTGTTTTGCTTCAAATTCATTTGTTTCATCAAATAGTTTTTTCATGATTGTTTCCTCCTATTGGGTGTTATTTCTATTCGTGATACCTTTTTAAGCGTTCTTCTAATGTTCCAGCGTGTAGTTCAAAGAGATGATTATCAAAATCATAAAAATAAATCGACCGTCCCTCACCTTGGACTCTAGGGCGTTCTGGTTTTATTTCCACACCAAGAGATTTAATCCGCTCGATATATTCATCCACTTCCTCGGATTGAATTTGGAACGCAATATGATTGTAAGTTCGCTCTTGTAAAGATTCCCCTTCCATAATACAAATCCACAGACCAGCTATTAGAAAAAATTTT
>CM001047.1:1704373-1706631 GCA_000183865.1 Listeria marthii FSL S4-120
GAAAAAATTTTTCTTTGGAAAGTGAAAAAGTATTGTCTCCACTGGAATAGATTTCTTCTGCATTAAAAATATCCTGCAAGAAAGTAGTTGTTCTTTTCAAATCTTTCACGATGAGCGTTATATGGCTTAATCCTGAAATCATCATTTTCCCCAACCTTTATTTATCTTTTAACTGCAAAAGTACTACGGTCTCAACGTATATCTACACTATAAATATTTCCACAAAATTTTGCGCCAGTTAATTCATAGTTTTAAAGAATTGAAATATCAAAATCTTATATTTTATCTAATATATATTTTAATATCCTCGCTATCTAGATTCCAAAAATGATATGGCACTTTATCCAAGTCAGTTGTAAATTGATTAAATAATTTTACTGGGATTTTGTTTTCTTTTAGTAATGCTATTTCCTTTAAGTGTTTTTGAGATACACCCACTAGCTCTAAATTACTATAAGCGGACAAACATTTTTTTTGAAACTCCTCTGCAAAATATCTACTTTCAAAAAGGAAAATTCCATCTTCTAAAAATAAGTTTTGCTCTATTGAATTTTTTCCTCTACAATTCATAAACATCCAAAAAGGATCTCCTATGGTTTTATAATCTGGCACCAAATATTGTTCATGTTGACCGTTAATAAATTGTTCAAACTCACTATACTTAACAAGTCTAATTCCATTATAATCAGATACTTTTTTAGCGCCATCTTGAAACTCACTTTCTGCCGAAATAAAAATCCCATTTATATTCCCAATATGCTCTAACTTATAATAAAAATTTCTAAGTTCACCAACATTAATCGGATTTTTCCAATTTTTACATTCAATTGCTACCCGATATTTTAAACCAAAATATTCAAAAGAATAGAGCACATCAATTTCATGGCTTGCACCATCAGAACCTAACATAGGTACTCGTACATCAACATCTGCTTTTATTCGTTCATTCTCTGCAATTTGAATGTAAAGTTTTTCAATTATAGACTCGAATTTTTCTCCTTTCGCTTGCGATTGTTTACTCATTTTTGTCACCTCGTAGATAGATTCTTCTAAACTTTTCATGACTAATATTATAGGCGAGAATTTCATAATCACTTCTTTGTTCAAATTGTGGAAAAGCTATACAAAATTCCGGGAACATTCCTTTCTCTTGTAAGCTTACTAATATCTTAAGATGATTTTGCGAAATCCCAAACACTTCAGACTTGTCTTTCAATTTCATACAATAATTTTCCGCCTGTCTTTTCGATAGAAATAGTAAGATATTATCATTTATCATGTTGTAATATCCTGTATTCTCGTCATTACTACTTCCCATTTCCATAACGACCCAAAAAGGATCTCCAACCATGTCTTTCTCAGGTAACATTATTTTAAGATTATCCGAAACATCCATTATAATTTCATTTAAAAAAACAAATTTCTTTAGCTCAATTCCAGCTTGTTCTGCTGATTTTTGAGCCTCAATTGTGACCTTACCATCATAATACATTAAGCCTTTTGCAAAAAAATGCATATCCTTTAGCATGTACGCAAACGCCCAAACATCTCTCTCTGTTAATTCAGTCCCTTCTATTGTCTTTATTATTGTCCGTTCCAAATTGTTCAGTTGAATAAACTCAAAATAAATATCCACTACGTGCTCTTTTTGCAATTTCCCTGGAATTTTATAGTCCATTACAATCTTAGGCCTGAAAAAAACTTCTCTTTGAAACCGACTTTTATACATTGAAATAACATTTACTTTTAATCCTGGATTCTCAGACATTACTATAATTCTCCTTACTGCTTAGGTCAGCTAATATTTGATGTGTTACCACTTACTAGGTTTATAACGACCGACACATTGATATAGTCTCTAATTATTTCGTGTTTTAGTGCCAACATTAGTAAAGACCGTATGCTTTAAAAAGTGCCTAAAATTAAGGTTTGCCAGCCTTAACGTCGTTGTAGCAACGTTATCGTCTCCACGTGAGCTATTTGTGGGAACATATCGACTGGTTGCATATAGCGAATGCGATATTTTTTCGTAAGTAAAGCCAAGTCACATGCTAAAGTGGACGGATTACAAGATACATAAACAAGTTGTTTCGCTTCTACTTCTAAGCAAGTTCATGATGCCTACTTTAGCCTAATAATTGACTACGGCTACTTTATTGGCTAGGAATGACGTTTATTTTTAATCTGATTGATTAATTATGTGGTAGGTTTCATCCCTTTGATTAAAAAAGACATATATTTTTGCTCTGTTTTTCTCT
>CM001047.1:1706731-1707214 GCA_000183865.1 Listeria marthii FSL S4-120
TTAAAATCTTCTTTAACTTTTTTCTTTATTTGCTCTTTTTTCTCTAATGTGTTTGAAGTATTTTTATTCAAAATAGACCTGAAATAATCTGGGGAAATATCTAACCATTTGGGTAAGACCGAAAATACTATATCAGCATCCTCATCCATTTTACTGGAATAGCTAAACAATTCCTCATTTTTCTCTAAATACTGTTTGATGGCATCTTTTACATTAGATATGGAAGAAAAATCGGTTGCATCAGCTTCTAAAATGTATAAACATAGATTGCTATAGTTTGTATATGGTGGGATTTTTGTTTCTTTTTCTAATTTGTTTTGTAAAGCTTCATTTTTATAAAAACGATCTAAAAATACTTTGGCAGTAATCTTATCTTCCATAAAATCTATCAATAGTTGTATATCGTTTTCCTCCTAAAAATGTGCTTATTTAAAATGACTAATATTGTATTAAACAACAATGCACCTTTTAGCTAAAAAGATT
>CM001047.1:1707314-1707657 GCA_000183865.1 Listeria marthii FSL S4-120
CCTTTTAGCTAAAAAGAATGCATTGCTATTTTTTATTTAATTCTTTAACTGCAAAAGTACCACAGTTTCCACATGCGCTGTTTGCGGGAACATATCGACAGGTTGCATATAGCGAATGCGATATTTCTTCGCAAGTAAAGCTAAGTCGCGAGCTAATGTGGATGGGTTGCAAGATACGTAAACAAGTTGTTTTGCTTCTACTTCTAAGAGTGATTTAATCAGTCCTTGGTCACAGCCGCTTCTTGGTGGATCGACGATTACAGCATCGGGGCGGAAACCTTCTTTCACCCATTTCGGTAATACGTCTTCTGCTTTCCCTACTTCATAATAGACGTTTTCAATG
>CM001047.1:1707757-1708287 GCA_000183865.1 Listeria marthii FSL S4-120
CGTTTCGTTTGGCGTCTTCAATCGATTCTGGAATAATATCCATACCGCGAACTTCTTTTACTTTTCCGGCAAAAGCTTGTCCGATTGTTCCAACGCCGCAATAAGCATCTACTAATGTTTCACTGCCTGTTAGTACGAGTGCTTTTTCGACTTCTTGATAGAGCCGCTCTGTTTGGAATGGGTTTAATTGGAAAAAGGCACGAGCCGATAGATCGAATTCGTGTTCCATTAATTTTTCTTCAATGCTTTCTTTTCCTGCTAAAAGGAATGTTTCATCGCCGAAAATGAGCGAGGATTTTGCTTGGTTTACGTTTTGCATGATTGAAGTCACTTCTGGAAGAGCTGCTTCGATTTCTGCAAGGATTTCGCGTTTTTTCGGCAGTTTTTTACTATTCGTAATGAAAACTAGTTGCGTTTCGCCAGTTTTTACACCCGTACGAACGACGATTGTCCGGACGATGCCACTACCAGCTTTTTCATCATAAATTGGTACGCCGTATTTTTCGAGTAAGTCGCGAACAAAATTCGTT
>CM001047.1:1708292-1712054 GCA_000183865.1 Listeria marthii FSL S4-120
AATCGTAACAGGTTGTTGGACAATACAATCTTCAATTGGAACAAGTTGGTGCGAGTTAGCTCCGAAAAGTCCTGTTTCGACTTGGCCACTGCCTACCATTCTTGTTTGGAATTGGCTCTTATTGCGGTAACGCCAAGGATCTTCCATGCCGATTGTTGGGCGGATTTTTAATTTAGATGGATCGATTTTTGTATGTTTTTCGATTGATTGAATAACAATATCTCGTTTTAATTCAAGTTGGGCGCTATAAGCCACGTGTTGCAACTGGCAACCTCCACACGCCTCATAAACTGGGCAAGGTGCGGTAACTCGGTTGGGAGATTTTTTACGGATTTTATTTAATTTTGCTTCGGTGAAACGATCACGAACTTTGACCGCTTCGACAACTACCTCTTCACCGGTAATTGCGCCAGGTACAAATACAACTGCTTTTTTAAAGTAGCCAATTCCTTCTCCGTTGATTCCCATACGTCGAATCGTTAGTGGGAATTTTTGGCCTTCTTCTACTGGATTTTGATTCATTATTTTCCTCCATCATTCCAAGTCTTCATTAATACTAACAAAAAAACAGCAACTTGTCAGTAGTTTACGGCATGATTTCCAGACTTTCATCGACAATGATGCTATTTTCGACAGAACGAACCATCGAACAGTATTTCGGCGTCAATTTTAGCGCCTTTTCGAGTGCTTTAGGATCTAGCTCTGAACCGGTTATTTTAAAATGAAGATGTATCGCGCTAATCCGATTTTCTTCCTCGGGGATACGTTCCATCGTTGCGTCTATCCATAAATCGCTGAACTCCACCCGTTTTTTTCTTAAAATATTACGAAAAACAATGGCGCTACAACTGGCAATAGACATTAACATCAAATCAGCTGGTGAATAGTTGGTCATTTTTTCATCAATTAAAAAATCCCCTGTGTCAAACCCATTTTCGGTATAAACTAGCTTTAATGGTTTTGTCATCCTTATCCCTCATTTCTTCTCTTTTATCGTACAAAAATTCTCCTTATTAAGCAAATTAGTAGTATAATGAACAGATAGTCGACCAGAAAAGGAGGCTACTCATGTTATGGAAGGAGTAGGAAATAAAGTGATTGTTTTAGCAGGAATGATTGGCGCTGGGAAAAGTAGTTATACGGAGCTAATCGCAAATGAACTCGGAACAAAGGCATTTTATGAAAGCATTAAGGATAATCGCATCCTCGAAATGTTTTATGATGACCCAAAAAGATGGGCTTTTGCCTTACAAATATATTTTTTAAATACCCGTTTTCGCAGTATTAAAGCCGCGTTGACGGATCAAAATAATGTGCTTGATCGAAGCATCTACGAGGACGCGCTTTTTACGCAAATTAATTTTGAAGAAGGTAACATTTCGGAACCTGAGATGGATACATATCTTGATTTGCTTGATAATATGATGGAAGAACTTGCTTATATGCCGAAAAAAGCGCCGGATTTATTAATCTATTTGCGCGGAAGTTTAGAAACGGTTCTCAGCCGGATTTCTCTTCGTGGTCGTCCTTATGAGCAAATTGACGATAATCCCGGTTTGCTTGATTATTATAAACACCTTCATAGTCGTTATGACAGCTGGTTTGAATCCTACGATAAAAGTGATACACTCGTGATTAACATTGATGAGATTGATATTACTAAACCGGATGACGCAAATTATGTCATGCAGTTAATTCGTGAAAAATTAAAACGCTAAAACAGGCTGATGCTGTTTTAGCGTTTTTTAATTGATTTCGCCTAATTCTTTTTTCTTTTTGCGAATTGCCAGTGTAGCGTTCAGCTCTCCGCCAATCATTAAAATAATGCCGGTCAAATAAAACCATAACATTAAAATAATAATTACCCCGATACTACCGTAAGTTGCTGAGTAATTGCCGAAATTGTTCACGTAATACGCAAAGCCAACTGAAGCGACTGTCCATCCGATTGTTGAAAATAACGCTCCCGGAAGGACACTGATTAACGTACTCCGCCTGTTTGGTGCCACCCAGTATAAAAAGGTAAAGACAACAAAAATAACAACGAGCGTAACGGTCCAACGAAGATTATTCCAAAAACTAAGAAAGTCTTCCGAGAAATTTAAATGATTTATTAAAAACATCCCAATTTGCTGTCCGAATACGAGTAATAGCAAGGTTGCTCCTACTGTTGCAAGCATTGCGAGCGTGAAAAACATGGATAATAAGCGTTGCACGACGTAATTTCGTTTATTCGTTACGCCATACGCTTTATTGAGCGATTTCATGACCGCATTCATACCGTTCGATGCTGACCATAACGTCGCGATAATCCCGATGGAAAGTAAGCCGCCATTTTTTTGCGTTAATAAGGTATTTAAATTATCTTCTAAAAAGTCCATAATCTGGTCTGGCGCAAATTCTTTTATCATATTAAAAACAGAATCTTTATCAATATGAAGATATGCAAGCAACGTCGCCGCGATTAAGAGCATTGGGAAAATCGAAAACAGCATATAATAAGCTAACTGTGCTGCATTCCCAGAAACGTCATTTCGTCCAACTCGCGCACTTACTGCTTGGCCCACTTGAACTATCCCGTTATGTTTAATATATTTTACTACTTTTTTCCACACTACTAAGGCCCCCCTGTTCTAGTCATTCGTCTGGAAGTTTTTGTTCTATTATGGTAAAATTTTGTCTATTAGCTTGAAAGGAGCAAAAAGATGAATCTTGAAACCCCTTCGCAGGAAAACTTGACTTTTATGTTAACTGAAATTACTACGAAACTAAAAATGGTGAATGTTGGTGTTTTTGAAAATCTTGAGCTTGACTCTGTTGATTATAACGCACTTATCGATATTTATCAGCTAATAAAACGCAAATCTAATTTTAGCCCGCGTGAAATGCAATTATTTGCAGAAGAGTTGCGTCGGATTAGAAAATAAAACAAATTCCAGCCACTGTTTAGTGGTTTTTTGTTTGGAAATAATTAGTGCCAAAATCCACTAAATCCCGCATATCATAAATTTTCGTCGGCGCTCCGATAATGGATGTTGGATGAAAATCACGCTCTTTCTCGTAAGCGCGACCTAAAGCGATAAACGCCTCACTATTATAGTCGATTTCTTGATACTTCTCCCAAATGATTTCGCCGTTTTTTAGAAAAGCCGCTTGATTTTCGATAAGTGGAAAGGCGTTAGATCGCTCTTCCGCCAAATGTAGCGATGTATTGTTATTATTATCAACGCCAAATAAAATGATTTTCGCCCCAAGTTGGTAGAGTTTTCCAAGCGGCGACTCATCTCCCATACTTTTCGCGAGTGGCTGGTTTGCGAGGATGTTTTCTTTATCCTTTCCCCAGGCACAAAACGAATGGTATGGATGAAAACTACGCGCCACATCAGGAATTGCGCGAAATGTTTCAGCAATGACACCCATCCCGCGAGTTGGAGTAACGAGTGGATCAAATGGAGGCGTTTCTGCGCGAATGATTTTCCACCAACTTTCTGGAACTGGCGGATTTTCCCATTTAGATGGATCCGTTAATTGTCCCGTTTGAGCTGGCATAACAATATTGCCCGTTTCACCAACAAGTTCTTGTAAGGCTAAAATAACCGTGACCGGGCCGCCACAAATCCAGTCCGCTTTTGACATGGAGGCATGAAAAATAATCGTATCGCCTTTTTCAATACCTGCTTTTCTCAGGTCAGACACGATTTTATGTTTTGTTGCTGGTTTTTTGGTTCGCCAGATGGCCATTTTTTCTCCCATTTCGTCTGT
>CM001047.1:1712154-1712851 GCA_000183865.1 Listeria marthii FSL S4-120
AAAACGTCAAAGTAAAAGCAGATGTAGTTTTTACATATGTTTTTACTTGAATTCTGTTCTAAAAGCATCTGGCTAAATAGTTTAATTAGTCGTTTTCGCCTTGATATGTTAAAATTTCTGGGCCATCTTTTGTAATAGCAAACGTATGCTCATATTGAGCGGATAAAGAGCCATCAACTGTTCTTGCAGTCCAGCCATTATCGTCCATTTTTGCTTTCCAAGCGCCCATGTTTACCATAGGTTCCACCGTGATAACCATGCCTTCTTTTAAGCGTGGTCCTTTTCCAGCTTGACCAAAATGCGGAATATCTGGTTTTTCATGTAAAGTTGGTCCAACACCGTGACCGATAAACTCGCGTACAACTGCTAGATTTTCGGATTCTACGTATGTTTGGATGGCATGACCAATATCGCCAACTCGAGCGCCAACTTGTGCTTGCTCAATACCTAAGTACAGTGCTTTATGGGTTACATCCATTAAATGCTTCACATCATCTGGAATTTCACCTACAGCATAAGTCCAAGCAGAATCAGCAAGTGCGCCGTGGTAATTCACGACCATATCTACGGTAATAATGTCGCCTTGATTTAGCTTTTGTTTGCGCGGGAATCCGTGACAAATTTCGTCATTGATACTTGCACAAATAGCATATTCGTATCCTTCAAAGCCTTTTTGCTCTGGAGTTGCGCCATTTTT
>CM001047.1:1712951-1716250 GCA_000183865.1 Listeria marthii FSL S4-120
TAAAAATTCTTCTGTAAAAACTTCTAAATCCCAGCTAGTAATACCAGGTTTAATGATTTTTTTTAGTTCTTTATGCGTATCGGCAAGGATTTTCCCTGCTGCTTTCATTTCATCGATTTCGCGTCTTGATTTGAGTGTGATCATCTTTTCATTCCCTCCTAAAATTTCCACTATTTCCTATTATAGCTCGAAACCCCTTAGAAATAAAGTAATCTGGAAAAAAGGTTGCAGTTTTTCTGAAGACATTTATAATAGAATGTATCAGTGAAAAAATGGTGGGCTCGTTTGTGCCATTTTAAACAATAAAAAATTCAGAAAATGGTGATGCAAAATGACAAAAGTGATGATCGTTTATGCCAGCATGACTGGTAATACACAAGAAATTGCCGACATTTTAGGTGAAGAATTAGAAAAATATGATATCGAAGTAGAAATTGAAGAATGTATTTCAGTGGATCCTGCAGACTTACTAGAATATGATGGCGCGTTAATCGGCGGCTATACATACGATGATGGTCAGCTTCCTGATGAATTCGTTGATTTTTATGAAGATATGGCGGACGTTGATTTTAGCGGCAAAGTGTGCGCTTCTTTCGGTTCTGGTGATACTTTTTATGATGAATATTGCTTAACCGTTGATTTAATTGAAACTCGTCTAAAAGAACAAGGTGCGACGGTTCCAGTTGCGGGGCTAAAAGTTGATCTTGATCCTGACGAAGAAGATGTTGTTCGCGCAGAAAGTTATGCTAAAACATTTGTTGATGTATTAAAAGGGTAATTATAAAGCAAGCGTCCAGTTGGGTGCTTGCTTTTTTATTTTACGAAAATAGCGAAAAACGGCGCTTCGTGGTTGCTTTACCTTATTAATTGAGATACAATTCTCGTATTGAATAAAAAGATTGGAGTGATTAATTATGACAGTATTTAGTGAAAAGTTAGAAAAATATGCAGAATTGATTATCAAAGTTGGAGTAAATGTCCAACCTGAACAGAAAGTAGTAATTATGGCTCCAGTTGACGCGGCTCCGCTTGTTCGCCTAATTTCCAAATATGCTTTTGAAGTTGGCGCAGAGGACGTTATTATGGATTGGCGCGATGAAGAACTAGGCGCATTACGTTATAAAAATGCCCCACTACGCGTTTTTGAAAGTGCTCCGGTTCACCGTGTTGCAGAAAAAACAGAGCTTGCTAAAGAAGGCGCTTGTTTTATTTCCATCACTTCCGAAGATCCGGATTTACTAAACGGCGTAGATAGTAACAAAATTGCAACTTTCCAAAAAACAATGGGTGGCGCAATGAGTGAATTCCGCGAGTTAATGCAAGCAAACGTGGTAAGTTGGACAGTTGTTGCAGCAGCTTCACAAGGCTGGGCAGCAAAAGTATTCCCTGATTTGACTCCAGAAGAACAAATGGAAACACTTTGGGAAGCTATTTTTGAAACAACTCGTATCAATACTGAGAACCCGGTAGAAACTTGGAAAAATCACGATCAAACACTAGCTGCAAAAGCAGATAGTTTAAATGAAAAACAATTTACTTCTTTACATTATACAGCTCCTGGAACTGACCTTACAATTGGTCTTCCGAAAAACCATCTTTGGGTTGGCGCTGGTAGTAAGAATAAAAAAGGACATGAATTTATGGCCAATATGCCGACAGAAGAAGTTTTCTGTTGTGCGGATAAACTAAAAGTGGAGGGCTATGTTTCTAGCACAAAACCACTTAGTTATGCAGGAAATATTATCGATGACTTCAAAATCACTTTCGAAAAAGGTCGTATTGTAGGTGTAGAAGCAGCGTCAGGCGAGGAAATTTTAAAAGATTTAATCGCGACTGATGAAGGTTCTCACTACTTAGGCGAAGTGGCGCTTGTTCCAGATCCTTCCCCTATTTCCCAATCCGGCATTTTATTCTACAACACCCTATTTGACGAAAATGCCTCTAACCACTTAGCAATCGGTAGTGCGTATGCATTTAACGTTAAAGGTGGCGAAGAAATGTCTCGCGAAGAACTAGAAGCAGCTGGTGTTAACAATAGTTTAACGCATGTTGACTTCATGATCGGTTCTTCTGAAATGGACATTGATGGTGTAACCGAATCTGGTGAAGTTGTTCCTGTTTTCCGTAAAGGCGACTGGGCATTCTAATCCTTTTTTAAAACTTATGCCTTTTGCGTAAAACCCTTGTAGCTTTTGGCTTTCAAGGGTTTTCGTTTGTTATTTTTTATAAAAGAGAGTGAGGTGCATTGGATGAAATTTAGTACGTGGGACATCAATTTAAAAGTAAGGCTTTTTGGGGAAGCGCTACTCGATATTTCTTTTTGGATGGTCTTCCCCTTTCTAACGATTTACTTTTCGGAAAGTATTGGCCGTGAGCTGACGAGTCTCTTGCTGATTATTTCGCAAGTATTGGCGGTTTTCACAGCATTGCTCGGCGGTTACTTTGCGGATAACTTTGGTCGAAAACGGATGATGAGTATTTCGGTTATTGGCGAAGGTTTTGGGTTTCTTGTTTTTGCAATAGGTGCCCTTCATGTTGTCGATTCCCCTTATTTAAGTTTCGCGGGTTTTGCGATTGCCAGTGTCTTTATGGCGTTTTATCAACCAGCGAGTCAAGCGATGATTGCAGATGTGGTGCCGCCTGAACACCGGACACATATTTATTCGGTTTTCTATATGATGATTAATATCGCGGTCGTTATTGGCCCGATTCTTGGTTCGGTATTATTTTATAATTTTACGACAGAAACATTACTTGCAATTGTTTGCGCAGATTTATTATTACTCTTCTTACTGCAAAAATTTGGCCATGAAACAGCCCCGCTTTTAGTTAACCCAGATTTACAAAAAGAGGTTGTTCGGAAAAGCATTGGCGCCGTTTTAATGGAGCAGTTGAAAAATTATAAAATTATTTTTAAAGATAAGATTTTCTTCTTATATATCATTGCTGGAATTATTGTTTCTCAGTCATTTATGCAACTGGATTTGCTGTTCCCACTCTATATTAAAGAAGTTATCGGTGCATCTAACTTGTTCTCGTTCCATTTTACTGGTGAGCAATTGTTCGGTGTGATTGTTTCTATTAACGGATTCTTTGTTGCCGCGCTTACGGTTGTCGTTACTCGTTGGATGAGCCATTTTAGAGAAAAATTTGTCTTTATGAACTCGTCTTTTCTTTACGCGATTGCGATATTTTTATTCGGGATTGCGACTGGACCATGGGGAGCGATTTGTGCGATTATTCTCTTTAGCTTTGCGGAACTAATGACGGTCGGTTTGCAACAAACGTTGCCGGGCTTC
>CM001047.1:1716350-1720128 GCA_000183865.1 Listeria marthii FSL S4-120
TATTTCTCTGCTGCCGGGCTTCGTTACACACTTGGTAAAGTGATTGCGCCACTTGCGATTACGCTTTCGACTTTAATTGGCTATACGGGAACATTTGTGATTATCGGTATTTTAGCACTCATTAGTGGGCTGATTTACTACTATATGTACTCAGAATTTGAAAAACAACGAAGAACTTCATAAGTAAAAACGGCTATCTATTTATGGATAGTCGTTTTTGTTTTGATTACGTTTTTTACGATTTATTTACGAAAAGCTGAAAACACCTGTCATATACCCATTTTAAATTACCTTTTCATGTCATCCATGTTTAAAGAATGCTTATAAAGTGAAAAAAGTCTATACTGTTAGTTATACACCTAGAATTTACTCGCTATTTTTAATAGAAAGTTAGGTGTGAGAATGTTTGGAACAACAACTATTGGAATTGATTTAGGTACTGCGAATATTTTAGTTTACAGTAAAGAAAAAGGTATTATTTTGAATGAGCCATCTGTGGTCGCATTAAATACGCATGATGGCACGGTTCTTGCGATTGGTCAGGAAGCAAAAGAGATGATTGGCAAAACGCCCGCTTCGATTTCTGCTGTAAGACCAATGAAAGATGGAGTTATTGCTGACTTTGATTTAACGAGCGGCCTTCTGCGTGAGATTATGCGCCGAATTTCGATTAGTGGTGTGAAAAAGCCAAATGTGGTCGTTTGTACGCCAACCGGAGCTACATCCGTCGAACGTCGTGCCATTTCAGATGCAGTAAAATCAACTGGCGCTCGTTCGGTCGTTTTAATTGAAGAACCTGTCGCTGCTGCAATTGGCGCTGATTTACCCGTTGCCGAGCCTGTCGCAAATGTCATTGTCGATATCGGCGGTGGTACGAGTGAGATTGCGATTATTTCATACGGTGGCGTCGTTTCAAGCACATCGATTCGAACTGGTGGCGATCACATGGACGAAGAAATTATTCAATACATCCGTAAAAACTACAACCTTCTAATCGGCCAATCAACCGCTGAACGGATTAAAATGGAACTTGGCTACGCTCCGATTGAACATGTACCGCAAACAACTGATATTCGCGGTCGTGATTTACTCACTGGCTTGCCAAAAACGATTCAAATAAGCTCTACGGAAATTCAAAGTGCTTTATCAGAAACGCTACTACGCATTCTGGAAGCGATTCGAAATACACTTGAGTTATGTCCACCAGAATTAAGTGGTGATATTGTCGACCGAGGTATTATTTTAAGTGGTGGCGGTTCCCTTCTACAAGGTTTCCGTGACTGGCTTGTACAAGAAATCGATGTCCCTGTACATATGGCTCCAAGTCCTTTGGAATCTGTTGCAATCGGCACAGGTAGATCCCTCGTTTTTGCAGATAAATTAACTAAAAGCTAACCATCAGAAGCATTTGGATTACTGTGTTCTCAGTATATTCAAATGCTTCTTTATGTTGCTGAAATTCTTTATTTCTGGTAAACTTATTTCTGTTGTCTGTCTTTCCTAGCCCATATAGTTAAACGGATATAACAAGCCCCTCCTAAGGGCTAGTTCGTGGTTCGATTCCGCGTATGGGCGTCATAAAAAAGCCGAAAATACTTGAGTAAATCAAGATTTTCGGCTTTTTTTCAAACTTTATTGTTCAGACATAAAACGTTTCATCTTTTTTCTTTGCTGAAAATTTTAACATGAAATCTGTATTCGCTGCAAAAGATCTTGAGGCAATTTTCACCTGCGTAAAGTCACAGCTATTATTTCTTAATGCAGACTTAATCGCTTTGATGCCTATTTCTTCATCGACGACTACACAAAATACATTTAAAGCAAATTGCTTCGTTGGATTCGCGGTTTGTCCCATGTCAAAACCATCAACAAGTCCTAAACCTTTCCAACCTAAATCACTATTTAAGATGTCTGTGACTCTATCTTTCAGCCAAATATCACGTTTCGTTCCATTTAAACTTTTCAGTGGATATTGCACGACTATCCAACATTTTTCTTCTTCTGGAAACTCACTGTAGCCCTGAGGTACAAAGCGATTGAGAAATGCTTCTTTGAAAGCCGCTTCATCTTGATAGTTTTCCAAGTAATTAGCGTCTTTTTCTGTTTGACCAACTTTACCTATTTTTCCATAATGGATGGTTGCTTCCTTATCATGGAGCCAATATTCTGCGTAGGAAATTCCGGTTGATTCTTTTTTATATAGTTTTAGCATGTTTCACCTCGTGGTGTTTAGTTTTATAACAAAAATCGGACTCTTTCCCATTAAGTTTATCTCATTATCACAGATATTCCAAGAGATTACTATTTTTCTCAATCATTTAGTTATCGTATATAAAATCCAATTCCCTTTCTCTTGCACCTCTATCTTCCTAAAACCAATCTCTTTTAAAAGTGCTGTTAGCGATGCCGTTGTTTTATATTCATCCATATGGTAATCAATTTTATCTTTTTCCGATGATAGTATGAAAATCCCTTCTTTTGACATCACCCGATAGATTTCTTCAAAGCCCTTTTGAGGATTGTCCCAGTACATATGTGTTTGTATGGCATAAACTATATCAAAAAACTCGGCTTGATAACTCATCGCAGCGACATCTTGGATAGATAGTTTTACTTTTCCGGCATTTACTGCTTTTTTGTTTAAATTCGTGGCAGTTTTATAAGACTCTTTAGAAATATCCACGCCATAAATAGTTAGATTTTTATTTAGCTCAACAAGATTCTTAACATTGGAGCCACCGCCGTAGCCAATATCTAACACATTAGTAGGCTCGTTCATTTCTGTATTACTAATTGTCCACTTACTCAAATCTGTAAAGTAAGATGACCATATTTTCGTAGTGATTTCACCAATAATTCCACGCGGATTAGCCGCTTGTTCGCTTAAATAGTCAATTAGTGGTTTATATAAAATAAAACTCATCCCTAGTATACCTCCCAAAATGATTAAAGTTATTTTCTTTCTTTTTGTCATTTTCATCATTATCAAAGTCCTTTCGCGGGCATCTTGGTTTTGAAATAACTATAACTATATTTCAAAACTATTGTATGATAAGTTTGTTGTCCAAGTCAAGAACTTTTGAAATTAATAGGTTTATATTTCAAAATAAAAGTTTTTATGTTATATTATGCTAAAGATAAAAATTAGCCTTTGGGAAGTGTTTAGGATATGAATAATTATGAAAAAAGAACGCAAAAAAAGAAGCTGGCAATTATTCAAGCAGCTCTTACTTTATTTGGAAAACAAGGCTTTTCTGATGTAAGTATTAAAGAAATCGCCGCTCTCGCTGATGTTTCACAAGTTTCCATTTATAATTATTTTGGAAGTAAAGAAGCGCTCGTTGCTGAATGCGCGAGAATTATTATGCAAGATACGATTGCTTTAGCAGAAGAAATTTTGGCATCTGAGGGAACATTTACGCAAAAATTAGAGCGGGCTATCCAGCTTTGCAACGCAGAAATAAATCTATCTTTAAGTAAATTTATATCCAAAGAAGCTAGTAAAGACCAGCAATTCTTAATGCTTTTAGTAAATAATATTAATTCGCTAAAAAAAGACATTTATATGAAATATGTTGCTGCTGGAAAAGAAGCACAAGTCATAGATAATACCATTTCGGATGACGTGATTCAACTTTTTATTGATGCGATTAATGGTTTGGGGCTCACAGTCCCTGAGGAAGAGCTTGCGGAAAAACAAGCGGAGATAATTCAGTTGTTTTTGTATGGGTTGATTGGAAAAGCTCAGAAATAACATTGATCTACTATTTTATAGCAA
>CM001047.1:1720228-1724268 GCA_000183865.1 Listeria marthii FSL S4-120
TTATAAATGGATTGCAGGCTTTTTATTATTTCTTCTTCTCAACTAATCTAAAGTGTTGCCATGGAAGAATAGTATCTAGCAAATAGCGCTCTTCTGGGACGATTCGAGCAACGATATTTGTATTGCCGGAGTTTTCCATTTCTTGAAGGGCAACTTGCATTTCGCCTTTGTAGCGTTCGTAGCCATTGTTGTCGATTGTTACATCGCCTTTTGCAATGGTGTTTGTGTCATGCGCAGGGAAATCGTATTGTTTGAAATTAACACGTGTCATTGTCGAACGTAAAACGTACTCGGAAGCATCGCCACGATTGAAATGTTTTTGTGTTAAAACTATTTCTTTTTCTACGTCTGTTGCACCATCTAAAAATTCAACAGCTAACTGTAATTCATTGCGGTTTAATTCGCTCAAAGCGCGTAACTCGTCTTCTGAAGCGAACATATTCCCAACGATGACATCATCGATAAGTCCTGTATTCCATAGATCTTTAGCTTGAACAGTGATGTCCTCGCCGCGGTGTTCTTCCATTGTTGGAAGGCCGCCGTCTACAACAAACCATGGACCAAATTCGCCGCTGTTAGAAGAAACGAATGCTGCAGTGCGTAGGTTTAAGTCTTTGAATTGTTTACTTGTACGTAAGAAATGTTCTCTGGAAAGACCAGTGTATTTTCTTGGGTAGAAGTTATGACAACCAATGATGTTTCCTACGTTTGCTTGGTAAGATAAGATATTTTCAACGTAACGAGTACCATTACTAATGTTTAGCTCGATTTTTAGGTCTGTATCGTCAAAGGACATTGCTGCCTCTTCGGAACCAGAGAAACCTAAATCTAGGCGTAATCCAGCTAGGCCAAGCTCTTTAAAACGATCTAATTCCTTATAAGTTATATTTAACGATTCAAATACAGTCGGGTCAACATCAGCAATAACGTCAAATCCTAATTCTTTTGCGCGTTTGCAAATTGTTTCTAATTTAGCAAATTCCGCTTCGTCATTAGCAGAAATCAAACAAGTGAAAATACGGCTAAAACCATATTTTGCAGCTGTTTCAATGTATTCTAACGATTCTTCAAGTGCTACATGTTGTGGAAATACGGATATTCCTAATTTTCTCATTTAAATCATCCCTTCAAAAGCTTATTTAGAGCGGTATAAATCAATAATTTCTTTAGCTAAATCTTTAAAAGTAATAGCATTCATTAAGTGATCTTGCGCGTGAACTAGTAGTAAAGATACTTCTGCTTTTTCGCCGCGTGCTTCCCCTTGAATTAATGAAGTTTGTGAATGATGCGCCTCAAGTAGTGCTGCTTCTGCACTTTTAATTTGCTCATCTGCCGCGTCAAAATCCCCTTTTTTTGCCGCTTCGATTGCTAGCATAGCGTCACTTTTAGCGTTTCCCCCGTGTACGATTAATTGCATAATTGTTTGTTCTAATTCCATTGTTTACACATCCTTTTTCATTTATCGAACTTGTGTTTATTTCCTCTTCAAGCAGTCTCGAACTCGAGATTATTTCTCAATCATCGCTAGTGCATCATTTAGCACTTTTTCGCCGTCCATTGTTCCGTAGTCAATCCCGTTAATGATTGCAACTGGAATACCTAATGGGTCCAGTACTCGTTTCAAATTCTTCTCTAAAAAGCGAACTTGTGGTGCGAGTAATACAACGTCTACATCGCCTTTGTACTTATCAAAATCAGCTTCCGCAACTGCGATTACAGTGGCTTCTACTTGTTTTTTTTCGATAGCTTCTGTCATTTTTTTTACGAGTAGACTTGTGGACATACCGGCCGAACAAACTAACATGATGTTATTCATTAATTTAACCTCCTAGTTTGAAAAGCTGCACGCATATATAATATGCAAGTTATGTGCCAACTTTTATAGTTATTCATCGCTTATATGCGAACTTTCTTACTTACACAATAAAAAACCAAGTGTGTAAGACAATACACACTTGGTAGATTCCGTTTTCTTAATTTTCTTCCACCTGGTTTGAGAGCATCATCTGTGTTAAATATGCGATTTCTGATTGGGGTATTACGATGTCGTACTCAATTTCCACATTTTCCATCATTTGTTGCGTGATTTGCATTTCGACCATATGGTTTTTAGCAAATTCATTTAAATCGGGGAATTCCCGGTCTACAGCGCCAAGTTTAACGCGCTCGATAAGGAATGCTAAGTGAAGAATCATGCCGATATCTACACCCGACTCAAGTATTACGTTAAGTTGCAGTTGCAATTCGGAGATCACTTTTCGTAAAAAATAAACGAGTTGCTCAGCCGAACTAACTGCTTGTAAATTGCCTTCTAATGAGGCGATTAATTTTTCATATGGCACTTCATCATTTAAAATTCTGGAAATAACTTCTAAACCGCCATCTGATAATACTTCTAGCGCGCTAAAGAATGGAATATCACGGTATTCAAAGGCTACGGAACCCATGATTGCTAAAATGTTATATTCTTCCATTAGTTGATCAATTCGCTCGCGGAATGCTTCTTTATGCAGGAATTGTAACACGATGATTTCAATTTTTGTTTCGTCAATAATTGGCGCTACGACTTTACGCAATTGCTCGGCGACCCCTTCTCCTGTAAAACAAGTGAAGATAACCGCATTTTTCACCGGTTTTGCTCGTAAAACGTGTGCTTTATATTTATTTTCAAATAATTGCTCACAACTTTGATAAATATCTTCTAAACCTCGACCTAATGAGGCTTTGCGCATCGCTTCTAATACAACAGGTGTACTTACCATTGTAACAGTTTTCGTGCGAATGCCAAGCTCTTCTGTTAACATATTCCCAAAAGAAGTGAGAGAACCCATATCAGAAAGGATTAGTACGCCTTTGACAGGATTTAATTTGATCACGGTTTGTTTTAGTTTTTCGTACATCGCTTTTACTTCGACGGTAAGTGGCATGTCAAGCGCGATTCCGCTTTCGATGCTTAGTAATTCCTGCACTGTTTCCACCATACTTGTCGCTGTAGAACGACCGTGCATCATGACAATTACTTCAACTTGATTTTCTTGTGAGAGCGATGTATCTACCACTTCTTCCGTCAAGAACATCGTCAAAAAGCCAATTTCATCAAAAGGAATTTCGATACTTAATTCTTGCTCAATTAGCGCGGATAAATCAATCGCCACTTGGAATTCTTTTGGATATTTTTTGCGGATATTATTTAAATCTGGGTGAATAATATGTTTTTGTTCGCGTACTCGTTCAATTGTGCTTTGTAAATGTAACGAGAAAGCAAATTTCATTTTTTCATTGTATGTGCGATTTAGTTTTTCTTCTGCCATGGCATATACTTTTTCGGTTAATTCCCAAACGGCTGGTGCGATGATTTCTTTGGCTGTTTGATGGGTTGGTAATTGGACCATGTAGTCGTGGAAATATTGATCTACATCGACATAAAGCGCTTCTTCTAGCTCGCTTTGGTCCTTCCCTTCTTTCATCAACTGATCCGCTTTTTCTTGGATAGCATGGTAGACATCGTGCACATCTTCCATTTCAACTAAAGCGTCACTTGTATCAACAAATTTGAAAATGGATTTATCCACATCAATTAAACGGTTTAATTTTTCTGGTTCGTCTTTTAAGTGCAATAAACCTTTTTGGACGTGAATCGGTAAATCGTCTTGTTCGATTAAAATATAATTGGCTGTTTTGGTTTTATAATGCAAAAATGCTTTTGCACAGGCCAGTTTTAGGTCTCTTTGCAGTTGACCAACGTTAGCGCTTGCATGGTAAAGTAAAAAGGCAATCAGTGCTTTTCTATGTACGCGAATCGATTGATGTAGTCTGGTCGCTTCCTGATTTAAGAAAAATTCTACTAATTGATAACGTTCTTCCAAGTTTCGTTCCGCTAGTGATGGCAGTGTAATCGTCATCGGGATACGTCTTGTGAACGTTTCTAACAGAAAGTTATCTGGTGATTCTGTTGTCGCACCTATAATTTGAACTTGCGCATGATGGACGTTCGCACTTTCTCCAAGTGGACGGAATTCCCCTTTATCGGAACAATATCC
>CM001047.1:1724368-1729634 GCA_000183865.1 Listeria marthii FSL S4-120
ATTTCATCAAGGAACAATATCCCGCCATCTGCTTTTTTCAGCAATCCTTCGCGTGTTTCTTCCGCTCCCGTGTAAGCACCTTTAATGACCCCAAAAATATGGCCAAATAAAAGCTGCGGATTTTGTGCATAATCAGCACAGTTAAACGAAACAAAAGGTGCATCGGCTGGAATCGTTTCTGATTCCTTGGCAAATTGATACATACATTCAGCAAAAAGTGATTTCCCTGTCCCAGTACGGCCTAAAATCAAGCTATGAAGCCCGTTTGGTGGATATAAAATCGCGGCTTTCGCTTGTTGGATACTTACCTTTAAACTATCTTCAGAGCCAATTAATCGCCCAAAAGCAGATGTTTGCATGTTTCCTGCTGGTTGGGTTGCTCGTTCGGTCGTTTTAATGGCTTGGTAAAATACCGGTTTCCCAGGAAGTTTGTCTATTTTTTGTTCTTTAAAAAGATCATTTAGATAACGACTAGCGTTCGCTCGGTCCATTTGAAGCAATTCTGCGACATCTGCTGCAGATACTTTTTCTTCTTTTGCGTTTAGAAGTTGGAGGACTTCTTCTTTTCTACTAGACATCTACTCTACTCCTTTTTGAAACTCTATGTTTCCATTATACCTTTTTAAATGGCATCCTCGCAACGATAAAAATTAAGTAACAAAAAAGCGCGAATGCTTTCCTTTCTATCCAGAGAGAAAAACATTCCGCGCAGCTTATGATTTTTTAAAATTGTTTTGTTTTTTGTTGAATTTATTTGGTTTGTTATTACGTGCTGGTTTCGCTGGATTAGTTGGCTTTTCTTTACGTCCCCCAGCAGTTCCACTTGGTTTATCTTTGCGGAATGGTTTTTTCGTATCGTCTTTTTTGCCTTTTTGCACTTGTTTTGGTGGTCTAGTTGCTTTTTTGGCAATTTTATTTTCTGGCACTGCTCCATCAAGAAGTTTCCCTTGGTAAAAGCGAACTTGTTTCCCTTTTAGATTGTGGATGGTTAAATATTGTTTTAATGTTCTTATTTCACGTGGGTTGGCAAAAGTAATTACCGTGCCTGATTTACCCATTCGTCCAGTACGTCCAGAACGGTGCGTATATTCTTTTTCGCTTGCTGCTAAATCATAGTGAATAACGTATGGTAAATCCTCTATATCAAGCCCACGAGCCGCGACATCTGTCACGATTAAATAAGTCAATGTACCTTTTTTAAAATCATCGAGATATTTTTTGCGTTTTTCTTTGCGAATTTCGCCGTGAATTCCAGCTGCTTTTACTTTATCGTAATGTAGTTTTTCTAGCAAAATTTCCATTCGCGGTTTGTCTTTCACGAAAACGAGGCCGCGCATGTCTTTAATATGCGAAATTCGGCGCAATAATGTCGCTTTATCACGTGATTCAACGTCCATGTATAAATGTTCTACATTCGTTAACTCTTCTGGTTTTGCTGTTACTTCTAGCATCACTGGTGTATTTTCTGTTTGCGCGAAAAATGCCTCTGGATTTTCTAGTTTTGTTGCTGATACAAGTGTTAATTGGCGATCACGAACGGCACTTTCGACAATTTCAAGTGTACTTTTAAAATTCTCTTGGCGAAGTAATTGGTCACATTCGTCCAACGTGATTGTTTTGATTTCGTGCATTTTAATTTTCTTTTGTTTGATTAGTTCAAGCGCGCGGCCTGGAGAGGCTACAATAATTTGTGGTTTTTTCTTTAGTTTTTCGATTTGCCGTTTAACGTTGGCTCCTCCGATTAAAGATATAACCGTCAATTCATCGCTTGGTAACCATGAACGGATTACTTCCGTGATTTGCATAACTAATTCATGAGATGGCGCTAAAACTAGCCATTGTGTTTTTGGAATTGCTTCTATTTTTTCAAGGGTTGGTAGTGAATAAGCTACTGTTTTCCCCGTTCCAGTTGGTGATACTGCGAGTACATCTGCCCCGTCTTTGATTGGTTGGTACATCGCGCTTTGAATCTCTGTTGGCGTTTCATAACCATGTTCTTTCCATTTTTCCGCCCAAAAGCTTGGGATATTTGATTCTGTCATGACCCGACTCCTTTATTAGTTCTTCTCTGTATCATACCATGCTTACTGCAAGTCTGCACTTTTATTTAGGATTTTTGTTGCTATAAATAAAAAAACTAGGAAGTAGCGCAATCGCCTTTTCCTAGCTTTTTCAAAGATTATTTTTCCGCGTCAAACCAAATATCGTTTTGGTGACGTAGTTCGTTGGAGACACGTAATACTTTTAAGCTTAGGTCTGCTAAGTATTCGTATGTATCTCGGTCGCTTTGTTCAATAATTCTTGCAAACTCGGCTGCTTCAAATTGCATATCATTGGCAACAGTTGGACCAGCGAGTTCGGTTTCTTCTTTTGTTGCATTGTCATAAAAAGTGATATGTTCAATTCCAGTAAGTGGGTCCACGATTAACGTCCCTTTTTGACCGTAAATTTCGCTTGGTAAGAAGGATTGGGAATTTTTCCCTTGAATGATGGTGACGTTGAATGTTGGATATTCAAGAATAATTGGGCCAAGTCCGTCCACACCGGTTGGTAATTTTGTCGCAAAGTAAGTCGCTTTAACGGGTTCGCCGAATAATGTAATCGCCGAGTATAGTGAATACACGCCTAAATCAACAATCGAACCACCAGAGAATTTCAAGGAGAAGATGTTTGGTTCTTCACCGTTTAAAACTTGATCATATCTGGAAGAATATTTCATGTAGGCAAGTGTTGCACCGTGGATGGTTCCCACTTTTTCAAGGCTTTCTTGTAAACGTTTGAAGTTAGGTTCTTGGATGTGGCGTGCGGCTTCAAATAAAAAGACATTGTTTTCACGAGCAATTTGGTGTGCATGCTCTAATTCTGCCACTGTAGAAAAAATTGGTTTTTCGACAATCACATGTTTTTTATTTTTAAGTAAGCTAACCGCGTGTTGATAATGAAGTGCATTAGGAGAAGCAATATAAACAGCGTCACATGCGTCTGATTTGCCCATTTCTTCAATATCCGTGAAATAAGTCAACTCTCCGTATTTTTCTCCAAATGCGCGTGCTTTTTCTTCTGTGCGCGAATAAACAGCAGTGAGATTCCATTCGCCCGAATTAACGGCACCTTCGATAAAAGAATCTGTAATCCAGTTTGTTCCCATAATTCCAAGTTTCATTAGCCGACAACTCCTTTCATTTTATTTTAAGTATACCTTAAAATAAGGAAAAAAGCGTACTAATTGTTTGAAACAGATGGACCACTGATTCTAGTTGTATAGATTATTTCATTTTCAGCTTTTTCACCCTCGAGCAGTTCGACAAGTTTATCGGCAGCAACCGCGCCCCATTTGTACTTCGAATATTCGATAGTTGCAAGGCGTGGCACTAAATATTCACTAATATCGGTATTATCGAAGCCGATAATGCGCACGTCTTTGCCAATTTCTAAATCTGTACCAGCGAAATAACGATACATACCGATGGCCATATTATCATTTAAGGCGAATACGGACACGGGTGCTTTCCAGTTTTTAGCGATTGTCGCTGCTGCTTTTTCACCGCTTTGTTCGGAAAAGTCTCCTTCGATGATATGCACTTTTTTATCGCCAGAACGAGCGAGTTCTTGTTTGGCCGTTTCGAGTCTGACCCTCGCATCGTACGAATCATCCGGACCGGTAATCACATAAAAGTCACCTTTAAAATTAGTAGATAAATAATCGATTGCAAGTGTTGCGCCGCCTTTATTATCGAGTAAGACTTGGCTAACATTTTCATGCGTGAGCTCCCGGTCGAGCACTACTAATTTATGCCCACGATCAGCATAATTAATAATTTCGCTCGATGGGAAATTCGCATCTAAAATAATAGCGCCATCAATCATTTTTTCGGGTAAAAATCGGTGTGTTTTCGTGCCACTGCAAGCAATGAGTTCATATCCGTGTTTATATAGCGTTTGCGTCAAACCTTCCAGTAATGTCCCGTAAAAAATCCCGCCATAGTTCGTTAAATAGACGCCGATAATTTTTGTCTCTCTTGTTTTTAACGTTCGTGCTGCCATATTGGGAATATAATTCAATTCATTTGCGATGGTCATAATTCGTTTTCGCGTTTTTTCGGTCACTTTTGGGCTGCCATTAAGCGCGTAGGATACTGTTGAAATGGAAACCCCTGCCTTTTTCGCGATATCTTTAATTCCTACCACGTGAATCGCATCCTTTTCTGTTTTCTTTTATTATACACAAAACAACCTTAGAGACGGTTATTTTTTTGAAATTTAATCGTGATTTGTGAACATTTTGTCGTTAAGTTCTTTTTCGGCAAAATAAGGGCACCGGTTCGGTATGCATTCGCGTCATTTTCCACTGGTTGTTCCTCGCCATTCTCGATAATACCCGCCACATCAGCACTTTCAAAAGTAATATCTAGCGGATAATTATCCAGTTCAATATGACATTCCAATCCATCTAATTCTTCTGGCAAAATCGGATCAAAAATAAGCGCTTGTTCCGTTTGGCGAATACCGAGAACCGAACTGATTAATTGGTGTAAATATATGCCTGGACCACTCGAATAAATCCGCCAGCCACCTTTCACTGGAATGCTTCCTTCTTTCACACGGCTGAACTCATTTTGCGCTTGATAGCGATCTAAAAATGCCGCATCGGAACTACTAAAATAGGTGTTACTTTGGCGAAGAGCTGCGTTTGGCACTACTTCTTTTATATTGATTGGATTAATAACATCCAGCATATGCCAAGCTTCTGTGTCGCCAATTTTTGCAAGGGCTTCGATATAACGAATATGCGCATGCACGTATTGCAAACCGACTTCTCGGCCAAAGTTCGCGGCTTGTTCCGCCCGTTTGAAATGAGTGCTCACACCGCCTGCATAATAAGCTGGCTCACTCATTAACCTTACGCCATCTGGGTGAAGTAAATGCTCACCTATAATGTCAAAGTTACGACTCGCTTGTTTTTTATCAACTAATTCGGCAATTATGCTTCTTGTTAGTGGAATTAAGCGATACTTAATATTTGTTTCTTTGTCTTCCGGATGAATCATCCAAACTGGCGCTTTTCCTTCTTCTAAATAGAGGAAACCAGGAATGACGTCGGTATCCGCTGTCATATATTTAGCAAAATCAGCTTGAACTCGTTTTGCTAGAGCGGCGTATTCATCTCCTGCTGGCAAGAATGTCGCTAATCGTTTAAATGTTTGATACGTTAAAGCGACTGTCCAGCTGGAAACCATGTTTTTCTTCAATTGCGCATTAGCTGGTT
>CM001047.1:1729641-1736984 GCA_000183865.1 Listeria marthii FSL S4-120
GTCATCCCAGTCACCATCCCCGTAGTTAGAAAGTGCTGTTCCTTTCATAAAGCGTGATTCGATAGTTTGCACTGCTAATTCGATATGTTCTAACAGTGTACCTTTTTCAGTTGTAAATGTTTTTGAAGTACGGTCGACAAATGGAATACTTTCTTCGAGAATCTCAGTATCCCCACTCATTTCCAAGTAATCACCAATAATTTTCAGTGGCCAAACGATTACATCGCCGTGGCTTTCTTCTTGTTGAATCGATGTATATTTATCAAACATAAACCATTGTGGCCAGTCGCCAGTATCCCGATATTGATGGGAGAAGATTGTTAATACAAGTTGGCGTAAAACAGCTTTGTTCCCGGTTGCTAGGAAAAACTCAAATGGACCTTGGCTTACGTCACGTGTCCCCCACGCCGCCCCGCTGTATTGCTCTAAACCGTGCGGCGATGCATAATGAACGAGCATTTGATGCGCATACCAATAAACCGTTAAGTTTAATTTTTCTGCAGTTGGGCTTTGGTGATTTAAATGGAACTGGGCGGTTAATTCGTCATAGCTTGCTCGGATTTCTTTGTTTGCTGCTTCTAAATCTTGGTTTTGCTCCGAAAATTCATCCGTTAGTTTCGCTTGCACGTGGAAAGTCGCGTTATCGCTTGGTTCAAATACGAAGACATCCAAACCAGCTGTTCCTGCATACTCTTTTGCAAAATAGCTTTCATCGGTTATCTCGTTGTAAGTTCCATCCACCCGGAATTGAAGCGCTGGATAGGTTTCTAAAATCGGTGAATCTGCGGCTGGGAAATAAGTTACACCGCCCTCTTTGATTTCCTTTTTCACCGTTGTATCGTATTCATTTGTACCCATTGTTACTTGGTTTGTTAGCACCAATTTATACGGTTGGCCTTTTTCAGAATGAACGGTAACGAACGCTTCTTTACTTTCGGCGGTTAATGTCGTCCGTACGGTAATTAGATCATCATTCCACTGGTAATACCAAGTTGAATAGTTCGTGCTCGTTTCCCAAATAGATGGCACGCCGAGTAGTTGAAGTTCGCCATTTTGTTCGATATAAATTCTCAAGCCACTTGTTTGCAAAATATTAAGCGGATTGCGCGCATGGCTATTCCATTTGTTCATATTGGTGTTTCCAGCAACCAATTGCGATAAAAATGCGCCATACATGTACGTTGTCGCCGAAAGAGTTGCTTCGGGGTTTAAAACAGCCACTTTATCTAGCAAAATGCTGCCGTGCGGACGTTCTAGCTCAGCTTCCTTTTCACGCGTAACGACATGCGCATAGTTTGGTGTGAAAAAGGAAAGGAGTGCGCCGTTTTGTTTTTCTTCTTGGATTCTGTCTGGAAACTTTGCTTGTAACCATTTTTCAGAAATTGGTTCGCCGGTAATTGGGGTTCCGATATTTTTGGCGCGTATGACTTTCGTACCTGGTTGATAAATTTGTTCCGGAATGCTCGCTTTAATTTCGGCCAAATTTTCAATCGGTGCTCCAGATGCTTTAGGTTGATTTTCGGTTGTGTAGCCGTAAAAACTTGTTTCCGCGTGATTCGTGAATGGCGCGGTTTGTAAGGAGATTTGCGCGAATTCATATTGATAGACTCGATTTGGTAGTGATTTCTCCGCGAGCCCCGCAAGTTCATTAGTAAGTTTATAATTGGTACCATATATATCAAATCCATCTGTTGCATAGCCAACAATGTTCGTTAAAGCGCCCATTTGGACTGCTGGAAAGCGACTTTTTTGTGGTTGGTTTTGGCGCGCTTGAATCGTAAAACCATTCGCTCCTTCCGTCACATGGTAATCAATATATTGCGACATGTAGGCTTCATTCGTCCGCACCGCCGCTTGTTCGGCAAGACCTAAATCTTGTAAATAAACAAGGTCAAAAGTTCCTTCCCCATCCACCGTTACGTCATAAAACCAGCCGCGTGAATGGAACTTCATTTCTACAATGTAACGAAACGGTCCAACTGTCCCGCGATATTCTACACCGTGCTCATTAAATCCAACTTCTGCATCTGCGGTTAAAAGCGGATAAATCTCCACTTTATTTGCCAAATGCGTTCGTACATATATTTGCGATAAACGGTTCTCTAACGGATTTTGAATGACTTGATTCAACATAATATCCTTCAACTTCAACCAAGCAAGCTCCCCACTTGGATAAAATGCCGCTGCTAAGTCCGCTTTTTTAATTTCCTTTAATGTTGTCACACATATCCACCTACTTCCACTTCAAAAACGTCTACATCTTCACTACTAGTTCCAACAAAAATGCGATGAAGTCCCGGTTCCTGCACTTTTTCAAGTTGATGGTTATAGAAGGAAAATGCTTCGCTAGTTAATTCAAATGAAACTGTTTTTTCTTCGCCTGCTAGAAGCGCCACTTTTTCAAATGCTTTGAGTTCTTTGACAGGTCGTGAAATGCTCGCTGTTACGTCTTGTAAATATACTTGGATTACTTCTTTTCCAGCAATTTCACTCGTATTTTTAATCGTTACTTCCACGTGAAGCGATTCGCCTAAGTTTAATTCTGTCGGAAGTTCCGCGGTTTTCAGCGCAAATTCACTATAACTTTTCCCGTAGCCAAATGGATAAAATGGTTCGTTAGGAATATCGAGATAATGTGATACGTATCGTTCACCTTTATTTTCCGGCGTTTGCGGTCGACCAGTGCGCAAATGATTATAATAAACAGGAATTTGGCCGGTTGTTTGTGGGAATGACATTGATAATTTTCCAGAAGGATTGCTCGCGCCACTCAATAAATCTGCAGTAACGCGTCCTGCTTCTGTGCCCGGGAACCACAATTCGAGTAGCGCATCACTAGACTCCGCAAGTTCTTTTACTTCGAGCGGTCTTCCGTTAAACAAAGTAATGACCACTGGTTTTCCAAGCGTTTGTACAAATTTCGCTAAATCATATTGCGCTTCTGGCAAACGAATAGTAGCAAGACTTCCTGCTTCTCCGCCCCATTCATTTTTTTCGCCTAGCGCAAGAATGACTACTTCTGTATTTTGCACAGCTTCTTTTACCGCTGCTTTATCTTCCTCGGTAAGTTGGGTATAATCCGTCGAAACAGTTGTGACAGCTTCAAACACTTCACGCAAACCTGTTTCGACATTGACGCCATCTTTTTCTTCACCGTACACATTCCAGCCGCCAAGAATATCAGCTGATGTTGCAAGTGGGCCAATTAGCGCCAATTTCGTCGCTTTATCTAGCGGAAGCAATTGATTTTTATTTTCTAATAACACAGCAGATTCCACACCAGCTGCTCGTGCTTTCCCGCGACTTTCATCGGTTAAAATATCTTCTGAACGATTGCTATTTTTCAAACCACGATATGGATCTTCAAAAAGTCCTAAATCATTTTTCAACTGCAACATTCGCAATACCGCTTCATCTAAAAGACTTTCGGATAGTTTACCTTCCTCAATCAAGCCTTTTAATTCATGAATATAGCAAGTCGTCATCATTTCCAAATCAACGCCTGCTTCCATCGAAAACTGCGCCGCTTCTTTCGGGTTTCTCGCAGTTCCATGATTAATCACTTCCGCAACCGCACCCCAATCAGAAATAAGTACGCCATCAAAATTCATTTCACCGCGTAAAACATCCCGGTTCAGCCATTTGTTCATCGTCGCCGGAATCCCGTCCACAACATTAAAAGCCGTCATGACTAATTTAGCACCTGCTTGGATTGCTGCGTTATAAGCGGGTAAATAATTTTGATATAGTTCGCGCGTAGACATATTGACCGTATTGTATTCCAGTCCAGCCTCCGCCGCCCCGTATGCCGCGAAATGTTTCACACAAGCAGCCATTCGCTCTTTGTTTTCAGCAAGTTTACTCGCATCACCTTGATACCCAGCAACCATCGCTTTCCCAAGTTCACTATTTAAAAATGGATCCTCACCAGTCGATTCCATCACGCGTCCCCATCTCGGATCCCGTACTAAATCAAGCATCGGTGAAAAAGTGACATGATGCCCTTCCGCGGTTGCCTCAAGTGCCGAAACTTCCGCCATTACTCGAACCGTTTCTCGGTCAAACGAACATCCAAGCGCAAGTGGAATTGGAAAAACAGTTTTATAACCATGTATGACATCCGCCATAAAAACAAGCGGAATTCCTAGTCGATTTGTTTTTAAGTATGCTTCTTGAATACCAATCATATCGAGCGCCGAACTCGATCCAAGCACCGAACCCGCATTTTCAGTTTGCGCATCCGTTAATTTCATTTCTTGAAGAAGCGGCCCTGTAAGTTCTGCATTTTTGTTTGTACCTTTAAAAAGAAAAGGCGAAAGTTGAAGACATTGAGCGATTTTTTCATCTAAAGTCATTTGACTAACTAATTCTTGCACTTTTTCTTGTTTCATAGGAACCTCCTGAACACTATTTTCGAAACGTTTCTATTCAAATATAACAACAGTATAAGCGCTTTCTTTTCTTTAGTCAACCAAAAACGACATTCACATGGTTAAATGATTCGATTTTCCAGTTTCTTCTATACTATCTCGTTTTTAATAAAATTAAACCCAAAAGTTTTTATCTCCCATAAAGCATTGGTACATAAAAGATTAACCTCTATTAGTAAAAATAAAATAGCAATTCGCTTGAAACCGATTACATAATATACTATAATAACCTTGTCGAAACGTTTCTATAGAATATTGTGTATGTGAATTGATTTTCACAATTTGCTTCATCCCGTACGGCACACCCTGTTCCGTACAACAGTTTTTATTCTTTAACAGCTTCAGTTCATTAAGTTGCTTTGAAAAAAACAAAAAATGGAGGAAAAATCATGAAGAAAAAGATGTTTGTCGTTTTAGCTTTAGTGTTGTCGCTTAGTTTGGTATTAATGGCGTGTGGTGGGTCAAAGGATGATGCAAATTCCAGCGATTCGAAAGTGTTAAATGTTTGGGCTATGGGAGATGAAGCCAAATCATTAAAAGAAATCGCACAGAAATTCACGAAAGACACTGGTATTGAAGTGAAAGTCCAAGTTATCCCTTGGGCAAACGCACATGATAAATTACTAACAGCAGTCGCTTCTAAATCCGGCCCCGATGTTGTCCAAATGGGAACTACATGGATGCCTGAATTTGTCGAAGCTGGCGCATTACTTGATATTACAAAAGACGTAGAAAAAAGTAAAAATATGAACTCTGATTTATTTTTCCCTGGTTCTGTAAAAACAACCCAATTTGATGGGAAAACTTATGGTGTTCCGTGGTATGCAGAAACTCGTGTCCTTTTCTATCGTACCGATTTACTGAAAAAAGTTGGTTATGATGAAGCACCAAAAACTTGGGATGAACTATCTGACGCTGCACTTAAACTTTCAAAACGCGGTAAAGATATGTACGGCTTTGCAATTGATCCAAACGAACAAACTACTGGTTTCATTTTCGGACGCCAAAATGGCTCCCCTCTTTTCGATAAAGATGGCACTCCAGTTTTCAATAAAAAACCATTCGTTGATTCTGTTACTTATTTAGATAGCTTCATTAAAAACGGTTCCGCACCAGACACTGATCTTGGTTTAGACGCTTCTCAAAGCTTCGGCGGCGACGGCATTGTACCAATGTTCATGAGTGGTCCTTGGATGGTTAATACGCTTAAAGATACTGCCCCTGACATTGACGGAAAATGGGCTACTGCTGTATTACCTAAAAAAGAAAATAACGAATCAAGCTTAGGTGGCGCTAACCTTTCTATCTTCAAATATAGTGATAAAAAAGATGATGCCCTTAAATTCATGGACTACATGAGCCAACCAGACGTGCAATTATCTTGGTTGAAAGATACCAACTCCATGCCCGCTCGTATGGATGCTTGGGAAGACGATATGCTGAAAAACGACCCTTACTATAAAGTATTTGGGGAACAAATGAAAACGGCTGAACCAATGCCACTTATCCCACAATTTGAAGAAATCGCTCAACTTTACGGAAAATCTTGGGAACAAATTTATCGTGGTGGTGCAGATGTACAAACACAAATGGATACATTTAACGATCAAGTAGAAACACTTCTTAAAAAATAACGAATAAAAAGGGCAAATGATTCTAGTCTGCCATTTGCCCTTTTAGAATGGAACTGATGTTATGAAACAATTTCTAAATAAAAACACGCCATATTTGTTTATTTCGCCAGCACTGTTTTTACTTCTTCTGTTTTCCTTACTTCCGATTTTGCTTGCTTTTGTCATTAGTTTTACAGATATCGATTTAGTCGGGCTTGCCGATTATTCTAAGATTAACTTTATTGGGATAGATAATTACGTCAATATTATGCAAGACCCGGTATTTTTAAAATCTATTTTTAACACGCTTTTCTATGTAGTTATTGGCGTTCCACTCGTTATCGTTTGTTCGCTCGGGATTGCGCTGATGATTAACTTCTCGCAAGCAAAGATTTTCCAGTTTTTCCGGTTAATCTTCTATACTCCGTCAATTACAAACGTTGTCGCTGTAGCAGTTGTTTGGAGTTACTTATATAATCCGCGCTTTGGTTTACTTAATTACTTACTTTCCTTTTTAGACCTCGGACCTGTTCCTTGGCTACAAGACCCAACGATTGCGAAACTCTCACTGATTATCCTCGCTGTGTGGCGGGCAATCGGTGTCAATATGATTATTTTCTTAGCGGCACTTCAAGGGATTCCGCGTGAATACTACGAAGCTGCCTCACTTGACGGCGCAAATAGTCGTCAACAATTATTTAAAATTACCGTTCCAATGCTTCGTTTTGCGATTTTCTTTGTAACCGTAACGACGATGATTGGTTGGTTGCAATTCTTCGAGGAACCGTTCGTCATGACAGAAGGCGGCCCGCTCGATAGCACGAACTCAGTCGCCCTATTTATCTATCAAAACGGTTTCCAACTAAGTAAGTTTGGTTACGCCGCTGCCGGATCGTTCATCTTGTTTATCGCGATTATTATTATCACGATTATCCAGTTCCGGATTCAGCGCAAAAATAATGGCGGGGATATTTAAGAGAGGAGTGTTATAAATGAATCAATATAGACAAAAATCGCGCGGTTCTCAAATTGCCGTTATTACTATTTTAACAGTTGGCGGATTCTTTATGATTTTACCGTTCATTTGGATGGTTCTCTCCTCTTTAAAGACGGATGCTGAAATTTTAAAAATCCCACCTACTATTTGGCCAGAAACGTTTACACTAGATAATTTCACGAAACTATTCACCGAAATGGACTTTGCTATTTACTTAAAAAACACGTTAATCATTGTGTTCTTCTCGTTTTTCGGTTTATTTTTAAATGCGATGGCAGGTTACGGCTTTGCTAAATTTAAATT
>CM001047.1:1737084-1743503 GCA_000183865.1 Listeria marthii FSL S4-120
TTTAAATTTAAAGGGAAAAACAAGTTGTTCTATCTCGTACTTGCTACAATGATGATTCCCGGACAAGTAACGATGATTCCGGTTTATCTACTGCTTAATGCGGCTGGATTAACAAACACCATGACAGGGATTGTACTTCCAGGACTGGTTGGCGCCTTCGGGATTTTCTTATTCCGCCAATTTATGTCCACCATTTCCGACGATTTACTTGAAGCCGCACGACTGGATGGTGCTAGTGAATTTTACATTTTCTGGCGGATCGTTATTCCGATTTCCCGCCCCGTGCTTGCTGTTCAAGGAATCCTTACTTTTATCGCTGGTTGGAACTCGTTCTTATGGCCGTTAATCATCGCCAACGACGAAAAATTCTATACCCTATCAGTAGGACTTCAACTTCTAAAAGGACAATACGGCAGCAACTACGCGTTACAAATGGCTGGTGCAACCTTTATGGTTATTCCAATCATCTTGATCTTCATGACTTTCCAAAAATACATTTTAAAAGGCTTCAATGTTTCTGGAATGAAATAATCGGCCAAAAAAAGAGCTTACCCTTTTGAGGATAAGCTCTTTTTCTATTAAGGTAAAAATGTTTCTCCCATCAAGTAAAAGTCTACTTCACGAGCAGCTTCTCTTCCTTCTGCAATCGCGGTTACAACTAAACTTTGACCATGACGTGCATCCCCACAAGCGAATACGCCTTCTTCACTTGTACGGTAAAATCCTTTAGCAGCATCAATCGTATGACGGTCTGTTTTCCCTACGCCAAAATTTGTGAAAATATCTTCTGTTGTACCAGCAAAACCAATTGCAATTAAAACCATATCAACGTCAAAATACTTTTCGCTTCCTTCTACAGGTGTATACGTTCTAGCAGCCTTATCTTCCACTACTTCTACTGTATGAAGTCCAACAAGGTTACCTGCTGCATCTTTTTCGAAAGAAGTTGTATTGATGAGATATTCACGTGGATCTCTTCCATAGACAGCCTCTGCTTCTTCGTGCGCATAATCCATTTTGAATACGCGTGGATATTGTGGCCAAGGGTTTTCACCTTCGCGTAATTCAGGAAGTTTATCTTGAATACCGAACTGGTAAATACTTTTTGCACCTTGTCTTAATGCCGTTGCCACACAGTCAGCACCAGTATCACCGCCACCGATAATTACGACATTTTTGCCTTTAGCGGAAAGTGTTTGCACCCCGCCGTTGTCCAAATTGTCGCGCGTACTTTGTGTTAAATACGGCACAGCGAAGTGAATACCAGCTGCATCACGTCCAGCAAGTGGAATATCGCGTGCGTTACCAGCGCCTGTTGCAAGTACAATCGAATCATACTCTGTGCGTAGTTCTTCAAAAGTAATATCCGTACCAGCTGCAACGCCAGTCACAAATTCAACGCCTTCTTCTGCCATTAAATTCACTCGACGCGTTACTTGTTCTTTCTCGAGTTTCATCGTTGGAATACCATACATTAATAAGCCACCAACTCGGTCACTTTTTTCAATGACAGTTACGCTATGACCAGCTTTATTTAATTGATCGGCACAAGCAAGCCCCGCAGGCCCAGAGCCAATCACGGCAATTCGTTTACCTGTGCGCTTTTTAGGTGGAGCAGGTTTAATCCATCCCTCTTCAAAACCGCGGTCAATAATCGCTTTTTCAATTGATTTAATTCCTACTGCTGGTTCTGAAATTGCTACTGTACAGCCACCTTCACAAGGCGCTGGGCAAATACGACCAGTAAACTCTGGAAAGTTATTTGTTTTTAATAGTAGTTGTAACGCTTCATACCAGTCACCCCGGTAAACTGCATCGTTCCACTCTGGAATTAAATTATGCAGCGGACAACCTGATACGCCGTTTTTAATTTCCATCCCAACGCTACAAAACGGTACACCACAATCCATACAACGTGCAGCTTGTAACGTTAAGTCCGCTGCCGGCATTGGTAAACTATATTCATTCCAGTCACGCGTCCGACTTTTCGGATCGCGCCCTGGAGAAGGGATTCGGTCATATTCCATAAATCCAGTTGCTTTTCCCATGGTTTCACTCCTCTCTATTTCGCCGCTCCGGCAACTAATTTTCCATCTTTATGCTCATAAAAAGCTTGTAATTCTGCTTCATCGTGTGTTTTCCCAGTTTGTTCAAGTGTCGTGATTCTCGTTAGCATCATTTCATATTCATTTGGAATAACGAAAATGAAATTCGCTTGTTCCACTTCCCAATTGCTGAGAATAGCTTTGGCAAACTCGCTTCCAGTAAGGCTTGCGTGTTGTTCAATTAGCTGTTTCAATTTAGCTAGTTCTGACGCACCAAGTGTAGAACGACTGTTAACAAGTTCATGATTGATTTTGGTAGTAGTTTCTTCTTTGTTTTTGGTATAAANNNAAGCAACCCCACCAGACATTCCGGCCGCAAAGTTCTCGCCAATTTCGCCGAGAATGACTACTGCACCACCTGTCATATATTCACAACCATTGTCGCCAATACCTTCAACAACCGCGGTCGCACCACTATTACGAACGGCGAACCTTGCACCAGCTTTTCCGTGCATATAAGCATATCCACCAGTGGCACCGTATAGCGTTACATTACCGACAATCGCGGAATCATGCGGTTTGATTGGTGTTTTTGCATCTGGACTGACAATCAATTTACCACCTGAAAGCCCTTTTCCAAAGTAGTCATTGGCATCACCGTGAATTCGAAGTGTCATCCCAAGTGGCGTATAAGCACCAAAGCTTTGACCCGCCGAACCAACAAAATCAAGTGAAATCGTATCTTCTGGCAGACCTTCTGCTCCATACTTTTTACTAATAAAGGATCCAGCAATCGTTCCAATCGCGCGGTCAATGTTGCGTACAGCGAAAGTTCCAGTTACTTTTTCACCGTTTTCAAGTGCTGGTTTAATTAACGGAACAATTTCTCGCATATCAAGTGTTTGCTCGATTTTGTGGTCTTGTTGTTTTGTGCAATATTGGACTTGGTTTTTATAGAAATCATCACTGTAAAGCATATTCGAAAAGTCGATATATTTCGCTTTCCAATGTGCCTCTTTTTTCTCGTGGGTTGTTAGTAGCTCTTTATGACCAATTACTTCTGTCAAACTTCTAAAGCCAAGTTCCGCCATCATTTCACGCATTTCTGCAACGATAAAATGGAAGAAGTTTACAACATAGTCCGCAGAGCCATTGAATTTTTTACGAAGTTCTGGATTTTGTGTCGCTACACCAACTGGACACGTATCTAAATGACAAACGCGCATCATGACGCAACCAAGTGTCACAAGTGGTGCAGTGGCAAACCCGAATTCTTCTGCCCCTAGCATCGCGGCAACTAAGACATCTTTACCTGTCATTAATTTACCATCTGTTTCGACAACGACTTTATTTCTTAGACCATTTAAAAGTAATGTTTGATGCGTTTCCGCTAAGCCGATTTCCCACGGTACACCAGCATGACGGATACTCGTTCTCGCCGCAGCACCGGTTCCGCCTTCATAACCACTTACTAAAATAACATCGGCATTCCCTTTCGCTACACCGGCAGCAATCGTACCAATACCAGTTTTCGAAACTAGCTTCACGTTAACGCGTGCATTTTGGTTAGCATTTTTTAAATCAAAAATCAGTTGCGATAAATCTTCAATTGAATAAATATCATGGTGTGGCGGTGGTGAAATCAGGCCGACACCTGTCGTTGAACCACGTGTTTTCGAAATCCACGGATACACTTTATTCCCTGGTAAATGGCCGCCTTCACCCGGTTTTGCGCCTTGAGCCATTTTGATTTGTAGCTCTTCTGCGTTAACCAAATAATGACTTGTTACGCCAAAACGACCAGAAGCGATTTGTTTGATTGCACTTCTACGCCAGTCGCCATTTTCGTCTGGAGTAAAGCGGTTCGGATTTTCGCCGCCTTCCCCACTGTTACTTTTTCCGCCGATACGATTCATCGCGATAGCAAGCGCCTCATGAGCTTCTTGGCTAATCGAACCATATGACATCGCACCTGACTTAAATCGTTTAAAAATAGCTTCTGCTGGCTCTACCTCGTCCAGTGGAATCGGCTTGCGATCACTTGTAAAGGTTAACAGCCCTCTTAAAAAGGCATTATTTTGATTTTGCATTAAATCTGAATATAAATTATATGTTTCGCGGTCATTTTCGCGCGTCGCTTGTTGTAAAGAATGAATTGCTAATGGGTTGTACACATGGTATTCACCGTTTGAACGCCACTGATATTCGCCGCCAGTATTAAGCGTGAAACTTTGGTAGCCGATATCATGATAGGCTTCGCGGTGACGCAACCAAGCTTCTTGAGCAATTACTTCAAGTGGAATACCGCCAATTTGTGAAGCTGTCCCTGGGAAATAGTTTTTAATCACATCATCGCCAATACCGATTGCTTCAAAAATCTGCGCCCCACGGTAACTTTGGACAGTAGATATCCCCATTTTCGACATGATTTTCAAAATACCGTCTGTAATTGCTTCAATATAACGACTTTCTGCCACATCAAGCGTAAACCCTTTAATACGACCTTCTTTGATTAAACCGTCAAATGTATCAATTGCTAAACTCGGGAATACGGCATCCGCCCCGTAGCCAATTAATAGCGCACATTGATGGACATCTCTCGCTTCTGCCGTTTTAACAATAATACTCACTTGTGTACGCGTCCCTGCCTTAACTAAATGATGGTGCAAGCCACTTACTGCTAGCAATGAAGGAATGCCAATCCAATCCGCATCTACGCCATCATCTGTTAGCACAAGCAACTCGGCGCCACCTGCGATTTTTTTATCGGCTTCTATAAATAAGGCTTCCAAGCGTGCTTCTAAACTATCACGTTCTTCTGCTTTAAATAAAATGGATAATGTTTCAGTTTGTTTCGCGAATTTCGTTTGCTGTGCAAGCGCCGCAAATTCTTTTCGTGATAAAATTGGTGTTTTCAAGCGAATTCGGTTCGCATTTTTCGCAGTAGGATTTAAAATATTTCCTTCATCCCCGAGCAGCGTCATCGCAGAAGTAACTGTTTCTTCGCGAATCCCATCAATCGGCGGATTCGTTACTTGGGCAAAAAGTTGCTTAAAGTAATTAAATAATACTTGCGGACGTTGGCTTAAAACGGCAAGTGGCGCGTCATAACCCATTGCACCCATTGGATCTTTTTTCTCCGTTACCATCGGAATCAAAATTTTATTTAATTCATCTTGCGTGTAACCAAATGCACGTTGTTTTTTAAAGCGTTCTGATTTATCCATCGCTTCGTAATCTAACTCTGCTGTCGTTAAGTCAGCAATCTCCGTCATTTCCGCATTCAGCCATTCACGGTATGGTTTTTCTGTTGTTAATTCTTCCTTTAATTCAGAATCCGTCACAATGCGCCCTTCTTCTAAATCGATTAACAACATTGTTCCCGCGCCAACCGTTTCTTTGCGAATAATCTCACTCGGATCCACCGGTACAACGCCAGTTTCCGAAGAATAAATAATCGTATGGTCTTTCGTTTCATAATAACGCGCCGGACGTAAACCGTTTCTATCCAAAATCGTCCCGATAACGCGACCATTCGTAAATGAAATCGAAGTCGGTCCATCCCAAGGTTCCATTAGCGTACTATGATATTCGTAAAAAGCGCGTTTCGGATCAGTCATGTGCGGATTTTTATCCCAAGGTTCTGGAATAAGCATCATCGCCGCATGAGGTAACGAACGCCCTGCCTGCACTAAAAATTCTAGCGCATTATCTAAAGTCGCTGAATCACTACCACTTTCATCAATAATTGGTAGTAATTTAGCTAAATCATCGCCAAGTAAACCAGATTCCGCTCTTTTTTCCCGAGCTTTCATCCAGTTGACATTGCCTCGTTGCGTATTGATTTCACCATTATGAATTAAATAACGGTACGGATGCGCCCGCTCCCAACTTGGAAAAGTATTCGTTGAAAAGCGCGAATGCACTAGCGCAAAAGCCGATACATACGCTGGATCTGCTAAATCTAAATAATATTGATTAATTTGTTCTGGTAGTAGCATTCCTTTAAAAATAACCGTTCTCGTTGATAAACTTGGAACGTAGAAAGTTTCTGTAATTTGTTCAGAAGTCGCCGCAAATTTTTCAACTTGTTTTCTAATTAAATAAAGTGCTCGCTCAAATCCCGCTTCATCTAGCTCGGCGTTTTTTTGAATGAATAGTTGATAAATTGCTGGTTCTGTTTCTCTTGCACCTGCACCAACCTTTGTTACATCAGTTGGTAATTCGCGCCAGCCAAGAAAAATTTGTCCTTCACTCGCAATCAGTTTTTCCGTTTCTGCCATTAAGCATTCGCGTTCTGCTTTAGTTTGTGGGAAATTAAACATACCCACCGCATAATGATATTTTTCAGGCAAATTAATTCCTAATTTGTAG
>CM001047.1:1743603-1745223 GCA_000183865.1 Listeria marthii FSL S4-120
AAATTAATTCCTAATTTGCTACATTCACGTCGGAAGAAAGAGTCAGAAATTTCAAGTAAAATACCAGCGCCATCGCCCGTATCCCCGCCAACTTCTCCGCCACGGTGTTTTAATTGGCAAAGCATATGAATACCTTGCTCGACAATTTTATGAGAAGAAATCTTTTTAATATTTGCTACGAAGCCAATTCCACAAGCATCGTGCTCATTTTCTGGATTGTATAGGCCATGTTTTTTTGGTAAATTAGTTTGTTTCATCCTAGTTCCTCCTCTTCAAAAACTGAATCCTTCAAGGTCTCTCTGGTAATTATTTAAATTAACTGATAATTAATCAGCGATTCAGCTTACCTTACATTTCTTGTAGTATCTATTTTATTCCTTTTCATTTATCGAAACAATATATATAATAGAATAAAACAATCTCATTTCGAGAACAATCGGAGGTAAGAAATGGAACTACGACAATTAAAGTATTTTATGGAAGTAGCCCGCGTCGAGCATATGACCAAAGCTAGTGAGAATTTGCACGTAGCCCAATCTGCCGTAAGTAGACAGATAACGAAACTAGAAGAAGAACTTGGTGTGCATTTATTTGATCGTGTTGGTAGAAATATGCAGCTCACAAGTGTCGGTCAAGAATTTCTAAAGCAAGCCGCCATCGCTTTAAATGAATTGCAAAAAGCCGAAGCGCTCGTAACCGAATACACCGATCCCGCAAAAGGAACCGTCCGAGTTGGCCTACCTAACTCGCTTTCCACCAAAGTTTTACCATCCGTCATTTCAACTTTCCGGGAAAAATATCCACAAATCACTTATAAATTTATGGAAGGAACAAATGAGGAGCTTACCGAAATGCTACTAAACGGCGCACTCGACATGACTTTCTTATCACCCGTTCCCGAATCTAGCGACCAAATCGAAGCCATTCGTTTCTTTGATGAGAAATTGAAATTAATCGTTCCCGAGAATCATCCGCTTGCTGAAAACTTTAATGTTTCCCTGAAAGAACTTGCTTCTGAAAAATTCGTTCTTTACCCGGAAGACTTTGATTTATATAAAATTGTGACAACAGCCGCCAATAAAAAAGGCTTCGCGCCGCAAATTGCTTTTCAAAGTAGAGATTTTTATACGATCCAAGGGTTGGTTGGAGCTGGACTTGGTATTAGTATTTTGCCGGAAATGATTTTAGATGGGGCGATTTTTAAAGAAACGAAAAGTATTGCGCTTCGTGACAAAGAGTTGCGCCGTTCAGTCGGGATTATTACGACAAAAAAACGGAACCTATCCCCTTCCGAGAATTTGTTCCGTTCGTTTATTATTTCGTTTTTTTCTAATTAAGCATTTACCGAAAAGGCCGCTGGATAATGAATGGTTCCAGCTAAATTTTCCAAGCTTCCATCATATAGTTCAAGCAACATAAAGTATTCATCTGGTACATCAAATGGTGCTGGAATCGCAAACTGCTCAGAAGGAATAAAGCCAAATCGCGGATAATAATCAGCATGTCCAAGCACAGCAATAGCCGGATATGCCTTTTCGCGTGATAAACGAATACCTTCTTCCATTAGCCTTGACCCCACTCGCGTCCCCTGATATTCAGGTAAAACGGCTAATGGGGCAA
>CM001047.1:1745323-1746600 GCA_000183865.1 Listeria marthii FSL S4-120
CCTCTAAACATAATATAGCCAACAATGCGGCCATCCTCTGCTTCTGCTACAAGGGATAACCCCGGCTGATAATAATCGGACGTTCGAATGCTCTCAACCAAGTCAGCTTCAACGCTACCTCTAAAAGCTTCCTCATTCACACGACGAATCGCCGGATAATCTTGTGGTTGTTCTTTCCGAATAATCATTTTTACTTAGTCACTCGTTTCATTGCCATACTATCTTCCAGTTGTTTCATCGCATTTAACACGACATCAGCCGTGATTTCGCCTGGCATCATATGGATTGTTTCATGCGGCTCCGTGGCGCGCTTAGAAACAGCAACAAGCGTTTCATCAGCAAGTGTCGCAAGCCCCATATCGTATAAACTGGTTGGAAGTCCTAGTTTGGAATAAAACGGCAATAGTTGTTCGATTTCATCCCATCTATTTTCAATCACTAGTTGAACTAAAATTCCGTACGCCACTTTATTACCATGTAACAAGTGATGCGTTTCTGGAACCATCGTTAGCGCATCATGAATCGAATGCGCCCCCGCACAACGACCATAATCATCACCAAAACCGCCAACCATTCCGCCAACTAAAATATTTGTTTCAATAATTTTAACGAATGCTTCATTTAGCTCTTGTTTATCCATAGCAGCGAGTGCCTCTTCACTAAATTGTAGCAAGTTATCACGGCACATTTTCGCAGCAATGTGGGCAATTTCGATTTCGACGGATTTGCTCGGTAAGGAGTTAATAATTACATCGGCTTCGTACCATTTTGCTAACGTATCACCAATGCCCGCAACAAGCAGTTCTTTTGGTGAATCTAAAATCATTTCTGGGTCAATTAATAATAATGCATTACTGCTAGCGAACACATCATAGCGAATCATTGCTCCTGCCTCGTCGTACATTACACTAAGCGGTGTATAAGCAGCACAAGTAGATGCAAGTGTAGGTAAAATGATGACTGGTAAACGTAACACTGCTGCGGCTGCTTTACATACATCAGCAATTTTCCCGCCACCAACTGCAATAATTGCATCCATCTTATTCGTTTCCATTATCGCTACCAAACGATCACGTTCCGCGTAGGTAGAACCACCATTATATACTTCAAAAGTAGATGTAACGGTTGATAATACTGGGAATTTATTTTTAGCGACTTCCCAAGAAGCATTTCCACGAACTACTAACACATTTTTCAAACCGCGGCGTTCTAAGTGAGTAGGTAACGTATCCCACGCGCCTACCTGGCAAAAATACTCTTGCGGAGCTCCGTGGTCA
>CM001047.1:1746700-1748630 GCA_000183865.1 Listeria marthii FSL S4-120
CGGAGCTCCGCGAACAATCAATTCTTTATTCAACAAAAATCATCCCTTCTGTCTGGCACGGTCGGATATTCGGCTGCGACATTTATAATTCAAATTGTATAGGAACTTAAACCTACTGTCAAACTAGCTATTGCTTAGCGATTTCGTCATCGCCAAACCATTTTTTGCTAATTTCTTGCATTTTGCCTTCTTTGTATAATTTTTCAAAAGCTTCGTTGATTTTTGTTTGTAGTTCTTTATCGCTTTTGCGCATTCCTACAGCAAAATCTGTTGCATCAAAACCGCCAGTTATAATGTTGTAATCATCTTTATTTTTTTGCTTATCAATGTAATAACGCGCGTAAACTTCATCGATAATTAAACCGTCAATCCGTTTGTTATTCAGATCAATAAAAGCTGTATCAAACGTATCATATAATTCTGGTTCATTATTATTAATAATATCTGTCAGTACTTCTGGCTTGCTCGCCATGTCATCAATCGAACTTGCGCCGTTTTGAGCACCAAGCGTTTTATCTTTCATATCGCTAAATTTGTTGATATTGCTTGATTTCAACGTAACTAGTACTTGTTCATTTTTCATGTAAGGATTACTAAAAGCGACTTGTTTCTTTCTAGCATCCGTCACAGTATAGCCATTCCAAATTAAATCAATCGAGCCATTTTTCAATTCTGACTCTTTCATCGTCCAATCAATCGGCGTGAACTTCGCTTTAATGCCATATTCCGCAAAAACTGCTTTCGCCAAATCAATATCAAAACCGACTAAATTATCGTCTTTATCCCGAAATCCCATTGGGACAAAACTATCATCCAAGCCAATCACGACTTCCTTATCTTTATTAATTCGCTCCCACTGGTCTTCCTTCGATTCACTACTGGAACAAGCCCCCAGCGTTAACATCACAACTGCCATTACTGCTATTAATATTCCTTTTTTCATCTTAAATTACCTCCTTTTTTAGTGGTTCAACTTCCATCATTTGATCCGCTACTTTTTCTGCAAAAGCGTGATCATGCGTCACGATAATCTGCGTAATACCAACCTTCTTCAAACTTAAAATTAACGCTGCAACATGATCGCGTAAGTCAGGGTCGAGTGCCGATGTTGGTTCATCAAACAGGAGTACTTTTGGGTTCATCGCTAGCGCCCGAGCAATAGCTACGCGTTGTTTTTGTCCACCTGATAATTGGAACGGCATACTATCCGCTTTATCAGCTAAATCAAGCAGCCCTAGTAATCGTGTTGCTTCTTTGATTGCTTCATCTTTTTTTGTTTTCCGAGCAAGCGTTGGCGCCAATATCAAATTATCTAAGACACTTAAATGTGGAAACAAGTGGAATTCTTGGAACACAACGCCAATCGTATTTTCAACATCTTTTCGTGACATTGGGTCAATTTTCTCGCCATCAATGAGAATTTCGCCAGCGTCCATTTTTTCTAGTCCACTAATACAGCGAAGTAAAGTCGTTTTCCCACCACCAGATGGCCCAACGATAGAAAGTATTTCGCCATCTTGAAGCGTTATGTTCACATTATCTAAAATCGTTTTTTGATCAAATTTTTTCGATAGATTTTTAATTTCCAACATTTCCTTCACCTCATTTATAATAACTAAAACGTTTTTCGAGTTGTTTAAATAGTATGGTCAGGATGGCAGTTAACGCCAAGTAGATTGCCGCCACTAAGACTAGTGGGATTAAGGTTACGTCTCGACTCATGGCAATTTTCCCTGCTCTTAATAAATCGCCAATTCCGAGGATATAGACTAAGGACGAATCTTTCACTAAGTTGATGACTTCATTACCAATTGCTGGCAAGACGCGTTTAACAACTTGTGGTAAGACAATTTTCCGAAGTGTTTGTCCATAAGTAAGCCCAAGCACCTTCGCACTTTCATATTGTCCATTTTCGATAGATAGAAAGCCG
>CM001047.1:1748730-1748837 GCA_000183865.1 Listeria marthii FSL S4-120
AAGCAGCATAATTTAAAATAAAAGCAATAAACACCGCGTCCATCCGGTCAAAAACTATGCCAATAATCGGTAAACCATAATAGATAAAAATTAATTGTAAAAGTAAT
>CM001047.1:1748937-1749128 GCA_000183865.1 Listeria marthii FSL S4-120
CCAAATGTAAATATTTAAAATAAATTTCAGTGGTGCTATTTTGCTAATATTCCCAACCGCTACGACCGCCCCTAATGGAATCGAACAAACTAGCGTAACTGCAAAAACGAGTAAAGTTGTTTTCGCCCCGTCGAGTAATGCTGGTAAAATTTCCATGATATAATCCATATTTCTTCGCTCCTTTTTTAGCA
>CM001047.1:1749228-1752029 GCA_000183865.1 Listeria marthii FSL S4-120
TTTTTAGCATAAAAAAAATCTCGTCACTCTTGGCACAAATTGGCCAAGAGGACGAGAATACTATTCACGTGGTTCCACCTCAATTTACCGATACCTCGCAGTACCAGCCTCTGTTAGTTCAGGACTAACAAGCTATAACGGGCTTACCCCGAGTTCACCTACTCACTTATGCTTCAGCAAACCAGCTCCGAGATGTGTTCGATGACGCTATCTTTATCCTTTCGCACCAACCAAGGACTCTCTTCTAAAGAATCACGCTCTACTTGTTCTACTCAACGCTTTTACTTCTTCTTGCTAATACTCTACCACGATAAAGCGACAGAGTCAACCGTTTTTAATTAAACAAAAAAAGTGGCGCGCGATTGCACACCACTTTTTATTAATCTTTCGCAATTAGTAAATAATCATCCTTTTGCTCAAAATAGATATTCACTTCTGTTCCTATGCCACTTTGAGATTGAATGCAAATTTCATGGCCTAATTTTTTTGACATTTGTTTAGCAAGGTATAATCCCATCCCCGTTGCTTTTTTCTCTTGACGACCAATGTTACCAGTAAAACCTTGTTCAAATACGCGAGGTAAGTCTTCTTCTTTAATCCCGCGTCCATTGTCCCTAATATGGAGTACTTTCTTTCCAGATTCTTCCGTATCACACCAAATCTTTACTTCGCCGCTGCTTTCTGTGTATTTCAGTGCATTGGACAAAATTTGATCCAAAATAAATCCAAGCCATTTACTATCTGTCCGCACGTCGATATCCACATTTTGCAAATCTAACTTCATTTTCTTACCAATGAAAAGTTTAGAATGACGTTTGACCGATTCGCGCACTACTGCTCCGAGATTTTGTTCTTGAATAAAATAGTCTTTCGAGAACGTATCCAGTCTTGAAAAATAAAGTGCCTGCATAACTAGTTTATCAATCGTCGTTAATTCTTCATCGATTTGTTTGAAAATCGTTTCGGTATCGTTTAAATCTGGATTATTAATTAACATTTTACTAGCAACAACCGGGGTTTTTACTTCATGTACCCAGTATAAAATAAAATCGTGATATTCTTGCTGTTTATCTTGTAACTTGCTAATTGTTCGTAATTCTTCTTTATGCTTTTTCGCCATCAGCTGATTAAAAAATGCTTGTTCGCGAGTCCGCGGTTTTGGCAATAATTCAATGATATTTTCTTCAATCTCCCCGCTAACCAGCTCCTTCATTTCGCGCCAATAACTATATTTAAAGAAATAGCCGAGCACGAGGTATGAAAGTAAGAAGACTAAAACAAAGACATATAAGTAAATGAAATTTCCGAGTGTTAATTTACTATTAGGATCAATCGAAATTAATACGCCTACAAAAAACATAATACTGCAAAAGAACAATAAGAAAAATCGTTTATCTTTAATATAACTCCACCAGTTCATGGCGTACCTCCTCGCTACTAATTAGTTTACTTCATTTGGAATTATTTGAAACGTAGCAAAATCAAACAAGCCTTGGTCGGTTAATTTTAATTCTGGAATAACTGGTAAAGTTAAGAACGACAAGGTTAAAAATGGATCAAAACCTTTGGCGCTACTAATTTGGTTAAAGGCTTTTAATAGCCCAGCTAGGTCCGTTTCTACTTCTTCGTATGGTTTATCGCTCAGAAGCCCTGCAATTGGAAGCGCCAAATCATGAAGTACTTTTCCAGCGCCATCAACGACCGCAATTCCGCCGCCCGTTTGAGTAATATGATCAATTGCCGCTTTCATGGCTTCATCACTGACACCAACAGCGACAATATTGTGGGAATCATGAGCAACAGTCGTGGCAATCGCGCCTTCTGTTAAACCAAATCCTTTTACAATACCAACGCCAACACAACCAGTATCATGATGACGCTCTACAACAGCCATTTTGAGTAAATCGTTTTTCACGTTAGGGACGAATTTCCCATTTTGAATAGTGACTTGTTCGATACGCTTTTCTGTAAATAAACTGTTTGGTTGCATCCCGATTACATAGCAGGTTTCTTTTGTTAAAGGTAACGCTAAATCTTGTAAACGTAAATGATGATTAATGGGCGGCGACACAAATGGTACCTCTGCTTGCTTGTGGAAAGCGGCTTCGTTACGCACGCCATTCTCTACGACTACTTCACCGTTTTTTAAGACTTTGCTAATTTCTACGGTTTCTAAGTCTTTTAGGAAAACGATATCGGCTTGGTATCCCGCGGCAATCGCGCCGAGGTATGGTAAATTATGACAATTGGCGGCATTGATAGTGGCCATTTGGATAGCTGTAATTGGTTCTATGCCGTTATTGATTGCCAGCCTGATATTGTAGTTAATCGAGCCTTCTGTAATTAAATCATTAATCAGTTTGTCATCTGTGCAAAAGCAAAAACGATGGCTATTTTTTTCGGAAACTGCCGGAATCGTTTGGAGTAAATCGCGGCCGACCGTCCCTTCGCGCAACATAACAAACATGCCAGCACGTAAGCGGTCTGTCGCTTCTTTCGCGGTTGTACTCTCGTGATCTGTCCGAATCCCAACTGCCAGATAATTATTCAAATCAGCGCTCGTTAACCCGGCTCCGTGGCCATCGATTCGACCGCCTTCTTTTTTAGCATCGATAATTTTGGTTAAAATATCCGAACTACCTTTGGCTACAGATGGAAAATCCATTACTTCTGCAAGGCCGATTACTTTTTCATGTCGATACAGTGGGTGGAGTTTTTCGGCATGTAGTGTTTCGCCGTTATGTTCGCCTTCTGTCGCTGGAACGGAGGAAGGAAGCATAACAAACATGTCTAGCGGCGCC
>CM001047.1:1752129-1753026 GCA_000183865.1 Listeria marthii FSL S4-120
TATATATATATATATATATATATATAGCATAAATTCAATCCCTTTTTCTCCAGCAACATTGGCAATTTCATGGGGATCCGTTACGATAGTTGTAACACCATTCGGGAGTAACACACGGGCAAACTCGGCTGGCGTTACCATCGCACTTTCTACGTGAACATGGGCATCGATAAAACCAGGCGCAATAAAAGCCCCTGCTGCATCGATTACTTTTTCAGCATCTGGAAAGTCACCAATGCCGGCGATATAGCCATTTTTAATCGCGATATCACCTTCCATGATTTCTCCAGAAAAAACATTTATAATTCGTCCGTTTGTAATAACTAAATCCGCTTTTGCGCGACCATCACTGACTGCAACACGCTCTTGCAGTTGTTTTAAATTCTCCACCAAATTTCGCCTCCGTCAATTAAGCTTCAAAGAAACCTTCATCAAGCAAGTAACCTTCTGCACCTTCAAGGGTCGGGAAAACTGCTTCTAAATTGTCTCCTGTATAAATAACCCACATTTTATTTTCATATACGAGCGATAGTTTTTCACCACTATTGTCTTTGTATTCTTTTGTTAATCCTTCTTTATAGCCATCCTCGTCGCTGTCCATAAATTCTTTTGCTTCAAGTAGCAAAACGCGAATTTCATTTTCAGAGTAGTCTTTTACATTGACATAGCCTTGTTTGTCGAGCGGCTCTACTTCTAAAAATGGTGCGTAGACAAAAGCATTGCCATTTGGGTGAAGATGTTTAACGATAATTTTTTTGTCTCGTTTACTCGCTGGATAGTGCACATTGATGCGCCCCATAGAAATTTCATGTAGTTCAAAACCATCGATTGCTTCTATTAGTGCCTTTTTTTCTTCAAAGTTTAACATAGTGTATTTTTTCCTCCAAAATTCCGTCA
>CM001047.1:1753126-1758114 GCA_000183865.1 Listeria marthii FSL S4-120
TTTCTTTTAAAATATCCGTCACTAAAGTCGGTAGCCATTCTTTTAAATCGGTAAAAATGAAACCAGCTTCTTTTGCTTTCGTATTATCTAAGTAATAGGTTTTTTCGAGGCCAAATGGAGAATCATCCACATCGTCAGTTACTGATTCCACTAGCGCAACTTCGCCTGTTTTAGCTTCGAGCATTTTGATGAAACTATTTAACGCATACGTGCCGTCAGAAGCTGCATTGATTGGTCCAGTTAGATCAGACTCTACGCCAACCCACGCTAAAAAATGCGCGGCTTCATCGGAAGTAATAAAGCCAATTTCGGCTTGGCCATTGCTAATCCCAATTTCTTCGTGGTTTTTAATATGGTCGATATGAAAATGCAGCCGCTTCGTATAATCGTCGAGACCAAGCACTATCGGGAAACGAACTGCCACGACTGGAAATGAAGCCTTTTGGAAAAAAACAGCTTCTGCAAGTCGTTTGCCTTCTCCGTAATCAAAATCTTCCTTGTCACCAATAACAATTTCATAATGCGTTGGATTAAAGTCATCTTCTACTAATGCGCGTCCTTTTTGACTGTACACCGAAAGCGATGACGTATGTATCGTTTTACTTTTCCTTTGAAGGCATCTACTGCATAGAGCGCTTCTTTTGGAGAGAAACAAATATTATCGTAAATAACATCCCATTCTTCTTTTGCTAACTGAAATAAATCATCTCTTGATTCCCGGTTTAAAACGACCCGTTTGACAGAATCGCCAAAATTATCTTCTGTTTTTCCTCGCGTACCAATAGTCACATCATGCCCGTCCGAAATGAGTCTTTCCACTAACTTCTTTCCAAAAAAGCGGGTGCCACCAAATACTAAAACTTTCATTTTGACTCCTCCTTAATTTACGAAAAACAGGAAGTTCGCGTTTTTTGGCGCTATCTTCCTGTTTTCTTTCTCATTCAATCATATAACCTTGGCCTTTTTTCGTTTTGATAAATTCACCTAAACCAATTTCGGCTAGTTTTTTACGAATTCGTACGACGTTTACTGTTAGCGTATTATCATCCACAAAACTTTCATCTTCCCAAAGTGCGCGCATAATTTCGTCGCGACTTACAATGCTACCTTTTTGTTTCATTAGTTCATATAAAATTAAAAATTCATTTTTTGTTAGCTCAATTTTATCTTCTAAATGTGTGAGAGTATTCGTATCGATGTGAAGGAAGACATTATTGTGCTCCATTACGTTAGCTTCTTCTAAATCTGCATAAGAATAAGTTCGTCTTAACAGTGCGTTAATCCGTGCCATTAGTACATCAAGATCGACTGGCTTCTCGATATAATAATCAGCACCCATATTCATGCCCATAATTTGATCCATTCGTGAATTACGCGATGATAAAAAGATAATCGGTACATTCGATACTTCGCGAATTTGATTACACCAATAAAAACCATCAAAGAAAGGGAGATTGACATCTAAAATAACCAATTGGGGTTCAAAAGATAAGAACTCTTGTAAAATATTGTTAAAATCCTCTACTACGCCAATCTCAAATCCCCATTTACTTAAATGTTTCCGGATTGTATCACGAATTACTTCATCATCTTCCACGATATATACCTTCACCATTTCTAGTACCTCCTCAGCAGAACTCTCTATTCATTTTAGCTGAATTAGCCGCAAAAGCCAATTACTTTTTATTACCCATCACAATTTTGGTAAAAGAATCAATGCATAAGAAATAATATGCGGTATAACACACAATATAAATGCCTGTTCCAATTAAGACGGGATATTTAATATTATCCATTAAATTAATCGAAATACCCCATAATGCAGCCATGGAATGCGCAATTCCGAAAAATAACGGAATAACAAAAATCGGCCACACTTGTTTGGAAATAATCTTTCGCACTTCTTTTTCTGTTACACCTAACTTAAATAAAATATCAAATTTGGCTTTTTCCGATACGGCATCTGTCACGAGTTTAAAGTAAATAATACTTCCTGTTGCTAAAAAGAAGACAACACCAATAAAAATACCAATAAATAATAACGAACCAACCAATGTGGAAATCAAATGATAATTCGTATAATACGAAGAAACATTTTCTGAGAATAATGAGGGCTCCCCGTCCACGATTGTTTGCACTTTTTTATCCAAACTTTCGCTATGATTCGGATTCGTGATATCAAACATCTCGACAGATTCCGGCGGGAAAAGTCGTTCCAAATCATCATAATAGTCATCGGATACGACGAGTGTTTCATAGGAAATCCCTGTATTAAAGATCGAAAACTCACGGAAATCCACGACTTTGATTGGCTTCATATTTTTAGCAGATGGTTCATTTGACTGAACGACCATTTTACGTGTAAGCCATTTATCTTGAATTTCTGCTCGAGCATAATACGTATTTTTCCCGAGTAAAATGGCATCCCCGTATGCTAATTTTTTAGGCCTTTCAAAGTCATCTCGCTGCCGTTCGCCAATCCGAATATACTCTGATTCAGAGACAACCGTATGAATCATATTATCCATACGCATTCTATATTTCGGAATATCTTTATACTCAAGGACGGCGCTAACCATTTCCGCCTCCATCAAACTTTTCAGCTTATGATCTTGGTCATCATGGATTGTTTGAATAATCTCCGCTTCTTCTTTAGCAGAAATATCAAGCACCTGATAACTAGAAGGATTCTCGGCTGAAATATCATTGATTGTCCGTACATAAAAACTACTCATCGAGCCAATTATCGTCAGCGTCGTCGCACTCAACACCGCAATCATCGCAATCGTTCCAGCATTTTTCTTCAACCGAAAACGCAGCGAAGTTACCCCGATAATATTCGTCCCATTATAAAAGAAATGCTTATTATTATATAATTTCCGGATTAAATAAGGCGTACCAAACCTGACCATCAGCCATGTTCCTAAAATAACTGCCCCAATAATCACTAAAATCAAATCAAAAAAATCATACTTTAGCCAAATTGGCGATTCTTCAATATTACTCGTCGCCAAGTAATAACCAAAGATAATTAAAGCTAGCCCGATTAACATAAACAAGAAAGAGCCCTTAGCCACTTTCTCCTCTTTTTCATCATTTTTAAATAGCTGACTTAAATTGTAACGTAATACAATAAAAATCGCATAAATGGATGTAAAGAGCATGATACTAAAGAAGACGAGCATCGTGTCAAGAATCGCTTTAAACGAAATAATAAATTCCGCATCTATTGCTAAGCCGACAATCCAAAATAAAATCATCGCAAATAATTTAGAGGAAAAAATACCAATTAAAACTCCAAACAGAGTCGCCAGCATATAAAGCATCGCATTTTCAAAAAACAATACTAAAACAACTTGTGATTTCCGCAAACCAAGTAATGAATAAAGTCCGATTTCCCGTTTTCGTCTTTTCAGGAAAAAACTATTAGAATAAAAGATAAAAAAGAAGATAAACAATATCAACATAATACTTGCAGAAGAAAACATCGCCGGCCCGAAAAGCTCCCAGCGCTTAAATACTGTTTCAATGAGCGGATTATAAGATAACGAAACAAACGTAAAAAATACTAATACACAGACAATAAGCGAAACAAAATAAACAATATATTGATTAAAATTCTTTCGCATATTGGTCAGCGCAACTTTAAATAACATCGTTTTCGCCACCTCCAAGAAGCGCCAACACATCTAACACCTTTTGGAAAAATTGCTTTCTCGAACTTGTGCCACGGTAGATTTCAGTGAAAATTTCGCCGTCTTTAATAAACATAATTCTTTCGCAGTAACTAGCCGCAAAAGCATCGTGCGTCACCATCATAATCGTAGAATCGCGCACATCTTTTGCTTGAGAAAGCCCTTCTAATAGGTTTGTCGCAGCTTTTGAATCAAGCGCTCCTGTAGGCTCATCCGCAAAAATTAGCGTTGGTTCTGTAATCATGGCGCGACAAACCGCCGTTCGCTGCTTTTGCCCACCAGATATTTCTGTAGGATATTTATTCCGCAGCTCAAAAATTCCAAACTGACGTGCAATAATTTCAAAACGTGCATCTATTTCTGCTTGTTTTACGTGAGCAAGCGCCAGCGGTAAAACAATATTGTCTTTTACTGTCATTGTGTCTAACAAATTATAATCTTGAAAAATGAATCCAAGCTGATCACGTCTAAAAACCGCCAGCTCTTTCCCGTTCATTTGAGAAATTAGTTTCCCGCCAATCTCAATTTCTCCAGATGTTGGTTTATCTATAGAGGACAACACATTTAATAAAGTAGATTTCCCCGCACCAGAAGGACCCATGATGCCAACAAATGAGCCTTTTTGTATTTCTAAACTAATACTTCCAAGCGCAGAAAACAAATTTCCTTTGGAGCCGTATACTTTTCTAACTTTATGCGCCTTTAGCACTGTTTCCATTGTATTCCTCCCGTTACGTTCATTATTTGGTTATTTTACCTTACTTTTAACCAAGATACTATGGGCTATAGTTGTATTTATCAAAAAAATCATCTCCCTATTTTAAATAAAAACAGACAAATGATTTTTCTTCTTATTTCTTTTCCACGAAGATTTCCGTACCAATTGTTTCGTCATCTGTATAAGTTTCTCGCATTGATTGAATGATTTTTTCTAGTTCTTCTAAACTAATGGAAACGTCAGCGGCAACGATATCCCAGGCTATTTCCGCTCTTCCATTAATTGATGTCATAATTTTTAATCTACCTTGCGAAAAAAGCATAATTGCAGGCTTTTTCAATTCGGTTGCTTTTATTTCATTCCATGCTTTGAAATCACCACGGTAAGCAACTCCCCGATCTGTTAATTCTACTGTTGGAGCAATATTAATTAAACGAAGCAATGGACGTAACACGCACAGCCCGATAAACACGAGTAAAATCATTTCTTCTATACCATTAACGCCTTTGATATGACTAAAAGCAACGTAAAGTAATAATCCTACTGCTATCCAAAGTAAACAACTGGAAAAAATC
>CM001047.1:1758214-1761507 GCA_000183865.1 Listeria marthii FSL S4-120
AATTCGATTTTCTCTGTTTTCTCTGCTTGTTCTAGCTCATTTTCTATCATTATTTTCCTCCAGTTTCACAGCTCTATTATTTCTATTGTACTAGAAATATACTACAATGGAAAGGAGGCTTTCTTTTTTCTGTAGAACTGGTTTCCAAATAATAAATTTCGGTTGACCTTTTTAGCATTTGTGATATAATTTCTTTAATGCTTTTAAGTAGTAAAATGTAATAATTAAATAAAGGAGGAGAACATCATCGATCAAGTTATCTTAATTGGCTTCATGGGAGCTGGAAAAACAACGGTTGGAAATATACTCGCAAACTTAGCTAATTTACCGTACATCGATATTGACGAAGTAATTACGAGCGAACAAGGAATGAGTGTATCGGACATTTTTGCTAAATATGGTGAAAAAGAATTCCGCCGTCTAGAACATGAAAAATTAAAAGAATTAGCTAATACCAAAGCCGTTATAGCAACAGGCGGTGGCATAGTTCTCAATCCTGAAAATAGAGAAGTTTTGAAAAATACATATCCGGTTGTATATTTAGAAACAGATCCTGAAGTATTTATGAACCGCTTAAAAGGCGATACTACACGACCACTTGTCCAACAAAAATCAGCCGAAGAAATTCGTGCTATTTTTGAACCAAGGATTGCCCATTACCAAGCCTCCGCAGATTTCATTGTTAACACCGATAATCGCAATCAGCAAGAAGTTGCTACAGCGATTTTAACTATGTTAGATAAATAAAAACAGCGCTAACTAATTAGCGCTGTTTTTTTATTCGGTACAATGTCTGCACCACATATCCGGCAACACAGACGTATAGTCTTTTGTAAATGTTAATAAATCATAAAACATACTATCTGCATAACCAGCATCAATGCCTTCGATTTTGTTCAATTCGATTTCGCGATGAAGCGATTCTAGAGCCGCATCACGGAGCGCCGGTAAAACGTAGCCTGTGATTTTGATTTGTGCTAAAGCAGCCGAAACCGTAATTCTATCGGATGTCCGAACATCACTGCCAAACTCAGCTAATAATTGCTGTAAACGCTCTACCCCGTCGTCTTTTGCTGGAACATAATTCGCTTTCTTCACTGTTTCCATCATGTATTTTGGAAAAGCAGCTAAATTAAGCCCTTGGTCACTTTTATCACTAAAATATTCTTCTAAACGACGCAACACATCGAGGCCATCGTCATAGCCAAATGGACCGTAAGTATCTTGTTCATCCAAATAAAAATATATATATATATATATATATATATGCGGATGCGTTGTTTCGCTGTTTAATGCGGCATTAGGGTTGTCAATATACATCGTAATCGCCATTCTCATTTCCTCCATTCATGTGAAACTTCATACATTCATCTTACCAAATTCTGGCCTCATTTGAAAGGAGAAAAAAATATGACAATTTTACAACAATTTCATGCTGCTTTTTCGTCGTTTTTGTATTTTAATTAACCTAATTGGGATAAAATAGTTAAAAAACAACCTAAATAGAGACTAAAAGTTAAATTTTCCACCTTTGACCATTTTTTTGTTTCGTGGTTAAATAAAAACTGGACTTGATTTTTATTAATCGCGTCTGTTAATTTATTAGTCAACCACACACACTCGAAAACAAAAACCGCCATTTATCCCATTATGGCGGTTTTTGTATACTTTAATTTAAATCTAAAACAGTGACTGCTTCAATATGTGTTGTCATTGGGAACATATCCACTGGTTGGACTTTCTTCGCCACGTAGCCACCATCTGTCAATATTTTCATATCGCGAGCTAATGTCCCTGGATTACAAGAAACGTACACGACTTTCTTCGGCTTCATTGCTAGAATTGTTTCAAGTAGTTTCTCATCGCAGCCTTTTCTCGGTGGATCAACCACTAAAACATCTGCCACGATTCCAGCTTTATACCACGCTGGAATGACCTCTTCTGCTTTCCCAGTTTCAAACGTTGTATTTGTTAGTTCGTTTAATTCTGCATTAGCACGGGCATCTTGAATGGCTTGGTCTACAATTTCAACCCCATAGACGTGCTTGGCTTTTTTTGCAAGACAAAGGGAAATGGAGCCAATGCCGCAGTACGCGTCAATTACAGTTTCTTCCCCAGTTAACTCAGCCGCATCGATTGCTTGTTGATACAAGACCTCGGTTTGCAGTGGATTCACTTGGTAAAACGAACGAGCCGAAATGGCAAAGCGAATACCGTGAATCGTGTCTTCAATAATATCTTTCCCCCAAAGCGTTTTCGTGCGATCGCCAAAAATGACATTCGTTTTATGTGGATTAATATTTTGAACGATTGATGTTAATTCAAGTTGTTCTGTCAAATCGCGCACAATTTCATCTTTAAAAGGTAAACGTTCTTTTGTTGTGACAAATACGAGCATTAACTGCCCTGTAGTATGCGCAAAACGCGTCATAATATGGCGGATATCGCCTTTTCCTGTTTTTTCATCATAGGGCTCTGTACCATATTTAGCAAGGATTTCTCGTGCTTTTTGGACAGCAAAATCGCCTTTCTCATTGTGAATCAAACAGGTAGACATATCAATAATCTCATGGCTTCTTTTTTGGTAAAAGCCGGCTGTTAGTTTACCATTCACAAAACCGACTGGTACTTGTGATTTGTTGCGGTAACGCCATGGATTTTCCATGCCAAGTGCAGCTGGTACTTCTACGTTTAGTTTACCAATTCGTTTCATGGTTTCTTCTACTTGATTTCGTTTGAATTCAAGTTGCCCTTCGTAGCTTAAATGCTGTAAACTACAACCGCCACATTTCGAATAAACCTCGCACGGTGGCTCCACACGATTAGGGCTAACCGTTTCGATATTTTCCATTCGAGCAAAACCGTAATTTTTGTTTAGTTTAATAATTTTGGCTGTTACTTTTTCGCCAGGTAACGTGTTTGGAATGAAAAGTGGATAACCGTCGATTTTGCCAACCCCACTGCCATCATGCGTTAAATCTTCAATCGTTAGTTCAATGGATTGGTTCTTCTTTAAAAGGGATGCTTCCAAAGTCCCTTGCCCCTCTCTTTGCTTTACTTAATAATGTATTCGATGCCGATTGGTTCTTGAATCACAGCTTCTTCCTGCTCTTTAAAAACCAGCATCGTATTTTTCTGTAAGGTAAAATCATACACAAATGATTTTGGATAGATTGTCACATTTTTATTTGTAGTAAGTTCTTTTGTATTATCTATAATGGTCACTTTATCTGGAATACTGCTATTAAAAATGCCCGCTGCCACTTCTGCATCATCACTTGAAAAACTAGTTT
>CM001047.1:1761607-1768019 GCA_000183865.1 Listeria marthii FSL S4-120
AAAACTAGTTTTTAGTGTGGTTTTTATTTCGTTATTGTCAGTTTCTTCTATTTTTAGAGGTGTTTTATCTGTTTGGACAGATCGTTCACCACTTGTAATTTCGTAGTTCGCAAATTTTTTCTGAATAGTTGTGGTTGGGTAACGGTATTTTGTGTTTGTGATATATTCAGAAACTTTTTTTGCTTCAATACGAAGGCGATATGCTTTAATATCTTTATACCGGTCATTTGAAGCCGCTAGTTCTTGCAAAATTTCTTCGTTTGTCGTTGCTAGTATTAAATCTCCATTTGCGGCAATCGTTGTTTGTGTGTTTGCTGCAGGGATAGATAGAATTATATTGTCTTGTATCGGAATTTGCATTTGATTATTTATCCATACTTTATTACTTTCAATTAGCTCTGTTTTACTTACTTTTGGAGCTTGTTCTTCTGCATCAACCTGCCAAAAGAAAAAAACAGCCGCTGCGATAGCAATGATAAGAACGATTATTATCATCGTGAATTTTTTAAATAAATGTTCACTTGTCATATCGCATTCACCTCATTTCTTGTCAGACTACTTATTATACTTGTTTTGCGCAAATAAGACAAATAACTAACAAAAATTACATCCTTTTTACTATGTTGCAATTAGGACGTTTAGGCTAAAAGAAAAAAACTACCAAGCTGGGCAGTTTTTAGCTATTTTCTTTTATGAATAAATCGGTTGCAGGGATATCATCCACACTTGCGAAAAACTCGATATGTTGTTTTAAATTGCGGAATGCCATCGGAGTTTCTCCGCCAAGCTCGCCGTCAAGATTAATCAACATTTTATCTTCTGAATGAACAATTACTTTTTCAGATTTCACATAAATCACATTTGGTTCTTTAATATGATCGCCTCTAAGTGCTAAAGTAACTAAGCGGATAAATTCTGCTAAATTGACTTTTTTTACGATAATAAGCGAAAATTTACCATCATCTAGCTTAGCATCTGGAGCAATTTTTTCGAAGCCTCCGATAGAATTCGTTAATCCTAATAGGAAAAACATTACTTCGCCTTCAAAAATGCCTTGATCATATTCTACTTTTACTTTGGTTGCTTTTAAGGACGGTAGCATTTCGATTCCTTTTAAATAATAAGCAAGTTGTCCAAGCATTGTTTTTAATCGGCTAGGAACGTCGTAAGTTAGTTCTGTCAGCCGACCGCCACCACCAATATTAATAAAATAAGTTTCATTTGCTTTACCTATATCCATTGCTACACTTTGACCAGCTGCTATAATCTTCGTTGCTTTTATCACGTCTCTAGGAACATGTAAGGCTCTCGCAAAATCATTGGTTGTCCCGGTTGGTATAATCCCTACTTTGGGGCGATATTCTTTTTCTGCAATCCCGTTAATGACTTCATTAATGGTTCCATCTCCGCCAGCTGCTACGACTAAATCAAATCGATCTCTTACAGCTTCTTCGGCTGCGCGTTTGGCGTCATCTGGTTCTGCAGTAGTTGCGTGTGCAGACGTTACATAGCCCGCTTCCTCTAATATCGAAAGGACATCTGCAAGGTTTTTCTTAATGATTTCTCTTCCAGATGTGGGATTATAAATAACTCGAGCGTGTTTTTGCATTATGTTCGTCCTCTCCTTCACTCAAACAGCGTTGTTCAAAAGAAAAGCGCGTTTTGACACATGATAGTAATATTATAGCAAATTTCGCCATAAATTCCTAATAAATACAAGCAGTGAGGCGAAATACCCCACTGCTTGTTTTTTTAGCGTTTGTTCATTTCTTCTAATAATAGTTTGTTCGCCATTGGTGGATTTGCTTGGCCTTTTGTTGCTTTCATTACTTGACCAATTAAGAATCCAACTGCACGATCTTTACCATTTTTAAAGTCGACAATGGATTGTTCATTGTTATCTAAAATTTCACCAATGATTGTGCGTAATGCTCCTTCATCAGAAATTTGAACAAGTCCTTTGTCTTTAACAACTTGCTCTGCGTCGCCACCATTTTGCGCTAATTCACGGAAAACTTTTTTGGCGATTTTAGAGGAAATTGTGCCGGCTTCGATTAATTTAATCATACCAGCTAGGTTTTCTGGTGTTAGGCCTGTTTCGTGAAGTTCTTTTTGTTCTGCATTTAAGTATGCGGAGACTTCACCCATTAGCCAGTTAGATGCTTGTTTAGCGTCTGCTCCAGCTGCAAGAGTTGCTTCAAAGAAATCAGACATTTCTTTTGTTAGCGTGAGAACCATCGCATCGTATGCTGGTAAGCCGAGATCGTTAATATAACGGATTTGGCGTTTGTCTGGAAGTTCAGGGATTTCCGCACGAATGCGTTCTTTCCAAGCATCATCAATAAATAAATCTACTAAATCTGGCTCTGGGAAATAACGATAGTCGTCGGATCCTTCTTTTATACGCATCAAGGAAGTTTTTCCAGTTGCTTCTTCAAAACGACGTGTTTCTTGTTCGATAATGCCGCCAGAAAGAAGCACTTCTGCTTGGCGTTTTTCTTCGTATTCAATACCTTTACGTACGTTGTTGAATGAGTTTAGGTTTTTAAGCTCTGTTTTTACACCAAATTCTTCACGGCCGACTGGACGGATAGAAATGTTGGCATCACAGCGCATCGAACCTTCTTCCATTTTCACATCGGATACGCCGGTGTATTGGATGATTGATTTTAGTTTTTCCAAGTAGGCATAAGCTTCTTCTGCAGAGCGAATGTCTGGTTCGGAAACGATTTCGATTAGCGGTGTTCCTTGACGGTTAATATCCACTAAGGAATAACCATGCGATGTATGCGTGTTTTTACCAGCATCTTCTTCTAAATGAAGACGAGTGATACCGATTTTTTTCTTTTTACCGCCAACTTCGATTTCAATCCAGCCATGTTCGCCGATTGGTTTATCGAATTGGGAAATTTGATATGCTTTGGGATTATCTGGATAGAAATAGTTTTTGCGGTCGAATTTTGTATGTTCCGCAATTTCACAGTTGATTGCCATCGCTGCTTTCATACCGAATTCTACAGCACGTTTATTTAAAACTGGTAAAACACCTGGCATACCTAAGTCTACCACGGTTGTATTTGTATTTGGTTCTGCTCCAAAATGAGCTGGCGCAGAAGAAAATATTTTTGAATTGGTTTTTAACTCTACGTGAACCTCAAGTCCAATAACTGTTTCAAAATTCATTGCTACGCCTCCTATAAGTTTGGTTTTTCTTTATGGAATGTTGTTTCTTGTTCAAATGCATGTGCTACTTTGTATAATAATGATTCTTCAAAGTAGTTACCGATAATTTGTAAGCCTACTGGTAAGCCATCTGAGAATCCACAAGGAACAGAAATAGCTGGTACGCCGGCTAAGTTAATCGGAACAGTTAAAATATCATTGGAATACATTGTAATTGGATCATTGATCATACCGTCAATTTTGAAAGCTGTTGTCGGAGAACTTGGTCCGATAATTACATCGTAGTTTTCAAATACGTTAACGAAATCTTGTTTAATTAATGTACGTGCTTGTTGCGCTTTTTTGTAGTATGCATCGTAATAACCAGAGCTTAACGCATATGTTCCAAGCATAATACGACGTTTTACTTCATCGCCAAATCCTTCAGAACGTGTTTTAGTATAAAGTTCTTCTAAAGTAGTCGCGTTTGGAGAACGGTATCCGTAACGAACGCCGTCAAAGCGAGAAAGGTTAGAAGATGCTTCACTAGATGCTAAAATATAGTAACTTGCCACACCATATTCAGAATGAGGTAAGGAAACTTCATCCCAAGTAGCGCCAAGTTTTTCTAGAGTTTTAAGCGCGTCCAGTACAGCTTGTTTTACGCCAGGGTCAACGCCTTCCGCAAGATATTCTTTTGGAACACCGATGCGTAAGCCTTTGATGTCGCCAGTTAAGCTATCTGAGAAACGTTCTACTGGTTGGTTAATGGACGTAGAATCGTTTGCATCTAAACCAGAAATCGCTTCTAGTAAATACGCGTTATCTTCTACATTTTTAGTAATTGGGCCGATTTGGTCTAAAGAAGACGCAAAGGCAATTAAACCAAAACGAGATACACGACCATATGTAGGTTTCATTCCGACTACCCCACAAAAAGCTGCTGGTTGACGAATCGATCCACCAGTGTCACTACCAAGTGAGAACAATACTTCTCCGGCTGCAACTGCGGATGCACTACCACCTGAAGAACCACCAGGAACTCTGGATAAATCCCATGGGTTATGTGTTTTGTGGAAATACGATGTTTCTGTCGAGGAACCCATCGCAAATTCATCCATGTTTAATTTTCCGATATTAATTGTTTGCGCATTTTTTAATTTTGAAACAACGGTCGCATCGTAAATCGGATCGAAGTTTTCTAAAATTTTACTTGCTGCTGTTGTGCGCAAGCTTTTTGTGACGATATTATCTTTAATCCCGATTGGAAGTCCTGCAAGCATGTTGTTAGGATCTATGCCAGCATCTCCAAGCTCTTCCGCTACACCAAATGCTGCTTCTTTATTTAAAGTAATAAAGGAGCCCACTTTGTCCTCTACGGATTCAATTCGGTTGAATGATTCTGATACTAAATCAAAAGGTGTAATTTCTTTTTTTACTAATTTATCGTGTAGTTCTTTTACTGAAAAATCAAATAAACCCAAAATAATTTCCCTCCTTAGCTACTTTTATTGTTCCATAATTGTTGGTACTTTGAACATGCCGTCTTGCTCATCTGGCGCATTTTTTAGTACTTCTCTACGGTCAAGCCCTTTTGTTGCCACATCTTCTCGTAATACATTGGATACTTCAATTGCATGGCTGGTAGGTTCTACATTCGTTGTATCTAAAGTATTTAATTGCTCTACTAGCTCAATAATTTTACCAAGTTGACCAGCAAAAGCTGTTGCTTCTGTTTCTGATACTTCTAATTTGGCAAGATTTGCTACTTTTTCTACGGTTTCTTTTGATATATTTGACAAAATGCCATCCTCCTTTTTAGTGGTACTTTCTACGCGGTAGTACTTCCCGCCTGTTAAAAATGGGAAGAACTGTCCTCTCCTGCATAATTATACAACAGGAAAGAACAATTCGCATTGTTTTTTATTAATCGTAAATGTGGGCGGTTGCTGCATCTTCATTTGCTTTTCTTGTAATTAAAGCAGCCGGACCATCCGAAGTCGAGATATTGACTTGTAAATCAGCTGTTTTCGAAAGATGCTGACCTACTAAATCTGTTACGTACTGCGTGAAGCCAATGATTTCTGCTTCGCCATAAAATTGTAGTGGAATATCAATACTTAATGCTGCCAATTGGCCATCTTCGTAACGAGCACGTCCAACTACACCTGTGAAGTTTGGATAATAATCTTCAATCGATTTTTTGAAATTAAGGAAGTTATCATTATCTGTTTTGTGATCTTTGGCAGATTCAGCAGATGGTAACACATAGTTTTTTTCCTCTACATCTTTCCAGCTCGAAAGACTATCGCCATTTGCTGTTGCATAAGCAATGAAATTACCTGGAGCGACAGCATCACGCGCGCCTTGTTTGTAAATAGCTATCGTTACAGGAACATTTTCTAATCCTTTTGTTTGGCGAATGCGGTTTAAGACTGTAACAGACATTTCTTTTCCTTGTGCTAAAAGGTCGCTATCGCTAATCGCTTGTTCATAAGTGTCTCCGTATTGTTCTTTTTGGTAGTAATCAACGGAATTCATCGCAAGCGCAATCGAAATTCCACCAAGTGCTACCGTGTCTTTATCTGTTTGTTTTAAATAATCTTGTTCTAAAATGTGTGCAAGATAAATCGGATTGCGGTCTTTTCCGTCACCATTACTCTCTGGATTTAAACCGTTGGGATTTTTCTCGCTTTTTCTATCTAACCATTTTTGTAACGTTTCTTTATCCAAGTATTGTCCTTCTTGGAAAAGATAATTATCTGGCGAGTATTTATTTTGAGAAACACGCATTAAACCAGATTCTAATTCGTTGATATCGTATCTTGAATAAATATTCGATACGACAAGTCCACGTGATTTACTTGCTTTGTAAGGTAGTACTGTTTTGTAATAATTGGATGAGATTTGGTTTTTTGTCATGATGCCGGTTTCTGCTTTTGTATCGTCTTTTTGTACCACTTTATCGTTTGAGTCGAGTTTGGGGGCACAGCCAGAGAGAACAAGCGTTAAACCGAGCGCTGCAATTATGAGTTTTTTCATTCGTTTAATCCACCTTCGTCTGGTAAGTACTCTATTAAGTCTTCTTCGGACCAAATAGGAATTGCTAGTTCTTCAGCTTTGGCTAGTTTAGAACCAGCATCACTGCCAGCTACAACAACATCCGTTTTCTTACTGACGCTTCCAGAAACGTTTCCTCCGAGGGATTCGATTAATGCTTTTGCATCATTACGCGTTAACTTCTCTAGTT
>CM001047.1:1768119-1769389 GCA_000183865.1 Listeria marthii FSL S4-120
TTTCCTGCGAAAACAAGTTCTTCCTCGGACATATCTTCTAGTTTTGGCCCTGTATAGGTCATATTGACGCCAGCCCTTTTTAGTTCTTCTAATAAATCATGTACTTCTTCATTCGCAAAATAGGTCACAATACTATCGGCCATTTTTTCACCAATGTCGTTAATACTTGTCAGTGTTTCTTTATCTGCTATTTTAAGTTCATCCATTGTGTCGAAATGAACCGCGAGCGATTTGGCTGCTTTGGCACCAACATGGCGAATTCCTAAACCAAATAGCAATTTTTCAAGCGAATTTTGTTTACTTGCTTCGATGGATGCTAGTAAATTAGTTACTGATTTCTCACCCATTCTTTCTAATTCTAACAGTTTCTCCTTCGAAAGGAAAAACAAATCTGCTACATCTTTGATTAAATGCTGGGAAAATAGCTGGATAATCACTTTTTCACCAAGGCCATCAATGTTCATCGCATTTCGGGAAACAAAGTGAATCAGGCCTTCTTTAATTTGAGCTGGACACTTAGGATTAATACATCTAAGCGCCACTTCTTCTTCTAAACGAACTAGTTCGCTATCACACGTTGGACAGGTTTTAGGCATATGGAAAGGCACTTCATCGCCGCTCCGTTCCTCGGTGATACTTTTAATAACTTCTGGAATGATATCGCCCGCTTTTTTGATTAAAACGGTGTCGCCAATCCGGATATCTTTTTCTGTGATTAGGTCTTCGTTATGAAGAGATGCTCGGCTCACGGTAGTTCCAGCAACTCTGACCGGTTCTAACACAGCGGTGGGAGTTATTACGCCAGTTCTGCCGACGTTTAATTCGATATCGAGTAGCTTGGTTGGTACTTCTTCGGCTGGGAATTTATACGCAATCGACCAACGTGGCGATTTAACGGTTGTTCCCATTTGGCGTTGTTGTTCTAAATTGTTTAGTTTTAACACAATGCCATCGATATCGTACGCTAAGTCAGCACGTTTTTCTGTCCATTCTTCAATATAAGCATAGACTTCTTCTAAATTGTTACAAAGTCGGCGCTCTTTATTGACTTTAAGACCTAGTGTTTCAAGCATATCTAGGCCTTCACTATGGGTAGTAACGCCCATTTCGCCAAAATCAGCTACGGCATAAAGGAAGATATCGAGGTTTCTTGATGCGGCGATTTTTGTATCTAATTGGCGAAGTGACCCAGCCGCTGCATTTCGCGGATTCGCAAATAGCATCTGGCCTTCTTCTTCGCGGATTTCATTTAATTTTTGGAAAGAACGTT
>CM001047.1:1769489-1769654 GCA_000183865.1 Listeria marthii FSL S4-120
CGCGAACTTCAATGGAATAATCTTTGTGAAGTTTCATTGGGATGGAGCGAATCGTACGCAAGTTAGCTGTGATATCTTCGCCAATAGTTCCGTCACCGCGGGTAGCCCCTTGTTTGTATTTACCTTTTTCGTATTGAAGGGATACTGCCAAGCCGTCAATTTTCA
>CM001047.1:1769663-1771269 GCA_000183865.1 Listeria marthii FSL S4-120
TATAAGCAATATCATCGCCAACTTTATCGCGAATTCGGCGGTCAAAATCAGCCAAATCTTCTCGGTTAAAAGCATTGCCAAGACTTAACATCGGCGTGTCATGTGCTACTTTAGTAAAGCCATCTAAAACTTCTCCACCTACTCGTTTCGACGGAGACTCAGGTGTAACCCATTCGGGATGCGCTTCTTCTATTTTAAGTAATTCTTGCATCTTTTGATCGTATTCGGCATCTTCTACTGTTGGATTATCAATTACATAATAATCATAGCTGTATTGATCAAGTATGTTGATTAGTTCTTCATACCGTTTTTTATCAGCCATCATTCTTCACCTGCTTTTTCCAAATTTATACTTTTTCAATTGGCGCAAATTCTGCGAGCAATCGTTTGACGCCAGTTGGGCTTGGGAATGCAATATCAAGTTCCATTCCGCTGCCTTCACCTTTGACGCTTACGACTGTTCCTACGCCCCATTTTTTATGACTCGCTTTATCGCCAACTGTCCAGCCAAGCGTTTCTGCTCCTGAGGATTTATATGCAGTAGTTGCTTTTTGCGGCATCCGTGGTCTGGCATAAGGTTTGTCTGCTTTTATTTTATTTTCGTTTCCTAATTCTAGTAAGTCGCGTGGGATTTCTCCGATAAAACGAGATTCTTGGTTGGATGACGGGCGACCGTAAAGCATCCGTGAATACGCGCTCGTTAGGAAAAGTTCTTCTTCCGCTCTCGTAATACCAACATAAGCAAGACGGCGTTCCTCTTCCATTTCGTCCTCTTCATAAATCGCTCTGGAATGTGGGAAAATCCCTTCTTCCATCCCAACTAAAAAGACAACCGGAAATTCTAGTCCTTTGGCAGAGTGAAGTGTCATCAGTGTGACAGCCCCGTTTTGCTCTTCATTATCTTCTTCTAGTTTATCTACGTCCGCAACAAGTGCTAAGTCTGTTAAAAAGGCAATCAACGTTTTATCGTCGTTTTCCTTTTCAAAGTTTTGCGTTACGGATAAAAACTCATCGATATTTTCTAGACGTGTTTGCGCTTCGATGGTACGCTCATTTTTCAACATCGCACGGTAGCCTGTTTTTTCAAGGATTTCTTCTACAAGTTCCGTTACAGATAAGAAATCTTGCATTTGCGTGAAACCACGAACCAAATCATGAAACGCAACTAAATCCTTGCTTATTTTAGGAGAAATGCCCGCTAATTCGATACGGTTAAGCACTTCAAACAAGCTCAAATCGTACGTTGTGGCAACATTATTTAACTTGTCTAATGTGCCTGGCCCAACGCCGCGTTTTGGTACGTTAATGATACGTGTCAAACTAATATCATCTTCGTTATTACTAATCAAACGTAAATACGCTAAAATGTCTTTGATTTCTTTTCTGTCATAGAACTTCGTGCCGCCGACCATCGTGTAAGCCATATTCGACTTCATGAAATATTCTTCCATTACACGGGACTGGGCGTTAGTTCTATAAAGAATCGCAAAGTCAGAAAGTGGACGACTGGAATTATTTACTTCTTCTTGAATTTTCATAACAACGTAAGCCGCTTCTTCTTTTTCCGTAAGTGCTTTATGGTCGGTTTACGATTACCATTGTTTTC
>CM001047.1:1771369-1771810 GCA_000183865.1 Listeria marthii FSL S4-120
GTTTACGATTACCATTGTTTTCGATAACACGGTTCGCCGCTTCTAAAATACGTTTGGTCGAACGGTAATTCTCTTCCAGTAAAATCGTTTTGGCATTTGGGTAATCTTTTTCGAAGGACATAATATTACTAATGTCCGCCCCGCGCCAACCATAAATAGATTGATCCGAGTCACCTACGACACATAAATTTTTAAATCGAGAGGCAAGTTGTTTTACAAGTAAATATTGCGCGTGGTTGGTATCTTGGTACTCATCCACGTGAATGTACTGAAACTTGCGCTGATAATATTCTAAAACATCTGGTACACGTTCAAATAATTGAATCGTCACCATGATTAAATCATCAAAATCGAGCGCTTGGTTCTTTTTGAGTTTCTTTTCATATTTTTCATAGACTTCGCCGACCATTTTGTCATAGAAACCACTTGCTTCCTTGATAT
>CM001047.1:1771910-1772273 GCA_000183865.1 Listeria marthii FSL S4-120
TAAGTTCATTTTTGGCATTACTAATCGAAGCCAAAATACCTCGTGGCTCAAACTTCTTCGGATCGACATTTTTTTCTTTAAGAATGCCTTTAATAACCGATAATTGATCGCCGCCATCTAAAATGGTGAAATTACGTTCATAACCAATCCGGTCAATATCACGACGTAAAATTCTTACGCACATCGAGTGGAATGTGGAAATCCAGATAGATTCCGCTTCTCCGCCCATTAAATTGCCAATCCGTGACTTCATTTCACGTGCGGCTTTGTTCGTAAACGTAATCGCTAAAATATTATACGGGTTCACGCTACGTTCTCTCACTAAATAAGCTATCCGGTGCGTTAAAACACGTGTTTTCCCAA
>CM001047.1:1772373-1788982 GCA_000183865.1 Listeria marthii FSL S4-120
TCGAACACGTGTTTTCCCACTCCCGGCGCCAGCCATAATTAATAAAGGTCCTTCTGTACTTTCTACTGCTCTACGTTGTTCTGGATTTAATCCGTCAACTAATTCTTTTGCATTCAATTGCATTCTCCTATACACCACCATACAAACATTTGTTCTTATTTTATCATACTACACTTTATAATCAAACCGTTTTCTTTGTAAAAATACTGGCGGTTTCGAGTGCTTTTTCTAAATCTTCATAAATAATGTTGCCGACAATAATCGTATCCGCGTATTTCGCCATTTCAGCTGCTTGTTCTTTGGAACGAATTCCGCCGCCATACCAAAACTTTGTATCGCCTAAGACTGCACTTACTTTCCTTGCGACTTCCGGATCCCCGTACATGCCGCTATATTCAACATAAAAAATCGGCAGACGAAATATATTCTCTGCTAAACGCGCATATGCAACAATATCTTCATCGGTTAAATCCGTCTCAGCTTCCGTTAAATGGGCCACTTTGGCGTCTTTATTTAAAATAACATAACCTTCTGATGTGACTCTCTTCCAAGGAATAAAATCGCCTACTTCTTTGATTAGCTCCTTGTGTAAGCCGTGTGTCCACTGACTATTTTCCGTATTTAACACAACAGGAATTAAAAAATGTTCTGCTTCAGGTAAAATCATGGCATCATCACTTACTTCGAGAAAAATCGGCAAGTCCGTTTCTGCTAATAATTCATACAGGTTTTGGACTGCTTCGATTTGCACATTATCTGTCCCACCAATGATAAATCCATCGGTTCCAGAATGGATGAGCTTCGTGAGGTCATTCGTCAGTAAATTCTTTGCTGGGTCTAACTTGAATAAATGCTTCATTTGCTCCTCCAAGTCTCTATAATGGGATATCTTATTATAGCATTAGTTACATTTCATCGCACCCTTACGACTAAAATTTTTAACTTTTTTTAAGCTTTTTTTAGCAGTTGTTGTTGGGATAGCTTTTATTTTATGGTATGATGGGTAAAATTTGATTTTATGTTAACTTCTGAGTACTTACAGAGAAAAAAGGAAATGGGGATATTATGCAAGAAAACAGAGAAGAATGGGGCTCAAAAATCGGATTTATTTTAGCATCCGCTGGGTCCGCAATAGGAATTGGTGCGATTTGGAAACTGCCTTATGTGGCTGCAACTGCAGGAGGTGGCGCATTTTTCTTATTGTTTTTAATTTTAACACTCGTTGTTGTGATGCCACTTTTAATTGCAGAATTTGTAATTGGTCGAGGTTCTGGCGGCGATGCGGTTCAATCATATAAAACACTCGCTCCCGGAACAAAATGGAATTTACTTGGAAAATTAGGCGTAGTTGGCGCGAGTATTTTGTTTTCATTTTACAGCGTAGTTGGTGGTTGGATTATCACTTATTTAATTAAAACGCTTGTTGGTGGAATTGCTGGGGAAAATCAAGCGAGTTTGCTTCATGATTTCCAAGTGACGACTGCTAATCCATGGATATCAGTGAGCGCGACGATTTTCTTTATTTTGCTGAACGTCCTAGTTATTAGTCGTGGAGTTGTTAGTGGGATTGAAAAAATGAGCAAGTTTATGATGCCGGCCCTGTTTATTTTATTTATTGTTTTAATCATCAGGTCCTTGACGCTTCCTGGTGCGATGGAAGGCGTCACATTTTTCTTACGACCAGATTTTAGTCATTTTACTGCTCAAACAGTTCTGATTACGCTTGGTCAGGCGTTTTTCTCACTTAGTGTTGGGATTTCAGTGATGGTGACGTATAGTTCTTATTTGAATCGTTCGGTTAGTTTACCGCAGTCTGCGATTTCCGTTTCGCTTATGAATGTGTTTGTTTCACTTCTTGCTGGCTTAGCAATTTTCCCAGCTGCGTTTTCGTTTCATATTACGCCGGACGCGGGACCAGGGTTGCTGTTTGTTATTTTACCATCGATTTTTAATCAGTTACCATTTGGGATATTATTCTTTATTATTTTCTTGATTTTGTTTTTATTCGCTGCATTAACATCTAGTTTCTCGATGCTAGAAGCGACTGTTGCGCCGCTGATGAATGCGGGTATGAGTCGTAAAAAAGCGAGTTTTTGGATGGGGCTTGTCATTGTTATCCTAGCGATTCCGAGTGCGCTAAGTTTCGGCGTTTGGAGCGATGTTCAGATTTTCGGATTAAGCATTTTTGATGCCGCAGACTTTCTTGTATCGAATATCATTTTACCAGTTGGTGCTTTGTTTATCGCCATTTTCGTTGGTTATCGGCTACCACGTGAATTATTGTTAAAAGAATTTACTGCGAGCAGCCATTTTGGCAAAAAGGCATTTATTATTTGGCTCTTTCTTATTAAATATATTGCGCCAATCGCGATTATTTTTGTCTTTCTTTCAGCAACTGGTTTAATCAAGTTCCTCTTTTAACGAAAAAAGCAATCCGCTAAATTTTAGCGAATTGCTTTTTTTATATTGCCATCAAGACAATGCTTGTTACACAAATCAAAATTCCACTGAGGCCAATTGCCGTGCCAATCGCTCGTTTTTCTTTTACGTTTACCAGTGTCGTAAAAATAAAACAAATGATAAAGACCCAGTGCCAAAGTAAAGAAAAATCAAGCCCGGTGCCAGTGGAAATCATATTAATCACAAAGTAAATAACTGCAAGTGCAAGAATAGAAATGATCACAATCTGATAGGTTTTACTATTAAATTTTTTCAACTTCCATCCCTACCAATCTTATTCCGGCTTTGTCATTCTTGAAAATACAACATCATACATATCATTGCCGTAATGAAGCGAACGTTTTACACGTGAAATGGTTGCTGTACTTGCACCAGTTTCTGATTCAATCACATTGTATGTTTTTCCATCATGAAGCATTTTTGCTACTTGGAAACGTTGAGCCATGGACTGTATTTCATTCACTGTACATACATCATCAAAAAAAGCATAACATTCTTCTAAATTCTCGAGCGTTAAAATCCCTTGGAAGAATTCATCCAATCCTTGTCCACGCAACTTCTCTATTTGCATATCTTTACCTCCAAATAATCTCATATATCCTACTTTCATATTTTAACGTACCAACGCGTAAAACACAAACGTTTCTCTTCACTAAATGAACAAAAAAAGTACCATCTCCGCATTTTATCCAGAGATAGTACTTTTTTATTATTCTGCTTTTGTGCCAATATCCATTCGATAAAAGAAGTTCGGATTATCTAGTTTTTGCATTTCTGGGTAAAGTAACGTGCGCGCGTCACTCATCGTTTCCGCCTCTTTTGCGAGTAGTAAAACGCGGCCGCCATTCGAAACAAATTCTCCCGCTTCATCTTGTTTAGTTCCAGCATGATAAACAGCTACATCGTCCACAATATCATTCAGCCCAGTTAACTTATTCCCTTTATCATAATGTGCTGGATAGCCGGTGCTTGCTAAGACAACACCGAGCGTAATTCCCGCTTTTTTAAAACGGACATCTGGTTTTTCGTTATTAAGTAAAGCTGCAATCAAGGCTGCAAAATCACTTTCTAAACGCGGTAAAACCACCTGTGTTTCTGGATCACCGAATCGTGCGTTAAATTCAATTACTTTTGGTCCCTCTTCGGTTAAAATAAGTCCTGCGTAAAGAATACCACGGAAATAACGACCTTCGTCCACCATTCCTTTAGCAGCCGGGCGAAGAATTGTTTGGACAGCTTCCTCCACAACTGCTTCAGAAATATGTGGTACTGGTGAATAAGCGCCCATTCCGCCCGTATTTGGTCCTTTATCGCCTTCGTAAGCACGTTTATGATCTTGCGCAATTGCCATTGGATAAACTTCTTCCCCGTTTACAAAAGCCATCAGTGAAAACTCTTCTCCCGCCAAAAAGTCCTCAATAACGACTTTGAGAGAAGCGTCACCGAATTTTTCTTCGAGTAGCATATCTTTTAACGCAAGAACTGCTTCTTCCATTTCTAGCGCTACTGTAACACCTTTTCCAGCTGCTAGCCCATCTGCTTTAATCACAATCGGCACACCGCGCTTATCCAAATATGCTTTAGCTTCGTCATAATCAGTGAACGTTTTCGATGCCGCAGTTGGAATCGCATATTTCTCCATGAATTGTTTCGCGAAATCTTTGCTACCTTCAATGAGCGCAGCGCTAGCTTTTGGCCCGAACGCTTTGATTCCCGCTTCTTCTAGAGCATCAACCACACCTTCTAAAAGTGGTATTTCTGGTCCAACAATTACAAAATCAATAACTGCTTTTTTAGCAAAATCAATTAAGCCAGCTTTATCCGTTTCAGAAATAGCAACTAATTGAATACCATCTAGACGCATTCCGTCATTTCCCGGAGCGCAATATACGTTTTCAACCTCGTTTGATTCTAATAATTTTTTGCTAATGGCATGTTCTCTACCACCGCCGCCAACTACTAATAAGTTCATTTAATTACACGTCCTTTTATGAGGATTAATGTTTAAAGTGTCGTACATGCGTTAGAACCATCGAAATACCATATTTATCGGCCATCGCAATTGATTCTTTGTCTTTGATCGAGCCACCTGGTTGAATAATCGCTGTAATTCCTGCTTTTGCAGCAGCCTCGACCGTATCATCCATTGGGAAAAAGGCATCTGATGCAAGGACTGCGCCTTTCGCTTTTTCACCAGCTTGTTCGATGGCAATTAAAGCCGAACCAATTCGATTCATTTGTCCAGCACCAATTCCAAGTGTCTGTTTATCCGAACCAACCACAATTGCATTCGATTTTACATGCTTCACAATTTTCCACTGTGCAAGAAGTGCTTTCATTTCAGCTTCGGTTGGCTGTTTCTCGGTTACTACTTCATAGCTTGCCGTATCTTCTACAACCGAATCGTTCGCTTGGATAAGCAGCCCACCATTTACAGACGTTTTCTCAAACCCTGAAACAGCACCAGCAAATGGAACGGTTAACAAGCGAATATTTTTCTTTTTCGCTAAAATGGCAAAAGCTTCTTCAGAAAAACTTGGCGCAATGATAATCTCTAAGAAAATTTTGCTCATATGCTCGGCTGTTTTCGCGTCAACTTCTTTATTTAAAGCAACAATACCGCCAAAAATGGACGTTTCATCTGCTTCATAAGCTTTCAAATAAGCTTCTTCTATATTTTCGCCAACACCAACACCGCATGGATTCATATGTTTTACTGCAACTGCAACGGGCTCTGTAAACTCACTTGCGATTTTAAGTGCCGCATCTGCATCGCGAATGTTGTTGTAGGATAACTCTTTACCATGCAACTGTTTAGCAGCACTAATCGAGTTTTCCACGGCGCGAGGTTCTGTATAAAAAGCTGCATCTTGATGAGGATTCTCACCGTAACGCAAGACTTGTTTTCGATTGTAAGTGAACGTTACTTTTTCTGGGAAAGCTTCTCCAGTAATGCCCGTTAAGTATTCAGCTATTAACGCATCATATGCCGCTGTGTGCCGAAATACTTTTGCTGCAAGGCGTTGTCTCGTTTCAAAAGTAGTTGCGCCGTGTTCTTTTAACTCTGCCAAAACGATATCGTAGTCCGCCGTATCAACCACAACAGTCACAGCCGCGTAATTTTTCGCAGCCGAACGTAACATCGAAGGTCCGCCAATATCAATATTTTCAATCGCTTCTTCTAAAGTAACACCCGGTTTTTGAATCGTTTCTTGGAAAGGATACAAATTAACAATCACTAAATCAATCGGCTTGATATCATGTGCCGCAATAGCTTCCATATGTTCCGCTGTATCACGTCTCGCAAGCAATCCGCCATGAATCGCTGGATGAAGTGTTTTCACTCGGCCATCAAGCATTTCAGGAAATTCAGTTACCGCTTCAATCCCCGTCACTGGTACGCCCGCTTGTTCAAATGCCGCTTTTGTTCCACCAGTTGAAATAATTTCTACACCAAGTTCTACTAATTGTTCTGCAAATGGCACGATGCCCTTTTTATCTGACACACTAATAAGCGCTCTTTTCATGATAATTAATCGTTCCCTCCATTTTGAATTAATCCTCGAATCACTTTTGGATAAAAAATATGTTCTACTTGATGAATTTTTTCTGCTAAAGTTTCTGCGGTTTCTGCTGCATCTATCGCTACTTTCACCTGATCAATCATCGGCCCGGTGTCCATTCCAGCATCTACAAAATGCGCGGTAACTCCCGTTTCAGAAACATTCGCCTGAATCGCCTGCCCAATCGCATCTTTCCCTTTAAAATCGGGTAGTAACGACGGATGCAAGTTAACGATTTGCTCTGGAAATTCTGCAAGTAACGTTGGCCCAATCAAGCGCATATACCCCGCTAGCACTAATAAATCAATTTCAAATCCGCGAAGTTCCAGCAAAATTTCCGTTTCAAAAGCTTCCTTATCCGAATAATTTTTCGCTTCAAAAAGGAAAACCGGAATTTGATGATTGTTCGCACGTTCTAAAACATACGCATTAGCTTTATCACACACAAGTAATTTCACGTGTGGCTTAATGATCTCGTCATCTACTAAAGCCTGAAAATTCGAACCGTTACCAGAAGCAAAAATGGCTATGTTCATCCTTTTTTGCCTCCCGCGAAAATAACCGCTTCGCTTTCACGTGTCGTAACTTCGCCAATAACATAAGCCGCTTCCCCGTTTTGGACAAGTACTTCCAAGGTTTTTTCGACATCCGCTTTCGCAACTGCGAGCACCATGCCAATACCCATATTGAAAATTTCATACATTTCGTGTTCATTTAATTGGCCATATTTCTTCATAACATCAAAAATCGGCAACACCGGCCATGATCCAAGCTCCACTTTCACAGCTAAATCTTCTGTTAACATCCGTGGCAAGTTCTCGACAAACCCACCACCAGTCACATGCGTAATCCCATGAACGTCAACTTGCTTTAGTACTTCTAAAACAGGTTTCACATAAATGCGTGTCGGTTTAAGCAACTCTTCTGCAAGTGGTACTTCTAATTCCGCCAGTTCCGCATCTAAAGCAAAATCGTTATCTTTAAAGAAAATTTTCCGAACGAGCGAATAACCATTACTATGAATCCCGCTGGAAGGAATGCCGATTAGCGTATCCCCTGCTTTAACAGCGCCTTCTATAATCAGTTTTTGTTTCTCAACAGCACCAACAGTAAAACCAGCTAAGTCATAATCATCCGCGCCATACATATCTGGCATTTCCGCTGTTTCGCCACCAATTAAAGCCGCGCCAGCTTGTTCACAACCATCAGCCACACCTTTCACAATTTGTTCCATTTTAACAGGATCTGTCTTCCCTGTTGCAATATAATCTAAGAAAAATAATGGTTCGGCACCTTGAGCTAAAATGTCATTCACGCACATTGCCACGCAGTCAATCCCGATAGTATCATGCTTATCTGCTTCAATAGCCAAAAGTAATTTCGTCCCAACACCATCTGTACCAGAAACAAGGACAGGCTCTTTTAATTTCAAGCTACTTAAATCAAACATTCCGCCAAAAGAACCAAGCGCTCCCATCGCGCCCATTCGTTCTGTTCTAGCCACATGTTTTTTGATGCGTTCCACTACTTGATAGCCAGCTTCTACATCTACGCCTGCTTTACTATATGCATTTTCTGCCATTCGATTTGTCACTCCTCATTATTTTTCTGCTTCTAAGCTCGCTAAATATTCCGCTTCATAATCGTATAAAGGGGTTGGATAATCGCCGTTAAAATATGCCATACAAAGCCCCCCATAAGGTTCATTCGGATATGGTCTGCCAATGGAATCTACTAAACCTTCTTCACTCAAATACTCTAAAGAATCAGCGCCAATAATCCGGCAAATTTCATCAACAGAATAATTAGAAGCGATTAATTCATTTCGCGTTTGGATATCAATACCGTAAAAACAAGGGTATGCAAGGGGTGGTGAAGCAATTCTCACATGAACTTCCGCTGCTCCCGCTTCCCGCAAAAGTTGCACAATCCGTTTACTCGTCGTCCCGCGCACAATCGAATCATCAATCATCACAACTCGTTTACCTTCCACAACCCCACGCACCGCAGAAAGCTTCATTCTAACACCTTGCTCACGGAGTTCTTGTGATGGTTGAATAAAAGTTCTTGCCACATATCTATTTTTGATGAGGCCAAGCTCGTATGGAAGTCCCGCTTCTTCCGCATAACCAATCGCCGCAGAAATACTCGAATCCGGCACACCAGTCACAACATCTGCATCAATAAAAGCTTCTTTCGCGAGTCTTTTCCCAGAACGTTTTCTAGCTGAGTGAACGTTTATCCCAGCAATATTAGAGTCTGGTCTAGCAAAATAAATATATTCCATACTGCAAATCGAATGCTTCACATTTTCCGTAAATTTTTCAATTCGAAGTCCGTCATTATTAATAATAATCAGTTCGCCTGGTTCCACATCACGGACAAATTCAGCGCCGACCGTTTCAAAAGCACACGTTTCCGAAGCGACTACATAAGAGTCACCAATCCGACCAATCGAAAGTGGTCTAAAACCATTCGGATCAAGCGCCGCGTACATCGTATCTTCCGTCAAAAGCATATACGCAAAGCCACCTTTAACCTTATTTAAAGCCACTTTTAAATCCTCAACAAAATCACCCGTGTGGCTACGTTTAATTAAATGCGCCAATACTTCCGTGTCTGAACTCGTTTGAAAAATAGCGCCTTCTTCTTCTAATTCACGGCGTAAACTTTTCGCATTAACCAAATTCCCGTTATGCGCAAGTGCCAAAGAAGAACTATGAAAGTGAAATAAAAATGGTTGTACATTGCCTAAGTTTTTTTGACCAGCTGTCGCATAACGAACATGGCCAATTGCTGCTTTACCTTTTAAATCGTCTAGTTCACCGTGCTTAAATACATCTGCTAAAAGTCCAAGATTCCGGTGACCTTTTAGCGTTTCTCCGTCTGTTGAAACAATTCCGGCCCCTTCTTGACCGCGATGTTGTAAACTATGCAACCCATAATAGGTGATTTCCGCTGCATTAGGATGATCCCAAATACCAAAAATACCACATTCTTCATTAAGTCCTTTTACTTCAGCAAGCATGGAATAGCCCCTTCCCAAATGGATCGTAATTCCGTTGTTTTCGCTGTTACTATTTCTTCTTTATGTTTCACACGAATCTCGTCATCCGCAGTTACTACGCCAAGTCGATATACTTTTTCCAGTTCCATTAATTGCGCAAAAGCTGCTTCATTTTCCGGTTTTACCGATACTAAGAAACGCGATTGTGACTCACTGAAAAGCTGATTTAAAGCAAATGGTACTTCTACATCTGCACCAAGTCCCACTTTAAAAGTTGCTTCCGCAAGTGCAACACCAAATCCACCTTCTGCTAAATCGTGACTAGAAGCAACTAAACCTTCGCGAATCGCTGTCAAAAGTAATTGTTGGTATTTTTTCTCTGTCGCCAAATCTAATTCTGGTGCGCGTCCGCTAATTTTTCCTTGTTGAATTTTCTGCAATTCCGAACCACTATATTCGGCTTTTGTTTCACCAATTAAGAAAATCACGTCACCGCTAGCTTTAAAATCTTGCGTAGTAATGTGCGCCAAGTCTTCTACTAAACCAACCATCCCAATAACAGGCGTTGGATAAATTCCCGTACCATCTGTTTCATTATAAAGCGACACATTTCCAGAAATAACAGGCGTATCAAGCTCTAAACATGCTGCGCTAATCCCATCTGCCGCTTTTTCAATTTCCCAAAAGATTTCTGGCTTTTCTGGATTGCCAAAATTAAGTCCATCTGTAATCGCCAGTGGTTTCCCGCCAGAACATACGATATTGCGCGCCGCTTCCGCAACCGCTATCGCTCCGCCCACTTCTGGATCAAGATACAAATAGCGTGAGTTACAATCTGTCGTCATCGCAATCGCTTTCTCCGTTCCGCGCACACGCACAATCGCCGCATCCGAGCCAGGCACAACCGCTGTATCTGTCCGCACTTGGTAATCATATTGCTCATAAATATGTCGTTTACTAGCAATTGTCGGCTGAGCAAGCAGTTCCTTCCAAACCTTGACCACATCCTCCATAACTGGTACAAAAGCTTCCTCTTCTTGGAAAGCCTGATAACGAGCTGGCTCTTTCGAAGGTTTATAATAAACCGGAGCATCTTCCGCAAGCGCGTCAACAGGAACGTTCGCCACTACTTCCCCGTGATGAATAATTTTGTACATTTTATCATCTGTTACTTGACCAATCACAACAGCCTCTAAACCATAACGTTCAAATAGCGCTTGGATTTCTTCCACATGTCCTTTTTTCACACATAAAAGCATCCGTTCTTGAGATTCGGAAAGTAGCATTTCATACGGTGTCATATTTAATTCACGCTGCGGCACATTATCCATAATTAATTCTAGTCCAGCACCAGCTTTTGACGCCATTTCCGAACTCGAGCTTACGAGACCAGCAGCCCCCATATCTTGAATCCCAACTAAAATATCCGAATGATCACGAATCACATCTAAACAAGCTTCAAGCAACAATTTCTCCATAAAAGGATCGCCCACTTGCACGGCAGAACGCTGTTGTTCCCCTTCTTCGCTAAACTCTACAGAAGCAAAAGTGGCACCATGAATCCCGTCACGACCAGTTTTAGCACCAACGTACATCACCGGGTTGCCAATTCCTTTCGCTTGTCCTTTTTGAATATCTTTTGCTTCAATTAAACCAACGCACATCGCATTGACTAACGGATTTTTCGTATAACAAGGATCAAATTGGATTTCGCCGCCAACCGTTGGAATCCCAATCGAATTACCATATCCAGCAATCCCAGCAACGACTTCGCTCACCAGGTATTTCGCATGAGGTGTATCTAGCTCACCAAAACGAAGCGAATTAAGCATTGCAATCGGTCTAGCCCCCATCGAAAACACGTCGCGAATAATTCCACCAACCCCAGTTGCTGCTCCTTGATAAGGCTCTACGTAGGATGGATGATTATGACTTTCGACTTTAAAAGCAACACCTAAACCATCGCCAATATCGACAATCCCAGCACCTTCACCCGGACCTTGCAACACTTGCTTTCCTTCAGTAGGAAATTTTCGAAGCACTGGTTTAGAATTTTTATAACTACAATGTTCGGACCACATAACGGAGAAAAGTCCTGTTTCTGTATAATTAGGCTCGCGTCCAAGAATCGAACAAACAAGCTCATATTCACTATCCGTTAAACCCATTTCTTGATAAATCTTTTGTTCTTTAATTTGTTGTGTCGTTGGCTCCATGTTAGGCATTTACTTGTTCCTCCTTCCAAGCTTTTACAACCGACTCAAAAAGTCTTAATCCATCTATCCCGCCAATAATTTCTTCAACGGCGCGTTCTGGATGGGGCATCATTCCAAGCACATTGCCACGTTCATTCACAATGCCAGCAATATCCGCACGACTTCCATTTGGATTTACACTATCATATGTAAAAACAATTTGATTCTTTTCTTGCAAGCTCAAAAGTGTTTCGTCATCACAGTAATAATTACCTTCCCCATGAGCGACCGGTACTTGGATAATTTCGCCTTCTTCATAAAGCCCTGTAAACATCGTATCCGCATTCGCCACCCGAAGTGGCACCGTTTTACAAATAAAATGCAAATTATTATTTCTAATTAAAGCACCTGGCAGCAAACCAATTTCCGTTAAAATTTGGAATCCGTTACACACACCAAGCACTGGTTTTCCAATTTCAGCAAAACGCAAAACTTCTGGCATAATACTTGAAAATTTCGCAATCGCACCAGTTCGCAAGTAATCTCCGTAAGAAAATCCACCTGGAAGTAATACTGCGTCAAAGCCTGCAAGACTTGTCTCCGCATGCCATACATATTCCGCCTCCTCGCCAAGAGAATCGCGAATCGCATGTAGCATATCAAGATCACAATTAGAACCTGGGAACTGAATGACAGCAAATTTCATCGTTTACGCCTCCTCAATTTCATATCGGTAATCTTCCATCACCGGATTTGTTAACAGTTTGTCGCACATTTCATTTAATACTTCATGAATATCTCTATCTGATTTCGCTACTTTAAGTTCCATAAACTTACCAATACGAACATCTTCTACTTCTTCGTAACCCATACTTTTCGCTGCATCTTTTACTGCAACCCCTTGTGGATCTAATACGCTTTTCTTTAAAGTGACATAAACTTTGACATTATACATTTTGTGGCCTCCTAGTTTTGAACTTGCTTTAATCTATTCAATACTTCTGTATACACATCTGTTAAATTGCCAATATTCCGACGAAAGACATCCTTATCGAGCTTCTGATTTGTTTCTTTGTCCCAAAGTCTGCATGTATCTGGAGAAATTTCATCCGCCAGCAAAATGGATCCAGCCGCATCACGACCAAATTCTAATTTAAAATCAATCAGCGTAATATTCATTTGATTAAATAATTTTTTCAATACCTCATTAATCGAACGAGCTGCATCACGAATCTTTTCCATCTCACTTGTTGTCGCAATGTCTAAATAAAGCACATGGTCATCATTAATAAAAGGATCATCTAACGCATCATCTTTATAATAGAATTCCACAATCGCACGCGGAATTACCTCGCCCTCCTCTTTTCCAAGGCGTTTCGCAAGACTCCCAGCCATCACATTCCGAACAACCACTTCAAGCGGAATAATCGATACCTCTTTCACCAATTGCTCCGTTTCCGAAATCGCCCGAATAAAATGACTCCGGATCCCTTCTTCCGCCAAACGAGAAAAAATAAGCGATGTAATTTGGTTATTAAGCTCACCCTTACCGGCAAAAGATTCCTTTCGTACTCCATTTAGCGCAGTCGCATCATCTTTATAAGCGACACGAAGGACCCCATTTTCTTCTGTTTTAAAAAGTCGTTTTGCCTTACCTTCATAAACCAGTTCATTAGTCACGATAATTTATCTCCTTATAAAGTACTTAACCTCTTTGAAAAAATAAATATCAAAGAGGTTAGGTTGTATTCTGCCCGTAATTATAATCCTAAACGATCAAAAATTAAGTCGACATTCTTCAGGTGATAGTTGTAATCAAAGCAATCTGCAATTTCTTCCGCAGATAGATTTTCAGTTATAGTTGCATCTTGTTCTACTAATTCACGGAATGGCACTTGGTTTTCCCAAGCTTCCATCGCTCTTGGCTGCACGACATCATACGCCGCCTCACGAGCCAAACCTTTATCAATGAGCGCAAGTAACACACGCTGTGAATAAATAAGTCCCAGTGTTCTGTCCATATTGCGTTTCATATTTTCCGGGAATACCGTCAAGTTTTTCACAATATTACCAAAACGATTCAAAATATAATCAAGTAAAATAGTCGAATCTGGTAAAATAATTCGTTCCGCTGAACTATGAGATATATCACGTTCATGCCAAAGCGGCACATTTTCATAAGCTGTAACCATGTGTCCGCGAATAACACGCGCAAGTCCAGTAACATTTTCCGAACCAATTGGATTACGTTTGTGAGGCATAGCCGAAGAACCTTTTTGCCCTTTTGCAAAGAATTCTTCTACTTCGCGTACTTCACTTTTTTGCAGAGCGCGCACTTCTACCGCAAATTTTTCTACAGAAGTTGCAATTAAAGCAAGCGTTGCAAGGTATTCCGCATGACGGTCCCGTTGCAATGTTTGCGTAGAAATCGGTGCTGGAGTTGTCCCTAATTTTTCACATACATAGGCTTCTACAAAAGGATCAATGTTCGCATAAGTCCCAACCGCACCAGAAATTTTCCCGAATTCCACGCCGTCAGCCGCAAAATTAAAGCGTTCTAAGTTACGTTTCATTTCCTCATACCATAAAGCCAATTTCAGACCAAAAGTAGTAGGCTCCGCATGAACCCCGTGCGTACGTCCCATCGTTACCGTATATTTATGTTCTTTCGCTTTTTCACCAATAATCGCAATGAAATTTTCCAAATCTTTCCGTAAAATCTCATTGGCTTGTTTTAGTAAATAAGAATTAGCTGTATCCACTACGTCTGTTGAAGTTAGGCCATAATGAACCCATTTACGTTCCGCACCAAGCGATTCAGAAACCGAACGTGTAAACGCCACAACATCATGTCTTGTTTCTAATTCAATCTCATGAATACGATCCACATCAAACTTCGCATTAGCACGAATTTTCGCAACGTCCTCTTTCGGAATATCACCAAGCTCAGCCCATGCTTCACAAGCCAAAATTTCCACTTCTAGCCAAGCCTGATAACGATTTTGTTCTGTCCAAATGTTGCCCATCTCTTTACGCGTATAACGTTCTAACATCCTTTTAAATTCCTCCAGTTACTTCCAAATTTGCGTTTCTTCTAAATCTTCTAATACCGCAGTCGGATTATTCGTCAAAACAGTAACATGACCCATTTTGCGATTAATTTTCGCTTCTTTTTTACCATAATAATGTACGAACCATTTAGGATAATCAGCCATTTGCTCATTCACAGCATCCACATGTTGGCCTAAAATATTAATCATCACAGCTGGTTTCAATAGTTCGGGTTTCACTAATGGCAAACCAACAATCGCCCGAATATGCTGCGTAAACTGCGAAATCGAACATGCTTCAATCGTAAAGTGTCCGGAATTGTGTGGTCTTGGAGCAAGCTCATTGACATAAATCGCACCAGAGCTTGTCACAAACATTTCTACTGCTAGAACGCCACATAATTGAAGGACATCCGCTAATTTTCTTGCAATTTCTTCCGCTTCTTCATGTACATCTTCCGCGACATTTGCCGGAGCTGTCGATGTATGCAAGATATTATTAACATGCATATTTTCAGCAACCGGAAAAGTTTCAATTTGCCCATCTAAATTACGAGCAACAACCACAGAAATCTCTTTTTCAAATGGAATCCAAGCTTCTAATACACAAGAACCATAGCGCAACAATCTCGCTGCATTTTCAATATCACTTGCATCATGAAGGACAAACTGCCCTTTCCCATCATAGCCACCTTGTGCCGTTTTTAAAACCGCTGGATAACCAATACTTTTAATTTCACTTTCGATCTCTTCTTGCTCAACAATCACCGCATATGGTGCAATATTAATATTAGCAGATTCCAAATACGCTTTTTCTAAAATTCTATCCTGTGTAATCGAAAGTAATTCCGATCCTTGTGGGACAGAGACTAAGTTTTGCGTCATTTTTAAAGCTTCATAGTCAATATTTTCAAATTCATATGTCACTACATCCGCTTTTTCGGAAAGTTCGCGTAAAGCCACTTTATCATCATAGTCAGCGATAATTTGCTCGTCACTTACTTGAGCTGCTGGACAATCTGCGGTAGGATCAAGAACAACAATACGATACCCCATCGCTTTCGCTGCAAGAGCAAGCATCCGTCCAAGTTGACCACCACCAATGATACCAATCGTACTATTTGTCAGTAAAAATTTTTTATCCAAGAGAATCACTACTTTCTAGAACAGTTTCTTCTAGTGTAGCACGTCTTTTTTGTAATCTGTTAGTAATTGCATCGTCCGTTATCGATAAAATTTGTGCGGCTAGAAGTCCAGCATTCACTGCGCCACTTTCACCAATCGCAACTGTCGCTACCGGAACACCACCGGGCATCTGCACAATGGATAACAAAGAATCCATTCCATTCAACGCTTTTGATTTAATTGGCACACCAATAACAGGCAAAGTCGTCTTTGCTGCAACCATACCTGGCAAATGTGCCGCGCCCCCTGCACCGGCAATAATAATTTTCAAACCACGTTCCCGCGCTTGTTCTGCATATTGAAACATTAAATCTGGTGTACGATGAGCCGAAACTACTTTTTTCTCATAAGCTATTTCTAATTCATCTAACACATCACATGCTTTTTTCATTGTATCCCAATCTGAGGTACTCCCCATAATGACACCAATTTCCGCAGGCATTACGTGATCAACTCCTTAATAATCTCTTTTCGACTCCTTCATTCTAACAAGAGGCAGGATAAATGTCAACGAAAAATCGAACATTTAATTGTTACGTTTTATTAACGTTCGTGTTTAGCTCATATTTGTTGTATTTAGTAGCTTTATGTACTCATTTTCACTAAATAAATAAAAAAAGAAGCTACCATTATAGGTAAGCTTCTCTTTATTTCCGAACTTGTTTAACCCAAAAACCGCCGTGAATTTGCTTAGGCTCTGACGAAACAATAAATGCGCCATTATCAATTTCAATAATTTGTTTATATAATTTCCGCTCATTCTTCCTTTGCGTCAAAATTTCCAGCATCATTCGCTCGCCATCCCGACCACTTGCAAGCCAACTAGTGACACCATACCCTAAATCACGAATTTGATTAGGCAAATCTAAGTTGTACTCTTTCGTAATAACATTCACCGTAATATAACCTAAAGCGATTCTTTCTTCAATTTTCATACCAACAATAATCCCTACACCAAATCCAACCGCATACGCTAAAACATTGGCAATATTATTGAGATTATCTAAAACCAAACTAAGAGCCACCACATAAATAATCATTTCAAAGACGCTAGAAAGCGCAGCTAAATAGCGATACCCTTTCATCGTCAATAATAATCTTACCGTATATATCGTTACATACAAAATATTTACAACAAAAATAGTAGCT
>CM001047.1:1789082-1789231 GCA_000183865.1 Listeria marthii FSL S4-120
CAGTAGCTACTATAAAAATACCATTATCCACTAAATAACCCCTCCAGTTTAAAACAACAATATACTTCTAATTAAGAGTCTTTCCCTAATATAACATTCAATAAGATAGCTGACAAAAGAAACACTTCAACAAAAAAAGCCCTAAATAA
>CM001047.1:1789331-1790592 GCA_000183865.1 Listeria marthii FSL S4-120
GTTTTCAAAGGTCAGTTGCTTTGTTAACGCAACTTTTAAATCTTACCATAAAGTTGAAACCGCGTCAACAACTATTTTTAAAATGTTTTTTTGATGAATTAACTTGTATCAATTCAGCTTTATCATTATATAACAGGTTTTTAGGAAATACAAGCGTTTTAGATTATATTTTTAATTCTTTTTCTAAAGCTTGTATAAAATCCTGCATAATTTTTTGCTTTTCTATGGCTAGTTCTTGCGCTGTCTTTGTTTTCAGCTGATCTTGAATGAGTAATAATTTATCGTAAAAATGTTGCAATGTGGTTTCTTCTGGGTGGTTTTGATTCGCTATTTCTCTATTATGCGCGCCTCCATAGGTGAATGTTCGCGCTATGCCGATTGCGCCAATTGCATCTAAACGATCAGCATCTTGAACTATTTTTTCTTCTATTGTTAATGCTTGGATTGGATTTGCTCCATTTTTAAATGAAACGGATTGGATAATGCGAATGATTTTATTGATTGACTCTTGTGGTAATTCTTTTTCTTTCATCCAGGCGACTATTGTTTTTGTAGCTTGTAATGGGTCTTTTGTTAGTTTGCTATCGTTATAGTCGTGAAACAGTGCGGATAGTTCGATAGCGAATAAGTCGCCACCTTCTTTTGCTTGGATTTGTTTACTTAATTGCCATACGCGTTGGATGTGCGCCCAGTCATGTCCGGTAGTTTCCTTTTCAAAATGGCACTGCATCCATTTTTCGGCGGATTCGATAATTTCTTCTTGCTTCATTAGTGTTTAGCTCCTTTTTTTTCATTATTTTCATGTACAATAGTAGAAAATGGAAATGGGGTATTCGATGTTTGAATTTGAACATGTTTATTTAAAACGGGATAATAAGACCATTTTGTCGGATATTAATTGGGTAGTGAACGAAAAGGAAAACTGGGCGATACTTGGGCTTAATGGTTCTGGTAAAACTACTTTGTTGCAACTTTTAAATGGGTATCTTTGGCCTAGTAGTGGGAAGCTTCAAGTACTTGGGCATGTTTTTGGTCAGACTTCTTTACCTGAATTGCGTAAATCGATTGGCTGGGTTAGTAATGCGCTTGATCATCAGCTCAAAGATTATGAGTTAAGCGAGCAAATTGTACTTAGTGGCAAGTTTGCAAGTATTGGTATTTATGCGAAAATCACTACTATGGAGATTGATCAAGCAAAAAAGTTGCTCACTGATTGTGGTGGTGCCTCGCTTATTGGAAAGCCTTATAAAATTTTATCAGG
>CM001047.1:1790692-1791938 GCA_000183865.1 Listeria marthii FSL S4-120
TAAAATTTTATCACAGGGCGAACGTCAAATCGTCTTAATTGCCCGCGCTCTGATGGCGAGTCCTCAGTTGTTGATTTTGGATGAGCCTTGTAATGGACTTGATTTATTTGCGAAAGATCGTTTACTCGAACGGATTAAGAAGATTGCTGAACTTCCTGATTCGCCAACGATGCTTTTTGTTACGCATCATACAGAAGAAATTCTCCCTTGCTTCGATAATATCATTTTACTGCGTGACGGGGAAATAACTCACCATGGGAAAACGGAAAAACTTTTAAATGAGGAAGTTCTTATGGATTTTTATCAAAAGCCGGTGAATTAATTCGGATAAAAGATGGCTCCATTGCAGTGTATCCAAAGTAAGTGGTATAGTTAGAGTACGAAAATTGCGTATGTAGAGGAGCGATATATTTTGTATGAAACGATGATTGCAAAAGCTAGCGTTCGTGAGCTTCTTGGGATGGATACTAGTCTGATTTATGGTTCGTTTACTTATAAAATGGACGGCGAGCTGCTAGATTTAACTGGGCTGTGGATTTCGAATGACGATGCGCTGATTTTTTACTTAGAAAATGAAGAGGTTTACTTACTTAGAAAATTTGCTTATGAAGATATCGAGGATTTAGAACAAAAAGTGAGTTTCCTTGCGATGACGAAAAAGTTGATTTTACATCTTAAAAATAAAGAAAGCTACACTTTACTCGTAGCAAATGGCGAAGCGAAAGTGTTTGCTGCCAAAGTAAAAGAGCGCATAGAAAAAGTGAGTCTAGGATAAACTAGGCTCACTTTTTTTAGTTACTCTTTTTCTTCAAATAAGCGTGCTACTTCGATGATTACTTCTGTTGCTTTTACCATACTTTCTAATGCCACATATTCAAACTTACCGTGGAAGTTTTCTCCCCCACCGAAAATATTTGGTGTTGGTAGTCCTTTGTACGAAAGTTGCGCGCCATCTGTTCCGCCGCGAATTGGGCTGATTTTTGGTTCGATATCTAGGTTGCGCATTGCGGCACTCACGATATCCACAATTTCTTTTACTGGTTCGATTTTTTCGCGCATATTGTAGTATTGGTCATTAAGATTTAGTTCTACTGATCCTGCGCCATACTTTTCTTCTAGTTCTTTAGCGATTGTTGCGATATGTGTTTTTCTTTCCACAAATTTCAAATGATCGAAGTCGCGAATGATATAGTAGGATTGGGCTTGTTCTACGTCGCCGTTTAAGGAAATTAAATGATAGAAACCT
>CM001047.1:1792038-1793888 GCA_000183865.1 Listeria marthii FSL S4-120
CTGGTGCTTCTTCTTTTGGAATGCGTGCATCGAATTCCATTGCCATTTTGGTAGCATTAACCATTTTATTTTTGGCTGTTCCTGGGTGAACACTATTACCATTAAAAGTGATTTTGGCTCCAGCAGCGTTGAAACTTTCGTATTCTAATTCGCCAAGTGGGCCGCCGTCCATCGTGTAAGCATATTTTGCGCCAAATGCCTCTACGTCAAAACGTTCTGGTCCTCGGCCGATTTCTTCATCCGGTGTGAACGCAACACGAATTTTGCCGTGTTTGATTTCGGGATGGTTGATTAAATAGTTCATCGCTACCATGATTTCGGTGATGCCTGCTTTATCATCTGCGCCGAGTAATGTTGTTCCATCAGTTGTGATTAGCGTTTTTCCTTTGTAATCAGCTAGTTCTGGAAATTGTTTGGGTGAAAGCACGACATTTAAATCTTTATTTAAGATGATGTCTTTCCCATCGTAGTTTTCGTGAACTTGTGGTTGGACGTTTTTGCCTGTTAGGTCAGTAGCTGTATCTAAATGGGCTAAAAATCCGATTACTGGGACTTCTTTCGTTGTATTAGAAGGAAGTGTTGCCATTACATAACCGAATTCGTCGACTGTTACTTCTTGCATGCCGATTTCTTTTAGTTCTGTAACGAGAATGTTCGCCAGTTCCATTTGACCTGGAGTTGTTGGGCAAACTGTGCTTTCTTCATTTGACTGTGTATCTACTTTTACATATTTTGTAAATCGTTTTAATAGTTCTTCTTTCATTCCGATCACTCCCTTAGATTGATTCTTCTTCATTATAAACTTGATTTTTGAAAATTTCTATTCCTGGCCGTTGAGTAGTGTTTGTAATTGAAGCGTTGTTCGCCAGTTTCGTGTTGTTGTTAAGGTTTTTTTATGAACTCCGAGGAAAACTGGTAATTTTAAGGTATGTATTTGATTGGAAAATACGTGAATGTATAACACGCGTCCAATTGCGATGACTTCGGCTTGGTCGTTTTTTTGTCTCGGAATATCGATATTTTCATTATAGAAAGCAGCCATCCAGCGTTCTTCTTCGCCAATTGTTTCTGGTGGAAAAGGATTGTTTGCGATGATTTGGTTATAATTTTGTTCTGAAAATACGAATACATCAATAGTTAGTTCAAATGTCGCTTTGATTACTTCGGTTATCTTCGCCGCTACTTCGGTTTCTGTTTGTAAAATGGAACTTAGTACTAGGTTTCCACTTTGGATATAGGTTACTACGTTTTGGAATCCCTCTTCTTCTAAGGCCGCTTTTAAGTTTTTCATGTTCACTTTATTTTTCCCAGCGACGTTTACTGCTCTTAGTAAAGCGATGTATTTCTGCATCTATTTCCCTCCCAATCGTTTAACTACATTATAGCATGCGAATTACGTTATAATAGGACTATTAGTGATGGGAGGTTTTTTAGGTGAAATTAATTTCTTGGAATGTAAACGGGCTTCGGGCAGCCGTGAAAAAAGGCTTCTTAGAGTATTTTGAAGAAGTAGATGCAGATATTTTTTGTTTGCAAGAAACGAAATTACAAGAAGGCCAAATCGAACTGGATTTGCCGGCGTATAAAGATTACTGGAATTATGCGGTGAAAAAAGGTTATTCAGGTACTGCGATTTTTACAAAAGTGGAGCCGTTATCGGTTCAATATGGTTTAGGCATTCCAGAGCATGATACGGAAGGCCGGGTTATCACACTTGAATTTAAGGAATTCTTTATGGTGACGGTTTATACACCCAATTCACAAGCGGAGTTGAAACGCTTAGATTATCGGATGACATTTGAAGATGCAATTTTGGAATATCTGAAAAACTTGGATAAAACAAAACCGGT
>CM001047.1:1793988-1796841 GCA_000183865.1 Listeria marthii FSL S4-120
TGACTTGAATGTTGCGCACGCGGAAATCGATTTGAAAAATCCGAAGACAAATCGCAAAAATGCGGGATTCTCGGATGAGGAACGCGCGAAATTTTCTGCGTTTTTAGATGCTGGATTTATTGATAGTTTCCGTTATTTTTATCCAGATTTGACCGATGCTTATTCGTGGTGGTCTTACCGAATGAATGCGCGTGCTAGGAATACTGGTTGGCGGATTGATTATTTTGTTGTTTCGGAACGTTTGAAAGATAAATTAGTGGATGCCAAAATTCATGCTGATGTGCTTGGTTCGGATCATTGTCCAGTCGAGTTAGAACTTAATTTATAACATAAAAAAAATCCCCACTCAAAAGAGTGAGGGTTTTTTAATTATTTAGCTAATGCTTTTTTCGCTGAATCAGCAAGCGTGTTGAATGATGCGATATCATTAACTGCTAAGTCTGCAAGCATTTTACGGTTAATATCAATACCAGCTAATTTTAAGCCGTGCATTAATTTGCTGTAAGAAAGATCTTGCATACGAGCTGCCGCATTGATACGTGCGATCCATAATCTACGGAAATCACGTTTCTTTTGACGACGATCTCTATAAGCATATTGGTAAGATTTCATTACCGCTTGGTTAGCTACTTTGAATAATAAATGTTTAGAGCCATAATACCCTTTGGCTAATTTAACTATCTTTTTACGACGTTTGCGTGTTACTGTTCCGCCTTTTACGCGTGGCATATTGTCTACCTCCTAGAATTTACAAAAATGTTGTTTCTCTTATTTCATTTTAGCGACCATTTGACGAATACGTTTGAAGTCGCCAGCTGATACCATTGCTGATTTACGCAGTTTACGTTTTTGTTTTTGGGATTTGTTAGCGAACATATGGCTAGTGAAGCCGTGTCTGCGTTTTAATTTTCCAGATCCTGTTCTCTTGAAACGTTTAGCGGAACCGCGGTGGGTTTTCATTTTTGGCATGAATATTTCCTCCTCAAAACTTTACTTTTCATGAAGTGGTGCTAGGACTAAGAACATCGAACGTCCGTCCATTTTTGGTCTTTGCTCAATTGTACAAAGGTCTTCGCACGCTTTTGCAAAACGGTCAAGCACCTTCTGACCGATTTCTTTGTGTGTAATCGCACGGCCTTTAAAACGGATAGAGCATTTTACTTTATCGCCTTTTTCAAGGAATTTACGTGCATTACGTAGCTTCGTATCGAAGTCATGTTCGTCAATCGTTGGACTTAAACGAACTTCTTTCATTACGATGACTTTTTGGTTCTTACGGGCTTCTTTATCTTTCTTCTGTTGTTCAAAACGGAATTTACCGTAGTCCATAATACGAGCTACTGGCGGTTTCGCTGTTGGAGCAACAAGCACTAGATCAAGATTAGCCTTTTCAGCAATTTGAAGCGCATCGATTTTACTCTTCACGCCTAATTGTTCACCGTCTTGGTCGATCAATCTTACTTCGCGTGCACGAATCCCATCGTTTACCAACATGTCTTTGCTAATGGTGAGCCACCTCCACTTAAATTTGTTACAACAAGATAGAAAATAGCTGTTCAAATCTGCGGCCTGCTAACTCGTTCGTTCAGAGGCCATAAAAAAACGGGCTGCTTTTCAGCAATCCCGCACATTCAAAATCGCGTAAGTAACGCGACGAAAGTTTGAATTTTTTGCCTGAAAACGTTCGTGTTAACGAGGCGAGAAGCGGGTTGCTCCTTCTTTCTTGTTTAATAACCTTACTTACTATATCATATGGGATTTTTGGTGTCAAGGTGAATTGTAAATAAAAAGTTAGAAGGTATTCATAAACTCACGCGCATACACTTTCGCATTCTCCGCGATTTCTTCATCTGTCACTTCAAAAGAACTACCGAATATGGTGTGCGCCCCTCTGTAGTCTGCTTTTATATGGTTGATTGTTGCTCGGAATGGAGTCAGTAGCGTTTCGAGTGAATATCCGATTGGCGCGTTTTCTTGATAATTATATTGTTTATCACCAATCGAGATTGCTAGGGCTAACTTTTTATCCGCCATCTTGTCCCCTTTTGAGCCGTAAGCCCAGCCGTGTGAAAAAACATCATCGAACCATTTTTTAAGTAGTGGCGGATAACTGTACCAATAAAATGGAAATTGGATAATGACTTTGTCGTAGTTTTGCAATTGTTGTTGTTCAAAGGCTACGTTAATATCCCAGTTCGGGTATGCTTGGTATAATTCGTGAATTTGCACATCTGCTGTATTTTTTAAAAGGGCTTCTTTCCATACTTTATTGACTCTTGAATTTTCGATATTTGGGTGGGCGATGATTACTAATGTTTTCATTCAATTACTCCTTTTTTCTATTGTTATTATTTATCGTAATGGAGTTTTTGGAGAAAGTAAATACACACTCGAAAGTGGCTTAGTTACTTGTAAGTAAGTGTCTAGTAGTGTTATTATTTGCAAGTAATGGAATGGAGGATGGGAACAGATGAAGGTATATAATTTAGGTGTAGAAGCCACGCTGGATATTATGGGCGGGAAATGGAAGCCTTTAATTATTTGTTTTCTTGCTCAAGGAACTAAGCGAACTGGAGAACTACAACGATGTATTCCGAAAATATCGCAGAAGGTTCTGATTCAACAATTAAGGGAGTTAGAGCAGGATGGGATTGTTGATCGTACGGTGTTTAATGAGCTCCCGCCTAAAGTGGAGTATAGTATAACGGCGTATGGGCTTACTTTAAATGCGGTGATTGATACAATGTGCCAGTGGGGTAAGGAGAATATTTTGGTTAGGCAGCGTGACGGAGAAGCTGTGGAATTGATTGAGAAAGAGTATGAGCTTGGCGCTAAATGATAAACATTAACCCT
>CM001047.1:1796941-1797707 GCA_000183865.1 Listeria marthii FSL S4-120
CTTTTTATAATAATATAACCCTAATTTCTTTAACAAGGGTCGGCATAATAGAAATACGAGGAATCCAGCTACACCTCCAGAAAAGTTCAATATAACATCGTCAATATCTACAAATTTAAATGGCGATTGGTAGATGAGGTCTTGTATTAATTGCGCGCTTTCTATCCCAACAGTTGCGAATATACTTATAGCGAAAATACTTTTCCACGTCATTTTTGGGTAACATAATGGTAAAAGCATTCCAAGCGGAACAAATAGGATAAAATTGGCTACTATTTGGAACGTAGCGTAACCTCTCCCAGGCATGAACATTTCTCTTATTGAATTGAATGGTATTAGATTCATATAAGAGCCTGTTACATATATTTTTGTATCTTCTATTAATGAAGCATCCAACATAAGAGGAAAAATCGTAAATTTGATGACTCCGCAAACATATACATAAAAGCATGTTTTGAAGATAATCATTTCTAATTTTTCTCGTCTTTTCAGCCATCGTAGTAAGAAAAAGACGATATATACAAGTAAAGCGATTGTCATTACTAACCATGAAAATCTAAGCATGCTTATTCTCCTAATTCTTAGTTGTTCATAGTTCATAGCTCTATTATGAATGTTTTTTTGCACGATGCTCACATACAATAAGCAATAGGACCAAGCACAGAATACTAGCCATCCACCATATACTTGAAATGATACTAAGAGCAAACAGTGTACTTGCTGTTATTACTAAGATAGTAAACGTAGTAAAAAAAAGTCCTTTTAA
>CM001047.1:1797807-1806114 GCA_000183865.1 Listeria marthii FSL S4-120
GTAAAAGTCCTTTTTTCAACTTTTCTCCCTCCCCTATAATCTAGTTTCATCGTAACATGATAAGTTAATGTATAACCAAAATTTATCACGAATGGCTAAAAATAAATTGATTTCGATTTTTTCTTACATAAAATATTCGTTAATTGTTACTTCTGCTATAAAAAACAACACAATTTCAGTAATTATTTATTATATTATGCATCCCTGTTTTTTATTGTCACAGAATATATTTATTCATTCTATTTAAAATAGCATTTATACAATTAAATCCGATTTTTTTTTTGATTTTTTAACATTTATTTAAAACAGCTTGTGTATAAGATAGTATTATTATTCAAAAACACCTGATTAAATTACCCCAAAACAAAAACCCTTGATTTCTCAAGGGTTTCAGCCGTTAAATGATTAACGAATTTCTTTAATACGAGCCGCTTTACCACGTAGGTTACGTAGGTAGTAAAGTTTCGCACGACGTACTTTACCACGACGGATAACTTCTAATTTTGCGATACGTGGAGTATGTACTGGGAAAGTACGTTCCACGCCAACACTGTTAGAAATTTTACGAACAGTGAAAGTTTCGCTGATTCCAGCTCCGCGACGTTTGATTACAACGCCTTCGAATAATTGGATACGTTCGCGAGTACCTTCGACTACTTTCGCATGTACACGTACAGTATCACCCGGACGGAAATTTGGAACATCTGGGTTTAGTTGACTTTTTGTGATTTCATCAATCAGTTTGTTCATGTTATTCTCTCCTTCCAACAAACATTCATTCATATTAATAATGAAGCGGAATATCGTTATCAGACTGGTTTCTCCAGTCACCTTATTCAGGTTACCATAAACTAGTTTCGCTGTAAAGTTTTTTTCTTACTTTTTCTTTGATAAAAAAGCTTGACCTTGGAGTATGGTTCAATGTTACCTTTAGTATATCAAATGGAGGTGTCGGATATGGAACAATGGACGGTGAAAGAAATGGCTGCCTATGTGGGGATTTCAGCGGATACATTACGATATTATGAAAAAAACAAAATAATTGTACCTAATCGCTTGGAAAACGGGTATCGTGTTTATAACGCAGAACACTTATTAGAAATAAAGTTTATTCTGGTGATGAAATACGCTCGCTTTTCCCTTTCTGAAATAAAGCTGATGATGGAATGGTTAAGGAGTGAGCCTTCTGTTGCTTGTAATACGGCGTCGAAGGAGTTACTTGCGCTTAAAGCGGCGGAAATTAAACAGACGATTGCACATTATACGAAAATAGCAGCTCTTTTAGAAGAATTGCCACAAATCGATGAGGTTCAAGATTACAGCACTGTCCAAAAAGACGTTAATATCTTTGTTGAACATATTTTCACTGACATCAGGAAGGATGGCTTTTAATGGCTAAAATTGTGGCAATCATTGGCGATCCGCGTGAAAAAGGAACGTCTAGAGATATGTTTCAGAGATATTTAGCTTTATTTGAAGGGCATCCAACTATCGAAGTAAAGACATATGATGTGCGCGAGTTAGCGTTTGACCCTAATTTGCCTGAAGGTTATCGCACGGAGCAAACTGCTGAAATGATTGCGCTCAAACAAGACGTTCGTTCAGCTGATTTATTGTTGTTTTCTTATCCAGTTTGGTGGTTTAATGTTCCCGCTGTGTTGAAAGGCGTGATTGACCATTTGTTTTGGCGCGGTGAGAGTTATAGTTTTAAAGATAAAAAGTATTTCTTTACGGGACCTTGGCGAAAAAAACGGGCGCGGCTAATTTATACGATTGGCGGCATGGAGTTACAACATCGGCTGTTTGCTCGCCCTGCCTTGACTGCCTTGCGCTATCCGCTATGGATGAGCGGCGTTCTTTCTGTAAAAGCGACTGCGATTGATCGGCTGGACCTGTCTATTCGTAAATCGGATGACTACTATACTAATAAAATTACTCGTGCAGCTAAAAAAGATGTTCGTTTCTTATTAAAAAAGTGATTTAGAAAGAAGGTTTTTTGATGAAAATTACTGCCAAACATCAATATTGGCAAATAACGACATTACCGCACCTTTTTCCGGTAAATTGTTATTTAGTTTTGGAGAATGATGGTTTAACCTTGATAGATACAGGGATTTTAGCACATGCAAAAGGGATTATTTCACTCATCCACAAATTAAATTTACCTTTAAAACGAATTTTACTAACACACGCGCATGGTGACCATATTGGTGGTTTGGTCGCGGTGAAGGCGGCTTTTCCGAAGGCACTTGTGATGATTGGAAGTAGAGAAAAGTTGCTTGTGGAGACGAAAGAAATTTATGCTTTTGAAACGCAGAAACCGTTAAAAGGTAGTTATCCAGATGCGCTGCCAGTGAAAATCGATCACATTTTAAAAGACGGTGATATGGTTGGATCGTTGTTAATTATTGATACGCCCGGCCATACGCCTGGTTCGATTTCCTTTTTTGATGAGCGGAACGGGCATTTGTTTGTTGGGGATTTATTTCAAACGCGTGGTGGAGCGGCTATTTGCGGGGAGAAACGGTTGTTGTTTCCTTTTCCAGCGATGGGCTCTTGGGATCTTTCGACGAGTATTCTGTCAGCGGAAAATTTGCAGCTGTTTGATGTGACGGAAATTGCTTGTGGGCATGGACCGATTAAATCAATGGCTGATTTTGACTTAGCAAGTGTGCTGCATCGCGCAAATAAACAAGTTGAAACTCAAAAAGACTAGAAAACCAATTGCTGGCTTTCTAGTCTTTTTTTAGAATCTCGTAATTTTAATGTTGACGGCTGTTCCGTATGCTAGTTGATATACGAGACCATCGACGAATTGCTCAGTGAACGAACAATGAATTAAACCATTTCCCCCGGCATCTAAAGCTTTCTTTTGTAATTCTTGGAGTAGATTTTCAAAACCTACTGTTTCTAAGTATGCTTCTGGGTCGCTTTTGATTCTTGGGCGGACGCTTTTGGCGAATACAACGGTTAGGATGTCATGATTTACATTAATTGGTCCGGTAGAGACCTGAACATCTTGCCATTTTTGGCCAATTCGTTTTTGGTCGTTTTCTTCTTGCACATAGGCTTCTCGTTCTTTTTGACGTTCGGATTTTTTGGATTCTTTTTCATCTGGAGTTCCGAAAATTGCCATTTAAAATCACGTCCTTTTTTATTTACTGTCGGACCATTCTTTGAGCCAAGTTTTTTGCTTGTCTGTTAAGGGATAGTTTTTTAGTAAATCCGGGCGGCGTTCGTAAGTTCTTTTGAGCGATTCTTTGTCGCGCCATTCTTCTATCCAAGCGTGATTACCGCTGAGTAAAATATCTGGCACTTTCATTCCACGAAAATCAGCTGGTCGCGTGTAGTGCGGATGTTCAAGTAGACCCGTCGAAAAGGAATCTGTTACAGCGGAGTCCTTATTACCAAGTACACCCGGCAAAAGACGGATAACGCTGTCCATCACGATCATTGCACCAATTTCGCCACCAGTTAAAATGTAATCGCCAATCGAAACTTCATCAGTAACAAGGTGTTCGCGAATTCGTTCATCGTAACCTTCATAATGGCCACAAATGAAGACAAGATGCTCTTCTTCGGCAAATTCTTCTGCCATTTTTTGGTTGAAACGTTTACCGGCTGGGTCCATTAAAATAACTCTTGGCTTTGTTTCTGGCTGTTTTTCTTTTACAGCTTGAACAGCATCAAATATCGGCTGGGCTTTAAGCAACATGCCCGCGCCACCGCCGTAAGGATAGTCATCGACAATATGATGCTTTCCTTCTGCATATTCCCTGAAATCCGTCACTTCAACCGCGACACGCTCGTTTTCGATCGCTTTTTTAATAATTGAATTCCCGGTCACTCCCGAAAACATATCTGGGAAAATGGATAGAATGTCAATTTTCATTAATCTAGCAGCCCTTCCATTACTTCGATGGTAATTTTTTTATCGTTGGTATTGATTTCTTTGACTACATCAGCAATGTATGGAATTAGTTTTTCTTTTTTGTCTGCGCCTTTTACGACCCAGACATCGTTTGCGCCTGGTGTTAGAATTTCTGTAATTTCGCCAAGTTCTTCGCCGTCTGTCGTTACAACGGTACAACCGATGATTTCGTGGAAGTAAAATTCGTTTTCTTCTAAATCGGTTAGTTGCGCTTCTTTGATTTTAAGTACGCCTTCTTTCATACGTTCCACTTGATGAATTCCTGTGAATCCTTCAAACATAAGTAAATCAAAGTTTTTATGTTTGCGGTGCGAACGAATGATTAGTTTTTCTGGTTTCTTGCTATTTTTTTCGAATAAGTACACGGTATTCCCTACTTGGAACCGTTCTTCTGGAAAATCGGTTGTTGCGATAACGCGAATTTCACCGATTAAGCCATGGGTATTAACAATTTTTCCTACATTATACATTTTCTCCATAAGTCACCTCTAGCGTATTTCTACTATGATTCCATCTTTGACCACAATAGTTTTATCAAAAATGGATTTATCCCACTTGTCTCCTACTTGTACATCAATAATTGTTTCCATTTCTCGTTCGCGAATTTCACTGCCAAGTTCGAGGACTTCTAATTGTTCCATTTGAAACTGAATTAGTTTTTTCTTTTCTCGGCGGATGTCGAGTTCGTGGGTAAAGTAATCTGCCACTCGCTCTGGTTGAAATTTGCTTTTTCGTTCCATTTTCTTTTGTTCGAAATGTAACTGATCGCATTCTTGCTCAATTTGTCGTTTTTGTTCGGTATAATACTCGATTAATTCTTGTTTACTTGCTTCGGTCAAAATTTGTTTGACGACAACTTTTTGGATGATTTCCACTGGACACCTCCACTAGCGATTATCTCCTTATTTTACCATAGTTTTTTTGGATTCATCTACTAATGCCTGGAATAATTGTTCACTTTCTGGATCTGTTTGGAACATTAATTCAGGATGCCACTGAACCCCTAAGTACCAACTTGGCAAATTGTCCCCTTCTACTGCTTCAATCATTCCATCGGCAGTGCGTGCTGTTACTTTGAAACTAGGTGCTAATTTTTTGATAAATTGGTGATGCAGCGAGTTGACTAATTTTTTATTTGGATGGTGTTTTGCGAGTTCGCTCGTTGGTTCGATATCAATTGTATGGGAGCCGAGTTGTTCATCGACGCGCTGTAAGTGTTGTAAAGCTTTCGTTTCGACTTGGCTAATATCTTGATACAACGAGCCACCTAGCGCCACGTTGACTAGCTGCATCCCACGGCAGATTGCGAAAATAGGTTTTCCAGCGTCTAGGGCTGCTCGAACTAAGGCGATTTCATAGCTGTCCCGCGGTGGAAAATAAGCGCCGATTTCTTGGGATGGTTCTTCTAAATAAAATTGTGGCGTAATGTCTTGTCCACCGGTTAAAAGTAAGCCATCTACAAGAGAAATTGCTTGAACGGCAACAGATGGATCATCTATTGGTAAAGCGATAGGAAATCCGCCAACTTTTTGAATTGCATCTACATATCGCTGTTGCGTATAGGTTACACGGTGTCCGTAAAATACGTCCACTCCTTTTACTAATCTGTTTCCTGTAATTCCAATAACTGGCTTCATCACAATTCCTCCATTTCTATTCTATTTTACAACATTTAGTGAGGTAATTGCTTCTCTGATGATTGTTAAAAAAAGTTATAAAAAAACTCGCCAAATTGACGAGTTTTTGTTATTCGATAATTTCAAGACGAATCTTCTTATCGTTTTTGGAGCCAACTGCGTAGACAAGAGTACGAATCGCTTTCGCAATACGACCTTGCTTACCAATCACGCGTCCCATGTCTTCTTTACTGACAGACAATTTGTAGGTTAACGATGTATCCGTTTCTTCCGGCGTGATAACAACGTCTTCCGGGTGGTCAACAAGGGGTTTCACGATTGAGAGAATGAGTTCTTCCATTCGCGCCGAGACCTCCTTATTTACCTAATTTTTGGTTATGGAATTTTTCCATGATACCTTCGCGGCTAAGAAGATTGCGAACTGTATCAGATGGTTTTGCACCATTATGCATCCATTTCAAAGTTGCTTCTTCGTCGATTTTCACTTCAACCGGATCAAGTAATGGATTATAAGTACCAATAGTTTCGATTGAACGGCCATCACGTGGGAAACGAGAATCAGCGACTACAATACGGTAGAAAGGTTTCTTTTTAGAACCAATACGTTTTAAACGAATTTTAACTGCCATAGTTTAATTACACCTCCATAAAGTCTTACACAAGTATATATATTACCAGTAAAGGATTTGTTTGTAAAGTGTTTTTTCTTTACAGAGGATATTTTTTTCTTTTTATTTTACGGTTTCGGCTTCATTGCTTAGTTTTCCTTGTTTTAGAAGGTGATAATAGCGCACATATCCGGAAATATTATGCTCTACATCATCAATTCTGACGCGGAAAGACTGGTGGCGAATGAAGAAACTGCCGTCTATTCGCGCTGGATTTTTATAGTACATCGCAAGCTCTGGATAAAAATAGCCATTTAATTGGTAAAGCGCGCGTTTGTTAATAGTTTTTTCTAGTTCGTCTAGCGGGTAATCCCGCAGTAACGTTCCTAGCCCTTCTGTTTCCATCCGGAGTGACATTTCTTTTGTAGCGACCGTAAGCTCTAAAAATGTTGGAAAAGTGGTTTCGCGCTCGTAAATAAACGGCAGGTTGTCAAACGCATTTTTTAATCCGAATTCGTAGTATGCCGCATCTGGAATATATTTCGTAATTTCATTGGCGCAGTAGCTCAACCAGTGATCATGATTTTGCCAGTAGTTATCGCGAATAAAATGATCAAACGATTTTGCTGCTGCGTCTAACCATTTGGAATCGCGGTCAATTTCATATAAGCGAAGTAAGCCAAATACCGCCTCTCCGTCGTAGTAAATAATCCGAAAAACGTCTTTTACTTCTAAGGAAGGATATTCCAAAACATGCGTAAACTTCCCGTCGTCTGCTTGCAAGGAAAGAATCGCATTGGCTATTTTCCGACATAGTGGTAAATAGGTTTTCGTTCCAGTAATCTTCATGTATTTCGTTAAAGCAAGCAATGTTGCCGCGGAACCACCTAATTTCACTTCACGTAATTCTGGTTCAATTAGAAAAGCTACATCGTCTTTTTCATAAATGAAGTTTTGCTCTAAATAGGTTAAAGCGCTCGTTGCTGCTTCTAAAATAGCTTGGTCTTCTGTTAACTCATAAGCTTCTAACATCGAATAAGTTGTACTTGCGTGGCGCAAACTATTGTAGTGTTTAATTTTTTTATCAAAACAAGCAAACCAGCCGTAGTTGAATTCGCCCGTTTGATTTACTTGGCTCGCTAAATAATTCCCAGCATTTCCAACTAGTTCAGAAACTGTATCCGGGGTTAATTGTTCGGTATTTCTGCGACCGTGTTCGAGCTCGCTTGTTTCTAACTCATGGATGTTCTTCCCGTCAAAAAACCATCCTACTGTATTGAAAGTGACAATGGTTGAATCTACCGTTAAGTTCAATTGTGCTTGGTTTTTATTTGTTTGAATTAAATATCTATTCATATTTTCAACGTTGATAGCCAACCCTTCATCACCTGGTAAAAGGATAGCATTCGCATTAATTTCCTGTTCCATTAAAGCCATTTTAAAATTTTCATTTAAGGCAATGCCTCGTCTATAATAATTTTTCTTTGTTTTTAATGCTTTTTTATTCCATTCGCCTAAATTTTCCAGTTGGTAATTCACTGCAACATCAATTTTAAAGGAAATTGCTTCTTCGGTTTGATTTTTCAGTGCACTTTTTTTCATTTCATTGATTAAATTGGCTAGGCAAAGATAGCTAAAGTTTATGACTGTAGCTCGTTTATCTTTATAACCGATTGTTAGAAAACCATGCCATTTTCCGTTGTAAGTGGCGTGCTCTTCGGCTTCTGTTAATTGATCGATAATTTTATTTTCAAGTTCATCTAATACACCTCTCCAAGGCATATGTCCCACTCCTTTTTATAATTTCCCTGCCGCTAAAACTTACTTAGCAGCAGGGAATAGATGTTTTGTGGCTCTATTTACGGAAAAGACGTAGTAAAAACGCGCCTGCTAGTGAGAATAGTCCAAGTCCAACCCATGGAAGACTACTGTTTGTATCTCCAGTTGATGGGAGATCACTTGCTGAGATGGAAGTAGTTCCATCAGCACTATAACCTGAGGAAAGCATTGTTCCTGAACCATTCGAATCCATGCTCGAAACAGTTATGCCCGTTCCTCCGTTAGAAGTTCCAGTAGTTCCTCCATTGGTAGGAGGGGTTGTTCCTCCGTCAGCGTCAGCGTCAGCATCGGC
>CM001047.1:1806214-1806610 GCA_000183865.1 Listeria marthii FSL S4-120
CATCGGCGTCAGCATCCGCATCAGAGTCTGCTAAAGGTAGAACGGTTACTGATACATCATCACTTGTTTTTACTTCATCGCCGTACTTAGCTGTTACTTGAAGATGAATAACATCTCCTGCTTTCAAATTATAATTAGGAATATTAATTGTATAGGTTCCATCTGCATGGATTAACACATTTCCAATTACAGTTCCATCTGGAAGAGTCAAGTTAATATAGAAAACTGTTCCAGCTGGAGCATCAGATTGCAATGATTTAAGAAGGGCATTGATGTTCATGTTTTTATAAATTGAGGAACCTGAAATTGTTTTAGTTCCTTCGTATATTGGATTTACAGTTGGTTTTTCAACTAGGAAATCTCTCCAGTCAATGTCTACGTCGGCATCGGCATCGG
>CM001047.1:1806710-1807638 GCA_000183865.1 Listeria marthii FSL S4-120
GCATCAGCATCAGCATCCCCAACATCCGTAGTAATAAACCCACGAGCCGCATTACTATTCAACAAATCAATATCCAAAAGTCCATCGCCAGTTCTAGCAGCGAAATCCAATTTCCCATCATTTGCACTAGGAAGTGCCGAAACACCAAGAGCTAATAAATCAATCGTCAAAGTAAAAGTAGATACACTACTAACCCCAACACCAAGTAAATGATTTACTTTGGCGCCAATCGCATTTCTGCTAGGATCAATAAAGAAATTAGTAGAATTACTACCATTAATAGTTCCTTGGTTAAATAACCCGATATTTCCAATTCCTAGATAAGCAATTTTGTAATCAATTTTTGTATTTGCTCTTATATTTGGATTACTCAAAATTGAAGAAAGTTCACTCGGTAATTCAAAATATGGATAGTACGTAGATACCGCACTAGCACTAACTAATTGATTCCCAGAAAGAGTAATCACTAATTTCCCATTCGAATACTGTGTATTCAAATTAGAGTTACCTAACAAATCAATTGTTGCTGCATCTGCTTGAATACCACTCAGAGCAAATTTGTGATTAAAAGAATCATAATTCACAGTGACAGGCGCTACCATCATTGTCGTTGTCGTAATAAGAGCTGCAATTAACTTTGCTTTTTGCGCTCGCTTTTGGTCTAATCTCCGTCTGTAATCTACACGCTGTTTTTTCATCATTTTTCCCCCTTAAAAATCAATCGTTCTTGATTTTGAAAAATAACTGAAAACAGAATAAAGGTATTTAATTATGTTTTATTAATAAGCTAACTATTAAGTATCCCCTGAACCTTTATCCAATATCAGATTCAAATCATCTCCTCAAAATGCCCTCCTTTCTTTTCGAACCTACCACCAGTTGTTATAACCCGTTAGATAACTTTACTATATAGTATATATATAGTACT
>CM001047.1:1807738-1811823 GCA_000183865.1 Listeria marthii FSL S4-120
AAAAATTAAAGTAAAAAGTACTAGAACCGAAAAATACTTCAATTCAAACACATTAGTCTAAAAGTTACACAAATATGCGTATTTATAGCTTATATTTAAACTTTAGCACTGTTCCACGCAAGGTATTAAGACCTATAATAGTTCACATTACATGAATTGTCGTTCAATTGTATACAAATCTTTTTAAAATGGTTCTTCACTTCTATTCCTATTTGTACGCAAAAAAAATAGCCCTTTTTCAAGGGCTTCATTTTTTTAATAAAGATAAGCTTTTTTCAGTTGTTCTTTTTTGTCGTCTGTCAGTCCGAGTTTTTCTTTTAAGAAGTTATCCATCGAGCCATATTTAGCATCAATTTCATCGAAGGCTGCATTGATATAAGATTCACGCACTTCCATTACTGCAGTCATTCCGGCAATGACTTTTTTATTATCGGTTTTTGCTGCAACGGCTTCAATTGCTTTTTTATTGTCCGCGGCACGATATTTATTGGATAACATATAATCGTCAATGACGGTATTTTTGTCCACACCGAGTGCCGAGAGAACTAAAGCCGTACCAAAGCCAGCCCGGTCTTTTCCAGCTGTACAGTGCCACAGAACGGAGCCATCTTGGTTTGCTAATAGTATATCGAAAAATTCTTTATAGGCTTGGATGGATGTTTCATCGGTAATAAAACTTTTATTGGCATTGATGAGAAAGGTTTCTGGATTATCCATTTTGGCTAGGCTTGCAGTTAAATCTTGCGCGCTTGTGGATGCACCGTTATCTTTCATGACAGAATCGTGTGTATACGTAACGTCTGTGAGTTTTGGATCTGGTTTGGCTGTTACTTCTGAATTCGTTCGAAAATCAACTATTTGTGAAAGATCGTATGTATTTACGAGTTTCTTTTTATCGGAATCACTTAAATTAGCGAGTTCGGCACTTCGAATGAGTTTATGGGGTTTAATGGTTAGCCCATCAGTTGTTTTATAACCACCTAAGTCACGGACATTCACGGCGCCTTCTAATTTGATTTGACTACCTGGTTTTAAGGTTGTTTTTTCGGTTTTCACATTTGCTTCTGCTTTTTCATCTGACTGCGCTCCGCATCCCCCTAGTAATAATGTTGCGCTTAATACCCCTGCTCCTGTTACTTTTACCCAATTTTTCATTCTTTCTCCTCCTTTTGTAAGCTTAATTGTCATTATAGCAATGCAATTTATTGGTTGAATGAAGGGTTTGTAAAGAAATGATTTTTAGGGTGTTAAGGTATAAAAAAAGCCAAAACCGGGAATTGGTTTTGGCTTTTTTGAATTAAAATGGCATTTTGAAATTGCCGAATGGATTTTTTCCTTTTTTGCCTTTTCCTCCACCAGTCATTTGCTTCATCATTTTTTTCATTTCAGCAAATTGTTTTAGGAGGCGATTGATTTCTTGAACTGGACGTCCGCTACCACGAGCAATCCGTTTTCTTCTACTAGCATTGATGATATCTGGATTATCTTTTTCGTTTTTAGTCATTGATTTGATAATCGCTTCAATGTGACCAAGTTGTTTATCATCTACATTCATGTTGTCGAGGCCTTTCATTTTGTTTGCCCCGGGCATCATTTTCAGTAGCTCATCTAGTGGTCCCATTTGTTTTACTTGTTGTAGTTGGTCCAAAAAGTCATCTAGCGTCATGCTATTGTCTTTCATTTTTTGTTCCATGGCTTTCATTTTTTCTGTGTCTACATCGGTTTGTGCTTTTTCAATAAGTGAAAGCACGTCGCCCATGCCGAGAATTCTAGAAGCCATGCGGTCCGGGTGGAAGGTTTCGAGAGCTTCCATTTTTTCACCGGTTGCGATAAATTTAATTGGTTTTCCAGTGACAGAACGAATCGAAAGTGCGGCACCACCACGTGTATCGCCATCTAGTTTCGTTAATACGACTCCAGTAATTTCTAATTGTTCGTTGAAGCTTTGCGCCACGTTGACTGCGTCTTGCCCGGTCATCGAATCGACTACAAGCAAAATTTCGGTTGGTTTGGCGATTTCTTTGACTTGTTTTAGCTCGTCCATTAACGTTTCATCGATGTGCAAACGGCCGGCTGTATCGATAATGACATAGTCTAAATGTTCTTCTTTGGCTTTTTCGATTGCTTGTTTGGCAATTTCTACTGGGCTTACTTGATCACCTAGCGAAAATACCGGCATATCTAGTTGCTTGCCAAGCGTTTCTAATTGTTTGATTGCGGCTGGACGATAAATATCCGCTGCAACTAGTAAAGGTTTACGGTTATATTTTTTGCGTAATAAATTAGCAAGTTTTCCGGAAGTGGTTGTTTTACCAGCCCCTTGTAAACCTACCATCATGATAACGGTTGGCGGACGGTCCGCTGTTCCGATTTTGCTTTCTTCGCCGCCCATTAGGCTTGTTAATTCTTCTTGAACTATTTTGATGACTTGTTGGCCGGGTGTTAAGCTTTTCATAACGTCCGCGCCGACAGCACGTTCGCTTACTGTTTTAATAAATTGTTTAACGACTTTAAAGTTAACATCGGCTTCTAATAGAGCAAGGCGAACTTCACGCATCATTTCTTTTACGTCAGCTTCGTTTACTTTCCCTTTGCCGCGAATTTTGTTCATTGTTTCTTGGAGTCTTCCAGCTAGTCCTTCAAATGCCATGATTCTGGCCTCCTAATCGATATTTTTAAGCTGTTCGAGCGTATCTTTCACTTGCTCGTCCAGAAAATTCTTCTTGGTTAATTGTGCTTCTAATTGACTAAAGAGTTTTTCTCGCTGTTGATATTTTCTAAGCATCCCTAGCTTTTCTTCGTATTTTTCTAGGCTTTCTTCGGTCCTTTTAATATTATCATAAATGGCTTGTCTGCTCACTTCAAATTCTTCGGCAATTTCGCCAAGTGAGTAATCATCCAGGTAATAAAAAGAAACATAGGCTTTTTGTTTTGTTGTCAGTAATTCTTGGTAAAAATCAAATAATAAATTCATCCGGTTTGTCTTCTCAAACAAGGCGTTTCACCTCTCTCCTTTTAAAGGATACGGGGAAATCGCGGGAATGTCAAGGAAGGTTAGACAAAAGAGAAAAAAGCCAGAATGACGAGTATCATTCGGCTTTCTCTGATTATTTTTCGTTATCAACCATATCAGCAAATAAGCCATACACATATTCATTTGCATCAAAGGCTTGTAGGTCATCCATTTGTTCCCCAAGACCCACGAATTTTACTGGAATATCCAGTTCGTTGCGGATGGCAATGACAATACCACCTTTAGCAGTTCCGTCTAGTTTTGTTAAGATAATGCCGGTTACGTCGGTTGTTTCTTTAAATTGTTTCGCTTGAACGAAGGCATTTTGACCAGTAGTTGCATCCAGTACTAATAAAACTTCGTGTGGCGCATTAGGAATTTCGCGCGTAATGACACGTTTTACTTTTTCTAGTTCGTTCATTAGATTGACTTTATTTTGTAAACGGCCGGCTGTGTCGCAAAGTAAAATGTCTGCTTTGCGTGCTTTTGCGGCTTGAACGGCATCAAACATAACAGCGGCAGGGTCACTTCCCTCGGCTTGCTTAATGACATCAACGCCGGTGCGCTCGCCCCAGACTTCAAGTTGATCAATCGCGCCAGCTCGGAACGTATCGCCGGCTGCTAACATAACTTTTTTGCCTTCTTGTTTAAAGCGATGGGCCATTTTTCCGATGGAGGTTGTTTTACCAACACCGTTCACTCCAACAAATAAGATAACAGTAAGTCCATCTTCTTCAATATGCAGCGCTTCATCTTCTTTTTCGTCGCCTTGATAAATCTCGACTAATTTTTCGACAATCACTTCTTGGACATCTTTTGGATCACTGATATTTCTAAGCTGTACTTCACGGCGCAGTGTATCAACTAGCTCCATTACTGTTTCAAAGCCAACGTCCGCTCCGATAAGAATTTCTTCTAGTTCTTCAAAGAAATCTTCATCTACTTTACGATAACGAGCAACCATTTCGTTGATTTTCCCGGAAAAGTTGCCGCGTGTTTTGGATAAGCCATCTTTAAATTTTCCAGAAACAGAATCCGTTTGCTGGGTAATTTTATCTTTTAATTTTTTAAA
>CM001047.1:1811923-1814710 GCA_000183865.1 Listeria marthii FSL S4-120
TTAATTTTTTAAAAAAGGTCATTTTGTCTACTCCTTTTATTTAATGAGTTCGGCTGTTTCTTCTAAGCGAACCGATACTAGTTTGGAGACGCCGGACTCTTGCATGGTGACGCCGTATAGCACGTCAGCTTCTTCCATTGTTCCTTTACGGTGCGTGATTACGATAAACTGGGTGCCCGACTCGAATTGCTTCAAGTAACGGCTGAATCGTGTAACGTTTGCTTCATCTAGTGCTGCCTCTACTTCATCCAAAATACAGAATGGTACTGGACGAACGCGGATGATAGCGAATAGTAAAGCAATCGCAGTTAAGGCACGCTCCCCGCCGGAACGAAGCGATAAGTTTTGCAGTTTTTTACCTGGAGGTTGAACGACGATATCAATCCCGGTTGTTAAGAGATTTTCTGGATCAAGTAGAACCAGTTCCGCACTTCCGCCCCCAAATAGCTCTGGGAAAACAATCGCAAATTCGGTTTTAATGGCTTCAAAACTTTCGCTGAAACGAATTTTCATTTCTTCGTCCATTTCGTCCATGACTTTAAAGAGGGTTTCTTTTGCGGCAAGTAGATCCGCTTGTTGCCCGTTTAGGAAGTCAAAACGTTCTTGAATACGGTCGAATTCTTCGATAGCACCAATATTAACAATGCCTAGTTCGTCGATAGAACGTTTTAATAAGCGAACTTTGGAACGTGCTTGCTCGGTATCTACTTCTGGCAAGATTTTTTCTTCGGCTTGCTCTGGAGTTAGTAAATAAGCTTCTTGCAGACGATCAATTCGGTTCGTAATGTCTACTTCTAAACGACCGATGCTGATTTCGGCATTATTTTTTTGCTCTACGTAAAAACTAATTTGGTTATTTTTTTGCGTTAATTCAGCTTCTAATAGTTCTAGTTTTTCTTGTAGTTCTGCGCGAGCTTGTCTTGTTTGTGTTAGTTTTTCGCTTGTTTCCGCTTTATCCTTGCGCAATTCTTCGATGGATTTTCTGGCTGTTTCTTCGCTTGTATGAACGCTTGTTAGGTTTGTTTTTAAGGAAGCAAGTTTTAGTTCGGCTGCTTCTTTTTGTTCGTAGTTTTCATGCAGTGTCGTTGTTACACGTTCGACTGCTTCTGTGGCTGATTGAAGTTGCTCCCGTTTGGCCGCGATTTGCGCTTTTAAGGAAGACAGGCTTTCTAAATCAGCGGCGCGTTTACTTTCTAATGCTTTACTTGAGCTTGTCATCGCTTTGATTTCTTCATCGGTTGCTTCGATTTGTTTCGCGATTTCGATTTGCTCTTGTAGCAATGTTTCTTTTCGCTCCACAAGTTTATTTAATTCTTCGCTACCGTCTGCTTTTTCAATATCGTATAGTTGCAATTGCTTGTTAAATCGCTCTAAATTCTCGGTTTCTCGGTCTAGTTTTCCAAGTAATTCTTTTTCTTGTAAACGTAAATTTTCACCGATGCCGCGTGTTTCTTCGAGTTCTTCGCGTTTTTTCGCCATGCTATCTTTAGCAAGTTGAACCGCGGATTCCATTTCACGCGTGGATTCGTTTAGTTCAGCGATTTTCTCTGCTAATTGACCTAGTTCATGTTTTCTTGTCAGGATGGATGATTTGCCACCTTTTGTAGCTCCACCGGTCATGGAACCGCCGGCATTAACCACGTCCCCTTCCAGTGTCACAATGCGATACCTGAAATTAACTAACCGAGCAAGTGTATTTGCCCCTTTTAAATCCTTCGCTAAAATCGTTGTACCTAATGCATTTAAAATGACTGGCGATACTTTTTGGTCAAATGAAATAACTTCACTAGCAAGCGCGATAAAAGCAGGTTGATTGCTTAAAGCGTTTTTCGTTGCTGCTGGTAATTCGCGTGGTTGAATGGTCGAAAGTGGTAAGAAGGTTGCGCGGCCGCTTTTCGTTTTCTTCAAAAAACTGATGGCTTCACGAGCAACTCGGTCATCTTCTACAACAACATTCTGCGCACTGGCTCCAAGCGCTGTTTCCATTGCTTGTTGGTATTTCGCTGGAATTTCAACGAGTTCAACTAGCGCACCGAGAATGCCTGGAATTTCTTTTTTCGCTTTTAAGACTTCGCGAACACCTTGGAAAAATCCGGCATAATCATCCGCCAATTCTTCTAGGGTTTCTTTTCGCGATTTCATTTGCTGCACTGTTTCATAATGTTTATAAAGCGCGCGTTCTTGTGTTCCAAAAACGCCTTCTTGTTTAGCCAATGTTTGCTGCACTTCACGGTAAATTTCCATTTGTTCCGTGAGNNNNCTCTGGATTTTTGTTAAATGTGTTTTCGTTGTTTCGATTTGCGATAGCATATCTTTTCTATCATCGACATGGTGACTATTTTCTAAATCTAATTTGTCAATTCGGCTAGTAATCTGGCCAATTTGGCGTTCGATATAACCTAAGTCATTATTGATTGTCGTTTGCGTGTGGCGCAGATCAATATAATCACTTTTCCGGTTTTCGATTGCTTCTTCGGATAAATCATCGTATTTGGCAAGTGTCGCTTCTAGCTCTTTTTTCGCTTTCACGGCAATTTCTAGCGCTGTTTCTTTTTCGAGTTTCGAACTACTTAGAACTTCTTTTTGCTCTTCTAAAGCAGTAATTTTTTCGGTGATTGCTGCTAAAGTTTCCGCGTATACTTGTTCATTTTCGCTACTATGTTTTTTACGTTCTAATTGAAGATTACGTTCTCCTTCTAGTTGTTCGAGTTTTTCTGTTTCCACTAAAAGGCGTTCTTGTAAAGTATCTAGCGCAATATCGGTTTCATTCAGCGCTTGTTTTTAATT
>CM001047.1:1814810-1828184 GCA_000183865.1 Listeria marthii FSL S4-120
TAATTCTTCGCGCAACTTAATTAAAACAGTTTGGTTTTCGCCAAATTCTTTGCGTACTTCGGCTAGTTTGGCTGTTAGAGAGCTGATTTCGCTCGCTAGTAAGGTCACTTCGTATTTTTCCAGTTCTTCTTGTTGGAATAAGTAATCTTTGGCAATGGAAGCTTGCATTTCCAGTGGCTCTAGTTGCCCTTCTAACTCATACAAAATATCTTGAACGCGGTTTAAATTTTCTTCCGTTTCAAATAATTTATTTTCTGCTTGTTTTTTACGATGCTTATATTTTAATACGCCGGCTGCTTCTTCAAAAATCGAGCGACGTTCTTCTGGTTTACTATTCAGGATTTCATCAATTTTCCCTTGCGAAATAATCGAAAAAGATTCCCGTCCAAGTCCAGAATCCATAAATAAATCGACAATATCTTTCAGTCGACAATTCTCTTTATTAATTAAAAATTCACTATCACCATTACGGTAAATCCGTCTAGTAACAGCTACTTCGCTATAATCAAGTGGTAAAAAATGGTCTTCATTTTCGAGAATAAGCGATACTTCTGCAAAATTAATTGGCTTACGCGTATCACTTCCAGCAAAAATAACGTCGCCCATTCGGCCACCACGGAGCGATTTAGCGGACTGCTCACCAAGTACCCAGCGGATTGCTTCTGTAATATTACTTTTTCCGCTGCCATTTGGTCCTACAACTGCAGTCATGCCGGGCACGAAATCTATCGCAACTTTGTCAGCAAAGGATTTAAAGCCATTCATTTCTAATCGTTTTAATAACATGTCCGGACACCTCCATTTTTGTTTATCTGTGTGTTAGTTGGTTTATTGCAAATTGTGCCGCACTTTGTTCTGCTTGTTTTTTTGTTCTGCCGCTACCTTTTCCAAGTACTTGTCCATTAACAATTACTTGGGCGTCGAATGCTTTATTATGCGCTGGTCCTGTTTCACCAAGGATATCATATTCGATCAAGACATCGCGGTCCCGTTGAACAATTTCTTGCAGTTGCGTTTTATAATCGACTGTTTGTAGATATGCCCCTGCATCAATCTTCGGAAAAATCACGCGTTCTAAAAATGTAACGACTTTATCGATGCCATTATCTAAATAAAGCGCGCCGATAAACGATTCAAATACATCTGCAAGAAGCGCTGGACGAGTTCTCCCGCCTGCTTTTTCTTCCCCTTTACCAAGTCGTACGTATTTAGAAAAATGTACTGCTTCTGCAAACTCGACTAAAGAAGGCTCACAAACAATTGCTGCGCGCATTTTTGTCATGTGTCCTTCTGCCATTTCTGGATATTTATTAAAAAGATAGTCTGATACCGTTAATTCAAGTACCGCATCCCCCAAAAATTCTAAGCGTTCATTATCTTTCACATTTTCCCGGCGGTGTTCATTCACGTACGAGGAATGTGTAAATGCTTGTTTTAATAGTTCTACATCTTTAAAATCAAAGCCAACACTTTCTTGTAATTCTTCCCATTGATTCATTTCACTTGCCCCTCTCATAACTAATAAGCAAGTTCATTTTCTAAACAGCCACGTGCAAAAAGCTGCTTAGAAAATGAACCAACAAATCTTCCACGACCTTGAAAAAGAGGCTACCTGTACTACTTATCTCGCGTGCGGAAGTTACCACAGCAAAGATAAGTAACACGGGCACCCTCATTTATCCGGTCACATAAAGTTTTATGCGTTTGCCTCTATGTACTTCACTGCATCACCAACTGTGTTAATGTTTTCAGCGTCGCCATCAGAGATTTCAACTCCGAACTCGTCTTCAAGTTCCATTACTAATTCAACAACATCTAGGGAATCAGCACCTAGATCTTCTTTGAAGGAAGCTTCTAAAGTTACTTTGGATTCCTCGACACCTAAACGGTCTACGATGATTTTTGTAACTTTTTCTAATACTTCTGCCATTTTTCACTTCACCTCCCTCCAAGTATTATATAGGATTATTTCTCCTACGTAAACAAAAATATTTAAAGTAATGCGACCCAAGTTAATTCGCATTCATTAACCCATTTTACATCACCATGCCGCCATCAACGGATAGTGTTTGACCAGTAATATACTTCGATGCATCACTTGCTAAGAAAAGAACTGCATTTGCAATATCTTCCGTAGTTCCGTATGCACCAAGCGGAATTTGTGCTAACATCGCTTCTTTTGTTTTCTCGTCTAATTTGTCGGTCATTTCAGTTGTAATAAAACCTGGAGCGACAGCATTCACATTAATTCCACGTGGAGCTAATTCACGAGCGGTTGTTTTTGTAAGGCCAATCACACCAGCTTTACTTGCTACATAGTTCGCTTGTCCAGCGTTACCAATTAAACCAACAACAGATGCCATATTAATAATTTTACCAGCACGTTGTTTCATCATTGTACGTGTCACTGCTTTAGTACATAGGAAAGTTCCTTTTAGGTTGATATTAATCACATCATCCCACTCTTCTTCTTTCATACGCATTAACAGATTATCACGAGTAACTCCCGCATTATTTACTAAAATGTCGACACGACCAAAACGCTCAATTGCTTGTTTGAAAAATGCATCCACGTCTTCAGCAATGGCTACGTTTGCTTTCATCGCTTCTACTTCCACGCCATGTTCGGCAACCAGTTTGGCTGTTTCTTCTGCAGCTTCTGGACTACCATTGTAATTGAAGAAAATATTCGCGCCTTCTTTAGCTAAATGGATGGCGATGTCACGACCGATTCCGCGCGAGCCACCTGTTACTACTGCTACTTTGCCTTGTAAAGTCATTGATTATTCTCCTTTCAAAGTCGCCGCAACGCTTTTCACTGATTCCACATCACCTGCGGACAGTACAGTCACATCACGATTGATTTTTTTAATTAAACCAGCTAAAACTTTTCCAGAACCAATTTCAACAAATGTGTCTACACCGTTTTTAACTAGTTCTTCGACGATATCTTCCCATAATACTGGGGAATAGATTTGTTTGATTAGTTTATCGCTAATTTCAGCTTTGTCTGTTGTTTGTTTAGCATCAACATTGTTAACAACCGGAATGTTACCATCGGAAATGGTTACTTCTGCTAAAATATCACGGAAAGCAAGTGCGGCTGGTTCCATTAAGCTAGAGTGGAAAGGTCCGCTAACTGCAAGTGGCAATACGCGTTTTGCGCCACTAGCTTTGGCTTTTTCGCCAGCTTTTTCAACGCCAGCAGTTGTTCCTGAGATAACGATTTGTCCTGGGCAGTTAAGGTTAGCAAGTTGTACTGCATCGCCTTCTCTAGTTACTTCTTCAGTGATAGTTTTTAATGTCGCACGGTCTACGCCAAGAACGGCAGCCATTGCGCCAGCACCATTTGGTACAGCTGCTTCCATTAATTCGCCGCGTTTACGTACAAGGTAAATCGCATCACTTGCTTCTAAAAATCCACCTGCTACAAGAGCGCTATATTCACCAAGGCTATGGCCTGCCACGTAATCCGCTTTGACGCCGTATGTTTCTAATGCACGTAAAATCGCTACACTTGTGGAAACAAGCGCTGGTTGTGCATTTTCAGATTTTGTTAATAGTTCGATTGGTCCTTCTGTAATTACATCTGTGATTGAAAAACCTAATCTTTCGTCAGCATCATCATAGATTTTTTTTGCTGCAGGATATTCTGCTGCTACATCTTGCCCCATGCCAATTTTTTGTGCGCCTTGACCGGGAAATACGAATGCGATTTTAGTCATTTGCTTCTGTTCCTCCTACTTTCACTTTATCTACTTCTGCGATAATTGTTTCTACTACTTGTTTTTCAACCATTTCACGTACTTGACGGATAGTGGTGAAAATTCCATTTGCATTGGATGAACCGTGCGCTTTTACGACAGGAGCTTGAACGCCGAACAAACAAGCGCCACCGTATTCGCTATAGTCCATTTTAGCTTTTAGTGCCATCAAATCTTTTTTCAGGAAGCTTGCTGCGACTTTATTTTTAAAGCCGTTTAGTAAACTCATTTTGAGCATACTTAGAAAAGCAGCGCCTGTTCCTTCGATGGATTTCAGCACCATATTACCAGTAAAGCCGTCTGTAACAACGACATCTGCTACGTCCATCAATAAATCACGTGCTTCAATGTTGCCGATAAATTCATAAGCATCTTGATTTTTCATTAGCTCGAATGCTTTTTTCGTTAAGTCGTTACCTTTTGTTTCTTCTGTTCCGATATTTAAAAGTGCCACACGCGGACGATCGATTTTGCGTACTTTTTCCGCGTAAACTGAGCCCATTAAACCAAATTGCAATAAATGTTCTGGTTTTGCTTCTGCGTTTGCGCCTAAATCAAGCATCACGAAGCCTTTCCCAGTAACGGTTGGTAGCGTTGGAGCAAGCGCTGGACGGTCGATACCTTTAATACGGCCAATAACGAAAAGTCCAGTAGACATTAATGCTCCCGTGTTCCCCGCGGAGATACATGCATCCGCTTCTCCGTCTTTTACCGCTTGGGCAGCAAGGACCATAGAAGCTTTTTTCTTCCGTTTTACAGCGCGAACTGGTTCATCATCACTCTCAATTTTTTCATCGGTATGTATGATTTTTACGCGTGTTTTATCTGTTAAATATTCATTGATTTTCGTTTCGTCTCCAAAAAGAAGAATTTCGATATCTTTATATTGGGCAACAGCTTGCATCACACCTAAAACAATTTCTTTTGGTGCGTGATCTCCACCCATCGCATCTACAGCAATTTTCATTATACGTCAGTCCTTTATTTTCATTTTTGCGTTGCGTGATACATTTCAAACTTACCTTTAAGTACTATTTCATCTCCAACATAGCTTTTGACATCTACTATCGTAATCGCTCTGTTGTCTGTTGCCGGACGTACTTTTGCTTTTGCGATGATGCGTTCTCCTTCGTTTACAGAACGAACAAAGCGAACAGTTGCTTGTGTAGTTAAAGCTAGTTCATTTGGGATGACTGCGGTTGCTAAGGAATTAGCTTGGGCAAACAAATGGTGCCCACGAGCGATTTTATTTCGTTTAAAAACATGCTCACTTCGCACATCAAAAATCGAAATAGCGCTCTTGCTAAGTTGAATATCAATAATTTCACCAATCACTTCATCAATGGGAAGGCTTTTTACTGCATCGGCATAATTGACACTCGCAACATGTTTGATTCGCTCTCTCAGTTCGGGGATAGAAAGTGCTACTCTATCTAAACGGATAGTTTGCACACTGACCCCAAATTTCTCTGCAAGCTGCTCATCTGTTATGAAAGGATTTTCTTCAATAGCTACTTGAAGTTTCATTTGACGATCCTTTTTAGAATATTTTTTCATGCACGTATCCTCATCTCTTTTTTGTGAAAGGTATTAATACCAGCTACTAAACACTAGGTAAAAAAAGGAAGTTACCTCTGTAGAATAACATTCAGAACTTCCCTGTATTTTGTTGGTACTTTAATATGTTATTAAAAATCAAGCAAAGTTGCAAGTTTTTTAAAGATTGTTACATAGGTTTAATCTAGTTTTTGTTCTGTAAAGACGCCTTCTTCTTCTAGAAGTGCTACTAATTTTTCGTAGGTTTGGTTCTCTAGCATGTTTTCTTCAAAGATCATATGAACGGCATCTTGGCGAGCAATTTCGAGTACGCGGTAATCGTGAACCATGTCCGCTACTTTAAATTCTGGAACACCACTTTGTTTTCGACCGAAGAAATCCCCCGGTCCGCGTAGTTCCAGGTCGCGCTCGCTGACAACGAAGCCATCATTGGTTTCTGACATAATCATCATACGTTCTTTACCAACCTCGGTTTTTGGGTCAGCAATCAAAATACAATACGATTGATCAGCCCCACGTCCAACCCGACCTCTTAATTGGTGCAACTGCGCTAAACCAAAACGGTCGGCATCGTAAATGACCATCATCGTAGCATTCGGCACGTTTACACCAACTTCGACTACCGTTGTTGAGACAAGGCAATCGATTTTTTTATCATTAAAGTCGCGCATGATTTGCTCTTTATCTGCGGGTAGAAGTTTACCGTGCATCAGTCCTGGAGTATATTTTGTCCCCCATTTGTTTTGTAAAATATTGAAAACGTCTATCGCATTTTCCACATCGAGTTTTTCGGATTCTTCAATCAGCGGGCAAATAATGTAAACTTGATGGCCTTTCTCGATTTCTTTTTCCATAAAGCCGATGACGCGATCAAGCATTTGATGTTTGACCCAGTAGGTTTCAATTTCTTTTCGACCAGCAGGAAGTTCATCGATAATCGATACGTCCATTTCGCCAAACGCTGTAATCGCAAGCGTTCTAGGGATTGGAGTAGCTGTCATAAACAATACATCCGGATATTCGCCCTTTTCGCGAAGAACCCGGCGCTGCGCTACGCCAAATCGGTGCTGTTCATCGGTAATAACTAAACCTAGACGATGATAAATTACTTCGTCTTGAATTAAGGCATGCGTACCAATTAAAACATCTATCGAGCCATTTTCAAGCATTGCGAGTAGCTCTCTGCGTTGCTTTCCTTTTACGCTACTAGTAAGTAAGCCAACCGTGATATCAAATGGCTGCAATAACTCTACTAGTGAATTAGCGTGTTGTTCGGCTAAAATTTCCGTTGGTACCATTAAGGCACTTTGGAAGCCACTTTTGGCGGCGGCATACATTGCAATCGAGGCTACGACTGTTTTCCCTGAACCAACATCACCTTGTAGCAAACGGTTCATATGGAAATGCGATAACATATCCCCGCAAATCTCATTAACCACGCGCTTTTGTGCTTTGGTCAGCGGGAATGGCAGCGACTCGATATAATGGCGCAAATCTTCCACATCATAATTAATCGAAATCCCGCCTGATTTTTCGCGTTCAATTTTACGGAAAAACTGCATTTTCAATTGGAACAATAGAAATTCTTCGTAGACCATTCGGCGCCTAGCTTGTTTTAATTCCTCATTATTTTTTGGGAAATGGAGAATGCGCACTGCTTCCAGACGGTCCATTAATTGATATTTCTCGAGTAAATTAGTTGGAATCACTTCTTCTATTTTACTGCTATAGGCATCAAAAGCGAGCCGAGTGTATTTTTGCATCGTTTTATTGCGTAGCGTTCCTTTTAGACGGTAAACGCCTTCTAGTTCTTCTTCATTTTCGACAGCGCCGATTTTAATTTTACTAGCTGTAACTTGGGCGCGACTCTTATCCCATTTACCTGAAATCGTCACGGTTTCGCCAACGCTAATTTTACTTTTTAAATAGGGCTGGTTGAAAAAATCGATTTTGATGACTTGGCCTTCTGTTGACACACGGAAAGAAAGCTTGGATTTTTTTCGGCCGTAAAAGGCAACAGTTGCTTCGGTGAGCACTTCGCCTTGGATGGTAATCCGTTCCTCATGCGCTACTTCGGATAAATCCCGCAATCGATAATCTTCATAACGATACGGAAAGTTCCAAAGTAAATCATGCACGGTTGATAAACCTAGCTCTTTTAACGTTTTAGCTGTTTCTTCACCAATTCCTTTGATTTCGGTTGTCGGGATTCGTTTAAGTTCACTCACGCTTATCTTCTGGCGACAGTCCAAAAATCTTCCGCTGAATTGCACGTCCAGTCGGTGTAGCCGCCAATCCTCCTTCTGCCGTTTCTCGTAATGAGCTTGGCATTTGTAAGCCTACGCGGTGCATTGCTTCAATGACTTCATCACATGGGATGCGGCTCTTAATACCCGCTAACGCCATATCAGCTGAAATAATTGCTTGTGAGGAACCAAGTGCATTACGTTTGACGCATGGCACTTCTACAAGACCCGCTACTGGATCACAAACAAGCCCAAGCATATTCTTCATCGTCATTGCCATCGCATGTGCGGATTGTTCGGGGGTTCCACCGGCTGCTGCTACAATCGCCGCTGAAGCCATCGCACTTGCTGATCCGATTTCCGCCTGACAACCACCCGCTGCCCCGCTTATAAAAGCATTATTCGCAACAACATACCCAAAGGCACCAGCTGTGAATAAAAAGTTCACCATATCCTCACGCGTCATTTCCAGACGATTTTTTAAAGAAAAAAGTACGCCAGGCACAACGCCCGCGCTTCCTGCAGTTGGTGTTGCGCAAATCACGCCCATCGAGGCATTGACTTCATTTGTCGCGATTGCTTTTGCTACAGAATCGAGCAAAACTTCACCGGATAGGAAGTTTCCTTTTTTGATATAGTCTTGCATTAGGACGGCATCTCCGCCTGTTAAACCGGTTGTAGAAGTAACGCCTGCCTCGCCTTCGCGAATGGCTTCTTCCATAATATCTAAATTCCGTTCCATCGCAGCAGTTATTTCCTCCCGCGGTAAACCAGAAATATTCATTTCACGCTTAATCATAATTTCAGCAATAGTTAGGTTGTCGCGTTCAGCGATATCTACTAATTCTGCTACAGTTCTAAACATTATCCACACTCACTTTCTTTACTCTTTACCAACATACCTGATTTATAACTCAAAATAAAGCCAAATGCACGTTTTATTTACGCACATTTGGCTTTACACAAATCGAGCGAAAGCCACCGATTTACTAGCGATTAAGTACCAAACCTATTAAATCATGACACTTGCTACTTGATAAATCCCTGGTAATTCAGCAATTTTGCTAATTAAAGCTTGTTCAACTTGTTGATCCACTTCGATTACCATTAACGCTTCGTCGCCTTTTACTTTGCGGGATACTTTCATTTGACCGATATTAATTTTATGGTCAGCAATTACGGAAGAAACTGCAGCAATCGCGCCAAATTTGTCTTGATGTAAAATAAGGATAGCTGGAGCAGTTCCAGTGAATTCTAGTTCAAATTCGTTCAAGCGAATAATTTCTACTTTTCCGCCACCAATCGATGCGCCAATTAAGGTCATTTGTTGCATACCATGCTTGAGCACTAATTTTACGGTGTTCGGATGAGGTGGCTCTTCCACTTCTTCAATAAACTGGATGCGCATGCCCCATTCTTCGGCCAGTTGCGGCGATTCTTTCATGCGCGGATCATCTGGCTCAAATCCTAACAATCCACCAATCAGCGCCACATCTGTTCCATGACCTTTGTATGTTTTAGCAAAAGAACCATATAAATGAATATCTACTTGGGATGGTTGTTCATTAAAAACAGCTCGCGCAATGGCACCAATACGACTAGCACCGGCAGTATGAGAACTTGATGGACCAATCATTACGGGACCAATAATATCAAACACGCTATTAAATTTCACTAAAATCATCCTTTCTTCTATTCATTTAAAACAAGCCCTTATTCTACAGCAAAAATATACGGATAAACGGGTTGGTCACCTTCGTGAATTTCTACTTCTACATCCGGGAATGCTTCAGTTACTTTATCAGCTAATTCTTCTGCTTTTGCAACATCAGAATCTTCACCGACAATGATTGTAACGATTTCGCTATCGTCGTCTAGTAGTTTTTCTAACGTTTCGTAAGCTGCTTCTGCTAATGTAGCACAGCTGACTTTGATTTTACCTTCGACCATACCGATGAAGCTGTCTTTTTTAATTTCGACACCTTCTACTGTTGTATCACGCACGGCTGTGGTTACTTGACCGCTCGCCACGTCTTCAATGGCCGCTCTCATCGCTTCTGCATTCGTCAAGAAGTCTTGATCTGCTTGGAATGAAAGAACAGCAGTAAGTCCTTGTGGAATCGTTTTTGTAGGAATGATTTGTACTTTATCATCACCTAAAAGTTGTGCCGCTTGTTCCGCAGCCATTTGGATATTTTTATTATTTGGAAGAACAAAAACTTGTTCTGCGTTTGCCGATTCAATTGCTTTTACGATATCTTCTGTGCTTGGATTCATTGTTTGACCACCAGAAAGAACTACGGATACGCCCATGCTTTCAAATAGTTTCTTCAATCCTTCTCCAGCTGAGACTGTAACTATACCATATGGAGCTTTTTCTTTCGCTGGCGCTTTATCATCACCAACAATTTCATTATGCTGTTCACGCATATTTTCCACTTTCATTTTAAGGAGGCTACCGTATTGTTGACCGTAATTTAGTACTTCGCCCGGATGTTCAACGTGAACGTGTACTTTAACTACTTCATCATCAGCAGCTACAAGTAAAGAATCACCCAGTTTGCTTAAATCTTGACGGAATTGTTCTTCATCAAAAGGTTTTAGGCCTGGTTTGTTTTCGTTAATTTTAACGATAATTTCGGTACAGTAACCAAAATGAATATCTTCTGTCGACATAAAGTCTTGCACATGGCGATGGTGTTCCGCATTGATCAATTCACCCATAGATGCCATATAGTCAGGTGCTTCTGCCATTTTGCCAGTTAGTACACCATAAAATCCTTCATAAATAATGATAAGGCCTTGGCCGCCACTATCGACAACGCCAACTTCTTTTAACACTGGAAGTAGATCAGGTGTTTTTTCTAAAGCTATTTTCCCTTGTTTTAAAATGGCTTCCATAACTAATTCGATTTCTTTGTGTTCATTTGCTGCTGCAACGCCGGCTTTCGCAGCTTCACGAGCAACAGTAAGGATTGTTCCTTCTACTGGTTTCATAACTGCTTTATAAGCCGTTTCAACGCCTTTTACAAAAGCAGCGGCAAATTCTTCGGCATTTAAGGTTTCTTTGTTTTCAATTGATTTCGAAAAACCACGGAAAAGTTGGGATAAAATAACGCCGGAATTCCCGCGGGCACCCATTAGCAGGCCTTTCGCTAAGTTTGCTCCAACGGCACTAATTGTTTCTTTATCATTTTTCGCAACTTCTTCTGCTCCACTTGTCATTGATAGATTCATGTTTGTTCCCGTGTCACCATCTGGAACCGGGAAGACATTTAATGAATCTACAAAATCAGCATTTTTTGCTAAATTTTCTGCTCCAAGTGCTATCATTGCTGCAAATTTCTCTGAGTCTAACTGATATATACTCACTTACATAATCCTCCTTATGATTCCTTGATTACTCGGACACCTTGAACATAAATATTCACTGATTCCACTGTAATACCGAGTGTTTTTTCTAGTGTGTATTTTACGCGCTCTTGTACATTATGCGCTACTTCGGAGATTTTTGTTCCAAAGCTAACAATGATATACATGTCGATATGTATACCTTCATCTTCTTGTCTTACGATAACACCTTTTGTATAATTTTCTCTTCTAAGAATATCTGTTAAACCATCACGAATTTGATGTCTACTTGCCATTCCAACGATACCAAAGTTTTCTTCGGCAGCTCCGCCAGCGATTGTTGCAATCACATCACTAGTAATATCGATTTTGCCAAGCTTTGTGTCGATTTCAATTGCCATTCTATATTCCTCCTTGTGGATTATATTCTCGTTCGATTATTTTTATTATTGATTTTATTTGATTATAAAGTCGTCCTTACCTATTTTACTATAATCACGGCCCTTTGGAAAGCATATCCTCAATTTGCTTGATTAAAGCTACTTTTATGCTGTCAAGTAAAAATTCTTTGCACTATTTTCGCTTATCCTCTTGCAAAGTATACTTGTTTATGATAAATTATTCTAGTGTATGAAAAACAAATGGATAGGTTATTTTAAATAAGTTATCCGAAGAGCTCTGTAAGGAGGGGTAAACTATGGCTAAAGAATGTGTTATTACAGGCCGCAAATCACGTTCCGGTAACAAACGTTCCCACGCAATGAACTCCAGCAAACGTACTTGGAAAGCTAACTTGCAAAAAGTACGGATTCTGGTTAACGGCAAACCTAAAAAAGTTTGGGTATCTGCTCGTGCGCTTAAATCTGGTAAAGTGGAACGCGTTTAATTGAAGGAGAAATCAAGTGCAGCGACAATTATGTCGGTGCATTTTTTCTTTGTCTAAAAATAAAAAAACACAGGCCACGTGCGCCTGCATTTCTTATTAATCATTACTTTGCGTTAATAAAATCATTCCACTTGTAAAAGAAAATTCTCCTACTTGCTCGACAAATTCATTGCTAGAAAGCGCCGAACCGACTGGATACGTAGCGTTATCAAGTGGATAGGCAAACCCTTTTAATGTAAGGCCTGTCACATCTTTCATCGTTGTAAAGGCGACGTATTTTTTGTCTGGTAATTTTTCAATCGTGTAGCTTCCTGGTGTGTACATTTTGATGTAGTTATAGCGGTCAATCAATTCTACGACTGGCACAGCTGCTAGAAAACGTGGTTTGGTTAACATCATTAGGTTCGCGAGTAAATGGTCTAAGCGTCCTCCTGTAGCTCCAAAAATACGTATTACATCTGGATGTTGTTCCATCGCCCAACTTAAGCCGATTTCCGTATCTGTTTCATCTTTTTCAGCGGGAAATTCAAGTACTTCGTCTACTTTTGTTTTTAAATCTGCTAATTCTTCTGTTGTCAGTGAGTCAAAATCACCCATCGCAATCGCTGGGACAATGCCTCTATCTAATAACCGTTTGGCTCCGCGGTCCACGCCAACCCAACTAATATCTGCATTCGTATATTGCTTTAAATCAGGAATTTCTGACGCGGGTCCACCAACCATAATATGAATTATCTTCATTTTTGTGTCCCCTTCTTTCCTAACAAATAAGGCTGGAACGGTTGATGGTCCCAGCCTAAGTCGACTTACTCTCCTACAATGGCACGTAATTTATCAATTGGTGTTTGACGGTTTTTATTGCCGTAAATGTAACTACCTGCTACAAATACATTGGCACCAGCGTCGCGACATAATTTTGCTGTGTCGTGATCCACGCCGCCATCCACTTCAATTTCGATGTCTAAACCTTTTTCGTCCACGATTTTTTTGAAAGCACTAATTTTCTCCAACACTTCTGGAATAAATTTTTGACCGCCAAAACCGGGATTTACTGTCATAAATAAAACCATATCAAGTTCATTTAAAACGTGTTGTAAAACGTCAATCGGTGTTGCTGGATTAAGTACTGCTCCTGCTTTTACACCATAAGAACGGATTAGTTGTAACGTGCGGTGAAGATGCGTGCAAGCTTCGACATGTACAGTAATATAGTCCGCGCCTGCTTTTGCAAATTCTGGAATATACGTATCCGGGTTTTCAATCATTAAATGAACATCAAGTGGTAGTTTGGTTTCCGGACGAATTGCCTTAACAACAGCAGGACCAAATGTAATATTTGGAACGAAATGTCCGTCCATAACGTCAATATGGATGTAGTCTGCGCCGCAATTTTCTACTTCTTTAATATCTCTCGCAAGATTTGCAAAGTCTGCACTTAAAATCGAAGGAGCTATTTTTCCCATTCTTAATACCTCGGCTTTCTGTTTTTTAATTCTTGTAAAATTTGGATATAGTGTTTATAACGAAATTCTGCTATTTCATTAGCTTCAACAGCTGTTTTAACTGCGCA
>CM001047.1:1828284-1833145 GCA_000183865.1 Listeria marthii FSL S4-120
ACTGCGCAGTTAGGCTCGTTTTCGTGCATACAACCGCGGAATTTACAACCACTACGACGGTCTTCTATTTCTGGAAAACAAAATTGTAGTGTTTCTGGTTGTAAATCATCCCATTCAATCGAACTAAAGCCAGGTGTATCGGCGACAAAACCATCACCAATTGGCATCAGTTCAACATGTCTCGTCGTATGTTTCCCACGACCAAGTGAATTCGAAATTTCTGCTGTTTTTAATGTTAAATCGCTATTTAAACTATTTAACAAAGTAGATTTCCCAACGCCTGATTGTCCAGCGATTACCGCGATTTTGCCGCTGATGTAGTCTTTAATCGCTTCTTTATCTGGCTCATCATTTGTTACGAACACATCATAACCAATATTTTCATAAATATCTTTATAGACCGCAATCTGCTCTTTTTCGGTGTCTGACGCTAAGTCCATTTTGCTAATACAAATAACGGGCTTGATGTCTTCTTTTTCAATCGCCACTAAAAAACGGTCCGCTAGATTCGTGGAAAAATCGGGTTCTACTGCTGAAAATACTAAAATTGCGATATCGATGTTTGCCACAGGAGGACGCACAAGGGCATTCTCCCGGGACATCACATCTAAAATATAACCATCCGTTTTATTTTCGATTTGAAATTCTACATCGTCGCCAACAAGCGGGGAAATATTTCGCTTTCTAAAATTCCCCCGTGCTCGACATTGGTAGACATTTCCTTCTGAAAATACATAGTAAAATCCGCTCAACGCTTTGATAATTTGTCCTTCCAGCACATTTCCTCCGTTCTATTTTTATTTTGGATAAGGGACTGTGCCTTCATCGATTACTTTACCATCACTCATGATTTTATAACCTGCACTAGAACCTTCTTCAATTTGGAACGTGATTTCTACCGAAGTGTTTTGTGTAATCGTCAATTCTCGGTAAGAACTTGTCATGCTGTGGTTTTTATCTTGAATATAAATTTGGATTTTCTGTGGTTGTGGATTTTCTTCATCGCTCGGTGTATAGGCGATGTTAAATGTTTTTGTTACTTCTTTGACTTGTTTTTCTTTCGGCCCAGCAGAAATGACGATTTCAATCGTATCTCCCGCAGAAACGTTTGATCCAGCTGATGGGGACTGCGAAATCACTTGTCCTTTTTCAACAGAATCAGAGTTTTCTTCTTTACTGGAAACTTTTAATCCAAGAGATGATGCATAATCTTCTACAGCAGTTTTCGTGTAACCTCGTAAGTCTTTTAGCGTAATTGGCTCTGCGCCTTTACTTACAACAAACTTCACATTAGTCGACTTAGCTACTACTTCGGTTCCTTGCGTCGGTGTTTGGCTAATGATCATGCCTTTGCCAACTTCTGAGCTATAAGCTTCCTCGGACGAAATATTTTTAAAACCTTGTTGCTCAAGTAACGCTTTTGTATCGGTATAGCTTCTACCAGTGTAGTTTTCCATTGTTATTTTTTTGGAGCCTATGCTTACAAATAAATTGATTTTTGTTCCTTTTTCTTTCATATCGCCTGCTGCTGGGTCGGTATTAATGACTTTTCCTTCCGCAACTTCATCGCTATTTTTCTCGGCGGTTTTCCCGATGACAAAGCCTTCTTTTTGAAGAAGTGCAACTGCTTGGTCTTCTGTTTTACCAGAAACATCCGGTACAGCTACTTCGTCTGGACTTTTACCAAGAAGCCAAAGTAGTATAATCGCAATGGCAAAAATGGCGATAACCGACGAAACGATGATAGCAATTTTCTTTTTCTTGCTCATTTTTTTCTTTTTCTTGCCTTTTTTCTCATCTGGTGTCGTTTCAGCTGCGGCTACTTTTCCTTCCGGGACAATGGTTTTATCGAGATTCTTCATCGTTTCTTTCGTCGCGATGATTGGAATAGCTTTCGTATCACCATCATCTGTTGGGAAAACGTATTTAGGCTCGTTTAGTCTGTCTGGATTTAGGCATGTTTGCAAGTCTTTTTCCATTTCTTCTGCGTTTTGGTAACGTAAAAATGGATCTTTTGCCGTTGCTTTAATAATAATATTTTCTAGGCTTTGTGGTATTTCTGGATTTTGTGCTCTTGCGGACGGGATGTCTGCTTGCAAATGCTTAATCGCAATCGAAACTGCTGATTCGCCGTCAAAAGGTACTTTTCCAGTTAATAATTCGTATAAAACGATTCCTAGCGAATATATATCTGATTTTTGAGTCGCCATCCCCCCGCGTGCTTGTTCTGGAGATAAGTAATGAACAGAGCCGAGTAAGGAATTGGTTTGCGTAATTGATGTTTCAGAAAGTGCCATTGCAATCCCAAAATCGGTAATTTTCACAACGCCATCATGATCAATTAAAATATTTTGCGGTTTTAAATCGCGGTGAATAATATGATGTTGATGGGCAATGGCTACGGCAGAAACGATTTGTAACATAATATCGACTGCTTTGTCGTAGCTGATTGGGTGATTTTCGTGAATGTACTGTTTCAAGTCCATTCCGTCCACATGCTCCATAACAATATAATGTAAATCATTTTCTTCACCAACGTCGTACACACTAACAATATTAGGGTGAACTAAACTCGTTGCCGATTGAGCTTCTCGTTGGAATCGACGAATAAGGTTGCTCTCATCTGCTAAATCAATGCGTAAAATCTTCACTGCAACGTCTCTATCAAGAATAATATCATGCGCCAAATACACATTGGCCATTCCGCCGCCGCCTATTGCATGTAAAATCTTATATCGATCACTTAATCGCTTACCAATCATCATGAAGCGTCCCTCCCTTTCTGCGTCAGATCTCGTTCGACTAACAGCACGGTAATATTATCTTCTCCTCCATATGAATTCGCTTTTGTAATAAATACATCTGCTTTTTCGGAAAGAGTTCGTTTACTTTTTAAAATTTCTTCCATTTCCACTTCAGGAACCATATTGGTTAAGCCGTCGGAACAAAGCAGTAACGTATCGCTCGTTTGAAAAGGTACGACAAACGTATCAACTTCTACTTTTCCTTCTACTCCAAGTGCGCGTAAAAGAATATTTTTCCGTGGGTGATTCATGGCATCTTCTTTGCTGATTTCACCTGTTCTAAGAAGTTCATGTACGAGCGAATGATCTTCGGTTAGTTGGCGCAGTACGTTATTTTGAAGTAAATAACCACGACTATCCCCAACATTAGCGATAACGACTTGCGACTGAGCCATAATTGCGGCTACAAGCGTTGTCCCCATACCATTTAGATCCATTTCACTTTCCGCATAAAGAACAATTTGTTTGTTGACTTCTTGAATTGTTTTTTGAAGCCACGTTTCAATTTCTTCCGCGGTCAAAAGTGCGGTCGTTTCTTTCCATGCGTCGCTTAGTAAACGAACAGCCATTTCGCTCGCCACGTCTCCTGCGCGGTGACCACCCATGCCGTCTGCAACAATGACAATTGGCTGGTTGTCTTTATTTTCAAAAACGCCACCATTGTCTTCATTATGATGTCTTATTCTGCCTCTATCTGTTCTAAATTCTGCATGCATTTAAAAGCACCTCACTAATTTTTCAGGACTTCACTTTTCTAAGGCTAGAAACGAAGAAACCATCGCTTCCAATATCTGTCGGTAAAAGTTGAATATAATCGTCCTTCTTGATTTGCGCCAATTTTTCAGGAAGTACAACAGGTTCTATTTTAAATTCCGGATGCTTTTCTAGGAAAGCACGGAGAACTGTTTCATTTTCTTCCTTATCAATGGTACATGTACTATAAACTAATATACCATTTTCTTTTACCAATTGGCTAACATCATCTAAAATTGCTAATTGAATTTCTGCTAATTTGTGAATATCTTTTTCCGTTTTTGCGTATTTAATATCTGGTTTTCTGCGTAAAACACCAAAGCCAGAGCACGGCGCATCGACTAAAATTCGGTCAAAAGTTTCAGGTTCAAACATCGTACTCGCAGTTCTTGCATCTAAATGGGCTGTACGAATATTAAGTAATTGCAATCGTTTTGCAGCTTGATCAATTAATTTAGTTTTCTTTTCGTGGATATCCAGCGCATGAACCATACCAGTACCGTGCATTTTCTCTGCGATATGGGTTGTTTTCCCGCCTGGTGCAGCACAAGCATCTAATACGGTTAAATTGTCTTCCAGTTGAAGTGCATAAGCTGCGAGCATCGAGCTTTCGTCTTGGATGCTACATTTGCCATCTTTGTACGCTTTTGTTTCTGCGACAGAACCTTTTTCAACAAGTAAAGCTTCGTCGATAAATTCATTACGGGTCACAGAGATTCCTTGGTCGTTTAGTTCTTTGATTAATTGTTCAGTAGGAATTTCTGTTTGATTAACGCGTATGCTTTGGTGCGGCGCCACTAGGAACGCTAGGCCGATTTCGCGCAGTTTTTCGAGACCATATTGATCTGCCCATCGTTTCGCTAACCATTCTGGCAAGCTTGTTTCGACGGCAATTTTTTGCACGGGATCTTTAATTGCATCGATACTTGGAACGCCTTTACGAATAACATTCCGCAGCACCCCATTGACGAATTTCGTTACGCCTTGATGTCCAAGGTCTTTTGCAATATCGCCTGCTTCATTTAAAATCGCGTGTTCGGGAACTTTATCTAAGAAAGTTAATTGGTAAACGGACATTCTTAGTAAATTTTTCACCCAGTTATCTGGTTCTTTATTTAAAAATGGGGCTAAATAGTAATCGAGTGTAATTTTGCGCTGTGTTGTTCCGTATACTAATTCAGTCAGCAAACCTTTATCAAGCGGGTTTAACTTCTGCTTTTTGAGCGCATCATTAATTAATAAATGGCTGTATGATTGATTATTTTCGATTTTAATGATGAGTTCGAGTGCAATTCACGTCCGTC
>CM001047.1:1833245-1836224 GCA_000183865.1 Listeria marthii FSL S4-120
GCCAGCACCGGACATGAATGAATGAATATCCATCTTCGGTTTTCCTGCTGGTTGGATTACTGTTGGTACGATAAGTGTTCCGTCACCTGTAACGATTTTAAGCGTGGTTTTATCCGTTAAAATTGTCCCTGGTTCACCGGTTGTTGTTGTCGCTTCATACGTTGCTTCCCAGATTTTAAACGGTTTTTCTTCGAGAGTTGTATAAGCAACTGGCCAAGGAGACAGTCCGCGAATTTGATTAAAAATAGTACGTCCCGGTTTTGTCCAGTCGATTTTTTCTTGTTCTCTGGAAATATTGCGCGCGAACGTTACTTTTTCTGGGTCTTGTGGGATAGCGGTGATTTTCCCGGCTAAAAAGTCTGGGAGTGTATCCATTAATAATTCCGCGCCTAGTTTGCTTAATTTATCGAACATCGTGCCGGTATTGTCTTCCTCTGTAATTGGAATTTTGCGCTGGCTAATCATATCGCCAGCATCCAGTTTTTCTACCATATACATGATAGTCACGCCTGTTTCCGTTTTCCCGTCAAGCAGTGCATAATGAACCGGAGCACCACCACGATATTCTGGTAAAAGTGACGCGTGGACATTGATGGCGCCGTGTTTAGGCGATTCTAGTAAACTATTCGGCAAAATTTGGCCATATGCGGCTGTTACAAGCAAGTCCGCTTCAAGCGCAATAAGTTCCTCTAGTTCGCTAGATGTGCGTAATTTTTCTGGTTGATAAACTGGGATATTTAATTCTAAAGCGGCTTTTTTGACAGGCGGAGGTGTTAGCACTCGTTTGCGCCCCACTGGTCGGTCTGGTTGGGTAACCACTGCAATAACATCATACGCGCCGGCTAATTGTTCTAAAACTGGGACAGAAAATGCTGGTGTTCCCATAAAAATAATTTTTGTCATCGGTTTGCTCCTTTTACATTAATACGTAAGGTTGTACGTCAATCGTTATCGTTAAGCCTTTTTGTTGGTCTTTTTGATAATGGGTGATTAAGGTTTTTAGTTCTTTTTTTAAGTTTGGTTCGATTTTATATTTTATGATGCATTGATAGCGATATTTGTTTTTGATTCGGGTGATGGTGCTCGGTACAGGGCCGAGAATAACGGCGTCAGGACCTAACTTCCCTCGTAAAAATTGGGCCATTTCTTGAATAGTGCGAATGGCTTTCATTTCATTTTCATCGCTAACATTAATCATTGTTAAGTAATAAAATGGCGGGTAAGAGCCCATTTTTCGTAGTTGCATTTCGTGATTATAAAAGCCGATAAAATCGTGTTTTTTGGCGAATTCAATACTGTAATGCTCTGGATTGTAGCTTTGCACGACTACTTCACCGGTTCGTTCGTGGCGCCCTGCCCGTCCGCTTACTTGTGTGAGTAATTGGAAAGTTCGTTCTGAGGCGCGGAAGTCTGGTAAATGGAGCATCGTGTCAGCATTTAATACGCCGACTAAAGTAATATCTGGAAAATCCAGCCCTTTGGCAATCATTTGTGTACCGAGCAAAATATCCGCTTCGTGATTACGAAAGCTATTGAGTAATTTTTCATGGGCGCCTTTTGTTCTCGTTGTGTCGACATCCATCCGAATAACGCGCGCTTCTGGAATCAACTTAGTCAAGCTTTCTTCTACTTTTTGTGTACCTGTTCCAAAATAGCGAATATGTTCGCCTTCGCAACTTGGGCATTTTTGCGGGACACGTTCTTCATGACCACAGTAATGACACTTCATTTGGTTGCTCGATTGATGATAAGTGAGTGAAATATCGCAATTCGGGCATTCCACGACATAACCGCAATCCCGGCACATCACAAAGGAAGAATAACCGCGGCGATTCAGCATTAAAACCGTTTGTTCTTTTTTGGCGATTCGGTCTTTGATTTTTTCTAGCAATTCCGTGGAAAATTCGGTGCGGTTTTCTTTGCGTAATTCTTCGCGCATATCCACCACATTCACTTCCGGCATTGCGCGATCATTGACCCGGCTCGGCAATTCAATTAACGTATAAACACCCTTTTTCGCCCTTGCAAAAGATTCAAGTGACGGGGTGGCGCTTCCGAGAACGACTGGACATTGGTATTTTGTTGCCCGCCAAATCGCTACGTCTCTTGCATGATAGCGCGGATTATCTTCTTGTTTATAGCTCGCTTCATGTTCTTCATCGATAATGATAATACCGAGATTTTCAAATGGGGCAAACACGGCGGAACGAGCGCCTACAACCACACGCGCTTCTTTTCGTTCGATTTTGCGCCATTCGTCGTACTTTTCTCCAGAAGAAAGTGCGCTATGTAAGACGGCAACTTCACTCCCAAAGCGACTTTTGAACCGTTCGACCATTTGCGGGGTAAGAGAAATTTCTGGTACTAGGACGATGGCTTCTTTGCCTTCTTTTAATTTGGCTTCGATTGTTTGCAAGTAAATTTCGGTTTTCCCACTTCCGGTAACCCCATGAATTAAGAAAGTTTCTTGCTCTTTTGCGGCGTTAATTTTCTCGCAAGCTGTTTGTTGATCTGGTAGTAACTGGAGCGATTCACTTTTTTCAAATTGGTGGTTTTCGTATGGGTCGCGCGAAATGATTTTTTCTTGGATAGTTAGTAAACCTAAGTCTGCTAATTTTTTGATAGTTGTATCGGTTGTTTCGGCTTGTTTTTTTAGGTCAACAGCGGTAATTTCTGTTCCTTCAAATGCTTGGAAAAATGCGAGTACGCGCGATTGTGCTTTGGCATTTTTCGGCATATCTTCTATTATTTCAGCTAATTGGTGTGGTGCTTTTAGGCAGCTCACAACGCGCACTTTTTTGTTGGTAATTTTATTTTTCACTTGATAGACAACTTCGACACTGCCTTCTCGCACCCATTTGCCAATTTGTTTGAGCAAACCGCGTGCTTCTGCTACTTTCCAGTCCAGTGTTTCGTAGCCTTCAAATAACTGTTCTAGTTCTTCGTTTTCCTCGTCTAATCGCAAAAAATATTTTTCAT
>CM001047.1:1836324-1838666 GCA_000183865.1 Listeria marthii FSL S4-120
AAAATATTTTTCATATTTCGCCCGGAGAGCAGCTGGTAACATGGCTTGGTAAGCAGAGACGCGAAAACTAAGCGTATCTTCCGCTAACCAGTCGCCAAGCTCCATCAATTCTTCGTTTAAAACTGGGGCTAAATCCATCACCCCGTCAATTCCTTTTAATTTCGGATTTTCTTCTGTTTCGCCAAGGGCAATGACAAATCCTTGTATTTTACGATTTCCAAAGGGGACACTTACACGCATACCAGGGCGAATAAGTTCTTCTAAATCTTCTGGAATAAAGTAATCAAATGGACGATCCACTTGCATGGCTGGAACGTCCACAATCACTTTCGCAATATTAATCATTCGTTCACTTCCTTAAAAAGTTAGCAGCTTCTTCGATGATATGTTCAGCAACTTCTTTTTTGTCTAGTATCGGTAACGCTACGCTAGAACCATCTTTACGATAAAAGGTCACGATATTCGTATCACCAGAAAAACCTGCCCCGGCTTCGCTAATATTGTTTGCGACAATCATATCGGCGTTTTTCGATGTTAGTTTTTTGAGGGCATTTGCTTCTAAATTTTCTGTTTCAGCGGCAAAGCCTATCACGACTTGCTCGGCTGTTTTATGTTGCCCGATTTCGAGTAAAATGTCTTTTGTTCGTTTCATTTCAATCGTAAAATCGCCTGGTTGTTTTTTGATTTTTTGGTCTGAAACGTTTGCCGGCGTGTAATCGGCAACTGCTGCGGTCATCACAAAGACATCTTGCGCGACTTTGCGTTCATCCACAGCTTGATACATTTCTTCGGCGGATTCAACATATATTGCTTCTACGCCAGGTGGTACGGGAAGCGCTTTGCTTGTCGTAACAAGTGTCACCCTCGCACCATGACGAGCTGCGGATTCTGCAATACTAAAGCCCATTTTTCCCGTGGAATGGTTGGTGAAATAGCGTACTGGATCTAGTTTTTCGCGAGTCGCGCCGGCTGTTACTAGGACGTTTTTGTCGCGTAATAAATCATTATCTTCTTGAAAAAATTCAGCAATACGGAGAACGATTTTTTCTGGTTCTTCGAGGCGACCGCGGCCAACATAGCCACATGCCAAGTAACCTTCTTCTGGCTCGATAAAACGGACTCCATCTGCGTATAGTTGATTAATATTTCGAATGACTGCTGGATGCTGAATCATATGGACATTCATTGCTGGTGCTACCCAAACTGGCGCTTCAGTTGCAAGAATCGTTGTTGTTACCATATCGTCCGCGATGCCATTTGCCATTTTGCCAATCACATTTGCGGTTGCTGGTGCGACAATAACTAAATCAGCCCAGTCTGCTAAATCGATATGCGCGACTACGCTAGATTTTTTTTCGTCAAATGTATCAGTATAAACGTCATTTTTAGATAATACTTGAAACGAAAGCGGCGGAACAAATTCCTGTGCGTGTTCGGTCATCATGACTTTGACGTTTGCTCCGGCTTGCGTTAATTTACTTGTAAGTGCGACTGCTTTATAAACAGCAATGCCACCAGACACTGCGAGTAAGATATTTTTTCCTTGCATCGATAAGTCACCTCATTTTAATATAAAAATCATTACTTCCATTATACCTTAAATTAAGGCAGGACAAAACCATGAAGAAACGACATTTCCGCTTATTTTTTTGATGCGTCTAACTAACAAAAAAGCCCCGCAATGAAGCGGAGCAGTTTGGCTTATTTTTCGTCGTTTTGTAAAACTAATTTTCCAGCGTGAATTTCTTCTAACGCTTTACCAACAAATTTGTCTGATTGGTAGCTTGGCAATACGCCTTTATCATTTTCCAGTTGCATGTAGCGCGCACGTTTAGCGGCCACTGTAACTAGAGAATATTTTGAGTCGATTTTTAACAATAAATTATCAATTGATGGATATAACATCATTGTAATCCCTCCAACATTTTTTTGTAGCGATGAATTACTCGCTCAGTTTTTAAGTGTTCTGTTTCGACGATGCCTTTGATTTTTTGTACGGCGTTTGCTACAACATCATTCACCACAGCATAATCATAAGACGCCATCATTTCGATTTCTTTTTTCGCTGTTTCCATGCGTTCCTCAACAACTTCCATCGACTCTGTGCCGCGACCGATAATCCGGTTTTTTAGTTCGGATAAATCTGGTGGCGTTAAGAAAATGAAAATTCCTTCTGGCATCGCTTTTCGAACTTGCATTGCTCCTTGTACTTCAATTTCGAGAAAAATGTCCACTCCTGCGGCAAGTTTTTCCTCGACATATTCAAGCGGAGTGCCGTAATAGTTACCGACGTACTCTGCATATTCTAACATTTTTCCGTCTTCAATAGCTTGTTCAAAAAC
>CM001047.1:1838766-1860939 GCA_000183865.1 Listeria marthii FSL S4-120
ATAATAATCGACCCCGTCTTGTTCGCCTTCACGAGGAAGACGCGTTGTCATGGAAATAGAATAATCAAAACTTGTTTCTGGATCTTTAAAAACAGCTTCCCGAACAGTTCCTTTACCTACTCCAGATGGACCTGAAAGTACGATTAGCAGTCCTCTTTCTGTCATCATTTCCCCTCCTGCATATCATTCCACATTTTGCACTTGCTCTCGAATTTTTTCTAGCGTCGTTTTCATTTCCACCACTTGTTCGGTGATTTTCAGAGAACTAGCTTTGGATCCAATCGTGTTGATTTCGCGGTTCATCTCTTGAATAAGAAAATCCAGCTTCCGGCCAATTGGTTCTTCGAGTAAAATAATACCATAAAATTGTTTTAAATGGCTCTTTGTTCGTTCGACTTCTTCGTTAATATCTGCCTTTTCAAGCAGCATTGCGACTTCCGTAAGAACGATACTGGGATCAAATTGTTCACCTACAACGTTCTGTAAACGGGTTTCAATTTTTTCTTGATAATGTTTTTCTGTGTTTGGAATTTCGGCTTGAATGATTTCCAAGCTGTTCTCGAGTGCGGTAAGATGTTGTTTGAAATAAAGCAGTAATTCTGCGCCTTCGATACTTCTCATCTCGTCTAATCGCTCGGTTGCGCGTGCAAGTGTTTCTAAAACCAATCGTTCTAATTCGCTGCTTGCTTCCGCGTCTTCCTCAATAGAAAGATACGCTTGGTCTTGTAGTAAATCGCTCATAGTCGGTAATTCTTGTAATTCATATCTAGCGCTTGCTTGTTTGATAAAACGGTAATAGCTGTCTGCGAGGTCCCAATCAATATGTAGTTCACGTTTTGAAATTTGCTCTCCTGTGATGGAAAAGAAACATTCAATTCTACCACGTTTGATTTGCTTACTTACGGTCTTTTTTAATTTCCCTTCTAAATAAGCGAGCTGCTTTGGCATCCGAAAAAGGAATTCGGAGTAGCGGTGGTTGACTGCTTTTAATTCAATGGTTACTTTGAACGCTTCAAATTCTTTCGTAGCACGCCCAAATCCCGTCATGCTTTTCACCATTTGGCAAGACACCTTTCATAACTTAAAGTTTCCTCTAAGATTACTTGAAATTTGTTCTGACTTCTTATTATACCAAAGCTACTCCTTGCATACAATACATTTTCGGAATGTATGTTAAAATAGAAAGTAACTAACTCACAAAGGAATGAATAACTAATGGCGTTTGATGCAATGTTTTTAAAATCCATGACCGAAGAACTTGCCGAACACGGAGAAAGTGGCCGAATTATGAAAATCCACCAACCGTTTTCGCATGAACTTGTTTTATATATTCGAAAAAACCGTGAAAATAAACGTCTACTTATCTCCTCGCATCCTAGCTATGCGCGCATTCAGTGGACGGATGATATTCCTGAAAACCCAGCAACCCCGCCAATGTTCTGTATGTTGCTCCGGAAATATTTAGAAGGTGCAATTATTGAGTCGATTACGCAACTTCCAAATGAACGGATTTTACAATTTAGTATTCGCGGCAAAGATGATATTGGCGAAAATCGTTTTTGTGATTTATTCGTGGAAATCATGGGGCGTCATAGTAATATCACCCTTGTTGACCGCGCGAAAAATGTCATTGTTGACTGTATTAAACACGTTTCTCCAGCGCAAAATAGTTACCGAACACTTTTACCGGGAGCGACGTATGTTTTACCACCAGCAACGGATAAACTGAATCCATTCGAGGTTACTTCGGAGCAAATTCTGGATAGACTAGATTTCCCAGCGGGTCGAATTGATAAACAGCTCGTCCAAAACTTTGCGGGATTCAGCCCTTTGCTTGCTCGGGAAATTGTGTTTCGCGCTGGAAACTTAACGGCAGATTCGCTTGTCGCCGCCTTTTTCGAAGTGATTGGCCTTGTGAATGACCATCTAGGGAGTGCAGCAGTTCCAAACGAGTGGCGCATCCAAAATAAAGAAGATTACTATTTCTTCCCGCTCCGTCATGTCGATGCGGAGCTTACGGAATTCGCCAACTTGAGTACTCTTCTAGACCATTTTTATATCGGCAAAGCGCGTCGTGATCGCGTCCACCAATTCGCGCATGATTTGGAAAAACTATTATCCAATGAACTGGCTCGTAGTAGACTGAAAATCGAAAAACTCGAAAATACTTTACTTGAAACAGAAAAAGCAGATGTTTACCGCATCCAAGGCGAACTGCTTACTGCCAACTTACATTTAATGGAACGCGGCATGGAAGAAATCACCGTCGAAAATTTTTACGATGATATGAAAAAAATGACGATTCCACTTGATACTCGAAAAACACCATCTGCCAATGCGCAAAGTTACTTTAGCCGTTACCAAAAACTGCGTAACGCGGTCGAAGTAGTGAAAGAGCAAATCGAACTGACAAAAGAAGAAATTACTTATTTAGAGTCTGTTGAGTCTCAACTAGAAACGTCCGGTCCGCAAGATGTGGAAGAAATCCGCCAAGAACTCGCTGAACAAGGTTACTTGCGTTATAAACAGAAAAAAGGTAGCCGTAAAAAAGCCACTTTACCTACTCCAGAAAAATATACTTCTTCGACTGGCTTAACGATTTTAGTCGGGAAAAATAATAAACAAAATGATTATTTAACGAATAAACTGGCTCGAAATAATGAATATTGGTTCCACGTGAAAGATTTGCCTGGTTCCCATGTAGTGATTCAATCAAGCACCCCCGATGACGCGTCGATTACAGAAGCTGCGATGATTGCCGCTTACTACTCAAAAGCGCGCCTATCCGCTACCGTCCCAGTTGATGGTACGCTTGTAAAACACGTTAAAAAAACAAATGGCGCCAAGCCCGGTTATGTCATTTACGATAATCAAACGACTTATTTTGTTACGCCAGATGAAAAGCTTGTGTTAGCCTTAAAAAATTAACGGTTCCTTCTCGGAGCCGTTTTTTCTTTTCACTTTTAGGGTAGATGTTAACTGACTTTACTTTTTTATTGGAAGGATGATAGAGGAATGAAAATTTTATTAATCGGTGCATCTGGTACGCTTGGTTCTGCGGTGAAAGACCGTTTGGAGAAGAAAGCCGATGTGATTACTGCGGGTAGACATAGCGGCGATATTACGGTGGATATTACGAGTGTCGAAAGTATTAAAAAAATGTACGCACAAGTTGGTAAAGTAGACGCGATTGTTTCAGCGACTGGAAGCGCCACTTTTTCACCTTTAACGGAATTAACGCCTGAGAAAAATGCGGTGACGATTAGCAGCAAATTAGGTGGCCAAATTAATCTTGTTTTACTTGGTATTGATTCATTGAATGATCATGGCAGTTTCACACTAACCACCGGCATTATGATGGAAGATCCAATCGTCCAAGGAGCTTCTGCTGCAATGGCAAATGGCGCGGTGACTGCTTTTGCAAAATCTGCTGCGATTGAAATGCCGCGTGGAATTCGGATTAATACGGTGAGTCCGAATGTGTTAGAAGAATCTTGGGACAAGCTAGAGCCTTTTTTCCAAGGATTCATACCAGTTCCAGCTGCAAAAGCCGCTCGTGCGTTCGAGAAAAGTGTTTTTGGTGCGCAAACTGGCGAAAGTTATAAAGTATATTAATAGAAAAAGAAGCTCACCTATATTATGGTGAGCTTCTTTTTATTTACCCCAGTTTTCCGGACTTTTCTTCCATTCTTTTAGCGTGGCCATATCTTCGGCTGTCACGTAATTTTCACTTAAAGCTACTTCAATTAACTCGTCGTAGTTCGTCAGTGTTACTAGTTTTGTATCCGCTTCATCTAGTAATTTTTTCCCTTTATCTAATCCATATGTAAAAATGGCCGCGATACCAACGACTTCTGCTCCCGCTTCTTCTAAAGCTTCCACTGCTTTAAGTGAGCTTCCGCCTGTCGAAATCAAGTCTTCAATCACGACTACTTTTTGTCCTTTAGCGATTGGTCCTTCGATTTGGTTTCCTTTGCCATGTTCTTTTGCTTTTGAACGAACGTAGACCATTGGTAAATCTAGTAAATCGCTCACCCATGCGGCATGGGGGATTCCAGCTGTTGCGGTACCTGCAACGACATCCACTTCGCCAAATGTTTGTTTGATTTTTTCAGCTAGCGATTGAGCGATAAACTGGCGAACTTTTGGAAAGCCTAATGTGAGGCGATTGTCACAATATATTGGTGACTTAATTCCTGACGCCCACGTAAATGGATCATTTGGTTTTAAAAATACGGCTTTGATTTCTAGTAATTGTTCAGCTACTTGTTTTTCGATGCTCATGCATTCCACTCCTTTGAAACTTGATTATATGCTGCTACTGGGTCATTTGCGCGGGTGATGGAGCGACCAACGACAATGTTTGAAGATCCAATCAAACGCGCTTTTTCCGGTGTTACGACACGGATTTGATCATCTGCTGCGTCACTTGCTAGGCGAATACCTGGTGTTACGCGTAAAAAATCAGCGCCATTTTGTTGTTTGATGGCTTCTGCTTCGAGCGCGGAACAAACGACGCCATCTAGCCCTGCTTGTTTCGTTAAATCGCTATAATGTAACACGGACTCAAGCAGGCTCGTTTTTATTAATTGCTCACTTTTCATGTCTGATTCGCTTGTACTTGTTAGTTGCGTCACTGCGATGATTTTTGGACGTTTGCCGCTCGTGGAACCTATTTCAAGGCCTTCCCTAGCTGCTTCCATCATGTTCTTCCCGCCAGCTGCATGCACATTAACCATATCAACGCCTAGTTTTGCTAAGCCAATCATCGCGCTTTTGACAGTGTTCGGGATATCGTGGAGTTTTAAATCTAGGAAAATGGCATGATTTTGCTGTTTTATTTTTTCAACTATGGCTGGACCGTTGCTATAAAAAAGTTCCATGCCGACTTTGACAGATAAACTTTCTCCGGAAAATTGGGCTAAAAAACTCTCTACTTCTTCATAAGTTTGGAAATCTAGCGCGATAATGGGTTTGTTCATTGAGTTGCTCGCTCCTTTTTTAGTTCTTGTAGGGAAGAAATGCCGAGTTCATCCATTCGTTTTGGCAGTTCAGTGATTAATTTCGGGCAAATAAATGGGTCGGTGAAATTCATTGTGCCTACTGCTACTGCATCTGCTCCGGCGATTAAAAATTCTAGCACATCATCCACTGTTTGCACACCACCCATGCCGATGATTGGGATATTACTTACGGCGCGGACTTGGTGAATCATTCGGATTGCGACTGGTTTAATCGCGGGGCCAGAAAGTCCACCGGTACCATTTGCGATAACTGGTTTTCTTGTTTTTAAATCAATGCGCATGCCGAGTAAAGTGTTTATCATCGTCAGCCCATCTGCCCCGGCCGCTTCGATAGCTTGGGCGATGGAAACTATATCTGCCACATTGGGTGATAGCTTCACGTAAACTGGCACACTGGCGACACTTTTCACAGCTTTGGTTAAACGGTGCGCTACTTCTGGATCTGTTCCGAATGCGATACCGCCGTGCTTCACATTTGGACAGGAAATATTAAGTTCGATGGCTTTCACTGCTTTGGATTCGCCGATTCGGGCGCACACTTGAACATAATCGTCTTCTGTTGCGCCCGCCACATTGGCGATAATCGGTGTTTCAAATTGTTCTAAAAATGGAAGTTCGTGGGCTAAAACATGTTCCAAACCTGGATTTTGCAAACCGATGGCATTAAGCATTCCACTCGCGGTTTCGGCTACTCGCGGGGTAGGATTTCCTAGTCTAGGTTCTGGTGTTACAGCTTTGGCCATAATCGCGCCAAGTTCATTTAAATCGTAGTATTTGCTATATTCTTGTCCGAAGCCAAAACATCCTGATGCTGGCATAATCGGATTTTTCAGCGATAATCCGGGAATTTCTACAGCTAATCGGTTCATAACTTCACCTCATCCGCACGAAAAACTGGACCATCTTCGCACACTTTATATTGCTTGTTCGTATCATCCGCTTTTGGACAAACACAGGCGTAACAAGCCCCGATGCCACAAGCCATTCGTTCTTCTAATGAAAGATACGTTTTCGTTTCTGGAAAACTGGCTTTTACCGCTTGTAACATCGCTTTTGGTCCGCAACTGTAGATGACATCTGGTTCTTCTGGGAAATTTTTCGTAATATCTGTGACGAAACCTTGTGTTCCAAGCGATCCATCTACTGTCGCAATGTGCACCGTGCCATATGCTGTCATTTCTTTTGCATAAAAACTATCTTTCGCAGATTGGAACCCATTTACAAACGTGACTTCTACGCCTTTTTCAGCTAACTCTTTGCCGAGCTGGTACATAGGAGGGACACCAATTCCACCCCCGATTAAAAGAGCGGTTTTTGGCGTGGGAGTCGTATCAATATCGAAGCCCTTTCCAAGCGGACCTAACACATCGATAGTATCCCCTCCCGAAAGCAGGCTAAAATCTTTCGTCCCATCTCCTTCTACCCGGTAGAGCAAAATGCATGTCTGCGCCATTTTATCATACGAGCAAATGCTTATCGGCCGTCTCATGAGCAAATCAGAACGACTCGGTTTCAGCATTAAAAACTGTCCCGGTGACATATCGGCTACACATTCCCCTGTTAAAATTAATTCGTATACTTTATCTGCAATTTCGGTTTGCTGAATGACTTTCATTTCCGTCTGTAACACGGTTCCACCCCGTTTCTTCTATTTATACACGTGCTTTCGGTTGTTTTACTTCACTAGTATTCATTGATTCGAGTTCAAAAGAGCGTGATTCCAGTACTCGTAAAATGGCTTCTGCCGTATCAAGCGATGTACAAACTGGAATGCCATTTTCGACGGATTCACGACGGATTTGGAAGCCGTCACGTTCTGGGCGTTTACCAGTCGTTAACGTGTTTACTACGAGCGTTACTTGGCCGTTTCGGATGTAATCAATCAGCGTTCCTTGATTTTCACCGATTTTCTTCACTTGCGAAACTGGAATTCCGGCTTCTTCTAGCGTGCTCGCTGTTCCTTTTGTCGCCATGATAGTGAAGCCGATGCGGTTGAATCTTGCAGCTAGCTCGACAGCTTCTTCTTTATCGCGGTCAGCTACTGTTAGAAGTACTGTTCCGTAATCATGCATCGTTGTTCCGCTTGCTACAAAACCTTTGTATAGCGCTTTTTCTAAGGTCACATCTTTCCCCATGACTTCTCCAGTCGATTTCATTTCAGGGCCAAGCGATGTATCGACACTACGCAATTTCGCGAAAGAGAACACTGGCACTTTGACAAAAATTTCTTGTTTTTCTGGCGCAAGTCCTGGTGTGTAACCAAGGTCAATCAAGTTCTCGCCTAGAATCACTCTAGTTGCCACATTTGCCATCGGAATTTCGGTGATTTTACTTAAAAATGGCGCTGTCCGGCTGGAACGCGGATTTACTTCGATAACGAAAACTTCCTCGCCATCCACGACATATTGGATGTTTAGCATACCAATGATGTTTAAGCCAGTTGCCAGTCTTGTCGTATAATCGACAATCGTATTTTTCACCTGTTCGCTTAAACGTTGAGCTGGATAAACCGCAATCGAGTCACCAGAATGGACACCGGCACGTTCGATATGTTCCATGATTCCCGGGATTAAGACGTTTTCGCCGTCGCTGATTGCGTCCACTTCGACTTCTTGTCCGCTCACATAACGGTCAACTAAAACTGGATGTTTCGGATTTACTTTTACGGCGTTGGTCATATAATGTTTTAATGCTTCTTCTGATTCCACAATTTCCATTGCCCGGCCGCCAAGCACGTAAGATGGACGCACCAGTACAGGATAGCCGATAGCAGTTGCTACTTTGATTGCTTCGTCTACCGAAGTAGCAGTTTTCCCAGCTGGTTGCGGGATTTCTAAGATTTCTAATGCTTTTTCAAAGGCATCACGGTTTTCCGCGCGGTCGGTATCTTCTAGACTTGTACCGAGAATTTTCACGCCGCGTTTTGCTAAACCATCCGCTAAGTTAATCGCTGTTTGTCCGCCGAATTGTACGACAACCCCCAGCGGCTGCTCGATTTCAATAACATGCATTACATCTTCCAGCGTCAAAGGTTCAAAGTACAGTTTGTCTGAAATACTAAAGTCGGTCGAAACTGTTTCTGGGTTATTATTGATGATAATCGCTTCATACCCCGCTTGCTGAATTGCCCACACCGAGTGCACTGTCGCATAGTCGAATTCCACCCCTTGGCCAATCCGAATCGGACCAGATCCAAGCACAATCACGCTTTCTTTCGCTGACCGAGTTGACTCATTTTCCTCTTCATAAGTGCTATAGAAATATGGGGTTGTCGATTCAAATTCAGCTGCACAAGTATCAACCATTTTGTAAACTGGGAAAAGCTTTTGTGCTTTTCGTAAGTCGTAAATGGCTTGTTCGTCGATATTCCAGCATGTTGCGAGGAAAGCGTCAGAAAAACCAGCCCGTTTTGCTTCTGCCAAAATCTCGTGGTTTTGCGGGTTTTCTTTAACACGATTTTCAAGTTCAATTGTTTTGCTTAATTTATATAAGAAGAATAAATCTATTTTTGTTTTTTCGTGGAGTTGTTCGATTGTTTGGCCGCGACGCAAGGCTGCTGCTAGGAAGAATAAGCGATCATCTTCAGGGAAGCAAATTTTGCGTTCTAATGTTTCTTCGTCGGCATTTTCTGCTTCTTCAAGTAATAAGTGGTCGGCACCGATTTCTAGTGAGCGCACCGCTTTTAAAAGAGCCTCTTCCCAAGAACGACCGATTGCCATGACTTCCCCAGTTGCTTTCATTTGTGTTCCAAGGCGACGATCTGCTTGTTCAAACTTGTCGAAAGCAAAGCGCGGAATTTTAGCAACCACATAATCTAGCGTTGGTTCAAAATGGGCATATGTTGTTCCAGTTACTGGATTTCTAACTTCATCCAGCGTTAAGCCAACCGCGATTTTCGCTGCTAGTTTGGCAATCGGATAGCCAGTTGCTTTAGAAGCTAGCGCCGAAGAACGGCTGACACGTGGGTTTACTTCGATAACATAGTAGTTATAACTATCTGGATCAAGTGCCAGCTGAACGTTACAGCCACCTTCGATTTCAAGCGCACGGATAATTTTTAACGACACATCGCGCAATAGTTGATATTCGCGGTCGGATAGCGTTTGGCTCGGTGCAACAACAATCGAATCCCCTGTATGTATGCCAACTGGGTCAATATTTTCCATGTTACAAACGACCATCGCATTATTATTCGCGTCACGCATTACTTCATATTCGACTTCTTTAAAACCTGCGATACTTTTTTCTAGCAAACATTGCGTTACTGGACTTAGTTTTAAACCACTCGTTACCGTTTCAATTAATTCTTGTTCGTTGTGGCAAATCCCTCCACCAGAGCCACCAAGCGTATAAGCCGGGCGGACGATTACTGGATAGCCGATGCGTTCAACAAACGTATAAGCTTCATCCAAGTTATGGATAATATCACTATCTGGCACCGGTTCGCCAAGTTCATTCATCAAGTCGCGGAAAGCTTCACGGTCTTCCGCTTTTTTAATCGCCGTTAAATCCGTCCCGAGCACTTCCACGTTACACTCATCCAAGATTCCCGCCGCAGAAAGTTCCATCGCCATATTCAACCCCGTTTGTCCCCCAAGCGTTGGTAAAATGGCATCCGGGCGCTCTTTGCGAATGATGCGCGATACAAAATCAAGTGTAATTGGCTCAATGTAAACTTTGTCAGCCATTTCTGCATCGGTCATAATCGTCGCTGGATTCGAGTTCACTAAAACGACCCGATACCCTTCTTCTTTCAAACTAAGGCAGGCTTGCGTACCAGCATAATCAAACTCCGCTGCTTGTCCAATAACAATCGGGCCAGAGCCGATTACAAGAATTGTTTTTATATCGTCACGTTTAGGCATGTAATTCACCCTCCTCTTTCACATTCATCATTTCCATAAATTCATCAAATAAGTAGTTCACATCACTCGGTCCTGGATTTGCTTCTGGATGATATTGTACTGTATATGCTTGGAATTCTTTATGTGCCAGCCCTTCAACCGTTTCATCATTTAATTCAATATGTGTTACTTTTAAATCTGTACCAATAAGCGATTCTTTTTCTACCGCATAACCATGATTTTGCGCGGTGAAATCGACGCGCCCTGTTGCCAGCTCTTTCACCGGATGATTCGCACCACGATGGCCAAATTTTAGTTTAAAAGTATCCGCCCCATTCGCAAGCGCAAACAGTTGGTGCCCCAAGCAAATTCCGAATAGTGGCAGTTTGCCTTGAATCCCGCGAATCATTTCTAACGCCTCTGGAACATCTTTCGGATCCCCAGGCCCATTTGATAACATCACGCCGTCCGGATGCATCGCTAGAATTTCTTCGGCTGTTGTATTGTAAGGAACGACCGTCACATAACAATTGCGTTTATTCAGCTCTCGCAAAATCGAGCTTTTCACACCGTAATCTACGAGCACCACTCGTTTGCCGTCACCCGGGCTTGCAAATGCTTTAGCCGAGGAAACTTCATGCACTTGGTCAACCGGCAAGCGAACGGAGCGCAAATGGTGTAGCAATTCTTCTTTATCTGCCGTTTCAGCTGCCAAAATTCCTTTTAACGTGCCTTCTTTACGGATTAATTTTGTTAATTTCCGTGTATCAATTCCCGCGATTCCTGGGATGCCTTTTTCTTTTAAAAATTCATTTAATGTCATTTGGTTGCGCCAGTTGGAAGGATACTCTGCGGCTTCACGTACAACAACCCCTTTGACAGCCGGGTTAATTGATTCAAAATCGTCGCGGTTCACGCCGTAATTTCCAACAAGTGGATACGTAAAAGTGATAATTTGGCCGTAGTAGGAAGGGTCTGTGATCGTTTCTTGGTAGCCCGTCATTCCAGTATTGAACACTACTTCGCCAATAGTTTCCTTTTCACTACCAATTGCATCACCGATAAAATAATTGCCATCTTCTAGCATTAAAATTCGCTTTGTCATTTGATTTCCCCCTCATTGTATACAAGTGTTCCTTCTGCAAACGTTGCTACCGGCCAACCGATACACGTTTCTCCAACAAATGGTGTGTTTTTTCCTTTTGAGTAAAAAGTAGCTGGGTCGATATTCGCTTCTTTTTCTAAATCAAGTACGACGATATCCGCCACCACGCCTACTTCTAGTTTGCCGTACGGTAGTTTAAAGCATTCCGCCGGCTTCACAGTCATCCAGTCAATTAGTTGTTTTAATGTCCATTCGTTCGTTTTAACAAAATGTGTATAAAGTAGTGGGAAAGCTGTTTCTAGCCCTACTATTCCAAATGCGGCTTGCTCCATCGGTACATTTTTTTCTTCGGCTGCATGTGGCGCATGATCCGTTGCGATAAAATCAATCGTGCCATCCAGCAATCCTTCTAAAAGTGCCGCCCGATCTGCTTTGCTGCGAAGTGGTGGATTCATTTTCCAGTTACCATCATTTCCCGGAATATCTTCTTCATCTAAAATTAAGTGGTGTGGCGAAACTTCTGCAGTAACGCGAATTCCCGCCCGTTTTGCATCACGCACAACCCGAACCGATTCTTTGGTCGAAATATGGCAGACATGATAGTGACAGCCTGCCGCTTCTGCTAACAAAACATCCCGCGCGATTTGGACAGACTCGGCAATATTTGGAATTCCTTTGAGTCCTTCTTTTTCTGCAAAGATACCGTCATGGACCACACCGCCGTAGATAAGCGAGTTGTCTTCACAGTGAGCCACAATCGCCATGTCTAGCGCCGCCGCTCGTTTCATCGCTTCATACATCGTTCCAGCTAGCTGCACGCCCACCCCGTCATCCGTAAAAGCAAATGCGCCCGCTTCTTTTAATGCTTCAAAATCTACCAACTCGTCAGTGCCAAGGCTTGTCGTAATCGACGCGTAAGGCAACACTCGAACTTCCGCTGTTTCTTTAATTTTCGCTTGTAAACTTGCCATTACTTCTTTGGAATCTGGAACAGGTTTTGTATTCGGCATCGAGCAAATCGTCGTATAACCACCCCGCGCGGCTGCTTGAGTTCCTGTTAAAATGGTTTCTTTATGTTCGCCGCCGGGCTCGCGAAGGTGTACATGGACATCGATAAATCCGGGAGCAATCAGTTTTCCAGTTGCATCAAACTCTTTGCCACTTGTGACTTCAATCGAATCCGCAATCAAATTCACTTTGCCATTTTGGATGAGTACATCTTTATTCTCAAGCTCACCTGATTCGTTTAACACTTGCCCATTTTTTAATACGTACATAATTTCGCCCTCATTTCCTGTTCTTTTAAAATTGATTCCAAAATTGCCATTCGTATAAAAACACCATTTGTCATTTGCGTAACAATCCGTGATTTTTCGCTTTCGACTAAGCTATCAGCGATTTCCACGTCGCGGTTCACTGGGCTTGGGTGCATAATAATCGCATCCTTCTTTAAGTTCGCTGCCCGCTCGACCGTCAAACCGAATTTTTCATGATAGCTTTCTTTTGTAAATTGCTCTGTTCCGCTGTGGCGCTCATGTTGTACACGTAAAAGCATCATCACATCGACCTGTTCAACCATCTCATCGACCGGTAAATACGTGCCATATGCTAAGTAACTTTCATCAAACCATTCGCTCGGTCCGGAGAAAAACAGCTCTGCCCCAAGCCTTTTTAACACTTTCATATTGGAATTTGCTACCCGACTATGCCGAATATCGCCAGCAATCGCTACTTTCAACCCTTGAAAAGTACCAAACTGTTCTTTTATCGTAAATAAGTCGAGCAGTGATTGACTTGGATGCTCCCCGCAGCCGTCCCCGCCGTTTACAATCGCAATATCTAACTTTTCAAGTCCCGCGTAGTAGTTTTCTTCAGAATGCCTGATTACCGCAACATTCACTCCGACCGCTTGCATCGTGAGTAGTGTATCGTAAAGCGTTTCGCCTTTAGTCATGCTAGAGCTCGCTGCATCAAAGGAAACTACCTCGACACCTAACTTTTTCTCCGCTACTTCAAAACTCGTATGCGTTCTCGTACTCGGTTCAAAAAACATATTGACCGCAAAAGCCTGTTCGTTAAAAGTGGCTTTTTTCCCGCGTTTAAACTGTGCCGCCTGCTCTAATAAATGCTCGATTTCATGGACGGTTAATGCTTCCATTGACAACAAATTTTTCATTTAAAGCGCCACCTTTTCTAATTCAATTTATAGAAAAACCTCTGGAGTATTATATCTGCAGAGGTTTTTTTGTCGTGTAGGATGTCAGGCTGATCTGTGCTCGGCTGGTAAGACTAAGTTTAAAATAATCCCAATAACTGCTGCGAGCGCCATGCCAGACAGTTGGAATGATCCTGCTTGAATGAACAAGCCGCCAATTCCGACCACTAGTACAACGGAAGCAATAATCATATTACGATTAACACTTAGGTCAATTTTATTTTCAATCATCATTCGAAGTCCGCTTGTCGCAATAACCCCAAAGAGTAGCAGGGAAATTCCGCCTAGAACTGCTGTTGGAACCGAGGTGATAACTGCATTGATGTAACCGATAAATCCGAAGAGAATGGCGAAAACTGCCGCTCCTCCGATAACAAACACGCTATATACTTTTGTAATTGCTAGAACACCAATGTTTTCTCCGTAAGTTGTTACAGGTGGTCCGCCGATTAACGATGCGATAATCGAAGCCGTACCATCTGCAAGCAAGGAACGATGAAGTCCTGGGTCTTTAAAGAAGTTTTTATTTGTAATTCGATTAAGTAGTAATTGATGTCCCATATGTTCCGCCATCGTAACAAACGCAAGTGGCGCCATACTGAGAACAACTGTAACAGTGATAACTGGGTCAATATTAACAAATGGAATGCTGAAATCTGGAATTTGGAAGAAAGACGCATTTTTGATTAACGTATAATCTACCATTCCAAATGCCATACTGGTTAAGTAACCGACTGTGAAGCCGAATAAAATGGGAATCAAGCCCATAAAGCCTTTGAAAAACATCATTGCGATAATGGTTGCTAACAGTGTTATAATTGCTACTGCCAAAGTTTCTAAACTGTATTTACCATTGTTCGTTCCCATCGCCATCGCAGCTGCACTTGGCGCTAGCGATAAACCGATAACCATAATTACTGGCCCAACAACAATTGGTGGTAAAACCTTTTGAATCCAATCAACACCCGCGTAGTAAACAATCAAGGAAACAATCGCGTATACAACCCCGACTGAGAACGTTCCGACCATAACAGCGCCCGGCCCTCCGCCAGATTTCGTTGCAAGTAATGCGGTGATTGGTGCAATAAAAGTAAAGGAAGATCCTAGATATGCGGGGATTTTCCCGCGAGTAATTCCTAGATAAGCTAGTGTCCCGAGCCCGCTAGATACAAGCGCTACTCCCGGACTTAACCCTGTCACACTTGGCACAAAGATAGTCGAGCCAAACATGGTGAAAAGGTGCTGGATGCTAAGAATGATCCATTTATTGAAGCTTGGTCTTTCGTGTATATCTAGTACTGGTTTTGTCACTGTTTCTGTCGTTTCTGTCATTTTCTTCCCTCTTTCTTCATAAAAAATACCCCTTGTCTGTGTCGACAAAGAGTATAGAATAATCCCCTATAAGAAATTAATCACTCTTTGTCAGCCTCACAGGACTGCTTTTAAAAAAGTGTTACATTGTTATTCATTTTTGTTAATAATAACCGCATCTTCTGCATGATCCACATCAGTCAGGCGAACTTCTACTCGCTCGTTACCTGATGTTGGAATGTTCTTCCCTACGTAGTCTGCTCTAATCGGTAGCTCTCGATGGCCCCGGTCAGCAAGTACTGCAAGGTGAATTTGCGCTGGTCGGCCTACATCCATTAATGCGTCCATTGCGGCACGCACGGTGCGACCCGTGTAGAGCACATCATCTACAAGGACGATTTTTTTCCCACTAATATCAAATGGAATGTTCGTACCATGTACAGCTGGCTCACGAGATTCATCATCTTTGAAAGATAAGTCGTCTCGGTAAAGCGTGATATCAATATCCCCAACCGGAATATCAATGCCTTCAATTTCAAGTATCCGTGTATGCAAACGCTCTGCAAGATAGATACCACGTGTCTTAATACCGACAAGCGCTAAATTCTTCGTGCCTTTGTTTCGCTCGATAATTTCGTAACTAACTCGAGTGAGCGCACGTTTAATTGCCGCCTCGTCCATGACAACTACTTGTTTTTGCATCCGAAATCTCTCCTTTTGTGCAAAAAAATAACCCTCTGCCAGTGTAAGCAAGGGAACGCGTACGAGTATACAAATAACCCGTCAAATTATCGTCACCTTCTTAGCCTCTCTGGACTATGTTAAAGGACTTTATTTCATTAGACTTATCTTAACCGATAGAACGCCCCCTGTCAATCAAAAAATCGGAAAACATGTTATACTAGTGATAATAAAATAAAGGAGGCCACATCTATGGCTACATCTAAAGCAAAAAAACAACGCCAAAAGCTAGTACGCGAGGGTCACTTAAATCCTGAAATCAAACGCAGCCCCTTCGCCCTAATCGATTTAAGTTCGAAACAAACGAAAACAAAAAAAGGATATCTTTATAGTAAGAAACAGCAGAATCACCAAAGAGATGATTCTTTTTTTGTGGCTTTTTTTAAGTTTTCACAATTTGTACATATTAACAGCTTGAAATAATTGTCACTATCTGTAAATCAGTCCATTTCCAGAGCGCTTTGTGCTATGCTGTAATAGCTAAAAACATGTACTTATAGAGGTGAACAAAATGAGCATTATGAAAAGCTTATTACAACAGAAAGAAACCGTTGTGAATGGCTGGCTTACGTATTATGTATCGGTAGATGATCCGTACATTTTTACACTAAAAGACGATGATCGTTTAATGGATGAAACGGGCTTTGTTTTAGAAAATTTATTTATTGGAATGACAGAAGATTTAGGGCAAATGAATACTTTCGCTCATGAGTTAGGGAAGGCACAATTTATTACCTCACTCGGTATTTCGCACATTTTATTCCATATTCGCTTGCTGGAAGAATTCCTGCTTGATTATGCCTCCGAAAATAATGTCGAACCTACGAACTTCCGCGAATTATATTTATTTAGCATTAAGCTACACCAAGTATTTAGTAGCTTTACCCAACACTTAATCGAAGGCTATACCTACGCAACAGAGCAAATGATGCATCAAAAAGAAAACCAAATTATTAAAGAGTCCACGAAACTCATTTGGATTGCCGAAAAAGTATTTCTTTTACCATTGATTGGAAAAATCACCGACGAGCGTGCAAAACAAATTACCGAGACGGCGCTTTATGAAGCTTGTGAACAGCCAGTAAACTATTTAATTATCGATTTATCTGGTGTGCAATTGGAGTCACCACGTATCGGCGAGTACATTGAGCATTTCTTCTCCTCACTGAAATTAGTTGGCGTCACACCAATTATTACCGGCATGCAACCACAAATGGCCAAAATAATGGTACAAGCTAGTCTTACGGAACAACAAGGTATCAAAACCTATCCTACTTTGCGCCAGGCAACAAAAGCGCTTATGAAAGAAAAAGAAGCAAGAAACGCCCGTAAATAGGTGTTCTTGCTTCTTTTTTAATTTTCTTGTCGTAACGTTTTCAAGGCTTTTTCAAATGAACTTGGTAGTGGCGCTTCAAACGTCATTCGTTCATTCGTTGTCGGATGGTCAAATCCTAGTTTTGCAGCATGAAGAAATTGGCCATTGCCTTTAATCGTATTTTTTGGTCCGTATTTTGGATCGCCCGCTAACGGATGTCCGATATATTTCAAGTGGACACGGATTTGGTGCGTACGGCCTGTGTCTAGTTTGCAGTTAATTAATGTGAAACCTGGTAAGCGCTCCAGCACTTCAAAATGTGTTCTTGCTTCTTTACCATCGCGTACGACTGCCATTTTTTGACGGTCTTCTTTTGCTCGGCCAATCGGTGCTTCAATCGTTCCTTTTTGGTGGACGATGTCGCCGTGGACAAGTGCGATATATTCTCTATCAGAAGTTTTATCTTTTAATTGCTTGGCTAGTGATTCATGAGCGTGGTCGTTTTTGGCAACCATGAGTAAACCAGATGTATCTTTATCAATCCGGTGGACAATGCCTGGACGGATTTTGCCGTTAATACCAGATAAATCGTCACAATGGAATAGTAAAGCATTTACGAGTGTGCCGCTTGCATGTCCCGCGGATGGATGAACAACCATGCCCTCAGGTTTGTTAACAACTAGCATATCTTTATCTTCAAAGTAAATATCTAGTGGAATATCTTCCGCTAGTACTTCAAGCTCTTCAGGTTCACGAGCTTCATAATGAATTTCGTCGCCTACTTGTACTTTGTAATTTGGTTTGGCAAGTTCACCATTTACTGTGATATCGCCATTTTTTAGCATTAGTTGAATCGCTGAACGACTTTTTCCCATCATTTCAGCAATCACTTTGTCCACACGTTCGCGCGCGTGGCTTTCTTCTATAATCAATGTTTCATTCTGCATTATTTAATTCCTTTCGTTTTGCGGTCGTCTACAAAAACATACACGAGCATTAGTACGACACCAACTGAAAGCGAGGCATCTGCCACATTAAAGATTGGGAAGTAATAATTTCCCCATACTGTTTGTACAAAATCTACTACTTCTTGATGCAAGACCCGGTCGATAAAATTACCAATCGCACCACCTAGAATAAACGCTAAACTAATGGAAAATAGTCGTTTTCCTTTGGCATATTTTTGCATAATATAAATTATAATTCCAATAACAACAACAGTAATAAGATAGAAAAACCACATATGCCCTTCTAAAATACTCCAAGCCGCTCCGTCATTACGGTAGCTTGTCCAGTATAAGAAACCAGGAATAACTTCTATTTTCTGTCCAATTTCCATATTTTGAACAACAATCCATTTAGTCAATTGATCTAGCGCAACTACAGCTAGGGTGATTAGATAATAATACATTTTCCGAACCCTCTTTTCACATCAGTTAGATAAAAAGTACGCGCTCTCCTGTAAAAATAAGAAGAGCGCATTCCTTCTTTGTTATTGTATGATAAATTGAAGCAAAAATAAAGCTGCAATTACATACATGACTGGTGAAGTACGTTCCTCGTTTTTCGTGAAAGCACGAAGAATGGGATACGCGATAAAACCAGCCGCAATTCCGTCTGCAATACTGTACGTCAGCGGGATTAACACAATAATCAGTAGTGCTGAAAAAGTTTCTGCCGCATTCGATAAATCCATTTCTTTAAATTCTTGCAGCATCGACATACCGATAATAATTAAAATCGGTGCAATCGCACTGTTCGGAATAAAAGATAATACCGGCATTAAGAAAAGGGATGCGATGAAGAAAATACCTGTCGTAATTGTTGCTAGACCAGTTTTTGCTCCACTCGCAAACATTGAGCCACTTTCAAGTGCAGAGATTGTTGGGCTTGTACCAAATAGGCCAGATAAAAAGGCGGTCAGGGAGCTAGCTTTTAAAATCCGTGGTAATTTTTCCGTTTGCTTGAGCTGTCTTACTTGTCCATTTGTAAGTCCAACCGTTTCAAACACAATTACCATCGTCATCGTAAAGACGGCACTCCAAAAACCAACACTCGCCATTCCGGAAAAATCAGCTTTAAAGAGCACATCGCTCCACGGCGCAACGCTTATCGAAGCACCTCCAGCTTTCCCGGCAACACCAAACATCACACCAACGATTGTTCCGATTATTAAACTCCATAAGAAAGCGCCTGGAATTTTTCGAATAACTAAAATCATCGTTAATAGTAGCGTCACAAGTGTTGCTAAAACGAATGGATCGCCTAAATCTCCAACGGCAATAATGGCATGTTTTCCGCGCGTTACGATTCCACCTTTTTCAAGCCCTAGGAAGATTAAGAATAAACCTAACCCAACCGTAATCGCTTGTTTTAAAATTAGCGGAATAGCTTCATTTAGTTTTCCTGCAAGTGGTGTAAACGCAAGAATCATAAATAATAAACCACTCATCGTAACAGCAGCAAGTGCAACCTGCCAACTTAGTCCCATTCCTTGAACAAGGGTATACGCAAAGAGCGCATTAATCCCCATCCCAGGCATTAGAATAAGCGGTGCATTTGCCCAAAATCCCATAATCAAACAACCAAACGCCGAAATGAAAATCGTCGCAAGGACTGCTCCTTGATAAGGAACTCCAGCCTCCGCTAAAATCGAGCTATTGACGACAATAATATATGCCACCGTAAAAAAGCCAATCATACCAGCCAAAAATTCGGTCCGGATATTGGTTTTATGCTCGTTCAGCCGAAATACTTTGTTGAAAAATTTCTGCATACTTTTTCCTCATTATGAAATTGTCCCTCTCCCAACCCGCAGAGTATTGCCCCTGCCACAGAACTTTATTATAACAAAGATAGTACATATACGAAAGGAAAAGTTTTTTTGTTACGCCGCCAGAACGCCTTATTTATGCTATAATCTGAATGGATGCAAAAAGGAGATGGTTACTTGCAACAAACAGTCACATATGGGGCAAAATGGAAACAATTTTTAACGATATTCACACCGATAGTCATTACGCAACTCACGCTTTTCTCCATGACATTTTTCGATACAACGATGAGCGGAAATTATTCGAATCAGGCGCTGGCTGGTGTAGCAATTGGTAGTTCGTTTTGGGCTCCGGTGAATGCCGCCTTTTCTGGGTTATTAATGGCTATCACGCCAATCATCGCCCAATTAATCGGGGCGAAGAAAGAAAAACAAGTCAAAAACACGGTGCATAACGGTCTATATATTGCTTTATTTTTAGCATTTATTTTAATTCTTATTAATTTTTTGGTCGTTCCAATGATTTTGACACATATGCCAGTTACGGCAGAAGTCGCGGATATCGCCCGTCATTTCTTGAACGGCATTTGTATCGGTATTCCCGCGTTCTTTATTTCCGCGATTCTGCGTTCTTTTATTGATTCGCTTGGTCTAACTCGGGTGACGATGCTGATTACGCTTTGTACGGTGCCATTTAATATCTTTTTAAATTACTGCTTTATTTTTGGGAACTTCGGCTTTCCGGAAATGGGTGGTGCTGGTAGTGGTTACGCGACTGGGATTACGTATTGGCTCGTTGTTTTAGTTAGTGTTATTTTGATTCAAACACAAACGAGATTGCGCAAATTCGGTATTTTTAAAAGCCTTACTGCGCTTCGTTTTTCGAAGGTAAAAGAGATTATCGGGATTGGTGTGCCAAATGGTTTAACGATTTTATTTGAAACGAGTATTTTCTCGGCGGTGACAATTTTAATGGGTGCTTTTGGGACGGAGACGATTGCGGCGCATCAATCGGCAAATAGTGTTTGTACGTTGCTTTACGCCTTCCCACTTAGTGTCGCTTCCACGCTAACCATTCTAGGTGGTTACGAAACCGGCGCGAAACGCTTAAAAGACGCCAAACAGTATCGCCATATCGGCATGACCGCTGCGACTTTGATTGGTTGTGTGAACGGAGCTATCCTATTTTTCTTCCGCGATACAATTGCCGGATTTTACACGAATGACCCCGCGCTTATAGATTTAATTATGCATTTCTTAGTTTACGCGATTCTATTCCAATTCGCGGATGCTGTCTTGTCGCCAGTTCTTGGGGCACTTCGGGGGTATAAAGATGTTACAATCACCTCGATTGTCGCCTTTATTTCTTATTGGTTGATTGGCCTTCCAGTAGGTTACGGCTTATCCTTTACGAATTTAGGACCATTTGGTTACTGGATTGGTTTAAGTACCGGCCTATTTGTCGCCGCATTTATTTTATCGCTTCGAGTTCGGAAAACAGAGCAAAAACTTTCCTTAAACGCAAAAAACGCAGAGATTTCAAGTTAATCTCTGCGCTTTTTTTATTTAGCTAAACCATCATGAATTTTATCTAAATTGTAGCGCATCATTTCTAAATACGTGTCGCCCACTTCGCCTTTTTTCGCCGTCGAATCCGTGAAAATTTTCGCAAAAATTGGTACACCGGTTTCTTTAGAGACACTTTCCATACTACGTGGATCTACGCTTGTTTCGACAAATAAATTCGGTACTTTTTCTTTCTCCACAATGCCGACAATTTGTTTCATTTGATCTGGTGTGCCTTGGCTTTCTGTGTTGATTTCCCAAATATAGGCTGCTTTCAAACCGTAGCGAGCTGCAAAATATTTAAATGCGCCTTCGCTCGTTACCAACGTTTTTTGATTTTCTGGTAAATCAGCATATTTTTGTTTGGCTTCTTTATCTAATGCGTCCAGCTTCGCAATATATTTTGCCGCATTATCTTTGTAAAATGCCGCATTGTCTGGGTCTGCTTTTACAAGTGCATCGCGCACATTTTCTGTGTAGATAATTCCGTTATGAAGGTCGAGCCAAGCATGTGGATCGGTTTCGGACGTTTTCCCTTTTTCAGTTAAATATTTGGGTTGCACGCCTTTACTTAATTCCACTACTTGATCTTTGTCGTCTCGTGATTTATCTGCGGTTTCAAGCATCCGGTCAAACCAACCGTTCCCCGTTTCCAAATTCAATCCATTGTAAAAAATTAAATCTGCATCTGCTGCACTTTGAATATTGGCTGGCAGCGGATCGTATTCGTGTGGATCCACGCCAACTGGCACAATACTATGAAGCTCAATTTTGTCCCCACCAACATTTTTAACAATATCTGCTAAGATCGAATAAGTCGCCACTACATTTAACTTGCCATCTGTTTTTTTCGAAGTACTATTTTGACTGGAACACCCCGCAAGTACAACTACTAACGCGAAAAGCGCCACAACGAGCATTTTTTTCATTCGATGACCTCCCTCTTTTTAGAAAATAATAAGCCTTGTTTTGGTGCGAATAAAAAGGCGATAAAGAAAATAATTGTCGCAACTAAAACCATTGCCGCACCAGATGCTAGGTTGAAAATATAGCTAAAGTAAAGTCCGATAATCGCACTCACTGCCCCAAATGTAGAAGCAAGAACAATCATTTTCGATAATTTATTCGTAAGCAGATAAGCCGTCGCTGCTGGCGTAATTAACATCGCCACCACTAAAATAATTCCAACCGTTTGCAAAGCCGAAACCGTTACAAGCGTTAAAAGTAGCATCAAGAAGTAATGCAAGAATTTTACATTAAGGCCGTAAGCTTCTGCCAT
>CM001047.1:1861039-1863932 GCA_000183865.1 Listeria marthii FSL S4-120
ACGAACTAACCAAAAATTCCTTATAAAAAAGTGCCACAAGCGAAATCACCAGTATCGCAATAATAATCGTCATCCACATATCCGAACTCCGCACCGCAAGCACATTCCCAAATAAAATATGATACAAATCCGTACTACTTTTCGCAAAAGAAATTAAAATAATCCCGAGTGCGAAAAATGCGCTAAAAACAATCCCAATTGCTGTATCATTTTTGATTCGGCTTTTTTGATTAACAAAACCGATGCCAAGCGCCGCCGCAATACCAAACGTTGCAGCCCCTATAAAGAAGTTCATCCCCATCATGTAAGAAATCGCCACACCAGGCAACACCGCATGAGAAATCGCATCTCCCATGAGTGACATCCCTCTTAAAATAATAAAACTACCAATCACACCCGACACAATCCCAACTGTCACAGAAGTAATCAGTGCCTTTTGTAAAAAACTATATTGCATCAAGCCTTCTAAAAACAACATCGTCTACACCCCCGCCGCAAATGCTACCGGCGCGTCACCGTAAGCAAATTTAATTTTTTCTTCCGTAAATGTTTGTTCCACTGGACCATGCGCTACTAATTTTTTATTGAGTAAAATGATATCGTCGAAGTAAGCCGCCACTTTATGGAAATCATGGTGCACAACGACAATCGTTTTCCCATTGTCTCTTAGTTTTTTTAATAGCTTCATAATCAGCGCTTCACTCGTCATATCAATACCAGCAAACGGTTCATCCAAAAAGAAAATCTCAGCGTGTTGCGCAAGTGCGCGTGCGATAAATACCCGTTGTAATTGGCCACCTGATAGTTCGCCGATTTGTCTTTTCATAAAGCCTGTCATTTCCACTTGTTCGAGCGCGTCTAATGCCAGTTGTTTCTCTTTCTTTCCAGGGCGTTTAATTAATCCAAGTGCCGGATATGTGCCCAGTAATACCATATCGAAAACGGTAATTGGGAAAGTCAAATCCACTTCACTCCGCTGCGGAACATAAGCGATTTTCTTTCTCCAATAGGAAAGTGGCTTATCGGCTAAAGTCACTTGACCTTGTTCGCGTGGAATTAGCCCCATCATTCCTTTTAATAAAGTTGATTTGCCAGCCCCATTCGGACCGACGATGCCTGTTAATTTTCCTGCTGCTATTTGAAGTGTGACGTTATCAATTGCCACTTTTTGCTTATATGCGATTGTTAAACCTTGGATTTCCATGTATACCACCCTTTTCCTTCAAGACTAAATTTTATATATAACTAAAAATGTTTCCTTAGAGCAACTTTCATCCAAAGTATAACGAAGAATCTTTTTGTTGTAAAGTAAAATGTTCATAAAAAAATCCCGCAGTCGATTAGACTACGGGATTTTTACTATTTATTTAATGGAACCGTCTGCTAATTTTTTGAGTAGTTTACGGAATTCCGCTTGTTCATACTCGGAAAAAACAGCAAAGCGTTTGACGATCATTTCTTTTTTCTTTTTATCAATTTCTTTGACAAATTCCTCGGCGTTTGCGGTTAGTCTTAGTTCAATAATGCGGCGGTCTACTTCAGAACGATGACGTGTAATAAACTGTTCTTCGACTAAAGTATCTGTAATGGCTGTAATGTGACTGGCTGAAACATCAAGTGTTTTAGCTAATTCTGATGTTTTCGTAAGTCCGCTCGAAATCAAACTCAAGACGCGGTATTCGCTACCACTTAATCTTTTATCGAGTACAGCTTCGACTTCATGACGAAAACTATTAAAAATTCGCTTAATCAACGTTTCAATTTCTAAGTATGTTTCCATTTTTTTGCTACCTCCAGTTTTTCAAAAAAGTTGTACGTTTACTTCACCAAGGCTTTTGCTTTTTGTAGTTGTGGATCTATTTCTTTTAGATGTTTCTGCGTTAATTCGACTAATTTATCGGTTGTTACACCTGTCATAATTCCCGTCACATCTATTTTGTTTGCTGCTTGGAATCTCTGAACAGCATATTTTGTATCTATATCGTATAAGCCGTCTACTTTTCCAACGTTATAGTCTAGTGCTTTGAGCATGGTTTCGATGGTTCTTACATCATCACCGAAATCGCCATTTTGGTAGACTTTTGTGGAGGAAGGAATAGTCATGGTTGCGTAATTTGGCATGTTCACAACCACGTCTGGCGTAATACCTTTTTCATGAATCCATTCGCTATTTGGCGTTAACCATTTTGCGACTGTTAATTTCAGTGTGGAGTCATCGGATAAGGTTGTCGCTGTTTGGACGGTCCCTTTACCAAATGATTTTGCTCCAACAAGTTTGATGCCGCCAGATTCTTTCGCTGCTGCTGCAAGAATTTCTGAAGCACTTGCGCTCCCACCATCAATAAGCATGGTAGTTGGTACTTTTACTTTATAATCGCCATGTGAGCTACTATCGGCTTTAATGGCTGATTTACTGCCATCTTTCCCTTGTTCTTGTACGACAACTTTGCCATCAGGAACAAACAGGCTAGAAATTGAAACAGCTTGGTCAAGTAACCCACCAGGATTTCCTCGCAAGTCAATCACAAGTCCTTTCATGCCATCTTTTTCAAGGGCTTTGAGTGCTTTTTCAAGCTCATCATAGGTTGTTTCAGAAAATGTGCTGATTGTGACGTGCGCAATTTTATCGCTGCCCATTTCTTTATAAACGGTTTCGATTGGAATTTCATCACGTGTAATCGTAACATCAAATGGTTTATCTTCATTGGAACGTTGAATCGTAAGGGTTACCTTGGTTCCTTTTTCACCGCGGATTTTTTGGGTTGCTTCTGTAGCTGTATCGCCTTTAACAGACTTCCCGTCTACTTGTGTAATAATATCTTGCGGGCGCAATCCAGCTTTTTCGGCTGGGGAATTTTTGATTGGAGAAACGACCACGATGGCGGGAGTATAA
>CM001047.1:1864032-1864289 GCA_000183865.1 Listeria marthii FSL S4-120
CTTTTTCTTGAATTTCTGCGCCAATTCCTTCAAAACTAGCAGAAATCGTATCGTTAAAAGCCGATGATTCTTTTTTCGACATAAAAGTGGAATAAGGATCATCGAGCGAATTCACCATACCGGTAATGGCTCCGTCGATCATGTTACTGGATTTGGTATCTTTATAATATTTACTCGTAATTTCATCATATACGTCATATAGCTTGGTAAATTCTTTACGTTCTGGAATACTCACTTTGACTTGCTTGTCATCCCCT
>CM001047.1:1864389-1865214 GCA_000183865.1 Listeria marthii FSL S4-120
AAAGACAAAAGCGAATAATAGCATGATAAATGGGAATAACTTCATTTTTATATAACCATTGCCAGGTTTTGATTTTTGTTCTTCCTTTTTCTCCACTTTGTCTGGTTCGTTTTGTGGGGATTGTTCCATCTTTCTTCACCACTTTCTATGTAAAATGTGGCTACTACTAGCACATTTTATTTAACTCATTTATTTTACCAGTTTTCGAACCATTTTGGTATCTTTTTTTCATGACATATAAAAAAGGAGAATTCCGCTAAGAATCCTCCTTTTGCTTTTAAATTAAGCTACTTCATATCCTGCTTCTTCAACAGCATCAATAAGCGCATCTTCTGTTACTTGTCCTTTTTCGAATTCAACTGTCGCTGTTCCTTCATCTAAGGAAACTACCGCATTTTTCACGCCACTTACTTCCGATAAAGCTTTTGTTACGCGAGCCTCGCAGTGTCCACAAGTCATACCTTCTACATTTAAAATCAGTTTTTCCATGTCATTTTCCTCCTAAGATTTAAATTTATATCTTTTTAAGCGTAGTGCGTTTGTTACAACAGAAACGGAACTAAATGCCATCGCAAGTCCTGCTACCCAAGGCGCAAGTAGGCCTAATGCTGCAATTGGAATCCCCGCACAGTTGTAGGCAAGTGCCCAGAAAAAGTTTTGGCGGATATTGCGCATCGTCGCTTTAGACAGTTCAATTGTTTCCGGAATTAATGTCAAACGGTGACTTACAAGTGTTACGTCGCCTGTTTCAATCGCGATGTCTGTTCCTGTTCCGATACTAATCCCAATATCGCTTGCTGCAAGAGCTGGCGCATCATTAATGCC
>CM001047.1:1865314-1869207 GCA_000183865.1 Listeria marthii FSL S4-120
TATGACCTTCTTGTTGTAATTTTTCCACTAAAGCACTTTTATCGTTGGGTAATTGTTCGGCAAAAAACATATCGGTTCCTAAATCTTTCGCCATATTTTCTACAACAACGGATTGGTCACCAGAACAAATCGCGGTTTTGATGCCTTGTGCTTGTAGTTTTTGGATGGCTTCTTTTGCTTCTGGTCGCGGTGTATCGGATAAAGCAAGTGCGCCGGCATACACACCATCAATCGCCATCGCTACTACAGTTTTTCCAGCATGCATCCAGCTTCCGATTAACTCATCAGCATCTTTTGGAATCGTTGTAAGGGAGGAAATATAGCGATAAGCGCCAAGTTCCACCTTACTTTCATCAAGTGTACCTGTCATCCCATGGCCAGCTTTTGCGCGAATTTTGCCTTGTTTGATTGTGGAAACATCGATATTCTCAGACGCTAACATCTTAATAATCGCTTTCGCAATCGGATGCTCTGATTGTTGTTCCATTAAGAATAAATAAGGGAAAAATCGGTCATGTGTTGCTTCTTTATCGCTTACTTCTAGTTTACCTTCTGTTAAAGTACCTGTTTTATCAAAAATGATTGTGTCGACTTTTGATGTACGTTCTAAATGTTCGCCACCTTTAAATAATATCCCACTTTCGGCACCTTTACCAGTTCCAGCCATGATTGCGGTTGGTGTTGCGAGTCCGAGCGCACAGGGACAGGCAATGACTAACACAGCGATGGCAGCTTCGAGCGAGCCATCCACAGTACCAGTCACAAGGTACCAAATAATAAATGTCACAGCAGCAATTCCAAGTACGATAGGAACAAAAATACCAGAGATTTTATCTGCTAAACGTTGAATTGGCGCTTTAATGCCTTGTGCTTCCTCCACCAAACGGATAATAGATTCTAAAACTGTTTCTTCCATCCGTTTCGTGATTTTTGCTTGGAAAGCCCCGTCAAAGTTAATCGTAGCACCAATCACAGAGTCGCCTGGCTTTTTCTCTACTGGCACAGGCTCACCAGTAATCATCGCTTCATCAATACTTGTTTCCCCAGAAATAATTTCGGCATCCATCGGCACTTTTTCACCCGGACGTACTAAGATAACATCGCCAATTTTCAAGGAGTCTACAGGCACTAGCCATTCTTTTCCTTCCCGAATAACGGTCGCTTCTTTTGCTTGTAGTTCAAGTAGTCCAGCAATTGATTCGGTTGTTCTGGAAGTTGCGTATGATTCTAGCAATTTACCTAATAAAATTAACGTAATCAGAACCGCACTTGTTTCAAAATAGTAATGTGGCATCACGCTTGGATCAATCATGTGACGAATATATTCCACCACACTATAGAAATAAGCAGCAGATGTACCGAGCGCAACTAATACGTCCATGTTTGCGCTTTTCCCTCGAAGTGCTTTATAAGCCCCATCATAAAAGCGCCAACCAATATAAAATTGCACAATTGTTGCGAGTACTAATTGGATTGTCGGATTAATCCAGTTGCCAATCGTTTCTGCAAAGGCCATTTCATGGATGTAAGGAATATGCGTCACCATCGTAAGCAGTAAAGGAAGTGAAAGTACGGCCGAAAGAATAAAGCGTCGCACTTCTTTTTTGAAATTCTTTTCTAAAACAGCATCTTTTTCTTCTTTGGTCATTTTTTCTGCTGCATCGTAACCCGCATGTTTGACGACTTTAATTAAATCTTCTGTCGATGTTACTTCTGGATCGTAATAAACGGCCGCATTTTCTGTTACTAGGTTAACATTGGCTTTTTCTACGCCTTCTGCTTTATTTAGTGATTTTTCAATTCTTGTGGAACAAGCCGCACAAGTCATTCCAAAAACATTTAAATCTTGTCTTACATATTTATCGCTCATCTTATATACCCCCCTCAGGTTTTAGAAAATTGACGTATTGCTTTAAGTAAGTCCTCCATTACGTCATCTTCCCCATTTTTCGCTGCATCGACAACACAGTGTGCCGTATGATGTTCGAGTACTTGCAAGCCAACGTTTTTGAGCGCTTTATTGGCTGCTGAAATTTGAACTAAAATGTCTGTACAATATCTATCATCCTCGACCATTTGAGCAATACCGCGGATTTGGCCTTCGATACGTCGCAAACGATTTTGAAGTAATTTCGTTTCGTCTTCTTTGCGTGGAACAATTGGTTGGTCGTGTTTCATTTTTTCTCCTCCTTTGTTTCTACAATTAACAGTATACCCCCTATAGGTATTTTGTGCAACTATTTAATTTCTACGCGCAATAAAAAAAGCCATAAACAAATGATTGTTTATGGCTCAAAAGCTTGTTATTTAGCGGCATCTACTTTCTTTTGAAGTGCCTCAACTTGCTCAAAAAATTCTTCTAAAGTNCAGTTGTTTTTGTAAATAATCGTTGCGGCATCTTTGCCGACATAACGATAATGCCACGATTCGTATTGATATTTCGTAATGTCTTCGCGGCCTTTCATATAACGCAGGATAAAGCCATAATTATGGGCATTTTCCTGTAACCATTTGCCTTCAGGGGTATTTCCGAAAGCTTCTGTTAGTTCATATGATTGGCTTTCTGACGAGATATCCATCGCTAAACCGGTTTGGTGCTCACTTGTGCCCGGGTACGCCACTGCTTCTCTAGCTTTTTGATCCCCTTTAGCATTTACTTCGGCTTGGAATACTTCTTGTTGGCGCTTGTACGAACGATAGCCAGAAACGGCAAATAGTTTCTTCCCATCTTTATTCGCAGCTGCAAACATCTCTTCCAACCCTTTTGCTGCATCTTTTCGAAGTTGTGCTTTTTCGACTTGCTGCTCGCCAAACGAGAACGTTACATTAGGGCGAACTAAGTCTGGGGGGGTATATGTTGGTTGCAAGGAGAAATCTTTGTTGGCCAGAACCAGCATGTTTTCCTCGTTTTCGATATACTTAATCCCATTTTTCTCCGTTAATTTATTTTGCTTATCGATATACGGATAAAGTGGATCTTTTTCTAGTTCTGCAAGTGTTTGGTTGCTAGTCGCTGTTTGTTCCACTTTAGCATTTGTGCCGCCGAAATATTGATCTTCCACCGTGTGCACACAACTAATACTGATAGCTAAAGCGATTGTTAATAAAGAACTCATTGTGTTTATCAACCTTCCTGTATACATTAAGTCTGATTCTAAGTTAGTAATTTAAATTTATTTAATTGCTGCTTCTAATGCTACAACAATCATATCATTAAAAGTAGTTTGGCGCTCTTCCGCAGATGTTTCTTCTCCAGTAAAAATGTGGTCACTTACTGTTAAAATGGCTAATGCTCGACGACCATATTTTTGTGCCAGTGTATAAAGTGCGGCTGCTTCCATTTCGATACCAAGTACCCCGTAATCAGCTAATTGTTGTTTGTCTAGTTGATCATTATAAAAACGATCTGCTGAGAAAACATTACCGACTTTAAGGGATAATCCTTTTTCGATACCTGCATCATAGGCTTTTTTAAGAAGAGAGAAATCAGCTACAGGTGCAAAGTCAACTCCTGCAAAAGTATTGCGGTTGATTTGTGAATCTGTCGAAGCCGCTTGCGCAATAACAACATCACGAACTTTTACGTCCGCTTGAATTCCGCCCATTGTACCAACGCGAATCAAGTTTTTCACATCATAGCTTTGAATTAATTCATTTACATAAATCGAAATAGATGGAATACCCATCCCTGTTCCCATAACAGAAACTTTTTCGCCTTTATATGTACCAGTAAATCCTAGCATGCCTCGCACTTGGTTGAATAAAACGACATCTTCCAAAAATGTTTCCGCAATGTATTTCGCTCTTAGCGGATCTCCTGGTAATAAAATAGTTTCTGCAATTTCCCCTTGTTTTGCTTCGATATGTACGCTCATCTTTTTTCCTCCTAGTGT
>CM001047.1:1869307-1869569 GCA_000183865.1 Listeria marthii FSL S4-120
CAAAGTTCATCGAAAATAGACATTCCCGGCAAATATGGCGCGTTAAACTCCAGATAATCACAAAGAATATGGTAATTTCTCGTTTGCTTTGGAAAACTATGATCTCGGTATGCATTGTTGGCAAATTCCGTTTTCTGATCTGTTAGTTTCGGGTCCCGATATGTCATTAAAAAATGATAAAATGATCTTCCCAACGTACAACACACTCCGCTCTTTTTATGCTTTAACTATAGTTGATTTCCTGAAAAAAATAAAGTTAATT
>CM001047.1:1869669-1871952 GCA_000183865.1 Listeria marthii FSL S4-120
CTTCTGCAAGTCGATGCGTTTCTAGTGCATCTTCCTTAGAAATTGGTGCTTTCTCGCCATTTCGCACAGCTGTTAAAAAGGCTTGGATAATTGATACAAATCCTCTTTTATACAAGGTTGTCTCCCAATCACCAAAACGCTCAAAACGTTCGGTTGTGCCTTCATAAATATGTGTCTCTGTGACATTTTCCACTTCATATTTGGCACTAGGCGTCATCACTGCTAAGCGTTCCTCATTCACGCCGCTATCGCGATTCATGATGGCAGTCGCCACTTTATCTCCCGCAGTAATTTGCACAGTAACGCTTGCTAGAAGCTCGTCTTGCCATACTGGAAAAACGTTTAATTGTTCAATTTCGGTATCTAGTAAGAATCGCACGGTATCAATGACATGAATAAAATCGTCATAAATAAATGTGCGTGGCTCACCTGGTTGCGATGCGCGATTTTTTTGCATAATAATCATGTTGGTCTCTGTTAATGCTTTTAATTCTTGATATTTTGGCGCATAACGACGGTTAAAGCCAGTCATTAACAGCGTGTCTTGTTCTTTTGCTAGGCGCGTTAATTCTTCTACTTCTGCTAAATTGTCGGCAATCGGTTTATCGACATATACCGGAATATGATGCGCTAAAAAAGTCCGGATAACTTCTGGATGGCTTGCTGTAGAGGAATGTACAAATGCAGCATTCACACCCGACTCAATCATCGAATGAATACTTTGATGATAGTGATCAAAACGATATTTCTCACTTAAATGTTTCAACTTCTGCGCATCCCTCGTATAAAGGTGTACCTCGATGTTTTCCATTTCTGCAAAAACTGGCAAATAGGCTTTTTGCGCGATGCCGCCAAGACCTACTACTGCTACTTTTAACATGTATATCGCTCCTTTTCATAACAATGCCAGAGAATGATTTCGCGATATTATTCTACGCATTTCATTTTCTGGCATCATTTGTTTATTCAAAGATTTTCTTATATGCTTGGTAGCCTTCTTCTTCCAACTTATCCACAGGAATGAATCTAAGCGCTGCAGAATTTATACAGTAGCGAAGTCCACCTTTGTCTTGTGGTCCATCCGGAAAAACATGCCCTAAATGGGAATCAGCATCGACGGACTTTACTTCTGTCCGAATCATGCCGTGAGTCAAATCTCGATGTTCGATAACTTCTGTTTCATCGATTGGCTTAGTGAAACTCGGCCAACCACAGCCAGCATCGTACTGATCATTGGATGAAAATAACGGCTTTCCTGAAACAATATCTACATAAATCCCTTGCGCCGCATTATCATAAAATTCATTTTGAAATGGACGTTCGGTACCCGCTTTTTGGGTCACATTATATTGTATATCTGTAAGTTGTTTAAGACGCTCGTTCTTTTTACTTTCATCCATTTGACTTCACCCTTTCCAGTTGGCATCTATGAATGCAGCACGACCGGAAGCAACTTGATAACCTTCATAGTGCGCTTTTTCTTTTTTGTAGAAATCTTGGTGATATTCTTCTGCTGGATAAAATGTTTCTGCTTTGGCAATTTCTGTCACAATTGGCTTTTTAAATCTGCCGCTTGCATCAAGTGCCGCTTTCGATTTTTCAGCGATTTCTTTTTGCGCTTCATTGTGGTAGAAAATAACTGGTCGATACGAATCGCCACGGTCAACAAATTGGCCTGCCGCATCGGTCGGATCAGTTTGTTGCCAATATACTTCGACTAATTTCTCATAAGAAAAAATTGTCGGATCAAAAGTGATTTGAATTGCTTCTGTATGTCCTGTTGTCCCGCTGCAAACTTCTTTATAGGTTGGATTAACCGTATGACCGCCTGTGTAACCTGAAACGACTTTCTCAATTCCCGGTTGCGTATCAAAAGGTTTTACCATACACCAAAAGCACCCTCCAGCAAATGTTGCTATTTCAAGTGATTCTTTTGTCATAAAAATGCCCCCTAACTAGGATTCAGCCAGCCAAATTACTTAACTGGTACTAAAAGTGTAAACGAAATATCGTCTTTCTTCAAATTTAGCGTATCGGCACGTACTTTTGTATCACCTTGGAGTTTTAATTTATCTAAAGATAGATAGATTTTTTCTTTTTTAGGGATGATAGTCACCCAATCTGGGAATTTAAAGTTCTTGTTTACATAGTTCATTACGTACGATACAGGCAGCGGTAAAGCTCCAGCAGACATGTCTTTAAGTGTTAATTCTACGTTGCCATTGTCGACTACTTTCGGTGAGAATTTCAGATGAAGCTCCACTGGTTCACCGAAAATTTTCA
>CM001047.1:1872052-1874448 GCA_000183865.1 Listeria marthii FSL S4-120
GAAAATTTTCGCTTCTGCAGTAAAGTTGACGTTATCTGCTACGAAAACTTTATAGCCGATTTCCTGATCCTTACTAAAATCTTCTATATAGGAGCTGATTAATTGGTTCAAATCTGCTTTTGTTGTACTCGTTTGAAATTCAACTGTCGATTTATTGCTAATAAGCGTTGGCGTTGGTTCTTCTTGCGGACTGAGTTTAAAAACTGCTACATAAACCCAACCAGCGGAAAGAAGTAACACCGCGATTAATGTAATACAAATCCATTTCCAGTAATTGCGTTTTGGTTTTTTGGGAGCCGATCGTGTTTCTCTCTGCACGATTTTAACACCTTTCTATTTGGGAATATTGCCATCGTTTAATTGTTTTACAATGGCTTTGTCTAATTCCGCTGTCATTTTTTCATACCCTTTATGATTGGGGTGGAAATAGTCATCTGACAGTAGCGGATTAGGTTGATCTTTACTTGCTTCATTACGATCTTCTATCACATTCGCAATTGGTACAAAGTAAGCATTACTGTCTTTGGCGATAGTCTTTTTAGACGCATCGTTCCAGTCGCTAATCACCTCATCAAATTGTTTAATGTGTCCGAAGTAGGTCGTATAAGGATTATAAATGCCCATTAAGAAAATTGCTGCATCATCGTTGTAAGAGCGAATATCTTTAAGAAGTGTTTCTAATTCTTGTTGGAATTCTTTATTGGCTTCTGTAAAATCATCCACGTCGACCTTTAAAAGTCGCGATTGCAAAATAGCCATGACATCATTGCCGCCAATGGTAATTGTTATAACATTCGCCTTTTTGACGTCTTCTTGAAATTTCTCGTTGGTTTTTAAGCGTTTTTCTAATTGGCCGATTTTATTTCCGGATACGCCGTAATTGCTCGTTTTCACTCTTGGAACATTGGGTTCTTCTTCTAATTTTTCTGGAATAATACCGACATAGCCACCTGCTTTGTTTTCATCACCAACACCTTCTGTTAATGAATCACCCATGGCAACTAGGTTAATCGGCGTTTCTTTGGATGCTTTATAATACTTGATACCAAAAACTGCGCCAACTAGAAGCGCGATAACGAGCACGCTTCCTGTTAGCCACAGCCATTTTTTCTTTGTCATATGCAATCACTCACTTAGTCAGTATAGTACATAAATGCAAACGCGCCTGTTCCAGCATGTGTGGAAATGACTGGGTCTGCAAAAAATAGTGGAATTTCTGTTAAACCGGTTATTTCTTTTGATTCTGCGATAAAATCATCCGCCAGATTCAATCCATTCGCATGAACAACGTCTAGCTGTTGAATTTTTTTCGGCTCATCTTTAATTAAATTCAAGCAATATTGTAGCACTTTTTTGTTGCTGCGGACTTTCGTTTCTTCTTCCAGTTGTCCGTCTGTTAGTTTGGCAATTAATTTGATATTTAAAAGGCTGCCTAGGAATCCTTGCATCCGGCCAACACGACCACCTTTAATTAAATTATCGAGTGTTACGACAACGATATATAGTTTTGTTTTGTCGCGGATATCATTAATTTTGGCGTGGATTTCTTCCACGGAATAGTCACCTGATTGGGCCATTTCCGCTGCTTTTAATACTTGGAAAGCTTGACCGCGCGCTGTGTAATCGCAGTCTACTACAGTTATGTTCCCTTCCACCATGTCAGCTGCTTGGCGAGCCGCATTAACGGTACCACTCAGTTTTTCAGTTAGATGGATAGAAAGGATTTCGTAGCCTTCTGCCGTATATTTTTCATAGGCTTCCACGAAAGAACCAATTGCTGGCTGAGAAGATTTTGGTAATTCTTTCGTTTCTGCCATGCGCACCATGAACTCTTCTGGTGTAATGTCTGTTTTCGGGTTATAAATTTTCCCATCGATTTCTACCGTTAAGTATAAAACATCAATATTCCATTTTGCTGCTTCTTCTAATGTTAGTCCAGCAGTTGAGTCTGTGATAATTTTTATTTTCCTCATATAGCCACATCCATTTTTGCTTATTTTATCTTATTATAACATTCCCGGCGGTATACACAACCTATAAACTAGTTTTAAGAAAAGAGAAAGAATTGGTATTTGCCTTTCTATTCTTCATTTTTTATCGTATGATAGACCTATACTCATCCCAAAATTTATAGAAAAGTATGGTGATAAAATGAATGTCACTTCTTACAATTGGAAAGAAGAACTTGCGAATGCGATTACGCACGGGATTGGATTTATCCTTAGTATTCCCGCGCTCGTCTTACTTATAATATTCGCCGCTGGGAAAGATAATCCTCTTTATTTAACAAGTTTTTTAATTTATGGTATTTCACTGATGTTGCTTTATATTTGTTCCACTTTGCTTCATAGCTTTAAACCTTGCAAGGCGAGAACTGTTTTTAATATTATGGATCA
>CM001047.1:1874548-1874710 GCA_000183865.1 Listeria marthii FSL S4-120
ACTGTTTTTAATATTATGGATCATGCGGCAATTTATGTGTTGATTGCTGGTAGTTACACGCCATTTGTGTTGATTACGATTCAAGGTACACTCGGCTGGACACTGTTTGGTGTTATCTGGGGGCTCGCGATTGCTGGGATTATTTATAAAATATTTATGACT
>CM001047.1:1874810-1875483 GCA_000183865.1 Listeria marthii FSL S4-120
TGGGATTATTTATAAAATATTTATGACTGGTAAATTAAAATTGTTGTCGACGATTGTCTACTTACTGATGGGCTGGATGGTGATGTTTGCGATTAAGCCACTTTATGCTGGATTAACGCCAACTGGCTTTTGGCTCCTCGCAACTGGTGGAATCATGTTTACCGTAGGCGCGATTTTTTACAGTATTCCACGCGTTCCTTATATGCACGCAATTTGGCATGTGTTTGTCATTGCGGGAACAGCTTTTATGTATTTCTGTATTTTATTTTATGTCTAAATAACGCTTTTAAAACCTTCTCGACGGCGAGGAGGTTTTTTTATATAGTGTGGCACAATTAAGACTTGTTTTTAATTATGTCATACTATATAATGATTAGCATAACATAATAAAAGGATGTGATTCCCATCGAACTTTCTCCTAGACAACATCAGATTGTTGCCTATGTTCGCGCGAATGAGCCCGCCACTGGTGACTCTATCGCTGCCCATTTAAAGTTAACACGCGCCACGATTCGAGCCGACTTATCAATTTTAACGATGACTGGAATTTTAGATGCTCGTCCAAAAGTTGGCTACTTCTACTCTGGCTTAGAAAATAATCCGATTCGTTTTGATGAGATTCGCCAGTTAAAAGTAGCAGATATTATGACCCAACCATTTTTCGCGAACTAGT
>CM001047.1:1875583-1883969 GCA_000183865.1 Listeria marthii FSL S4-120
TCGCGAAAAAAGAAACTAGTGTTTATGACGCGATTGTCATGCTGTTTATGGAAGATATCGGTAGTTTATACGTTGTTGATGAGGACCGATTAGTTGGGCTTGTCTCAAGAAAAGACTTGCTTAAAGGTGCACTTGCTGATGCAGATACGAAAGCAACACCGATTGCGACCATTATGACGCGCATGCCAAATCTGGTTACGGTTTCTAAAGATGACACCGTCTTGCACGCTGCAGAACAACTCGTTTTCCACCAAATCGATTCGCTACCCGTTCTGGAAAATGCAAAAGTCGTTGGGAAAATTTCAAAAACACGTATCACTGCGCTTTTTGTCGATACGATAAAAAAGGTTTAATAGGAGGAAAATATGGAAAATCCGGTTATTATATACGTTATTTCAGATGCTATCGGTGAAACTGCTCAACACATTATTCGTGCGGTGACAGCGCAGTTTTCACTTAATAAGCCTGCCGACATTCGCCGTCATGCTTTTATTCGAGATGAAAGCGCTTTACTCGAAACGTTGCAAGAAGCAAAGGCCGCTGATGGCATTGTTGTTCAAACGCTCGTTCAATCCACTTTAGCCGCATATGCAACTGACTTTTGCGTGAAAAATCACATTCCTAACATAGATTTATTACATACGCTAACTGCGGCTGTAGAAGCAAAAACTGGCTTAAAATCCAAACAAGATCCCGGCAACATGCGCCGACTTGATAGTAATTATTTTGATCGCATTGCCGCAATTGAATTCGCTGTAAAATATGATGATTGTAAAGATCCCCGTGGTCTACTAGATGCGGATATCGTTCTCGTTGGAGTTTCCCGAACAAGTAAAACCCCACTAAGTAGCTTTCTTGCCAATCAAAACTGGAAAGTCGCTAACGTCCCGCTTGTTCCAGAGATTCCAATACCCGCTGAACTTTTTCAAATCCCTAGCGACCGAATTATAGGCCTAACAACGACACCCGAAAAACTGGCACAAATTCGCAAAGTTCGTTTAAAATCGATTGGTTTGGATGAGGCAAGCAGCTATTCCAGCGAAAAACGTATTTTAGAAGAATTGGAATACGGTTATGCTACGTTTAAAAAGCTTGGCTGCCAAGTAATTCATGTAGAAGACAAAGCCATTGAGGAAACCGCCGCACTAATCACGGAAATTATCACGAGTTACCATTAATTAGAAGAGGTGAATAATGTGAGAAAATTTGTCTATCAGTTCAGTGAAGGTTCTAAAGAAATGAAAAATCTTTTAGGAGGAAAAGGAGCAAATTTGGCAGAAATGACGAATATTGGCTTGCCCGTCCCTCCCGGTTTTATTATCTCGACAGATGCTTGTAATGATTATACGGCTAATAATAAACACCTATCTGAAGCGATTTTTGAAGAAGTCAACATTCACTTGGCGCAACTCGAAAAACAGACGGGGAAAATTTTCGGATTCGCGGAAAATCCACTGCTCGTTTCGGTTCGCTCTGGTGCCCCCTTTTCGATGCCTGGTATGATGGATACGGTATTAAACCTTGGCTTAAATGATCATGCCGCGAAAGGATTAGCTGCTCTAACTGGGGATGCTCGTTCGGCGTTTGATTCCTATCGCCGCTTTATTCAAATGTTTGGCGATGTTGTTTTTGAAATTCCAAGCTACCAATTTGAACAGGCGCTTACTCGAATGAAAAAAGCAAAGGATTATCGCCTAGATACAGAACTAACTGCGGACGATTTAAGTGAACTGATAGATACTTATAAACTGATTTTCCGACAAGCTACGGGGAAAGATTTTCCGCAAGAGCCACTCGAACAACTACGACTTGCGATTGTCGCTGTCTTTGATTCATGGATGAACCCGCGGGCCGTTATTTACCGTCGATTGCATGAGATTGACGCAAGTTTTGGCACAGCGGTGAACATTCAAGCGATGGTTTTTGGTAACACTGGCGAAACAAGTGGCACTGGGATTACGTTCACGCGCAATCCATCAACTGGTGAAAAAGAAGTGTTTGGTGAATTTTTACTTAATGCTCAAGGAGAAGATGTCGTTGCTGGCATTCGCACTCCTGAACCGATAAGCGCGCTAGAAGAGAGCATGCCAGCCGTTTATAAAGAGTTGATTCACACATGTGAACTTCTCGAAAACCATTATTTAGATATGCAAGATATTGAGTTTACAATTGAAAAAGACAATCTCTATGTCCTACAAACAAGAAGCGGCAAGCGCACGGCCAAAGCTGCTATTCAAACAGCGGTCGATTTTGTGCATGAAGGAAAAATTACTCGTGAAGAAGCTATTATGCGTGTGGAAACTAAGCAACTGCATCAATTACTTCATCCAGCTTTTCATGAAAGCGCTCTCAAAACCGGCCAAGTCATCGCAACCGGTTTACCTGCAAGTCCTGGTGCCGCAACCGGTCAAATTTTCTTTGAAGCAAAAGAAGCTGTTCAAGCAGCTGAGCATGGCATGTCAGTCATTTTAGTTCGTAATGAGACTTCTCCTGAAGATATTGAAGGCATGGCACGAAGCAACGCCATTTTAACCGCTCATGGTGGTATGACTTCCCACGCAGCTGTTGTGGCGCGAGGTATGGGAAAATGTTGTATTGCTGGATGTGCTGAACTAACTATTAATGAAAAAGAAAAAACAATCATCCTTGCAACTGGTGAAACGCTTCATGAAGGCGACTTTCTTTCGCTTGATGGCAGTTCTGGTAAAGTCTACCTCGGTGAAATCGCACTTACAGAAGCTTCGATTGGCGGGCATTTTGACGAGTTGATGGCGTGGGCTGATGCGGAGAAAAGATTAATGATTCGCGTCAATGCTGATACGCCGACTGATTTTAAAAAGGCGCTTTCGTTTGGCGCAGAAGGTATTGGCCTGTGTCGCACTGAGCATATGTTTTTTGATGAAAAACGGATTCCTTATATGCGACAAATGATTTTAGCAGAATCATTAGAAGAGCGCGAGTCCGTTTTAGCCACTTTAAAAGAAATGCAAAAAACGGATTTCAGTGAATTATTCCGCATAGCAAATGGACGCGCGGTGAATATTCGCCTGCTTGATCCGCCACTACATGAATTTTTACCGAAAACGAACCGTGAAATCGAGCAATTAGCGAGCGCGATGAATCGAACGGTACCGCAAATAACGAAGCGTATTCAAGCACTTGCTGAGTCCAATCCAATGCTTGGTCACCGCGGTTGTCGGCTTGCTATCACCTTCCCGGAAATTTACCGGATGCAAGCAGAAGCGATTATGGAAAGTGCTGTTATCGTTCATGATGAAGGAATGGATGTTCACCCGGAAATTATGATCCCGCTAATCGCGACAAAAAGCGAACTCAGCTATATTAAAACAGAATTGAAACAAGCGATTCATGCCATTTTTGATAAAGAGCGCGTGGTACTTCCGTATGATATTGGCACGATGATTGAAATTCCGCGTGCTTGTGTGACTGCGGATGAAATCGCCGAAGAAGCGCAGTTTTTCAGCTTTGGAACAAATGATTTAACGCAGCTAACATATGGTTTTTCGCGTGATGACGCTACTAAATTCCTTGCCGATTATTACGAAAAAGATATTTTGCCAAAAGATCCGTTTGTCACGATTGACAAGGCTGGTGTTGGCGCGCTCGTTGAAATGGCGGTGACTCGCGGTCGGATGACTTCGGAGCATTTAAAAATGGGTGTTTGCGGCGAACATGGCGGCGACCCAGATTCCATCCATTTCTTCCATCAATTAGGATTAACATACGTATCCTGTTCCCCGTACCGCGTCCCAATTGCACGACTAGCAGCAGCTCAAGCAGCATTATCCGAAAGACAATTAGTTCCTACTATATAAAAAATCCAGATGGCAGCCGCATTGACTGTCATCTGGATTTTTTTATTTTTCGCAAATCGCAAAATAATTGCCTTCGTTATCCGCAAAATTGAAGACACGGCCCATCGGCAAGTCCACTAAGTCGCCAACCGTAATCCCTCTCTTTTTATAAATTTCATACAGTTCCGCAACATTCGTTCCAAATAGTAAAATCGATGGTGTGCCAAGGTTCATATCTGGATTCATTTCCGCGACTTTCTTTTTATTTTGAAGGACAAAGCTAGTCTCTAATCCTTTTGTTGGTGCAATTTCAATCCACTGAATTTCGCCATTTACGACCTCTTCTGACACGACCACAAAATCCAATTTTTCTACCCAAAAATCTCGCACAGCGGCTTGATCTTCCACGTATAACATTACTTGGCCAATTTTTTCAATCATCGTTCATCGTCCCCTCGTTAATTCTTTTTCCTTCAAACCAAACTCCGCATAAAAGTCACGTTTCATTTCTAATAGATAGCGCAGATCATTCATAAATTGGAATAAAATCGCTCTATTTTCAAATTCTGCCCGTGTTTCTGGGAGTTTGCTGCTTCGGAATTCATGCACCATCGTCGTAATTTCCGCTACTAAATCCTCTGCCGTATTATGCTCATCTAGTGTTTGCGCCGTTTTTTCCGTAATTTCCGCCAGTGCCATGCTTTGCTCCGAAGAATGATCAAACGCGACTAAATGCCGTTTCATTTGAGTCAAAATCCGGTATTGCACGAGCCGCATGTCTACGTACTGCGAATAATAATGAGACGAAGCAAAAAACTGGTTGTCCAAATTTCGCGCGGCTTTTTCTTGCGCATAGTCTAGTGTACCCTTTAATTGGTGTAATAAGCCAAATTCATCATGATATTCCGATTGATTCCGAAGACCTTGCGTCATCTCCGTTAAAATTTGGCGCATAATCGCTTCGATTTTTTGTTGACTTCGTTTTATTTCGTCTTCCATTTTCGGCATGTATAAATTTAAAATAATTGCAATACCAGCGCCGACCGCCATGAGTAATAGTTCATTTTTAAACCAAAAGAATGATAATGATTGTTCTAATAAAATGTGCGATACAAGTACCGAGCTAACGACAATCCCGTCCGCCACGTGTAATTTAACAGCGAGGGGAATAAAAATAAGTAAATAAAGTCCAAAACTCACTGCATTATAGCCGATTAGCATGAAAAATACTGCTGCAATCGAAAGCGCCAAAACGGTCGAATAAACCCGCTGAATGGCTAATTGTAAAGACCCCTTTTTCGTATTTTGTACACTTAAAATCGCGATAATCCCCGCCGAAACTGCATACTCCAAATGTAGCCATTCCGCTAAAATAATCGCTAGTGTCGCTGCAATCGCGGTTTTCACCGTTCGCATTCCAATCCGCATATGTCCCGTCCCCTTTCTATGTCCAACTTATCATAGCACGAAAGCGAAAATCGCAAAAGAAAAACCTTGAAGATTGCTCTCCAAGGTTACACATTATTCTTCATCTAGTGTTTTTTTGAAACGTGCCCGGAAAAAGAATCCTAGCCCGATAACAACAAGTATCGCAATGATGCTATAAATAATGGTCGAAAAACTATCCATAAAAACAACAATTTCACTCCATGACTCACCGAGCAAAGCGCCAAGTCCAATTAAAACCGTGTTCCAAAGCAAGCTTCCCGCAGTCGTTAGGATTAAAAATCGCGACATTTTCATCTTCGTCATCCCAGCTGGAATCGAAATCAAGCTTCGTATTAGCGGAATCATCCGACATAAAAATACCGCCCAACTGCCATATTTCAAAAAGAAACTTTCTGCGCGTTCAATATCCGATTCCTTCAACCGCAAAATCCGGCCGTACTTTAATACAATTTTCGTCAGTCGTTCCTTACCAAAATACGAAGCCACTTTATAAAGTAAAATAGCGCCAACGACCGATCCAAGCGTTGCTACAATAATCACCATCACCACATTCAGCGATGAAACGGTCGTCATAAATCCACCAAAAGTTAAGATAATCTCAGAGGGAATCGGCGGAAACAAGTTCTCAACCATAATCAATACAAAAATACCAATATAGCCAAAATCAGCCATAATACTTGTAATCCAAGTTTCCAAAAAACACACTCCTGTACTTTATTTCCCTTTTAAAGTAAGTGCTTGCTTTTTAAGTCTACTATACTCACTTGATTTTTTCAATTGATTTGATAGAAAAAAAGAACTTGGCAGCTAAAAGATACCAAGTTCTCCAGTAATTACATTTTCAACTCTGCTTTATTCGCGAAAAATTCGGCTAAGCGATTCTTCACTTTTTGGATACCACCAGCTTCATCACTCTCTAAATTCATCGGCATCACCGGTTCATGAAGGCTCATTCGCAGCAAGAACCATCCTTCGCCAAGCTCACCGCTCGTATTCACGCGAATGCCTTCTTGGTTAACAGGCTCAATTTCCATATCTGCATCTGCTTCCACAAACGCCTGAAAATCTGCCAATACCTCTTTTCCATAAGCTTTAAAATCTGGTGCTGTAATGCTTAAACGAATTTCTTCGCTTTCTGCTGGTTCTTTTAAGTCGGCAATTAAGTCCGGCAAATCTTGGCCATTTTTACGTAAAGTCGCATACGTCATTAAAATTTTGGCAATTAAGTAGGCACCATCATCTAAGAAATAATTTTCTTTCAATGCCGCATGTCCACTTACTTCAATCGCGATTTCAGACGCTGTTCCACTCGCATTAAGTCGCAGCGCTTCATTGATAACGTTACGATAACCACGTTTAAAACGATGCTGCTTGCCACCTTTTGCTTCAATAAACGCTTGTAAATGACCCGATGTTGTCGAGTCAGTAACAATCGTCGTCCCAGGTTTTTCTTCCAAAATAATGCTCGAGATTACAGCAATTAACGGATTACGATTTAAGCTTTCGCCATTTTTATCCATAATCGCCGCACGATCCACATCCGTATCAAAAATCACGCCTAAATCCGCCCCGCTAGCCAGAACCGCTTTTTTCAAACTAGCCATCGCTTCCTCGTTGTCAGGATTCGGAATATGATTCGGGAAACTTCCATCCGGCTCTAAAAATTGACTACCTGAAATATCTGCGCCAAGCTCTGCCAATACTTTTTCAGCAAAGAATCCGCCCGCACCATTACCGGCATCTACAATAATATGGCTGCCTTGTAACGGTTTCATCTGATCAGCTGCATCCGTGATCCCCGCTCTAATTTTGTCTGTTAAATCTGCCGCATATGTAGAAAGTAAATTTTGTTTTGTCACTTTACCGGTGTTTCCGCCGTTTTCAATGAAGGATTTATCTGCGTGGGCCACAATGTAATCAATATCCTCGTGTTCCGCACCGCCAGATTTAGTAAATAATTTCAACCCATTATACATAAAAGGTAAGTGGCTCGCTGTAATCATAATGCCGGCATCGCAGTTGTAGTCATCATATTGAGTCGCCATAAACATCGCTGGTGTTGTTGCAAGCCCAACATCCACTACATCCAGCCCTGCAAAAGTAAGACCTTTTACGAGCGCCGCTTTTAATCGTTCAGCTGAAAGTCTGCTATCGTGACCAATTGCCACTTTTGCCTGACCTTCCACTTTTTTCTCCTCTTTTAGCCATTTCGCAAAGCCATAAGCAATCTTTTCTACACGTTCGTCTGTTAGCGTAATCTGATATTTTTCCGTGGCAATCGCTATTCCACGTATGTCTGATCCGTTTTGCAGTGCTTCTAACGCTTTCGTTTCTGATTGATTCATGTCATTCCTCCAGCTTCTGTATTTTTCCCCTTCATTATAGCTTATATTGCGCACAATTCACATGGTTTTTACAAAAGATGTGCTCTATTTGCAATAATGATTTGCAGGTCAATCGTTAATTCCTCTGGTGGGTTTCCCAGTAATTCGCTTTTTTTATCCGCTTCAATATACCAACCAAGCGGCGTCATTTCTAGAAAATCAGCAAATAAATCTTTAGCAATTGGCGCTTTATACGTGATTCGCTCGACATGTTCCACCGTTAATTTTTCTGCCAACCGTGATGTAACCGATTCATTCGAATAACTGCTTTTCTCATCCACATAAATAAATTCGCGCAATTCCCGTAAATAATTCGCCTCAGGAACTACTTTCAGCAAAAAGCCATTCGTTTTTAGCAGCCGTTTAAATTCTTCATAATTCGAAGGCGATAAAATATTTAAAATGACATCTGCTGTCTCTCTTTGATTTGGGCAATTGGCTAAATCCGCTACCGTCCAAACAATCCCCGGATAATCGCGCGCCGCCTGTTTGACGCCTTCTTTGGCAATATCAAGTCCCGCTGCTTGCACTTCACGGCCAGTTGCTTGAAGTTCCGATACTACTCGCGCCAAATGACTTCCCTCACCACAACCAGCATCGTAGATAACAACACTTTCTTTGTTCGTATCAGCAATGATTTCCGTAACCCGCTCCATTAACTTTCCAAAAAAGCCACTCGCAATCACTTTTTTACGTGATTCGAATAACGCCTGATCGTATTTTGTTTTATGCGCTTGC
>CM001047.1:1884069-1886184 GCA_000183865.1 Listeria marthii FSL S4-120
CGGGTTTGGCGATATCAAAAGCGTGACGTTCCGGACATACAAATGAATTTGGCTCTTGAAATGTAAATTCCCCACCACAAATCGGGCAAGCAAGAAGCGCAATATTCTCTTCCATCGCCCGTTTATTTATCTCCATTTTTGATAACAATTAATCTTCACTCCACTCGAAAAACGTTGCCCGCAATCAGGCAACGTTTCTACTAATTTCTTTCATACGTATAAAAAGTGTAATTGTACTTATTTTTTTCATCTTTTTCATGAGGTTCTTTCGCAACTTCCGAAAAATTCTCCCAGTCTACTTCAGGAAAGTCCGTATCTGCATCAAATTCCGCATCAATTTTTGTGACAATCAACTGATCCGCCACATCCATAAATAAACGATAAATTTCCGCACCACCTGCGATATAAATCGGTTCCCCCGTCTTAGCAAGCGCCAAAACCTCATCGCGCGAATGCAGGATTTCCGCATCGTCTAACTGCAATTCTTTATCCCGCGTTAATACGATCGTCTTTCGATTCGGCAATGCTTTTCCTAAAGATTCATAGGTTTTGCGTCCCATAACAAGCGTTTTCCCAGTCGTCGTTTTTTTGAAAAACTGCAAATCGCCCGGTAAGTGCCACGGCATTTTGTTATCTTTACCGATGTTGCCCGCGCGGTCTTGTGCCCAAACAAAAATTATCATCCAAGAAAACCTCCCTTATACTGAAATTGGTGCTTTAATCGCTGGATCTGGATTATAGCCATCAAGTGAAATATCCGCGACATCAAAATCAAAAATCGTTGCCGGTTTATCCGAAAGCACTAATTTTGGAAGTGCATGTGGTGTTCTCGATAACTGCTCTTTCACTTGCTCGATATGATTATTATAAAGATGCGCATCACCCATTGTATGGATAAACTCGCCAACATCAAGCCCCACTTCACGGGCAATAAGATGTGTCAGAAGTGCATAACTCGCAATATTAAACGGTACGCCCAAGAAAATATCCGCACTGCGTTGATACAGTTGGCACGATAATTTCCCATCCGCCACATAAAATTGGAATAATGAGTGACATGGAGGTAAAGCCATATTCGGAATATCTTCCGGGTTCCAAGCAGACACAATCAAACGACGCGAGTTCGGGTTCGTTTTAATCATTTCAATCAAATCAGCTAACTGATCAATCGTTTCCCCTTGCGAAGTTTTCCATTCGCGCCACTGTTTGCCATAAATATTACCTAGTTCACCGTATTTATTCGCAAATGCTTCATCTTCTAAAATACGCTTTTTAAATTGTGCCATTTCCGCTTGATATACTTCTTTGAAAGCCGGATCACTTTCTGCTCTCAGTCCAAAATCCGTCATATCTTCGCCTTTGTAATCATCGCTTTTCACAAAACGCTCAAAAGCCCATTCATTCCAAATGTTATTATTATGCTGTAAAAGGTAGCGAATATTCGTATCTCCATGTAAAAACCATAGCAGTTCACTTACTACAAGTTTAAATGGTACCCGTTTTGTTGTCATAATCGGAAAGCCCTCTTGTAAATCAAAACGCATTTGATAACCAAACGTGCTGATTGTTCCAGTCCCAGTGCGATCTCCTTTTTGTGTTCCATTCTCTAAAACGTACTTTTCTAAATCCAAATATTGTTTCATCGTTCGCACTCCTTATTCCGCATATTGTGATAAAAATTCCCAGCGTTCCATCATTTGCTCCAGCTCAGTTTCTTTTGCTGTAATAAGTCCGCTAATTTCTGCTGCTTTTGTAAAGTCTGCTCCGGTTTGTTCTAATGTTTCGTTTAGCGACTCAATCGTTTGTTCTAATTCGCTAATCGCATCTTCAATTCCGTCCCACTCCAGTTGTTCTTGGTAGGTTAGTTTGACTTTCTCTTTTTTCTCAGGTGCTGACTTTTCGACCGAAGTATTCGCCATTTTTTTCATTGATTTCGCTGGTTTTCCTTTGGCCTCAAGTTCTTTCAAATAATCACTATACTCTCCGTAGAAAATTTCTACTTCCCCAATCGCCCGGAAAACGAGCAATTTATTCACGACTTTATCAAGGAAATATCTATCATGGCTGACCGTAATGACCGTGCCGTTGAATGATTCTAAATAATCTTCTAAAACG
>CM001047.1:1886284-1887514 GCA_000183865.1 Listeria marthii FSL S4-120
GTCGTTGGTCGGCTCATCTAGTAGCAATACATTAGGGCGTTCCATCAAAATGCGCAGTAAGAATAAGCGGCGTTTTTCTCCGCCCGATAAGCTACCAATTTTCTTCCCGTGTGAATTAGGTGGGAATAAAAATCGTTCGAGCATCGCGCTCACGCTAATTACTTCGCCGCCGGATGTCGTTACTTGCTCGCCTGCTTCTTGCAAATAAGCAATCATTCGCATATCCGGGTCCATTTCTTCATTTTGTTGCGTATAATAACCGATTTGTACCGTTTGTCCAGTAAGCACTTCGCCGGCATCAGGTGCTAGTTTCCCAGCTAACATGTTCAGTAAAGTCGATTTTCCAGTTCCGTTATTCCCTGTAATACCAAGGCGTTCTCCCGGTTGGATAATCAAACTAAAATCTTGTAATACTTGTTTTTCATCAAAGCGTTTTTCTAAGTTTTTCAGTTCGAAAACATCTTTTCCGAGACGGCTAGTGACAAAATCAATCGCCAGTTCCGAATCATCCACTTTTGTTTTCACTTTTTTCTCTAAATCATGGAAACGGTCTTGTCTGGCATTTTGTTTCGTTGCCCGACCTTGGGGACCGCGGCGCATCCATGCCAGTTCTTTTCGATACAAGTTTTTATTTTTCTCGGATTCGCGTACTTCATTTTCCATCCGAATTGCCTTAGATTCCATGAATTTCTCGTAGTTCCCAACATAGCGATAAGCCGCACCACGGTCTAGTTCCACCATATGGTTCGTTACGCGGTCAAGGAAATAACGATCATGGGTAACGAGCAAGACAGCGCCTTTAAAGCGATTTAAGTATTCTTCTAACCAACGAATCGACTGAAAATCCAAATGGTTGGTAGGCTCGTCCAAAATAAGCAAATCAGGCGTTTCAATTAAAACTTGCGCCAAACCAACCCGTTTTCGTTGTCCACCAGAAAGCGCACTTATTTTTGCTGTTAAGTCCGTAATGCCAAGTCTTTCTAAAATTGTTTTCGCTTCTGTGTTCATATCCCAAGCCGCACTAGCATCCATTTCCTGGCTAGCCGCCGTATAAGCATCGTGTAATTTGGTGTTTTCCGCGTCAAGCGACATCGCCAGCAAGACTTCTTCATACTTACGCATAGCTCGAAGCGCCGCAGTATCCCCGTCAAAAACAGCCGCGAGAACTGTATCTTCTTCATTAAACTCAGGATCTTGCGCCAAATAACCAATCGTATAATCTTTTGCTTT
>CM001047.1:1887614-1890793 GCA_000183865.1 Listeria marthii FSL S4-120
CAGATTCACTTCCAGAAATAATTTGCAATAACGTCGATTTCCCGGTACCATTTACACCGATTAAACCAATACGTTCGCCCTCTGTTATCGTTAGCGAGATATTTTCAAACAGGCTTTTTTCACCATATGTTTTTGTTAAATTTTCCACTTTTAATTGTTTCATTTAGTCCCATCCATTTCCTGTTCGTCCTTATCTATTCTAGCTGAAAACATAGAACATATCAATTGCTTAAATTGAAAAAAGTTCCAAAAGCGACGAATCCACTTTTGGAACTTCTAGTTTTAAAATAAACCTTGCGCGTTACCATTTTCATCGACATCCATATTTAATGCCGCTGGTTTTTTTGGTAAGCCCGGCATCGTCATCACGTCGCCTGTTAAAGCAACGACAAATCCAGCACCAAGTTTTGGAATAAATTCGCGAATATGAATCACGAAATCAGTTGGACGGCCGAGCAATGTCGGATCATCCGATAACGAATATTGTGTTTTCGCCATACAAATTGGATAGCGATCCCAACCATATTTTTTAAATTCCACAATTTGTTTTTGCGCCTTGCTAGAAAGCTCCACGCCAATACCACCGTAAACCTTCGTCACAATCGCTTCTAATTTTTCTTCAATCGACCAAGCGTCATCATAAATGCGTTTGTAGTCCGCTGCTCCACTTTCCACAGCTGCAATTACTTTATCCGCAAGCTCAAGACCACCGTCGCCGCCTTTTTCCCAAACTTCTGTTAAGGAGAACGGAATGCCATGTTCTTCGCAAAGCGCTTCTAATTTCGCCACTTCTGCGTCAGAATCAGTGATAAATTTATTAATCGCTACCACGTACGGAATACCAAATGTTTGGATAGACTCCGTATGTTTTTGCAAGTTAGTAAAACCTTTAGCTAGCGCATCGACGTTTTCTTCGCTTAGTTCGGTTTTCAAAGCGCCACCGTGCATTTTCAGCGCGCGAATCGTTGCAACAATAACCACACAATCCGGTGCTTTTCCAAGCGCAGGAACTTTAATATCTAAAAATTTCTCCGCGCCAAGATCTGCGCCAAAGCCAGCTTCTGTCACAACATATTCGCCAAGTCTAAGCGCTGTGCTTGTCGCAGAAACACTATTACAACCATGAGCAATATTGGCAAAAGGTCCGCCGTGCACAATTGCAGGTGTATGTTCTAACGTTTGCACTAAATTCGGTTTCAAAGCATCTTTTAATAGTAACGTTAATGCGCCTTCATAACCCATTTCGCCAACCGTAATCGGTTCTTTTTTATAGTTATAGCCAATCACAATTTCGCTTAAACGTTTCTTTAAATCTTTTAAATCGCTTGCTAAACAAATGATTGCCATGATCTCAGAAGCAACCGTAATATCAAAACCATCTTCGCGTGGAACTCCTTGAATCGGGCCACCAAGACCAACGACTACTTTACGAAGTGCCCGGTCGTTTAAATCAACGACACGTTTCCAAACGATTCTGCGTCCGTCAATATCTAGATCATTCCCTTGTTGCATATGGTTATCGATAAATGCCGATAAAGCATTATTTGCAGCTGTAATCGCATGAAAATCGCCTGTAAAATGTAAATTAATATCTTCCATTGGAATAACTTGTGCATATCCGCCACCAGTTGCCCCACCCTTAATCCCCATAGTAGGCCCAAGCGATGGTTCGCGCAGTGCGATAACAGTTTTTTTATCTTTTTTAGAGAGTGCGTCACCAAGACCAACTGTCACTGTCGATTTACCTTCGCCAGCCGGTGTTGGGTTAATCGCTGTTACAAGGACAAGTTTTCCTGGTTCTTTGTCTTTTAACGAGTGAATCGTATCATAGGATAACTTTGCTTTATACTTTCCGTAAAGTTCGAGTGCATCTGCATCTAGTCCTAAATGTTCGGCAATAGTCGTAACTGGTAGAATTTCTGCTTTTGATGCAATTTCAATATCTGATTTCACTTTATTTGACATGATATCCCCTCCGAATATGTATATTGTAACAAAGAATTAAGATATTTTGGCCACTTCAGTGCATCAAAAAAGCGCGACACCAAGCGATGTAACACCATTTTGATTCTAAAGTAAAACCTGATTGCGCAAAAATCAACATCTCAACCTTGGATTACCGTTATTCCTTTGTTTCTGGTTTCGTCGACTCCATTGCCTTGAGCGTCTTAAGCGCATCTGGATGATTTTCAAAAAACTGCACAACATCCCCAATTCGGTCAATCGAATTCCAACTCAAATGGTGTTCAATACCTTCCACATCATGATAAATATGGGATGGATCTACGCCAATAATGCTTAAAAAACTTTCTAGTAATGCGTGTCTTTCTAGGAGCTTTTTCCCCATTTGTGTTCCTTTAGGCGTCAAAATTAATCCACGGTACTTTTCGTAGATTAAATACTCGTCTTTATCCAGCTTCTGCACCATTTTTGTTACAGAGGATGGATGGACAAATAACTCATCAGCAATATCCGAAACCCTGGCATAACCTTTCGTCTCAATAAGGGAATAGATTTTTTCAATATAATCTTCCATACTAGGTGTTGGCATAGCTATACCCTCCAACTTAAATTCTTTCACATAGCCAATTGTACTATAATATCCAGCTTTCTAAAAGTAATTACCCTTTCAAAAACGAAATTTCTCCTAGAATGTTTCCATGAAAAAAGCAGTATTTTAAGACATTCTAGTAAAAAGTATGCCCTTACAAGTCCAAAAATTTAAAAAACATTGAAAATCAGCTTGACGTTTATAGGTATTTTGATTTATAGTGTTAGTATCATATGCGGCAACGCTATGAACTGAAAAGGTAGTATTTGCGAGAAAAATTTTTTAAGATGGAATGAAAGCGTTTTAACAAATGATTCTAGCAATTATTAGCCATACTTAGGAGGATTTATTTCAATGCAAAATGGGAAAGTAAAATGGTTTAACAATGAAAAAGGTTACGGTTTTATCGAATCAGACGGCGGCGAAGATATTTTCGTTCACTTCACAGCGATCCAAGGTGACGGCTACAAATCTTTAGAAGAAGGCCAAGCGGTAACATTTGAAGTAGTAGAAGGTAATCGCGGCGCTCAAGCAGCTAATGTAGAGAAAGCCTAATCCAGTTGCCAATTAGACATGGACGTAAAAACCGGTAGCGATTTACCGGTTTTTTTATTGCTATAATAAAGCC
>CM001047.1:1890893-1893770 GCA_000183865.1 Listeria marthii FSL S4-120
GCTTTCCTTCTATAATAAAGCCACATCTATTCATATATTAGGAGGCGCATAATATGGAAGTTTTCGTTGATGGAGCAAGTGCTGGAAACCCAGGCCCAAGTGGTGCTGGAATTGTTCTGAAAGCAGACGGCATCTATGAGCAACTCGCGATTCCACTTGAAATAATGACCAACCACGAAGCAGAATTCATTGCAATTAAACTCGGACTAGAAGAAGCCTTAAAAAAACAAGCAACTTTCATTCGCTTGTACTCTGATTCGAAAGTTGCCATTGAAGCAATTCATAAACGACATGCGAAAAACCCTTTATTTAAACCTCATTTAGAAGCTATTTTAAAAATGGCAGATTCATTAGAATTATTTTTTGCAGAATGGCGTAATGTCAGCCAAAATAAACAAGCCGACCAACTTGCGCGTCAGGCAATAAAAAAACAGAAGCAACCTGGCGTAAAATGACCAGATTGCTTCTATTTTTATTCGATATCACGTGTTAATGTTTTTAAGCCATATTTTTCCACTACTGCAAAAGCATCATCGCGGAAACCATCATATTTCAAACTTGGTAAGTCAATTTCTAGTGGAACTTCGGTATGAATTCTAGCTAGTTTTTGACTTAGTTCTAGCATTGCTAAGTCTTCTTGAATTTTGGTTTGTTGGGCTGGTTTGAGTTTATCGAGATTGTTTAAAACACCTTCAATGGACTCGAATTCTTGGATGAGCTTAATCGCTGTTTTTTCACCGATTCCACGTACACCAGGATACCCATCAGATGTGTCCCCCATCAATGCTTTCACATCAACAAACTGTCCTGGGGTAATGCCCATTTCTTCAAAAAATGTTGCTTCATCGTATCGTTTATAATTGCCATAACCTTTTTGCATAATCCAGACGTCATTCGTTGGTGCGATCAGTTGAAGTAAATCTTTATCGCCACTTAAAACGGTAGTCGCAATTGTATTACTCGCTTGCACCGTAATCGTACCAATACAATCATCCGCTTCAAAACCAGGCACGCCTAAATTAACAAAGCCAAATCCCGCAGCAACTTCTTTCGCTAAATCAAATTGCGGAATCATTTCTTCTGGTGGTGCCGTTCTGCCAGCTTTATAGCCATCGTATAATTCATTTCGAAATGTTTGTGATCCCATATCCCAACAAATCAGCGTATGCGTTGGGTTGCTTTGGCGGATTGCTGCAAACATATGGCGCATAAAACCTTGCACCCCATTCGTTGGTATCCCGTTTTGATTAAACATAAATTGCTTGGAAACGGCTGTTGCATAAAATGCTCGGAAAAGTAGTGCCATTCCATCAACAACGAGCAATTTTTCTCGATTTTCAGTCATATATAATCCTCCAATTTCCTTCTACTGCCATCTATTGTAGCATAATTATATCTGGCTCGCAGGAAAAAAGGAGCTTTTTACCAGCTTGCTTTTTTCACGCCGGGTAATTGTCCTTGATGTGCTAGTTCACGAAAACGAATCCGCGACATCCCAAATTTACGCATGTAGGCATGTGGACGTCCTGTTAGCTCGCAGCGATTGTGTAGCCTCGACGGCGCGGAATCACGTGGTAATTTGCGCAACTCGTCATAACGACCTTCTGCTTTTAGTGTCCGGCGTAGTTCGGCATATTGTTCTACAAGCGCTTGTTGGCGTTCATGTTTAGCAACTTTTGATTTTTTAGCCATAATTTCTCCTTCCTCAAATAATAATCATTCCGATTTATATCATACGCCGATTTTAAAACGAACGCAAGTCTTCTGTTTCAAAAAAACCGATACCCACTTTAAATGTGGATATCGGCTATTAGCTTATTTGGTTCCGACAATTGGGCCATATGCGTTAGAGAAACCATTATTATAAGGTACTCCCGCTTTATTCGTACCACCATCCCAGTTCACAGACCAAGTCATGATCCCTTTCACTGGTGTCCCTTTTGCTTGTAAACGGGTGAAAACATTTTTGACGATTTGCGGATCTGTTACGTATCCCGTTGCCGCTGCATCCACATTGGCCGGTAATCCGAACACAAATTTATTAGCTGGGATTTTCAGGTAACCGCGCGTCCCATTAATAAACGAGTCGGCCATATAGTATAAGAAAGATTCTTTTAGTGTATCGTTATTTTGCGCAATCCATTGGTTCGTTTCATCAACCCAAACACCATCGCCACCTTGGTTGTATAGTTGTGGGGCAATATAGTCATAGTAATTAGCAAGCGAAGTTAAGTAGCTTTCGTAAGCACTGCCGGGTTTTAAATAAGGAAATTCTGGTGCCATCGTGATTAAGAAATTTTTGCCTTCTGCTTTATAATGATCTTTGACGATTTTTAGTGCCGCTGGAATGACTGTTTTATTGTCTCCCGCAGTAATCGCACTTTGTTCTAAGTCAATGTCTAATCCGTCAAAACCATATGTTTCCACTTGGCGGATAATTTCATTTGCGAACGCTTGCTCATCCCCTGCTTTAAGTTCGACGTGGCCATCCGCACCACCAAGCGCTAACAGAACGGCGCGACCTTCTTTATTTAATGCGCCCACTTGTGCTCTGAAATCGCTATCATTTATTCCCACAGGTTTAAATGTCGGAATGCGATTTACCCCGTCCCCTTTCATAAACGAAACATCTACCACGTTATAAGCTTTCGGTGTATCTTTTAAAGCGATATCAGCCGAAGTCCCTTGTTGATAGCCATCTTTCCCGGAAGATTTCCAACTATGCCAGTACCCAACTAGCACTTGTTTGTTAGAAATATCTGGCATTACAGAAGCATCATCCGTCGCCGCTTGTGCTGTACTACCAAATGCTCCCAGTCCCGTGCCAACTAAAAGTAAAGACAAACCACCAACCATTACTTGTTTTCCATTCATCTA
>CM001047.1:1893870-1895527 GCA_000183865.1 Listeria marthii FSL S4-120
TATAGACCAATTTCGCTTTCAAATAAAGGAATGTGTATAAGTATATGAGAAAAAATAGCCCAATTAAAACTGTTTTATTTTTTACTCGGCATGTTGAGGTTCTGGATTTGTCGCTTTTTTATCTTTACGATGTGGAATCATATTGAAGATAATGTTCAGCGCAATAGCCGTCACGCTACCAGCAACAATCCCGTTACTCGTAAATAGACGAACAAACGCTGGGAAAGCATTAAATAAATCTGGTACAACCGTTACGCCTAAGCCAACGCCAACCGCACAAGCAATAATTAGCAAGTTCTCTTGGGAAGTAAAATTAACTTTTCCAAGCATCTTAATGCCTTGCGCGACAACCATGCCAAACATCGCAACCATCGCACCACCAAGAACTGGCGTTGGAATAATCGTGGTCACTGCTCCAATTTTAGGAATTAAACCAAGGACGATAAGAAAACCAGCTGCCGCATAAATCACTTTACGTGTCTTAATGCCAGAAAGCTGAACCAGTCCAACGTTTTGCGAATAGGCCGTATACGGGAATGTATTAAAGACGCCGCCAAGCATAATCGCAAGCCCTTCCGCCCGGTAACCGCGAGTTAAGTCTTTTTGCGATAATTTGCGTTCAGTAATATCAGATAAAGCGAAATATACTCCGGTCGATTCTACCATACTGACAAGCGCAATTAAAATCATCGTAATAATCGCCGGCCACTCGAACGTCGGTGTGCCAAAATAAAATGGTTTCGGCATATGGAACCAACTCGCTTCACTCACAGGTCCGAGCGAAATCCCTTTATAAAGCGCCGCAAAAAGCGAACCGCCAACAAGGCCAATTAGGACAGCAATCGCCTTCGAAAAACCTTGCCCAAAACGATACACTAAAATAATTAACAGTAACGTCCCAAAGCCAAGACCAAGATTATACATCGAACCGAAATCTTTAGCCCCTGCCCCGCCAGCAAGATTATTAATCGCCACTGGAATAAGTGTTAAACCAATCACTGTCACAACCGAACCAGTTACAACAGGAGGGAAAAATCGAACAACTTTGGAGAAAAATGGTGCTATTAATAATACAAAAAGTCCTGAAACAATAATCGATCCGTAAATCGCGCCAATCCCCATGTCTTGCCCAATCAAAATAATTGGTGCGATGGCTTGAACCGCACATCCAAGTACAACTGGCAAACCAATCCCAAAGAAACGGTTAACCGTCAATTGCAGCAATGTCGCAATCCCACACATAAAAATATCAATCGAAACTAAATACGTCATTTCTTCTCCGTTAAAACCAAGCGCCCCACCAATTAAAAGTGGCACGATAACTGCTCCAGCATACATCGCTAAAACATGTTGAAATCCTAAAGCTGCAATTTTCCCTTTACCTAACATTTATTCCTATTCCTCCTCTAAAAATAAGATTTCTTCGTTTTCAAGTGAGGCAATTCGTGCTAGTGAATAAACTGGAATCCCTGTTTTATTTAATAATTCGCGCCCTTGTTGGAACGATTTTTCAATCACAATTCCAATACCTGCGACTTTCGCTCCGGCAAGCTCAGCAATTTCAAGTAACCCTAAAGCCGCTTGACCATTTGCAAGAAAATCATCAATCACTAAAATTGTGTCATCCGCCGTTAAAAATTGTTTCGATACGGAAATA
>CM001047.1:1895534-1895890 GCA_000183865.1 Listeria marthii FSL S4-120
ATTCTTTTTTTGTGTACGAATAAACCGTGCTCGTATACAAATTATCCGTTAACGTCACCGATTTTTTCTTCCGTGCGAAAACAACTGGTACGGAAAGCGCAAGTCCCGCAAACACAGCCGGCGCGATACCCGACGATTCAATCGTTACAATTTTCGTAATCCCTAAATCTTGGAACCGTTTAGCAAATTCATTTCCCATCTCTTGCATTAAAACGGGATCAATTTGATGATTTAAAAATGCATCTACTTTTAAAACATTGCCGGGTAAAACCGTTCCTTTTTCTTGAATAAACTCTTCCAGTAATTTCAAAGCTATTCTCCTTTCAAAATAAAAAAACTGCTCCTCTAAATTTAGA
>CM001047.1:1895990-1896470 GCA_000183865.1 Listeria marthii FSL S4-120
CTCCTCTAAATTTAGAGAAGCAGTATAGAAGCCACCAATTTTCGGGGTGACTTCTTTATACAAACTACTCATAGTCCGGTTATTTACGGTAACCAGGTAGAAACTCGTCGCCCAATCGCAACTATTATACAAGTATTTCGGTTTTAAGTTATGTTGTTTATTATAGCTTTCTAAAGGAGCACGGTCAAGCTAATTTTTTACTTATTAAACTGGTACACATAAGCGTATCTTTTTTCTAGTAGATCTAGTAAATACGTAGGATTTAAGCCTTCTCCTGTTGTATCTGTTAAAATTTCTAGTGGTTTTTTCGTTTTACCAAATTTATGGACGTGTTCAGTTAACCATGTTTTTAACTCCGTATAATCATCACTTGCGATAATCGCATCGATATTCGGAATTTCTTTTTGCATTTGATGATAGAACTGCGCCGCGTACATTAAACCAAGTGCATATGATGGGAAATAACCGAAATCGCCACCA
>CM001047.1:1896570-1899566 GCA_000183865.1 Listeria marthii FSL S4-120
GGAGTACACCATTTGTATCATTATCCGGACGAATGCCTAAGTACTCTTCGTATTTATCGCCCCACGCTTTTGGCAAATCTTTCACTTCAAGCTCGCCATTAATAAGCGCTTTTTCTAGTTCATAACGAATCATAATATGCAGTGGGTAAGTTAATGTATCAGCTTCAATTCGAATCAGCGAACTTTCGGAAATATTCACCGCACGATAAAAATCTTCCAACTTCACATTATCAAAAGCCGGTTTAGTTATCGCCTGAAAATCAGCATAATTACTTTTCCAAAACGCCAAACTAGAACCAATAATGATTTCATAAAATAAGGATTGAGATTCGTGAATCCCCATCGAAGCCCCGTTTGCGAGTGGTGTTCCTACAAGAGACGCATCAAAGTTTTGTTCATAAATCGCGTGACCGCCTTCGTGAATCGTACCAAAAACAGCCATTTTAAAATCATTTTCATTATAACGTGTCGTAATACGAACATCGCCAGTATTTAAGCCAGTCGCAAATGGATGAACGGTTTCATCTAAACGACCCGCTTCAAAATCAAAGCCCATTTTATTCAAAATGCGAATGCTAAATTCTTTTTGTTTTGCTTCGGAAATTTTTGTATTCAGAATCGATGCATCTGGCTTCACGCCTTCGTTCGCAATCTTTTCGCGAATCGCCATAATACCATCACGTACTTTTTCAAAGACAGAATCAAGCACAGAAACCGTCACGCCTGGCTCATATTGATCAAGTAATGTGTCATATTTATTTTCTTCATAACCCCAATACTCCACAAATTTGCGCTTCATTTCTAGAATTCTTGTTAGAAATGGCTCGAATGCCGCAAAATCATTTTGTTCGCGGGCAGTTGTCCAAGCTGTTTCGGCTTGTGCAACCAGTTTCGTGTATTCCGCATATTCTTTGCTTGGGATTTTTTTATTTAAATCATATGTTTTTTGAGATTCTTCTAAAGTTTTACGAGTGATTTCGGATAGATTTTCTTTATCTTGGTTAAGTCCGGCAATAAAAGCAGCCATTTCTTCAGATGTTTGCATATTGAAAATCTCTTCGGAAAGAACGCCAATGACGTCTGAGCGGCCTTCCATTCCTTTTGATGGTGCGCCTGTACGAAGATCCCAGTAAACTAATGCCAGTGCTTCTTCCAGTGCTTCCATCTTTTTAATATACGCTAAAAATTCCTCTTCTAATGTTCCTACCAAACTTAACTCCTCCATTCAATCAATCTTCTTTTTTAGGACGTGGCTTTCTTGGACCCCAGTATTGATATAAATCTGTGCGCAAGTAACCATTATATAATTTCCGTTTTTTCGTCGCTTTTTTGCCATAAACTTCTTCAAAAAGTTCATAAGAAGTCAGCACATACACAGACCATGTCGGCATACGTTTGTAAACAATACCCATTTCTCGGTATAGTTGGCGCACTGCTTCCTCGTCTTCCAAACGTTCCCCGTACGGTGGATTTGCAACAACAACCCCGTACTCATCTTCTGTTTGGAAATCAGCTACTTGCAGTTGTCTAAAGGTAATCAAGTCACCAAGACCAGCTTCAACCGCATTTTGTTTCGCAATTTCAATTAAACGAGCATCAATATCGCCACCAATAATATTTAGCGGTTGATCATAGTTAGCTAAATCTTCGGCTTCTTGTCTCGCATCTGCCCAAATTTGCTTCGGCATCCAGTCCCATGTTTCCGATACGAATTCACGGTTGAATCCCGGCGCGATATTTTGCCCAATAAGAGCTGCCTCAATTGGAATCGTCCCCGAACCACATACAGGATCATAAAATGGTCTATCCGGGTGCCAGCTAGTAAGTAACACAAGTGCCGCCGCCATTGTTTCTTTGATTGGCGCGCTACCTTGCGCTAAACGATAACCACGTTTATGTAATCCCGCACCACTCGTATCAATCGTTAGCGTCACTTCATCTTTTAAAATAGAAACTTCTAGCTTAAATAACGCGCCTGTTTCCATCAAACGACCCGAACGACGATATTTTTCACTGACACGATTAACGATCGCTTTTTTTACAATCGCTTGGCAGTCAGGCACACTATAAAGCGTTGACTTAACTGATTTTCCGGCCACAGGAAACTGTGCATCTAGCGGCAAGTAATCTTCCCAAGGTAAAGCTTTCGTCTTTTCAAACAGTTCATCAAATGTTGTTGCTTTAAAAACGCCGACAACAATCTTCACACGATCCGCAACACGTAGCCAAAGATTCGCTCTAGCAATTGCGGATAAATCTCCTTCAAAATATACCTTACCGTTTTCTACTTTTGGGTCATAGCCTAAACGTGCTACTTCTTTTCCAACAATCGCTTCTAAACCAGAAGCAGCCGTCGCCACCAACTGAAATGTTTTCATTGTGTCCCATCCTTTAATTAAATTTCTAATGAAAAAAAGCTGTTTTAAGAGGAGGAGTTTTGTTTTAAATAGGCATTCAACCAGGTCGAACACCCACCTTAAAACTTGCGCTCCGGCCTTCTAAAACAGCCTTCAATGTTAAATTAATCCTGAAAATAACGCTCTGTAAGCCATGTTCTGTTCTTTACTACATACAGGGTAATAGTAAAGAGATAACCATCTATCTGCGCGAAAATTAATTCGCACCTCGTCCCTTGTTCTTGATTCCTCGGGAAAAGTGCCCCTACCATAAGTTTGAGTTTCTCGCTCGTGGGGTTTACCTCGTTCCACTTCCGAGCATTTCTGCCGGAACTTCGTCACTGTGGCACCTTCAAGGTTATAAGACCATATCCGAAGACTTAGGTCATTCACCTGCCGTCAAACCGGAAATCCGGAATGCCCTGGCTTATTGTTTGACCAGGCACGATCACTACGGGCATCACAGCACCGTGCGAGCATGGACTTTCCTCTGCTTTCAAAAGAAAACAGCGATTATCCGAACGTTATTCATAAATTCTTAACTTACTTATACTAGCACACCTATTCGTTATCGTCCAGCTTATTTCCAAAAACATGGTT
>CM001047.1:1899666-1904324 GCA_000183865.1 Listeria marthii FSL S4-120
TTTTCTAAGTTAGAAAGACGTTTTAGAATGTCAAAGTTGGTCGTTCCAGCAGGTTGTGCCGCTGCTTGGAAAGTTGGTGCAGGTTGTGTTGATGTTCTTAGTGGCGCACTATCAAGTTCTTGTACAAGTCGAATATTTTCAGCTTGAAGAGCCTCGATTTCTTGCGTGAAAGTACTGTAGTCTTTAATTACCATGTCTAAAAACTCATCAACATCTTCTGGACTATAGCCACGAAGCCCAGTTTTAAATTCTTTTTCCAAAATTTCTTTACCTGTTAAGTGATACTCAAATTGTTCCGAAGTCATATAACTCCACCTCTATCTCTATTCTTACGTATTTTTGTTCTAATAAGATACTTACCCTTATTTTTTCAAATCTCACACCATTTGTCAATCTATTCGAGTATTTTTTATGAAAATAACTATTTGCTTCTATATTAAAAGGTTTGATTCATATCCTCAACAACCTCTTGAAGTGCATAAAAATCAATGCATTCTAAAAAATAACTAGCTTGTTCTTTCGCTTGAACAGCACGGTCATAAAAAAATTTCGGTGAACCTTCTTTTTCTAAATCATACACAAGTAATGCCCCGTCCGTATTGTCGATAATAAAACCATCTCTTGCCGCAAATTGCGCCGGACTTTCATAAGGACGCTTCGTAATAAACGCATGATAATCTGCTTTTTCTCGTACTTCGGTTGCCCATAACTGGTTTGCTTCGTTCCAATTAGCACTTTGTTTTTCAAATGGTTCGAGAATAGCTAGCTTAATTGGATATTCTGCTTTTAAATCGGCCACCACTTCCCCTGCCCAAAGTTCAATCCCTAACTGTCCAGAAATAATCACCCATTCTAAGCCATCCTCCACAAGTGGGACTAAATGACGCTTCATTGCTTCCTTAATAAAAACCGCTTCATCCGCATCCTTTTTAAAAATGCCTAGTTCAAAATTTTTATATCCCGTCACTGCGATGGATTTCACATCAATTCCTCTTTTCTTTTTAAGAAATCTCTCACTCTTGTTAGTGTATACTTGGTAGACTGGTAGTGATCAAGGAAATGTTTGTAAAAAGACTTTCCATTAAATGCACTTACTGCCGTCATTTGAACATTATCACAAGCTTGCCTTAATTGCAGTTCTCCTAAATAAGGAGGACGCTCTTTGTTTACCCATGGAATCGCTAATTCTAAAAACGCATCCGCGCTCTCCTTTGCTTCATCCACGAATGGTTTCATATCTTTATAAAAATCAAACGGCTTTGCTTCTTCACGGTTACTAAGATATAGTTCCCAGTTTTTTTCGTTCTGAAGAAGTAATTTTTCCGTGCGGTTTAAAAGTTCCATTGTATCACTCTTTTCTTCACATTTTCAGTTACTTCAAGCATAGCATAGGACAGAAAATCTTGCCTAAAATTAGATTATTAGTTAAAATATGGTAAAATAGACGAAGGTACGTTCTATTTATGAGGTAGTTTCTTGCCGAAAAGAGCTATTCTGCATTTAATTCGTACTATCATTTTCATTTTTATTTGTTATAATAGATGATAGTCTAAATTTCAGAATAGAATTTTTCTGATAGAGGTGAAAAAAATGGCTATTGGTTATCCTAACGGCAAAAAGTATGCAGCGAGTCCTGAGGGTCTTCCTCAAAAAAAACGGAAAGCTCCTGTAACTTATGGTAAGCGAGGTATGTCCTTGGAAGATGACTTGAATGATACAATTGCGTATTATTTAACCCACGAAATTGCAGTCATCCACAAAAAACCTACCCCTGTCCAAATTGTCAGCGTGGACTATCCAAAAAGAAGTAGTGCCAAAATTAAGGAAGCCTACTTCAAAACACCATCCACAACAGATTATAATGGTGTCTATAAAGGAAAATATGTTGATTTTGAAGCAAAAGAAACTCAAAATACAACTTCTTTTCCGTTGAGTAATTTTCACGATCACCAAATGACACACATGATCAACGTCTTAAAACAAGATGGTATCGTTTTTGTCATTATTGCTTTCCAAAAACTCGGAGAAACTCATTTCATTCCCTTTGAGAAATTTTACCCGTTTTGGGAACGCATGCAGAGTGGTGGTAGAAAATCAGTCACTATAGCAGAAATACAAGATGTATCAGACCAAATTCCTTATGGTCTAAATCCAAGGCTTGACTTCTTGCAATCAATAGATAAATTATACTTCTAGTCAAACCTTTTTTAAAGGAGAGAGATTTTTAATGGCAGATAAACCGCAGACAAGATCTCAGTATCGCAAAAAACCAAGTGGCAATTCTAAAAAGAAACCGCAAAAACGCGGAAAACGTGTAGCGGCGAATATTTTCAAAACTATTTTCTTTGCAGGATTATTTTTCGCTTTCTTTGGTATTGCGGCTGGTGCAACTGTTTTTTACGGTTATGCAAAAGATGCACCTAAACTGACCGACTCCAAGCTACGAGATCCACTATCATCCAAGTTACTTGATAAGGATGGAAAAGTTTTCGCAGAAGTTGGAACCGAACGGCGGGAATATATTGAATACAAAGATATACCGGAAACACTAAAAAATGCAATTCTAACAACGGAAGATGCGCGTTTTTACGAACATGATGGTATTGACCCTATCCGACTTGGTGGGGCAGTTGTAGCTAACGTGACAGATGGCTTTGGGGCAGAAGGAGCAAGTACCCTTTCCCAACAAATCATCAAAATGTCCTACTTAGACTACACAAACAAAACACTAGCTAGAAAAGCGCAAGAAGCATGGTTAGCACTTCAATTAGAAGAAAAATATAGCAAAAATGACATCTTAGAAATTTATGTTAATAAAGTCTATATGTCTGACCGTGTCCATGGTATGCAAACAGCTGCCGAACATTATTTCGGTAAAAATGTGAAAGATCTTACGTTAGCTGAAACAGCGCTACTTGCTGGTATGCCACAAAGTCCAAACAACTACAACCCTTACGACCATCCAGAAGCAGCCAAAAAACGTCGTGATCAAGTATTAACAAACATGTATACACACGACAAAATCACCAAAGAACAAATGACGGAAGCTCAAAAAACACCAATTACTACTGGACTTCGCTCGAAAAAAGATCGTGCAGATAAAATTTACAAATACGATTCTTATGTAACACAAGTTTTAAGCGAAATTCCAAAAGAATATGATGTGTATCGTGATGGTTTAACTATTTACACAGCACTTGACCGTGATGCCCAAGAGTACACGGAAAAAATGCTTAATACAAACGAAATTGTGAACTTCACTGATGATGAAATGCAAGCTGGTATTGTGTTACAAGATACAAAAACTGGCCGCGTTCAAGCAATCGGAGGCGGACGTAATCAGAAAGTGACACGTGGTTACAACTACGCCACACAAGTAAAACGTTCGGTTGGTTCAACAATGAAACCTATCGCCGATTATGGCCCTGCTTTTGAATATTTAGACTGGTCAACTGCCCATATTTTAGAAGATGAACCGTATACTTATACTGGTGGCACTCCTATTAATAACTGGGACTTCGGTTATAAAGGACCAATTTCCGTAAGACAAGCCCTTTATCAATCGCGTAATATTCCAGCTCTAAAAACACTTCAAGCTGTTGGCTTAGATAAATCTGAGCAATTTGTTAATAAACTTGGTATCACGTATGATAAAGGCCAAAATGTAGAATCCAATGCAATCGGTGCAAATAGTTCCAACCCAATGCAAATGGCTGGTGCTTATGCCGCATTCGGTAACAAAGGAATTTACAACACACCACATACGGTTACTAAAATCGTTTTATCTGATGGACAAACCGAAATTGATACAGAACCGAAAAGTACCGTTGCGATGAAAGAATCCACCGCTTATATGGTCTCTGATGTTCTTAAAGACGTTCTTACTATCGGAACAGGTACCTCAGCAGCCGTACCAGGCGTTCCTGCTGCTGGTAAAACAGGTACAACGAATATCCCACCTGAATTCACTTCGAAGTACTACTACCCTAGTGGTGCTGCTCGTGACTCATGGTTTGCCGGATATACAACCAATTATTCTATCGCCGTATGGACCGGCTACGATGATAAGCAAAAATATGTTTCTGCGAGTGAACAAAAAATTGCTCAGCGCATGTTTAGTAAGTTGATGGCACATGCCTCTTCTGGCAAAACCACATCAGACTTCAAAATGCCAAGTAATGTTGTTTCCGTTCCTATTCTGAAAGGTAGTAACCCAATCGCCCGTGCCGCAGAAGGTACAGCAAGCGATAAAGTAAGCTACGAATTGTTCTTATCAGGAACTGCACCAACAAAAACAGCTTCTACTCCAGAAGATGAGAAGAAAAAAGAAGAAGAGGCTAAGAAAAAAGCAGAGGAAGAGAAAAAGGCTGAAGAAGCCAAAAATCTTACTGCCCCTGCCGGCTTAAGAGCAAGCTATAATGCCAGCTCTAAGCAAATAAATGTTTCTTGGTCTGCAGTAGATGGCGCAACCTATGAAGTAACTGTCAATGGCTCCACAACTACTGTATCTTCTACCTCCGTTTCGGTAAGTGGCGGCAATCCGGGTGACACAGTTTCCATTAATGTCGTCGCCGTCAAAGATGGCAAGAAAAGCCCAGCCTCCTCTACCACCGTTAAAATTCCAGATAGTTAATAAAAAAGAGCGGAAGATTTCTTAA
>CM001047.1:1904424-1910398 GCA_000183865.1 Listeria marthii FSL S4-120
CATCTTCCGCTCTTTTTCTTATCGTTTTGCAATCAATTTACGTTGCTCTAACATTAATTCATTTAATTGTCGGAAACCTAAAAAAGTATTTCCTCGTTTTAAGACATATTCTAACCGCTCCTCTAAATTGAGTGGCTTCGTCTCCAATGTTTTAATTTGCTCCATTAAATTATCAAGTTGTACCGGCCGATGGTTACTCCAGAATAAAATAGATAAAAAAATACCGAGCGCATCTCTCACAGTAACAGGAGAAGGTTTTTTATGCACTTTTAAGTCTGCTTCCATGCTTTCTGCCAGATTGGTCATATGTTTCGCCAATTTGCGACAAGCACGCGCTGTTTCATTTTTCCAAGGGATAACTCCCCCGCCTTTTGTAAAAAACTGTTGTTCTTGCCAAAATGGTAAGCCGCTTACGTAAATCGATTCTGGATCGTATTCTTCCAAAATCACATCTGGTGCAGGGAAATCCGGATGCGTTAATTCTACTGCATATTTAAATTCAGCCATCAAATCCCCTCACTTTCGCTTGTTTTTTTCCTTCTCTACACAAATAAAGTAAAGGGCATGTCGGACAATCAGGATTTCTCGCTTTGCAATGATATCTGCCGAAGAAAATCATGTAGTGATGCGCGTCTGACCAAAGTTCTTCTGGCAATTTTCTTTTCAGCGTTTCTTCTACTTCAACGACAGAGTCTTTCCATCTACAAATCCCTAGCCGTTTACTAATTCGTTCCACATGCGTATCTACTGCAATTGCCGGGATGCCAAAACCAACCGATAAAACAACATTGGCTGTTTTTCTACCAACGCCAGGTAGGCTTTCTAGTTCGGCATGTGTCCGTGGCACTTCACCATTAAATTCGGTTAAAATTTTCTCTGATAGTCCTTGGATATTTTTAGCTTTGTTGCGATATAAACCAATCGAACGAATATCGTCCATCAGTTCTTCTAGAGGAACAGCTAAATAGTCTTCTGGAGAATGATATTTTTCAAAAAGAGAGGCAGTTACACGATTTACTAAAACATCTGTGCACTGCGCAGATAACACAACAGCCACCAGCAATTCAAACGTATTTTTATGAATGAGCTCACAGTGTGCTGCTGGAAACATTTTTGCCATTTCTTCTATGCATAATACGGTTTGTTTATTTGATAACAATTTGGTTAAGTCACCCTTTTCTTTTTTCAAGCCAGTCGTATAATGGAATCGAACCTGCGCTTTTTTTCACTTCACTTTGATTAATTGTTTGACTCGTGCGACCATTTTGGTGAAACTCTTCTGCTACTCGTTTGGCGTCTTCAATGGTTTTAACCCCTTGTTTCGACCAGTTCAGAAGAATTCTATCAATATAGCGGAAATTTAATTTTTGGGAAATAACCGCTTCTTTTAAAGCTTCTTTAATTAAATCTGGGCTAGTTCGATCTTGCTCTACCCATGCCGATAACATTTCTGCTTCCATTGGCGAAAGCGGTCTTCCGAACTCGGCTTCGAACAGGCTATATAAATTGGTTTGTTGCTCTACTTGTTTTTCTTGTCTACTATCTGCTGCTTGATTTTCATATAAAGCGACTAATTTACCCCAAAGTGGCGCTAAATTATATTGCTCAGAAATCATTCGCGAATTATCTTGGCTTTGTTCGATGGCAATCATTCCTTTTTTCAGAATTGAATCCATCGTTTTAATTGTTTCTTCGAGCGAAAGTGTTGTTCTATTTGCTAACATTTCCATCGAAGGGAAGAATTCTGCTTCTGCTGCAAAAGATTGTATTTGAAGTAAAAGTACTAGTTCTATTTCGTTTAAGCCGATGATTGCATAGTTTTTTACTAGCACTTGCGGCAAAGTTACTTGCCCTTCAGCCATCCATTGTTCAAGAATTTTTGGATTCATTTTAAACACCTCACTACAAAATTATAACATGGTTTTCGAGGGAAAAATATAAAAGTACGGAGAAAATCACGAAATCAACCGAAAAAGATGATTTTCACTTACAGTCTGCACAAAAAAAGTGAAGCCAGTTAGTGGCCTCACTTTTTTACTTATGGATATAAACGGTTTAGTAAACGTGGGAACGGGATTGTTTCGCGAACATGTTCTGTTCCTGAAATCCATGCCACCGTACGTTCTAAGCCAAGTCCAAAACCGGAATGTGGTACGGAACCGTAACGAGCTAAATCAAGGTACCAGCTATACGCTTCTTGGTCTAGGTCGAAGTCTTCCATTCTAGCTTGAAGTGTTTCTAAGTCATGAATACGTTCCGATCCGCCGATAATTTCTCCGTAACCTTCTGGAGCAATCATATCAGCACATAAAACAACTTGATCGTTTTCTGGATCTTCCGGCATATAAAATGGTTTAATCGCTTTTGGATAATGTGTAATGAAAACTGGTTTTTCGAAGCTGTCTGCAATCGCTGTTTCATGCGGCGCCCCGAAATCGTCTCCCCAAACAATATCGTCAAAGCCTAATTCGTGTAAACGCTCGATTGCTTCTGTATAAGTAATACGTGGGAACGGCGCAACCATTTTCTCTAAATGACTAACATCACGACCAAGGCGATCTAGTTCTAAGCGACAGTTATCAAGCACTGCTTTTACTAGGAAAGCCACGTAGTTTTCTTGTACTTGTAAGCTATCTTCTAATTTGTAAAACGCCATTTCTGGTTCAATCATCCAGAACTCAATTAAGTGACGGCGTGTTTTTGATTTTTCAGCACGGAAAGTTGGCCCGAATGAGAATACTTTCCCGAAAGCCATTGCTGCAGCTTCCATGTATAATTGACCACTTTGAGAAAGGAACGCATCTTCTTCAAAATATTTCGTATGGAAAAGTTCAGTTGTTCCTTCTGGTGCACTACCAGTCAAGATTGGTGGATCGATTTTTAGGAATCCTTCTTGATTGAAAAATTCATAGCTAGCGCGGATAATTTCGTTACGGATTTTCATAATCGCGTGTTGGCGATTCGAACGTAGCCATAAATGACGGTGATCCATTAAAAATTCCGTACCGTGTTCTTTCGGTGTGATTGGATAATCATGCGATTCGCTAATCACTTCTACGCCTGATACAGCCATTTCATAACCAAACGGAGAACGTGTATCTTCGTTGATTGTTCCTGTTACAAACAGGCTTGTTTCTTGTGTTAACGCTTTGGCAGTAGCGAAAATATCATCGCCAACTTCTGCTTTTACGACAACGCCTTGCATAAACCCTGTTCCATCACGTAATTGTAAGAAAGCAATTTTACCGCTTGAACGCTTATTCGCAAGCCATGCTCCAATTGTTACTTCTTTTCCGACAAATTCGGATGCTTGATTGATTGTAATTTTCACTTGTCTACACTCCCTATTTCATAAAACTTTTGATTCGATTTATAGCTTCTTGGAATAAGTCTGGATTTGTTGCATAAGAAAGGCGTATATAATCGGGCATTCCGAATCCTGAGCCTGGAATGACTGCGACTTTCGCTTCTTCTAAAAGAGCTGCTACAAAAGCATCTACATCCTGAAAACCTTTTTTATGTGCCGCTTCTTTTACTTCAATAAAGAAATAAAAGGCGCCATCTGGTTTTTTCGGTTTAAATCCTGGAATACTGCTTAATTCTGGATAAAAGCGTTCCATGCGTTCTTCAAAGGCTTTGTACATTTTTTCTGGAACTGCTTGGCTACCAACATAAGCTTCAAGTGCCGCATACTGGGCATTCGCTGTTGGGTTACTAGTTAAATGGTCCGCAAGTTTGCTCATTCCAGCAATGATTTCTTTATTTGCCGCTGCGTAACCAATCCGCCAACCAGTCATGGAATAGGCTTTAGAAACACCATTAATGACAATAGTTAGGTCGTATAAACGGTCACTTAGGCTCGCAATAGAGACTAAATCAGCTTTGTTTCCGTAGTATAATTTTTCGTATATTTCATCCGATAAAATGTAAATCTGATGTTTTTCAGCAACTTCACCAATTGCGATTAACTCTTCTTTTGTATAGCACATGCCAGAAGGATTATTCGGTGAATTTAAAACTATTGCTTTTGTTTTTTCAGTAATTGCTTGTTCAAAATTTGCTGCTGAAATTTTGAAATCGGCATCAAAACCAGTTTCTACAAAGACAGGAATTCCGCCTGCTAATTTTACTTGTTCTGGATAAGTTACCCAATATGGAACTGGAATAATGACTTCATCGCCCGGATCTAAAATCGTTTGAAACGCAGAATAGAGTACGTGTTTAGCTCCTGTACCTACGAAAATTTGGTTCGTTTCATAGTTTAAGAACTGATCATTTTTGAGCTTATCGACAATCGCTTGTTTTAGCTCAATGATTCCACTGGAAGGCGTATATTTGGTGAAGCCTTTGTTCATGGACTCGATTGCTGCATCGATGATATTTTGCGGCGTGTTAAAATCTGGTTCCCCAGCGCCTAATCCGATAACATCAATTCCTTCTTGTTTCATTTGTTTTGCTTTAGCCGTAATCGCGAGTGTTGGCGACGGGGCTACCCCTTTGACACGTTTTGATAACGGTAAGTCCATTTTATTCCCTCCTCCAATTTAGTTACAAGTTTTCAATTTCTCTGTACCATTCACCTGTTTCAAAGTTAATGTCAAAGTAGTTTAGCTTGTCATTTTTATCTAAGTAGGCAACTTCCCAAATCGGTGTTTCTTTTTCCATGCCTAAGTTCACATGTAAAATTTTCTTTGGGCTTTTTTCTTTTGTTACTTTGTCGCGTGCTTGTTTTTCTGTGATGCCATCAGATGCGAACTTAACATATACTTTGTCGGATTTCTTCTTTGGAACCCAGACGATGATATTCTTATTCTCACTGTTCTTGCCAGTTAATACGTAATACACTTCTTTTGGACCATTGTACAGATAAAATTGATCTGTTGTCTTTAAGTCGACTTGGCCACTTATTCGATCTAAGGCTTCGGTTTCTGCACTAGATACAGGTTTTTCTGCCGATCTAAAGTACAGAAAAGCCAACACGATAAGCACAATAATTATGCCGAGAATAATCGCTATCCATTTGCCAATCTTACGCTTAGGTTTTCTATTTCGCAAAATTATCTCGCTCATTTCTATTTATAAATTACCGAAATTCGTCCGGCGATATGCATTTTCATTTTCGCATAGATACATTATAGCAATAGCCGCCTAAGATTTGAAGTCATATCAGGAAAAATTTAACCTTCCTTAAAGAATTCACTCACTTCTTCTAATAAATCAGCTTGTTTTCCTTTTAAAATAGGGGCGCTTGGGATGGATTCCAAAAAGGCTTTCCCAAATTTCGTCGTATCTACTCGGTTATCAAAAACAAATACAATTCCCCGGTCGGATTCTCGTCTAATCAATCGACCAAAACCCTGCTTAAATCGCAGAACTGCCTCTGGTAAAGAGTAGGTTTGGAAGGCATTTTCACCGCGTTCTTTTCGAAGCGATATTTGTGCTTTCGTATACGGATCGTCCATTGGAGCAAACGGTAAGCGAACAATTACAAGGCACGATAAGTCTTCACCTGGAATATCAATCCCTTCCCAAAAACTCGTCGTTCCAAGTAAAATCGCTTTATCAAACATTTGGAATTGCTTCGTGAGTCGTGCCGCACTTCCTGCTGAAACACCTTGTGCAAGAACAACATATTCTTCTAACGATTTCTCGTTTTTCATATGATAATACGTTTTTTGCAACATATCGGATGCCGTGAACAGAACGAGCATGCGTCCCTTTGTTTTGACAGCAATATGACGAATATATTTAGCCAGTTCCGCCGTGTAGCGCTCGATTGGCGTATCTTTAATCGGTGGCATATCATCCGGAATCATCACGCGCGCATTTTCTTTATAATCAAATGGTGAAGGAATCCGTTTTTCCACGATTTGTTCTTCTTCCAAACCGAGACTTTTCCGTAAATAATCGAATTTACCTTTTACAGTTAAAGTTGCTGAAGTCATAATGACACTTTCTTTTTTCGCGAGGGGCC
>CM001047.1:1910498-1911172 GCA_000183865.1 Listeria marthii FSL S4-120
TTTTCGCGAAAAATTCTTTGCCAAGCGTTGGCTCCACTTCCATGAGTACGGCTTTTAAGCGGATACTCGAAATAGAGTGATTTTTGTCAGCTTGTAAATAAATTGTCAAAATAGGTGATTTTTTATGCAACATTTGTTCCAGCTGCTTCACCATGTTTTTCCAATCCAGTAAAAAGGCATACATTTCTTCTAAAAAGGCACTCTCAGCCTCGCCTAACTCATTTTCTTCTCGTTTGCCTTGCTCTAATAATGTTTCCATATTTTTTTCGGATTCTTGCAGTAAATACAACACTTTTTCGGCAGCGTAGTAAACTTTGTCATTCCAAGCATCTTTTTCACTGTTTTCTACTAAGACCACTTCTTGCAAATTTTTACGCGCAACGTTCAACTGCATTTTTAAAAGGGCAAAGAATTCTTCTACAGCCTCACCTAGCTTCATTGCCGCAATATCTAAATCATATAAACTATCCGCTTCTGGGAAAGCCATTGCTAACCTTGTTAAAAGAGAATATTTTTCTAATGAACCTAACTGATTCAAAAAGTATTTTAATTTTCGGTAAGAAAGAATAAAGCTTCCTTGCGTGCGGGCACTATCTGCAAAATGATGGGCTTCATCGATTACCGCAAATGCATACTTGGGCAACGTTTCTCTTCCTGAAAAATGATCATTTAGT
>CM001047.1:1911272-1912076 GCA_000183865.1 Listeria marthii FSL S4-120
AAGTAAAAATGATCATTTAGTAGTAATGCGTGATTGACGATAACTAAATCGGCATTTTTCGCTTGTTTAATGTTGAATTTATAGAAATCATGCGCGAGCCACGGATCGTGTTTTTCTGATAAAAACCATCCTGTGTGCTTCATCCGATTCCAGAATAATTCCCCACCACTGGATAAATTCACTTCATCAATATCGCCAGTCGTTGTTTCCGTCAGCCAGACAAGTAGTTTTAGCTTTGTAACAACCACATCATATTGTGCATCGCCTTCTTGCAGCAACTGCTCAAATTTAAATAAATTCAAATAATGGTCGCGTCCTTTAAGTAGACTTGCTTTGACTTTAAATCCTGTTAGTTTCGTTAACAATGGCACGTCTTTTTCATATAATTGGGCTTGCAGTAAGTTCGTATATGTACTAATAACAACTGGTAACTCGGCTTGTTTAGCTTGATAAATCGCTGGTAAAAAGTACCCTAATGACTTCCCAATCCCCGTTCCCGCTTCAATCAGCGCATGCTTGCCTGACTTCATCGCTTGGAAAACAAGGTTCATCATTTCAAATTGACCACTTCTAGCGTAAAGCGGCGCCCCTGCTTTCTTAAATAAAGCCATTTTGGCATCATCTGTTTCGGGAAATTCAAGTGAATCGGCCCTACTATAAGTTGGCTTTTGGACTTCTTTTTTACGAATTACTAACCCGCGATGTTNNACAAAAGCTGGATCAAGTGGCTGATTAGCTCGTTCTTTTCTCATTTCGATTTCAAATAATAGCTCTGGTAAATAACTTTTCAGGCTGCCTGAAAGT
>CM001047.1:1912176-1914006 GCA_000183865.1 Listeria marthii FSL S4-120
TCAGGCTGCCTGAAATAGTCGTCATTTGCCGGATAACTGGTAGCGGCAAATTTTCTAGTTTCTCTAATAATAAAAGTAGCAAATCAGCCGTTACTTCCGCATCACTATCCGCGCGATGCGGCTTATCATGGCCTAGATTAAATTCATCTGATAAATCCTGTAATTTATAACTATCAATACCTGGATACATGATTCTAGCTAATTCCACGGTATCGAGTTTCTTCATTTTGCCAAGTGAAATTCCCGCACGCGTCATTTCCCGTTCTAAGAAAGTCCAATCAAAGGACACATTATGCGCCACAAAAATAGTATCTTCGAGTAAATTCGCGATAATCGGTGCCACATCTTCAAAAAGTGGGGCGTTTTTCACATCTTTTGGAGATATTCCCGTTAATTCTTGAATAAAAGCAGGAATCGGTTTTTCGGGATTTAAAAAGGTGGAGTATGTTTCCAGCCGTTTTCCGGATTCGACAAAGCAAGCAGCGAACTGGATTATCCGGTCCTCACGTGAAGCTTGATTTCCTGTTGTTTCTAAATCGACGACAATATAACGTTTCTGTTTCATCTGCTCCACCTCTTTCCTTAACTGCTTTTATTCAAAAATAACGATTCAAACAAACGAGTAGCTTGAGCAGAAATCCGCTCAAGCTCCCCGAACTAATTATAAAGTCGTGTGCGCTTTTTCTTCTGGAAGAATCATTTCAATATGATTTTTTTCATCTAAAACGACGATTTTTGGTTCATGTGTTTTTGCTTCTTCCGCAGTAAACATGCCGTAGCTCATGATAATAACTACATCGCCTACTTGGACGTGTCTTGCAGCAGCCCCGTTTAGGCAAATTACTCCACTACCTGGCTCGCCTGGGATTATATATGTTTCAATTCTTGCGCCATTATTATTGTTTACAATTTGCACTTTTTCATTTGGAAGCATATCCACCGCTTCTAAAATAGCAGAATCAATCGTAATACTTCCTACATAATTCAGATTGGCTTCCGTTACAGTCGCTCGGTGAATTTTGCCATTCATCATTGTTCTAAACATTGTTTACCGCCTCTTCACATTTATTAATTCATTATCGATTAAACGAGCTTTCGAGTACTTCACTGCCGCCGCAATAATTATCCCTTTGGACCAATCTGTTACTGGTGTAAATTCGGGATAAGCATATAACGCCAAATAAGCAATTTTCTCGTGGGATGTTTGCTCGTTGATTTTGTCTGTCATTACTTGCACGATTTTTGTTTCATCTGTTTCGCCGGATTCAATAAGCGCTCGACCCATTTGTAAAGCTGCGTGGATTACTGGTGCTTCCTTACGTTCTGTTTCTGTTAGGTAAACATTGCGCGAACTTTTTGCAAGTCCGTCCGCTTCCCTTACAGTGGCAATGATTCGCAAGTTCACTGGGAAAAAGTAATCTTCTACCAAGCCAGAAACAACGGCTACTTGTTGGGCATCTTTTTGACCAAAGTAAGCATTGTCTGGACTCACTAAATGAAATAGCTTCGTTAAAACTGTTACTACTCCATCAAAATGGCCTTCTCGGTCAGCGCCGTCGAGTACCGAAACACGCTTAACGACGTGCAGTTTCGTTGCTAATTCAGTCGGATAGATTTCTTCTACAGTAGGTATAAATAAAATGTCTACGCCGCCTTGTTCTGCGAGCTTTGCATCGTGTGCTTCATCTCGTGGATAGGCGTCGAAATCTTCGTTTGGACCGAACTGGGTTGGATTGACGAACACGCTCATAACAACAAAATCATTCTCTTTTCTCGCATGGCTGACAAGTGTCATATGTCCTTCATGTAAAAACCCCATTGTTGGCACGA
>CM001047.1:1914106-1915717 GCA_000183865.1 Listeria marthii FSL S4-120
TTGTTTTTGTTTTAAAATGGCTTCTCTTAGTTCTTGTTTAGTTCGAATGATTAACATCTGCTATTCCCTTCCATAAAGGCCTTTTAAGTCTTCTTCGGCCATCGTAAAGCTATGTTTCACTTCTGGAAATGCTTGTGCTTTTACTTCTTTGACATAGCTTGTAAGTGCTGGTTCAATCGTTTCGTCGATATCCGCATAAGCTTTCACGAATTTGGCACGGCGAGTGATTCCATAACCGATAATGTCATGATAAACAAGGACTTGACCATCTGTTTCCACGCCTGCTCCAATACCAATTGTTGGAATAGACAGCGCTTTGGTTACTTTTTCAGCTAGTTGGCGAGGAATGGCTTCAAGCACAAGTGCAATCGCTCCTGCCGCTTCAACAGCTAAGGCATTATCAATCAATTCTTGCGCTTCTTGAGTGGATTTAGCACGTACTTTATAGCTTCCTGTTAAACCAACACTTTGTGGAGTTAGGCCTAGGTGAGCAACAACCGGAGCGCCGGCTTCTGTTAAACGAGCAATTTTATTAACGACTTCTCCTGCACCTTCTAGTTTGACTGCATGAGCGCCACTTTCTTGAATAATCTTACGTGCATTTTGAATTGTTTCATCAACCGAACCGTGGTATGTCATGAACGGCATATCGGTGACAACAAACGTATCCGGAGCCCCACGCTTCACGGCTTTTGTATGATGAATCATATCAGCAATCGTGACTGGCACGGTTGAATCGTAGCCTAATACTACCATTCCAAGTGAATCACCGACTAAAATCATATCTGCCTCTGCTTGTTCTACGTTCTTAGCAGAAGGATAGTCATAAGCGGTAATCATCGTGATTTTCTCTCCGTTTTCTTTCATAGCAAAAAAGTCTACTGGTCTTTTCATTTTCTTAGCTCCTTTTCGTCCCTGTTAAATCACTTTAATCAAGGCAAAAAACATATTTTTATTAGTAGCGTTAGTATGATCCAATAAAGGTATCATCCATTCATTGCTACCATATGTATAATAACATAAATAGATGCTTACTTAAAGTATGCAAATTGAAGAGAGGTCTATGCTTAGACCTCTTTACTCACTTTATCCATCCATTTGGTTAATTTTTCTGGTTCGTCTGTTGCTGCATAGGTTGATACCACTTTTCCATCCTTTAAATAGACCATTGTTGGGACAGAATCAATATCCATCTCTTTTAAAAGGGCAATCATATCATCGCGGCTTTTTTCGGATGCTTTATCCGTGTTATAGTAAGCCATTTTTTGATCTGGTTGTCTTTTTTCCAGTTCTTTCTTTAGGATTGGTTGAAACGCTTGGCAATCTTCGCATGTTGGGCGGCCAACATAAACAAATCCAGTTGTTTTATCGGCCATTTTTTGTTTAAAATCTTTGGTGGAAATAGTATTTAAAAAGGTCGAACTTTCTTTTTCAGTTTGGTTCGCCTTCTCTTCGGTTTCTTTTTTATTATCGCCACATGCTCCGAGCGTAAGAACGACGGTAATTAGCGCTAATAGTAATAGGATTTTTTTCATTAAAACAGCTCCTTCGTGTTTATTATACTTGATTTTTTTCAAAAAAGAAAAACTCGAAAAAGTGATTTTAACACTG
>CM001047.1:1915817-1919556 GCA_000183865.1 Listeria marthii FSL S4-120
AAACATGTTTTTTCAGGTAGTTTCGTTATTTTTCATTATCTAGCAAAATATCTGCTGAATAGATTGAATGAACCTCGCCTAGCGAATCTTGCAGTAAGAGGACGCCTTCATCAGAAATACCTTTTACTTGTCCGTGGATTTTGCCTTTTGTTGTACTGGCGGTTAGCTTCTCGCCAAAGGGAATTGCTTTTGTTTCCCAAAGTAGTTTTATTGGCGCAAATCCTTTATCAAGGAAAAGTTCATAATATTTCTCTAAAGCTACTAAAATTTCTTGTAATAGTGCTTTTCTGGATATACTTTCGCCGAGTTCCAGTTTAAGTGAACTGGCTTTGTCTTTGATTTCTTCGGGGAATTCTTGTTGATTTACGTTGATACCCATGCCAATAATGACAGCATGAATAGTTTCTGCTTCGGCTTGCATTTCTGTTAGCACACCGCAGATTTTACGTTTACCGATGTAAATGTCATTGGGCCATTTGATTTTCGGTTCTAGTTTTGTGACATTTTCAATCGCTTCTGTGATAGCAAGCGAGGCGATAAAAGTGAACTGTGGTACTTTTTGAATCGGGATTTGTGGTTTTAAAATCACACTCATCCAAATGCCTTCCCCTTTTTTAGAATTCCAAGGGCGAAGTAAGCGACCTTTTCCCGCGGTTTGCTCATCGGCTACAATAACGGTTCCTTCTGGGCTTGCCTCGATTTGTTGATGGGCAATGATTTGTGTGGAGCTCACCGATTCATGTATTTCTAAATGCTGGCCGATGAATGTTGTTTCTAAACCGAGTAGGAGTGCATCTTTCGTGTACTGTTCTGCGGTTGCTGATAAACGGTAACCACGATTTCTGACTGCTTCGATTTCAAATCCTTCTTTGCGGAGTGCCTCCATTTGTTTCCAAACGGCGGTCCGCGAGCATCCTAGGCTATCCGCAATTTCTTGCCCGGATAAATAGGCGCCATCACTTTCTGTAAATAACGCCAGTAATTTTTCCCGATTATTCTTCATGAAAGCCTAGCCACCTTTTAATCTGATTTTTTTCATTGTTTATTTCGCTTGAAAGGATGGCACACTCTAGTTTATCAAGTGTTTCCTTTACCCAAGGACCAGCGTTTTCTCCGGACCATTTTAGTAAATCAGCGCCAGTGATTGCTAGGTCTTTTTTGGAGTGAATTGGTAGAGCTGAGTATGCTTGGTTGAGCACTTGTTGCTTGTCTTCTTGGCCACGCAGAACATTTAGTTCATTCACTAAGGAGAAGACTGGTTGTCCAGCATGGTAAAGTTCTTCTGTTTGCCAGATTTCTTTCCTATCGAACGCATCTTGATACGCTTTGTTTACAAGTTGAATAGTCTTATTTGGTAGTTTCCAAGCTTTTAAAAACGCGGTAACGTTACTCGGTTTTACGGCAACTACTAGTCCGAGCCAAATTACTTCTTCACTTATACGTTTTGCCCAGTCCCAGCTAGCAAATTCAGTGAGCGCGGCTTTTTCTCCTTGTAAGCCCGGCAAATATGTTTCCATTTCGACTTTTAGAAGTAGATCCATCGCTCGTTTTACTGCGGGCCCTTTGATCATTTTAATCCATTCGACCGTGATTCGTTCAACGGAAGTGTGCTCTAATAAGGCAATTTGGCTTCCTAAAGCATTTTCCGTTTCTTTATCAAGTTCAAAATCAAGCTGACTAAGAAAGCGAACTGCGCGCATCATTCTTAGCGCATCTTCATGAAAACGTTCCGAAGCTTTGCCAACAGCTTTGATTTCTTTGTGTTGAATCGCTAATTGTCCGGCAAACGGATCGTGTAAATCGAAATGTTCATCCATCGCAATCGCGTTCATCGTAAAGTCACGGCGTAGTAAGTCTTCTTTTAGCGAGCGAATAAATGTTACTTCGCTTGGGCGCCTAAAATCCTCATACGTCCCTTCTGTTCGAAAAGTGGTCACTTCATAACATTCTTTATTTTCTCTAACGGTAACTGTTCCGTGCGCAATCCCGGTATCATAAGTAGATTGGAAAATTTCCTTTACTTCTTCTGGGAAAGCACTAGTTGCAATATCTACGTCGGAAATTGTTCTATTTAGCAAGTAATCTCTGACAGATCCGCCAACAAAATACGCTTCAAATCCCGCTGTAGTTAATTTTTGCAATACAGGAAGCGCTTTTAGAAAAACGTCATTCATCTGTCATCGCTCCTTTATTCATCATTCCGTCTTAAATCTCGCCAATCAAGGAAACCTGCTCCTAATCCGCGAATTAAAATTTCTGCTGTACCAATATTTGTCGCTAAAGGAATTTCGTATACATCGCATAATCGAATAAGCGCCGTCACGTCTGGTTCATGTGGCTGGGCGGTTAATGGATCGCGCAAGAAAATAACAAGGTCCATTTTATTTTCGGAAATACGCGCGCCAATTTGCTGGTCACCACCAAGCGGACCTGATTTAAAACGATGCACCGTTAAGCCCGTTGCTTCGATGATTCGTAAACCCGTTGTCCCTGTTGCATATAATTGATGTGGCTCGAGCAAATGTTTATATGCGGTTGCAAATCCAACCATTAAATCCTTTTTTTCATCGTGCGCGATTAATGCGATATGCATCTTATTCACCTATCCTTAGTCTAAAATATTTTCTAAGCCATAAATAAGTGTTTCTAGTTCTTTCGTTTTGCGAACCGAAAGTGCTACGCCAGACATAAAGGAAATTCGGTCATAGGAATCGTGGCGAATCGTTAAGCCTTGTCCTTCTGCCCCGAAAATCACTTCTTGATGTGCTACAAGTCCCGGTAAACGCACGCTATGGATACGCATGCCTTCATATTCTGCTCCTCTTGCACCTTCAATAAGTTCAACTTCTTCGGATGCACCTTGTTTAACAAATTCGCGAGTTTCCGCCATCATTTCCGCCGTTTTAACAGCTGTTCCACTTGGCGCATCTAATTTATTATCATGATGTAACTCAATGATTTCAACGTTCGGGAAGTATTTAGCTGCTTTTTGTGCGAATTGCATCATCAGTACCGCACCTACAGCAAAGTTTGGCGCAATTAACGCACCGATTTTTTTCGATTCCGCAATCGTTCTTAATTCCGTGATTTGTTCTGGTGTAAAGCCTGTTGTACCAACGACCGCGCGTACACCGTGTTCTAAAATAGTTTTCATGTTACTATACCCAACTTTAGGTGTCGTAAAATCAACAACGCAATCCGGTTTTACTGTTTCTAACATCTCGCTTAAATTACCATAAACCGGTACGTCTAATGAGCTAAACTCAACAATTTCGCGGATATTTTTTTCTTTCGGCTCGTGGTCAAGTACCGCTACCAACTCCAAATCTGCTTCTCTTAAAACGGTTTTAACAACCTCATGTCCCATTCTTCCTTTAAATCCAGATACTGCTACTCTCATTTTGCTTTTTCCTCCTTTTTCGTCCAGCGGTCTTTATCGCGCTCTTTAAATTTCGCCATAACCGTGTCGTGTGCTTGTTCCATATCAATATCAAGTGAATTGGCCATACACGTAAGAACAAACAGGCAATCGCCAAGTTCCTCTGCGACGGTTTTAGTTGGTTCACTTGTTTTCTTCGGTTTTTCACCATAATAATGATTAATTTCTCTGGCTAATTCTCCCGTTTCTTCTGTAATTCGCGCCATCATTGCGAGTGGGGAAAAGTAACCTTCCTCGAATCCACCAATGAAATCATCCACTTCTTTTTGTATTTCTGCCATTGTTTTCGCCATCGGTTTT
>CM001047.1:1919656-1922431 GCA_000183865.1 Listeria marthii FSL S4-120
CTAAAATTGGTTTTAAGACTAATTGTTAACTTCATTTCATTATACCTAAACAAATACATACAAGTCCATGATTTTTTACTTACATATTAAATAGGTTTCAAGGAGGGAAAAAGCTATGCTAAAAACACTTCGTATGAAAAATATTTGCTTTATTATGCTTGGTACAGCGATTTACGCATTTGGATTAGTTAATTTTAATATCGCTAATAATCTCGGAGAAGGCGGACTGGCAGGGGTAACCCTATTCCTACTCCACTTCTTCCAAATTGATCCTGCTTATTCTAACTTAATCTTGAACATTCCCTTGTTTATTTTAGGTTGGCGTGTGCTCGGTAATCGTTCGCTCATTTATACTGGTATTGGTACAGTGAGTTTGTCGCTGTTCTTATGGATTTTTCAGCGCATTCCTTATACGTTAGATTTACATAGTGATTTGCTGCTCGTAGCGCTTTTTGCTGGTGGCTTTAGTGGAATCGGACTTGGGCTTGTGTTTCGCTACGGCGGGACAACTGGAGGCAGTGATATAATTGCCAAATTGCTTAACCATACAAAAGGAGTTAGTATGGGACGCACGCTGTTTGCGATTGATGCGATTGTGCTCGTTGCCTCACTCTCTTATTTGGACGTTCGCCAAGTAATGTACACACTTGTTGCTGTGTTCATCGGTTCTCGGGTAATCGATTTTGTCCAAGAAGGAGCTTATGCGGCTCGTGGCGCACTGATTATTTCCAAAGATAATGACGCGATTGCTTCCCATGTGATGCTCGCAATGAACCGTGGTGTGACGGTACTTGAAGGCCGCGGCGGTTTTTCGAAAAATGAACAAGATGTTCTTTATATCGTTGTTGCAAAAAATGAAATTGTCCAATTAAAAAACATTGTTCAAGCGATCGACCCGCACGCCTTTGTTTCTGTAAGTGTAGTTCATGATGTGATGGGAGAAGGTTTCACGCTGGATGAAAATAAAAATCCTATTTACTAATGTATTTACTTGGTTCGTAGTTTTCTAAAGCTAATTCGACCGAATTTCCGAGGGCCAAATCTGCCAAAATCTTGCCGACATAAGGTCCAGTAGTTAATCCAGAAGCACCAAGTCCATTTGCTAAGAAAACCGATTCAAATTCTGGTAACTGTCCAATCAGTGGCGCAAAATCTGGCGTATAGGGCCTCGTGCCAACAGCTACACGCGCGACTTTACGCGTCAAATCACCTTCCATAAAATGAGTGACTTCCGTTAAAATTTCCGTTTTCCCTGCTGCTGTTGGCTCCGTATTGAAGCCGGCAGCTTTTTCATGTGTGGCACCGACAATAATTTTCCCATTATCAAAAGGAACAATCGATTTGGCGCTAGGCGGTAATATCACTGGCCAATCATCCGTTTCAAACTCACTAAAATCAAGTTCCAACAACTGCCCTTTTTGCGCTAAAACATCCGTATGAAATCCAGCTTCTGCTAGCAAATCTGCCAACCAAGCACCAGATGCGATAATTAATTTATCGTAACTTTCTCGTTCCCCGTCAACAAATACTTCCCCGTTTGCCGAAAAATGAGCGCGTCCCGATTTTATTTTCACGCCATTTTCTTTCGCAGCGGAAAGTAACGTTTCACAAAATAAGCCACCATTCACGCGTGCTGCTTCACTGACATAAACAGAACCAAATCCCGGTTTAACGAGCGGAAATTTCTGTTTTGTTTCTGCTTCTGATAATCGTTCAATTTCGCCCATAACATCCGCTTCCAAACGTCTTTCTTTCGCGAGGTTAAACAGTTCCGTTACTTTTTCTTCTGTCTGCCGAAGTGCAAGCACACCAACCTGTTTGTAACCTGAATCGCGGCCAGTTTCTTCCTCCAACATCTGTGCTATTTCCTTATAAAAAGCCGCACTATTTTTCGCCAGTTCATACCAATATTTATTCCGCCTTTTGGAAAGCCACGGACAAATAATTCCCGCCGCGGCACGTGTTGCTTGCCCCGGCTCACCAGAATCAATTAATGTTACTTCCACATTTTCTTTTGATAATAAATATGCTGCGCTGGCTCCAACAATTCCACCGCCGATGATGACTATTTTTTGCATGATTACACCCCTCTATATCAATTGTGACACAAGTTGACTTTTTCAAGACTCTTTGTAATAATATGTGAAAATAGTTAAGTTTACAAACTACTAAAAATCCTCTACTTCATTCTATCCATTGTACTGAAATCCAGCTTTAATTACAAAAAGGCAGATTTTGGCTTATCTCGTCGTCATTACCACATATCCTCTTAGAGAACGCTTTCGCCCATCGGTTGGTTTTTTGCACTGCGTCTCAGCTAAAAATTCATTTATTTTTTAATTCTGCCTATATTAACTGTTCAGCTGATTAGTTATGCTGAGATATGGGAGATTTTTTTATGCCAAATATTCTTGATTCATTATGGAACAGCATGGCGCTTTTTTTATCAGCGCTTTTTTTTCACGGAATGGCGCTTCGGTCAATTAGAGAAAAAAAGCCCGCTTGGTTCCAAATAAAATTTGCTAATGAAATTATTAATTACGCACTGGGCATTTACTACGGCCTTCTAGGTGTTTATTTTATTATCCGCGGATTGCCTGGCACAGACTCCGGGATTTATACAGATATGTTACTCAATATTTTAATCGTTCTGCATTTGTTCTCATCAGCTGGCCCGGCTACCATTGCGCTATTACTTATCGTAGCAGGAAAACTATTTCTTGGAGATGCGCTATTCGCCAACCTTATTTACGTATTTTTAATTATCGGCTTTCA
>CM001047.1:1922439-1923942 GCA_000183865.1 Listeria marthii FSL S4-120
GTATGGAAGTGGCTAAATTACGCCTTAGTTCCGTTCAAAAAGTCGTTTTAGTGAAACTTAGCGCCATCCCTTTAATGCTATTTTATTTGCATCAAAAAATACATTTGGCTTATACGCTGGATGATTTACCGATTTGGATACTCTACTTTGTGGTTTCTTTTTTTATTACCTTTATTATTATTTCAGCATCTTACTATATCGATACGTCCAACAAACTAATTTACGATCTGCAACAATCAACCATCCTTGATCCACTTACTGGTTTAACGAACTTCCGCCACTTTGAAAAAACATTCGAAGCCGCTTTTAATTACGCTACTTTAAAAAAATCGAATTTAAGTGTCATTATTATTGATATTGATTATTTTAAACGGGTAAATGATACATATGGCCATTTAGTCGGAAATGGTGTTCTATCTACTTTTAGCCAAATGCTGTTAAAGATTAGCTTCCCGCCGAATACCGTTATTTCAAGGATTGGCGGCGAAGAATTTGCGATTGTTTTGCCGAATATTAATGTCAGCGAAACACAGTATTTAGCAGAGAAAATCCGCCGAAAAGTGGAGAAAATTGATGTACCGATTGTCGCGTCTGGCTCGGTTATAACTATTTCAGCGGGAATTGCGAATTATGATGGTGAAAATTATCCGAGCGCAAATGAACTACTGCATGCCGCCGATCAAGCCCTTTATAACGCAAAACGAAATGGACGAAACCAAGTACATATTCGCGAGACAGAACCAGTTATTTAAGAGAGTAAAAAGGAGATGAGTCCATTTGTTCGAGCTAATTAATTCATACATAGATAGTTTAGCGCTCTTTCTTGCTATCCTTTTTATCCAAGGGATGTCTTTTCGGAAAATAAGACAATATCGCCCAAATTGGTTCCAAAATGGCAGTAGACGACTATTTCTTTCTATCCTCCTCGGTGTCTATTATGGTTTAGCCGGTATTTACTTTATTTATGAAGGTGCCTATGAAAATAATCCCGTTATTTACACGAATATGCGGATTTTGATTTTAATGGTAACAAGTGTTTTCGGTGGCCGGGTGCCACTCATTTTTGCTTATTTGGTTATGCTTTTCGGCCGAATTAGTTTTGATATTGCATCGCCTGTAACTAGTCGCTATATTATTTTAATGACATTGATTTTCGCCGCATGTTTACTTATTACCTTTTGGAAAAAACAGCGCTTTTCGAAATTTGTTGCGTTGATTATCTTGAATTTTCCAGCCATTCTTTATTATTTCGTGAACAATTTTGACGAAGGTCGGATTTTGCGTGGCTTTGAAATTATTGAATACTTCTTGTTGTTCTTTGTGACCGCCTTGCTCGTGTTTTATGCGTGCAATTATATCGATAAAAGTAATCTTGTCATCCAAAACCTGACCGAAACCGCCATGACCGATAGTTTAACTAATTTGCCGAACATGCGCTTTTTCACCCAACAATTCGCATGGATTTTCGCTAAATCACAAAAAAGGAAAAAAGCATTGTCGCTC
>CM001047.1:1923950-1931335 GCA_000183865.1 Listeria marthii FSL S4-120
TGATATTGATCATTTTAAAGAAATTAATGATTTTCATGGCCATCAAGCTGGCAATACCGTCCTTGCGCAGTTTAGTAGCATTCTTAAAAATCGAACTTTTCCACCAAGGACGATGTTTGCGCGAATTGGCGGGGAAGAATTCGCTGTTTTACTGCAAAATGTCGGTACAGAGCAAGCCGCGCTCATTGCTGATTTTTTCCGGGAAGAAATTGAACGGGCCAAGTTCCCCTACAATCCCGCTAGTGGCAAAGTAACCGTATCCATCGGAGTCGCTTCCGCCAGTTCCAAATTCGCAACAACGGAATCGCTGTTTGAAGCTGCCGACCAAGCACTTTATCAAGCCAAACAAAACGGCCGCAACCAAATCGCTATTCATCAGGGGGAAATCGAATGAAACGAATTATTCTCATCTTAATTTTACTCGTCCTACTCGGCACTGGACTTTACTTTTTCCTACGACCTGAACCAAAAGACACTGTGAGCGCACCGAAAGAAACAACTCCTACTTCGACCACAGTGCAACAATATGTAAAAGAAAACTACACCGCCAAAAATGGTTTGATTATTGATTATAAAAATGCCCAAAACCCGCATTACTTAGCCGAGAGCATCGGACTTTACATGGAATATTTAGTTGAAGTAAATGACAGCAAAACCTTCCAAGAACAAGTAACCAGTTTACAAAAAAACTTTATAACGAACGATAGCTTTATTAAATGGGAAGCGACTGACTCGACCACGACGAACGCGATTGTTGACGATTTCCGCATCACCGACGCCCTTTATCAAGCGAGCGAGAAATTCAAGCACAGTGCTTATACAAAACTGGCAGATAAACTATTAACAAATACTAAAAAATATAGCGCCGTTCAAGGTACACCAGTAGATTTCTATGATTTCGTTCATAAGAAAAAAGCCGATACGCTTCATTTAAGCTATTTAAATATCGAAGCAATGCAACAGATTAACTATCGCGATAAAGCCTATCTCCCGATTCAAACCGTGAACGCCGAACCATTTTTTACAGAAGTATTTCAAAATGGACAATTTCACTATGCCGATGCGAATGAAGTTAATATGATTGATCAAATGCTCATCGCGATTGCTTACTATGATGAAAACGGCGATATAGAGCCAAACTTCGATAACTTTTTACAAACTGAACTAGCTTCCAAAGGGAAAATTTATGCTCGTTACCAACGAGAAACAAAGAAACAAAGCTCAGAAAACGAATCTACAGCCGTTTATGCCTTTTTGACACAGTATTTTAACAAGACAAATCAAGCTAAAAATGGTAAAATCACCAAAGAGTTGTTAGAGAAAATGGACACGTCAAATCCTGAAACGACCCATTTTTTCGATTATATAAATAAAGAAATAACTCTTAAGAAATAACGGAAAGAAGTTGGACAAATGAAAAAGCCCACTGTACGTGAGATTATTGATCAAAATCATTTTGATACAATATATGAACCGATTGTTGCTGTAGAAGATACACGCATTTTCGGCTATGAGTCACTCACCCGCTTAAAAACAGATCACTGGAATGCGATTAGTGATTTTATCGAAGAAGCGGAACAGGATGGTCTGCAAAAAGCATTTGAACTGCTCACGCTTCATAACGCAGTGAAACGCTTTAACAAAAGTGGAGATACGCCATTATTTGTCAATATTTCCTATGATACCTTTTTAGAAAATCAAGAAGAATTACATGATACCCTTCTTGATAACGGGAAAATAGTTTTTGAATTTTTGGAAACATCCAAGTTACCACAAGAGCGAATGAACGACTTAGACAAACAACTACAGCTATTCCAGAAAAAACATGAGACTAAATTTGCTATTGATGATTTTGGCTCCGGTTATGCGGACTTACACCGTGTCTTTGCGCACCATTCTGACTTTGTAAAAACCGACCGCTTACTACTTCGAGATTTATTCGAAAGCGACGGCAAAAAAATCTTCTTTGAGCAACTGCATAATTACGTCAAAAAACACCACAAGTCCTTGATTGTCGAAGGTGTCGAAACAAAAGAACAGCTACAATTCCTCCAAGAGATTGGCATTCCTTACGCGCAAGGTTATTATTTTCATTAAGTTTAACAAAAGAAAATCTGATTGTTTTCAGGTTTTCTTTTTATTTTGAATCAGTTGTTATTCTTCTTTCCCCCATGTAAAATAGAATAGAATGAAAAAGGAGTGCTGAAAATGACTTTAAAATCAGGTTTTGACTATCTAAATAATCCGCTATTAAACAAAGGAACTGCTTTTACAAATGAAGAACGGGCAAGCTATCACTTAGACGGATTACTGCCACCAATTATCGAAACAATCGAACAACAAGCCGCGCGCATCGAATATCAAATAGAAAACTTAGAAACAGCTTTACATAAACATCAACTTTTAACCAACTTATATAACGAAAATCGCACGCTTTATTATTATGTTGTAACTAAAAATGTCACCGAGTATTTACCACTTATTTACACGCCAACAATTGGCGATGCTGTAATCCATTATCATACAGACTATAATGCTCCAGATGAAGCTTTATTTATCGATGCTTTTGCTCCAGAAAAACTACGTGCATCGATTGAAAACTATGCTAAAAACAATCCGAATATCGATATGATTGTCATTACAGATGGTGAAGGTGTGCTAGGGATTGGAGATTGGGGCGTCAATGGTGTCAAAATCGCTGTAGGCAAATTAGCTGTTTATACGGTTGCCGCTGGACTTGCACCAGACCGCGTGCTCCCTGTTGTTATTGACGCTGGTACAAACAACAAAACACTCCTTGAGGATCCACGCTATTTAGGCAATAAACGTCCCCGACTTTCAGAAAATGAATACGATACATTTATCGCTCAATTGGTCGATGCAATGACAAGCGTTTTCCCAAAAGCCATCCTTCACTGGGAAGACTTTGGTCGCGCAAATGCAAGTCGTATTTTGCATAATTATCGCGAGGAAATTTGTACTTTTAATGATGATATTCAAGGAACCGGCGCGATGGTCGTTGCCGCAGTCCTTGCCACTATTCAAGTTTCTCGCATCCCCTTAAGCGAACAAAAGATTATTATTTTTGGTGCCGGAACTGCTGGTATTGGTATCGCTGACCAACTTAGCGGACAATTAATGCGCGAAACTGGCCTCTCTTTTGACGCTGCTAGAAAACATTTTTACTTAGTTGATCGAAATGGTTTAGTCCTTGATCATATGACTGATTTAACTACTGGCCAAAAGAAATATGCGCATCCCGCTTCTGACTGGGAAAATACGCCGGTAGATACACTAGAACATTTAGTTGAAGCTGTTCATCCAACCATGCTAATCGGCTGTTCTGGCGTTACTGGCGCGTTCAAAGAGAGCATCGTCAAAAAAATGGCGGAGCATACCGAACGACCAGCAATTTTACCACTTTCTAATCCAACCAAATTAGCCGAAGCAACTGCCGCAGATTTGATTAAGTGGACCGATGGAAAAGCACTTATCGTCACAGGAAGCCCGTCTAAACCAGTAGAATACCAACATACTACCTATGAAATTGGCCAAGCAAACAACGCCCTACTTTATCCAGGACTTGGACTTGGTGCCCTTGTTACCCGCGCCAAATATATTACCGACGGCATGCTCGCTGCCGCATCAATGGCTGTCGCTAAGCAAATTTCGCCAAACGAACCCGGTGCTGCCCTTTTACCACATGTCCGCACCCTTCGCGAAACGTCCCGCGCAGTAGCAATTGCTGTCGCCAATCAAGCAATAAAAGAAAACATCCAGCAAACGAAATTAACCAACGTCACCGAAGCCGTAGAGCTTGAAATGTGGCAACCTACGTATAAAGGAGTTTAGTTATGTTCTATAAAACGAAGCAATCACTAGATCAACTCGTCCAAAATGGCTCCACTCCCGGAATTAGTTATCAAATTAAAACTAATCATCTGGAAGAAAATAACATCATGGGATTAAAAGCTGTTTTTCCAGAAGCAGAAATCTTACCACGAACAACAGAAAACATTTATGATATCGCTTCTTTGACCAAAGTAATTGCTACGACTACTCGTATTTTACAACTTATCGAACAACAAAGATTCCAATTAAACGACCCTATTCAAATGTATTTGCCAGATTTCCGGTACAATAATGTTACGATTATGCATTTACTCACACATAGCTCTGGGCTCGCGCAAAATATCCCTAACTTTCAAATGAATGCACCTGAAGATGTGATGCGTTATGTGTACGCGACTAAACAAGTTAATCCACCCGGAACGGAAGTCACTTATGCTGATGCTAACTTCTTACTACTAGGTTATTTAATTAGCAAAGTTGACGGCAATTATGAACAAACCATTCAAAAACATATTCTAGAACCCCTAAAAATGACTCAATCAGGGTTTCATCCAACAAATAAAAAACAAGTCATCCCAACTGAACTTGATCAAACACGGGGCTTAATCCAAGGCGATGTCCATGATTTCAAAGCTTGGACAGCCAAATCAGGCACCGGTCACGCAGGCCTCTTTAGTACGCTAGCTGATCTTTCCAAGTTCCGCGATGCGCTTATTTTGCAGCACGGGTCGCCAATCTTATCCGAACAAATGTTACAGCTCATGCAAACCAATCATACTCCTGGCCTCAACCGAAGTCGCGGGCTAGGCTGGGATCTGCGCGATGATTCTGTTTTATATCACACCGGCTTTACTGGAACTTTCATGGTACTCGATTTAAAACACCATGCCAGCTTAATCGTTCTTTCTAACCGTGTCCACCCAAGCCGCGCCAACCCAAATTTCGTTGATAAGCGTGACAGCATTGTCGACACTTTTTTAGAAGAAGTTTCAAACACAAAGGAAGTCTAGCATATTAGCTAGGCTTCTTTTTCTGCCGTTCGCCTCCCGCCCTATTTTCGACAAAAAAACTGTATTAACACAGCCTTTGAAAGCCTTTTCTAGTTATATAAAAGAAATTTATTTTCTTTCTCGTTTTATATTGTTTTCATTTTCACAAAGGAGTATGCTGTTCAATGAAGAAAGATTCTAAAGACTAGTTTCTGGCTTTAAGTGAAAAGGAACACAATTGAAGGAGGAAATTATAATGACAAAAGCATGGGATGGTTTTAAAGGAACCGCATGGCAAGAAAGCATTAGTGTAGGACAATTCGTCCAAGATAACTACACTCCTTACGATGGCGACGAAAGCTTCTTAGAAAAAAGTACACCAAGAACAACTAAACTAAATGAAAAAATAAATAAACTAGTAGAAGAAATGGATGCAAAAGGTGGCGTGCTCGATATGGATAACGCTATCGTATCAAACGTTGCATCGCACAAAGCAGGCTATGTTGACCAAGAAAATGAAGTCATCGTTGGTTTACAAACAGATAAACCATTCAAATTAGCATTTATGCCAAATGGCGGTCTTAGAACTGCGGAACAATGTTTGACTGACAACGGCTATTCCATCGACCAAGAATTACACGACTTTTACGTAAAAAATCGCTCGACTGCAAATGATGGTATTTTTAGAGCATATACAGACGATATCAAACGTGCGCGTCACTCGCATATCGTTAGTGGCCTTCCAGATGCATACTCACGCGGAAGAATCATCGGCTTATACCAAAAACCAGCTCTATACGGCGTAGATCGTTTAATCGTTGAAAAACAACAAGACTTGAAAAAAATTGCCATTTCTTCTGATGAAAATATTCGTCTACGTGAAGAAATTTGGTTACAAATTAAAGCACTTAAAGACTTAATCGTTTTAGGTAATGAATATGGTCTAGAACTTGGCCGTCCAGCTGAAAATGCAACAGAAGCTGTACAATGGACTTACATGGGCTACCTTGCTTCTATCAAACAAGCAAACGGTGCTGCAAGCTCATTCGGTCGTATTCCGATTTTCCTTGATATCTACATCCAACGCGATTTAGAAAAAGGCATTATCACCGAATTCGATGCACAAGAATTAATCGAACAATTAACGCTTAAATTACGAATGGTCCGTTTTGCAAGAACAGATGGTTATAACGAACTTTACGCTTCCAACCCTACTTTCGTTACAACTTCTATGGCTGGTATGGGCGCAGACGGTCGTCATCGTGTGACAAAAACAGATTATCGTTTCTTACACTGCCTAGATAACTTAGGAAACTCCGCAGAACCTAACTTAACTGTCCTTTGGGATGCTCGTTTACCTGAAAGCTTTAAAGAATATTGTATGAAAATGAGCGTGAAACATTCCTCCATTCAATACGAAAATGATAAATTAATGCAAGAAGAAGGCTACGGCGATATGCAATGTATCAGCTGTTGTGTTAGCCCACTGAATCCAGAAGCAGACAAAGACAAAGGCGAAACACATAACCTACAATATTTCGGTGCTCGTGTTAACGTCCTTAAATGTCTTCTTGGCGCAATCAACGGTGGTAAAGATGACCTTCACAAAAACCAAGTATTCAACGTTGTAGAACCAATTACAACCGAATACCTTGAATACGAAGAGGTACTAGAAAAATTCGATAAATCAATGGACTGGTTAACAGACACTTACGTAGATGCAATGAACATTATTCACTTTATGACAGATAAATACAACTACGAAAGCATGCAAATGGCCTTCTTACCATCCAAAGTAACAGCCAACATGGGCTTCGGTATTTGTGGATTCGCTAACGTTGTAGATAGCCTAAGTGCGATTAAACACGCCAAAGTAAAAACTATCCGCGACGAAGATGGCTTTGTATATGACTATGAAGTAGAAGGCGACTTCCCTCGTTACGGTGAAAATGATGACCGTGCCGATGACATCGCTGTAATGGTTCTAAAAATGTTCAAAGACAAACTAGACTCCCATAAACTTTACAAAGATAGCGAAGCAACCGTTTCTGTTCTAACAATCACTTCTAACGTTGCTTACTCTAAACAATGTGGTAACTCCCCAGTGCATAAAGGACCTGTATTCGATGAAAATGGTAAAATCATCAAAGAACCAGAATTCTTCAGCCCAGGAGCAAACCCTTCAAACAAAGCAAAAGGTGGTTTCTTAGATAACCTTGCAAGTCTTTCTAAATTACCATTCCACTATGCTAATGACGGAATTTCCTTAACTATCCAAGGAGCTCCAAAAATGTTCGGTAAAACAACCGAAGAACAACATCATAACCTAGTTGGTATTCTTGACGGTTACTTTACAAAAGGCGGACAACATATCAACTTGAACGTTCTTAACCACGAAGAAGTAATCGAAAAAATCAAAGCCGGCATCCCAGTCATCTTACGTATCAGCGGCTACTGCTTAAACACCAAAGATCTAAACGAAGAACAAAAAATGGAACTTTGCCAAAGAATGTTCCACGAAAAATTAATCGGTTAAAAATAAAA
>CM001047.1:1931435-1944305 GCA_000183865.1 Listeria marthii FSL S4-120
GAAAAACAGATTTGGTACTTTTTTTATGCGTTCGAAACTTCCGCTGCGTAAGCTCCTGCCGTATGTCCAGTCACTAGCGCGCAAGTAATATTATATCCGCCTGTATAACCATTGATATCAAGTATTTCCCCACAGAAAAATAGTCCTTCCATCAACTTCGACTGCATCTCTTTCGGCTTGATTTCCTTCACAGAAACCCCACCACCAGTTACAAATGCCTTTTCAAAATCAAGCGTACCATTCACCTCAAAAGTGAAATCTTTTAATAACTGAATAAACTGCTCGATTTTTTTCGGACTCACTTGTTTATATTCAGCCGTTTCATCTAGTTCTGCTTTTTCAAGTAAAAACAACAACATTTTCTCTTGTAAAAGCGAACTTAAAGAATTTTTCAATGCTTTCTTCGGATTTTCCTCTAATAATTTATACACATCTTTTGCAAGTTCCCCAGCTGATACATTCGGGAATAAATCAAGACGCATCTTCACCGTACCCGCGCCCGTTTTCTTTAATTCGCGAAGCACAAACATGCTACAACGAAGCGCTGCTGGTCCTGACACACCAAAATGTGTGAAAATCATATCCATTTGATGGGTAATAATCGGCTTCCCTTTCGCATTTAAAACCGATAGCGAAACATCTCGAAGCGACGTCCCTTGTAACACTTTTTGCTTAATAAAAGGTTCGCTCGAAGTAATCGGCACTTCTGTCGGATATAGCTCTGTGATAGTATGTCCCGCTTTTTTTGCCCAAGCGTATCCGTCACCAGTCGAGCCTGTCCGAGGAACAGATTTACCGCCAACTGCGACAATTACCGCGCTAGCTGAAATCTCTTGGCCGTCTTTGAGCGTCACACCTTTGACATGTCCATCCTCGTAATCAACTTGTTTTACAGCTGTTTGCATGTAGATTTTCACGCCAAGCTTTTCCATCCGCTGAATCATCGCCTCGGCAACAGAACGTGCGCTATTCGATACAGGGAACATTCGGCCATGGTCTTCCTCTTTTAAAGCCACACCCAATTTCTCAAAAAAGCGAATAATATCTTCATTATCAAACGCATGAAAAGCGCTATATAAAAAGCGACCATTGCCGGGAATATGCTTAATAATTTCTTCTGCTGGTCGTCTGTTCGTTACATTACAACGTCCGCCACCAGACATAATCAATTTACGTCCCAGTTTTGGCCCTTTTTCAATTAATAGTACTCGTTTATTTTTCTCTGCTGCACTGATTGCCGCCATAAGTCCAGATGGCCCGCCACCAATGACAATTACATCATAATCCATTGTCCCGCTCCTTTGTTTTTATCCGAGTATAAGTATAGCAAGCATTGCGTCCACTGCCAAGCCTTTTTCACCAAACAAAAACCCGAGAAAGCTCTCAGGTCTGTTTTTTAAAATCTAATTTCGATTCATATTCGTAAAAATAAGTAGTAATCTTAGAAGTTCCAGTACAGCTACAGCCATCGCAGCAACATACGTCATTGCAGCGGCACTTAATACTTTTTTCGCTTGTGGAAGTTCTGATGATGCAACCAGTCCACCGCTCTCTAATTGAACAAGTGCCCGTTTACTAGCGTCAAATTCAACTGGCAATGTAATTAATTGGAATAGTACGCCCACTGCCATCAAAATAATCCCTAGTAACATGAAACTAGCAAAGTTTGCGAGCATTCCGATAATCAAGAACACCCAAGAAATATTGGAACTAAACATCGTTATCGGAACAAGCGCCGAACGAAAACGCATAAACGCATAATCTTGTTGATCTTGAATCGCGTGTCCTACTTCATGGGCTGCAACTGCTGCCCCGGCGATAGAACGACCGCGGAAGTTAGCTTCAGAAAGAAAAACCGCTTTTTTTCTAGGATCGTAGTGGTCACTTAACATTCCTTTTGTTTCATGAACAGGAACATTCGTTAATCCATTTGTATCCAAAATACGACGTGCAACCTCGGCACCAGTTAAACCGTTTGCCACACCAACTTTGGAATAGTGTGCATAGGTAGTTTTAACTCGATACTGCGCCCAAAGTGGGATTGCCGCAACGATAATAAAATAAATAATATACTGACTAAACGACATCTAATCATCTTCCTCCTACTACTTTTTTTCAGTGAATATCCTTATCTCTTAGTATAAATTAACTACCTCTAAGACTCAACCTCTTTCACTCATCATGAGGAAATTCTAATGTAAGGTGACCTTTTTTTATTGTTTTTTCATATACAAACCACAAAACCGCAACCGTTAACCAAAAAGTCGCGTAGCCAATTTCCGGCAAGAATTTTTCAAGCCCCATATAAATCGGCATTTGCCCAAATAAATAATCAATGACATCATTATGAAATACCCAAACAGCTGCAATCATAAAATGACCAATCCGAAAACGATAAAACGGTGCATAAAGAATACCTTCCACTGCCATAAAACCATGCGTCAAAATTAACACCACAGAGCCCCAAACTAGCATCCCTTGATCAACCATATAAAAAATATTCATCCCAACTGCCCACAAACCATACTTCACTAAACAAACAAATCCTAGCGCCTCCATCAAAGGCCAGTGCTTTTTCCCAATAAAAGCAACTAGCGCCAAAGTAAAGAACAGAATTGCCGTTGGACTATCTGGCACAAACAGCCAAAAACGCGGCTCTGTTATTTGTAATTGCGGTAAATACCATATGTATCCATAAATCGCTCCAAGTAAATTCCCGAAAAAAAGTACTCGTAAAAAGGCCCGATTTGCGAGCAAACTATATAACAATGTATCCCAGCTCCTTAAAAAAATCCTAGCAAAGCAAGGAAACAACGCGACTTTCACACCATTTCCCTACTCACTAGGATTTATCCCTTATTCTTTTTCCGTATCCATTTGCTGTAAAATTCGAACTAACTTATGAAAAGTTGCTTCATCACGTGTATCAAGCGCCTCATCAATTTGTTGCAATAATTTCTCTCTTGAAAATTGGTGCACCGATTGATAAATAAGTGCGTCCGCCATTTCCTTCTCCTCATCAGCAAGTTTCAGCGCTGTAAAAGGATTGTCTTCACGAACAAGTGCGTATTCGGGTGAAGTCATTGCCTCTTCAAAATGAAGTTCGACATATAACTCTTCGTCCCAATTCAAACGAATATCGTGAAATGCTTTCTCTGGATCAGTCGTCATAATGTTACCTTTAAAAAATAGGAACGGCTCGGATTCAACGCCGTGAGCACTAAGTGAAAGCCCACGCGCACACCCTTCCAAATTATCAACAAAATGAACATATTTTACAATTTGATCATGGCCAGCAATATAATTTAAAACCCACATTGCTTCTCTAGTCTTCATCTGGTGTTTATTTAAAAACCAGCGAATAAAATCTTTCTTCTCGTCTATTGAAATGGATGCCTTCATCTTTCCTCAGTCCCTTCCTGTATTCTTTTTAGCCTTTAATCAACTAAAGATAAAATCTCTGTGTCTTCTGGCTCAAGTTCCAAATAGCTACGCAAAATTTCTTGTGATTTCGCGTGTTCGCCTTCTTCTCTTAAAAATAAACCGTATTCCTTTAAGAACGTAGGATTATTTGTAAAATGTGGATAAGCGAGTTCATAATTTGCTTTTGCTTTATTATATTGTTCTGTTTCCTGATATGCAACACTTACGTCCCAGAAAATTTGTGGTTCGGAAACAACTTCTTCCCCAAGGCCTTCTACTAATTCGATGACCCCTTCATAGTTTTCCTTCGCAAGTAATAATTTGTTCAGTTGCATAATCGCTTCTGAATATTCCTCATCCAGCACGATCGCCTGACGATAAAATTCTTCTGCTTCTTCTGGTAAACGCAGTGTAACAGCCAGTTTCCCAGCTTCTAGGAACATTTCTTTATTAAATTCATCTTGCGTTAAACCATCTTTGAGTACCGCAATCGCTTTTTCCGGTTCGCCATTTTCTTCATAACTTTTCGCTAAATAAGAATAGAGCGTTGTGTACGATGGATCATGTTCGCGCAAATGTTCCAGCGCGTGAATCGCTTTCGTGTAATCTTTGGCCTGATAAGCCGTTAATCCCATCCCGAAAAGTGTATCAACCGATTCTTTGTCTTCGAGTGCGCGCTCATAGTAAGATAACGCTTCTTCAAACGCACCACTAGCTGCAAAAGCTTCGGCAATCCGTTCATAGACAGACACAGCACCGTTCGAAATAATCGTCAACCCAGCTTCGACAGCCGTTTGATAAGACTGTACCGCCGACGCAAATCTCGCTTGCGATAAATAATATTCTCCAAGCGCAAAATCAATAATTGGCTCATTTGGCGCGATTTGTTTGGCTTCGAGTAATTTCTGCTCACTTACTTCAAACAAACCTTGCATCTGATACAAATCAGCTAACACGAGCAAACTTTCAATATATGCTTCATCTTCTTTGTTCACTTTTTCTAAATAATCTTGCGCAGAGTCGATATCGTCTTTTTCAAGTGCGACTTCGGCTGCACGGACAAGCAATTCGCCTTCATCCTTGTATTTAGCTAGCAGAAGTTCATATAAATCTTCTGTTTCATCTAAAAATCCTAGTGCAAATAATTCTTCTGCTAAATAGTATTGTTCCTCATCTGTTCCCGCTTGCACTACTTCATCAAAATACTTTTTCGCAAGCACCATATCTTCATGCTCTAATGCATGTAACATTTTATTAGCTAATTCCATTTCGGCACCTTCTTTAATAATAAGTCGTTTTTCTATTATACCATTACTTCGCTCATAAGAAAAAGTGATTGCCTCTCTGAAATAAAATACCAGTGCTGATGTTTTCGCACTCAGCACTGGTAGTCATTATTATTTTAAAAGGGAGTTAATATCTTCAAAGAAAGTCGGGTAGGAAACAGAAACTGCTTCTGGGCGTTCTAACTCCACGTCGCCGTCTTCCACAAGAAGTGCAGCAATTTGTAGCATCATCCCAATGCGGTGATCGCCGTAACTTGTTACATTGGCCGCATGAAGTGGTGTTTTCCCGCGGATAATTAAGCCGTCTTCGGTTGGCGTAATATCGGCACCCATTTTGTTTAGTTCCGTAGCAACGGCATCGATACGGTTCGTTTCTTTGACTTTTAATTCAGCCGCATCTTTAATGATTGTTGTTCCTTCTGCTTGCGTTGCTAAAAGTGCGATAACCGGAATTTCATCGATTAAACGAGGGATAATATCGCCACCGATTTCTGTTCCTTTTAACTCGCTAGTTTTAACCACAACCGTACCTGCTAATTTCCCGGTACTTCTGCTGGAATCTTTTACTTCTAAACTGCCGCCCATTTGTTCTACGACATCGAAAATCCCTGTTCTAGTAGGATTTAAGCCAACATGTGTTAGTTCAATTTCGCTGCCTGGCGTGATTAAACCAGCCACGATAAAGAATGCCGCGGAAGAAACATCACCAGGCACGGTCATTTCTTGTCCAGTGAATTTTTGGCCACCTTTGACGCGAATTGTTAAACCATCCATTTCAATTTCACCGCCAAATTGGCGAATCATGTGCTCGGTATGGTCACGCGTTTTTTCTTTTTCATGAATAATCGTTTCACCTTCTGCTTGCAATGCTGCGAAAATGATCGCACTTTTCACTTGCGCACTAGCAACTGGCATATGATATTCCATTCGTTTTAGCGTTTGCTTGCCAACGATTGTAATTGGCGCAAATTCAGAACCATCTTTACCGTGCATTTTGGCACCCATTTGTTGTAGTGGAAGCATCACGCGGTTCATTGGTCGTTTTGCAATTGATTCATCGCCTAAAATGACAGTATCAAAGTCTTGTCCTGCTAAAATCCCCATCATTAAGCGAATTGTTGTGCCCGAGTTACCAATATCAAGAGGGCCATCCGCTTGTTTTAAGCCATCAAAGCCAGTACCATGAACAATAATTTTTTCATCGGTTTCCTCAATTTTCACACCTAAGGCTTTAAAAGCTTTAATAGTTCCAAGGCAATCATCTGCACGTAAGAAATGACGAATGACCGTTTTTCCTTCTGCAATTGCCCCAAACATAATGCTGCGATGGGACATCGATTTATCTCCAGGGACTGTGATTGCACCAACCAGCCCTTGTTTATTTGTAATTAATTTCATCGTCATTTCGCTCCTATTCGTAATGGCATGTATAGTTACTTCTCGTTTCAATGCAACGTTTCGCCCGGTCCCTGTCTTCATCTGATTGGAAAGTAATTTGTAACACACCGAAAATATCTTCGCGTGTTTCCAAAATCTTGATGTTCGTTAAACTAATTTCTTCCTCACCCAAATATCGCGTCACTTCCGAAATGACACCTGGATAATCTGGTACATCGACAAATAAATCGTAAAACGCTGGAATTGCTCCACCTTGATGAACGGGCAAGGAATCGCGAAATTCTTTTGCGCCATCAAAAAAGGCATAAATCGAAGTAGCATCTTCACTTTCGAGCATTTCAAGCGCTTGGTTCATACTATCTCGCCAAATTGTCAGCTGTTTCGTTAACGTTTTTTGGTTGCTGATAGAAATGTCCGTCCACATTCTCGGATCAGAAGAAGCAACTCGCGTGATATCACGAAAGCCTCCTGCCGCCAGTCGAAATGCAGCTGGATGTTCTTCTGTAAAACTTTGCGTCTGATTAACTAAAGCCGCCGCCACAATATGCGGTAAATGGCTTAGCATCCCTGTAATTTCATCATGCTCATTCGGTGATAACACTAAAAATTTAGCATTTGTTCCAGACAGCCACGTTCTAAGCTCCGCGACTTTGTCTTCTGCGACATCTTTCGTTGGTGTTAACAAGTAATAAGCATTTTCAAACAGCAATTCTTTAGCAGCGCGGACACCACTTTTATGCGAGCCTGCCATTGGATGACCGCCGATAAATGTAATACCACTTTCCCGAAGCGCCGTGGATGCTTCCATAATTGTTCCTTTTGTACTGCCTGTATCAGTGACAATCACATTTTTCTTTAAAGTAAGTCCCGGTAAGCGTGTGAGTAATTGTTCTGTTTCTTTTACAGGACAACAGAAAATAAGTAAATCTGCTTTTGGTCCATCTATTAAAATACTTTCGCCAATTTCATCAATGACACCTAGAGACTTCCCAACTTCTAACGAATGATAGGAAACGTCAATTCCGATGATATGCGCTTCTGGATGTTTGGCTTTAATTGCAAGGGCAATAGAACCACCAATCAACCCCAGCCCAACAATAACTACCGTCCCTTTCATTCAAAAACGCCTCCAAACACTTACAATAATTTTTCTAAAAGTGCAATTACCGCACTATTTTCTGCTTCTTTTCCGATTGTAATTCGAACAGCTGTTGGAAAACCAAGTGCTGCCCCAGAACGAGTTATATAGCCATTTTTTTCCAAGTAGCTAAAAATAGTTCCCGCTTCGATTCCTAAATCTATTAAAACAAAGTTACCGTTCGCCGGATATAGTTTCACTTGCTCAAAACGTTTCGCGAACGCTTCGTATTGTTTAATTCCATTGGCATTAGAAGTTCTGCATACGTCAATAAAAGCTTGATCTTTAATTGCTTCAATCGCTAATTTTTGACCAATACTCGTTGTATTAAATGGCGGACGAACAATATTCAGTTGGTTGATAATTTCTTTATCCGCAATACCATAACCAACACGCGCACTTGCCAAACCATAAATTTTACTAAAAGTTCGGGTAATAATTAAATTTTTATAAGTACGAATTAGTTTTTCGTGTTTCTCAGGCTGTGGTGTCACATATTCAATATACGCTTCATCTAAAACAACTAGTACATCGCTCGGTACTTTAGCTAAAAATGCTTCAATATCCACTAGCTCAATATAATTCCCAGTCGGGTTATTCGGATTACAGATCCAAACAATCGTCGTGTTTTCATCAATCGCGTTCAACATACCATCTAAATCATGCGCACCGTCCAAAAGAAGTGGAATTTCTCTTACTTCCGCGCCTTCAATTAACGCATTTTGACGATACTGCACAAATGTCGGTGTCGCCATAACCGTATTTTTCGTCGTATCAAGTAAAACCCGCGTCAACAGCTCAATCAATTCATCCACACCAGCTGTAAAAATCAATTCTTCTTCTTCCAATTGATAAAAATCAGCCACTTCTTTACGTAAACTAGAAGCCCAACCATCTGGATAAATTTCTGTTTCCACGCTAGAATTAGCTTGAAGCGCCGCCACTTTCGGAGAAGTTCCTAGCGGGTTTTCGTTGGATGATAGTTTGGTAATTTTCGTTAAACCAAGTTCTGCCATCACTTCTTCTTCGCGTTTCCCAGGTTTATAAGAAGATAGACCTGCAAGAGATTTTTTCCATTTCATTACGCATCCTCCTCTTTTACTAAATCTGGGCGTAGTACTTTTGCTCCTCTTAAGTAGACATGGTTAATGGCTGCGAGTGGCTTATGTAAATCTGTGAATACCATGAAACGAATACACATTGAAAGCGAATTTGGCACTGGAATTTCCTGCATTCCCATCACAGGAACAAGTTCAAAGCCAGCCGTTTCACGCACAGCCTTCGCTGGAAAAGCAGCAAAAATATCTTCTGTCACCGTAATAATAACCGACGTCAGTTGCTCACTATCCGTTATCTCATTTTGAGTTAAAATTTCCTCAAATAATTCTTTCGTTGCTGCATAAATTTCTTCTGCTGTATTATGTTCTATTGTTGTTGCCCCACGAATCGCTCTCAAAATATATCCCCTCCATTTCGCATCACACGTTTATATGTTTCAAAAATCAATTCATCTTCTGCTTTAAAAATCACCGGTTTACCAATTTCTTCCAGTAAAACCATGCTTATTTCATTAAAAGTTGTTTTTTTATCATGGCGCATATTTTCCAGTATCTTGCTAAAAGGCACGGTCGCGTCAAAAGTCGTATCGTAGCCTAACTGGCCTAACCACGTTTTAAACTCTGCTAAATCAAAATCCAGTCCGTAAACCGTCTCACTCATCGCGAGCGCATAAATTATCCCGTAAGTAATCGCCTCGCCGTGCAGCCATTTGCCAAAGTTTCCATAAGCTTCTAAGGCGTGGCCAAATGTATGACCAAAATTCAAAAATGCGCGCACCCCTTGCTCAGTTTCATCCTGAGCAACAATGTTTGCCTTAATTTCAATCCCACGTTGTAAAAATGGCGTCAAATCCTTCGTATAAAAGTCTTTCGGCTCCGTAAAGGTATCCATTAAAGCACGTAATAAAGTCAGATCACTAATGAGCGCATGTTTAATCATTTCCGCAAAACCAGAGCGCATTTCCCGTTCTGGTAAAGTAGCAAAAAACTGCGTATCGTAAATGACCGCTTCTGGCTGATAAAAGTTACCAATCATGTTTTTGCCAAGTGGATGATTAATTGCGACCTTGCCACCAACCGCACTATCATGCGCGAGAACCGTCGTAGGAACTTGATAAAACGGAATCCCTCTCATATAAGTAGCAGCGACAAAACCACCTAAATCACCAATAACGCCTCCACCAAAGGCAATTAAAACAGCTTTACGATCTAGCCCTGTTTCAATCATTTTTGTCATCACGTCTTCATACACACGGAACGTTTTCGCTTCTTCGCCGTTTGGTGCCACATAATAAGTGACTACAGGTAAATCAGCGAGAACCGCATCAAGTTTCGCTTTATGAAGTTCCGCCACGTGTCCGTCCGTTAAAACAAACACGTGGGAAAATTTAGCTAGACTCTCTGTCCATTTTCCCCGGACGTCTTCAAGTGCAAATTCATTAATATATACTGGATATGTTTTACTTTTAGCACGGACTGTAATTTCTGGCATGTTTAAAACTCCTTCGTTAAGTTTCGGTGTTCCTCCACATGTTTTTTAAGCGTATCAAAACGATCACCATCAAATTTTTCTAAAACAGCGACTGCAACTTCCCAAGCGACAACAGCTTCAGCTACCACGCTTGCAGCAGGTACTGCACAACTATCCGAACGTTCTACACTGGCATTAAATGTTTCTTTAGAATCAATATCGACACTTTGCAGTGGTTTGTATAAAGTTGGGATTGGCTTCATTACGCCGCGAACAACGATTGGCATACCATTTGTCATTCCGCCTTCGAAACCACCAAGATTGTTTGTACGTCTAGTGTAGCCATCTTCTTTACTCCATAAAATTTCATCCATCACTTCGCTACCAGGTTTTCTAGCAGCCTCAAAACCGACACCGAATTCAGCACCTTTAAATGCATTAATACTTACAATCGCTCGAGCAATTTTCGCATCTAATTTTTTGTCCCATTGCACGTAACTACCAAGTCCAGCTGGCACGCCGCCAACAACAACTTCGACAATTCCGCCAATTGTGTCGCCATTTTTCTTCGCGTCATCAATTTTTTGCATCATTTCTTCTGCAGCCACGCCATCTAAACAACGAACTGGGGAAGCTTCGGATGTTTCTTGGATTTCTGCAACCGCGTAATCACGTGTTAAATTCGCACGAGTCCCGCCAATTTCAAGTACATGGCCGGCAACTTCAATGCCAAGTTCATGTAATAGTTTTTTCGCTACTGCTCCTGCTGCCACGCGGACAGTCGTTTCACGCGCGCTAGAACGTTCTAGTACGTTACGCATATCGTTATGACCATATTTCATGCCGCCAACTAAATCCGCATGTCCAGGACGTGGACGGGATACGCGACGAGATTTTTCATTTTTTTCTGGGACTGGTTCAATACTCATAACCGTTTCCCAATGTTTCCAATCTTTATTTTCAACAAACATCGCAACCGGTGCGCCTAATGTTTTACCATGACGAATTCCAGCCGTGATTTGTACTTGGTCTTTTTCAATACGCATCCGCGCTCCTCGACCATGTCCACCTTGTCTTCTTTTTAGTTCTTTATTTACGTCTTCTGCAAGTAGAGGCATTCCTGCTGGTAACCCTTCAATAATTGTTGTAAGCCCCGGTCCGTGTGATTCTCCTGCCGTTAAGTATCTCATCTGCTCATCTCTCCTTTTTCTATTTCAGCTAGGTATTTCTAGCGTTTATATTTTAGCGCTTTAAAGTATATGTGTAATATCTTAACATATGCCAAGCGAGAACACAATACTTTAGTTTCATTCTTTCATCTTACCAAAAAACCGCATTAAATGGTAATTTCTCTATGAAAAAAGAGCCTAGGTTTCCCTAAACTCTGAGCTATGTTAAATCCAAGTGTCGATTGCTTTTTGATAACTTAAAATTTCATACGGTTCAAAAAACAGTTGAATTTCCCGTTTCGCACTTTCTGGGCTATCCGAACCATGAATCACATTTCGATTAGTATGTATCGCATAATCTGCGCGAATAGTTCCGGGATCCGCTTCTAATGGATTCGTTTTCCCCATCATTCGGCGCGCAGTCGTAATCGCTCCGTCGCCTTCTAACACCATCGCAAATACAGGTCCAGAAGTGATAAAGCCAATTAAATCCTCGAAAAAAGGTTTTCCAATATGTTCCGCATAATGTTTCTCTGCTAGTTCGCGGTCAATTTGCATTAATTTTCCAGCAACAAGCTTCAAGCCTTTTTGCTCAATTCTTGTTACAATTTCACCAATAAGTCCTCGTTCCACACCATCCGGCTTAACCATTACATAAGTTTGTTCCATATAGAATCCTCCCTCACGTTAATAATTTCTTTTATCTAAAACACGAACGATTTGCTTCAGTGGTTTTAATTCAGGCACTTGCGGCAACGAATCGAGTATTGCTACAGCTTTTTTTAAGTAAGCTGTTGCGATATCTTCGGCCTTCTGGGCGCCTGCTTTCTTGACTTCTTCCACTAAAACGGCAATTTCTTCTGCTGGAGTTTCCTCAGTTATTTGGCTGATGCGTTTTTTAAGAAAAGGATCTTCCATTGCGAAAAATACGGGCAACGTTACATTTCCTTGTCTCAAGTCTTCCCCAGCTGGTTTACCGAGTTCTTTTTCTGTTCCAACAAAATCAAGTACATCATCCGTAATTTGAAACGCCATGCCAACATAATAACCAAAACGATATAACTTCTGATAATCTGCTTCACTTTGACCAGAAACAACGCCACCAAGTCCGCAACTAGCTGCGATGAGTAAGGCTGTTTTTCGTTTAATGCGTCGCAAATAATTACGCACACTTTGATCAAAATTGTATTTATCTTTTAACTGTTCGATTTCACCAGTAGAAAGTTCTACGGTAACATGCGATAACATTTTATGCGCGGCAACATCTTTAATTTCCGTCATATACTCAAGTGACTTGGCAAACAAAAAGTCGCCGGTATACATCGCAATATGGTTGCCCCACTTCGATTTAATCGTTTCACGCCCACGTCTTAAATCAGCATCATCCACCACATCATCATGCACAATCGATGCCATATGAATGAGTTCAATTGCCACACTCGCGTTTTTCACTGCATCAAAATCGGCCTCCGCAGCAAGTCTAGCAGATAAACAAACGAACATCGGTCTAATTCGTTTCCCGCCTGCTTCTAACAAATGGAGTGCCGCATCCGAAGTTGTGTCTGCAGCTGCGCCAGAAAGAGCTTTTTTAAGTTCTTTTTCAACTGAGTCAATGTCTTTTTGCATATTTGCATATAAAAAGTTAAGTTTCATGCTTGCCACCTTATTGTTCCTTCTTTTTAAATCCAAAGTGGGTTGCACTTGCGCCGCCACTGTGTGAAATATATCTTACGTATGAAAATCCGGCTTCTTGAAACATTTCCGCAAGTCGTGCCATTCCTGGAAACTCACGCGTTGATTCCTGTAACCAGCTATATTCTTTATAACTTTTCGCAAAAAACTTCCCGAAAACAGGCATCACGTAACGGAAATACGCATTAAATACTTGTTTCCATCCAGGAATATTTGGTTGCGATGTATCGATACA
>CM001047.1:1944405-1947348 GCA_000183865.1 Listeria marthii FSL S4-120
ACGATGTATCGATACACGCAAGCTGTCCACCCGGTTTTAACACACGGTACATTTCACGCAACACTTGCATATAATCCGGTACATTTCGAAGCCCAAAACCAATCGTCACATAATCAAAACTATTATCCGGAAAAGGTAATTCCATTGCGTTCCCGTGAATAAGTTCCACATTATGCAAATCCGCTTCCTTCACTTTCTCGCGACCAACTTTCAGCATATTTTCACTAAAATCAAGCCCTGTCACATGACCTTCTGGGCCAATTTCTTCCGCCATCATAATCGACCAATCTGCCGTTCCACAGCAAACATCAAGAACATTCGTCCCTTTTTGAACACGCATTAGCTTCATTGTTTCTTTGCGCCATTTCACATGTAGTTTAAAACTAATTACACTATTCATTCGGTCATAACTGGGGGAAATTTTCTCAAATACTTTATGTACTTTTTCTTCTTTAGTTTCCGTCATATCCCGAATCTCCTTCTATTTATCAGTCGTTAAGAACTTCGATGATTCTTTTTTCCAGTATATTAGAAAGCGGTTCTGACTTCTCTTTTAGTCGTTCCACTTCACTTTTCACATCATGAATAATCGCTAATAACCAACTCTCAAAATTAGTTACAGCTTCTTTCGCAAAATAACCATGATCAAACGCCCGCTTCAATCTAGACGCACCAATTTCCTTGTAAGTAGCAAGTTCCATTTGAAGTCTTTTAAGTAAAAAGAACTGGCAACCAAGCGCGATAAAAGTTTCATCTTTCATAAAGTACTTCGCAAACTTGGCAAAAATCGCCGCGTTCGTCATAGTAAGCTGAGATAGATATTCTTCATCTGTCGCTACATGTAATTGGTAAATATTGGTTTTTGCTGTATTTGTTTCTTGTACACCACTTTGCAAAGCCCGCAGTAGTGGAATCATTTCTAATTCAGCAAGCGTGCGGTAATAGAGAGCACTATAAAAATCTCCAGCTAGAACCGTCAGCTCTTGCTCTTTGCGAGTGAGCTTTACAACATCACCCGGCTCATCGATTTTTTCATGTGTATCATGCGCTAAAATCATGTACAGCGTTGCACTAACGACGCGATATGCTGCTGCATCAGTCAAATCAGAGCCAGAAATCGCTTCATGAAGAAATAGCATTTGATCTTTGTCCATTTGCCCGCCTTCATTATTCTCTTGTAAATACTGATAGACTGCTTGCTCATGTACCAACTGCTCCACTTCCTTTAGCCCAGCCTCTCTTGCCTGATAAGTCATTTAACAATCCCCTTTGAATCTCCTTATTACGTAAAATAAATTATACCATAAAGGATATTTAATTATGCTTAATTAAAGCCAAAACTTCACTTCTAAGCTTATCGTCATTTTTAAAAGCACCACGAACAGCACTTGTAATTGTTTTTGTTCCAGGTTTATTGACACCGCGGATTGTCATGCACATATGCTCTGCTTCCATAATGACCATCACACCAAGTGGTTTTAGTTTGTCCATCATAATTTCTGCAACGTTCGTTGTAATACGTTCTTGCAGTTGAGGACGGCGACTCACATCATCTACCACGCGCGCAAGTTTGCTAAGTCCAGCAACTCTTCCATTTTGTGGCAAGTAAGCAACGTGAGCTACTCCGAAAAAAGGGACAAGATGGTGTTCACACATAGACGAAAAACGAATGTCTTTCACAAGCACTAATTCTTCATGTTGTTCTTCAAAAATAGTATCGAAATGAACAGAAGGATCTTTTTTAAGTCCAGAAAATACTTCCTCATACATACGAGCTACTCGCATTGGTGTATCAATCAGTCCTTCACGTTCTGGATTTTCTCCTACTGCTTCTAAAATAACTTTTACCGCGTCAGCAATCTTTTGTTTGTCTATTTGCTCCATCCTTAATTCCCCTATCTTTTTAGCATTATATACCTTGTATATCTTAACACAGCCGAACTTCAAGGTAAATTTAATTTGCTTGAATTAGTGATAATAATAGGGTTTTTTTGCTTTCGTAATTATATTCCCTATTTCTAAAACAGAAAACCCAGTAAAAATGGGCATAAAAAAACTAGCCTAGCTTAATTATAAAATTAAGGCCAGACTAGAGTTAGTGCTTAAAAGTCTATGTAGCTTATTTAACAGCTTCTTTAAGCGCTTTACCAGGTTTGAAAGCTGGTACTTTACTTGCAGGGATGTCGATTTCTTCTTTAGTACGAGGGTTACGGCCTTTACGGGCAGCACGTTCACGTACTTCAAAGTTACCAAATCCGATTAATTGAACTTTTTCACCTTTAGATAAAGAAGTTTGAATAGTTTCGAATACAGCTTCAACTGCTTTCGCTGCGTCTTTTTTAGAAAGATCAGCTAGTTCAGCAACGCTATTTACTAAATCAGTTTTATTTGCCATTGTGTTTTCACCTCCTTCACAGAATACTACAAAATAAGCAGGCACTAGATGGTACCTGTATTTCTCTTTTTTTCCAAAAACAAAAATTGATTTTGGAAATCTAAGGAGAATCATGACTGAAATGGCTTAACTACAAGCCTTAACAGTAATTCTGATAAAAGATTATCACATAATCCCTACAACTGCAAGGAATAATGCTAAACTGACACCGTTTCTTAACATTTTCAATCACAAACTTTTCTCTCAAATGGCTTGAAAACGTGATAGTATCAACCTGTTATCCATAATACTAACTTGGAAGCCTTAGAATAGCAAGCGATACCACCACAATCGGCTAAAATAGTTCTTTTTTCATAAAAATACGACTGAATTTGCGTCTATTACCTGAAAACTCTAGGTTTCTGAGCCTAGTTTTATTCTAACATTTCTTTCTGGAAAGCTGCTTTTTCTGACGCTGTAATTCCAATTCCTTTTTCCAAATAATCCGCTACGGAACCATATTGTTTTTTCATTTCATCAAAAGCGATTTCCAAATATTCCGGACGTGC
>CM001047.1:1947448-1949844 GCA_000183865.1 Listeria marthii FSL S4-120
GACGGAATGTTTCTAAATCGATTTTTTCAGCTCCACCCGCAAAGAGTGCAACAATTCCACCCATTTCTTTTAAAATATCATCCTGATAGCGATTAGTGATGGCATAATCGTCGAAAATCGTTTTTTCTGGCACATCTAGCAACGTTAACAATAATGCCCCTAAGACACCTGTACGGTCTTTTCCTGCCGTGCAGTGAAATACGAATGGAAGGCCCGCTTTTGTATCTTCTAAAACTTCCATAAAAATTTCTTTAAAACCTTCAACCGATTGAACAAATACACGATAACTTTCACCCATGAGCGGCTCATAAATCGTTTTGTCATCTGTTACTGGCAGCTTTGTTTCTTCATTTTTGGCTGTACCAATCGGAATATGCTTATTCAGTACCCCTTCAATTGCCGGTGTAGGCTGTGCTTTTACTTCCGAACTACTGCGCAAATCACAAATCCATTTAATATGTAATTTTTGAAGTAAAGCAGCATCTGCCTCGTTTATATTTACTAAATTAGAAGAACGGTATAACTTGCCCCATTTTACATGTTTACCATTTTCGGACTCGTAACCGCCCATATCGCGAAAATTAAAGACACTTTCGAGCGGTAAAACTCGTTCTGAAACAACCGTTTTGTCTCCGTTTGGCGCCTGTAAAAAGAAATACACGGGGATATCCTTTGTTTCATAAGTAAAGTGATTGACCTCACTAGTCACTTTGAAAACAGGCTCACTATTTGCATCTAGGCTAGGACTACTACTTACAAAAACCAATGTTCCTTCGCTGACTTCTTCTTTTTTCCACGTTAATGTTACGGCTTTATCTGTACGAGTAACTTCCATATTTTCCACCTACTTTGTATTATTTGCTCTTCTGCTTCATTTTAGCATAGTTCACAAAAAAAGAGCCAAAATAAGCGAGTAGCTCATCTTGACTCTATCTATTAAAATGATTCTTTTTCGATTTTCTTTTTACGACCCATTAATAAATCAACTGCTTCACGAGCATCTTTATTTTCAAATAAAATCGCGTAAATCGATTCAGTAATCGGCATATCAATATCTAGTTTTTTCGCCCAACCATGTACTGCTTTGGCTGTTCGAACACCTTCCACGACCATGCCCATTTTTTCTAATACTTCATCTAAATTCTCGCCTTTACCAAGCATGTTACCTGCACGCCAATTACGTGAATGCACACTTGTACAAGTAACGATTAAGTCACCAATACCAGTTAGCCCGTAGAAGGTTTGCGGGTTAGAGCCCACAGCAACGCCGAGACGAGTGATTTCTGCCATTCCGCGAGTCATTAGTGCTGCTTTAGCATTATCGCCGTAACCAAGGCCGTCAGAGATTCCTGCGCCTAGTGCGATAATATTTTTCAGCGCGCCACCAATTTCTGCGCCAATCACATCATCATTCGTATAAATGCGTAAGTTATTATTGATAAAACGATCTTGAACGATTTCTGCGGCGGTTAAATCTTTACAGCTCGCACAAAGTGTAGTTGGATGACGAAGCGCAACTTCTTCCGCATGACTTGGTCCAGAAAGAACCACAAGTGCTTTGCGTTTTGCTGCGTCCACTTCTTCTTCAATCACTTCGGACATTCTAAGATTTGTTTCAGGTTCAATACCTTTACTTACATGTACTAAAATAGTTGGTTCTTTTAACGCTTCGTTCAGCTGTTTACAAACGATACGCATCGCATTTGTTGGAATAGCAATCACGACAATTTCTGCACCATCAACCGCTTCATCAAGTGATAATGTCGCTTTTACCTCAGTTGGTAAAATAATATCTGGCAAATAGTGACTATTCGTGTGCGATTCGTTAATTTCATTCACAATTTTATCTAAGTTTCCCCAAATAACTGGTTTATGATTATTATCGGCTAGGACAAGTGCAAGACCTGTTCCCCAACTTCCAGCGCCAAGAATAGCTACTTTTTTCTGTGTCATTATATTTTTCCTCCCGAAAACTTTACTTACGCTTACGAGCAATTACTCGAATTGGCGTACCCTCAAACGGAAATGCTTCTCTAATCCGGTTTTCTAAGAAACGTTCATAAGAGAAATGCATTAGTTCTGGATCATTAACAAATACAACAAATGTCGGTGGTTTAACAGCCACTTGTGTTGTATAGAAGATTTTAAGTCGTTTACCTTTGTCCATTGGTGATGGGTTCATTGCAACAGCATCACTAATAACATCATTTAGCATACTTGATTGTACACGTAATGAATGGTTATCGCTTACTTGGTTAATGAGTGGGAATAAGTTATTTAAGCGTTGTTTTGTTTTAGCAGATACAAAGACAATTGGTGCATAGCTCAAGAATTGGAATTGCTCCCGAATATCTTCTGTCCATACATTAATTGTTTTTTCATCTTTATTAATTGCA
>CM001047.1:1949944-1950291 GCA_000183865.1 Listeria marthii FSL S4-120
TTTTTCATCTTTATTAATTGCATCCCATTTGTTTACAACGATAATAATCGCACGTCCGGCATCATGCGCATATCCAGCAATTCGTTTATCTTGCTCACGAATACCTTCTTCTGCGTTGATAACCACAAGAACAACGTCAGAGCGTTCAATGGCTCTCATTGCACGAAGCACACTATATTTCTCTGTGCTTTCATACACTTTCCCACGTTTTCTCATTCCGGCAGTATCAATCATGACATAATCTTGGCCGTCGAATGTGTAAGTTGTATCAATGGCATCACGTGTCGTTCCAGCAATATCTGAAACAATCACACGGTCTTCCCCAAGCAGTGCATTTAGAATGGAAG
>CM001047.1:1950422-1951138 GCA_000183865.1 Listeria marthii FSL S4-120
TGGTCGACCAATCAAACTGAATTTCACTGTATCATCTGGATACTCTTCCTCTTCTTCTTTTGGAAAATGAGCACGAACAGCATCAAGCATGTCGCCAAGCCCTAGACCATGTGAACCAGAAATTGGATACGGCTCACCAAACCCAAGCGCGTAAAAGTCATAAATCTGATCACGCATTTCTGGGTTATCTACTTTATTAATCGCTAAAACAATTGGTTTATTAGACCGGTAAAGAATTTTTGCTACTTGTTCGTCTGCATCGGTAACCCCTTCACGACCATTGGTAATAAAAATAATTACGTCTGCTTCATCAATTGCGATTTCCGCTTGTGCGCGAATTTGCTCTAAGAATGGTTCATCGGAAAGATCAATACCACCTGTATCAATAATGTTAAATTCTTTTCCAAGCCATTCCGCTGAATTATATATGCGGTCACGTGTCACACCGGGAACATCTTCCACTATGGAAACACGTTCACCAACGATTCTGTTAAAAATAGTCGATTTGCCAACGTTTGGACGTCCGACAATCGCTACAACTGGTTTTGCCATTATTTCACCTTCTTTTTTCTCGAATCCTATTTATCAAACTTTCTTTAGTTTATCAGTAAAACAGCTTACTGGCAATGAAAAGTTCGAGCTAAAAAAGAAAAAGAGCCTATGGGAACAGTCTCCCTAGGCTCTTTTGCGTACAATTATTTATCGTCGTTTTGAAG
>CM001047.1:1951238-1954623 GCA_000183865.1 Listeria marthii FSL S4-120
CGGCGCATCTTGTAAATCTTTAATACTTAAAGATAAGCGTTGATCTGCTTCATTTACTTCAAGTACTTTCACTTCTACTGTTTGGCCTTCTGAAAGGACTTCTTGTGGTGTCCCGATATGTTCGTGAGAGATTTGAGAAATGTGAACCAAACCTTCTACTCCTGGGAATATTTCCACAAATGCACCAAAAGTAACTAGACGAACTACTTTTCCTTCTAAAACAGAACCAACAGGCGCTTTTTCAGCAATGCCGTCCCAAGGTCCAGGTAAGTTCGCTTTAATAGAAAGAGAAATACGTTCGTTTTCAGGGTCAATCCCGATAACTTTAACGGTTACTTTTTGTCCTTCTTCAAGTACTTCTTGTGGTGTTGCAATATGTTTATAAGAAATTTGCGAGATGTGAACTAACCCGTCCACGCCACCGATATCAACGAATGCACCGAAATTAGCTAAGCGTTGAACAGTTCCTTCAATCACGTCGCCTTCTTTGATTTCGCTGAGTAGCGCTTGTTTTTGACTAGCTTTTTCTGTTTCCACAACTGCACGGTGGCTTAAAATTACTCGGTTGTTTTCTGGTTCAAATTCTACTACCTTGAAAGTAAGGGTTGTTCCTTTGTAATCAGCGAAATCTTCCACAAAATGATCTTCTACTAGAGAAGCTGGAACAAATGCACGAACACCAAGGTCAACAACTAATCCGCCTTTTACAACGTCACTAACAACTGCTTCGAAAACTTCACCAGACTCAAATTTAGCTTTAATATCATCAGATGCTTTTTCAGCATCCACTTTTCTTTTAGATAAAACAAGTACATCGTCTTCTACTTTAGTGACAATCAAATCAAGTGTGTCGCCTACGCTTACAACGTCAGAAGCTGTCTCCACATGTATATTGGAAAGTTCACTTATTGGAACGACACCATCAAGTTTGCTATCAGGAATACCAACATAAACTTGTTTATCTTCCACGCTTGTAACTGTGCCAGTGACCTTGTCTCCTTCTTCAAAATTTCTAACTTCTACATCAAATAAATCTTCAGACATGTGTAGCCCTCCATTCGTTAGTCGAATTTTAGGAGTTTCTAATTCAGAAGCAACCTTCACGCTCGCCTCATCTGCTTGACTAGTTTTCCTAGATAGGCAAATTCCGATTAATTAAAGAAAAAATATCAAATACACCTTCTGTAAAACTGATCTTCCAGCTAGAAAATCCTATCAAGATACTTTTCACAAAGTAAAAAATCTCTCTTATAACATCCTACAAATCAGCACATTTGTCAAGCTCTTTTAGGGGGGTGAAAATGCCTATAGGGCGTGACATCGCTCAGTTTGTTTGGGCTTTCAAGCTTAAATTAAAAAAGTGCTCCATTCCTTTTTAGTTAAGAAAATGTAGCACTTTTTCATCAATTATTGATTTTTAGTTCAGCTAGTGAAAGAATTTTATTGGCAACTTCGTCAATCGACATGGATGTTGTATCTACCTCGATTGCATCGTCCGCCTTTTTAAGTGGAGAATGTTCTCTTGTATAATCTAAATGATCGCGTTCTTCAATTTCTTTTTTGAGCTGGTTTAAGTCTCCGGCAAAACCTTTCGCCATATTTTCTTTATAACGACGTTCTGCTCGTTCTTCTACACTCGCTAGTAAAAAGATTTTTAGTTCGGCATTAGGAAGAACCGCTGTACCGATATCGCGGCCGTCCATGACAATCCCACCTTCTGTTGCAAAAACTTGTTGGCGTTTTTGTAAAGCTTCGCGAATGGCCGGATGCGCCGCAACGATGGATACATGATTCGTTACTTCTAATGAGCGAATCACTTCCGTCACATTTTCTTCGCCTACGAATACTTGTTGTACTTCGCCTGGTTCAAAACGGATGACCGTTTTTTCTAACAAAGCTGCAATGGCTTTTTCATCATCATATGCAAGGTTATTTTGTAAAGCGATATATGTTACCGCGCGATACATAGCACCCGTGTCAATATAAACAAAACGCAATTTTTTCGCAACGATTTTTGCTACAGTACTTTTTCCCGCTGCAGCTGGTCCATCAATCGCGATACATATCTTTTTAGTCATAGAATAAAACTCCTTTTATCTGAAATTGGTTTGGTTAATTTCTTCTTGGGATGCTAAAAGTACCATTAGTTTCATCCGCGCTTTCTTGCTATCGTAATCTTTGCCTAAAATAACGCCACGATTATACAAGTCAAATGTGCTACCTTCATAATCATATGTCGTATATACATTGCCTTCTTCCGCACTCGTTGTAATAACGACTGGGATTCCCGCATCTAAAGCTCTGATAATTGCTGGCATCATTTTTGGAGCAACTTGCCCGCGACCGACACCTTCTAAAACAATGCCACCGACGCCATTATCAATTGCCGCATCGATAAACAAACCGTCTGCACCTATGTAACATTTAATCACAACTACGTCCGGAAGATCTAGCCGAATATCAAAACACTCATGCTCAAGCGGCTTTTGATAAAGAAATACTTGGTCATTATCAATGATACCCAGATAACCAAAACCAAACGCGCTAAAGCCTTGGATATTAGACGCATGGACTTTTTTTACATATCTTGCTGCAAAAATCCGTTCATTGAAAACTACCACGGTGCCCGCTTGACGTAAATTTATTTCACATGCCGTGTAAATAGCATGACGAATATTAACATAAGCATCTGTCCCCGGCTCTTCTGGTGCCCGCTGCGAACCAGTTACAACGACTGGACGCGCATCAGTTACTGCAAGATCGAGAAAATAAGCTGTTTCTTCTAATGAATCTGTTCCATGCGTCACCACAATGCCGTCGTATGTTTCATCCATGAAAATAGATTCAATTAATTGTTTTAAACTGATTAAATCTGGAAGTGTAATGTGCATAGATGGAAGTTGAAAAGTCGAATAGATATCTATTTGAATTTCTGTTGGTAATTGGCATAATGCAGCTAATTCTTCTCCAGATAATTCACCTGATGCAAGTTTTCCTGATGCTGTTTTCTTACTTGCAATCGTACCGCCTGTTGTAATTAGTGCCACTTTTGCCATGGTTATTTCCCCCTACATTTTCCATTTAAACAAACAAATGAGTCTCGGAAGCGTTTCCCAGACCCATTCAGTGTTGTTTATTACTGTGGAATTGTTAGAACTGTGCCAACCGGAACATTATTACTTCCCAGTCCATTGGCTTGTTTAATTTTTTCTACCCCAGCAGCTGCTCCAGCTTGTCCGTATGCAGAACGCGCAATGCTGTATAAGGTATCGCCAGCTTTAACTGTGTGAGAGCCACCAGATTTTTTCTGTGTAGATTCACTTGCTTTTTTCTGTGCGGCTTTCTCAGCGGCAGCTTTGTCGGCTGCAGCTTTTTCTTCCGCTGC
>CM001047.1:1954723-1955342 GCA_000183865.1 Listeria marthii FSL S4-120
TCTTGTTCTTTTCTTGCATTTGCAGCTTTAACTGCCTCTTCTTCTTGCGTTTTCTTATCTGCTGCAGCTTTTTCTTCAGCCGCTTTCTTTTCTTCGGCAGCCTTTTCAGCAGCTGCTTTTTCTTCGGCAGCTTTCTTCGCTTTTTCTTTATCTTCTTTCGATTGTGTGTTGTCAGATACATTGACAGTTGATTCTGTCTCTGTTTTTACTTCGTTTGATGAACCCATGTTTTGTACTGTTACAAATACAATCACGATAACGATTGGAATTAGTAAGAAAAATACAATCAATAAATTAAGTAATGGGTATCTAAAAATAGTTTTCTTTTTTACTTTTCTGCTATCAGAACGGGATAACATCGGCGGTTCATTATTAAATTCATCCTGCCCTTCAGCATTCATATCATAATCAGCCGGTTCTTCATATTCCCGTTTTTCTTTTCTTGTTTTTACCACTCAAAGTTCCTCCTTTAGTGCTTTCTAAAATTATCCTATGCACTATAATTGGCACAGAGAAGTGTTACATAAGATGTTAATAAATGAAATACCTTTGAAATAATTATACCCATAAAAGCAACATACAACAATACTTAAAACGCTTCATTATAATTTAGTACTTC
>CM001047.1:1955442-1958121 GCA_000183865.1 Listeria marthii FSL S4-120
AATCATTATAATTTAGTACTTCTGGCATATAACCATTCCTTGCTTTTTACAGATTACTGAACAAAATAATAACAATTTTTTCGATATTAGACAAGTCTTTTTTTAGAAAAAATGTGAAACTATTTACTTTTTTGTCGAATTTCGTAACGGCAAAACTATTGCAGTAAATAAGCTAAATAGCTTTCCCATGTTGGAATTTCTTTTTGGGAGATTTTTTCTCGTTTTTCAAAATCTGTTATTTCTGCACCATCCAAATCACAACAATTATCTGCAGCGACTTCGAGCGGTGCTTCTTCAAAATAGCGCATAATATAGTTACGTCGACAATCTTCTGTGTGAAGGTAACCAATAAATTGCTGCAAATTAGCTCGCTTCCATTTTTTCCGATAGTCCATTTTGGCGGTTAATTCTTGCGCACTTAAACCGCTTTTTTGGTAGTACTCAATGAAACGTTGCTCTGTTTCTGGCAAAGTTTTGCGTTGTTCATTCGTCAAATTAATTAAACTAGCGTCCGGTATATCTTGATCCGCTAATTGCATTTGGATAAATTCATCCCCGTTTGCATATAGCAAAATGGCGATACTATTCTGACCATCACGCCCAGCTCGTCCGATTTCTTGTAAATAAGCTTCTAAATCCGCTGGCATATGATAATGGATGACAAAGCGAATATCAGCCTTATCAATCCCCATTCCAAACGCACTAGTAGCGCAAATAATATCTAATTGCCCATAAACAAATTGTTGCTGAATAACAATTCTATCTTCGGCCTCCATATCGCCATGATAATAAGCAACTCTTAATTCGGCCATTTCCCTTAATTCATGCGCAATGCTTTCCGCTAATTTTTTACTCGAAAAATAAATAATTCCTGGTGTTTGCAGTTTGCGAACGAGATCATATAAACGTTCTTTTTTCAGTTGTTGGTTAGAAAACTTCTCTACTTGCAAAGAAATATTCGGCCGATTAACCGAGTAAATGATTTGCTCACAATCCGTTAGTTGCAGTTGCGTTAAAATATCTGCCCGAACTTTCTTCGTAGCTGTGGCCGTAAGCACCATCGTCACAGGAAAATTGGCTTCTTTGATAAACTGACCTAACATTAAATAATCTGGTCTAAAATCGTGTCCCCACTGAGAAATACAATGCGCTTCATCAATAACGAATAAGCTGATTTTTTGTTTTAACAGCAAACTTTTTACCGCTTCATTATTTAACATTTCTGGTGATAAAAAAATAAATTTATATAAATGAATATTCGCTAGGATTCGACTTTTCTCTTCCCGTTTCAAAAAGCTATTAAGAGCCGCCACTCGTCTTTCCCCATGAGCGCGCATTCGCTCCATCTGGTCTTGCATCAATGAAAGAAGTGGCGATACTATCAACACTAATCCATCCATCAAATGTCCCGCTAATTGATAACAAATCGTTTTCCCCGTTCCAGTAGGTAACATCGCAAAAGAGTTTCGCTTCGCTAAAGCCGTTTCAATGACTTCTTTTTGACCGGGGCGAAATTCATCAAAACCGAGATAGTCTTTTAGTTCTTGTTCTAAGTTCACTGCTCGCCCTCCCTACTAACAACCGCCAACCGAATTTGATAATAATCCAAGTCTGGAAATTCCGCTTTTATTTCCCGAAGTAAATTCCATTTTTTTGTATTAATCGTTTTTATCGTGGTTTCTTCTGGTAAATACGGGACATCTGCATCCTTCAAAGTAGCCCGAATTTCCACAAAATGATCTTGGATTGTACTTATTTTCAGATTACGTATTCGTTCAATCGCTTCTAAATCTGCTCCATTTTGCCAAAATGAATAGGTTTGCATTGCCGAAGTTGTGAGTCCTGTAAGTTCATCTGGCACGAAACTGGCTAATAACGGCCACTCTTCCGGACGTTCTTTCATTGCAGTCAACAACCGGTGGATTTCATGAAGCACTTCAAAATAGACATCCCACTTCTCTACTTGATACTTCGTGGCAATCTGTTCCGTTGTATATCCCATTAATTCCCCGCCTGAAAACCGTTCCACTAAAAATTCCGGCCTAGCTACTGCTAATTTTTCAAACCAGCGAATGAGTTCTGCGTATAATTTATCTGCTAAATTAACCTTGTCTTGCTGCTGTAGCCACTGCTTAATAAACTGCTGGACTTTCTTATCGCGAATGACTGGTAAATAATAACTCTCTTGATGGTGCTTATTGCTGACTACTTGCACAGCAAGCCGTAAATGGGCGAAAAAATCAAATGCTTGGCGCTGCAAAGCAAAGCCTCGAAAAGCTGGATAGTTATTGTCAAAGTTGATTGCTAGTTTTTCTTTGGTAAGATAGCCATTTTCCGTAGAAATAATCGCACCTTGCCTCACCAATTCTGCTAGCCGAATTTCAAGATAGTTCGCCTTCAGATTTGGCACAAGTCCAAATAAATGTTGCATTTGAAAAAGATGGATATCTTGAACAGCTTGCCCCGTTCTTCGTCCCGCTAAAACCGTATGGATAAACGGCAATTTCCTAGGGGTAATACTTTTTTCTAAAATTGTCATTATATAATAATCAAGCATATCCAAGACATTTCCACCACCTTTTTTGTTCCTATAATCATACCACAGAAACACTTGTTCTACATTAGTTTTACCGAAAAAAACTTTTTCAAAATATGTTACAATAGAAAAAGAAAAAATCT
>CM001047.1:1958221-1958355 GCA_000183865.1 Listeria marthii FSL S4-120
TTGGTACAATTATTTATCGTCGTTTTGAAGTCCTTTTAATTTATCACCAATTAAATCGCTCATTTGGAATCCAGTATTTTCTTCTGGAAGTTCATAATCAGCTTCTTCTACCGGCGCATCTTGTAAATCTTTAA
>CM001047.1:1958455-1959709 GCA_000183865.1 Listeria marthii FSL S4-120
TTGTTATTTTAGAAAGGAAGCGTAGAAAATTGAAGTATTCTCTTGTCGAAAAAGACACTTGTATAGCTTGTGGAGCTTGTTCCATTCATGCGCCCGATGTTTTTGATTATGATACAGAAGGTCTTGCCTTTAATATATTAGACGATAACACTGGAACAAAAGAAATCCCTGAAGACTTGGTCGAAATGGTGATAGACGCTGAATTTGCTTGTCCGTCGCTTTCTATTAAAGTTTCTGATAGTCCGTTCCATTAAAAAATCCGGAAGCCTCTTTTAAGGCTCCCGGATTTTTATATTTAACGACTCGTTGCTTGATTTCTTTTTTCAAATTTACGTCGTTCTTTTACGGTTTGATTTTTAGCAATCCATTTTCTTAATCGTGAATATAGAAGTAAGAATACGGCGCTGACGATAACTCCTTTGAGTATATTAAACGGTACAATCGCATAAGTAACTAACCAAGTGATGTCCGTATCTTTTGGAAGTCCGCCAAGTCCGATATAAAATGGTAATAATACAAAATAATTAAATACTGCCATCGCTGTAGTCATAAGTAGTGTTCCAACACCCGTCGAAAGAATCATACCTTTCGTTGAGCGCAACCAGTGGAATAAATAATAAATCGGTAACACATAAAATATTCCCGAAATAAAATTGGCTAATTCTCCAACTGGAACTCCAACCGGACTACCTGAAACAATGTAAAGTAGCACATTTTTGATTAATTCTACTAAAATCACTGCGAGTGGTCCGAATAATAAGCCACCAATTAAAGCTGGAATATCACTGAAATCAAGCTTTAAAAATGGTGCACTTGGTAGTAACGGAAATTGTAGCATCATTAAAATAAATGCTAAAGTACCAAGAACCGCCACACTTACAAAAACCTTCATTGAATAATTCTTCATTGTCATTTCTCCCTTGATGTTCACCAAGAAGCGAGGACATCACTTAACGAATGCAACCCAAGCAAATAAAAAACCTCAACTAAAAAAAGTTGAGGGAGAGTTTGTGAATTAATAAACAAGGACTGAATACTCAAATAAGCATCACAGCTTGCTAACACATGCTCGTGAAGACAAACGAAAAGGTCTGCCAACATCTTCTCCCATCCAGACTATACTGTCGGTCCTGGAATTACACCAGAGTCAACTGCTAAAAAAGCAGATCGTGGACTTTAACCACCGGTCGGGAATTACACCCTGCCCCGAAGATGAACGAATATTTTATTACAATTTTTATTTTACCATGATGT
>CM001047.1:1959809-1961605 GCA_000183865.1 Listeria marthii FSL S4-120
TTCGCAAGTCCTTTTGTATGTTTTTTCACGTAAGCGTTTTCTTGATTTACATAAATAAAAAACCAGACTAAGTATCTGGTTTTTATTTATTACCACGGAATATCGGTAGACAATGATTCCGCTAATGATTGATTTTCTTTTAAACGAATTTTACGCGCGATGCTTCTTGCTTCTGCTCCGGCATGGATTCTTTTTTGTTCTTCTGTTTCTGGTTCAACAAGTGGAACTTCTACTGTTTTACCGTCTGAATCTAACGCAACAAATGTTAAAAAGGAAGTTGCAGCTAAATAGCGTTCGCCTGTTTTTAAATTTTCTGCGATGATTTTAACGAAGATTTCCATCGAACTTCTTCCAGTGGAAGCCACATAAGACTCTAAACAAACAGAGTGGTCATTTTTAATTGGTTTCAAGAAATCCACCGAGTCAGTTGACGCTGTTACGATTTCTGTGCGGCAATGACGGGATGCACTAATCGAAGCGGTGTCATCAATATACGTCATAAGTCTACCTCCAAAAAGGGTATTGTGATTGTTCGTATCTGACGGGAAAACCCGGCTCGTTTTAATTACTAATGATTCTTTACAATATTTTGTTGCTCTTTTTTCCATGTTTTTCGCTCCAATCTATTTATAGAGAGGCAAGGTGATAATAAAATCTGATCCTTTACCTAGCTCACTTTCAACAGAAATTTTTCCGTTATGTGCTTCTACTATGTTTTTTACTATCGCTAGGCCAATTCCTGTACCCACTGCTTTCCCACGTTTTCTTGCTTTATCCACTTTATAAAAACGTTCAAACAAGTACGGAATATCTTCTTCCGCGATTCCGCTACCATTGTCCGATACAGTAATAACAAGGTTACTCTCTGCTTCATCGATAGTTTGTTTTAAAATTACTTTTCCAGCGTAGCCTTCTTTACCAGTGTGGCGGATTGCGTTCATAATTAAATTAATTAAGACTTGCTCCATCCGGTCGGGATCAAACGAATATTCTAAATCTGGTGTTTCTAATTCCAGCCCCAACTCGACAAAATTCTCTTTTGCAAGCACATCAAAATTAGAAATGACTTTTCGAAGTAATGGCGCTAAAGGTAATTTTTGGTTGTCCATTTGATTAAATCCAGCTTCCATTCTGGCAAGGTCAAGCATATCATTGACTAAACGGCCAATCCGGAGCGACTCATCATAAATAATTTGCGCAAACTCTCGCACTTCTTCATCCGACTGGGCAACCCCATCAATAATCGCCTCACTATAACCTTGTAACATCGAAATAGGCGTTCTTAGTTCATGCGATACATTATTAACAAAATCACTCTTCATTTTTTCCAGTTGTTTCTCTTCTGTCATATCACGGATAACTGCAACAATACTGCGCACGTGTTCCCCTGTATAAAGCAACGTCAAAATCGCAACATACGTACGGTCAGCAAAAGTAATCTCACCAACTTGGGATTCTTTCTTTTCTAGCGTGTCATTTAATAAGTCATTTAAAGCTACAGGAATGAGTACTTTTTCCGTATTTTCAGGAGAGAAGAACCAATTATGTAAAAATTCTTCTGCTGGCGGATTACTAAGTATAATCGTTTTATCCACGCTAAATTTAATAACGCCATCTGCCATCCCAACTAAAATATTGGATAATTGTTCCTTTTCCTGCCTAAGGGCGCTAATATTGTACTTTAATTGTTTCGCCATATCATTAAAAGCGACGCCAAGCTCCCCAATTTCATCATGCGTATAGGTCGGCACACGATTATCAAAGTTCCCTTTCGAAACGGCAATAGCAATCTTTTT
>CM001047.1:1961613-1970134 GCA_000183865.1 Listeria marthii FSL S4-120
GAAGCGGAAAAGCCATTCGAGAAGAAAAGACGAAAGATAGGATAGACGTTATAACAATCGCAATGACGCCTGAAATAATCAGCGTACTCATCGTTTTCTGGTTCACTTTTAAAATATCGTGATACGACTGATACACGTAAACAACACCAGTTTCGCCATTCGCTAAGGTGAATTTCTGAGCTGATACTTCGACTGGCAAAGAACCGTCACCTGTTTTAAAATTATATTTCATCGTGACGCTATTATCTTTATCTAATGCTTTGTCTAATGCTTTATCTTGAATTAATTTATTCGCTGATGCCGTGGAAACAGTATCCGGTGATTGCGATTGATAGGTGCTTTTTCCATTTTGTGCAATAATTACGCCCATCGTATCATCCAACAAAATAAGCGCGGAATCATTTTTATTTTCTGCGGAAATCACTGCATCATTTTCTTTCATCACGGTAATAATGCTGGATGTTTTTTCTTCTAATTCTTTTGTAATTCGAGTGATATTATTTTTTTCATAAATCATCGCCACTAGAAACCCCGAAATAACTAAAATCCCAATTAATAACAGGATTATTGTACTCCAAATTTTCCCAACAATACTGTTCCAAATCTTCATCTTTTCTCACCTCGGTTCCAATAAAAAATAACGAACAAAGCACGTGCGGCATAACACTTGCCGATTAAACGTCTTTGCCCGTTATCTTAGTCTGTTTTATTAATCTTCGGGAATTTCAAATTTATATCCAAGACCCCAAACTGTTACAATCATTCTTGCAGCGTCTTCAGATACATCATGCAATTTTTCACGCAGTCGTTTGACGTGAGTGTCAATCGTTCTTAAATCACCAAAGAATTCATACCGCCACACTTCTTTTAAAAGTGACTCACGATCAAACACTTTATCCGGGGATTTAGCTAAATAATACAGTAAATCATATTCTTTCGGTGTTAAACCGATTTCTTTTCCATCAACAATAACACGATGAGCTTCGTTATCAATTTTCAAGTGTGGGAAGGTAATAATATCTCCCGGTGTTCCGCCAGCCGATTCTTCTGAAGATTGTTTCGCACGACGAAGAACAGCCTTCACTCGTAGTACAACTTCTCTTGGGCTAAATGGTTTAACGATGTAATCATCTGCGCCCACTTCAAAGCCTTGTACACGGTTAGCTTCTTCTCCTTTTGCTGTTAACATGACAACAGGTGTCGATTTAAACTCCCTCAGTTCACGACAAACTTCAATGCCATCTTTGCCAGGCATCATTAAATCAAGTAGGATTACTTCATAATTGTTGTTTAGCGCCATGCTCAATGCTTGATCACCATCACTAGCTTCTTCAATACGATAGTTCTCTCTTTCAAGATACATCTTAAGAAGACGGCGTATCCGGTCCTCATCATCCACAACAAGCACTCTAACTTGTTCACTCATAAGTACTCATCCCCTAACTCTCATTTACATAAAACGATCATTCAAATAAATGGAATCTTCCGTACCCACATACGAAAAAACCATACAATTGCCTATACCAAATTTCCTACGATTTAAATTATACATGTTTTTCACAAAACACGCTATTAGAAAGTATGTTTTGGTCGAAAAGTCATTTTTTATTTTTACCAAATCTAGCTTCTGTTTTTAATTGTTTTACTTCGTGATGGGACAATTCTCGTCTTTCTCCCGCGTTTAAACCGCGTAAATTCAAGAACGAGTATTCTTCTCTTGATAGTTTTTGCACTTCAAAACCAACTGCTTCAAACATTTTACGTACTTGGCGATTTCGACCTTCATGAATGGTGATTTCAACAATTGCTTTATCTTTTGTTTTGTCAGAAGAACGCACTTTTACTTTTGCTGGCGCTGTTTTACGACCATCAATAACAACTCCGCGCTCTAATTGGCGAATCACTTCTCGTTCAGGAATACCTTTAATACGAGCAATATATGTTTTGGAAACTTCATTTTTGGGGTGCATTAGCAAGTTCGCAAAATCCCCGTCATTGGTCATTAATAATAAACCAGATGTATCATAATCAAGTCGTCCTACTGGATACAGTCGTTCTGGAATATCGGCAAAGTAGTCGGCTACCGTTGTGCGTCCTTTATCATCCGTTACAGCCGACACGGTTCCTCTTGGTTTGTAAAAAAGGAAATAGCGGTGTTCTTCTTTTGTTAGTTGGATTCCTTCTACTTCGATTCGTTCCGTACCACTAACTTTTACACCTAATTCTTTCACTACTTTCCCGTTCACTGTTACCTTACCTTCTTGAATAAGCTTTTCTGCTTTTCTTCTTGAAGTAATACCCGCATTTGCAATTACTTTTTGTAAACGTTCCATTCTTATTCCTCCTCCTGTTCTTTACTTTGGTTAAACCGGTCAAAAAACAGGTCCATTTCATTCTGATCTGGTTCATCTGCCGCTGGATCAGCAAGTTTCGGTAAATCCTCTAAAGAATTAAGTCCAAAAGCATCTAAAAACTCACTTGTCGTAACGTATAGTTTTGCTCGGCCAGCCCCGTCGACACGCCCTTTATCCGTTACGAGTCCTTTGGCAACAAGGGTTCTAATCGGACCATCTGTTTGAACACCGCGCACCTCATCGACTTCCATTCTTGTAACGGGTTGACGATACGCAATAATCGCTAATGTTTCTAGTGACGCTTGCGATAAAACGGTGTTGCTAGGAACTTCGACTAACTTACGTAAAAATTCCGCATGTGCTTTTTTGGTAGCTAATTGAAACGATCCAGCTAACTCTAATAAAATAAGCCCTCTGTCTGCATTCCCGTTATATCGTTCACTTAAAAGCTCTAATAAATTGAGCGCTTCAATATGCGTGATTTCCATGACTTCCGTTAATTGTTCCGTGGAAAGCCCGGCATCTCCCGCTGCAAAAAGCAAACTCTCTAATACGCCTAATTGTTCTTCTCTGTTCACGATAGTTCTTCCCCTTTACCTTGCACATATAAATCCGCAAAACTTTCCGATTGCTCTACTTCCACTAATTTTCGTTTCATTAGTTCTAATAGTGCTAAAAACGTAACGACCAATTGTTCTTTCGTTTGTTCTTCAAATAGCTCGTCAAATCGTAAGCGGTGATTTACTTGTTGGTGTAATTTTCCTAACACAGAATCCATTCTTTCATCAATCGAAATTTCCTGTGTCGTAATTCGTGTATGAAGTGGTTTATTTAACTTTTTGCGTCGTAGCATTTTGTTAAAAGCGCTTAACATATCGTTTAACGACACATCTAGTTCGGCCACTTTTGTTCCATCATCGTATTCCGCTAAATCCATCGGCGGCTTACTGAAATAAAAGCTTCGTTCGGCCTCTTTTTCTTTTAGTTCTTTGGCGGCTTCTTTAAAGCGTTTATATTCCATTAGCTTTTCAACTAAAGCGTCACGTGGATCTTCTTCCTCTTCTAGTGTATCATAGTCGATTTCTAGTTCCTGTTTTGGAAGGAGCATTTTACTTTTAATGGCTAGTAAAGTTGCTGCCATCACTAAATATTCACTAGCAACATCTAATTCCATTTCTTGCATTGTATGAACAAATTCCATATATTGGTCCGTAATTTCAGCCATTGGAATATCATAAATATCAACTTCTAATTGTCCGATTAAATGAAGAAGTAAGTCAAGTGGCCCCTCAAATGCATCCACTTTAAAATTCATTTCTACCATATCTGTCCCGCCCTACTATAATGAAAGATCATTTTGCACTAAATTTTCATAGGTTTCGCGGGCAACGACTAATTTATCGATTCCGTTTTCCACAAAAACTACTGGTGGTCTTGGGATACGATTATAATTACTTGCCATCGCATAACCATAAGCACCTGTACAAAAGACTGCTAACACTTCGCCGGCATTTGATTTCGGTAGTGGTAGATCCCAAATTAGCATATCCCCAGACTCGCAACATTTTCCAGCGATAGCCACAGTTTCTTCTGCAACTTTTTCTGGGTTGGCTGCAAGAACAGCATCGTAATGTGCATCATAAAGCGCTGGACGAATATTGTCTGACATACCGCCATCTACTGCAAGGTAATTCCGAATCCCCGGAACTTCTTTGCGTGATCCCACTTTGTAAAGCGTTGTACCAGCTTCACCAACAAGTGAACGACCAGGTTCAATCCAGATTTCTGGAATAGCGATATCATTACTATCAGCCACATCACGTACTTCATCCATAATTTGGCGCACATATTCACTTGGTTCCAGTGGCTCATCTTCGGCTGTGTAACGAACACCGAATCCGCCACCAAGATTAAGCACTTTTGAATCAAAGCCAAGCGTCCCGTGCCATTCAACTAATTTATCCATAATTCGACGAGCCGCTAATTTAAAACCAGTCGTTTCAAAAATTTGCGAACCGATATGGCAGTGTAGCCCGATTAAATCAAAAGATGCACTTGCATGAAGTACTTGTTTGATTGCTTTTTCAGCCTGCCCATTAGTAAGACCAAAGCCAAATTTTGAATCATCTTGTCCTGTTAAAATATAATCATGTGTATGGGCTTCAATCCCCGGTGTCACACGAATTAACACAGAAGCTTTTTCATTTCGTTCTATTAATATATCTTCTAATAAACTAATTTCATAATAATTATCAATAACAAAACAGCCGATACCGTAATCAAGCGCCATATGTATTTCTTCTGCACTTTTATTATTTCCGTGAAAATGAATTCTTTCAGGAGGAAAATTCGCTTTAATCGCAGTATAAAGTTCCCCACCCGAAACAACATCGAGTGACAAACCTTCTTCAGCCATCAGTTGGTAAATCGCTACAGCAGAAAATGCTTTACTCGCATAAGCCACTTGCGCTTTTACACCTAACTCTTCAAAAGTTTTCTTAAATCCTCTTGCTCGGTCACGGATTAGCGCTACATCATAAACGTAAAGTGGCGTACCATATTTTTCAGTAAGCTTTAAAGTGTCCACCCCTCCAATTTCGAGATGTCCTTCTGCATTTACATTCATTGTTCCAAGCCGTTCAAACGTCACGCCAATCCCACCTTTACATTATAGATTTTTAAAAGTTCTTTTATATAGTAGCACACTAAGAAGCCGAGCGACAATAACTATCTGAAAATAATATCAAATACGTAAAAAACTCAGCCCAAATCGATTATCTTCTTGCTTCAGAAAATAATAAATTTGGGCTGAGATTAGCTACCAATTATTTTAAGAAATTTTAGCAACAATTGCTTTTACATATTGTAAAAACGTGCTGCGAACTTGATCCGTTGTTTCGATAACTTCTGTATGAGAAAGTGGTTGGTCCAGAATTCCGGCCGCCATATTCGTAATACAAGAAATACCTAGTACTCGTAATCCAGCATGGTTAGCAATGATTACTTCTGGTACAGTGGACATTCCAACTGCATCTGCTCCAAGCGTACGCATCATTTGGATTTCAGCAGGTGTTTCATAAGTTGGACCGCTGAAACCAGCATAAACACCTTCGCGAATCGTTAAATTAAGCTCTTGCGCAATAAGTCTCGCATCGACACGTAAAGCTAAATTATACGCTTCTGACATATCTGGGAAACGTGGGCCAAAATGTTCGTCATTTGGTCCGATAAGCGGGTTCGTTCCTGTAAAGTTAATATGATCAGAAATCAACATTAAGTCTCCAGCAGAGTATAATTCGTTTACACCACCAGCCGCATTCGTTACGACAAGTACTTCTACACCTAATTCTTTCATTACACGAACTGGGAAAGTAACATCTTGCATCGAATAGCCTTCGTAAAAGTGGAAACGACCTTGCATTGCAACAACTTCTTTATTTTCTAACTCACCAAAAACAAATTGTCCAGCATGTCCTTCTACTGTAGAAACAGGAAAATGTGGGATTTCGCTATAAGAAAGTTTCGTTGGGTTATTTACTTCGTCTGCAAGCACACCTAAACCTGATCCAAGAATCAAACCAATTGTTGGTGTTCCAGCATAACTTTCTCTAATTTTTGCAACTGCTTCATTTACTTTTTCTAAACTCATTTTTGTTCCTCCCTTTTCCTATTTCAAGTCTTTTAAGAAACTTTGGCCATATTCTGGCATTTTTACATCAAAATTATCGGCAACTGTTGCGCCAAGATCGGCAAACGTTTTGCGTAATTCTAATTCTGAGCCACCATTTTTGAAGCGTGGTGAGTATACAAGTAATGGTACAAACTCACGAGTGTGGTCTGTGCCAGAGTATGTTGGGTCGTTTCCGTGGTCAGCTGTAATAATTAAAAGATCATCATCCGTTAGTTTCTCCATCACTTCTACTAAACGGCCATCAAAATCAACAAGCGCATCTGCATAACCTTGAGGATCACGACGATGTCCGAAAAGCGCATCAAAATCAACTAAGTTCAAGAAACTCATACCGTTAAAGTCTTTATCTAATACAGCGATAAATTGGTCCATTCCGTCCATATTGGATTTTGTGCGGATAGATTCTGTAACACCTTCACCGTCAAAAATATCGGAAATTTTACCAATCGCAATCACATCTTTGCCACCATCTTTTAAAGCATCCATTACAGTTGGTTTAAAAGGTTTTAGCGCGTAGTCATGGCGGTTTGGCGTTCTAACAAACGCACCAGGTTCACCAACGAATGGACGTGCGATAATACGACCAAGCATATACGGATCATCCAAAGTGATTTTGCGGCAGAACTCACAAATTTCGTACAGCTCTTCTAAAGGTACAACATCTTCATGCGCCGCGATTTGCAAAACAGAGTCAGCGGAAGTATAAACAATTAACGCGCCTGTTTTAACGTGCTCTTCGCCAAGCTCATCCATAATTTCTGTGCCGCTTGCCGGTTTATTACCAATTACTTTGCGACCTGTTTTTTCTTCAATTTGGTTGATTAAATCGTCAGGAAATCCATCTGGGAATACGCGGAAAGGTGTATCAATGTAAAGTCCCATAATTTCCCAGTGACCTGTCATTGTATCTTTACCGTTCGAAGCTTCTTGCATTTTCGTATAGTAAGCAAGTGGTTTTTCTGCTTTTTTAATTCCATCGATTTCACGAATATTGGATAGACCTAGTTTGCCCATTTCAGGCATGTTTAGTCCGCCAACATGTTTGGCAATATGTCCAAATGTATCAACATCAAAATCGCCAAACTCAGCAGCATCTGGTGCTTCTCCAATACCAACTGAATCCATTACAACTACATGTACTCGTTTAAATTTATCTGGCATATTTACTCATCCTTTTCAATTATATTTTTTAAGCGCGCGGGTGAAATTGCTTGTAGACATCCTTTAGGCGCAGTTTTGTTACGTGTGTATAAATTTGCGTAGTGGAGATATCGGCATGACCAAGGAGCTCTTGTACTGATCTTAAATCAGCCCCGTTTTCAAGCAAATGGGTGGCGAATGAATGACGCAAAGTATGCGGTGTAATCGGTTTTTCAATCCCCGACTCTTTCGCAATTCCTTTTAAAATTTTCCAGAAGCCTTGTCTCGTCAACCCTTGACCGTGATGATTTAAAAAGACAAAATCATTTCGATATTTCGGTCTGCGAAGTTTTGGCCGTGCTTCTTCTAAATATTGCTCTAACACAGTTGTCGCCGTTTTTCCAAGCGGGATAATTCTTTCTTTATCGCCTTTACCAATTGTTTGAATAAAACCCATATGAAGGTGCAAATCGTCCATTTTCAAACGAACAAGTTCCGTTACACGAAGCCCTGTTGCATATAAAATTTCCATCATTGCTTGATCTCTTAGCCCAAGCGGGGTACTAGTATCCGACGAACTAAGTAACTTTTCCACATCATCTAAGTTTAAAACTTTGGGTAGGCTTTGCGCTTGTTTTGGTGTTTCAATTTGAATCATTGGATCATGTGACATTTTTCCATCGTGCATTAAATAATGGAAAAACGATCGTAGTGAGGCAATATATCGCGCTACACTTCTTGCTGACTTTCCTTCTTGCCTAGCAAACGCCATAAACCCTACTATATCGCTTCTTTCAAGTATATTTGGATCCGTCAAATTCTTAGAAGTTTCCATGTAAGAAACAAAATAGTGTAAATCTCGCTGATATGCTTTGATGGTATTAGCGGATAAACCTCTCTCTACAATTAAAAAATGTAAAAAATCTTCAATCAAATCATTCATAAGCATTTCCTCCACAAGACCTATTCTACCATGTTCCACTCTGACTGAAAACGTTTAATTAATAGAAAGAAACTTATAATACTTTTCAGGCAATTCAGTCCATCTTTAACCATAAAAAAAGTTTGAGATAGATTATCTCAAACTCTGTTATTATTCTTTTTTAGTTTTTTGTCTGCAGTCTGCGCAAACCCCTTGGAAAGTCAAACGGTGATCTTTAACAAGAAAGTTCCACTTCGATTCAACAATTTTTTCTACATCTTCAAGTAAATCTTCTTGAATTTCTTCCACAGATCCACATTCTAAACAAACTAAATGATGATGGAAATGTTTAGCGCCCTCTTGTCTCAAGTCGTAACGAGATACGCCGTCACCAAAATTAATGGTGCGCATCGA
>CM001047.1:1970234-1972181 GCA_000183865.1 Listeria marthii FSL S4-120
ATTTTATCTACCACGCGTAGCTCTGTTAAAAGCTCAAGCGTTCTATAAACAGTTGCAAGACCAGTGTCAGGTGCAATATCTTTCACACGCAAGAAAACTTCCTCGGCACTTAAATGATCTTTTTCATTTTCCAGTAAAACGCGAACAGTAGCTTCTCGCTGTGGTGTTAATTTATAACTAGCATCATGAAGTTGTGCTTTAATGCGTCCAATACGACCTTCCATTATGGTTCCTCCCTTGGTTGCTACAACAAGTTGTCTTTCTAAATTATCATCATTATCATTTAACAATAAATACAGTTTATAATAATTATAAATAAAATGCAAGTTAAGAATTTACTTTTTACGGTAAAAATAGCACGTAGTCAATTCCTATTGCTTATGTTTACTAAGATATCATAAAAGCAATAGGCTGTCTACAATGATTATCAATTACTCATTAATTTCTCGTTATCAATAATTATTATTATTTAGCTTTAGCAAGAAGGAACAAGAAATACGGTGCGCCGATAATCGCGACAACAATCCCCGCAAATATTTCCGATGGTTGGATAATCAAACGTCCGATCGTATCCGCAAGTAATAATAACAAACCACCAGAAAGCGCCGCCGTCACCATCACCCAGCGATGCGCCGAGCCAACCAGCTTCCTCGCAATATGTGGACCAATCAACCCAATAAAGGCAATTCCACCACTAACAGAAACACAAGCCGCCGCTAAACCAACTGCTACTATTAATAGAACAAATTTTTCACGTTCCACCCGAACACCAAGTCCAGTAGCCACTTGATCTCCAAAAGAGAGCACATCCAGCGTTTTCACTTTCATAAAAGCAATTGTCCCTAAAACAATTAACCACGGCAAAAGTGCAAAAACATATTGCCAGCTCGATGCCCAAATATTGCCAGCCATCCATTCCGCATAACGTTGATAATTTTGCGGATCAAGCCGAACGGTTAAAAGCGTAATTAACGCCGCAATCGCCGCCGCAACAGCAATCCCCGTAAGTAGCAACCGGTTAGGCAACAACCCTTCACTCCTACTATAAGAAAGACCATACACAACAAACGCCGTTAAAATTGCCCCGACAAACCCAATAAATGGCATAAATAAAACTGGTACATCCATCGTGGAAGGAAAGAAGGAAATATAAAGCATAACCGCAAGACCTGCCCCGTTATTAATCCCAAGAATCCCCGGGTCAGCTAGCCCATTTCCAGAAATCCCTTGTAAAATTGTTCCAGAAACCGCCAGCCCCGCACCAACTAAAAGTGCAATAACAATCCGCGGCAACCGAAATTCCGTCACAATAAGCTGTGTGCCCGCATCCGCCATTCCAAAGAAAGATTTAATCACTTCTAAAAATGGCAATTTCGAATAACCAGCATTGACACTATATGTAAATGTACAAAATATCAGCACACTTAAAATAATCAACGTCCAAATCCGCCGTGATCTTTTTCGCTTTTCCGCAACCGTCATATACATTATAAGTTCCTCCTTTCTTTACGAGCTACATATAAGAAGAAAGGAACCCCGATTAGTGCAAAAATAACACTGATTGGCGTTTCATATGGCGGATTAATCGTACGCGCCACAATATCCGCTGCTAAAGTCAGAAACGCCCCAACAACAGCCGAGCAAGGAATAATCCAGCGATAATCAACCCCAACTAAAAATCGCACCAAATGCGGTACAATCAAACCAATAAAACCAACCGGCCCAACAACCGACACAGCTAGCCCCGCTAAAATCAACACCACTACCATCGAAGCAATTTTAACAAAAGTTGTCTTTTCACCAAGACCAACCGCAATGTCATCGCCTAAACTTAAAATCGTAATCGACTTACTCAATAAAATTGCTGCAATAAGTGCTCCGAGTAACCAAGGCCAAATCGCCGCCAGTTGACTCCATTTCACACCAGCCACCCCTCCAGCATACCAA
>CM001047.1:1972190-1988804 GCA_000183865.1 Listeria marthii FSL S4-120
TCTTGACTCAGTTTAAAATAAATTGCGAGTCCTTCACTAAGCGCCGTTAGTAGCGAACTAACCGCCGCACCAGCAAGCACTAACCGCGTTGGCGACATCGCACTCCCAGCCAGCGAACTAACGCCAAAAACCATGAAAGCTCCAATCGCAGCTCCAACAAAAGAAAACAAAATCAACGAATTATAACTAAGCCACGGCATAAACGCGAAACAAATCGCTACCATAAACGTCGATCCAGCATTCAACCCGAGCAAGCCCGAATCAGCCAGCGGATTCCGCGTAATTCCCTGCATAATCGCGCCAGCCACCGCAAACGCCGCTCCAATTGCCATATCCGCAATCACCCGTGGAACACGCAAACTACGAATAATCTGATGCTGCGTTTCCGAACTATTATAATGAAAAAGTGCATCCCAAACCGTACTCAAATTAATATCGGCCGCTCCTACTGCAATTCCGAACAAAGCGAGAACTAGAAGCAACAAAAGCCCACCCGAAAGTATAAAAATCGCGACAGTTGGTCTTGTATTCATTTTTATCTGTTTTGACTTATCCATCTGTACATGTTCCTTCCATCTAAATTATCCGCTCATTTTAAGTGATAATAATTATCAATCGCAAAGAAAATTATATCAATATCAAACACTAAGCGCAATCATTAGTTAGATTCCAGTAACTTCTCGACAATAATATCCAACTGCCCTTCCACTGCTAGAGGATCATAATAAAACATCGTATCAAAATCCATTTGATAAACATTCCCAGCTTTAAACGTCGGTAAATTTTTCCAAATTGGTGAGTTCGTCAAATCCTTCAACGTCTTCTCACCGTCTTTAGCATCTCCAGAAGAAGTCGTCGTGACAAACATTCTATCTGCCGCAAATTCTGGCAATACTTCCAGTGAAATCTTCTGCCAATCTTGCCCAGCCAACACATCTTTTTGAATTTTTGCCGGAGCTTTCAACTGCAAAGCATTATAAATCGCTTGACCGCCGCGCCCCATGTTTTGCCCCATCACATAAAAATCTTTATCTTGCACTTCATAAATTCCCACTGTTTCATTTGGATCCAGTTTTTCTGCTAATTTTGCTCTACTTTCTTTCGCTTTTTGATGAAATTGATCCAGCCACGTTTCTCCAGCTTTCTTTTCACCAACCAAGTCCGCAATTTGACGCACATCTTCCTCGACATTTTTAGAAGTCGCATAAGGAATCAACACAGTTGGCGCAATTTTTGACATCGCCTCAAATTCATCTTCTTTTGAAACAATAATTAAATCAGGCTGTAATTCCGCCACTTTTTCCGCCGAAACAGGATCACCAATATCCGCAATCCCATCTACTTTTCCTTTCAAAAATGGATTTTCCAGTTGTTTCGCTCTAGCACCAACTGGCTTCATTCCTAGCAAAACAATGTTCCCTAAATATTCCGAAGCGACAATCCGTTTCGGGTGCGCCGGAATTTCTACTTTCTTACCATTTGTCATTGTATATGTACGCATCTCGACCTGTTCTTTCCCAGCCGATTTGTTATCTCCACAAGCAGCCAAAACCACTGCAATTAAAAGCATTGATATGAGTAAAAAGATACCCTTTTTCAATTGAACCCCTCCTGTAACTGATAATAATTCTCAGTTAGTATAGCAACATTCTTCACAAAGTGCAAATCATCCTCGGCAAAGTATCGCTTGCATCTTTACCATAAAAACTCTATACTTAACCATTGAGAATGATTATCACCTTAACTTTAAATTGGAGCGATGAAAATGAAAGACCTTCATACAGATAACTTACAAATTTCATACGACAAACGAATCATTGTTGATGGTTTAGATATAGCCATTCCAGCGAATAAAATAACCGCCTTAGTTGGTGCAAACGGCTCTGGGAAATCGACTATTTTAAAAACAATGTCCCGCTTAATGAAACCTTCTAAAGGGGCTGTTTTTCTGGATGGCAAAACGATTCATAGCCAGCCGACCAAAGAAATCGCCAAACAGTTAGCTATTTTGCCACAAAACCCTTCTGCACCTGATGGTTTGACGGTGTTTGAATTAATTTCTTATGGACGTTCCCCGCATCAAAGCAGCTTTAAATCTATTACTGCAAAAGACCGCGAAATCATTTTCTGGTCGTTGCGTGTAACGAATTTGACGGAATTTGCGGATCGACCAATCGATAGTTTATCAGGCGGACAACGCCAGCGTGCTTGGATTGCCATGGCGCTTGCTCAAGAAACAGACGTACTTTTCCTTGATGAACCGACGACTTTTTTAGATATGACCCACCAACTAGATGTGCTTAATTTATTGAAACAACTAAATCAATCGGAAAATCGCACAATCGTGATGGTTGTCCATGATTTAAATCACGCATCTCGTTATGCCCACCACATGATTGCCATTAAAGAAGGAAAAGTTATTGCAGAAGGCACGCCAGTTAGCGTCATGACCGAGCAAACTTTAGAGGATGTTTTTAATATCAAAGCAGATATTTTAATTGATCCACGCAGCGGTGTCCCTCTTTGCCTCCCATACGAAACATGCAACGGATGCGAAATTGTAAAGGAGCTTGATTCCATTGCCAAATGAGGTTTATGATGTAACAATTATCGGCGGCGGCCCGATTGGCTTATTTTCCGCATTTTATAGTGGCTTGCGTTCGATGAAAACAAAAATCATTGATGCCGAACCAGCTGTTGGCGGGAAAGTTCGCTACTTTTTTCCAGAAAAAATTATTCGCGACATTGGTGGTATCCCCGCAATTACGGGCGCAAATCTCGTTGCCAATTTAAAAGAACAAGCAGAAACGTTCAATCCTACAATTGTTTGTAATGAGCGCGTGGTTGATGTGACCAAACTAACAAACGGTATCTTCCAACTAACTTCCCACAATGGTGCGATTCATTTTTCTAAAACAATTGTTATTGCAACAGGTAGTGGCACGTTTGAAGTCAATAAGTTAGAAGCAAATCATGCCGAAGATTTTCCGCTAGCAATTCATTATGATGTCAAAAACATCGAGCAATTCCGCGATAAAGTAGTGGTGGTATCTGGTGGCGGGAATTCTGCCATCGACTGGGCTCAAACCCTCGAACCAATCGCCAAACAAGTGCACCTTATTTATCGCGGCGAAGATTTTAAAGCACATGAAGAAAGCGTGCGCGAGCTAAAAAACTCCCGGGTTGAAATTCATATCCATCATGAAATCAGCGAACTCATCGGAACGAACAACCAACTAACCGAAATTGCCGTTTGCTGTAATCAAACGCAAACTACGAAAACGATTAAAACGGAGGCACTTTTTATTAATCACGGTGTAAAAGTGGATCTCGGAACAATGGCTGAATGGGGCTTTGAACAGGCGGATTTCGGCATAGTCGTGGATGATGAAATGAAGACGACAGTTCCAGGCATTTTTGCTTGTGGAGATAGCGCCACCTACCCTCGAAAAATACGCATTATTGCAGCTGGACTTCATGAAGGACCAATTGCAATCAATAGCGCTAAAAAATATTTAGAACCAACTGCGGCAGACGAAGCGATGATTAGTACACATCACGAAAGCTTTATTGGTTAAAAAAAGGATTTGGGCTCACTCGCCCAAATCCTTTTTCTCTTCACATATCCCAAATTCAACAATTCGCATCATTTCCGTAAAATCATTCGCAAGCGGAACAAAATCTTCCATCGTCGCATTCGGATGACTTTGCAAATAAACAGTACTCGTTTCCGTAATATGCTTAAAAAGAGCCGCCATCACTTTACGCGCCGCATCCATATTCACATCTTTCTTCAACTTCATCTCACTTAAAACCTGATTCATTTGCGCTTCCGATCGCTCAATCGCCTTATCAAAAAAGCCCTCTAGCTTACCTTTTAATTCTACTGGCGGGTTCCCATAAGCTTGCATAATTAAGCCAAACACCGCCGGAAACTTACGATTAAAATCCAGTTTCATCTTCGTCGACCAAATTGCCATCTCCACAAAGTCGCTCCAATGTTCCCCGTCCAAACTAACTTCATTTGTCGCAAAATCAACTGCATAACTGACCGCCGCAATATAAAGCTTTTCCTTAGAACCAAAATAATGAAAAATCAGCCCTTTCGAAACACCAGCTTTCGCACAAATTTTATTCGTACTAGCCGCCTGATATCCTTTTTCCGTAAATTCTTCCATAGCAGCTTCTAAAATTTTTAATCGTTTTTCATCCATCATACTTTCAAATCCTTTTTCTTATAAAGAACAAATGTCGCCGCTACCATCACGACAATCACCGTACATGAAATCAGCGCATTCGTTCCAGTAATCCCTTTGTCCATAATTTCTGAAGGAATGGCATAATTAATTGGCGAAAAGTATTTGAAAAAATCGACCTTATCATTTAGCCCTGCCATAATCCCTAAAATATACGTTAAGAACACAAGTGCAAGCGCGACAGGAGAGGCTTGCTTAGCTGAACGAAGCACCGCCGAAACCATAAAACCAGCACTCATAAATACAGCAGCTACCAGTAACTCACTAGAAAATACCCGCACAAGTTCCATCACTAAATTACCGCTATCTACCCCACTCGGCTTTAAGAAAAGAACAAGCGCCACCGAAGCCACAAATGTAATTGCCCAAAAAGCTACAAACGACAATAAATTACCAATCATTTTCCAAAAAACAAGACTTGACCGAGTAATCGGCTGCGCATATAAAAATTCAATCGTACCATCCGTTTCTTCTTTTATTAACGCCTGCGCACCAATCAACGCCGCATACACACACGCCGCAATAAAAATATACTGAAAAACATACGCAAAATAGGCATCAATATTCGTTAAATCAGCCATCGAATCCATGTGCAAAATTTTCATCATATCTTGCGGAAGTGCATTCATTTTCGTATTAACTAAATCTTGCATCCCGCTACTTTGCATACTAGGGAAGAAAGCCATAAACACACCTAAAATCATAATCACCACAACAGCCCAAACAACCAGACTCTTTATCCGTGTTTTCCACTCAATGTGTAAGATGTTCACTTGATTTCTCCCCCTTCGTATAGCGTCATAAATTTATCTTCCAATTCCTGATTTGTAATCGTTAAATCCGTAATTTCTTTTTCTTGTAACAATGGCAGAATCGTCTTAATATCCTCATCAAAAATAAGCCGTGCTTTCCCCGCTTCCTTTTCGATAATTCTTGCGCCTGCACTCGTCAATTTTTCAAGTGGCAAATTCGTTCCTTTCAGCGCAATCACTTTGCCTGTCATTTGTTGATTAGCGATATCTTCCACTGCGATAATATTTCCATTTCGAATAAAAGCAGCCCTTGTACAATATTCTTGAACTTCCCGCAAATTATGACTAGAAAGAAAAATCGTCATTCCCTCTTTATTCCGCTCAGTCATTTCTTTGAATAAATAATGTTGCATTAAAGGATCAAGCCCATTCGTCGGTTCATCCAAAATAAATAATTTTGGCTCGGTAATAAGTCCAGCAACAATTGCCACTTTCTTTTTATTTCCAAGCGACATTTCTCCAAAGCGTTTTTTCGGGTCAATCGCAAACATTTCGTAATACTTATTCATTTTTTGCGCCGCATTTTCAATATGGTGGAATTTGGCAGCGTAGTGGATAATATCATTTGCCGTCATTTGTGGATAATAACGCACCTCACTCGGCACATAACCAACCATTTTCTTAATTTCCGCTGAATCTTTCACCACGTCTTTCCCGAGAACCGTTGCACTCCCACTCGTAGCATAAATAAAATTCAATAAAACTTTGATTGTAGTTGATTTCCCTGCACCGTTTGGGCCAATAAAACCATATAGTTCGCCTTCATTTACAGACAAATTCACATTTTCAATTGCTCGCTTTTTATGATAATTTTTTGTGAGCGACTCCACTTTAATTGCTTCCATGTTCTCTCCTCCACGCTCAAATTGACCACTTAGTCAATTCGAGTATAAGCCCTTTTGACCAGGTAGTCAATCCAGAACTATTAAATCCTTTTTCATAGCCAAAAACCTAATTCCACATATAAGCAAGCAAAATCAATAAAAGCAGATAAATCACTGTTTTTCATCTGTGTTTATGCTTAGAAAATATAGGTTTCAGCCTAATATTACTAATTTCAACAACCAGCCTATTCTGCGTAGAATAATCATATTTCAGATGCTATAATTATGGATAAGTAAGCAAGTTTGTGGTGGTGGCTAGTTCTTTCAACAAGAAAGGATGATGCCTATGAATTTTTTGTTAGGAACTCCTGGAAAGGATAATCCATGACCGTTTATGAAGCCCTGTCTTTTGCAGTCGCTTTTGCAACCTTAGTGTTGTTATTAAACAGTCAAAATAACAAAAAAAAATAACCACTCATAAACTTTGGACGGTTTAGTGGTTATTTTTATAATAAATTAAACTAGCTGCCACCTTAAATGGGCTTGCGCTTGAGGGTCATGTTCACGCATGACTCTCTTTTCACATTAATAATACCACATTCCAACCTCTTCTGACAATGTTTTACATAATGAAGACACAACAATGCTATAACTTTAAATGAGCTAGGTTATCTAGTCCTATATAATGTCTTTCTAAACTGCAGCCATCATAAATAGGTTTATGCTTTCATACACTAGTATTAAAAAGCCTTCTTCAAAATATAAAGTAACCTTCTATTTGCACCTTGCGTCCTATTTTAGAACAACTTTATTTGGTTTTTTATCTATTGAAATTAATAATGAATCTAGATAGTTAGGATCATAAAAGCTATTCCAAGGCACTAAAGAATAATACGCATTCATTAAGCTTACAACAATTCCAGAACCTCGTGAAGTAACATTTATGAAACCGTCCCTCCTCAATTCATCCAATTTGATATACTTATTAATTGGAAATTCTGTGGAAGCCATGGAAAAAACCTTCCAATCCCCCGAATCTAAAAGGTCTCTATTTACAAATAGTAATGATATTAACTCATTTTCATATAAAATGGGTTCAACTTCTGGAATTTCATTTACACGATGGGCATAAAATGCGCAAATAGCGCTATTCAGAGCATCTGGTTCAAAACCTACAACTCTGCCAATACAGAAAGAACCATCTAGTAATGAAATCGTAAATAAATCACCAACACCCCACACTTGTTTTTTTCGCTTTGTCATTTTTCATAGTCTCCTATAAATCAATCTCATACAGTTGAACAAGATTTATTCATTTTCTTCTATTAATAATTGCATTTTCCAGTATTGCATCGCGTACATTGTTTTAGCATCATGAATGAGTTGTTGTTCTATTAATTGTTCTGCTTCTTCTGGTGTTACTTTGACTAAATTAATAAATTCATCGGCATCTTGTGCTAACGGATGCTCCATTTTCCGGAGGTCGCGCGCTACATAAATATATAAAAGTTCATTGGCAAATCCAGGCGATGTATAAAAAGAAGTGAGATACGTTAAATCATCGGACTGAAAACCAGTTTCTTCTTCTAATTCCCGTCTGGCCGTCACGAGCGGATCCTCTCCAAGCTCCATTTTACCAGCTGGAATTTCGATAATCGTTTTTTCGAGTGGCTTTCGGAATTGTTCTACTAAATACATTTCACCATCTGCTGAAAACGGAATAATTGCTACAGCCCCGGGATGTTTAACGATTTCGCGTTTACTCTTTTCCCCGTTTGGCAACTCTACATCATCTACTTGCAAATCTATTACATTTCCGCTAAAAATCTTTTCTGTATGAAGCGTTTTTTCCTCCAATGAGTCCATTTCTGCCACCTACTCCTCGTTTTTTTTCATTATAACATAACTAAGTCCGAGTTTAATTTACATCGCACGACTGATAACATCTATTTTCTAAATATGGTATGATAAGAACAAATAAAGGACAATTTCTAAAATATAAAAACCTTGCAACTTGCCTAGTGCTAGCATACAAAATATACTTAAATGGTAGGTTACTTTCCACTAATCTTTATTTTTAGAAGAACATATTATAAGAAAAGCGGACCTTTTAAACAGGTACTTAAAGGAGAAGATGTATAATGACCGTTTTTAAAAAGATATTAGCATTCACAGGTTCTATTTTCCTTGTCATTATTTTGGCTGGTATTCTCACTTCACTAATCCATAGTGGCTTGGTAATTGCAGCAATTGTTATCGCTGTTGCGGCTATCCTATTTTTCTTTTCATCTAAAGCTGGGGACCGCGCGCAAATGATTGCAACTGGATTAACTAAGAAAGAATATAAATATATTCGCACTAACCTTGAAGAAGCTCGCGTGAAAATTATCCGCCTTCAAAAAATTATGACACAAAACAAAGCGTTATATTCTTTCCAAGAGCGCAACAAAACGCTTTTACTTACAAAAAGAATTTACGGTATCGTAAAAGATGAACCAAAACGTTTCTATGAAGCAGAAGATTTCTTTTTCTCCCATCTTGATTCTTTGGTGGAACTAACCGAAAAATATGCTTTCCTAGAAAAACAGCCAGTAAAAGACAAAAAAATCTATCAAACACTTTCTGATACACGTACACTTTTAAATGATTTAAGTCGAGTAATTGAAAAGGATTTATTTACGCTTTTAAATCAAGACGTGAATAATCTTGACTTTGAATTAGAAGTAGCGAAAAACTCCATTTCTAAACAGAAAAAGAAATTCGAAAGGGGTACAAAAGATGACCGAGAACAAGCCAAGTGAAGAAACAAATGAATTAAAAGATTTAGTAGTTGAGAAAGAATTCAACCAAACGTTAGATGATCTTCTTGCTAACCCGTTTGGATCAGACGGCGAAACAGCTGCAAGCATCGTGAATAACGAAACGGATGCAGCTCCTCGCCTAGTCGATATGCTTACAGAAACAAATAAAAAGCAAGCCTTAGAACTATCGAAACAAATCGAACCTGGAAACCAGGCAGCGATTCTTGGATACGGAGCTCCGGCCCAAGCTAAACTCCATGATTTCTCGCACTCGATGTTAGCACATGTACAAAAGCAAGATGTTGGCCCAATTGGCGATATTATTAGTGATTTAATGTATCGTTTACAAGAAGCGGATCCTGATGAACTTGCGGCTCGCAACAAAAACGTCTTCACCAAAATGTTCCACCGAGTAAAACAATCCATCAATGAAATTACTTCTAAATATCAAAAAATTGGTACCCAAATTGACCGCATCGCGTTGAAACTGGAACACTCCAAAAAGCGTTTAATGGAAGATAACTCTTTCCTAGAACAGCTTTATGATAAAAATAAAGACTATTTCCAAGCACTCAACATTTACATTGCTGCTGGAGAATTAAAATTAGAAGAAATTAATACTAAAATGCTCCCAGAACTTCGTAAAAAAGCGGAACAAACTGGCGACCAAATGGATTATCAAGAAGTAAATGATTTAACACAATTTGCGGATCGTCTTGATAAACGGGTATATGATTTACGCTTAAGCCGTCAAATCACTATTCAACAAGCGCCACAAATTCGTTTAATCCAAAATACGAACCAAGCACTTGCTGAAAAAATCCAATCATCGATTATGACAGCCATTCCACTTTGGAAGAATCAAGTAGCAATCGCGCTTACCTTGCTTCGTCAACAACAAGCCGTTGCAGCTCAGCGCCAAGTTTCCGAAACAACCAACGAACTTCTCAAACGAAACGCCGATATGCTAAAAACAAATGCTATCGAAACAGCGCGTGAAAACGAAAGAGGTATTGTGGATATCGAAACGCTGAAAGAAACTCAATCAAGCTTAATCGAAACATTACAAGAAACGCTTAAAATCCAACAAGAAGGCCGTGCTAAACGCGCCGTTGCTGAAAAAGAACTTGTAACAATGGAACAAGAACTTAAAGAACGTTTACTAGAAATGAAATAAAAAAAGCTAGCGCAAAAGTTGCGCTAGCTTTTTTATAGTCCTTCTAATCTTAAATTTTCAAAGTAAACCGGTTTTAAATTAGTTACAGTAAGCCCAATCAAGCGAATGCTATCTTGTCCAGTGTAACTTTCTCTTAGAAGTAACGCTGCTGCTTGATAAATTTGATTGGCATCATTGGTATATTCATTTAAAGTAAGCCGTTTGGTAATTGTTGTAAAGTCACTGTATCGCAATTTCAGTACCACGGTCTTGCCGTGTTTTTGTAATTTAATGAGACGCTCTTCTACTTTCTTAGCAAATTTCATAAGACTCTGTTCTAAAATCCGATTATCGAGCACATTAAATTCAAAAGTCGTTTCTTTGCCAACAGATTTGCGATCACGATGCGGATTCACAATGTTGTTCGAACGACCGCGCACATGACGATACAACTGATAACCATGTTTATGCAATTCGCGAATAAGGTCCCATTCACTCCACTTCTTCAAATCTGCCCCTGTTTCAATTCCTAGTCGATGTAGCTTTTCTGCGGTCACTTTCCCTACCCCATAAAATTTCGTCACTGGAATCTGTTCTAAAAAGGCTTCTGCTTCTTCCGGAGTAACCACGGTAATGCCAGCAGGTTTTTTGAAATCCGAGGCAATTTTCGCAATAAATTTATTAAATGATACGCCAGCAGATGCAGTTAGTCCAAGTTCGCGGTAAATCGTTTGTTGGATGTCACGTGCAACGAGTGTGGCGGATTTCATTCCTTTTTTATTTTCGGTCACGTCTAAATAGGCTTCATCTAAAGAAAGTGGCTCAATAATATCCGTATATCTGGAAAAGATCTCGCGGATTTGATTAGATACTTCTACATAATGCGCCATATTCCCATGAATAAAAATACCATTCGGACAGAGCTTGGCAGCTTGGCGAGTAGGCATAGCTGAGTGTACACCATATTTGCGTGCCTCATAAGAACAGGTCGAAACAACTCCGCGCTTATTAGGATCCCCACCAATAATAAGTGGCTTCCCGCGAAACTCGGGATGATCGCGTTGTTCTACAGATGCATAAAAAGCGTCCATATCAATATGAATAATTTTCCTACTCGTATCCATAACTGCATCTCCTCCAAAAACGAACAAGCGTTCTTATCTAATTATAAACGCTAACTTAATTAATTACAAGAAAAAAATACCTCATTTTTACAAGGTATTTTCTCCTGTATTATTTCTTTAAAAATGCGCCTTTTCCGAAGAATTCTATTACTTGCGGCATGACTTGATAAAGCCGTGTTGCGATATTCATTACAAAAGGCAAATTGATTTCACGGCGTCTTGTACCCATAATTTGTACGGTTTTCCTAGCTACTTTCTCTGGTTTTAAGACTAATTTGCCGACTGTTTCCAAATAGTTACCTGATTTATCCGCGACATCGAAAAAGTTCGTTGCAATCGGGCCTGGATTTATCGTCGTCACTTTGATTTTATCGGGGATTAGTTCCAAGCGAAGCGCGTTGGAAAAACCTAGTACTGCATATTTGGTAGCTGAATACACCGTTGATTTTGGTGTGGCAATTTTGGCTGCTTGAGAGGCTATATTAATGATATGTCCAGACTTGCGGGCTTGCATTTGCGGTAAGATTAGTTGCGTTAACTGAATCAAACCTAACACGTTCGTATCAAACATTTTTTCGATGGTCTCAAACGGGATATCTACTGCATTTTCAAATAAGCCAAAACCTGCACAGTTCACTAATACATCGATTTGATATGCCGCATTGATTTCGGCGCTGACTTGTTTTACTTGCTCAAAATCTGTCATATCGAGCATAAAATAGGCCGCTTCAACAGAAAAATTGGCACTTATTTCTTTTTGTAATTCGATTAATTTTTCCGTACTTCTTGCTGTGATAATAACGTTTGCGCCTGATGCAGCAACTTGTCTTGTGAGTTCTGCACCAAGACCACTAGAAGCACCAGTAATTAATACCGTTTTATTTTTCAAAAAAGGGTTCATTTCGTCACTCTCCTACTTGGAAAACAGCTAAATCGTACGCTATTTCAGTATTTTCAAAAATAGATTTTGCTTCTATTAATAACTCTTTGCTAGCATCGCGGTCATATCTTGAGCTGATATGGGTTAAAATTAGCTTTTGGACATTGGCATTTTTAGCTAGTGTGGCAGCTTGAAGTGTTGTTGAATGCATGTATTCCCCTGCCATCTTCGCTTTGTCACCTTCAAAAGTGGCTTCGTGAACTAGAATATCCGCGTTTTGCGCTAATGCAAGTTCGTTCGCTGTTTCTTTTGTATCACCGAAAATACTAATAATCTTTCCTTTTTGAGGCTCGCCAATATAGTTTTTTCCGTCGATTACTCGCCCGTCAGCTAGCGTGACGCTTTCGCCATTTTTTAGCTTTTGAAAAAGTGGTCCGGCTTCAACACCATCTGCTTTTAATTTTTCTGCATGAAGCGCGCCTTGTTTATCTTTTTCGACGATGCGGTAACCGAAGCTACGAACGCCGTGTTCCAGCTCATCTGCTGTAACGGAAAACATCTTATCTTCAAAAATCAAACCTGGTTCAATTTCGTTAAAGATAATTTTGTAGGTGAGTCTTGTTCCGCTTAGTCTTAAAGAAGTTTCGATGTATTCTGCTATTCCAGCTGGGCCGTATATAGTTAAATCGGATTCCCCTCCTTGAAAAGAGCGGCTACTTAATAAGCCTGGTAGTCCAAAAATGTGATCACCATGCATGTGGGTAATAAATATTTTTTCTAGTTTGCTTAATTTGATTTGACTACGCATGATTTGGTGTTGTGTTGCTTCTCCGCAATCAAATAGCCAAATTGTATTTCGTTCATTTAACATTGAAAGTGCGATGGATGTGACATTACGGCCTCGTGACGGTACGCCTGCTCCAGTTCCTAAAAAAACAAGTTCCATTTATTGTTCCATTCCCTTCCCAGTTCGTGTCTTATTTTATCACATTCTTAAACGAACAGGAAATAAACATTTTTCCAATAAAAACCCTTATAATTCAGAAATAACTGTCAAATTAAAAAAATATTCGAACCAAACAGTTGCACAAATGCCTCATTATGGATAAAATAGTATGGACTAATGAGGAAAATTAATAGCTCATTTAATAAGGCCTTTTTTTGTGGGGTTCTTTTCAAACTAAGAAAACTTTTTCTTAGCAGTTAATTTTTTGCCATTAAGAGAATAAGAAAGAGGGTAAATGACGTATGACAGATGAGTTAGAACAAAAAGCATTGATTACTATTTTTGGCGGTACGGGAGATTTGGCAAATCGCAAACTTTACCCTTCGCTATATCATTTATACAGTAAGGGGTCTCTTGGCGACAATTTTGCTGTTATTGGTACGGCGCGTCGTGAATGGAGTAATGATTTCTTCCGTGATAAAGTAAAAGAGTCTATCAAAGACATTGATGGTTCCGAAAAAGATGCGGATGCATTTGCTTCTCATTTCTACTATCAATCTCATGATGTGACTAATAAAGAATCTTATGTAACGTTAAAAGATTTGTCTGATGAACTTGATGCAAAATATGAACTTGGTGGTAATCGCCTTTTCTACCTTGCTATGGCGCCGAATTTCTTTGGAACTATCGCAAGTCGCATTAAATCTGAAGGCTTTGTGGACACAGACGGTTTCCATCGTTTAATTATCGAGAAACCATTTGGACATGATTTAGCTAGTGCGGAAGAATTAAACAATTCGCTTCGTCAAGCATTTAAAGAAGATGAAATTTATCGTATTGACCACTATTTAGGAAAAGAAATGATCCAAAATATCTCGGTTATTCGATTTGCAAATTCGATCATTGAATCGCTTTGGAACAATCGTTATATCGATAATATCCAAGTTACTTTAACAGAAGTGCTTGGTGTAGAAGATCGTGGACGTTATTACGATGAAAGTGGCGCACTTCGAGACATGGTTCAAAACCATATCTTACAAATCGTTTCTTTACTCGCAATGGAACCACCGATTAACTTATCGACTCGCGAGATTCGTCATGAAAAAGTTCGCGCGCTTCGTTCTTTACGCGTTTTTGAAGGAAAAGAAGTTCATCAAAGCTTTGTCCGTGGTCAGTACGGCCCTGGTGAAGTAGATGGCAAAGAACTAAAAGGCTATCGTCAAGAAGATAATGTCGATCCTCATTCCAATACAGAAACTTTTGTTGCGGCAAAACTTGAAATCGATAATTTCCGCTGGGCTGGCGTTCCATTTTACATTCGTACTGGTAAACGTCTTGCGAAGAAAACAACGCAAATTGCGATTCAGTTTAAAGATGTACCACTAAACTTATTTGGCCAACAACAATCGCTTGGTGGTAATGTGCTTGTTATTCATATCCAACCTGACGAGGGTATTACGCTTCATTTGAACGTGAAAGAACCTGGTCAAGGAATGGTGACAATGCCAGTCAACTTAAATTATATTCATTCTTCACCAGATGGCATGAATACGCCTGAAGCATATGAAAAATTAATTCTAGACTGTCTGCGCGGCGACGCGACTTACTTCTCTCACTGGGATGAAGTTTCGCTATCATGGAACTTTATCGACCATGTAGCAGATGTTTGGACAAATACAAAAGATCATTTCCCGAACTACAAATCCGGTTCATTGGGTCCAAAAGAAGCAGACGACCTTATTCAACGTGACGGATTCCAGTGGTTCCCAATCGATTAATCAAAAAACCAGAAATATGGCTAATCTAGCCTGTTTCTGGTTTTCTTTGTTTACTTGCAAAAGCCCATGAGCATGTTAGAATAGAGAGGAAACTAACTAGTTAAAGGAGCTCATATAATGGCTGAAAATATTGATGACTACCTAGAAAAAGGCATGTATGGGGCAAAAGAAATTAATCCCGCTGAGAAGAAAAAATACCTAGGAACTTACCGTGAACGTGTATTAGTCGCTCTCACTAAAGAAGAAGTTTTAACCCAAGAATATCTTCCAGAACTAGAAAAAGCAATCCTAGAAAATAATGACTCCAAGCTTCTGTTAAACGGATTACTGCATTATAATTCTTTACGCCCTTATATTAAATTAGCGGAAAAATGTAAACATGAATTTTCGATTGTTACTCGTTTGGAAGGTGAAACAGATATTTATCTCGTCCTTGCCTGCCAAAAAGCGGTAAACAAAGAGGATATTCATTTATATAAAGAAGCACCCGTAGAAAAACAAGAAGAACCTGTCTCGTTACTGGAGAAGGTTCGTAAATTATTTAATTAAGTTTTCCGTCCAACATCGAGGAGGTCGATTTATGCTACATCTTATCACAGTATCACTCGCTATTTTAATGGCGTTACAAACGATTTATTTTTTCATCCGCAAAAATGTCAATATGGGCGTTATGTTTTTGCTTATAACAGCTGCCCTTCTACTTCTCAGCACGATTTAATGGCATACCGGCCTCGACAGCTTGTTTTAACTCGCGCTGCATGACACCTATCCCTGTCGCCCCATCAAGTGGAAAACAAAAAGATTGTTTATCATCTGTAATACTCGCGAGTAGCCCTCTGAACTTTTTACCGCCTAACATCGGGATTTGTTCAGTAGGGTTTATTTGTAGTTTCTGCCACTGTGCCTTTAATTCCTCAAGCTGAATTGTGTCTGCCCCTGTTCCTTTCATCGTGAAGCGAACATCGTACGTTTTTGGGACGATATCATCTGGTCGTAAAAAGCCGTATTTAGGCGATAAAATTAAATACTCCTTCGCGAACTGTTCTGCGTATGCTTTGCTTAAACGATGGAATGTCCCCGTGTATACATCGCTTGCCTTCACTGGACCGATATCTGGCAATTTGTCCCATATTTTCGGCTTCCCTGATGCGATAATAATCAGGTTTGTTTTATTGGATATTCCCACATCATCACTCTTCCTTGTTTCTCTTCGGTATCTTTTTCCTCTATATGTACGAAATGGTTATGCTTTAATACTTGGATGGATGCACCATTTTGTTCGTAGCTTCTGGCAAAAATACGATTGATTTCAGGCTGCTCTTCTAGCCAAGCAATCATTCCTATCAGCGCTTCGGACATATAGCCTTTATTTTGATAGTCTGGCACGATACTATAGCCAATTTCTATTTCTCCCGTTTCATCTGGGTTGCCTTGTCCGCCAATTTCGCCGATAATCTTATTTTCTTGCTTTAAAACGACTAATCGCGTCCATTTAATCATTCTATCGTCTTTTTTTACATTTTCTAACACATATGGTAAATAAAAAAAGAAATCAATTCCGGGCCAGTCTGGCGATACTTGGTAGCCACTCGCTTTTTCTAAAGCTTCTGTCCCATTGATCGTTGCTTGAATCATTTCCAGCGTGTAGTTAATTAAAATTAATCGATCTGTTTCTAAATTATCCACAACCAAAACCCGGCTTTCCTACTAATTTATTACTTTCAATTTAGCAGAATTGGATAGAGGAACGCAACTAATCTGTGATTTTTTATCCGAAATTTTAATTTTTAACAACAAAACTATAAAAATAAAACTATTCTGACTATATACTTGACCTTTCATCTTTGAATACGCTTCCATTCTAGTTATAGTCCAAATATAAGACCAGGTACTAATTATAACTAAAAGTGCAAGTTGCTTGAATTGTGCAAACTGACGGAAAACTTTCAAAATAACAATTGACAATCGCATGGCAACCATATATATTAAATACTAACATAACATTTCTTGATATTAATTTTTTTCAAACCCCCCAAA
>CM001047.1:1988904-1989462 GCA_000183865.1 Listeria marthii FSL S4-120
AAAAATTTTTTTCAAAAATGTGCGACTAATCGAAAAAATAAAACCATTTAACGAAGGGGATAATGACTTATGAAAACGACTAAATCAGTCATTACAATTTTATTACTCTAGAAGGACTTTGAGCACTGTAGAAATTTACAGTAGTTTGAGTCCTGTTTACGTTAAATGGGATTCTGGCAAAGCATCCCATTGTTTTCATCATTGGGGTGCTTTTTATTTAGCCGGATTTCCGATTTTCAAGCATTAAAAAGCGATTATCAAGCAAGCAGAACTTAATCATATATATTAATGCCACGCTATTTAGTGAATTCTAAAAATTCAGTGTCGGCAAACAATTCTTAATTAGAAATGGGGTAAAGTCATATGCGTAGTGACAAAATAAAAAAAGGTGTCGAACAAGCTCCAGCAAGAAGTTTGCTGCATGCTACAGGTCAAATTAAAAGTCCAGGTGATATGGACAAACCATTTATCGCTATTTGTAACTCTTACATTGATATTGTTCCCGGTCACGTTCATTTGCGAGAACTTGCGGATGTGGCTAAAGAAGCAATTAGAGAG
>CM001047.1:1989562-1989738 GCA_000183865.1 Listeria marthii FSL S4-120
CAAGCAAGTAGATAAAGCAGAAGCAATGGCTAAAGAAGCAATTAGAGAGGCTGGCGGTATCCCATTTGAATTTAATACGATTGGTGTAGATGACGGCATTGCCATGGGACATATCGGTATGCGTTATTCCCTTCCCTCTCGTGAAGTTATCGCGGATGCAGCGGAAACGGTAATCA
>CM001047.1:1989838-1990325 GCA_000183865.1 Listeria marthii FSL S4-120
GGATGCAGCGGAAACGGTAATCAATGCGCACTGGTTTGACGGAGTTTTCTACATCCCAAACTGTGACAAAATTACGCCGGGAATGCTACTTGCGTCGGTTCGTACAAATGTCCCCGCTATCTTCTGTTCAGGTGGTCCAATGAAAGCTGGGTTGTCAGCTCACGGAAAAGCGCTCACTCTTTCTTCCGTTTTTGAAGCGGTTGGTGCCTTTAAAGATGGCAGCATGTCGCAGGAAGATTTCCTTGATATGGAAGCCAATGCGTGTCCAACTTGTGGATCTTGTGCTGGTATGTTTACGGCGAATTCAATGAACTGCTTAATGGAAATCCTCGGTATGGCTGTTCCGGGAAATGGTACAACACTTGCTGTTTCTGACGCGCGCCGTGACCTTATTAGAGAATCCGCTTTTCATTTGATGGATTTAGTTAAAAAAGATATTCGTCCTCGTGACATTATTACAAAAGATGCGATTGATGATGCTTTCGCG
>CM001047.1:1990425-1997330 GCA_000183865.1 Listeria marthii FSL S4-120
CGGCGTTTCTGCCATCGTTAAAGAACTTGTTGACCTTGGCGGCGCAATTCATCCAGATCGAATTACTGTTACTGGAAAAACGATTCGCGAAAACGTAGCTGATGCCAAAATTAATAATACCGATGTTATCCATCCAAAAGAAAATCCATACAGCCCAGTTGGCGGACTTTCGATGTTATTCGGAAATATCGCACCAAAAGGAGCTGCTATCAAAGTTGGTGGCGTAGATCCTTCCGTACAAGTTTTCAAAGGAGAAGCGATTTGCTTTAGTTCTCATGATGAGGCTGTTGAGGCAATTGATAATCATACGGTTCGCGAGGGACATGTGGTTGTTATCCGCTACGAAGGTCCAAAAGGCGGCCCGGGAATGCCAGAAATGCTTGCACCAACCTCCAGTATTGTTGGTCGCGGTTTAGGAAAAGATGTTGCTTTAATTACAGATGGACGTTTTTCCGGAGCTACTCGCGGTATCGCAGTTGGGCATATTTCTCCCGAAGCTGCGGCTGGTGGTCCAATCGCACTCGTTCATGACGGCGATATCATCACGATTGATTTGCCAAACCGGACGCTGAATGTGGATGTTCCTGATGAAATTTTAGAAGAACGACGAAAAGAATTACCGAAATTTAAAGCTAAAGTAAAAACTGGTTACCTTGCACGATACACTGCGCTAGTAACGAGCGCCCACACTGGTGGTATTTTGCAAATTCCAGAAGATTTAATCGACTAAAAAATGAGGTGATAAGCGTGATTGATACGACGAAGACAAATGAAAAAGCGACAAAAAAGCAAAGTAAAAGTGGAGCAGAACTTTTAATTGACGCCTTGAAAAAACAACAAGTCGACATGATTTTTGGTTATCCGGGTGGCGCGGTTCTTCCTCTCTATGATGCCTTTTATGACTGCGATATCCCGCATATTCTAACAAGACACGAGCAAGGAGCGATTCATGCCGCGGAAGGATATGCTCGTGTCACTGGGAAACCTGGAGTTGTAGTTGTAACGAGTGGACCTGGTGCAACCAACGTACTAACTGGAATTGCAGATGCGATGAGCGATTCGATTCCATTAGTAATTTTTACCGGACAAGTTCATACGCCTGGTATCGGAAAAGATGCTTTCCAAGAAGCCGATATGATTGGGCTAACGATTCCAATTACTAAATACAATTACCAAGTGCGTGATGTTCGTGACTTACCTAAAATCGTCAATGAAGCTTTCCATATCGCAAGTACTGGTCGTAAAGGTCCTGTTGTCGTGGATATTCCTAAAGACATGGGAATTATCCAAACGGACACCATTCGACCAGATACGATTGATTTGCCGGGTTATCAACCGACTTATTCACCTAACCCGCTCCAACTCGAAAAATTAATGAATTCCCTTTCTGCCGCAAGCAAGCCACTTATTCTCGCTGGCGCTGGCGTTAACCATTCTAGAGCTACAGCTGAATTACTAGAATTCGCTGAACGCTATCAAATTCCTATCGTGAATACACTGCTTGGTCTGGGAAGTTTCCCGCAAAGCCATGATTTATTCCTTGGTATGGGCGGTATGCACGGTTCTTATGCAGCAAATATGGCGCTAACGGATTGTGACTTACTCATTAATTTTGGTTCTAGATTCGATGACCGCCTTGCAAGTGCGCCAAAAGAGTTTGCCACTAAAGCAACGATCGCTCATATCGATATTGATCCTGCTGAAATCGGCAAAATTATCGAAACGCAAATTCCAATCGTTGCCGATATCAATGAAACCCTTACGCAACTTCTGCAAATGGAACTTCCGGTTCATCCAGATACATCCCATTGGTACAAATTAAATATGACGCGCAAAAACCGTCATCCTTTTAATTTTGATAGAACGAAAAAGGCAGAAATTAAACCGCAGCGTGTGATTGAACTTATTGGTGAAATTACGCAAGGTGAAGCGCTTGTTTCTACTGATGTTGGACAGCATCAAATGTGGGCAGCGCAGTTCTATCCCTTCCAATTTGATCATCAAATTATTACGAGTGGCGGCCTTGGCACAATGGGCTTTGGTTTCCCGGCAGCAGTTGGTGCACAGCTTGCTTTTCCGGATAAAACAGTAGTCGCGATTGTTGGCGATGGCGGTTTCCAAATGACCAACCAAGAACTCGCGATTTTAAACGATTATCAAATCAATGTAAAAACGGTCATTATCAATAATGGTTCGCTCGGGATGGTTCGTCAGTGGCAAGAAAAATTCCACGGTGAAAGATATTCCCATTCGATTTTCACGAGTCAACCAGATTTTGTCAAACTATCTGAGGCTTATGGCGTCAAAGGGGTTCGCCTGACGAATCCTGAAACGCTGGAAAAAGATTTGAGAAAAGCGTTCGCTCACCCTGGACCAATCGTAATTGATGTTCATGTAGCCAAAGATGAACTCGTACTTCCAATGGTTCCAAGCGGCAAACCAAATCACCAAATGGAAGGGGTGGAATAAATGCGCCGAATCATTACTGCTACAGTAAACAACTCTTCTGGCGTGTTAAATCGTATCACTGGGGTTATCTCCAGACGCCAATACAATATTGATAGCATCTCTGTCGGCTGGACCGAAATCCCGAATGTTTCCCGGATTACCATCGTTGTCCATGTTGATTCCTTATACGAAATTGAACAAGTAACCAAACAGCTCAACAAACAAATCGATGTGCTTAAAGTTAGCGATATTACTGACGATGCGCATATCGAACGCGAACTAGCTTTACTTAAAATCAACTCCCCCGCCGCCTTACGTTCCGAGCTAAACGCAGTCATCGAACCGTTTCGCGCAACCGTCATTGATGTCGGCACTAAAAATGTTGTTATCCAAGTAACTGGTACAAGCGAAAAAATCGATGCATTTGTTGACACGGTTCGTCCCTACGGCATTAAACAAATGGCAAGAACTGGCGTGACTGGCTTTACAAGAAGCCCTAAAAAAATGGGTTGAAATCATTTACTACAGAGCAATCCGTTGCTTTGCTAGCATCAGGACAGCACACTTGCTATTCTGAAATATAAAAAGAAATTAGTTGGAGGTTAGGAAAAATGACAAAAGTTTATTATGAAGATGCAGTAAAGAACAACGCACTAGAAGGTAAAACAGTAGCAGTAATCGGGTACGGTTCTCAAGGCCATGCGCATTCACAAAATCTACGTGACAATGGCAATAACGTTATTATCGGCATTCGCGAAGGAAAATCTGCCGAATCTGCTAGAAACGATGGTTTTGATGTTTATTCTGTTAGCGAAGCCGCTGATAAAGCTGATGTTATTATGATTCTTTTGCCAGATGAAACGCAAGGCGAAACATACGAAAATGAAATTAAACCTAACCTAAAAGCTGGTAATTCACTTGTTTTCGCTCACGGTTTTAACATTCATTTTGACGTAATTAATCCTCCAAGTGATGTAGATGTTTTCCTAGTAGCTCCAAAAGGTCCTGGTCACTTAGTTCGCCGTACATTTGTCGAAGGTGGCGCGGTTCCTTCCCTATTCGCTATCTACCAAGATGCAACTGGAAACGCACGTGATACAGCTCTTTCTTATGCAAAAGGTATTGGCGCAACTCGTGCAGGTGTTATCGAAACTACTTTCAAAGAAGAAACAGAAACCGATCTATTCGGCGAACAAGCAGTTCTTTGTGGGGGCGCGACTCACCTTATCCAAGCTGGATTTGAAACACTTGTAGAAGCTGGCTACCAACCAGAACTTGCTTATTTTGAAGTACTACACGAAATGAAACTGATTGTTGATTTGATGTATGAAGGCGGCATGGAAAAAATGCGCCACTCCATCTCCAACACAGCAGAATATGGCGACTATGTATCCGGTCCTCGTGTTGTTACAGCTGATACGAAAAAAGCAATGAAAGAAGTACTTACCGACATTCAAAATGGTAACTTTGCTAAATCTTTCATCGATGACAACAAAAACGGCTTTAAAGAGTTCCATAGAATGCGCAAAGAACAACAAGGTCATCAAATCGAAAAAGTTGGCGCAGAACTTCGCGAAATGATGCCATTTGTCAAACCACAACATTAATACTTAATTCGGATTGCTAGGTGGGATCTCTCGCCTAGCAACCGTTTATCCTTTTTTCGATATGAGTTTAAGGTAGAATGCGTTTCTTTCTTAAACTGATACTGAAAGCAGGAAAAATCCAAGCTTCCCTATCTAATATAAAACAAGAGGTGAAATCGAATGAAGAAAATCCAGTTTTTTGATACTACACTTAGAGATGGCGAACAAACCCCTGGAGTTAATTTTGACGTAAAGGAGAAAATCCAGATTGCCTTACAACTCGAAAAACTTGGAATTGATGTGATTGAAGCCGGCTTTCCGATTTCTTCTCCTGGAGATTTTGAATGCGTCAAGGCCATTGCAAAAGCGATTAAACATTGTTCTGTAACAGGGCTAGCGCGCTGTGTTGAAGGAGATATCGTCCGCGCGGAAGAAGCGCTTAAAGACGCTGTTTCTCCGCAAATACATATCTTCCTAGCAACGAGCGATGTGCATATGGAATACAAATTAAAAATGAGTCGGGCGGAAGTTCTCGCTTCCATTAAACACCACATTAGTTACGCAAGACAAAAATTTGAAGTAGTACAGTTTTCACCAGAAGATGCAACTCGCTCAGATCGTGCTTTTCTGATTGAAGCAGTGCAAACAGCAATTGATGCCGGAGCAACTGTCATTAACATTCCGGACACGGTCGGATACACAAATCCAACTGAATTCGGGCAGCTATTCCAAGATTTGNNTAGGGAAATTAAACAATTTGATGATATTATTTTCGCTTCCCATTGCCATGATGATCTCGGTATGGCAACTTCAAATGCACTTGCCGCAATCGAAAATGGTGCAAGACGCGTCGAAGGTACAATTAATGGGATTGGTGAACGTGCTGGAAATACAGCTCTTGAAGAAGTTGCTGTCGCGCTTCATATTCGCAAAGATTTTTATCAAGCAGAAACAAATATCGTTTTGAACCAATTTAAAAATTCTAGTGATCTGATTAGTCGTTTGTCGGGTATGCCTGTTCCGCGTAATAAAGCCGTAATTGGTGGTAATGCTTATGCGCACGAATCCGGTATTCATCAAGATGGCGTACTAAAAAATCCAGACACATATGAAATCATCACCCCTGCCCTAGTTGGCGTAGATAAAAACTCGCTTCCTCTTGGAAAACTTTCTGGGAAACATGCCTTCAATACGCGCATGGAAGAAATGGGCTACACACTAACTGAACAAGAACAAAAAGATGCCTTTAAACGTTTCAAACAACTAGCAGATGCGAAAAAAGAAGTAACCGAAGAAGACTTGCACGCGCTAATTCTCGGTCAGTCTTCTGAGTCTGCGGATGATTTCGAACTAAAACATTTGCAAGTTCAATATGTAACTGGTGGCGTCCAAGGTGCGATTGTTCGCATTGAAGAACGTGATGGCGCTCTAGTAGAAGACGCAGCAACTGGTTCTGGAAGCATTGAAGCGATTTACAACACAATTAACCGTCTTATGAAACAAGATATTGAACTAACCGATTATCGTATCCAAGCAATTACAGCCGGCCAAGATGCCCAAGCAGAAGTCCATGTCGTCATTAAAAATGACAAAGGCGCTGAGTTCCACGGTATCGGTATCGATTTTGACGTTTTAACAGCTAGTGCTAAAGCTTATTTGCANGCATCCGGCAAAAGCAAAACCGCCAGTAAGCAAGCTGATTTCGAGGAGGTAAAGTAACGTGACCTATAAAATTACTTCCTTAGCTGGCGACGGAATTGGTCCAGAGATTATGACTTCTGGACTTCAAGTATTAGAGGCAGTCGCAAAAAAATACAACCATACGTTTGAAATTGAATCTCATCCCTTTGGCGGCGCAGGAATTGACGCAGCTCACGACCCAATCCCCTCTTCGACCTTAAAAGCGTGCCAAGATGCTGACGCGATTTTACTTGGGGCTATCGGTGGTCCTAAATGGGATAACGCACCTAAACGTCCCGAAGATGGCCTACTTGCACTACGAAAAGCGCTTGGACTTTTCGCCAACATTCGTCCTATTCAAGTTCCAAGTTCCATCACGCACCTTTCTCCTTTAAAAAAGGAAATTGTCGAGAACACTGATTTTGTCGTTGTTCGTGAGTTAACTGGTGGACTTTACTTCGGGGAACCGAAACATTGGGACGATGCGGCTGCTGTCGATTCCCTAACGTATACACGAGCAGAAATCGAGCGAATTATTGAGAAAGCTTTCGAAATAGCTGCGACGAGAAATAAAAAAGTTACTTCTGTGGATAAAGCGAATGTGCTAGCTTCTAGTAAATTATGGCGAAAAATTGCTGAAGAAGTGGCTAGCCGTCATCCTGATATCACGCTAGAACATTTATACGTCGATGCGGCTGCGATGATTATGATTCAGCGACCGACGACTTTTGATGTCATCGTGACAGAAAATTTATTTGGCGATATTTTAAGCGATGAAGCCTCTGTTATTACTGGTTCACTGGGGATGCTGCCTTCCGCTAGTCATGCAGAAAATGGCCCCTCTTTATACGAACCAATTCACGGATCTGCACCAGATATCGCTAATCAAAATATTGCCAATCCAATGTCGATGATTTCTTCAGTTTCGATGATGCTCCGCCAATCCTTTTCACTTTTTAAAGAAGCTGATGCGATTGATGCGGCGACTACAAGAACAATGCAAGCTGGATTTTTAACTGCTGACCTTGGTGGCAATACTTCCACAACAGACTTTACAAAAGAAGTTCTAAAACAAATTGAAGGAGGAGAATAAAATGGGGAAAACACTTTTTGATAAACTTTGGAACCGTCATGTCATTTATGGCAAAGAAGGTGAACCGCAATTATTATATGTTGACCTTCATTTGATTC
>CM001047.1:1997336-2005717 GCA_000183865.1 Listeria marthii FSL S4-120
TTACTTCTCCTCAAGCGTTTGAAGGACTGAGAATGGAAAAAAGGCCACTGCGTAGACCGGATAAAACGTTCGCGACAATGGATCATAACGTTCCAACCGAAGATATTTTCAACATCCAAGATCTTGTGGCTAAAAAGCAAATTGAAGCGCTGCAAACTAACTGCGCGGAATTCGGCGTAACGCTAGCTGATATGGGCAGTGACCGTCAAGGCATCGTGCATATGGTTGGACCTGAAACCGGGCTAACACAACCAGGTAAAGTGATTGTTTGCGGGGACTCTCATACGGCAACACACGGCGCTTTCGGAGCGATTGGCTTTGGGATTGGCTCTAGTGAAGTAGAACATGTTTTTGCGACTCAAACTATTTGGCAACAAAAGCCAAAATCAATGGGTATTGAAATTAACGGTAAACTTCCAAAAGGCGTTTATGCAAAAGATATTATTTTGCATTTGATTGCCACATATGGTGTTGCTTTTGGAACTGGTTATGCCGTCGAGTATTATGGTGAAACTATTCGTAATATGTCGATGGAAGAACGGATGACAATTTGCAATATGGCGATTGAAGGTGGCGCAAAAATGGGCATGATGGCGCCAGATGAAACTACTTTTGAATATGTGCGCGGTCGTGAATACGCTCCCGCTGATATGGATAAAGCAATTAGCGACTGGAAAACGCTTCAAACTGACCCAGATGCAGAATATGACCTCCATATCCAAATGGATGCTAGTATTTTGGAACCTTATGTCACTTGGGGAACGAATCCAGAAATGGGCGTCCCTTTTTCGAAAGCATTTCCAGAAATTAAAGATATGAACTATGAGCGCGCCTATGAATATATGGGGCTAAAACCCGGACAAACGGCGGAACAAATCGAGCTTGGCTATGTGTTTATTGGCTCTTGTACGAATGCCAGGCTTTCTGACTTACAAGAAGCCGCTCGTATCGTCAAAGGAAACAAAGTGAAAAATAATATTCGCGCACTCGTTGTCCCTGGTTCCCGCCAAGTTCGTAATGCGGCAGAATCCATTGGACTGGATAAAATTTTTATAGAAGCTGGTTTTGAATGGCGTGAACCCGGTTGTTCGATGTGTCTAGGAATGAACCCTGACCAAGTACCAGACGGCGTTCACTGCGCTTCTACTTCGAATCGTAACTTTGAAGGACGGCAAGGTAAAGGCGCCCGTACTCATCTCGTTTCACCAGCAATGGCTGCGGCCGCGGCAATCAACGGACACTTTATCGATATTCGAAAGGAGGCGGTTATCAGTGGAGGAAATTAAAGTACACATTGGAAAAACAGTGGCGCTAATGAACGACAATATTGATACCGATCAAATCATTCCCAAAAGTTTCCTAAAACGCATTGAACGCACTGGTTTCGGCGAATTTCTCTTTGATAGCTGGCGTTATCTACCGAATCGTAAACCAAACCCGGATTTCCCGCTAAATGCTCCAGACCGCCAAGAAGCGACTATTTTAATTACAGGCGAAAATTTTGGTTGCGGTTCTTCGCGGGAACATGCGGCATGGGCGCTACTTGATTACCGTTTCCGCGTGATTATCGCAGGAAGTTATAGTGATATTTTTTATATGAATTGCACGAAAAATGGCGTGCTCCCGATTGTGCTCCCTCGAGAAGCTCGGGAAAAATTAGCAGGAATTGCAGCCGACGAGGAAGTGACAATTGACTTACCAAACCAACAAGTTGTCAGTTCAGTTGGCACCTACCCTTTTGAGATTGATGCTACGTGGAAAAATAAATTTATTAACGGACTGGATGATATCGCCATTACATTCGAACATATTGATGCGATTAAAGCCTATGAACAAAAAGTGGATTCAATATAAGAAAAGGTAGTGAGGATGATGGAATTAGTTGACTTATTAGTGACAGAAGAAGATGTCGAAAAGGCCTATGACGTATTAAAATCGGTCGTCAAGCATACACCACTTGAATATGATTTCTATCTTTCGGAAAAATATCATTGCAATGTGTATCTGAAACGCGAAGACTTACAACGAGTTCGTTCGTTTAAATTGCGCGGTGCTTTTTACGCTATTTCCAGACTGTCAGCGGAGCAGTTAGAACACGGTGTTGTTTGTGCAAGTGCTGGAAATCATGCACAAGGAGTCGCTTATACGTGTAAACGCATGACGGTTCCCGCCACGATTTTCATGCCAACAACTACACCACAGCAAAAAGTGTCACAAGTAAAATTTTTCGGTGGTAGTAACGTTGAGGTTGTCTTAGTTGGCGATACATTTGATGCGTCTGCAACTGCGGCAAAAGAATTCGCGGCTGAACACGGACAGACTTTTATCCCGCCGTTTGACGATCCTGATATTATCGCTGGGCAAGGCTCGCTCGCTGTGGAGATGGTGAAAGATTTAAATAAAGCACACGAACAAGCGGATTATGTTTTTGCTGGTATTGGTGGTGGCGGTTTAATTAGCGGTGTCGCAACATATCTCAAAGCGAAAAGTCCTATCACCAAAATTATCGGAGTCGAACCAGCTGGCGCGCCTTCGATGACTGAAGCGTTAAAACAAAACCGAGTCGTAACGCTTGATAAAATCGATAAATTTGTCGATGGCGCTGCGGTGAAAGAAGTTGGGAGTCTGACGTTTCAACATGCGAAAGTATTGGTTGATGAAGTGACCACTATTTCTGAAGGCGCCGTTTGTTCCACGATTTTGGACATGTATACGAAGCAAGCGATTGTCGCTGAGCCAGCTGGTGCTCTTTCTGTTGCTGCACTTGAAACCTATCGCGAGGAAATTAAAGATAAGACGGTGGTTTGTATCGTGAGCGGTGGGAATAATGACATCAACCGTATGCAAGAAATTGAAGAGCGCTCCCTACTCTACGAAGGATTAAAACATTATTTTATCGTTAATTTTTCACAACGTCCTGGTGCTTTGAAGGAATTTGTTAACAATGTGCTCGGTCCGCATGATGATATTACTAAATTCGAATATACGAAAAAAGTAAATCGTGGTAATGGACCAGTTATTATCGGCGTGCTCTTACAAGATAGAAACGATTATGAAGGCTTACTCGACCGAGTTGCGGCATTTGATCCAAGCTATATTCCGATTAATGACAATCAAACACTCTACACATTACTTGTTTAAAAAGGGTTCTCGCATTGCGCGGGAACTTTTTTATATTACAGTTTACTCTTCTGTTATAGTAACAGTTTATTTCATAAATCAGTTTAAAATCTTTTGTTTAAGGATATAAAGTAGTATAATGAACATATAGAAATTAAACTGTATTATTTAAAAATAACTTTTTATATATAACAATTCAAGGAGTGGCAATGATGGACGCAGTTAGAAAAAATCGATTATTTCAGCATTCTACAATGGCAGCACTTGTTGGTGGACTTTTCAGCGGAACAACGAGTTTCAAAGAATTACTACAACACGGTGACCTTGGTATAGGAACACTTGATCAATTTGATGGCGAGTTAATTATTTTGGATGGAGAAGCTTTCCAAATACGTTCGGACGGGCAAGCATATAAAGTAAAACCGGAAGATACGACGCCTTATGCGAGCACTACTTTTTTTGATGCCGATACTTCTTTTAATGTTTCCGAACCGACTTCGAAACAAGCTGTAGAGGAAAAAATCGCGGAATTAGTACAAGGACCGAATGTGTTTTACGCGGTGAAAATGACTGGGAACTTCCGTTACGTGGATACTCGCGTTGTACCAAAACAACAACGACCATATCCACCACTCATTGAAGCAGTGAAAGAACAACCAACGTATCATTTTGAATATATTACGGGTACAATTGTTGGTTTTTGGACACCAGCTTATATTAGCGGTATTGGCGTTTCTGGTTACCATGTGCATTTTATTGATGATATGCGCAAAATTGGTGGCCATGTGTTTGACTACGAAATGCTTGAAGGTACAGTAGAAGTCGCACAACAAACCGAATTCGAATTGCAATTACCGCAAACGACCGAATTCTTGCGCAGCGATTTAAGTACGCCTGATATGTTAGAGCAAATTGAAGCAGCAGAAAATTGATTCATAGAAAAAGCGCCCAAATTAGCTTGGGCGCTTTTGTTTATTCTGTAATAATTTTATGAACAAGTGTTGGTGCTGTTGCTTGCTCAGAGATTTTGATGTTTTCGTAGATTTTCGCTTTCACGTTTTCTACATCTTCTTGATCGGCAAAAATGGTTACGAGTGACTCGCCTTCTTTGACTGGATCGCCAACTTTTTTACGTAACATTAAGCCTACCGCCAAATTGATTTCGTCTTCTTTTGTTGCGCGGCCAGCTCCGAGAATCATTGCAGCGATTCCAATTTCATCAGCAACGATTTGGCTTACGAAACCAGATTGCTTAGCTGGTACTTCGATTTGGTATTTTGCTTGCGGAAGTTTTTCCGGATGGTCAACTATACTTGCGTCGCCACCTTGGTTGGAAAGGAATGTTTTGAATTTCTCAAGTGCTGCGCCATTTTCAATTACTTCGATTAATTTGGCACGAGCTTCGTCTAATGTTGCTGCTTTTTTAGCAAGTACGACCATTTGACTGCCGAGTACTAAGACTAATTCTGTTAAGTCTTCTGGTCCTTGGCCTTTTAATGTATCGATAGCTTCTTTTACTTCTAAAGCGTTTCCGATTGCTTCGCCGAGTGGTTGGGACATATCGGAAATGACTGCCATTGTGTTTCTGCCAACGTTATTTCCGATGCGAACCATAGCATTTGCTAGGTTTTCTGCATCTTCATCGGTTTTCATAAATGCGCCCGCGCCGGTTTTCACATCAAGCACGATAGCGTCCGCCCCTGCTGCAATTTTTTTACTCATGATAGAGCTTGCGATAAGCGGAATGGAGTTGACAGTTCCTGTTACATCTCGAAGCGCGTACATTTTTTTATCGGCTGGAGTAAGGTTACCTGATTGGCCAATAACCGCTACTTTATCGCGATTGACTAAATTGATAAAATCTTTTTTATCTAGTTCGATATGGAAACCTTCGATGGATTCTAATTTATCGATTGTGCCTCCTGTATGACCTAAGCCACGTCCGGACATTTTTGCAACGGGAACGCCTACTGCGGCTACAAGCGGAGCAAGTACAAGTGTCGTCGTATCACCAACACCGCCAGTACTATGTTTGTCGACTTTGATTCCTTCAATTGCAGATAGGTCAATCGTATCACCAGAGCCAACCATTGCCATTGTTAAATCCGCGCGTTCTTGATCATTCATATCTTGGAAAAAGATTGCCATGGCTAGAGCACTTGCTTGATAATCTGGAATTTCCCCATTTGTATAGCCATCAATGAAAAACTGAATTTCTTCTGTTGATAAAGCTTTGCCGTCCCTCTTCTTGGAAATAATATCCACCATTCTCATTTCTCTTCACCCTTTCTTTTTGTCCACTTTAGCATTTTATGTACCTTTATTGAGAACGGTTACACTTTTTAAGTAAACCGTTTTACTAAACAAGAACATGTGCTTAACATGCTCACTATATCGTACTCGCTCACTTGTTGTCAATAGTTTTTGTGCTACTACGATTGATTAGAGAAATATCGAGTAAACGGTTCTCTAATTTTTCAGTTGGATTTTGCAAATTTTTCAGCAAAAGTTCTGCGGCAATTTCGCCGATACCGTAGATTGGTTGGCGAACTGTTGTAAGTGGCGGGGTCATATATTCGGCCAGTTCAATATCATCAAAGCCGATGACGCTTAGATCATGAGGGATGCGCAGATTTTTTTCTAGCGCCGCACGATACGTTCCCATCGCCATTAAATCATTGGTTGCAAAAATGGCGCTCAAGTTTTCTTGGAGTAATTTTTGCGTGGCGATATAACCGCCATTCATCGTTTGGTCCCCGCTGACAATCCAGCTATCTTTTACCGGAAGTTGATAATCTTTCATACACGCCAAGTAACCTTCATAGCGCTCGTGTACGTTGTAAAAAGATGTATCTGAAATAATGATTCCGATATTCGTATGGCCTAATTCAATTAAATGCTCCGTCGCCATATAGCCACCTTTGAAATCATCAATCGCGATATTACCTTCTTGCCTTGGATTCCGCTGTCGGTCGAGCAAAATATACGGCGAACGCTTCTCTTCCATACGTTTGATGACACCTGAGAGCAGAATATTAGGGCTGGCGATAATTAAGCCATCGACAGCCCGGTGCAATAATTCTTCAACATATAAATCTTCTCGTTCTTTATCATTAGAAGAGTTACAGAGCATAATCATGTAACCTTCTTTATTTAAGTAATCCTCGGCCCCTTTAACCATTTGCGAGAAAAAAGGATCGGTTACTTCCGGAACAATCATCCCAATCGTGTTCGTGTGGCTAACAATCATGTTTTTGGCGAAAAAGTTTGGTTTGTAAGACATCTCTTTTGCTGTTTTCAGGACTTTTTCACGAGTTAAGTCGCTAAATCGTTCCCCTTTACCATTCAAAATTTGAGAAATCGTCGTAATTGAAACGCCTGTCTTTTCAGCTATTTCGCGGATGGTTGCAGCCATTTAAACTCCCCCAGTCAGATTATCTATTCTCCTTATTTTGCCACATTTAAGAATAATAATAAAGGGGTTGCATTCAAAATTAGTAATTATCAGGTTTAGCTGGTTTTTCGCCGGAAACAATTGCAACGCCTGCACTTGCGCCAATACGAGTTGCGCCTGCTTCGATCATTTTTTCTACGTCTTCTTTCGTACGAACTCCACCAGATGCTTTTACGCCGATGTTCGGTCCAACTGTTTTGCGCATCAAGGCGATATCTTCGGCAGTTGCGCCACCTGTTGAAAATCCTGTAGATGTTTTAACGAAGTCTGCTCCTGCTTTTACAGCGATTTCGCATGCGCGAACTTTTTCTTCATCTGTTAGTAAGCAAGTTTCGATAATTACTTTTACTAACGCTTTTCCTTTGGCAGCATCGACAACAGCGCGAATATCACGTTCTACTAATTCGTCGTCCTTGTCTTTAAGCGCACCAATATTGATAACCATATCGACTTCTTTCGCGCCGTTTTGGATGGCATCTTTCACTTCAAATGCTTTCACTTCTGGCGTATTTGCTCCAAGTGGGAAACCGATAACAGTACATACTACGGATTCTGCTCCAGCAAGTTGTTCAGCGGATAGTTTTATCCAAGTTGGGTTCACACATACGGATGCAAAGCCGTATTCTCTTGCTTCTTTTGTTAGGGTTAAAATTTGTTCTTTCGTTGTGTCTGGTTTTAAAGCAGTATGGTCGATCATTTTAGCAATTGTCATTTTAAAAACTCCTTTAAATTGTATTTGGTTTCATCATATCGCACCGCAGAACATTTGTAAACTAATTGATGAAATTTTGTTCAATTAGCTGTTTTGCGGTAAATTGGTCGGTAATAAAATGGTTGGCATAACCGCCACGAAGCGCGCCATGAATCGCTTTTATTTTTCGTTCACCGCCTGCGACAAGGATAGCTGTTTCTTTTTGTTTTAAATCTTGCAAATTGATGCCGATGGTTCGTTCGTCCATTTTTTCGTCAGCAATTTCACCGTCGATTGTAAAAAAGCGTGAACAAATATCGCCGACTGCTTTTTCTTTTAAGCGAGCCTTTTCTTCATCAGAAAAATAGCCTAGGCGGAAAAGCAAGGCTTCATCACGCACGGTTCCTACTGTAAAAATAGCGATATTGGCTTTTTTACCGAGTTCGATGATGTTTTTTATATGGCGATCTGCTTCTACCATTTGTTTTGTCAGCGGGTTGTCAAGCACAACAGGAAGCGGCAGTGAAACTGGGGCCGTATCATAGGCAGACCCGAATAATGCTAACGTTTCAGCAGCATACGTATTGACATCAGAATGACTCACGCCGCCTTTAAGTTGGACGACTTTTATTTCTGCTTTTAGTGGGGTAAGGTTTTGGGCGATTTTGTACATCGTGGTTCCCCAACTTACACCAAGAATATCGCCATCATGGATAATTTCTTCTAAATATTCTGCAGCACTTTGGCTGATTTGCTTGGTTATTTCGCTGTAATCATTTGTTTGGCTGAACGCAACGGTGACGTTTTTTAGTTGGTACTTTTCTTTTAATGCGACGGCCAGTTCTGTGAGGTTAGAAAATGGATCTTGGACTTCGATTTTGACGTATCCTTTTGTTTTCGCGTTTTGGAGCAATCTGGAAACAGTCGGTCTGGAAACACCTAGACGCGTGGCGATTTCTTGCTGGCCGAGATCCGCCTGATAATAAAGTCTCGCCACCTCAACGCTGAGCTGTTCTTTTTGTTTATCCATTTCATCCCTCCATCGTTTTCTTTTTAGTATAACGTAAGAACGGGGATAGTTCGAGAGGGAAGATAAAAAAAGACAGCCGCAGCTGT
>CM001047.1:2005817-2006463 GCA_000183865.1 Listeria marthii FSL S4-120
AGACAGCCGCAGCTGTCTTTTTCCTATTAAAAATCTTCTTCTATTTCCTCAAGCGGCGCGGCATATTCATAAATCCCTAACCGCCCAGTTTCGGCAACTTGATTCGCAAGTTGTTTTAAGGATAGCGTTTCACGACTGAGGAATGCTTCTAATAAAAGAGGAATATTCACGCCTGCGACAAGTTCTACTGCATCAAAATTTCCGAGCAAGCGAACGAGCACATTAAACGGAGTGCCACCTTTTAAATCGGTTAGAAATAATACGCCTTCTGTTAAATCGAGTTTAGCTACTTCACTGGCAATTTTCGCCTGTAAATTTTCCGCGGATTCATTCACTTCAAAAGGAACAAAACTTGTATTTTCTTGTTTACCGCAAATCATTTCCGCAGATTGAATGAGTTCTTTTGCGGCGTTTCCATGAGTACAAACAAAAATTGCTTTCATTTTCTAAACCGCCTTTTTAATAGTCTAACTGACGATAGTATCTTCTGATTTCCATTGGATGACAGTTAATTTTTTCCACGTGTACATCAATACGATTATTAACTGCGTGGATAATAAATGGTGACAACGCCCCTCTGAATTTAGCAGAAATACCAGGCATATCATAATCTTTTGCATCAATCACCGTATAATTAGCGCAAATT
>CM001047.1:2006563-2017021 GCA_000183865.1 Listeria marthii FSL S4-120
GCAAATTTGCGGTATGAAATTAACTACCCGTTCACTTAATGAGCGCTGGCTGTCTTCTGTAACGTAAATAGTAACTGGTGTATCTCGTTCTACAATTTCAAACATGCCATGGAAAAACTCATGTGACTCAATCGATTTCGTTTTAATCCAGTGCTGTTCTTCCCAGTAACACATTGCGTATGAATAGGTCGCACCCCACTGATTCCCAGCACCAACGAAATAATGAATGTCGTCTTGATGATGTTTTAGCGCAAATTCTTGACCAAATTTATCTGCCGCTTTTTCTACTTCTACAATCCCTTTAGCAAAATGTTGATCCATTTCTTGATAAAACGCATCATAATCTTCAAATTCACCTGCTAAATACATAAAACGATCTGCCACCATAAAGAATTTTAATTGTTCATTTAATGGATAGGAGATTAAGTGATCTACTAAATTAGCAAGTTCGGTTTCCGCTTTATCAATAAACCCAAATACAGTCGCACCAATTTCATTACATTTTTTCACAGCATCTACTACTTCTTGCGTACTTCCGGTCACCGATGAAATAACTACAAGTGTATCTTTGGTGACACGTTTATTGCCTGTCGTTAGAAACACAGCCGCATTTTCATAAAAAGTTTCTAGCGCCGTTTTTTCTTTCATATGCACCACAGCTTGCATGGCGGATGCGTATGTCCCGCCAATTCCTAGCCAGCAAATATTACTAAAACCACGGTTGTGTATTTGGTCTACCACTTCATTAATTTGTGGGCGTAACTTTAGCGCCCCTTCCATGTTTTCTCTCACTTTTTGTTCATCAAATTTTAGCACTATTCATTCCTACTTTCTTTGATTAAATTTTGGATTTTGTTATTTTATCAAATTCCGGAAAAGCGGATACTTCTAAATTAATTCCTTTTTTCTTGGAAATTTCAAAGGATAATAAATGAACCGGGATAGTCATAAATAGCGGCGTCAGAAGTTCTGCTGTCCGCATACCGAGTAATAAATCATCCGCGTTTTCCCCGCCTGCATCCGCATAAATTGTCCGGATTTTCTTTACATGGCCTTGTAAAAATTGTTTTAATTTTTCCGCGCGATCTTCTAGTAATCCTTGAGGTTCCAGGAAGATAATATAGTCTCGTTCGGATAAACCTATATATGGTCCATGCATATATTCTTCTAACTCTTTACCAAATGACGTAATCCGGATGGTTTCTGTTACTTTTGTTTCTCCTTCGCGCGCTACACCATAAGCAGCGCCGTATCCTATGAAGAAAACTCGTTCCGCTTCCATCAATTCCTGTGTATGCTCGTCCACCCAAGCAGCTGATTTCTCTATCACTTGTGGTAAATGAGCGGTAATTTTTTTCAATTCTGCAATTTCCGCCTGATACTCTTCCTCCAACATTTTCTCTTGTAAAAGGGCTAGCTCAAGTGCCATTAAATTCAACATGAGAATGGTTGAGCTATAGCCAAGCGTGACATATGGCATCTCTTCTATGCCCATCCCAAGATCAATTGTGCGCGTACCTTCTTTCGCAATCGGGCTTCTTAAATCGCTCGTTAAAGTGAAAACAATACCTCCTTGACGTTCAATTTCTTTTACGAGATGAATAGTGGAGTAACTGTGCCCACCTTGTGATATAGCGATGTATAAGGTGTTTTTGTCTAAATGAAGCATGTAATTTCCTGCAGTAGATGGTTCTTCCACATATACCGGAATAGCGAGTTTATCCGACATATATAACTGCGCTGCGAATGCCGCATTAGAACTAGAACCTGTTGCAAAAATAACAATTGCTTGATAGTCCACTTTCTCCATTTGAATAACCTTTTGTAAAAGATCTTTTCGACTTCGAATGATATTTTCATAAACGCTTTGTTCCGACCGGATATAATAATCCATGTTTTTCATTTTTTCACCTACTTATTTTAATAAACCTGTGAATGCCCCTAAAATCCCAATTCCTGCGATTAATAGAAGAATCCAATGTGCTTTTAGTCCTTTTTTATCTAACCAGAAAATAAAGAAGGTAAAGCCTAGTGCTAGAATTCCTGGGACGATACCGTCAAAAACACTTTGAATCGTTACTGCATCATCACCAGAACCAAATTTCATTGGCATATTAATGTTTACCATCGTGGCGACCATCGCACCAACAACAGCCAGACCGATAACCGAAGCCCCATAAGACAGTTTATCCATTAATCCAGTTTTTTGAATTTTTTCGATAAAGTTAGCTCCAATGTTATAACCAATGAATAACCCATAGTAACGAGTCAGAATAGCTGGAATATTGAAAATAAGGAGGAATAAAATCGGCCCTAACATATTTCCTTGTAGCGCTAAGGAAGTTCCAATACCTGTAGCGATAACACGTAAAGTTCCCCAGAAGAACGAATCTCCAATCCCACTAAGAGGACCCATTAATGCTACTTTTATATTATTGATAGAATCTGTGTCAAAATCTTTATCTTTCGCAGATTGCTCTTCCATCGCAATGGATATCCCGAGCGGAAAAGTGGAAAGCCACGGTGTTACGTTATAAAATTCTAAATGTCTTTGATAAGAAGAAATTCGTTTGTCTTTATCATTTTTAAAAATTTTGTTTAGAGCTGGTAACATGGAAAATCCATAACCGAGATTGGATTGTCGTTCGTAGTTCCATGACCATTCCATCGTGAACGAGCGCCAAAAAACTTTCATTAAGTCTTTTTTCGTTAATACGTCAGAACTCTTCATCTTCATAATTTATACCTCCATCATTCGCAAGTGCTGGCTCTGTATTCGTATTTTTCGGACCATTGTCATTTTTAAGTGTTGCATAACCTGTTAAAATTAGCGCTAAACATGCAGCGAAAATCGCTACGCCTGTTACAGGAACTTTTAAGTAAACAGCTAACGCGAAGCCAAATACGAAAAATACCGCATTCTTTTTGTTGACCATCAATTTGAGAAGCAAAGCAAAACCATATGCTGGCAGTAAACCAGTCGCGATTCCAAGTCCCGTTATAACGAAAGCTGGGATGGCATCAAGTACGTTTTGAATAACCGGGCTTCCTACTAAATAGGATGTCGCGACAATAATACCAATTGGCAAGTTGATCGATAAAAAACCACCTAGTAACTGCATTCGACTAATCCCTCGTGAATTTCCCTCGAGTGCGTATTTATCTGCTTTATGAACAAAGTAAGGTAATACGAAAATAAAGCATAGATTTTTAACAACAAGTACAAGGGAGGCAATTGGAATCCCAAGCGCTAACGCTACGGCTGTGCTTTCGCCAGTCGAAATCGCAAAGGCAGTTCCTAATATACTTCCTGAAATAATTTCTGGAGGAATAGATGCTCCAATAGAAAATGATCCCACAAAAGCTAATTCTAAAGTTGCCCCCATGATAATCCCCATTTGTACATCCCCCATGATAAGCCCGGCGAGTGTACATGTTACAAGTGGTCTTGATAGCATCGATGAACCAAATAAATATTCTCCATTTGCTAGCATTGCTGCAAGTGCAAGCAAAATCGCTGTTCCAAACTGTTCCATAATTTATCCCTTCTTTCGTCTTTTATGCTTCAAAGGTTACTTTTTTCTCGTTAGGCACTTGCTGCATAAACACATCTACTTTCTCTTTTTGAAGCTCTTTTAATTTCGCTACTTCTTCAGGCGTTAAATTAACTGCTTTGGAAAAATTGGCTGTTCCTTCTCTTTGCTTCGTTCCGCCTAGATTTAACATCGGGATTTTACCATTCGTACCATGGATTAATTTGTAAGCGTCTTCAACCGATTCGACAACAATAAGCATGTTGTATTTATCAGTGACACCTGAAGTAATCGCTTCGATACTTTCATCGATACTTTTCATGACTAGTTTTGCTGCCTCTGGTTTTGCAAGCCGTATTGCTGACTTACGAAAATCATCCGCTGCTACCCCATCATTTGCCACTAAAATTGTATTTACATCTAAAGCATTAAACCAAGATACAGCTACTTGTCCATGTAGTAAACGATGGTCTACTCTTAGAAATTGAATCATTTTTTCTTCCTCCTTAGTATTAGTTAAAATCAACTACATATTTGGTCGACTCAGCATCTTCATAATGATATTGGATGGCAATCGGCATTTCATTTTCTGCATAAAAGACACTGCTCAATTTAAAAACAGGATCATTTTCGTTTATATGCATATTTTTGATTTGCTCATTCCCAGCTAAAATAAGTTGAAGTTCCTGCTCAAGCTCAAATAATTTATATTTACCTGAATTAACAAGCTCAATAATATTAATAATTTGAAAATCCTTCGCTTGTAAATCAGGGTATAAACTCAACGGTAAAATTAAACGATCTAGCGTGACACCGTGCTCACTTTTTTGGACAAACTTGATAGAATACACAAGTTCATTCTCTTTTATACCAAACTTCTCTGCGTAAAACTTGCCAGCTTTGCGGATGTAAAAGTCTTTAATGTCTTTTTTCAAATTTTCATTGGTATCAGTTTTCATAACACCTGTCATTTCTAGAATATTCTGGGATGTAAGTTTTGGTTGGACGTATAGCCCAACACCGTTTTTGCGAACGACCAAACCTTCTTCGACTAATAAATCTACCGCGCGGCGAATAGTTGTCCGACTGCTAGAAAAAATTTCTTGTAAGGCTGTTTCGTTTGGCATAAGCATTCCCGTCTTATACTCATCGCGATTAATACTATCCTTTATTTCTGAAGCAATTACTTCAAAAAGTGGTTTTTTAGCTCCCATTTCACTCATCCTCCAAGTAATCAAATATGTTTTTCGCATTGATTTTGTATTTGATTTGATTACCAATTAGATATTGTTTGCTGTACTCAAACGGTTCATCATTTTGATCAAATGCTTTACTTACCACTTCAAAAAGCGGCGTGTTTAGTGGTACCTTTAATGCTTCTGCTAGCTTTTCATTCGCTGATACAAAGCGCAATTCTTCTCGCCCATAAGTAGGTTTAATACCAAAGCGCTTTTCTAACACATTGTATAGCGAGGAATTATTTAAATCGATTTTTTCAATACCAGCAAATCTCGTGCTATCAATAAAAGATATTTCATATGAAAATGGCTTATCATCAACTATTCTTCGTCGAACTAATTTAAACACCGGTTTATCTTCACTTAATTTTAAAAAGTGGTTCACCTCGTCTTTGCCAGCTACTATTTCTTGTGACATTACTTCTACCTTTTGTTCTCCTGGCAATTGACTACTCATGGAATTCATTTGCAATATATTGATTGTTTGCTTTTGGTTGATTTCGATTCCTTTTCGGTTTCTTTTTTGGATGACTGCTTCTTTTTCAAGAGTATCAAGTGACCGTCTGAGCGTGGTCCGGCTGACACCTAGTTCGTTTTCAAGCGCACGTTCTGATGGGAAACTGGTTTCTCCGGCTGCTACTTTTTCTTGGATAAGCTGTCTTAGTTGTTCTTCACTTTGCACTGCTGGCGACAAGTCTTTATATTCCATATTTCCACCTCTTTTTTCAAATCATCTATATATTTCACTTTTCTAAAAGATACAGCTTTAAACATTTTTAATACCACTTTATTGTAAACGGTTGCATTTTATTTGTCAATAGTCTTTTTACATAAAAAAAGCATAAGTTAGATTTTCCAATCCAACTCATGCTCTATTTGATTATTTAGTTGTAGGCAGTGCTCCAACTACTGGATGCGGGATGTATAGTTCTTCTAAATAGTTAACTTCCGAAGCGGTTAGTTTAATATTTAGCGCCTCTACCGCGCTTTCTAGGTGACTTTCTTTTTGCGCACCGATGATTGGTGAAGTAATTTCATCTTTGTTTAATAACCATGCTAAGGCAATTTTATCTCGAGATACTTGGTGTCTTTCTGCAAGTTCAGCTACACGTTCAATAATGCCTTTATCCGAGTTCATCATGTCATCGTATTTAGATTTTTGAACTGGGTCCGTTTCGGAACGATTCGTTGTTTCATTCAAATCTCGTGTTAACCGACCTGATGCTAGTGGACTATATGGCGTAATCGCTATTTTTTCATCGCGACAAAATGGAATCATTTCTCGTTCTTCTTCCCGGTAAATCATGTTGTAATGATTTTGCATCGAAACAAATTTCGTCCAACCGTTTCTTTCTGCAACGCGTTGTGCTTTTTGGAACTGCCAGGCATACATCGCGCTCGCACCAATGTAGCGCGCTTTCCCCGACTTAACGACGTCATGCAACGCTTCCATCGTTTCTTCGATTGGCGTATTTTCATCAAAACGATGAATGATATATAAATCCACATAATCTGTTTCTAATCGCTTTAAGCTGTGGTCAATTTCGCTCAAAATTGTTTTTCTGGATAAACCGCCACTATTCGGATGATCTGGGCGCATGGTTTGATGTACTTTGGTTGCTAACACAATATCATCGCGGTTGGCGTAGTCTTTTAGCGCACGTCCGACAATTTTTTCGCTTTCACCGTAGGAATAAATATTAGCGGTATCAAAGAAATTAATGCCTAAATCGAGTGCTTTTTTAATAATTGGGCGGCTGTTCGCTTCGTCTAAAACCCATTTATGAATCCATTTATCTTTATCACCGAAGCCCATTGTTCCTAAACAAATTTTCGAAACATCCATCCCAGTGTTACCAAATTTAACATATTCCATTCAAAACCCTCCTAGTCAATTTCTAGTACTACTACAGCATAAACCTTGAAGTACACTCCAAGTCAACCTTTTACTATTAAAAAAATCTCCCGGAATATCCGAGAGATTTTTAATTTTTTAATAAAATTGGTCAGGTAGTAAAGTTTCGCCGAGTTTGATATTATCACGGTAATCAATTGGAATATCAACCACGACCGGCCCTTCTGTTTCAAGCGCTTCTTTTAAAACGTCCGCAAGCTCTGCTGGATTTGTCACGCGAAGCCCTTTTGCTCCGAAACTTTCTGCGAATTTAACGATATCGACATCACCAAAACGAACCGCCGCTTCTTTACCGTATTTCATTTTTTGTTGGAAAGCAACCATATCATAGCTACCGTCATTCCATACTAGGTGTACAAGTGGCGCACGTAAGCGGACAGCTGTTTCTAATTCCATCGCGGAAAATAAGAAGCCACCGTCTCCAGAAATCGAAACAACTTTTTCACCGGGGTGTACGAGTGTAGCAGCAATTCCCCAAGGAAGCGCAACACCAAGCGTTTGCATACCATTACTGAAAAGCAGACGGCGTGGTTCATAGGAGCGGAAATGACGCGCCATCCAAATGTAGTGAGAACCAACATCGACGGTTACAGTGACATTATCATCAATCGCTGAACGAAGCGTTTGAATGACAGACAACGGATGCACACGGTTTGTTTCGTCACTTTCTGGCGGAACATCTCGTTCTTCTAATTGGGCGTGAAGCTCTTTTAATGTTTCAAGTTCTTTTTCCGCTAATTCTAAACCGCTAAATTTTGCATTGACACGGTCTAAAGTAAGCGCGATGTTGCCGACTAATTCCGTCACTGGTTGGTAATAATGATCAATGTCAGCGCGAATATCATCTAGATGAACAATCGTTCTGTCGCCGGAAGCATTCCAAGCTTTCGGATCGTATTCAATTGGATCATAACCAACCGTAATAACTAAATCGGCTTTATTGAGCAAAATATCGCCAGGTTGATTACGGAATAAGCCAACACGTCCAAAGAAATTATCTTCTAGGTCGCGCGAAATCACACCAGCTGCTTGGAAAGTTTCTACTACTGGAATGCTTGTTTTTTGGAGTAAACGACGAATCGCACCTGTTACTTCTGGGCTTGAAGCACGCATACCTAATAACAATACTGGCAATTTCGCTTTTTTCAAACGGGCAACTAGTTTCGCAACTTGTTCTTTGGAAGCTGGGCCGTTTTCGGGTTTAGCAAGTGGGCGAATTGCCTTTACCGGCACGTTCGGTTCATTCACGATATCTTGTGGCAAACTGATAAAAGCGGCACCTTGATTTGGCTCAGCGGCTGAACGAAAGGCGTTGGTGATAGCTTCTGGGATACTTTCGGCGTGCACTACTTCTTCGCTATATTTAGTAATCGGACGGAACAACGCTGCATTGTCCATAGATTGATGGGTTCTTTTTAGACGGTCTTGTCGAGTTACATTTCCGGCAATTGCAACGACTGGATCACCTTCTGCTGTCGCGGTTACAAGACCCGTTGCAAGGTTGGATGCTCCCGGCCCACTAGTTACAAGCACAACGCCTGGTTTCCCTGTTAGACGACCGATAGCCGCAGCCATAAATGCAGCATTTTGTTCGTGTCGGCTGACGATTAATTCTGGTCCGCGTTCTTCCATCACATCAAAAACTTTATCGATTTTTGCTCCGGGAATCCCAAAAACGTGGGTAACCCCTTGATTAATTAAGCTGTCTACAACTAAGTCTGCACCTGATTTTCCTTTTGCAACTACTTTTTCTTGTTCTTTTTCAAGCTTTGCCATTTCTATCATCCTTTTGTTATATAATTTATTTATATTTTAATAGTACAGATTATAATAAAATCTCATTTACAAGACTTATTATACTACTCAAAAGAATTATTGCAAGATTACTGACTCAAAAACTGTTATACAACTAAATAAAAACTGTTATATAAATATCGCAAATAAAAAAACACACAGCATTCCTTCTCCCTAAGAAGTTCGCTGTGTGTTTTTATTAGTTTAACGTGAACAGATTAAAGTTTAGTAACTTTTTCCGCTTGTGGGCCACGTTGGCCTTCAACGATTTCAAATTCAACGCTTTGACCTTCGTCTAAAGTTTTGAATCCGTCACCTTCGATAGCGCTGAAGTGTACGAATACATCATCTCCGCCTTCTACTTCGATGAAACCGAAGCCTTTTTCACTGTTAAACCATTTTACTGTACCTGTTTGCATATTTCACAAACCTCCAAAAATTTTCTTAATATGTTTCTTTTACTAACGAAAAAGATGTTAACAACAAGCTAAGCATTTTTTCAATTACAAAATTCACATATTAGTAAAGACACGCATCTATATCTATATCCATATCCTTACTAATATGTAAATGTACTTCCTTCAACACTTATATATTAACGCCATCGCACAAATAAATCAAGCGAAAAAGCTGTACGGTTACAAAATAGATTATTCAGTTTACTACCAAAAAAAACCTGCTATAAGCTAATTCTTATAACAGGGTTTTCTTATTAATCAATAATACTTTTATCTTTAATACGCCATTTCACGAGTAAGTTATGTAACGGTTTACGAACTAAGAAATAAACGCCTAAAGAGATTAGAACGGATGCCGTGCCTAGGAAGAATCCGCCAAGTACATCTGTCGGGAAATGCACACCAAGATAAACACGTGTATACATTACGAACAAGATGAAACCATAACCAATGATTCCGATAACGATTTTTTGCCACATTTTCGGCACAGTGAAGATTAAGAACATTGCTGCAAGGCCGTAGAAAACAGCTGTAGCAGTCGCGTGTCCACTTGGGAAACTATAGCCAGACTCACTTACTAACCAATTGATACTAGCAGGGCGCGTACGGCCAACCAAGCTTTTCAAAACAAGATTTAGGACAACGCCACAAACGAGCATCGTGCCACCGAACCAAAGTCCAACAACAAATTTACGTAAAAAGAATAAAATTAGGACGACTACAACAGTTAAAATAATCGTTGTTTCTGCGCTTCCTAGGTTAGTCACTAATTTGACGATAGACGTTTTATCCGGTTGAATTCCGCCGCGGATTTTTTCAATCCAGCTTAGATCAAAACGCGCTACCCAATTACTTTCTGTTGCGATTGCTGATGCGATGGTAATAAATAAAATAAGGCAAAATCCGCCAATAACGAATAACGGTGTTGCTTTTTTTCGATTTGTATTCATGGTTAACTCCTTTTCATTCAGTTGTTTTTAGAAATTCTTTTACTTCTTTAACGAGCGCTTGATACTTCGCTTGTTCTGATGTCGCTTCATTCGTAAGCTCGGTAACTATCTCATTATCATAACGAACAGAACCATTGCTAACAAATGTGGCATTGCCGATTAGTTGTAATGAAATCTCGCCAGTTTCGTCTTTTTTCGCGGTTACTTGCACGCGGCCGCCATCATTATAAACGTTTAATGGTGTTTCGAAAGTATCATTATCCAACATTTTTTTAATTAAGCTACATGCCGACATCGCTGTCCCGCAAGCGTTCGTAAACCCAACACCGCGTTCAAAAGTCCGCACATAAATAGCATCATCGCGCAAACGTTTCACAAAGCTCACATTGACGCCGTCTGGGAAATACGGGTTTTCGCTATTTAAGTAACTCGCTAATTTTTCTTGTTTATCCGAATCTAACACCGCTTGATCCACAAAAGTAATCAAATGCGGATTTGGAACAGAAACGGCTGAAAAAGCTAGTTCTGCGTCAAGTTCAGGCACAACTTGATTAAATAATTTTTCCACGC
>CM001047.1:2017121-2021795 GCA_000183865.1 Listeria marthii FSL S4-120
AAATTTAACCGGAGAAATTTCGACTTGGTAGGTTGGAATATCAAAACCAAGAGAAGTTGCTTTTTTGACATCCAGTGTCGCTTTCATTGTTTCAACTTCCGCTTCAGATAATCCATTTTTTTCAAGTAAATAGCGGGCTACCGTTCTTAGGCCATTCCCACACATAGAAGCAACCGAACCATCGGAATTAACAACTTGCATTCGGCCGATTGGTCCTACTTGCTTACTTTTTGTGACATATAAAATGCCGTCTGCTCCGCCAAGCGAATGGTTTCTATCACACAATTTAATTGCAAAATCAGCACGTTCCGCATCAGACCAAGCAGTAATTTGATTTTCTTCTTCATCTACTATGAAAAAGTCATTTTGCGATCCATGTACTTTTGTAAAGTGAATTGTTGCCATGACTTCAAGCAACCTCCTTTAATTGGAATTACGTCTATAATACCACATCTTAAAATAAAAAAGCTTGGGGAACCTCCTTTTTAACTTACTAGGATTTTCCCCAAGCGCGCATTATGCTTCGTAGTGGTTTACAACAATATCAGCACAGCGGCCACATAGAGTTGGATGTTTCGGATCTACGCCAACATCTTTTTTCACAACGCGGCAACGTTCGCAAGTTTCGCCTTCTGCAACAGTAATTTGAACAGCCACTTGATTAGACTTGAATGCAGATTCTGGTGCATTTTCTAAGCCTTCAACTAGTTCAAAATCAGATACGATGAATAGTTGCGCGAAATCACCTTCTAATGAATCAAACAATGTTTTCGCTTCGCCGTCCACGTATAACGTTACTTTTGCAAGCATTGATTTACCGATTAGTTTTTCGTTACGAGCGAATTCTAATGCTTTTTGGACGTTATCGCGAATTTGCATGAACGCGTCCCATTTCGCTGTAATTTCTTCGCTATCAGCTAATACTTTCACGTCTGGCAAGTCTTGTAAATGAATGCTTTCAACGCCTTCACCAATCAAGTTATTCCAAACTTCTTCTGTCGTATGAGGTAAAATTGGCGCAAGTAATTTTGTCAGCGTAACAACTGCTTCATAGAAAACAGTTTGCATCGCGCGACGATCACGGCTATCTGCTGCTTCAATGTAGACAACATCTTTGGCAAAGTCCATATAAAATTGGCTTAACTCAACTGTACAGAAATTGTTGATTTGGTGATAAATAGTAGAGAATTCGAAAGCTTCGTAGCTATCTTTCACATTTTTCACTAAATCGTTTAATTTGATTAGCATGTATTTGTCTACTTCGCGTAAGTTTTCATAAGAAACTGCATTTACAGTTGGTTGGAAATCATTGATGTTTCCTAGTAAGAAACGCATTGTGTTACGGATTTTACGATATACCTCGGATACTTGTTTTAAGATTTCATCACTAACGCGAACGTCGGCTTGATAATCCACAGAAGCAACCCAAAGGCGAACAATATCCGCACCAAGTTGTTTAATTACTTTGCCTGGAAGAAGTGTATTTCCAAGCGATTTACTCATTTTGCGACCTTCGCCATCAAGAGCGAAACCATGACTTAAAACGTTACGATAAGGCGCTTCGCCAGTGATCGCTACAGCAGTTGTTAACGATGAGTTGAACCAACCACGATATTGGTCAGAGCCTTCCATATATAAATCAGCTGGACGAGTTAATTCAGGACGAGCATTCAGAACCGCTTGATGACTTGAGCCTGAATCAAACCAAACGTCCATAATATCCGTTTCTTTTGTAAATTCGCCATTCGGGCTACCTGGATGTGTAAAGCCAGCAGGTAATAAATCTTTGACATCACGTTCAAACCAAACATTCGAACCGTGCTCACGGAATAGTTCAGAGATATGGCTGATTGTTTCGTCCGTGATAATTGCTTCCCCATTTTCCGCATAGAAAATCGGAAGTGGAACGCCCCATGCACGTTGGCGAGAGATAACCCAGTCGCCACGGTCGCGAACCATGTTGAATAGACGTGTTTCGCCCCATGCTGGAGTCCAGTTAACACCTTTAACAGCCGCGAGTAAATCATCGCGGAATGCGTCAATCGAAGCAAACCACTGCGCTGTTGCACGGAAAATAACTGGTTTTTTCGTACGCCAATCATGTGGATAAGAGTGAGTGATGAATTCCATTTTTAGTAATGCGCCCACTTCTTCTAATTTTTCCGTTACCATTTTGTTCGCTGTATCATAAAATACGCCTTCAAATCCTGGTGCTTCTTCTGTAAACACACCACGATCATCTAAAGGAGCAAGAATTTCTAAATCGTATTTTTTCCCGATTAAAAAGTCATCTTCCCCGTGTCCAGGAGCCGTATGAACCGCACCAGTACCAGCTTCAGCAGTGGCATGTTCACCGTTCATTACTAAGGAATCACGGTCATAGAATGGGTGTTTTGTTACAACGCGGTCTAGTTCAGAACCACGAACCGTTTTCACAACTGTCGCATCTTCAAAGCCTAATTTTTCACGTAGGTTTGGTAAAAGTGCTTCAGCTACAACATATTTTTCACCAGCAGATTCAATTACTACATAATCCAAATCAGGATTAACAGTAATACCCATGTTGGCAGGGATTGTCCAAGGTGTAGTAGTCCAGATAACGATATTTGTTCCTTCGTCTAGTACGCCTTTTCCGTCCGTTACTTTGAAAGCTACGAAAATCGAAGCAGATGTTTTATCTTGATATTCGATTTCTGCTTCTGCAAGCGCGGATTCACTTGAAGGAGACCAATAAACCGGTTTTTTCCCTTTGTAGATGTAGCCTTTTTTCGCCATTTCACCGAAGACTTTGATTTGTTCTGCTTCGTATTCTGGTAAAAGCGTGATATATGGGTTTTCCCAGTCACCATTAATACCAAGACGTTTGAAGCCTGTGCGTTGACCTTCTACTTGCGTCATCGCGTATTCAGCACAAAGTTTACGGAATTCAGCGATAGACATTTCTTTCCGTTTTACGCCTTTTTTCGCGATAGCTGTTTCGATTGGAAGTCCGTGTGTGTCCCAACCCGGAACATACGGGGAACTGAAGCCAGCCATTGATTTATAACGAACGATAATATCTTTAATTGTTTTATTTAGCGCATGCCCCATGTGAAGCTCGCCGTTTGCATAAGGAGGTCCATCATGCAAAATGTACGTCGGACGCCCAGCATTTTTTTCTTGAATTTTTTCGTATAGCTTTTCTTCTTCCCATTTTGCTTGCCATTCTGGTTCTTTGTTTGGTAAATTTCCACGCATCGGAAAGTCTGTCTTCGGCATTAATAACGTATCTTTATATTCCATGTTTTATTCTCCTTTAAAACTTTATTTTTAAACGCAAAAAAATCTCTCCCAAAAAGGGACGAGATTCGCGGTACCACCCTTGTTGACATGCATTCTAACTGCTTGCCCACTTCATTAGTGCCATAACGCTGGCTCGCGCTAACACTTACTCAAGCGGCTGCTTTTTCGGGTTAGAACTAAAGAGTGATTTCGATTTTCTAGAGGATAGCTGGCCTCGCACCATTTACCAACTCGCTTCGTATCCTTTATCTAAAAAATGTACTTGTCTCTAATAATTGTTTTTAGCGTTCTTCTGATTGAGATTCAACTTCTTTGATAGATGCAAGTTCTGTCGCATCCACATCGTAAGCCATCATTTGTTGCCAATCTTCGCTTTTAATTAAATCCATTTGCGCTTCTACTAACATACGTAAACGCTCACGGAATACTTTGGATTGGCGTTTTAAGTCTTCAATTTCAATCGCGATTTTGCGTGCTTTAGAAAGAGAATCGCTTAAAATACGGTCAGCATTTTTTTCTGCTTCACGGACAATAAGTTTTGCTTCTTTTTCAGCGGAAGCTTTCACTTCTTCGGCAGCTGTTTGTGCCACGATTAATGATTTGTTTAATGTTTCTTCAATGTTAGTAAAATGAGCTAAACGTTCTTCACTATTATCTAAAGTGTCCTCAATACGCTTTTTCTCTTTAATAACTTGTTCATAATCTTTAATGATTTGATCGAGGAAGTCATTTACTTCGTCTTCGTCATAACCTCTAAAACCACGGGTAAACTCTTTGTTATGTATATCCAGCGGCGATAATGGCATATCTAGCACCTCCATACGACTATTGTTTATAAATACCTAACATACATTTTACCATAGTTACTTGCTTTTTCCTAGAATTTATATTGAAAAATGATTAGATTAAAAATCCAGCTTTATCTAAGGCGGCAATAGCAAGTTCTAATTGTTCTTTTGTATCTGCTTCAATCGTGTGCAAATGTGTTCCGTCCGTTAGCCCTGACAGCATAGTTGCTCCGGTTGTTTGCACTTTTTTGACAAATTTCTCAACATCAAAACGACTTTTCAAATGTAGCGATGCGGTAATTTCGCCGTAAATCGGATGGTCGACAATTACGTCAATAATCGATACGCCGTGATCCACCAAAATATTTAGTTCTTCGGCGGCCTGTTCTTTCGTATGCTTGACCGCGATAACGCGCCTTTCTCCTGTATAGCCTGTTTCTTTCGCGTAAATGTAACCTTGCGGGGTAGCCATGATTGGCTCATTACCAGCTTTTAAGAGCGAAATATCTTGTACAATAACTTGACGGCTAACATTCGTTTTGCTCGCAAGTTGATTGCCTGATATCGGCGCTTCGGCTTCTTTTAACCATTTTAAAATGAGTTG
>CM001047.1:2021895-2024132 GCA_000183865.1 Listeria marthii FSL S4-120
TAACCATTTTAAAATGAGTTGCCGACGCGTATCACCTAAAATTTTCTTCATTTTCTCACCTTTTTCGTAGTAATTTGTCCATTTCTTCTTTAAAAATAATACTATCGCTTAATTCATTTTCGTTTCCAAAGGACAAGCGAATAAATCGGCTTGCTTCTTCTTCTGGTTTCCCGGTAGCAATTAATGTTTTGGATGGCGCTGGGTCTCGCAAACTACAGGCGCTCGTTGTCGAAATTTGAATATCCGCTTCGTTTAATGCCAGTAATGCTTCTTGCCCTTGCATATTGGGTAAAGTCAATCCTAGGATAAACGGAGATGTATTTCGTCCCCCTTCGACCTTGACTCGCGCTGTTAACGTCTCACAAATCGCCATTTTAAGTTCCGCAATCCGCCTCGCTTCTTTTTCTCTAGTTTCCATTATATCATAGGCGGCAGTCGTAAAGGCAGCAATTGCTGGAACATTTACAGTACCCGCTCGAAAGCCAAATTCATGGTGAACATCTGGCAAAGCAGCTTGCAGGGGAATATCTGGATTTATAAAAAGAAGACCCGCCCCTTTTGGACCATAAATTTTATGTGCCGATATACTAAAACTAGTTACGTCACCTAATTCCAAAGCTAGTTTTCCGAATGATTGAACGATATCTGTATGAAAATAAGCGCCTGCTTGTTTGGCAATATGCGCTAATTCTGCAATGGGTTGGATGGTGCCAATTTCCGAATTCACATGTTGAATGATGATAAGCCCGGTATCCCCAGAAATCATTTTGCTCAGAACTGCTGGACTTACTTGACCAAAAGCATCGACTGGCAAAATTTTCACCCGACATTCCCCTGCTTGCTCTAAAGCACCTAGCTGTTGCCAAATAGAAGCATGCTCTAACGGACTCACTAGCACTTCTTTCTTCTCACTTGTATGTAGCAATGTTTGTATCGCGATTTGATTGCTTTCCGTGCCACCACTTGTAAAAATAATTCCTCTCACCGAAACATTCAAAATATCTGCAAAACTGCCACGACACTTTTCTAAAAGAGCGGCTGCTTTCGTCCCGGCATCATGTAAACTTTCCGAATTAGCGAAGAACTCTCTTGAGGCATTCATAAAAACTTGTAGTGCCGCCTCGCTCATTTTCGTTGTTGCTGCATGGTCAAAGTAAATCATTCCTTATCTCTCCCCTAGAATTTTATACTTGAAATTAGTTTTGTTTTGTGTGATTATAGATGACAAGACAACTGTATATTCATTAAGAAGTATACAATTAATTGAACCTACTATGCAAGAGGTGGAAATGATGATAAAAGAACGAGTTATTATTGTTGGGAGCGGCATCTCTGGTTGTATGGCTGCCCTCAGATTAATGCAGGACTATGATGTGACAATAATCACAAAAGGTATGAAAGAAGAAAGTAACTCCATGCTCGCTCAAGGCGGAGTAGCTGCCGCAGTGTCAAAAAGCGATACTCCGAAAAAACATTTTAGCGATACATTTCAAGCGGGTTGTTTTCATAATAAAGTCCGCGCGGTAAACCAGCTTGTTACTTGTGGCCCAGTTGTACTCCAAAAATTAATAGATGAAGGCATGACATTTGATAAAAAAGATGGCGAATTTTCGCTTGGTTTAGAAGGTGCGCACAGGCTGCCGCGGATATTACATACTGGCGGCGATCAAACTGGTAAATACCTTACTACTTTTTTGCAAGAAAAGTTGACGAATATTGACTGGCAAGAGGAGCAAATGGTCATCGAGATTATCAAGCATAACGAAGTAGCCATTGGCGTTCATTGTTTAGATAAAGAAAATCAGCTACATACTTATTACGGCGAACATATTATTTTAGCAAGCGGTGGGCTTGGACAGCTATTTCCGGTTACAACAAATGCGGCGACGATTTCTGGAGACGGGCTGGCGCTAGCTTACCGAGCAGGTGCTAAACTGACCGATATGGAATTTATTCAGTTTCATCCAACTTTGCTTTTTTTAAATGGGCGTTGTCATGGGCTTATTTCTGAGGCGGTTCGCGGGGAGGGAGCTGAACTTGTACAAGCTGATGGTTCGGCTGTCATGATGGGCGTTCACCCACTGTTGGATCTTGCGCCACGTGATATTGTTGCGGCGACATTGTTTGAAGAAATCGAACGTGGAAATGCTATTTTTCTTGATATAACGGCGGTAAGTCATTTTGAAGAACGCTTCCCAGCGATTACTGCCAGTTTAGATGCGCATCAAGTACCGTTT
>CM001047.1:2024232-2027211 GCA_000183865.1 Listeria marthii FSL S4-120
TTTTCGCGAAACAAAGCGTATCCCAGTTCACCCCGGTGCACATTTTTTGATGGGTGGCATTCGAACCGACCTTCACGGAAAAACCAATATTCCCGGTCTGTATGCTATTGGTGAGGTGGCGAATGCTGGCGTGCACGGGGCTAATCGACTCGCGAGCAATTCACTTCTTGAAACCCTTGTTTTTGGCGAAAAAGTAGCTGAATACATTCACACACAGAAACCTAATCCAAAAAAATATCCACTAATCCCGTGCGCCAGCTCAACCAAAACAGTTCATTTACCAGAGAAACAAGTTCTTCAAGAGAAAATTTGGGAAACGTTGGGAATTACTCGAAAACCAGAAAAAATAACGGAATTTCTTCGCTGGTTAGCTGCATTTGATTACGCTAATCACACCCGCGAAGCCGCTGAAATCAGCCATATGCTTATTACCGCAAAATTAATCGCCGAAAGTGCACTTAAACGAACCGAAAGCCTCGGCGCACATCGAATTTTAAAAGGAGTAACGAAATGAACTCAATACTTATGAATCAAGCTATTCACGCATTTTTATTAGAAGATATTGGTCAATATGATTTAAGCGCAGACACGATTTTCGCCAGTGATACAATTGGAAATGGAGTGTTTCTAGCAAAGGAAACTGGTATTCTTTGTGGTATTTCTATCCCGCCAAAAGTGTACGAGATTCTTGGTGGTGATGTGCAGTTTGAAGCTTATAAAAAAGATGGGGATCAAGTGACAAAAGGAGATATCATTGCGACAGTATCAGCTCCCGTGCGCACACTACTTTCCGGCGAGCGTGTCATTTTAAATTTAATGCAACGAATGAGCGGGATTGCGAGCCAAACGAATGTAGCCATCAACCAGCTGGATGATCCAGCAATTCGCATTTGCGATACACGAAAAACAGCACCCGGTCTTCGCGCCTTCGATAAATATGCCGTACAGACCGGTGGCGGCTTTAATCATCGTAACGGTCTATACGATGGCGTTATGCTAAAAGATAACCACATCGCCTTCTCTGGAGGTATTACCAAGGCTGTAGCTACTGTCCGCGGAAAACTAGGGCACATGGTGAAAATCGAAGTCGAAACGGAAACACCCGAACAAGTGAAAGAGGCCGTCCAAGCTGGCGCAGATATCATCATGTTTGATAATCGTACCCCAGAAGAAATCGCCCAACTTGTTAAACTGGTGCCGGCACACATTACTACCGAGATTTCCGGGAATATCACTTTGGACAATATTAATAGCTATAAAGGGTCTGGCGCGAATTATATTTCTTTAGGCTCGCTAACCCATTCTGTCCGCGCGCTCGACATCAGCTTTAATAGTAAAGGAGGAATAAAGGCATGAACTTACTAGAAACCGTGGAACAAGATACGATGCCGGCTCGTTATAAAAGTATGACGCAAACAGAAATGATTGCTCGTGTCACAGAAATTAAGGCCCAGCTTGGCGACAATCTTTTTATCCCCTGTCACCATTATCAAAAAGATGAGGTTGTTCCTTTTGCAGATGCGATTGGTGATTCGTTACAATTAGCGCAAATTGCTGCAAAGAATAAAAAAGCGAAACATATCGTTTTTTGCGGGGTTCATTTTATGGCGGAAACGGCGGATATGCTTACGACCAATGAGCAAATTGTTACGTTACCAGATATGCGCGCCGGTTGTTCGATGGCAGATATGGCAGACATTCACCAATTAACAAATGCTTGGCCCAAGTTGCAAACACTTTTTGGCGATACCATTTTGCCTGTGACTTATATTAATTCGACTGCCGCGATTAAATCTTTCGTTGGCGAACACGGCGGTACAACGGTTACCTCCAGTAATGCAACCAAGATTGTCTCATGGGCACTTGAACAAAAAGAGCGGATCTTCTTTCTTCCCGACCAGCATCTAGGTCGGAATACTGCCTTTGAACTAGGCATCCCCCTCGAACATATGGCGATTTGGAACCCGATAAAAAATGAACTGGAATACGATGGCAATTTGGCCGATTGTAAAGTCATTCTTTGGAAAGGCTACTGCTCCGTTCATCAACATTTTACCGTTAAAAATATCGAAAATATCCGTAAAAATCATCCGAACATGCGAATTATCGTCCATCCGGAATGCACGCATGAAGTTGTTTCTTTAGCAGATGATTCGGGTTCAACGAAAAAAATCGTGACAGAAATAAGTAATGCTGCGCCAGGGACGGAATGGGCTGTTGGTACAGAAGCTAATCTAGTCGGCCGCATTATCCAAGAAAATCCCGATAAAAAAATCGTTTCGCTCAACCCATTTATGTGCCCGTGTATGACCATGAACCGTATCGATTTACCACATTTACTCTGGACACTCGAAGCCATCCAAAACGGCGAACAACGTAATCAAATCAAAGTTGATGAACAGACAACGACATTCGCTTTAAAAGCATTGGAAAGAATGCTCCAATTAAGCTAACAAAAAAACGAAAGCAGCGAATGCTTTCGTTTTTTATTTTAAATAACCAATTTCGATACGAATTTTATCTTTTTTCGTTCTGCCGCCTGTCGATAGTACTTTCACACGACCATATCCACGCGCAGATAATACATCTTCTTCCTCACATTCAAAATCCGGATTCTCGACTGTTTTCCAGTTTACTTTAACAAGTCCCGCAACGACTAATTGTTTCGCCTTTTGCCGGGAAATATGGTGTGCGTTACTTATAATCACATCAAGCCGCATGCTAGAAACCGTTAAGCCCATTTCTTCCCAAATGACCGGCGCATAGACTGCATTAGCCAATTCCGTCTCTTCTAACATCACATTCACTTTACCGACTTTCTCAAGCTGTAATGTCAAATAATCCTTCATCGAGCTTTCTACTAACAGTTGCCACTCGGTATCCTTATTTAAAATGTCACCAAAAATATCGCGCTTCATGCCAAGTGACATCAGCGTTCCAAGGATTTTTTGATGCGTGAGTGTCGTAAATTTCACCGGG
>CM001047.1:2027311-2028344 GCA_000183865.1 Listeria marthii FSL S4-120
TCTGCTTCTGTTGGCGTATAATAATCCGGGTAAATCAGTGCGCGGCGACGTTCCGCGTGCGCTACTCCGCCAAAAAACTGCACATTAATTTGCTCATAGCCACCAATAACGGTTTCGGTAATAAAACGCTGCCTCGGGTCTAAGAAATCCGTCAACTGCGGCGTATATTCATTTTCTACTTGCATCGTAATCCCCAAAATCTTATCAATAAATGCGTATTCTTCCGCGCGAAAATGCTGATAAATTCCATCCATCATAATTTCTCCCTTTCAATCCGTGTCAAGTCTTTAGTGCTATTATACCACGAAAACAGCTGCTACTAGGCTAATCTTGCTTGATTATGAAAAAAAGGCACCCATTTGAAAACGGGTGCGCTTTTTAAAATAACATTGGAATAATGTACACTTGAATTAAACCAGTTAAAACTCTCATCGCATATTGGAAAATGAAATAAGCCACAAGGGACGAAATATCAAACATACCAATCGGCGGAATAATCCTTCTAAAAGGTTCTAAAATCGGTTCAAAAATGCGTGCTAGCAATTGGCCAATTTTCGACTCTCTTGCACCTGGGAACCAGCTCATCAAGAAATAAATAAACATGAGTGTTGGCAACCATCTAACAATAAATAAGATGACCTCCACCACTTGATATAAAATACTTTGCAATCTAGTTCACACCTCTATTTCATCACATAAAGTTTTGTTCATCAAGCATTTCGGAAATAGAGCCATCCACTTCCACATTGTCGGGAGTACATAAGAAAATATTATTGCCAACGCGTTGAATATCTCCACCTAACGCATAAACTGTACCGCTCAAGAAATCGACAATACGCGTCGCTTGATCATGGCTAATACGTTGCAAGTTTACAACAACAGATTTATATTCTTTTAAGTAATCCGCAAGTTCTTGTGCTTCTGCATATACACGCGGTTCCGCAAGTACCATACGACTAGAAAACTGAGCTCCCTGCATACTAACCACCTTCGCATCATCTTCTTCTACAGCATAAAAACGTATTATAAGAAG
>CM001047.1:2028444-2035894 GCA_000183865.1 Listeria marthii FSL S4-120
CTTCTTCTTCATAATATTCTTCCTCTTCATCTAAGAAAAAGAATGACTTAAATTTATTCGATAGTCCCATTTGTTACACCTCCATATTATCGTCACTCACCAAAGCTCTTCCTACTCGTATAAATGTTGCACCTTCTGTAATCGCAATTCCGTAGTCATTTGTCATCCCCATAGATAACTCTGTACATGGAATGTTTTTTAACTGAAGCGCATGAATTTCTTGCTGCAATTGCTTTAACTCATGAAATACGTGATGCAGCTCTATGTCGCTATTAGTAATTGGTGCCATTGTCATTAAACCAACAATCTCAATGAACGTAAAATCCGCTTCTTGTAAAAAAGATAGCGCCTCTTCTTTCGAAAAACCATGCTTGCTTTCTTCACCAGAAATATTTACTTGCAGAAAACATTTAACTGATTTAGTAGCGCGCTTTTCGATTTCCTTTGCAAGCGATGATCGGTCAAGCGAGTGCAAATAATCGATTTTTGGTAATACATCTTTTACTTTACGCGTTTGCAAAGAGCCAATGTAATGCCAACAAATGTCGTCTTTATCTGCAAGTGCTACTGTTTTTTCTAGGAAAACATCGGCACGATTTTCACCAAAGTGACGAATACCTAAATCATAAAGCTCCGTGATTCCAGCAACATCGATCGTTTTTGTAACAGCTACTAACGTTACATCTTTCGGCTCGCGATTACTTTCTTCACAGGCGTGCTCGATTTGTGCCGTTACTTTTTCTAAATTAGCTTGTTTTGTCATTTTTAATCACCTTATATAATTCCCGAAGCGCTTTATTTAAAACACTTCTTGTTATAATCAGATACCCGGTCACTTGGCAAAGCTTCAAAAGTGGCCGGGTGAATTTGTGTTATAAGTATTATCCGCGACGATTACGGTTACGGATGAATGCTGGTACATCAACATCTGAACTATTTTGTTGTGGTTCAGCTTGTTGTTCATGAACAGGTGCATTTGCTTGTTGTGGTGCGTTTTGCGCGTAATCATTTTGTTGTTCGTCTTGTACAGCATAGTTAGGACGATTTACTTGAATAGATTGATTTGGACGGCGATTTGCTTGCGCTTGTTGTGCTTGCTTCTCTTCGTCAAAACCTGTTGCGATAACAGTAACAATTAATTCGTCTTGTAATTCGTCGTTAATAACAGAACCGAAAATCATGTTTACATCTTCGTCAGATGCGCTAGATACGATTTCTGCTGCTTCTTGTACTTCATAAAGGCTAAGGTTAGATCCACCAGTAATATTCATTAGGACCCCTTTTGCTCCGTCAACGGAAGTTTCAAGAAGTGGAGAAGAAATGGCTTTTTTCGCAGCTTCGGCAGCACGGTTTTCACCAGTTGCGATACCGATTCCCATAAGTGCAGAACCACGATTAGTCATAATTGTTTTTACATCGGCAAAGTCTAAGTTAATTAAACCAGGAACGGCAATCAAATCAGAAATCCCTTGTACACCTTGACGTAAAACATTATCTGCTTCACGGAAAGCTTCAAGCATTGGTGTATTTTTATCAACAATTTGAAGTAAACGGTCGTTAGGAATCACGATTAGCGTGTCTACTGCTTCTTTCATTGCTTCTGATCCAGCTAGGGCCTGTTTTGTACGTTTTGGTCCTTCAAAACCGAATGGTCGTGTGACAACACCAACAGTTAGCGCGCCCATTTCTTTTGCGATTTGAGCGATAACAGGTGCAGCACCAGTTCCAGTTCCGCCGCCCATTCCAGCAGTTACGAATACCATATCAGAGCCTTTTAAAGCTTCTTCAATTTGTTCGCGGCTTTCTTCTGCTGCTTTTTTACCAATTTCAGGTACAGCACCCGCGCCTAGACCACGCGTTAATTTTGTACCGATTTGTAGTTTTGTTTCTGCTTTTGCTAAGTTAAGTGCTTGAGCGTCTGTATTAACGGAGATAAATTCTACCCCTTGAACACCATGCTCAATCATACGGTTTACAGCGTTATTACCGCCGCCGCCAACACCGATTACTTTAATTGTTGCCAAACTTTCTGAACTAGTGTCAAATTCTAACATATTATTGCCTCCTATTTGCCGATTTATACGATACGATTTTCTTGCTGATATACCAGCTATTCGCTTTTATTCAAAAAATGCGCCGAAAAAATTCTTCATTTTCGTTGATACTTTTTCGTCATCTGATTTCTTTTGTTTTGGTTTAGCTTGTTTTTGTTTTGGTGCTTCGTCGTCGTAACGAGGTTCGCTTGCAGTCGAGCTTACATCGCGTCCTTCTAACTCAGCCATTTGGTAAGCGTATTTAATTAAGCCTACTGCGGTTGTAAAGGATGGTTCACGAACACCAATATAATCAGGAATCGCTAGTCTAACGTGTGCTGCTAATGTTTTTCCAGCCAAATCAATTGCGCCCGGAATAGCCATCGAGCCACCAGTTAGTACATAACCTCCTGGAAGATGCGTTTTGCCAACTCGTGTTAGTTCTTCTACTACTAATTGGAAAATTTCTTCCATACGCGCTTCGATAATATCTGCTACTTCCACTTGTGTAAAATGTTGTTTTTGGTCGCTGCCGATAACATCAATAGCAAAAACTTCATCTGGAGAAGCATCATCATAAAATGCGTAACCGTGCTCTAATTTAACGCGGTCTGCATTGGCAGTTGATGTGTTAAGTCCAAGTGATAAGTCTTTCGTGATATTGTCTCCACCAACTGGAATAACACCAGTATACGTTAGTCGTCCTTGTTCAAACACGCTAACCGTTGTCGTTCCTGCGCCAACATTCACGAGTGCCGTTCCAAATTCCTTATCATCTTCTGATAAAGAAATCGATGCTTCGGCAAGTGGTTGTAAAGCAATATCAGAAATTTCAAGTCCTGCACGTTCCACACAACGTAATGTATTATGTAAAATTGTTTTTGAACCAGTAATTAATGTGCCTTCCATTTCTAAACGTACGCCAATCATTCCGCGTGGATCTGTAATCCCAGTTAGTCCATCCACAACAAATTGATCTGGAATGGTATTAATAATTTCTCTTTCAGGAGATAGAGGAACAACCTGAGCGGCATCCAATACATTCCAGACATCTTCATCTGCAATTTCACGGTTTTCGCTACCTACTGCCACAATTCCTCGGCAAGCCTCTAAATGTACCTGATTGGATACTACCCCAACGATTACTTGAGAGATTTCTACGCCAACCATTCTTTCTGCTTGTTCAATTGCCTTTTTGATGGATTCTACAGTCTTGTCTATGTCGATAATAATCCCTTTTTTGATTCCGGAAGATTCGACATTCCCAACACCGATAATATTGAGTCTATCGTCAGCCATTTCTGCGATGATTACTTTCACAGAAGCTGTTCCAATGTCTAAACTTACATAAATTTCGCTATCACCCATTTATCGGCACCTCCTTTTATTCTAGTCATTTAAGATTTATTTATTTCATTTTTTATACCGAGCAAAAGCCGGTTTTTTAACTTGCTTGAAAAAGCTATGAAACTTCTTTATTTTTATGGCGTCAGTGTAGAATGATTGCCCATTCTGCCTAACATACAAAATCACTTATTTACAGTCTACACTAAGAAAGAAGGTAATAAAAGCACAAAGAACAATTTTTGGCAAATTCTTAGGATATTTTTTTCATTTTATTCAAAAAGCGAACAAGTGTTGGTATCCCTTGGTCTGAGGTCACCATTTTGTTACCTTTTTGAAACATCTGTTACCTATAAATTTGCCAAAAGTTAGCACGAAGAATGATTGTATTATTGGTTTGATTTTTTCTCTTCTTCGGCTGCTTTTTTCTCAGCATTTTGTTGATAATAACTTTGGAAATAAGAACCAACTTCGATGTCAATAACACCTTTTTGACCATTTGCTAGTTGCGCGACGATGGCTGGATAGTGTTGCATCTTTTCTGCAAAAGTACTGATGTCTGCGGAAACCTGGTTGCCATCATTCATATATAATTCGATATGGCTTTTGTCGCTATCTGTTGGACTATAAATCACTTCCGAAATGGAGCTAACGACCTCTTTTGGTAATTTATTAATTTGTTGTACCATTTTTTCGAGGGTTTTGCCGTTTTCAAAGTTTTGGAAGAGCAAATCATTACCGATAGGAAATTGGCGCGGTTGATCCGTTAGCATAATACCACTTTCAAGCACATCGTAGTATTTTCCGTCCTTTTGTTGATAGCCGATTGTTTTAAATTCGGTAATGTTTATTTGGACATCATTTAAACCATCTTTAGAAACGGTCGCATCTTTAATGAGCGTATTTTTCTTAAGTGTATCTTCGGTTTTACCATTTCTTATACCGATAACAAACTCACCAATTCTAAGTCCACTTTCTTTTCGTACTTCATTTTCAGTAAGTTGTTTATTGCCACTTACAGTAATTTTATCCAACTTACTTAGTGGTGATAGAAAATAAAGCGTAATAGCTATCAAAATCGCAAAAATTCCGATTAAAATGGCTAGATGTCGTACTAATTTTTTTTTGCGGTATTTTTTAAGTTCTGGAATACGATTTTCAATAGAAATCACTCGTTTATTCTCTGCCATTTTATTCGCTCCTTTCTGCGATTTATTTCATAATACTTAGTACAGCTTCCACTAATTTCGCGGCTGCATCAGGGCGTCCCATCTGCTTGGCGCTTAGTTTCATGCTGTTTAATTTTGCTTCGTCATTCAAAATGGAATCAACGGTCGCCATTAAATCGGTAGTTTTTAACTCTGCTTCTGTAATTACGATTGCTGCATTATTTTTTTCTAATGCACGCGCGTTGTTTTCTTGATGATTCGCTGTTACGTAAGGACTTGGTATCAAAATACTTGGTACTCCAAGCGCTGTCAGTTCTGCGAGTGTTGTCGCTCCTGCTCTTGAAACAACCAATGTCACCGCGTTTAAAATTTTCGGCATATCATAAATAAATGGTTGAACGCTAATATGATTGCTTAAATGTAGCTCGGCTAAAGCATCTTTTATTTTTTCATAATGTACTTCACCGGTTACATAAAGCAATTGAAAATCACGATTGTTCCATTCTGGTAAAATGGCCTCGACTGCTTCGTTCACGCCGCGCGCTCCTCGACTACCTCCAAAAACAAGGACAGTTGGCTTTCCGGAAACAAGTCCATATGCCTCAAGCGCACCTTCTGAGTCAACTCCAACTACTTCTGAAGCACGTGGATTCCCAGTAAAAACGATTTTTTCTGATGCAAAAGAATCGCTTACTTCTTCAAAACAAATCGCTACTTTATCGGTGTAACGGCTTAAAAATTTATTCGTTAAGCCAGCAACACTATTTTGTTCATGGATTAAAGTAGGAATTTTTAATTTTGCCGCTGCGTAAACAACTGGGCCACAAACATATCCACCTGTACCGATAACTACATCGGGCTTAAAATCGCGTAAAATCTGTTTGCTTCTTTTAGCCCCGCTCAAAAAGCGCATGACCGTTTTAATATTTTCGACAGATAAGGAACGTTTAAAACCAGTAATTTCAATGGCTTCAAAAGGAATGCCTTCGCGTTTAACGATACCTGCTTCTAATCCTTTTTCAGTTCCAATATATAAGAACTCCGCTTCTGGATATACTTTTTTTAATTCTCTGATGAAGGCAAGCGCTGGATAAACATGTCCACCAGTACCGCCACCACTTATTGCTACTTTCATTTTTCCACCTCTTCTATTAGCTCGCTGATCGCATCCATGTAAGCATTCCCGCGAACTTCAAATGTCCGGTATTGATCCCAACTCGCACATGCTGGTGAAAGTAAGATAATATCTCCTGGTGCAGATTCACGATACGCAACTGGAACAGCCGCCTCAACATCATCGACATAATGCACTTCAATACCTGCAATTTTCCCAACGCGGCCAATTTTATCCGCTGTTTCGCCGAAGACTATTAAAGATTTTACATTTTTGAAAAATGGTAGTAATTCATCGAACGAATTACCGCGGTCTAATCCGCCAGCTAATAAAACAACTGGATTTTTAAACCCTTTTAATGCGCTTTGTGTTGCAAGAATATTGGTTGCTTTGGAGTCGTTATAGAACTTGCGACCTTGCCATTCGACAACAAATTGCGTCCGATGTTCTACGCCTTTAAATGTTTCTAAAACACGCATGATTTCTTCATTTGAAACGCCTAATGTCTTCGCTACAGCGACGGATGCAAGAACGTTTTCTAGGTTATGCTCTCCAGGAAGTAAAATATTATCGCGTGCGCCAATCACTTCATCGTTGAACATAATATTTCCATTTTGTACGTAGCTGCCTTGCCCTAAACGTTGCGTTGTTGAAAATGGAATAACTTGTGCTTTTGTTTGTTTTGTTAGGTTTTTCAGCTCTTCTTGATCCCAGTTAATTACTAGGAAATCATCGGCTGTTTGATTTTTTTGGATGTGCCATTTTGCTTGCACGTATTCACTACGGTCTGTATGGTAATCTAAATGCGCTTCATAAATATTCGTGATTACCGAAATGTGCGGCTTGAATGTTTCTACGCCCATTAATTGGAACGAAGATAATTCCATCGAAATATATTGATCACTTGTCGCATTTTCAGCAACAGCGGATGCTGGAAAACCAATGTTTCCTGCTAGTAAAGAACTATTTTCTTTATGTGCATTTAACATATGGTGAATAATCGTTGTTGTCGTTGTTTTACCATTTGTTCCTGTGATTCCGACAATAGGTGCCTCAGAAATTTGGTATGCTAATTCCACTTCTGTGATGACTGGAATTTTTAGTTTTAACGCTTTTTCAATCATTGGGTTGTTGTATGGAATTCCAGGGTTTTTTATTACAAGCTCAAATCCCTCATCCAAAAGTTCAATCGGGTGCGAACCGCAAATGACTTTAATTCCTTGTTCAAGCAAGCCTTGTGCTTCTGGATTTTCGCTAAAAGGCTTTTGGTCGTTAACTGTAACAAACGCTCCCAGTTTATGCATAATTGTTGCCGCGCTAACACCACTTCTTGCAAGACCCAAGACAAGCACTTTTTTGTGATGGTACATTTCAATTTTTTTCATTTCCTTTGGTTCCCCCATTTATATCAAAATTGGCGGTCGCATTTATGAGATTCATAAAAACGACGGAAAGCGCCAACCAGATTCTGTAAAAAACAGCTAACTAGAGACGCTTTTGCCGCAAAAATCGCGGCGCATTATTTAAAAGATGACTACACAGACGGAGATAATTGCTCCGATTAGTCCGATTCCCCAGAATGTTAAAACGACACGCCATTCGGACCAGCCACCAAGTTCAAAATGATGATGAATTGGTGTCATACGGAAAATTCGTTTCCCTCCAGTTGCCTTAAAGTAAAATACTTGTAAAATAACAGACGCTGTTTCAATCACGAAAATAATTCCGATTAACAGTAACAGCCATTCTTGATGTACTAAAATAGAAACTGCTGCGATACTTCCGCCAAG
>CM001047.1:2035994-2037100 GCA_000183865.1 Listeria marthii FSL S4-120
CCATGAAGATTTTCGCTGGATTTTTATTAAATAGTAGAAATCCAAGCATACCGCCGACAATTGCAAAACAGAAAATCGCGACATCCATTTGTTCTTGGTAAAAAGCAATCACACCAAAAGCAGAAAAAGCAATCACAGATAGACCAGATACAAGTCCGTCTAAACCATCTGTTAAATTAACTGCATTGGAGAAACCAACTAACCAGAACAAAATGAAGATAACAAAGAACCAGCCAAGATCCACTTCTATATTCGTAAATGGAATATTAAGCGTTTCGGCAAAGCTACTAAAATGATACACAAGATAAAATAAAATCGAAATCGCAACTTGACCTAAAAACTTCTGTTTCGAAGTAAGACCTAAATTACGTTTTTGAACTACTTTGATATAGTCGTCCAGAAAACCTAATGCGCCAAATAATGCCAGCGCGATAAATAGTAGCCAAGTAGCCGCACTAACTTCCCCACTGATGAACGAAAAGATCAAAAAGCTAACCAGCATGGCGATAATGAATACAACCGCACCCATCGTTGGCGTTCCTGATTTCTTTTCATGCATTTTCGGACCTTCATCTCTAATACTTTGGCCGAATTTTAATTTCACCAAAAATGGTATAAATAGTGGGACACCTATCACGGTAATGATAAAAGCCACTGCAAATGTTGATACTAACATGTATAAAGACACAATAAATTCTCCCCAATCTGTTTGTCAAAGCACTTCACTTCATATTTTATGCGAGTCCAAGTTTTTTTTCAATAGCTATTCGAGCTTCAACGCGATCATCGAAATCAATAACCTCGTCACCAATCAATTGATAATCTTCATGGCCTTTTCCAGCGATCAGAATAACATCCCCTGTTTTCGCCTCGTTTATTGCAAAACGAATGGCGTCTCGGCGGTTCTCATGAACAACGTAAGAATCGCTTTCTGGAACACCTTGAATCATATCTTCAATAATCGCATGCGGGTTTTCACTACGCGGATTATCGGATGTAAAAATCGGATTTGTTGCATAATCAACAGCGATTTTCGCCATTTGTGGTCGTTTTCCTTTGTCACGGTCGCCGCCGCAGCCAACAACGACAAAAACGCGGACGACCGA
>CM001047.1:2037200-2039966 GCA_000183865.1 Listeria marthii FSL S4-120
TTTTTCTGCAAATTCATCAATCGTTTGTAAAACGTTTAGCAATCCGTCTGGTGTGTGGGCATAATCGACAATGACAGGGAAATCTTGTCCTGCGTGTACGAGTTCGAAACGGCCTTTGACACCTGGTATAGTTTCCACGGTCGCAATCGCTTTTTCGATTGGAATATGTAGTGCGAAACTAGTGGCAATTGCTGCTAATACGTTATAAATGCTGAAGTTACCAATCATTTTTATTTTCAAAGCGAAATTACCAACTGGTGTCGCTAAATCAAACGTGGAACCATAGCTTGTAATTTTAATGTTACTTGCTTTAAAATCGGCTTGTTCTTTAATTCCGAAAGTAATAACGTGAGCGGCTGTTGCGGTTTGCATGCGCACGCTTTCCGTATCATCTGCATTGAGTACAGCAATTTTCGGATTACTTGTATGGTAGCTATTACCTAGTTGCGCGAACAATAAACTTTTTGCGTTGGCATATTCTTCCATTGTATGGTGATAATCTAGATGATCTTGAGATAAGTTCATAAAGACAGCGACATCATAGTCGGAGCCGTAGACACGACCTTGAACAAGTGCATGCGAGGATACTTCCATCACAGCCGTACTTACTCCGCTAAGTAACATGTCTCGAAATGTTTCTTGTAAAGTTAAGCTATCTGGTGTTGTATTTTTCGTTTCTAAAATTTGATCGCCAATTTTACGATACATCGTACCAATTAGTCCTGTTTGCTCGCCATTTTCGCGAACGATTTGTTCTACTAAATGGCTTACGGTTGTTTTTCCATTGGTTCCAGTAATCCCAACTAATTTTAATGCTTGGGTTGGTGAACCGTAAAAATAATCGGCTAACATTGCCATGGCGCGTTTGGAATCTCTAACGTATAACACCGGAATCGCAACGTCGACAGGTTTTTCTGCGATGATTGCTACGGCGCCAAGTTCTACTGCGCGTGTTGCGAACTGATGTCCATCCACCAATTCCCCGTCTATACAAATAAAGAGTGTCCCTGGTTTTACTTTTCTACTATCTTGGGCGATTTGGCTAATTTCGATTGCTTCACTCGCCTCGCCAGTATACACCGGGATAGCTTGCATTAGTTCATTTAACTTCATTCTTGCCATCTCCTCAAACTTATTCTTTCTGTTAGTTTTGCTAAAACCAAAAAGAATCCTTTTCTATCTTAGCAAAAACAACAGCGTATAGCTACCACGACAAAAGACACAGATTGCATTTAAAGTTAGAAGTATGCCACTTTGTAAAGCTGACATACTTCTATCTTCCTATTATTAATTGAGCAAATCGCCGATACCGGCATTTTCTTGGATGTCAGTCGCTTTTTTATTTTGTTCAGCTGTATCTTGATCGTGATTTTGATTAAAATCGCCTATATCTGCTGGCGGTGCGAGGGTTAGTTTCATTTTCGTTTCGCTATTAATGATGCTACCCGCGGAGACACTTTGTTCACGCACATAACCATTCCCAGAAAACTCAAATGGAATACCAGTTATTTCAGAAACTTTCAGTGCATCGTCTTTGGACCACGTTATCATATTTGGTGCAGTCATATCGCCATCCGTCATTAAAATAACTTTTTGACCTTGCATGATGGCGCTATTTGCTTGTGGAAGTTGTTGGACAATTTTTTTGCCGTTACCGACTATGATTGGTTCCAAACCTTTATCTTCTACTGCTTTTTTAGCTTCTTCTACTGTTTTTTCTGCTACAACTGGTACTTTTTCAGAAGCTAGTTTTTCCACGTCGCCCGGTTTAATATTCATGTATTGTAGGCTGTTTTTCATAACGGGATTAAATACTTCTGACACTGCTTCGCCACCTGTTTGGCTACCAGATAATTGCGGTTGCTGCATTGTTACGTAAATAACTAATTCAGGGTTATCCGCTGGTGCCATGCCTAGGAAGGAGAATATATAATTATCCGCGCCAGTCATGTATTTGCCTGTTTTTGGATCTGGGATTTGCGATGTTCCTGTTTTACCAGCTACATCATATCCCGGAATTGCATATAATTTACCAGTACCATTTTGGCCACTAATAACGTTTTTTAATTCGTTACGTGTTTTCTTGGCGGTTTCTGCACTGATTGGTTTGCCGGCAATTTTCGTTTCTGTTTTGGTTTCTTCGCCTGTGCTTGGATCTTTTACGCTGGAAACGACATACGGTTCTTTCATCGTGCCGTCACTTGCGATAGCAGATGCCGCTTGAATCATTTGCATCATCGAAACGGTTGTCCCTTGTCCGAAAACGGTTGTTACTTTTTCAATTGGGTAGTTATAGAGAATTTTACCGTTTGTTTCATTAGGTAAGGCAATTCCTGTTTTCTTCCCAAAGCCAAATTTATCTAAATAGGTTTTAAACGTATCTGTACCCATTTTATTTAGGAGTTTAGCGAAGGCAACGTTACTGGAGCGTTCTACCCCTTCACGATACGTAATGGAGCCCCAACCATTTCCGTTATTATGGTCATGGATGGCAATATCGCCTACTTTATAAGAACCCGATTGATAGTAATCATTGGCATTATAAGCATTTGTATCAATCGCCGAAGCAAGGGAGATAATCTTCATTACCGAGCCCGGCTCATAAGCATACTCGACAGGTAAATCTTGCCAAATACTAGAACTATTTCCGGTAATCGTTGAACGATCAGCTGGATTGAAAGAAGGACGTTGACTAATTGCTAAAATTTCACCAGTTTTTGGATCAGCTACAACAGCCATCATATTTTTCGGTTTATATTTTGCGTC
>CM001047.1:2040066-2044025 GCA_000183865.1 Listeria marthii FSL S4-120
TTCTAAAAAGGTTTGAATCTTTTTATCTAATGTTAGTGTGATGTCTTTGCCATCTTTTGCTTCGGTTACTTTATTTTTAGAATTAGGTAAAATATAACCCATTCTATCTGTGCTGTAGTCAATCTTGCCATTTTTGCCTGTTAAAATATCGTTATAACGGGATTCAATTCCCATTTTGCCTTCTAGAACAGTGGTGTTTTTTTCTTCTTCTTGTTGTGCGAAACCGATTAATTGTGTCGCAAACGTTCCATTAGGATAGAAGCGTTCGGATTGACGAGTAAATTCAATACCCGGTAATTTTTCTTTGTCGATTTCTGCTTTTGTTTCTGTGGAAATTTTTTTACCAGCCGCGCCGAATTCGACTTGATACTTGCCTTTTTCTTGGAGTTTATCTAGAATATCTGATTCATCCATTGGAATGTATTTTGCAAGTACGCGCGCTGTTTTTTCTTCGTCCACTACACGCATTGGATTTTTCGTTGTTTTGGAAAGTTTATCACTAACAACTGCCGCAATCGTGTAAGAAGCCGTATCCTCTGCTAACACTTCTCCTTTACGATCTAAAATGGAGCCGCGTTTTGCTTCGAGAACACTGCTTTTTAAATGTTGTTTAGATGCTTTTGCTGCAAGTGGAACTCCATTTGCTTCTCCCGTAATTTGCAAATAAAGAAAACGGCCAGAAACTAAGAGAAAGAGAATCGTGAAAAAGATAAAAAGTACAAGAGCTCCCCTTCTCATGTTACCTATACGCCGTTTCATTGACCATCTACCACTTTCACATTATCGCCATCAAGTTTTAGCCCTTTTTCTTTAGCGATTTTTAAAATACGTTCATATCTCCCTAGATCTTTTACTTCTACTTTTAAGTCTTCATTTGATTTTTGTTGTTCGAGAATTTTGGTTTCTTTTGTTTGAATTTCTTGGTTTACGGTGTAAATTTGAGCTTGTACACTAATGATACGAAAAGCAACAACTAAAACAATCGCAAGCGCAATCGTGATGATTAGTTTTTCCCCGAGTGTCATTTGACCACGTCTTAGGATTTGTTTTTTAGGCTGTTCCGCTTCTCTATGTACTCTATTTGGTTCGAGATTCGATTTATAGGCGACATTGCTCACATTTTTTCAACTCCTGCTATTTGATAATTTTTTCGATCACGCGTAATTTCGCTGAACGTGCTCGATTGTTTTGTTCCAGTTCCTCTTCACTTGGTACGATTGGTTTTCTTGTAGCAAGTTTAAAATCTGGTTTATATTCATCTGGAATGACTGGAAGACCTGGTGGTAAATCTGGTCCTTTTGTCGCTTCTTGGAATAATTGCTTGGTTATGCGGTCTTCTAATGAATGGAACGTAATTACGCTAATTCTGCCGCCTGGTTTTATTAAAGTTAAGGCTTTTTCAAGCGAATCTTCTACTGCACCGAGTTCGTCATTAACGGCAATTCGGATAGCTTGAAAAGTGCGTTTCCCTGGATGTCCGCCTTTTCTTCTTGCTGGCGCCGGGATAGCTGTTTTGATAATATCTACTAGTTCGCCGGTTGTTTCAATTGGTTTTACTTCACGACGACGTTCGATTTCACGAGCAATTTGTTTCGAGAATTTTTCTTCACCATACTGAAAAAATATACGGATTAAATCTTGGTAAGACCATTCGTTGACAATAGTTTTTGCTGTCAATTCTTGTTCTTGATCCATTCGCATATCTAGTGCAGCATCTTGGTGATAACTAAAACCACGTTCTCGTTCGTCTAATTGAGGGGAAGAAACACCTAAATCATATAAAATCCCATCAACCGCTTCAATTCCGCGCTCGTTTAATGCTTCTTTCATATCGCGAAAATTGGCTTTAATAAAAGTCACTTTATCGCTATAATCTGCTAGTTTAATTTCTGCATTATCAATTGCTGTTTGATCTTGGTCAAAAGCAAATAAATGCCCTTTTTCATTAAGCTTATTTAGTAAATACTCTGAGTGACCTGCGCCGCCAAGTGTTGCATCGACATAGATTCCGTCTGGTTTTACTTCAAGCATATCGACTGTTTCATGTAGTAGTACGGTTTCGTGCTTAAACATGCAATTCCCCTCCTTAAATATCGAAGCCAATCATATTTTCGGCTAAATCAGCAAAAGATTCTTCTGCCTCGTTAAAGACATCGTCCCACTCTGATTTACTCCAAATTTCAATACGACTTGAAACCCCAATAATTACTGTTTCTTTTTCCAAATCCGCATACTGTAGTAAGTTGGATGGAATATTAATCCGACCTTGTTTGTCTAGTTCACATTCAGACGCACCGGAAAAGAAGAAACGTGTAAAGGAACGAGCATCTTTCTTAGTAAGTGGTAAGGTTTGGAGCTTTTCTTCAAGCTTTTTCCATTCCTCTTGTGGATAAGCAAATAAACACTTATCAAGTCCTCGGGTTATAACAAAATTATCCCCCAAAAGCTCACGGAATTTAGCTGGCACAATTAATCTGCCCTTTATATCGATGTTGTGTTGATATTCTCCCATGAACATTAGACTTCACCCACTTTCATACATACCACTTTACCACATCTCCCCACTTCGCACCACCCAAAACCTAAAAAAGTGCAAAAAAAAATCATTCTAACCAAAGCGCAGAATGATCAAATCCCTATTTAAAGCCATTTCCAACTCTTCTTATTTGTGAAAAACAATGTGGGGCTCGGTGGAGGGATCCCCCACTTTCACCCCAAAATCATTTTGCTAGTACTTTTTGCCAGCCAGATTTTAATGCTACTGCTGAAAACACAATACTTAAAACCCCAAGAATAATCGTAAAAGTACCCATCCCATATTTGCCAATAAATGGTGCGAACACTAAACTTACAGAGCCAACCATTTTACCAACTTGGAAAACAATGCCGTTCAGCGCCATATAAGCCCCACGTCTATTATCATCCACAATAGCTGCTAAAATCGTTTGACGCGTTGGTACGTAAAGTAATTCCCCAATTGAAAGTACGACTGTCGCGATAAGTAATACCGCCAAATTATTCGCAAAAGCACACACCGCAAAACCTGCCGCAAATAAAGTAAAACCTACGTACATAATAGGTTGCTGCGCCCGTTTAGTTACAAATCGCGCAATCGGCACTGTGAATAGTACAATAAACAGAGTATTTACAGCCGTTAATACACTCACTATTTGTACGCCATTCAAAGAAATGTTCCCAAGTGGTCCTAAATACACAAGTAATCCCTGAATATCTTCCGCCAAACGAACCGAGATGTAATTACTTCGTTGAAACTCAATTGACATAATCGCAATTCCCCCAATAGTATATAGAAGAAAACGATAATCATGTAAAACTTGCCCATAATTTTTCAGCATTCCCATTAAACCATACGTTCCTTTTTCGGGGATAACTTTTTGTTTCAATGTTTCTGATATACAAGCAATCGTTAACCACGCTGTTACAAACGACATCGCAAAAAGTGCCACAAGTAACGGAAAAAGATAGTCCACAAAAAACCACCCACCAACAATAATCCCAATCATTATCGACAAATTGTTCGCCCAGTAACTAACTGAATACATAAATGACCGATTCTCTGGTGTACTTACATCAATTAACATCGCCTCACCCGCTGGATTAATGAGCCCTTGTGCCACGCCAATAACTAATAACATCACAAAAGTCATCCACGGCGAATGGAAAAATGGTGAATTGCAAAGTACCATCCCAAGAAAAGCAACCACTTTTAACAATTCTCCAGCGACCATTAATTTCTTCCGACCAATAATATCCGCCAAATGCCCGCCGTACATACCCGCAAGAAATTGCGCCAACACGTTAATCATCAAGAGAATTCCAGCAATACCACTATTAATCTCCCTTGAAAAATAAATTGCCATAAAAGGAAAAATCATCGAACCGATTACTTTACTCAAAAATTGAATTAATATCCGCGCCCGAATATTCCTGTGTAACTC
>CM001047.1:2044125-2051814 GCA_000183865.1 Listeria marthii FSL S4-120
CCGAATATTCGGGTGTAACTCTCTAAACATGACATCCCCTCCATTTGCAATTTTTCTGACTTCTCTGTTAGTATAAAAGGGATACATACATATAAAAAGGGTATTCATTCTGCTAATTTGTCCCCTTTTAGAATGGAGCGGTATTATGGATAAAGATTATTTTACGATGCGTGCATATCTATACAGCATCACGACTGATTTAGACGCACCTTTTAAATTAAGTGATTTAGCCAATATTTGGTTTTGCACGACTAAAAATGCCAAGCGTAAATTACAACAATATCAAGCGAAAGACATGCTTACTTATTTTCCAGGACTTGGCCGGGGACATGTTTCACGGATTATCTTTCCTAAACAACTGGAAGAAGAAGTACTGGCAGTTTTAGAACAAAGCCTAGCAGAAGATGCCTTTAGCGATATTTTATTTTTACTCCAATTACCTATTCCCAAAAGTTGGTTTACGGGCATCTCCACTGAAATCCAGCAAATGTTCGGCTTACAAGTAACGGATAATCAACAAGAAATACTCCGCTCAATCGTTCGCCGCAAACTCACCACTTTAGATCCGCTTAAAACCTCTGTTTCTATGGAAGCTTTTCTCATTACTCAAATTAGCGATACACTCGTCAAATATGATGAAACTAAAAAGGCTATTGTCCCTCATATCGCTCACCACTGGAACGTTTCCGATGACTTTACTGAGTGGACTTTTTATTTACGTAAAAGTGTTTTATTTCATCACGGGCGAATGCTTGATAGTGAAGATGTGAAGTTTAGCTTGCTTCGTTCCATACAAACAAAATCTGTTTCCGCTTGGCAATTACAAGATATTAAAACGATTAAGTGCCCAAACAAATTCACGCTTTCTATTCATTTGAAAAAGCCTGAACCGTTTTTTATTCGTTATTTATGTACAGCTAATATGGCGATTTTGCCGCATGACGTTATTTTTGATGAATATAAATGGATTTCTACAGGGCCATTTCGAATAGTGGAGCGTAATGATGAGCGCTTAGTTTTAGAAGCCTTTGATGGTTATTTTTTAGAGCGACCGATTCTTGACCGAGTAGAATTTTGGACAGCGCAAACCGGGACAACGCTAAAAACTATCCCAATGCAGTTCACCTCTGTTGATTACGAGGAAAATACGGCTTACGTAGAACGGCGCAAACTTGGTGTAGGCGTTAATTTTATTTGTTTCAATACGCATCGAAATGGCGTCCCGCAACACCCAGCATTTCGCGAAGCCATTTATCAGCTGATTGATTGTCAAAAAGCAAGCGAACAAGACTTCGAAAATTATGGCACGGTGGCGTCCAACTATTTTCCCGAAAAATCTATTTCGCCGAAAAAGTACCCTGAAAAAATCGCCGCCTTATTAAAAGAAGCCAATTATCGTGGAGAAAAAGTGATATTCGGCTCAACCCAACACCCTACTGCTTTAAAAGAAGCAAAGTGGATTCGGGAACAGGCGCTACAATTTGGAATTAACTTAGAACAAAAATTTATCACGCATCATGAAGCTTCTTACTCGAAAGTTCCAGAACAAGAAACGGATTTTATGATGATGGGCGAAATTCCGGCTTCCGATAACGAAATGGCTTATTTGGACTTTCTCAACAATCCCTATCTATTACCGCAACAACTGTTCAATCCATCTATCCTTGCAGAACTCTCAAAAAAACTAGAGGTGTTTAAAACAGAAAAAGACGCCTCCAAAAGAGACGCCTTGCAAACAGAGATAGATCGCTGGCTAACAGCAAATCATTATTTAATTTATTTGCATCACCCTGAAAAAAGTCAATCGCTTCATTCAATGATGAAAGGAATTGCCGAAAATCCGTATGGCTATTTTGATTTAAGCAAAGTTTGGATTGAAACGAACCCGCTTAAAAACGTAAAATCAGACTATAAATAATGCCATATAGATAAAGCACCACATAGAGCAAGGCGAAAATGAAGAAGCACAGTCGCCAGTAGCCACGCAAAATTTTACGGAATTGGATTTCACCTTCTTTTTTCGCGGCCATCACAACGATAGCGATACCTAAGATAAATAAAAATAGTAAAATATATAGTAAAAACGAGCGATTAAATAGCACAATCATGAAAAAATGAACGGCGATAATTAAGAAAATAGTAGACAAGTCAGCGGCTAACATAATTCTCCGCTGGCTTTTCTTTATTTTAATACTGGAAAAAAACATCGTAAAAATAAATACCACCACTGGTAATATAATAATAATTGCTGTTGAATTTGTTAACCAATCAAACATTGCTTTCTCCTTCCAACCCTTTAATTAGATGATATAACGTGCGAAGTGTAGGAAGTGACTCCCCTTTTGCTAAAATTGGCAAGACGATTCCATCAATTTCTGTCATGCGATTGTTCATTCGATCAAGCGCCATCGAGGAAAAATTAGTAGCAGTCACTCGGCAAATGGTTTCCACTTTCTCTAATGCATTTTCTATTGGTAAAACCATTTGAATTTCTTTCACAATTATTTTTAACAATGCATGCCATTCTTCGTTTTCTAGGAGTTTTCCATTTTGGACTTGAAGGACAGCTGTGAGTGGATTAATCACGGCATTGATAAATAATTTTTCTTGGATAATTTCTAAGTAACTATCGTGTTTTTCAACAGGGAAAATTGGATTGGATTGTAGTATTTCAGCTACATCAGCACTTACTTCGCCCTGATACACGCTATATTTTGTCCTACCATGACCACGCCAAATGACCGTAGTATCATTTTCCCGACCTGCGCCATGTTCGCTAATACCGAGCAAGATAGTTCGTTTTGCGCCGAGTAGTGACAAGCTATCTAAATGCGCTGCCCCATTTTGAATAAATAACAGCGTAACTATTTCAGGTAGTTTTTGTAATATGGGTAAAATTGCTTGTAGTGAATATTGTTTAACGGCGACAATTAATAACTGTTGTTCGGACAATTTGGCTGTGTCTGTTATTTCTGTTGCTTGTATATGTATATTTTTTAATTCAACATTATCTTTTAAAGAAAGCCCTTTTTGGTTTAATAGCTCGCTTTGTTCTTTTCTGCGGGTAAAAAGTGTGAGCTCTGCTTTTTCAGCAAAATTAGCTGCATATAAAAGACCCATCGCTCCTGCTCCAATAATCCCGACCTTTAGTTGGTTCGCCATTTTGTTCAGCTCCATATTGGTTAATGCTTTTATTTTATCAGAAGTAGCGATTGTTTGCACTTTTTGGCGCAAACAAAAACCTCGAAAGACCCATGGCGTCTTTCGAGGTTCGTTTTCAACAAGTGAAACGTCACCTGTTTTTAACAATATTAGCTGTTTGCTACATCTTTGCCATCATATTGTCCACATTCTGGACATACGTGATGGGAAAGTCTGTATTCGCCGCAATTCGAGCATTCGTTCATGCCCGGAAGTTGAAGTTTCACGTGAGTACGACGCTTACGCTTTTTGGCTTTTGAAGTTCTTCTAAAAGGTACTGCCATTTCCTTACACCTCCTTGACGATAACTAAGTACTTGTATCGTTAATCTAAGAAAAATAAATTCCTTAATATATTCCAGCTTCACGGGGAATTTAGTCTTCTTTTTTCTCATCGAAAAAATTGGCTAATCCCGCAAGACGAGGATCCACTTTTGGTTCTTTTGCTATTTGTTCTAGTAGGTTACCTTCTTCTGTTTTCATTTCCCATTCATTGCCTCGTGGAAGTTTACTCATATCGAGTGCATCTTCACTGAAAACTTGCATTGGAATTTCAACGAGTAAAAGTTCTTCTACTACAGGGGTTAAATCGACCATATCCTGTTCCATCACATGCCAAGATTCATCTAGAACTTGTTCTTTGGATTTCACAAAGGTTTCCGTCGCATGCACTTCATAAGGATAAATAACATCCTCAAGTGTACGAGCACATGGAAGTGTCCACTCGCCCTTCATTGTAAGGTTAGCGGTAACTTCTTCTGGGTGTACAATAAGTTCCCCAGTTACTTGTACGGGGCTTGCATCACGAACGTCTATATTGTTCTCTTGAAAGAACTTTTTTAGGTCAGCTTTTTCATTAATCGTGAAGTTGCTGTCACGATATTTTTTCAATTGACTGATAGACCATTTCATCCTACATCACTCCAAGCGCAACACAAAATATTATAGCTTTTTTAAAGGCTTTTGTCAATGGTTTTTCGGGGACCAAAACTACTGGCGGAAATTTATGCTAAAATAGATTATCTAAAGGAGGGAATCGAAATGAAAGCAACTGGAATTGTGGTCGAATATAATCCGTTTCATAATGGGCATAAACTACATCTAAATAAGGCACGTGAGTCCACTAATGCAGATGTGGTGATTGCGGTAATGAGCGGCTCTTTTGTGCAGCGCGGTGAACCGGCAATCTTACCTAAGTGGGAACGAACGAAGATGGCACTCGCTGCTGGCGTTGATATGGTTGTTGAGCTTCCGGTTTCATTTGCGACACAACATGCGACTATTTTTGCCGAAGAGTCCGTTCGGATTTTAGATGCCCTTCATGTTGATTCGCTGTTTTTTGGAAGCGAACATGGGGTTGCGGAAGATTTTTCGGTCGCTGCTAAAACAGTGGTCGAAAATGAAGCAGCATTTAATCAGGCAATTCAGCTGGCGTTAGTTGACAAGAAAATTTCTTATGCGAGAGCTTATACAGAAGCTTTCACCACTTTATTCGGCGCTGACTTGCTGGACGTCACTAAACCAAACAACATTCTCGGTTTCCATTACGCACTGGCTGTTCAAAAACAAAATCCTACTATCTCCTTGCAAACAATCCCGCGCGCGCATGCCGAATACCATGCTGCGGAAGCAACTCATGATCAAATTGCTAGCGCGACTGCGATTCGAAAATTAATACTTGCTGGAAAAATAGAAGAAGCAAGTCGCTATCTCCCTGTGTCTTCCATCGAAGTTTTAAAAAATTATACAGGACCATTTTTATCATGGGAAGATTATTGGCCGTTGCTTAAGTATCGCTTAATTCAAACTAGTTCGGAGGAGCTTGAAGGAATTCGTGGTGTTAGTGAAGGCATTCAAAACCGAATGCAACACGCGGCAACCAAAGCGCAGAGTTTTTCCAATTTTATTGAACGATTAAAAACAAAACGATATAGCAATGCCAGATTGCAGCGAACCGCTTTGCAAATTTTATTAAATGCGAAAGAACAGCCTACCTCGCCTTACATCCGCATACTCGGCATGAATAAAACTGGCCAAAAATACTTATCACTTCATAAAAAAAATATTTCTCTTCCTATAGTCACAACTGTTTCCAAAGCAGCACCCGGACTTTTAGAAGAAGATTTACGAGCAACTTCTATTTATACGCTGGCAAATGGACTTGAAAATTATCAAGCTGGCGACTTTCATATTCCACCAATTTTGACCTTGTAAATCTTTACAAGGTTTTTGGTTGACTTTTGTGGAGCAATTTTGCTAAGATGTTTGTCCGACTCAAAAAACAGGAGGTATGTGTATGGTACAAGAATATATTCGCTTAAGAGGAGCACGTGAAAACAATCTCCAAAATATTTCTCTAGATATCCCAAAACGAAAAATCACTATTTTTACTGGTGTATCTGGTTCCGGGAAATCTTCTATTGTATTTGAAACTATTGCCACGGAATCGCAAAGACAGTTAAATGAAACGTACAGCGCTTATCTTCGTAATTTCCTTCCGAAGTATTCGCAACCGGATGCGGATTCAATTGAAAACCTCTCCACCTCTGTTATTATTGATCAAAAACGACTTGGCGGTAACTCTCGCTCCACCCTTGGTACCATCACGGATATTAATTCGATTTTGCGATTACTTTTCTCGCGGGTCGGCAAACCTAGCATTGGCACAGCAAATCTATTTTCTTTTAATGATCCTACTGGTATGTGTCCCGACTGCCACGGTGTTGGTCAAAAAGTTTCAGTTGATTTAGTCAAATTACTTGATCCAAATAAATCGCTCAAAGAAGGCGCCATCTTATTTCCGACGTTTTCTGTCGATTCATGGTACTGGAATTCCTATGCTTATTCCGGCTTTTTTGATGTGAATAAAAAAATTAAAGATTATACCGAAGAAGAATACGACATGCTTTTACATGGAAAAGATATTAAAGTCTTTCTGGAAACTCCGATGGGTAGCATGAACGCCACGTACGAAGGCTTAATTCCAAAATTCAATCGTTTGTACATTCAAAAAGAAGGCGAAATGTCCGCTTCTACGAAAAAACGTGTCGATAAATTTACACATATCGCACCTTGTACCACTTGCGAAGGAACACGACTTTCTGCGCAAGCTTTATCTTGCAAAATAAACGGCGCGAATATTGCCGACTTCACAGCAATGCAATTAGACGAATTAAAAGAAACAGTGGCGAGCATTGCTGACCCGATCGCTATCCCAATGGTTCAAAGTGTCATAGAGCGATTGCAACATTTAATTGATATTGGACTTGGTTATATGACACTTGATCGCCAAACCGCTTCTCTTTCTGGCGGTGAATCACAACGCGTTAAAATGATTCGTCATTTGAATAGTAGCCTAACTGATTTACTTTATATTTTCGATGAACCGAGTATCGGTCTTCATCCTCGTGATGTGCATCGGTTGAATGAATTACTCGTGAAATTACGCGATAAAGGCAATACAATTCTCGTCGTCGAACATGATCCTGATGTGATTAAAATTGCCGACCATATTGTCGATGTTGGCCCGCACGCTGGGAAACATGGTGGTGAAATTCAGTTTGTTGGAAGTTACGCAGATTTACTTAAGTCTGATACCCTGACTGGTCGTTTCCTCAATCGCCATTTACCAATTAACGATAAACCACGTACACCAAAAGGCTTTTTAACAACGGAAAAAAGTAGCCGCTTTAATTTAAAAAATATTCAAGCAAACATTCCGAAAGAAGTGCTTACGGTGATAACAGGTGTGGCTGGTTCTGGGAAAAGCACGTTAATTCATTCCGTGTTTCTAAAAGAATATCCAGATGCGATTGTTATCGACCAATCAGCAGCTCATGCGAATATCCGCTCCAATCCAGCGACCTATACGAGCATCATGGATCCAATCAGAAAAGCATTTGGGAAAGAAAATGATGTTAGCCCTTCCCTGTTTAGTTACAACTCCAAAGGGGCTTGCGAAAACTGTAAAGGACTCGGTTTCACAACGATGGATTTAGCTTTCATGGATTCGATTCGTACACCTTGCGAAGTCTGTCACGGCAAACGATTCCAAGATTCTGTTTTGCAATATAAACTAGACGGGAAATCGATTAGTGATGTACTAGAATTAACCGTCTCCGAAGCGCTCCAATTTTTCACGGATAAAAAAATCTTGAAGAAAATTGCGGCAATGGAAGAAGTAGGAATTGGTTATGTCACGCTTGGTCAACCACTTAGTACGCTTTCAGGCGGGGAATGTCAGCGTCTAAAACTCGCTAACGAGCTGCATAAAAAAGGTTCGATTTATATTATGGATGAGCCAACAACTGGGCTGCATATGTCAGATATCGAACATATTCTGGCAATTATTCACTCACTCGTCAATAAAGGCAATACCGTTATTGTGATTGAACATAATGTCGATATTATTCGAAATGCTGACTGGATTATCGACCTTGGTCCAGAAGGTGGTAGTTCAGGTGGTCAAATTATTTTTGAAGGTACCCCA
>CM001047.1:2051914-2055184 GCA_000183865.1 Listeria marthii FSL S4-120
ACGCGGCTTTTTTTATTGTAGTTTTTCTAAATAGTTAACAGCGTCTTGGAAAGTTTTTACTGGAACGATTTTCATTTTAGAGTCGATATCTTTCGCTGTTTTTACAGCAGTGTCGTAGTTGCTTTCGATACTCGGGTCGCTTTTTTTCATTTCTTCGGTGATAGGATCATTTGGTGCAAAGAAAATTTTCGCGCCACTTTTATCTGCGGCAACGACTTTTTGATCAATTCCACCGATTCTGCCAACGGTACCATCAGGGTCAATCGTGCCAGTTCCAGCGATTTTTTTACCATCTGTAAGGTCATTTTTTTGGAAACGGCTGTAAATTTCTAGACTGAACATTAGCCCGGCAGATGGTCCACCGATTTTTTCGGAGTCGATTTTCACGGTTGGGTCTGCGGTGATTTTTTCATCGTCTACTAGTGTGATACCAATTCCCGGTGTGCCTTTTTTATCAATGGCGGTTAATTCGATGTTGGCTACTTCGTTTTTATCGCCGTGTTTGTAGTTGATTTTGACGGTGTCGCCTACTTTTTTACTGTGGATGTAATCAATGAATTCTTGGCTAGATTTGAAAGCATGTCCATCGATTTCTGTAATTAAATCCCCGGCGTGAAGGACATCGGCTGCTGGGACGTCATCTTTTACACTTAGTACATATACGCCATCATAAGTGACTTTGACTTCTTGGCCAGCTGCTTTATAGGCAACTTGGATGGCATTGTTTTTGGATTCGTTCATCATTTGCATTTGACGAACGTTATATTCTTCATCGCTTTCATTTTCGTATTTGATATCGCTATCTTTTTCTAATTCATGATAAGGCAAAAATTTGGCAGTCATATATGTATAAATATTCGCCTTTCCCATCGCAATTGTCACTAGACTAAGTGAGCCATCTTTCTTATTTGGATGGTCATCAACTGTAACGAGTGGCGCAAGTTCTTCGGTTCCGCCAGGTTTTGAAATATAATACGGAACTGGAATAAAAAAGCCCGCTATAATAATGATTAACAGCACTATCGCCGTTATTTTTTTCCACTCTTTACGCATTATTTGTCCATCTCCTACTTACTTAAATTTTGCTTGTACTGCTTCGTTCACAACTTCAGGTACAAGTTCGCGGATATCGCCTTGATACTGCGCCACTTCTTTTACCATGCTCGAACTTAAAAAGGAATATTTCGTGTTAGTCATCACAAAAAAAGTCTCGATTTCGGCATTAAGTGTTCGGTTCATCGAAGCAATTTGCATCTCGTATTCAAAATCACTTACTGCCCGAAGCCCTCTAACAATCGCAGTAGCTCCTCGTTTAGCCGCATAATCAACTGTTAATCCGCTCGCGCTTTCTACTTGAACATTCGGCAAATGGGCGGTTACTTGTTTGATCATTTCCATTCGTTCTTCCACGGTGAAAAGTGGTTTTTTGGACGAATTATTTAAAACGGATACGTAAAGCACATCAAAAATTTTCGCTGCACGTTCGATAATATCCAAGTGTCCATTTGTAATTGGATCAAATGTCCCGGGAATAACGGCAATTTTTTCTCCCATTTCTACGCCTCCTGAAATTCAAATATCGATAAAACAGTAATTCCGTATGAAACTGATCTGATTTTCTCGAATTTGCCAATGGTGTCTGGCATAATGGCTTCTTTGTCATGCTCGCAAATGATTCTTGCCTGATCGCTCACTAGTTCTAGTTTTTCCAAAGCAATCATTAATTTTTCTAATTGTTGCTTTTTATATGGTGGATCTAAGAAAACAAGGTCGAATTTCCACTCATTTTTATGGAGTAGTTTGAGTGCTCGTTCGGCGTCATTTCGGTAGACTTCCGCTCGCTCAGTAAAATGGCAGCCCTCAAGGTTTTGACGGATTGTTTTAATCGCCAGTGTCGCTTGGTCAATAAATACTGCTCGCTCGGCACCCCGGCTCAGTGCTTCGATTCCAAGCCCGCCACTTCCGGCAAATAAATCCAGAACGATATCACCATCAAAAAATGGACCGATAATCGAAAATAATGATTCTTTTACTTTGTCTGTAGTTGGTCTTGTATTATTTCCTGGAACTGCTTTTAAAGCGTGTCCTTTACGTTCTCCTGCAATGACTCTCATGTTTTTGCACAACCTTTACTTCAATGTCTTTTTTACTTTATCATAAATAGGTGCAAAAAAACAGCAAGACTAGTTGAAATAGTCTCGCCGTTTTGGTTAAATACTGATTTGCACATCTTCGTTTTTATGTTCGTACATCAATTCTTTTTTGGATTCGTATTCTGTTTTTAAGAACGGACGGAAAGACATTTCCACGCGTTTCACGTAATGAAAACGAGAAACTTTGTTAGAGATATCTTCTACTTCGGCCATATCACAATATAATACCGCATATTTTAACTTGCGTGATACATAATGAACATTTCCAAATCGCTTCAAAGATCTAACTTGTTTGAGATGATTCATCCAAACGACGATAGCTTGTCTATCATTTTCCATTGTTTAAGCTCCTTCTTTTTAGGATAAGCTTTACGCTGAACAACCGCAGCCTCCCCCGCTGCCACATCCACCTGCTGAACAAGCAGATTTTGTTTCAAAAAACGGATTACCGGTTGGTACTTTGATATTCTCTGAAACTGCACTTGCGAGGAGCAGACTGATTTCATCCAAGAGAGATTGTAAGTCCATCTCTGCACGGCGAAAAGCTGCTACATTTTGGTCCATGTCGACTTCGCGTTTATAAGCACGAGTCTTTCTGGTTACTTCTTTATAGTCAGGATGATACCGGCCGAACCGCTGTACTTCCTCGTATTGTTCTTTTATTCGTATAAATTGACGAATATTTTTTTGTGAATTAGCGTCATTTAGTAACGCTTCTTTGGCACGTTTGTAATTTTGCGCTTCCTCGGAGTTTAGAATCATGCTAGCAAGCTCATCTGATAAATCGAGTAGCGCCATATTTTCCATTGTAGCGAGCAATCTAGCCACCTCCATATAACTTACTTTTTTATTATACCATAGAACTATTATTTAATTATAAAATTTTGCGTATAGTACTTCTGATATGTTCCCGCACCCATGTAGGTATACGAACCATCGAGTAGATTCTCTCTGTGACCTTTAGAGTTGAGCCAACCTTCAACAGCCGCCGCACTATCGACATAATTATAAGCGATATTTTCTCCAGCTTTTGTATATTTAACATTACCAGCGCTCAAACGTTTGCTTAAATCGCCTTGTGTTGGTGAAGTATGATCAAAATAATTCATATCTACAC
>CM001047.1:2055284-2063755 GCA_000183865.1 Listeria marthii FSL S4-120
TTATTTTTCTTCATATCTACACTATGCCCATAAGCAACTTTCGCAACCGATTCGTCCCAAGCTACTTCTTCTACCCCGTAGCGATCACGAAGGACGTTCGTAATTTCTAACACTTGTTTGCTAGAAGCATCATCAATCGCATTCCAATCTTCTGGCGATAACTTCTCTTCATAAATTTCTCCTTGATAGGATAATTCATAAGGACGCATTTTGATGAAAGATAATTTATTGAGGTAACGTACACTAATCAGTTTGGACTTAAATTTATCAAAATTCAGTTGCGCATAAACGCCGCTTCCAATGTTGACAATCGGGCGAGCATTTAAGTCTTCTTCAGAAAGTTCGAATTTATAATAGCTGTCTTTATAGTTGAAGGATATTTCCGATTGCAAATTAGCATCGGTAAATACTTTTTCGGTAGACATACCAATTGTATATGGCATGACATTTAAATCTTGTCCTAGCGCGTAAACGGTTTGAACGATGTTATTTGTGACGCCGACTTGCATGTAGCTTGTTCCTGGTTGACTATAAATGTAATTGTCGTAACCGTATGCTGTTTTATCGACACGCACCGGGTCGCCAAATTCTTTCTTTAACTCGCTTACGTTTTTATTAATAAATCTTGCCAAGCTGGAACTATCTTGCACTTGTTTCGGATTTTCATTCGTTGTTTTTTTATCATCAGGAAAATTGGATTTTGTTGCGGTATCCTCGGCAGTATTTTGCTCTACTGATTTACTGAAAAATAGATCTGTGTTGTATCCAATGAACAGGCAAATGATTAATAGCACAGCTACTCGCATTATAAACTTCACATTTTGCCCTCCTCGGCGGTATTTTGTTTTCTTGATGTAACTTTCATTTTACCAATACTATTATCATTTGAAAAGCTTTAAAAGCCATAAAAAAACAATTACGAGAAAACGGCATAATGCGCGCTTCATCATAATTGTTTTTTATTTTTATAAGAAAATCGAAATAACAACCATTGCTACGAATAAAATTGTCATATAGTTTAACGAGTATATGAACATCCATTTTGCCCACTTGATGCTATCTTCCATTTTAAAGCCATAAATGCTCAGTGCTAGCCAGCCGATATTAAGTAATGTTGCTAAAATAACATAAACGATGCCTAGATCAAACATAAAGAACGGCAAGATAGTTAATAAAATCACCCAGAAAAACATGCTTTTCTTCGTGCGTTCAATGCCTTTGACTACTGGCAACATTGGAATTCCAGCAGCGGCGTATTCATCTTTCCGTTTAATGGCGATCGCATAAAAATGCGGTGGCTGCCAACAAAACATCACGAGAAATAGCATGATTGGCACGATGCTAAACGATGGCTCAACAGCAAACCAACCAATTAGCGGTGGCACAGCTCCTGAAAAGCTACCAATTACGGTGTTACTAACTAATTTTCTTTTTGCATAAAGCGAATAAACGACTACATACAAAAAGACCCCGATAACGCCAAGAACTCCTGCTTGCCAAGTCGTCATAAATAACATAATCGTACCGACAACGCCTAGCACAAGCGCGACCATTAACGCACGCTTACCAGAAATTTTCCCGGTCATTGTTGGTCTGTTTTTTGTTCTTTCCATAATTCCGTCAATATCACGGTCAATGACATTATTAAAAGCGCCCGAAGCAGCTACGATAAGTGCTGAACCGACGATAGTAAAAAATATCACGTCTACATTTTGAATAAAAGAAGTTCCATTTAACTGAAAGGCTAACCACATACCTGTAAAAGCAGTAATCGTATTGGAATTCACGATACCAATTTTCACAAGCTCGGTAAAATCACGGACAGTAAACCTACTAGCCGATAACTCCCCAGTCTTTTCTATCTGATTCACTTTTTCTCCCCCTAACACTTGCTGATATAAACCAGTGATTGCGAACTGATAGATATCTTATACCCTTATTATGTGAAAAATACGACCCTTTTGTCAATAAATCGGCTTTAGTCTTGTACGCTTTACTTCTTTAAATAAACACGCTACAATTAGTTTGATGTGTACTCATGAACTTATACATATAAACAAATTTTAGTAAAATCTCACACGCATCTAAAGGAGAGATTGGTAGATAATGAAAAAATTCTTGAAAGTTTGGTCTGTACTAACGATTATTTGTATGACGGTCGTTGTGTTTGGTGGAGCGCTCGTGACGAAAACTGGTTCAGCTGACGGTTGTGGTAATAGTTGGCCGCTTTGTAATGGGCAGTTGGTTCGTTTAACAGATGTTACTCCGGAAAAACTAATTGAATTCATGCACCGAATGACGACGGGAATCAGCTCGATTTTTGTTATCGTTTTAGCGATTTGTGCTTGGATTTATATGAAAAATCGTCGGGAAACAAAACCACTTGCGATTATCGCTGTATCGTTTCTAATTATTCAAGCGTTAATGGGAATGGCGGCTGTTGTTTGGGGACAAAATCCGTACATCATGGCGTTACACTTTGGTATTTCGATCATCTGTTATGCTTCTATTGTATTGCTTGCGTTGATGATTTTCGAGGTAGACCGGAAGTTTGATGCTAGAAACCTCGTGATGGGAACAAAATTGCGTATTAATATTTATGCGCTCACGATTTACACGTACTTAGCGGTTTACACTGGCGCGCTTGTCCGACATGAAAAAGCAAGTATGGCAGTTCCGGTTTGGCCTTTTGAAAATGGTCACTTTATTATGCCTACTTCCGTACAAGATTATGTGCAGTATTTCCACCGATTAGCGGCCTTTATTTTAATTGTATGGTTGCTGTATGTAACGTGGCTTGTGTTCCGGAATTATAGAAGATATCGCGTGCTTACTTTTAGCATGGTGTTGTCACTTGTATTTATTGCTCTTCAAGCCGTTACTGGTGCGCTTTCTGTTTATACAGGAGTGAACTTATATATCGCGCTTGCTCATAGCTTGATTATTACGATGTTGTTCGCGCTACTTTGCTACTTATGTTTACTAGCATCGAGAAGTAAAAGTAATCGACTACGAATAAAATAACGAAAACGGCTGGTAACTTTATGTTGCCAGCTTTTTTTGATTTATCTACGGTTTTTGCGTCGTTTTATGCTAAAATAAATGAGAGTATAAGTCAAACGAGGTGGATAACTTGGATAAAACAAAGAGAAAAATGATTTATGAGACGTTTATGCTCATTCTGATTTTACTTTCCCTTGCCCTATTACCGTACAGAAATACCTTTACTTTTATTTTAAATTGGATTATTTGGGCGATATTTACACTTGATTATCTTGTTCGGCTTTACCGGGCGGATAATAAGTGGCATTATGTGAAAACCCATCCGTTTCAACTGATTGCGATTATTCCATTCTACACTGGCTTCCGAGCGGCTCGGATTGTTAGCTTTGTGCATCTTTTAACGATTACTGCGATGGGAAGACGGTATATTGTCCCGATTTATAACTTTTTCCGTTCCAATGGTTTGAATCGATTTTTGATGATTTTCGTATTGCTCGTAATTATTATCCCTGTTCCGATGGTCTTTATTGAACCGGAGATAAATAATTATCCGGATGCGCTTTGGTGGGCAATTGTTACGGCGACAACGGTTGGTTATGGTGATATTGTTCCTGTCACACCGATTGGGCGGATTTTAGCTTCGATTATGATGCTATTTGGGATCGCGTTTATCGGGATGATTACTAGTACGCTTACCAACTTTTTCCGTGCTAAGAAAACAACTACTTCTAGCACACAAAGAGCGAGCAAAATTACCCAATTAATTGCGGACACACCAGATTTAACGAAAGAAGAAATCGCGGTGGTAGAGCAATTTCTGACATTAAGAAAAAAAGAATTAGCCGATGAAAATGAAAAAAGTGATAGCGAATGATGCTATCACTTTTTTATTCGTTTTTCGACTTGGTCACGGTAACGTTCGGACAATGCTTCGACAGCCAAAATACGCTCAAAGTCTTCGTTTGTTCCTTTTTTATGAAGTACTTTTTCATGGCAAAAGGCAACGGTTACCCCGTGTGATTCTTGGTGAACTGGCTTGATTTCATCCGTTTCCGTAATTGTACCTGGCGTAATTGTTCGGCAAAGATAGCCAGTTAGTCCGGTTTCGTGGATTGCTTTGTAGAGATTCGGGATGGCATTAAATTTTTCAATTGTGCTGCACGGGTTTCGGGCTTCGGTTACTTGGATAATGGTTTCGCCAATTTGAAATTTATCACCGATTTGAACCGTGTTTTCTAGCATATTTGTGACGATTAGATTCTCGCCAAAAGCAGTTACTTGTAGGTCTTTGCCGAACATTTCTGCCCATTTTGCATAATGCTCGTATGGATAAATACAGACAGTACGATCCACCCCGCCGTGATATTTCAAATTGTGTGGTGCATCATTTTCGAAGCCATTCATCGTGAGAGTTGCTTTTTTTACGCGCTGTTTTTCGATGCCAGTCATCATTTTTTTGTTATTTGAGAGAGCCAGTTCTTTCGGTTTCCCGACTGCTAAATGGATAATTTTCCGTTTCATCTGTATGCTCCTTTGATGTTATTTTTTCCGGCTTAAAATAGCAAGAATTCCGGTAATAAGCGCGATAACACTGATGGCTACTGCAGTCCACAACAGAATAGTATTGTCACTTGCGTCGCTTTTGTCTTCAGCTGTATTCTCAGCTCCTGCCACTACTTCCCCGTGTGAACCTGTTGTTGAATTAGATGATTCTTTTACAATTTTCGTTGTCGCGTGCGGGGTTTCGGAATCCTCTGCTCCTACCCATTCGACAATCGAGCCATCTTCATAATACTGGTAGGCATTCCAAGCAACTTCCCCTTCTTCACTTGGGTTTTTAGCGATAAAACTGAAACGTTGGAATTGGCCTTTTTCAATGCCGTTTCCTTCTGTTTGCCAAGTTACTGTGTCATTTTTCTTATCGACGGTTGTTGTCCAGCCTGGCACGGGTTCATACGATTCGAAGGAAACACCTTTTGGTACTTTTAAAACGATTTTCTTGGATGCGGCGTCTTTTTCTGATGGTACTTTCATCGTGTAGGTTTCCCAAGATTCAACATTTGACTCACTTGGTTGCACGGAAATGTGGGCGCTTGCTTGAAATGGAATGACAAAAATAGCTAATAAAATGACGAGCGAACTAATAATTTTTTTCATTGTTTTTCCCCTTTACTGAGTAATATTGGTCGTAAATGTTTGATTAATATCGGTAAAATCTTTTGTTAAACCATGGACGGTAATTTCCCATTTTCCGGTTTGGTTAATATAAAGTCCTTCTGCAAAATATTGCGTATCATTTGCGAGTTTTGCTTGAAAAGTGGATTTTTCGTCTGTTTTGGTGGATTTTGTTGTGACGGTTACTTGTTCAAAATCCGTTTTTGCTGCGCCGTCTGCTGAGGTGAATGTGATGATAAATTGGTTTTGACCAACTGTCGCGGGCTCCACTCGCAAATTGATTTTGGCCGGTTCACCGTCTGCTGCAATTGTTTCGTCAAATGCTTTCGGAGCAGGTGGCGGTGGTGTTTGTACATTTGTTAAAACGCTTGCGACTACAAGGATAATGGTGCCAATAATGAGTTCGACGAGAATCGTTTTAAATGGTATCTTTTGGTTTTTGAGTTTGAGGTAGATGTAATGTCCTAGGCCAAGTAGCGCCATTAGTAAAAATAAACCGATTTTGAAAAGAAGTAGTTTACCGTAGTTGGTTGTAAATAGGTTGGCCATTTGGCCGATATTCATAACTGCCATGAGCAAGCCGCTAACCAAGATTGATGCGACTGCGATGATAGCGACGATGGCAAAGCGGCTCCAAATTTCGCGCGCTTTTCCAGTTCGCGGTAATACGAATAATAGAACCAAGATCCCGCCAACCCAAACACTCGCCGCAATCATATGAAGCATATCGGCTGTGATACTTACTATTTTATCGGCACTCGCTGCAGCATGTCCATTTTGAGCCTTCGCGAAAATTAAATAGCCAATTAATGCGTTCTCGGTCAGAAGCGCGAACCAGCTTGATTGTTTATTTTTGCGGAATATGATGACGGTAAAAATCGCGAGCACAAACCATACGACAAATTCGCTAATCCACATGTAGCCAGTTTTCGTTGCTAAGAACGCGGTTAATTGGCTTGGTTGGAAACTTTCCCAAATGGAAACACCTGTCGTAATACTCGTTTGTACGAAAAGTTGGATTAGTAACGCCACTCCAAGAAACGCGAGTGCTAACCACGCTATTTTTTTCAAACGACCAGCGATTTTCTCAGTCAATGGTTCTTGCCGTGGATAAAGACCTAGGCCAAACAGAAGCATTCCAATAAACAACGAAAATCCTATGTATAGTATTGCTTTTTGAACCGAACTAATTTGTAAGTCCGCACTATTCGACGGTACTTCGGTCGCTTGGAATGTCGCTTTGGTGTCGCCTAACTTAAAAGAAATTAAGCCCGTTACCGCGTGACCATCAGCCGAAACTACACGCCATGAAACCGAATAGACATCTGCTTTTAAATCAGCTGGCAACGACGCTTCCACCATATGATTGTTCTTTTTGGAAACAGCCGTTTTCCCTGTTTCCACTCGTTTCCCACTAGAATTTTTCACTTCTATCAACGGGAAATCAGCTTCAATTTCCTCATTAAAAACGAGCGTTACTTTTTCTGGTGCGGTTTTAATATGTGATTGATCGGCTGGATTGGAATTTTCCAAATAAGCATGCGCAGAAACATGCTGAACCGGCACGATGAGTATAAATAGTAAGATGACAATAAAACTGACCCTTTTCATTAATTTCATTTCCTACTCCTTTGTGAACGAACGGTTTTACTCTTTTTAACTTATCACGTGCAAGAATTGAATGGAAATAATCGGCTCATTTCCTATTGCAAAAGGCGCGCACATTATGGCATAGTTAAAGAAAAGGAGGTTGTGCTATGCTTCGTTACATCGCATTATTTTTTTTATTTGCATTTGTTATACTCATCACGATGCGGCTTCCAGCACTTCTGGCAAAATGGAAACCAACCATTCTTAGCTCTTTCTGGCTTCGAACGCTGACATTCATCATTATCGGCTACGTTTTAGTATTGCCCGCGCTTTACATAGGCCGTTTGTTACTAAAATAAGTTCAGTTGCTTTCACATCGCAGTTAGATGTTTTATACTGAGTAGTGGGAGGTGAATTATATGAAAAAAATGTTAGTAGAATTTAGAGATTTCGCGTTAAAAGGGAACGTACTTGACCTCGCAGTTGCGGTAGTTATCGGGGCTGCATTCGGGAAAATTGTTTCATCTTTAGTAGATAATATTATTATGCCACTTGTTGGCGTGCTTCTAGGTGGGCTTGATTTTACAGATTTAAGTTTCAAAGTCGGTAAATCAGTTATCCAGTACGGTGCTTTCATTCAATCCATCGTTGACTTTGTCATCATCGCTTTTGCCATTTTTATTTTCGTCAAAATACTTACTAGCTTTATTAAGAAAAAAGAGCAACCGGTGGAAGAAACGCCAGTGCCTCCTACTGAGGAATACTTAAAAGAAATTCGCGATTTATTGAAAGAACAACAGAAATAACCGAAAAAAATCCTTCTTTTGTGGAAGGATTTTTTATTTGTGTTAAACGACTAATTTGCCTATATGCACTTCCGTTAAACATTGATACTCCCTCGTTTAATTTGCTCCAATAAGCTTTTCATGTTGTTACTAGTTTGTACTGCTAACTTATCTAAAGCAGAAATTGCGGCTGATTTATTCAGCAACATGACATCTATATCTGATGTTTTTAACTTTGTTGTCATTTAATTACGCTCCTATTTATTTAATAATGTCTTTGGCATCTATACTTTCTCCATCAGGCAAACCAGCTCGATTTACAATAAGATTTTTATACACTGTTGTTTCATAGTTTCCTTTAGGTAATCCCGATTCATTTTGTATCTCCGTTGCTAAATTGTTAGCTATCTCTTCTTTAGGCAAACTATCTTTTTTAGAAAAGAAATTCATTGCAATTGCCATTTTCTTATTTTGAGGATCATCTTTTAAGAATAAAACTTTCAAATCGTCTACTGAAATTTCTTGGTTTTCTAAATATGCACTATAGACACTAGGAAAATACAAAGCAGCTGTGGCAATAAAATAGTATTCTTTTTCATAACCTACTGATGCAGTTTTATTAATCGCTTCATTTCTTCTCCCTAACAAATTATATTTTTTTGCTATTCTTTCGGCAAATATATCTAAGTGCTCAAATTCTGTTTGATAAGCCTTTGCATATAAACCACCTACAATCGCTTTCTCTACTTCCCCCGCCTCACTTCGGGCATTCCCAACCTCATCTTTATTTAAAATTAAACCTACAATTACAGATGTATGAAACTAAATAGACTCCTCACTCTCTACCATGACAACAGCAGCATTCCGAGCAGGTACCACATTATTTACTTTCACATTTGTTTTATATTTTGTTTTCAT
>CM001047.1:2063855-2064777 GCA_000183865.1 Listeria marthii FSL S4-120
TACTTGTTTAATCTCTTCCTCGTGTTTCTTCACTCGTTCTGCGGACTTCTCCCCATCTACAAACGAAAACCCTTGTCCTACATAATCCTGCACGGGCGTAGTGCCTTCTTGCGCTTTCTCTTGCTCTGTTTTTTCATTCATATTGAAACAGCCGCCTAATAATAATAAACTTGCTAATAAAATCATTATTTTTTTCTTCATCTGTTCTCCTATCAGCTTCTGTATTTCATGCTCATCTTATATATTCTAGTATTCTTTTTATTTAGTAATGCCTTCTACATCTACATTTTCTCCATCGGGTAATCCTACTCGGTTTACAATGAAATTCTTAAATAAATTAATCGGGTACTCTCCTTTTGGTAAGTCTAGTTCTTCTTTAAATTCTTCAGCTAAGCTATCTACTACATTTTGCTTAGGAAGTTTATCTTCGTTTGAAAAGAAGTTCATTACAATTGTCATGTTCTTACTTGTTGCATCATCTTTTTTAAATAAGGCACGTAGCTCCTCTGCTGAAACTTGATTATTGTCTAAATATGCATTATATGCACTTAGATAATCATCATATCCTACAGTTATAAAATAATATTTCCCTTGATACCCTTTAGGTGAAGCTTTGATTAACGCTTCCTCTGTGTAACCTTCTAAATTGTATTTTCCCGCTAACTCTTCTGCAAATTCATCTAGATGATGGAACTCTGCTTCATACGCTTTTGCATAAAGTCCCCCTACAATTGCTTGTTCAACTGCTCCTTCGCTACTAGACCCACTTCCTATTTCATCTTTTTTATTAAGCATAAATTTTACAACAACCGAAGTAGTAAACTGAATTGGCGCCTCACTTTCCACAATAACAACCGCACCATTTCGCGCCGGGACCACATTATTCACTTTCACATCCGTTTTATATTTTGTTTTCATATAA
>CM001047.1:2064785-2066649 GCA_000183865.1 Listeria marthii FSL S4-120
AACTTGTTTAATCTCTTCCTCGTGCTTTTTCACTCGTTCCGCTGATTTATTCCCGTCCACAAAAGAATACCCTTGGCCTACATAATCTTGCACAGGGGTTGTACCTTCTTGCGCTTTTTCCTGCTCTGTTTTCCCATTTATATTGAAACAGCCTCCTAAAAACAATAAACCTGTTAACAAAACAATTACTTTTTTCTTCATCTCTTCTCCTACCTACTTCTGTATTTTATCTCTTTCAAATCTTAATTTTTTCCAATTATTCGAACACTTAAATTGCTATAAATTTAAATCATCCAATTAACAATCATTTTTAGATTGTTACTCTCAAATAAAAATATAGTTAAAAATCCTCATAATATCATCTTAAAATTATATCATAAATTCACAAAGTGAAATGTGACAGAACAACGAACAACGCTTCAATAAAATGCTGATATGATTCATTTTCAAGTAATCCCTTTTATACAAAAAGATGATTTTTTCACAATATATTCTTTTATTGATAATTTCTTCAAGTTTAATTGCCCAAACCTCCAATTGGCCAAAAAAATTAGGCTATTCACCCCCTATCAATTTCAAGAGGGAAAATAGCCTAATTAAATAAATTACAGTATTATTCTTGTTGCTTTTTCAATTGTATCGCTAAGAACATTTCGACTGCTGCGACAACTAAAAAGATAATTTGTAGAATAAATACATAACCAATAATCAGTAATTGCACCACCATCCATACTGCCAAAACAGCGGCGGCGGCAAACATGACTTCTTTTGTTCGTGGTATTTTTTTTAGTAAGTAAATTAGTGCTGCTAAGTGGAATAACCCAACAAAGACGAATAAAAATATGCCGGGTACTAAATAATCGACAAACGGTGAACCATCAAGTAAGCCAGTTGAAAGAGATAGTAGACCACCGCTTGGCATGAAAACCATTGATAATCCTCCATAAATTGCCCCAACTGCTGTAAAACCAACTATTAAAATACTACTGATACGTGTCCAGTTCATGGCGTTCTCCTAGTCGTTTTTCTAGTAGTATACCACGAAAACTTTTATTCTGCCGCTTTTCTTCGTTTTATTTTTTTGATTAAATCAATCAATACATAAACGGCAATTCCGCATGCGACAACTGTTGTAAGATACCAAGCTGGGCCAGATTCCGCGCGCACCCCGAGCCAATAAGTCACGGTTTTCGGATTAAAAAATGCAAAGCAAATTGCACAAAATGCAATCACTCGACCAATAATGGAATTCTCTCTCATAACAAGTGCATCTCCTTTTCTTTTATTATAACAATGGTTAGGAGATTGCTTCTTGCTTTTTCGGTCCCAAAATTGTTTAACGCATGACAAATTTTGGTTTTCCTCACAAAAAAACTACGACAAGGGGCTTCCCTGCCATAGTCCTATAAATTATTTATTAACGATGTTCACTTGCTGCTCATTTACGAGTGGATAAATTGCTAGTTCTTGACTCTCTAAATCCTCTTGATGCATATCCACGCCAGTAATTTGGCTATTTTCGTAAGTTCTATAATAATAGATGCCTTTATCAATATTGCAGCATGAGGAATAAATGGTATGCTCATATTTTTCCCCACCAACATCACAAAGCCCTTTTTGCTGTTCTATCGAGCCTAAAATATGGAAAAATTGGCTAATACTTTCAGATTCAGAATCTCCTGAAATGGAATTCAACTTGGTAAACGTTGCCTTCACAAAACGAGACATGGAGGATAAATCACCAGGTAAACCAATCCCATTCATTCCGCGACTATAAGCATCGAAATGATTCGAGGTTGCGGTCACAATCAACTGCTAGTAGTTGAATGAAATTAATAGATGCAAAAAACACCTATTTGTTTAT
>CM001047.1:2066749-2067002 GCA_000183865.1 Listeria marthii FSL S4-120
TGATTAAGAGTCAATAATTTTAAGGTAGGACGAATAATTATACCGTTTTATTCATTTGTAACAATAATTATTGGGATAAATAAGTAAATTTCATATAAAAAGTAAGGTATATTTTGAGTGAATATGTACTTTTTGTGACGAAGATAAACAGGCTTGTATAAATCGTTAATAACAAGCTGAAATGTGTGATTTCTCGTGATTAAAACCACAATCTTACACATAATGTGTAAGAATAAATATAAATAAGTCTCGT
>CM001047.1:2067133-2068226 GCA_000183865.1 Listeria marthii FSL S4-120
CAACATATTTTATTAAGTGTCACTTCCCTTTCGGCGGAAGATGCTGCGGCTTATGGAATGGTTATTTGGTCGATATTTTCTAATCTTTTATCGCTGGCTATTATCATTCCGATGCTTTATAGAAAACCAAAAGAAAATAAAATTGAACTCGGTGAAAAAACGAAACCACTATTTAGTATCGTTTGGATTATCGGTGGTGTCATTGGATTATATGTAGCGCAAATTATTTGTAGCATTATTATTACGATGATTTCTGGGGACATGAGCACGTCTGCAAATACCGAATTACTAGTTGATTTGACAAAAGCTGCACCGATTTTCTTGATTTTCATTTCCATTCTAGGCCCAATTTTAGAAGAGCTTGTATTTAGAAAAGTGGTTTTTGGTGGGCTGAGCAATGTCATGAATATTCATGTGGCTGCGGTTATTAGTTCGCTTTTCTTTGGACTGCTTCATGGGGATATTTCCTTTTTACTAACTTATTTTGTTATCGGACTTATTCTTTGTTTCCTTTATACGAAAACGAAACGGATTGCGGTTTCGATGGGCGCTCATATTTTGATGAACACGATTGTTTTGCTTTTGAGTCTTGGAATTATTGGAGGATAATATGAAAAATTCATTAATTAAGCAAAGTTTTCTTTATTTTGCGCTTGGTCTTGTATTTGTATATTTTGTTATTGTTCGTGTAGCTGAATATGGTTATGATATCCTTGCTTATATACTTATTATAATGACATTAATGGATTTTGGGATTGGTATCGGCTTGATTATTACCGGACTGAGAAGACGTAAAAAAAACCTGTAGAAAGTAAGTTTTAGCTTACCTTCTACAGGTTTTTTTATTCTGTTTTCGCTGGATAATTTTCCAGGAAATAGATTAACGTTTGTAATTCCGTTGTAAGATCGATATGGTGCACACGAACTTGTTTTGGAACACTGATACGAGCTGGTGTAAAGTTTAGGATACCTTTAACATCTGCTTCGATTAAACGATCTACCGTTACTTGTGCTTCGTCAGCTGGAACTGTCAGAATAACTACTTCCACACCGTTTTCACGAACAATTTCTTCCATATCATTTAAATGATTGG
>CM001047.1:2068326-2074984 GCA_000183865.1 Listeria marthii FSL S4-120
TCATTTAAATGATAAATTGGAATATCTTGTTGAACACTACCTACTTTCGCTGGATCTACATCAAATGCAGCAACGATTTTGATATTATTGTTTTTCATGAAATTATAATGTAATAATGCTGTCCCTAGGTTACCAACACCGATAAGTGCAACATTTGTCTGTTTGTCCTGACTGAGTGTTTTGCTGAAAAAGTCGAGTATGTATGAAACGTTATACCCGTATCCTTTCTTACCTAATGCGCCAAAGTACGAAAAATCACGTCGAATAGTCGCTGAATCAACTTTCACCGCTTCACTTAATTCCGCTGATGATACTCGTTCCTTACCTGACTCATCTAGGTATTTCAAGTAACGATGATATAATGGTAAGCGTTTTGCTGTCGCTTGTGGAATTTTAGTTGTTTCCTCCATCATGCCTTCTGTCCCTTCTTCTTTTAAATTTTTTCTGAAGTTGAAGCTTTTGTGAACTGTACTTCCTTTCACATGCTTGCTTATATACTATAAACATTTCACAAGGAATGCACAAACTTTTTGCTCATAACTTTCAAGTAAGGTTTTGTCCCGCAAAATATCCGGTGCAGTCCTTCTTTTCTATTCTACGCTAAAATCACAAATAATGCGAGTGTTTTCACAAACTAACTGATTCGTGAACAATTGGCTATCTCATTGCGATTACTTGGCTTTTAAGATAAACTAGTAGGGAGAACGTTCGAGGAGAGAGATTATGATATTATTACAAGTTCAGCAAATTTCTAAATTCTTCGGTGCAGAAGTAATTTTAGATAATATTAAATTAGAAGTAAAAACTGGTGACCGAATTGCTTTAGTTGGCAGAAATGGCGCAGGAAAATCTACTTTACTTAAAATCATCGCAGGCAAAATGAGCTATGACGGCGGAACCATTTCCAAACCTAAAAGCGTCGAAATTGGCTATTTGGCGCAAAACACTGGGCTAGAATCTTCCAAAACTATTTGGGATGAAATGCTTAGCGTGTTTGACTCACTTCGTAAAATGGAAGCTGATTTGCGCAAAATGGAGCTTCGTCTCGGCGAACCGGAACTATATAATGACCCGGAAAAATATCAAGCATTGATGACGGATTACGATACATTGCAGCATACCTTTAAAGAAATTGGCGGGTATACGTATGAAGCTGAAATCCGCTCCGTTTTAAATGGTTTGCGCTTTTACCCTGATGATTATGAAGTGGAGATTGCTTCTTTGAGTGGTGGGCAAAAGACACGGCTCGCACTGGCCAAATTGTTGCTTGCTAAACAAGACATTCTTGTTCTCGATGAACCGACCAACCATTTAGATATCGAAACGTTAGCATGGCTAGAAACGTATTTACAAAACTACCACGGCTCCTTACTTATCGTATCCCATGATCGCTACTTCCTTGATAAAGTCGTTAACCAAGTATACGAAATCAGCCGCACCAAAATCGATCACTACAAAGGCAATTACAGTTCGTTTGTCAGTCAAAAACAAGCCAAACTGGAACAAATGTGGAAAGAATTCGATAAACAACAAAAACAAATTGCAAAACTAGAAGATTTTGTCGCAAGAAATATCGTTCGCGCATCCACAACGAAACGCGCGCAAAGTAGAAGAAAACAATTAGAAAAAATGGATGTGCTCGGTCGACCTCAAGGCGATGAAAAAGCCGCTCACTTTGGTTTCCAATTTGAAAAGCAAACCGGTAAGGATGTTTTAATGGTAGATCAGCTAAGCATTGGTTATGCAAAAGACAAGCGCATTGCTTCCAATCTAACCTTCGAAATGAAACGCCAAGATAGCCTTGCACTCGTTGGCCCAAATGGAATCGGCAAGTCTACCCTACTTAAAACACTTATTCGCGACATTCCAGCTCTAAGCGGCGAATTTCACTTTGGCGCTGGCGTGAAAATTGGCTACTACGACCAAGAACAAGCCAAACTAACTTCCAACAAAACCGTTTTAATGGAACTTTGGGATGATTATCCTGAATTAAATGAAGTTAATGTCCGAACAACACTTGGTAATTTCCTATTTTCAGATGACGATGTGCTAAAAAATGTCCAATCACTCAGCGGTGGCGAAAAAGCGAGACTCGCGCTTGCTAAACTCACTTTACTTGAAGCCAATGTCCTCATTCTCGATGAACCAACCAACCATTTAGACATTGAAAGTAAAGAAGTCTTAGAAGCAGCTTTAATCGATTTTGAAGGGACGATTTTGTTCGTTTCCCATGACCGTTATTTCATTAACCGGATAGCTTCGAAAATCGTCGAATTGGCCCCGGAAAAAGCGACCGTTTTCCTAGGAGATTACGATTATTATCAAGAAAAATTAGCGGAAGCAAAAGAACTAGCACGACTTGATGCTGAAGACCGCCGCAAAAAAGGCGAACAAGTCGAAGCGACCGCCTCCGTCAGAAAATTAAACTACCAAGAAGAAAAAGAACAGCAAAAACTACTTCGACAACGAAAAAGAAAACTTGAAGAAGTAGAGCAAGCCATGGAAGAAACCGAGGAAAAAATCGCCGAACTCGAGCTACAATTAACCAAACCAGAAGTTTTCCAAGACCATGAAAAAGCCCTTGAAATCACACAAGAGCTGGACGCGGTGAAAGCGGACGGCGAAAAACTCATGGAAGAATGGGAAACCATAAGCGAAGAACTGGAATCCATGTAATCTGCATAAAAAAAGGAGCACACAATGAAAAAGATTTTAATTATTTCTGGTTCAATTATCGTTAGTTTACTTGTCATTATTACCATTTGCGCGAGTTTTTATTTATATAGTTATGCTTTAGCGCGTGACAATTCCAGCATGGACGATACAGCAACAACAGACGAAACAACGGAAACGGCCAAACTGGCGAAGAAAAATCGTGAGGCAAATGTCGCTTGGATGGAAAAGCAAAATCTCACGCAATGGACTGAAACCTCAGCCGACGATTTGAAACTCGTTGCCAATTATTTAGCAGCCGATAAACCATCTAATACGACAATCATTTTAGCACACGGTTATCGTGGCAAAAGTGGTAAAGTTGAGATGGCTGGCCTAGCACGGATGTATCACGAAAAATTTGGTTACAATGTTTTAATGCCTGATGCCAGAGCACACGGCGAAAGTGAAGGTGAAAATATTGGTTTCGGCTGGCCCGAACGCAAAGATTATGTACAATGGATCGATCAAGTAATCGATAAAAATGGAACCAACACAGAAATCGCACTCCACGGCGTTTCCATGGGCAGCTCCACCGTCCTTATGACAAGCGGCGAAAAACTACCAAAACAAGTAAAAAGTATTATCGCGGATTGCGGCTATACTTCGATGGATGCTGAACTTTCCTATCAATTAAAAGCCATGTTCCATTTGCCGAATTTCCCAATTATCCCAACAGCTAGTCTAATAAACAAAGTGAAAGAAGGTTTCTTTTTCAGCGAAGCAAGTGCCGTTGATGCAGTCGCTAAAACAGACTTACCGATTTTCTACATTCATGGTGATTCAGATGCTTTCGTCCCTACTTATATGGTGGACGAACTTTATGACGCTACGAATAGCTATAAAGAAAAATGGATTGTCAAAGGCGCCGAACATGGCCAAGCATTCACGGTAGATCCAAAAACATACGAAGAAAAAGTACGCCAATTTTTAAATAAAACGATGTGAAAACTAGCGCTTTTCTAAGAACTATATGCTATCAGTTATACAGAGGAAAAACTTGGCAAATAATGACTAAATGTGTTACCATATAAATGAAAAGAGAGCCATGCGTCAACATGACTCCCTTGCAAACACCATTTAAGATGGTGACAGCCTTTTATATGATTTATTTAAAAACCACTAGCTGTCAGGCTTATGAGTGGTTTTTATTTTTTGTCATTTTTGCTGTTCATGATCGTTACGATTAAGACTGCAAAAGCAATCATCAGCGTAAGACTCTCGAAAACAGTCACACGTTTATCCTTTCCAGGTAACGCCTAAAAACAACATAAGCACCACCTACTTTCCGGATGAAAAAGGCTGGTGCACCACCATAAACTTGCTTGCTTCACAATTATAGCATGCCAGCATATTTAGAAAAAGAGTTGGTGCGAAAGTTGTATTTTAGAGGCATAATCGGAAAATTAACCATGAATAAATCTAATAAAAATAAACTGCAGCGAAAGTAATTGTTCACTTTCACTGCAGTCCGAAGCGTGCGGAACGAAAAATCCCGCGTGCTTTTTCATATATCTTCCAGCAATAATCCTGGATTTGCATTCATATCAAAATTACTACGTTTTCCTTGCAAGAAACTCACTGTCCCAGCAGCTGCAATCATCGCCGCATTATCACCACATAACGATAACGGTGGAATAATAAGTTCTGTGTCTGGAAGTTCTAGTTTTACTTCTTGGATAAGTCGTTCTCTTAAACCTTGATTCGCTGCAACGCCTCCCGCAAGAAGCAGTTGTTTGACATCGTACTCTTTAGCTGCGCGAATCGTTTTACTTACTAAAACATCCACGACACTTGCTTGGAAACTCGCCGCCATATCATTTGGATTCGGCTCCTCGCCGCGCTGTCTCAAATTGTGAAGCGTATTGATAAAGGAAGACTTCAAGCCGCTAAAACTAAAATCAAATGAGCCATCATCCATCATCGCACGCGGAAAATGAAAAGTATCTTCGCCATCTTTGGCAAGTTTATCAATTTGCACGCCGCCAGGATATGCAAGGCCAAGTGTGCGCGCCACCTTATCATAAGCTTCACCAGCCGCATCGTCCCTTGTTTCACCGATAATCTCAAATTCATTATCTGCTTTCATTAAAACAAGTTCGGTATGCCCGCCGCTGACAACTAACGACAATAATGGGAATTTAAATTCTGTTTCAAAACGATTTGCATAAATGTGGCCAGCGATATGATGCACGCCAACTAAAGGTAAATTGTGCATAAAAGCTAGCGTTTTGGCTGCGTTCACGCCGATAAGCAGTGCACCAACTAGACCTGGCCCTTCTGTCACAGCGACCCCGTCCAAATCATCCATCGTCACATTCGCCTGTTTTAAAGCTTCTTCAATCACAAGCGTAATTTGCTCCACGTGATGTCTTGATGCAATTTCAGGAACAACCCCGCCAAATCGTTTATGACTTTCAATTTGCGAAGCTACTACACTTGATATAATTTCATTACCATTTTTCACAATAGAAGCAGCTGTTTCATCACAGCTAGATTCTATCCCAAGAATTAATGTATTTTTTTTCATAAGTCCACCCACATCACTAGCGCATCCTCTTTCGTATCCGGATAATAGTTTTTCCGAATGGCGCCGTCTTGAAATCCTAATTTTTTATACAGTCCTTGTGCTACATCATTGGATACGCGAACTTCGAGCGTCATCCGAACAATGCCTCGCTCTTTCGCAACCCGAATCATTTCCCGCAAAAGTGCCTCGCCGTAGTGATTGCCTTGATAATCTGGATGAATCGCAATATTCGTAATGTGCCCTTCATCTAAAACGAGCCAAACACCCGCATAGCCTACTACCTGCTTCTCATAAACCGCAAGTAAATAATAGGCGTATTGATTAATAATAAATTCATTCCGAAAAGCCGCTTCTGTCCAAGGTACCGTGAATGCAGCATTTTCCACATTCATAATACTTTTTAAGTCAGCAACCGTTGCTTCTCGAAATATTAAGGCTTCTTCCAAACTCACTCGGAACCCCTCGATTCCAACCATTTGCTTTCCGCTTCTGCCAATTTTAAATAGTCTGGGACGAAATTGTCCGCTGGTTCGCCGTCCAAGTTCGCCGCTAATTTTACAAGTGAGCTAGCCCTCGAATACGTATAATCCGCCAGAGCAAAAATCGCCCGTTTACCAAGAATTTCGGTCACTGCTAGCTGAATTTGTTCCGTCAACGTTCCCACGAATAAAATTGTATCGTCACTTTGAGTATATTGCTCTACTAATTCGGTAAGCGCAATATGACCGTCCGCAGCGACATTCTCCATTTTACCTTGGATTGCTTGATAAACCCCCGCGTAGACATTGCCACGGCGCGCATCCATTAATGCAACCACTTTTCCAGGAAAGTACAAGCCATTTTCTGCTAAAAGTGCCAAAGAAGAAATCCCAACAATCGGAATTCCCGCATCCCAGGCCATTGTTTTCGCGACAGTCACGCCAATTCGCAGTCCTGTATAAGAACCCGGCCCTTTTGCCACAGCAATTTTTTCTAAGTCTGTCGGTTTTACACCACATTCTTCCATTAAAGCAGCAATCGCCGGAAGTAGGCGCACACTATGATTTTTTTTCAAATTCGTTGTATATTCACCGAGAACGACACCCTCATTAAAAAGCGCTATCGTCATCGTATCTGAAGACGTATCCATCCCAAGTATCATTTCCCAAAAACCTCCATCGCAAGTTGCTCGTACCTTTCCCCAACTGGCTTCACAACCATTTTGCGCGTATTCTCATCTATATGAAAAAGCTTGATTTCCAAGTATTCTTCTGGCAAATCTTCGCGAACAAACTGCGCCCATTCAACCACACTAACACCCGCTCCGTAGAAATACTCCTCCAAGCCAAGTTCATCAGCCGAAGTATCTTCCAAGCGGTACACATCCATATGATAAAGCGGCAAACGCCCCTTCTTATATTCGCGAATGGAATGTCG
>CM001047.1:2075084-2078993 GCA_000183865.1 Listeria marthii FSL S4-120
TCGCGAATAATAGTGAATGTCGGACTTTTAATCATTTGCGGAATCAAAAGACCTTCACCAAGTCCTTTTGTAAAAGTAGTTTTTCCAGCGCCGAGATCACCTTCAAGTAAAATCACGTCTCCAGCTGCCAGTTGTTCACCAAGTTGTTTTGCGCGAAGTCTTGTCTCTGCTTCACTCGTCATTATTAATTCGAATTCCATTAGCTCACCCGTCCATCATTTTCTCTACATATCATACCACAAAGCCGCGCCAAAATAAAAACCAAAAAACGCAACGACCTGAGTCGCTGCGTCTTTCCAGTGAATTAGTAAACTCCACTGTTTATATACATTTGTCTTGCAAAATCGCTTATGATTAAAGTTAACTCTTCTTTAGAAAGAATTTGTTCTTTTGTTGGGAAATCAGAAATTGGAACAAATTTTTCTGCTTTTGTTTCTAGTTTAAAACTGATGGACTCTGGATTCGTATTGTTTAATGTATCTTCTACTTTTCCGCTAATAGTTAATGTATCTAATGTATTATCTTTTCCTGGTTTTACAGCAATATCGAAATTAATCATTAGTTTTTTATCATCTAGTAACTTATCAGCAGCCGTTTTAAGGCCTGTTAGTAGCTCGCTATACTGTGTGTCAAAGTCTTTTACTTGATCTGAACCTTGGCTTTCTATCATTACTTTGAAATCCGCTTTTACTGCTTCTTCATTCATTAATTCACGAAGTTCTGTTAGTAATTTTACAACATCTTCTTTTTTAAGTGAAACCGTGATTGTACCATCTTCTGCTTCTTTAAAACGATCTTTTTCCAAACCTTGGAAATAGTCTTCTGATAGTTTTGTTATTTTTTCATTGATATTTTTCCTAGCACCTTCATACGCTTTTTCATCAATCTTCACTTCAGTGCCATCTGTTAATAAACTCGTTAATTCTTCTGTACTAATATACTTATCTTTCAAACCGGGCATTTCTGTGTCAATTTCCGACCACATACCACCTGTCGCTTGATCTAAAAAGCTAAGTAATGACGCGTCAGGTTTAACGATAGATTTAAGTGGAATATATGAATTTCCTGACTCTAAATCCGATAAAACACTGAAATCCATGGAAAATGGTAACATATTATTCGTAGATTTTATATTGGCTTTTGTTTCTGTCTTGTTAGCTTTTTTATCCGTTGAAGTCGTTACAGATAGTTTAATATCTTTTAGGATACCAATCATTTGCGAGCTAGAGTCGTCGCTTGGTATTTGGATATCTGTTACACCCATCGTAGTAGTATATGTAGACTTATCCGGAGCATTTTTCCCATTTTTTAATGTTTGAATAAATTTCCCTTGTGGTGTTTTTGCTGCTTTTTCTTCTGCGCTTTCCCCACATGCACTAATTACTAATGCTAAAACTAACAGAATTGAAAGTAAAATCCCTTTTTTCATTATTCTCCTCCTACTTAGTTGATACATTAAAATTAACACATATAAAGTACTGAAAACAAGCCATTTTCCGAAGTGTTCATAAGTCTGTCACAAATCACATCAAAAAAACGTCCCTTTTGAAAAAGGCACGTTTTATTTTGGAGTTACTTTTATAGAAGTAGCATTTTCAGACACTTTTCCAGGAGCTGGTGAAGTAATATCTGTTCCTTGTGGGAATACGGCTTTGATTGTGTCATCATCTTTAATATCTGTTAGTTTCATCGTTTTACCAGTTGTTGCGTTAGTCACAGAAGTATTGCTACTTACGGTGACGATAACTTCGCTGGCATAATTATTTTTTTCGCCATTCCATGTTAATGTTCCATTGACTGTTAACTGCTTATTATTCTCCAATAAACTAGTGTCAGTTACTGATCCATCAAGGACTAAAGCAGGAACTTCTTCCTTATTACAGCCCGCCAAAAATAGTACAACTAGTAAAACCGGCAACATTATTTTTCTAAAACCTGTCATCGCGCTCTCTCGTCCTCTCCGAAGCTTTTCGTTCTTTCTAGCATAGCATTTAGCGGAAATACAGGCAATCGTTTTCTTCGTTTCTTAAACAATTCTTATACACCCAGCATTATTCCGATAAAAGCCGCCGCCAAGCCAAACACATACGTACAACCTAAATACGAAAATAATGCGCGATAATTTGTTTTCCATTTTAATTCCATACTCTCCACTTTGAATGTTGAAAATGTCGTATATCCGCCCATAAAGCCAGTGCCAAGAAACAGCTGCCAGTCAGGCCCAAGCGCAGAAGATACCAGAAAACCTAACAAAAATGAACCAGTGACGTTGATGAAAAATGTCGCGTATGGAAAGTTCGTCTTCCATTTACTTTTAACAAAAACCGAAATCCCATATCGTAGCATCGCGCCTAGTCCCGCACCAAAGCCAACCAATAAAAAATTAATGAACATGGCGCGCACCTCGTTTCAACAACCTATCACTAAATAGCCTGCCAAGCTTAACCATCACAAGCCCGCCAATTAAACTAACCAAAACATAGCTAATCGCCAAAATCACATCACCATTTTGCAACAGTTGAATTGTGTCCACACTAAAAGCAGAAAACGTTGTAAAAGCACCAATAAATCCCGTTCCAATCCCATTTAAGATTACTAGTGAAATACGCGATTTCTCCGCCAAAAACTGCATGAGAAAAGCCAGTAAAAAACAACCAATCAAATTAACAGCCACAGTCGCATATGGAAAACTCCCACCACCAAGCCATAAATTCATTGCATAACGGCACATTCCACCTAACGCACCAAAAATCCCCACATATAAAAAATACATCCTCAAAAACCCCACTTCACAAAAAAAACACCCTGAAATATTTACATTCCGGGCAGTCGCCTTGTCCTATTTCTTCTATACTATAACGCAAAACATTCCTATTATTCAACTCACCGGAAGTCGCAGAATTGTCTTCATTTTTTCAGGATCAGCTTTCCGCGGATCACTCAAATAAATTTCATGATGCTTCCGAACAGTTCCCGTATCATTTTGAAGCCCTTCCGTTTCCATAAATTGATGCATTTCCGCCACTGTCTTCACTTCTTCACTAAACGGCCCAATATGCATCATTTGCACACATTCACCTTCTTCAAAACGAACCAATTTCACACGGCTCGTATCGACATCAGGCTTTTTCTTCTTAGCAACCTCTTTCGCCCACTCCAACACTTCTTCCGTAACAAAGTCGGGTTGTCTAAGAATCGACGTCCAAAGCCAAGCATCCCGGTCCTGCAAGTCAAACATGCCCTCTGACCACCAAAAACCTTCCAGCGGCGGCACAACAAAATCCGTATAACCCGTCAGACGCGTCTCGCCCATTTTACTCATTTTAATCGTATAAGCAATTGCGTAAAGAGACTGCACCGCTTTTTGATATTCCTCGCCGTCTGGATCCCCTTTTCCATCCACCATCAAAAAATTCATCTCTGGCACAAAAATACGCTCAGGTTTCCGTTTTGGCGCATAAAATTTCTTTTCTTCTTTTTTAAAATCAATTTTCTTCTCAGTCATTTGAATTCCTCCTCGTTCATCCAGTCTGGCATCAGCTTCTGAAAATTATCATGACTAGCTGCCGTCTTTGCTGCATAATTCATTAACTTATCTAAATTACGTGACTCGTCTCCCGCCGCCCAACTAACAGCCGCAAGAAGATGCATCGCCGAATAAAGCGCATAAAGTTCCCAAAAATCGGCAAGTTGTTCCTTTTCAATATAGCCTAAAATGTTGGCTTGTGCAAAAGGAATACTGACCTCTGTTGTAAAAAAGCCAATTTTAGCTAAATCAAATAAAGGATCACCGAACTCTAGCCGATTAAAATCAATAAGCCCCGCAAATTTTTTATTATCCAAAATAATATTTGCCGGATGAAAATCACCATGTTGTAAACAAATTGGTCTATTTTTTAATCTAGCTAG
>CM001047.1:2079093-2081648 GCA_000183865.1 Listeria marthii FSL S4-120
ATCTAGCTAGATTATCATGAACAAACTTTTCGGTTTCTATCAGAAATGGAGCTGAGATTTCTAATTTTTTTAATTCCTGTGCTTTTCGTTTGAATTTGGTTGACTGAAAATCAAACCAATTCATTACTGGTATATCTAAAGGTAGTTCATGGATTTTCCGTAAAAGTTCTCCTGCCGAAAAACCAGCTTTAAACTGTTCCAAATTCGACAAATGATTCATACCACTTTCCGCATCTTCTCCGCGCAAATAATCAATAATCATGTAGCCCTCTTCACCGATAGAGCCGAAATCATACGCCTTTGGGACAAGCGGAATTTGAGAACTTAACGCGCGGATTATTTCAAATTCTTGCTTCCGTTCTTGAAGTAAATCTTTTGGAAAAACGCGAACAAGGTATTTTTCATCCATTTGATATTTCCTATCGATAGAAAAACCTTTTTTTATTTCCGAAATCACTTTCGCATTATGCAACATTTTTAATTGTGTCACATCCATAATCAGCTCTCCCTCCTGTAAACCCGCTATCCTTCATTATACAAGAATACGCTTACTTTTTCCCAATTATTCATGCAGAATTTGTTGACAAAATAAAGGCTTCAATATTATAATTAATTTTGCTACACATACGCGGTCGTGGCGGAATCGGCAGACGCGCTAGGTTGAGGGCCTAGTGGGGTAAAACCCGTGGAGGTTCAAGTCCTCTCGGCCGCATTATAAAAGACAGTCTTGGTTAATTATAACCAGGACTGTCTTTTTCATTCTCACGACAAAATATCATAAGCCATCTTATACTTCGTTGATTTCGCGAAATGCGTGCTTGCGTGTTTTTTCACCCGGTCAATCAGTATGGGATCATTGGACGCATCAATTTTTTTCAGTAGTTTTATCATTTTCGCTTCGTAATTCACTTGCTCGTTTTGGTGATATAAAAGCAATGTTTCGGTGTATTCCATGAAGTAATTCAGCTCTTGCACTCGCTCCATTACTCTGTTCATGATTCCCATTAATGAAGTTGCTTTTTCGACAGATCCTTTTTCCGCAAAAATGACCATCAATTCCGTTATGACAAGATAATCGTTATTGTTAAAGCTTGTATTAGTAGTTTCATAGGCCATCAGTTCTTCATACAAACTGGTAATTTTCTCATCAAATAGCGTTTCATTTCCTTCAATGTTTTCAATTTCTGCCATTTTTAATTGAACGACAAAATAATAGAGTTTTTTCGCTTCTGGATATTTCGAAAAGTAATGCAGTGTTTGTTCAAATCTGTTTTTTGCCTCTTTCATAAAGCCAATTTGAAAATAAATATAGCCGTAGAAATAGAGAATAGCCACAAACCGTTCTTGCTCTTCATCCTTTATTAAATCCCACGCTTGCTGAATATGCCCAAGTGCTGGTTCATAGATGCTTTGGCAAATATAATTGATACAGATACACACGTGAAAAACAGCATGAAAATCTTTATTATCCGTAATATCCACGCATTTTTCCCAGTATTCCACTGCTAATGGATAATCGCATGTTGCATGAGAATGTTTTACCGCCTGACTATAGTAATAGTAGGAAAGTAACTGACGCGGGAAAGAATCTGTTGCACGTTTTTCTGTGCTATTTAAATATTTGGCTTCTACTTCCTCTGCTTTAGCAAATTCCCAAGTTTTATAGTAAAACGCTACTTTTAAACAATAAAAACTGAGCTCGATAGCTGGTGATTCGTGCAGTAAATCCACCGTTTCAGCTATTTTATTTAAGCGTTTTTCCATTTCTACTGGATTCGAAAATACCAATAGTTCAAAAATTTCATCCATTTCCCTCAGCAGATCTTTGTTCGTTTCTTCCTCACTCATTAATAATACTTCTTCTGGTATTTCTAGTCTTCTTGCTATATGCATCAACGTTTCAAACGAGGCAACTTTTATGCCATTTTCGATATTTGCTAAATAAGGAACTGAAATAATTCCTTGGGCTACTTCTTTTAAAGTTAGCTTCTTCTCTTTACGAATATTTTTAATTCGCAAACCGATTAAGTTCATGATGTCACCGCCAATTTTTCCATATTTTCCTTTTAATTATAACCATTTACCAACGGAAAACAACCGTCTTTTTCAACTATCTTCTATTTTTACTATCCTGCATTTTTTCATATTATAGCACTTTACAAAACGCTATCCCTTACATACAAAACGTTTTAGACCATAAAGGCTCGATTGCCTTTTGACCTAAAACGAATAATTATCTCTATTTTAATCTTTAAAAAAATTCACTGAACTGTCATAACTAACTCTTTGGAATTTCGACTTGTTTATCAGTATAGGGAAAGCAGAAATATTCCCACGTATTCCTTATTTCACCTAATACTGACATCTTATTACTTTTTTAGTCTGCTCCCACATGCGACTAATTCCGTTAATAAACAACAAGACTTTTGGATTCTTTCCCTTATCGAATCCGAAAAAATCGCTACACATTCCCTTTTAAAACTCGTTCTACGTAAAAATGGAAACGTAGATTTTTATTTTACCATCGAAAATAAATAATTTCGCAAAAAGGAAAC
>CM001047.1:2081748-2082353 GCA_000183865.1 Listeria marthii FSL S4-120
TCGTTTTATCTAAAAAGGCGAAGATAGATGATATCTTCGCCTTTTTTCATTTAAATAAAATATGTTTTTTCTTCATATAAACTACGATGGATGCCGCTACGATCATTTCTGAAATCGGAATTGCTAGCCAAACACCAGGAATACCAATGATTGGTGGTAATACTAATAAGAAAATTACCATAAATATAATCTCACGCGAAATCGTAATCCATGTCGCCATTTTTACTTTGTCCGATGTTTGGAAGTAAGTCATCATCACAAAGTTGAATCCCATGAACAGATAAGCCGTATAGAATAACTTGATGCCGTTACTTGCTAACTCTCTAATTTCCGGGCTAAAGTTCCCGAACATCGAAACGAGTAAATTGGAGCCAAAGAAACCAACGAGTAAAAAGCCAACTCCAGTACTAAACGCAACGATAATCGCGATTTTCAACGTTTCCAGCTCTTTTTGTCTTGCTTTTGCGCCCCGGTAATAACTAATAAGCGGCTGAATCGCCGAGCCCATACCAAGGAACAGCATCAAAATCACACTATGCGTATAATTCAACACGGAGAACGCCGCGACCCCAGCAGTTCCAGCAATCGCCGCAATCGAAATATTA
>CM001047.1:2082453-2087017 GCA_000183865.1 Listeria marthii FSL S4-120
CAATGTCTTTTTGAAAAAAGCTTTATTCCAGTCCACTTTTACAAATTTCAAGCGGCTCGATTTTTTGAAGAAATGGGTAATTAGGATGAATACACCGATAATAATCGCCAGCATTGTTGCTAAAGCAGAACCGGTTACACCCCATTCGAACACAAATAAAAATAAATAGTTCAAAATAACATTACTAATCGCCGTCACAATAAGCGCAATCATCGATAAATTAGGATCGCCATCATTACGAACAAAAATACTCAGAATATTTTCCAGCGTCAGCGCAAATCCGAAAATAAGTAGTATATTCATATATTCCAGTACATAACCAATCGTATCGTCATTCGCACCTAAAAAATAAGCTAATGGTTCTTTAAAAATAAACGCGATAATTCCAATAATAATCGTAAGCGAAACAACTGCTAAAATCGCATTGGTGAAAATCGTTTGTGCTTTCGCGACATTCTTTTCCCCAATCGCAAAGGAAAACTGGGTTGCAGCACCAATACCAATCCAGATCGAAATCGCCGTAAAAATAGTAAATACTGGTACGGCAATATTTATTCCAGCAAGTGCCACCCCGCCGAGCTTATGCCCAACAAAAATCCCATCAATCACGATGTTCAAAGACATTAATAACATCCCCACTAAAGAAGGGACTAAATATCTAAAATAAATCTTTTTTACTGAATNNGTTTCTAAAATTTCAATATTTTTTGCCATGTTACACCTCTAATTCAAAGCTTTTAGCGTAATTCCTCTCCAGAAAATTTGCCATAAAGCCGTGATTTTCTTTTCCGTTCTTTCTGGGTCATTCACGTACACAATGTCAACAATGACGGCATCGAGAATCCCCATGTATGCTTCTTTCATCGTTTCTACATCTTGCATTGGAATTAACTTTTGCTCTATCCAATCGTTAAATAAAGCCGTAAAATCTTGTTCCATTTGCCCGACATTTTCGGTAATATCCGCTTGGACAATATCATATAAATGCTTCGGCGGATAGAAGCCATATCTTAACCAGAATTGGTAGGCCTCATCCGTATCGTATAATTCTTTCACACCAAAAAGTAAACTAGACAAAACAAGATCTGGTCTTGATAAGTCACTATCACGAAGTTTCGCCCGATAGTAATCTATTTCTGTCGATTTCGCGTCCTTCATAATCGATAAAAACAAATCATCTTTATCTTTAAAATGAGAATAGATGGATTGCTTCTTTAGCCCCACTACTCCTGCAATGTCAGCAAGTGACGTTCCCTCAAAACCATTATGGGCGAAAAGTGTCAATGCGGCTTGTTTGATTTCTTCTTTTCTCATCTCTTCACTCCTCTCGTAAAAACTGACGACCGTTCGTAAGCCATTCTCTCATGAAAAAAATTCTTTGTCAATAAAAAAATCCACTCTAGTAAAAGAGTGGATTCCAGGTTTTATTTTTCTTCTAAAAACTCGCTAATCAGTTCATACGTCTCATCAGTAGCTGTAGAATTCGTTGTCATAAAGCCATGAGGGACTTTTTCAAAGCGTTTCGCAAATACTTCTACGCCGGCATCTTTTAATTTCTTCGCGTATGCTTCCCCTTGATCTCTTAGTGGATCAAATTCAGCAGTCGCAAGGAATGTTTTCGGTAGGCCAACTAAGTCCTTGCTACGAATTGGCGCAACGAGTGGATCATATTTACGATCACTTGCATTTGCAATGTATAATTTAAAGAATTTATCTAATGATTCTTTTGTAAGTACGTAGCCTTCTGCAAATTCATCCATTGACGGATAAAGAACTGATGCATCACGACTGAAAATATCCGTTGCTGGATATAGTAAAATTTGAGCGGTGATGTTTGGTTTTCCTTTGGCTTTAGCGATTTGTGTAACAACGGTCGCTAAGTTCCCGCCTACGCTATCTCCCGCAACGATAATGTCTGAGGATTTAGCTCGTAAACTAGTACGATGATTTTGTACCCAAAGTAGCGCCGCGTAAGCATCTTCCACTGCCGCTGGGAAAGGATTTTCTGGAGCAAGTCGGTAGTCAACAGTGACTACACGAGCACCGGTTGTTTGTACAAGTTTTCTAGCAATCGCATCATGTGTTTGCAGTCCGCCTAAAACAAATCCGCCACCATGATAGTAAACGATAATTTCGAAAGGTCCGTCTTCTTCTGGTGTATAAATCCGAATTGGAATTTTGCCAGCCGGGCCATCAATTTTTTTATTTTCAACATCGCCAATTTCGATATCTTTTGCAGATGGCAATGCTTTTGTCGCTAGTCTCATATATTTATATCGCGAATCTACGTCGGATAATGGTGAAGTATTTTTCACAAATTCTTGTGAAGCTTCATCTAAATTCTCAAGTACCTCAGGATTATATTCTTTTTTCCCAACCGCTTTTTTGTAAATAAAGAAAACGATTAATAATGGAAGTAGAATGATCCCAGCAAAACCAATGGCAATCCATTTTATTGTATTTTTCACATTCGCTCAACTCCTTCAATATAACTTCAATAACAAGTATAGCAGTTTTATGAACAGGAACCAATTTATTACTATTTGAAATGATTATTTTTATTTCGAAATGTATTTTTAAGCATAATTATGAATAAATAAAAATAAAAAGGTTGATATCTAAATACATCGATGTTAATATAAATACAAATGTTTGTATATTTATGAATAGGGGATGTTTACAATGGCGAAAGAAAAAATCGTATTAGCTTACTCAGGTGGGTTAGATACTTCGGTTGCAATTCAGTGGTTAGTAGAATCAGGTTATGAAGTTATCGCATGTTGTTTAGATGTTGGTGAAGGGAAAAATTTGGATTTTATTAAAGAAAAAGCCATTACAGTTGGAGCAAGCGAGTCCTATACAATTGATGCAAAAGAAGAATTTGCGGAGGACTTTGCGTTAATCGCCCTTCAAGCCCATGCTTATTATGAAGGAAAGTATCCGCTCATTTCCGCGTTAAGCCGTCCGTTAATCGCGAAAAAATTAGTAGAAGTGGCTCGTCAAGAAGGCGCCTCTGCTATTGCTCATGGTTGTACTGGCAAAGGAAATGACCAAGTTCGATTTGAAGTAGCGATTCATGCACTTGCACCTGATTTAAAGGTCGTTTCCCCTGTCCGTGATTGGAAATGGTCAAGAGAAGAAGAAATCAATTACGCCAAAGAACATAACATCCCCGTTCCAATTGATTTAGATAACCCCTTCTCGATTGACCAAAACCTTTGGGGCAGAAGCAACGAATGTGGTGTACTTGAAAATCCGTGGACAACGCCGCCAGAAGCTGCCTACGACTTAACAGTTAGTTTAGAGGACGCGCCAGACACAGCCGATATTGTCGAAATTACCTTCGATGCTGGTATTCCGATTTCCCTTAATGGCGAAAATATGAGTCTAGCTAATTTAATCCTTACTTTAAACGAAATCGCCGGCAAACACGGCGTCGGCAGAATTGACCATATCGAAAATCGGTTAGTCGGTATTAAATCACGTGAAGTCTACGAGTGCCCCGCTGCAGTCACTTTAATAACTGCACATAAAGAATTAGAAGATTTAACATTTGTTCGCGAAGTGGCGCATTTCAAACCAATTATCGAACAAAAAATCAGCGAAACAATTTACAATGGCTTATGGTTCTCGCCTTTGACAGAAGCATTAGTAGCATTCTTAAAATCAACGCAAAAATTCGTTAACGGCACGATTCGCGTCAAATTATTTAAAGGGCATGCTATCGTTGAAGGAAGAAAATCTCCAAATTCGCTTTACGATGAAAACTTAGCGACCTATACTTCTTCCGATACATTTGATCAAGATGCAGCTGTTGGTTTCATCAAACTTTGGGGACTACCAACGAAAGTGAGCGCAGAAGTCAATTCAAAAGTTACGATAACGACTGAGGTGTAAAAAATGGAAAAATTATGGGGTGGCCGTTTTCAAGGGAAAAGTGAGGCATGGATAGATGAGTTTGGCGCTTCGATTTCTTTTGACCAAAAAATGGCAAAGGAAGACTTAGCGGGAAGTTTGGCACATGTCGCGATGCTTGCCAAATGCGGGATTATTCCGGATAGAGAGGCTGCAGAAATTACGGCCGGGTTGAAAATCCTCCAAGAAAAATTAGCGCTTGGTGAGCTGGAATTTAGCACGGTGAATGAAGACATCCATTTGAATATCGAGAAACTGTTACACGAGGAAATTGGTCCTGTCGCTGGAAAACTTCATACGGCGCGGAGTCGAAATGATCAGGTCGCGACTGATATGCATTTATATTTAAAACAAGCTGTAGCGGAAATCATCCAATCATTAAAACATTTACGCGCGGTGCTCATTCAAAAAGCAGAGCTGCATGTTGAAACGATTATGCCTGGTTACACGCATTTGCAACACGCCCAACCCATATCTTTTGCTCATCATTTACTAGCTTACTTCGGAATGTTTTCGCGGGATTTAGAGCGTTTAGAAGAGAGTGTCAAACGGATTGATATTTCGCCACTTGGTTCTGCGGCGCTTGCTGGAACGACTTTTCCAATTGACCGGGCTTATAGCGCCGAATTGCTGGGCTTTTCTGCGGTTT
>CM001047.1:2087117-2090609 GCA_000183865.1 Listeria marthii FSL S4-120
TTCCCTTTTGATGATGCATTTATCGCGTTTTTGTGAGGAGCTGATACTTTGGACGAGTCATGAATTTCAATTTGTGGAGTTGACGGATGCGTTTTCGACAGGAAGTTCGATTATGCCGCAAAAGAAAAATCCAGATATGGCCGAGTTAATTCGCGGGAAAACTGGCCGGGTTTACGGGAACCTTTTTGGTATGTTGACGGTTTTAAAAGGGCTGCCGCTCGCTTATAACAAAGACTTACAAGAAGATAAAGAAGGCATGTTTGATACGCTTGAAACGGTTCAGACTAGCTTAGATATATTTGCAGGGATGATTGAAACGATGAAGGTTCACACGGATATAATGGAAGAATCTACCCAAAAAGATTTTTCCAATGCGACTGAACTGGCCGATTACTTAGCGAAAAAGGGCGTTCCTTTTAGAGAAGCGCATGAAATCGTTGGGAAATTGGTGCTGGAATGTACGCAAAATGGGATTTATTTGCAAGATGTGTCGCTTAACCACTATCAAGAAATAAATCCACTTATTGAGGAAGATATCTATGATGTGCTTTCGTCTAAAACTGCCGTCCAAAAGAGAAATTCCTACGGTGGAACTGGCTTTGATCAAATCAAAGTGGCACTCGAAAACGCGAAAAAAACATTATAAAACTGGCTGGAATACTCACGGGTGTTCCAGTTTTTTTGCACTTGTCCCCTTTTTGGGAAAGTCTGACTCGATTTGTCAAAGCACTACTTTTTTTGTTACTATTAAATAGATGTTACCTTTGTGCTAACATGGGGAAATACATACATAGAATATAAAGGGAAGTGATGTAATGAAAAAATTAACGAATGTCTTTTGGGGAGCAGGTTTTTTAGTTCTCTTAGCTGTTTTATTTGGCGCTTTTTTGCCAGAGCAATTTGAGACACTTACAACAAATATCCAAAAATTTCTAACGAGTAATTTCGGTTGGTACTANNNNATCGTAGTCGCGATTATTATTATCTTCTGCTTATTTTTAGTTTTAAGCCCGATTGGTACAATTCGGCTCGGAAAGCCTGGCGAAGAACCGGGATATAGTAATAAATCTTGGTTTGCCATGTTATTTAGTGCTGGAATGGGGATTGGCCTCGTTTTCTGGGGTGCTGCTGAACCTTTATCGCATTATGCTGTTCAAGCTCCCGGCGGTGAAGTTGGTACACAAGCTGCTATGAAAGACGCGCTTCGTTATTCTTTCTTTCATTGGGGAATTTCCGCTTGGTCGATTTATGCGATTGTCGCCCTAGCACTTGCTTACTTTAAATTCAGAAAAAATGCGCCTGGTTTAATAAGCGCCACACTGTATCCACTTCTAGGGCGGCATGCAAAAGGCCCGATTGGTCAATTAATTGATATTATCGCTGTTTTCGCGACAGTTATCGGGGTTGCAACAACGCTCGGCCTTGGCGCACAGCAAATTAACGGTGGTCTTACTTACCTGTTTGGTGTTCCAAACAATTTTACAGTTCAATTTACGATTATTGTCATTGTTACTATTTTATTCATGTTATCAGCCATGTCTGGACTTGATAAAGGGATTCAGCTGTTGAGTAATGTAAATATTTATGTTGCCGGAGTGTTGCTCATTCTAACGCTTATTCTTGGCCCTACCCTTTTCATCATGAATAACTTTACCAACTCGTTTGGGGATTACTTACAAAATATTATCCAAATGAGCTTCCAAACCGCACCTGATGCGCCGGATGCTCGAAAATGGATTGACTCATGGACTATTTTTTACTGGGCATGGTGGCTTTCCTGGTCACCGTTTGTCGGGATTTTCATTGCGCGAATTTCACGTGGCAGAACGATTCGCCAATTTTTACTCGGGGTTATCGTTCTTCCAGCTCTAGTCAGTGTCTTCTGGTTTGCCGTATTTGGCGGCTCAGCGATTTTTGTGGAGCAACGTACAAACTCCGCACTTTCGAGTTTAGCGACAGAACAAGTTCTCTTTGGGGTATTTAACGAGTTTCCTGCTGGGATGGTATTATCGATTGTCGCGATGATTTTAATTGCCGTCTTCTTTATAACTTCGGCAGATTCTGCCACATTTGTTCTCGGTATGCAAACGACGGGCGGTTCTTTAAACCCACCGAACTCCGTCAAAGTGACTTGGGGACTTTTACAAGCAGGAATTGCGAGCGTACTACTTTACGCGGGCGGATTGACAGCTCTACAAAATGCTTCCATCATCGCAGCCTTTCCGTTTTCAATCGTGATTATCTTAATGATTATTTCCTTATTCATCTCATTAACAAGGGAACAAGAAAAACTAGGCTTATTCGTTCGACCGAAAAAATCACAACGTTCACAACTATAATAAAAAGGGCTGGAAATCTAGTTTTAGATTCCCAGCCCTTTTTTCATCCTTTTTTCTGCTTTGCCGCGATTATTTCACGATAGCTACGAGTTTGTTTAGGATATTTTTTCCGAAAGAAATGTTGCGAAACGACTGCTAACACGAGTGAGATGGCGGTAATTGGAATAGAACTTCTAAAAATACCGACCATTAGTAATAAAGCACTGGCAAATAACGTTGCATTAAAAAGGAATTTTTCCATTGGTTACTCCTCCAAATTGTAGTTTAGGTCTCGATCATGAGCTAATTTTTTAATACCTAATGCATCGAATACTAACGCTTTTTCTGCAATATAGGCATTGTATTCGATACGTTCTAGCATATCGTATGCTTTATGCAAGGAAGTGTCTAACACAACAATCCCATGTTTGTTTAATAGACTTGCACTAGGAACTGCTTTTTCACCTAGCTCGATAACATGCTTACGAACGATTTCAGCAAGTTCCGGACTAGTCGCTGGTGCAAAAGCAAGTGTTGGAATTTGGCCGATTTTTTGTGTTGCTTCTGTTAAGTTCGGCAGTTCCATACCAAGCGTTGCGAATAACATCGATTCTTTTGGATGGGCATGAAGAACGCAGCCGATTTTTGGATTTTCTACGTAGCAAGCGCGGTGTAAGTTGATTTCTCTTGTAACTCTTCCGTCTCCTTCTACGACTTCATTATTGTTATCCACTACAAGGATTTCATATGGGGAAAGATCGCAAAGTTTTGCTTGACTCATAAGTGTTGGTGTCATAATAATATGTTCGCTATTCATGCGCACACTTACATTTCCTCCAGCAGCATTTGTTTCAAAGCGGTCAAACATCGTCTTCACTATTTTGGCTAAATCTTCACGTTCTTTTTGGTATAACATACTATCTCTCCTCCAATTGTATAATACTTACTTGATTCTTTAATTTTCCAGCAGCTTCTAAATCAAAGCTTGAACTGTCTTGTTGCATTACTTTGCTGGCTGAGCAACCTGTCGCAACTTTTAACGTTTCGGTGATTGGCATATTCATTGCAAGTCCTGCGATAAATGCCCCGACAAACACATCGCCAGCCCCTGTATCATTGCGTTCCTGCACTCTTGGCGGAATAACTTGATACAATTTGCCATTATGTGCGCACA
>CM001047.1:2090709-2093368 GCA_000183865.1 Listeria marthii FSL S4-120
ACGTGTGCGCACATTGATCCTTTTGCTCCGAGCGAAACGACTAGATAAGGGATTTTTTCGGCTAACTTGCGGACATTTTCTTCCAGTGAACTCGTCTTTTCATCTAAAATGGCAATGACTTCATCTTCATTTGGCTTAATGAAATCGACGCCCATTTCGACGGCTACGTTTAAATAATCACCGGAATTATCGCATCCAAGAAACGCGCCTGTTGCTTTGACAGTTCTTAGTAGTTCTTTAAAATCAGATAATGTATAATGAGGAGGCGGAGATCCAGCAATCACCACCATGTCCTCTTTTTTAACTTTTTTAGCGATTTGTTTTAAAAGGTTCACTTTGTTGGTCTGACTTACGGTAAAACCAGCTTCTGGTATCATGGTGCTGCCATTCGTGTCATCACTTAAGACGACGAAGCATTCTCTTGTCGAAGTTCCAGCTTCTACAAGGAAATCATGGTTAATATGTTTTTCTTTTAGAATGGCATATAGTTTGTCGAGATTGTCTGATCCCGCAATTCCAAGTGCTTCATTTTTAATACCAAATTTCGATAGCACACCCGAAACATGAAGCCCCTTTCCCCCGCAATCAAATTCCGTTTTTTTGACTCGATTAGTCTTCCTTTTTTTCAACTCTCCATTAATGAAAAGCAACCGGTCAATAGCTGGATTTAATGTTATCGTGTAAATCATCTCATCACTCCTATTTCTTAAGAGCTAGCTTTTTCTAGTTCAATAGTTCGTTTTTTCATCATTTTCACGTAAAATACTAGTAATACTACCCAAATTGCGACAAAAATAAATCCTAAAATAGTGAACTGTGCTGCTTCTGCAAATACATAACGGAACACTGGATACTCAAGCGTACTCCAAGTAATTTGTTGTCCAGCTTTAAGCGAAATCGCACCTGTTGAATGCGCTAAGTCTGTAATCGATCCTGCGAAGAAAGTAGATACATATAAGAAAATTGGTGTTGTAATTGTTCCTAAGATAATCATTCGGATCAAGTTCCCACCTGTTACGATAAGCGCTGGTGCACACAAGGAAATATTTAATATTCCGGCAAAAGGTAATACGCCATTTCCTGGTAAAATTAGCGCGAAGATAAGTGTAACTGGAACCATAAGAACGATAGCTACCCATACTTCACTACATCCTGCTAAAATCGGCCAATCTAGCCCAATGAACAATTCACGATTTTTAAATTTACGTTTCATGAATTCAGAAATCCCATCAGATAGTGGGGATAAAGCTTGCATAAATAGTTTCGCAACCATCGGGAATAGTGTTAATGCCGCTGCTGCTTGCATGGCTAACATTAGTGTTTTCGCTACATCATAGCCAGCTGCAATCCCTAGAAGTCCACCGATAATAAAGCCCATCACGTGGTTTTCGGCAAAAATCCCAATTTTATCTTTTAATGCATTGGCATCCATATCTTTACGAAGTGCTGGAATTTTCTTTAGTAACCAGTCAATTGGCATTAAGAAAATACAGAAAATCATCATACCATGGGAAACTGTTACACCAGGAATCCCGTTTAGTTCTTGAATTTGGCGTTGGTTGGCATCACATAGAATTAGCTCCGTAACAATTTGGATTCCGGCAACGATAAATGCCAAGTAAACATTTTGTGTTACGCCAATAATAAGTACCGCTGTTAAAATTTTTCCCCAAACATTCCATAAATCGACGTTTAAGGTCTTTGTTTTATTGATAACAAGCATAATTGCATTAATCCCAAGCTGTAGCGGGAACATCAAAAAGGCAAATGGCCACGCCCAAGCAAGTGTTGCCATTGATGTCCATCCTCCGTCTAAGATACTTAAATTAATCCCTGTTCTCTCTGCAAGTCCTTGTGCAGCAGGTGTTAAAGCCTCAATCATAAAGCCGATAACGATGTTCATTCCAAGGAAAGCTACCCCTAGAATAATCCCCGCACTTACTGCGTCTCTCACTTTCATTCGTACAATTAGCCCAATAATAATCATCAGTGCTGGAACAAAAACGGCAGCTCCAAGGTTTAAAATAAACTGTATAACTGATTGTAATGACTCCATTTTTTCACGCTCCCTATTTTATCTTGTTTGTTTTTATTTTAAGGCGTTCAGTAATTTTTCTGTTTCTTCGTCCATGCCCATGCCAGTTAAGAAAGCAATACCATTTAATGTTGGGATATCAAATTCTTTGTTTGCTTTTGTAATCGCCACATATACATCACTTGTTTTAATATGTTGTTCAAGTGACTTAATGTCTACTGCTTCAACGGTTGCGCGAACGCCCTTTTCTTTTAAAATACGTTCTACTTTTGATGCGACTGTTTGACTTGTTGCTACACCTGATCCGCACGCTACGATAACTTTTTTCATTGTAATCACTCTCCAAATTGTTTTTTTAGGAAATCACATAAAGTATTGCTATCATTCATTTTTTTTATTTGTTCCACAAAGTCTGCTTCCATAAATTTTTCCATGATACTTGAAAGCAGTGGAACTTGATCTTGGGGATTTTTGATTCCTAACATGAAAATTACTTCGACATCAATCCACTTATCCGTCGTTCCCATTTGAACAAAAGGAATCGGTGTAGAAAGTTTATTTACGAGTACAAAAGGCCGTTTTACATAAATTGTATCTGTATGAGGAATTGCGATTTTGATGCCA
>CM001047.1:2093376-2100282 GCA_000183865.1 Listeria marthii FSL S4-120
GAGTCCAGTAGGAAAAACTACTTCTCGGCTTGTTACCGCTTCTTTAAAAGTTGGCTCTACATACTGCTCTTTCTCTAATATCTTGCTCGTGTATTCAAAAAGTTCTGCCTGACTCTCGTAACTTGAATTTATCAGGGTTAACTCTTTTTGAAACAAATCATGGTAATCCACGTGACGCTCACCCCCTTTCAAGGATTTCAACGATTTTCTTTTTGTTAGTTGAAGCAAGAAGTTCCGCTAACCTTTCTGGCTGTAAGAAAATTTCGTTCAATTTTAGTAATAGTGGTATGTGTTTGTTTTGTTCGGATGGTGCTAGGGCAATCATGATTTTGACTGTTTCGTCCACCGGCGTTTTTGTGTCCGCTTTCATTATCATCAACTGAATATCTTGCTCGATTACGCCATTCGCCGGTTTAGCATGAGGTAAATAAATATTCGGTCCAATCATCATCTGCTCATAATTTTGATAGAAGATTTCTTCGCAAGTATGAATGTAACAAGTATCCACTGTTCCTCGTTCTAACATTGGTGCAAACGCCGCCGAAACCAGCCTCTCCCACTCAAGTGGCGTTTCTAAAAAATGAACCTGTTCTTCGGTAATCCGCATTAGTTCTGGTTCTTTTTTCTCCACAGGCTGCTCTTTTTTACTGAAAAATGATTCCACTTTAGCTTGCACTAAGCGAATGTTTTCTTCGGGAATTTCATCTTTTAGCATGGCAAGTAGTTCTTTGGTTTTTTTATGGCTATCCATTTCGATGGCTTTATCGACTTGTTCTCTAAGGATTTGTCGGCTATCTTTACTTAAAATCGACGGAATCACGAAAATGGTGGCGTCGCTTTGGACTGGAACGGTCGTAAAAATAAAATCGATATCACGCGCAACGGTATTTAATTGCCGCACCGCATAAGCTCCTTGAAAATCAATATTCGGAAACATCATTTTCAAGTTTTCTAACAGTAATTTGGAAATGGATGTACCACTTTTACAAAGGACGACTGCGCGGAAAATCGGCTGTTCCGTTTCCTCGATTTGATACATCCATCCAAGAACTATCATAGAAAGATACACAATTTCCTCTTCCGACCACTTACGGCCAACCAATTTTTCAAAAGGTTTAGAGGCTTTTTCTACAATGTTGAATGTTGGGGTGTATTCTTTGATAAATTGTTTTTTAAGCGGATTATTGATTTGAAATCCTAAAATCGTCCGGTAAATTGCTGGCCTGACATGTAAAATCACTTTTTCTTTAAACTCGTTTTTCTTCATGATTTCGGTCGCAAAATACATTTCAAGTAAGCGGATGAACTCATCAACTGCGTAGGCGATTTCTTCACTGTCTGAGAAATGAAGTGCCGACTCGACTAGGTTCGAAGCGAGTACTTGTAACGATAAGTAAAGCAAATCATTTTCACTTAAAAAGTCGTAACCCCAAAACATTTCTTTCATTATCGGGAACTCACGGGTATTTTTGATGTCGTACATTTCAATTTTAAATGTCCATTTTTTATTCGTTACGTTGGACCGTTTGATGATGCCGTGGAGGATATAGGGCAATTCTTCCATTTGTTCATCTGTAAATGTAATTTGGAGTTTACTTTCGACTTTTTCGAGCCGTTTCTTTAGCAAAAAAACTTCGCTAACTGTAATAAGCTTCTTTTCATCAAGTACGAATTTTCCGTACGGGGTCTGAACGACTTCGCGAATGAGTTCCGCTAGTAAATTACGAATCAAGAATTCTGAACCGGAAACTGCATAACCATCTTTTCGCGAGTAATCTAGTTGTATTTCAAATTCATGCAAGCTTTCCTTAATACTTTTCACATCTGTTAACATCGTATTTTTACTTACATAAACGTATTCCGCAAGCGCGCCGAGTGACATGTAATGATTGTGAAGCAGCAGTTTAATCATAATCAGTTTGCGACGAATATTTACCTCATAAAACGAAAACAGCTGTTGTTCTTCTGCTGTTAAAAGCCGGTAACAAGCTTCCCTACATACATCTGTAACAAAAATCATGTCATGGTCAATCAAAATTGGTTCTGACTTTAGTAGATGGTTTATTTGTGTAATCTGTGCGCTAATTGCTTCTTTTGATACCTTAAAATTTTTGGAAACATTTCTAAGATTCACTTGCCGATTCAAGAGCAGATAAGTAATTAATTCCTTACAATTCTGTTCCATCTACTTTCCCCTCCCTTATATTAATAGTAAATGATAACCCTTACATAAAAATGCTGATTCATCACAACTTGTCTTTTGGCAGAAAGATTTATTGTGATGAGTGACATTTTGGGGTCTCTTTCTATTATAGATTAGAAGATATTAGAGGGGAATATGAAAAAAGTGCAACTCAGCTTTAACTCACGCTTCGTCGCACTTTTTTTCTTGTAATATTTGCTTGATTATTTTTGCTACACGTCTCGATTCTTCCTTCTCTAGTCGTGCATAAGTTACGCGAATAACGGTCTCCTTTACCCCGAATAAAAATCCTGGCATTACGAGTAAATCATTCGCTAAAAAAATATCAAAATCACGAATCGCGCGGAATTCAATTGGTAATTTCACCCATAAATGAAAACCGCCTTGTGGCCGAGTAAACGTCAACTCATCCGGTAAAATTTCATCAAAAGCTTCGATTAAATTATCGCGACGTTGTTCCAAAAGGTGATGTAATTGTTTTAAATGAGCGCTATACCCAGCCGTATTTAAAACACTGTTGGCCAAAACTTGCGGGAAAATACTTAAACCAAAATCCATTTCTTGCCTTGCGAGCGCGAGCCGTTCAATAACCGCGGTTGGTCCGATTAACCAGCCAATTCGCGTAGTTGATCCCATGATTTTTGAAAGCGAGCCGATATATAACACATTATCCGTGTCCAGCTGCTTTAACGGCGCTGGAATTCGACTATCAAGCGCGGCCAATTCTGAAAATGGATCATCTTCCACAATCGGAATTTGCAAGTGAGCGCAAATTTTCACGAGTTCTTTGCGTCGCTTCGTCCCCATTACTAGCCCAGTCGGATTTTGAAATGTCGGATTAACAAATACCATTTTGACACGATGCTTATGGTATAAATCGCGTAATTCGGAAATAATCACGCCATCCTCGTCCATAGGTAAAGCAAAAATTCGTAAACCCGCCGATTGAAATAATGATAGCGAATAAAAATAAGATGGCGACTCAATCGCTACAGCATCACCAGGTTTTAATAAACATTGCGTAATCAAAAAGAGGGCTTGTTGCGCACCAGATGTAATCAAAATTTGTTCCGGTCGCGCGTCTAATCCATATGCAGCTTTCATTTGTTTTTGAATCGTTTCTCGCAAAGGCCTGTAACCCGCTTCGTCTTCCAGCTGCTCCTCGGCAATAAAAGACTGCCACGAAAGACTCGGCGTTTCCATTTTCGGCGTCATTTCCAGTGGAAGTTCCCCGGTTGCAGCATCAATCACCCGTTCCGCATCCACTCGTTCCATAACTCCCGCTTGGCGAATATAAGGAACAGCTGGTGTAAAACCGCCTTGTGTCAAATAATGGCGCCAATTCGTCGACTGCCCGGCAAAAAGCCCCCATTTTTCCGCATTAATCGTTGTTCCACTACCTTGTTTGCGAATGATAACAGCCCGCGCCGTAAGTTCATCGAGCGCCCGCACAACCGTCGAGCGATTCACGCCAAACAACTCCGCCAACTGTCTTTCCGGAGGTAATTTTTCTTCTGGCAAAAGTTCACCATTCATAATTTTCGTTTCGATTAAATCAACAATTTGTAAATAAATCGGTAAACTGGAATCTTCACTTAACTGCCACATCGGCACATTCCTCCTATATAAATTGGATGGAGAAAACAACATCCAATTGGCTGTTTTTACGAAATGGCTTTTAGCTTATCATAATAGTCAGGTAATTTCAATTAACTTTGATGGAGGTTGTTAATATGGAGAAAAAAGTTGGTACAGATCGTGTAAAACGTGGCATGGCGCAAATGCAAAAAGGTGGCGTCATTATGGATGTAGTTAATGCTGAACAAGCAAAAATCGCGGAAGAAGCTGGTGCAGTTGCAGTTATGGCACTTGAACGGGTTCCTTCCGATATTCGTGCAGCCGGTGGTGTCGCTCGAATGGCTGACCCTCGCATTGTCGAAGAAGTAATGAATGCTGTATCTATCCCTGTTATGGCAAAAGCCCGTATCGGCCATATCACAGAAGCGCGCGTCCTCGAAGCAATGGGCGTGGATTATATTGACGAAAGTGAAGTATTAACTCCCGCCGATGATGAATTCCATTTATTAAAATCAGATTTCACCGTTCCTTTCGTATGTGGTTGCCGAGATATCGGTGAAGCACTGCGCCGTATTGGTGAAGGTGCTGCCATGCTCCGTACAAAAGGAGAACCCGGAACTGGTAATATCGTCGAAGCTGTTCGTCATATGCGCCAAGTAAACGGCCAAATCCGCCAAATCGCAGGCATGACAGATGATGAATTAATGGTTGCCGCTAAAAATTTCGGTGCTCCATATGAACTGATAAAAGAAATTAAAACACTTGGCAAACTTCCGGTCGTTAATTTTGCCGCTGGTGGTGTTGCGACTCCCGCTGATGCTGCACTAATGATGGAACTTGGAGCAGACGGTGTTTTCGTTGGATCTGGTATCTTCAAATCTGATAATCCAGCTAAATTCGCCAGCGCCATCGTTCAAGCCACTACTTACTATACAGATTATGAATTAATCGGAAAACTGTCCAAAGAGCTAGGTTCCCCGATGAAAGGAATCGAAATGTCTCGCCTTAATCCAGAAGATAGAATGCAAGATCGGAGTATTTAATATGAAAAAAATTGGTGTACTTGCACTTCAAGGTGCAGTCGATGAGCATATCCAAATGATTGAATCTGTCGGTGCTCTCCCTTTTAAAGTAAAGCGTTCAAGCGATTTAGATGGACTTGACGGGCTTGTTTTACCCGGCGGAGAAAGTACCACGATGCGCAAAATAATGAAGCGTTATGATTTAATGGAACCTATCCGCGCATTTGCAAGTGAAGGGAAAGCTATTTTTGGAACTTGTGCTGGGCTTGTCCTTTTGTCAAAAGAAATTGAAGGTGGCGAAGAGAGTCTAGGATTGATTGACGCTACCGCGATTCGTAATGGTTTTGGACGTCAGAAAGAAAGCTTCGAAGCCGCGTTAAACATAGAAACATTTGGCGCTACCCCTTTTGAAGCTGTGTTTATCCGTGCTCCTTATTTAAAAGAACCGAGCGATGAAGTAACTGTATTAGCAACCATTGACGAAAAAATTGTCGCTGCTCAACAAGCGAATATTCTCGTAACAGCTTTCCATCCTGAATTAACTAATGACAATCGTTGGATGCGTTACTTCCTCGAAAAAATGGTATAAAAAAACACAGCGGAAATCATAGTTTAGATTTCCGCTGTGTTTTTTATTTATTTTGCCATAGATTCTATATATGATTTCGCATCTTTTTCCGGAATTCCCTCATAAATATAAAATTCATACATGTATTTCTCTAAAGCTGGAAGATACTTCGATACATCTTCGCCAGCTCTTCTCATTTTATTAATATTAATCAACGAAGCATCAATATTTTTTCTTTGCGCCTTCGTCAAATCTTCATAAGGAATATTTTTTTCGTAATAAGAAACCATAACATCCTTACTAATATCCTTCCGATAAGAATCTCCAACAAACATAAGTACAATCCCCGCTACTACACAAAGGCCTAAAACAATCCCCATTGTGCTAGTAGGACGAAATCTCCCTTTTGTGGATGAGTGTAGAATGTTAATAATAAGTACGCCAATAGGATAAACTAAAACTAGCGCTCCTCCTAAATACATCATTAATTCACCAGTATTTTGTATCATTAATAATCCTCCCTATAAAGTAATTCATTGGTGTCAAAACTTTCTTGAATATCTGCAACAAGAGCATTATCGGTATCAAAGCATCGTTCAATCATTCTGGCATTCGAAAATTCTGTCTCCCAAATTCCCAAAATCACTTTACCATTACGTTTTACATCATATACCCGATATACCTGAGCTTGTCTAGCATCCATAACCCCATTGTAATCGTACAATTTCGCTTCAATGGAATCGATGTTATGGAACCAGATAGTTTTCTTTTTAATTAAGTTGCCACTTACTATCGCATTTTTATATAATTTCACATAATTCGTAGCATTTAGCGTGCACCAGACAAACCAGATAGCTAAAATTGCCAACATAATCAATTTACTATTAATAGAACCCCGATAAAAAATCCCAATAACAAGCATAATTAAGCAAATAAAAATAGGCAGGATAAAGCGCCCACTCTTGCTTCTTTTCAATAGAAGAATAAGTTCGCCCAGTTCCTCCACACCCGTATTAGACTTATTAAAAAATACTTTAAACATAGAAAACTTGTTCTCAAATTCTTGTTGCAGTTTCTGTTTTCGCTGCCTATTTATCCTGTTTGCAAAAAGTATTGCTAATACCACAAATAGAGCAACACCTAAGAGAGATAACCAGCGGACTAAATTCTCGTCCATGTTCTACAATCCTTTCTTTTTATCAATTCAATTATACATAGCAAATAGAGTGTTCTTTTTAAATATGTATTATAAACTGTTGTCCAAAACGGGACACTAAGTTAAGGACAACATCACCCAAATCTACTACACAATGAATTATTATAGCATAAGGAAAATAGCAAATTGATAAAATCTTAGAAAAATAGTTGTGAAAATGTGACGAAAATATGAATGCTAATTAAACAATTCCTTTTCTCCACTACTAAAACAGGAAAGAAATCAACGTTTTAAAAATCCACTTTTTCTATCTTATCAATACCTGCCCATGAAACTGCTTCAAATCAGCCAGAAAATCCTCATGCTGCTTATTAACTAA
>CM001047.1:2100382-2100857 GCA_000183865.1 Listeria marthii FSL S4-120
AATTGAGGTACCTCATCTTCTTTAAAGTATCTAAGTTCAACAGTCTCCTCATCCCCAGCAGATAATTCCCCGCTCACATATTCCAGTTCAATCGCTCCACCGGGAAATCCCCACAAATTTTTATCTGCTCTTTTTTGTAGAAGCAGCTTTCCTTGTTTATCTCTAAGGCAACCACTTACAAAGTTTAGCATTATTTTCTCATGACCTACCTTTTCTCTGATCCATCTAATATAATCCATTGTCGTCTCACCTTTCGTCAAACAAGCTTTTGGCATTCCCAATTTCTGCTATTCTGATAAATGCTCTAAATCAACCAACTTTAAAATGGACTGGGTCACCTGAGCCGGTGAATCTGTGCTTTTTGTGGAAATCCAATGAAGCATTGTCCGCGTTAAACCTCCTAGTATAAAAGTTTTCTGCGTCTCATCCAAACTATTAAGGGAGGGGATTTCTTCCATTATTTTTTCTAAAAAAG
>CM001047.1:2100957-2101728 GCA_000183865.1 Listeria marthii FSL S4-120
CTAAAAAAGAATAAAATGGTTGATCCAATAAATGAATTAAATTGTTCTTAATGAGAATTTCCATAATTTGAGCATCACGTTTCCAGTAGTTAAAGCACTCCAGCAAAGCATTGTTTATATCAATTATTCCTTCTACTTTTTGTAATTCATTAAAATATTCTTCAAAAAGATAATTAGATCTAGCAAGTAATATTTGATCTTTATTTTCAAAATTTCTATAGAAGGTTAAGCGAGCAACTCCAGCTCTTTTAGTAATTTCAGTGATTGTAATTGCGGAATATGGTTTTGTTTTTAAAAGATCTAATAAAGCTTCAATAATCCATTTTTTACTTAGCACTCTTTGTCTATTTTCTTCCAAGACTCTTCCTCCTCAAAGTGTAACAATTCAGCTTTAAGTGTATCTTGTATTATGAAATCACAAGTACTACACTATTAACTGTAACATATGTAACACCTAATGAAAATAAAGGAGGATATATAATGACATTATTTTTAACCTTATTAAGTGGTATCGCTTGGACTATTGTCTATATAGAATTAATTCGTAACGGAATAAAATATAAAACATATGCAATGCCCTTATTTGCTCTAAGTCTAAATTTTGCTTGGGAAGTTATTTATTCGGTAAATGATTTAGTAATTAATTCGAACAGCGTAGGCGTACAAGGTTTGGTCAATCTAATATGGGCATGTTTTGACTTAATTATTGTGTACACATACTTTAAATATGGAAAAAAATATTTCCCTGAAAACGCAAAAAAATATTTTAGT
>CM001047.1:2101828-2106486 GCA_000183865.1 Listeria marthii FSL S4-120
AAAATATTTTATTCCATTTAGTATCCTTGTATTTATTACAGGATTTGCCATTCAATTTGCTTTTTATTTTAGTTTTGCATCCATTCCAGCTGCGCAATATTCAGCCTTTATGCAAAATGTCGCCATGTCCATTTTATTTGTAGCAATGCTATTCCAACGCCAAAATACAAATGGTCAAACCTTACTAATGGCTTTTGCCAAATGGATTGGCACTTTGGCACCGGCTATATTAATGGGAGTTTTGCAAGAAATCAATATCTATATCATTATATGCGGCTTTATTTGTAGTATTTTTGATATTATATATATCGCTTTCTTGAAAAAACGAAAATCAGCAGAAAATAAATTAGTAAAGAATGGCGGTATTTTATGAAACGGATTTGTATAGTTTTTGACCATCCTTACACAGGTGCTGCTAGCTTTAACGAACCACATAACCGGAGTTTTTCAGCCGCTTTGTTATTAACAGCTAAAGAGACTTACGAACAAGCTGGTTACACTGTCGATATAATTGATCTTCACAAAGACGGATTTGACCCTGTTATGCATAAAGAAGATTTAATTGCTTGGCGAAAAAAAGAAGTCGATAATCCACTAGTGAAAAACTATCAAGAACGAATAATGACTGCTGAGGAGCTTCTTTTTATTTTCCCCATTTGGTGGGAAGCAATGCCCGCTATGATGAAAGGCTTTTTTGATAAAGTGATTGCTAAAGGCATCATTTATGAAGAATCCCCGAAAAGCAAACTATTCAAAAGTAATTTACCGAATTTAAAAAAAGTGAAGATGATTACGGTAATGGCCACACCTCATTGGATTTATAAATGCATATTTGGTAGCCCTATTACTAAAATTGTGTTCAGAGGAACTTTTAGAAAAATGGGATTTCACAAATTAAAATGGTATAACTTTTCAAGTGTCCATAAGATGCGTATTAATGATCGAAAAAAACTACTAGATTCATTTAGTCGCAAAATAGAAAAATAAGCAGGAATCTTGTATGCGCCATTTTTACTGGCTTCGTACAAGATTCCTGCTTTTTTATAGTTTAATAGTAAATCGCGTTTTATTTATTCACTGCTTGTGCCGCAGTAATCAACGTTAAGTTATAAACGTCATCTGTATTACAACCACGAGATAAATCATTAACTGGTGCATTTAACCCTTGTAAAATTGGTCCAACTGCTTCAAAGTTGCCTAAACGTTGCGCAATTTTGTAGCCAATGTTGCCTGCTTCTAGGCTTGGGAAGATGAATACATTTGCGTCTCCTTTAATAACAGAACCTGGTGCTTTTTTCTCAGCAACCGTTGGAACAAATGCCGCATCAAATTGGAACTCGCCATCTAATGTTAGTTCAGGTGCTTTTTCTTTTGCAAGTGCTGTTGCTTCTACAACTTTTTCTGTTTCATCAGATTTTGCAGAACCTTTTGTCGAGAAGCTTAACATCGCAACACGTGGGTCAATGCCGAAAATTTCTGCTGTTTCCGCACTAACAATCGCATTTTCCGCTAAGTCTGCTGCAACTGGTGCAATATTGATAGCTACATCACTGAATAAGTAGCGTTCTTCGCCGCGAACCATAATCATTGCACCGGCAACTTTACTTACGCCTGGTTTTGTTTTAATGATTTGCAGTGCAGGGCGAACCGTGTCACCAGTAGAGTGAGCCGCACCACTTACAAGACCTTCTGCTTTTCCTGTGTATACAAGCATTGTGCCGAAATAGTTTGGATCTACTAGCATTTTACGAGCTGCTTCTTCTGTTGCTTTACCGTTACGACGTTCTACAAATGCAGCCACTAATTCATCAAAAAGTGGATCTGTCGCAGGTTCATGAATAGCGATTCCTTCAACTGAAACGCCAATTTCTTTTGCTTTTGCTTCAATCTCTGCTTTGTTTCCTAGCAAGATTGGTTGTACGATATTTTCTTTTTGCAGACGTGCAGCTGCTCCAACAATACGTTCGTCCGTTCCCTCAGGTAATACAATGCGCACGTTTTTCCCAGTAACTTGTCCTTTAATCGTAGTAAATAAATCACTCATGTGTTAATTGCCTCCATTAATATACATATTATAGTTACCATTTTACTATAAAAAAGCGCAACTTGACAGAAAAAAAGTGATTAAAAACAGCTCCAGCACTTATTCCCGTGTATCAATACAGAGGGGAAAAGGCATGCTCCTTAGGTAAAAGAGCATCGTTCTACGCAGAAGTTTTTTGCTGTTATACCCTACTATTTTGCTATTCTACTAATAAATCCAAAAAAAACACTTCATATTAAAGTCTGTTCGTGATAAAATGAACATAGTTGATAATGATTATCATGTTCAATACATAACATAGAAGGAGGCCTGCTAGCTTATGCAATTAAATGAAACTGCTGTCGGTGAAAAAGTGCGCATCTCAGAATTAAAAATAGAGAACGCCATGCTTAAACGTCGCCTACTTGCACTCGGTTGCGATGAAGGTTGTGATATTTGTATTAAACAAAAAGGACTATTTGGTGGTCCCTGTACTTTTGAAACAAAAGGACAATATATTAGCATTAGACAATGTGATGCTTGTGCCATTATGGTGGAACGCAGATGAGTCAAAATACTTATTGTTTACTTGGAAACCCAAATACCGGGAAAACTTCTTTATTTAATGCATTAACAGGCTCTTATGAATATGTAGGCAACTGGAGCGGTGTGACCGTCGAAAAGAAAATCGGCACATTGCGTTCAAAAACAGGTAAATTAATAGATTTACCTGGTATTTATGATTTAAATCCTATTTCTCGTGATGAAACAGTTGTCACTCGTTTTTTATTAGAAGAAAAATTTGATTGTATGTTAAATATTGTCGACTCCTCGCAAATTGAGCGCAATTTAAATTTAACGATTCAGCTCCTTGAATTCGGCGCACCAGTCGTAATGGGACTGAACATGATCGATGTGGCTGCTGGTCGCGGCATCCATTTAAACATCCAAAATTTAGCGAAAAAACTGCGCATTCCAATTTTGCCAGTCGTTGCTCGGTCTGGAAAAGGTACCGATGACATTTTAACCACTTTATCGGAAAAACACGTAGCACCAGCGATTCCGCTTGTTTTACCATACGGAGAACCCGCGGAAAAAGCGATTGCCGAAATCCAAGCGTTAACAAAAGACATGCTTCCCGCTAAGCAATCACGTTGGCTAGCCGTTCAATTTCTTTCTAAAAATGAAGTCACGGAAGAATTTTTAGCCGCTTCCCCTGCTTTCGAACAATTAGAGCAAATCAGAGCGACACTCGACATAGCACTTGATGGCAAATTAGAAAATCATTTCCACCAAGTTCGCGTTAATTATATTCATGATATTTGTTTGACCTCAGTCGAATATACGCGCAATTCGGATATTCCCCTATCAGACAAACTCGATAAAATTTTCACGCATAAGTTTTTCGGGATTCCGATTTTCCTTGGTATTATGTGGTTAATTTTCCAAATAACCTTTACTTGGGTTGGCGCACCGCTGTCCGATTTGCTTGATGGTTTTATCGGTGGGTCACTGACGGACTGGGTGACGTCCTTCCTAACAACTATTGGCGCATCTGGGTTTATCACTGATTTGGTCGCAGATGGAATCATCGCTGGGGTTGGCGGCGTACTCGTCTTCGTTCCTCAAATCTTGGTTATCTTCTTCTTTATTTCCGTCCTAGAAGATTCCGGCTATATGGCGCGGATAGCGGTTGTTATGGACCGGGTAATGGAAATTTTTGGTTTAAATGGGAAAGCTTTTATCCCAATGATTATCGGGTTTGGCTGTAACGTGCCAGGAATTATGGCGGCGCGCTCAATTGAAGAGTCCAAAGAACGGACGCTTACGATTCTTGTCTCGCCATTCATGTCCTGTTCTGCGCGTCTTCCCGTATACGCCCTTTTCGTTGGTGTATTTTTCGAGAAATATCAAGCACTTGTCGTATTGTCACTTTACATTATCGGAATTTTAATGGCACTCATTGTCACTAAAATCCTATCAAAAACACTACTTAAAAAAGATAATTCCGTATTTGTCGTCGAACTGCCACCTTACCGCTTGCCGTCACTAAAAACTTTATGGCGCAGCACGTGGGAAAAAGGAAAAGGCTTCTTGCGTAAAGCGGGAACGTTCATTTTCGCTGGTTCGGTTATCATTTGGTTGCTCAACTACGCGGGGCCATCCGGACTTAATGTGCCAATGGGTGAAAGTTTCTTAGCCATCATCGGCGGCATGCTCGCACCACTACTCGTTCCGCTTGGCTTTGGAACTTGGCAAGCCGGCGCCACACTTATTCCCGGATTTCTAGCAAAAGAAGTAGTTGTTTCTACAATGGCCATTATTTATGCCGTTGGAGAAAGTTCGATGGGCAGCGTCGTTAGCTCCTTCTATACGCCACTTTCGGCTTATTGCTTTATGTTATTCATCTTGCTTTACATCCCTTGTTTAGCAACGGTTGCAGCAATTCGAAAAGAAACTAGTTCGTGGAAATGGACCGCATTTGCTGTCGCCTATCCACTTGTCACAGCCTACACATTAGTATTTCTGGTTTATCAAATTGGCAGTCTATTCGTTTAAGAAAGGATGTTTTTCATGAGCATTATCGTTAATTTATTACTTGGCGGCGCAATTTTTGGTTACACCATTTACGCGA
>CM001047.1:2106586-2113137 GCA_000183865.1 Listeria marthii FSL S4-120
GCGAACTTGAAAAAGCCTGCAATTGCGAATCAGACGAGCATACAAATTTAGATCATATATTTAAATAGCAAAAAGAGCCTAAGATAGGCTCTTTTTTATTTTGATTCCGGTTTAATCGTCACCGCAACAATTTCATATGGATTCCCTAAACGCGGAAATGCTTTTTGATGAAGACTTCCCGCACCAAGTCCAGCAGAAATTATCATCGTCTTGCCATCTTTCGAATGCTCACCGTAAACATACTTCGGCAAAAGTGTTCGCTGCGGCCCAGGAGCAATCGCGCCAATATTCGTATACGGAATACGTACAATCCCGCCATGCGTGTGCCCACTTAACGTCAAATCAAAACCATTTTCCACATAAAGCTCAAAATAATCCGGCATATGGGACAAAAGAATTTGATAATACTGCGCATCTTGCTGCTTTTTAATTTCAGCCAAGCCTTCCTCGTAATAAGGATAATCGTAATCTAAATTCGCACTACTCCGCAAACCAGATATCTGTAATTTCTGCCCGTTAACCTCGATAGTCGCCGTTTTATCTTCTACGTTAATAACACCCGCTTCTTCTAAAAATGGCTTATAATCCTTTTCATATGCACTTTTAACATCATATTCATGATTTCCCGGCGAATAATAAACCGGCGCAATCTTCGTTAATTTTTTAATAAGTTCTTTTGGAACGCTATCCCCTTGCCTATCAAACAAATCCCCAGTGATTGCAATTACATCTGGCTTTAAATCCGCCACTTTAGTCAACAATTTTTCATTTCCATCGCCAAATTCACTAAAATGTAAATCTGATAATTGCACTAGTTTAATTTCTTTTTCAATTTTAGAAGAACTCACTTCATATTTTTTCACCGTTAGCCTAGTCCCAAGAAACCACCCCACAACTAAAAGCACAACGATAATACTAATTGCTATAATCCACTTCATTTTTAAAGACATTTTTCCACCTCTGCGTTGCTGTTTCCATTTATTTTTATTGCCGATTTTTTGTAATCCATTAAACCTACTCAATCACAATTACTATCATTATAACCTAGATTAAGTGGTGACTCAAAATACACAAAGAAAATTCCCGCTATAACCAAGCTATTTTGGAATGCTCCTTCAATAAATGTGAGGCATTCAAAAACATTAGGTTGACATAAACTTAATAAGATATATAATTAACTTATAAATACTTATATAAAATTACAAATAAACTTAAAATAAATTATTCAAAGTGGAGGAAATTATGAATCAAAAAGAAAGAATAGTGGAGGAACTGAAGCTGCTAGAGAATAAGAGAACTATTTCTCAGGAAGAACTCATGCAAATTTTTTCCATTTCAAAAGATACAGCAAGGCGTGATATTTTAAAATTAGTCGAAAGTGGTTTGGCTGAACGCTATCCAGGTGGGGTGTCACAACCCATTTTAAAACCGCAAATCGAAAGCTATACTAGTAGATTAGTTAAACAGAGTGAACAGAAACAAGCAATTGCTTCTGCAGCAGGTAACTTGATAAAAGACCAGATGACTATCTATTTAGATGTTTCTACCACAGTTCATTTTTTGGCTTCGGGCCTTGAGCAAAATGACTTAGTAGTAGTGACTAATTCTATGGATAATGCAATAGCCGCATCTCAGAAAGAAGATAATAAAATATACTTGCTCGGTGGTTTTTTCAACTTCCAATCGCGTGTATTATCAGGCGAACCCGTTTTAGGTCAGCTTCAACAATTTAACTTTGATGTTGCTTTTATTGGAGGAGCTGGGCTAACAGAAGAAGGTATCTTTTATTCAGAACTTACAGATGTCTACATGAAGCAAGAGATTATCAGAAATTCTGAAAAAGTATACTTATTAATTGATAGTACGAAAGTGAATAAAAAGACGGCCTTCAAAATTGATTTTTCTGGAATTGATGGCATTATAACAGATATTCCCTTGCCAAAAGATTTACTGCAGCACCTTATTTCTAAAGAAGTGGAAGTTATATCTTTGAAAGGATTGTGAAAATAATGGCGATTATCAAAAACGTAAAAGTTTGCAAAGAAAATGAATTAATAAATGTCACAGTTATTACAGAAGGACATCTCATAAAAGAAGTTTTTCCAAGCAATAAAATTATTCCCGAACAGTATTCAGAAGAGCCAATTTTTGATGGAAATGGTCAGTTGCTAATTCCCGGAATGATTGACGTTCATATTCACGGGGCAAATAATCACGATATGATGGATGGCTCAACAGAAAGCATCCAAGCTGTTTCGATGGCTTGTGCGGAAACAGGATGTACTAGCTTCTTAGTAACATCAGTTAGTTCCTCTTTGGAAGACTTGATTCAAATGATTAGACAAACAAAAAAAGTGATAGGAAAAGAGCAAGGTGCAAAAATTGCAGGAATTCACTTAGAAGGCCCCTACCTTAATATCGAAAAAAAGGGAATGCAAAATCCAGCCCATTTAAGACACCCAGACCTAAAAGAAATGAAAAAGATTTTCGATGAAGCAGATGGCCTAATTAAAATGGTAACGATTGCTCCAGAATTGCCCGGCGGTATAGAACTCATTGACTTCTTGAAAAAAAGAGGCGTTGTTATTGCCATTGCGCACTCCAATGCAACTTACGAAGAGGCGCAAGATGCTTTTGAAAAAGGAGCATCTCACATAACTCATTGCTTTAATGCTATGCCGGCAATCCATCACCGGGCACCAGGACTTGTTACAGCGGCTTTGGAAAATGATTCGGTTAGCGTTCAAACCATAGTAGACGGGGTCCACCTTCATCCTGGGATTGTGCGTCTCATCCATAAAATTAAAGGACCAGATAAAATGGTTCTCACAACCGATGCCCTTCAAGCTATGGGAGTTGGCGACGGTGAGTATATTTTTGGCGGTCACCAAGTAACTGTTAAGGAAGGAATAGCACGCTTAAAAGACGGGACATTAGCTTCAAGTACCGTGACAATGAATAAATCTTTAAGGTTAAGTACTGAGTTTGGTATTCACTTACAAGACTCTATGCAAATGGCAACAAGTACACCCGCAGCTATTTTAGGCTTGAAAAAATTGGGTCGAATTGAAAAAGGTTATATCGCTGACTTAGTTTTACTTGATGAAAAATTCGAGGTTCTAAGTACATGGATTAATGGTGAAAAATACTAAATTAGCTGGATCAATATCATCAAAGGAGTGGATTATAAAATATGCCATTATTCAAACACGAAGGAATTGATTTTAACTATGAAATACAAGGAGCAGGCGTCCCCTTTTTGTTTCTTCATGGATTAGGTGATAATTTAAAATTTGCTTTTGAAACATTTAATAATGATAAAAAAATCCAATTAATTTCATTAGATCAAAGAGGTCATGGAAAAAGCGGACATGATTCCAGAAAACTTAGCTACGATAGATTGGCAAGTGATGCATTAGCGTTAATGGATTATTTAGGAATACAGCATTTTTATGTCGGAGGATTGTCTATGGGGGCTGGTGTTGGAGTGAATTTGGCAGTCCATGCAGAAAATAAAGTGATGGGTCTTATATTACTTAGGAGTTCTGCGACGAATGAACCAATGAAAAAAGAAGTGATAGAATGGTTTAGTACCGTAAGTAAGTATTTGCCGATGAAAAATGGCTTTCAGTTGTTTGAACAGGATCCGATATTCCCATCGATAAAAGCTACTTACCCTAAAGCAATTGATACTTTTAAACGATATTTTGAAGATGACGCCTCTGTTAATTACTATAAAAAGTTTATTGATATACCTAGAGATAGCCCAATAAAAAGTAAAAGTGAATTAACTAATTTAACGATTCCCACACTTATACTTGCAAATAACTATGATGTGATCCATCCAATGGAATACAGTTTATTTTATGCGCGTAATATTGAAAATGCAAGTTATTATGAGCTCACGCCTAAGACCGTTGATGCAGAGAAACATAAATTGGAAATAGATACCTATATTAATACATTCATCATCCGTAGCTCTAAAAACTAGGTCGTAATTTCATAAAGAAATAAAAAAGCAGAAATCATCTATATTCCATTGTTAGAAATGGCTTTATACAATGATTTCTGCTTATTTTTTTATTTTACAGGAGGCGTAGAAACAATCGCTGTGATTTCACCAGATATTTCCCAAGCTTTCACTTCATTTGGTAAAACGAAATGATCCCCTTTTTTAATCGCTTGCTCGTTACCATCAATCGTAAGTACCGCTTCTCCGTCTAAAATACTAACTAACGTGTACGGCGCTTTTGCTGTAAATTCAGCCTTGCCAGCCACTTCCCATTTATAAACGCTAAAGAAGTCATTGGAAACAAAAGTTGTTTCTGTCAAACCGCCACGAGTTTCTGTTTTAATATCTAACTTCGCATCCACATGTGGTGCCGTCGTAACATCAATCGCTTTATCTAAATGAAGTTCGCGCAAGTTCCCTTCTGCGTCTTTGCGGTCGTAGTCATATACACGGTAAGTTGTGTCAGAGCTTTGTTGTGTTTCAAGTACTAACGTGCCCGTACCTAATGCGTGGATTGTACCGCTTGGAACATAATAAAATTCGCCTGGTTTGATTGCCACTTTACGAAGCAATTTGTCCCATTCGCCATTTTTTGCCCAGCTAGCGAATTCTTCTTTGCTGGCTGCTTTATGTCCGTAAATTAATTCCGCACCAGGAGCGCAGTCGATAATATACCAGCATTCTGTTTTGCCAAGTTCGCCGTTTTCATGTACTTTCGCGTATTCGTCATTTGGATGGACTTGTACAGAAAGGTCCGTATTCGCATCCAAAATTTTCGTTAATAGCGGGAAAACTGCTTCTGTTGGATTACCAAAAAGTGCTGGGTTTTCTTGCCATAATTCGGCTAACGTTTTGCCTTTATATTCGCCGTTTTTGATTACGGAAGGACCATTCGGATGAGCGGAAATCGCCCAGTCTTCTCCAGTAGTATCAGACGGGATATCATAACCAAAGTAATCATGTAATTTCGTTCCACCCCAAATTCGATCTTGAAAAACAGGGTTTAAAAACAATGCTTCTGTCATTATAAAATTACCTCCATTCCAGCGATTTTGCTGGGTTTTATCACTTAAAAGTATATACTAACTATCGCGAAGATGCTAGTCATTTTCCGCCTAAAAAGCCTCTTTCTTTTATTTGTTCGGTTAAATTCGGGTAATATGGTCTGTCATAAAATTTCGCTAAACGTTCCGTATAAGAAACAAAGCCTTCCCGCTCAGAAAACGGAATAATTTCTTGGTCATATGCTTCGAGTAAAGGCATCACATCGGTTTGGTATGTTTCTTCAAAATAAACTGCTTCTTTTGGCAAACGAGGTTTTACAGGCGCTTCGACATCTGGAACACCAATACAAAGTCCGACAACCGGCATGACAAATTCTGGTAAATTCAGAAATTCAGATGTTTCCGTAATATTTCTACGCAAGCCTCCAATACAAATCGTTCCGTAATCAAGTGACTCAGCTGCGGTTAAAGCATTTTGCATGCATAATCCGATATCCGTTGCCGCAACCATTAGTAAATCTTCTTCTGCAGCGATTTGGAAGCTTTTGCCATGCATGTCACTCGCAACTTTTACGCGATGGAAGTCTGCTACAAAACAAAGAAATACAGAACATTCCGCTATGTATGGTTGATTTCCGCAAAGTTCAGCCATTTTATTTTTACGTTCTTGGTCTTTAATCGCAATAATTGAATAGTGTTGACCATTAATCCACGACGGGGCTGCTTGAGCTGCTCGGATAATCGCATCTAGTTGTTGTTCTGGAATCTCGACCCCTTGTTTATATTTACGAAAAGAGCGATGATTTCTTAGCAAAGTTAATACGTCATTCATATTTATGCCTCCTAGATTTATCATTTAGTTAAAGTATAGCTTGTTTTTAAGCAATTGTTAATGTTTTCTCTTGTATTTCTGCCAGATATTTTCTACACTTAAAAGAAAAGAGGTGAAAAGATGTGCGCCAACAACAAATAGATTTTAAATGGCTAGAAGACAACTTTCTGACCGCGAATGAAGCCGCGACTTACTTAGGCATATCTAAGCAAGCACTCCTTTCCTTAGCAAAACGCGATGTACTCCCCTTTACGAAAAAAGGAAACATGGTTCTTTTTCACCGAATCGACATTGAACTTAGACTTGAAAATCAACAAAGCTTGCGCGAAAAATATCGTCCATTCGAAACCTGAATTTCACAAACAGCGAAACGGACGAACTACTTCCCATATGTTACACTTTAGTTAGTGATATTCTAAACAAGGAGTGATACATAATGAATGAAGCAGTAAAAACGTTAGACGGTTGGTTTTGTCTACATGATTTCCGTTCGATTGACTGGGCAGCATGGCGTGAATTAAATCCAGCTAATCAAGAACTTATGTTAAATGAGCTAAGTCATTTTTTAAGTGATATGGAAATTACTAAAAATATCGGTGAAGGCGAACATACCATTTATAGCATCCTTGGTCAGAAAGCAGATTTAGTATTCTTCACTTTACGTGATTCCTTAGAAACTTTAAATGAAGTCGAAAATCGTTTT
>CM001047.1:2113237-2114030 GCA_000183865.1 Listeria marthii FSL S4-120
TATATCTGTAGTGGAATTAAGTAACTATCTTGCGTCCCATATGGCTGGTGGCGAAGATCCTTATCAAAACAAAGGTGTTCGCGCGAGGCTTTACCCAGCGCTCCCACCTAAAAAGCATATTTGTTTCTACCCTATGAGTAAAAAACGCGATGGTGCTGATAACTGGTACATGCTTCCAATGGAAGAACGCCAACAACTGATTCGCGACCACGGCTTGATTGGCAGAAGCTATGCTGGAAAAGTACAACAAATCATCGGCGGTTCCATCGGCTTTGACGACTACGAATGGGGTGTTACGTTATTTTCAGATGATGCACTTGAGTTTAAACGCATCGTAACAGAAATGCGCTTTGATGAAGCGAGCGCTCGTTATGCAGAATTTGGCTCCTTTTTCATCGGGAACCTATTACCATCCGAAAACCTCTCCAAATTGTTTACCATCTAATAAATCCAAACCGAAATTCTAGTAAATAAATCTATTTTAAAGATTTGTTTGTATAGATTTCGGTTTTTTTACTTCATAAAACTAACATTTTTGTAAGGATATTCAAGACAATTGTCATTTGATGCGATGGAACCGGCTCTTTATAGACGTTAGAATGGTAGATAGTAACGAATCTAGTTTTATAAGGAGAGAAAATAATGGAGACAGTTTTACAAGCAAAAAATGTGAGAAAAATATATGGCAGTAAAGGAAATGTCTACACAGCGCTAGAAAATATCAGTATTGATATTAAAGAAGGCGAATTCACAGGAATTATGGGTCCTTCTGGTGCTGGTAAATCTACACTTT
>CM001047.1:2114130-2115727 GCA_000183865.1 Listeria marthii FSL S4-120
TTGATAAGCCAACTTCTGGTGAGATTAGAATTTCCGGACAAGAACTTGAAAACATGAATGAACAACAAATGTCTACTTTCCGCCGTGATAAACTAGGTTTTATTTTCCAAGACTACAACTTACTAGATACACTAACGATTCGTGAAAATATTATCCTTCCACTTGCACTAGCCAAACGCCCGGTTAAAGAAATGGAAGAAAAGTTAGCAACAATTAGTACTAAATTTGGGATTACAGATATTCTGGATAAATACCCAAGTGAAATTTCAGGAGGTCAAAAGCAACGTACGGCTGCATCTCGAGCAATCATTACTTCACCAAGTTTAATTTTTGCCGATGAGCCAACTGGTGCACTTGATTCCAAATCCGCAACAAACTTACTAGAAAGCTTACGTGACTTAAATGAACAAGATAAGGCGACTATCATGATGGTAACGCACGATGCCTTTGCCGCAAGTTTTTGTAAGCGAATATTATTTATCAAAGATGGGGAATTATATACGGAGATTTATCGTGGTAGCAAAACGCGTAAGGAGTTCTTCCAAAAAATTCTAGATGTCCTTGCAAAACTGGGGGGCGACACAGATGACGTTATTTGATTTAGCCAAGAAAAATATTCGCCATAATTTCGTCCACTACTTTCTATACTTTGCGTCAATGATTTTTAGTATCATGATTTACTTCACTTTCCTGGTACTTTCTAAAGATCCAGCAGTTGTCGCGAGAATTGACCAATCATCCAAACTATCGACCGCTTTCTCAAGCTCCTCGGTCATTTTACTTATTTTTGTAGCGATTTTTATCCTTTATTCCAATAACTTCTTCACTCGAAAACGGAAAAAGGAAATCGGACTTTACTCGTTACTCGGCCTTCGTAAAAAAGAAATCGGCCGTATGTTATTTTATGAAAATTTTATTATGGGACTTGGGGCATTAATCATTGGTATTCTTGCCGGCACACTACTTTCCAAAATTTTTGTCACAATTTTACTTAACCTTATCAACATCGAAAATATTGGTGGCTTTGCCTTTTCATGGGGCGCTGTCGTTCAAACAAGTATTGTCTTTATCATCATCACGCTCTTTACCTCTTTTTCGGGTTACCGTATTATTTACCGCACGACTTTGCTTGATTTGTTCCATTCTGAAGCAAAACGCGAAAAAAGCCCAAAACCTTCTTTTATTTTGGCGCTACTTTCCGTCGTATTAATCGGCCTTGGCTACCTGATTGCTGGACAGCCACTTGATTCTAAAGGTTCGATTTGGGCACAACTTGGTTTTTCTATCGGCGCATTGGTTATTTTAGCTTCGGTAATTGTTGGTACTGCCCTTTTCATTACCTTTTTCTTGCCGTACTTGCTTAATAAACTTAGAAATAACAAACGAATTTTCTATAAAGGTAGCAATATTATCTCTACCTCGCAATTAACTTTTAGAATTTCATCTAATGCGAAAACGCTCATTATTATTTCTATTCTAAGCGCAACAACGCTTTCTGCTATAGGTACGATAAGCAGTATTTACTATCAAGCAAATAACTCTGCTAATACCGCTGCTCCGTCTAGCTTTGAATATGTCGTTCCTAACAATAGTGAAA
>CM001047.1:2115732-2116671 GCA_000183865.1 Listeria marthii FSL S4-120
AAAAAAATTCTCGAAACAGCTGAAAGTGACCCAGATCACCCAGTAGAGTTTAAACAAGAAAGTAACTACTATATCGTTAAAGCAGAAGGTAATCGTCCAGACTTTGCCGAGTATGATATAAATGAAGGTTTCCCTGTTATTTCTGAGTCAGATTACAATGGGCTAGTTAAAGGTCAAGGTGAACCAGAAAATGCAGTAAAACTAAAAGAAAATGAAGCGCAAATGGTGTTATCGATTACCTACAATGAAGAAGCGCAAAAAGAAATGATTGGTGAAAAATATACACTTGCTTCCTCAAATAAACCAACAGTTGAAATTAAATCTGTCGTCCAAAACTCACCAATCAGCACTGTGCCTGGATTACTCGTTCTTCCAGATAGCCAAGTCAAACAAATAGCGGCAGATTCAACTATCAAGGCACATGGTGTTGAATCTATCTTGATTAAAGATCCAAAGCAAGCACAAGCCTTAGATAAGAAAATGCGTTCTGTCATTCCAGAAGATACAGATTTCACATCTTATACTAGTACCTATCAACAAATCATCACAGTGACAGGTGTACTACTCTTCATCGGTATGTTCATCGGCTTTGTTTTCTTAGCAGCAACAGGAAGTATTATTTACTTCAAACAGCTAACAGAAGCTTACAACGATATCGGCACATTTGATATCTTGAAAAAAATCGGTCTTACGCGTAAAGACATCCGAAAAATTCTTGCAAAACAATTACTAGTCGTTTTCTTAATTCCGCTAGTTATCGGTATTGCTCACAGCAGTTTCGCACTACTCGGCTTATCGCACATGTTAGAATTAAATCTCACTTTACCAGTTATTATTTCCACTGGAATTTACACACTTATGTATATCATATACTATTTCGTTACTTTAAATAGTTATACAAATATCGTATTCGGTAAAAAACAATAAAAAAAAGAACCC
>CM001047.1:2116678-2123881 GCA_000183865.1 Listeria marthii FSL S4-120
TAGAGGGTTTTTCTTATTTTTTCGCAATGTAGGCAAAGATGCTTGAGATAAAAGCAGATGCCCCCATTAGAAACTGCATACCGAACACTTGTCGTTCATTGCTACCAAAAGTAATCGCTAAATTTTCTTTGGCAAAATCAATCCAACTATTTACCGACAAATAATTGGTAAGTAAGATAAATGCCGCACCCATTAACACACCGATAAGTAGGTATGAAACTTTACGCCAAGCAAGTACAGTTACAAGTAGAAATACTACTGCCATAAAACAAGCAAAGTAGCCATCTAATGCCGTTGTAAATAAATAGCCTTCTTTAATATTATCCGAATGCAGTTGTTTAAAAATTGTTATCGCTGCATAAATCGAAGTCACTGCACCAAGAAGCGAGAAAAATCCTGCAGCATAGCGCCATTTCGTTTTCCAGGCTTGATCCGTTGTTACTTCTTTTGCTTGAAACTTAGGTCCAACAAGCAGTGCAATCAGCACCAATACGCCAGCTATACATAATAACGTCCCAGACCATTCAAACGGCTGCGCGTACTCTAATTTCGCTAAGATTCGCAGCTGATAATAATAAACCGAAAAGGCTTGGAATAAAACAAAACACGCCACTAAAACTATACTAATGACACGAAAGCTTTCTTTTCTCATAAAAATAAAACCAACAATAAAAAGTCCTAAACCAAATAATAATAACATCCAATAATTCCATACAAATACAAAACTATTTTCTTCTGCTGTAAAGTAACCAATAACCGCACTTGTAAAACTATATAGCTGTGTGACGCCAAGTGCCACCAGCAAACTACCACATATTCCTCTCCATTTACTAGGCAATTTGCCCACTTCCCTTCCTATTTATGTCTTACCATGTTACCCTAACAATGAGGTGATAAAAATGAACTGGACCATCTGGGATAAAAGCCAACCAGTCCCGATCCATCTATTGTTAGAGGCTGATCCTAGCGCAAAACAAATTGCGACATACTTCGACAAGTCTCACGTGTTCCAATTAGTACACGCTGATAACATCATCGGCATCGTTTGTTTATTACCACTAAATGAACAGCAACTCGAAATCATGAATATTGCTGTTTCTTCTGAATACCGCAACCAAGGCATTGGCAAACAATTACTCGAAAAAGCGGTTGATTATACGGTTCATAACCATTTTGCAGAAATCATCGTTAAAACTGGCAATTCCAGTATTGACCAACTTGCCTTTTATCAAAAAAACGGCTTTCGGATGCAGCAGATTATGCCAAATTATTTCGTTGAGCATTATCCTGATCAAACCATTATCGAAAATGGTATCGCTTGTCTTGACCAAATTATACTATCAAAAGAAATAAAATCCTGATGACGTTGATCATCAGGATTTTTTGTTTGTTGTTTTAATCGTTAAGTGCCATTTCTGAACGAACAACCGCTGAAATACGTTCACAATATTCGTCTGTTTCTTCTTGGGAAGCAGCCTCTACCATTACTCGTACTAGTGGTTCTGTACCAGATGGACGAACAAGAACTCGACCATTTCCAGCCATTTCCGCTTCTACTTCACCAATTACTTTACTTACTTTTGGATTATCCGTTACATGATTTTTATCACTTACACGGATGTTTTCTAATTTTTGCGGGAAAGTTTTCATTTCAGCCGCAAGTTCAGATAATTTTTTCCCAGTAGCTTTCATTACGTTGATTAATTGGATTCCGGAAAGAAGTCCGTCACCTGTCGTATTATGATCTAAGAAAATAATATGACCGGATTGTTCGCCGCCAAGGTTATAATTACCTTCACGCATTGCTTCTACTACGTAACGGTCACCAACGGCCGTTTGTACGTCTTCAATTGCAAGTTCTTTTAAGCCTTTGTAAAAGCCTAAGTTACTCATAACCGTTGATACAATAGTGTTGTTATTTAATAAACCTTGTTCACGCATGTATTTCGCGCAAATGAACATAATTTTATCGCCATCAACAATTTGGCCAAGTTCGTCAATCGCAATAACACGGTCGCCGTCGCCATCAAAAGCCAAACCAACGTCTGCTTTTTTATCTAGGACGAATGCAGCTAATGTTTCTGGGTGAGTAGAACCAACGCCGTCATTGATATTTAGACCATTAGGAGAAGCTCCCATTGAACTAATATCGGCATCTAAATCAGCAAATAAATGTGTCGCTAGGCCAGAAGTTGCTCCGTTAGCACAATCTAATGCAATATGATAACCATTAAAATCATTTTCAATTGTTTGTTTTAAGTACTGAATATATTTTTGTTTACCTTCAAAATAATCGCTCACGGTTCCTAGACCTTCACCGCTTGGACGTGGTAATGTATCTTCTGGTGTATCAAGAAGTTGTTCAATTTCTTCTTCTTGATCGTCTGATAGTTTAAAGCCATCAGAACCAAAGAATTTAATACCATTATCGTCAACCGGATTATGGCTGGCAGAAATCATTACGCTGGCAGAAGCTCCTTGCGCTTTTGTTAAATAAGCTACACCTGGAGTGGAAATAACACCTAAACGCATTACTTCAATTCCTACAGAAACAAGTCCTGCGATTAAAGCGGATTCAAGCATTTCTCCGGATATACGTGTATCACGTGCAACAAGCACACGTGGATGTTCACCAACGTGACGAGTTAAAACATACCCACCCATACGACCTAATCTGAATGCAAGTTCTGGTGTTAATTCAGAGTTTGCTACACCTCTAACTCCATCCGTACCAAAATATTTACCCATTTCATTACTCTCCTTCTGAGTCATTCATTATCTAAATGATTTTTGTTTGTCGTTTCGTAGTTACTTTTCAAATGCTGGTTCTATATTTGTTCACTCTCAACCATACATCTGTTATTATACCTTTTTTGAGAGAAAATTTCATCCCTCTACGTTAAAACGTTGCTATCACTCACTTCTATGTATTAAAAGCTTTTGTAAAAAAGGAGGAGTATGAGACATACGCCCCACACTCCTTATGTTTATGTTTTTTTGGAAGGTACTTGAATCGATGCTTCTTTATCTGTAATGATGAAATCTGCTCTTCTAGGATTAATTACATAAGCGACATTATCTGGCAAACCATTCAATTCTAGCGGTATGCTATAATTTCCTGCTTTGCTTTTGCTTAAGTTGGCAATAACACTTAGATCTTTTGCTGCAATTCCATCGACTGTTTTCTTCTCTCCAGTGATAGTTACAGAAACTTTTCCATTCGCAGGCGTAATCATCTGGGCATCGAACGTATTTTTCAATCCGCTCATATATACTTGCATATTAGAAAACGACTTGGAAATTTTCGTGCTATTATCATCTGTATTTTCATCGCTTGTATCTGTACTTTGATTGTTCTCTGAGGTGGTATTATTTGCTTCAGACTTTTTTACGGTCTTTATCTTCACCTCAATCGTCGTCGGTTGGACTGATTTCGCGCCGGTTGGAACGGGAACAGTCACCTCTTTGACGGTATCTGCTTTTATTTTAGAAACATCAATTGGAATTTCGATTTCTTTGATTTTTTCAAGGACCGCATCGTCACCAACGACAACAACTTCTGACTTATCTGGTGTCATGCTGGAAATTTCAATATCATTTTCTGGCGTGCCTTCTTGCTTGATTTTCACTGGAACCGACTTCCCAACTTTTTCAACTGGGACGGTTACTTCTACTTCTTGTGGATTTACCTCCACGTCTAGCTTATTCAAATTACTGTCAAAAACAGAGACGGTTGCTTTATCGGTAAATTCCGATTTATGCTTGCCATCATTTTCGAGTGTTGCTTTGACGTAAGCGATTTGTTCAATCGTATCTTTTGCACCAGTAATGGAGACTTTTTTAGGGTCGATTATTGGTGTTCCAGCTTGGTATCCGTCTGCAACAACAGATTTACTTAGTTCTACATCTACAGAGAATTTTTTCGTTACTTTTTCTTGTACGTTTACTGTCACTGTCGCAGGATTCACTTTTACTTTCAAGCGGTCAGATACATCTTTTACTTGTAGTTTTACTTCTTGTGTCCCAATCGATGCATTTTTCAAATCTGCGTAAACGGTAAAGTCTTGCTGCGCTTTGGCAGATTGAACAATACTACGCGGGCCAGAAAGCGTAACGGTCACGGTTTCTGGAATTCCTGAAATGTATAAATTAGTTTTATCATAATATACTTTGACAGGCACGTTCTCAATGACTTCTGAATCACTTGAAGCAGTTGTCGAAAAGGACGTGGCATTATTGTTATTAGCGTTCACCGATGTAAAAAGGATGGCTGCAAGTATTAGGGCTATAATCCGAATCGACCATTTATTATTTAAAATTCGATCCATCATTCGCTTTTGCCTCCTTTCCATTTAGAAAAGATAGAAGGTTTCTTTGCAGTTACTGTGACTAGCTCTTTAAGAAGAATTTTATGTAACTCTTCTTCTGAAACATCACGGAAAAGTTCTCCACCTTTAGTAAGGGAAATTCCGCCTGTCTCTTCGGAAACTACGATGGTAATACTGTCTGTCACTTCACTAATTCCAAGTGCAGCCCGGTGACGCGTTCCAAGTTCTTTGGATAAAAACGGGCTATCTGAAAGTGGTAAGTAACTTGCTGCCGATGCAATTTCGTTTCCTTTAATGATAACAGCTCCATCATGAAGCGGTGTATTAGGAATAAAGATATTAATTAATAATTGAGAAGAAATTTTTGCATTTAGCGGAATACCTGTTTCAATATAATCATCCATCCCAGTGTCGCGTGCTACTGAAATCAATGCGCCAATACGACGTTTCGCCATGTACTGGGTAGATTTTTCGATAGACTCAATTAAGTGGTGCTGTTCGCGCTCGATTCTTGATCCGTAACGAGTAAAAATATTGCCTCGTCCAAGCGTTTCTAAAGCACGGCGCAATTCCGGTTGGAAGATAATTATAATTGCAAGGAATCCCCAAGTAAGCATCTGATCCGTAATCCATTCAACTGTTTGGAGACCAAAAAATCCGCTTAATAGTTTGACTGCAATGATAATAAAAATGCCTTTTAATAATTGTACTGCTTTTGTACCTCGGATTAACATGATCACTTTATAAATTACAAACCATACGACAAGAATATCTACAATATTTGCTAGATAATGCAATATCGACATATTGGAAAAATCCATCACTTCACCTCCGTGCCTCTTGTAAACCATTTATGATCACATGGTTCACTTTCTTTATTATAGCATAAGAGTGCAGGCGGAAAAAGCAATCATCCCGCCAAAAATTAGAAAGATTTGTTAAAGAAAAAACTTGTTGAAAACGATTGTTATCGTTTCCAACAAGTTCTATTGTCGTTAAATTTCTACTGTTACAGCCGTTTCTAGCAAATATTTTTTCTTATACATTTCTAAATCAATTGGCTCTCCGTGACATAATTTTACAGTCACTTGTCCGACTTCTACTTTTACTTCTAATAAGCGATCGCGGAAGTTAATTTTGAAACGATAATTGTCCCAGCCTGTTGGTAGAAATGGCGCAAAGCTTAACTCGCCCGCTGTTACGCGCATACCAGCAAAGCCTTGGACAATGGATAGCCAGCTTCCGGCCATGGAGGTAATGTGCAAGCCATCGTCTGTGTCATTGTTGATATTATCAAGATCCAGTCGCGCTGTCCGCTGATACAGTTCTACTGCTTTATCATATTTACCAAGTTCCGCCGCTAACACTGCATGCACAGCTGGCGATAAACTAGATTCATGTACCGTTAATGGCTCATAAAATTCGAAGTTGCGTTGTTTTGTGTCAAAGTCAAAGTCATCATAGAACAAATATAAACCTTGAAGTACATCTGCTTGTTTAATGAAGCAAGAACGTAAAATTTTATCCCACGACCAGTTTTGATTGATTGGCATATCTTCTGATTTTAGTGTATCCGTCGAACGTAACTCTTTATCTAAAAAGGTATCGTGTTGCACAAAAATCTGCCATTTTTCGTCAAAAGGATAATACATTCTATGCTCGATATCTTCCCATTTAGCAACTTCATATTCGGTCACGCCTAAACGTTTTTTCGCTTCTGCATCCAAGTTTTCTAGCGTATATCGAATTGTCCAAGCCGCGATATAGTTTGTATACCAGTTATTGCTAACGTTATTATCGTATTCATTTGGTCCAGTAACGCCGTGAATCATGTATTTATCAAGGCGATCGGATAAATGTACGCGGTCAGCCCAGAAACGAGTAATTTCGGTTAATACTTCAATACCATCTGTTTTTAAATACGAGTCATCGCCAGTGTAGTTAGTATAGTTGTAAATCGCATAGGCAATCGCGCCATTACGGTGGATTTCTTCAAAAGTAATTTCCCACTCATTATGACACTCGACTCCGGTAAAAGTGACCATTGGGTAAAGTGCGCCACCTAAGCCAATTTTTTGTGCGTTGATTTTGGCACCGTCTAATTGATCATGGCGATATTTGAGTAAGTTATGGCTGACAGATTTGTCCGTTAGCGATAAATACATTGGAAGTGCGAACGCTTCGGTATCCCAGTATGTCGCGCCGCCATATTTCTCTCCAGTGAAGCCTTTCGGACCAATGTTTAATCTAGCATCTTCGCCGTAGTAAGTCGCAAATAATTGGAAAATGTTAAAACGAATGCCTTGTTGCGCGGAATCGTCACCCGCTATTTCGACATCAGCTTTATCCCAGCGTTCGCGCCATCCTGCTACATGTGCGGCTAACAGCTCTTCGTAAGACATGGTTTCCAAGCTTTTTAAAATTGCTTCCCCCGCTGGTAAAATTTCCGCTTCTTCAAAATCACGAGAAGTAGTGATGACCACTCGTTTTTCGATTTGTGCTACCTCATTTGCTTGTAAATCAAATTGATAATAGTTTTCGGCGTAAAGATCCTTTGTTTGGTTTGTTTCGTTTACCGCATTGGTCTTATTTTCCATTACTGCAGAAACGGTGAAGCGTGGTGTACCAAAGTTATTTGGGATTGTTTTAGTTACAAGTGAGCCGCAACTTACTGATGAAGCTTTTTCGACTTCTTGCCAGAACATTTCTTCATAGTTGGCATCTTCATTTTGAACATTGCCGTTTAAAGTGGACGTTAATTCCACTTTCGCCGGGCTTAGCGCTTTCACGTGGTAGCGAATAACCGCCAGTTCTTTCGTTGCAACACTTAGGAAACGTTCCGCTGAAATCTGGAAGGTTTTATTATTTTTAACGA
>CM001047.1:2123981-2125339 GCA_000183865.1 Listeria marthii FSL S4-120
TTTTAAAACGCCTTTTTCCATATCTAACACAAGTTCAAAATCGCTTACTTCATCTACAAATAAATCGAGCTTTTCACCGTCAAGACGTACTTCAATTCCGATAAAATTAAGGCCGTTGATGACTTTACCAAAATAATCTGGGTAGCCATTTTTCCACCAACCAACGCGTGTTTTATCGGGAAACCACACGCCTGCATAATAAGTTCCAATATGGCCGTCGCCGGAGTATCCTTCTTCAAAATTCCCGCGCATCCCCATGTATCCATTACCGAGTGAAGTTAGGCTTTCTTGCAAACGTTTATTTTCTTTATCTAGTTTGGTTGTCCGTAATGTCCATGGTTCGATTTCAAATAATTGCTTCTGTGCCATACTAAAACCTCCTAATTAGCGACTAGCAGCCATACTTTTTTTACTAGTCTTATAAAATCTTGTCTTTAAAAATGTCCATGCTATCATTAACACCATTCCAAGCGACTGAACGGCCATAATAACTGTAATATCAAAGTAGATAAAGCCGATAATACAAGCTGCAACCACCGGAATTCCCAGTGCATTTAGCGTTAAATTAAATGATTCTTTAAAAGAAGCAATGCTTGAAAAACTGCTCCGTTTTGTCATCCAAATGAAAAGTGTCGTGAACACAGCTAACATTAGCGAACTAACAAAAATAATCGAGCCAATCATCAGCACCATCGATAAGAAAACAAACGCTTGGTTTTCTAAGTACCACTGCGCTGAAACCCAATTAATAAGCGATTCCCCGGACGTAATTTCGCTTAACGTCGCGTTTTTCGGATAGCTCACTTCGAAATTGTAGCCACTCGCATCTGTTAGCGTCATTTCTCGGTCTTTGATGTTAATCACATTCTTCGCTCCAGCCAGTTCTGCTTGCGTTAAATTCACGCCAGCCACACCATTTGCTGATTTTTCGAAGATATGCGCATTTTTATTAGTTAGCTCGCCATTCTCAAGCGTCAGTCCGCCGACCTCGGCCGCCAATTGATCCGTACTAAGCTCTGCCATTTTCGGCATTAAACTCGGTAAATCAAAGCTCGACTGGTTAGCAAAGTGCGCCGAAACAGGTAGTAACAGCAGCGCATTTAAGAAAATAAACACGATGACCATTTGCCAGAATTTCAGTACTTTCCGACCTTCGAAAATCGCCGTTGGTCCAAGCGTACTTTTTACATATTGAATGATAAACGGAACTTTTTTCATTGATATCACAGCCTTTTTAAAAATCAATTATCCTTTTGTTCCACCAGCAGTTAGGCCGGAAACAAAATTCTTTTGTAAGAAGAAGAACAGTAAACAGATTGGTAGCGCGGCTAAGATTGCGCCCGCTGCGAATAAGGCTA
>CM001047.1:2125346-2133686 GCA_000183865.1 Listeria marthii FSL S4-120
TTGTTGAGGGTTGGCGATAAAGGTTTGAAGACCAACCGCGATTGTTAAGTTTTCTGGCGTTCTTAGTAGGAATTTTGCAAGTAAGAAGTCACCGAATGGTCCCATGAATGCCCAGAGAGCTTGAACGGCAATCATCGGTCTTACAAGTGGTAAAATGATTTGCGCAAAAATCCGGAAGTGCCCTGCGCCGTCGAGTTTGGCGGATTCATCAAGATCACGTGGCACGGTATCGAAGTAGCCCTTCATCAGCCATGTGTTCATTGGAATCCCGCCGCCGATATAAATTAATGTTAAGAACCAATATTGGTCAAGCGCGCCTAGTAGCATTGCTAACACGTAGAAAGCTGTTAGCGCGGCCATTGTTGGTACCATTTGAATAATCAAGAAGAACACTAAGCTATTTTTACGACCTTTGAAACGGTAACGGCTATATGTATAACCGGCTAGTGTCACAATCGTTACTTGCATAATCATCGTTACAACCGCGATAATCAGTGTATTTTTGTACCAATCAAGATATAACGTTTCATTAAATAATCTTGTAAAGTTATTCAGCGTCCAGCTATCCGACCACTCAAGCGTAAATGCCGCGATATTCCCTGGTTTGAAGGCCGAAGATGCAGTTATTAGAATCGGATACAAAATAATAATCGTAAGCACGGTTAAAAATAAATACGTGAAAAACTGTGTTAAAAACTTTGTTGTCCGCTGATCTTTCATAAAGTCTCTCATTTACATCATCTCCTCATTCCCAAAGGCATTCGTTTTCTTAAAGGCAATCATCGAAACGGTAATCACGATAATTGAAATAAGTAACGTCACAGCAGCAGCTACAGCGTATTGTGGCGAAGTACCTGTTGTTAATTTGTAAATCCATGAAATTAAGATATCGGTTGATCCTGCGCCTGCTCCGACACTTCCGGGACCACCTTCATTGAATAAGTAAATAATTGAAAAGTTATTGAAGTTAAATGTATATTGCGTAATAAATACAGGCGCTGTTACGAATAAAATCATCGGTAGCGTAATTTTACGGAAACGTTGAATCGCGCTTGCTCCGTCAATTCTAGCTGCTTCATAAAGCTCACCAGGAATCGCTTGAAGTACCCCTGTAACCATAACGTAAATATACGGGAACCCAAGCCAACCTTGGATACCAATCAGCGCCACTTTTGTCCAGAAAGGATCTGTTTTCCAAGCAATCGCATTGATATCAACGAATGGCAAATGGTTTAGTAGCGGGATAACTTGCGAATTAATCGCTCCGATACTATCATTAAACATATTCGAAAAACTCATAATCGTAATAAAAGCTGGTACCGCCCAAGGAAGTAAGAAAACTACCCCAAAGAGACGTTTCCCTTTAATAAAGCTTTGGTTCGCAACAATCGCTGTGAATACCCCAACAACAATTTGTAAAGAAGTCGCACAGATCGTCCAAACGAGCGTCCACGAAAATACACTTAGGAATGTGTCGCGATACGAACTTAGGAAGAAAATATTAAAGAAGTTCTTAAATCCAACCCAGTCAATTAAGTTCGCTGGCGGGATATGGTAAAAATCATAGTTCGTAAATGCCATGAAAAGCGTTACAAGAACTGGGAAAATAATAACAAAAGTCATCACTAGGTAAGCGGGTAGCGTAAGTAAGTACGGGAAACCTTTGTCGAGCATATTTTTTATAATAGCAATTGCGGAACGATTGACAGTTTCACCGAGGTTCCACTGCATAGCCACGCGTCTTGCATCGAAAATATTTATAAACCAAAAGCCTATAAATAGTAATGTCACAATTAATTGTAAAGTACCCTCAATCATTAAGAATAAGGAATGGTCCACACCTGGCACAGATCCAAGTGTCACGAGGCCAATAAGTGCATTCAGCCCAACTACAAAAAATTCTATGATAAACAAGGCAAATAGTGCGAAAAAGACAATCCCTTTAAAATTTTGCTTATTATAAAATTGACCAAGTCCCGGAATGATTGATAACAAAGTCGCTTGACGAACATTTTTAATTTGTTTTTGTTCTAGTTTCATTTTGTTACCCTCAATTCTAGATATAGATTCACTAACTAAGTTGAAAAAAATTGGCGGAGCGCGCTATCTTTGCCCCGCCAACTCATGATTATTTAGTATATTTTTGCGTTACATTGTCTTCAATTACTTTTACTGCATCATCCGCTGATTGTTGCGGTGTTTTCGAACCAGAAGCTGCATCAAACATTAAGTTTTCAGCGCCAGTCCAAACTTCTGACATTTCTGGAATATTTGGCATTGGTTGTGCATTTTTGTATTGTTCGATAACTGCATTTGTTAATTCATCATTTTTCGATTTTGCTGTATCGCGTGCTTTTAAGTTAGCTGGTACTTCATTTGTCATATCATATAAAGTTTCTTGATTTTTTTGGTCAGTCACATAATCCAACCATTTTTGTGCTACATCTTTGTTTTTAGAATAGTTACTTACAACCCAACCTTTACCGCCTGCAAATGGAGAATACTCTTTGCCATTATCCAGTGTTGGGATTTTTGCTACGCCGTAATTAATTTTTGCTTCTTTGTAGTTTGCTGCTGACCACGGGCCGCCTAGAATTGCTGCTGCTTTACCTTTAACGAATTGATCTTGGATAAAGTCATCTGCACTCTTATTATCTTGCATTCCTTTTGGCCATACATCTTGGAACCATTTTGTTGCATAAGTAATTCCTTCAACCGAACCTTTATTGTTTAAACCGATGTCTTTTGGATTTGTACCTTCATCGCCGAATACATAACCACCGTATCCTGCAAGAAGTCCGTAAGAGAAGTAGAAATCAGTCCATTTTGCTAAGAAACCAGTATTTTTTCCTTTTTCAGAAGTGAAGGCAAAACGAGAATCTTTGGAAAGTGTTTCTAAATCTTTAAAAGTTGCTGGGGCTTTGTCGAGTAAATCTTTATTATAGTAAAGAACTAATGTTTCAATAATTGCTGGAGCACCGTAAATTTTATCATCAATGGTTACTTGTTTTTGGTCTTTTTCATCGTAATCGTCTTTATTACCAAGTTTAACTTCCGCCAAATGTCCTTGTTGACCTAGGCTTCCGATTCTATCAAATGCAGACATCATTACGTCTGGTGCAGTTCCAGCTGGACCATCAAGTGGAAGTGCTTCTAACGTTTCAAACATGTCTTTTTCGACTACTTTTACTTTCACGTCATTGTCTTTTTCAAAATCACCTTTTATTTTGTTCACGTAGTCTTTGTAACCTGCGTCAACAGAAACCGTTAATGTCTTTTCATCAGATGAGCCCGATTTGCTAGTATCTTTTCCGCCACCACATGCTGCCAAGCTTAAAGCCATTACTAAAACCGCCGAAACTATTCCCACTTTTTTGAAACGCTTCATTTACTTTTCCTCCTCTTTATGAAAAAAGTCGCTCATTACTGTCTGATTTTCCAAGTCCCCATCTTTTTTCAATTCTTTTTAAAGTTTGTGAATTAGGTTAACCTATGCATTTATTATATGCTGATTCCGAAAGCGTTTACAAGAGGATTTCACATGTTACCGATAACAACATTTTCTCAGTAAACATGTGAAAAATCCCTTTACGCTATTGATTTAGCTGTTTTCTTTAATAACAAGAAATCCTTTTGCCGGGATAGTAAGGTTATCCGATACAGCATGATTATTCCAAATATCCGTCGCTGCGTTTTTAAATGATATTGTGAAATCTTTCTCTTCATTTGCTTGATTGAAAAGGAAATGTAGTTTTTCGCCATTTAGCTCTTTTGTAAATGCAGTAATGCCTGTTTCACTGCTTGCCCCTAACCAAGTTAATTCACCGGATGTGATAATTGCTTGATTGTCTTTTCGAAGCGCAATCAGTTGTTTCGTAAACGCTAGCATAGCTTGATTTTGTTTTGCTTCGTCCCACTCCATACATTTACGGCAACCCGGGTCATTTCCGCCGTCCATTCCGATTTCTGTGCCGTAATAAATACACGGCGAACCAGTGTGCGCGAACATGAAGGCAAGCGCCTGTTTCACTTTATCTTCATCATTATTAGCACGTGTTAAAATGCGCGCCGTATCATGGCTATCAAGCATGTTAAACATCACTTCATTCACTTGATTTGGATAGCGCATATATTGCTCATTAATACCGGAAACCATTTGTTCCGGCGTAATTTTTTCTTCAATAAAGTTCTCGATAATGGTTTGCGTAAATGGATAGTTCATCACCGCATGAAATTCATCGCCAAGCAGCCAAATCCACGAATCATGCCAAATTTCACCAAGAATGTAAATATCTTCTTTTTCCGCTTGAACCGCCTTTTTAAACTCTTTCCAAAAAGCATGATCGACTTCATTAGCAACGTCTAATCGCCAGCCATCAATGTCAAATTCACGAATCCAGTAAGTTGCAATATCAAGAAGATACTTTTGTACTTCCGGGTTAGCTGTATTTAATTTCGGCATATGAGTCGTGAAAGCAAACGTATCATAGGAAAGCGTTGGTTCTCCTTCGATATTGCCATTTTCATTTTGACGAACAGGGAAACTATGAATATGGAACCAATCGCGATACGCTGATTTTTCTTCGTTTAGAACAACATCTTGCCACTCTGCGGAAGTATCGCCAATGTGGTTAAATACTGCATCTAACATAATCCGAATGCCACGTTTATGCGCTTCTTGAACCAATTTTCTAAAAGTCTCTTTATCACCAAAATGCGGATCAATTTTTTTATAATCAACCGTGTCATATTTATGATTAGTCGGCGCTTCAAACACAGGCGTCAAATAAACCCCGTTAATACCAAGCTCCGCTAAATAATCTAAATGCTCGATAATTCCTTCAATATCTCCACCGAAAAAATCTGTCGTGCTCGGATCTTTACTTCCCCACGGCAACGCATTCTCTGGTGAAATTTCCGGATTACCATTCGCAAAGCGTTCCGGGAAAATTTGATACCAAATTGTTTGCCCTACCCATTCAGGTGCTTCAAAAGTATCCACTGCATGTATAAAAGGAAATTTAAAATAATAATCCATCGTATCTAAATTTGCTTCAGTCGGTTCAAAAAAGCCACGTCCGCCGTAAAAGGTTGTTTCTCCCTCTGTATCCGTTAACAAAAAGCCATATTGCAGACGTCTGTGCTCTGGTGTAATTGCAAAAAACCAATAATCATGCTCTTCTGTTTCTGCGATTTTGCGCATTGTATACGATTCACTTTGCCATTTTCCATCATTCCATAAGTAAGGGTCGGCCGCAATTAGAGTAACCTCGCTAATATCCAAGCGTTTCGTTCTAATCCGAATATGTAGTGTTTTCGCGTCATAACTATAAGCATAGCTACTCGCTGGTTGATGATAAATCCCTGCTTTTTCCATTTTTTCTCCTCCTATATCACCTTTCGTTCTATTTCAAATTAGCATTTCCATTAAAGCGTTTGCAACCTTTTCTCGCTCGTTAACGGTAACAAGATTTTTTAACTAGCAAAGATAACCCCGTCGATTCCCGTGCTCCAATATGACAAATTAGTAACTTTACTGATTTAAAGTAAAGAGCTATAATAACTCATGGACTACTGAAATGCTCTTAAAACTGGTCTAAAAGGAGGATAAAATGGAAAATACTTTAAGCTATAGAAAACAAGGGTATTGGTTATTTTCCAGCGCAATCATTATTGGTGTTCTTTTTCTTCTTTTGCCACACATCATTTCCAATATTGGAGTGTTAGAATTTATAGGTGCTTTTTTTAATGCCCTATGCATGGGGGTTATTGCTTTTATCATATTGAAAGCAGAATTCCTCGATTGGTTTAAACATTTTAGTTTCAAATGGATACTTATTGGTGCTCCTGCATTAATTATTATCAGCTCTATTTTCAACATTGCCTGGGCTTACTTCGCAGGTAGTACTACTGAAAATGGTATCAACAGTGTTCTTACATGGTCTTACGTTTTTACAAGTATTCCATTTATGCTACTCGGCGAAGAATTGCTATCTATTAGCTTGCTATACGCCGCTTGGAAAAAATGGAACTGGAAATTCTGGCAAGCTTCCTTGCTCTGCGCGTTACTTTTTGCAACGTGGCACTTGACTTCCTATGATTTTAATTTCCTACAATGTATCGTTACGTTGGCACCAGCAAGACTCATTTTGAACTACTTATTTAAGAAAACAAACTCGATTTGGGTTACTTTTATCGTTCACTTCATCTTTGATTTTATTGCATTTTTACCGATTTTACTCAAATAAAAAAGACGCTAGGAATAAAGATTCCTAGCGTTTTTATTACTCTTCTTTTCCAGTTGTAGAGGCTCGTATCAGTAATTCAGGAGTAAATAATAGGTTTCCTTGAGGCTTTCCATGATCATTAATTTTCGCAAGTAACATCTTCGCGAGTTCTTCTCCCATTTCGACGACCGGAGAACGAACAGTAGTAATTTTGGGTGATGAAATTCTATCTAAGAAAACACCATCAAACCCTGTTACAGCAATATTTTCACCAAAACGGCGACCAAATGCAGCGGCAGCTCGAACAACACCAATCGCAATTCGGTCCGATGCGCAAACAATCGCAATTTTTTCTGAGTTATAACGCAATAATTCAAATGCTTTTTCTTCCGCGACACTCGAACTATTAGCAATAAAATAGCTTTCCGGCTTCAAACCGTGTTTTTTCACCACTTCTTCGTAACCTTCTAGGCGTGATTTCATAAACTGTTCATCCAATAAATCAATTCCTAAAAAGACAATTCGCGAAAACCCGATTTCTACCATATGCTCTGCTGCGAGCGCGGTTCCTTTTTTATTGTCTACATCAATCGAATCATAGCCACGTTTATTTTCACCATAAAAAATAACTGGTTTATCAATATCTAAAAGTCCTAAATCATAATCTTTGTCGCGTATTCCCGTAACAATAAGCCCGTCATAAGCTCCGATATTTCTGGATCTTTGTGTAACGAGTTGCAACGAATAATAATACTTATCTAACTCCCGACTAATGCCAGTTAGTAAGTTCATGTAATATGGTTCAACTGTATCAATTTCTTCTAAAATCAAAAACTTTATGACTTGTGTCCTATTTTGAACAAGCGCTCTGGCAGCATAATTTGGTACATACTCTAAGGCTTCCATTGCACTATAAACAAGCATTTTCAGTTCATCTGAGACTTGATCTGGATGATTAATAACCCGTGAAACTGTCATTTTGGAGACATTTGCCCGTTTCGCAACATCTGCTAAAGTCGCCATCTCCAACCTCCTCCATTCATAATCTTCCTTATTGTACCATCTTTTACGCAAAAAAAAATAAGAATTAACCCACAAAAAAAGCATTCTCTCTAAAAGTCCGAAAATGCTTGGTTTATTATGATTATGTAATGAGTCATTTTATAGTGTTTGCCACTTTTTTTGAGAGACTCTACGTTCCTTCGTTTGTTGATAAGCTTTGATAATCACTCTGCCTAATTGATGAATTCCGCCAATGATCATTCCAATGACGACAGCAACGAGCGTAGTTGTTAGAAAACTAATAAATGGAAAACTAGATGCATTCATTGCAGCAATTCCTAATATAAAAACAATAATAGTAGGTAGTACATAATACCTAACGTCCTGCTCCTGCATTCAAAGCGCCCCTTTACCAAAATAATAACTCCCATCAACTACTGAAATTATAACGCGAAAACTGGCTTTTTTCAAGGGTTTGGCGGATTTTAAAACCGTGCTGTAAAAATGGTAAATGGCTCTATGTAGCGCTTTCTAAAGAGATGATAAATCCACTCAGTATGAATTCATCAAAAAGAAAAATTTGTTACCACTTTGTAACATTAATTAAGTCCTTTTACTTATTTTTCGTTAGACTTATATTTATTCATTTTATTAGATAAGTATTACTATTTATGACCTTATGTTCTAAGCTGACCGCTTCATTATTTATAGCATATACAAATCACGGTGCTCTGATTGTACGTTATAAAATATTTTTCAATTTATGTAAAAAACTTTATTCACGCAGATTATTTTATTTTAGAGGTTTTTATCAGATTCAAAATGCGGTTTTCGCTTAGGTGAAAATCATTTTTTCTACTGACAATTAGCTCCAAAAAAGCAAATTTGGTTTTTTACAAATAATTAAACACCAGTTATGCTTACATTGTTCCATTATAAAAACGGAAGAGCTCCCCCCTCTTCCCCCGAAGGTCTCTTCCGTTTTTTCTCTTGTTATTCTTTTAAATGATAAGGATATGTTGACACTACAACATCCCTTTTCATTAGAAGTCTTGTGCGAATCAATAGACTTGTTTGGTTATGAAGGACGTTTTGCCAACCTTTTCTAAAA
>CM001047.1:2133786-2135777 GCA_000183865.1 Listeria marthii FSL S4-120
TTTCATTAATGGATCTGAAATAGATCGATACGGAGAGAACAGATTAGCCATACGCACTTCCGGATGAACCCTATTCCATCTCTCAACAAATTCTTTTTCCTGCTTTTTATCAATAGAAATGTGAACAGCTATGACCGTATCACCAATAGACTTAGCATATTGCAATGCTCCTTCTACAACTTTGGTGGTATCAGACACACAAATAATGACGGCATTTCCCTTGAAATCAGGCAAGTCCATTGTTTCGTCAATTCTAAGTTGTGGTCCTACTTTCCGGTAATGATGTCTCGTCCGATGGAACACATAAATCATAATTGGCATAAAGATAAATACCGGCCACACAGATTCAATTCTCGTTAAAAATAACACTAGCAGAACGGTGAACGAAATCGAGGCACCAAGTAAATTAGCTGATAATGCCTTTTTCCAGCCTTTTGGACGCTGTTTCCACCATTTTACAATCATCCCTGTTTGCGAAAGTGTGAATGGTATAAACACCCCAACAGAATATAGCGGAATAAGTAGTTCCGTTTTTCCTTTAAATAGAATAATTAATAAGATAGAGCCGATTGCTAACGTAATAATACCGTTAGAATAACCTAGTCTATCTCCTCTAGCTAAATACATTCTTGGCATAAATTTATCTTTCGCCAAGTTAAATGCTAACATTGGGAATGCAGAGAATCCGGTATTAGCTGCTAAAACCAAAATAAGTGCTGTCGTAGCTTGAATAAAATAAAACATGAAGTTTCTACCAAATACATTTTCGGCAATTTGAGATAATACAGTTACTTTTAATTCAGGTACCGTTCCATAAACAAAAGCAAGGACAGTTATTCCTACAAAGAAGAAACCAAGCAAGCCTGCCATTAACGTTAATGTCTTAGCTGCATTTTTTGGTCGCGGTTCTTTAAATAACGGAACTGCATTTGAAATAGCCTCAATACCAGTTAGAGAAGCCGAGCCTGATGCAAATGCTCTTAGTAAAAGAAATATTGTAACACCTTGCACATGTGTTCCTACTGCAGCCGTTTCATGACTTGCATCCATACCAGTTAATACTTTAAATAAACCTGTAAAAATAAGAGCAATAATAGAAAAAACAAATAAATATACTGGTATTGCAAGTAGACTAGCTGATTCAGTAATCCCTCTAAGGTTGATAATGGTTACTCCGACGACAAGCACTACAGCTATAGGTACTGCGAACGGATATAACGATGGGACTGCAGAAACAATGGCATCTGTTCCAGACGATACACTTACAGCAACGGTAAGCATGTAATCTACTAGCAAGGATCCACCTGCGATTAAACCAGCATTATTCCCTAAATTCTCTCTCGAAACAATATAAGCTCCCCCACCATGTGGATAAGAGTAAATAATTTGTTTGTAAGATAGATTAAGAGCAAACAAAAGAACAAGTACACAGAGCGCAATTGGTAATGAATACCACATAGCGGCAGCACTAACAGTTACGAGTACCAATAAGATCTGTTCTGTACCATACGCAATAGAAGAAAGTGCATCTGATGACAGAACTGCTAAAGCTTTTAATTTCCCCAATTTTTGGTCTCCAGCTTCTGATGTTTTCAGAGGGCGGCCGATTAATAGTCTTTTTAGCGGCGAAGCCATTGTATTCCCTACCTTTTTTATTTGATTTTTAGCTAACTCCAAGTTGACCAGACACATTATAGCACAGCTGATTTTAGATTGTAATACTAAATTAAATTATTTTAGCTACCTAATTATTTTCCGAGTGAACAATTGTTCGTAATGCTTGCTTTCGCGTCTTTTACAACTGAAAATTTATTTCATACGCCTTTCAATATACATACCCATTAATAAGATAAATAACCCGTTTTCCTTGGTTATATTTTCAGAAAAAAAAGAATTTAATTTGGGTATTTACAAATGATAACCTTTTTTTATATAATAGTTTCTAGCGGTAAAAAACTTTTATACATATGGCCCGTTGGTCAAGCGGTTAA
>CM001047.1:2135877-2136092 GCA_000183865.1 Listeria marthii FSL S4-120
AAAAAAAGCTGGTAAAATGATTCAAAATGTTATATCATGTACTAGTATCTGTTTTAAAGAATTAATTATGCATTAGATTTCGATGTGCCAGCAGTGAGAGCGATTCTTAGCCGACTTAGCTCAATCTGGTAGAGCAACTGAATCGTAATCAGTAGGTTGCGGGTTCAATTCCTGCAGTCGGCATTTTATAGCGGAGGGGTAGCGAAGTGGCTAAA
>CM001047.1:2136192-2136289 GCA_000183865.1 Listeria marthii FSL S4-120
ATAGCCAAGCGGTAAGGCAACGGATTTTGATTCCGTCATGCGCTGGTTCGAATCCAGCTAGCCCAGTCATATTTAGAGCCGTTAGCTCAGTTGGTAG
>CM001047.1:2136389-2136538 GCA_000183865.1 Listeria marthii FSL S4-120
GCCACTTTTTTTCTTTTTTTAATATGGAGGGGTAGCGAAGTGGCTAAACGCGGCGGACTGTAAATCCGCTCCTTCGGGTTCGGTGGTTCGAATCCACTCCCCTCCACCATTTTCTATTATTGGGCTATAGCCAAGCGGTAAGGCAACGG
>CM001047.1:2136638-2149820 GCA_000183865.1 Listeria marthii FSL S4-120
AGCAAAAAAATAAACCATTTTACTAAATAGTTTATCTTTTTTCTAAGTATGACTAAGGAGCTGTTGCTTTTGATTTTAATCTTCCGCATGGACTTTCATATCTATTCAACAAAATAAAAGACTTCGAATTTTCTGCTAAAAAACCTGAGTCTATTAATTTTCTGCAAAGGTGTGTAACTGAACGCACGGAAAGGTTAGAATAGTTAGCAATAATTTTCCGCGTGAAACATTTCGGAATACGAAGCATCCCTTCTTTTTCAACTCCAAAAAAAATTCCCAATTGCTCTAAAGAATCTTTCAAACGACTTTCCCCATTACCACGCATTAGATTGCATTTTTCGATTAGTACATTTTCGTGATTTCGGTTATTAAGATATAAATAGAGCCACCCCTCTTGCATCCCAATAATCGAGCAAATGATATCCTCTTTATCGAATTCATATGCTGTAATTGTTTCAATGACTCTGGCGGTGTAAACGTTTGCTTCTGCCATAAAGTAATCATTTAAACCAGCGATTTGGTTGGATCCTAAAAAACTTACTACATTTTTCTTCTTTTCTAATGAAACTATACCTTTTTCAATAAAGTAAACCTTTGCATTTATTGTATCTTCAGTTAATAAAATCGTGTTGGTTGATATTTTTGTTTTTTTATACGGGATTCTGTTATTGATTAAAGTTTGTAAGAAGCATGTATACCCGAATTCTTCTTCCAAAACTTTTTTACTATACAAATCTTCAAATACCGACTGCATATATTGTCATCTCATTTCTATTTTGTGTTATTAGCAAATAGTTTTATAATGCGATGAGTGGCTTCTTACAAGTGATGATACTACCAAACACTTTTAAAAGGAACCCAACAAAAAAACCAAACTTCCTACTTTTCCCAACTATTTTTGACTTTTTTGTCACATTTCAAAATTATTCATCTTGCACATAATTTTGTAAGCATCTTTTGTTACTTCTATTATAAGTCATAGCCAGTGTTCCATATTTACTCCTAAAATTTTTTATCTAGCATTTACTTGAAAATAGTACTCTAATAACTACCTTTTTGCGGCATTATTTCCTTTTTCCATTGATTTTCGTTATATCTTGAACTATTTGTGAAAGTTTTTATTTAGTAATATTGTTCTTCTGCATGAATTATTTAGCTAAAATGTTCTACTAAAAGAATAAAGTTTTATCGTTATAGGTTGAGGGAACTTAGTGGGATAAGGGGGAATCAGTATGTATTTAAAAGACACGTTAGAGCAATTCGCTTCACTTGATAATATTCTCAAATTACTCAAAAAAGATCCTAGCTTTAACAAACACTGTCGACAAGAGCGGCTGCCAGCAAAAACGATATTAACTGTAAATAAACAGGAGAATTACGTCTATATAATAGAAGAAGGTTTTATGAAATTGATATATGCCGGAAATCCCCAACATGCTTTTTCTTATATTGTATCAAAAGGTACGTTTCTTCATTTACCGATTTATTCAGCAGACATACTTCCATACAGAGCGATGACCTCGTTAACTGATATTCTATGGTGGAAAATTGATTTTCTTTATTTTAAATCCACTCTCGAACTAGAAGACCCCAAAAATTATTTAATGCTCCATCAACTAGCTGAAACAAGCAAAAAATTGTATCTGCTCGCTTTCCAACAAAAACTGACTTCCCGCGAACGTATCTTTTATTCTTTAAATACAATGATTGATTTTGGCTTGAGAATCTCAGAAAAAATAGTGGAACTTCCTCCATTTTTAACCTATCAAATACTTGCTGACCATGCGAACACTTCTAAAAGTTATGCTTCCAAGGTGCTCGGAGAATTACGCGCAAACGATATTTTGGCATCACAAAAAAAGCCCTGGCGCATTAATGATGTCCAGAAACTTCGACAATTAATTGAGGCGGATATTCGCTTATAAAGATACAAAAAAACTAAGAGCCGACTTGCGCTCTTAGTTTTTTTGCAATTAAATTAGTTCACTTCGCCAAGCCGGTGTTTTTGCTTGTTGATATTTTTCTACTTGATCAATTGATTGGAACAGCTCCATTTTATACTTCACGACTTCCTTCGCAGCATCAATACAGTCTGGATAAATCGCATTCGCATCCCAAAGCTCTGTTGTACTTAAGATTTCACGGCATTTCTTATAAAAGGCATATTTGTAATCGCTCGATATATTTACTTTTTGAATGCCAATTTCGACTGCGGCGGCAATTTCGGCATCAGGATTTGCGGAGCCACCATGAAGCACAAGCGGAATATTTACTAAAGCTTGTATTTCTTTTAAAATATCCAGGCGTAGTTTCGGCTCTTTGTCTTTTGGATAAATGCCGTGAGCCGTTCCAATCGCAACTGCTAGCGTATCTACCCCAGTGCGGCTAATATATTCTTCGGCTTCTTCAGGTTTTGTGTAAATAATCTCACTCACGCCGCCTTCAATACTATTTCCCGTTTTCCCGATAGTTCCAAGTTCGCCTTCAACCGAAACACCCAATTTATGGCAAACATCAACGACTTCTTTTGTCACTCGAATATTTTCTTCAAAAGGTAATAATGACCCGTCAATCATCACGGAACTAAAGCCACAACGCACTGCTCGCATCACATCAGCCATATTATCACCATGATCCAAGTGAAGCACAAATGGAACGGGGCTATTTTTAATTCGCGCAAGCACGTATTGGAAAAAATCATCTTTGGTAAAATCTAATTCAGTTGGATGCACGGCGATAATTGCTGGAGCATTATTTTTTTCTGCTTCTTCTACCACAACTCGTAAAAAGTTACTATCTGCAACATTAAATGCCCCTACCGCGAATTTATTTTCTTTGGCTACTTCTAATAATTGTTTCATATTTACTAACATGTTTTCATTTCTCCTTTTAAAGTGATTTTCCGGTTGAACCGGATAGTTGAATATAATACTGCACTGCTTCTTTGCCAGCCATAATCGTTTCATGGATAAGGTCGACATAATTAATCCCTGGGTTTTCTTCTAATGTAGCTTTTATTTTGTTGGCTTGTGCTTTCATAAAATCTGAACCCACATTGATTTTATTAATGCCAAGCCGAACAGATTCGCGGATATTTTCCGCCCCACAACCAGAACCACCATGTAAAACAAGTGGCATATTCGTCGCGGCTTTAATTTCGCGCACAATATCAAACTGAAAAGCGGGCGTAAAGCCTTCTGGATAATCGCCGTGGGAAGAACCATATGAAATAGCTAATGCATCAATTCCCGTTCGCTCTGCAAAATCGATTGCGACTTTGGGATTAGTGTACATATCTTGGTTTGTGTAGTTATCCCCCGTCACCGCGCCAATGTTACCGACTTCCGCCTCGACACTTGCATTAAAAACTTCGGCAAACTCGACCATTTTTTTCGTGATTGCGACGTTTTCTTCATATGGATAACTGGATGCATCCATCATCACACTCGAAAAACCATCTGCTAAACATTGCTTCACTATCGCCACATCTTGCCCATGATCTAAATTAATCGCTACTTCCACGCTTGCCTCTTCCGCCATTTTTATAATCGGCTTCGTTAAAAATCGACTACCCAGATGGCTGGTTAAATGGTCTTGAAGTAAATCAATGATGATTGGCGCACGGAGTTCTTGAGCCGCATCGATTACCGCTCTTGCTGTTTCCAAGTTAAAACAATTAATCGCCATTACCGCGTAACGCTCTTTGTTCGCACGCGCTAACATTCCTTTCATCGAAACATACATTTGCCTCATCTCCTCGCCTTACGAAATTTTAATTCCAGACAAATCGACTTCCTCTTCTTCTTCCAAACCTTGATCTGCAATGCGTTCTTCTTCGTCGGTTGGCTCACGTTTTAGGATAAGCAACATCGCTGCCGTGACACATGTGCCAATTAGTAGCGCTAAGCAGAATAAAAATGGTTCGTTCATCGCTGGGACAATAAACATTCCGCCTGATGGAACTGGGGAACCAATCCCCCACGTCATACTTAGTCCCCCACCAACCGCAGCTCCCAGCGTACAAGAAATAATAACGCGAATCGGGTCCACAGCGGCAATCGGAATAACGCCTTCTGTAATCATGCAAATTCCCATTGGAAAAGCAATTTTGATATTATCTTCTTCTGATTTTGTATATTTTTTCTTTTTAATCAGTTTGGAGACTACCCACGAAAGTGTAACTCCAAATGGCGGCACCATCGAGGCTAGAATTTTCACAGCTTCTGGTTCTTTGACACCTTCTAAAAGTAATCCATCGGCAAATAAGGAAGCGACTTTATTGACTGGTCCACCAAAGTCAAATGCAGCCATGGCCCCGAGTATAGCGCCGAAAACAAATCGCATACTGCCTTGCATACCTTGTAAGAAACTCGTCATCGCTTCTGTTGCCCAAACGATTGGAACACCGACAACGAAATACATTAGGAGTCCGATGACCAAGCTACTAATGAGCGGAATAATCATCATCGGCATTAAACCTTGCGCCCATTTTGGCACTTTTACATATTTGACAAGAATAAGGATAAAATAACCAACTAAGTACCCACCAAGCATCCCACCTAAGAAACCAGCACCGATGGAATTGGCGATGAGCCCCATGAGTAGCCCTGGCGCAATCCCGGGCCTGTCTGCTATCGAATAGGCAATCGCGCCGGCAATAACTGGTGCAAGTAATCCCATACCGAGAACCCCGAGAGAAACGAGCGCATCTGGAATAGAGTACGGCGCTTTGTAATTTTCAATAACCTGTCCACTTGTTAAATTTCCAATGGCAATAAGTAACCCCGAGGCAACAACTAACGGTAACATATACGAAATCGCTGTAAGTGCATGTTTTTTGATTTGCAGTTTTTTCATCATACCGGTTCACTCCCTAGTTATTTATTTCGTTGTCTATTTTATTGATAATTTGTTTTGGTGCTTTAATTGCTAAATCAGTCGGAATTTCAACCACACGTTTCCCTTTAAAACGATCTTTTCCACTGATTTTAATATCGGCTGCAATAATAACCACATCGGCATTTTTCACTTGCTCTGCTGAAAGTTCGTCTTCAATACCAATCGTGCCTTGCGTTTCAATATGGATGGTATGGCCAAGTGCGATGCCCGCTTTTGTTAATTTTTCCTTGGCAATATATGTATGTGCGATTCCTGATGTACAAGCTGCGATTCCAATAATATTCATCCCAAACTCCTCCTAATCTTGGTTTTTAGCTAATAATTTAATAAAATCTTCTTTTGTCTGTACGGTTTGAAATTGGCTAATCACCTCATCATCTGCGAGTAAAATCGCTACTTTTTGGAGTAACTTGATATGTGTTGTTGTCGCATCTGAATTTTTTACGGCAAAAAGGATAATAATATTAACTGGCTTTTCATCAAGTGACTCCCACTCTACCGGATTCCTCGTTCTTCCAACAGCAATCGATGTATTCGTGACGCTAGCTGATTTCCCGTGCGGAATAGCGACACCTTCACCGAGCCCTGTTTTCCCTTCTTCTTCGCGGTACAAGACATCCGCTATAAAAGTATCTCTATCTGCTACAGCACCAGTTTTAACAAGCAAATCGGTTAATTCTTCAATTACTTCTAATTTCGTTGTTGCTACTAAGTCTAAATCGACAAGTGCCGGACTTATCACTTTGCTAATATCTAATTCTTGGATATCCATGGGTTCGCCTCCTATAAAGTTTCCATCAATTTTTTCACCATCATTTTATCTTTTTCTGTAAACATCGCACTGACGAGCAGCGATGGAATTTCTTTGTTACTTTCTGCGTTGATTGTTGTTAGAATAAAATCAATATTCTGATAGTCTTGCAAACTATTTTTGTATCTAGTAGATGATAAAACGTCTACTATCTCGACATCTGGAAAAGCTTTTTGAACCTTTACTTTTAAAAGTTCGGACGTTCCGATGCCGCTTGAACACATGATAATAATTCGTTTGACAAGTGGGGATGCTTCCATGTGTTTGGCGAAATATATCGTGATATAGCCAACTTCATCATCAGATATTGTGCTTAACTTAAAGGTTTCCGCAACATCGCGGGCGGTTTCTTTGATGATGTCAAACAGTTTTCCGTACTCTAATTTAATGTCGCTTAATAAGTTGTTTTTTATGTTAATTTGATGATTCATTCGGTTGACCATCGGCTTCATGTGGCTGAGTAGCTCAATCTTTAATTGCTTTTTATTAATCGGCATATTGATTTTAGCCGCCACTTGATCGATATAAAAATCAGTCATTTCCTCCACGATAGGTAAAACTTTACTCGGAACTAATTCAATTTCATGATTAAAACGAGAAGAAATCAAGTATTGTAAAAAATGAAAGATTTCCCGCTTTGGTAAAGTCATTTTTAAATATTGTTCAATCGCTTCAATGGCTTCCACTGCAATCGTATGCAGTTTTTCATTGGTGACAATATAAGTGTCCTCACTTTCGTTAAAATCTTCCACTTCCCCTTGGCGAAAACGATTGATCAAAATATACAGATGCGAAAAAATATTAATATCATATGGATACGGAATGTTAATCATCAGCTTGCTTTCAATCATTTCCATTTGCCTAACAATGAACTGAACATCGGCTTTATTGAGGTCGCTATATTCCGTTTTTAAATCATCGTAGCTCGATAAATCGATGTTATTAATTACTTCATTAATTGCGGTGCGAATATTTTCTTCCGTACCGACCACCCGAATTTCTTTTTGCCGTTTCTCAAGAGCCAATTCGTATTTCTCGATGGATTGATTTAAAAGCGCAAAGTCATTTTTGATTGAATTATAGCCAACGTAATAATCTTCATATAGTGCCGTTACATCCAAGTATTTAGGGGATTTAAATAATACTTGTAGTAAAATTTTTTCTCGTCTTTCTGTTGGTGTATAGCCGAAAATATCTCCTGTTGTTTCTAATTTCGCTTGAATATACGCCTTGTAATCTAGTTTAAAACCACGCCCCTTTTCAGATATAATGATATCTTTTGCTTCTGTCGTGGCGTTGATGTTTTTAATCTTTCGGTAAATGGTTTTAGAGGAAACGTCTAGAATTTCAGCTAGTTGCTTGGCTGTCAAAAAATCGTTTTTCGTTAAGAACAAGTTAATTAATGCACGCTCCGTTTGGGTAAGAAGCATTTCATCACCTCCCTCTACGCTCTATTATACACAAATAAAAGAAAACGGTTACACTAAGTTATGTCCACTACACTAGACAATTTTTTGGCAAAGTTTGTGAAAAGCTAATTGCTATAGCTCTTTACTTCTAGCAAGACAATCCCCCGATAAAACCGTATAATAAAAACAGGGAAGATTTTAGAAAGGGGTGCTCATGTGACGCTTGAACTACATAATGTGACGAAGAATTTTGGAACTAAAGTCGCGGTTAATGATTTATCGTTTCGCGTAGAACCAGGAAAAATACTCGGATTAATCGGACAAAATGGCGCTGGTAAAACAACTACCTTTCGTCTTATTTTGCATTTTTTAGAAGCAACTTCTGGGAAAATTACGTGGGACGGCAAAGAAGTAAGTAAAATTGATCCAAATATTATCGGCTATTTGCCTGAAGAACGCGGTTTATACCCAAATGTCACCATTGAAGAACAGTTGATATTTTTCGCCGAATTAAAAGGGTATCCAAAACAAAAAATTAAAGCAGAAATTGATGATTGGCTTGAACGCGCCGAAATCGTCGGTAAAAAAACAGACTTAATCAAAACACTATCCAAAGGAAATCAACAGAAAATCCAGCTGTTAAGTACGATTATTCATCAACCAAAACTAGTTATTTTAGATGAACCATTTAGTGGACTTGACCCTGTCAATGCAGAGATTTTGAAGAAATTTGTATTTGATTTGCGTGCTTCTGGAGCGGCAATTATTTTCTCCAGCCACCGCATGGAAAATGTCGAGGAGCTTTGTGATTCCCTTTTAATGCTCAAAAAAGGAAACGTGGTACTTCAAGGAACGACCGAATCAGTAAAATCGGTATTCGGTCGCAAACGGATTTTGATTGAATCCAATCATACGGCGGACGAACTAGCCGCATTGCCAGAGGTGTTACGTGTAGAGAAGCATCGTGACGGCGTTCTTCAACTTGAAATTGCCGAAGAAGCAGATGCAGAGAAGATTTTTGACTACGTGGCAAAAGATGGTTTCATCCAAACATTCAGCCTCCAAGCTCCAACGCTCGAAGAAATTTTCAAATGGAAGGCTGGTGAATCTCATGAGTAAATTTTGGGTGATAACCAAGCAAGTTTACAAAAGACGTGTAAAAACTAAATCATTTTTAATTTCGCTACTCTTTCCTGTTTTAATTGCCGCACTCATCGCGGGCATTCCGAAAATGGTGGATTACTTTGATTCTACTAGCGATGTTACTAAAATCGCCGTGCTGTCTGATGATCCAGTTTTCGAAAAAGCATTAGCCGCAGACAAAAACCATTTCAAAGTAAATACGGATATCAACGACAAAAAAGCTGCCCAGTCTGCTTTGAAAAATGGCAAAATAGACGGATTTGTCACGATTACGGAAGAAAACGATACAGTTGGCGCGGTTTATACAACCCAAGAAACAGCTGGACAAGACGTGATTACGCGTTTAACAGAAGATCTGACAGCTACCAAAATCGCCGAAAAAGCTGCTGCATATAAAATTACCAATGCGCAATTGCAGTCGATTACGTCCCCTGTTTCTGTAACCAATGATTTAGAGTCCAACAATCAGCTTACTAACCACGAAAAAGATGTCATGAGCGCAGCCGTACTTGTTTTAACGCTTGTTATCTTCATTTTCGTTATGAGCTACGCAAACATTGTTGCATCTGAAATCGCTACAGAAAAAGGTACACGCATTATGGAAGTCATTTTATCGAGTGTATCGGCGACAACGCACTTATTCGCCAAATTAACAGCAATTATTTTTATGCTTCTGACACAAATTGGTTTTTATGTCGTTTGCGGCGCGGTCGTTCTGATTGCTGGTCGTAACACGGAAATGGTCCAAAATGTCTTAGATCAAATTGCCGTTTTCCCAGCATATTACCTTGTGCTAAATCTACTATTTGTTATTTTAGGTTTATTGTTATATATTTTACTCGCAGCAATGATTGGTTCGATGGTCCCAAATGTCGAAACCGTTGCCCAATTTATTTATCCAATGACAATTCTCGCTATTATCGGCTACTGGGGATCCATTGCAGCAGCTAATGCACCTGACAATTTACTCGTTATCATCGGTTCGTACATTCCAACCTTTTCACCGATGATGATGCTAGCGCGAATGGACTTATTATCCGTTTCAACTATCGGTATTTTTAGTTCACTCGCCATTCTCCTTGCGAGCGTTATCGGCGCCTTTTTCCTCACCGTTCGCCTGTACCAAGGAAATGTCCTGCTATACAGCAACGATGGCTTGTGGAAAACATGGAAAACCTCGCTATCCTATGCAAAAAGAAAATAAAGAAAGTTGGTAAATTATGCAAATTAGACTATCTAAGCGCGAAGATGCTGCTTCTATGATTGAGTTAGAACATTTAGTTTGGACGCCGGGAACAACACCCGGCAATATCCATTTTGATAGCGAGGCAGACTTTTTACTTAAATGCCCTCCAGGTTCCAAAATTGTTGTTGCAACTGAGGATAAAGTCGTTGGGATTCTTGGCTACAAGTCCCCTATCCCGCTCTCGTCCAACCAACACGTTGTCGAAATTGATATCGCTGTCCATCCTGACTTCCAACGTGCTGGCATTGGTCAGCTTTTAATGGACAAAATGAAAGAAGTAGCGCGTGAAAAAGGCTATGTTAAAATTGCCTTGCGTGTTCTATCCATTAATAAAAAAGCGATTCACTTTTATGAAAAAAATGGCTTTAAACATGAAGGTTTGCTAGAAAAAGAATTTATTATTCAAGACGAATATGTCGATGATATTTTAATGGCTTATTTCCTCTGACAAAAGGCCTGGCTTAAAATGCAAACTATGACTTTATAATCATTTTACGAATAAAGCGTTTACATTTATTTAGAACGGTTATATATAGAGTACAACGAACAAATAAAAGGTGATGCGAATGACAAAAACTTGGTGTACAAGCTGATTTTTTTCTCAGCTTTGTCATATGCCGGCAAAACGTCTGGTGAAGGATTGTAAGTGTCAAAATAGCTATGGTTAGCTGACAGGAGGAAGGCGAGGAGTATACGCCGCGTCAAGGACTTTACGCTAGCTTAGTTGTAGGAAGACGGAATTTCGTTACGTCGCTCGTTTATCAATATTTTTATCCTCACTACATTGGTAAATAAGCGAATAAAGTATCGTATCATTCATGGCCACTATTTAAGCAAGTTACGGGCGCTCATTTATTCGTAAGTTAGAATATCTTGAGAAGTAAGTAGCAAGACAAATAATTCGCCTACTTGTTTGAAAATGCCTCACCGTTTTCCGATTGTTGTATGTTTATTCAGAAACATCCAGACATGGTCCGGCCCATCAGATGAGTGGCAAGACAAGCTCATCCGAAAAGAAAAACCCCGTGTGACGAAATTGTCATACGGGGTTTTTTGATTCTGAAAACAAGATAGAGATATTTTTATCATAAAATCTTTGAATGACTAAGTGGCATTTTTCAAATTCTTTTGCTTCTAGATGTGTCACTAATTCTTCTAGCGTTTCTGTCACGTCCATCGTAAAATCTTCAAAAAGTGGCTTTTCATTCTCATTCTTCATATTTCGCAGCGTTTGGCTAAGAATATCGATATTTTTCTCCATCGCCGGCATTTCAGTATAGTGAATCATACAAGCATAAAAGTTTTTCACATGATTAATAAATACATCTGTATCTTGTTCCGCAACAGCCAATTTGATATATACTAGCTCTTTACGAAGGCAAGTTGCGCAAATTTCTGCGTCTTGTTCTTGTAGTTTTTGTACCGCATAATTCAGATGAAAAAAAGCTAACTTTACTCGTGATTTTTCGCGATGCTGGGCTTCACTATTCACTGCAACTGAAAAACCATTTCCTCCGCTGTTTTTGCATAATATACCACTTTTATGTAAACAATGAAGCGCACTAAAAGCTACTCGTTTGCTGACCTGAAATCGTTTCATGATGTCGTCTATATTCACTTTCTCGCCACTTTCCAAAGTGTTAGACATTATCTCATTCTTGATTTCTCCATAAATTGGATCTGCAACAAATCCACTTTTTTCCATAATTTGAACCTCTTTAAATTTTATTGCTTTCAATGTTATATTTTACACGAAAAAATTCCATTTAGAGATGGCTTTTTGCGAAAAAATGTGTCCATTACGTTACAAAATTGATTTCCAGCACATAACATTTCAATATAAAAAGCAGAGCCACAAAGCCCTACTTTTCACATTATTCTACTGCAACTCAATCGTTAAATCCCCTGTTTTCAAGCGTTCTCTTTTAACAAGAATCGGTCTGACAATAAGTGCAATAACACCTGGCAAGACAACTGCCACCAAAATAAAAGCAGCAAGTGTGCTGAATCCGTAATTTGCTATTAAATAAAGTGGTGCAACAAAGGCGCATAATCCGAGACCAGCAACTTCACTCGCGGCTTGAATATGAAATACCATCACACCAAGAGGTCCAGCGATTAATGTCGTCAGTAACGGCACTAACATCAAACTAGGCTTTCTAATAATATTCGGCGTTTGTAATTTCGGTGTACAGATAAGTTGCGCGAAAAACGCACCCCAGTTGTTGTCCCGATAGCTTAATACCGCAAATGATACAAATTGCACCGAGCAACCAATCAACGCCGCAGCACTAGCTGTTGGATCAAGTTGAAGCGCAATCGCGAGCGCAGCAGATGAAGCCGGACTAAGTATCAGTAACCCAAACACAAAAGCAATAACCATCGATGAAATCAGCGGCGAACCACCAATTAATGAACTAATTCCAAGACTTACAGAAGCTAAAATTGGCGCCATAATCTTTGCAAATAAAATACCGCTCAGTCCGCCTGCTAAAAGTGCTACGCCAGGAATTAAAATCATATCAAATTTCGTCTTCCCAGTGACTCTTTTCCCAGTCCAAACCGCCACAATAACGGCCAAAATAGCGCCCACCGGTTCTCCGCTAGTAATCCCAACGCCACCACCAGCTAAAGTCACTACCGCCCCGCCGCCAATAACAGCAGATGCAGCCGCGCTTATCGTCACAAGCGTATTCGCATGCAAGCACATCGCAATACCAACACCAATTCCCGGAATGAGCATCGTTTTACCAATCGCACCAATCGTTACAAGAAATGAAATTCCTGTCATCTGGCCAATCGTTTGCAACAGAAGCCCAATCCCAAGCGTTACAAGAACTGCATTCGCAATCCCCATAGAAGCCTTATAGGAACGATCTATAAAATATTCTTTCATTACTTCTCCCCTTCTAAAATGTATTCTTCCTCATTGTAATCACTCCCTTGTTAAAAAGCTAGTTTTATTTACTAATTTTCCTTTAAAAATGTTAAAAAGGTTTCCGCAATACGATTTTCCAATCTTTGTTTATTTTTCAATACTGAAAATTTCCGCATAAGGCTGCCCGCATCATTGAAAACGCGTAATTTTCCTTCTGTAATTTCCGTTTTAACGACGCATCTGGAAATAACTGTGTAGCCCATTCCCTCAAGCACCATTTGTTTGACCGCCATATTACTCCAGGCAACAACTTTTTCAGTAACATTCCAGCCATTCGTACTCAATACATGATCCAGATATTCGCGCGTTCCGGAACCTTCTTCTCGCGCAATCCAAGTAGCGCCTCGCTCAATTTCCGCAAGTGAACTATCTGCCCGACCAACAATACACATTTCGTCATCCGCAAAAGCACTTATCGCCAAATCTTTCTTGCTCACTTGGCCTTCAATAAGCCCAGCATCCACTTGAAGCAGTTCGACTTTATCAGCAATTTTAGCCGTATTTTCAATGATGAGTTCGATGGTAATATCTGGATAGTGCGCATGAAACTTCGCAATCAGCGCCGGCAAATAATACTCTCCTATCGTAAAACTCGCACCAATCCGCAGCCGTCCTTTTAAATGGTGGTGATACAAACTAATTTCATCTTCCACTTGTTTATACAAACCTTCTAATTGTTTCGCGCGGTGGTATAGTATTTCTCCCGTAGCTGTTAAAATAAACTTTTTCGCTTGCC
>CM001047.1:2149920-2151839 GCA_000183865.1 Listeria marthii FSL S4-120
AGTCTCTTCTAATTTCTTTAATTGCAAAGATACTGCTGGTTGGGAAATGTGCAATTCTTCGGCCGCCTTTGTAAAACTTTGCAATTCTACAACCCTTATATACGTTCTCAACGCCTCGTCCATTTGAGCACCTCCATAAAAATAACTTATCAATAATATAATTAATATAAATTTTACTAATAAAAATAGAAATGGTAAAGTAAAAGCATAGAAGAAAGGGGGATGAATATGAGTCAAATTTTATTTAAAACGAAGACTTTTTGGTATGGTATTGCGCTTACGTTCTGTATCGCTACCCTATCTTATTTTTTAGCAAAATTACCATTTTTAATGATTCTTGGGCAACTTGTTACTGCTATTTTAATCGGAATTATCATTCGTGCCCTTTTTCCAGTTCCGGATAAATGGTTTACTGGCATTCAATTTTCGAACAAAGTGATTCTTCGTGCTGGGATTATTTTACTTGGTTTCCGGCTAAATTTAGTTGATATTTATGATGCTGGCTGGCGTGTATTCTTGATTGCTGCCTTATGTCTTAGCTTTGGAATTGCAGTTGTTTACTTTCTGGCAAAACTTTTTGGCGTCGATAAAAAGCTAGCGATTCTGGTTGCTTGTGGCACAGGGATTTGCGGGGCTGCAGCTGTAGTCGCCATTTCACCACAAGTAAAAGCTGACAATAACCAAACCGCGGTGGCTGCTACAATTATCGCGCTACTTGGAACTATTTTTACAATCGTATATACATTAATTTATCCAATTCTGCCGCTCGGACCAGATGGCTATGGTATTTTTGCCGGGGCTACGCTTCATGAAATTGCGCACGTGATTGCTGCAGCGGATCCAGGTGGAACGTCTGCTGTCGATATGGCCGTTATCGTTAAATTAACTCGCGTGGCGCTACTTGTTCCCGTCTGCTTTGTTGTTGCAAAAATGGTGAACGCTGGAACAAATAACCGCTTTTCATGGGCTGAACTTCCTGTACCTTGGTTTATTTTTGGCTTCCTAGCTACAAGTGCTATCAATAGTTTTGGTATTATTCCAACATCTATCACCAATTTCCTCGTTGTCTGTGCCTATTTCCTTATTGCTATGTCAATGGGCGGACTTGGATTAAATGTCCACTTACCTTCTTTTGGAAAAATGGGTGGGAAACCTTTTGTGGCAGCGTTTATTGGTTCGGTCTTGCTTTCTGCTTTTGGGTTAGCTTTAGTACTTTTGTTTCATTTAGCAGGTTAAGTTATCCTCGGCAACTCAAATTGTGATACAATAGCAAGCACGAGGTGACTATTACATGACGAAAGCAATTTGGACTTGCCGAGCTTTTTTACTCGGATATTTTCTTGTTTTACATTTTACCGCTGACACGTATACTTTTTTAATTTTAAATGTTGGGCTTGCTTATATACCTTTCGAAATAGCTGTATTCCTCACAAAGAAACCTCGTGTATGGTGGATTTTTTGGCCACTCGGCATTGTTTGGTTAGTATTTTTCCCAAATGCGCCTTATCTACTCACTGACTTGCTACATTTACAGCGCTTAGAAATTTACGGAGCTGAAGGAATACTTTCCACGTCACCATGGTTGTGGCGTCACTTCACTTATATTATCGTTGGCGTATTCTTTGGATTATTTATTGGCTTCTGGTCCTTTGCAAAAATGCTCGCTGAAATAAGAAGACGCTTTAATTGGACTAGCTGGTTAAGTTATCAACTACTAACAATTGGTTTAATCTTATTATCAAGCTATGCTATTTATATTGGCAGATTTTCACGCCTGCATTCGATTCATTTACTAACACAACCAATCGATTCTATCCAAATCATGTTTAGTGTTTTTCACTGGCCATTCTGGAACTTTGTGTTCTACTTCTCGATTATTCAATATGTTATTTATACGCTATTTAGCAGGTTTTCTAGCT
>CM001047.1:2151939-2153246 GCA_000183865.1 Listeria marthii FSL S4-120
AATTTCTTAAATACAAACGTTTTTTTAATCGATATGCAGTTTGCTACGTTCCGTTGAAAAGCCTTGCGGATAGCGGCGTTTTAATTTTTCGATATTTAATTCGGCAACGGTTTCCATGCTTATGTCCGCCCATTTAGCAATTTGCGATACGTACCAAAGAACATCTCCTAGTTCTTTCGTCAAAGCATCTTTATCCAAATCGTGGCCATGAAAAGCATATTTCTTAATCAAATCAGCAACTTCACCGGCTTCTCCAGCTATTCCAAGTCCGTAATTCGTTAATGCCTGTTCGTGTGTTGCTGCAGTTCTATTTGCTAAAACTTGATACTCTTTAAAATCCATGTGTTGTCCTCCTTGCCTCTCTCACTTTCTTACTATAACAGATAATTTTTTTCGTTTGCAGTCTTGACTATTCGGAAATTATGCGAACTGATGCTCTATCAATGCCTTTCATCTTTAAAATTTTTTTCTCTTTAAAGGCTTATTTTTTTCCAGTTATTCCTTTATAATAGAGATAAGATTTCTGAAAGGAGCTTTTAAATGAAATTAGCTAGCTTAGTTGTACTTCTTGTTGGTCTGATCGGCTTTGGTTTTTCGTTTAGCATAACTGGACTTATCGGTTTCGGCGTTTGCATCATTTCGCTTATTTTGGTCGCAGCAGGAATTTTTGCAATGATTCGTTCCAAAAAAAGACGTAAACGATCTTATTCTTATTAAATAAAAAGCTGCTTTAGCCTATACGGATAAAGCAGCTTTTTCTATTTTTCCGGCCATATTCGTGTCCGGTTTTCTGCAAGCTTTGAACGAACAAGCTCTTCGCCATCAACTCCCATACTTTCCGCGATTTGGAGTGCGTATATCATGACATCCGCTACTTCTTTTAAAATCGCTTCCCGGTTTTCTTTCACTGCCACCTCATCTTGTTTCCACTGAAAACATTCCAGTAGTTCTGCTGCTTCGAGCGACAAAGATATTGCTAAATCTTTTGGTTTATTATACTGATCCAACCAGTCACGTTCTTCCAGAAAAGCAGTAATTTCATCTTGTAATTGTCTCAAACCCCCACCCCCTTCTGTAAATCAAATCACAAATAACGATAGAAAAAAGAGCAATAAGTCGCTTAGTAGCAAGGACTTATCACTCATTTAATTACGCGTTTAAAGAAATAGCTTCTTCGATTTTGTTTGGTGGGATAAATCCGTTTAAACGGTGGATTTCTTCGCCGCCTTTGTAAAGTACAAGTGTTGGTGTTTGTTGTACATCGCGATCAAAAAAGAAGTTTTCGCCCATTTCTTCTAGTTTTACTT
>CM001047.1:2153346-2155100 GCA_000183865.1 Listeria marthii FSL S4-120
AGAGTTTTTGAATTCAGCAAACGAAAGATCAAGCATTTTACAATTAGGACAATTGTCTTTCCAATAATCTACATATACTAATTCTTCTCCGCTAATATGAGCTGCGAATTCTTCAGGTGTTTTAATTTCAATACTTGTCATTTGATTCCACTCCTTAACGCTAAAATTTGCTTGACCCAATTGTCTATTTCAGCCGCATCTTGTTCTGTGTGCGGCATTTGTTCTATTTTTAAGATTGGGTAGCTTGTACCGAAATATTTAACCATTCGGTCGACAGCTCCGCAATAAAAATCCATACCCCATTGTGTTTCCCCAGTGCCAAAAATGGCTACGTTCTTGGGCTTTACGGCTAGTTCCGCGATAAAATCTTTCATATCTGGCGGTGTTCTTCCGTAGTCGACTGTCCATGCCCCCAACACGTACAAGTCAAAATCCTCATCAAGCGGATATGCAGCGGAAGGAGATACACGTAAGGACACAACTTCGTGCCCTTCGCTTTGTAATCTCGCTTCAATTTCATCCGCTACCATTTTGGTGTTCCCGCTTAGAGAATCATAGGCTAGCAAGATTCTCATAAATCGTCGAATCCGTTATCCATATTCGTTTTTTTATAGCTTGAATTGCGCATTTCGAAAAAGTCGGTTTTTGTTTCTGTAAAGTTATCTGCGTAAGCTTTAATCCATGTCATTGTGTTGTCGCTATGTCCTGGATAAAGTTCTGGAATACCAAGCATTCCTAGCATTTTGTTGGCACGATATTTCACGTAATCAACCATTTCTTCTACGTCAATGCCTTCAATACCTTGTAAAACTTCTTCGGACCATTCTGTTTCAAGTTCAACAGCGTGGCGGAAAGCTTCATGCGTATATTCCACTAACTCATCTGTTTGTAATTCTGGGTTTTCCCCAAGGATTGCCCGGATTACTTCAGAAATAAATTTCGAGTGAGCTAGTTCATCACGATTGATAAAGCTAATGATTTTCCCAGTTCCTGTCATTTTATTTTGACGAACAAGATTGTAGAAGTAAGCAAAGCCACTGTAGAAATTAATTCCTTCTAAAATAGAAGATTGAATCAATGCTTTGACAAGTGTTTCACCTGTTTTGTTATTCATGAAATCATCATACGCTTCCATGATTGGCTCGTTACGTTTAATGATTGTCGGATGTGTTCTCGCAAGTTCAAATACGCGATTTTGTTCTTGTAAATTTGTAATAGAAGCAAGTACATAAGAGTAACTTTCATTATGGATTACTTCTTGTTGCCCAATAATTGCTGCGTTTGCATGCACAGCTGGGTCAGTAATGTATTCCGCAATGTTGTAAATGAAACGTGTTTGCGGAGAATCAAGTGTTGCTAGTAAGCCAATGATGGCATCAAAAGCATATTTTTCTTCTTCCGAAAGATTTGGATACTGCTTAGCATCACTTTTCATATCTACTTCATCTGGAATCCAGTAGTTAGTAGAAAGTTCTTTATAAGCACGGTAGAAAGATGGATACGGGATATCATTCCAGTTCAAAATCCCACTAGTTTCTCCGTTTATGATTGAAGTAGAACGATTAGGAAATAAAGGTTCTAAAATTTTAATACGAGTAAGTTGTTCTTTTTGGTTAGCCATCGAGGCAAGCCCTCCCTTTCATTTTTGCGTTATTCGTCAAGTGTTTAGAGATTTATCAGCTTGAGCACCATTCGCACTCTTCTACGTCGATATCGTTTGAACGAACATAGTAAGTTGTTTTTAATCCTTCATT
>CM001047.1:2155200-2157350 GCA_000183865.1 Listeria marthii FSL S4-120
TAAGCCTTTTTCTGCTACTTCTTTCGCTAATTCTTGCCATTCAGCTGAATTATAGTTACGACGTGCGAAATATTCTCCAGTGTTCCAATCGCTTCCTTTGAAGACTTTGTAAGCACCTTTTTCTTGAGCTAGTTTGTTACTAGCGCGAATTGCTAAATAGTTGATTTGTTCATATAATTCATCGGCATATTTCTCAGCTTCTTCTGAGTCCCAAGCGATATTTTTAAGAGCAAGCAAGTGATGCCAACCGAAAGTTCCAAGTCCGATAGAACGGTATTTTTGGTTTGTAATCGTTGCTTGTGGTACTGGTAGTTCGTTTAAGTCGATAACGTTATCAAGCATACGTACCTCAACTTCGATTAAACGTTCTAACGTGCCTTCTTCTTCCGCCACAACTGCACGGCCTAAGTTAACAGAAGATAAGTTACATACAACAAAATCTCCCGCTTGTTTTGTAATAACGATTTGATCACCAGAAATAATTTCTTGAATCATTTTAGTTGGGCTCATATTTTGCATGATTTCTGTACATAAGTTACTAGAATAAACCATGCCTTCGTGTTTGTTAGGATTCATTCTGTTTACTTCATCGCGGTAGAACATGAATGGGTTACCTGTTTCAAGTTGACTTACCATCACACGTTTCATAATATCAATTGCTTTAACGATTTTTTTGCTGATTGTTTCGTCAGCTACTAATTCGTCATATTTTTCACGGAAAGTACCTTCACCTTTTGTTTCATCGTAGAAATCTTGTAGGTACCAGCCTTTTTTCGCTTTTACTTCATGTGGATCGAATAAATACCACTCGCCACGACGTTCTACAGCTTCCATGAAAATATCAGGAATACAAACAGCAGTAAATACATCATGTGCGCGTAGACGTTGGTCACCATTGTTTAAACGTAAATCAAGGAAAGATTCGATATCTTTATGGAAAACGTCTAAGTAAACAGCAATTGCACCTTTACGTTGGCCTAATTGGTCCACGCTCACGGCTGTATTGTTTAATTGTTTAATCCAAGGAATAACGCCGCCACTTGCACCTTTTACGCCGCGGATAGCAGCTCCTGTTGAACGAACATAACCAAGATATGCGCCAACACCACCGCCGTGCTTAGAAACTCTAGCCACGTCTGTATTGCTGTCATAAATACCTTGCAAGCTATCATCTACTGTATCAATGAAACAACTAGATAATTGTCCGCCAACTTTTCCTGCGTTTGCAAGCGTTGGTGTTGCTACAGTCATATATAGGTTACTTAAAGCCCAGTAAGCTTCTTCTACTAATTTCATGCGTTTTTCTTTTGGTTCATTTTGCATTAAATAAAGTGCGATAGTTAACCAACGTTCTTGTGGTAACTCATACACATTGCGTTCGGAGTCAGTTGCTAAATAACGAGTTGCAAGTAGATACAGGCCATTATACGTAAATAATTTATCTTTCTCAGGGTCAATTAATTTCCCTGCTGCAATCAAATCTTCTTTAGAATAATTTTTCAGGATATTGCCGGAATAAATACCGCGCTCGCCTAAACTTTCTTGAAGTCCAACGTAAGAACCATATTTATCATCATCATTATAAAAACGGTTTTTACTCGCTTTTTTATATAATTTATTTAAATAAAGACGTGCCGCGAAATGTTCCCATTCAGGAATGTGAATATCTGTACGAGCTTCTGCTTCCCTAATTAAATAATCGACTAATTCGTCAGCCGCGTAATCTTCCTTCTTCTCTACAAAATTAAAAACCTTACGTTTGTAATCTTCTAAATCAAGTTTCGGAAATTCTTCATGGATTTTCTCTAAATAACCATCCAATCGGCTTTTGTCAAAAGGTAGCTTTCTGTTTCCCCCGTCTTTTACTATGTAAGTTGTCATTTGCAATCCCCATTTCATCCTTTTTTCCTCGTTGTAAAAATATCTGATTCATTTTGCGCTTTTCATTCGTCCCCGAACTATTTGTGGTCGTTCCATGGAGCAAAAAAATTAACTTTTAAAGGAGCAAATTCCCCTGATAAAAGTTAAAAGGCGATGAAGCAATATTTCGCTTTCGATACTATATATAGTATAACTTTTTTTATGTGAATGCAAGATATAGTACTTTGATTTTCTGGCTAAAAAGGGCAAAACTCTGATTAAAACAAGGT
>CM001047.1:2157450-2159455 GCA_000183865.1 Listeria marthii FSL S4-120
AAAAATTTTTTCAGGCAATTGTGTGTTTTCGAGCATATTTTCAGTACCAAAATGCTACTACTTGTAGTGGCTATTTTTTTCATAGATTCTATATTTAGTAGTTTAAAAATATGCTTTTTATAACTTCACAATCTTTTATGATTTCGTTTTGTCACCTTTCTGACAAAATTGTAAGATTAACGATTGATTTTGTTAGTTAGCAAAAGGGAAAAACTTGTCTTTTCATTGTAAACTTAATGTAATAAAACAAATCAAGAGAGGATGAAGGAGAAATGTTTAATAAAAAAAGAGGTTTAATCTTATTAGCTGCAGTTCTTCTCACTGTTTGCGCAATTTGGGAGTACGCAATGCCAACCGATGCCGCAGTAAAGTCCTACTATCTTAAAGTTGAAGCTACTGGAAAACCCGTTCAAAAAAATCAATTCAAAGGGTTCAAATATAACGCAAAAGTATATGATGATAAAGGAAAACAAAAACAACTTACCTTTTACTCAGAAAAAGAGTTAACAAAAAACGACCAATTTAAAGTACTAATCGGTGAAAACAAAATGGTCGTTAATTATAAAAAAATCAAAAACGTTCCAGATACAATGAAATATTTAGCAGAACAATAAAAAACGCTTTGTTATAGCCTTATCAAAAGGCTAAACAAAGCGTTTTATTTTTCATTAAGGTGTAACAATGTTGAAGACTGGGTTAAACTCATCTAGCAACGAAGCAAACTCAGCAAATTTCTTCGCATCGCCTTCTAGTTTTACGGTTTGGTCAGCGAAGGCTTCTTCAAAACTTTTCACCCCACCGAAAATATGATTAAACGTATCGCGAGTTGTTGTTAATGTTAAGTCCGCTTTGTCATCTGCCTCACTATCACGATAAATCAATACCGAATTGTTTACGAGCAAATGATAATTTTCATCCACATCTGTCAGCTTCCAATTCATTGAAATCCGTTTATCAATCGAACATTCGCCATTTAAACGAATACCCATATAATCTAAAATTAAATTAAATGGCATGCCCTCAACGATATCAAGTGTAACACCAGAAATAACTTCCTCTGGTACAGAATTTCTTAATTCATCTGCGCCAGCTAAGAACACATTGCGCCAAGGGCCTGACTCTGATTGATAGCCAAGTTGTTCTAGCGCATCAGCAAGTAGTGCTCTCGCTTCACCATTTTCTCCGTCTGCGAAGACCGCGTGTTTGACTACTTCTGCCACCCAGCGATACTCACCCGCTTCATAAGATACACGTGCTTTTTTCAAGACTTCATCGACGCCGCCCATAAACTCCACATATTTTTTCGCGACATCTTCTGGAGGTAGTGGATATAGATCAGCCGGATTACCATCATACCAACCAAGATAAAATTGATAAATGGCTTTAACATCATGGTTAAGCGTGCCATAATAACCGCGCAAATACCATTTCTCTTCTAGTGCAGGAGGGAATTTCACCGCTTCAGCGACTTCAATCGCAGTTAGGCCTTTATTAATGAAATGAAGCGTTTGGTCATGCATATATTTATAGGCATCACGTTGGTGAATCAGCATATCATTGATTTCTTCATTTCCCCATGTTGGCCAGTGATGTTGGCCGATACACACTTCATATTTGTCGCCAAATGCGCGAATCGCTTTATCAATATCTTTCCACCATTCGTAAGCATCACGAATTTGCGCGCCACGTAGCGTTAAAATATTATGCAAGTTATGCACGGCATCTTCGGCGATATTAAGTAATTTAAATTGCGGGAAATACATCATATGTTCAGATGGAGCTTCTGTATTCGGCGCCATTAAAAATTCTACTTCAATCCCATCAACAACACGTTTTTCATGGTCAAACGTAATTGTATCATTTGGAGCTAATAAAGACATATGCCCTTTAGAAAGCCGTTTTTCCAAGACCAGCATCTACTTGACCTAATTCCCCGCGTGATAAACGACTACCGTACATATACTCCGCACGGCGAATCATTGCGTTTCCGGCGAAAATATTTTCG
>CM001047.1:2159555-2163005 GCA_000183865.1 Listeria marthii FSL S4-120
AAGTAAAAATATTTTCACTAACCGCCGCTTCCATAAATCCTTCTGGTCCAATGAGCGCCACTTTTCCAGAGGCTACATCTTCTTTACTAATAAGTCCAGCAACACCACCGTAATGGTCTGCATGGGAATGCGTATAAATAATCGCCTTAATTGGTTTTTTCGGACGGTGCTCAAAATATAAATCGAGTGCCGCGCGTGCTGTTTCGACTGACATCAATGTATCTGTAATGACTAGGCCAGTGTCGCCTTCCATAATAGTCGTATTCGACATATCAAAACCGCGTACTTGATAAACCCGGTCTGTTACTTTGAATAAGCCGTTCGTCATATTAAGCTGAGCGATACGCCATAAACTTGGATTAACAGAATCAGGTGCTTCCCCTTCGATAAACTTGTAATCCTCTAAATCCCAAACCGCGTGACCATCATCCGTATCCACTTTTACATGATCCCATGTCCCAATAAAGCCTTTCCTTGCATCATCAAATCTTTCGTGTTCTCAAAAGGTAGTGCCTCTTTCACTTGATTATTCACTTTCTTTGTAAAAGTTGATGCTTCTTTAGGTAAGACTTTTTTTGCCATTATTAGTTTCCTCCTACACATTTTATTTGTCTATACTTTCCTTGTGTACCTCCATAAAATGGATTAAAACCTTTTGCTATTATTAGACTAAAAAAGGTAGACTTGAATTTCTCAAGTCTACCTTTTTAACTTATTCGGATAATTTCTTTTTAGCGTCGCCGGCTTTATCTTCTACTTCGCCTTTTGCTTTTTGTGCTTTACCTTCTACTTGTTTGCCTTTATCATCTGTCGCTTTACCGAACTTGTCTTTTGCGTCACCTACTACTTTGTCTTTCAGTCCTTTTGCTTTGTCTTTCATACCTTTATCTTCGCTCATTGGTTTTGCCTCCTAATTAGAATATTTTTCTAATGAAGAATCGCGTCTCCATATTAAGTGTTTTCCACATAATCAGAAGCTAAAACATCTTTTTCAGATAGAATGGATGGTTCGATTTGTCTCAGCCGCTTCAAATATGGCTTCAATCAATTTTAAAACTTGGTAAACTTGTTCGTTTTGAACGATGGGTTCACTGTCGTTATTTAAAACATCCACGAAATTATTATAGAAAGAAGTTGGTAACTCAGCAGGTGCTGGAAGGGATAATGTATTGGTTGCTTCCTCGCTTGGTGGCGCCATTGTTTTGGTTAGTCCTTGGCCCGCTTTGATTGGCGTTGGTTCGGACGTTTTAGCAAGTGCGGTCGGTTGAACGATTTCGCCGCTCAAATCCCAGTCATGGATAATGCCGGTTCCTTCAGTTCCTTTGACATACCAACGAGGTAATTTGATGAAATTGGTTGTGCCTACTTCGATTTGGGCTGTGATGCCATTTTCAAAGGTAATGAACGTTACAAATCCATCATCGACTTCATCTCCGAGCGCGTAACTTAAATTAGCCGATACGGACTTCACGTTGCTGTCGACTAAGAATAACAATTGATCAAGCAAATGCACGCCCCAATCGAGCACCATTCCACCACCATGCGCTTTCAAATGGCGCCAATCTCCTGGAATGCCATTTGCTCCGTGAACGCGTGATTCCAGGTGGAACATTTCACCGATCGTTTTTTGTTCAAACATTTCTTTAATAATCAGGAAATCTTCGTCCCAACGTCTATTTTGATGGACCATAAAATGTTTATTTACTTTTTTCGCCACATCCATAATCGCTAGCAAATCTTCACTTGTCATCGTCACTGGTTTTTCGCAAACGACATGTTTCCCTGCTTCGAGTGCTGTAATCGCTAGTTCTTTATGGCTATCATTTGGCGTCGCGATAAGGACAGCATCTACTTGTTCGTCAGCTAAAACAGCTTCAAAACTTTCGTAGATTTTCAAGCCTTTTTGAGCGGCCGCTGCACGTTTTTCTTCTAGAATGTCGAATACACCATGTACTTCTAAATTGGTAGCAGCCGATGCAAGTGTGACATGATAACTTCCCATTCCGCCGTAACCAACAATGACTAATTGATATTTTTTCATCCTAAGACACCCTTTCTTATCGTTAAGCCCACCACATATCCAGTGGTTTATCTTTAATTAAAATGGATTGTAAGTTCGTAACAGCACGGTCGAAACCTTCATCAATCGACATTAATGGATCTTCATGTTCGATGCTGACTACGTAATCGTAACCGTATGTTCTAAGCGCACTCATAATATCCGACCATTCTGTCAAACTATGACCACAACCAACCGAACGGAATGTCCAACTTCTTGTTTGAACGTCGCCATATGGTTGCATATCAGTTAAACCATACATATTAATATTATCTTGATCCAAATAAGTATCTTTCGCGTGGAAGTGATGAATCGCTCCCGCTTTGCCTAAGATTTTAATCGCACCAACTGGGTCAATTCCTTGCCACCATAAATGACTTGGGTCTAAATTAACACCGATAGAGTCATTTGTTTCTTCGCGCAATTTTAAAATGGTATATGGTGTGTGGCATAAAAAACCACCGTGTAATTCGATACCAATTTTAACGCCGGAAGCTGCTGCAAGTTCGCCAATTTCTTTCCAGTAAGGAATAAGTTTTGTTTCCCATTGCCACGTTTTAATATCACTATAAACGGTCGGCCACGGAATAACCGGCCAGTTCGGCGCCTTGGCATCGTCACTATCACCAGCAGTCCCGGAAAATGTGTTAACAACCGGAACGTTCATTAAGGAAGCTAGTTTAATTGATTTGCGTAAAATTTCATCAGATGCCGCCGCTTCTGCTTTATTAGGAGAAATCGGATTATCATGACAACTAAACGCGCTAATGGTTAATCCACGACTTGTAAATTTTTCCAAATATGCTTCACGAGCTGCTGCGCTTTCCAAAAGTTCATCTGTTGGGCAGTGATGATTTCCCGGATTTCCGCCCGTCCCAATTTCTACTGCGTCAAGCCCTGCTGCTTTCACTTTATCTAACATTTCTTCTAATGGTAAATTAGCAAATAATGGTGTAAATACGCCTAATTTCATCTTTATTTCCTCCCTATTTTTTCAAGTGGTTGATGATTTCCGTATGCCGGATAATTTTTCCGACTTTCTGCGCACCAGTTTACTCCGTTAATAATGACTTGTTGGATGTCCGGATGGTGGTAAGTTGGATAGGATTCGTGACCTGGTTGGAAGTAGAAAATCCGGCCATTTCCTCTTTTGTACGTAATCCCGCTGCGGAACACTTCGCCGCCTTCGAACCAACCTAAGAAAATTAATTCATCTGGTGTTGGGATATCAAAATGCTCGCCGTACATTTCTTCTTCATCGAGCTCAATAAATTCGCCGATTCCTTTGGCGATTGGGTGCGTCGGGTCAACTACCCAAAGTCGCTCTCTTTCGTTAGCTTCGCGCCATTTCAAATCACAACTTGTTCCCATTAAACGCATAAAGATTTTTG
>CM001047.1:2163105-2164230 GCA_000183865.1 Listeria marthii FSL S4-120
GACAAGCCCCATTCCTTCTAAAACGCGCTTTTGAACACGGTCGACAATTTTATCTTCCACGCGGTCATGTCCCATGTGTCCCCACCAAATCAAAACATCTGTGTTCGCTAAAACTTCTTCCGTAAGTCCATGTTCCGGTTCTTCTAAAGTTGCCGTTTTCGCATCAAGTCCTGCTTTTTCTAGGAAACTAGCAATTTGCCCATGAATGCCATCTGGATAAATTGCCAGCACCGCATCATCTTCTTTTTCATGTAAAAATTCATTCCATACCGTCACGCGTGTCATATTATTTCCCCTCCAATAAATTCGCTACATACGTATAACCCTTGGCAACACTTGTTAGTGGCTCTTCTTCAAATGCTTCTTGCTCGATAATCAGCCATTTTGCACCAGCGTCAAGCGCCGTCTTCACATAACCAGGAACATCAAGAATCCCCTCACCGATAATCGTGCTTTCTTTGTTCGTTTTCGATTTATCTTTAATATGGACAAGCGGCACCCGGTTGCGATATTTTTCGATAAAAGGGATAACACCAATGCCAGCGTGCTCTATCCAATAAGTATCTAATTCCGCAACCATCTCCGGTACATTTTCAAGCAAAGCATCTAAAATAATCTCGCCATCCAATCTTTCTAACTCATGGGCATGATTATGATAGCCAAATTGCATTCCAGCTTGTTGCACAGCTTTCGTAATCTCGCGAAGTTCCGCGCTAAATTCAAGCCATTCTTGTTTCGTTTCAAAATCTGCATAAGGGCAAATGATATAGTTATTACCCAATTCGCGCTCAAAAGCAATGACCGCTTCCAAATCGGCGTCAAGTTGTTCCTTACTTATATGCGAACCCGCAACTTCTAGCCCAAGTTCCGCTAATTTCGCTTTAATTTCAGCAGCAGATTTCCCGTAATAACCAGCGAATTCCACACCGTCATAACCCATTTTCGCTACTTTTTCGAGCGTTCCAAAAAAGTCATCCTCACAAGCTTCCTGAACACTCCACAACTGCAAAGCTATTTTTGCTTCCATAAAGGTAAGTCCTCCTTAATTAAAATAAACTGGTTGACCTGTTTTAGACGATTCATAAATAGCCTCTAAAATTTGCGTTACAACAAGCGCTTGTTCTG
>CM001047.1:2164330-2167206 GCA_000183865.1 Listeria marthii FSL S4-120
ACAAGCGCTTGTTCTGGTTTTACAACTGGATCTGTATCATTCAAAATAGCCTCTAACCATTGTTCTGCTTCGATTAATGCCGGATCATCACCCGTGCCGTCGTAAAAATCAACGCCGCCTGCTTCTAATTGAATTTTCTTTTCAAACATTTGGCTGTGTGCCTCGCCGTTAATCCGTAATCCGTCTTCCATATCCGCGCCGCCTTCTGTTCCAGAAAGAGAAGTTCGCGCTTCCCCGACATCTAGCGTATTAAGCGCCCAACTTGCTTCTAAAACAATCGTTGCACCGTTTTCCATCGTAATAAAACCAAATGCGGAATCTTCTACTGTAAATTTCTTCGGATCCCATGAGCCCCAAGCATTGGCTGCATTTTCTTTCTTCGCAAGTTTATGGTAGCTGTTTCCTACTACATATTTCGGTTTGTAATTGTCCATCATCCAAAGCGTTAAGTCCAGTGCGTGCGTCCCGATATCAATTAGCGGGCCCCCACCTTGTGCTTCTTCATCTAAAAACACGCCCCAAGTTGGTACTGCACGACGACGAATCGCTTTTGCTTTTGCGTAATAAATATCACCTAGTTCACCATTTTCGCAAACTTGGTGTAAGTAATCAGAGTCTTTACGGAATCTATTTTGATATCCGATTGTCAGTTTTTTGCCTGTACGTTCTGCGGCTGCAATCATGCTCTTCGCTTCTTCGGTCGTTTTAGCCATTGGTTTTTCGCACATAACGTGTTTTCCAGCTTCCATTGCCGCAATAGAAATCTCCGCATGAGAAATATTTGGTGTACAAACATGAATGACATCGATGGATTTATCTTGGAGTAATTCTTCATAGTTTGTGTATACGCTTGCATTTTCACTACCAAATTCTTTTGCTGCAGCTTCGGCTTTTTCTAAAACGATATCGCAAAAAGCAACCATTTCTGCTTTCTCAGCTTTTAACAAACTTGGCATATGCTTCCCGTTTGCAATGCCTCCACAACCAATAATCCCAACTTTTAATGTCATAATAAAAAACCTCCAATAGTTTTGATAGTTACATCATACAAAACTACTGAAGGTAATTCTTCCTATTTTATTGCTTAATTATTCCCGTATATTGTCTTTCTATATTTTAATGGCGCCACACCCATCGCCCGCTTAAACGCATGATGAAAGGTTTTCACGCTACTAAAACCAGCCAGTTCAGCCACTTCGGTTACTGGAAATGCTTCATTTAACAACATCCATTTTGCTTTATTCAACCGATAATCATTTAAAAAAGTCACGAAAGTCATGCCCGTATTTCGTTTGAAAAACTTGGTGAAATAGTAGGTACTAAATCCAGTATAATCCGCCACTTCTTGCAGGCTAACGGGCTCTTGGTAATGCTTTTCGACGTAAGAAAAAATTTGATCTAATTTGTGTAGGGTTTCTTGGGATTTGAGGACTGCTTCTTCCGAAATAACACTATCCGGTTGCGTTTTTATTTGAGGGATTTCACGATAGATTAAACCAATAATCGCTAGGAGATCGGCTTTAAGAATATAATACTTGCCTGGGTTTTCACTGCTTGATTCGGAATGAATGTTCATAATTAACGATTGCATTTTAGAAACTGTTTCTTCTGGCCATTCTCTGCTTAAATGCGCCATTTCTGTTAGCATTTCGCGCAACGTTTGATTTTGACCGTCCATTTGCATTTCTTCTTGAAATAAACTTAAATCGAATTGAATCACAATGCGTTCACTATTTGGCGAAGCTAGAAAATAATGAACATCTCCGCCATTGATAACTTGAATCTCGCCTTCTTTTAATTGAATTGGCATATCGTTCACGCCAAGATTTAGACTACCTTTTAGCGCATAAATAATTTCAATTTCTTTATGCCAATGTGGATAAACGAGCACTTCGCCTTCATTGACAAACGACCGGAATGGAAAAGCTTTATTTAATTCTGGAATTTCCAAGTATTCACTCATAGTGGAACTCCTTTTTTTCTTTCATTTTAGCATAAAAAAGAAGACAGCCGTTAGACTATCTTCTTGGTTTTATAAAATTAATGATTCATAAGGAATTTCATTGAAAAGTTTTTCTACATTTATTACAACAGGAATTTTTGTGTTTAATAAGTAGCCTTCTTTTTTCAGCTCACTAAGCGTTAAACTAAGATATTCTCTTGTAATACCCATGAATTTAGATAAAAATGTAGTAGATAATTCTTGGGGAATTTGAATGTTGTCACCATTGGAAATACCGTATTCATAACCAATTGCAGCAATAACGTGTTTTACGCGATCTTTTACTTTAAGCGTATTTAGCAAGCAGCGGCGTTGAAGTACCATGATTTCTTTTTTCGATTGATACAACATAAATTCTTCGATGCTAATATGTTTTTCCACCATAAAAATGAAAAAATCTCTATCTACTGCTGTAATAACGCTAGAACTTGGCGATAATAATTTAGCCCCAATGTTGCGTTTCAAATCCGAAGACATGAACGATGAAAAATTACATACATCCCCATGTTTTAGTAATTGATCGTAGCCAATATAATCATCAATTTGTGTTCCTTTCATAACGATACCTTTTTCAACAAAATAGATACCTGTTACAAAGTCGACGTCAAATAGTTCGTTTTTAGAAAGTTTAATACTCATACTATGTTTAGCAAAATCTCCAGACTTCTTACAAAAATGAAGTGGATTGGTCAAAATTTCATGCTGTCGTTTCTCTAATGTGTTCAATGCAAACTCCTCCTCTAAAGTATAATATCACAGAATGAAAACACCTCAGAGAAGGATTTAACCAAATAAAATAACATTATAATAATCAAAAAGAAATTTTTCTTACTATTTTTGTACTAAAACAAACTTTTTTTAGGCGAAAAATAGC
>CM001047.1:2167213-2172356 GCA_000183865.1 Listeria marthii FSL S4-120
GTATTTTTTGTGACATTTTTAATCACCGTGATTTAGATATTATTTTAACTTTTCCACCTTTTATAGCCTTAAAATCAATATATATTAAGTTTTATCAATTAAAGTGTGTCGATTTTTTTAATGACCCATGGTTTATAACTATCATCCAAAATTCCTTCTTTTCGAAGTTTCAGCACGATAATATTCGTATATTCGCGCGTCGTATTCGCATATTGAGCTAAAATAGAATTAGTAATCTCGTCCGGTAATATATATTCTTTGTCCTTTGTAACTCTCCCCATATAGAGACCAATCTCTTTTAAACACGCTCTAATACGGCGTTCTTTCTTCATAAAATTACGTTTGCTCGCTTTGAAGTAAACTTTTCTTGTATAAAGTAAATTTGATAATAAATAGTTGGCTTTTTGACCTGATTCATCTAAAACACGTTCGACAAATTCAGGATCAAGTACCCAGCAATGAACCTCTGTCAAACTACGTAGTACGGACTCTTCCGGTTCTTCTTTAATCAGCGGAATTAAATTAATCGCAATTTCACTACTTACAAAACTAATAATCCCCGAGTCACCATATTCATTTTGAAGACAATAAGAGAAATAGCCACTTTCGACTAAGTAAATTTTGAAACCTTTCGCATGGTTCATTTTGATTTCTTTGCCTCTAGGAATAATTTCTTGATAACAATAATCATGAAAGTGATAGTCTTTTTTTAATAATTGAAGCAGTGATTTTGTCGTTGTTTCTTTGAAAATTTCCTCATCTGAATGCATTGTCCAACATCCTTTCCGTTTAATTACAAAAAAACTGCAGAATGACTACTTCTGCAAGTTCTTTTTAGTTGAAATATGGGTTTGTTTGCTTTTCGTGACCGATTGTTGTTGCATCACCATGTCCGGAATAGGCTGGCAGGTCATCAGGAAGTACGAACAGCTGTGTTTTAATGCTATTAATTAACGTATCAAAATCGCCTGTAAATAGATCAGTACGACCGATACTACCTTTAAATAGCGCATCGCCAACGACAACAAACTCGTCAAAAATAAAACTTACACTACCGATAGAATGTCCTGGTGTTGGTACCACTTTAAAACGAAAACCTTCTATATTATAATCACCTAGCGTGAACTCTTGTTCCGCAGGTTGCGCCACGATTGCTTGGCCTGTGATGTGCGCTGATAGGTTTAACTCTGGATTCGAAAGCCATTCTTGCTCTAGCGGACTAACATATACGGGAATATCGTAAGTTTTCCGGATTTCTTCCAAAGCCCCAATATGATCATAGTGGCAATGTGTTAGTAAAGCGGCTACTGGTTTTACGCCTAATTTTGTAATTTCTGCTTCAATTTTATTCGCTTCTGCACCCGGATCAACAATAAGCGCTACATTATCTTGATAAATGATATAACAATTTTCTTGGATAATTCCTGTCATAATTCGTTTGATTTTTGTCATTCTACTTCCGCCTTTCTTCACAATCATCATTATACCGAAAAAACCGCCTTACTTCCATCAATATTCCTTGTTTGTATTCACTTCCGAGATATACTACAATAAAGGCAGAAGATTAAAAGGAGGAATAAAAATGACTGCAAAAATGTTACATACATGTATCCGCGTAAAAAACTTAACGGAATCAATTGCTTTCTATGAAAAAGCATTAGGACTAAAAGAAGTTCGCCGTAAAGACTTTCCAGATTTTGAATTCACACTAGTTTATATGGCATTTGAAGAAGGTGGCTTTGAGTTAGAGTTAACCTACAATTATGACCAAAAAGAAGCTTACGATTTAGGAAATGGTTATGGTCATTTAGCTGTTGGGGTTCCTGATGTGCGCGCTTTACTAAAAGAACACCAAGCTGCTGGCTACACCGTTACAGACTTAAAAGGACTTCCCGGCGAAGAACCTTTCTATTATTTCTTAACAGACCCAGACGGTTATAAAACAGAAATCATTCAAGATGGTGCTTTATAATTCATGGGCAAATATTTCATTATTATTTTAATCGCACTAGCAATTAACGGCATTAGTATGCTATTCAAGAGCGATATAGCTAGCCTTATCGCAGTTGTCATCACAGCCGTATTGCTCGTTTACTTAATGGTAGATCTCACAAAAATGTATCGCCGTAAATAAAGAAGAGTCCAGCAAATCATTTAGGTTTGCTGGATTTTTTTGCATAGTGATGACTAGTTGTCATCCGCGATACAAACTCGATTTCTCCCCGTTAATTTTGCTTTATATAATGCTTCATCCGCAGATTTAAATAAACCTTCACTTGTGTTTGCGCCATCTTTACTTCCGCTCACGCCTACCGAAATCGTTATTTTCACTATTTGGCCGTTTGGAATAATAAAATCATTCTCTTCCGTTTCTTTCCTCACTCGTTCAGCCACATCACTACCTTCTTCTATCGAGCAATCCAGCAACACAATCGAGAACTCTTCTCCGCCATTTCTAAAAGCTTCTGAACCGTCTGTTGTGCTCGCCTTTAAAATCACTGCCAATTGTTTTAAAATCGCATCACCAGCATCGTGACCATATGTATCATTAATATTTTTAAAATAATCAATATCAATTAACATCAGTGTGACCTGCCGACTTCCCGCATCCATCACATGATTGATTTTTTCATCAAATTGTCTTACATTCGATAATCTCGTCAAATAGTCTAGCGTAGAATCCTGCTCATATTTTTGAAAAAGTTGCTTCGATTTAATCATGTTACTCATTAATCCAGCTGCAATGACACCGATGACAAGCGCAATCGTTACAAATATCGACATATTGATCCAGTAATTAGCCTCTCTGGCTAAAATCAAATGCAAATTAACCACGACAAAGCCACATGCAATCACATTCAAAATAAAAACGCCCCAAATTTTGAATTTTTCTAAGCGTTTGCTGAAAAGTGCCGTTATTATGCCAATCAACATCATAACAATTCCCGCCATAACAGCCGCAGAATTCACTGAAATTAAGAAGCGTGATGCAGAAATAATAATAGCAGACACAATTGCCGGAATCGGCCCACCATAAAAACCTACCATTATAATTGGAATATGACGCAAATCAACAATCACATTATTCGAAATCGGAATCCCAAAAATCATCAGCGCAAAACCAAGAAGCCCGGCCCATATTCCGATTACCATTTTTCTATTTGTCGATAATTCTTTTGTAATTGGTTCTTTATAAACTAAGGAAATAATATAGAATCCTGCGAGTAGAATCGCTGCATTACTTACCAACTGTTGGACCAAAAAACATCCCCGCCTTTCACTTTGTTACTCATTACCCCATTATGCTCACAACTATGCATACACACAAAGAAACAACCTCTTAAAAACAGACGCTGTTCCAAAGCTTTATTCCTCTATTTTCTCAAAAAAAGTCCACAAAAGAAACTGATTTCCTTTTGCGGACTAAAACTTATTAGTAAGCTGTCCAACCTGCATCAGCTGTAATGACTGTTCCATTAACAAAACTGGCATCATCGGAAGCTAAAAATAGCGCGACTTTGGCAATTTCTGAAGCATCTCCAGCTCGAGGATTAATCCCCATCCCAATCATCGCACGTTCTTGCCCAAACTCATCTGGCGCATAAATCGTAGTTCCAATATTTGTATTTACCGCCCCTGGTGCAATGGCGTTACAACGAATGTTTTTATTCGCATATTGGAAGCCTACATTTTTTGTAAAACCAACGACCGCATGTTTCGACGCTGTATATGCCGCACCTGCTCTGGAGCCAAACAACCCACCAGCGGAAGCAATATTAACAATCACCCCTTGGCCTTTTTCTTCAAAGATATGGAGTGCTTCTCGAGTGGCGCGCATCACGCCCGTGGTATTTATCGCAAATACTTTATCCCAAAGCTCATCTGTCAATTCACCAGCTGGAACAAAATTATCCATAATTCCCGCATTGTTTACTAAAATATCCAATGTTCCAAATGTCTCAACCGCTTGATTGATCATGTTTTCAATATCCGCTTGCTTCGTCACATTAGCCACAACCGCAAGCCCAGTTCCTTGTTCTTTTTCAACAAGTTCAACGGTTTTTTGCGCCGCTTCTAAATTCAAATCCGCCACAACTACTTTCGCACCCTCTTTAGCAAAAAGAATCGCAATCTGTTGCCCCATTCCAGAAGCCGCACCAGTTACTACTGCTACTTTCCCAGTTNATTTCCCCATTGTTATTTCCTCCTTCACTTTTGTTACGCTAGAAAGAAAAACACCTTCTTTCTCCCTTCATTATAATCCTCGAGTAAAACGCTTTCAATATGTAAAGAAAGCCTGTTTTGTTGATTAAGCAACACTTTTGCGTTATATGTATAGTAAGAAGAAAATTTCTTCAATCGGAGGTGTAAAATCATGGATAGACGGGTTAAAAAAACAAAGCAAGCCTTCAATCAAGCCCTTTTCACACTTCTTGACCAAAAACCTTTTCAACAGATTACCATTACGGATATTGTAACCGAAGCAGATGTTAACCGCGGCACATTTTATAAACATTACCGCGATAAAGAGGAACTTTTGGATAGCATTGTGGAAGAAGTTTTGACCGATTTAAAAAGTGCTTATCAAGACCCTTATTTACAAACAGCTCATTTTTCTATTCAAGCACTTACTCCTTCCATGATAAAAATCTTTGACCATGTATACGCGCATCAAGCATTCTATAAGCAAGTTATAAAATCGACCATTCATCCGAGTTTTCAAAATCAAGTATGCGATGTTATTCGCGAACTTGTCTTAGCTGATGTTGCCAGTTTTTCGGATAGCTCAAGCGCTGACCCTTTGTTACTCGCAACCTACCAAGCCCATGCTATTTTTGGAATCATTGTTTTTTGGGCAGAAGAAGATTTTTCACATTCTCCGCAATATATGTCTGAACAACTCCTTCATATCATCCATGCCAAAAATCAAAAAGTATAAGCTTACATATTTGTTATATTGCTTTCTTGCTTTGTCACTTGAATCGAGGGTCTATTCTGTTATGCCTTGCTATAATAAAGACATCATAGAAAGGTGTGTTGATTATGAATGATCATCGGGTTTTAAATGCTTTAAGTTATTTTAGCATTTTGTTTGCACCAATTATTGTTCCAGTTTTGATTTGGATTTTTGCGAAATCAGAAG
>CM001047.1:2172456-2176946 GCA_000183865.1 Listeria marthii FSL S4-120
GGCCTTGCTAACTCATATTATTCCAACTATCGCTGGCGTGTTATGCTTCTCCAGTTTGTTCGTTACAACTTTGGCAAATGGCGGCATTTTCACTAGTATGAGCTTTTTCCTAACTGGCAGCTTATTTATCTTTACACTAATCGCAGTAGTTGGGCTATTTATTTATAATATTGTGCGTGGAATTCAAATGTTATGTGCAAAAAGAGAAGAAGATATTTGGATTTAAAATTTCATAAAAAACAGCTACCCTAAAATATTAGGATAGCTGTTTTTTTATTTGTTTACTTTTCTTAATAAGAACAATCCGACTGCACTAACGAGGAATCCAGAGAAAATCATATCATACGGGAACTCATCCCCTGTTGATGCTAGCTTCTGTGATGATTTAATTTCTGTTGGTCTAGCTGGGTTTAAAGTAGTGAATCGTTCATTTAGCGCTAATTGTGTTCCTGGTTTTGTTGGTGTTTTTGGATTGCTCGGTATTTCCGGGTTACTTGGTATTTCTGGGTCACTTGGTATTTTTGGGATTACAGGTGGTGCTTGGTTTTTCTCGTATAGGAAGATGACTTCTTGTACGTCTTCTTTGTATACGCCAGTTTTATTTGTTGGTTCTTCCTTCAATGTGTATCCAGTAATGCTACGGACACTCGCAGTATACGCTCCACCCACATCACCAGTGTAGGTTTCTGTTTCCGCCAACGTATTTCCTTCTGTATCAACAAATACTACGTTCACTTTCCCCATTTTTTTCTTGTTAGTTTTCGTTACTTGTGTAGGGGTTTGTTGATTAAATACGATGCTGAATTCTATTGGTGTCCTGTCTAGTTCATAATCTGTTGGTGCCTTTGTTTCTATAAATTGATAGTCTCCTGGTGCCAGTTCTGTGACGGTTAATTCGCCGTCCACATTCGTAGTTAGGCCATCCTCGATTTTTGTTCCATCTGCTTTTTGCAACTCGAACTCGGCTCCTGCTAATGCGGTTTTTGTCACACTATCTTCTTTCGTTAAAATGACACTATCTGTTTCAGCTGCATTTTCGATAGTATAACTGCTAACTGTGCCGTCTGCATTTACAGTGACTTCTTTGCCGTCTTTCAGTTCCTCGCTAATTGAGTAACCAGTTGGCGCTGCGGTTTCTATTAATTTATATTTTCCAGATTGAATACTATCAAAAATAATTTTACCTTCTGCATTCGTAGTAGCCTCTTGTCCTGATTTTTCACCGTCTAGCGTATAAAGTTGAAATTTTGCTCCTGCTAGTTTTTTAGTTGAATCGGCTTTATCTACCTTGGTAATTTCAAGTGAACCAATTGTAGCTATTCCACTACCGCTACCCATTGTAAAATTGGGCGTAACCGTATTGGTTGCAATTTTACTTGGATCCGAAAGCTCCCCGTAATCATTTGCATCTACTCTAACCGTATTCTTAACCGGACCCGATAATAAACTAATTGTGTCATACGTTATTCTAATTGGTGCTGTAGCTGTATAATTTTTGAATTGGACCGTGAAAGTATTACCGTTAAAAGTAATATCGTAATACTTAGAGTCAATCAGTTTCTCCGTCTTTGTATCAATTACTTTAAAACTATTTTTCACCATTTGCGCCCCGGTTACCCCACTGTTTAATGTATCCGTCACAACTGGATTGGTAACTACGCGCTCTTCCGTAATTTCAGTAAGTTGGATTTTCCAATTTATTTTATTGTTGTAAAGCATATCAACATTTCCTGTTTTTGAAATTGGTGAGCGGAGTTCAAAAATAGCTGCTTCTGCTGAATAATCTTTTGGATTTTTACCGTTATCAGAAACTTTCGCTACATTAGTTACTGTTTTATAAAAATACCACTTATTATCTGTCGTCGTTTTATACTTAACAAATACTTGCGATGTCCCCAAATTTCCAAACTCCAAATGGATTTTCTTGTCAGTTGTTTCTATCTTAGTCGGGTAATTTTTATCGCCTTCTTTTATTAGTTTTCCTGTAGAAGTAAGTGGTTCTCTTAAGTTAATTAATTCATTTGGACCACTAACTTGTCGAAATTCTAAAGAGCCTTCCACGTATGAAGTCCCTTCTGGCATCTCATCATCAAAAATGAGATTATCAAAGTTTGTTGCCCTAGAATTCAAGGAGACAATCCAGTTAGTAGTTCCTGTTTCACTATCCCACTCACCAAATTTCGCTCCATTTTCTGAAATCTTACTATCTATTTCCAATGATGCTTCTTTTGTATCGGAATAATGTGTTATATAGCCATCATAATAAGAAATATAAGCTTTATTCTCCAGTGTTTTCGCATCATTTGCTGAATCGATATTCGTTACAAGTTTTACGACGATTTCTTTATCTGTTGTTGCATAATTGCCGATAAGTTTAACTTTAAAACCTGCTGGCACTGCTGTTTCCGTTATCGTATAATCTACATTTTTCACCAGTTTCACAAAATCGGTTTCACTTGAATAAGCATACACATCGTGATTATCCAAGCTTTTTACGCCTGTAGAAAATTCATCAATAATGGTCATATCACTCATTTCAATTCTGTCTGTGTTCGCTGTAATTTTCCATGACATTAAATTATTAAAATAATCTACCGTTCCACTTTCTTTTCGAACTATATTAGGCTCAAATGATAGTTTGTCTGCGGCTCTTAACCCAAGTTCATCTGTCACTTCACCCACAATATCACGAACGCTGAAATCAGTTACTTTGGTAGAGTACGTAATTCGGTACGCTTTTTTGTCCGTGTTTTTATACTGTGTTTCAAAATTTCCATTTGCTGACACCGCTGAAGTATTCCAATTACTTGATACATCTTCATCACCAACAATCGCAGTTCCAGTAGTTGGTGAGAAAGTCACTTCTCTTATTTGAAGTGAGTTTGCCACGTAACTCACGCCATTATCTACTACAACAGCTTTTAAAACTGTGTTTGGCGTTAATTCTACCCGGTCATAGTTTACATTAATCGCCCAATCAATTGTTTGCGTTTTAGAATTATAAATTGCTTTTTTCTCTAAATGTTTGTAATTAACCATTTTTGCATCAGCCGTTGCTTGACGTACCGATAATACATCTGAATCTCCAACTGTTTGAGCTCTAGAAACAAATGATACTAGTCCAGTTGTAGTTTTATCAATTAAACGCGTGTACGTTACTTCATATCCTTTACCATCTAAGCCATTAGTTAGTTTGATATTTAGTTCAGTGTCTGTAGCTTCTACGGTATAATCTGTACCCTCTTCTAGCAATTGCTTACTACCCAGAAAAGTTCCTTTGGCGCTAACATCACTTGTATAAACCTTTAAAGTGCTCTTATCGATTTTCGATGAACTATTATTATAAGTAAAATCTGTTAATCGCAGTTCTCCTACTGCATTTGTTTCTTTTGTTAAATTGAGTTTAGCCGTAACAAATGCTTTTTCTGGGTTAATACTACCCGGACTTAAAGTTATATCTACTATTGTGGGATAATCTACGGATGGAATAATCTCGTATTCATACACAGTATCCCCACCTGAAGTATTGAAAATAGCTTTTTGTTTGGTTTTGTCTGTCTCTGTAAATGACCTAAACGCAGTCGTTATACTCACATCAAAATTACCTTCTTGCACACCATCTTTTAAAATTTTAACTGTTAATTCTCTCGAACTTGCATCAAAAGACCATTCCGCTTCTGTGGAAGGTAAAAAATCCCCACTTAAATCCGTAGAACCAAAATTAAATGCGTCTGGTAAAATCGTTGTAAATGTATCTCCCGCTTTATAATTCTTCCCCGTGAAAGAAAAATTCATATTTAAAACAACCCCACTACCATTTTCCACTCTTTCATTTGGGTTGATTTTATTTCCCTTTACATCTTGAAGTTCCACTTTCGTAAAAATATTATCGGAAATATTGGCTTTTAAATTGCCTTTTTTCACTGATGGAGTTTTGGATGAAACAGAAGTCACTAATTCTTCTTTATCTTTCAAGACGATATTGTATGCGTTCTCATCTTTTAAATAACCTTGTGGCGCTGTTGTTTCTTGCACGAGATATTCGCCTTTAGCAAGTGACGCATCTACCACTGTTCCATTATCTTTAATAGAAAGCTTCTTGATTTCTCCCGTTTGCACATTCTTTATTTCAAAAATAGAGCCATTTATTTTTTCTTTCGAGTCTTTGTCTTCTTTGACGATTTTCAAGGACGTCTTCTCTTCTTTAACGTCCGTCAATGCTGCTAATACTGGTGAAACATTTTGAAAAACGAGTAATCCGATAACTACCGCAATTATCATTTTTTTTGATATTATAAAATTTTTCACTGCTTCGATGCCCTCCTCTTGTAAGTATTGTCTGTTGAATAAGACCTCTGACTTGTTGAATTGTATCAAATACACGAAAAGAAAACAGGACTTTAAAGAGCCAAAAAAAGTGATTTCGGGTTTTTTTATGACTTTTTAGTGAACAATTAATTAGACCCAGAATAAAATGAGTAAAATAAGCG
>CM001047.1:2177046-2178304 GCA_000183865.1 Listeria marthii FSL S4-120
TTGGAAGGATAGCATCTTTTTTTAATCATTTACTTTTTTTGATTTTCTTAATAAGAATAGCCCGATGATACTCGCAAATAATCCAGTAAAGATTATGCCATATGGCGACTCATCTCCCGTTGAAGGAAGATTTGGTTTCTTCGTTGGGTCTACTGGTTTAATAGGTTTTACTGGTGTAACTGGTTTTACTGGTGTGACTGGTTTATCTGGATTTACTACGATTGGCGTTTTATTTTTCTCGTATACGAAGGTTACTTTCTGATCTGTCTCTTTGAATACGCCCTCTTTGTTCGTAGGTTGTTTTGTTAATTTGTAACCTTTGATATCTTTTGCTTTTGTTGCATATTTTTCGCCAACGATGCCAGTGTGAATTTCTTTCTCTGCTAATACATTGCCTTTTGTATCGACAAATTCTGCGATTACTTTGCCGCTCACAACTGTTTTTAAGTTCGTTTTCGTAACTTGCAACGTATCTTTTTGATCAAAAGTGATTTTCACATCAACAGGAACTGTATCCAATTCATAGCCTGCTGGTGCTTTTGTTTCAATCAATTGATAATCGCCAGGTACTAAATTAGTTATTTCTAGTTTCCCAGATGCATCTGTAGTTAGGTTTTCTGTAGCATTATTGTCTTTATCTACTAACTTGAACGTTGCATTTGCAAGAGGTGCTTTCGTCTCACCATCTGTTTTCGTTAGTACAACAGAACCAGTAGACATCGTGTTTGTTTTTGTCACTTGCATTGGTGCTTTTTGGTTGAACTCAATGGTGAATTCAACTGGTGTAGCATCTAAAGCATAACCTGTTGGAGCTTTCGTTTCGACTAATTGATAATCTCCTGGTGCTAAGTTATCAATTTGCAGTTGACCATTTGCTTCTGTCACTACTTTGTCTTTCAAACTTACCCCAAGTTTTGTTTGTAGTTCAAACTCTGCCCCAGCTAAATTACTTCTTGATTTACTATCTAGCTTAGTAAGAACCACACTACCAGTTTTCGCTGTGTTTTCTTTTGTAACATTCACAGCAGTTGCTTGGTTAAATTCAACCTTAAATTTCGCCGGTGTTGCATCAAGAACATAGCCAGTTGGCGCTTTTGTTTCAACAAATTGATAGTCTCCCGGTGCCAAGTCAGTTACTTCGATTTTACCATCTGCATTAGATACTAAGTTTTCAGCAACTTTTGTACCATCAGCATTTTGCAATTCGAATTCTGCTCCTGCAATAGCATCTTTCGTTACACTATCTTCTTTTAAAAGA
>CM001047.1:2178404-2179338 GCA_000183865.1 Listeria marthii FSL S4-120
CTATCTTCTTTTAAAAGAACTGCGCTACCAGTTTGCTCGGTGTTTTCAATTGTAACGCTTGTAGCTACATCGGCGGCAACCGTAATTTCTTTACCATCTTTGTATTCGTCACTAATCGTATAACCTGTTGGTGCTGCTGTTTCAACGAGTTTATATTTTCCGGATTGAAGCCCGTCCATGACGATTTTTCCGTCCGAATCGGTTGTTGCTTCTTGTCCTGCTTTATCTCCTTCAAGCGTATAAAGTTGGAATTTAGCTCCTGTTAGTTTTTTCGAATTATCCTTTTTATCAACTTTGGTAATTTCAAGTGAACCAATTGTCGCCGTCCCGCTACCACTACCAATAGTGAAGGCTGGAGATATGCTTGTTGTTCTTGATTTATAGGTCATTGGTAAATTACCGTAGTCAGGAGAAGAGGTTGTCGCTGTGTTACTAACAAGTCCCGACATCAAGCTGATTGTACTATAGGTGACTTTAATTGGTGCAGTTGCTTTATAGTCTTTGAATTGGATAGTGAAATTATTGTCTGTATAAGTGATGTCATAATATTTTGAGTCAATATCTTCGCCTGTCGTTTCATTCATTACTTTAAAGCTACTTTTTACTACTTGTGCTCCAGTTGTTCCTGTTTTCATTGTATCTGTAATTGTTGGGTTGTTAATAGGACGATCTGCTGAGATGTTGCTAAGTGTAACAATCCAGTTAACTTTATTATCAAAAGATGGATCGATCGTAGCTGTTTTTGTCATCGCATTAAAAAGTTTGCTCGCGTATGCTTGGTAAGTATAAGATTTTTCGCCTACTCCATTATCGCTCACTTTCGCAGTGTTTTGTACGTAGGAGTAGTAATACCAGTTTTCGTTTGGTTTGGTACTGTATTTAATAAATACGCGTGAATTCTCCAAGTTAGCAAATTCTAAATGTAATTTATTCC
>CM001047.1:2179438-2184065 GCA_000183865.1 Listeria marthii FSL S4-120
GGATGCTTTATTATCAATCGTTTTTGTTACATCAGAAAGGTCAATATCTGTGACAAAATCAACGACAATTTTTTTATCTGTCGAAGCATAATCACCGATAAGTTGTAAATAAAAACCAGCTGGTGTCACATCTTTATTCATCGTATAATCTTTGCCTTCTGTTAATAATACGCTATTTGTATTATCTGTATAAGCACGAACGGTGTAGCTTTTAAGGCTTTTTACCCCAGTAGAAAATTCATCCGTAATATTAAGATTCCCCATCTTAATTCTGTCGGAGTTAGCAGTAATTTTCCATGTCATCGTGTTATTAAAATAGTCAATTGTTCCAGCTTCTTTTTTCAGTAAATCTGGTTGAATCGCGATCGTTGCGTCAGCGGAAACACCATTTTCATCTGTAATTTCATTTTTAATTTTACGATCACTAAAGTCGGTGATTTTCGTTGAATAAGTGATTTCATATGCGTTGGTATTAGTGTTTTTATACGTTAAATTAAAATTCCCATTTGCCGAGATTGCCGAAGTTGTCCAATCACTTGAAGCGTCACTTCCGACAATGGGTGAACCATTAGTTGCATTAAAAGTTACTCGTTTAATTTTAAGTGAATCTGCTACATAAGCGACATCACTATCTGCTAAAACATCGGTAAGCACTGTTGAAGGAGATATTTCGTCTTGATCAAAGTTAAAATTAATTTTCCAATCAATACTTTGCGTTGAGCCGTTGTAAGTAGCTTTTTTCTCAAGATGCTTATAATTTGTCATCGTCAGGTAAATATAAGCAGAGTTACTTGATAATGTACCTGCATCACCTACTGTGTAAGCTTGTGTTGACATATAAGAAAGTGAATCACTCGGTTTGTTTATGGTGCGATCATAGGTTACTTGGTAGCCTTTCCCAGCAAGCCCACCGTTTAACGTAACAGTCAGAGAAGTTGCGGAATAAGTTAACGTATAGTCCGTACCTTCTACAAGTAATTTCTTCGTGCCGATAAAGGTTCCTCCAGCACTAACATCACTTGAATAGACTTTGATGCTATCTCGATTAATTGTGGTTGTTCCACCTGAAGTATAATCGGTAAGTTTCAGTTCACCCTTAGCATCTTTTTCTTTCGTTAAGTTGAATTTCGCATCCACTTGTCCTTTAGTTGGATTTACTATCCCCGGATTAGCTGTGATTGCTACAGTAGTTGGATAGTTAACAACTGGAACTACTTCAATTTGATAAACGGTATCTTTCCCAGCTGTTTTGAAAACAACTTCTTGAATCGTTTCTTCTGTTGAGGTGAATACTTTGAAGGCCGTACTAATATTGACGTTATAGTCGCCTTCTTGAATACCATCTTTTAGGAACTTAATCGTAAGTTCACGCGTTGTTACATCTAGCGTCCATTCCGCTTCTGTAGATGGTAAGAAGTTTCCGCTTAAATTTTTATTCCCAAAGTTGAACGCGTCTGGTAATACGGTTGTAAATGTATCTCCAGCTTTGTAATTTTTTCCAGAAAACGCAAAGTTCATATTAAGCACAACACCACTACCATTTTGAATCCGGTCAGAAGTATTGATTTCGTCGCCATTTCCATCTTTCAACGTTACTTTATTGAAAATATTATCTGTAATCACTGCTTTTACGTTCGCACGTGGCGTTGTTTTTGGCGCAGCAGCTGGCTCTGTTTTTTCTTTTGTTGAAGTCGAGGTTACTACTTCCTCTTTATCAGAAAGTGTTACATTATACGCTTTCTCATCCAAAGTATAACCAGAAGCAGCTGTTTTTTCTTTAACAAGGTATTCTCCGGCTGAAAGGGAATCTATTGTCCCGGTGCCGTTTTCTTTTATAGAAAGTTCTTTTGTTTCTCCACTAGCTTTATCTTTCACTTCAAAAATAGAGCCATTGATTTTTTCTTTCGTGTCCGTGTCTTCTTTTATAATTTTCAATGTTGTAGTTCCTGTTGTATCATCTTTTATCGTTGCTAAAACTGGTGAAACGTTCTGAAAAACTAGTAGCCCAATAATAGTTGCAATAACTAGTTTTCGCCAATGTCTAAAATTTTTCACTACGATTTATCCTCCTATAATAAAAGTCCAATTGATATCTTTTAATAAAGCTCCAACCTACATTTAAAAGGCTAGATTATTATTAAATGTTCATCTTTTATGCTTGGTAGTGAATTTTCAGCCGTATGGTCCGGTTAGCAATTCTTGGAGGATAATCTGTTTGTTGTATGATTCTAATATGAAGTATTTTACGGGTGCACTACTGTTGTCTGTAGCGATAATACTCGCTTGATGTGTTTTTTTGAAAGAGTTGATGGATCTGGCTACTCGTTTGGGTGGAGGGCTGCCCTTCTCCAATTATCCCCTGATAAACTCGCATTAAATGTTCTATTTCGCTGCTTCTTGTAAAGGTTTCGAAGTCTCATCATTTTAAGTCGTTTCTATGTAACCTTCTTAAACATTATTTCTTATGCGTGTTTTACCTCTTCCTCTTTCTCCCGCTTCTATAAAAATGGTAGAAGTGAAATAACGAGTGAAGCATAAATTATTATTTTAGATGACCCTCAATCTCTTACTTAAGACTAATTATTTCATAGGAGGAGACCTCGAAATGTTCTTTCGATACATAAATTCGCTACGTTTGTTACGGAAATGTGAAATATTTTACTCTTTTGTACTTATTTAATAGTAAAATTAACAAAAACGGTCAAAGTTGTTAAAATAGATAACAACTTTGACTGTTTTCATTTACCTTATTCGAATCGATTCGCTCTCTACTAACCTAGCACCTTTTACTTCTTCGCCAGATTTTAGTAATTCAGCAATTCGCTTTTTATCAATTTTAGGTTCTTGCAGTATAAAGAAGGGTTTTAGCAAGGCTTCTTCCACTATTTCCACGCTTGCCGGGTTCTTCTGGATTTGTATCGTGAAAAGCGTGCTATTTATCTTTCTAATATCCATTCGTTCCATTTCGGACTGTAAATAGTTTTTTAGTCGTTGCGCATTGTTTTCTAACGCTTGTTTCCGCTTTAAAAGACGTTTTGCTTCGATTCCCGCCATTTCCGCATCTGCCGTTAAAGACTTAATGATTTTGGCGATATTTTCCGCTTTATCATGAAACCCGTCCGTGATGGCATCTAATGTGTCGCTCACAGCCTCGGTTTTATTTTCTTCTAAAAGTTCTTGCAACCGTAAATAATTATCGGTTAGTTCATATAATTTCATTGTTCGCACCCTTTCCAACAAGAAAAAAAGCCCAAAAGCAGCTGTCGTCTTTTGGTGCTTCCTCATTTTGCTACTAGTTTCCCTTGAATAACCATGCGTCCTTTTTCATAATCTTTCTCCGTATCACAAGTCGAAAGCGTGATAATACGATCTTTTCCGCTTACTTCTACATTTGATTTATACATAGATTGTTGTTTTACTTTTTGTAAATAATCGTTAAAATCATTCGTTTCCGGAAATTCCGTTTCAATATAATAAAAATCCGTCGTCGTTTCATACACAGCAAAAATCTCTACTTCATAATTTGCCAGCCCCGATTCATAAGAAAAAGTCGGATGTGCCTCAAAAAAATCCTTATCCAAGTATTTTCGTAAATCCGCAAACATCGAGCCATCTTTCATGTTATGCCCGTAAATAATCGTATTTTTATCCACAAACTCATTCGTATTGCGATAATCTTTAAAAATACTGCCGGCTCTTGCTTTTTCATTTTTGTAATTATGATGCAAATAATAGTCATTATCGGTACTTTGCAAAATCGGATAATCAATTTCTGTATCCGCCATCGTTAACCAGCCTGTCATATCTTTATTTAACTTCTGCAAATCTTTGAGCTCATCGCGCACTTCACCGTTCACATTAGTCGTAGTAACATCTTTCGTATAAAGAGCCTTGGCATCATCCAAAATGTTCCGATTATGATAATTTTCATATAGCTCCATCCCAATTTTCCAACCAGAAAAAAGAAATACCCCTAAAATAACTAAAGTCAAACTCTTCCCCAAAAACGATTTCATTTTCACGTTCTAAAACTCCTTTCGTCTTTGAGGAACAATGTATTTCCCAGTTTTCGCATCATCTAAAACCTCAGCAACAACACCATACGTTTCTGCAATCAGTTCGGTTGTTAGCAATTTTTCCGGTTCTCCTTTTGCCACAACTTCCCCATTTTTCATCACAATCAATTGATCACTATAAGCTAGCGCCTGGTTTAAATCATGCAAAATCATCACAATCGTCAAATTTTCTTCTTGATTCAACCGTTTCACCAACTCTAAAATTTCCAATTGAAAATACATATCGAGAAACGTCGTCGGCTCATCTAAAAGCAAAATCGGCGTATCTTGAACTAAAGCTGTCGCAATAAACACCCGTTGCCGTTCCCCACCAGAAAGACTATCAACAAATTGCTCTGCTTTTTCAGTTAGCTCCGTTTGTTCCAAAGCCCGTTCAACTGCAAAATCATCCGCCTTCGTCCGCGTCATCCGCCAATTTTTATAAGGCAGACGACCAAAGTACAACAGTTCCTTCACCGTCAGCTCGCTTGGAAGCAGATTATTTTGATGAACAATCGCCACATTTTGCGCAAATTCTTTCGCTTTCCATTCAAAAATCGATTTCCTTCTAT
>CM001047.1:2184165-2186903 GCA_000183865.1 Listeria marthii FSL S4-120
AAAAATCGATTTTCCTTCTAGCAAAATATCTCCAGAACTAGGCGAAAGAAGTCTAGCCAAAATTTCTAACAAAGTGGATTTCCCACTCCCATTCGGCCCAACAATCGTATTGATTTTATTTTTTTGGATAGTAAATGAGACATTTTTCAAAATTGCATCGGTTCCATTATAACTAAAATTAACGTCCCTTACTTCCATAAAAATCACCCTTTCGCATTAAAAAGATTAAGAATGGACCGCCGATAATAAGCATGATTACAGATGCCGGGATTTCCATTTGTTGAAATAACGTTCTGCCAAGTGTATCTGCAAACAAGAGCAACAATGCGCCAAATAAAATTGAGAACGGCACAAGTATTTGATAATTCCCGCCAACTAGTTTTCTCGCAATATGTGGCACAAGTAAACCAACAAAAGCAATAACGCCAACAACCGCCGTAGTAATCGACGCAAGCAGAACCGCAATTAAAGCCAACCAAATCCTCGTTTTATTAACCGGCACACCAAATCCTCTAGCCATTTTATTTTCAAGCCCTAACACGTTGCACCATTTAGCAAGTAATAGCGCGCAAATCAGACCAATCGTCACATAGATTAACAATGTTTCCACATCAGACCATTTTTTCATCGCAAGGCTCGCCGCACTACTCGCAGATTGACTAGAAACAAGCGCCACTTGCGACGATAACGCATCACTAAGCCCCGTAAAAACCGCATTAATCGCAATACCAATAATAATAAAACGAAGCGGATTAAAATCAGACCGGTAACTAAACAAAAACACTAGAAAACACGCAAGCGCTCCACCAATAAACGAAAAAAGTGGCAACCAAAAATACAATTCCGGTAAAAATAAAATGATTACAAAACTAAAAAACTTTGCTCCCGCTGAAATCCCAATCACCCCAGCATCAGCAAGCGGATTCCGCATCACAGCTTGCAACAATAAACCAGAAACCGAAAGCGCCGCACCAGCCAGTAAAGCAATAATAATCCGCGGAAAACGCAAATCAATCACCACATCGACCATTTCATTCCCGCCGCTAAAAACGCCCTTTAAAAAAGCTGGAATCGACATCGCCAAACTCCCCGCCTGAACCGCCCATAAAATCGTCCCAATTAACAAAACAACGACTACACCAAACGAACTTTTTTGCTTAATTGTCATAAAGCATCTTTTCCATTTCGCGTAGTGCTTCTGGGGCATTTAAGCTTGCTGTCATACCAAATAAATTTTCGTCCAAGTCATATACCCGATCATTTTTCACCGCATCAAAATGTTTCCAGATATCGTTTGTTTTAAATTCCTCATCGAACATTTTCACAACCTCCGCCGGCATTCCATGAGCTGCTCGCAAAATAATATCCGGATTCGCATTTTGTAAGTATTCTGTATTAGAAGCTAAATATTCCACTTTTTGATTGGTAATCACATTTTCCCCACCAGCAAGTTTCACCAAGTCACCGATGTACGCATGTTCCGTCACAACCAAATAGCTTCCCGGAACACCCATCAGTATTAAAACAGTCGGCTTTTTCTTTTTAGCAACATTAGACTTCACCTTATCAATTTCACTTGTTAAATCAGCATTTAATTTCGTCGCTTCATCTTTGCGGTCAAATTCTGCGCCGAGTTTTTTAATTTCACTTTGCATCGAAGCAATACTCGTAAAGTCCAAAAAGTCCGCTTTTAAACTAGCACCCTCAAAACCAGCCTTTAAGTCCGCTTCTAGCGTTTTCGTTGAAAGAACCATGTCCGGCTTTAACATCCGAATAATTTCCAAATCAGGCCCCATAGGCGACCCAGTTTCCTTTACATCAGCATAACGTTCCGGAATTTTTTTAGAACTAGTCGGAATTCCAACCAGCGGCAAATCGAGTTTATCCATAATTTCGGTAATCGCTACCGTAGTCGCCACAATCTTAGGCTCCTTTTCCGATGTTTGCTCGGTCTTCTGAGCCGCCTGTTCATTCCCGCAACCAACTAAAAAAAGTAATAACACCAAAGATATGACAGCTATTTTCCTCATCACCAATTCCCCCATTTATAAAATAAAATCGGTAAAGCGAGTTAAGCAAAGGAAAACCCCGACCTAACTCGCTTTTACCAGTTTTATTAACTCAATCTTTTACGTTTTAATCGATAAGCTAAATAAAGGAAGGAAGCCCCAAATAATGTCACGTACCAAGCCATACTTGATGAATCATTTGTTTTTGCATTTTTCTCTGCTTTATTCGCTGTTTTTTGAACAGAATTTGTATCATCAAAATCTGGTTTAGCTAATTTTGGTCCAGCATTATTATTGTTCGCTACATTACCCGTATTTAAAAGATCATTTTTGACAGGCTCTTTTAACGTTACATCTTTCCCTGTAATGTCTTTAATGGTTGCTGCATTTAGTTTTACTTGAACAGTATATTCGTGATCGTAAGCGAATCCTGGCATATCTTCAATTAATACGTGCGTTTTCACATCCGTATTAGCCGTGCCATCTTTCACAGGATATTTAACTGTTCTCGTATTTTTATTAATATCTCCAGAAACAACTTCCATATCTTTCCAAACACCATTTTGTTTATATTGGAATGTTTTAATCCAACTGCTGTTTGTTAACGTTAAATAAACATATGGTTGGTTATTTTCAACTTTGATCACAGCCGGTTTCATCACATAGCTTTCCATCATCGAAGTTTCTGTTGTTCCATCTTTAAATACATCAAAATCAATCGAATACGTA
>CM001047.1:2187003-2194118 GCA_000183865.1 Listeria marthii FSL S4-120
TAGGATCAACTACCACTGGTTTACTTGGAGTTGTAGGCGGTGTTGTCACTGGTGGATTTGTTGTGCCTGGATCTGGTTTTGTCACTGGTGGATTCGTTTCACCCGGATCCACTACAGGAGGCGTTTCATCGCTACCCGGATACGAACTTGCCACAACTGCTTTCGTTGTATCAAACACATAACGGAAGTCCGCTTGCCCTTTATAAACCGAACCATTGAATGGTGCTTCATAATTAACATGAGCCGCAAGTGGTTGATTTAAGTCTTCCACTTCAAATTCTACAATCCGTGTATTAGCATCTTTATCTTCCGAAACAACTTTTACATCTTGCAAAGCTCCAGCCAAATTCGTTTTTAAAGCTGTTACTGTTTTATTATCATTAACAGTCATCGCAACCATTTTCTTACCATTTTTCACTTTCAACCACGCAGGATTGTTAAAGTAATTTTGCATACTTGAATTACTATCATCATTAGCCTTTTTCGCTACAAACGGAATCGTATAAATCCCATCAGAAAGCGTTACTGGCGTAGTAACTGCTGGCTCTGAAATCACTTTAAAAGTACTTGGATCAATCGTCAAATCTACTTGATACCAGTGATCATAACTAATCGCATCAACTTTAATATGCATATAAGAAAAAATAACATCATCTAAAGAACTAAGCTTGAATTTCTCTACACGCGTATCTTTCGCTGCATCTGTGCTGACAGTTTGAACATCTTGATAACCAGCTTGGTAAACTTCCGCTTGCGCTGGCTTTTCTGGACGAGTTCCATCTTTTGAAACCGCCATTGTTTGCCACCAGCTGCTATTTGTAATCGTTAAGTACATGTAAGGTTGACCATTTTCCACTTTAATCGTTGCAGTATGGTCAATATATTTATCTGCTTCTGAAGATTCTTTCGTAGTCTTCCCAGTATTATCTTTATAAAAATTCACTTGAACCTGATATTCTCCGCCATCTTTTAGACGAGAATCAGCCGCATTTGCAAACCCCGGTATCAACTGAAAAATAAGTGTCAAAGCTAAAAAAGCGACTAAACCTTTTTTCCATAATTTCTTCATTATAATCCCCCTTTATTTAAAAATCGCCCGTCTTTTAAGTAAAACTAACCCAGTTCCCGCAGCAACAAAAATAATGACGTATAAAAACATTTGGCTAGAATCACTAGACTTTGGATTTGCAACTTGATTATTTGAGTCGTTCGTCGTTGTTGTATTACTATTATCAGAAGATTTCACAGCCCCTGCTAAAGATTTAGCAGACCCTTCGTCAAAACGCAATTTGATTTGATATTGATGATGATAATTTAAATTGTCGTCATCAATATCTACTTTAATTTTTGCACTCACTGGACTACTTAAAGTCGACACTGGGAAGGACACTTTTCGAGTATCATTGGAAGTGTTTTTCGAAGTCACACTGACCGCACTGCCTTCCACCCATAGACCAGTAATCCATTTACTATGATTCACTTGCAAACTAACAGTAGATTTCCCTCCATTTACTGTTACCGTTGCAGGCTTATCAAAATAGTCATTCGCCATAGAAACAGAATCACTATCCCCTTGAAGCACCGTATAATCAACCGAATAGGTCCCATCCTTAAGTGCAGCTTGTGCCGTTAATCCACTCGAAAGAAATGAAAAACTAAATACGGCAACAAAAGCAGCCAAAACTAAAAATTTCTTCATCCTTAAATCTCCCTTCTTTAATAAAAACTACTATTTATAAAAAACCCCCACAAACACTTGCGGAGTAAAAGTTTATGTAAAAGGATACGTTAATTATCATTTTAATTGATAATGATTATCATTGTCAACAACATTATGCTTTTTAAACTATCGTCACAATCAAAAAAACCATGAATAGCAACACCTATCCATGGTTAATAATTATTTACTTTTCTAATGACTACTCTTCCATTTGAGAATAGCGATCATATAATAGCTCCCCTTTTAAAGTTAGCGTATAGCGTTTTTCGGCAATATTATTATTTCTAGTTAAAAAGCCATTTTCTTCCAACCAATAAAGCGTTAATAGAACTTCATTTTTCGTGTAGTTCCGCAGATTCCCAAAATCAATCACCTCAAGCGACATATCGTTAATCTTCGTATCCACACTTCCCGCAAAAAGAAGTACTTCTCGTAATAAGTGTTCATCTTTAAATTCCATCATTAATCATCCTTTAATTCTGAGTTAGTAACTTAAAATAACGTAAAAAGCCGTAGCTAAGTGCCACGGCTTCTTACAGCGCAATCAAAAGGAGAAATTCACACAATCAAATAAAGGGGGTATTTGTTTGTGATTTATTTCACGGTTATAATATACCATATTACCACTTATAATTCAATAGTTCACATAGCTATTTTTATTTGTACATTTCGTGAATACTGGCACCACTTAAACACAAGAAAAAAAGACACGTTAGCGGTAATGACTACGTGTCTTTTTTTAGCAAATTTCACAAACAATTATTTAACTAGTTTTTCTAATTCATCTAACCGTTGTTCGAATACTTTTAAAGCATCATCGACAGGATTAGGTGTCGCCATATCAACGCCAGCTTTTTTCAAAACATCAATCGGATAATCCGAACTTCCCGCTTTCAAAAAGTCAATATACGCTGTTACAGCAGTTTGACCTTCTGTTAAGATTTTTGCGCTCAATGCAGAAGCTGCCGAAAAACCAGTCGCATATTGGAACACATAATAGTTCATATAGAAATGCGGAATACGAGACCATTCATAGCCGATTTCTGCATCATAAACCATTGCTTCCCCGTAATATTTCTTATTAATATCAAAATACGTTTCCGTTAAATAATCTGCAGTCAGAGCCACACCTTCTTGGTCTGCCTGATGAATCGCATGCTCAAATTCAGCAAATTGTGTTTGACGGAATACCGTTCCTTTAAATCCATCTAAATAATGATTTAATAAATAAGCACGTACTTTTGGATCATCGTATTTTTTAAGCAGATAATCAGTCAATAAATTCTCATTCGTAGTAGAAGCAACTTCCGCCAAGAAAATCGAATAATCGCCATAAACAAATGGTTGATTTTTCCTAGTATAATAACTATGCACACTATGTCCAAGTTCATGCGCCAACGTATACACATTATTAATATTATCTTGCCAGTTCAGTAAAATATAAGGATTCGTACTATATGAACCAGAAGAATATGCTCCACTACGTTTCCCTTTATTTTCCATCACATCAATCCAGCGACCATCAAATGCTTCTTTCAAAATTGCCTGATACTCTTCTCCAAGTGGTTTTAATGCTTCAAGTACAAGCTCTTTTGCTTCTTCGTACGTAAATTCTAAATTAACATCATCTGAAAGTGGCGTATAAAGATCATACATATGCAATTCTTCTAAACCAAGTAACTCTTTACGCAATTTCACATAACGATGAAGTAAACTAGCATTGGCATTCACAGATTTCAGTAACGCATCATAAACTGTTTCAGGAATATGGTTCCCCGAAAGAGCAGCCTCACGAGCCGATGTATATCCACGAGTAGCAGCATAAAAGTTAGATTTTTTCACTTGACCATTTAAAGTAGAGGCTAACGTGTTTTTTAACCCTTCATAAACAGAATATACTCCAAGAAACGCATCGCGACGAACACGCGGATCATTACTTTCTAATAGCTTACCAAAACGGCCATGTGTAATTTCGATTTCTTCGCCATTTTCATCTTTAATCGTTGGAAACTTCATATCCGCATTATTTAACGTATTAAATGTATTGGAAGAACTTCCAAGAACCTCACCCGCATTCGCAAGTAACGCCTCTTCTTTTTCACTCAAAATATAAGGTCGACTTAAATTCAACTCTTCTAATAAATGAGCATATAATTGTAAATCTTTATTTTCATCTAAAAATTGTTGTAAGGTATTCTCATCCATCGCTAAAATTTCAGGATCATAATAAGATAGTGCAGACATTAGTTTAGTAACGAGACTTCCCGCACGGCTATATAGCCCTTGATATTTCGCATTGGCTGTATCTTGGTCCATTTTTAAATGAGCGTAAACGTACAAGTTACTAATCAAATCATACGCGTTATCACGAAATTGAAGTGCTTCAAAAAGTGTTTGGCTACTTTCTGCTAAACGACCTTTAAATTGCTCGCTTTCTTCGGTAATCTTTTGCAAATCTACAAAAGCCTGTTCCCAAGCCTCATCATTCGGATAAATCGTCGTTAAATCCCACGTTAGATTTTCTGGTACTTCTTCTCTTAAAGGTAATGCATTTGTTTTACTCAATATTAAAACCCCCAACCATAATCATTTTGTTATTATTATGAGCCAAAATAACTAAAAAAGCAAAACAGATGATTATATTTACCCCACTCGTGTATTAGCAAATGCCATGATTCGCCTCACGCGATAACGATTTTCTGGCATTGCCGATAAAACTCCCTTACTAATTAAGTAAGAAATATACGCTTTTCCTAACTTCCAATTTTCTTTAGGCGACAGCCAAATCGTTAAAATTGAGGTTACAACCGATTGAAAGCTTTCTAAAAAACAATGCTCACTAAAAGTATCTCCCTTCTCTAACCCTCTAAAAAACCTTTCCCATAAGTCAAATTGCCATTCTACAGCCGGCGTTATAACTAAAAATTGCTCTTCTAAATCCACTCCTATCTCTTTCGGTAAATAATGTAAATAATATCCCGCATTATATAACTTCTGCATAAATTGACCATGTTTTTTAAATTTGGCATAGTAAAAACAAATTTTTTGTCTTTCTAATTCCCTATCTCGCTTGACATAGGCTTTACGACTTATAATTCGCGCCATCTTCCGCTCCCATTCCTTAAAAGGCACTTTCATCGAAAATGGCATCTCACTTGCGAAAAACCGATTTCCTTTCTCAAATGTTAGATGATAATACAATGTACAAACCTCACGTTCTGCTGAGTAATGCCAAAAATGATAACCTAATTTCGAGTCAGATTGAATAAAGGCTTGTTGAAAAGCAGTAAGACAAATACGTCCTTTCTCTTTTTTCAGCACCTGACCAAGTACCCACTGAACCTTGAGACCAAGAGACAAATAATCCATCGTACGTTGAATCATTTCACTAATCGGAACCGAAGAACGTTGAAATTCAATGACAGTATTACCATTCACAAAAATGTCCGCTTGCCGATTAATTTCTGGAAAGTAACTTTCTAACTCTACTGGTATTCCTTGATAGCAAAGCCACGTCATGATTTGTCGCTTAGCTGCTAAATGTTCTTCACTCTCTCCCTCCGAGGCAAAAGCACACTTCATTGCCTTCTCATGAGCAAAATGTGGTATCTTAATCTGCCCTGCTTTGATCACGACTGGGCTTGCACATGACTTACAAAATAGCTTTTCTTCTTGCTTGATACGGTCGACGTTCATCTTAGTAATAGTAAAAGTTTTTCCTGTGCTATTTCTGGCGGTAAAAATAATAATCACTCTCCTATTAGCTCTTTAATATTATTATTCGCCACGCAACAGCCTAATTCCTTTCTTATTTTTAAAATCGCAAAAAAGACCCGTTTGGCTCATTTTCTAGCACAAACGGGTCTTCAAAATGAAGTTTTAAAAATGTTTTCTTATTTGCTTTAATGCAGGAACGTCAAAGATTACTTTTCCGTACTCCGCAAGCATATAACCAGTTAAATTCGACTCTAAACCGTACTCCAGTAAAATACTAACGGCATTGTCAATGTTAGATTCATCATATTTATTCTCAGGAAATTCTACATTCAAATAATACTTTCCTTGATACGAAAATAGCTTAGTTACTAAATTTTCCAGTCCTGTTGCACGTGAAAGTGAAATAGCATCTTCAAAATCACGGAACTCTAAAATAAACTCTAGCGTATCATCTTCTCCGAGTGATTCTTTCCTCACTGGATTGAAGTTTTCTTCGAGTAGTTTTTCGATTTTTTCTTCTGCAAGCTCATCTGGGGAGCTAAGCGTAACATCAAAGCCATCTTCGCCTTTTCCACCAATTGTAGCTTTTGTTACGAATACTTCTAAGCCATGTTTTAAGGCTTGGACTTGTATCCAGAGCGGACCTTCCGGAGAGAACTCTTCTTCATATTTCAGCTCATCCATCATATCCCAGAAAAGTTCTTCACTTTTCTCGCGATCATACCAAACATCTTCTTGGTTAAACCCTCGCTCTTCCAAATCCAGATAAGAGATATAAAACTTGATTGTATCCTCATTAATTCGTTCAATTTCCATCGTCACACTCTCCCTTCCTTCTTAGTCATTGACAATGAAGGGTGAAACTTAATTGGTTAAATTCATTGTAGCTCATATTAGCAAATAGTACCACCATTTTTCCTTCGTTTTCGTTGGTGGATTATTATCTTAGCTGAAAAACGAAAAAAATTCAAGAACTATTACTCCAATTACAAAAAAAGCGCCAAGAATCCAACTGAATGGAATTCTCGGCAACCACTTTTATCAATCTTAGTTAACCATTTTTTGCGCTTCACGTAGTTGATACGTACGTACACGGCGCGGTAAGAAACGGCGAATTTCATCTTCATTATACCCAACTTGCAAACGTTTTTCATCAATAATGATAGGACGTCTTAATAAGCCAGGATTTTTCTGGATTAATTCAAATAGTTGTTGCAAAGGAAGGCTATCTAAATCCACGTTCAATTTTTGGAACGTTTTTGAACGAGTGGAAATAATTTCATCTGTACCGTCCTCAGTCATACGAAGAATTTCTTTAATTTCATCCAAACTAAGTGGCTCAGAAAAAATGTTTCTTTCCTTATAAGGGATATCATGTTCTTCCAACCATGCACGAGCTTTTCGGCAAGATGTGCAACTAGGTGAAGTGTATAACGTTACCATTAGACATTCACACTCCTTATCGGGTATTGTTTCATTCATATAACGAAATTCTAGCAATATCTCTATTTGGAAAATTCATTAAAGAACTTACACTTCATTATACACTAATTTTGTGAAATTCTATATACTATTTTTTAAAATTTTCTTTCCAAATATGTAAAACCATTGTTAGCAAGCCGTTATGTATATGATACCCCTACTATAACTTGTTTAAACTAAAATCACATGAAAAAAA
>CM001047.1:2194218-2194963 GCA_000183865.1 Listeria marthii FSL S4-120
AAAAACGCTTTTTTATGAGAATTTCATGAGAATTTTAATTTTGTGAAAAAAACATCAATCAAATTTTACTCTGATTGATGTTTTAGTGTTATTTTGTAGCGGCTTCAGCAGTTAGCTTAGCATGCTTTTCTTTATACATAACTTCTTCTTCTTCTGAACAATAAACAAAGTGTCCAGGAGCGATTTCGCGCATTTTAATTTCATCGCCATCTTTATAGTTATGAGAAGTTGGATCATATGCTTTACGCACACGAGTACGCTCATAATTTGGATCTGGCAAAGGAATCGCGGATAAAAGAGATTCCGTATACGGGTGAAGCGGTGCATGATATAAATCATTGGCAGGCGCTAACTCGACTAATTTACCGAAGTACATTACACCGATACGATCACTAATGTATTTAACCATTGATAAATCGTGGGCAATGAAAAGGTATGTTAGATTTTTTTCTTTTTGTAATTGACGTAATAAGTTAACTACTTGCGCTTGGATAGATACATCCAGTGCGGAAATAGGCTCATCGGCAATAATAAATTCTGGTTGAACAGCAAGCGCACGAGCAATACCGATACGTTGACGTTGACCACCGGAGAATTCATGCGGGTAACGACCAGCATGTTCTTTACTTAGACCAACTGTTTCAAGTAGCTCATAAACTTGTTGATTCGTTTCTTCAGGCGTTTTAGCAAGGCCGTGGATACGAATACCTTCTGCAATGATATCTTTAACTTTCATACGCGGGTT
>CM001047.1:2195063-2195155 GCA_000183865.1 Listeria marthii FSL S4-120
TGCACATTTTTGCCATTATAAATAACTTCTCCACCAGTTGCATCGTATAAACGAATAATAGTACGTCCAGTTGTAGATTTACCACAACCTGA
>CM001047.1:2195255-2196177 GCA_000183865.1 Listeria marthii FSL S4-120
AGTGTTTCACCTTTATAAATATCAAAAGAAATATCATCAACAGCGCGTACTTCACTTGCAGTACCTTTGTTAAAGTATTGCTTTAGATTATGAATTTCTAATAATTTTTCTCTTTGTTCAGTCATTCTACTTCTACCCCTTTCGCATGGACAGCTTGCATGCCAGGATGAAGTTCCGCAAACTGCTCTTGGCGACGTAATACAGCATCTGGAGGCGTTACTTCTGGTGCATCAGGATGAAGCAACCATGTAGCCGCATAATGCGTATCAGACACCTTAAATAGTGGTGGCTCTTCTTCAAGGTCAATTTGCATTGCGTATTTATTACGTGCAGCAAATGCGTCCCCTTTTGGAGGATGAAGTAAATCTGGTGGTGTACCTGGGATAACAAACAATTCTTCATCGTCTGTATCCAAAGTAGGCATCGAACTAATTAATCCCCATGTATAAGGATGTTGAGGATTATAGAAAATTTCATCAACCGTACCGATTTCAACAATTTTACCACCGTACATAACGGCAACACGGTCTGCAACGTTTGCTACAACACCAAGGTCATGGGTAATAAAGATAATCGATGTGTCAATTTTTTTCTGTAAGTCCTTCATTAAATCTAAAATTTGCGCTTGGATAGTTACATCTAGCGCTGTTGTTGGCTCATCTGCAATAAGAATTTGCGGGTTACAAGCAAGTGAAATCGCAATAACAACCCGTTGACGCATCCCACCAGAAAATTGGTGAGGATATTGTTTAATTCTTTCTTCTGCATTTGCAATACCAACTAATTGAAGTAAACGAAGAGCTGTTTTGTGCGCTTCATGTTTACTGATTTTTTGGTGCTTAATAAGTGGTTCAGAAATTTGTTTACCAATTGTCATCGTTGGATTTAAGGATGTCATTGGATCTTGGAAAATCATAGCTAT
>CM001047.1:2196183-2196882 GCA_000183865.1 Listeria marthii FSL S4-120
CCCACGAATTTTTTGCATTTGTTTTTCGTGAGCTTTAGCGATATCCATTCCGTTAAATAAAATTTGGCCACTTTTAATTTCTGAGTTACCTTCTGGAAGTAAACGCATAATCGATTTTGTCGTTACTGATTTACCAGAACCAGATTCGCCAACAATCGCTAAGGTTTCCCCTTTATATAAGTCAAAATTAACTCCACGAATCGCCTTAACTTCTCCGGCATATGTGTGGAATGAAATATTTAAATCTTTAACTTCTAATAGCTTTTCCATTTTTCCTCACCTCTCTTTTAATCGCGCATTTTAGGATCAAAGGCATCGCGCAAACCATCTGCAATTAAGTTAAATGCAATCATGATGATACAAAGTACAATACATGGATAAAGAATCATATACGGTAATACTTGTAATGTTTTATATCCATCATTAACCAAGACACCAAGAGACGCTGCTGGCGCTGGAAGACCAAGTCCAATAAAGCTTAAAAAGGCTTCAAAGAAAATCGCACTAGGAATACTAAACATGATGTTAATGATAATAATCCCAGAAATATTTGGTATTAAATGTTTAATAAGAATTTTAGGAGTAGATTCCCCTAAAGTTGTGGAAGCCATAACGAATTCTTGATTTTTGAGTTTTAAAACTTGTCCCCTGACTACCCGGGCCATCGTTATCCAACTCGTCATCGCAATCGCTATGATA
>CM001047.1:2196982-2200512 GCA_000183865.1 Listeria marthii FSL S4-120
CAAGTATTAGCATCATTAAAATAACAACAACTAAGTTTGGTATAGCACCAATAACTTCTAGCACACGTTGCATAAAGTTATCGACACGACCTCCAACATAACCAGAAATCAAGCCGTAAGTAACACCAATGATTAAATCACATAGTGCTGCAACAACAGCAATAATAAGAGATACACGTGTACCAGCCCAAATACGAGCAAATTGGTCACGTCCAAGCGTATCACTACCTAACCAGTAGTAAGTACCCTCTTTAATATTATTTTGTTTATAAATATCAACGTCTTCGCCACCAATGGATTGATGTCCATTCCAGAAAGGCATATTTTCAAAGCCTTGAACTTTTGGAGGAAGACTCGCATTTTCAGTAATCTGTCTATTAATATCATGTTTTGGTCCTAAGTTTTGTGACAAATAAGGGCCTACAATTGCCATGATAATAACAAGTGCTAATACAATCAGCGACACTAACGCCGCTTTATTTTTACGAATACGAAGCCAAGAATCTTGCATAAACGTCAAACTTGGACGAGTAATTTTTTCCGCTTCGGCATCTAGAATGTGTGCTGGCTGGAATCTTTCTTTTGCAATTTTATGTTCTGCCATTATTTTCTACCTCCAGACACACGGATTCGTGGATCAATCAATCCGTAAAGAATATCTACTACCAAGATAACAAATACAAGCATAGCAGCAAATAATAATGTAGTTCCCATGATAACTGGGTAATCGTTCATTTGAATAGAAGAAACGAATTGGCTACCGATACCAGGGATACTGTAAATATTTTCAATAACAAGGGAACCAGTCATCAGTGCAACCGATAATGGTCCTAAAACTGTAATTAAAGGAATAAGTGCATTACGAATCGCATGCTTAACCGCTACTTCCGTTCTACTATTCCCTTTCGCTTTTGCAAGTAGAACATAATCAGATGCAAATACATCGATTAACTCTGTTCTCATGAAACGAGCTGCTGTCGCTAGTGGGAACATCGCAAGTGCGAATGCTGGCAGAATAGTATCTGCAAACGTCCCCCAACCTGCTACTGGGAAAATTTGAAGTTTTGCTCCAAGCCAGTATTGTAAAACAGTCGCAAATACGAAAGATGGGACTGACTTACCTAATATTGCTATAAATGTACTCGTATAATCCGGCCACTTATTCTGATACATGGCCGCTACTACCCCGAGTAAAATACCAAAAATAACACCAAATACCATTGCCTCGAGGGCTAATTGGACAGATGGACCAATCAGTGCACCTAAAATCTCAGACACTGGTCTATTATCAAGTTGGAAAGAAACACCTAAGTCCCCTTTTACCAAACCTGTCATATAATTAAAGTATTGGACTGGAATTGAATCATTTAGTCCGTATTTTTCATTCATCATGTGAATTTGTTCGTCAGATAGTTTCTCCTGATTACGGTAAGGCGTACCAGGCAAGAATTTCATAAGAACAAACGTAACCGAAGCAATGATGAATAACGTTATAAGCATATATAATACTCTTTTTAACGTATATTTAACCATCTATCTCTACACCTCCCAGTTTTAATAAATATATAAAAAAAGTCATTCCTAACCAAATCCGCAAGTTTAGTGAGCCTTTTTCTTCATTTCTAAACTTTTATTGCATTAGCGCAAATTAGTTAGGAAAAAAACTTCATTTTTCGAATGTTAGGTTTCTAGATAACTAGAAAAGGATACTTTAATTTTAAATTATAACACATGAAAACATGAAAATCATCAGCAAAAGGAGAGAGCATATCGAAATATACTCTCTCTTTCCGTCAAGCATTTCTTAAAGACTAATATTTTATTTAGTCAAGTATGTTTCTTTGTAAGTGTAATCTGGACCAAATGGATTTTTTTGCAAGTTTTTAATGTAGTCTTTTTGTAGGTATGCAGTAGAACGTTGATAAAGTGGTTGAATAGCTACATCATCCGTAAGAAGGATTTTTTCTGCTTTAACCATTTCATCCCAACGTTTTTGATCGTCAGCTGCATAAGTTACAGAAGCATCATTTAAAATCTTGTCATAGTCTTTGTTAGAATAACTCATTCTGTTTTGTGCACCATCAGTTACGAATAGGTTCAAGAAAGTGGATGGATCTTGATAGTCAGGACCCCAGCCGCTCATTGAGAAGTCGTAATCTTGGTTTTGGTCATTTTGTAAACGAACTTTAAATGGTACGTTTTTAAGTTTAACTGTAAGACCGTCTAAGTTCTTTTGTAGTTGGTCTTGAATGAATTCAGAAGATTTTCTCGCATTTTCAGTGTCATCACTAGTGAATTCAACTGTAATTTCGGAAACTCCAAGTTCTTTCAAACCAGCTTTCCATGCTTTTTGTGCTTCTTTTACATCATATTCTAAATGTTTACCAGATTCTTTTGTATAATCTTCTTTGTTACCTGGGTCAAAAGTGAAACCTTCTGGTACAAGATTGTTTGCAGGTTTAGATCCGTTTTTAAGAACTGTATCTGTGTACGATTGTTTGTCAATCGCAAGAGCTATAGCTTTACGGATGTTTTTGTTAGCAAATACTGTGTCTTTGCCAGCACGTTTTTGGTTAAATTTAATGTAGAATGTTGAAGAATCATTCACTGTAACGTAGTCTTTATTGTTTTTGTTTTGAGCCGCGTAATCAGCACTTAATACTGTACGGTCAACTTTGTCAGTGTTGTATAAGTTAAGTCCAGTACCGGAGTCTTGAACAACTTGTACGTTGATTTGTTTCAACTTAACTTTATCTTTATCCCAGTAGCTATCATTTTTTACATAAGTCCATTTTTTGTTTGTTCCAGTCCAGTCTTTCAACTCGAAAGGTCCGTTGAATAACATGTTATCACTATTTTGTGCATATTTTTCGCCTTTTTCCGTAACGAATTTTTCGTTAAGTGGGAAGAAAGTTGGGAATGCAAATAATGAGTTAATGTAAGCAGTTGGTTTAGCTAAAGTAATTTCTAAAGTATAGTCATCTACTGCTTTAATTCCTAATTCTTCAGGTTTTTTCTTGCCAGCTACGATATCAGTACCATTTTTGATTGCATCAAATAGGTAAGAATAAGTTGCAGCAGTGTTAGGGTCAACTGCACGACGCCATGAGTAAACATAGTCATTTGCAGTTACAGGATCTCCGTTAGACCATTTTGCATCTTCACGAAGTTTGATAGTATAAACTGTTTTGTCATCGCTAATTTTTGGCTCTTCAGCAGCACCGGCAATGGCAGGAATACCATCTTTGTCAAGCGNNNATAGACCTTCGTTTGTTTGGTTTACAACGTTTAAACCAACTTGGTCATCCGCTTTTGTGCTGTCTGCAGAAGGAATTAGTGCGCTTTCTGTCAAGTTAAGTACTTGATCTCCTGAAGCTTTTCCTGAATCTGAGCCTTTTTTGTCGGATTTGGAATCTGATCCGCCTCCGCATGCTACCAAGACTAAGCTTAGTAATAGTGTTAATCCAAGTGTAAGAAATAATTTAGATTTTTTCACTAAGTAGACCTCCCTTTTTTATTCGATACCTATT
>CM001047.1:2200612-2201023 GCA_000183865.1 Listeria marthii FSL S4-120
AAAAATTGTTTCGATACCTATTATACTCTAAGATTTCTGGCTTTGTAAATTATTTTTACAAGATAAATGAAAACAAGGATGAAAGATACAAGTTATTAAAATATTAAGGCAAAATTGAAATTGCGTGAAAACTCTGAACAGAGAGTGTTACACAATCCTCTATTTTGCAATAAATCGAATTAATTATGTATACTTTGCTAAACCTTTTGATTAAGTTTTCAGAAAACATAACCATTTAAATTGATAAATTTACGCTGAACTTTGCCAATTAAGTTTTAACTGGAAGAAGTCATCTTTTTTGTATAAGTGAAAATATCGAACCCCTTTAAATTTTTAAAGGATTATTATATTTATATACTTTTTTTGAGCTGTTGTCTAGATAAAAATACCAAAAATTTATATAAAGGCATT
>CM001047.1:2201123-2208214 GCA_000183865.1 Listeria marthii FSL S4-120
AAAACGTTGATATAAAGGCATTTTTTTATTAACAATCTGTAAAGACACTAAGGCGTTTTTTTGAACAAAAATGGACAAATTTCTAACATTGCATGATAGCTTCCTTCTATCATATAGTCTTTCTATGGAAATTGTGATAGAGTGAATTATGAATTTTAATTAGAGGTGAAGAAATGTTTTTACGAATTACTATTTATACACTTATTCAAGAAGCCATTATTTTTGGTATTCTGCTTTTCGGCAAAAACCAGCATGTTAGTTTAAGCAATTATGTGGATATTTCTTTCCTTGTAGCGCTTATTACATTATTAATAGGGTTATTCGTTTATATTATGAGAAGTGGTTTTTTAGACCGTGTTCATAACGGCTTTCGAAACATCTCTCGTAAAATTAAACGAGAAGAAGAGAGCGAGTTCTCAGATATGCTGTTATCCGAGCTAGTTGGCCTTCAATACGCTGGAATTTTGATTAGTTCGCTTCTTGTTATGCTATCTAGTATCCTATGCATGTTTTTGTGATTGACAAGCCGTTTTGAAAACTGCTAAAATAAATATATTATAACTGATGCGTTAATAGGAAGATTAGTACATTTTGTTGCTTTATAATAGAGAGTCTGTGGTTGGTGAAAACAGATAAAGCGCAAAATCGAATGGACTTCTAAGGACTGTTTGTGAAAGATTAGTAGCGAACAGCGGCTAAAGACCGTTACTTCTTTAATAGAAATTTTCTATTGCTAAGAGCCTTTTTGGTACTTAGGGTGGCACCGCGGATAACCGTTCGTCCCTAACATTTATATGTTGGGATGGACGGTTTTTTATTTTCGCAATCAGTGAAAAAATTGGAGGAATAAACATGAAAAAAGTAATATTTTCCGGAATACAACCTAGTGGACAACTAACTTTAGGAAACTATATTGGAGCGTTAAAACAATTTGGGCAGTTCCAAGATGAGTACGAATGTTTTTATTGTATCGTAGACGAGCACGCGATTACGGTACCACAAGATAGATTAAAACTTCGCGAGCAAACAAGAAGCTTAGCAGCCCTTTATTTAGCGGTTGGACTTGATCCAGAAAAAGCGACCCTTTTTATTCAATCAGAAGTAGCAGCACACGCACAGGCTGCTTGGATTTTACAATGCAACGTTTATATTGGCGAATTAGAGCGTATGACGCAATTTAAAGATAAATCAGATGGAAAAGCTGGCGTTAGTGCCGGACTTTTAACCTACCCTCCTTTAATGGCTGCTGATATCTTACTTTATCAAACAGATTTAGTGCCTGTTGGTGAGGATCAAAAACAACATATTGAATTAACTCGTGACTTAGCAGAGCGATTTAATAAAAAACATGCCGATATTTTTACGATGCCCGAAGTATTTATTCCTAAACAAGGCGCTCGAGTGATGTCTTTACAAGATCCAACGAAAAAAATGAGTAAATCGGATGCTAATTTAAAAAATGCGATTTTCTTACTTGATCCCCCAGCAACTATTAGAAAAAAAATCAAAAGTGCTGTAACGGATTCTAGCGGTATCATCGAATACAATAAAGAAGAAAAACCAGGTGTATCTAACTTGCTAACTATTTATTCCGTTATTACTGGAGAAACGATTGCTAGTATAGAAGAAAAATATGTAGGCAAAGGTTATGGCGATTTTAAAACCGACTTAGCCGAGTTAGTTGTTGCTGAACTTGAACCGATTCAAGAAAGATATTACGCTTATCTTGAATCCGCAGAATTAGATACTATTTTAGATGCAGGAGCAGAAAAAGCAGCTCGTGTAGCTAATAAAACATTGAAGAAAATGGAAAATGGCGTTGGGCTTGGCCGTAAACGCAGAAAATAACGATAAAAAAGCCGAGTACTTAGATTAACTCAAGTACTCGGCTTTTTCTATTTAAAGATTACCCTACTTTAATTTCTACATCAATGTTGCCACGAGTTGCTTTAGAATATGGGCATACTTCATGCGCTTTTTTAAGTAGTGCTTCTGTTTTTTCTTCATCTTGGCCTTCGATAGTTCCTTCTAATAAGACACCAATTTTAAAGCCATTATCTTCTGGATCACTATATAAGCTAACAGTTGCTGTTACTGTGCTTTTCGCTTCAATTCCAGCTTTGCCAAGAACTAATTCTAAAGCGCTGTTGAAACAAGCTCCGTATCCAGCGGCAAAAAGTTGTTCTGGGTTCGTTCCACCGCCACCATCTCCACCAAGTTCTGTTGGTGCAGAGATATCGAAGTAAAATACGTTATCTGGTGAATGTACTTCACCGCTTCTTCCCCCAGTATTAATGACCGTTGTTTCATATAGTTTTTTCATTTTCTATTCCTCCTAATTGATTAGTTAATGCTTGTATTTTTGTAAGTAATTGTCTGTAGTCTAATTCGGCAAAATCGAGTAATTGAAGGCAGTTGTCCACGCTTTTTAATACATCTGGTTGTATTTTTATTGCTTTTTCTGTTAGGCGAATATACACACGTCGCTCGTCTTCCGGATGACGATTCCGTGTAACATATCCTAAATGCTCCATTCGTTTTAGCATAGGTGTTAACGTTCCGCTATCTAAAGCCAGTCGTTTACCAAGATCTGATACCGTTTGTTCCTCGCCTTCCCATAGAACAAGCAGTGCAATGTATTGTGGATAAGTTAATTGAAACGGCTCTAAAGCTTCACGATACAGTTTCGTAAATTGTTTGGATGCATTGTAAACAGAAAAACACAGCTGTTCTTCTAATATGCGCGTGTTCGTGTCCAACATGTTCTCCTCCTTTTAAGTTGTGTGCAATTTAATTTTATACAATATCAATAAATAAAGCTAGTTTTCTGCTCAAAAAAAGCCTTACCCCGAATTAGAGGTAAGGCTTTTGACTATTATCTTATTCTTCTATTCTTTTGAATACTAAAGTAGCGTTGTGGCCACCGAAGCCGAAAGAGTTAGAAAGTGCTACATTTACTTCTGTTTCACGAGCTACATTTGGAACATAATCCAAGTCACAAACTTCATCTTGGTTTTCTAAATGAATTGTTGGCGCGATAATGTTATCACGGATACTCAACAGTGCAAAAATAGCTTCAATACCACCAGATGCACCTAAAGTGTGTCCAGTCATTGATTTAGTTGAACTAATTGCTAATTTTTTCGCATGGTCACCGAAGACTGTTTTAATTGCTTGTGTTTCATATTCGTCATTGTAAGGCGTACTTGTTCCGTGTGCATTAATGTAATCCACTTTATCAGGAGAAAGTCCTGCATCATCAATTGCCATTTTCATTGCGCGGGCAGCACCTTCACCATTTGGAGCCGGAGCTGTAATGTGGTATGCATCACCTGTTGCGCCGTAGCCAACGATTTCTGCATAAATTTTCGCACCACGAGCTTTTGCGTGTTCATATTCTTCTAAAATAACAATCCCTGCACCCTCACCAATAATAAAACCATCACGGTCTTTATCAAATGGACGACATGCAGTTTCTGGATCTGGATTTAATGATAAAGCTTTATTCGCAGTGAAACCAGCAAGCGACATTTTAGTAATCGGTGCTTCTGCTCCACCTGTAATCATAGCATCAGCATCTCCGCGTTCGATAACTTTAAATGCGTCACCGATAGAGTTTGTTGCTGTTGCACAGGCTGTAACTGTTGTAGAGTTAATACCTTTTGCTCCGAAACGAATAGAAACTTGACCGGAACCCATATCCGGAATCATCATTGGAACGAAAAATGGACTAACTCGACGATGTCCGCGGTTTAAGAAAATTTCAAATTGCGTTTCAAAAGTTTCCATTCCGCCAATACCTGAACCAATCCAAACGCCTACGCGAGTTGCATTGGAATCGTCAATAACTAAACCAGAATCTTGTACAGCCATTTCAGCACTTGCAATTGCGTAATGCGTGAAACGGTCCATTTTACGAGCTTCTTTTTTCTCTAGATATTTTTCTACATCAAAATCTTTTAATTCTGCTGCAATTTTAACCGGAAAGTCATCCGGATTAAGTCTTGTCATTTCTGCAACACCATTAACACCTTTTTTTGCGTTTTCCCAAGAAGTTTCCGCATCGTTTCCAATTGGTGTAACAGCGCCAATACCAGTAACAACTACTCTTCTCTTATCCATTTACTCATCTCCTTATTTTGCAATTCATAAAAAACAACTTCTGTCTAATGACAGCAGCTAGTATAAAGTTAAGGCTTTATTTAAAATTAAAAATAGTGCACAAACAAATAAACCAAAAGCCTGTTTCATTATAACATAAATAAAGGAAAGTTGTCCTAACAAAAAATAATCGTTAGGGCAACTTTCCAATTTTAATTTGTTGCTTACTTACCCCAACGAATAATTAGGGCGCCCCAAGTTAGTCCGCCGCCAAAACCGACAAGCAAGACATTATCGTTATCTTTAATCCGTCCTTCTTCTACTGCATCAACAAGCGCAAGCGCGATAGAAGATGAGGAAGTGTTCCCATATTTATGAACAGTTTTCATTAGTTTTTCTTCAGGTAAATTCAAGCGTTCACGAGAAGCTTCCATGATACGAATGTTTGCTTGGTGAGGAATTAATAAATCTAATTCTTCTTTTTCAAGACCAGCACGTTCCAGTACACGTAAAGAAGCTTCACCCATTTGGCGAACTGCAAAACGGAATACTTCGCGTCCATTCATATAAATCTTTTTATTTTCATCTAAGTTCAAGTATTTCCCACCAGAACCATCAGAACCTAAGTCGAATGAAAGTAAACCATGATCATCAGAAACTGGTCCCATAACAACGGCACCTGCACCGTCACCGAATAATACAGCTGTTGCACGATCATCCCAGTTAGTGATTTTAGATAATTTATCTGCACCAACAACGACGATATTTTTATATGCGCCTGTTTTAATGAATTGTGCTGCTGTTACTACACCAAAAGTAAAACCAGCACAAGCTGCTTCCACGTCCATACCCGCAGCATTTTTTGCTCCTAGACGGTCTTGGATAATATTCGCAACGGATGGGAATGTTGCTTCTTGCGTAACGGTTGCAACGATAAATAAATCAATATCATCTGGAGTAAGACCAGCGTTCTCAATTGCTACTTTTGCTGCTTCATAAGCTAAATCGTGCGTATATTCATCATCGCGAGCAATTCTTCTTTCTTCAATACCAGTTCGAGTACGAATCCACTCGTCGGATGTTTCCATTATTTTTTCTAAATCGAAGTTTGTTACTATTCTTTCAGGTACGTATTTACCTACTCCTAAAATTCCTGCGTTCATGTGTTCTCCTCCATATCAAACTGCATCAGGATGAAAATATGCTTTTTCTCCTGGATATTTTATGACCTGGTACTAATTTTAACAGAGAAATATCATTTACGCAATTGGATTGCTATTTTTATTTTGCTGTTAGCGTTTTGTCAGGATTGTTTTCAGCGAAACCGCCTGCTTTGGACCAGCCAATAACTTTCCCATCTTCTGATTTAATACGGTACCAATATTCATTTTTCACATCTGCTCGGCGATCTATGTCTAGTTCTTTTCCTAGATAATCATTTAAATCAGTTACTACTTTCGAATTATCTTCTACAGGATAAGCATAGATTTTTTGGTCAGAATCGGTGATGTATTTATCTAGCGTTACACTCGTTTCATTTTGTGGTGTGTAGAAAACTGTTACCGATTGACTGTTAATCCACCCAATTATCTTACCTTGATCTTGCAGTTGATACCATGTTCCTTTTTCTGTATTCGCTTTTTGAGCGATTCGAAGTGTTTTATTTTGGTAATCTTTGGTCACTCCTGCTTTTTCTGCACCTTCTGTATTATATGGTTTTGTCCAAATAACTTCTTCGCCCGGATTTGTAATTTCTGCATAGGCTAATTGGTTTTCGGTTGATGTTACTGTATCGTAAATTTGGTCATATCGATCCAAATGGTAAGTTTCGATGGTTGAAATGAGTTTTTCAGCATATCCTGGATCAGTTGCATAACCTGCATCTTGAATAGCGTGTGCTGCATTTTTATAATCGGTTTCTCCAATTACCGCGGAATATAATTCTGAATTACCGGATACTCCGTTGACAAAAAGTTGCGCATGATCGACTAATGATGCCTTTTTGTCTGGATATTTTCTAAAGTCGGCTTGTGTGTGGTATGCCTTGCCGTTGCTAAATTCTTGTGTCCCCATAGAAACGGAACTTCCTTCATAGCTACCTTTAATTCCAAACAAGTTATTAGCTGAAGTTGATAAACCACTTTTTCCCCAGTTGGATTCTAAAATGGCTTGAGCTAAAGTAACACTCGTTAATATTTTTTCATCTTTTTGTAAATCTTGCGCATCATTTGCGATTGATTGTATAAATTGTTGTTGTGATAAAGTCATTCCTGCTTGACTCACTGTCGTTTGGCTCGCTTCTGCTGCCCCTGCATCCACAAAGGGTAACAATGTAGAACTTACGATGACACTTGCTAGTAAAATCTGCGTGAATTTCTTTTTCATTATCAGTTGGCACTTCCTATCCAAATTAGTTAGTTCCCCCAATTTAAATGGCTCTGTCTCTGTTAACCTTCTTCATTCTAGCATTTTCATTCTGAGAGCCTACTAATTTTTCGATGAAAGATTTATCATAAAGTAAGCAGAATGGCTATTCTAAAGGTTTTTCGCTAACCTGTTTACATTTGACAATATTATGTCATTGCTTATTTGCCCCTTTACACTACTATTCTCCGTACTTGCGGTTTTTCCTTCCTTTTTTTCGATAATCGCATTTTCAAATGATATATGATTGGATAATCTAATTTTATGTGCTAAAATGTATAATGAAATAGATGAAATGGGGTGTAAGGATGCGTTACGTGGTGACTGTAATTTGGGTATTCTTACTTTCTTTAATGGCTGAATTCGTTCTTTCTTCCATGTTATATGTATCATTTGATATGACACGGGCTATTATTTTAACAGTAGGGTTATCCTTCTTCATTATTTTAATCACTTTCTTGATGCCTAAAGATAGCGAAGTTTATGACTTTAAGTAAACATCCAACTTTCTGATAGCGAGAACTCACTTTTCGAGTGTAGCTCAAAAAAAGAACCTCTTTCCAATA
>CM001047.1:2208314-2210726 GCA_000183865.1 Listeria marthii FSL S4-120
GAAAGAGGTTCTTTTTTTATTTGTCCAAATAATATTTGTTGACTGGTTTTAAATCATCATTTAATTCATATACAAGCGGTACGCCTGTTGGAATTTCTAAGTCCATTATTTCATCGTCGCTAATTCCTTCTAAGAATTTCACTAATGCTCGTAAGCTATTACCATGAGCTGCAATAACTACTCGGCGTCCAGCTTTAATTTCTGGAGCAATTGTATCCATCCAATAAGGAATAACACGTTCTAGCGTTACTTTTAAGTTTTCACCTGATGGAATCGCGTGTGTATCAAGTAGTTGATAACGGCGATCATTCTTTGCTTGTCTTTCATCGTTTTCTTCTAATAATGGTGGAAGAGTATCATAGCTTCTACGCCATTTTTGTACTTGGTCAGCGCCGTATTTTTCAGCGGTTTCTTCTTTATTAAGACCTTGTAGCGCTCCGTAATGTCGTTCATTTAAACGCCAAGATTTATTGACTGGAACCCACATTTGATCAGATTCTTCTAGCACATAATTAAGTGTTTTAATGGCTCTTGTTAATACGGAAGTGAAGGCTACATCAAATTCTAAGCCGGCTTCTTTAATTCTTTTTCCTGCAGTTTGCGCTTCTACAACGCCTTCCTCTGACAAGTCCACATCATGCCAACCTGTAAATAAATTCAATTTGTTCCATTCACTTTGACCGTGACGAATTAATACTAATTTCATCTTCCTCATCCTTCCATTTTCGTCTATTTTCTAAACGACTAATCCAACCAAAGTTTTCCCTTTCAAGCAGGGTGTCAAACCTTTTCCATATTATTCTGTAACTTTAAAAGTAAATTCTTTATCGTGCAAATCAATTTCCACGGATGAATGTGGCATGATTTTACCAGATACAATTTCTCTTGCTAGAGGTGTTTCTACATGACGCACAATATAGCGTTTAAGTGGTCGTGCACCGTAAACTGGATCATACGCTTCTTCTGCAATGAAAGCTTTGGCATCATCAGAAATAGTGATAGAGATTTCTTGATCAGCCAAGCGAAGTTGCAGTTCTTCCACTAATTTCTCCACAATTCCTTTAATATCAGCAAGTGTCAGTGGTTTAAATAGAATAATATCATCTACTCGGTTCAAAAATTCTGGTTTAAATTCGCTTTGTAAAATTTGCATAACGTCTGATTCTAATTCCGCTGAAATCTCGCCTTCTTCGGTTCTTTCAAGCAATAAATTGGAGCCGATATTAGAAGTCATAATAATCACAGTGTTTTTAAAATCAATTAAACGACCTTGCGAATCAGTGATACGTCCATCATCAAGCACTTGTAATAGGATATTAAATACGTCTGGATGCGCTTTTTCGATTTCATCAAGTAAAACAATTGAATAAGGATTTCGTCTTACAGCTTCCGTTAGCTGTCCGCCTTCCTCGTAGCCAACATAACCTGGAGGAGCTCCGACAAGTCTTGATACAGAATGTTTCTCCATATATTCAGACATATCGATTCGAATCATATGGTCTTCTGAATCAAACATATTAAACGCGAGAGCTTTCGCGAGTTCTGTTTTACCAACACCTGTAGGACCTAAGAAAATAAAGGAACCGATTGGGCGTTTTGGATCTTTAATGCCGGCACGGGCACGCAATACTGCATCACTGACTAATTGAACGGCATCATCTTGACCGATTACTTTTTGGTGCAATACATCTGCTAGTTTTAATAGTTTTTCGCGTTCGCCTTCTACGAGCTTAGTTACTGGTATTCCAGTCCAACGTCCGACAATTTCTGCGATTTCATTTTCTGTGACTTCTTCTTGTAAAATCCGATCTTCTTGCGCTGTTTTCTCGCGATTTTCTTCTTCTAAAGCGAGTAATTCTTTTTCCACAGCTGGGATTTTGCCGTGACGTAATTCTGCGGCTTTGTTTAAATCATAATTGTTTTCCGCTTCTTCTAATTCATGGCGTAAATGATCGATTTGTTCACGAACTTCGCGAATTTTACCGATTTCGCTTTTTTCGGATTCCCATTTTGATTTCATTTTATTTGCTTCTTCTTTATAGTCAGCTAGTTCCCGTTGCAAAATTTCTAAGCGTCGTTCACTTGCTGGGTCTTTTTCTTCTTTTAAAGCTGCTTCTTCAATTTCTAATTGCATTACTTTTCTTGTTACTTCATCGAGTTCACTAGGCATAGAGTCAATTTCGACACGAATCGTTGCGCATGCTTCGTCTACTAAATCAATTGCTTTATCTGGTAAAAAGCGGTCGGTAATATAACGGTTGGAAAGACTCGCTGCCGCCACTAACGCATTATCATGAATATTAACACCATGATGGATTTCAAAACGTTCTTTTAAACCACGTAAAATGGAAACTGTATCTTCCACGGTTGGTTCTGGAACAAGTACTTTTTGGAAACGTCTTTCAAGAGCAG
>CM001047.1:2210826-2211055 GCA_000183865.1 Listeria marthii FSL S4-120
TCGTATGAATTTCATCAATAAAGAGTAAAATTTGGCCATCGCTTTGTTTTACTTCTTGGAGTACTGCTTTTAAACGTTCTTCAAATTCACCGCGATATTTAGCTCCAGCGATAAGGGAACCGATATCCAGCGAGATAATTGTTTTATCCTTGAGTCCTTCTGGAACATCTTTTCTAACGATACGTTGTGCTAAACCTTCGACGATGGCTGTTTTACCAACACCTGGTTC
>CM001047.1:2211062-2211270 GCA_000183865.1 Listeria marthii FSL S4-120
AATACCGGATTATTTTTTGTTTTTCTAGATAAAATCCGGATAACGTTACGAATTTCTGCATCGCGTCCGATAACTGGATCGAGTTTGCCGCTTCTAACTTCCGCAACTAAATCACGTCCATATTTTGTTAAAGCTTCATAGTTTTCCTCTGCATTTTGAGAAGTCACTTTTTTCCCTCCTCTGATTTTTAAAATGGCTTCTTTGATTT
>CM001047.1:2211370-2214803 GCA_000183865.1 Listeria marthii FSL S4-120
CATCTTCTAATTGTTGTTGTTCTTTTTCCGCATCCCGCATTAGTTGGAAAAGTGCCTGGCTCATTGCTTGGCCGTAATTCACTCCACTTCCTGAAACTACTGGGATTTTGTCCAAAGTATTGTCTACTACTTTTTGAAGTGCGTCTGTGTCAACTTCTGCTACATCATATACCCGTTTTGCAAAATCGCTCTCTGTTATTAACACTTTAAAAACGTGTGCAACGTCGATTTCTTGATGTTCTGATGCAATAGCTAGATTTTGTGCGTCCGCAATTGTTTGCTGGACTTGTTGTGTAAATTTTTGTAAATCCATTTATTCGTCCTCCTTATAAAAGATAAGTCTGACCTTTTTTGACCTTAACTTTATTATAGAATTTTAAATTGTGTTTGTCTAACAAAAACCTTCTTTTTATAGAAAAAGATCTACCAATTTTTAAGTTGGCAGATCTTCTAAGTTTTCTTAGTCACGGCCAGTAAATAGACGTAGTAAGAACATAAATAAGTTAAGGAAATCAAGATATAAATTCATCGCAATCATTGGTACGTCTGCAAGTTCCACATCGCGCTTCATAATTTGGTTGAAATCATACAAAATGTATAATGAGAAAATAATCGTTCCGCCTGCTGAAATAATCGTTGACAACATAGAGCCTAGTGGTAAAAAGACTCCCACAAAGCTAAAGATGATAAGAATGATAACCGCAGCGAATAACGCACTACTTAAGAAAGATAAGTCTTTCTTCATTTTCGCACCAATAAATGCTAGTGTCGTGAAAGTAACGGTTGCTGTAACAAATGCCATCAGAACTGCAGCACCTTGCCCAGCGCCAAAATAATATGTCAAAGTTGGTCCAAGCGTTAAACCTGTGACAAACGCAAATGCTAGTAAAACGGGATAACCTACAATTTTATTAATGGTTTTGCTTCGACGCACAACTATAGCTGTAACTAGTAACGCGACTTCTAATACGACAAGAGGCAAATAAAGTTCTGGGCTTAATTTACTCCCAATCGCAGCACCGATAGATGCAAGTAGCAAAGAAAATACAAACCAATTAAGTATTTTTTGCATAATAATTTGTTTCTCTGTTCTTTTCTCTGTATTTACTCGCTCCGATGTGTGATTGATTTCGTTCATGAACATTTCTCCTCTTCCAGTTGATTAGTTTCATTATAGCAAAAGAATTATTACATTTCTATCGGTCTTGCGTTGGAATTTCACAAAAAAAGAAGCGCACAAGGCACTTCTTTAAATTAAATCAAATTGTTTTAAGCCTAGCATGATGCCGTCACTATTGTTGTCTTTCGTTACAAAAGCGGCTTTTTCTTTTAATAGAGGTACAGCGTTTTCCATCGCAATCGCATAGTCCACCGCGCCAAACATTTCCAAGTCGTTCATACCATCACCAAAAGCGTAAGTGGGAACATCCTGATAACCCATTACTTCGAGTAGTTTAGAAATACCAACAGCTTTGGAGCCACCTTTTTTTAATACATCGTTGCTAAAAGGTGTGTTTCGAACGAATTGTAGTTCTGGAAAGCGTTCTGGGAAATAGTCGTCTCCTGTTTCGAGTAAAAGAAGTGCCATATTGATTGTTTCTTCTTTATACATATTCGTTCTTACTTCTGGCATTGGCTCACCTAGGAAGTCATAGTGCGCTTTTACAACTGGTGTGTTTGCGGTAGCGCCAATTCTTTTATCATTATAATAACAAACTTCTACATTTTGTGATTTAGCTTCTTTTGTTAAACGTTCTAGTAAATCCGCATCAATTACATCTTCGTATACTTTTTCGCCTTCAAAAATAGCCATTTGTCCATTCATCATTACTGCGGATTCGATGCCGGTAATTTTCATTTGATGACTTATTTCTATAAGTGTCCGTCCAGTAGCAATGACAGGAATAATATTATTTTCCCGAAGTTTGTCTAATGCTTGAAGTGAGCTATCAAGTACTTTGGAGTCACTATTTAAAAGTGTTCCGTCCATATCAAAAAAACAAATTCCACGTGGTTTCACATTATCCATCCTTTACTAACATAATATATCCATCATACCAATCTTACGGACGTAAAGTAAAGGCTATTTGTACATGACAAAATCTCCAGTGTGCTCAAAACCAAGGCGGTGGTATATTTCACCAGCGACCGGATTATCATAGAACAAACACGGTTTCTTCCCTTCCGCTAAAACATCGCAACATAATTTTTTGAGAAGCGTGCTCGCAAAGCCACGTTGCCGGTAACCGTCAGTTGTTGCAACACCTGTAATCATTGCTGAGAAAGAATTCTCTGCGGATGTTTCTGCTACGGCTACTACTTCTTGATCTTGTTCAATATAATAAATTCGTTTAACGCCTTTTTCAATTTGACGAATAATTAATTCTTCATTTTCGTCGCGCGTGCCAAATTCTTTAATATCTTTGCGCATTTTAATAATTGGCGCTACGTCTTCGGCTACTGCCGTTCTGACAATAACATCTTGATTTACGGAAATACGATTTACATGTTCGCACTCGCAAAAATAAGTATCTTGTCTTTTTTCAGCAAGTTGTGGTAAAAATGCTTCAAATTCCTTTGTGACACGAGAAATACCGCTAATTTCATAGGTATAATGCTTAGCAATAATTTCTGAGAAAGCTTTTGCATCAAAATTAGCATCCTTTGAATACGGTAAGAAAAACGTATCGAATCGAAGTAACAATGCGTGTAATTTGCCCCCTGAATCGAATTCGCCCCAAAGATCTTGCACATCACTCTCGTAACCAAAATTTTCGATATCCCCAATTATAAATAAATTCAGAGTTGCTTCGGGTTTTAAAAGTGCCATTACTTCTTCATTATCAGATACAGTTAGTTTTCTAATCATGTGCCACACTCCTATTTTGAAAATTGTCTTCATTTTACGTGAGTTAGTTAGGTTCGTCAAGCCCTGAATATTCCATATAAAAAAGCTTGGGACATTTAGTCCCAAGCTTCTTAAGATTCGTAATGAATTTCGCCAATTTTTAGCAATAAGCTGATTGCATTGAATTTTTCGTCTCCAAGATGCATTTTGTTTGTATCTTGAAATGTAATAGGTGCTGATGTAATGGCTTCTTTCGGTTGTTCAAAGAATTTTTCTTCAAGTGCCAAACTTTCTGTAATTTGTGTTATGTATTTTTGGAATTTAGTTTCGTTTCTCATTTTCCCTATCATTAATGCTTTTAAAGTGCTTTGGGAAATCCCAACTACAAGCGCGAATGTTCTATGAGTATATCCATTTATTTTCATATAAAGTGACAAATTAGTGGCAATTCTTTGTTTCTCTGCCTTGTTTTTCATTTGGGTGAACCTCCTGTCTTTCTATAGTTATCATTATGCCCGGTGAAGATGAGAATTTGATTAAAACTTCATAGTATTTAGCTAAAAATATTGAAAACGTTTTATGCCG
>CM001047.1:2214903-2215337 GCA_000183865.1 Listeria marthii FSL S4-120
TTTATTGCAAAAAAATATGCCGGAATAATATCTATCCCGGCACGTTTTTTATTTTGTGTATTTTTCCCAGACAACCGTTCTTAATACTTCTAAAAATTCTGGGTCGGCATTTGGCATTGGTGGTCGGTGGTAAGCTGCGCCAACTTCATCTGTTACTACTTTACATTCATAATCATTGTCGTAAAGTACTTCTAAATGTTCCGCAACAAAGCCAACTGGCGTATAAATAAAGTGTTTATATTTTTCTTGACCGTAAAGTTCTCTTGTTAAATCTTGTACATCAGGTCCAAGCCAAGGTTCTCCGGTCTTCCCTTCACTTTGCCATCCTAATGCGTAATGAGGTACTGCGACTTCTCCAAAGATTAAATCTGCTGTTTCTTGTAGTTGGTCTGGGTATGGATCATTATGTTGTTTAATTTTTTCTGGCAAGCTAT
>CM001047.1:2215437-2222411 GCA_000183865.1 Listeria marthii FSL S4-120
AGTATCCATTAATTCATCTGCTGGAATTTGTTTGGCTGTTTCGTTAATTCGGTCAGCCCACATTTGGATGAATTTCGGTTGTTTATACCAGTCATTAATAGCCTTAATCTCGATACTACCTAGTTTATTTGCAGCGTCTTTTGCTCTTTTATTGTATGCTTCAACGCTAAAACTAGAATAATGTGGCGCTAAAACGATGGAAATCGCTTCTTCTATACCGTCTTTATGCATCGCCTCAACCGCATCTTCAATAAAAGGTTCGATATGTTTCAAGCCAATATATGCTTTAAATTCTACTTCGTCTTGCGTTTCATTTAGTGTTTTTTCTAATCCATAGGCTTGTGCTTCGGTTATTTTTGCTAGTGGAGATAGGCCGCCGATAGCGTGATATCTGCCGCGTAAATCTGCAATCATTTCTTCGCTTGGCTTGTGACCGTGACGGATATCTGTATAGTAACGTTCGATATCTTCATCTTTGTACGGTGTCCCGTAAGCCATTACAAGTAAACCTACTTTTTTAGTCATTATTTATCATCCTTTTTTAATAGAATTTCGCTTCTCTCATGGATGTAATTTGTTAGTTTTTTCAGCATTTCTGGTGGTACTTCTGGGAAAACGCCGTGTCCTAAGTTAAAGATAAAACCTGGTTTTAATACGCCTTCTTGCAAAATCCGTTCGGCTTCTTCCAAACATTTTTCTGGTGCAAGTAGCGTGGACGGGTCTAAATTCCCTTGGATTGCTTTGGTTGGCACTTTTTGTCTAGCAGTTGTTAGTGTTTCGCGCCAGTCAACGCCAACGACATCAAGCGGCATAGTTTCCCATTCTGCTAGAAGATGACTTGCGCCAACTGCTTGCATAATAATTGGCGTCGTCGGATGGACAGCCTTTACTTCTCGCACAATCATTTCGATAACAGGTCGAATGTATGTCGCATAATCCGCTCGGCTAAGTGCGCCTACCCAAGAATCAAATAATTGCACAGCGGAAGCCCCTGCGTTAATTTGCGCTACTAAATAGCTCGCGGTCATTCGGCCAAGTTTTTCCATTAATATTGCCCACACTTCTGGTTCGCGGTACATAAAGCTTTTTGTTTGGTGGTAATTTTTCGATGGGCCGCCTTCTATCATATAGCTTGCTAAAGTGAACGGCGCGCCAGCAAAGCCAATTAGTGGCACCTCTAACATATCATCTGCTAGTAATTTTATCGTATCGAGCACATATGGTACTTCGATTTCTGGTTGAAAGATTGTCAGTTTTTCTACATCTTGAAACGTTCTAATGGGATTATGTATCACTGGACCAATGCCAGACTTAATCTCTACGTCTACCCCCATCCCCGGAAGTGGTGTCATAATATCTTTATATAAAATTGCTGCGTCTACGCCGTATTGATCTACGGGCAGTTTTGTTACGTAAGCACATAATTCTGGTTGGTGCGTAATTTCAAATAGAGAGTATTGTTCTTTTAATTTGCGGTATTCTGGTTGGGATCTCCCTGCTTGTCTCATGTACCAAACCGGAATTCGGTCAATTTGTTCTTTTCGCGCTGCTTTTAAAAATAAATCATTCGTTATTTTTGTCATCGAGTCGCTTCCCTTCTTTGTTCATTTACACACAATAGGCAACAGAACAATAAATAACTTCTCCAGATAAAAGGATACTAGAAATCTTGTATAAAACCAAACAAATTGCCTATCTGCTGTTTCAATTATGAAAAACGTGGAAAACAAAGGTGTAATCATTTATCTTAATGGAATAAAAACCGAAAGAAGGACTTATCATGAAAAAAGTATTTATCACAACCGGAACTGAGCACTACCTTCGTCAACTAATGGCAAACTACAGCGGCGAAAATGTGACACTTCTGCAAAACTTTTCCCAATCACTTTTGTATCAAGAGTCTACTGGCGAGAAAATTTTCCAAGAAGGCGCAGAGTATCGGGTATTACAAAGCAGTGGTTCCTTAAAAGGTTTTGGCGTAGTTGTTTTTGAATATATCCAACTCCGCGACGAAGAAATTCCGATTTTCTTACAACTGTATCAACATGCTAGTTTACATTTTAGCGAAACGCCGGGCTTACAAAGTACGAAACTTACAAAAGCGATGAATACGAATAAATTTTTAATTATTTCTTTTTGGGATTCCGAAGTGTTCTTCCAAGAATGGAAAAAAACACCGCTACACAAAGAAATCACGAATATCATGAAGAAAAATAATACCCAAACAGGTTTCTCTCATGAAGATATTTATCATTATCCCGAATTTTCCCATGATGCTAAATAAGAAAAAGCGATTTGGACCAAAAATCCAAATCGCTTTTTTTATTCGTACATTTTTTTCATTCTGACTGGTGCATAAAGGAAAGTAAAAATAGCGACAAAAGCTAGATTTATTCCTAAAATAATCATCCCGCCAATGGTTCCATTTTGAGCAATTCCAATGATGCTAAACAGCAATGCTTGTGCGAGTAGCAAAATCCGTAAAAAATGGATAAAACTACGATGACGGTAACTATCATCAATTGGATAAAGTCGTAGCATAATTTGTGCATCATAATGTTTTAACATCGGGATAAATTGAAAGCCTGTTAAATATAAGAACAGTAGCGAGAAAATAATATTTAAGTAAAAACCTTGAACAAACACGAGTAAAATAACAGCAATGACGGTCAGTCTGATGTACAATCCTGCATATTCATTCGTTCTCGCAAATGTCCGGCTAAACAAATAAGCAAACGTTTTTCTTTTCGCATAAGGGATTGGTTGATAAAGAAAGTCGAGATAACTCCGTCTGCGAACCGTCCCACGCAAATGTGGCACATCCGTAAACAGATTCACTAGACGATAAAAACGGTTCATCCGCGCTTCTTCTTTATCTACTAAATATTCCCATCGCAGGGTCACTTTAGCAGTTTTCGTTTTAAGCCAGTAATAGCTCGCTAAAAGTACTACCAACACTAACGGAATCGAAATATAAGGTACTGCAATAAGGGCAATATAAATCAAAATAGCATTCAGGATAACACGAATAAACATCCATGTTGTATCCGCTTCTTCAAATTTCATGCTTTCCCAACCGAAATAAATATTCCAAGCTTTTAGCATACTAAGCACAATAAACAAAGTGAAAAACTGGCTATATGGAACTTCTGTAACTTCCACATACATTGGCATACAAATCCCTAGCACAATAACAAACACATATAATTGCATAAAGAAACTCGCTATTTTTGCTTGAGAAAAATAAGTATCCATTGCTTTTTCTTGGACAATTAAGTAAACAATATCCGGCTTTTTCAGCAAGGTGGCAACTGGACTAATCGCAATAGAAGCCGTGAGTAAAATAACCATTAACGGAATAACTGGGAATGTTGGTTCCAGCGTCTTCACCCATCCAGCATAATAAAAAATCCCCGCTCCAAGCCCAATCACAAGCACAAAAAGCAAATGATCATTAAACATATAACGCAGGTAGCGCATAACTTCTGTCGTATACGCACTAAAACGTTCCTTCCAAAGCGCTTTGCTGTCAAATATCATCTTCATCAGCTTCCTCTTCCTTTGTCAACTGAATGTAAATTTCATCAAGTGAAGCTCCTGGCATTTCGAAATTCGTTTGCAAGTCTTTTAGCGTTCCTTCTGCACGGATTTCGCCTTGATGAATAATAATGAAAGTATCGCAATATTTTTCAGCCGTTGCAAGAATATGCGTTGACATTAAAATACTTGCACCTTTACTGCGCATTTCATCCATCCAATTAAGGAGTGACTGAATACCAAGCGGATCAAGTCCAACAAAAGGCTCGTCAATAATATATAATTTAGGCTCAATTAAAAAAGCCGACATAATCATTACTTTTTGCTTCATCCCTTTAGAAAAATGAGCTGGAAACCAATTCAATTTTTTCTCTAAACGAAACTCTTTTAACAGCGGTGTCATTCTCGCGTGTAGTTCTTCTTCGGATATTCCATAAGCCATTCCGGTTAATTCCAAATGTTCTTTTAAAGTTAATTCTTCATATAATACCGGTGTTTCTGGGATATAAGAAAATTGCTTTCGATATGTTTCTGTATCTTCCACTAATTGGTGACCGTTGATTTTAATCGTTCCTTGTTTAGGGTGCATTAGGCCAGTTATATGTTTGATGGTAGTACTTTTCCCTGCCCCGTTTAGACCAATTAATCCAACTATTTGTTTTTCTTCAATCGCAAATGAAATATCTTTTAAGACTGGACGTTTTGTGTATCCGCCTGTCAGGTGTTCTACTTCTACTAAAGCCATTTCCATACCTCCTTACGTAATCTTTAGTTAATAATAGCATATTCATCCCTTGAACTGTCAAAATAATCCATTACCAACTATCTAACACATGCTTTTCACTCCTTTTTATGTTAAATTAAAGTAGTACATAATTATATGTTGTGAAAGGTGGTCATACTTAATGGACGATTGCATTTTCTGCAAAATAGTTCGTGGTGAAATTCCTTCTGCCAAAGTGTACGAAGATGAGGAAGTTTACGCTTTCCTTGATTTAGGACAAGTCACAGAAGGTCATACACTCGTAATTCCAAAAAAACATGCTAGGAACACATTCGATTTACCCGATGAAACGGCCGCCGAATTATTCCGTCGCGTTCCTAAAATCGCGCGAGCATTGAAAGAAGCTTTACCAATACAAGGATTAAATATTCTAAATAATAATGAAGAAGTTGCTTTCCAATCTGTATTTCATTGTCATATCCATTTAATACCAAGGTATAGCAAATCCGACGACTTTGGGTTAAAATGGAAAGATAACGCAGACTGGTACACACAAGAACGTTACCAAGAAATTGCTGAACTTATTGCAGCAAAAGTAGACTAAAATGACTTTTATGGATGGAGTGGAGTATAAATGAATAAAAAATCACTTATTTTCGGTATTTTAGCTGGTGGGGCAATTGGAGCTGCAGCCTCAGTATTGTTTGCTCCAAAATCCGGCAATGAACTTCGCAAGGACATTGTCGCTAAATCAGGCGAAGCAAGTGTTATCTTGAAAGAACTAGCTTACAATGCAAATGAACTTATCCAATCAGTTCAAGTGCTTGGCTCAGAAGGTTCCACATTACTAAAAGATGTTTCTTCTGACATCATGGAATCCGTTTCCAAATGGAATGAAGAAATGGAACCAGAAAAGAAACGCTTAAAAGACGAAATTAAAGACATGCAAAAAACAATTTCTGACTTAGAAAAAACGTTGAAAAAAGATAATAAATAAGTAGAAAAACTGGGCGCCTGCTCAGTTTTTTTGTTTGGCTAAAACGAGCTTCAAAAAAACGTCAAAATTAGGCAATTATTTCTCTAAAAAAAGCTTGAATTTTGGAGCATTTGAGCATACAATACTATGGTGCCTTCTGACAGAGGAGCACTATTTTAGCTATAACTGGAGGAAAGCTTACAATGCGCTGCCTAAAATCAATCAACACAGAGCGACGAGACGAATTTAATCGCCTTTTCTTTAAAGGAATTCTTGTCTGGCTAGTTGCCGTATGTATTTGTTTTTTAACACAACATTTAATTTATCCTGGTCAACTGACAAACGATTATCAATTCATTAGCTTTTTGGGTATTATTTTAATTTACCCAATCCATAAACTACTTCATATTCTTGGATGTTTTAAGTACCGTGAAGGAACTGTAATCCAGTGGCGCATCCATTTCTTTTTCCTTCCTTGTATAAAATTAAATATTAAGCGAATCATTCCAAAATGGCACTACATTTTTTCGTTAGTTTTACCATTTGTGGTTATCACTGCTATTTTAGTAGCGTTAATGCTACTTACGCCAATCGGGCATTCAGGAATGTTCTTAATTTTACTTTCCGTGCACGTTGGAATGAGCTTTTCTGACTTTACTCATATTAACAAATTATGGAAAATGCCGAAGAATTGTTTTATCGAAAGTGCAGAGCGCGGTTTTTCTATTTTAATTTCTGACTAAACCATAAGAATATCATTAAATTTCTTTCATCTTTTCTTTTTATCTTTAATTTATGTTATGATAGTTATTGTGTTAAGCGGGAATTATTCCAACAACTAAGGAGTGTGTTTTATTTAATGAAGAAGAAATTAATTCTTGGACTTGTCATGGTTATGGCATTGTTCAGTCTAGCAGCGTGCGGTGGCGGCGGAAATGTCGTTAAGACAGATTCTGGCGATGTAACAAAAGACGAACTTTATGATGCTATGAAAGATAAATATGGTTCTGAATTCGTACAACAACTTACTTTCGAAAAAGTCCTTAGCGATAAATACAAAGTAAGCGATGAAGATGTTGACAAAAAATTCAACGAGTACAAATCACAATACGGAGATCAATTCTCTGCAGTGTTAGCTCAAAGTGGCTTAACTGAGAAATCATTCAAAAGCCAACTTAAATACAACATGTTAGTACAAAAAGCGACAGAAGCTAATACAGATACTAGCGATAAAGCATTAAAAGAATACTACAAAACTTGGCAACCAGATATCACTGTAAGCCACATTTTAGTAGCTGATGAAAACAAAGCCAAAGAAGTTGAACAAAAACTAAAAGATGGCGCTAAATTTGCAGATTTAGCGAAAGAATATTCTACTGATACTGCTACAAAAGAAAACGGCGGTAAATTAGAGCCATTCGGTCCTGGTAAAATGGATCCAGCATTTGAAAAAGCAGCTTATGCCCTTAAAAACAAAGGCGACATCAGCGCTCCAGTAAAAACACAATACGGATACCACATCATCCAAATGGACGAACCGGCTACAAAAACTACTTTTGATAAAGATAAGAAAGCTGTAAAAGAATCTTATCTTCAGTCTCAATTAACTACTGAGAACATGCAAAAAACACTTAAAAAAGTATACAAAGATGCTAACGTAAAAGTAGAAGACAAAGACTTGAAAGATGCTTTCAAAGATTTTGACGGTTCTTCATCTGATTCCGATTCATCTAAATA
>CM001047.1:2222511-2231291 GCA_000183865.1 Listeria marthii FSL S4-120
TTCCAAGCGTGGTTTTTTGCATTTATTCAAATGTAGGATTATAAAACGAACGATTATCTAATCCAAATACACGTTCACTAAATTCACCAGGTTTAGTATGTTTTAACACTTTATCCATCATATTTAAGGACGCATCCATTAAATCAATTTGATGTAAAATCTCGGCTTCACGTACAAGTGGTGGTTTCGGACTGCCCCATTCCCCTTTGCCGTGGTGGGAAAGTAACACATGTTTTAAAACAACTACTTCTTCCCCGTCGATGGAAAGTTCGTCAGCAATTTTGCTCACTTCTTCTACTACGATGGAAATATGACCAATTAAGTTCCCTTCCAGTGTATACGTTGTTGATACCGGCCCTGAAAGTTCAATGACTTTACCTAAATCATGTAAAATCACTCCGGCATAAAGTAAATCACGGTTAACGGATGGATATAGATCAGCGACAGACTTTGCAAGACGTAGCATCGAAACTACATGAAAACTCAAACCAGAAACAAATTCATGATGATGGCGCATTGCTGCAGGATAATCATAAAAATCATCTTGGTATTTTTTTAAGAGCGCTCGAGTAATTCGTTGCAAGTTCGCATTTTTCATTTCAAAAATATATTGTGTAATCTCATCAGCCATTTCATCTTTATTGATTGGTGCAGTTTCCATGAATTCACTGGCACTAACGCCATCAATAGCTGTCGCCTGTCTAATTTGACGGATTTTCAGCTGCTTTCTTCCACGGTAATTTTGAATATCACCCATAAGATGTACGATTTGCTGTACCCCGTAATTTACTTCATCACTTTCTTTTACATCCCAAAGTTTTGCTTCTAATTCACCTGATTTATCTTGCAAAACAAGACTCAAGAATGGCTTTCCGTTGCTAGCCGTTCCTTTGACACTTGATTTAATTAGCAAGAATAAGTCTACTGTTTCTCCAACTTCATAGTCTAATAATCTCTTTTCCATTGTATCGCCTTCTTTCTTTCTGTAGTAAGAAGTTTCTTCACTCATTATAGCACGCGTATGTCCTCACTGGAAAAATATTTGCGAGTTTCTTGATGGCATGTGAAAAATATTACTTGGTTTTCACTTTTTCGCTTTTGAAGTAGTTGCATCATTTGCCCCATTCTAGCCGAGTCAAAATGCACAAATCCATCATCAATAATAATTGGCAGTGGAAAGTCTTTATGGATAACATCAATTAGCGCAAAACGAATGGCCAAATAAAGTTGTTCCTTCGTTGCTTGGCTAAGTTCTTCTGGAAAAAACGGAATGATATCTTTGCTTTCCACTTGCAACCTATTTTCTTGTAAGTATACCTTCGTGTAGTTTCCGTTTGTCAGATATTGGAAATAGTCACTTGCTAATTTTAAGGTTTTAGGAAGCTTGCCTTCTTGTAATTGCTGCATGGTGTTTTGTAAAATTTGTAGCGCAAGTTTTGTTTCTGTCCATTCAGCTGCTATTTGTTGTAATTGGCTTTTTTCTGAATAAAATTCTTGCATTAAGACAGCGAAAGTTCCGCCTTCTTCTAGTTTGGTGATTTCGTGATTTTTTGCTGCAAGTGATGCGTAAAGCTGCTCTTGCTCTACTTCTATTTTGCGTAGAGTTTCTTCTAATTGGAGTTCTTTTTCTTTAATGATGGCTTGATTTTCAAACTGGCTTAAAGCTTGTCGTTTATCTGGCTCTAGTTGTGCTTCAATAAGGACTAAACGTTCGCGCCATTTTTGTTCTTCTTTCACACGCATGGCAGCCATTCGAAATTCTTCTTCATTAGTTGTATTAGCTCGTTCTAGCAAATCGGCTTTTTCTTTCTTTACGAGCAATAAATCTTGCTTCACTAAATCTAGTTGCATTGTTACTTGTTCTAATTTTTCTGCAAGCTTTGCATTTTCAGTTAGGTGGTTTCGATAGTAAAGTAAGCCTTGTCGCAGAAACGTGATTTTCTCTTCGATGTCTTTATAATCTGCGGGGAGTTGTAACTTTGCAAGTCGCGCTTTATAAGCATTTTGTTTTGCTTCCAACGGTTCTAATTTCAAGCTAAGCTCATTGATTAGTTGCCTTTTTTCACTATTCGCTTTGTATTGTTGTAAATCATACGGCCAATTTATACCTGGCTCGTTTTCGATTGCTAAGTCGGCAAATAGTTGGTTTAGTTCCATCGTATGCTGATAAATTGCTTCGTTTAATTTATTCTCGCTAGCTTGTAATTCAGCTATTTGAGAAGCAATGATATCCATTTCATTCAATAGCTGTTGCCATTCTTGCCTTATTTTCTTTTGCTCTAAAAAGGCTAAAAGTTGTTCATTATTAGCTGGTGCAGCTTTTCCTGTAGTCATAAATGAATAGCCAACAATAAGCGCAGCAATAAAGACAAGCGCAACGCTCCACATAGACTGGAAAATAATCATCAAGACTAAAGCTACTGCAAAAATGCCTAGTGAGATAAAGGTTTTCGTCATGGTTGTTTTTGGTTTTTGTTCGATTTTTTCTTTTGCTCGTTGGAACGTTTTATTGCCCCACATCTCGGCTTCTATTTGATCAATCTTTTTTTGAAGTTTTTCTTCTGTATCATTGGTTAGTTTTAATTTTAACTGGATTTCGTGTTGTTGCTCTTTGTATGATTGTTCGTTTTCTTTTAAACGGTTTGTTCTTTGTTCTAGTTCGCTTGTCCATATTCTAAGTGGTCGTTTTGTATCTACCTGATGAAATTGGATTTCTTGCTTTAAGCCATTCAATTGGAGATCGCGTTCACCAAAAGCAGCATAGGTTTCGATTAAATAAGTAATTTCAGCTTCATTCTCTGCAAAAAAGAGGCTATGTTCATAACTGTTTTTGCTAATGAGGTTTTTTTGACGTTCTTCTAATTGAATCAACTGATTTTGCCATTCTTTTTCTCGGAGTTGTAGGTGTTCTAAACGAATAATTCCGTCTGGTGGAAAACTTGCTTCTGGAGATTGGCTAGCTTTGTTATCGAGCGCTTTCCACTCTTGATATAACGGCCACAAGTCTGACAAAATGGTTAATGTATCTAGTTCTACGCGGATGGTTGTCTTTTCTGTTTGCAATGCTGTTTGCCTTGCTGTTGCTTGTTCTTTTTCGTTTATAAGTTGTTCATATTGTGCATTTTGTTTTTTGGCATTTTGAAAAGCTTGTTGAGCTGCTTTTACTTTTTTAAGTTGTTGGTTAATTAGTGGATTTCGACCGCTTGGTTTATATAGACTATCTAATTTTTTTTGCAGTGTTTCCGCTGTTTTTAGCAGCGCATCGGAACCGGTCGTCCCTGTTGCTAGTAAATAACGTTCAAATTCCTTTTTCTTCCACTGGTGAATATTTTGCAAGCCATGAATGTCAAACGAGAAAATCGCTTCATACGTATTTCGGTCAATTTCACCTATAATTTCTGGTAGCTTCTCTTCTCCAGCTGTTTGGCCATCACCATAGTAAATCCGCACGTCGCCAGTTGCTTTTCCTTTTAAACGTTCAATAACAACTTTGCCAAGAGGAGTATCTTCTAAGGTCAGTCGTCCACCATATGGACCACCATTTTTGGGTTCCATACGTGGGATGGATTGCTGTTTTGTTGGGAAGCCAAATAAAATACTATGTATAAAAGCCATAATAGTTGATTTTCCAGCTTCATTTTCACCTAATATTACTTGGAAATTGGCGATATTATCAAAATGAGCGTTGGACCATTTGCCGTAACCAACAATATCAATCGACGTTATTCTCATTTGTTATCACCTTCCACTTCTGCAAGCGTCATCCCTAGTTCCATTAAAGCTTTATTTAAAATTGCTTCTCGATCTTGTTCAGATAAATCATCTAAATATCTACTCACGCCACTTTCAAGATAGAGTCCTTCTACTGCTTGATAAAAAGCGGATTCATCTTGTAGTTTGTGATAGCTGTGCATAATTTCTTTGCCTGCTAAATGATGTTCATGCCATGTTTGGGAATTACTTTTGTTCGTTATTTCGATTGTTATTTTGTGCACCCATACAAATGTGGTATCTTCCAATTCTACTTCTTCTTGAAGCATTTGTAGCCAATCATTTGTATTAAGTTTCTGCTTATTCGCCATTTGGACAATTACATGAAGAAAATAGCTATGGCTTCGTCCTCGATAGCTTTCTAGCAGTTTGGTCATTTCGCGGTAAAAAGTATTAATCTCGCTATTTTCAGACAAGGAAATTATGACTTCTTCCCAAATAATCGGGCTCGTTTCGATGAAATCAATGGTCGTGTTTGCTTCTGATAAAGTGATAATACTTGCGCCTTTTTCTCCTGATTCTTTGCGATTTCGACCTTGGATATTTCCCGGGTAATAAATGCTAGGAAACTCCGCAAGCAATTGACGCTTATGAATATGACCGAGCGCCCAGTAGTCAAAGCCTTTTTTGCTGATTTCTTGCACTCGAAATGGAGCATAAACATCATGTTCTTCGCTACTGGCTACTTCAGAACCGTGCAGTAAAGCAATATGGAAATCTGCATCTCCTTGCACGTTGTATTCATCTACGCGGCTTGAGCGGATGTGGCGTTCATTATAACTAAATCCATAAAGATGGACATGAACACCGCTAGCTGTTTGGAGTGATGTTACTTCAACCTGTTCCGGAAAAACATGCACATTGTTTGGTAATGCCAACTTTTCTTTATGTTTTTCTATAAAATCATGATTACCGTGAATCATAAAAACGTTAATATTAGCGGCTTCTAATCGCTTCATTTCTTTTAAAAAGCGCGCTTGAGCACGGACACTTTGGTCTTCACTATCATAAATATCTCCCGCAATTAAAACGAAATCAACGGCTTCTTTGATTGCTATGGTTGTTATTCGTTCTAACGATTGAAATGTGCTTTCTTGTACGGCAGAAAAAAGCGGCTGTGGTAGCGTCGAAAGTCCAATGAAAGGACTATCTAAATGCAAATCTGCTATATGTAAAAATTTGATTTCTTTCATGACTTTCGCCTCCTTCTCAAAAACCGAATATACGTTCCTATTATACCTTACTATTGCTTCACGTACAAGCATTTCAAATAAAAAAGTGGCGCTATTATTTGCTAAATNNNAAATAACAAATAATAGCGCCACTTCGATTCATATAAATTAGTCGTTTGCCACATTATATAAATCTTGTAATGGTGTCATGATGATGCGGTTTAAATCATTGATAATCATGCTCATCGCTTGTTCTTTTTCCATTAGTTTCACAATTAGTTCGTTTTCTTGAACTTCTTGAGCAACTTGTTGTGCTACATCTACTGTTTCGTCGTCAATTTCTTGACCAGTCATTTGTTTTTCTTGGATTGTTACTTGAACATCACGGAAACGTTCGAATTTTGCTTTTGCGTCAGCATTTTCGTTTACTTCACGGTATGCATCTTGTAAGCTGATGAATTCAGGTGTTTCACGAATTCCTTTGTCTAAATCATGTGCTAAATCATAAATATTAACTGCCATTGATAAATCCTCCAAATATCTGTATTTGTCACTTCTGTTTCACTATAACAAAAAGTCGCCGGTTATTCCAGTATAAAAGAACTAAATCCACATTGCGAGAATCCCTTGAATAATTCCAATAAATCCTCCTAAAATCCCACCTAAATAAGTAATCATTTTTAATTCTCTTCCGGATATTTCAACGACTAGTTTTTCAATTTCAGGTAAAGAAAAAGTAGCGATTTGTGTTTCGACAAGTTTTGCTAAATCCATTCGTTCTACTATATCCGCACTATGCGTCGCTACAAAATCAAGCATTCGCTCTACAACAAAAGGAATCACTTTTTCTGTAATGGCGGCTTCGTAATTGCTTAGCATCGCTTGGATTGGTTGATTAAATAGTTTATCGCGTGGAACTGCTTGAATTAGTTCAGAAGTCAGCTGTCCTGCCAAATGTGCTTGTTTTTCTGTCGGGATAAGTTCTTGTAATTCTTTTGCTTCAAAATTGTGCCATTCTGTTGTTAGTAATTGATTGATGAGGTTTTTCGTGTCTTCTTGACTGATAAGTTTTAAGCCTTCTTGTTGAATTTTTTCAGAGAAGGTATCGACATTGATGAACATTCTAGCCATACTGCCCATTTTCCCGTGCTCTTCAAAGAATTTTTGTAGCATTTGTTTAATTTGGCCTTTACCTTCTTCACTTGCGATAAAAACGGACATTTTGCTCGTAATTCTTTCTATTACATGGGGAAGCTTGGTTGCAAGTTCTGTCTCTAACATAGCTGGAATTAAATCGCTCATTTGGGTGGTTTTTTTTGCTGTTAAAAAGTGGTTGATTTCTTTTTCTAGTGTTGTTTCTAGCCACGCAATGGAGCGTACTTCTGCATTTTCATAACCGAAATGATGTAGTAATTCATTAGGCGTCGTTTCTAGTTGCATTTTTTCATGGAACATTTTTGTGATTGTTTCAGTTATTTCTTTTTGTAAGGTCTCATCCAGCAGTCGGGCGCGAATAGCGTCTTCTGTGAGTAAATGGCTCACGACCACTTTTCCGATATGTTCAGCTAGTTCATCGCGTCGTTTTGGAATAAGTCCTGGTGTAAATGGTAATCGTTTATTGAAAAGGTAAATGGCTTTGTACGGGCGGAAAAGCATTCGGATCGCGATATAATTCGTCATGGCTCCGATAAATCCACCAATCACTGCCATTAAAAGTATCGTAAATAACACTGACATGTTTGCATCTCCTAATATTCGTCTAGTAAAAGTGGTTTCATTATACGTGAAAAATCCCTAGACAACAATTGTTTCTAGGGAAGTTCATTCTAAAGTATGAGATTACAAATTAGTCATTTTTAGCGGATCTATCCATAAATCAAATTCCGCTTCGCTAACAAAACCAGTTTTAATTGCCGCTTCTTTTAACGTGGTATTTTCATCAAAAGCTAGTTTGGCAATCTTGGCAGCTTTTTCATAACCAATGTGCGGATTTAAGGCTGTGACTAGCATTAACGAGTCATTTACTTTCTTTTCAATGACGCTTTCGTTTGCGGTAAGTCCTTCTAAACAATGAATTCGGAACGAGTGCATGCTGTCTGAAAGAAGTTTGACAGACTCTAGGAAATTAAAAATAATTACTGGCTTATACACATTGAGTTCAAAGTTTCCTTGGCTCGCAGCAACATTGATTGTCGTATCATTTCCCATTACTTGTGCCGCAACCATCGTTATCGCCTCACACTGCGTAGGATTCACTTTTCCCGGCATAATCGAGCTACCTGGCTCATTGGCAGGAATCGTCAGCTCGCCAATGCCGCTACGAGGTCCGCTTGCTAGAAAACGAATGTCATTAGCAATTTTCATTAGATCCGAAGCAAGGCTACGAATCGCCCCATGAACAAAATTAATCGGACTATGGCTAGTTAAGGCAAAATATTTATTGGAATCAGATGTAAAAGGATATCCGGTTTGTTTCATTAATTCTTCGGCTACTTTATCCCCAAAATCGCATGAAGCATTTAGCCCTGTTCCAACTGCTGTTCCGCCAATCGCCAGCGGTAAAATGGCTTTCATACTTGATTCAAGATAATTTTTATTATTTGTTAGGCACGCTTCCCAGCCGCTAATTTCCTGTCCGAGTGTTAACGGGGTTGCGTCTTGTAAATGGGTTCGACCAATTTTAACGAGCTGCATATACTTATTTTTCTTCTCTGTTAAAACGGCTTCCATTTTAGTGATTTCTGGTAAAAGATTTGTTACTATAGCTCCGTAAGCGGCAATGTGCATCGCTGTTGGGAACGTATCATTCGAGCTTTGCGACATGTTGACATCATCATTCGGATGAATCTGTCCCGTGCCTAGAGTTAGGTTGGCAACATGCGCGATAACCTCATTAACATTCATATTGCTCTGTGTCCCGCTTCCCGTTTGCCAAACAACTAAAGGAAAATGTTCATCTAACTCGCCTTGAATGATTTGGTCACAAACGCTACCAATTGCTAATGCTTTTTCTTCGGGTAATTTGCCTTCCGCTGCGTTAACTTTCGCTGTGGCTTTCTTTAACTGGGCAAAAGCATGGATAATTTCGATTGGCATTTGATTATCACCAATAGCGAAATTCCTTCTGCTACGCTCTGTTTGTGCTCCCCAATATTTAGCCGCATCTACAGAAATTTCTCCAAGTGTATCTCGCTCTATTCGTTCCATTTCGCCACCCCTTTTTATTCTATTTTAGTATAAACCGGATGTTTTCGCAAAACTCACGAATAATGTTCGCTATTCCGTTTTTGACAGAGGTTTCATTTTAATCATTAAAATAGTCAGGCTTACAAGTAAAACAATCCATGCCGCAGTGATGCAGAGCGACGGGATAAAGTAATCCATTGTCTTTTCTGACATAATTAGCATAGTGGCATTTTTGCTTAAATACGCTGGATTGAACATTTGAATCCAACCACCAAAACCACTAATGACTCCAAGCACAATCGCGATAAACACGCTAAGCATTGCCACAACCGCATTACTATCAAAAACAGCGCTCGCAAAAACAACAAGGCTAATCACGAAAACAAACCAAAGCGCATACACTAAAAAGCCTTCTATTAAAGATTGAACCGATAATTCACCAAATAAAAAGTACGTATAATAAGCCGCTAGCACATAGCCAATTAAAAGCGAACTTAAACCAACCACGCATTGCATGATCCATTTAGATAACACGTATTCTACAGCACTCACGGGCCGCGTCATAATAAACGCGAGCATCCCTCTCGTGCGATCATTTTGAATGCAAGCCATCGCGACAACGATAATAACGATAATACCAATTTGATCAAA
>CM001047.1:2231391-2231881 GCA_000183865.1 Listeria marthii FSL S4-120
TTTGATCAAATTGAGAACCAAGTGTTTGTGCCATTACTTCCTGCGCCGATTGCTTTCCCATTAAAGCAACGACTTGCTCCGTTTCTGCGCCAGTCCCAACGGCTTTCAATATTTCCGGTAAAAAATAAATCATTAATGGTTGGGTGAGTCCGAGCAAAGCGAATACGATGGGTAGCCAAATAATTTTTAAACTCCGACGTTGTTCTAGCCATTCTTTTGCTAGTAAAGCGTTAAAATGTGTCATTTGCCCACCTTCTCCATAAAAATTTCTTCTAAGCTTTGATGTCTGTTTTCGATGCGAATAAACTCACCATCTATGTTTAGCAAGGAACTCAAAATAGCTTCTGCTCCTGCTTTTTGGTTAGTCGTATATACTTGATATACTGTCCCCACTTTTTCGATTTTTTCTACATAGTTGTTTTGAAGAAGCTCTTTTTGCCAAGCATCGCTATCGCCATTTAATTCGACATCAAATACGGGAGAACTTTCT
>CM001047.1:2231981-2237600 GCA_000183865.1 Listeria marthii FSL S4-120
TCACAAATTTCTTCTGCATCTTTTAAAATATGCGTTGAAAATAAAATCGTAATTTCTGTTTTTAGTTTGTCTAAAAGGAGCATCATTTCGCGGCGACCAATTGGGTCAAGCGCGGAAACTGGCTCGTCTAGCACGAGTAGTTCTGGTCGGTGTAAGATGGCTTGTGCAATTCCAAGACGTTGACGCATGCCCCCAGAAAATGTGCTAATTTTTTTGTTCGCGCTCGCTTCTAGCCCAACTAATAATAAAACTTCTTGAATACGCGCTGCTAAATCTTTTTTCTCCATATTAGATAATTTCCCCATAAAATGGAGACACTCTGCTGCGCTCATCCAACCGTAAAATTCTGGATACTGTGGTAAAAATCCAATTTTCTCACGGACAGATTTAGCATCTATTCCATCGATAGTGATTTGGCCTTCGTCTTGGGTTAGTATTTGGACAATCATGTTAATCATCGTTGACTTACCAGCGCCGTTTGGACCGATCAAGGCTACGCATTCTTTTTCGTTAATGCTTAAATCTATCCCCTTGATAACCCATTTTCCATTGTATTTTTTCTTTAGTCCTTGGATTTCTAATTTTTTCATTAGTTAGCATCCTCTTTTCGGCCAAAAATAAAATAGGCGATTGGGCCAAAGACGTTGATAACAATAATAACTACTAGCCAAATGATTGGATTTTTGCGTGTATTCCAGTTTTTAGTTAAATCAATAATGGCGGTTAATAATAGTGCTAAGTAAAGAAGAAATACGGGTATAATTAATGCTATTTGAGTTTTATCCAAAGTTTTCACCTCATTCTTTTGTTATACTTATTGTATAACAGTTATAATATTAATGCAATATAAAAAAGCACATTTCACTAGCATCTAACTAGTAAAATGTGCTTTCAATCAATTACCGATCGAATCAATTAAATTTCCAATTCCATCAGAAACTTTTCCGCCAAATTCTTTTACTTTATCGGCGCCTTTTTTGATTGTTTCGCCGGCTTCATCTGCTTTTTCTTTCACGCCGCTCCAGAAGTCGCTACCACTATCCTTCGTAGCTTCTTGCTCTTCTTTTTTCGCAGCGGTTTCTTGTGCGGCACTCTTCGTGCTAAAGTCTGTGGATTTCTGATATTGTAAGCCACTGTTCATGACGTAGTGTGCCAAACTGGAAACGCCAGCAGAACTTGTTGTTGTTAAATAATGGTCTTTGTCGGTTTTATCAAATCCCATCCAAACGGCGCCGACCAAGTTTGGTGTATAACCAACAAACCATTGATCTTTTGTCCCGTTAGTATCATCAAATGGAACTTGAGTTGAACCTGTTTTCCCAGCCATTTCGTGACCTGAAACAGCTGCACTTCGGCCTGTTCCTGTGTTGATAACATCAAGTAGCATGGATGTCATTTCATTAGAAACTGTTTCCGAAATGATTTGTTTCGTTTTAGGCACATTTTCGTAAACGGTATTGCCTGATGGATCGACAATTTTAGTGATAATATGTGATTCCGGTTTTGCACCATTATTGGCAAATGTAGAATAAGCGGTGGCGATTTCGACTGGCGAAGCACCTTTACTCATACCACCGAGGGCAAGACCTAGTGTTTTATCTTGTTCGGGAACTGTAATACCAAACTTCTCAACCGATTTAACGCCTTTATCGATACCAATTTGGTCAAGCAACCAAACGGCCGGGGCATTAATCGAGTTCGCAACGGCTTTATACATCGGAACTTCTCCACTATAAACGCCGCCAACATTGGTTGGTGTATAGTTTCCTTTGTAAGTCGTTTTTTCATCTTTTAGCATTGAATCAACATCGTAACCAGCTTGAAGTGCCGGTGTGTAAACTGCGAGAGGTTTCATCGTCGAACCTGGTTGAGCTTTCATTTGAGTTGCTCGGTTAAAACCACGGAAAACGTGTTCGCCGCGACCACCAACAAGAGCCCGAATCCCACCAGTTGCTGGGTCCATTAAGACTGCGCCAGATTGAACTAATGTACCGTCATTCGCATTCGATGGGAATAAATTATCGTTATTGTAGACTTTTTCTAAAGATGTTTGATAGTTTTGATCTAATTCTGTGTAGATTTTATACCCTTTTTGCATGATTTCGTCTTGTGTTATATCTGCTTCATTAACAGCTTCGTTTATAACTGCATCGACATACCATGGATATTTATTTGCAAGCGGATCTTTGGATTGATCGTTTAAAACAATTTTCGTTGCTTTATATTTTTCGCCTTCTGCTTTTGTTATATTGCCTGTTTCGACCATCGCATTTAAAACCATATTCCGGCGGTTCGTCGCTTTGTCGATATGTTGGTACGGGTCATATGCACTTGGAGCTTGAAGTAATCCAGCTATTGTCGCAGCTTCAGGAATATTTAAATCTGCCGCTGACTTACCAAAATATTTTAAAGAAGCATTTTCGACGCCCCACTCTCCATTACCAAAATAAGAGCGGTTTAAGTACATTTCCATAATTTCGTCTTTTGAGTAGGTTTTTTCGATTTCTCGAGCCATAAAAATTTCTTTCGCTTTTCGTGTAAAAGTTTGTTCTTGCGTCAGTAACGCATTTTTGGCAAGTTGTTGCGTGATAGTACTACCACCACCAGAAATGCCTCCGCTGCTGACTAAATTAACGCCAGCCCGAGCAATTCCTTTTAAGTCAAAGCCTTTATGTTCGTAAAATTTTCTATCTTCAATGGAAACGACCGCATTTTGAAGATTTTTAGAGATTTTATTGATGGATACAAATGTTGCGTCCGTGGAAGAAAGTTCTCCAGCTTTGTCTCCGTCTTTGTCATAAATAATCGTGGCGGATTCTAGACCTTTTTTCAAAGCGTCGATATCAGCTGATTTTGCTACCACTACAAGGTAAATAATAAAACTTAATAAGAATACGAGTCCAGCTAGTAAAAAAATCTTGCCAATATGTTTGTTTTTCCAGAAGCGTCTAAATTTCTGCCATCCTTTGTTAATCCATTTTCCGATAAAACCAAAGAATAATTTCAGGTATTTAATAAGTTGTTGTTTGAATTTGTCCATGTAACTCTCCTATCTTTCTACACGGTATTAACTAAAACTATAAACACAGTTATACACGTATTTTACGTTAAAAAGCAACTTTATGCCACCAACTTTAGACCGATTTTTGTAATAATTTTGTAATAATCCATATTTCCTACATATTTGTTAACCTCTTTTTTACAATTTCTTCATTTTAATGTTTCTAGTAGTTTAAAAAGGGTAGATATTACTGTTACCAATACTTGTGTTTTGGTAATAAGAATCACCTATATACTGTGTACAACAAGTAATGGCAGACGTTTTACATGGACGCATTAATAAGCCGGAAAGGAATTGGAATATGACGCAAAAGCTGATCTACTTTTTATCACAAACGCATATTCGAAGCGCCATTGCTGAAGCCTGGGCGAAGAGACTTTCACTTAGCAATGTCAAATTCATTAGCGGTTCTTGGCATAAATCCAAAGCGACACCATTTATTGCGGAAGCGTTGAATGAGTTTGCAATTGAGCCACCTGAAAGCTTGTCTTATTCCCCGAGCTCAGAACTACTGGCAGATGCTGATCTCATTGTAACAATTTATGATTCTGCACATGAAACTGCACCAAATTTTCCAGCTAACATACAAGATAAAATTATTTATTGGGACATTGATGATCCAGAACAAGAAATAGCGTTACCCCAAAAATGGGCGAGTTATCAAGAAGTATGCGATAACATTGCCTTATCAGTAAAAAATTTAGAGCACGTATTGATAGAGGCTTAGATTTCGTTGTCCCGCCATTTGTAGGCGGGACTTTTATGTTAAATCAGAAAGGAGTATACATAATGGACGGGTATAACGATTTAAAAAAGGCTGAGAAAGCGGCATTTTTAAGTATATTTGCTTACTTGTTTCTAGCTGTGTTAAAAATTGTCGCTGGTCAATTGGGAAACTCCGACGCCCTACTTGCAGATGGCTTGAATAACACGACGGATATTATCGCTTCTGTGGCGCTTTTAATCGGCCTTCGAATTTCGCGAATTCCACCTGATGCCGATCATTCCTATGGACATCGACGGACAGAAACAATCAGCTCTTTGATTGCTTCTATTATTATGTTTTTGGTTGGTGTCCAAGTTATTTGGAGCTCGATTGTACATATCATTGAAAAAGAATTTGCGACGCCATCGATGTTGACTGCTGTTGTAGCCCTATTTTCTGGCGTGTTTATGTACGGCGTTTATTTATATAATCACCAACTTGCGAAAAAAATAGATAGCCAAGCAGTGCGAGCTGCTGCTTATGATAATCGGTCAGATGCATTTGTTAGTTTTGGCGCATTTATCGGAATTATCGGAGCGGTACTTGGTGTTCCTTGGCTTGATTCGGTGACAGCCTTTTTAGTCGGCGTTTTAATCGTTTATACAGCAATTAAAATTTTCTACGATGCCGCTCATTCACTGACGGACGGCTTTGATGTTTCTAAGCTCGAAACGATTCATGATTTAATTGCTTCTGTACCTGATGTGAAAAAAGTTATTGATATTAAAGCGCGAATGAATGGAAATCGAATTTGGATTGATGCAACGATTGCTGTTGATCCGGAGTTAAATGTGGTTAAGAGTCATGAAATCACTGAAATTGTTGAGCAAAAAATCCGAAGTAAGTTCGAAGGTGCATTTACTTTAGTTCATATCGAACCATATTTCGAATAATATTCGTTGTCAATCGCCGTAAAGTCAACTATAATTTAGATTAAAGTATCATTTGCTGGGAGGGAATATTCGATGGGGCAGAGAAACTAATTCATACAAATTATCTAACTAGAATGAAAAATATGCAGCAATACATTGGAGGAATTCTCTTCCAGGTCGGTTTTTCTTCTATATAGATAGTTTTATCATAAGCTTATTTATATTAAATTAGGAGGTGTTTGCCTTAGCAGAAACTATTTCTGTCAAGGCGATTTATTGATATTAACCATTAAATTTTTAATTATAGCTTTACTTATTGCTATATCAGCGTTTTTCGTGGCAACAGAATTTGCGATTGTTAAAATGCGACCAAGCCGCTTGGACCAATTAATTGCGGAGAAAGATAAACGTGCGGTCCTTGCTAGACATATTTACAATCATTTGAACGCTTACTTATCTGCCTGCCAACTTGGGATAACAATTAGTTCTCTTGGACTTGGTTGGTTAGGGGAATCTACGGTGGAGGCTGCCCTACATCCATTATTTAGCTTAATGGAATTGCCGCAATCTGCTATTACAATTCTATCCTTCACAATTGCCTTTCTTTTTATCACGTTTTTACACGTGGTTGTCGGCGAACTTGTACCGAAAACATTGGCGATTGATAAAACAGAAACCGTTGCACTTGCGGTAGCTCGTCCGTTGCATATTTTTTACAAAGTGATGTTCCCGTTCATTTGGGTTTTAAATGGTTCTGCGGTTTTTATCGCGCGTCTTTTTGGCTTAGAACCTGCTTCTGAACATGAAATCGCTCATACCGAAGACGAGTTGAAAATCATCGTCGGCGAAAGTTATAAGAGCGGCGAAATCAACCAATCGGAATTCCGTTATGTGAATAAGATTTTTGATTTTGATGAACG
>CM001047.1:2237700-2239639 GCA_000183865.1 Listeria marthii FSL S4-120
CGGCGTACTTAATTTAAAAGAAATTTTATCAGCATATGTCGAACATGGCTCGAGTCCAAGTTTTAGCATCGATCCTTACGTGAAACCGATTATCCGAGTAATTGAAACAATTCCGATTAAAGAACTGCTTTTCCGGATGCAGCGCGAACGTTCCCATATTGCGATTTTGCTTGACGAATATGGTGGTACTTCCGGGCTCGTTACGGTAGAAGATATTGTGGAGGAAATTGTTGGTGATATTCGTGATGAATTTGATGCCGATGAAATTCCAGAAATTCGCAAAATCAAAGACGGACACTATATTGTTGATGCGAAACTTCTGATTGATGAAGTAAACAATATTTTAGGTACAGAAATCGAGGAAGAAGAAGTCGACACAATCGGCGGCTGGTTCTTAACGCAAAATTATGAAGTCGAAGTTGGGGATGAAATTGATTACGATGGCTTTATTTTCCGCGTAAAACAAGGCGAACCTCACCATATTGAGTATATCGAGATTATCAAAAAAACGAATGACTAATTTAAAAAAGCTATCCCACTCAAGGGATAGCTTTTTTTAAATGCGATGCTCCAACATAAATTGTTTGAATTTCTCTGCTGCCGGAGTTAACGTCTGATTTTTCACAACCGCTAAATAAAAGGATCGTTCCCAGCTTGGACTCCTAATTGGCAACACCTTCACATCTATGTAATTCAAAATTGGCATATTCGGAACCACTGCAATTCCAAAATTTTGCGCAACCATTCCTGCAATAACTTGATCCACTTCGATTTCATAGGCGATTTTGTAATCCGCGCCTATTTTTCTAAATAATTCATCGATAATCGGTCGTAATCCGCTTTTTTTCGAGAAAGCAATATGCGGATAATCGACGGTCTCGCTTAAATCAATCCAGTCTTTCTCAGCTAGCGGATGACTTTTTGGCACGATTAGCACTAATTCTTGTTTGGCAATCGGTGTAAAATGGATATTCCGTTCATTTTCTAGCTTGGAGCAGATGCCGATATCAAATTTCTTTTCTTTTAAGCCTTGAATGATATCAATCGAAACGCCAGTATGGAAAACAAAATCGATGTTCTTTTCTGGTTCAGTTTGTAAGAATTCTTGAACGAGCTTTGGTACGAGGGAGGTTCCGAGTGTTTGCAAGAAAGCTAAGTCGATCTGACCTTCCCCATTTGCTGCTTTTTTGGTAGTTGCTACGCCTGTATCTAGCATATCGAGTGACTCTTCTACATAATCAAGAAACACTTTCCCCGCCTTACTTAAACCGATATTCCTGCCTTCTTTTTCAAATAAAGCGATGCCTAGTTCTTGTTCTAAAGAGGAAATTGCGTGGCTTAAACTAGGTTGCGTAATCAGTAATTTTTCAGCTGCTTTTGTGTAATGCTCCATGTGCGCCAATGTGACGAAATAACGTAAATGGTGTAAATTCATGCCTTCTCCCCTCACTAAAAGTTATCTATGCAATTTATCTATCAATTAATAGAATAATACCAATTTGTTTTTATGGAATAGTCATAATACAATTAAACTGTAGTTACGCCAGTGAAATAAACTTATTCCTTAAAAACCAATATACGGTAGAATAGGTTAACTGTCCAGTTCATTTTTCAACTATTGAAGGCGTTATCACATCAGAGATTTTTAATTTAGTGGAATTTATTTTTTTGCTGGTGTTTGTGAAAATATTATCAAAGTTTCTTGTAATTTTTATTATGGAGAGGAGATAATTTTTATGACAAATGCAAATGGCAACTTAAAAAAATGCCCCATCACGATTAGCTCTTACACGCTTGGAACGGAGGTATCTTTTCCTAAACGTGTCAAAGTCGCTGCTGAAAATGGTTTTGACGGAATCGGCTTACGTGCAGAAAACTATGTTGACGCACTAGCTGCCGGATTAACCGACGAAGACATGCTGCGAATTTTAGACGAGCA
>CM001047.1:2239739-2240498 GCA_000183865.1 Listeria marthii FSL S4-120
GAAAGAGCAAACCACTTTTCATATGGCGCGATTATTTGGCGTCAAACATATTAACTGTGGCTTGCTTGAAAAACTCCCTGAAGAACAAATCATTGTTGCGCTTGGTGAACTATGTGACCGGGCCGAAGAATTAATTATCGGTTTAGAATTTATGCCATACAGTGGTGTTCCAGACTTACAAACAGCTTGGCGCGTTGCCGAAGCATGTGGCCGCGATAACGCACAGCTAATTTGCGATACGTGGCACTGGGCTCGAGCAAACCAAACAGCTGAATCCATCAAAAATGTTCCTGCTGACCGGATTGTATCCATCCAACTATGCGACGTTCACGAAACGCCGTACAAAGAACTACGCGAAGAATCCCTTCATGATCGTTTAGCACCTGGAGAAGGATACGGCGATACGGTCGGTTTTGCACAAATTTTAAAAGAACATGGTGTTCATCCGCGTGTTATGGGAGTTGAAGTTATCTCAGACTCCATGGTAGCAACTGGTTTAGAATATGCGGCAATTAAAGTATATAATGCAACTAAAAAAGTGTTAGACGAAGCATGGCCAGAGATTGCTCCAAAGTAACCCCCTATCTGCTTATGTGAAAAAAGTAACGTATCAGAACGATTCCCTGTTGAAAGGAAAGTGTTAGTTTTGAAATTTAATTCGATGTTTTCACCCATTGATATCGGGCCGATGAAAGTGCCTAACCGATTTGTAGTATCACCAATGTGTAACAACTATGCGAATACAGATGGAACTTTATC
>CM001047.1:2240504-2258587 GCA_000183865.1 Listeria marthii FSL S4-120
TTCCCTTGCTTATTATAAAGAACGGGCGCTTGGTGGTTTTGGACTTATTACGTTTGAAGCGACCGTTGTAGATGTCCGTGCGAAAGGTGGAGCGAATAAAGCCTGTCTTTATAGCGACCATCAAATCGCCAGTTTTAAACGAGTGATTGATGTGTGCCATGACGCCGGAGCAAAAATTTCTGTCCAATTGCAGCACGCCGGACCAGAAGGAAATTCCAAAGTATCTGGTTTTCCTTTAAAAGCTGCTTCTGCGATTGCGTCTGCGGCTGGGCGAAATACGCCGGAAGCCATTTCCCGCGAAGAATTATATGAATTAATTGAACTATACGGAGAAGCTGCTTTACGAGCAAAAAAAGCTGGTGCCGATGCAGTTGAAGTTCATTGTGCGCATGGTTATTTAGTAAGTAGTTTCTTATCCGCTCGGACGAACAAACGCGTAGATGAATTTGGTGGTTGTTTTGAAAATAGAATGCGATTGCCGCGACTTATTATCGAAAGTATTCGTAAACGGGTTGGACATTCTATCGCGATTCTCTGCCGGATTAATAGTACAGATGGCGTGGACGGTGGGCTTAGCGTTCAAGATAGCGCGACTGTTGCCGCTTATTTAGAGGATTGTGGTCTGGATGGTCTACATGTTTCTCGTAGCGTCCATATCCGCGATGAATACATGTGGGCGCCTACTGTTTTGCATGCTGGCTTTAGTTCCGATCTTGTGACGCAAATTAAACGTGCTGTTTCTATCCCAGTTATTACGGTTGGTCGTTTCACCGAGCCACATTATGCCGAATTAATGGTTCGTGAAGGGCGTGCTGATTTAGTTGCTTTCGGACGCCAATCTTTAGCGGATCCAGAAACACCAAATAAAGCTGCCGCTGGAAAACTAGATGAACTTCTTCCTTGTATCGCTTGCCTTCAAGGTTGTGTTGCTAACATGTATGCCGGCAAACCAATTACTTGTTTAGTAAATCCGTTACTCGGCCGTGAATCCGAAGCCTACCTACCAAAAACTCCAAGTAAAAAAGTGGTAGTTGTTGGTGGCGGCGTTGGCGGACTTTATGCCGGATGGCTAGCTGGATCCCGTGGTCATGATGTGACAGTATATGAAGCATCTGATATGATAGGCGGCCAAATGCGTTTAGCAGCCTATCCTCCCGGCAAAGGCGATTTAACAAATATGGTTCGTAGCTACATTAAAAAATGCGAGCAATTCGATGTGGAAATTAAAACGAATACACCTGTTACAACCGAACTTATTCAAGAAGTTTCCCCAGATGCTGTTATAATCGCGACTGGCGCAACCCCACTTGTTTTACCAATTCCTGGTATTGAAGATGCTGGCTTAATCCATGCAGTTGACTTACTTGATGGGAAAGAAACTTGTGGCAAAAAGGTACTTGTTGTCGGTGGCGGCATGGTTGGTAGTGAGACCGCTGCATTTTTAGGTGAAGCTGGGCATGACGTAACTGTTGTAGAACTGCGTGATGAAGTCGGCGCAGACGTCATTTCCGAACATCGCAAATTCCTAATGCGCGATTTTGATGAATATAAAATCAAAAGTGTTACTAACGCAAAAGTCACGAGTTTCTTTACAGATGGGGTAACGTATTCCTTAGCTGACGATAAAGAATACCGTATTGACGGTTTTGACTCTGTCGTCCTGGCAATGGGATCAAGAGCTTATAACCCACTAGAAGAAGCTATCAAGGAAATCGTACCCGAAACCTATGTGATCGGTGATGCCGTTCGCGCACGCCGGGCATTAGACGCAACAAAAGAAGCACTAGACGCTGTATTACAATTATAATTTGCTGTCCTACTCGTTGTTCAAGCAGCGAGTAGGAATTATTCGGAGGTAACAAAAAATGGAAAATAGAATTTCAGGAACGACTAGGCTTCTTGGCTTAATTGGGACACCCATAGACCATTCAAAATCTCCAGTTATGTATAATTACAGTTTTCAAAAAGCAGGTTTGGATTATGCTTACCTTGCCTTTGATACTCCTATTGAAAAAGTTGCTGATGCGATCAGTGCAATCAAAACATTCAACCTTCGTGGTTCAAACGTAACCATGCCTTGTAAAAGTGAAGTTTTAAAATACATGGATGACCTTTCCCCTGCTGCTCGGATGATTGGCGCTGTTAACACTATCGTAAATGAAAACGGGAAACTAACCGGGCATATCACAGACGGCCTTGGTTTTGTTGCTAATTTACGAGATGCTCATGTCGATGTTGCCGGTAAAAAAATGACTATAATCGGTGCTGGTGGCGCGGCTACAGCAATCCAAGTCCAGTGCGCACTTGATGGGGCCAAGGAAATCACCATTTTTAATATTAAAGACGCTTTTTATGAAAAAGCCAAACAAACGATTACTTCGATAAAACAAGAAGTACCTAATTGCATCGTACATATTTATGATCTGAACGATACGGAAAAATTAAATGCGGAAATTGCAACCAGTGACATCCTTGTCAACGCAACACTCGTTGGTATGCATCCAAATGAACACGAAACACCAATCAACAATACATCTGTTTTTAGAAAAGAACTCATCGTGACAGATATTGTCTATAACCCTAAGAAAACCAAACTATTACTAGACGCAGAAGCTGCTGGTTGTAAAATAGTTGGCGGACTAGGAATGCTTTTGTGGCAAGGCGCCGAAGCATACAAACTGTTTACTGGAGAAGATATGCCAGTTTCAGAAGTAAAGGATCTATATTTTAACTAATAAATTCATCAGGATTTCGAGAGGAGAAAAAAATGAACGCAAAAAGATTTTATCCAACAGCAATAGCACTTTATTTTACTTATTTTATTCACGGTATTGGGGTATCCATTCTTGGCCAATACAAACAAGATTTCGCCGGAGTATGGGGAGCAGACACGCTTTCTGACGGCACATTTGATGTTAGTATGGTTATCGCCGTTATCGCTGCACTTGGCCTAGGACGCTTACTTACATTACCAATTTCTGGACCTTTTTCAGATAAATTTGGGCGTAAACCTTCCGCATTAATCGGTGTTGGTTTATATGCCATTTATTTCATCGGTCTAGCATTTGCACCAAATATGTATATCGCTTACGCTTTCGCTTTTGTCGGAGGAGCTGCGAACTCATTCTTAGACACAGCTGTAACACCATCTGTTTTAGAAATTTTCACAAAAAATGGCGCGATTGCCAACATGTTTACTAAATTCTCCATTTCTATCGGGCAATTCGTATTACCTTTCGCAATCGGTATGGTTGCATCGGCAAATATGTCATTCCGCACACTATTCATTATTACAATGGCTTTAATCGTTATTGATGGTTTAATTATCGCGTTTATGCCGTTCCCTCCAATGAACAACAATGTTGGCGGCGAAAAAGCAAAACCAGCGAAAATGAAATTCAACGCAACAAGTTGGGCAATTATCGGTATTGGTTTCACCTGTACTTCCACTTTCCAACTATGGTTAAACTGTAACCAAGAACTTGGGAAATTGTATGGTATGGCTGATCCAAGTAAAATTCAATCATTCTACTCACTAGGAACAATGTGCGCGATTTTAATCACTGCTGTTCTCGTGAAGAAATTTATTTTACCAGTACGTATTTTGATTCTTTATCCAGCAATCGCAACATTAATGCTACTAATTATTTACATCGTTCAAACGCCAACTATTTGTCTGATTGGTGGATTTGTTATCGGATACGCTGCTGCTGGTGGGGTTCTTCAACTAGCTGTATCGACTGCCAATGAATTCTTCCCTACGAACAAAGGGAAAATCACTTCGATTGTAATGATTTCTTCCAGCCTAGCAAACTACATCGTTTTAAACGTAGCGAGCTATATTACTAAAGCTGGTGGTATCGAAGGTCCGAAATATGTGTTATTATTCAATGTAGCGATAACTGTTATTGGTATCCTACTAGCAATCTTCGTCAACATGCGTTATAAAAATGAATCTAAAATTGCAACTAAATAATTGATTATTCAACTGAGCATTCATCTGCTCAGTTGAACTTACATATCATTTGTGAAGTAAAGCACAAACTTATGTATTTTATCTATATGTATCTATTAAAAAAGAGGACATTTCTAATAAAAGAACCTCATATTACATAAAGGAGAGCAGACTATGAAAAATAAATATTTATCTACATCACTAGGTCTTTATATGAACTATTTCGTTCATGGTATGGCGTTAATCATCATCGCACAAAATATTGATTTTTTATCTCAAAAATGGCATACAGATTTAGCTGGTGCTGCCGGCGTTGTATCTTCCTTTGGGATTGGTAAATTATTAGCTGTATTTATTTCGGGGAAACTATCCGATAAATTTGGTCGAAAGTTGTCTGTTATTCTCGGTGTGTTTTTCTATATTGTCTTTTTAGGCGGTATTTTGTTAAGTCCAAACACAATTATTGCTTATGCTTTTGGGATTTCCGCTGGGATAGCTAATTCTTTCCTAGACACAGGAACCTATCCCGCACTTATGGAAGCTTATCCAAAAAAAGCTGCTTCTGCCAACATTATTGTAAAAGCTTTCGTACAAACTGGTCAATTCCTTTTACCGTTCATGATTGCTTTCATTTTGGCCAACAACTTGTGGTATGGCTGGAGCTTTATTGTTTTAATCGCTATCTTACTAATTAACTTGCTCTACACCTTAACTCGCACCTTCCCGCCAATGACCGTTGGGAAACCATTAGATTTTGAAGCAGAACTTGCTGAAGAGAAAAAGCAGAAGTTTCATTTTAGTGTTGATGAGATTTGTTTGATTTTATTTGGTTTTGTTGCTCAAACGCTGCTTTACATTATGAGCCAGTGGATTGCTAAATACGGTTCAGAAGTCATTCATATGACCGATGATGCTTCACGATTACTTGTCAGCTATGCGAGTGTCGGAGCGATTATCTGTGTGTGCGTAACGTTTGTTTTAGGAAACCGCGGCGTGCGAACGTTGTATATTTTAATCACTTACATCACTATGACAATGCTCATCTCCTTCACTTTGTTTGCTTTCCCAAGCGAAATTGTATGTATCGTCGGCGCTTTCTTACTTGGTTATTTCTCTGCTGGAGGAATCATTCAACTAGGGTTAACGCTACTTGCAGAAGTTTCGGCTCGTGGAAAAGGCTTTGTTACGAGTCTTTACACCATTGCTGAAGGGATTGCTGTATTTATTATCCCATTAATCGCCGCAGCTATTTCCCGCGTTGATATCGCCGCTATTTTCTTACTAAATGCTGGGATCGCATTGTTTGGATTAGCGCTCTTACTGGTTGTGTTTACAAGAAAGAAAAAATTTGCACGTGATCATATATAAAAAAAGGTCGAGAATTGGATAATCCAGTTCTCGACCTTTTTTTAATGTTTCCTTAACGTTTTCCATTTGTACATAAGTATCCAAAAAGCTACAACGGATGCAATTAAAATTAATATCATTTTGATTAACAAGCCCACAACTTGCCCGGTCGTAATTAATTTAGCATATTCAAAACTAGCATAATGACCGCTTAAACAAATAGTAATATAAATCGAGCCAATAATTAATATCGGTAAACGGAACTTGTTATTCATTAAGAATCTACCATTGTTTTCTAAGGAAGCAGTTTTCATTGCGTACCAACTAATGATTAACATTACTATCGTTAAAACAATTAAAACGATAAATTCTCCTAGTACCATTCCACCTCTTAATATCGGGGTCGGAAGTGCATTAAACAACATCACCGCACCACCATCGACATCAGCAATTATTTTTCCCGCAAAGTAAGCTTTAAACCCAACGACCAAATTAGTCAGTGCTCCAGGGAACATATATAGAAAGCTAATAACTGATCCGATGGCAATTATACCTGCTGTAATGATTTCACCGACTAAATTCCCAACCGCCATTGCTAACACGTAAGAAAATAAAAATAGCAATGAAAAAGAAACAATATACATAAACGCATCTGGCACACTTGGTAAATATATTTCCGGTATTTGCTGATAAATATACATAAACCTGCCAAGCATAATCAATGGGCCTATCAAGCAAATCAAAATGAGCGGAATAAACATTTTATGCCAAAATATTTGCCTCCTTGAATAAGGTAAGCCAAACGTAAAATAATCCATCTGCTTATTTTTCTCAAAAACGGTTAATTTTAATCCTAAGAATAAAAACACGTAGAAGAAAAGTGCTAAGTTTCCTTCAAAATCATATGGCGTTAAGCTTAAATCATTTTTTATCTCATTGCCTGTCATTTTTTGACCAGTTGAATTTAATTTTTGAAATTCTTCTGACTGAAAATATTTATAATTATCGTTAAATAAACTCACTGTATTCGTCGCCGTTGTCGCTTCAGAGCCGATAAAAGCGATCAAGATAAATATAAAAATCCAAGCATTCTGACGCCATTCTTTCCAGAGAAGTCCTGTACTCATGCTTTCTCGCCTCCTTGTTCTTCTAGATGATAGATAAACAGGTCTTCCAGCGTAACAGCGAGTTCATCCATGAAAATCGGTTTTTCTTTTTTAATTGCCGCATACAGTTCCGTATTCATATCTCGGAATAAAATAGTATATACACGGCCGTACTTATTAATTATTTTCCCATTTTCTAGTAAAATAGGCGGTATTTTTTTATTTTCAAAAGCGATTTGAATTTTAACGGCTTGCTCTCGAAGCGATTCCAGATGATACGATTCTTCAATATGATTATCTTGCAAAATATGAATATAATCAGCAATCGGATCTAAATCATCTAAACGGTGCGAAGAAATAATAATTCCTAATTTCCGTTTTTCCACTTCTTCTAACAATATGCCCATAATTTTCTTTTGAGCAATCACATCAAGGCCTTCCATTGGTTCGTCGAGTAAAATATAATCGGCTCCTATCGAAAGTGCCAAAACAAGGCCAAATAGCCCTTTCATTCCTTTAGAATAATTTTGAAATTTTACATCTGTGGCTAGATTGACTTGCTTCATCAAATCATCAAACTTCGCTCCATCAAATAATGGATATGTTTTTTGATAGAATTTTTTAATCGTTGGAATTTTATAACCATCCCAACAACTTAAATTATCTTGAAGCATAAACATTCTTTGCTTTAACTGCGGATTTTTGCTCAAAGGTTCATCTAGGTATACATCTCCCTCATCTGGGATATAAAAACCCATTATCGTCCGAAAAAGAGTTGTCTTACCTACGCCGTTCCGTCCAACTATCCCAACAATGTCTCCTGGTTTTACTTCGAATGTTATTTTATCCAATAAGAGTTTTCCATCAATTTTTTTACTAAGCGCATCAACCTTCAACCACGTCACCTCCAATGATGTCTTGACTATATTCATCTGATAATCTATGTATTTCCTCTACATTAATTCCAAGGTAAACTAAATCGAGTATCGTTTCTTTTAATTTTACTTTTGTCTCTGCTAACTTTTTTGGCGAATTAACTTTATCGGTTTGATTCGCTATAAAGGTTCCTTTTCCTTTGACCGTGACGATGACTTCTTGCCGTTCTAATTCTTGGTAAGCTTTACTCACAGTGTTTGGATTCACTCCTATTCTACTAGCAAATTCACGTATCGACAGTATCTTTTCGCCTTCTTTTAATATCCCTTTGACAACTTGTTCTTTAATTATTTGGACGATCTGTTCATAAATCGGTAGTTGACTTTTTGTGTTAATCTTAAACATCTCTCCCCCTGCTTTCATGAACTCTACTATAGAGAACTAATTGTACTAGTTACTATAGTACAGTAGATAAAAAAATAAATCAATTCTCATATTAAAAAGAGAATTGATTTAAGCTTTATTTTTCTAGTGTTAGCAATGCTTCTTTCATCGCTATTCCGCCGCTATAACCAGTTAATTTGCCATTTTTGCCAATAACTCTGTGGCAAGGTATGACTAAAAGTAGTGGGTTTTTGCCAATTGCTGTTCCTACGGCGCGAACAGCTTTAGGGCGGTTGATTTGCTCGGCTATTTCTGTGTAGGTTCGCGTTTCTCCATAAGGTATGGCTTGTAATGCGTTAAACACCTCGAGTTGCAAAGGAGTCGCTGCTAAATCAATTGGTACAGTAAATTGCGTACGTTCGCCGTTCAAATAAGCTCGGATTTCTTCTTTATATAGTGTCATCTTTTCTGGGGCAAACTTGGCTGATTGGATTTGTTCTTCTTGTGTTCCAATATAAACTAGCCCTACATCTGTCGCGGCGAAATAAAGCTCTTTTTCTGAAAAGTGGATTGTATCATAGTATAATGTCGCCATTCTCTTCACCTCTTTCTGTCATTAATTATACGCTTAATTAGGTGGATTTCCTATGTACTATCGTTATAAAAGCAAGATTAGAAAAGTTTTCCTCGCAATTTAGTCTGATAACGTTTATGATTAATAAGAAGTTGAGGTGATAACATTGTCGGATTATTACTTAACAAAAAAAAGATGGCAAGCAATTGCAACGAATGACAAGTCTGCTGATGGCTCTTTTTTCTATGGAGTTACGTCAACGAAGATTTTTTGCTATCCTTCTTGTAAATCACGATTGCCTAAAAAAGAAAATATTGTCATTTTTCTTAGTGCGGAGGAAGCTTTTTCAAATGGATATCGTGCTTGCAAGCGATGCAAATCTGGTGGTAATGCGCTACCTGATACCGAATGGGTCACTAATATCGAAAGCTATATTAAGGAAAATTTTGCTCATCCACTTACTTTACAAATAATTGCGGATGATTGCCACGGGAGCCCCTATCATTTACATCGAACGTTTAAGCGGATTACGACGATTACACCTATTACGTATCTTGAGAATGTTCGGATTAACTTTGCAAAACAGCAGTTACTTCATTCCAATCAGTCCATTGAAACTATCGGGAAACTGTCCGGCTTTCCAAATCCCTCCCATTTTTCAACGACTTTTAAAAGACATACTGGTTTGTCGCCAAAGCAATTGCGAGACAAATAATAATAAAAAATTCAAATTAGAACGGATGATACGAATATGACACATGTAACATTACCCATTTTAGAAGATTGGGAAGGCCTTTCACTAACAACTATTTTGCAAGAAAAATTCCATCTAGGAAAAAAAGCACGCCATGAAATTCGCATGTCACAAGATGTGTTGCTTAACAATAAGCCACTTGAGGATTGGAATACGCCACTTTTTGTTGGTGCGAGTCTTTCTTTGCCAATCATTTTGCACGAAAAAATTCCGGTTTACGCGTATGATTTAGAAATTATTTATGAAGATGATTTTTTACTTGTCGTGAATAAACCTGTTGGTATGAAAACGCACCCGAATGATAGTTACGAAAGAGATACATGCGCGAATGCGGTGCAATATTATTTAGAAAAAACAGGGCAAGAAGCAAACGCCTTAGCTGTACATCGTCTCGATCAAACAACTTCTGGCCTGGTCCTTTTTGCTAAAAATAAATTAGCGATTGCCGGCCTATCATGGCAAATGGAAAATAGAGCAATTCACCGGACTTATCTTGCAGCTGTTGACGGCACTTGGGGACTTGTGATGCAAACGATTAATAAACCAATTGGTGAAGATCGCCACCACGGCTCTAGACGCCAAATCAGCCCATACGGTCAACCCGCTGTAACCCATGTAAAAGTACTAGAAAATGATAACGAAAAAAATACTTCCCTTGTAGAGTGCCAAATCGAAACTGGTCGGACACACCAAATCCGCGTTCATTTAAGTGGTATCGGTCATCCAATCATTGGCGATACGCTTTACGGCGGCTCACCTCGTGCCAATCGCATCATGCTACATGCCGAGAAATTACATTTAAACCATCCTTTCAAAGGCAAAGAAATGAACTTTTCCGCACCAGCCGGGGATGATTGGGTATTTTAAAAAGCCACAACATTACGCTGTGACTTCTGTACAAATTTCTACTTTCATGCCATCTGGATCTTCAAAAAATACGGCATAATGATTTTTACCACCAGCAAAAGGATATCGGTCTTCATATAGAAGCCTGATTCCTTTTGCTTTTAATTTAGCCCGAAACTCATCAATTCGTTCTTTGGTACCACCATGAAAAGCTAAATGATTAAGGCCAACTCGTTTGCGGTGATAACCTTCCGCAAGAAACGGTTCCTCGGCTTGTACAAACACTAAATACGTCTCCCCGAACTTATAACTAAAACCTTCATTCCACGTCTGATATAACTCATAAGAAAGCTCTTCTAACAGTTCCGACCAAAACAAACGACTTTTTTCTAAGTCAGCAACATAAAGTTCCACGTGATGTAACATTTTACGCCTCCCCGATATGTTTAAGTGCTTCTCTTCGGCTTAACGGCGCAAGTGGATGGCTATTTACAAACTGACGAACAGCCTCACTATCCACTTTCGCATATTGTCTAAGCGCCCAACCAATTGCTTTTTGAATAAAAAACTCTTTGGAACTAAGCCATTTTTCGCAGTTGGAAAATAACAATTCCACATCGGTTTGCTCTTTATATTTTAATTGAAATAAAATCGCTGTTCGCGCGAGCCAAATATTATCTCCGTTGATCCACGCTTCATTATAAGTGGGAATCAGTTCTGGATATAGTTTGAAATGATTGCTTACAACCGTTCCCGCCAAGCCATCTACCGTGTCCCACCAAGATTTCGTCACAATTAATTTTTCATAGACTTCTATCGCTTCACTCGGTTGCTTTTTACCATAACGGCTCAATAAATCAATCGCCACATATTGAAATTCGCGCTCCTCTTCCGCAAATAAGGTAGCGGCAAGTCCAAGCAAATCCACCGGCGTCCCATTTTCTTTCAAAAATGTCGCTACTAATTTTTTCCGTTCGCCGGCTCTAATCCCTAGAAAAGTAAATTGATTTTTCATGTAAGCTTCCATCGGGATCGCATCTTGAGGTGAACCGTTAGCGCGAAATAACGTTTGAATATCTATCATTCTGTTCTCCCACCTGTTAAATAAGCACGTTCTCGTTCAATGCTACTTAAAAAGTATTCTAAATCATCCGGATCTGGCCCAACACGTTTGCCAGTTTCCAAGCGATCAATTTTCTCCATATCGCTTGCATCCAGTTGAAAATACGACAAGCGCGAATTTTCTTCAATTCGACTAGAAGTAATCGACTTCGGAAAAATAATCGTATTGCGGTTCAAATGCCATTGTAGAATCACTTGGTCCACAGAAGCTTGATGTTTTTTCGCAATTTCCGTAATCACCGGATTTTGCATTAAAATCCCCTTAGCAAGTGGCGACCAAGCAGCATGCGCGATATTTTGTTCCGCCAAATATTTCCGAAGATCATTTTGCGGTAAAAGTGGATGCGTTTCCACTTGATTTAACACTGGTTTTTCATTTGCAGCGACCAATAAATCACTTAAATGATGTTGCTTGAAATTCGCAACCCCAATCGATTTAATCAATTTTTCATCATGCAACCGTTCCATTGCCCGCCAAGAATCACGGTATTTCCCCGCAACTGGCCAGTGAATCAAATATAAATCCAAATAATCCAGTTTCAAATTGCCCAGCGTCCGCTCAAACGCAAATAACGTCTCATCGTAGCCAAGGTCGCCGTTCCACACTTTCGAGCTAATAAATAATTCTTCACGCGAAACCGCACTATCCGCAATCGCTTGTCCAACAATTGCCTCATTATTATAAACTGCCGCCGTATCAAATAACCGATAACCAACTTCAATGGCCTTCTCCACAGCACCAGCGATAAATTCCTGTTCTTTTACTTGAAACACACCAAGTCCAATATAAGGAATTGTCTCATTCCCCGGCAGTATCATTCTGTCTTGTAAAGTTTTTGTCAAAACGAAACCCTCCTCACGAAAACTGTTTTGTGAACTTTTTCTCTTAAATGAATTATACACTATTTTCGCAAATTTATATTTTAAAACCAGTATACCGAAATGCGCCTTACTCTCCTAATAAAAAGCCACAAAAAATCTACTTTTTTTATTCATTTAGTGAAATACCTAAAAATAGCCATTGGAAACGCTGTCAGAACGTTTATTTGCAGAACCATCAAAAAAAAGTTTCCTATTTATTCCCATCCTATGTTAGTATTAATTTGTGGTAAAGATCTATCAAGTTTTTTATTAATTTTTGTTAACTTATCGTTAAGAAAAAAGCTCCCTTTTCAAAGTAAAAGCGAGCTGATTATTAATGACCAAAAATGATCGGGGGAATTAAAAAAATGGCTTTTAAAAATAAAAAAGACCGTTTTGCTTCGTTGTTGCATGACATTGCAGTAAATTTACATGAAGGTGCAAATTTCTTTGCAACTTACAACATTAATTCGGTGGAGGATCTACATACTTTCTCGAATAAAATCAAAGAATATGAAACAGCTGGGGACTCCATGGTTCACAAAATGATTATGGAATTAAACGACGCTTTCATTACACCAATCGAACGTGAGGATATGTTAGAACTAACTAACCGCCTAGACGACGTGATGGATGCACTTGATGAAACAGCTTTCTCACTAGAAATCTGCCAAATCACTCATTATGATGAATACATGACTAAATTTATCCAAGCTATTCAAGCAAGCACTGTTGAAATTGAAAAAGCAGTTGATCTTGTTTTTGATAAAAAACTTAAAGATGTTCGTAAACTTGCGATTCAAATTAAAGATTACGAATCACAATGTGATGATGTTTACCGCGAATCACTAATCCAACTTTTCCAAAACGAAAAAGATCCAATTAAACTTATTCGCCTAAGAGAAGTTTATGAAAAATTAGAAGACATTGCTGATAGTTGTCAAAGCGTTGCTAATACGCTTGAATCAATTGTCATGAAAAATGCGTAAGGGGCCTAGATAGATGGAAGGAATGTTTCTCATCACCCTCGTCATCGTACTTGCCGCGCTAGCATTTGACCTAATTAACGGGTTTCATGATACAGCTAACGCCATTGCGACTAGTGTCTCTACAAAAGCCTTAAAACCACGACATGCGATTATTCTCGCTGCCGTAATGAACTTTGTGGGTGCTATTTCATTCACAGGGGTTGCTAAAACAATTACAAAAGACATTGTTAACCCTTTCGCCTTAGATCACGGGGAACTTGTTATTTTAGCAGCATTACTTTCAGCTATTGCATGGAATTTAATCACTTGGTATTTCGGAATTCCTAGTAGTTCCTCTCATGCCTTGATTGGTTCCATCGCCGGTGCAGCAATTGCATCAGCCGGATTTGCAGCAATTGAATACAGCGGATTTACTAAAATCATTGTTGGTTTATTAGTATCTCCTGTACTTGCTTTCGTAGTCGGTTACACGATATATTCACTCTTCAAGATTTTCTTGAAGAACTTAAACTTAGCCACGACCAATCGGCGCTTCCGGATGATTCAAGTCGGAACTGCTGCGCTACAATCTTACACACACGGAACAAATGATGCACAAAAATCAATGGGGATTATCACAATGGCATTAATTGCTAGTGGTTTCCAAACAACCGATGATGTGCAATTATGGGTTCAAGTATCCTGTGCGATTGCTATGGCGATTGGTACAAGTATTGGTGGTTGGAAAATCATCAAAACTGTCGGCGGTAAAATCATGAAAATCAAACCAGTTAATGGTGTAGCGGCTGATTTAAGTTCCGTTATCATTATTTTCGGTGCCACTTTCATTCATTTACCAGTTAGTACAACGCACGTAATCAGCTCTTCTATCCTTGGTGTTGGAACAGCTCACCGTGTGAAAGGTGTCAAATGGGATACTGCACAACGCATGATTATCACATGGGTTATCACACTTCCTATTTCTGCAACCATTGCAGCACTTATCTTCTATGTACTAAGATTCATTCTTTAATAAACTTTAGAGCCTTGCTTATGCGAGGTTCTTTTTATACATTTTTTTGAATAAAACTAATAATTATACGTAAAAACAAGATTATTTTAAAAACATATTGCATATTTACTCATTTTGATGTATTATAATAAACATCGATAATAACGAAACATTTATTATACATTACTCAAATACCAAAGGGAGTTGTACTTATGCAGAAGCATTTATTACAAAAGTTCGCAGCAATTTTACTTGTTTTTATATTTGTATTTTCTGGCTTCACTACTGTGTTCGCCGCTGATACTAAGGATGAAACCTTAACTAAAATTCAAGAAAAAGGTGTATTAACAGTCGGACTTTCCGCTGACTATCCACCGTATGAATTTCATCAAACAATCGACGGTAAAGATAAAGTCGTTGGTTTTGATGTAAGCATTGCCGAAAAAATTGCCAAAGATTTAGATGTTAAATTAGATATTAAAGAAATGAACTTCGATAGCTTGCTTGGCTCATTAAAAACCGGCAAGATTGATATGATTATTTCTGGGATGTCACCAACACCAGAACGCCAAAAAGAAGTAGATTTTTCTGATCCATATATGTTCGTCCAACAACGTGTTGTGGTTAGAAAAACGGACAAAGATAAATTTACAAGCGTGAATGACTTTAGCGGTGTTAAAGTTGGTGCCCAAAAACAAACTACCCAAGAAGAATTAGCACAAAATGAACTAGTTGGTTCAGATGTTGTTTCCCTTCAAAAAGTGCCCGATCTCATTCTTAACCTAAAAAGCAACAAAGTCGATGCCGTTGTGCTAGAAGGCCCTGTTGCCGAGGCTTATATTAGCCAAGATAAAACACTAGCAATGGCCGATATTAAATTCGTGAACGGTAGCAAAGAAACCGCCATCGCGATGCCAAAAGGTTCCACTGATTTACAAGCAAAAGTTAACGCGTCAATTAAAGATATACAAGATACTGGCTTATTGAAAAAATATCAAAAGGAAGCCAATAAACTAATGTTCCAAGACGGTAGCTTCTATGAAAAATATGGTAACTACTTTATCACTGGTACATTAATCACGATTGCTCTAGCCGCTATCGGCGTATTATGTGGTGCGGTTCTTGGTTCATTACTAGCCTTAATGAAACTAGCGAAAACAAGATGGTTACGCTGGCCAGCAGCATGTTATATTGAATTTGTCCGTGGCACACCGCTACTTATTCAAATTTTCATCGTCTTTTTCGGAACGCAAATCATCGGAATGGACGTATCCGCCTTCGTTTCCGGTTGTATCGCCCTATCCTTAAACAGCGCCGCTTATGTTGCTGAAATTATCCGTGCAGGTATTTCTGCTGTCAATAAAGGCCAAATGGAAGCAGCTCGTTCTCTTGGTATGACGCAAAGTGCAAGCATGCGTTACATCATTTTACCGCAAGCAGTGAAAAACATTCTTCCTGCACTTGGGAATGAATTCGTTACTGTTATTAAAGAATCTTCCATCGTATCCGTGATCGGTGTAACAGAGCTAATGTTTATGACTGGCGTAGTCCAAGGCGCAAGCTTCAAGCCATTTATCCCGCTAATCATTACATCGTTAATTTACTTTGTACTAACATTTAGCCTATCAAGACTACTAGGTGTTGCTGAAAGGAGAATGAGAACAAGTGATTGATATTAAAAACCTACACAAACATTTCGGTAAATTAGAAGTCTTAAAAGGTATTGACCTTGAAATCGCATCTGGAGAAGTGGTCGTAGTTATCGGCCCTTCCGGAAGCGGAAAAAGTACTTTCTTACGTTGCCTAAACTTATTAGAACAACCAACATCTGGCACGATTCTGTTCGAAAACAAAGACCTGATGGATAAACAAACCAACGTCAACGAACTTCGTCAAAAAATGGGCATGGTTTTCCAAAACTTCAACTTATTCCCACATAAAAACGTGCTCGAAAACCTAATGTTAGCCCCAATGAAAGTAAAAAACGAAAACACTGCAGCTGCCAAAAAGCATGCCCTATCTTTACTTGAAAAAGTCGGCTTAGCTAATAAAGCAACTAGCTACCCTTCGCAACTTTCTGGCGGACAACAACAACGTGTCGCTATCGCCCGGGCGCTCGCAATGAATCCAGACGTAATGCTCTTCGATGAACCAACTTCCGCACTCGATCCAGAAATGGTCGGCGAAGTGTTAAGCGTTATGAAGTCACTGGCTAAAGAAGGCATGACTATGGTTGTCGTAACCCACGAAATGGGCTTTGCACGGGAAGTTGCCGACCGCGTTGTCTTCATGGACGAAGGCGTAATTCAAGAACAAGGCACTCCAGAAGAAGTGTTCGGAAACCCACAAAATGATCGGACAAAAGACTTTTTAGGAAAAGTTTTAGCATAAACAAAGATTGCGTCTCGCCTATTGTTGGTGAGGCGTTTATCTGCACTTATAGAAAAAAGGAGCTAATTAAACATGATGAATAACTCAAAAATCGCAAAAAAACATCAACAAATGCCCGTTAACATTCTTGCTGACATTGGAACACTCGCAAAAACAATGCCTGATATTCTTGATTTATCTATCGGTGATCCCGATTTAATTACAGATCAATCAATTATTAATGCTGCATTTGAAGATGTGAAAGCTGGCCATACAAAATATACAGAATCTGGTGGAGATATAGAGCTGATTGACGCCATTCGAGGTTATTTCAGCCGCAACTACGACCTTTCCTTTGAGCGCAACCAAATTCGTGCCACAGTTGGCGCACTTCATGGCATGTATTTAACTTTGCAAACCATTCTTGATGACGGTGATGAAGTCATTATTCACGAACCTTACTTCTCCCCTTACAAAGATCAAGTGTTAAACTCTGGTGGTACGCCAATTATCATTCCTACTTACGAAAAAGATGACTTCGCGATTAATGTCGATATTTTAGAAGCTGCCATCACTAATAAAACGAAAGCTCTAATTTTAAATTCACCTAACAATCCAACTGGCGCTGTTTTTTCACCAGAAACATTTGAAAAAATCGCTAACCTTGCTAAAAAATATGACTTCTTTATTTTGTCCGATGAAGTGTATGATGGTTTTAGCTTTTATGAAGACTTCGTACCAATGGCCAAATTCGCGCCAGACCATACAATTACGTTCGGTAGCATGTCTAAAAATTTCGCGATGACCGGTTGGCGTCTAGGTTATATGGTTGCCCCTGCTTATTTAAATGAAGCCGCAAAAATTATAAACGAAGGAATTACTTATTCAGCACCATCACCGTCCCAGCGAGCTGCTATATACGCGTTGAATCATTCTGAGACACTCATTCCTTTAGTAACAGAAACCTTCCAAAAACGCCTAGAATACATCGCAAAACGGGTGGAAGAAATCCCATATCTTTCTTTACATCCACTTAAAGGCTCGATTTACGCCTTTATTAATATTTCTAAAACTGGTATGGACTCCGTTTCCTTCACAGAGTATGTTTTAAAAGAAACTCAAGTCCTTGTTATTCCCGGGCTAGCTTTCGGTGAGTCTGGTGATAGTTATGTTCGCCTAGCCGCTACGCAAGACATCAGCGTACTCGAAGAAGCATTTAACCGCCTAGCCAAATTAACCTTTTAATCAAAAGAGCAAACTCGCTTCATTAGCAAGTTTGCTCTTTTTTATTTTAATTTAATTTCTGCAAACGAAGAAACAACCGTCGCTTCTTTTGGAAAAGTAATATTTTTTGTTGCTTCATTTGGTACGATATACACTTTTAATCCAGCCTGCATTGCAGACAGCGCGCCATTTTTCGAGTCTTCTATCGCAATTGCTTCTTCCGGCTTCACACCAAGAGCTTCCACCGCTTGCAAATAAAGTGCCGGATGTGGCTTGATTTCATCCACATGATCCGCAGTTTGAATCGTCTCAAAGTCCGCTAAAATCCCAAGTCGTTCCAGCGTAGGTTTAATCCAAGCATAACCCGAACTTGTAGCAAGGCCAATTTTATAATCATTCGCTTTTACTTGTTCAAAAAATTCTTTGAAACCATCACGAAAGCCGAGTGATTGTTGGCCAAGATGACAAGCATCCGCCACGGTAGTTAAAAAAGCCTCTTTATCAAAAGCCCCGTTCGTTGCTTCCATCATATAGCTAATAATTGGTTCTTCACTTGTACCGATAATTTGCTGATAAATTTCATCTGGTAAATCAATATCGTACGTGTCTTTCAAGTAGTTCATTGTCTCCGTATACCATAAATTCTCCGTATCAAGCATGGTGCCATCAAAATCAAAAACAACC
>CM001047.1:2258687-2267752 GCA_000183865.1 Listeria marthii FSL S4-120
AAAGGGTTGCTTTTTTAGTAAAAAACGAATAATATTGAAGTTGTGGTTTTTAATGTTCGTTATTTACCATTAAGCATGATTTTAAAAAAGGAGTGAAACACACGCATGTTTCAATTAAAAGCAAACGGTACAGATGTTAAAACGGAAGTCATCTCTGGTTTTACTACATTCCTAACGATGGTATATATCGTAGTAGTTAACCCAGCTATTCTCTCCGCAGCAGGTGTTCCATTCAATACTGTCTTCATGGCAACAATCATTTCAGCAGTAATCGGTACATTATGGATGGCGATTTTCGCTAACTATCCAATCGCGATTGCGCCAGGACTTGGTATGAACGCTTACTTCGTCACAGTAGTTACAACACAAAAACTAGATTATTCGGTCGCATTCGCTGCGGTCTTTGTAGCAGGTATTATTTTCTTATTACTATCTTTAACACCGCTTCGTGAAAAAATCATTGAAGCCATTCCACATAATTTAAAAGCCGGGATTACAGCTGGTATTGGTTTATTTATCGCTTTCCTTGGTTTCCGTATGACAGGCATTATCGTTTCAAACGACTCAAACTTAGTCGGTTTAGGTGATTTACATTCTAAAGAAGCCATTTTAGCTATTGTTGGTCTTTTAATCACTTTAATCTTACTTGCTTTGAACGTTAAAGGTGCTTTATTTATCGGGATGATCGCAACTGGTATTATCGCGTTTATCACTGGTGAACTTAAATTTACAGACGGTATTGTTAAACTTCCACCAATGCCAGAATTCGTTTTCACTAATCCACTTAACGCTTTTGGTGACGTGATGAGTTACGGGCTTTACGCCGTCGTCTTGTCCTTCCTACTCATAACGATTTTTGATACAACTGGAACAATGATCGGTGTTGCTAAAAAAGCCGGCCTAATGAAAGGCGAATCATTACCAAACGCTAAACAAGCACTTATGGCTGATGCCGTTGCAACAAGTGTTGGTTCGATGTTCGGTACAACACCAACAAGTGCTTATATCGAATCATCTGCTGGTGTTGCAACTGGTGGCCGTACTGGTCTAACAACACTGACAGTAGCAATTTTATTCATGATTTCCGCATTCTTTGCTCCACTTGTTGGTGCTGTATCCGGAATTTCCGCTATCACTGCACCAGCTCTTATCATTGTTGGTAGCATGATGATTGGCGCTGTTAAAGAAATCGACTGGGATACACTAGACGAAGCATTCCCTGCTTTCTTAGTTATTCTAGCTATGCCACTTACTTCAAGTATCGCAATCGGTCTAGCATTCGGTTTCATTTCTTATCCAGTACTAAAAGTATTCACTGGTAAATGGCGTGAACTTAACTGGTTCCTAATCGTCATCGCCGCATTATTCTTCATTCTCGTGGCATTTTTACCACATTAATAACGAACTAGCGCCCGCCGAACTCGGTAGGCGCTTTTTTATTGGACAAAAACCCAGTCTTTTGCTATAAAGAAGAGAGAAACTAATTAGAAATGAGTTGAACTTGTTGTGTTTTTAAAATCACTGCTCGCCGGTGTCGCACTTGCTGTTGCTGTTTTTCTAGCAAGCTTTTTGATACCTGACTACACTGTATCCACTTTATATTCCATCGTTACGACTATTATTGTTTTTGCATCCATTATTCTATCCGCATTCGTTTCCTTTGGCGGCCGTAGTGGAAACCCTAGCCGAAAAAGCCAATTACGCTGGAGTATCCTGCTTTTAGTTGCAGCAATTCCTAGTTTCATCGGCTTTATCGTTACTTTTTACTTTTAAACTAAAAAGAAGCATCCCCAATTTGAGGAATGCTTCTTTTTTTAATCTTCTAAAGCGGAAATGAACGCTGGTAAATATTCTGGTAGGTCTGGTGGGCGACGACTCGAGATAATGTGTCCGTCTGTTACAACCGGCTCATTATGCCAAATAGCTCCCGCATTCGTCATATCATCTTTAATTCCTGGCGTACTCGTCACATTCACGCCTTCTAAAATCCCGGCAGAAACAAGCACCCATCCAGCATGGCAAATTTGGCCGATTGGCTTTTTCGCTTTATCGAAAGCACGAACCAAATTCAGTACGCTATCAAAACGGCGTAGCTTATCTGGGGACCAGCCACCTGGAACTAAAATTCCATCATAATCTTCCGCGCGAACAGAATCAAAATCATAGTCAGAAGTAACAGGGACTCCGTACTTACCGTGATAAACTTTTTTCGCTTCCTCTGCCACTAAATGCACCGAAGCACCAGCCTCGCGCAATCTAAGCACTGGATACCAAAGCTCTAAATCCTCAAAGTCTTCACTGACAAGCGCAATAACTTTTTTACCTTTTAAAGTCATATAAATCTCCTCCTATCCTCTTCTACAGTATAACAATAACTAGTTTGTTATTAAATTATTCCGCCTATAAAAGAAGACAAAAAAAGACGCTCGAAATAAACATTTCCAGCGTTGCCATCATGTTCGGGCGCCTATGCATAACGGGATGAGGCATAGACATGAACTACACGGCCAATGAGATGAATGAAAACAAATAATGATTTTGGTGTCTAAACAGATGTCTGACTAGTTGCCATTCTATTGGAAGATGGATACACCAAAAGTCATTATAACCATGATAGGGTCTTATCCCCATGAAAATCACATTAGTAAAAATGAAACTTTCATCGAGGTAAAACTCTATCCTATAACTTATTTTACTATTGTTCTTGAAAAAAGCAAGTAAATAAATATAGATTTTTTGTGACGAAGCTAAAAAAGGTAAGAAAAACCTTACTATTATATCCTGTTTCTGTATAGAAATGGTAATATTAGGAGTAAAAAAGAAACCATTGCAGGTCCCTTTTAACTAAAAATTTCTACAATCATCCAAGAAACAATCGCGACTAATGGAATTAAGACCCATACATTATGGCCAAGTAAACTAGAACGAGTAGCTGGTTTATCTTCAAGCAGTTGAATTCTAGCACGTAAATCATGCACTTCAAGCTCTAGGTCTTGTACTTTGTCTTCTAGTTCATATAAACGTTCTTCCATTTAAATCCCTCCACACCTTTTCTATTGTCTATTATACGCCACACGAAATGAAACGCATCATTCCATAGGCTGATTTATTGCTAATTCATTGTCATATCGTTCAGGCATTTGCTACAATAAAAGAAAACAATCAACTGTTGGGGTGGAAAAATGGAAATTCAAGTAGAAGAAGCTGTTGTAAAACTTATTTTGCATGGCGGAAACACACGAAAAGAAGCATATAAAGCAATTGATTATGCAGAAAAGTATCAGTTCGACAAAGCGGATGAACATCTCCAAATCGCACAAGATCAATTTCAAGAAGGCCATATTTGGCAAACAAAATTAGTATCTATTCGCGACTCAGAAACAGTAGCCCACCCGTCATTTTTATTAATTCACGGGCAAGACCACTTAATGACCGCACAAGCAGAATTACAACTCGCTAAAAGAATTATTGAACAATACAAGCATCAACAGCGCTTGGAAGAACGTCTGACAAAACTTGAAAATCAAGCGTGAGATGTAGCTGGAAATAAGAAATAAGGCTCACTTTTAAGTATATTCGGCCGTACAAACAACATATCTTCTGTTTCAATGATATGTGCCGCATCAATGTATTTACTTTTTTCTGGTGTAAACAGCAGATGAATCGTTTCAATTTTTTTAGCAGGCAGATAACTTAGAACTTCCACCACATCTAGTTTTTTCGTACTAAGGATATCAAGTACATATAAATCAGCATCTTCCTGTTCCATCAGAACGATAGTATCTATTTCTTCAATATAATAAAGTTCATTTTTTAATGCGATTAATACATAAAACATCAGTAAATCTTCACTTTCTTTGACATCTAATATGTTAGAAAGTGGAGTTTTTTCGGATACAATACGACTTATTAGCTGAAAATCGGTATTATTATCGGGATTCAGTTTTTTTAACTGAGCAGGCTTTCGTTTCAAACTGCTTGCATCGACAGTAAAACTACTTTCCTCGACACGCTCAAAGCCAAATTTTGGATAGAAATCTAATACAGAGTCATTGGCAAATAGATACAAAAAATCATATTGTGCTTCATATTTGGCTATTACATGCTCTAATAATTTCTTAGCAAGTCCCTGACCACGGTAATCCGGGTGAGTCATCACTGTCCCAATCTGTAACGCAGTATAATCCTCACCTTGATAAATTAAGCTCATTTTATTAATGGAAACATTCGCGATAATCTCCTTATCATCAATATAAGAATAACAGACGTATTTATCATTCCAAAAACCTTTATTGAACCATTCTTCAAAATTAATATCAAAGGTACTTTCAGCAAGTCTATTAAAACTGTCGCGATATAATTTATTATCTTTGTAGTCACTTATCATTTCATAATTCATTATTCTTTCCCTCTACTCATTTCTATAAAAATAACAGGTACAACGCAAAATACGTTCTACCTGCTCATTTTTATTTAATTAGCGTATCCCCAGCGCTATTTTTGCATAGCGTGACATACGATCTTTAGTCCACGGTGGATTCCAAACAAGGTTTACATTCGTATCCTTCACTTCCGGAATATCACTTAATGCCATTTGTACTTGCTCAGTCAAAATACCAGCAAGCGGACATCCCATCGTTGTAAGCGTCATTGATACTGTGCAAAGCCCGTCATCATCTAACTCAACATCATATACAAGCCCAATGTTCACAATATCAATTCCAAGTTCTGGATCGATAACTTGTTCTAGTGCGCCCATTAGGTTTTCTTTTAGTTGCTCATCCATGAAGCATATGCCTCCTTTTTGCAATTTTGTACATTTATTGTATCATATATGAGAATGATTTTCATTATAAGAATTTCTCGAAAAAACTAACCCCTTGCAGCATTCCTTCGACAGAAACTTTATGTTTCGCATTATCGTCAATGATAAATTGCACATTGTCCGCCAAGCTTTCTTCCACAAGTGTTTGGTAAAGTTTTTCACTATAAGCAAAAGGCACAACATCGTCTTTTTTCCCGTGCCAAAGCAGCAATGGACGGTTGTTTATTTTAGTAATATTTTGAGTCAGATCATATTTTTGTAAGGATAAGATTCGCTCATCAACATCATATGGAAATGTTAGTCCTTGTGCCAAAGCATATTTAGATAATTCCTTAGCAAAATCAACATAGTAGGCGCTACCCATTAAGCTAACTGCCACTTTAATATCTTCATGTTGCCCAAGAAGCCCAAGCGAAGTGATAGCTCCCATCGAAACTCCCCCAACACCAATGCGATTCGGATCCGTTTTCCCAGCTTTCATTAGTTCAGCTGTAATTAACGGAAATTCCTTGATATTCGTTTCTATCACATCCCAAAAGAACGTAGCTTGATCTTCCGGATTAGCCCCTTGAAGACGTTCCCCGTGTATCTTCGCATCTGGTAAAATCACTCGAAAGCCGCGCTGTGCAAGTAAATAACCGTAATGTAAATACAGTTCTTTCTGAGAAGTAAAACCATGATAAAAAATAATCGTTGGTAACATTTTATCAGCATTTTCGCTGTTGCTAATATGTAAAACTGGTATTCCCGCAATTTGTTCATTTTCTACTTGAATCATTGTGAAGCCTCATTTCTATAAGGTTTATTAAGCTATTGTAAAGGTCGGAATCATTTACAAATTTGTGATAAACGTCTATCATTAATGTGTGCCCTTATTTTAGCATGAAGGGGCAGTTTTGAACCAACCATATGAATTAAAGGAGCAAACTATGTCTAAAAAATTAATCGTACTAGACCTTGACGGCACAACCCTTAGAGATGATCTAACTATCTCCTCGCATACAAAAAACACTTTAGAAAAAGCACGCATGGCAGGTCATGAAGTAATGATCGCAACTGGCCGTCCATACCGAATTAGCGGTTCTTACTATCACGAACTTGGATTAACCACACCGATTGTTAATTTCAACGGCGCTGTTTATCATCATCCTAGACTTACTACATTTGCTGAAGGATACCATCATGCCATTGATTTACACGTTGTTCACGAGTTACTTGATTTCTCCAACGGCTTTGCCTTAGATAATATCGCAGCTGAAGTACAGGACAATGTCTTTTTGAAAGAACACAACAACAGTGTCCCTGAAACCTTCCATTTAGGTACAGAAAATATCGTATTCGGAAACATCCGTGATGCTATTCAATCCGATGCTACTTCCTTATTATTTTTCGGAAAAATGGATCAACTAGATTTAATTAGCAAACATTTAGATGAATCACTTTCTGGCGTTATTTCCCACCATACATGGGGAGCATCCGCTTGGCCTGCAGTGGAAATTATTAAATTTGGTATCCACAAAGCAATCGGTGTTCAAGCTGCTGCCAAAACACTAGGCTTTGATCGTAAAGATATCATTGCATTTGGTGACGAGACGAACGACTTACAAATGCTCGATTATGCAGGTGTTGGCGTTGCAATGGGCAATGCGGCTGAATCTGTTAAAAACGTAGCCAACGTAGTAACCGCCTCTAACCAAGATGATGGCATCGCTCTATATTTAGAAGAAAATTTAAACTTATAATAAAAAGCTGCAAGTATGGTCTTACAAAAGTTAGGAGTTCTAATTTTTGGTTCAAGAGCCATTACCTTGCAGCTTTTTTTACATCATTTTATTTTTATACATTGCCATTGCTAATTTTTGGTCCGCTTCTGAACGAAAATCACCGAACACGCTAGACGTCTCCATAACATTAATAAAGGCTTTAGGGTCAAATTCTCCAACAATATGCGTAATATCATATAATTCATAACGCGTGATCACCATAATTAACATCGCCACATCTTCTTTTGAGTAACCGCCCATCGCATCTACAACTGTAATACCTCGCACCATGTTCTCATGAATTGCTTTAATAACAGTTTCGGAGTGTTGCGTCATAATCATCACTGTTAATTTCTGATGTCTCGTATGAATAATATCAATTACTCTACTTTGAACATACAAAGAAATGAGCGTATAGAGCGCGAATGTCCAATCATACGCAAATCCTGCCACAATTATAATAACCCCATTTAGGAGCAAGAAATACTTTCCGAAAGAACGCCCTGTCTTAATTGTTATGTACATTGCTACGATATCTAGTCCGCCAGTAGAAATACCAAATTTCAAAGCCAAACCAATACCTACAGAAGCAATTAACGCCCCAAAAATCGCATTAAGCAAAATATCGTTGGACACTTGCACTTCTGGAATAACAATCAAGAAAAAAGACATAAAAGCAACTGTCAAAAAGCTGAAAACAGTAAAGGATTTCCCTACTTTTAACCAGCCTAAAATTGCCACTGGAATATTTAATAACAGAACAAGCAGCCCTGTCGAAATTGAAATATTCATTGAATCACGTAACATGTCTGAACCTAGTTGTGCAACCCCATTTAATCCAGCAGCATAAACTTGTGCTGGTATTAAAAAGAAGTTCATGCCAATTGCATTTAAAAGTGCTGCTATAATCGCAATGGCGGTTTTTTTAGCATATTCTTTATATACTATTTTTGAACTCATTTTCTTCTCTCCTTTTTTGGCCCTAACATAACATACCAACTTTCCAGAGAAAAGAGAAGTCTTTTTCATTATTTTTTTGATTTTTAGTCAAATAATGGATATCCCCCTGATAAATAGAAGCCCAGCGATACCGTAATCACTACAACAATAACAAAAATCATTAAAAACATGCCCGTTGGTTTTTGTTGTTTTCGATAACTAAGCAGCATCTCTACAACGCCAATCACAATAATGCCCATTAGAATTTTAAATATCGCTAGAATCCAACTTTGTTCCACACTGTACTGCACCATCATAATTCCACTTAGGATAACGAGAATATAAAAAACTCGATTAATCATTTGTAACATCGTAAAGCTTTTTGCTGATTTAGAATAAATGAGTAAAGCTGTAACCGTCAATACAACAATGGCTACCCAAGAAATTAAATGAATATAACCCCACATACTATTTCCTTCTTCCTTTTTAAGATTTTCTCACTTGATTAGTTAACGTACCAATTTTATCGATAGTAATTTCAACAATGTCCCCATCCTGTAGAAAAGTTGGCGGGTTCATCCCCTTACCTACACCACTTGGAGTTCCCGTAGCTATTATATCACCAGGAATTAGCGTATGTCCTTTTGATAGATCCGAAATAATTCGAGCCAAGTTAAATATAAACTTATCTGTAGAGTCCGATTGCCTCACGTCACCATTTACTCTCGTTTCAATATGGAAAGTAAGTTCTTCGTTTGGATCGTTTTCAAGTACATACGGGCCAATCGGACAACTTGCATCAAGGCTTTTTCCAATATAAAATTGTTTATGTTTTTTCTGAAGGTCTCGAGCTGTAACATCATTTAAAATAGTAAAGCCAAAAATAGCAGATAGCGCTTCTTTTTCGGATATATCTCTGACTTCTTTCCCTATAATAACTGCGAGTTCCCCTTCATAATCGAGTTGTTCGGTTATATTTTGATGAAGCTCAATCTGACCGTTGTGAGGTAATAAGCTATTAGCACTCTTTGTAAATACAAGAATGTGCTCCGGAACATCTTCTTTACTTCCCATTTCCAATACATGATTATAATAATTTTTCCCGATAGCGATAATATTATTTGGCGGTGTAAAAGGAATTTGAATCTCCACATCAGCCAAATCAATATTTCCTTCGATCCCTTGTAATTCAGGAAGTGCTGGTTTTTCTTTGATAAAATCCAATAGAGTTGCTGGCGGATTTGAAAAAATTGTTTTTGCAGGGATAATTTTATTTTCAGATGTTAGCACGCCGTAATCAAAATGCTCCTGATACAGATAACTCAACCATTTCATTTAAAGACCTTCCTTTGTGTTTATTTGGCATATATGTTGTCCATCGAAGAAATATAGATATGCTTTAGTGACTTTTTTCCCGCTAATAGCTTGAATAGCTTCCGCGTAGAGTTTAATCTGAATTTGATATCGTTCTTTCATTACCTTTTCAGCAGCTTCCCAATCCGCGTATCGTCCTTCTATTTTGTCTGTTTTATAGTCAA
>CM001047.1:2267852-2269541 GCA_000183865.1 Listeria marthii FSL S4-120
AGATAGCTTATTTTGTTGCAAAAACTTAGGCCTATCTAATGATACTTTTTGGAATTCTTTTAGTAAAGTGGTATCACTCCAGCTATCCTGCAATGAGAATTGTCGTTTAAGCTCTGTTACAGACTGCTTAGCACGAATTTCCGTGGCCGCCTCATTTGCATACTCATAGTTCATATATCGCTGAATTTCGTCCTTATAGGGGCTTTGAACAGGTACTGGTTGATGTTCTTTTATATTTCCCAACCAATTATCCGCTTCTGTTCGTTCTAAGTCATTTGCTAAAAACATTTCTTTCGTTTTGATTTCAATTTGAAGTTTCATATTTGTCGGAAGCGTATGAATCATTTCTTCACACAACAAATCTTTAAAACTTTCATGTCTAATAGTCGCGTTTCCTACCCAGTCCAAATAACACTTTGCTTTCGCTCTTGTCGCTGCTGGTAGAATAGTTTCTTTCCCTTTGGCTACTTGCAACCAGTTCTTACTTGTCTTTTCAAAATCTGGTACAGTAGCTGTCAGAATCAATTTTTCTTCCGCACGAGTAAGAGCAACGTATAAAACACGCATTTCTTCGGCAATCATTTCACGAGATTTTTTTTGTTTAATTGCCTGTTGCATGATAGTCGGGTAAACAATCATTTTCTCGATATCTCGATAATTAGATGCAAAGCCGTAATCTTTGTCTAGCAGCGTTTTACTGTAAATATCGCGCATATTAAATTTCCTGCTTAATCCAGACACAATTACTACAGGAAACTCTAATCCTTTACTCGCATGAATAGTCATCATCCGAACGACATCTTCTTTTTCACCAAGTGTTTTTGCTGTACCCAGGTCGTCACCACGAACTTCCAAACGCTCGACAAAGCGGACGAAACGGAACAATCCACGGAAAGAAGTTTTTTCATATTGATTAGCGCGATCATATAGAGCTCGTAAATTAGCTTGACGTTGTTTACCACCAGGTAATCCACCAACAAATTCATAAAAATTCGTTTCTTGGTAGATTTGCCAAATTAATGATGTTAGATTTTCTCGGATAGATAATTCGCGCCAAGTGTTTAATTGCTGAATAAAGTCACTTATCTTATCGGCTGTTTCTGAAACGGTTATATCCTTATACGCTAATAATGCATCAAAGAAATAACCATTTTTCTTCGCCATGCGTACTTGTCCTAATTCTTCTTCATTTAAACCAATTATTGGCGATCGTAGCACAGCAGCTAATGGAATATCTTGATACGGATTGTCGATTACTTTCATAAGCGCAATCATCGTCGCTACTTCTGTCGTTTCAAAATAACCAGAATTATTATTAGCATAAAATGGAATATCTTGAACTTTCATCGCTTCTTCCATATCCGGAGCACTCGTCATCGCTCGCGCTAAAATAACTATATCTCGGTATTGAATAGGTCTGTTCTGCTTTAGTTTTTTATCATAAATGGGAAACTTATTATCTATCATTTCTCTAATTTTCGCGGCAATTGCGCGTGATTCTACTTGGTTTTTCTGCAATTCTTGTGGTGATAATTCATCTTCTGTTTCTTTTTCTTCTGATTTCATATCAATCAATAAAAGTTCCGTTGCCATTTCATTTGTTTCTGGAAAACTTGCGCCTAAAGTCAACTCTGCCGCTGTATCATAGTCAATTTCCGCAATATGCCTATCCATCAATTGATAACACTT
>CM001047.1:2269641-2276691 GCA_000183865.1 Listeria marthii FSL S4-120
AAATTAGTTGCATCTAACACTTCTTTTCTACTTCTGAAATTTTGCGACAAATCAATACGTATCCCAGAACCATTACCATCTTGCTGATATGCTTGATACTTCGTCATAAATAAAGTTGGCTCGGCTAAACGGAACCGGTAAATAGACTGCTTTACATCTCCAACCATAAATAAATTCCCTTGTTCTTCATCGGAATTAGTTACTAGGCGTAATATAGTTTCTTGAACCATATTAGTATCTTGGTATTCATCGATTAATACTTCTTTAAATTGCTTTTGATAACTATGGGCCACTTCCGACGCTTCATTGTCTTTTAATAAAATTTTTAACGCTAAGTGCTCTAAATCATTAAAATCCAGTACACCTCGTTGTTGTTTTTCTTCAAAGAAATTCTTGGCGAAGCTTTTTACTAGTTCACTCAAAGTTTGAATGTCTGGTTTCATTTTTTCTAAATCCGCTAAATAGTTGGCTTCCTCTCTCGAAAACCAGTCTATCGCGATATTTTTAATTTCTTTTTTAGCAGCCTCACGAAATTTTTTCGTTTCTTCAACATACGCTTCATCGTAATCACTTTTATTTTTGAGTGTTGGGATTCGTTTGAAATCGACGCTTTCAGTGGCTAACTTTAGATTCTCCCAGCTAGCCCAACTGACTTCTGATAGTGCATTAATTTGAGCTAAATCATTTTCTAAAGTAGGTAAATAAGGTGCTGGACCGCCATTTTCATTTGTATAGTCTATCGCATTCAACAAATAATTCTTAGCCTGATTAACTCTTAATTCAATATCTTCCTTAATGATTGGAAAATAGGGTAATTCTGTAATTGAAGTTATTTCTTCGGTACTATAGAAGTCTACCATTGTTTCTAACCATGCATTTGGGTCTGGGTTCGCTCTAGAGAAATCATAGAGTTTAGATATTAGCATGTGCACTTCTGCATCGGATCGATCTCCTGTGAAAGATTCTACCAAGTGAAAAAAAGCCTTATTATTTTCAACACTATATTCTTTTTCCAGCAATTCCTCCAAAACTTCATCTCGAATCATGCTACTTTCAATCGGTTCAATTAAGCGAAAACTTGGATCAATATCCGCTTCAAAATAATACTTTCGAATAATTTCTAAACAAAAGGAATGGAGCGTGGAAATAGAGGCATAGTTAAGTAAAGCCACTTGTCTTTTCAAATGGGCAGAATCCGGATTTTGCGCTAATGCTTCCTCTAGTCCTTTACCTATCCTAAACTTCATTTCTGCAGCAGATGCATTTGTAAAGGTCACAATGAGTAACTCGTCTACATTTAAGTTCTCTGACTCATCTATTAACCTTTCAATGATTCTAGTAACTAAAACAGCCGTTTTCCCTGATCCCGCAGCAGCAGCTACAAGCACATTATTTCCTTTCGCTTGAATGGCTTTCCACTGATCATCCGTCCATAAAGAATCGTTTGGTTTCGTTGGTATATCTAAGCTCATGCTACTGCGTCCCTCCTTCAAGATCCATTTTTGTTAAAATTGTTTCTGACTTCTCATTTGTTAAATGTCTATATTGATTGCTTGTTAATGATGGGTCAAATCCGCAAAAAGAACGGAAACTACAAAATTGGCAAGGTGTTCTTTCTTTTAGCTTGTAAGGATTAATCGCGACTGCACCATCAAGTATTTTATTGCCAGCTTCTTGGTATTTATGCCGCACAAATTGGCGCATTTTATCAAATTCTGCTTTTGTTGCCGTCCTTGACCTCGCACTTAAATCGCCATTTTGCTTTATTTCTGCTGGAATAATATTGGATGATTTTCCTTTTTCAAGCGTTGTATCCATTAATGACACAGCGACTGGATCTGATAAAATCAATCCCTTCATTTTGGAACCTTTTTGTAATTCTTTTGAGATAGCTTCATCACTTAGTTCCTTCTCCGCTTGCACATATTGATTGTGCATGTGGAAGTACAATACACCAGCTGGTTCCGCAGTTTTCCCAATCATTTTTTGTGCATTCGTTACTACAATGTCTAAATACGTAAGCATTTGTAGTGCTAAGCCATAATAGACCTCGGTAAGTGCCAAATCATGCGAACTAGATTTATAATCAATGATTCGTAGGAATGTTCGATCATCTTGTTCTGCCATATCAATTCTATCAATTCGGCCTTGTAAAAGAAGTTCACTGTCCGATTGTAATGGGATTTTTAGTGGTGGAATATCCCCTTTTAGACCAAAATCCACCTCTAATCCCACTGGACGAAATGCGCTACTTTTGGCTTGTTCATTTAAAACAGTAGTCGCTCTCGTTATAATTTGGAGTAACTTATATTGAATGTATTCCATTCGTTTAGAGCTTAGCAAAATCTCATGCTGAATCTTCGGCGCTAAAAATGTCATTGCTTGTTTCGCCATTTGTCGACATTCTTCCTCTGTTAAATTGCCCCAGTCTAAATTATTTCGTTTTAATTCAGCCGAAATCCACTCCATAGCCCCATGGAAAATCTCTCCCATGTCTACAGCTTGCAACTGAAAATGGCCTCGTTCTTCTAGTTTTAACCCGTATTGGGCAAAATGTTGGAATTCACAGCTGAAAAATTTCTCCATTCGAGAAACACTTGCATGGATAGTTTCTCCAAATAAATTCTTGGCTGTTATTTCTTGTAAAGGCTTTGTTTTATTTTCATAATATAAACTAGACAATACTTGTTTCGCCATTCTTGATTCTTTCGCATCTTCAAAATAGCTATTATAGGCATCCCACCATACATTAGATAGCGGATAACCTCGTTTATACATTTGTAATTGACTCGTCAATAATCCTAAAGTTGCTTGCTTGGAGCGAATGTAATTACTTTGTTCTTCATCGCTTAATAAACTCGGGTCTGTTAAATAAACCGATTCGTTTAATTCTTTAAACTGTCCTTTTATTTTTCTTAGATAATTTGACTCACTAAGAACTTTGCCTTCTTCATCAGCGGCTGGATAACTAAGAAATAACTTATCGCTTGGTAAACTAATGATCTTATAAGCTAATAAATCTTCTTCGCCAATATTATTTTTAGCAGATGGCTTTAAGTTACTATCTTCTGCACGTAAAGCATCTCGATCTTGATCCGACAGAATCCCCTTATCTTTTTGGCGAAGTGGCATAACACCATCATTCATTCCAATTGCAAAAATAACTTTCATATCTAGCAACTTTGCATTTTCCATATCAGCTAAAACTACTTGATCTAAGGAAGGTGGTAAAAGGGAAAATTCAAGTGCGTCTAAGCCAGTTGCAATAATTTCCGTAAAGCTAATTAAATCTAAAGTTTCCTTCCCTAGAACTTCTACAAATTCATCCAAAAGGGCAGAAATAGAACTCCACGCTTGTTCATGTTCCCTAGCAAGTTCTAAATAACCTTGCTCTTCTGCTCGTTGTCTCCATGATTCCAATCGTTCTACAGCTTTTACTTGTTCTAAATAATGATAGAGAGCTAGCGCGAATTCCATCCCAGTATTTGCTTTTCGTAAATTATTTTCCAATGTTGAAAGAGGCGCTAGTATCATGTTTCTCATCTCGTTAATAATCGATTGCGTATGGATTTCCTCATCAGTTTGCGGCAATACATTGGTAGAGAGTCCCCGAATTTTCCGGTACACCCAATCGCCTTCTTTTTCCCATTTCCATTTATTTTGAATACCATTTTCTAATACATAGTTTTCCAAAATATCCGATTTACGTCGTAGAGCACTTGAATTTTCAGTGATATCAAAGAAAAATTCTGTTTTAACTGCTTGAAAAATAGGTTCATACTTCCAATTAAATAAAATTGCATCTAAGCTGGAACGAATAAACTCAATGAACGGGTGTTTAGCCATGGCTCTTTTTTTATCAATAAAGATTGGAATATCATATGATTCCATCACTGTTTCACATAAAATATCATAATCTCCAAGATTTCTTGTCAAAATGGCCATATCTCGGTATCTATATCCACTCAATGTAAGTTGTCTGATTTCGCGCGCTATCCCTTCGATTTCTGCACGTCTGTTGTTTGCTTGATGAATTTTTAAATTACTCGGCTCTCCTTTGAAAGCCATAAATTTATTATGCCCCCAAGCATTTGCTAGAAACTCTAATGAGTCTGTTTTTGCTCGTTTATTTGCTAAGAAAAATTTATCTTGCTCTACTTGAATTCCGCTTAATTTAGCCAAATCTAATAAAGCATAGTAAGCGTCTGTACTTGCTTTAAACATACTGTATTCATCTAAACCATGTTGGATTTCAGGAACATTTAAAGTTAGCGAAACTGTCACTTTATCACATTTTCGCATTAATTCACCAATGACTGTGAGTTCTTGTTTTGAAAAAGAAGTAAAGCCATCAATTACTATTTCAGTCTGATTTAGATAATCGCTTTCTACAATTTTCTCTGCAAGCAATCTCAAATAGTCTTCATTTTCGAGAAATTTATCCGCTAAAAGTTGTTCATACTTTTGATAAATCAACGAAATATCATGGACTTTACTGTTCACACTTGTGGATAGATTGCTAGCACTGTTAACCATATCTTCTATAGAAACTTCTTCTTGTTTCATTTCTTTAAATAAATTTGCTAATTCCGAATAAAAACCCTTTCTAGAAGTAGCTTTAGAAAAAATCTTTAACTCGTCTTTTTGATCGAGGGCAGCTTTTCGGATCACCATTTCGATTCCTGTTTGACTTAGAAAAGTCTTAGATAATCCTCCTGTTTCCTGAAGGATTTTCCATGCCAAACGGCTAAAGCTAAATATTTGTGTCCCAAGCATACCAGCTAAATTTTCTTTATTTAAAAAGCTCGTCTCCATCTGAAAGGTCATTTGATCTGGAACGATAAAGATGTATGTCTTGGAATTTTGTTTGATTTTCGTTCCAACTTCATCCATTAAATGAGTTGTTTTACCAGTTCCTGCTCTACCAGCAACTATTTGAAGTGTCATACCCTCACCACCGAACATATGTTTTTATTTAGTTTACCATATTTGAGCAATCTGTCCAGAACTTTTTTCGAGACTTTTTTTGCTTGAAAATCTATAAAACAGCTCAAAAAAACTAAGATAGCTCTCACTATCTTAGTTTTTCATATATTCTACTCAAAAGCCAGCATTTCCTGTTGAATTTTATTCATTTTTTCTGTTAGATGCATAAACTCAGCTTTGTTCCTATTATCGAGAGCTTTATCAATTTCAGCTCTAAGTTGTTCTAATTTTCTCTCTTCTAGGAGCATCGTCAGGAAGCATTCAATAAAAACGTTTGTTAATTCTTTTTCTCCTTTAAGGACACCCACCTGATTCATCAATGAATTAGAAAAATCACGCATTTCCACGACTACCACTCCTTCACCCATATTTATTACAATCTTGAAAAATTGTAATATGCCAAGAAAAAACAGAAAACAGCTTGAAAATACAACTTTACGGAAATCTAATGACTTGTAAATTCCCATGTGCTATAATGACACAAAATAACTCATATCTTACTTTGGCGCTTAGTCGTTATTTGGAATTCTTGCGCATTAGGCAATAATTCTAGGTTTCTTCTTAGACATAAATACAAACATAGAGGAGTTGAATGAAATGAAAAAAGAACAAATCAGTACTCAGTTTTATGAAGTAAACCCGCACACGATGATTATTTTTCCGAAAAAATCTGGAAGTATAGTCTATTCAGAAATTTATGAAGTTGATTCTCATTATACTTCTAAATTTACCCCGTTTGAGCTAATTAAAACCAGCTGTAACTTTTTCGGATCAAGCTATGAGGGTCGTAAGGAGGGCACCAAACATTTAATAGGTGTAACTCACAAGCCACCTATTATTATTGATCCTGTTACTTCCACGTATGTATTTCCAACTGTAGCACCAAGTTCAGTAGACTGTATTTGGATTTTCCCGCAACATATTAAAGACTATCATGCAATTGGATTTAACCACACTTTAATCACATTTTCTAATATGGAAACTTTTGAAATTGATATGTCTTTAGCATCTTTTAATAATCAGATTGCTAGAACCTCCATGTTACATATGAAATTTTCTCAAAAAATGCGTATGATGGAGAGTAACTTTCCTTCAATGAATATGTTTTTCCCACCTACTACACTAGCCGCTGAATCAAGACGTTTTTACAATACCATGCTTCCCGATAAAGAAGATCCTAAAGACCCTGAGCAGTAAATTTAAACTAAATAAAGCCAGCTACACATTGCGTAGCTGGCTTTACCTTAAATTATTTTTTATTCTCAATCGCATCAGCAATTCGTTTTAACATTAATAATTCATCTTCTGAATATGTATATGGTAGTTCTAAATACCATTTCTCAAGCTCGGGATTTCCAATCAACGGAAAGGCGTTTACTGAATTTTTTTCTCGTAAACCAGCTACATCATCTAATAGAAAATCTGTTGTTGTTCCAAGAATTTCTGCTAATTTTGCCAAAATAAAGATTGGCGGTCGGTGGTTATCATTTTCATATTTGCTTATTGTGGATGCAGTCGTCCCAATTTTTACCGCTAATTGTTTTTGCGTTAATCTATTTTTCTTTCGTAAATGAATTAATTTTTCTCCAAATTCCAATACGCCCACCTCGCTTCATTTCCAGTATAGCAATTTTTCAGAAAGAATTCGAGAATTTACTAAAAAGAAATCGCCTTTTTAGTTACAAAAGACGATTTCGCTATTTTTATACAGTTGGTTTCTTACGTAGAACACCAATTAATGCTGCACTGATTAATGTTCCAATAATAATTGCAATGATATAGAACCATGGTTGAGAAACTAGGAAGATAACGAAAACTCCTCCGTGTGGTGCTAATACTTTAATATTTAAGAACATAACGATTGCTCCGGTGATAGCACTTCCGGCAATGAAACTCGGAATCATTCGAAGTGGATCTGCCGCCGCGAATGGTATAGCTCCTTCTGTAATGAACGAAGCTCCTAAAATAGAGTTAGTTAAGCCTGCATCACGTTCTTGAGCAGTAAATTTATTTCTGAAAATAAGTGTTGCTACAAATGTTGCAAGTGGTGGAACCATTCCAGCT
>CM001047.1:2276791-2278006 GCA_000183865.1 Listeria marthii FSL S4-120
ACCGCCACCAATAACAAACGGTAGCATGTGGGAAACACCACTCATTAGATGTTTGTATATTTGTTGACCGATTGAAAGACCATCTGCACTTTCTACCGCTTGGCTTCCTTCTTCTGCTTTATACACTGGGGCATTGCCAGAAATTGCTTCATTAATTAACTCTTCTGGCTTATGAATTCCTGCCGCAACTGGCTTAGCAATTAAATGCTTTCCGTCAAAGCGAGGCATATCTACTTGTACGTCAGCTGCAATAATAACGCCATCAGCTTCTGCAATTTCTTTATCTGTCAGGCGATTTTCAACGCCTCTAGAACCATTTGTTTCTACTTTGATTCGCACGCCTAATTTATTTGCTGTTTCTTGTAATTTTTCTGCTGCCATATAAGTATGCGCAATACCTGTCGGACAAGCTGTAACTGCTACAACCGATTTGCCAGTATCATTATTCGATTCTGGAGCGACAACTGTTTCTTCTGAATCTTCTTGTTCATGATTAAAAAGATTGATTACTTCGTCTGGAGTTTTAGCATCTTTTAATGATTGAACAAAAGCAGGGTGAACTAATAATCTAGAAAGTGCTGCCAAAGTTTCTAAATGAGTTGCATTAGCGCCATCTGGAGCAGCAATCATAAAGAATAAGTGCGCTGGCTGACCATCTAAAGCATCGTAGTCTAATCCTTTTTCACTCTTAGCAAAAACAACGGTTGGTTCATTTACAGCTTTTGTTTTCGCGTGTGGCATTGCAATCCCTTCACCTACACCAGTGGAACTTTGTGCTTCACGGTTCATTATCGCTTCTTTAAAAAGGACCTCATCATTAATTTTCCCATTGCTTTTTAATGAAGCAATCATTTCGTCGATAGCAGCTTCTTTAGTCGTTGCTTGTAATGACATAATCATAACATCTTTGCTTAATAAATCAGTGATTCTCATTTTAGTTCCTCCCTGTTATTTTAGTTATCTTCACTTGTGGTAGTAATTCATCTATTAATTCTTTTTGAGCTAAATCTGTTGAGAATGCAGTTGCTCCACCTGTTGCAACGCCTGCAGCAAAAGCTTTAATTGGATCTCTTGTTTTATCAAAAGTTCCGACAAAGCCTGCAATCATTGAGTCTCCAGCACCTACGGAATTTTTCAGTTCCCCTTTTAAGGCATCAGCGAAGTAAACATCTTCTCCTGTAAATAGAAGGGCACCGTCACCAGCCATGGATACGA
>CM001047.1:2278106-2279120 GCA_000183865.1 Listeria marthii FSL S4-120
TACTGTTACAAAACCAGTTTTAATACCTTCGTTTTGTAACCAGTCTTTGATAAAATTGCCAGTAAATCCACCTAAAAACCCTGTAGCAAGACTTGGTACATTCAATTGATTTAGTACTCTGCTGACGTTGATTCCTTTGCCACCAGGTAATTTATAATCTTGTTTCATACGATTAAGTTCGCCAAGGTTTAATTGGTCGATTTGCACAATATAATCAATTGATGGGTTTAAAGTAATTGTATAAATCATTTTTCTACCTCGATTATTTTAGTTTTTTGGATAAAGGATTCTTTTACTGCTGAAGGAATATAGTCTGTCACAATAGTAGCTTCTTCTATTGAAAACATTTTTGAAAAATTCACTTCATTAAATTTTGTATGGTCTGCTACAACAAAGACGCGATCTGCACGTTCTTTTGCAGCACGTTTTACAAAGGCTTCTTCCATATCAGGTGTTGTGTAGCCATGCTCCGGATGCATCGCGTTAGTACCAATGAAAGCTTTATCAAAATGATAGTTTTGAATATTATCTAAGGCAACGGCACCAATAATGGCTTTTGTATGCACTTTCATTTTGCCACCTAAAAGATAAGCATCAATATTTTGATGAACTAGTTCTTCGATATGAGTTAATCCATTTGTAACAACCGTGATATTTCGATTAGCTAAATGAGTAATTAATTCTAGTGTGGTCGAACCAGCATCTAAATAGATACAATCATTTTCTTCCACTAAGCTTGCACAATATGCAGCAATAACTTTTTTACTTTGAATGTTTTTGAATGATTTCTCATTCATGCTTGGTTCTTGATTATGAAGCTTTACAAGTTTTGCTCCGCCGTGTACACGCTGGATTAATCCTTGTTCTTCTAGTTCGATTAAATCGCGGCGAATGGTCGACTCTGAGGTAGCAAGTCCTTCAACTAATTCTTGTAATTTAATCACACCAAGTTTCTCAATACTCTCCATAATAAGTTGTTTACGCTCTGCATTTAACATTATTACTCCTCCATCC
>CM001047.1:2279129-2284642 GCA_000183865.1 Listeria marthii FSL S4-120
TTATCATCTTTTTCTTTCAAAATCAACCGTTTTCATCCAAAAACAATCACCGTAATTCAAATTCATTCATATTATAACATGTATACGCTCAAAATCATTCATAATTATTCATCCAGCGCTTTTCTTATACAGTTCTAAATTTTAGCAGTATACTTGTTTAGAAGATAATTTTTGGTTTTAGGAGGAGTTATTCATGCATACGGAATTAACATTTGATCAATTAGAAAGTTTTTCAAAAAAATGGCGTGAAAATCCGGATAAATTGGTTTTTCAAGCTAGTATTATGAAAAATGGTATTAAAGCCACTACTGAGAATCCAGCTTCAAAAGTGAACGTTCAGCCCGTTTTTTCACACGAAGTTACTACAGATAAAGTTTCCAATCAACAACAAAGTGGAAGATGTTGGATGTTTGCAGCATTAAATACGTTTCGTCATAAACTGAACGGAACACTTGGTTTGAAGGACTTTGAATTGTCGCAGAATTATACTAACTTTTGGGACAAACTAGAGAAAGCAAATTATTTTTTAGAGAATATTATTGAAACAGCTAATGAGGATGAAGATAGTCGCTTAGTTTCGTGGTTACTTGATACACCGCAGCAAGATGGTGGTCAGTGGGATATGCTAGTTTCGATTATTGAAAAATACGGGGTTGTTCCAAAGTCCGCTATGCCTGAAACGTTTCAAAGCAGCAAGTCAGCTGATTTAAATCATTTATTAAATGAAAGGCTTCGCACGGATGCGGTTATTTTGAGAAAAGCTGTCACTGAAAAGAAAGATACTGCCAGTTTGAAAGAAGAAATGCTTGCGGAAGTTTATCAGCTTTTGGTTATGACACTCGGCGAACCACCTAAAGTATTCGATTTTGAGTATCGAAATAAGGACAATGAATTTAAGCAGGATTTACAGATTACGCCTAAAGACTTTTATGCGCGGTATGTAGATATGGATTTGAAAGACTATATTCCACTTATTAATGCACCGACAAAGGATAAACCTTTTAACCAAGCTTTCACAGTCGATTATTTAGGAAACATTGTAAATGGGACACCGATTAAATATCTGAATGTAGAAATGGCTGTATTAAAAAAAGCCGCCGCTGATCAAATCAAAGACGGTGAAACTGTTTGGTTTGGCTGTGATGTTGGTCAACTTTCAGAAAAAACTACTGGTATTATGGATACAGATATTTTCTTGCTAAATCAGACTTTTGGATTTAAAACTACGATGACAAAAGCAGAGCGCCTTGATTATAAACACAGTATGCTTACACACGCAATGGTTCTTACTGGTGTGAATGTTGCCGATGGTGAGGTAAACCGTTGGAAAGTGGAAAATAGCTGGGGAGAATCGATTGGTAATAAAGGATATTTTGTTGCTAGTGATGCTTGGATGGATGAATTCACATTCCAAGTAGTGGTGCATAAAAAATATTTATCCGAAAAATTGATTGAGGCTTTTAATCAAGAGCCGATAGCGTTAAAACCTTGGGATCCAATGGGTTCGCTTGCACTTTAAATCGTAAACTCTGAAATAATTTTTATTCCGTTCATTTGAAAAAGAGCTGCTGCTACGCCGGTACCGTCTTTTATTTTTCCAGAGAAGGTGCCGTCGTAAATAGCACAGCTACCGCAAGATGGGCTTTTTTCCTTCATAATTATTTGTGTTATTCCAAGTTCATTCATTTTAGCTAATGTGATGCTCGCTCCGTATTTGTATTCTTCTGTCACATCTGTTCCTTGATTATCCATGACTTTGGCACGGCCTAACCAGACATCTTCACCGTCTCCGCCTACTATTTCTGCTGGAAACCTCGGTGTTGGCAGGCCACCTATAACTTCAGGGCAAAAAGGAATTGCTTCGCCGTTTTCAACCATTTGCTTTATTTTGGTAATTTCTTTATCTTTTCCATCGTATCTACAGGCGATTCCGGCTAGACAAGCGCTTACTGCTATCATTTAGATTTCCTCCTTTATTTTTACATTCATTTTAACATAAAAAGCTGCCACCATATGTAGGCGACAGCTCTGTAATTATTAGATGTTTTGGTATGCTACGGCGATTTGTGTGCCGATTAATGCATTGTGTTTTACAAGTTCGATGTTTGCTTCAAGGCTCTTACCATCTGTTAGCTCTTTTACTTTACCAAGTAGGAATGGTGTAACATCTTTTCCGTGGATGTGGTTTTCTTCTGCTTCTTTAAGAGNNNNTTGGATAACATCGTTAATTACTTTTTCGTCCATCGCGAATTCTTCTGGGATAGGGTTTGTAATTACTGCGCCACCTTCGATTTGAAGATCCCATTTTGCTTTAAGGGATTCTGCGATAACTTCTGGAGCATCTGCACGTAATGTTAATTCTACATCACTTGAACGTGTGTAAAATGCAGGAAGTACGTCTGTTTGGTAACCAATTACTGGAACGCCTTTCGTTTCTAGGTACTCCATTGTTAAGTTTAAGTCTAGGATTGATTTAGCTCCAGCACAAACTACGGCAACATTTGTTTTTGCTAATTCTTCTAAGTCGGCTGAAACGTCCATTGTTGTTTCGGCACCACGGTGAACGCCGCCGATTCCGCCAGTTACGAAGATGCCAATTTCTGCTAATTCAGCACAAATCATCGTTGCTGCTACAGTTGTTGCGCCTAGTTGTTTCGTTGCAATAAGATAGCCGATATCACGACGAGAAACTTTTGCTACATTGCTACTTTTAGCGAATAGTTCTAATTCTTCGTCGGAAAGTCCGATTTTAATTTTCCCATCGATTAATGCGATTGTTGCTGGTACTGCACCGTTATCACGAATAATTTGTTCCACGTCGCGCGCCATTTCCACGTTTTGTGGGTAAGGCATACCGTGAGAGATAATAGTTGATTCTAAGGCTACGATAGCTTTTCCTTCTGCTTTTGCTTGTTTTACTTCTTCGGATAATGATAGATAATTTTTCATTTGAATTCCTCCAGATCTTTTTGTAGTTGGGATGTGGATAAATTTTGACGAACAGTGTACTCAGATTCGAGTGTTCGTGCAGCATTTACACTTCCCGCTTTTAAAATTTCTTGTAACGCTTTTCCTTCTAACCATGCGTAGATAACCGCGGAGCAAAATGCGTCTCCCGCTCCAGTAACATCTACAATATTTTCAATCACAATTGCTGGTTCAAAAATGATACCTTCTGCTTTGTTTGCTGCAACTGCACCTTTACTTCCATTTGTGACGATGACATTTTTCACGCCTAGATCTAACCATTTTTGTGTAGCTAAGCGCCAGTCTTCGTCGTTTTCGATAGTCATTCCTAGGTGCGTTTCTGATTCATCTCGGTTGCAGATTAGCCAAGTCACGTGATCAAGACTTTCTGGTAAATGAGACATTTTTGGTGAAGACACGGGAACTAGGACTAATGGGATGGAATTAATCTCGGCGAAACTGCCAAGATATTCTAATGTTTCTTTTGGACAATTTAAATCAGCAATGATGGCACTCGCTTGACTCAGCAAGCCTTCATTTTTTGCAAGTACATCTGGGGTTAAGTGGTCGTATGCATCCATGTCCGCTAATGCAACGAGCAGATCTCCGTTGTTTTCGAGTACTGCTGTATAAGAACCTGTTGCGATGCTTGGGAATGCCGTGACATAATCTAAGTTCATATATGTATTACTGGCATTTTTGACAGCTTCCCAGTCGGAGTCTGTTCCACAAGCAGTGAGTAATATAACTTCTTTGCCAAGGCGGCCGAGGTTTTCACCGACATTTCTAGCAACTCCGCCAGCACTTTGCGTTGAGCGCACTGGATTAGATGTAGCCAGTTGGGCCTTGTCTTTAATGTAAAACTTCCGATCGACATTCGCTCCGCCTATGCAAACGATTTGTTTTGCCTCATTTAAAATATAGGCTTTTCCTAAAATACGACCTTTTTTAATCAGGCCAGAAATCAGGTTCGCTACTGTCGGTCTTGATAAATCAAGTATATCAGCGAGTTCTTGTTGAGAAATGTAAGGATTTTTACGGATGGAATTGAAAATTATCTCTTCCTTTTCGTTCATTTTCGCTTTATTATTCTCCACGATATAATGCACCTCCATTCCAAACTTTTGTTTTAATTTCAAACACATGTTTATTATATATGTAAATGCTTTCTTTTGCAAACTAAAAAACGAAAATCCACTTCTTTTTAGGAAGAAAATTTTCGTTTAGGTTTATTTGTTTTGAAGAATAGCTAATTCGGTTTCAGTTAATGGGCGGTATTCGCCAAGTTCAAGCGACTCGTCTAATTGTAAATTACCCATCGAAATTCGTTTTAAATAACTGACTGTTTTGCCACGGGCGGCGAACATTCTTTTTACTTGATGGAATTTGCCTTCTTGGATAGTTACTTTTATTTCGTTTGGCGTGATAATTTCTAGGCGTGCGGGTTTGCAAGTGTAGCCGTCGTCTAGTTCGATTCCTGCTGCGAAAGCTTCTACATCAGTGGCAGTAACATCGCCATCAATTTTAGCATAGTATGTTTTATCGATATGCTTTTTTGGTGAGAGTAAATTGTGTGCGAGTGTGCCGTCATTCGTAATAATCAGTAAGCCTTCTGTATCTTTGTCTAGCCGGCCAACTGGAAACGGATCAGTGAGCGTGTCTTCTTGGGCAAGCAAATCGATGACGGTTTCTGACACATTATCCTCGGTTGCACTCACGACATTTTGTGGTTTGTGGAGCATGAAATAGACGAATTCTTGGTAAACGACTGGGGTTCCGTGGACGGTTACTTGATCTTTGTCCGGATTCACTTGTGTTTTGCTATCTTTCTGGATTGTGCCATTAACGACAACTGCCCCGGATTTAAGTAGTGGTTTCACTTCTCTACGACTCCCGAAACCTGTATGGGACAATAATTTATCTAAGCGCATGGTTTAGCTCCTTTTTTCTTTTATTGTAACAAAAAAACGAAGCTTCCTCAAAGGCGCTCCGTTTTCTTTCTATTATTTAGTTTCGACGGCTTGTTTATTTTGGGGTATCGTTAAGCCGAGATTGCCTCTTAATGTCGTGGCTGGATACTCGTTTCGGTACAAACCGCGACTTTGTAAAAGAGGAATAACTTGTTCGACAAAAGTTTCAAATGTTCCAGGAATGTCAGATGCGATAATAAAGCCATCTGCGGCCTCATTTTGGAACCAAACTTCGATTAAATCGGCGACTTGTTCCTTCGTTCCGATGAAAGGTGTTTTTGGTGTCGCTGCTTCGGTCGCTACTTGGCGAAGGGTTAACTGACGTTCTTTGGCTTCTTTTTTTATTCGATCTGTCGTACTTTGAAAAGCATTTTTGCCAATATCGCCAAGGTCTGGGAATGGCTCATCCAAATCGAATTGGCTTAAATCATAGTCATCGAAATAGCGTGCCAGATAAGTGACGGCGTTTTCGATTGGAATAAGATTGGCAAATTCGGTATATTTAGCTTCTGCTTCTTCCAAAGTATCGGCAACTATCGGGCTAATTCCCGGGAAAATCCGGATTTCCGCTGCATT
>CM001047.1:2284742-2285481 GCA_000183865.1 Listeria marthii FSL S4-120
AATCCGGATTTCCGCTGCATTTCTACCAGCTTTTTCAGCGCGTGCTTTTACATCTCGATAAAATTCGACAGCTTCTTCCAACGAATCTGAATGAGTAAAAATGGCTTCTGCATTTTGAGCAGCGAAATCCCGTCCTGTACTAGATGCGCCGGCTTGGAAAACGACTGGCTCGCCTTGTTTGGAGCGCCCGATATTTAACGGACCTTCGACTTGGAAATAATCACCTTGATGATTTAAGCGATGTAATTTCTCGGGGTTAAAAAATTCGCCGGTTTCTTTATTATAAGTGAACGCATCTTCTTCCCAAGAATTCCAAAGTCCGCGAACCACTTTTAAATGTTCTGCTGCAATGGTGTAACGATCGCTGTGGGTTGGGAGATTTTTCTTGCTATGATTTCGCGCGGCACCTTCTTGCGGAGAAGTGACTAAATTCCATCCCGCTCGGCCACCACTAATGTGATCGAGCGAAGAGAGTTGTCTTGCGAGTGTAAATGGTTCTGTGAATGATGTTGAAAAGGTCCCAACAAGGCCGATATTTTCCGTAGACTCAGCTAATGCGGATAAAATCGTAATTGGTTCAAAACGATTAAGAAAATGCGGAATCGATTTTTCGGAAATAAAAAGACCATCTGCAATAAAGACAAAACTAAATAGCCCTTGTTCGGCAATTTTGGCGCGTGTCTTATAGAAATCTAAGTCGGTACTTGCTGCGGGATTGATGTCCGGGTGGCGCCAACCG
>CM001047.1:2285581-2296633 GCA_000183865.1 Listeria marthii FSL S4-120
GGGTGGCGCCAACCGTCTGTTGTTCCGCCAACACCATGGATAATTGCGCCAAACTGGATTGTTTCTTTTCTAGTCATTTTACTTCCTCCTTTTCAAATAAGGCTTTTTCTAAATAATCGATGCCGATTTCGGTAACTGCGTGATACGTACCTTTTTCAATGTCGCCAATTTCTACGACTGGGACATGGCGAATGCCGTATTTGGCTTGTAATACTTCACGTAAATAGTCATGTTCGGTGACGTCGATATCTTGGAAGACAATTTTTTGCTCGGTTAAATAATCTTTCACATCTTTACAATAGTGACACCCTACTTTACTCCAAACGACGACATTAGCCATGGACAACTTCCTCCTTTATCGATTCACTTAATAATTGGTACGAATAGCGTTTTATTTCAGTTGATTTGACCGGTGTTAAAATGACAAAATCTTGGATATTATATTGTTTTGAAAGTCGCTTAATTTCCGCCCCGACTTCTTGTTTTGTTCCTGTTATTGCGCCAATTCGTTGAGTAATAAAGCGATATTCTTGGTTGATATCTTTCACGAAGGCTTCGGCTTGTTCGAGCGAGCCTACATTGACTCTACGTCCGTCCGCAAGCTCGACTTTGATTGACTCTCGCTCTGGTATATGCCGATCAGCTGCGACTTTAGTTTCCGCAACCACAACAATTGGTGCTAATTGAAAACTGGCTTCTAGATTAATTTGGTATTGTTCAAATGTTTCGCGCGCTTCTTTTAAGACGCTCTCATCTCCGTTAATAAAATAAGCGAAAACGAAGGAAATCCCAAGCTCCGCGGCTTGTTTCGCGCTTGCTGCACTTCCTCCGAGTAAAAAGATTTCTAGATTATTTGCAGGAAGTGGTTTTGCTTCGATAGCCGCATCTGATTTGTGTGTCACAAAACTAACTAATTCTGCCAATTTAGCATCAAATGTTTGGACTGGTTTAGCAAAGTCTTTTTGGAGGGCGTCAGTTGCTGGCTGGAAACCACCGGGTGCTTTCCCAACACCAAGCGAAATCCGTTCTGGCGCTAAGTTTTCAAGCACATGAAATTGCTCGGCGACTTTATACGGACTATAATGTTGCAGCATCACACCGCCAGACGCAAGCTTGATTGTGTTCGTTTTGGCAGCGATGTATCCTAGCAATACTTCTGGTGCTGACCCAGCTATTTCATCTGAATTATGGTGCTCGGCAACCCAAAAACGATGATAGCCAAGTTGTTCCGCGAGTTGCGCAAGTTCTACGGTATTTTGCAAAGTTTCACTTGGGTTCTCGCCAGGATTAATAATACTTTGGTCCAAAATGCTAAATCGAATGGTCATATGACACGCTCCTTCTTCACTTCTTTAATTTCATATAAATAATCCGCCGAAACTCGGTGTAAAAAGCGTTTAGTTCGCTCTTCTTTTGTATGATTAAACACTTCGTCAGGCGTGCCCTGTTCGACAATTAATCCGCCATCCATAAAAACAACTTGATCCGCGACTCGTTTTGCGAATTCCATTTCATGGGTAACGACAATCATCGTTGCACCGGCCCGCGCAATCTCTAACATTACTTCTAAAACTTCACCGACAAGCTCCGGATCAAGTGCAGCGGTTGGTTCATCAAACAAAATGACATCTGGATTAATCGCGAGTGCCCGGGCAATCCCAACGCGTTGTTTTTGTCCACCAGAAAGCTGGGAAGGATATGCGCTAAATTTATCCGCCAAACCAACTTTAGTGAGCTCCCGTTCGGCAATTTCACGCGCTGCTTTTTTCGGGATTTTTCTCGCAACAGTCAGTCCTTCCATCACATTTTGAATGACCGTTTTATGCGAAAAGAGATTATATTGTTGAAAAACCATCGCGGTATTTTTTCGTAGTTGCAACACTTCTTTTTTAGATGGTTTTTTGCAGTTAATTATTTGGTCGTGCATCGAAATTTCGCCATTTTCGGGTCGTTCCAGTAAGTTTAAGCAACGTAAAAAGGTCGTTTTCCCAGAACCACTTGGACCGAGAATTGTTACTACTTCGCCCTTTTTCACGGTTAAATCAATTCCTTTTAAAACCTGGTTTTCGCCAAAGCTCTTTTGAATATTTTTAATGGTAATCATACTGCCCCTCCTTGGTATTTAGCGATATTCTTTTCCAAAATGTAATTAATTGCTTCAATCAACATAGTTAGAAACCAGTAAATGAGTGCGGCGCCGATAAATGCTTCGAGAAAGGCGTAGTTATCGGAGGCTACAATTGTTGCCATTCCAGTGATTTCGGGAACTGCGACGATAGCTGCGATGGATGTGGTATGTAAAAATCCGATGCACAAATTGGTGAAATTCGGCAGGGCAATCATAAAGGCTTGCGGCAACAGAACCTTCCGAATCGCTTGGCCATGCGTGTAACCCATTGAGTACGCAGCTTCCATTTGACCGATATCAACGGCGATAATTCCAGAGCGCAAAATCTCTGTTAAGTAAGCTCCCGCTGTGAAAGATAGTGCGATAATCACAAAAACCACGACCGGAATTTTATTTGCAGATATGCCTAAATCAAATGACTTACTCAAAAAATCAACAATCAGTGGAATTCCTAAGTAAATCAGCATAATATGCAAAATTGCTGGCGTACTTCGAAAAAAAGAAACGTAAAACTTAGCAATTGGTTCTAAAAAACGAACATGGTACATCCGAATGAGCGTCAAGCCAATCGCGATAATAAAACCGAACAAGATCGGAAAGAAGGTCATCGCAAGTGTTAACGGTATCGTTTTTAGCATCGCCAATACGGCTGTTCCAATAAAAGGTACATCAAGCGGCATCATCATCTCTCCTTTACAGTTCTATATCGAAAATGCTTGTAAATCTGGTATTTTCCTTTTTGACCCGTTTTTCAATCCATTTGAAGGAATACTCAAGTAAAACAGCTGTGATATAGTAAATAATCGATAGTGAAATATAGACTTCCAGCGCGTGATTGCTCAGTGTTATTAAGGTTTGGCCTCTTCCTGACATATCCATCACCCCTATCGAAAACGCGAGCGATGTATCTTTCAAATAACCAATGACTAAATTCCCGAAATTCGGTAACGCTTGATACAAAGCTTGTGGCAAAATAATTCTCAAAAATGTCTGGCGCCCATTTAGTCCAACACTATAAGCCGCTTCCGCCTGCCCAGCATCCACACTATTTACTCCAGCGCGAATCACTTCTGCAATCGTCGCCGCACTACTCAGCGCATAGGTGGCAATCGCGGCATATAATGGATCCATTTGTGATAAATCAATACCAAAAACGCTGGAAAGTGCTGGAATTCCGTAGAAAACAATGAATAATTGCACCATAATCGGTGTCCCGCGGAAAAACGAAATATACACCCGCGCAAATTGGTTCAAAACTGGAATCTTGTAAATCCGTGGTAATGATAAAATTACGCCTAATATAAAACCGAAAATAAGCGAGAGTGCCAAAATATACAACGTAATCGGCAAATAGCCAGCTAACGTTGGAATAAAATCAGCAATCATTTTCACATCGAACGCTTTATCCATTTTGATGGCACCCTCTCTCTTTTAATATTGTTCTTTTGAATAATCCGCGCCAAGCCATTTTTCGCTTAATTTTTTTAATGTCCCATCGTCAATAATCGACTGTAGCGCCTTGTCGACATCTTTACTTAGTTTCGTTTCATTTTTTCCAAGCATGAAATATACTTTCGCATTGGATAAAACATCGCCAACTACTTTTTCTTTGATGGCGCTCGTTTTATTTTGGAAATCGACTGCAAAAGGCGTGGAAATCGTTGCATCGGCGCGGCCTGTTTTTAATTGATTCGCTGCATCGTTTGATCCTTGTCCTTCATAGGCAATCTCAAAATTATTACCTTGCTCTTCATTAATTTTCTTTAAAATAAGTGCGCCGTTCGAAGTGGCACTTGTAATGACGCGTTTTCCAGCTAAATCTTTTGTACTATTTATGCTGTTATTACTATCTAATACCGTCAACTGCAACGGGAAATTGTTATACGCTACATCATTAAATAAAAACTTCTTCTCACGTTCCTTACTTTTTTCCATTTGATGCGCAACGATATCTACTTTTCCAGCTCCAAGGCTAACTAATAAATTGGAAAAATCCATCGTTTTAAATTTGAATTTATAGCCTGGTAAACGTTTGTCGATTTCTTTAACTAGTTCAACGTCATAGCCTGTTAATTTGCCGTTTTCATCTAAAAAGCAGACATTCGGAAATTGCGTCCCTGTTCCAACCGTGATTGTTTGTACTTTTTCATTAGCTGCTTCTGGTTCATTTCCCGCCCCACATGCGCTTAAAGCCAGTGCTGCCGTGAGTGCCAGTGCCAAAATCCCATATTTCTTTTTCATTCTTTTTCCCCCTTTTTATGTCCAGCTAGGTATTCCAAGTAGTGTGGTGTCGAATTTTTCTGGAATTAAGATTTTCCGCATCATCACACCAACATCACCGTCTTCTTCATGTTCAAAATAAACTTCATAACCGCGACGCAAGTACATATCAAGCAACCACGGATGTTTCCTGGCAGACGTTCCAAGCGTAAGTGCCGGAGCTTTCAAAGTGTCGCGAAGTACTCGCTCTTCTACATATGTTAATAATTTATCGCCAATCCCTTGTCCCGCAAGTTCTGGAGCTGTTGCAAACCACCAAACAAATGGATATTTAGAAGGCGGTGAACTACTCTCCCACGGAAAACGAACAGTAATTGTCGAAATTAATTTACCACCGCGCTCTAAAACAAACGCAGAAGAATTCACAATATTTTCTGTTACCATTGCCAAATCAGCATTAGTTGAAGGCCAATCAATCCCCAGTTCTTTCACAGATTGAAAAGCACTTGATAACAATTCTAAAAACTCCGGCGCATCATCCACAGTCGCCACTCTAAAAATATCTTCTGTCATTTCCCGTTCTCCTCCTTACACTTCCACTGAATTTTGATTTAATAATGAAATAAATTGACTTAATGCGAGGTCTAGTCGTTCTTTCGCAGAAGCATCAATTTCATAGAGCCCATCCCCAAGCCGTTCAATTTGCTTATCCACCGTAAACTGACCTTTTAAAATCGTTTCGGCTCCAAGTTCTTTTAAAACTGGATCTAGTGCGTATTGCAGTGCAAGTAAATGACCATTTGACCCGCCAAGCCCTAGTGGCAAAACGACTTTCCCTTTTAAAGCTTTGAGTGGCAACAAATCCAAATAGGCTTTTAACACTCCTGAGTAGGACGCTTTAAAAATAGGTGTCGCGATAATAACGCCAGAACTCTTCTCTACTTCGCTATTCGCAAGTTGAATATCTGGATGTGTAAAATCCGCAGTTACTAACGCTTCTGGCTGAATTTTATGCACTTCGATAATTCTTACTTCAGTACCATTATTTACTAATTCATTTGCAGCTAGTTGGATTAAACCTGTAAGCCGAGATTCCGTTTTGATTCCCCCAGCAATAATCGTCACTTTTCCCATCAAATCGCCCCTTTTAATTCGCATCAACTTACTTGGTTTTCAGATATTAGCTATACTATAAAGTAAAAGATTCTGTTTGGCTAATCAAAAAAACTAATGGCTAACCACAGTAATACTAATACTTCTCCTTCAATCCGCATTATTCCTATGAATTTTATCAGATTAATAAATTGCTTCTGCTAATTTTACGGTGTATACTGTTAGAAATATCAAAAAACTCCAATATGAAGGGGGAATTATATTGGAATTTCGAACCATTAAAACTTTTTATACAGTGGTTAATACGGGAAGTTTTCAGCGCGCAGCAGAAGTATTAAATTATTCGCAGCCGACTATTTCGATGCGCATTAAACAATTGGAACAAGATTTAGATGTCCAATTATTCGAACGCGGCAAAATATTAAAACTAACACACGCAGGCAGACTGTTCTATGAAAGAGCCGGCCAGCTTATCGCCCAATATGAAGTGCTCGACCACACCATTTTTGACTTAAAAAATGGCAATGCTGGGCTAATTAAAGTAGGCATATCTGAACCTAGCGCCAGCCTTGTTTTACCGCAGATTTTAAAGCAGTTTTTAACTGATTTTCCAAAACTCATGGTGAATGTGGCGGTGGATGACGCCAATACATGTAGTCAAAAATTAATTGACGGGGAAATTGATTTCGCGATTTGTGGGGAGCCAGAGCTGATTTTGGAGAATTTTTACTTTCCATTTTTCCATGATACGTTAGATTTAATTGTGTCAGAAAACCATCCGTTAGCTTCGCGGGCTTCGGTAGAGTTGCTCGATTTACGCGACGAATGCTTTATTTTCACTCCAGCAAACTGCCCGATTCGCATTCAAATTGAACAACATCTAAAACGCGCCATCGGTAGTGATTATAAAAAAATGGAACTCACGAGCAGCATGTCGCATAAATATTTCGTGCGTGAAAACGTTGGTGTATCTATCTTTACTAGCACCGCGCATTCAGAACTACTGGCAGGAACAGTTCGCATTCCAATTAATAATCTACCAATTTCACCACCGATTGGTCTGCTAACGAATCAAAAAGAAAAAGATTTTGATAGCACAACGAAAGAATTTATCGACCGCATTATTTATTATTTTGATGATAAAAAAAGACAGCTAGACTAAATGGTTAGTCTAACTGTCTTTTTCTTAAAATTCTAATTGCAAATTCGCCTCTATCGCGAGCAAGTTATCACGATACACTTTCATTTCTTTACGAGTAATGGTCCCATTTTCAAAATAATGTTGAATCGTCTCGCGTTCAATTTGAGAAGCTAAGTCAATAGTTGTTTGTAGCGCTTCATCATCGCTCTCTTTTTTATTCGACAGATGACCTAACGCCCGCTCAAAATTCATTAAATAAAGCGAAATGATTTCTGGGTTAAACTCATTTGGATCTAGTTCTTGTAATTTTTGAATGACGAATTGATTGTTTTCATTTTGCAATTTGGCGCGTTCTTTTCGGCGCTCGTCAAACGTAAGCGGCACAATTCGGAAATCGCGAATGCTGTGACTTAATAGTTGGCGATACCTTTTTCTTGCACGGTACTTCTCTGCTCGTGTTTGGACATAAAGTCGTTTTCCGAGCCGCATCATCAGCGAAAGCCCTACCCCAGTATCAATTTTTCGCTCAAAAACTAACCTTCTTGTGTTTTCAAGCTGCCATTCTTGCGTTAACCTTCGCAACTCTCGCTCCGTCGCACTTACTTCTTTATGCTCCATCAACGAGAAAATCCGATTATTATACATATTTAACACTTTATTCATTTCCACGGTATTTTCATCTGTTTTATAAGCTTGCAATTGCTGCACGATATCACGAAGCAACATGATATCTGTCGTATGATCCGCCGTAACAACATCCTTTTTCGCTGCAAAAAGTGGTAAAGTGAAATTGGCCAGAAGTAGCGTCGTAATAATAACTCCTGCCGCAATAAAAATCAGCAAATCCCGCTCAGGAAAAGCATCGCCATTTCCAAGCACAAATGGTAATGACAGCGCACTGACTAATGTTATCGTTCCACGAACCCCAGCCACCGTATATAGAAAAGTATTTTTCAACCGGCTAACTAAATCGACTTTCGGGTTTTCCTCGTAATTGCGGAAGAATAAAATCCATAAAAACCGTAACCCGAGTAGCAAGAAAGTAATTCCTAAAATATACACGAATAGCATACCTTTTTGGATATTCGCATCTTGCCAAATGGTCGTCAAAATTTGCGGCAACTGCGTCCCAAGTAAAATAAATACCAAGCCATTTAAACTAAAAATAATCACTGACCAGGTGTTTTTTGAAAGCAAGTTCAATTGCGCCATTTCAGGATTTATTTTTTTATAACTAAATGAATGCACCATTCCACCGCTGACTACGGCCAAAATTCCGTTCACACCAATTTTTTCTGCCACCATAAAAATCAAAAATGGCAACAAAATTTCCATTAGCATAAAAGAAGTCATATTTTCAATTCCTAGCTGGCGTAAACCGCGCATAAGGCCGATTTTCAGTATACTAAGTACTGCTCCAAGTGCAATCCCACCAAGCGATAGCAGCAAGAAACTAGTTCCAGCTGACATAAACGAAAACGTTCCCGTTACAAGCGCCAAGACAGCGAATTGAAATGAAACAAGCCCAGAAGCGTCATTAATAAGCGATTCGCCTTCTAAAATATGCATAATTTTATGTGGCACCCTTACCTTTTCAGCTAACGCCCCGACCGCGACCGCATCCGTTGGCGCCAGTGCCGCAGCCAGTGCAAATGCAGCCGCAAACGGTATCGCTGGAATTAAGTAATGAATAAATGCACCCAAAATCCCTACCGTGACAAACACTAATCCAATCGATAGCGATAAAATAGCTTTACGATTTTTCCATAAAGATTTCTTATCCGTACTAGCCCCATCATTAAAAAGAATTGGCGCCATAAAGAGTAATAAAAACAACTCCGGATTCAAATCCATCGTATGATCACCAAGCGGAATCGCTAAAATAATCCCAAGCAACACCTGAATTAAAGGCACCGCAATACTCGGCAAAAATCGACTTAACACATTCGATAAAAACACTGCACTTAACATCAATAATATCAGTTCAAAAATCTCCATTAATACATCCCTCGTCCCCGTCTGCCTGCCACACAACTAATCCCCGAGTGTGGAATTTCTACCGTTCTCATATTAGCAAAAAAACATTCCGGAAACATCCGTCTCTGTATGGAGTTTTCCGCTTATCTTTCCTCTTTTTGATAGACGATTTGCTCATTCACAACTGTCATCATAACGCTCATATCACGCAATTGCGCTTGTTTCACTTGAAATGGATCTTCTGCCAAAATCGCAAAATCGGCTACAAAACCTGGCACAATTTGTCCGCGCGTTTCCTTTTTATAACTCGCAAAGGCAGCACCTTTTGTATAAAGTTGAATGGCTTCAAACACCGTGAGTGCTTGTTCCGGCGAGTACACCGCACCATCCAAGTCCGCATTCGCAGTCCTAGTAACAGCAGCATGAATTCCCCAAAATGGATTAGGTACTTCAATCGGTGCATCACTTCCCCCAGCTAAAGGAAAACCAGCTTGTAGCAATGATTTCCAAGCAAAAGCGAGCGGTGGATGATTTTCACCAAGCACATCTAGCGCCCACGGAAGATCACTTGCCATAAATTGCGGCTGTATATCAAACAACACAGGTAGCCCCGCCGCTTCCGCTATCAGTGCTTCCGTAAGCCAAGGAGTGTGAATCAGTCTATCATATTGCCCTGCTTTAGGCGGATATGCTCGTAGCGTGCGAATTACATTGGCAAAAGCTTGATCTCCTAAAATATGAATCGCAACAGGCAATCCCGCTTTCCTTGCTGCTTTAACCAAATCTTCAAATGCTTCATCCGTGTGAATTTGCAATCCTTTTTCAGCTGGATTATCCGCGTATCCAGCACTCATTAGCGCGGTACGTGAGCCGACCGTTCCATCATAAAAAATCTTCATAGCTCCTAATTCTAAAAATGCATCACCACTAACAAAACTTTCTTGTGAAGCCGAAAAAGCTGCTAATTCCGCATGATGAATTAACAAATGCGCACGAAACGGTAATTGATCCACACCAACTGTTTGTCGAAAAGCAGCAAAAGTAGATTCAAATCCTGTGAAGTAATGTAAATCTTCCGAGTGCGCACCAGTTATCCCTTTCGACCATAAATCAGTTATCGCAATTTCTAACCATGCTCTCAATTCAGAAGGAATCGCTGCCGGAAACGCATCTATCGCTAAAGTCGTTGCATTATCTCTTAAAACACCAGTAAAATCCCCCGCTTTATCACAAACAATTTCACCACCACCATCGAAACCATTTTCCGAAAAGTCTACGATATGGGCTTTTAAAGCAGAATTAATCGATACGCTATGATAATCAATCCGGCGCACTAAAATCGGATTCGTTTGACTCACTGCGTCTAAATCCGCCAAAGAAATCAGACTTTGTTCATCTGACCATTTATTCTCATCATATCCTTCCACAAATAGCCACTCATCAGGCGCTAGTTGCTTTGTTCGTTCCGCAATCAGTGTTAGAGCCTCTTTTTTCGTTGTCGTTTGGTTCAAATTAAGCCGTTCTAAAGCTTGTCCATACCAAAGCAAATGAATATGCGCATCAACAAATCCAGGAAAAACCACTTTTCCTCCCAAATCAATCGTTTCCGCAATTTCAGTCGCAAATTGCTGTTCCAAGTCCCTAGCTTCACCAACCGCATGGATTAGACCATTTTCTGTTAAAACTGACGAGACTTGCGCTCCTTCAGCAGTCATTTGATAAAATATACCGTTTTTCCATAATTTCATCGTTTATTCCCCCTGATTGATAGAAATTTTCAAGGCAGCTTTTTCTTGTTGATCCTTTTTCTGTAAAATTTGTTGTAGTGTGATGCTGATTAGTGCGCATCCTAGTAAAATAAATGCGCCAATGAATAGTGCTTTCATGCCGCCAAGATTTTGAACAACGATTGCGCCCAAAAATGGTGCGAGCATTCTAGCTACTGTCGCCATCCCATTCACTAATCCTTGATACAAACCAGCTGCTCCTTTTGGTGCAAGTTGGTAAGCAATCGTTGGAATCGCCGGCCAAGCAAACATTTCCCCGATTGTTAAGAACGTCATCCCTAACACAAAACCGCTATACAAGCTTGCATTCATTGCGACAACGAACGATAAAATAAATAATGCAATACCAATATAAATTTGCGCTAATAAGTATTTTTTAAATCTGTTAACAACTGGGATTAAAACTAATTGTCCCAATACAATAAGTGCGCCATTTAAGCTCCATAAATTACCGTATTCGCTAGATGTCACACCTTTTATTTCCGTCATATAAGTAGATAAATTCGACTGCCACTGCACATGCGGCAATTGGCATAGCAGGTACGTCAACAACAATAGTATGAAAGAGCATAACGCAAGCTTGGTCGGAAATTCTCGTTTCGCTCCTTTTTTACGATGTTTTGTCTCAGCGCTTACCTTCTCTGATTTCCAGTCAATCTTATGGAAATAGAAGAAAAAATAGGCCG
>CM001047.1:2296733-2297867 GCA_000183865.1 Listeria marthii FSL S4-120
AAACACAAATGAACCAATATAAACATGACTCATCCCTTGTTTAGCTAAAAGTCCTGCAAGTAAAGGGCCAATCGCAACTCCGATATTTTGCGCGACATAAATCGCATTAAAGCCTGTTCTCCCGCCAGTCGGATGTGTTAACCCCGCAGCTGCATAAAGTCCCGAAAACACCATTCCCATCGCAATACCAACCGCCCATAAATTCCAAATAAAGAACGGAAATCCGTGAAAGAAGCATAACGAAGCTGTTGAAAGCACTAATATAATCGTGCCAATCGTAAGCGAAATAAAACCAGAAAAACGGTCGAAAATTAGTCCACCGATAATGCTAGAAATAATTCCTACACCTGAATTAATCAACAATACTAATGAAGCATCCGTTGTCGACATGCCTAACTCTTGTGTCATATAAATCATATTGAAAGGCCAAATAAACGAGAGCCCTGTATATAGTAACACCATTCCAATAATAACAATCCATAAATCCTTTGGTAACCATTTTGTCATTTCCTACACTTTCCCTTCATTAAAACTCACCTTTTTTAGGGTATCACACCCAACCACTTTCGCAAAGAAAAATTTCACTAAAAAACCACCTAGCAAAATTTGCTGGTGGCTAATAAGGGACTGGCGATAAATCCCTATCATGGTTACTTCTAAGTGTACTATGAATTCGAATATTTGTCTGTGTTAATATAGGAAATATTTCATTTATTTTTTTTTACTATCTCATCGTATGCTATATCTCTCAAATAGCTATGAAATTCTACTACATCTATTTCGAGGTAATAACCTAATTCAAAAAGAATAGCACGCTTTTTCAGTTCCTTCACTTGGACAGCACATAATTCTTTTGAAACAACTTGTATGATTTCTTGACGGAAAAAGTCTTGCGCAATTTTCCACGAAGTAGTATGCAATCTCAATGGCATTTCATTAATGAACCACTGAATACAGTCATTTTCATCTCTATCTAAAAAGTTCATTTCTACAGCAATTAAATCTGCTATATCCATATCCCCCATAGTTTTCAATATTCCAGCTACGTATGTTAATGGAATTTTCCATGCCACCGTTTTACAAAGTGGTCTAATGGTTGTTTGTTCTCGCGTAAAACCAAGAATACTTCCTTTG
>CM001047.1:2297967-2299293 GCA_000183865.1 Listeria marthii FSL S4-120
GTAAACTTTTCTTGCATTTGTTTTGCCTCCTAAAAATCATTACGCCATTGCAGCTTCCTTTATCATAATAAAAAAGAAGCGAGTGAATAGTTCTCAAAGAACCATCTGCTCGCTTCTTTTGTCCATTTTGTGACAAAATTACTGACGCACTTTTTACAATGTTATTTTTTTAACGTTTTATCGGAAATTAATATAAAAATACATCATTTGTTTCTAGATTCACCTTTTCGAATAACCCACCAAAGGGAAAGACAAGTAATTCCTTGGAAGACGAAAAATAATCCAAGAATAATACCAATCGCGATTGCTACTAACGTATTCGTGAACAAGGAAATGACCGCAATAATTAGCCCGATAATCCCCATAATAAGTAGCAATGTCCATCCCGGAAAACCTTTAACAGCAAAAGCCGTTAAGATTCGTAAAATCGCGGATGCTAAAATCCAAATTGCGAAAATGATAATGAAAATACGTTCAGCCATATTCGACTCGAAAATCGCAAAGCCACCAACAAGGATAGATAAAATCCCATCAAGCATAATCCATTTGGAAATGCTCCAATATTTTCGTTCGCCAAAATAAGAAATCACTTCATTAATCCCATTTAAAACTAAAATAATCCCAATAAAAATAGTTAGTGCTTGCAGTGATGTGCTTGGATTAAACATTAAATAAATACCAAGACCAATCATCGCCACACCGAGAATTAAAACAAAATATGTGTATATCTTTCTCATATTTCCACCCCTTTTTTAATGATTAGTAAGTAATGATCCTGCCGCTTCATCGATAATAAAGACTACATTTGGATGGTTTCGTAAAATCGATGCTGGACAACTTTCATCAATTGGTCCTTCAAGTAACCCTTTGACCGCTTCTGCTTTACGTTCGCCGGAAGCAGTTACTAAGATTTGTTTCGCGTCCATCATATCTGCTAAGCCAAGTGTCAACATTTGGGACGGCGCTTCATCTTCTTTTAAGTTGTTGTACATGATTGTGCTTTTGATAGTAGATTCATCGCTATCTGCTAAAAATAAACGTGCATCAAATGGCGTGCCTGGTTCGTTCGCGCCAAGATGTCCATTTACCCCTAAGCCTAAAATTTGTAAATCGCGTTCATTTTCAGCCAAAATTTTCTTATAACGAGCAATTTCGTCTGTAAAATCAGCTAAACTTCCATCTAACAATTCTACTCTTTTTGGCATTTTGGTAATTAAGTCATAGAATTTTTGGTGCATGTAAGTGTACACGGTGAAAGAATCATCGCGCTTCGCTACATACTCATCTAAATTCATTAAAAATACTTTTTCGATTGGAATTTCGCCT
>CM001047.1:2299393-2302632 GCA_000183865.1 Listeria marthii FSL S4-120
ATTTCATTAAAAAATCCTCCTCTATATGCTTTCATTACCCGAACGATTATTTCTAAATCAAGCCATGCTTTTGGAAACTAGCAAATAGGCCATCTTCATCTACTGATTTAGTTATATCATCAGCTAATTCTTTTAATCCTTCTTTGGCGTTCCCCATTGCAATACCAGTTTCACAGTATGTGAGCATTTCCGCATCATTCATGCCATCGCCAATGCCAATCGTAGCTTTTTTATCGCCACCAATATGTTGAAGCAAGAACTCAATTGCCGTCGCTTTATGAATATCTGGAACCATTAATTCCCCGCTGTCATCCCCAAAAATAGGCACAGTACAATGCATTACTTCAAACTTACCGCTAAATTCTTTCTTAATTTCTTCAAATGGCACAGCTTTATTTTCTAGGAAACAAGCTTTATTCACATCTGTACGATACAGGTTTGTTTCCCCGTAAGTTAAACCTTGGACAAATGGATGCGGGTTGTTCACTTTTTTCTCGCGTGCGATTGGGTCGTTTTCCACATCACCATACACTAATTTATCTAAACGGGATTCAAGATTTGGACTAGCAAATAAGCCCCCATTCGATTCTAAATAAAAGTCTAATTCTTTTTCCATAAAGAAATCTACCATATGAACAACATCTTCGTTCGCTACTTTCTTATGGTAAATAATTTCGTCGTCTACTTCAATGTAACCACCACCAGCTCCGATAATACCATCAAAACCTATCGATAAAATGGAGTCATATAGTTCGGGTTTTGAACGTCCTGTACATAAATATACTCGATGTCCGTTGTTACGGGCTTGGATTATCGCTGTTCTTGCAGATTCTGGAACAAGTCCATCATCACTTACAAGCGTACCATCTACATCTACAAATACTATTTTTTTCATCATGCAATACCTCTTTTCGCTCGTTAATAGTTTAATTATAGCATTTCTTTGCTGGGAAGGCGCCCCATTACACAACAAAAAACATCGTACCATGAATTTCCATCACGATACGATGTTTTTAATTACTATTTTAAAACTGGCCAAAAGGCTTCATTTTCAATAATCATTTCATCTAGTACTTTTTTAGCAACGGTTGCGTTTGGTACAGATTGGTTAAGCGTGAATGCTTGCAAGGCTTTTTGATAGGAATTTTCAAAGAATGCGTCTACTAAAAGTTTTTCAGCCGCAACTTGTGCTTCCATCATCCCTTTGTGGAAATCGCCAATCGCAGGTAACGAAATTGCTTCCACACCAGTCGCACCCACATACGCTGGTACTTCCACTACTGCGTCACTACGTAAATTAGGAATAGCTCCTTTGTTTTCTACAATCAACATAAAGCGACTTTTCTCGTCGTTCAGCAAGGATGTTGCGATATCTACAATATATAAGCCGTGTACGCCGAAGTAGAAATCAAGAACATCTCCTTTTGCTTTATTACGAATTTTTTCTGCCATTTCATGTGTTTTTTGTTCGCGTCCATCCATGACTGTGTTGGCACGTGTATAGTTTGGATCTGCGTAATCAACATACATATCTGGGTACAAGTAATATTCTAGATAGTTATTTGGTAAGTTATCTGGGAAGTTTTGTACCATGAAGCGAATCATATTGAATGCACGGTTCCAACTTGGATCTTCTTCTTTGATTTCCTGTACTTTTAGTTTTTCTAATAGTTCTGGCATAATATCACGTTTTAAGGATTTATCATAGATTTTTGTATACCAGCCAAAATGATTTAAACCGTAGTACGTAGCAATCCAGTTATCACGATCATAACTATAATTTTTTGCTAGAGTATCTTCAATACCAATCGTCATATCACAAACATTAATCATCTGAATACCAGGGAATTGTCTGCGTACTGCTTCAGAAATAATTGTTTCTGGGTTCGTATAATTTAAAATCCACGCTTCCGGTGCATACTTTTGAATATATCCAACTAATTCTAAAAGTGGTCCAATGCTTCGTAGTCCGTATGAAAAACCACCAAGGCCACATGTTTCTTGTCCAACTAAACCATGTTTCAACGGGATTTTTTCATCTTTTTCACGCATTTTAAGTCCGCCAACACGAATTTGTGAGAAGATAAAATCCGCACCCGTAAATGCTTCTTCCGGGCTTAATGTCTGAACTAATTTAATAGAGGAAAATCCTTGTTGGTCTAACATGTATTGAATGATTAAATACATGTTGTCATTTCTTGTTGCATCAATATCATATAAACGAATTTCCGCAACTGGCAATCTTTCTTGACCATTTAGTACGGCTTGAATAATCCCAGGTGTGTAAGTACTGCCACCACCGGCGATAGTAATAATTTGTTTTTTCATGTCTAGTCACTCCTTATACTTAATCATTGTTGTTATAAATAGTCTGTAGTAACTCTATGCATTGATTGTATGTCCCGCACTCACTTATTTTTTCTACATATGATTTATTAGATGCTATCAATGACAAAAAATCATTAATAAGTGGCGCTTCCGTTCCATCTAATTCTTCAATCATCGGAATAGTAATTAGGCTAACTTTGTGCGCATCCCACGTACACGGCTTTTTCAAAATGCAAAACAGGATACCACTTTTATTGGCAACATTTTTAATCGGATGGGGTAACGCAATACCCGTCGGAATCGCCGTTGAAAATAGTTGCTCGCGATTGTATAATTTTTCTGTAAAACTAGCCGGTACATAATTTTTATCAATACAATATTGGCTGAGCACTTCGATTGCTTGATATTTCTGTTCATAGTCATAGCTAGTTAAGAACAATTCTTCGTGCAAATATTTCTCTTTAATATAGGCAAATTTTTTCTGTTTATTCGCTTCCATCGTTGCCGAAAGTTGTTTTTTGATTGTCACTTCTTCAATTAAACCAATATTACCAGATAAAACGATACACGGGACTTCTGCCGGCAAGTCTATTTTTTTAGTAGAAATGCACAAATCCACATCGATATTTTCCGATAATAACAATTGAAACTGTTTGTTATCCGTAACGTCAATCACTTCTACATTGACGCTTCTTAAAACTTCTGCCAATTGTTCACGTAAGTAATACAGTGCAGCCTTGCCTTCCAAAACAATTAATGCAATCCGTACTACTTGGCTCAATTGGTGCCTAGCTTCTATTTTCCGGTAATATTGATACAAATACATGACTAATAAAATAATTTCTTCTTGATTCAAAATCACCCCAAGACGTTCGAGTAATTTTTCACCAATAAAGATAGCAATATCGAGT
>CM001047.1:2302732-2303110 GCA_000183865.1 Listeria marthii FSL S4-120
TGGGTAACTTGATTTTTAATAACAATACCTCGTTTAGCACGTTCAATCGCAATAAAAATATGTTTCGTCATATCACTTGTTATTTCTAAATCAGTCGTAAAATCGATCAAATACACCTGTTTTATCTCTTCTAAAACTAGTAAAATTTCTTGATATAAACCATCCTCGAGCACCATTTTGGTCGTAACTTTTGCTTCAAAATCATTCATCGTAACTATTTTTTCGTGAGCAGCTACTATAAATTGTTTCATTTCAGCAGAAACATCATAACCCTCCTGATGTAATGTCTCAAAAAGTTGTTGTAAAAATGGGTTATGAATGTCAAATATTGTCTGTAAATCTGGATGTTTTCGGTAAAACGCACTACCATAAATAAGT
>CM001047.1:2303115-2304295 GCA_000183865.1 Listeria marthii FSL S4-120
GAGTAGAATAGTTTCATCAAAATATTTTAATACTAGCTTGTGTTCATCCATCACCGCTAAAACGATTTGGCGGATTTTATCATGGTTAATCTCCGGAAAGCATTTTGTTAATAACACTATTTTTATCGCATCATCAAAACTCGCAATCCGGTTTAATAACTCCATTTTCATTAGTGGCGTGGCGCTAATTGCATAGACCCCATCACTCGAATGGATAACGACATCCAAGCCGAGTAATTGCTCAAAGTAACCACGTAGCCACTGAATGTCACGTTGTATAGTAGATTCAGAAGTGAACGTTTCTGTTGCAAATTCATAAAGGTCCACGCCATCATCTACAAGTAATTTTTGAATTAACAGAGCAATTCGCTTTTGTTCAACTCCGGTTTGCTCCTCAACGTCAAACGGGAATGGTTTTTCCATATTATAGGCATATCCCAACTTTTTAGACGTAAAGATAAAATCCTCACCTAAATTTTCTTTAATAACACGTATATCATTTCTAATTGTCCGATCACTTATTCGGAATAAGTCCGCTAATTTTTTCCCAAGCAGCCAATTATTTTCATTATACAATGTACTTAAAATGTTTTTTTGACGTTGATTAAGCATTTTTTAATCACCTATTTCATTTTTTTGGAATATCATGATAGGAAATTAATTCTACAATATTGTCATTAATAAACTGGCGCATTCTTGTGGAAATCAAACTTTCTAATTCATTCGCGCGTGGCATTGAAAATGTCGAATTTTCCAGAATAAAACTATCAAGATAACCAGGATGAGTCATGATTTCTACATAATCATAACATAAAATGGAAGACGCATAATCATAAATATAATCTAAGTTTTCATATGCTCCATACGGAATTTCAAGCGGCTTTTCCCACATAAATTCTACATGTTCAAACCCATTTGTATCATGATTTCGAAGCGGAATACCCACTTCTTCCGCAAGTCGTTTCGCTGCATTAATCGCCGCTTGATAAATATCTGTTGAGAATAAGTGACTATCTAGATGACTTGGTTTTTTCTTCATAAATTGAACGAATCTTTGGTATTGCGCTTTAAACTCTTGGTAGACTTCTTCTTCGACATACGGATAATCCGGCGTAATAAATTTTGGCTTAATCATTTCACCAGTTTCATCAACTAAAGATGCTCCATTTGTCATTGGTTT
>CM001047.1:2304395-2305573 GCA_000183865.1 Listeria marthii FSL S4-120
CTAAAATAGAAGTGGATAATCCGCCAAAACATACTAACATAATTTTCATAACAATCGTCCTTTCCTACTTAAAAATCGAAATCATCTAGACTAGCTTCCAAATCACCGCTATTTTCTTGCGTAAGCGCCTCTTTTTCCGCTATTTTAAAGAATGGATAGTAAATAAGTGCTGAGCAAATCAAGATTAAGCCAAGTACGATTACGTATCTCCAGTCAAATGAAGCGATAATAGCCCCGATTGGAACTGGAACATACGGAGAAACCATCGTGAATGGATTCATTAGCCCTAATTTGATAGAGAACCAACCAATCAGTGCAGCAATTTGAGGTGCAGCCATCATTGGAATGAAAAATCTCGGGTTTAATACAATTGGAACCCCAAACATTACTGGCTCATTAATGCTGAAGAATGTTGGCAGTAACGCTAATCTGCCAAGTGTTTTATAGCGTTTCGATTTAGAGAACATCATGATAACTACCAGCGCTCCAGTCACTCCAGCTCCTGTTACACCAACGATGCTCCACATGAAGTCAGGTGTGAAAATAAGCATGGAAGAAAGCGGCTCTCCTTTTGCAAGTGCAGCTGCGTTCGCGTCCACATTTTGGAAAGCAACACTAAGCCAAACTGGCGCCATTACAGAATAACCATGAATACCAAACCACCATAATAGTTGTTGAATAAAAATGATTAACATAATACCAGGTAGCGTATTTACAAGTGAAGTTAATGGCGAGAATAACGTTTGAATCAACGCAACAACACGAATTCCACTAAGTGACTCCACCCCGAAACTTAAAATGGCAATAATTAATACGGAGAATAAAATCGGCCATAAGTTTTCAAAAGAGCGTAAAATTGGCGTTGGAACACCTTGCCCTAAATTAATAGTAAATTTCAGTTTGTTTTTGAAAATATGAAGAATTTCTACAGATAGTAAACTAATAACTAAAGCAACAAAAATCCCTTCACCAGCAAGATAAGTGACATCACTTCCGCCAGTTTCAAGTGGTCGTACAGCAACAACTACAAAACTCATTAAAGCTGTAACAATAGCACCGATATCCCATAAGTTACGTTCCTTGGCATAGTAATAGGCAACAAAAACAGCAACATACACAGACATCAAACCGAATGTAGCAAAATAAATCGGTGAGGTAATGTTGTTAATATACGCGGC
>CM001047.1:2305673-2305888 GCA_000183865.1 Listeria marthii FSL S4-120
CGCGGCAACAGATGCGATCCAACTAGGTAATTTTGGAATTCCGCCTAGTTGTTGGAATAATACAGGTACAGCACCTACTAAAGTAATTGGTACTAATGCCATCATTCCTTGACGTATTGCCTTCATCTGGGTGTTACTTTCTAAAACTTTTGCAAACGGTAATAGCCATTTTGACAGAAATCGTTCTAATGCTTTCATTAATTTCATTTCCTTTC
>CM001047.1:2305988-2307513 GCA_000183865.1 Listeria marthii FSL S4-120
GTAGTAGCTACTTTATAAGGATTTCACTATTTTAGTTTTCTAAAGCCATTAATTTTTGATTATCGTCTAGTGCTGATTCGTGCGCATCGTGACGTTTTTTCAAGTGACTCATGGATAGATAAAGTAAGCCAACACATGTAATCATGATGATTGTAAGAACGAGCATCGACATACTGTATACATTTGGTCCCATACCGGCTGCCAGTGACTCTCTAAAGGCATAAATCGAGTAAGTCATGGGTAGGAACGGATGGATTAAGTTGAAGAACCATCCTGTAAGTGGCATTGGGAATGTTCCGCCTGATCCCGCTAATTGAACAATGAGTAATACCATCGCGATGAATCGTCCTGGATTATCAAATGTCATGGCAAGGAGCATGATAAGGAACATGTATGCAAGTGCTGTAATTATCGCTGTTCCGAAGAATTCAACAATGCTATCTGGTCTTAGTCCTAGTGCTATCATGATGCCACCTTCAAGAAGTGCCATCGCAACCGCTGCGACAAAACCAAGTGATAGTTTACTTAACCACCATTTATAAGCTGGTTGACCTTCCATCGAAACACGTCTAATTGGCATAATGAAGTTGAATACCAGTGCTCCAACATATAGAGCAAGTGATAATACATATGGTGCTAATGCATGACCATAGTTGCTTACGTGTGTGTATTCGTTATGAGCCAGTTTTGTTGGAGAGGCAATCATATTGAATGTTTTATCTGTTGCTTTTGTATCTTTTACTTGTTGTGCTCCGTCTGCTAGTTTATCAGTTAACTCTGTGCTTCCGTCTGTCAATTTAGTTAGTCCATCGCCTAATTGGAAGGAACCGTTCGCTAGTTTGGAAGAACCATCGGCAATTTTAGAAGAACCGTCTGCGAGTTGTCCTACGCCTGAAACTAGTTTTGGTGAATTAGCTGATAATTGATTTAAACCGTCTGCTAATTGACTAGAACCAGCTTGAAGTTGGTTAACTCCGCCAGCAAGTGTTGGAACTTTGGCAGCTAGTTGATTTGTTCCGCCTTGTAACTCTGTTGCTCCAGAACGTAATGCCGCTGAATTGCTTGCAAGTTTGTTACCGCCAGCATTTAACTGACTTAATCCATTTTCCATATTCGCACTACCAGCAGCAAGTTGTCCTACGCCAGAAGTTAGAGTTGGGATTTGGCTGTTAAGTTGGTTTGTTCCAGCAACTAATTTCGCGTTACCAGCTTGTGCTGATTTTAATCCCGCAGTTAGTTGGTTCGCGCCGCCAAGTAATGTTTGACTGCTAGAACCATTGATTGCTTGGTGGATGCTGTTGAATGCTTCGTTTGTTCCACCGTGAACTGTCTTGTAACCAGCTGAAATTTTCGCTACACCAGTTTGTAATTCTTTAACTTGTGTTTGAAGTGCTGCTAAATCAAGACCTGATAAGCCGCTTTGTAGTTGTTCGACTGTCGCTACTTGAGTGGCAGATTTTTGTGTTTCTTTATCTAAATCGGCTTGAATTGCATCAATGATTTTTTGTTTGTTTTTATCATCTAA
>CM001047.1:2307613-2308055 GCA_000183865.1 Listeria marthii FSL S4-120
AATTGCGCAATTTTTCCTTGTGGATCGGTTAAATTACCATCTAACTCTTTTAATCCTGCTGAAAGTTTATTGCTGCCATCAACGAGTGAATCTAAACCTGTTGCAAGGCTGTTTTGACCGTTATTTAGTTGTGTTACACCAGATGCGAGCGCCGGTACGCTGCCATTCATTTTGTTCAATCCAGCTGATAAGGCAGTGGACCCAGTGTAAGCTTGATTAATTCCACCTGCTAAAGTGTCTACGCCTGATGTATAAGTGGAAACCCCGCTTGATAATTTCGTTGCCCCGCCGTCAAGTGCTGCGACACCATCTTTTAGTGGTCCTACACCAGCTGCAAGTGTCGAAACACCCGCATTTAGTTTATCTCCACCAGCGGCCGCCGTATTCACGCCATCTGTGTAGGTTTTCAAGCCAACTTCTAATGTATTAGCGCCATCTTTGA
>CM001047.1:2308155-2308973 GCA_000183865.1 Listeria marthii FSL S4-120
AGATGTAAACCAATTCCAAGCGTTGGCGTTTGTTTAGACAGCTCCACAGCATGTTCAAATGCTGGCATTGTTACCATTAAGGTCGTTGAAGTAAGTACACCTAAATTATGCGCATCAATAATCCCGTAGTTAATCGCACGTGTGAATCCAAAATCATCTGCATTTATAATTAGCTTCATTGCTGCTCTCTCCTTACTTTTCATCCAAGCGCTTATACAAGTTAAGCACTGATTTTACTAGGTCGCAGTAAACGAAAGCATTCATTAAATGATCTTGCGCATGAATAAGTAGTAGAGAAACTTCTTTAGCATCGCCACCTGATTCTTCTTGAATAAGCGCTGTTTGTACATGATGAGCATCTTTCAAAGACTGATTCGCTTGCTCGATGCATTCTTCCGCTTTATCAAATTCACTTTTTTCGGCGTGTTGGATTGCTTTTAGGAATAATGAAGAGGCATCTCCAGCACTTGAAATGATTTTAAATGATTGTAATTCTGTGCCTTCCATTATTTCCCCTCCGTCGTAAATGTATTCGTGCCAGCTTCTTTGATCTTTTTGAAAGCAGCGATAAGGATTGGAACTGCATTCATATTTCCATAGTCTTCTTTATCAATAACCTCAACAGGTACATTTAAACCGCGTTCTTTTGTTGTTTCGATAACTTGCTCGTAAGCCATCGACAATTGTGGTCCAAGTAAAACAATCGATACGTTGTCTAGGTGGTCCGAATACTCATCTTTACCCCAAGCCTCAATTGTAATACCTTTATCTTTAAATTTTTCTGACGCGGCAATAGCTTCTTCCATTTTTTTCACTAA
>CM001047.1:2309073-2309227 GCA_000183865.1 Listeria marthii FSL S4-120
ATGCTTTCATTAATTTCATTTCCTTTCCCTAAGCTGTTATAACCTTATGATAGCGCATACAAAAAAACCTCACAATTATTCTTATTTCCTAAGCATAGGAAATCATTATCCACTTTCTTATAAACACAAAAAAATCCTTATAAAGTAGTAGCTA
>CM001047.1:2309327-2309574 GCA_000183865.1 Listeria marthii FSL S4-120
AATTGCATCAATGATTTTTTGTTTATCTTCTGCACTCACGCCAGCTGTTGCATTAATTTTTGATTTAATTGCTTCGGCATCGAAGTTTGCGTTCGATTTAATAAATGTTAAGCCACTTTGTAAATCGGTTAAACTTTTTTGTAATGCTTCTAATTGTTTGGCAAGTGCTGCATCTTCGCCATTTACGCTTTTGTTTAATTGATCAATACCTTGTTGTAGGTCATTCATACCTTGTTTTAATTGCGCA
>CM001047.1:2309674-2316176 GCA_000183865.1 Listeria marthii FSL S4-120
GTATTAGCGCCATCTTTGAAAGTTAACGAGCTATCTGCGAGTGTTTTTAAGTTGGTTGAAATAGTTTTATTACCTTCTTGTGATTTTTCAAGGCCATCTTTAATTTTTCCAGAGCCATCTGCAGCTTGGGCGAACCCTTCACCAGACTCTTTAATTTTATCGAAAATTGCTTCCGCGTAGGATTTTGTTACTTCAGCGGAAACCTCATTTTTCAATTGTTTGGCACCTTGTTCACTTACAACTTGACCTAAATAGTTAAGCGAGCCGTTTGTTTGATAGCTTAATTCCATTTTTTTCGGATCTTTATCTAAAACGGATGCTGCATTTTTAGAGAAATCTTTTGGAATTGTGACAACCATATAATATTTGCCATCTTTTAAGCCTTGTTCCGCATCTTCTTTGGAAAGAAAATTCCAATCGAGTTCTTTGTTGCTTTTCAGTTTTGTGACTAACTGATCGCCAACATCCATCGTTTGACCATTATAATCAACCGGTTTGTCATTGTTAACTACCGCTACTGGTAAATCCCCTGTTTTGCCGTACGGATCCCAGACGGATTTTAAGAAAAAGCTTGCATATAAAAGTGGAATAAACAGAATAACTACAAATGATAAAAGTAATATTTTGTTTTTAAATAATTTTTTCCACTCATTTTTTACCATATCCATTTTACTACCGCACTTCTTTCTTTTAAAGATTTATTACGCTTCGTTCCAATCTATGATAGTGGTTCGTTCTTTCCCAATCACTTGCTCTACTAAAACAGATAATTTTTGTGAGTATAAATAATTCGCGTATTCTTTATCAGCGTTTCTAAAAGCACTTGTAATGGTGTGAATGCCGGACTCTGCAAATTCGTGATAGTCCGAGAAAACAGTGTGGATTAAGTCTGAATCTGGGTATGTATCGATTTTTCCTTCCACTGCTTCTACGATATCCAGCAAATTAATTTCTTCCGGGTCTTTAGCAAGTGTGAAGCCGCCGTTATTACCGGAAACTGAATTAATCAGCCCACTAACGACTAACTTTCTCAAAATTTTACTAATATAAGACGGTGACGAATCACGCAAACGGTGATGAATAGTTACGGAAGAAATGGGAACATCTACCTTCTGGGTGTACAACATCGTCATAATACAAAATACCTGGTCCATACTTTTGCTCAACTTCATCATTAAATCCTCCCTCTTCCCATTATTACCTTTCAATATCCTTAATAGACATTTAACATCTATATACAATACACCCATTTTTTTTAAAGTGCAAGAGTTTTTTACTAAAAATGGAAAAAATTTTAATGAATGCGTTTGCTGCAAATAGAACAACTACAAGCATTGTCTCAAAAATTTTTCCTGGCTAAGAAAAAAACTGGAATAATTTTTGAAAACAAACGTGCTAATCTTATAACTGTTCCAACAAACAATGACTTAGGAGGTGCTTTTCTCGTGTTAACTGATGATGTTCCAAAAAAATCACATTTACCATTAATCAAGCATCATTCTAATTATTTATAGCTTCGTTTAAACGTATTTCCGCAAACAAAAATATTTTGGAGGTAATACACAATGACTAAACAAGCAAAGTCTTTAACCTTATTCGGATTTTTCGCCATCACGGCTTCCATGGTTATGACTGTTTATGAATATCCAACATTTGCCACTTCCGGCTTTCATCTAGTATTTTTCCTGCTTCTTGGTGGATTTTTATGGTTTTTGCCTGTCGCTTTATGTGCAGCAGAAATGGCGACGGTGGATGGTTGGCAAGAAGGCGGTATTTTTTCTTGGGTAGGAAACACACTCGGGGAACGCTTTGGTTTTGCCGCAATCTTCTTTCAGTGGTTTCAAATAACAGTTGGATTCGTTACAATGATTTACTTCATTCTCGGCGCGTTGTCCTATGTATTTGATTTTCCCGCGCTCGAATCTAATCCTTTTATTAAATTTATCGGTGTGTTAGTTATCTTTTGGGGGCTTACTTTCTCCCAATTAGGCGGTACAAAAAACACGGCTAAAATCGCTAAATTTGGTTTTATTATCGGTATTCTCATCCCAGCAATCATTTTATTTATTTTAGGTATTGCTTACGTTGTTGGCGAAAATCCCCTTCATGTCACTTTTTCCAAAGAGGCGTTTATCCCGGATTTCTCAAAAGCTTCAACATTAGTCATCTTCGTGTCATTTATACTCGCTTACATGGGTGTTGAAGCTTCCGCGAGCCACGTCAATGAAATGACCAATCCAAAACGCGATTATCCGCTAGCAATGATTATGCTCGTTGTTTTAGCTATCATGCTTAATACAATCGGCGGCTTAACTATCTCCGCTGTGTTACCTTTAAAAGATTTATCCCTTAGCTCCGGCGTTGTGCAAACATTCCAAGCATTAATTTTACACTTTGGTTCCGGCTTAGGTTGGGCAGTAAAACTAATCGCGATAATGATTGCACTAGGTGTCATGGGTGAAGTCAGCGCCTGGGTAGTCGGCCCATCACGCGGCATGTACACTGCAGCCGAGCAAGGCTTACTTCCCGAAAAAATGAAAAAAGTAAATAAACACGGTGTCCCTGTGCCACTTATTATGGTTCAAGGCGTCGTAGTTACCATTTGGGCAGCTATTCTCACATTTGGTGGCGGCGGTAATAATTTATCCTTCCTAACCGCAATTTCCTTAACCGTTGTCATTTATTTAGTCGGCTATTTACTATTTTTCATCGGCTATTTAGTACTTATTTTCAAAAAATCAAGCTTAAAACGCACTTACCAAATCCCTGGTGGCAAAATTGTCAAAGTGATTGTGGCACTAATCGGCTTAATAACATCTGTATTCGCTTTATGTATCTCATTTGTTCCACCAGCATCCATCGCCGCAAAAAGCGATATGACCTACATTGTTATCTTATCAATCAGTTTTATCGTCACCGTGTTAATTCCATTTATCATCTACGCTGTGCACGATAAAAAAGACACCACACCAAAAGATATCACCCATTTAGGCGCAAGCGACATCAATAAATTCACTCATCCAAGAGCTCGCGGTGAACATATCATTAATCCCGACGAAAAACATATTATGAATCAAGACAAATTATAGGAGGAAAAAATCATGTTATATAGTAAAGAAAATCAAGAAAGCTATTTAGAACCCGTTTTTGGATCAAGTGCAGAGGATCGTGATATCCCAAAATATACCCTTCCTAAAGAACCACTCGAACCTCGGATTGCGTATCGTTTAGTGAAAGACGAACTTTTAGATGAAGGTTCCGCTCGCCAAAACCTAGCTACTTTCTGCCAAACATATATGGAAGACGAAGCAACCAAATTAATGTCCGAAACCTTAGAAAAAAATGCAATTGATAAATCCGAATACCCAAGAACAGCCGAACTAGAAAATCGTTGCGTCAACATTATCGCTGACTTATGGCACGCACCTAAGGACCAAAAATTTATGGGGACTTCGACAATTGGCTCTAGTGAAGCGTGTATGCTCGGTGGAATGGCGATGAAATTTGCTTGGCGAAAACGCGCTGAAAAACTTGGTCTTGATATCTATGCGCAAAAACCAAACCTCGTTATCTCATCCGGCTACCAAGTCTGCTGGGAAAAATTCTGTGTTTACTGGGATATCGATATGCGTGTCGTTCCAATGGATAAAGACCATATGCAACTCAATACCGACCAAGTACTCGATTACGTCGATGAATATACAATCGGCGTTGTCGGCATCCTTGGTATCACATACACAGGCCGCTACGACGACATCTACGCACTTAACGAAAAACTAGAAGAATACAATAGCAAAACCGATTATAAAGTCTACATTCACGTTGACGCAGCAAGTGGCGGTTTCTTCACCCCATTTGTCGAACCAGACATTATCTGGGACTTCCGCTTGAAAAACGTTATCTCGATTAACACTTCCGGTCACAAATATGGCCTCGTTTACCCAGGCATCGGTTGGGTGTTATGGAAAGATAAAAGCTACCTACCAGAAGAACTCATCTTTAAAGTCAGCTACCTTGGTGGAGAAATGCCCACTATGCAAATCAATTTCTCCCGCAGCGCCAGTCACATCATCGGCCAATACTACAATTTCTTACGATACGGCTTCGAAGGCTACCGCACCATTCACCAAAAAACTAGCGACATCGCACAATACCTGGCACACGCAGTCGAACAAACCGGCTACTTCGACATTTACAACGACGGCTCTCATTTACCAATCGTCTGCTATAAATTAAAAGAAGACGCCAATGTAAAATGGACATTATACGATTTAGCGGACCGCCTCCAAATGCGCGGCTGGCAAGTTCCCGCATACCCACTACCAAAAAATCTAGAAAATATCATTATTCAACGTTACGTCTGCCGCGCTGATTTTGGTTTCAATATGGCAGAAGAGTTCATCCAAGACTTCCAAGCTTCCATCGAAGAACTTAACAATGCTCACATTCTCTTCCACGATACCCAACAATCTGGCGTCCACGGCTTTACACACTAAGAAAAAGGCTAGCCCCTCAAATAGGCTAGCCTTTTTTCATGTTCTTTTATTCTAAGCGCCTGAATCGCATTTTCCAAGTCTTCTAAATCCCGATCAAAAAACGCCAAGGAAATTGGAATAATCCTCCCTTGCACCGCTTCCTTCAATTCCATCTCACTGTTCGGATGACAAAGCACAATCGTCGGCTCACTTGACTCCGCTAAAACCTCATTCAGCTCCTCCACCGAATTAAACATCGTCTCATTCACCGTCACCTTCCGCCCAAGTTCCTCTTCCACCTGAAACTTACATGACTCAAAATTAATCAAATTAAACGAAAAAATACAAATTTGCACCGGATTATTCCATTTATAAATAAGCGGATATAAATGAATCGTCAAATAATTTATATGCGAATCAATTAACAACGTACGCCGCCCACTTGCCTCATTCCAACGCTCCAACACACTTTTCACAACCAAGTAAAGCGGCTGATACTTCTTATCCAACAACCGTTCATTGCTCGGAATAAGCCCCTGCAAATTAAACAACGTCTTCTTCAAAAAATAACAAAGCGCCGCCCGAAAAAGCGAATGATTAACAACTTCCACACCAAAATATTCCTCAAATAAATCGATTAAAGCCTGCAAATCCTCATTTTTCAAAATCAATTCATTAAACTGCTCCAACTCCACTTTCTTCATCGAAGCATCAATAATACTAAAATTAGTCGAATAATAAATCAACATCAAATACAAATAATCATTATACGAAAATTCCTGATCAAGCCCTTTTTCCAGCGTTTCCTTGCTACTTTTCCGAACCATATCAAGAAACCTAGACGACTCAATATATTTCTGACACTGTTCATCCAAAATAATCGCACTTGTCGGAATATCCCTCTTGAATACCATCGAAATCAGCGACCGGAAATACGCATGTCCTTCCGCATTATGCGCCAATGCATCAATATTAATCCGCAAATTCAAAGTCGCCATAAAATCATCAATCAATTTCTTTTCACTATCTAAAAGCGGATAAATACGCACGCCATATTCCGCCTGAAGAAGCGCAATCAAATATCGAACCCTGTACTCCTTTCCAGTTATCCGATTATTATCAAGCGTCAAATCAATTTCCCGAAGAAACTCCTCCACCTTATGCTTCAACCGATATGCATGTGAATGCGAAATAAAATACGCATCCATAAAATCAGTAAACTTACACTCCTCCACATTCGTAACAAAAAACACCATACATTTCAAAAACATCGAGTTATCATATAACTTATACAAAACTTTACGCTCCGTTGCCCCGTTTTGCAACTGACATCGATACACCCAATTATCCGCACATTCCTTCATCTGGATAACCATTAAACCTGCAAGTTCCTCATTCAACGCATGAATATCCGACCGCACCGTCACCCGCGAAGTCCCCATATATTCTGCAATTTCATCTAAATTCGTATGCTTATTCTTAAGTAGAAAATCACAAATCAAACATTTCCTTTTGATATCCTTTTCAATATAATTCGTAAGCATAATTATCCTCTCCGTGAAAGATTAATCAACAATAGCTATCGGTCTTCTCCTTGTTAAAACGCTCACATATAAATAGAAATAATTCCATTTTTAAACTTTAATTTTAAGAACATTTAAATGTAAGCCTCTCCTACTAAATTGATGTTTACCATTTCTATTTATAACACAACTTTTAAGCATAATCTACCGTTGAACTAAAAAAATACCAACGAATCGTTAGAAACGTTGGTATCATAGTATACCGGCGGCCGGGGTCGAACCGGCACGCCCTTGCGGGCACAGGATTTTGAGTCCAGCGCGTCTGCCAATTCCGCCACGCCGGCGTAACAATATAATAAATTATAACTTTAAAACATTAATTATGCAAATGGAGGCGCCAACCGGATTTGAACCGGTGATAAAGGTTTTGCAGACCTCTGCCTTACCACTTGGCTATGGCGCCGCACAATGTTCAATTTAAAAAGCGGAAGACGGGGTTCGAAC
>CM001047.1:2316276-2316431 GCA_000183865.1 Listeria marthii FSL S4-120
TCTACCACTGAACTACTTCCGCATTAACTGGGCCAGCTGGATTCGAACCAACGCGTGACGGAGTCAAAGTCCGTTGCCTTACCGCTTGGCTATGGCCCAACAATTATATTAGACTTAAAAAAAAAGGGCGGATGATGGGAATCGAACCCACGAAT
>CM001047.1:2316531-2316676 GCA_000183865.1 Listeria marthii FSL S4-120
TCAGGTGCGTTAACCACTTCGCCACACCCGCCATTATTTTATTATATGGCAGGGGCAGTAGGAATCGAACCCACACTGGAGGTTTTGGAGACCTCAGTTCTACCTTTAAACTATGCCCCTATAAATGGTGGAGGGGAGTGGATTC
>CM001047.1:2317019-2317191 GCA_000183865.1 Listeria marthii FSL S4-120
TCTTAACCGCTTGACCAACGGGCCTCAGTAAAAATTGTGATTTATTATTACGTGTAAACGGAGAGCAAGGGATTCGAACCCTTGAGACAGCTTACACCGCCTACACGGTTTCCAACCGTGCTCCTTCGGCCACTCGGACAGCTCTCCAGAAAATGGCTCCACAGGCAGGACT
>CM001047.1:2317291-2320126 GCA_000183865.1 Listeria marthii FSL S4-120
TTAATAAAGATGAAAAAAGATTAATTTAGTGTATAAATTGGCGATTAAATAAGGCTTTTAAAACATTATGTTGTATAAATTTGCATTCCTTTTTCTTCAAATTGTTCTTTTAAGACTGGATCTATTTCTTTTCCGGTGATGATGGAAGAGATTTCGTCTAGGGCTGCGTATTTGTATAGAGAGATACGGCCGAACTTAGTGTGGTCTGTTACTAAGATGACTTCATCGGCTGAGTGGAGCATTTGTTGTTTGGCCGGGATTAGGTATTCGTCGTAGTGCATTAAGCCTTTGTCGATATCGAGTGCTGGTGTGGTTACGAATGCTTTATGTACGTGAATGCTCTGCAAGGTTCCACTTGTTATCATGCCATTAAGGATGAATGTTTCTGGGTAGATGACGCCGCCTGTCACAATTACTTTGGATGGAGAAAAGCGCATAATGGAAGCTACGTTGATATCGTTTGTTATGACGGTTAGCTTGGAACGGTCTTTTAGTGCCGTTGCGATATGGCCGGTTGTTGTTCCTGCGTCAAGGATGATTGTATCGCCGTCTTTGACCATTGTGGCTGCTAATGTGGCGATGCGTTGTTTTTCTTCGTAGCGCACTTCGCTTCGTTTTTTCCAGTTGGGTTCGGAAACTACTTTTTCTTCTATCATAACTCCGCCATGGGTTCTTTTTAGTTTTTTGTCTTTTTCTAAAGAGGTTAAATCGCGGCGAATGGTTGCTTCATGGACTTCAAAATGTTTGGCTAGTTCGCTGACGGTTGCTATTTTTCGGCTTTTGACATATTGGACGATGGCGCGTTTTCGTTCGATAGATAGCATTTCTTGCCCTCCTTTGTTTAACTATATGGTAACTCCAATGGAAGAAAATCGCAAACAAACAAAAAACCTTGGAGCGATCGGCCCCAAGGTTTGGAAATGAAAATTAATCGTTTAAGCGTTTTTCTAGTTCTGCTTTTTTGTCTTCGAAGCCTGGTTTGCCAAGTAATGCGAACATATTAGCTTTGTATGCTTCTACGCCTGGTTGGTCAAATGGATTTACGCCATTTAGGTAACCGCTGATTGCTACGGCTTTTTCAAAGAAGTATACTAGGTAGCCGAATGTGTAAGCGTCTAGTTCTGGTACTTCTACAACAAAGTTTGGAACTTCGCCGTCTGTATGCGCTAAAAGAGTTCCTTCAAATGCTTTTGTATTAACGAAATCAACTGTTTCGCCAGCTAGGTAATTTAAGCCATCTAAATCTACGTCTTCTTTATTGATAGTTAAATTGTGGCGCGGTTTGTCCACTTTAACAACTGTTTCAAAAAGGTTGCGACGTCCGTCTTGGATATATTGACCGATAGAGTGTAAGTCTGTGGAGAAGTTAGCGCTGGATGGGTAAATACCTTTTTTGTCTTTACCTTCACTTTCGCCGAATAATTGTTTCCACCACTCGTTGAAGTATTGCAAGCCTGGCTCATAGCTGATTAGAAGTTCTGTTACTTTGCCTTTACGGTAAAGAACGTTACGAGCTGCTGCATATTGGTATGCAATGTTGTTTTTAAGTTCTGGTTTGTCGAAATCTTTGCTTGCTGCTGCTGCTCCGTTCATTAGAGCATCAATGTCAACGCCGCTAACTGCGATTGGAAGTAAACCTACTGCAGTTAAAACGGAGAAACGTCCACCAACGTCATCTGGAACAACAAATGTTTCGTAGCCTTCGTTGTCAGATAATGTTTTTAGAGCGCCTTTTGCTTTATCAGTTGTAGCGTAAATGCGTTCTTTCGCGCCTTCTTCGCCATATTTTTTGATTAAAAGTTCTTTGAACACACGGAAAGCGATTGCTGGTTCTGTTGTTGTTCCTGATTTAGAAATAACGTTAACAGAGAAGTCGCGGTCGCCAACTACTTCAATAAGGTCATGTAAGTAGGAAGAACTAATGCTATTTCCCGCAAAGAATACTTGAGGTGTTTTACGCGCACCTTTTTCAAGTACATTATAGAAGGAATGATTTAAAGTTTCGATTGCTGCGCGTGCTCCTAGGTAAGAACCGCCGATACCGATAACGATTAGAACTTCTGAATCGCTATGGATTTTTTCTGTTGCTTTTTTGATACGAGCAAATTCTTCTTTGTCGTAATCTGTTGGTAAGTTAATCCAACCAAGCGCATCGTTCCCAGCACCTGTACCGTTATGTAATGCATCATGAGCTGCTTTTACTGCTGGTTCAAGATAATCAAGTTCGCGTTCTTCAAAAAAACGGAGCGCTTTGGAATAATCAAATTTAATATGTGTCATTATTTTCCCTCCAAATTTTAAAAAAGTTTCTTTACTAACTTTATATCAAACAGTGCTTTTTAGCAAGGCTTGACCTTGTGAAATTTGAGCCTTTTTGAATATTAGGTATAGTTTTCATATAAGACTCCCTCGCTTCGGACTAGTTCGTTTAATGATAATTGGTCTATAGCTAATAGATCGTCTGCAAGCGGAATGGGTATCCACTTTACTCGGAAGGCATTATCATTGTTTGAAGCGAGCACTGTGTCGCCAATTGGCTTTGCTCGGAAAACGAATGTGCACACGTGCTCCCATGTAGCACGCCGTTCTTTGCAGTGCAAGATAGACTCTATTTCTATATTGATATTTGTCTGCTCTTTTACTTTGCTTGCGAGTGCTTCTTCCATCGTTTGATCTGTTTCCACATGCCCTCCCGGAAAAGCCCAAGCCAGATTGCGATCCCTCACCACTAGTATCTCGTCTTTCTTCTCGTTATATACAAATGCCTGCACATGAATAGATCTTTTCACGTAAATCCCCCTTTTGACTAATTTATATTATTGAATAAATAGTTGG
>CM001047.1:2320226-2321738 GCA_000183865.1 Listeria marthii FSL S4-120
TAGTCAATTAAATTTATCAACCTATCTATTTAACCCGGAAAAGGGCTTGATAACAGGCTGATACAGGGTTTTATTTATCTGCTTTTTTAATCCATTCTTCTAGTTTGTCACGTAAAGTGTTAAATCCTTCGTCGTTTTCGCTAGATGAAATTGGTTTCTTTTTAGCTGGTTGTTCTTTTGGTGCTTCTTCTGTCGCTCTAATAGAAAGACTGATCTTATTTTTTTCTTCGTCGATATCTAGAATTTTCACTTTGACTTCTTGTCCTACTTCTAGAAAATCATGGATATCTTTGACGAAACCATGCGTGATTTCTGAAATATGAACTAAGCCTTGTGTTGAATTATCTAGTGCTACAAATGCTCCGTAGCTTTGAATTCCTGCAATTTTCCCAGAAACTACATCTCCTACCTTGAATGTACTCATCTTCATTCCTCCTACTTTCAACCTTACAATATTTTATAAATTATAACACTTAGGCGAAACTTTAACAATTATTCTAAATCCTTCTATAATGAGCTTTTGAGCTGCAATTTGTGCTATAATTGAGGCGAATTAATGAGAAGGAGCGTGACATATTTGAGTCAATTTGATGAAGTCATTCCGCGTATTGGAACTAATTCAGAAAAGTGGGATGGGGCAGAAGAATTATTTGGCAGAAAAGATATTATACCGATGTGGGTAGCGGATATGGATTTTCGTGCGCCGCAGCCTGTACTTGATGCGTTTCAGCGTCAAATCGATCATGGGATTTTTGGTTATTCCACGAAGTCAGAAGCACTTGTTGAAGCTATTATTGACTGGAATAAAGAGCAACACCAGTTTGAAATTGATCCGAGCACGCTATTTTTTAATGGGGCTGTTGTTCCGACTATTTCATTAGCCATTCGTTCTCTAACAAATGAAGGTGATGCGGTTTTAATGGTTTCGCCAATTTATCCGCCATTTTTCAATGTAACAAAAGCTACCGAGCGAAAAGTTGTTATGTCACCCCTAAAATACGAAAACCAGCAGTATCGGATGGATTTTAATGATTTGGAAAAACGGATGAAAGAAGAAAATGTCAAATTGTTCCTTCTATGTAATCCGCAAAATCCTGGGGGGCGCTGTTTCACAAAAGAGGAACTCGTGGAACTGGCGAAGTTATGCGAGAAATACCAAATTCCGATTGTTTCGGATGAAATTCACGCTGATTTAGTGATGAAAAATCATAAACATGTACCGATTATGGTTGCAGCACCATTTTACCAAGATCAAATTATTACTTTGATGGCGGCTACGAAAACATTTAACTTGGCGGCGATTAAAGCTTCCTACTATATTATTACGAATAAAGAGTACCAAGCTAAATTTGCCGCGGAGCAAAAGTACGCAACGACTAATGGACTTAATGTCTTTGGGATTGTTGGTACAGAAGCGGCATACCGTCACGGTGCGGCTTGGTTAAAAGAACTGAAAGAATATATTTATAGCAACTATGAATATGTCAAAGCGGAACTTGAAAAAGAAGTGCC
>CM001047.1:2321838-2323589 GCA_000183865.1 Listeria marthii FSL S4-120
CTTCCAAAAGACGAAAAAACAATTTACAACGATTTAATCGAAGCTGGTGTCGGCGTTCAAATGGGTTCTGGTTTTGGTCATTCTGGTAAAGGCTTTGTCCGTTTCAACATCGCTTGTCCAAAAGAAACATTGGAAAAAGCCGTGAAACTTCTGATTCAAGGCTTAAAAAAATAACTAATTTGAAGAAACTAAGTAGCAATTACTTAGTTTCTTTCTTTAGGAAATTGAATATAGCTTTGGTATACTAATCTTTAGAAAGTGAAATAATGTTCATTTTCTGTTTACATAAATTTAAAGGAGTTGGTATAACCGATGTTTTTAGGGCTTCGTGAATTAGTTTATTCTAAGTTGCGCTATATTTTAGTAACAGGCATCATGGTCTTAATTATGTTACTATCACTTATTTTATCTGGGCTGGCGAATGGCCTTGCTTATGATAATGCTTCATCTGTCGCAGATAACGGGGTTCCATATTATGTTCTCAGCAAAGACGCCCAAGACAAATTATCGAGATCACAGTTCCCAGAATCCAAACTCGCTGACGTGAAAAAAGATGCGAACGTGAAGGATGCTGCGGTGCTTGGACAATCGATGCAAACTTTAAAACGGGAAAGTGACAGCAAAAAATTTAGTGTGGCACTTTTCGGTATTCAACCAGATAGCTTTCTCGCTCCAAAAATTTCTGATGGAGCTAACATACAAGTGACAAAACCTGACGAAATCGTTGTTGATTCTTCCTTAAAATCAGACGGAATCAAAATTGGCGATGTTTTAATGGATGATATTTTAAATAGAGAATTAACAGTTGTCGGCTTTACGGAAAATCAAAAGTACAGCCATGCTCCCGTTGTTTATATTAATATCGCCACTTGGCAAGAAATCAATCCTGTTTTATATCACCAAAAAATCCCGCAAACAAGTACTATTGCGATTAAAACAGACGATCCTGATAAAGGCGTAACCCTTTCGGATAAAGATTTAACGACAATTGATCATAAAGCGTTTTTAAATCAAATCCCGGGATATTCAGCTGAACAAATGACGCTTAATATGATGATTTTCTTCCTAATCATTATCGGCGGATTTATTTTAACGGCTTTCTTCTATGTAATGACGCTCCAAAAAACAACGCAATTTGGTATTTTGAAAGCACTTGGAACGAAAACAAGTTACTTAGTTAAGAGCATTATTACCCAAGTGGTGATTATTTCGATTATTAGTATTTTAATTAGTGTCGGAGTAACGCTGATTTTACCGAGCATTATGCCAGCAGCGATGCCATTTAGATTAAGTCCGATGACGATTGCACTTTATAGTGGCTTGTTCTTCCTAGTTGCCCTATTCGGCGCACTTCTTTCACTTAGACGAATCGCTAAAGTAGATGCACTAGATGCTATTCGAGGAGGTGATGAATAATGGAAACTCTACTATCTTTTGAGAAAGTGTATAAAGATTATCCGTCCGGTCCTTCAATTATTCATGCACTGAAGGAAACCAATTTTGAAGCGAAAAAAGGCGAACTAATTGCGATTGTTGGTCCGAGTGGTTCTGGTAAAAGTACGCTGCTTTCTCTGGCTGGAGCACTTTTAACACCAACTGGCGGAACGATTTCCATTAACGGCAAATCAGTCGGGAATTTATCTTCCAAAGAACAAACCGCGCTACGCTTAGAAGAAATCGGCTTTATTTTCCAAGCAGCTCATCTGGTTCCTTACTTACATGTAAAAGATCAAATCAGCTTTATTGGAAAA
>CM001047.1:2323689-2323800 GCA_000183865.1 Listeria marthii FSL S4-120
AAGCGCGGCGGAACTTGAAAAAGATACGGCGTCCCTTCTAAGCCAGCTTGGCATTAGTGATCGCGCCAATTTCTATCCAAAAGATTTATCTGGCGGTCAAAAACAACGTGT
>CM001047.1:2323900-2330583 GCA_000183865.1 Listeria marthii FSL S4-120
CGCGCGCGCTTATTAATCAACCTTCCGTTATTTTAGCCGATGAACCAACTGCGAGTCTTGATACTGAAAGAAGTCGTGAAGTTGTCGAGCTTATCCGCAATGAGGTTGTGCAAACAAGTCGAACTGCGATTATGGTAACACATGATGAACGTATGCTAGATTTAGTTAACCATGTGTATCGCATGGAAGACGGGATTCTTACCCAAGAAAGCTAAAAAACCTGCGTGGCTTAAATGCCACACAGGTTTTTTTACTGTTTATTTTTGGAAACCGTTAATTAAATCTAATGCTTGGCCTAGTACTTTTTCACCGTTCATTGTACCGTATGCTGCCATGTCGATTACATCTACTGGAATTTTCCCAGCAGCTAGTTCATCAACTGTTTTTTTCTGATAACGCACTTGTGGTCCTAAAAGCACTACGTCTGCATCGTCAATTAAGTTACTTACTTCAGCGATGGAGTATGCTTCAATTTCGCAAGTTTCTCCGCGTTCTTCTGCTGCTTTACGCATTTTTGTTACTAAAAGGCTTGTTGACATCCCTGCCGCACATACTAAAACAATATTTTTCATCGTAATCTTTCCTTTCAGATTAAGGCTGCTTTTTTTGTACACTCTTATTATAACTACCTTTAGCTTTTTAAACAAGTAAACTACTGGGTCCAAGAGAAAATTATTAAAAATGCGAAAAACCATTGCGATTTCACGTAAAAAGAGCGATAATAGACAATAACTTTATCCGAAAGCTCAGAAAATTTCGCATCATCTAAAAACAACACTTTCGGGAGATAAAAAATTCAAATCAGGAGTGTGTTGCATGAAAGTAATTAAATTTGGCGGAAGCTCTTTAGCATCGGGAATCCAATTAAATAAGGTTTTCCAGCTTGTTACGGAGGATCCAGACCGGAAAATAGTCGTTGTTTCTGCTCCGGGGAAACGTTTCAAGGAAGATACCAAAGTGACCGACTTACTTATTGATTGCGCGGCAAAGGCACTTCTTGGTGAAGATACGAGCGAATTATTTGAAGCGATTATTGCTAGGTATGCTGGAATAGCGCTTGATACCGGGATGAGTGATGCAATTATTAAGCAAATTCGCACTGACCTACAAGCAACCATTTCTTCTGATAAAAGTGATCCAGATAAATTTTTAGATCGAATGAAAGCTAGTGGCGAAGATAATAACGCAAAATTAATCGCGGCTTATTTTAAATTTAAAGGCTTAAACGCCAATTATATTAATCCAAAAGACGCTGGCTTATTCGTGACGGACGAACATGCTAGCGCGCAAGTTTTACCAGAGTCTTATGATCGTTTGTTTGCGCTTCGTGAATGTGAAGGAATCATTGTTTTCCCAGGATTTTTCGGCTATACGAAAGATGGCGAAATTAGTACATTTTCCAGAAGTGGTTCTGATATTACTGGAGCGATTGTCGCGAATGGCGCGCAAGCTGAGTTGTACGAGAACTTTACTGATGTTGATGCGGTTTACGCGGTCAATCCCGCTATCGTGAAAAATCCGAAGAAAGTACTCGAACTTACTTACCGGGAAATGCGCGAACTTTCGTATGCTGGCTTCTCTGTTTTTCATGATGAGGCATTAATTCCAGCGTTCCATGCGGGTATTCCGGTGCATATTAAAAACACCAATAATCCCGACTCTTGTGGTACGCGTGTGGTTCATGAACGTGAAAATAGTAATGGACCAGTCGTTGGTATTGCTAGTGATGACGGTTTTTGCAGCATTTATATTAGTAAATATTTGATGAACCGGGAAATTGGCTTCGGGCGAAAAGTATTGCAAATTTTGGAAGATGCTGGGCTTAACTACGAACATATGCCATCCGGGATTGACGATTTAACGATTATTATTCGTGAAAATCAGTTTGGCGAGGATACGGAGCGGACGATTATGTCTCGTTTGAAAGAAGAATTGAATGCGGACCAAGTGATTATGCAGCACGGGATTTCGCTGATTATGGTTGTTGGTGAAGCGATGCGCCATAACGTTGGGATAACTTCGCGTGCTTCAAAAGCTTTATCGGATGCGAAAGTTAATATTGAAATGATTAATCAAGGTTCTTCTGAAGTGAGCATTATGTTTGGCGTGAAGGAAGAACAGGAAGATACGGCCGTTCGCGCTTTGTATGATGAGTTCTTTTCGGAAGTTTTAGTTTAAAAAGAAAACAAGTTTTTCATCCTGATTGATGAGAAACTTGTTTTTTGTTATTTATTTGCTTCTTCTAGCTGATAACTTTTGCTTATTACATCGATAATATGATCGTAAGTGCTGATACGGTAATGGGTGAAGTCTTGGCTGTTGTAATCACTTCTTATTTTCACTCGTTCATTTATTAAATCAGAGTCCTCGATTATTTCAAAATTACTTTGGCTTTTTAACCAACTTGAACTCCATTTACTTTTTTCAAAGGTATCGAGTTCGGTTGATGAGTAGAAAATGAGGTCTTTAAAAATCATGTTTAGGAGGAGGCTTTCTTCTTCGAGATCAATTTCTATGGATAATGTGAGTTGGTCAGGAGTTTGGTGTAAGCTGATAAGCCATGTTTTGTCTCGACCGTAGATTAGTTGGTTGTTGATTTTTATTGATTTTGATTTCTCCATTTTTTTCATCTGCTTTCTCTGCTTTAAATTATTGTATATAAGATATCATACCACTCATTTTAATACAAAGTTCGCCATGTTTTGTCTCGTTGTTAATTTACATTAAGTTATCTCATGTGTTGAGATTTAAAACAATGTATAATAAATGGCAAATCTACTCATTTTATAAGTTGGGAAGTGACCGAGTTGAAAGATCTGAATTACTTCGAATTAAGGTCTATACTGCGTGAGAATGAAAAAGAAAACATCGTTCATTTCAGTTTAAAAAAGCTTGCTGAAACTTGGTATTATTCAAAGCAAAATGTTAAAAAAAAGCTCAAAAAATACGAAGAACAAAATTTGTTGAAGTACATGCCTGGAAAAGGACGAGGTAATTTATCAACAATTACTTTCAAGAATGATTTCCATTCGGAAGTATACGAAATTTTAACTAATTGTATTGAAAATAATGACATTAAATTTGCACTTCAACTTTCTCAGTTAGCAATACCCCAAGAGTGGTTCACCCCTTTCTTAACGGAAATACACACCCTTTTTAATCATAGTAATGAAAAAGGAAGTAATATTCTTAGGTTTATAATCAACAGAAAAATGGCTGTATTAGACCCAACTATTGTTTCTTTGCACTTCGAAGCCTCTTTAATTAAACAAATAAGTAATACACTAGTTGACTACAATAAAGAAGAAGATAAATTTACTTCTTCCGTCGCCATTGATTGGTTTCATAATGAAGACTTTACAAAATGGACGTTTAACATTAGAAAAAATATTCTGTTCCATAATGAAATTAAGGTAACTGGAAATGATATTCTTTATACGTTTAAAGAAGCTCAGAAAAGTAGCACTGGCAAATGGCTAGTTTCCAATATAGAAAATATGTATTGTGAATCTGAATTTACGGTTCATTTTATTTTCAAGAAACCAGAGCCAGATTTTTTAAAATTAGTAACACACTATTCACTCGTAATCAGACCTGCCTTTTCAAATAATAAAAACTTTATCGGTTGTGGACCATTTATACTCGTGGAAAGTAAAGATAACTATATATTCTTAAAAAGCTTTTCAAGATATTTCAAAGAGCATCCCTTAATTGACGGCGTAGAATTCTGGTTAGTGAACTCAAATTATAAAAAATGGCTTGTTGTCCCACAGAAAAAAGATATCCTTGATAATAATGGGGTTAAGCCAATTGAGGTGGAACGGTCCGGGGTCTCCTATTTAATTTTTAACAAAAATAAGAAAAACCCGATAAATCAACTTTTAATACAAGACTTAAAAATGATTTTTAACACATCAGATTTTGTAGCTGAATTATATAATAATAGTGTTCCAAAAGCATACAGTTATTTTTATAAAGACTCGGAAACTAAAGAACCCACGGTAGGCAAAGTCTTTGTGCCAGATTTCGGTTTCTCTAATTACATAGACGAACCCTTAAAATTAGCAGTATTTAATCATCCTAGGCTTATTCGCGAAGCTGTATGGTTTAAAAATCGAGCAGCTGATTTTAAGATAAAGATAGAAATAATAACCTATTCATTTGATGATGATTTTTTTAAAGAAAAGATTGTACTCGATGCGGATATGGCCTTAGCGACAGATGTCCCTGTTAGTGATATGGAACTTGGCTACCTCGATTTTTTATTAAACAAAACTTTACTCTTCCAAAGATTTATCAACAAGACTCAAAGAGCTACTATACTTTCGTTCACTGAAAAATATAGGGCATCTATATTTTCTGAACAAAAAACAAATATACTAAATCAAATTGAAGATTATATTAATAACGAAAACATCCTCATTTACTTATACCACCCATTAAAGTACTATAATATTCACAGTTTCATCAATGGGGTGGAATTTGATAGTAATGGTAATATCGCTTTGGATAAGTTGTGGTGGTGAATACAAAAAAGAGCACTTTCTTAAAACCAAGAAAGTGCTCTAATTACATTATTTAATATTAATTTTCTCAATCACAACGTCATTCACTGGTTTGTCTTGCATGCCAGTTGGTAGGTTGGCGATTTCGTCTACTACGTCCATGCCTTCGATTACGTGACCGAAAACTGTGTGACGTCCGTCTAACCACGGTGTCCCGCCTTGTTTATATGCTTCGATAACTTCTACTGGGAAGCCAGCTTGTTCCATTTGACCAAGCATGTCAGCAGGCATATCTGGTTTTTGAACGATGAAGAATTGGCTGCCGTTTGTGTTTGGACCGGCATTTGCCATGGATAAAGCTCCGCGTAGGTTGAAAGCTTCTGTAGAGAATTCGTCTTCAAAAGATTCGCCCCAAATGCTTTCGCCGCCAGTACCGCGGCCGTCTGGGTCGCCACCTTGGATCATGAATTCAGGAATAACACGGTGGAAAATAAGGCCATCGTAATAGCCGTTTTTGGAGTGTGTAACAAAGTTTTCTACTGTTTTTGGTGCGATTTCAGGGAACAATTTGATGCGGATAGTTCCTCGGTTTGTAATCATTTCTGCTTCGATTTCGTTAGGTGCCACTTCTTTTGATAATTGTGGGTAAGTCATATTGTAAAAACTCCTTCTTTTGTTTAAATTTATTGTTTACTAACGTAGCCAAATAATAAGCAAATTAACAACGACAGCAATCAGATACAGTACTAGTATAACAGCTGAAACCCAAATGACAATTTTTTTAACCAAAAATGCACATCCTTCACTTTATTTTTCATTCGCTACCTTTTATTCTATAATGAAAAGGACAGTTTTAACAATAATACGAATAGAGATGATTCTTTTATGACAACTCGAACACGGAATTTGTACATCTTAATGCTGGCAAACTTGTTGATGTCAGCCAGTATGACAATGATTATGCCGTTTTTATCTCTCTACATCGAAACTTTTGGTGATTACAGCAATGCGTATGTGCAAAGATGGGCCGGTTATATTTTTGGCGTAACATTTTTGATTGCCTTTATCTTTTCGCCGATTTGGGGGCGGATTGGTGATAAGCATGGTTATAAAGGGATTTTGATTCTGACTTCAGTCGGTTTATCAATTTGTATTTTTTTGATGGGATTTGCGCATTCTGTCACTTACTTGCTAATTTTGCGGATTTTCATGGGGGTTGTAACTGGTTTTATTGGTGTGAGTAATGCCTTTATTGCGCGACAAACGCCTCGGAATGAAGCTGGGAAAGTTCTCGGTACGCTTCAACTCGGCGGTGTGACTGGTATGCTTTTCGGCCCGCTAATTGGTGGTGCGATGGCGGATTTATTTGGCTTTAAAGATACCTTTACGATCACTGGGATTGCGATGATGGTTGCGGCTTTGATTGTCGCTTTTGGTGTCAAAGAAATTCGGACCGATGAACAAAAAGAAGCGGCCAAAGTGGTCTATTCTCGTCGTGCGGTATTAAAACAAATTTTCACGCTGCGAGTTTTGTTTACGGTCATGGTCATTACTGCGTTAATCCAAATTGCGAACTTTAGTGTTCAACCATTACTTGCGCTTTATGTTGGTGATATGACAAAATCGGATAATATTGCATTCTTGTCGGGACTGGCGTTTTCTGCAACTGGATTTGGGAATTTAGTGATGACGCGGAAATGGGGGCAGCTCGGCGACAAATATGGGTATGAGAAAATACTGAATATCTTATTGATTATGGCGGCAGTTTTCGTTATTCCACAAGCATTCGCGACCAATCTTTGGGTATTTATCTTCTTCCGCTTTTTATTCGGGATTGCGATTGGTGGTATGGTGCCTTGTACGACGGCCTATATCCGACTTGCGGCACCTGGAGTTATGCAAGGTGAGATGCTTGGTTACAATCAAAGTGCTCGTTTTCTCGGAAATGTGATTGGGCCAATTCTTGGTGGGACGCTTGCTGGTTTTACTGGCATTCCAAGCGTTTTCTTATTTATGAGTTTTATGTTTCTCGTTGCGTTTTTCATTTTGCTTTATGCGCTTCGTTCCGACCGAAAGCGACATGTTAACGTCGATTAAACTTTCTCAAACCCGAGATTTTTCTTGGGTTTGTTTTTTTGTTCTTCCTATTTAATTGTTTTTTAAATTTCATGCCCGTTT
>CM001047.1:2330683-2334919 GCA_000183865.1 Listeria marthii FSL S4-120
AAAATATAAAAGTACGGCGTTTATTTGGGTACTCGTGAATAGTAAGGTTGTTGAATTTTGATGATTTAGCCTGATTTTCTAGAATTTTAGTTATGGCTATGTTTCATTAAATGTAAGTACTTGCTTAAAAAATAATGGTTTCCTGTTTTTATTTTCACATTTCCGGGATGAGTTTCCGTATAAAAATTCTTCGAGGAGGAGCCGATTTTGTCATTTCTTCATCTAGCAATTGTTCTGCCATTTATTGTGGCACTGCTAATTCCACTTTTTTACCGGTGGACTAAACAAGTTCATACTGGCTGGTTAGTACTTCCGATTCCAGTGATTTTGTTTATTTACTTCTTAACATTTATTCCAAAAACGATGGACGGGGCTACAATTGTTTCGATGCCTTGGATTCCGCGACTTGGGATTAATTTTACAGTAGTGGTCGATGGGCTAAGTTTGCTGTTTGCGCTACTTATTACTGGGATTGGTTCACTCGTTACCTTTTACTCTATTTATTATTTAGGGAAAAAGAAAGAACGACTTAGCAATTTCTATACATTTTTATTTATTTTTATGACGGCAATGCTTGGGGTTGTCTTGAGTGATAACTTGATTGTACTGTACCTGTTCTGGGAGCTGACTTCGATTAGTTCGTTCTTATTGATTGGGTATTGGTATCACCGGGAGCGTTCGCGCTACGGAGCTCGTAAGTCAATGATGATTACGGTTTTCGGCGGATTGATGATGCTTGGTGGATTTATTTTGCTTCATATTATGAGTGATTCATTTTCGATTCGAGCGATTATTCGTGATGCGGATGTAATTAGTAATAATAGCTTATTCATTCCCGCGATGATTCTTGTCTTGCTTGGTGCGTTCACGAAATCTGCGCAAGTTCCATTTCATATTTGGCTGCCGGATGCGATGGAAGCACCTACTCCGGTTAGTGCCTATCTTCACTCGGCTACGATGGTTAAAGCTGGGATTTATATTGTGGCTCGGTTTACGCCACTGTTCGCGAGTTCGGGTGTCTGGTTTTGGACGGTATCACTCGTGGGGATTACGACCTTATTCTGGGGTTCACTTAATGCCACGAAGAAAAATGATTTAAAAGCGATTTTGGCTTACTCAACGATTAGTCAGCTTGGCCTCATCATGGCGCTTCTTGGTGTCGGGGCTGCCTCGCTTCACTTTGATACGCTCAGTGATGATATTTATGTGATGGCGATTGTCGCGGCTGTGTTCCACCTATTTAATCACGCAACATTTAAAGGTAGCTTGTTTATGATGGTTGGGATTGTCGATCACGAAACTGGTACGCGGGATATTAGGCGACTTGGCGGTTTGATGCGAATTATGCCAATTACGGCGACGATTGCGTTTATCGGAACGTTCGCGATGGCTGGGATTCCACCTTTTAACGGCTTTTTAAGTAAAGAAATGTTTTTTGAAAGCATGGTAAATATTACGCAATTACAGTTGTTTGATGCGAGCACTTGGGGAGTTCTGCTTCCTGTTGTAGCTTGGGTTGCCAGTGTGTTTACGTTTGTTTACAGCATGATTATTTTCTTCAAAACATTTACTGGAAAAGTGAAACCTTACTTATTACCGAAAAAACCACATGAAGCGCCATTTGGGCTGCTTTTACCGCCGATTATTTTATCGATTTTTGTGGTTGGGATTGGTCTTTTCCCTAATTTAATTGCAGAGCCGATTTTGGAACCTGCTGTAAGAGCGATTGTTCCTGGACTTTCTACTGATTTTTCGATTCATATTAGTTTATGGCACGGATTTACGCCAGCCCTATTAATGACGTTTGGCGTTGTGGCGGTTGGGATTGTCTTGTTCCTTACACATAAATACTGGAAACCTTGGATTACAACACGTGTTCCAAAAGCACTGCGAATTGGAAAAACGTATGATAATGGGATGTATTATTTAGAACAAGGTTCCTACCGGATGACGATGTTTATTATGACTGGTTGGCTTAGAACTTACTTGAATTACATGTTATCAGCCTTTATTTTAATGATGGCTTCGGTCATGATTTTCACGCAAGCACTTGATTTCAATTTTTCAAGTATGACAAAAGTGACGGTTGTTGATTTTGTTTTAGCGGCAGTAATTTTAGTGACGTTGGTTGGGATTGTCTTTTCCAAGTCGCGGATTACTTCGATTATTTTACTGGGAGCGATGGGTTACACGATTAGTATTTTCTTCGTTATCTCCAGAGCGCCTGACCTTGCTTTGACACAGCTTATTATTGAAACTATTTCAGTTGTGCTTTATCTACTTGTGTTTTATCACCTTCCTCAGTTCAGTAATATTGAGGAAAAGCCGAAATGGTTATCAATGAAGACATTTTTGAGTATCGGGGTTGGTGTGATTATCACGCTTGTCTCCCTTTCAGCGTATAATACAACTTTTTATGATTCGATTTCGAAATACTATGTGGATAATGCCTATGTGGAAGCAGCGGGACGAAATATTGTTAATGTTATCTTAGTTGACTTCCGTGGTTTTGATACGATGTTTGAAACAGCTGTACTTTCGATTGCGGCGATTGGGATATACGCGATGATTAAATTACGACTGACGAAACGAGGTGAGAATGATGAAAACGAATGACGTTCTACTGAGAAATGTAACGAAAGTAGTAGCTTTCATTATTTTCTTATTCTCGCTCCACTTATTCTTTGCAGGACATTATAATCCTGGTGGCGGATTTGTGGCCGGACTTACAACGGCTGGCGCAATTACATTAACACTACTTGCTTATGATACAAAAACGGTGGCTAGTATGCTTAATATTAATACGATTATGCTCACTGGGGTTGGTCTTGTTTTTGCTCTAGGTACTGGGATGATTGGGATTTTCACGGGAGATCCTTTCTTAACACATAAATTTGGTCATGTTGATTTGCCCATTTTAGGAGATACTGCTTTGCACACGGCGACTTTGTTTGACCTCGGGGTTTACTTAGTTGTTGTCGGTGTAACACTTACGATAATTCAAACGATTGGGGAGAGTGACTGATGGAACTATTAATGTCTATTTTAATCGGCTTGATTTTTGCCGCTGCTGTCTACTTAATTCTCTCTAAAAGTTTGCTACGGATTATTATTGGAACAGCTGTCCTAAGTCACGGCGTCAATTTGCTCGTACTAACGATGGGTGGTTTGAAAAAAGGACGTGTGCCGATTCTTGGTACGCCGGGGTCTGGAACATACAATGATCCCCTTCCACAAGCACTTATTTTGACTGCGATTGTTATAAGCTTTGGTGTAACTGCCTTTTTCCTTGTTCTTGCTTATAGAGCGTATCAGGAGCTTGATAGCGAGAGTGTATCCAAGACGAGAGGACATGAAGCCGATGATGAATAATTTAATTTTAATGCCGATATTGATTCCTTTCCTTGGAGCAATTACGTTAATGCTACTGCCAAAACGAGTGATTGTTCAACGGGTGTTCGCCCTTATTTTTAGTGGTATCTTGGTTGTAGCGAGCCTTTTCCTTGTATTTTATATTCGCGAAAATGGGATTACAACCTTGAATATTGGTAACTGGGCGGCTCCTTTTGGGATTACGATGGTTGGCGATATGTTAGCTGTCTTGCTTACGGCAACGACGAGTATTGTTTTATTCTGTGTGGTACTTTATTCCTTTTATACGATTGGGAAGCCACGGGAGAAATTTTTATATTATCCAGCTATTCTCTTTATGATTGTTGGGGTTAATGGTTCGTTTTTAACTGGTGATATTTTTAATATGTTTGTGTTCTTTGAAGTTATGCTGATGGCGTCTTATGTGTTGCTTGTCATTGGTGGGACGCAGGTTCAACTTAAAGCGACGATTAAATATTTGCTGATTAATGTGGTTGGTTCCGGATTTTTCGTTGTAGCGATTGCGCTACTTTATTCGATGATTGGAACGCTTAACATGGCGGATATTTCGCAAAAAATCACGGACTTAAATGGTGCAAATACAGGAATGATAAGCGTTGTCGCGGTTCTGTTCTTGTTTGTATTCGGTCTGAAAGCAGGGTTATTCCCGCTTTACTTCTGGCTTCCAGGTTCCTACTTTGCTCCACCAATTCCGGTGCTTGCTTTGTTCGGCGGACTTTTGACGAAGGTTGGGGTTTACGCGATTATTCGGACGTACACGCTCTTCTTTAGTTCACTGACTGACTTTGTTGTTCCGCTGCTTGGGATTCTCGCGATTGTGACGATTATTCTTGGGGTTATTGG
>CM001047.1:2335019-2339608 GCA_000183865.1 Listeria marthii FSL S4-120
CCTCTTCCTTATTGTTGGGATTGTGATGGCGATTACTGGATACTCTAGCGTGAAAAAATTCAGTGGCTTAATGAGTGTGAAACCGTCACTTGGTTGGATTTTCTTTATTGCCACACTTGGCCTTGCAGGAATTCCACCACTTAGCGGATTTATCGGAAAACTGCTCATTGTTGAAGGAGCATTCTCTGCTGGCCAAATCGTTGGCGGGATTATCATTTTACTTTCGAGTTTATTCGTTCTTATGTCTTTAATCAAAGTCTTTACAAAAGGCTTTTGGGGCGAGAAAAAAGGCGTATTCAATTTACAAATTCCGTATAAAAAAATGCTTGTACCGGTAGTTATTCTACTTGCAATTTCGATTGGTTATGGTGTGTTTAGTAACGCAATTTATCCGTTTATTGAACAGGCGGTTGACCCTCTTGTTGACCCTTCTGTTTATATCCATGCGGTGATAAAGGAGTGATAAAAGATGGCTTTTCAACTTATTCTTAATATAATACTTGCTTGTTTGTGGATGTTTCTTGAGTCATCGTTTAGTTTTGCGACATTTATCATTGGCTTTATCATTGGGATATTCTTGCTGTTCTTTATGCGGCGGTTCCTTGGTTCGAGATTTTACCTTTTCCGGTTATTTGCCCTTATCAAACTGGTTTTCCGCTTTTTACATGATTTAATTGTTTCTACGGTTCATGTAAGTCGGATTGTTTTAAAGAAAGATATGAACATTCGACCGGGGATTTTCAGATATGATACGACGCTTGAAACAGACTGGGAAGTAACGATGCTCGCTTTACTCATTACGTTAACACCCGGGACGCTTTCGATTGATATTTCGGATGATTATAAAGCAATTTATGTTCATTCGCTTCATGTCCCGAATATTGAAGAAGAAATTGCGACCATCCGTAAGTCTTACGAAGGTGCGATTATGGAGGTGTTCCACGGATGATTATTCAAATTGCTTTATCCATTGGATTACTTCTCTATTCGATTTCGACCTTCTTATATCTTTACCGTATTTTAAAAGGACCGACAACTTCTGACAAAGTGGTGGCGCTGGATTCTATCGGGATGAACTTGGTGGCAATTGTTGCCCTACTTTCGATGTTTTATGATACGCATGCCTTTTTAGATGTTATTTTACTCATTGCCCTTCTTGCTTTTATTGGAACGGTTTCCTTTGCCAAATTTATTGAGAAAGGAAAGGTGATTGACCGTGAACGTGATAATTGAGATTATTATTTCTGTGATGATTTTAATCGGCGGTTTGCTAAGTATTCTTGCGGCAATTGGTGTTATTAGGCTACCAGATGTTTACACAAGAACGCATGCGGCTGGGATTAGTAATACATTTGGCGTTAGTTTACTTCTATTTGCAACGGTTGGTTACTTTTTCCACTCAGGTGAAGGTTTTAATGCGCGAGTACTTCTGGCCGTCTTGTTTATTTTCTTAACAACGCCAGTGGCTTCTCACCTTATTAATCGGGCCGCTTATGATACGGGTGTTCCGCTTGCGATTCGAATTCGTGACCAATTGCGTTCAGTGAAAAAAGACGATATCAAGAAAAAGAAAAGTCTTATTATTCGCCAAGAACAAATTGAAAAAGCGCGTCAAGAGCGCGAAGAATTGGAAGAACGAATGGAATGGGAACGACGCGAAGAAAAAATTGATGAGCGTGAAGATCAAGAAGAACAAGAACGTGAACGCGAGGAACAAACGATTGAAGAGCAGTCGGATGATTCCGAGCATGAAATTATCGAACAAGATGAAAGTGAAACAGAATCAGACGACGATAAAACAGAGAAATAAAAGAAGCATGGCGCGAGTTCATATACTGAGCTCTGCCATGCTTTTTATTTTCGTTTCTTTTTAACTGCAATGGTACATCTGCTGATACAGATTAATCTATCGTTTTCATCAGTTATATTGATTTCCCATACTTGCGTGCTTTTGCCAAGGTGGACTGCTTCTGCGGTTGCGGTCACGAGTCCCGCTTGTTTCGATGCTAGATGGTTGGCGTTAATTTCTAAACCAAAGACGATTTCATCAGCTTCAATTGAATTTGCAGCGCCAATACTAGCGGCATGTTCTGCTAAAGCAACGGAAACTCCACCGTGCAAATAGCCAAATGGTTGATGCACTTTTTCGGTTATTTCTAATTGGATGACTGCTTTTCCTTTTTCTACTGAAATAATTTCAATACCAATAGTTTCTTGAAATCCCATAAATTCCCTTCTTCCCGAATTTGATTTATACTTTATTATATAAGAGTTAGCGGAAAAACTCTAGAAAAGGTTTTTAACAAGCTCATTGTGGTAAAATAAGAGTAGACTTTTTGACAGGGGAGATTTGATGTCGATATTTACGAATACACCATTAATTGCATCTATTATTGCGATAGTTTTTGCCCAGGTGGTAAAGGTTCCAATCCATATTTTAGTTTACCGGAAGTTCAATGTCGGATTAATGTTTTCCACTGGCGGCATGCCTAGTTCTCACTCGGCTGCTGTGACTGCCTTAATGACTACCCTCGCAATTGAATACGGACTGGATTCGCCTTATTTCGCGATTGCTGTTGTATTTGGTATCATTGTGATGTTTGATGCGACTGGCGTTAGAAGACAAGCTGGCGAACAGGCTGTTGTTTTAAACAAATTAGTAACGGATTTTCAAGACTTCGTGGAACATGCCAAAGGACTTGCGGCACCTGAACAAGAAGAAAAAACGAAGCATTTAAAAGAATTACTTGGTCATAAACCAATGGAAGTTTTCTTTGGAGCATTGACTGGGATTGCGATTGGATTTATTTTAGAAATATTTATGTGATCGAAAAGCTGGCTCATTGTAGTCGGCTTTTTTTGCATTTTGATGGTTGTTTATACCTTGATGTTAAAGGGAAAATCATGATATCAACGGATTTTTACAAAGGGGTTGGAATGGTTGAAAAAGTTAACACTGGTATTTGTCGTTTATACTTTTATCCTTGGAATTTTAGTGGGCGTTATCGCGGCATTATTTTTAGCAGTAGTTCACTTTGCCACGACATTTTTATGGGATTACCTTCCTAATCAGTTTGATTTTTCATGGTATTATCCTCTACTTATTGGCTTGATTGGTAGTTTTTTTGTAGGAATGGTTCAGCTCAAACTCGGCGACTATCCGCGATCGATGCATGATAATATTGCTGAAGCGAAAAAAACTGGACGGATGGAATACCGCAAAGTTCTGCTTCCTACAATTCTCAGTGCTTGGATTATTTTAACTTTCGGAGCGAGCGTTGGGCCGGAAGCTGCTTTAATTGGTATTGTTGGTGGTGCGACAACTTGGATTATCGACCATTTAAAACTATCTATGGCGCATAAAGAAGAGCTTGTTAGTTTAAGCGTTGGCGCGATTATTTCCAGTATTTTCCATGCGCCGTTTAGTGGATTGGCAGAGGAAATCGATGAAAGTAGCCAAACGAAGAAAATTCCTAAAAACTCTAAATTAGTATTGTCACTTATTATCTCTTTTAGCGCGCTCGGGTCCTTCCTTTGGCTGAAATCCTTTTTAAAAATGCCGGCGAGTATTTTTGCGATTCGGTTACCTGATATGGGATGGTCTTGGTGGTTTATTTTGCTTTTTATCCCGACAATTATTCTTGGTTGGCTCTTTAGCGTTTATTTTCAGCAGTTGCAAGTTTATATCGCCAAAGCGGCTTCTGTGATTAAAAATAAAATGGTCGCGGCTATTATCGGCGGTCTAAGCATTGGTTTGTTTGGAATTATTTCTTCATTCATGTTATTTTCCGGCGAACATCAGCTAATTGAATTAACGACCACTGTGCAAAATTATTCGGTTCCCTTTTTACTTATCATTGCCCTGTTAAAACCTGTTTTAGTTGCTATTTGTTTAGCAACTGGCTGGAATGGTGGCGCGATTTTCCCAGCAATTTTTACAAGTACTGTGATGGGATACATAGCAACATATTGGATTGATGGATCGACTGGATTTTTAATTACTGTTTTTGTGACTGCTTGTTGCACGAAAATCGTTGGCAAACCTGTTCTAACCGCATCAATCCTATTGTTTATTTTCCCGCTACAATTCTTCCCGTTTATTCTGCTGACTGCGTTTATCGTCAATAAAAATTGGTGGACAAGTATTAGAAAAGTTGTTCGGGCATAAAAAAGCAGAAATTCGTAATGAATTTCTGCTTCTCGTCAAGAACAATCCCAGTTATACAGAATGTTGGAAAAGTCTCGGTTGATTAAATCTTGCTTGTTGATGAAGAAGTTGCCGACACCGCAGTCGCCCCACATAATCGCCATTCTACTTTCATCAAAATCCTCAGATGCCAATTGGAATAAAAGCGTGTCATGATGTGGATTTTCTGAATACATCCGCGGGTCTTCTTGGGTGAAGAATGGATAGCCACCTAGTTGGCTGCAGTCTTTTCCAAGTTGGTATAACGCTTCAGATTTATCTTCATCTTCCGCAAAAATTTGGTCAGCTAACTCATAAAAAGTGCTTCCAAATTCATTTTCGAAATCAAAGCTATCTTGTAATAATATTTGGTCCGACACTAGGCCAGTAATTTTAAACTCGC
>CM001047.1:2339708-2342492 GCA_000183865.1 Listeria marthii FSL S4-120
CACTTTTTGCCACATCTTCAAAAAAGGCATCTTGTTCTTCTGCAGTCAAACTTTCGCTTCCTAGGTCATCAAAGAAAAATACCCGAAAACCTTCTTGACTCGTTGGGTTTTCAAAATTAAGTCCGTACAAATCATCTTGATAATCCACATAAAAAGCAAGCAAACCAAATTCCGGATAATTTTCCATTTGTGGCATTTCCGAAAAATTAATTTGCGCTAATAGCGAAAGAGGCTTACCTTCTTCGGTCACTGGATAACCTTGCTCTCTCGGCAAGTAACCGCGCCCACCAGCTTTACTTTGAAGCAACGACAGCGTCCCCATATCTTTAAATTGCAATTCTATCCGCTCTTTTTCTGTTTCTAAAAATCGTTCTGCCCATTCACTAGGAAGTATATCAAAAAGTTCTTCCATGCCGTACCTTCTTTCAGTTTTTCTTCATTATAACATAACAAAAAAGCAATATCTGCATTCACAGATATTGCTTTTAGAAACCTTATTTATAAAATTTAAACTTACCTTTTCTAGCCAGAACGCCTGAACCACCAATAAGTAGTAGCGCGCGGTCATCAATGACTTTTTTCATAACGGAAGCTGGGTAGCCTTTAAGGTTTTTACCGAAAACAACGCCAATTGCGTCGTTATCGCCTAGAGAGCATACAGTTCCTTTTTCATGATAAACAAAGTCTTGTAGGTCTGTTTCGCCTTGAACTAATTTAGCTAAGTTCACTGCAGCCACATCAGCTTGTTGCATTGCGATTTGGGCAGTTGGCGGGAATGGACGGTCGTTTGCTGGGTTGATGATAAGTGAGCAGTCACCAACAATTAAAATTTCTTCGTTACCTGGAACGGTTAAATTGTTGTTTACTTTCACACGACCACGGCCAGCTTCAAAACCAGACGCTTCGATAACGCTATTTCCGCGAACACCAGCAGCCCAAATAATCGTTGCCGCTTTGATTTCGCGAACTTCATTTTCACTTTCGGCATATTTTACGCCGTCAGCTGTAGCTTCTTTGACTGGTTTACCAACATGGAATTCTACGCCGCGATCTTCCAGTACACCAACACCATAATCAACTAATTTAGCATCAAATTGTGGTAATACTTTTGGAGCAGCTTCCATGCAGTAAATGCGAACTTTTTCGCGTGGTACATCATATTGTTTCACTAGTTCTGGAATGCGATTAGTTAATTCCCCAAGAAACTCAATTCCAGTAAAGCCAGCGCCACCAACGATAATTGTTAGTAATTCATCGCGTGGATCTGTTTTCCATTTAGCAAATTGCGCTTCAATGTGCGCACGGATTTTTTTGACGGATTCTACACTTGTAATAGTGAAGGCATATTCTTTCAAACCACTGATGCCAAATGTTTCTGCTTCTGATCCAAGTCCAATTAATAAATAATCATAGCTGATATCGCCATTTGCATCTAGTGTGACTGTTTTTTCGTCTTTATTAATTTTTACTACTGTATCTTGGATAAATGTCGTTTTCGTATCGTTAACGACTTTGTCTAATGGATACATTAATTTTTCTGGTTCAATTGTTCCAGCTGCTGCTTCATGTAACCAAGTCGTTTCGTGGTGATAGTCATTCTTATTCACTAGAACGATTTCGGCTTCCAAGTTTCTTTGTTGTAGCTTGCGTAATGTTTTTAGTCCCCCGTATCCTGCTCCGAGAATGACAATTTTTGGTTTACTCATCTGTTATCACATCTACTTTCCCTTATATTTTTCTTCACAAAAAAAATTGCATTAAGAATTTCTTACTGCACCTATGTAGATTGCGCTAAAAATCTACCGTAACCAATAAAAAAGCGAAACTGGTAAGTACCAATATATTCCCTATTTCACTGCTTACAAACTATATCATAGACTTTTTAACTTTCATTTTCAAGGAAGCGAACTCAAGGGTTTAAGCTTCTTTGGAGCATGGTTCGAGTGGTATACGATTTTTTTCACAATAAAGCTCTGAGATGACTTGGCTTTCGCAAAAATCTGTTATTTCGTTCGCAATTGGTCTAGTTCATTTTTCTGATTTTTTCATTCCCGCAATCCCGTAAACATTCTTTTTCAACAATATATGCTAAAATATGCTTATTGCAACTTTAGCGATTTCATAGGGGAATTAGGAACTAGGGGGTGATGTATTTTGGATGAAAAAACAAAAATTTATGATATCACGATCATTGGTGGTGGACCGGTTGGGCTATTTGCTGCTTTTTATGCCGGAATGCGCAATGCGAGTGTGAAAATAATAGAAAGTTTACCGCAATTAGGTGGACAGCTTTCTACGCTTTATCCTGAGAAATATATTTATGATATTCCAGGCTATCCTTCTGTTCGCGCACAGGAACTTGTTAACAATTTGATTCAGCAAATGAAACCATTTGACCCAACAATTGCGCTAGGAGAAGCTGTCCAAAGCGTGGAAAAACAGGTCGACGGCACATTTGAAATCATCACGAAGAAAGATACACATTATAGTAAGGCGATTATTATTACTGCTGGAAACGGCGCATTTGAACCAAGACGTCTGGATCTGCCAGAAGCAGAACAATACGAAGGTAAGAATATTCATTACTTCATTAATGACCTTAGCCGCTTTTCAGGTCGCCGCGTTGCTGTTTGTGGTGGTGGAGATTCTGCGGTCGACTGGGCGCTCATGCTTGAAAAAGTGGCAAGTTCTGTCGCAATCGTTCACCGTCGTAGTGCTTTCCGTGCGCATGAGCATAGCGTGAACAATTTAGAAAAATCATCTATTGCGATTAAAACACCATTT
>CM001047.1:2342592-2346442 GCA_000183865.1 Listeria marthii FSL S4-120
TACGGTTTTGTTTCTTCACTTGGCCCGATTAAAAATTGGGGCTTAGAGCTAGAGCGTAACTCGATTATCGTCAATTCGAAAATGGAAACGAGTATCCCGGGTATTTACTGTGCGGGTGATATTTGCACTTACGAGGGCAAAGTAAAACTAATTGCAACCGGTTTTGGTGAAGCTCCAACTGCCGTCAATAATGCGATGAATTTCATTGATCCAAAAACACGCGTGCAACCAATGCACTCCACATCTTTATTCGAATAACAACCGAAACCACGAGGCGACTTGTGGTTTTATTTTTTACTCACCGGGAAAAGTTCTTTGTAGATATTTTTTAGGAGGAGATTAGCAATGAATGTACTCGTAATTGGCGCAAATGGCAAAATCGGCCGTCTTTTAGTCGAAAAACTTGCAATGGAAAAAGGCTTCTTCGTCCGAGCAATGGTTAGAAAAGCTGAACAAGTAAGCGAGCTTGAAAAACTTGGCGCAAAACCGATTATCGCCGATTTAAAAAAAGATTTCCATTATGCTTATGATGAAATTGAAGCCGTCATTTTCACAGCTGGCTCTGGAGGTCACACGCCCGCTTCCGAAACTATTAACATTGACCAAAATGGCGCGATTAAAGCAATTGAAACCGCCAAAGAAAAGGGTGTACGCCGTTTTATCATTGTTAGTTCGTACGGCGCCGACAACCCAGAAAATGGCCCCGAATCACTCGTTCATTATTTAAAAGCCAAACAAGCAGCCGATGAAGCATTGAAACAAAGCGGCCTTGATTACACAATCATCCGCCCAGTCGGTCTTTCTGATGACCCAGCCACTGGCAAAATCGCCGAAGTCTCCGGAAAACCTAAGACAAACATCCCGCGAGCTGACGTTGCCAATTTTATCAGTGAAGTTTTAACGGAAAAAGCTAGTTTCTACCAAACCTATACTATCGAAAGTGGCGACACACCAATCAAGCAATTTTTTAACTAATAAAAAGCGATGAGCCCAATTTTGAGCTCATCGCTTTTTTCTATATTAAAACGGATTTTCTTCCAAAAATGTATATATATTCGCAACCAATTCCTCCGCCGTTTCCCCGCGAACCACTTCCCCGTCCACTAAAGCAAACAAACTCGTCGCGCATAAATCACAATATGTCAGACAATCATATTCAATCACGTCTAAATTATCATCCGCATCTAATTTCGCAAACGCAGCATCCGCCCCACTCGCCAAATTATTCACGCAAAATTCCACAATCGGATTCATTTCCCCTTGCCTCCTAGACTGTTACATTGTTGCCAAGTAACCACGGTCGGTCATTACTTGATAAATATCTTTCAACCGAGGATTGCCTTCAGCGATAATTTCACCGTCAACCACAATCACTGGATACATATAATCTTCATCGACAATTTTATTCGCCATATCCGCTAAGGCTACTTCATTCGGCGGATTAAAAATATCGACATACTCCACAACAAACGGCTGCCCAGAAAACTTCCGACCAATCGCAGCTCGAAGCCATTCCTCTGTTTCCTTCGAGGATGGCGCTCCGACACAACTAGCACAAATTGTCGTTGAACCATACACATATAATTTCGCTTCATTTACCATCACGCTTCACCTCACTATCATTGTACAAAACCCTCCCCCAAAAAGCGACTAAGCTGTTTCATTTAGTATAACTATTAAACTTTATGAATTTTTATAAAGATATGAATTGACACAAATTTCAAGATATATTATAATATTTCCAATACATTGCAAATCTTTAAAGCAGTAATGTGTTAACATGATAAATCATCTATCGGTTGTACCCGTGATTTCACGGTCAACATATAAGTAACACTCCCTTTAACAATCGGGCGCGCAACCCGATTGTCTTTCAACCTTACCAGTTGAAAGAGCACGTTCCTTTCTGAGCCTTAGGAACGTGTTTTTGTTTGGATCGTTTGAAGCAAAGCGAATTACGAGCCAAATATGCATGCGAGCGCAGCGATCATGTAATCCTTCCAGTAAACTGCGCCCTCCACACAAACTATCATCCTCCATCAAAATCCATCCACCACCTACCGAAAACCCACATCCCCATTCGCCCGTTCAAAGCAAAGCGAATTACATCCCAAATATACATACAAAAAACTCATCTTTCAATATTTTCAAAAAATTTTAAAACCTAACAACTAATTTATATGCTCTATATATTCAAAAACCCCCTCTCCACACCGCTAATCAAAACCAAACCCTCTCTCCCACCTACATTCCCACCCTAAAAAACCCTCAAAAACAAATATGTCTAATTTTTGAACTTCACTCTATTTCCAATAAATTTCTTTTAAAAAACCCATGATTTCTCGAGAATCCACATGATATTATAACGTTGTTTAGAGATGTATTCGTTTCAAACTACATTTCCCAACTAATTTTTGTTGCTGAAATAGTCCGTTTTAACGAATAACTAATTACGAATACATTCAAAAAAAAGGAGGAAATTAGACATATGCAAAAAGCAATAAAAATAATGTTAGTTTTATTTTTAATCACAACCGTATTTTTACCTTTTAGTAATGTACGAGCAGCATCAACTGATGTAGTAAATATCCCGGATTCATATTTAAAAGAAGGTCTTAAAAATATCGTAGGAAATCCGTTCTTAACAGAATTGACTGAAGCAAACCTTGAGACGATTACTATAGCGGATATTTCCTATATGTATAGTTCACCTGGGTATCCTGTCACTGGATTAATTAGAGATTTAACTGGACTCGAAAAAGCAGTCAACATGACCAATTTATATTTTTCAAACCAAACAGAAATCACCAATTTAAATCAGATTAAAAACTTACCTAATCTGAAAAAAATCGTTGGTGTTACTACTGGATTGAATGACATTAAAGCTCTTGGCGAAATGCCAGCACTCGAGGAAGTAGAACTAGGCGGGGATTATATCACTGATTTCACTCCCTTACTTGAAAAAGAAAACTTAAAATCATTTTCTTATAACTCGTATGCTTGGTTAGATCCAGCATATCACCAAATCAATAATGAAGAATTCACAAAATTTGCAAACCTCAAATCACTTGAGAAATTAGATGTAACTTGGAATAATATTAGCGATTTAGCAGCATTAACTGCAAATGATCACATTACAAACTTAAATCTAAGTTACAACAAGTTCACTAATGTAGCTCCAATTGCTACGATGAAAAAACTTAAAGTCCTTTATTTAAACAATAACAACCTTACTTCAATTGATTCGTTAAATACACTAAGAGGATTATCTATTGCTTACGCTGATAATAATAACATTACTGATTTAAGTAAGTTAAAAGATTTTTTTGAAGGCATGGATGTCGTTGGAGATTATAAAGGTTTACAAGTTAATAGCCAAACTATCACACTTCCAACTATTAATATTAAAGAAGGAGCAACAGCTATTTCAAATAACCCTACTTTAGATATTGATGGCAAAAAAATGCCTGTTTCTAGTATTTCTGACGGTGGAACAGTATCGGCTGATAATAAAACCGTCTCTTTCTCTAACTTACCAATTGGAACGAAGACTGTGACTTACAATGCGACATTCACAGCTACTTCCGCTAAAGGAGTACCGCTTAGTTACTCTCTTAAAGTATCACAACCAATTACGGTATCCGAAAAAACCAATTCATCTGTAAACGTATTTTACAAAGATGAAAATGGCAATGAATTAGCTACAAGCGAAACAATTTCTGGTAAATCCGGAGAAAATTATCAAACAACAGAAAAAACAATTACTAACTACAAATTAAAAGAAATTGAAGGCCAACCTTCAGGACAATTTGGCGATAGTGATACAGCAGTCACTTACGTTTACGAAAAA
>CM001047.1:2346542-2346648 GCA_000183865.1 Listeria marthii FSL S4-120
TCCTTACCAATCTACAGCCAAAAGCATCACTGGTTGGACGATCAAAACGTCTCCTGCCAACGCTACTGGCGTATTTACAAACGCTAATCAAACAGTCACTTACGTT
>CM001047.1:2346748-2348144 GCA_000183865.1 Listeria marthii FSL S4-120
ACTCCAGATACATTGAACGGTAAACTAGATACATCTTACGCGGCAACAGCTAAAAACTTGAGTGGTTGGAAGCTAACAGCCACACCAGCCAACGCTAATGGTGTATTTACAACGGATGCTCAAACAGTCACCTTTGTATATGTTAAACAAGAAAACGATCCTAAAAAAGAGGATAAAACACCTATTAAAATTAGCGAAAACAAACCAAAAGCAAGTAAAGTAACTACAATCAAAAAACAAACAAAATTACCGAAAACCGGCGATAATCAACAAGATAGTATATTGTTCGGATTAGTTGGTACATGTTTCGTTCTCTTAGGAATTTACTCTATCTCTAAGAAAAACAGTTAAAATAAACAGCGAAAACTCTCTTATTAATTGAATAAGAGGGTTTTTGTTTGGTAATTACTTCATATTGCACTACTTTCGACCTCAGAAAAATCCAATTTAATTTCTTTAAATTTCCCCATATCCTGTTATAATAGAAAATATAACAATGCCTCACGAAAGGAGAACTATACCCCATGGAAGAAATTAGTTACGCCGAAGTTGATAAAGCTTTAAAAAAGTTCCGTCCATTTTTAGTTCGTGATGGCGGGGACTATGAACTTGTAGAAGTCACGCAAGATGGTATCGTAAAAATTAAACTACTTGGTGCATGCGAAACTTGCCCCAGTTCTGATATGACTTTAAAAATGGGAATTGAATTAACTTTAGCAGAAAAAATCATCGGCTTTAAAGAAGTTGTTCAGGTTTTTTAAAACAAATATTTTAGCGGCCAAACTATCGGTCGCTATTTTTGTATAAAAAGGTTTAGAAATCCTGTAAACGTCTATCATACAATATACATACAGTTTTAAGGAGGTAAGAAAAATGGTAGAAAAACAAAGTGCCTTGGAATCAAAAGCGCGCAGTTGGCTCATCGAACGTGGCGTAGAAATTGACGATATCGCCGAACTTGTATTATTTTTACAACAAAAATACCATCCCGGGTTAGAATTAGAAATCTGTCGTCAAAACGTCGAGCATGTTCTTCGCAAACGAGAAGTTCAAAATGCTGTTTTAACCGGTATACAGCTTGATGTCATGGCCGAAAAAGGCGAACTCGTCCAACCACTTCAAAATATCATTAGCGCCGATGAAGGGCTGTACGGAGTCGATGAGATTCTCGCACTTTCCATCGTCAACGTATATGGCTCGATTGGATTTACCAACTACGGCTATATCGATAAAGTAAAACCTGGAATTCTCGCAAAACTAAATGAACACGATGGTATCGCCGTTCACACATTCCTTGATGACATTGTCGGCGCCATCGCTGCGGCTGCCGCAAGTCGTCTCGCTCATAGTTATCACGACGACATCGTAAATTAAACAAAAACCAGTAAAACTAGAG
>CM001047.1:2348151-2348852 GCA_000183865.1 Listeria marthii FSL S4-120
CTCCGATTTTACTGGTTTTTGTTTGCTTAATTTCACTTCCACTTGGCGAATCGAGTTTTTATTCATCGAGCGTACAATAAAGCGATATCCTTCATGCTCAATCTCGTCGCCCGCCTCTAGATCAAACCGTCCGAGCAACATCCACCCCGATAACGTATGAACACCCGGCCCTTCAATCGGAACCCCAAGCGCTTCCTCCACTTCAAGGAGCGGCTCAGACCCTTCAATAATAAAATGATTTAAAGCGACTTTGCGAATCCCTTTTGGCCCTTTTGCTTCTTCCATATCACCAACAATCACTTCCATCACATCTTCCAGCGTCACAATCCCAGAAGTCCCGCCATATTCATCCGTCAAAACAACAAACGGCTCACTTTCTTGCTGCATTTTCACAAGTAATTCTTCTAAAACCGTCCCTTCAAACACCTCTAAAACTGGCGTAATAAAAGGTTTAATCGACTGCGTGACAATCGCTTCATCTTTACCAAGTCCCGCCATCACCGCGCTGACTCGGAGCATCCCGATAATATGATCCTTATCTTCGTCTTTTGTTACTGGAAAAATATGATATGTATGCTCAGACGTTAATTTCAACAAATCTCGCACTGTCGCCGTTTGGTCAATCGCAATCACCGACATTCGCGGTATCATCACTTCTTTCGCCGGCACATCGCCAAGTTTAAAAATATTTTTCATCGCTT
>CM001047.1:2348952-2356103 GCA_000183865.1 Listeria marthii FSL S4-120
AAAATATTTTTCATATAGCGAAATTCTTGTGGATTTAAAAGCCCTTGTCTATAGCTATCTTCAAAAATGATTTTAAGTTCGGTCGGTGTCATTTGATCCGCATCAATAGTTTGCTTTACCCCAAACATCCGCGTAATTAAATTCGCCGAGTTATTTAACAGCCAATTAAGCGGAAAAGTCAGACGGTACCAATAAACAAGCGGACGTGCGATAAACAGCGCTACTTTTTCCGTGCTTTGAATTGTAAAAGTTTTTGGCGCAAGTTCCCCAAGAACAACATTTAAAAAAGTAATTAAAATGAATGAAACAAAAATCGAAATCGGCTTTTCAACTGATTCTGGCACTGGCAACATTAAAAATAATGGCTCCAACCAACCACGCATCGTTGCCTCACCAACCCACCCCATAGCAAGCGCGGCGAGTGTATTCCCTAACTGACAGGCAGCCAAATAATCATTCATATTAGAAGTAACTTTTTTTACATATTTCGCTCGCGGGTCCTCTGAGGCTACTAGCTGGAGGACAGTAGGTTTTCGAATTGCGACAATAGCAAATTCACTTGCCACAAAAAACGCCGTCGCTGCAATTAAGAATATCACAAAAAAATCATTAAAAACGTCCATTCTGCATCCTCCTTGTCCTCATTCTATACCCGTTTTTAGCGTTTGAACCACAAGTCGGCAACTGCCTCCCCGTCGATAATTTCACCTGTTTTCTCAAAACCATATTTCGCATAAAATTTCTCCGCAACATGGTTATCTGGCTCATACGATAAACGCAGTCGCGCTGGCTTTTCTGGTAAATTTTTCACCATCTCGATAATTTGCTCTAACGCATCCCCGCCGTAGCCCTTACCTTGATGCTCTTTTCCAGTCATAAAACGCACCAGCCAAAACTCGCCGTCTTCCGTATCTTTTCCGTACATCGCATAACCTACGGGCGTATTGTCCGCATAAATAACAAGCGAATGATACGTTTCTTCAAAACTTGCTTCAATAATGGAATACCAGTTTTCTGCGACAAATGTTTTTTGATGCGGATGCACTTGTAATTTCGCCGTTTCGTGAAAATTGTCTTTGGTTACTTTTTGAATTGAGACCATTTCCTAACCTCCCACTTATTAAAAAAAGAGCAGAAAAATTCCGCTCTTCTAGTTAAATTTCCAATCTGTTAGCTTTGTTACAGCATATGTAGGCTGGATTTCTTTTGTAAGTAGTGCTTCTTTGGAGGTAAAGCCGGTGTGGACGATTAATGTGTCCATGCCGTAGTTGATTCCCGCCATAATATCCGTTTCGTAGTTGTCGCCAACCATGATTGCTTCGTCTTTATGAACGCCGAGTTTCGCTAGTGCCTGCTCCATAATGATCGATTCAGGCTTCCCAATAAAAATTGGTGCGGTTTCTGTGGCCACGGAAACAACCGATGTAATCGAACCATTTCCCGGAAGCAAACCGCGTTCAGTTGGAATGGCTGCATCACCATTTGTCGAAATAAACATTGCGCCACCACGAACCGCAAGTGCTGCCTTCGAAAACTTCTCATAATCAACTTCTCGGTCAAGTCCCACAACAACAAACGCCGGATTACTAGAAGTTATTTCAAATCCATTATCCGTTAGTTCTTGTTTTATTCCACGTTCACCGATAACGTAAACCGATTTTTCGCGTTTTTGTTCTAACATAAATTGTACGGTTGCTTGGGAAGTCGTGAAAACATCGTCACTTACAGCTTGAATCCCCATGCCAGTTAAATGTTCTGCTACTTGCCCAGGTGTTTTTGTTGAATTGTTTGTTACAAATAAATACGGAAGTCCCGCACGTTTTAAGTTTTCGATAAAAATGATCGCCTCAGGAATAACTTCTGCCCCGCGATACATCGTGCCATCTAAATCAATTAAATACGCTTTATAATTCTTCAATTCCAAACTACCTCATTTACTATTTTACTTTTTTAATAACAAAATAAGCACAACCAAAATTGCAGTATTCATAAATATATTCTTTTAACGTGCTAATCTTGTTGTCGTATGCGGCTTTGCGGTTGTCGTCTTCGAAAAAACCTTTCAGCCGAAGTTGATCGTAACCCCAGTCGCCCACTATATAATCATATCGTCCAAGAATATCGCTAAACCGTTCGTTTAACTTTTCCTCGTCAAAAGCATCGCGATAATTGGTGATAATCTCGTAGTTTAAATCTTGAATCGTAATCGTCACTTGTCTTCCTCCTGTCCGTACATTTTTTTAAGTTTCCATTTTAAAATATCTCGGAGTAATTCCGGTGTATATACTTCTTTTCGTTTAATTTGCTTCACTATCGGAAAAAATGGCGCGAATACAAACGTATCATGCGTCGCAATTCGGTATTCCCGTGTTTTATCAATCGGTTTATTATCAAAAAGTGCCACTTGATTTTCCGCGTCAAAACCAGCTCGGTCCATCAAAACGGTACCAAAATACTCGCCGCGGAAGCCGAATCCTCTAAGTGGAATATCTTGCAGTTCCGCTTTTTTTCGGTAAATGCCGTCAATAAGTATCTCGAGCTCCTCGCCAGTCATCGTTAAAGCAATCGCGTTGAGCGGATGAGGTAACATTTGGTGAATATCAAAATCCGTTACAATTCCCGCTTCAAAATCCGTCATAAAAATGCCCGCGTTCATCACAAACGTTTCCGAACCAGTCCATTCACAAACAGCCTCGTTCAAAATGTGCGCAATTTCGGAGTCATCAAACCAATTATGCGCTAACTTCCCGGGAATCGCAACTACTTTTTCAGAGAGTTCGGCGCGCCCTTTATCAAAGAAACCTTGAATTTCACTAGCTTCATTCGGAGCAGCAGGCAAATCTTCTGTTTTAAATGTGGTTGCCGTTTTTGAGATTAGCTGATTATTGTCATCTAGCTCAATATCAATTTGCCCGATATGTTCGCCCCATCTTCCCGCCGCAGCCAGTAACGCGTTCCCCTCCACTTTCCCAGTTTCGAGTAAATGATGCGTATGTCCGCCCAAAATTACATCAATTTCAGGAATTTCAAGAGCAATCCGTTCATCCGTCGGCAGACCAAGATGGCTGAGCAAAATGACCAAGTTCGTATCTGCTTCCAAACCAGCCATTTGTTTTTTTATCGAGCTGATTGGTTCTTCAACACCCCAGCCCATCGCTTCATAGTATTCCCGAAATGGCGCCGTCGCACCAATAATAGCAATTTTAATTTGATCTATTTCTTTATAAACAATCGACTTCACCCAGTCTGGCTGCTTTGTTCGTTCTTTATCCGCATAAAAATTACAGCAAACCACTGGAAACGCCGCATGCTTATATAAATTTTCCAAATCTTCATGTGCCAAAGTCGTTCCTTCATTATTACCAAAAGTCACCGCATCATACGGCAACTGGTTGAGTAAGTCCGTATTCGCAAGCCCGTTCGTTCCTTCAGTAAGCGGATGAACCCGGTCCATAAAATCACCAATATCAAAAAAGAGCGCCGACTTATTTTCTTTCTCTGCAGTCGTCCTTTTCTCTTTTAAGAAATTAAAAATACGTGGCCAATGTTCCAAGTGACTATGAACATCATTCGTATGCCATAAAGTTAAATGTTTCATTAATCCATCCACTCCTCACTTATAACTATTGTAGCTTAAAATAACTTTTTTTACACGCACTAGGACTGGATGAATTGTTCCCTTTTCATTTTATGTTATGATAGGATATATTGTTTTAAAAGGGATGTGATTTTTTTGGATATTACGCAAACAGTCGAAATTCTTCTAATCTCTGTTTTTGCAGGGGTTGTAGGCTCTTTGCTCGGTCTTGGTGGTGGAATTATCGTGACACCTGCCTTGACACTTATTTTCGGGATTGATATTCAGTATGCGATTGGTGCGAGTATTATTTCGGTTATCGCAACAAGTAGTGGCTCCGCAATTGCTTATATCAAAGACGGCATTACGAACCTACGCGTTGGTATGTTTCTCGAAATCGCCACAACAATCGGTGCAATCACCGGGGCTTTCGTCAGCGGATTGCTCTCGGCCACGGCACTCTACATCATCTTCGGACTTTTACTTCTTTATTCTGCTTTCAACATGATTAAAAAGGTCGGTACAGAATTTCCTACCAATGTGAAACCAGACCCGCTCGCTACAAAACTAAACTTACATGATTCTTATTACGATAAATCTTTACGGCAAAATGTTGACTATCAAGTTGCAAACGTCCCGGCTGGTTTTGGTGTGATGTATGGCGCCGGAATCGCAAGTGGCTTACTTGGAATCGGTAGTGGTGCTTTTAAAGTCATGGCTCTTGACGTTTTTATGAAAATGCCGCTTAAAGTAAGTAGTGCGACGAGTAATTTAATGATGGGTGTAACCGCGGCGGCCAGTGCGACTGTTTATCTTTTCCAAGGTGACATTCAACCTGCTATTGCTGCTCCAGTTGCGATTGGCGTTCTTGTTGGCGCAACACTTGGAACACGCATCATGCAACGTTTAAAAAGCAAAGTTATTCGGATTATTTTTATTCCCGTCATTTTATATGTTGCCTTCCAAATGATTTTAGAAGGATTGGGGTGGATTTAAATGGCAGAGAAAAAAGAAGAAATGTACCGCGTCGAGCTAATTGTCAGCGCACTGTTACGAATCGGTGTTGTCCTCAGTGCAATCATTATCGTTTTCGGACTCGTTATGCTATTTATCACCGGCGAAAGTGGCTATCCGGGGGAAACTTACCCGACTTCACTTACGGCGATTTTCAGCGGGCTAGGAACGCTTAAACCGTATGCGATTATGATGTTTGGCCTCTTTTGCTTAATTTTAACGCCCGTCCTACGTGTCGTTGTATCGTTATTTACTTTTTTGAAAGAAAAAGATTACTTGTACGTTGGGATAACTGGGATTGTATTGATTATTTTAGTTATCAGCTTTTTCATTGGGATAAAAGCATAAAAAAGATGGCGCTTCGCTGGCGCCATCTTTTTTTATTCCGCAAATAAATCCATTTGCATCGGAGCCAAGCCTTGAAACTCGACTTGGAGTGCCTTTTGTAAATGTTTCGCATTATCAGCCGCATCCCCGCCGCTGTTATTATTAAAAATCACGACAACTTCTTTGGACAACTTTTGCAAATGTTCCACGTATTTAGCCCATTCGTTAATTTCCTCTTCATTGTAACGGTAAAGCGTGCGAACCTCGCGCCACTCAGGACTGTTAGCTTTCATCCAGCCATACTGATTTCGACCGTGAAGCCTTACTAATGTCATATCGCTATTCGTCTCGCGAAGCACAATCGGCACGCTACCCGCCCCGACTTGCGGCTCATCGACAACTGTATGAATAAAGCCTAATTCGCGCAACAAATCCAGCGTCTTTTCGGTATTTTGCTCGTTATACCAAGAATTATGACGAAACTCAACCGCAAGTGGCAAATCGCCCATTTTCGACGAAATATATCTTAAATAAGTCACATTTTCTTTCGTACAATTAAAATACGGCGGAAATTGAAATAAAATCGCCTGTAGTTTCCCCGTTTCACTTATCGGCGCAATCATATCCATATAAGCCGTATACATCGCATTTTCACTATCAAAATACTGCGACCATTCCTTGTGTTTCGTCATCGCCGAAAAAGCCTTAATCACAAACCGAAAATCATCCGGAGTTTGCGCCGCCCAGTTCGCTGTTGTTCGCGGAGAAGGAATTGCATAAAAACTCGTATCAACCTCCACCACAGGAAAATGTGCCGCATAATCAGCCAAAGTTAATTTTTTCGTTTGCAACAAAGAATCATGATCACTCCACCCAGTTAACCCGATTGTAACCATCAACCGCCACCCTCTCTATCGTTATGATTTATGTTTATTATAACGCAAAAAGGTGGGAGAAGCCTTTAATTTGGTCCTCGTTTTGGCTTGGATATAACAAAAAAACTTCAACCGTCTAGCAGTTGAAGTTTCTATCATAATTACCACTCGCGCTCTCTAAGTAGTTCTTCAATATCGATATCTACCTTATAATGAGCTAAAATCGGGATGATTGTTTCAGCAATGGAGTCTCTTGCTCCTGTTTCTAATTCACTCTCGTTTTCATAAAACTCATCTTGCAACGCATTAATCGCTAAAGTCATTTCATCAAATTTAGCTTGAATTGCTTCTGTATCATGATTACCTTCTCCTAAAAATTGAACCGTATCTAAAATAAGTTGCTTAATTTTATCTACTAGAAACGGTGGAAAGAATGGATCTTGATACATTCCCTCTAAATATTTAAATTCTGCCATGATTATCAGTCCTTTACTAAGTTGTTAAGTAAAATATATCATTTCGTTCATAAAAATACAAGCCAGATTTGTTCCCTGCCATTTTTGGATTTCATCAAAAAAAGACGAACTAAAAAAGTTCGTCTTCTGCTTTATTTAACCAATCGAGCCTTCCATTTCAAACTTAATCAAACGGTTCATCTCAACGGCATATTCCATTGGTAATTCTTTCGTAAATGGTTCAATGAAGCCCATAACGATCATTTCTGTCGCTTCTTCTTCGCTTAAACCACGGCTCATTAGATAGAAAAGTTGTTCCTCGGATACTTTGGAAACCTTAGCTTCGTGTTCTAATGAGATATTGCTGTTTAGAATTTCGTTGTACGGGATTGTGTCAGATGTGGAAAGGTTATCCATAATTAGCGTATCACATTCGATATTCGAACGTGCACCGTCTGCATTACGGCCAAAATGAACAATTCCGCGGTATGTTACGTTTCCGCCTTGTTTCGAAATCGACTTCGATACAATCGTAGAGGACGTATTCGGCGCATAGTGCATCATTTTTGCTCCAGCATCTTGACGTTGACCTTTACCAGCAATCGCGATAGAAAGCGTTGTTCCGCGTGCTCCCTCGCCGCGCAAATGTACAGCTGGGTATTTCATCGTTAATTTCGAACCAATGTTACCGTCAATCCATTCCATAGTCGCATTTTCTTCACAGAAAGTACGTTTCGTTACTAGGTTATAAACGTTATTTGCCCAGTTTTGGATGGTTGTGTAACGGCAGTAAGCGCCTGGTTTTACAATGATTTCCACGACAGCTGAGTGAAGGGAATTCGTTGTATAAACGGGAGCCGTACAGCCTTCCACGTAGTTTACGCTGGCATTTTCGTCGACGAT
>CM001047.1:2356203-2357511 GCA_000183865.1 Listeria marthii FSL S4-120
TTTCGTCGACGATAATTAATGTCCGTTCAAATTGACCCATGTTTTCCGAGTTAATGCGGAAATAGGCTTGAAGCGGCGTATCGACTTTGATGCCTGGTGGTACATAGATGAATGAGCCACCAGACCAAACAGCTGAGTTTAGCGCTGCGAATTTGTTGTCGCTTGGTGGAATTACTTTTGCGAAGTATTCTTTGAAAATATCTTCGTTTTCTTTTAAAGCTGAATCGGTATCTTTGAAGACAATTCCTAAATCTTCTAGGTCTTGCTTCATATTGTGATAAACTACTTCGGATTCATACTGCGCAGATGCCCCAGCTAAATATTTTTGTTCAGCTTCAGGGATACCCAGTTTGTCAAAAGTACGCTTAATTTCTTCTGGAACTTCATCCCAAGAACGTACGGTTTGTTCGGACGGTTTCACGTAGTAAGTGATGTCTTCAAACTTCAGTTCTGACAGGTCGCCACCCCAAGTCGGCATTGGCATTTTATAAAATTGTTCTAAAGACTTCAAACGGAATTCGAGCATCCATTCAGGTTCTTCTTTAATATTTGAAATTTCTCTTACTACTTTTTCTGTTAATCCGCGTTCTGTACGGAACACAGAGGTATCTTTGTCATGGAATCCATATTGGTATTCGCCAATTTCTGGAATTTCAGTCATGTCGTATCCTCCTTTTCGCTACTTATTTTGTTCCTTCTTTTTCAAAAATCGCTCTCTCCATTGCTTTCCATGAAAGGGTCGCACATTTGATTCTTGCTGGGAATTTTGCAACTCCAGCAAGCGCCTCGACGTCGCCGTATTCATCAATGGTTTCATGGTCATGACCTTGCACCATTTCTGAAAATTCGCGGGACATTTTTAGTGCTTCTTTCTCGGTTTTCCCGATAATGCTTTGCGTCATCATCGAAGCAGAGGCCATCGAAATCGAACAGCCGCTACCAGTGAATTTTGCCGCAACGATTTTGTCACCATCCATTTTTAAATGAAGATGAATTTGATCACCACATGTCGGGTTGTTGAGGTCGATTGTTACATCGCTATCTGGGAGCTCTCCATTATTGCGCGGATTTTTATAGTGATCCATAATGACTTGTCTATAAAGCTGATCTAATTTCCGGCTTGTCATAATCCAAAATACTCCTTTGTTAACTTGAGGCCATCTATAAGCGCATCAATTTCTTCTTTTGTATTATAAATATAAAAGCTTGCGCGAGCTGTGGAAGAAACATCAAGCCATTTCATCAACGGTTGTGCACAGTGATGACCAGCTCGAATCGCAACCCCATCTTCGTCCAAAATAGTCGCAA
>CM001047.1:2357611-2357927 GCA_000183865.1 Listeria marthii FSL S4-120
CAACCCCATCTTCGTCCAAAATAGTCGCAATATCGTGTGGGTGCGCGCCTTCTAAATTAAAAGTCACTAAACCACAACGTTTACTCGCATCTTTTGGTCCGTAAATGGTAATGCCTTCGATTTTGCTCATTTCTTCTATCGCGTAGCTGGCTAATGCTTGTTCATGTGCGTGAATGTTTTCGAGTCCGACTTCTGCCAAGTAATCAATAGCCGCACCTAGCGCAATTGCTCCGCCAATAATCGGTGTTCCGGCTTCAAATTTCCAAGGTAGTTCTTTCCAAGTCGAATCGTATAATTCAACAAAATCAATCATTTC
>CM001047.1:2358027-2358557 GCA_000183865.1 Listeria marthii FSL S4-120
AATTCAACAAAATCAATCATTTCTCCGCCAAATTCGGTAGGTTCCATCGCATCAAGCAATTCACGTTTGCCATACAAAGCGCCAATGCCAGTAGGAGCCATCATTTTATGCCCTGAAAAAGTATAAAAGTCAGCATCTAAATCTACCACATTTACTTCCATGTGCGGCACAGCTTGCGCGCCGTCAACGAGAATCACTGCTCCAAATTTATGAGCCAGTGCTGCGATTTCCTTAATCGGCGTGATTGTCCCTAGAACATTAGAAACATGTGCTAGTGCAACGATTTTCGTTTTCTCGCCAATCGCTTTTTTCGCTTGATCAACAGAAATCGTTCCATCTTCTTCTAGCTCGATATATTTCAAAACCGCGCCTTTGCGTTTAGCTAGTTGCTGCCACGGAATCAAATTAGAATGATGCTCTAAATAAGAAATAACAATCTCATCGCCAGCTTCAATATTTGCTTCACCGTAACTATCTGCAACTAAATTAATCGCCGAAGTAGTACCTCTTGTGAAAATAATTTCCGCTAC
>CM001047.1:2358657-2358838 GCA_000183865.1 Listeria marthii FSL S4-120
CTTGTGAAAATAATTTCCGCTACTTCACGCGCATGAATAAACTTGGCTACTTTAGAACGAGCTGATTCATAAGCATCTGTCGCTCTAGCCGCAAGTGTATGCACCCCGCGGTGAACATTAGCATTATCAAACTGATAGTAATGTGTTAAAGCTTCGATAACTTGTTTTGGCTTTTGCGAAG
>CM001047.1:2358938-2359271 GCA_000183865.1 Listeria marthii FSL S4-120
CTTCGATAACTTGTTTTGGCTTTTGCGAAGTGGCAGCATTATCTAAATAAGCTAGCGGTTTTTCATTTATTTCTTGATCTAAAATAGGAAAATCCGCCCGAATTTTTTGGATATCAATCATTTAACGCACTTTCCCTTCGATTACTTCACGAAGCATCGTTTTTACGCTTTCGATTGGTAACTGACGAACAACAGGATCTAAGAAGCCATGAATAACTAGTCTTTCTGCTTCTTTTTGAGAAATCCCGCGACTCATCAAATAGAATAATTGTAACGGATCAACGCGTCCAACAGAAGCCGCATGTCCTGCTACTACGTCATTTTCATCAATTA
>CM001047.1:2359277-2359435 GCA_000183865.1 Listeria marthii FSL S4-120
TTGGGTTCGCATCACCGCGCGCTTCAGGACTAAGCATTAATACACGTGATTCTTGTTGTGCATCAGACTTAGAAGCGCCGTGTTTAATGTGGCCAATTCCGTTAAAAATAGTTGTCGCTCTTTCTTTCATAACCCCATGAGATAAAATCGTACCGTTA
>CM001047.1:2359535-2360109 GCA_000183865.1 Listeria marthii FSL S4-120
ATGAGATAAAATCGTACCGTTAGAAGCTTTCCCGTAATGCGTCACGCGCGTTGTCACGTTTTGCGTTTGCTTACCGCGACCAACAGTCACCGTTTTCACATCGGCAGAAGAGCCATCTCCCATTAGGTTTGTTACGTTCTCATTAATTGTATCGCCATCGTTCATTAGACCAAGCGCCCATTCAATTTGGCTATCTGTTCCAATGTGTCCACGACGATTCACATAAGCAGTAACTTCACTTGCAAGATTATCCACACCACCAAAAGTAATCCGCGCATTTTTCTCAGCAATGACTTCTTCGACAATGCTAACAATCCCTTTAGGCTCGTTATTAACAGTGACATAGTTTTCCACATAAGTGACTGCACTATTGTCATCCGCCACAAGCAACACGTGATTAACTAGTGGAGATTCTGCTTTGTCTTGAACGAAAACAGCTTGAATTGGTGCTTTCACTTCAACATTTTTAGGAACGTAAAGGAAAATCCCGCCGTTCACTAAAGCCGCATGAAAAGCAGTCAGTTTGTGTTCGTTCACTTGCACTGCGTCTTTCATGAAGTATTTTTTCACAACA
>CM001047.1:2360209-2360763 GCA_000183865.1 Listeria marthii FSL S4-120
GCGTCTTTCATGAAGTATTTTTTCACAAGTTCAGGATGGTTTTTCACAGCCGAAATAATATCTGTAAAAATAACGCCTTGGTCAACTAGTTCTTGTTGCAACTGAAGTCTCGCAGGTCTTTCATCCATTTGAACGTAAAAATTGGCTTCTTTATTATCTAAATCAACTAAATTCGCTACTTTTTCAGGCAAAGTTTCATTCGTTACGCCTTCTTTAAAAGGTATAAATGTCTCAAACTTCGTGAAATTCCAGCGAGTAATTTTTGTTTTATCCACAAAAGGCAAGTCCAGTTCCCCGTAAACTTTAAAAGCATTGCGACGGATTTCTAAAAACCAATCCGGTTCGTTCGCATTACTTGAAAAAGCGTGGATAAAATCATCTTTAATTGTCATATTTTGTGCCATGATTTTAACCTCACTTCCTTATTGTTGGTCTACTGCTTCTTCTTCCTCAAGTTCAATGCCAAGCTCTTGCTTGATCCAGTCGTAACCTTCTGCTTCTAAACGTTTCGCAAGCTCAGGTCCGCCTTCTTTAACTACTTTACCTTGCATCAT
>CM001047.1:2360863-2367894 GCA_000183865.1 Listeria marthii FSL S4-120
TGGTAATGGGTAATGATTAAGCAGCCAAAGCCTTCCCCGCGCATTTCATTTACACCTTTAGAAACAACTTTAAGCGCATCGATATCAAGACCAGAGTCAATTTCATCTAAAATCGCTAATTTTGGCTCAATCATTAATAATTGCAAGATTTCATTACGTTTTTTCTCTCCGCCTGAAAATCCTTCATTTAAATAACGTTCTGCCATTTCTTCAGCCATATCTAAAATTTCCATTTTTGCATCTAATTTACGAATAAATTGCATAACTGGAATTTCGTCGCCTTCTTCGCGACGGCTGTTGATTGCTGCACGAATGAATTCAGCGTTTGTAACACCGCTAATTTCACTTGGATATTGCATCGCTAAGAAAAGACCAGCACGAGCGCGTTCGTCTACTTCCATTTCGAGTACATCTTCTCCGTCAAGCGTGATTGTTCCTTGTGTTACTTCATATTTTGGATGCCCCATAATAGCTGAGGACAACGTAGATTTACCTGTTCCGTTTGGTCCCATGATAGCATGGATTTCGCCAGTTGAAATTTCAAGGTTAACGCCCTTCAAAATTTCTTTCCCTTCTATTTCAACGTGTAAATCTTGAATCTTTAAAGTTGCCATAAAAAAAGTCCTCCCTAGTGTAAAATTTGCATAATCCTAGTTTAGTATAATTCTAATCTGATTACAACTATAAAAACCAGTCTTCTTCGCATTCTCCCCTTCATTCTACTATTAATAAGGGTTTTTTTCCAGTTTTCTCGCATTATCATTATTTCTATTTTATTTGAGAATCGATAACAAAAAAGTTACATCGCATAACAGCAATACAAGACAGGCCTTTTTCACCATAAAAAAGGGATTGTATATCTTATTTATATATGGTATTGTTGTAACGTAACAAAATTGAAACATAATAACTTTTTTGTAATAAACGATTAATTATTGAAGGAGAATTTAAAATATGAAGAAAGCAATAATGGCTGCGACCATCTTTGTATTGCTTTTAGCCACTTTATCTGGGTGTAGCTCCCCTAAGTCCGACTTCACTGCTGCCTTACAAAAAACAGCTGAAAATCGACAATATACAACGAACGTAACATTCCAAGTGAACGACCTTTCTGAGGATTACGTAGAACAACTTGGACCTAAAATCGACTTAAACCAACTTAAAAAATCAAACATTCAATATAAAATTTCCGTTGATAGCGATTCCGCCTCTTCATATAGTGCATACACGCTCCACTGGAAAGGCGAACAGCCTCTTGACTTAACTGTACACGCATTGCAAAACAGCGATGACGGTAAAGCGTACATTCCAGTAGCGGATATCTATGACGATTCTGATAGCGTATCGAATTTGCTACCAGACTCCGCAGCGAAAATTTTCAATCAAGTGCTTGAACAAAACAAAGACTTAAAACCAAAATACTTAAATTTATTCGAAACGATTCAAAACTTTTCCAATCAAACAATTGATACCGAAACAGTAGACCGCCAAGCAAAAGAATTGAAGAAAATTGAAGAAGATGCCGGCATTGCGATTTATACTTACTTAAATGACCTAGACGATCAGCATTTCACTTCTAAAGATAACGGCGATGTTGTTCTAAAATTATCTAAAAATGAAATCAGCGACTTAATCAATGCCGTTTTCTCAGAGCTTAATGATAACGGAAATATTGTCGCACTTATTTCAGAAATTAATGGCAGCACGCAAAAAGCAGCACAGAAAAAATGGAATGCGGCACAAAAAAGCATTCAAACATCCTTAAAAGAACTAACAGACAACAAAGCACAAACATTAGATTTCAATTTAACATTAACGCCTGACAGCAAAAAAGGCTTTAGTAAAGCGACTATCACCACTAAATTTGAAGATACTAAAACAAAAGACTTAATGAACTTCACCACAACGGTTGATATGCTCGACTACGAAAAAGTTCCTCCAATGCCAGAAGGAAAAGACATTGTTTCCAAAAAAGAACTAGATAAAGCCATTTCAGATGGCCTAAAATTATATTTAAGTAGCGCACAATAAAAAAACCATTTACCAACTCGGTAAATGGTTTTTTTCTATTTTATTTATCAACTGGAACAACAGCGCCGTCCCATTCTTTCGTAATATAATCTTGAATTTCTTTCGAGTGTAGTACTTTCACTAGCTCTTTAATATTTTTATCGTCTTTTTTCTTCTCGGTAGTTACAACGATATTCGCGTATGGAGAGTCTTTGCTTTCGATTGCAATAGCGTCTTTAGAAGGGTTTAAACCTTGGTCTACAACAAAGTTCGAGTTAATAGCTACAACATCGCCTTCTTCGTTATTATAAGCAGTCATCAAGTAAGCTGGGTCAAAATCGTATTTGAATTTCAGATTTTTCGGATTGTCTTTAATATCATCAAATGTCGCATCTTGTGGTTTCACGCCATCTTTCAGTGTTAAAAGTCCGTTATCCACAAAAATTCCAATTACACGAGGCCAGTCAGATTTCGAGTTAGAAAGCAATACTTGCGCGCCATCTTTTAGATCTTTAATATTTTTTACTTTTTTAGAATAAAGGCCCATTGGTTCGATGTGAATTGCGCCAACATCAGCAAATTTGTAACCTTTTTCTTTTTCTTCTAGTTCAAGATATGGTTTATGTTGGAAGTAGTTAGCATCTAAGTCGCCTTCGTCTAGGGCTTTATTAGGCATAACGTAGTCTGTATATTTAACAATTTTCAAGTCAATTCCTTTTTCTTTCAAAATCGGTTTTGCTTGTTCTAAAATTTGGGCATGTGGTGTATTTGAAGCGCCCACTACCAATTTGTTATCGTCTTCTTTGCTAGATGAAGCTTTATCTGAGGAGCTGCCGCAAGCTGTAAGTACTAAAACTAAACTTAATGTGAAAATGAAACCAAGAACCTTTTTCATGAAATTCTCTCCTTTTTTGCGGGGATTCCGCGTTTTTTTATATAAATTTCTTCATATACATTAGTTAGCGTTTGTCGGTTCGTTTTGTCAGGAAGTCGCCGATAAACTGGAAAATAAAGACGATAATTAAGATAATAATGGTCGCAAGTACGGTTACATCAGGTTGGCCACGTTGGAAGCCTTCTAGATACGCCGCATTTCCGAGACCACCAGCACCAATGACACCCGCCATCGCGGTGAAACCAACGAGCGAAATTGCTGTCACTGTAATACCAGAAATAATTGCTGGCAAAGCTTCTGGGATAAGCACTTTACCGATAATGGTAAACATGTTTGCACCCATCGATTTTGCTGCCTCGATAACCCCTTTATCTACTTCACGAAAGGCGATTTCTACCATCCGACCATAGAACGGAGCAGCCGAGATAATCAAAGCTGGTAGTGCTGCTTTTGGCCCGATTACCGTTCCGACAAGCGATTTTGTCATCGGTAAAAGTAGTACGATTAAAATAATAAAAGGGATTGAGCGGAACACATTGACTAAGATTGCTGTTACCCAATAAAGAATGCGCGCTCCGGCATGTTTTTTGTTGTTTGTTAAAAATAGCAGTAAACCTAATACAATCCCTAGTAAGAAAACTGCAAACAATGAAGTTAGCGTCATATAAAGTGTTTCTTGGGTTGCGACCCACATCATTTGAAAATCAACATTTGGAAATAATTCTTGTAATTTGCTCATCGTTCTAACACTTCCGTTTCTACTTTAAGTTGACGTAGCTGTGTTAGACTCGCATTTATCGCATCATCTGTACCTAAAATCTGTACGTAAAGCGTTCCGTATGCGCCGTTTTGCGTTTGCGTTAAGTTGCCGTGAAGGACATTTAGCAACACATCATTTTCTTTTGCTACTTGGGATATGACTGGTTGGGTGGCATTTTCGCTCATAAAGAGTAGTTTGACGATTTTGCCTTCGGAGTAATTATCTAGGAGTAAGTGGATGAGTTCTTCGGTTTCGTCTGAGTCAGTAACTTGGCGAACGAAGCGCTGCGTTACTTTTTCTTGAGGGTGGCGGAAAACATCTAATACGTCGCCAAGTTCGACAACTTTTCCGTTTTCCATTACTGCGACGCGATTACAAATTTTTCGGATCACATGCATTTCATGGGTGATAACGATGATTGTTAAGTTGAGGCGTTTATTGATATCTAGGAGGAGTTCTAACACTTCATCGGTTGTTTGTGGATCGAGTGCGGACGTTGCTTCATCACAAAGCAACACTTTTGGATTATTGGCAAGTGCTCTTGCAATGCCGACCCGTTGTTTTTGCCCACCGCTTAGTTCCGCTGGATAGGCGTTTTCTTTACCTTCCAAGCCAACAAGACGAATGAGTTCATTTACACGGAAACGTCTTTTTTCACCGCGCACACCTGCGATTTCTAGTGGAAAAGCAATATTTTCTGCAACGGTTCGTGACCATAATAAATTAAAATGTTGGAAAATCATCCCGATTTGTTGACGAGCTTTTCTTAGCTTTCCGCCGCGAATTTGGCTAATCAGTAAATTGTCGACTTCGACCGTTCCTTCTGTCGGTAGTTCCAGCCCATTAAACATCCGAATAAGCGTACTTTTTCCCGCTCCGGAATAACCAACTACACCAAAAATCTCGCCTTGTTCAATTTCTAAATCGACATGGTCGACTGCGAGAACTTTGTTGTTTCTAGACGCATATTCTTTTACGACGTTCTGTAACGTAATCATCTCTATCACCTTTTCTACATTCTGATATACAAAAAAGCCTCTCTGCTGATGAGCAGAAAGGCAGCATTTTTTCAAATGGACTAGCTTCCTTCTCATCTTTCAGAACAACTCGCTGTTCTGCATGACTTAGCACCTTAAACACATAATGAATTACTGTTTAGGTTGCTGGGTTTCACAGGGCATTTCCCTCCACCACTCTGGATAAGATTTCTACATATTATTAAATCACTTCATTTGTGACTATAGTGACGTTTCTTGTTTTTTCATATTACCTTTTCTAGTAAACTTTGTCAATAATTTTTTTACTTATATTGATTTATTTGTAAGTTATTTCACTAACTATACAACTATTTCCCAATTCATCTTCACTAGCCATTTGAGAGGCTATTTTGATTTGGGCCCTATTTTGATATTTTAATTCGCTATTATTCACTTGAACTATGTACATAAATACCGCAATCACCGTGATGCAAGCAACAACAATTAAAACAATATGTTTTTTCATTTTCCTCTCCTCCGTGATTTATATTCTACCGAAAGAACATAAATCACGAGGAAAGAAACATTTAAGAATTGTTAAAGATTAAATCAGTGGCAATTTGACGATAAAACTGGTTTTGCGGTGTTTACTTTCTGCAGTAACAATCCCACCATGTTTTTCGACGATAGACTTAGCAATCGCAAGCCCTAAGCCCGTGCCAGTTGTGGTCCGGTTTTTATCTACTTTATAAAAACGTTCGAACAAGTATGGTAAATCAACATTCGGGATTTCTTCGCCGTAGTTCGTCACGCGAATAACCGCCATATTATCTTCTTTTTTGGCACTTACATCAATTTGCTTATTGCCTTCTCCGTATCTAAGGGCATTCGAAAATAAATTCTCAAATAAGCGCATGATTTGGTTGCCATCGCCGCCGATAATTAATTTGTTGGCATCAAAATGTTCGACAATCTGCATATTCCGTTCTGCTGCTCGACCATCGTATTCCGCCACTAACTGTCTGAGAAGTTCAACAATATCCAACTCATCTTTTTTCAATCGGTATTCCACGCTATCAAGCCGCGTATAAGAAAATAAATCATCAATCAATTTATGCAAATGGCGCGCTTTTCCGTAAACAAGTTCTGTATAATAACGCAGCTCAATTTCATCACGATAACGATCTTCGTGAATATAACTTAAATAGCCTAAAATCGAAGTAAGCGGCGTCCGCAAATCATGGGAAACATTCGTAATTAAGTCATTCCTAGCTTGCTGAGCTTGCTCTTCTTGCTGCATTAATTTTTTCTGGCGTTCTCGCATATTTTCAATGTTGCGTTCAAGTTCTTGAATTTCTGGCACAAAACTTTCTGTGTCAACTGGTTTCCCATCATTTAGCGCAAAATTGATTGTCCGTAATTGTTTTTTCAAGATTCTTTGACGCATGAAACGATAGAAAAAGGAAAAGAACAAACAAGCAATTAAAAAGATAATCAAAAATTTAAGCGATAACATCCAAAAAGATTGCATGATTCGCGTATATTTATTCGTTCCAAATAATTGCACGATTGCTTGTGATACTTCCCGTAAAAAAAGTGAATCATCACGGATGGAAATGCTCCATAAGTAGATAGTTTGGATAGTAAGCAAAGCCAAAACCCAAGAAATAACTGCAAAAAAAGTCGCCTGCCAAATATTCATCACATGGCTAATTTTCGTAAACAACATTTCCAGTTTAGATTTCAATTTTGTACCCTACTCCCCAAATGGTCTTAATCACATTTTCGCCGCCCATCGCCTCTCGCAATTTATCGCGCAAATTACTGATATGAACCATGACCGTTTTACTTGCCCCAAGTGCTTTTTCTTGCCAAATTTTCTCAAAAATATATTCGGAACTAAAGACGCGACCTGGTTCACTTGCTAGTAAAAATAAAATATCAAATTCCNAAGTCGTCAAATGCAGTTCTTTTCCGCTAACGGTTACCACATGTAGGCCGCGATCAACCACAATAGGTCCGATAATGACTTTATCTTGGCTAACTGGCTCCACTTGGCTCATTTGCTGCATTCTTCTTAGAATCGCTTTTACACGTACAGAAAGCTCTAGTGGATTGAACGGTTTGACCATATAATCATCCGCCCCTGTTAATAGCCCCATAATTTTATCGTTGTCTTCTGCTTTGGCACTCAGCATTAAAATGGGCGTTAAAATCCCATTATCTCTCATTAATCGGCATACTTCTAAGCCGTTCATTTCAGGCATCATTATATCTAATATCACTAAAGTTGGCTGTTTTTCTTGCACTAAACGCCATACTTCCGCACCATCGTACGCTTGATAAATCGTATATCCTTCATTTTGTAAATATAATTTCACTAAATCAA
>CM001047.1:2367902-2370968 GCA_000183865.1 Listeria marthii FSL S4-120
TTATCATCATCCGCAATTAAAATAGAAGTTGTCATACTCATTGTCCTTTCCATTCTTATTTCTACCTATTGTAACACTTTAGCAACAAATCGAATAGAAAGAGCTTGTATCAAACTCTAGTAAAAACGCGTTCTTCTTCTGGCTCTAGGTGGATAAGAACCTCCGCTTTCGCATAAAAATCCATAATCTCTGCCTCAATTTCATCACAAAGCGAATGCGCACTTTCGATTGTCATCGTGGAAGATACGACTAAATGAAAATCAATATATTCCTCTGCTCCTGCCCGTCTTGAGCGAAAATCATGAAATTCAATAAATTTTGTTTTATGCGCTAAAATAATCTGCTTAATAGCTTCTTCTTCGTCCGCAGATAAGCGTTTATCCATTAATGGCGGGAAAGACTCTTTTAACAGTTTATACGCCTCGTACATAATGTAAAACGCCGTTAAAATCGCAATGACCGGATCTATCCAGAGCCAGCCAGTTATGTATACAAGGAATAAACTAAGTGCAATACCAAGCGATGTAAAAACATCAGTATATAAATGTAGCGCATTGGATTTCATCGCAACTGAATTCGCTTCATCTGCGGCTTTTTTGATGACACGTGACACAATAATATTCACAATCGCCCCAAACAGCATCACCATAATACCAAGCGCCGGAAAACGAATTTCGTGTGGATTTACTAGTTTATTAACGGATTCAATAATAATCCAAATACCCGCCACGAAAATCAGTAAAGTTTCAATTGTCCCCGCAATATTTTCTGCTTTTCCATGTCCATATGGATGATCTTCATCAGCCGGTTGATTAGAAATCCGGATGGAGAAGAAAGTAATGATTGACGCAAATAAGTCCATGGACGAGTGAATCCCCTCAGAAATCACTGCCACTGAACCCGTGAAAAAGCCGACAATCAGTTTAAGTACAACAATAACAAAATTACTACACACAGATAAAATAGTAAGATTAGAATGGTTCATAGAAAAAGCCTCCAATATATTATGTTTCACTAAAAATCTCTCTTTATAAAACACGTAATTTAACAACTTGAACATCTTACCACAAGCAGAAGAATTGTGTCTATAGCAATGTTTTTAGCTAAATACAGGTCTATATCGGTTGCGAAACTTTTTTGCATAAGGGCAAATTTTAACACAGAAAAAATTCCTGTATTACTTGCTATACAGGAATTCAAAAATAGCAGTTGCATCGTGCAATTGATAGCTCAAATCTGCTGGCTGACCGTTCTTGAATTTGACCAGCGCCGGGACAGAAGTGATTTCAAGGGTTTGCGCAATATCAGGCACGTAATTTAAATCAACTTTTGCGACTTCATAATTTATCCCATCTGCCTCCAAAACTACATCCACCAACCGACTTGCTACCTGGCAGCTGCCACACATCGGCGTAAAAAAGAAAACGACAAAGTCCGCGCCATTTTTTTGCGCTGTTCTCAAAGTTTCTTTTTCCCAAATTTCCAGAAAGAACGCCTCCTATCAAAAAAGGCCAGCTTCGGTTATCCCAAGCCGGCCTCCTAAAAATTAATCTAATACTTTTTCGTAATCATCACTTGATAAAAGAGCCGTTACGTCAGCTTCTTCTACTTCCTCAAGTTTTAAAATCCAGCCTGTGTCGTATGGATTGCTATTAATTAATTCTGGCTCATCTTCTAACGTTTCATTAACAGCAACTACTTTACCAGTTACTGGTGCGTAAAAATCAGATACTGTTTTTACAGATTCAATGCTCCCAATCGAGTCGCCTTTTGTTACAGTATCGCCAACTTCTGGCAATTCAACAAACACGATATCCCCTAATTGATCTTGAGCAAAGTCAGTAATCCCAATAACATAACTACCATCGTCCGCTTTCACCCATTCATGTTCTTCTGTGTACAATAAGTCTTTTGGTAAACTCATTCTCAAAACTCCTCCTTTTTCGTGCGATTATCTATATTGACTATTTCCAAGTTGCTTCAAAATCTTCTTCTTTAAAACCAAGCGTCACTTCTTTGCCATTCGTTGTTAGTGGTCGTTTGATTAGCATACCATCTGAAGCAAGCAATTCATAAGCTTCTTCCGGCGAAAGTGTATCGAGTTTGTCTTTCAAGCCAAGTTCGCGATATTTAATCCCACTTGTATTAAAGAAACGACGGATTGGAAGCCCACTAGCTTCATGCCATTGTTGTAATTCCTTGGCAGTCGGGGTTTCTGTTTTAATGTCTACTTCTTTAAAATCAACATGTTCATTCTCAAGCCATGCTTTTGCTTTCTTGCAGGTGCTACATTTTGGATACCAATAAAAATTAATCATTTTGTCTCTCCCTCCGATTGCATTCTATTACTATCATAGTGCATTTTTTCGGAAAGTACAAATAGCAACACTTAGAAAAAACCAGATGACTTGGAAGCGCATTCATTCGACTTTCAAAAAATACAAAAGCCATTTTCGACTTCTGTATTTTTACTTTTATGATACTTGATTTTCTTGTTTCACTTCAAACATTGATTTCTTAAAGTTAAACCTTATCCCGAGCACGAGCCCGACTGCCATCATATTCCCGAGCAAGGCACTACCACCGTAACTAATAAATGGAAGTGGAATACCAGTTATCGGAAGCAAGCCAATATTCATCCCAACATTTTCCAGTACGTGGAACATCAGCATCATAACAACACCCGTACAAATATAAGAATANNNNGGTACAGCGACATCGAGTGCGACACGAATAATTTGGTAAATGAGCAAGAAATAAATTGCCAGTAAAATACTAGCGCCAATAAAACCATAATCGCCGGCTACAATCGTGAAAATAAAGTCATTGTGGTTTTCCGGGATAGCGATTGCGTCATATCCCGCACCGTTTCCAGAAATCTGTCCGGAACCAATTGCCGTCATCGCTCGCAGCACCTGATAGCCCCCGCCTTGAGGGTCATTTTCCGGATTGATCCACGTCGTAATCCGCTCAAATTGATACGGTTTGAAACCAAGACTCGTCAGCCAATTTTGATGATAAATAACCATCCAAATCAGCGCCGTCCCAATCGCCGCAATCGAACCA
>CM001047.1:2371068-2372556 GCA_000183865.1 Listeria marthii FSL S4-120
AAACACGAGCGCCGTCCCTAAATCGGGTTGCAACATAATAAGAATAAGTGGAACCAGTGTAAACACGCCGATTTTTGTTAGTAACCAAGCATCCAATTTGAAATTATGAACCTTATACGTCCGGTTATGATCCCAAATCACTTTCGCTAAAACGACAATTAAGATAACTTTTACAACCTCAGATGGCTGAATGTTCCCTAAAAACGGAATAACAATCCAGCTTTTCGCACCTTTTACTTCCTTCCCAAAAAGCAACACAAATACAAGTAAAAATAGACCTAGTCCATAAAAGTAATAAGCCCATTTCGTAAGCCGGTCATAATCTAGTTGCATCACGACAATAATCGCAAAGGTCGAAACCACGAACCACATACCTTGCTTAACAACAAAGTTTGCGTCGTATTGATTATTTGTTAATTGCGCACTATAAATGGACACCAAACTGATTATCATAAGTAACATCATCGATAAAACAATCCCGTAATCAATGCGTCCAGCTAGTTTATTTTGTTGATTCATTATTTAATTACTCCTTACTGGTTGGTTTGATAAACAAAACTAACTCTTTCTCCCAAACAGTTTAAAAAAGAAAATCACATAAAACGATTTACTTTCCCTAAGTTAACTTCTGGAGCATTATATCTCGCCGATAACACGAGCCCAAGTGCCATAAACGCGCCAAGAAGTGAGCTTCCCCCATAACTGACAAAAAGTAGTGGAATACCGGTGATTGGAAGAAGACCAATCGTCATCCCGATATTTTCTAAAACGTGAAATAAAATCATCGAGCAAACACCCGTACAAATATACGAGTAAAAAGGAATATTTATATCTAAAGCCACTCGAATTATTTGGTAAATCAGTAAAAAGTATAACATAATAAGTACACAGCCACCAATGAAACCGAAATTCCCACCAACAATGGAGAAAATAAAGTCATTATGGTTTTCCGGAATCGCAATCGCCTGATTACCAATCCCATTCCCTTGCAGTTGCCCCGAACCAATCGCTTGCATCGAACGCAGCAGCTGCATCCCATCACCAAGCGGATCCTCTTCCGGCCTTAACCAAGAAGTGATACGTTTAAATTGGTACGGTTTGAAGCCTAATTTTTGTAAGAATCCAGGGTTGTACATAACTAAATAGATTAAAGTTCCGCCAATAACAGCAATAGAACTAAAAACTGGTAATAATATTTTCCAAGTCACACCACTGATAAATACCATACCAACAATAATCGCAATAAAAACTAAAATTGTTCCAAGGTCCGGTTGAAGTGCTACAAGACCCAGCGGAAGAATAGAAACAATACCTATTTTTAAAAGTAATTGCATATCTAAACTTACGGTATGTAATTTATATTTTTTATTATGGTCCCAAATTACTTTTGCAAGTGCTAAAATCAAAAAACTTTTCATTAATTCTGATGGTTGCAGACTTCCAAGCGATCCGATACTGATCCAACTCTTAGAACCTTTTCGCTCGTCA
>CM001047.1:2372656-2380063 GCA_000183865.1 Listeria marthii FSL S4-120
ACACAAAGCAACATCATTAAAAATATAATCGAATAATCTACTCGAACCGCCTTTTTTCTATTTCTAGCCATTGTTTTCCGCCCTTTTATGTTTAAATTTAAATGTAAAGAGGCTGCTATTCTTAAAAAGAGCAACAGCCTTCATCTATTATAATAAAGTTTACCTTGGATAGGAAGCTTTTTCACCAAATTCTAATCTTCTTTCTGTTTTCTTTAATATTCAAATCGGGTCGAAGCAAGCGGATGAATATGCTGTTTACCGTCTTTTTCGGTAATATCTGCAGTAATATGGAAAACATCACGAAGCAGTTCGGTAGTGAAAACCTCTCTAGGCGTCCCATTTTTGACTAATTGTCCATTTTCACACACAAAAACATAATCACTGTAAATCGCCGCTTGATTTAAATCATGTAAAACGAGCACGATAGTTAAATTATATTCTTTATTTAAATGCACGAGTAAGTCTAACAATTCCAGTTGGTGCGCAATATCCAAGTAAGTAGTTGGTTCATCTAGTAGCAAAATTGGTGTTTTTTGTGCGAGCGCCATTGCTAGCCAAGCGCGTTGACGTTCCCCGCCTGACAATGAATGTAGCGGTCGATAAGCCAGCTCTTCTAAATTACATACCTTAATTGCCCACTGAATTACAGCCTCATCCTCTTCTTGCAAAGTGGACAACCAACTCCGGTGTGGCAAGCGACCGTAAGCAACCAAATCATGCACCATCACATCGACTAAACCTTCTGGCGCCTGTGATAGCATCGTCATTTTCTTCGCTAAGTCTTTGGAAGGTATCTCAGTAATATTTTTTTCATCCAGTAAAACTTCTCCACTATCTGGTTTCAAAAGGTGCATCATTAAACGAAGCATAGTCGATTTCCCCGAGCCATTTGGACCGATAAGTGTGGTTATTTTACCTTCTGGAATGCGAGCACTTACATCTTTCATTTCAAAATCTCGTTTACGTGCGAAAGAGACATTTTTCAGTTCTAATGCTGGTTTCATGAAGCAACCCTCCCTCTTTGAAGTAAGAATAAGAAGAATGGTGCGCCAATCATCGCTAGCAAGATTCCCACTGGCAGCTCAATCGAACCAAACCAACTTCTCGCCGCTGTGTCAGCAAAACCAACTAACAACGCCCCGCCGAGTGCAGATAATGGCAGTAAATACTTGTAGTCATTACCGATAATCAGACGGAAAATATGCGGCACTACTAGTCCAACAAAGCCAATCAACCCGGCTACGCTGACCGCAACCCCACTTAGAAAAGCCGCTAACATAATAATGAAAAAGCGATGTCGTTCTACAGAAAAGCCAAGCAATTTCGCCGCATCGTCCCCAAGTAGCAATACATTAGAAGAACGAATCGCAAAACCACTTAAAACAAATCCAACCAACATATACGGCCAAATCATATCCAAATGATACCAACTTTTTCCAGAAAGCGTCCCCGTCATCCATGAAATAACACTTTGGACCCGATTACTATAAAGCACCATTACGCCAGACGTCATCGCCCCAATAAAGGCATTAATCGCCACACCGGACAAAATGACACGTAACGGCGAAACACCGCGATCCCACGCTAGTAAATAAATCAAAATCGCCGTACCAAATGCTCCTAAAAACGCCCCAATTGGAACAAAAGAAGCTAATGCCGGAAATGCTAGCGTCATCAAAATCGCTACAAATCCACCGCCCGCTGAAACCCCAATTACACCCGGGTCAGCTAACGGATTTCGCATGACACCTTGCAGCAAGCAACCAGCAATCGCCAGCGCCGCCCCTACTAAGAAAGCAATTAATAACCGAGGCAAACGCAAATTCCAAATCAATTGATTAGCTAAATCACTTCCGCCACCAGTCAAAGTTTGCCAAGCGTCACTATATGTAACTTTCACGGACCCAGTAGTCAGTCCGTAGAAAAAAGCTAAAATAAGTAAAACAATTACTACAATAAAAGTTATCCGTCTACGTTTTCGCCGCGGATCGTGCGCCTTCACAGTTGTCATTAGTTATCCACCTTATTTATTTCATCTGTCATATAATCCAATGCTTGATCAATTTTTATACCAGGATTCGTTCCGAAAAGTTCGGCCGGAAGTACGACAATATGATCATTTTTAACGGCGCTTGTTGAGTTCCAAGCTTGGTTTTGTTTCATTTCTTTCTTAAATGCGGCTTCTGTTTCTTTTTCGTCCCCGCCGTGAATCATTAAGAAAATCACTTCTGGGTCAGCTGCAACAATTTTTTCCACATTTATAGAAGCATATTGCGGAAAGTTTTCCACGCCTTTAAAATCTTTCGCGACGTTTTCTCCACCAGCAATTTCTAACACATTTCCGCTTAACGAAGATGGAAGTGCGGCGTAATTACTTCCGGGAGCTCCAAGAACAAGAAGCGCGCGTACTTTTTTACCTTGTTGCTTTTGCTTCACTTCTGCTACCTTTTGATCAATACTCGCTTCTAACTCTTTGGCTTTCGTTTCTTTGCCTAAAAGTTCGCCAAGTACGGCTGTTTGTTTTTTAATTTCGTTAATTGAGTTTGCTCCAGTTAATACGACTTTCGGGCCGACGCCTTCCATCGCGGGAACATCTTTTAAATTTTGCTCGGAACTTGCTACAATCGCATCTGCACCAAGAGCGGCAATTTTTTCTAAGTTTAAATCATGGGTATTGCCCACTTCTGTTGCCTTTTTCGCACCATCTGGAACACCACTTGCGTCCGTCGTTTGTCGGCCAACCACTGTGCCACCAAGCGCATAGATAATATTCATATCCGCATTTGTTAGCGCAATAATTCGTTCTGGTTTTTTATCAAAAGAAACATCGCGACCAGCCATATCTGTTATCGATAGAGCCGCTTTCGCTTTTGTTTCGTTTTTAGTCGTTTCATTATTTGTATCCGTTGCAGTATCATTTCCACACGAAGCAAGGAGTAGTGCGGCTGTTATACTTAACGTCAATATAGTAATTTTCTTCATAATTCCCCTCCACAATACTGTCCTTTTCATTTTACTAAATTATAACACGATATTCAAAAAGACGAACCCCTAATTGAGAATTATTTTCATCTATGTCCAAATAGTCGATATTTTCCAGCCGATACTTTATAATTAACTTAAGGAGGCGATGAAAAATGACCGACAATCTTTTTCCCAATCTATCGCATGAAAATTGCAAAGAAACTATGCCCCCAGTCACAACAGAACAATTCAAAGAAGCAGCCATTCTCGAAAAGAATCGCAAGCTCGAAGAAATTTTAAACATCGTTGATAAAAAGAAACCAAGTATAAAAAAATAACGAGGACCTGTTCGCGCAGGTTCTTTATTTTACATCTAATTCCGAGTTAACTCATAAGATAAGTTATATTTATTTTATTTCGCTTAAAAATCATGTATACTAGAAAAAAAGACACGTCAGGAGGCTCCTACATTGGCTATTTTAGAACTAAATTTCAAATCAGAATGTTTAGCTATGCAAACAAGTGTAACGGTGATTTTGCCCGAAACAGAAACACTTTACCATGGCTCGATTTCTAAATATAAAACATTATATATTCTTCATGGCTTATCCAATAACCACACAACTTATGTACGTAATACAAATATCGAACGCTATGCTACGGAAAAAGGACTCGCTGTCATCATGCCCGCAGCAGACCATAGTTTCTATTCTAACATGGTTCACGGCCGCGACTTTTTTGAGTTTGTTAGCACAGAGCTTCCACATGTAATGAAAAACTGGCTACCCATTTCCGATAAACGGGAAGACACTTTCATCGCTGGGCATTCAATGGGAGGTTACGGTGCGTTCAAAGTTGCACTTACTTTCCCAGAAAATTTCCAAGCCGCGGCAAGTATGTCCGGGGTCATGGATATTAATTATATCATTAAAGAAGACTGCTTCGAAAATTTCAGCACGCGCGCCATCACCGGCGAAATGACCAGCCAAACTGGTACGGAAAACGATCTCTTTCATTTATTAGAAACCAACCTAAACAACCAAATCGAATTACCAGCCCTTTTCCAAAATTGCGGCACAGAAGATTTTCTCTATGAAGATAATATTCGTTTCCGCGATTTCGCCCTTGAGAGAAATGCGCCGCTAGAATACCGCGAAGGCCCCGGCGACCATGATTGGGAATTTTGGGATAAGAGCATCAAAGAAATTATTGATTGGCTCCCACTTTAATAGAAAGAAGACTTGGACACGCATCCAAGTCTTCTTTTTTAATGCGTAAATCCGTAAGAATCATTGCGCCCTTTGTCATGATAAAGCACTCTGGCATGCTCTAAATTATGAAGCGCATCTCTGAAATCAGCGGCAAATTCTTCCGCTACATTATGCCCCAAATCCGCCCGGCAAACAAAACGCTGAATAATAGTATCACTTAAATCAGCCGGTAGTGGATACGCCGGAACTTGCCATCCTTTCATCAAAAGCTGGTCAGCAAGATCGTACAAAGTCCACTCCACATCAAGGTCGTCCTTCATCTTATAACAAACAATCGGCAAATTAGCGCCATCATTTATAATCTCAAAATAGCCACTTTTTTCGACCGTTTTTGTAAGGTAAAGCGCCGTTTTCTTTGTTTTTTCGTGAATTTCTCGGTAGCCTTCAAAGCCATAACGCAAGAAATTATAATACTGACCAATAATTTGGCTCGCACTACGAGAAAAGTTAATTGCCATCGTCGGCATCGAACCACCTAAATAACTCACTTCAAAAATAAGCTCTTTTGGTAAATATTCCTTATCTTTCCATAAAATCCAGCCAACACCGGGATAGACTAAACCATATTTATGACCCGAAGTGTTTATCGAAACTACATTTTTAAGTCGGAAATCCCAAGGTAGTTCTGGATTTACAAATGGCGTAAACATCGCGCCACTCGCCCCGTCAATATGAATAACTAACTGATGCTCATTTGTTTCATTATAAATTTCTACTTTTTCGTCTAACAAAGCAATATCGTCAAATTTGCCAGTATAAGTAATGCCTAAAATCCCAACTATCCCAATTGTGTAATCGTCAACAAAATCAAACACCTTGTCCACATCGATGCTAAGATGCTCTTTATCCATTGGTACAACACGCATATCTACATCCCAGTATACGCAAAACTTTTCCCAGCACACTTGGTAGCCCGAGGAAATAATTAAGTTAGGGCGTTTTGCCTGAATATCTAACCCGCGTTTTTCCGCATTATTACGCCAGCGAAACTTCATCGCCAAACCGCCAAGCATACACGCTTCCGACGAACCCACTGTGGAAGTTCCTAGATAAGACATATCTTTTGGTGCATTCCATAAATCTGCTAAAATATTGACACAGCGATTTTCCAGTTCTGCCGTTTGCGGATACTCGGATTTATCAATCGCATTTTTCGCAAGTGTTTCCGACATCAGTATTTCTGCTTCTTTTTCCATATAAGTCTGGCAAAAAGTCGCCAAGTTCTGCCGCGCATTTCCTTCATCCATCAGCTGATCTTTCACAAGTTGATAAGCAATTCGTGGTTCCATTGGTTCCTTTTTTAATACATATTTCGGAATACTAGTACTTTCTTCCTCAGATCCAAAGAGCGGGATTCGATAACTTTCATGTTTTCGCTTGTCGTTTTCACTATAAAGCATCTTTCTTCCTCCTTTTAAATAGCTGATCATCTTCACTCACCAATACCCTTAAACCAAAGGGCCAAACCGTTCAATTTTTCACAATAATTTGTTATACTACGATGGTACCTAAAGGAGGTTCGTTATGTTTGATTTAATTTTTCCACTTTTACTCATTATTCTTGGTATTATCTACCGGGTCAATCCGCCTAAAAATAAAGAAAGTCGCTTTAGTTACCGAACGAAAGCTTCTTTAAAAAATGAAACTTCTTGGCAAAAAGCACATCAATTGCTCGGGAATTTCTGGATAATTATTGGTATTTTACTTCTAGTTCTATCGCTCGTACTTGCTTTCATCCCGATGCACGCTTTTATCCGCAGCTCCGTTTTATTAACTACAAGTATTTTCGCCGTGCTATTTTCCGTCATTTTAGTTGAGAAAAAATTACAATAAAAAAAGCACCGCGCTAGCAGTACTTTTCTGTAATCCATTACATATAAGTCCAAAAAAAATTTAGTCTTCCTTTTTAATTATCGTATTACGTTCTGTGACGCGATAAATATGAATTGTAAGATAGACACGTTCGTCTCTCGTTAATTCGGTATGATGCGTATTAATTAAATAAGCATCAATTTTTTTCGTGCATTTAAAAGCTTCTGGGTATTTAATTTGCACTTGTTCGTATAAAAAGTCATCGCCGGAATCGACAATTTCTTTTCGAAGTAAACGTTGTGCGAAATACTGTAAATGTGTAATAAAGCGTGTATAGTTCAGTGAAGTTTCATCTAAAACCATGCCATAGTGATAAGTGACGATACTTAAAATATCTTGAACAATTTGGGTCATTGCTACTGTCATGTGCATTTGTTGTCCATCTTGTCTAGCATTTACAATGTGAAGTGCGATAAAACCTGCCTCATCTTCATCCAAGCGAATGCCAACTTCTTGTTCGATAAAATCTAATGCCTTCATGCCAACTAAATATTCCGCATGATAAAATCGTTTTATTTCCCATAATAGTGCGTTTTTCAAATTAATACCTTGATTATACCGTGACACTGCGAAGTTAATATGGTCCGTGAGAGTCAAATAAATATTGTCACTTAAATCTGTTTCCAGCGTTTCTTGCGCATACTGGACAACATCATCCGCAACACGTAAATGTTTCAGTGGTATCTCGCTAAGTAATTCAGAGAGCTTTTCTGAAAGTTCATGTGTTTCCATTACGAATGTTTTCTCAATATTGGCTACCTCCACCTCATCGCCAATCTTCTTTTGAAAAGCAAGACCACGGCCCATCACGACAGACTCCTTGCCACTTTTACCCTCGGCGATTACAACATTGTTATTCAGTATTTTTTTGATAATCATGCATTTTCACCTCTTTCAAAAGAAAAAAACCCAAACTAATTCCAACGCTATTGATACCAAAATAGCACTTGAATTAATTCAGGTTTTGCCTGCCTTAGCAGTAACAATCCTATGCTTTTCTCTAACATTATAGTACAAAAAGAAACCGATTACAAGTGGTTTTTTGATATTCAATTTTAGATTACTTTATATCTTCCCTACTTTACCATAACTTATTCATTGACATGTAGTTTTCTGCATGCTATTTTTGGCTGGAGGTGATAAATTATGGTAACACGCTCGAAGCAAATTTTTATTAACTTGCCTGTAAAAGATTTACAAGCAACCATCGCTTTTTTCACGGAACTTGGCTACGAATTCAACCCGCAATTCACAGACGAAAATGCTACCCAAATGCTCATTGGAGAAAATATTTTGCGGT
>CM001047.1:2380163-2380329 GCA_000183865.1 Listeria marthii FSL S4-120
CGAAAATATTTTCGCCATGCTCTTGAAAGAAGATTTCTTCCAGACTTTCCATAAAGAAGGCATCGCTGACACAACAAAAGCACGCGAAGTCCTCATCACAATCACCCAAGATAGCCGCCAAGACGTCGACAATCTTGTCGATCATGCTCTAAAAATTGGCGCCAGC
>CM001047.1:2380429-2383488 GCA_000183865.1 Listeria marthii FSL S4-120
AAAATTGGCGCCAAACCAGCCGGAGAAACGCAAGACTTCGATTTCATGTATAGCCGAAGTTTTCTTGATTTAGACAACCATCTATGGGAAATCGCTTATTTAGACGAATCCGCTTTAAAATAAACATCAAAAGCCACTGGAATTCATTTGATTCCAGTGGCTTTTTTAAATTTCCGTATTTTTTTCATAGCCCAATCATAATGGCTCGATGTGCTTGAAATAAAAATAGCTCCAAGCGAAGTTGTATTCGTCCATTTATAATATTTCTTTGTAAATAATTCCTCGTTCGAATGTTCAGCAATTAAAATCATTTCTTTATTGTGAGTTTCATCCAGTAATTCTCGCGCACATGTCAAATCCGTCGTTTGATACTTCTGCCAAATAACCAAATTCAGTTCCGGCGTCGTTTTCCACGTATAACCTTCCGCCGGCATAAATGGCTTCTCGCCGCTCATACCAATCCGGTACCAATCAAGCGCCATCCTATGCCATTCATGCAGATGCACTAAAACATCACGAATATTTTTATCCCGGTCCTCAAAAGGAAACGCGAGCTGCTGAGATTCTTTTGGGATAGAATCAATTAAATCATTCAACTGTTGATATTTTTCTGTACTTTGTTGAAGCAATTCCGCTTTATTCTTTGGTCTAACCATCAAAACATGACCCCTTTCTAACAAATATGTAAGTTTAAATACTCATTTCGTCGCCTTACACGAGGGATTAAAACACCATTTCCCTATAAAATGAAAGATAACACTCAGCAAAGGATGATGGATATGAAAAAAATCGTTATAATTATTTTGAGCTTATTAATACTTGCTGGAATCGGATTCGGAGCATATTACTTTAAAAACGCCAACCGCCTAGGAGCAGATGTTTCCTATGTGAAAATTACCAAAGACGGTGAAATGGGCAAAAAAGTAAGCTTCAACTATTCTTATACACTTCCGGCATATGATGAAACTGGTAAAGAAACAGAAGTGACCCTTTCTGCAGACAAAAATTTACGCAAAGGCGCTTATTTAAAACTTTACATTAAAGAAGACAAAGGCGTAACTTCATTTGAAGAAGTCCCAGAAAAAGAAGTTCCCGCTAAAGCAGCTGAAAAACTAAAATAACAACGAAATCTCCTCCTTGCGAGGGGATTTTTTATATCGAAATGTATACCTCTATCTTCCCATTAGTATGATACCACTCAAAATCCGTTCCATACGCACGCTTTAATTCACTATCCCGCTCCCAAATCTCCTGCCAAGCTTCCTCCACACCTTTATGATTGGCATTATCGACCTCAAACACCAAGTACTCCCCTGCTGCGATTACTGCGCTGTTCTCTTTATTCCAGTCTTTTGTCCCAACCAATAAATCATAGTCATCCTTATAATCACTTGCATAATTACTATACACCGCAAAAATATCTCCAGCAGGCTTATCTACCATCACTTCACCCCAAAGCTCTGCAATCGGACTAAAATTTTCATTATTTGCACGTATCTTTTTCCCAAAAATTTCTTTATTCTCTTCTAAAATCATTATTTGCCGCCTCCTTTAAAATCATTATAGCGAACAAAACCTGACAACTATCTGTCAACAATTCAAATTAAAATAAAGTTTTTCTACTTCCGCTTTATATGCTTTTTGAAGCGACACCGGTTCTAAAATTTTCACAGCACTTCCAAACATCAATAAAAATGGAATTATCTGCCGCTCCAAATCATAGAGAAAAGTCACACGTACAAAATCTTCCTCAATTTCCATTTCTTCCCGCAAAAAATAATCCAATAATTTCCCGAGCTGATTTTTCGGGAATTCTAAGATAATCCGTTCCATTTCCCCAGGCCCCCACTTTGTTTCTGCAATTTCCATAATTGCTTTATCGATTTCTTTCAAAGCAGTTATCCGGGTTAGTTTAAAATGGCGCATCGCTGCTCTTTTGTGGCAATAAGCTTCTAAATACCAACTGCCATCCATTAAATTTAGCTTCTGCGGTGAAATTTCTCGCTCCGTTTCTGTGCCACTCATGGCGATATAACTGATTTCTAGTTGTTTATTAGTTGTAAATGCTTTTTGGATGTAGGCGATTTTCCGTTTCACTTCCGCTTCAATTTGGCGGCGGTGTTGTGTCGCAGAATCAAAGAAAATATGATTACTCGCCGGTTTTTCTGTTTGCAACAAAGTGATTTTTTCTCGCAACGTTTCTTGGCTATCATTCAACATAAATTCCGACCGCGCCTCTAACGCTTCAAGCAAAATCTGTTTTTCTGCCTCCGAAAAAGTAAATGTCGCTAATTTATACGTATCAAGCATCGTAAACCCGCCATTTTTGCCCGGCAAAGAAACGACTGGAAATCCCGCGTACAAAAGTGTCTCCATATCTCGGTAAATCGTTCGCGTACTTACTTCAAATTTTTCAGCCAGCTCACTTGCCAGCACTTTTCGCTCCAAAATCATGACTAATATCGCTAAAATCCGCTCTAATTTCATCCCAAAACCCCCGCCTTCTTATCGATCAAAAACCCATGCATACGTGATGGATAAAGTTTCCCGCATCATTTTCTTATATTTGCCGGCTGATTGTGATTTCGCTGGAAGCCCTGACGCGTCAACACCTTGGCGCTTCGCTAACATTAACGCACGGTACATATGATAATCACTCGTTACAATCACCGTTTTCCCTAAATTAAATTTCCCCTTACTATATTTAAGATTTTCTTCCGTTCTTGTCGATTTATCTTCCACATTAATCCGATTTCTAGCAATTCCTTGATTAACTAAATATTCTTCCATGACCGACGCTTCTGAGGCACTTTCATCCTCGCCTTGCCCGCCGCTAACAATAACTTTCAATGTAGGATTTTCATTTAAATAAGCCACAGCAGTATCCAATCTTTCCTTTAGTACTGACGACGGTTCTGCCGGATCCCCGTTCACTCGCGCACCTAAAACCAGCACAGTATCCGCATTTCCATTCGGTTTTGCTCTCGCCCCACTAAACATAAATGCCGCTACAATTAACAAATATATAAATCCAATTACGATTAAAATAAGAAAAATTT
>CM001047.1:2383588-2385878 GCA_000183865.1 Listeria marthii FSL S4-120
AAAATTTTTCTAAGGCGTATCATCTAGCTCGTCCTCTCTTTAGTTCTTTAATTATAGTTTAGCAGAATATTGTAAATAAAAGAGAAAGAAATGATCAAGTTAAGAGAAAAAAGAAAAACACCCCAAACACAGTTTTGGGATGTTCATTTTTGAATTATTAGTCTCTATTAAAAAAATAATCATATGCAGCTATTTCCATTTGTCCATTCTGAACTAATTTATTTCCATCTTCATCATATAAAGTATAATCAGATTGTTCGAGGCTGCCTAAGGAAGTAGCGCCATCTAGTGCAGATAACAAAGTAAAACAAAGGTCACTTAAAGCTATATCAAGAGCTTTATTTAATTTTTCTTTTTGTTTAGCAGTTAATTCCATGGTATTTATTTGATTACTAACTTCACTATTTTGATTTTCAAAGTATGCTCTCAATAAGTTGTCTTTTTCTTTATGAACGTTTTTTACAAATTCTTCTGTACTCATTGACAGACTCCCTATAATGTCACTTTGTTTATTTTCATCGTTACCCTTGGACTTAAATACTGCTAATAAAAAAAGCTACAAACAGCTTCATAAAGCCGTTCATAACTTTTTTCATTTTATGGAGATGGTGGGAGTCGAACCCACGTCCAGAAATATCGGCACTTAAATATCTACGAGCGTAGTCACCGTATTAGCATTTCGCATAAACATCGGCCCGATAACAGGCTTCCATTCAGCTAGTCTGATTAAGCTCTTCTATTTAACCTCAGACGGAGATTAACTAGTGTAGCCCACTTAGAGTGAGACCCTTACCGTAGCACATGGGCGATGCACGGAGGATCAGCTATGCTACTGCTTATTAGGCAGCGAAAGCTAGGTTTTGTTTTTCTTTGCCAGTTATTATTGGCTTTGACGTTGATAACGAGGACGATCCCCCCGACTCGCAACTCAAGCTCGAACTATCCCTGTCGAATCCGTAACATCCCCAGAGTTAAAGTCTAACAGTAGTTATTATACAGGAAAAAACGAGGCTTTACAATCAGAAAAAACTTGTGACATAGCCAAATACGCAACTATTATTTAGCATGTCACAAGTTTTCAATTAATTAATGGTTATTTTTACCGAGTAATTCATAACTTCGCCTTCTTCTACATAAGGCTCTATACCATTAAAATCAATCCCAATGGTGTATTCGCCTTTATCAAGGGTACTTGTCGGTATAATGATTTGCTTCGTCACTTCGTCGTAATCTACTGCATACGCGTTGTAAATTTCTTTCTCATTTGAATCATGAATCCAAACTTCTTGAAAACCACTAATTCGGCCTAAATCATCCAGTTGCGTATAAATTGGTAAAGTAATAGTTGTATCCTCACCAAAAACAACATTTTGATCCGGTAAAGTTCCAATTTGACCTAGTACGATTACTTTATCCACAATGGTAGGTGGCAACACATTTAAATAATTATAGCTTAAATCCATACTTACCAAACTATCCAAATGAGTAAAATCAGTCATTTCTGTTCTAAATTGGTTCGTTTGGAAATTTACTTTCTGCAAGTTTTTCAAGTTTGTAAAATCTGGAACGTCTTCTGAAGCGAGTCCGCAACTGCTCATCAACAAGGTTTCGAGCTTAGGAATATTAGAAAAATCTGGTAAGCCGCCAACAATAGTTCGACTACTAAGATCCAGATACGTTAACTCTGGGTAGTTTTGATAATCGGGCACTGTAATGTTTGCAGGTAGTATGTCGGATGTTTGGACCCATTCCGCTCTTAAAGTATCTAATTTGGGCAAGGTTGGTAAATCGGGAAAACCTGTAAACATCGTTTGAGTAGGATAAATCATGATATTGTTTACATTTGTAAAGTAAGCATTTCCCAGCATTTGTAAATCTTCGTCCGTTAGATAATCGCTAAAATAACCCAACCCTAAAGACGTCACTGCATCTACATCATCTTGCGTGATTACATCTGTCACATCTTTTTTATCAAAGTTCTCCACCATATCTTTTGCTAAATTTTCATCTGGAAAAACATCAATTATTCTGGCTGGTAATGGGTAAATATCTGTCACGTCTGCACTTACATCGATTGTTTTAAAAGAAATGACGCCAATGATAATCATACTAACTACTAGAAATAATTTACACAAATTTTTCATTATCTCTCCTCCTTCAAGTATAGGACGGGAAAGATTTCCCGCCCTGTCTTATTATTCCGCAGATGGCATAACGCGCACATTATCAATATGAATACTTGTTCCACCCGGAGAATCCATTTGGAAACTTGTATTTATATTGCCGGTTG
>CM001047.1:2385978-2389878 GCA_000183865.1 Listeria marthii FSL S4-120
AGCGTTTTTCCTTCGCTGCTATCAAAGTTATTGACGGTCATTTGTGCTTTTGCTGCGTCATCTTCACTTACTTTGACCCATGCTTCAACGTCATAATTTGCGTTATTCACTGGAACAGCTATTTGTTGAGATAAAGTTTGTTTATAAGCCCCTGGCAGATAGAAATAGGCGCTCTGCTTACCAAATGCTGGTGATTCTGGAGGATTTACGCCCGAACCACTATCAACACCATAAGCCTTGTCTTGACCGTCTGGATGCGACTCTACCCAATTCGTTGTTGCTGCAGCGTCACGTTCAAATCCGCCATTATCAAGTAAATTCACTTCTGACTGAACAGGAGAATTAATCGGTTCAGCGGAAACTAGGATTCTATCCATATTTATATTCCCAGTCGATTCTCCGTCCATTAGGAAGGTGATTTTATTGGTACCTGCTTTTAAATTCACTGCTGTTTCTGTATCGGACCAGATATTCCAGTTTTCGCCTTTAGAAGGGAATGTTACACGGGAGTTATAATCACCATTTGTGTATAAATCAAGCGTTTGTGGCATATCAGTTCCATTAGCAGTACGTGTATTTAACACATATTCCCCATCTGCTGGTACGTCCACTTCAAATTTGATTTCATCTCCTGCTGTGCCAAATCCGCCGACAAAACCAGTCCCACTATAAAACCAATGATCATTTGCTACTTTTAAAGTACCTGCGAGACTTGCTTCTTCTGCTTCCACTTTTGCTACAGTTGGCGTAAAACCAATGGCAACTTTATCCAGTGACACTTGATCCGCTTTGTCACCAGTATCTGTCACTACTTTGTACGAAATACTATTTTTCCCAGCTGAAAGAGGTAATGCTTCCGATGCAACTGTCCAATCTGTCGCTGGTTTCAAAGTTGTTTGTTTCACATATTCTCCGTTGACGAAAATACTTAGCGCTTGGTTATCACCCGAAGCATTTTTATACGTTAAATCAACGTTATAGTCGCCGGAGTCTTTTACATTCGCATAAATAGTTGTTCCAGCGCCATCTGTATCGTAGCCATCTACATACGTTTTTTCTGTGACTGGTTTCTCAGCAACGGTTGCTGCAAAACTAGAGCCATTTTCCATTTCGTAGATGCCAGATTGGTCAACTGTTATCGAACCAGATGTTTTGATGACTGTGTCTTCACTTGCTTGAGCAGGCACTTTTACATACGTTACTGCCCCGTATACATCGTTTCCTACTGCATAGCCGCCATCTGCATTTTCAAGTGCAGATAAATCGTCATATAATTTACTATCCGCGCCATCTACTTGTACATTTTCAGCAGCATTACCGTGTAGTTTGATAATGTAATTTTCTGTATCAGCTTTAAAACTTCCTTCTTTTGCCCCAATGGTAAAAGTAGTAGTATCTGCTGTGTTAGAAGTAGTCATCTTTTGTTTTAAATAGGTGTCTTTTTCGTAATCAAAAGATTTTCCGTCATCGTCATAATGTGTAAAGGAAGTATCTTTATCTGATGCAAAAGTATCCAAGTAAACTGTTTTAACTGCGGATTCACCAACATAGTTTTGCGGTTGTTGCATTGGTATAATTGCACCTTTTTTAACAAACATCGGTACGTCCGTCCAGTCTTCATCGTTTACTTCATAATTAATTGTTTGATTACCATCATAAACATCGCCACGATTATAATCAATCCACGTTCCAGCAGGTAAATAAATATCCCGCGAACCCGCTCCTTCTTCTAAAACTGGCGCTGCTAAAATGGCATCCCCAAACATCCACTCATCCGTCAAATTCACTACATTTTCATCGGTAGGATTATCAAAAGTAAGCGGCTGAACGAGTCCAACTCCAGAATCATAAGCCTGGCGTTCATAAGCATACATGTATGGAATCATCGAATAGCGCCAAGTCATAGCGCTTTTAGCAATTTCTTCTGCCGTTCCACCATAATACCAAGGTTGACGCTGCTGGTTATCGTTCCCATGTGTACGGAAAACCGGAACAAGTGAACTAAATTCCATCCAGCGACTATAAAGTTCTGGATCTGGATTTAAAACTTGTCCAGAATTCGCATTAAAGCCACCTGTATCCATGCCCCATTTTGTTTGGCCTAGATTAATAGTAGACAGCATCGTACTAGGTTGTTCTTGCATCCCATTTGCCCAGTCAATTACTTCTCCTTTTTTCCATTGTACGCCAATATCACCGGACCAAATGGAGGTAGAGTAGCGTTGTGCTCCTGGATAATAGGTTCTTCCAGTTTGCCAAACACGCTCATTTGTATAGTCTCTTTGACCTTCATACATTGCTTCTGAAGTAAAGCCAGTAGTGAAATTACCAAACCAATAATCTGCACCGTTAGAAGATACTTTGTCAGTTTCATCATTCCACCAACCAACGATTCCTTTATCTAGTGCATCTTCCGAATGAGACCACCACCAATTGCGTTCATCCGGATTATATGGGTCAATACTTCTAACCATTACCGGGAAAGCATAATCTTCATAAGCTTCTTGCCCCGGATACCAGTAACCATTTGCTTCCGCATCTTTGCCTTGTTGCGTTTCCGTTCCATCCTGCAAAGTAGTTACCACACGCGGCTTCGTAATCCCAATCATTTTTACACCTAGTGCGTCCATATCATTTTTCAAAGTCGTATCTGCTGCTGACGGGAAATTGTCTGTATTCCAAGCAAATTCGCCGTAATCCCCGCCGTACGTTGGATCTCCGTAAAATTTCCAATCATAATCGAATGCGAAAGAATCAATCGGAATTCCTTTTGCACGATACGTATCAATATTTTTTCTGAATTCAGCCTCATTAGTTCCCCACTCGAAGTTAGAAAAACCTAGCGACCATTTTGGCATCATTGGTGTGTGTCCAGTTACATCCGCATACGAAGACATAATCGCTTCCGGCTCGCCAGACATTAAATACATTTCCACATTTTCTTTCACATAACGGCGCCCTTCAACGACAGTATCACCATAATAAAATTCCAATTTTTCTTCATCTGAAACGGAATACGGATACCCGCCATCGCTATCTACAAGTAAGCCATAACCCGCTGTAGACCACATAAATGGACCGCCTGCATTACCTTGCTGTCCTGCTTGAGCCGTTTTACTACTATCAGCCGCAGTGTTATCCCGTTCCATCCCGAGATCCCCGTCGCTAAAACTAATACCATAAGCGCCGTAAACATGGTCAGAAGCACCGCGTTTAAAACGCACACCACCATCAAAAATCCCCCCGTCAGCAGATTCAGACAATAACGTTTTACCGTCCTTATCTTTGAAAGTCATTCGTGCTGGCTGTTTGGAAATTTCAAGCGTGCACTCCTCCGTTGAAATAATCATCGGATCGGAGTCCAAATCAATTGTTGCTCCAATCGCAGTAAATGTTGCATTAGGATCAATCATCGGCGTTGATTCGCTATTTTCGATATTTCGAGGTCGCAAATTCACTTTAAGTAAATTATTGGCCAGTGGAGAAATTTCTAAATAGTCATCCTCCGCCTCGTCGCCATTATCAATTTTGAGCGTAATTATATTATCCGTTACAGTTGCTTCAAGTACGTTGCCAAGCCCTTCCTCCGCACTTAATTTCGCATATTCTTCTTTACTAAGTTGCTTGGCAGTCTCTGTATTTGCTTTTTTTTGAGTCTCTTTTTTCTTGTTCTCTTCCGCCTTTACTTCCACTTGTAACGGCTGAGTTATCCCTAAATTCAGCCACACCAGCGGGATGACAGCTAAACTGACGCAAACTTGCTTCATACCTTTTTTCATTATCTCGCCCCTTTTTTATTCCGTAATAGTTACTGGAAAATCATAATAACCCAAATATTCTCCGCCGTTATACCCTAATGAAATTTCTAGCAAATGTTCTCCCGGTAGCAATGAGTGTTCT
>CM001047.1:2389978-2390565 GCA_000183865.1 Listeria marthii FSL S4-120
CGGAAGATCTACCGAAACTTTCTCATTCGCAAAGTCTTCTGAAACACTGATATCACGCATTTCTCCGCCATTTACATCATCGTAGAAACTATATTCGCTATCTCCAGATGGATAAACTCGGAATGTTAAATTTTCATATGATTTTAAATCGTTTCCGACATTTTGGCCAAGTTGGTAGCCGTCTGTCATGTTCATCGGAATAATCGCACCAGCTTTTGCAAATACAGGCAGCGTATCTACATCCGCATAATAAGAAATCGTTTCGCCACCTGGGTGAATCCCGCCGTTCCAAATATCAACCCATTCGCCTTCTGGTAAATAAACTTCTTTTTCTGTTTGGCCTTCTTGAACGATTGGCGCTACAAGTAAATCATCACCAAACATATACTGCTCATCCAAATCACGTGCATTAACATCTTCCGGATAATCCATTGCCATTTGACGCATCATTGATTTCCCGTTGTCCGCAGTGTCTTTTGCCGCTGTATAAATATATGGAAGTAAATTCATTCGTGTATACAAATATTTTTGGAACGTTGGTAAAATAGTTTCATCACCTGTTCTAGCTACTGCATTCCAAGGTGAAC
>CM001047.1:2390665-2392009 GCA_000183865.1 Listeria marthii FSL S4-120
CTGTTCTAGCTACTGCATTCCAAGGTGAACGTTCTTCACTTGGCGATGGATCTGATTTTTCCGAGTGGAATTGCATAATCGGTGCAAAAGCTGCCATAGCTGTTGCGCGTTTATATAGTTCCGCTGTTGGATAATCTCCCGTAAATCCTGCCATATCCCACGCCCAGTATGAAACACCAGATGTAGAAGCACTAAGTCCAGCTTTTACTGATGCTTGGAAAGAATCAAATGTCGAAGTTTGATCTCCAGACCAGTAAATGCCTGATTTTTGCGCACCAGAAGTTCCTGAACGACTAAAGGAAACTGCTTCTGGATTAATACTTTTCGCAAAATCAAAATAACTAGAAACATAATCAGTTGGATAACGGTTTCTCATTTCTTGTCCTTTTTCGCCGTTAGAGAAGGTTGTATCACGTCCCCAAACCATTTCGCCGCCATCTGTTTTAAATCCATCAATCCCTACTTCTGTTAATAAATACTCACGTTGCGACGTCCACCAATTGACGGCATCTTTGTTAGTGAAATCTAGTAATATCCCATTCCCAAACCACTGAGATGCCGGCACCCGGTATGGCGCCCCTGTTCCATCGTCCGCACTATACCCTTGGCTTATCATGTATGCTTCATCATTATCTCTTTGTTCATATACTGTATTGTCATCTTTTAATACTGGAACTTGCCATAGAACGATATTCATACCTGCATCATGAACGCTATCCACCATTGCTTTAGGATCGGTCCATTTCCCGTTGAAAGTAAAATCGTCATAACTGAATGCTTCCCCATTTTCCTTCGCTGTATAGGTCGCATTGTTCCAAATGTAGTATGTTTCTTCATCACTCCATTGTTCTAATACAAAGCCTGTTGCTGGAATATCATTTGCTTTTGCATTCGAAAGGGCCGAGCTTACATCGGAGTCTCTATCCCATTCATTCGCTGACATCCAAAGTCCGAAAGCCCATTTTGGCAGTAAAGTTGTTTTTCCTGTTATATCTGTGTAATTATTAACAATGTCATTTTGATCTTTCCCGCTAATAACATAGTAATCAAGCATATTCGTCATATCGCCATCGTTATCCAAAACAAAGCTATATTTATCTTCTACTTTGGAAGCCATTTGGAACTGTGAATGAAAATCGGAATTAACAAACATCCCGTATTTATTAGCACTCACGAAAAATGGTACTGCTAAATAAGTTCTTTCTTGCTGCGCTTGATCTTGATACTCATTGTATACGTATGTTTCAACGTCTTTTCCGCGTTGGTTAATTGTGTCATAACGCTCACCAAAACCATAAAATGCTTCATCACTCGGTGTCATAAAGTTATTTTGGTATTGGTTGA
>CM001047.1:2392109-2392955 GCA_000183865.1 Listeria marthii FSL S4-120
AAAGTTATTTTGGTATTGGTTGATTACGTTTTTCCCATCTGTTAACCAACCTAGGCTATTCGCCGTTGTGTATTCACTTGTAAGCAATGTCCCATCTGCTTGGTAAACTTCCATACGATAAGGTGATTTTTGGATTTCGATGCTTAGATCTTCTGTTGTTACGGTCACTTTTTCCGCTGTATCTTCTACCGTATAACCAGACTTCCCAGCATGTCCCGTTTCTTTACCAGTCGGCGAAAGTTCCATGCGCAGTGTGTCTAAATCTTCAAATGAAAGATATAACTTCGGCGTGAAATCACCCGCTGTGGCTGTCATATTTAGTGTAATCGAATCACCATTATCTACTACGCTACTAACATCCTGCACATATTCCCAGTCTGTTACATAAAACGTGAATGGTCCACTTTCGTAGGCTGTTCCTCCATCTGTGGAACCTTTCGTTGTATAAGTAATTTCATCGCCTTTTTCAAATTTGCCTAAGTCTGCTTTCCAGTATGTGTTGTTGCCGCTGTTATAATCGTAAGCTGCTGTTACATTTTCTTGCGCGACGCCATTCTTCGTCCACTCTACCCAAACATTTTGTCCATCTTCAATTGGCCAAGTAGTAATATTAAGAATGACATCATCGCCCGCTTTTGGATCCCTCGGTGAACGTTCTGTCGGCTGAACCGTATATAAATCGTCATCCCCATACGGCGAGTGGTATTCCCCGTCCATCGCAAAAACATTTGATCCAAATCCACTCAAGCAACTAAATATCAGTATCCCAAGAATAAACACTAAACTACCTTTTCTAATTCTTTGCTTCATCTCACTTTCCTCCCTTTATCTAGCATTTACTAAAAA
>CM001047.1:2393055-2401405 GCA_000183865.1 Listeria marthii FSL S4-120
GCAAAATTAATAATTTTAGACTATCGATATTGTGCAAGCGGTAACATAATGTTATAATTTTTTCACAGATAGACTAAAATCGTTCAAATTATTACTAATTTCACAAAAATACGCAATTATGCCAGACCATTTTTAGTGGAAAAACAATAATTGCGCTCATCGGAAGACCTTGCTTAAACTACTTTAGAATAACCAATTAACACTTGTTAAAAAATTTAACATGTCTTCTCCCTCCTTTTTCATCTATACAGAAATTCTAACCTACACGACTTACATACAATTAAAATACATCAAATTTGAACATATGGAGCTGTGTTTTATTATGCAAACTGTTGGCGATACGTTAAAATTTATTCGTAAAAGTAAAAACTTAACACAACAAGAAGCTTGTACAGATGCGCTTAGTCGTTCTAATTACCAAAAGATCGAAAATAACAAAATTATGCCTAGTATGGACCGATTTATTCAACTGTTACTTAATTTCAATATGACATTGGAAGAATTCGAATTTGTAAAACGGGATTTTATGCCTTCTCCAAAAGAAAATATTCTTTATTTATACTCCAAGATTATTACTTCCTCTGAAACAGATATTTTGTTGAACGTTATTTCCAAATGCGATGCTTATTTAGAGAACCATACTGATACGTTCATTTCTGATATTAAAGCTTCTCTGGAAGGCATTTTGTTAGTTGAAAAAGAGCATGATTTCGAGTTAGCTAGACAGAAAGTAATGTATATTTGGGATAGACTTTCGGAGGCTGATGAACTATTTTGGAATGATATATTGATTTTACGAAACATCTTTTTTATCTTTGAAAACGAGACCGCCCAACATATCGTTAACCGCTTAATTAAACAATTGAAAAAATATCGCTTCTTGCACCCGACACTTTCGATTGAAATTTCACTGCATGTTAATCGAGCAACTTACTTAATTCTCGATGAAAAATATGAACTCGCTTTACATTACATTGAACAATCTATTAAAATCTCGAAACAAAATCACTACTACCTGCAATTTTGCATGGCGATTGCTAAAAAGGGCATTGTTCTGTATAAACTAGGCCAAAAGCAAGATGGTAAAAGATTTATGCAACGAGCGCTTCGGGTGGCAAAATTTCTTGAAGAAGAGCGGATACTTAATGGAATTAAAAATGAAATTGATTATTTTCTTCATGATGACAATCTCACTTTAAATGAATGTATAAAAATCGACCTATAAAAAAAGCCTAAATCTAGCTTCTCCAACATTTTGTTGAATGACTAGATTTAGGCTTTTATTTATTGTTGACGCTCTTTAAAAGCGCGTTCGATATCACGTTTTGCTTCTTTTTGTTTTAAATCTTGGCGTTTATCGTATTTCTTTTTACCTCGAGCTACACCGATGAGTACTTTAGCGTAGCCATCTTTAATATACATTTTTAGTGGAACAATCGAATAACCGGACTCTTTCGTTTCTCCAATTAAACGGCTGATTTGCTTCTTATGTAAAAGCAACTTGCGCGTTCTTAGTGGATCATGATTGTAGCGGTTCCCTTGTTCATAAGGACTAATATGCATATTGTGTAAGAAAATTTCCCCTTTGTCGATACGTGCATAGGAATCTTTTAAGTTTACCCGCGCGTTTCTTACGGATTTAATTTCAGTACCTTGCAGGACAATGCCAGCCTCAAAAGTTTCTTCAATTGCGTAATCGTGGCGCGCTTTTTTATTTTGCGCGACTAGTTTACCATCACCTTTTGGCATAACTCCCCATCCTTTCTAGCGACGTTTTTTCTTCTTCGGGCTTTCTTTTGCTACACCTTGATAAAAAGGTTTTTTCTTCTTTTTCTTTTTAGGTTTTGTATACCATTCGTCTTCTTTGCGTTCTGTTTTTGGTTTCGTTTCATCTGATTTACCAGTTCTTCGTTTATTACGACCTTTTTTTTGGTTACTCTTGAAGTTTCTAGTTTTATCGATTGGTTTTTCGCGTTGGCGTTTTTGTTTATCGCTCACTGGACCTGGTTTACCTTCACTACGAAGCGCAAAATCAATTTCACGAGCATCCACATCGACTTTCGTTACTTCGACTTCCACTTCATCACCGATACGATAAATTTGGCCAGTTCTTTCGCCAATCATCGCTAACTGATTTTGATGGAATTTGAAGTAATCGCCTTTCATTGCACTCACATGGACTAAACCTTCAATCGTCGTCGGTAGTTCGATAAATAAGCCAAAATTGGTTACGGAACTAATGATTCCGATGAAACGTTCGCCCACTTTGTCGACCATGAATTCTGTTTTCTTCAGTTCGTCAGTTTCGCGTTCTGCTTCTACAGCACGACGCTCCATTTTCGAGCTATGTTCAGCAATCTCAGGAAGCTCCTCAGCACGTTTTTCTAGCGTTTCCGGACGAACATCCCCGTTGATTAAATACTCTCTAATCAATCTGTGAACGATTAAATCCGGGTACCGACGAATTGGTGATGTGAAATGCGTATAAAAATCAGTGGATAAACCAAAGTGTCCGGCGCTCACTGTATCATACTTCGCTTGTTGCATCGAACGGAGCATAACAGTCGAAACAACCATTTCTTCCGGTTTACCTTTTACTTCTTCTAATACTTGTTGTAAAGCAGCAGGATGAATATCATTGGCTGTGCCTTTGACAATCAAGCCAAAATTCGTAATGAATTCAAAGAACCGCGCTAACTTGTCTTCTTTTGGATCTTCATGGATACGATAAATAAATGGTACATCCATCCAGTGGAAATGTTCGGCAACTGTTTCATTGGCAGCAAGCATAAATTCTTCAATTAAATGCTCTCCCGCTGAACGTTCGCGCATAACGACCGCTTCTGGATGCCCGTCTTCATCAACTACTACACGAGCTTCTTTGAAATCAAAATCAATCGCACCACGTTTTTCACGTTTACGGCGAAGTGTTTCTGCCAATTTTTGCATCGCTTCAAGCATTGGAACGATTGGCGCATATTTTTCGCGTAACGCTTCGTCATTTTCGACTAAAATATCATTTACATCCGTATACGTCATACGTTCGGTTGTTTTAATAATACTTTCGAAAATTTCATGGTTAACAACATGACCATCTTCATCAATTTCCATTTCACAACTCATTGTAAAACGGTCTACTTTTGGATTAAGCGAGCAAATGCCGTTCGATAGCTTATGTGGCAGCATCGGAATTACCCGGTCAACCAAATAAACACTCGTTCCGCGTTCTTGCGCTTCGATATCAAGTGGCGAGCCTTCTGTCACATAATGCGTTACATCCGCAATATGAACACCTAGCTTCCAGTTGCCATTCGGAAGTTGCATAACAGTAACAGCATCATCTAAATCTTTGGCATCAGCCCCGTCAATCGTAATAATCATTTGATCGCGCAAATCACGTCGGTTGCCAATATCTGAACTATCAACAACATCAGGCGCTTTACTTACTTGCTCCATCACTTCTTCCGGGAAGCCAATCGAAATACCATGTTTATGAATAATCGATAAAATATCCACTCCTGGATCATTACGGTGACCGATAATTGACTTAACGACCCCTCTAGCACGAGTATTCCCAGTCGCATATTCCGTTAATTCAACGATAACCTTATGCCCATCTACCGGTTTTAAGCCATCTTCTAAATCAATTTCCACTTCTCCGAAAAGACGTTTATCATCCGGCATCACAATCGGCGTGCCAGCTAAGTCTTCCATATAAGTTCCGACGATTTGCGTTGTCTTCCGTTCGACAATTTTCTTAATCGTACCCTCCGCCAAATTATCGCCTTTACGTTTCGTAATTGTCGCAAAAACTAAGTCGCCGTTCATTGCGTCTTTTACTTCATTTGGTGGGATAAAAATATCGTCCATTTCTTTTTCTTCTGGGAGAACGAAGCCAAAACCTCGTTCATGCGCGCGAAATGTTCCTTTTACTAAGTCCATTTTTTCTGGTAATGCATACCGATTCTTCCTTGAGCGGACAATAGTTCCGGAATCTTCCAGTTTCACTAACGCCTTCACCATTAATTTAAAAGCATCCGCGTTATTTAAAGCTATTTCTATTTCCAAATCTTCTAGCGCAAAGGTTTTATCCGGCGCTGAAGTTAATAGATTCATAATTTTTTCTTCCATTTGTTTTTGTTCCACTTCTGTCCCTCCTCTCTCTGTTTTAAAAATTGTTTATTCTTGCCAATCTAAACTATCTAAAAATGTTAAAATGGCTTGGTTTACTTCTTTTCGTTCTTTGTCTAATGTGATGACATGCCCTGATTCTTTAAACCAGTGTAACTCTTTTTTCGTTGACTCTACTGTATCATAAATTAGCTGTGCTCCGCTTACATCAACCATATCATCTTTTTCACCTTGGACGACCATCATTGGAGCATAAATCATATCTATTTCAGCCACAACGCCATTAATTTCGTCTTTTAGCTTAGCGATAGTGTTCATTGGCGCGTCTTTGTAGGCGATCATTTCTGCGTCGATTTGTTCAGGTGTTTTACCTTCTAATTTTTTATAATTGCGTACATAATCTAAAAAGCCTTGAATTATTGGGGATGAGCTGTCCATTCTTGTCGGAGTGCTCATGGCTATAATTCCCTTTAACGGCCTAGAAAAACCTAATTTCAGTGAAAAAAGTCCACCTAGCGAAAGTCCCGCCACAGCGATTTCAGTGTAGCCGAGTGATTTTAGATGATCATAAGCTTCAAGAACATCTTCCCACCAGTCGTTTGGTCCTGTTTTTAATAGTAAGTCTGGGGATACGCCATGGCCTCTGTATTGAGGGGCGTAGCAAGTGTAATTGTTTTCTTGTAAAAACCTGCCTAAAATCCTTACGTCTGCTGAGCTGCCTGTGAAACCGTGTAAGAGTAACACTGCTCGTTTGCTTTTTTCGAATAGGAATGGTTGTGGTGGTGTTATTTTCATAGTGAATATCGCTCCTTGGTTCTTTTTGGAGGTTTGGTTGGTCTTGGGTGGATGTTATTTTTGTTGGAGTTCTAGGGGATTTGCTGTATTTAAATCTTTGCGCTCCCCTTTTTGGGTTGTTCGTCCACTTTTTTTATGGAAACAACGCTCCACTTCGTTACGCCTTGTATTGGAGTTCTAGGGAAGCGGACTACGCTTCTGGAGAACTCCAATAAAAAACCACCTAAATTTTCATTCAGGTGGTTAACATCTCGTTACTGTACAAAATATGCCAGTGCAATTAGTATTGCGAAGAAAACAACGGATAGAACGATGGTAGTGCGATGTAGAATAAGTTCTAGTCCTCTTGCTTTTTGCTTACCGAATAATTGCTCAGCTCCACCAGAGATGGCGCCGGATAGGCCAGCACTTTTACCTGGTTGAAGTATGATAACTGTAATTAACAGTACTGATACGATGATGAGTAAGACCGTTAAAACTGTACTCATTGTTCTTTCCTCCTAAAACCGCCCAATTTGACTAAGGTTAATTTTACCATATTTGTGATTATACGTAAAGGTTTGTTTCCATAGAATGAATGGATTAAACGACTTTTTCCTCAAGCCAAACTAAATCGTCTAAGAAGTAAATTAAGTCTTCTTCTAAAATGTCTTTCTCACAGTCGTTCACGATATCATGACCTGACCCTGCATAGAAACATAATTGTTTGTCATTTGTATGAATATGTTTAAAGATATAATTGGCGTTGTCTGCGTCGATTTCTTCATCTTGGCAGCCTTGACCAATCATGGTTGGTACATGGATTTTTTCAATGTCGCGCGCTACGTTTTTGTAGAAAGTAGCACGAGCTTCCGTCATTACATCAATTTCAGGAAGATAGTTTTTTAACATTTGATCTGCTTCTTGTTCTACTATACCTTGTTTCTTTAATTGTTTAGTTAAATAGTTTTCGATTGGGATATAGCGCATTTTGCGGTTAACGTTAGCGCATAGTGGAACAATCGCTTTTGGTGAAAACGATTCTGCCATTTTTAGCGCAAAAACTCCGCCCATTGCCACACCGACAATTNNNNTTTCATTATATCCATCTTTTTCAAGTTGACGATATCCAGCCACCGCATCTTCATACCACATTTCCGGTGTTGTTTTCAAGAAAATAGCGGGTTCATCCCCGTGGCCTCTGAAGTTTGGTGCATGCACTGTGTATCCATTTTCTGCTAGAATTTCTCCAAGTTCTCTTACGTCTTCTGTAGTCCCTGCAAAGCCATGCAAGAGCAAAACAGCACGATTTCCCGCTTTTAACGTAAAGCTACGATCCGCACTCATTTTTACGCAATCCTCCTAATATCATCACTTTTATAATCCACTCTATTGTAGCCCATCTGAACTAAATAAGCTACCTTTTGAGTTCTGACCAATAGACCAATATTAACGCTATCCGAGGAACTTGTCAAACACTTTTTTCACGAACCTCAAACACGTTGATACTAAAGGGTTTTAAGGAGGTTTTATTTGTGAATTTCTGCGCTTAAATTAGAAAAGAAACTATGAATTAATTGTAACAATTGTTTTGGCTTTTGCCGTGGTAAATAATGAAGTCCATTCCTTACAATTACCATTTCACCGTGTTGGACAGAATGCACCATTTTCCTAGTATCTTTGGAAGATATTAAATCATATTCCCCCACGACTGCTAAAAGTGGTGCGCTTATTTTTTGTAAATCCGCTTCTGACATATGCGGATGATAAATTGTTAAAGCAAGCTGCCGTTTCATCCGCTCAAAAAAACGACTAAATGGAGCTAAAAGAAATGCAGCCCCGTATGCAACTCGGCAAAACAAGTCTGGTAAAAATCGAATTTGATTTACATGATAATTTGTCCCAATAACAACGGATGCGATTTGACGATTTGGCTGCATTTTACCCATTACGAGAGCAACAATACCACCGTCGCTATATCCGATAACTTTATATTTATCAATTTTCAAATAATCGAGTAACGAAAGCATATCTAGCGCCATTACTTCAAAATCAAGCGGCCTATTTCCAGCTTCACTTTTTCCGTGTGCGCGGCTATCTACGGCGATTACTTGATGATTAGTAGAGAGGTCATCAATCATACGCTTTAAAGAACGATGATTTTGACCATTTCCGTGAATAAGCAAGATTGGTTCGCCCTTACCGATTATTTGATAAAACAAGTTAATTCCATTGATTTCTGCAATCATCACGCATTTCCCCTTGCTGAAAACATTTTCTACCTTTATTTTACACCTGATTATACTTGAATTCCTATAAAAAAGCTTCCATTTAAATGAAAATACGCCTGATTCTTGGAAAGCTAGAATCAGGCGCACGGTTTATTTCATGAGTCTTCGGTGGAATTGTTGTTGCGGCATATCTGCATTAATAATTTTCTTTTGCACAGAATGCTTTTCCGCTAAGGGGTGGTTTTTTTCATGCACCACAGCGTCTTTGATTTTTGGAGTTTCGAGCACTTTTGAGGCCTGACTATTTTTCACTTTCATCAGCATTACCTCCTCTTCCAAATCATTACCCCTCTTATTATTTTTAAAACAGAAAAAACTCCGCGAAAAGTAACATTTTCGCGGAGTTTAGCGTTTTATTCAATCAACTTATTTTTTTAAGTTGTAGAAAGTTTCGTTACCATGGTATTCAGCAAGATCAGCCAAGTTGTCTTCGATGCGAAGTAATTGGTTGTATTTTGCAACACGGTCAGTACGAGTAGGCGCACCAGTTTTGATTTGACCAGCGTTTGTAGCTACTGCAATGTCAGCGATTGTGGAATCTTCTGTTTCACCAGAACGGTGAGAAATAACTGCAGTGTAGCCAGCGCGTTTAGCCATTTCAATTGCATCCAATGTTTCAGTCAAAGTACCGATTTGGTTAACTTTGATTAGGATGGAGTTAGCGATACCTTTGTCGATACCTTCTTTAAGTTTAGTTGTGTTAGTTACAAATAGATCGTCACCTACTAATTGAACGCGGTCACCAATACGTTCTGTAAGTAGTTTGAATCCGTCCCAGTCATTTTCGTCTAGTCCATCTTCAATAGAGATGATTGGGTATTTAGTAATCATTTCTTCATACCAAGTTACCATTTCTTCAGAAGTACGAGTTACGCCTTCACCTTTAAGTTCATATTTACCAGTTTCGCGGTTATAGAACTCACTTGATGCAGCATCCATCGCAAGTTTAACTTCTTCGCCAGGTTTGTAACCAGCATCTTTAATTGCTTGCATGATTGTTTCAAGAGCTTCTTCATTGGATTTAAGGTTTGGAGCGAATCCACCTTCATCACCAACACCAGTGTTTAAGCCTTTACCTTTAAGAACAGCTTTAAGTGCGTGTAGGATTTCAGCACCCATACGTAAAGCTTCTTTAAAGTTTGGAGCTCCACGGC
>CM001047.1:2401505-2404412 GCA_000183865.1 Listeria marthii FSL S4-120
TGGAGCTCCAACAGGCATTACCATAAATTCTTGAACGTCGACATTGTTATCAGCATGTTCTCCGCCGTTAAGGATGTTCATCATTGGAACTGGAAGAACTTTACCGTTCACTCCGCCAAGATATTCATATAAATGTACGCCTAGTTCGTCAGCAGCAGCACGAGCAGCAGCTAAAGAAACACCAAGAATAGCGTTAGCACCTAATTTACCTTTGTTAGGTGTACCATCAAGTTCGATCATTGCTTTGTCAATTCCGATTTGGTCAGTTACGTCAAAACCGATAATTTTGTCAGCAATAATGTCGTTTACGTTTTCAACAGCTTTTAAAACACCTTTTCCAAGGTAACGAGCTTTGTCGCCGTCGCGTAATTCTACAGCTTCGTATTCACCAGTTGAAGCACCACTTGGAACTAAAGCGCGACCGAACGCACCAGCTTCAGTATAAACTTCAACCTCAACAGTTGGGTTACCGCGGGAATCTAAGACTTCGCGAGCATAAACTTCAGTAATAATAGACATTTATAATTCTCTCCTTTGTTGGGATTAATTGAACGAAATGAATATGATATTCACTTCAAATTCAAAGACCCATCCGTTTTTAAATTCGTATTTATTGTAGCTCTGTTTGCAAAAAAACTAAAGTAATAACTAAAATTATTTTTGAATTAAACTTTCACCTGTCATTTCGGCAGGTTTTTTAACGCCAAGTAAATCAAGCATTGTTGGCGCAACGTCAGCCAGACGACCACCTTCACGCAGCGTAACACCTTTTTTCGTTACAATTACTGGAACTGGAACGGTAGTGTGTGCAGTGTGTGGTTTTCCTTCTGGAGTAGACATTGTTTCAGAGTTACCATGGTCAGCAAAGATAATAGCTGAGCCACCTTTTTCTAAAATAAGATCTACTACACGACCAAGGTTTTCATCTACTGCTTCGATTGCCTTAATAGTTGGCTCAAGCATACCTGAGTGTCCAACCATGTCTGGGTTCGCGAAGTTTAAGATAATTGCATCGTGTTTGTCGTTTTTAATGTCTTCAACAAGCGCGTCTGTTACTTCATATGCGCTCATTTCAGGCTGCAAATCGTATGTTTCTACTTTTGGTGAATTGATTAGAATCCGGCTTTCACCAGGGAATTCCTCATTTCGACCACCATTCATAAAGAATGTTACGTGTGGATATTTTTCTGTTTCAGCAATACGCAGTTGCGCAAGGCCTTCATTAGAAAGTACTTCGCCGATAACATTTTTCATTTCAATTGGCTCGAAAGCAACTTCAGCATCAACGCTTGGGTTGTAAAGAGTCATTGTCACAAATTTGATGTTTTTAGGGTGATCTGCCCCACGGTCGAAATGATCCCATTCTTTATCAGTGAATGCATTAGAAAGTTGAATCGCACGGTCAGGACGGAAATTGAAGAAAATAACTGCATCGTTGTCTTTAACTGTTGCAACAGGTTTGCCATCTTTAGTAATGATAGCAGGAACAACGAATTCATCATTTTTGTCATTAGCATAAGAAGCTTTGACAAGTTCGATTGGATCTTCAAATTTTTCACCTTCAGCGCTTACGATTGCTTTGTATGCTTTTTCAACACGTTCCCAGCGTTTGTCACGATCCATCGCATAGAAACGTCCAGAAACAGTAGCAATTGCGCCATAGTTTAAATCACTAATAGCTTTTTGCAGTGTTTCTAAATATTCTAGTGAAGATTGTGGAGCCACGTCACGTCCATCAAGGAATGCATGGATATATACGTTTTTCACGCCTTTATCTTTCGCAGTTTCTAAAAGTGCAACGAGGTGATTAATGTGACTATGCACGCCGCCGTCTGATAGTAAACCGAAAAGATGTAGGTCCGAGTTGTTTTCTTTTGTATGAGTGAAAGCATTGTTTAGGGCTTTGTTCTCTTGGAATTCGCCTTCTTCAATAGCTTTATCAATACGAGTTAAGCTTTGGTAGACAATACGTCCAGCCCCGATGTTTGTATGGCCAACTTCAGAGTTACCCATTTGACCTTCTGGAAGACCAACATCAAGGCCGGCAGCTTTAAGTTCCCCGTGAGGAAAATTAGCCCAATAACGGTCGAAATTTGGTTTGTTTGCTTGAGCTACAGCATTACCTACTGTTTCTGCACGTTTACCAAAACCATCGAGGATAATAATTGCTACAGGTGATTTACTCATTTTATTTTACTGCCTCCAATAATGCTAAGAACGATGCTGGTTCTAAGCTTGCTCCACCTACAAGAGCGCCGTCAATGTCGGACTCTGCAAGATAATCAGCAATGTTTTCAGGTTTTACGCTACCGCCGTATTGAATACGAACTGCGTCTGCTGCTTTTTGAGATACAGCATCAGCAACTTCTGCACGAATAACTGCACAAGTTTCGTTTGCATCAGCGCTTGTGGAAGATTTCCCAGTACCGATTGCCCAAATTGGTTCATAAGCAATAACAGATTTGATTACTTGTTCTTCCGTTAATCCAGCAAGAGCCGCACGGATTTGACCACGTACCCAAGTATCTGTTTGACCAGCTTCACGTTGATCTAATGTTTCACCACAGCAAATGATTGGTGTCATGCCGTGTTTGAAGATTGCGTGTGCTTTTTTGTTAATATCTTCGTCTGTTTCGTGGAAATACTCACGACGTTCAGAGTGTCCGATAATAACATAAGAAACACCTAAGTCAGCAAGTGCAAACGGGCTAATTTCGCCAGTGTAAGCACCTTCGTCTTCAAAATAACAGTTTTGTGCAGATACACGAAGATCAGTGCCTTCAGTAAGACGAACTAATTCTTGTAAAAATAGAGCCGGTACAGCAACTACTGATTCAACAGCATCGCTTGATGGCACGTTATTTTTTACGTCTTCTGCAAATTGTCCTGCTTTTGCAGCAGTTTTGT
>CM001047.1:2404512-2405299 GCA_000183865.1 Listeria marthii FSL S4-120
TCCTGCTTTTGCAGCAGTTTTGTTCATTTTCCAGTTACCAGCAATAATTGGTTTACGCATTTGGATAAACATCCTCTCGATATTAAAAATTATTTTTGGTTCAGCTTATTTGTCGCTAATAGAAGCAACACCAGGAAGCTCTTTACCTTCAAGATACTCTAAAGATGCACCGCCACCAGTAGAAATATGTGTGAATTTGTCAGCAAAACCTAAGTCCATAGCTGCTGCTGCAGAATCGCCACCACCGATGATAGTTGTTGCATCAGTTAAGTTTGCAATAGCTTCACAAACGCCAATTGTACCTTTAGCAAAGTTGCTAAGTTCGAATACGCCCATTGGACCATTCCATACAACTGTTTTAGCGCCTTGAAGTTCTTTTGTGAATAAGTCAATTGTAGCTTGACCAATATCTAGTCCCATTTCGTCAGCAGGCATTTTATCTGCATCAACTGTGTGGAAAGGAGCATCATTACTGAATTCTTTAGATACAACTGCATCAACTGGTAATACTAATTTATCGCCAGCTTTTTCAAGTAAGCCTTTAGCAAGTTCAACTTTATCTGCTTCTAAAAGAGATTTACCAATTTCTTGACCTTGAGCTGCCATGAAAGTGAAAGTCATTCCCCCGCCGACAAGTACTTTGTCTGCTTTTGTAAGTAAGTTTTCGATAACACCGATTTTGTCAGAAACTTTCGCGCCACCTAGGATTGCTACTAGTGGACGTGCTGGATTATCAACTACACCGCCGATGAATTTAATTTCTTTTTCCATCAAAAATCCGGCCGCT
>CM001047.1:2405399-2412087 GCA_000183865.1 Listeria marthii FSL S4-120
ATTTCTTTTTCCATCAAAAATCCGGCCGCTGATTCTAGGTTAGAAGCGATTCCAACGTTAGACGCGTGCGCACGGTGAGCAGTACCGAAAGCGTCATTTACGAAAACGTCGCCAAGGCTAGCCCAGTATTTTCCAAGTTCTGGATCATTTTTGCTTTCTTTTTTACCATCAATATCTTCAAAACGTGTATTTTCAAAAAGAAGTACTTCGCCGTCTTTTAACTCAGCAATTGCTGCTTCAAGTTCTGGACCACGAGTAGTAGGAACGAATTTCACTTCTTTTCCAAGTAATTCGCTTAAACGAGCGGCTACTGGACGAAGAGATTTTCCTTCTTTATCTTCTTCTGTTTTTACTTTTCCAAGGTGAGAAAATAGAATTGCTTTACCGTTTTGTTCTAAGATGTACTCAATTGTTGGAAGTGCAGCTACAATACGGTTATCGTTAGTGATTTTACCGTCTTTCATTGGCACGTTAAAGTCAACACGAACTAAAACTTTTTTGTCTTTTAAATCTAAATCAGTTACAACTTTTTTAGCCATTTAGAGTTCCTCCATTAATTTTAAAGGATTGGGGTCGCCCCCGTTATTTCAGAAAATAAGCGGAAACAATAGTGTCTCCGCTTATTCTTGTTATTGCTGATGTGACTAGCACTTCAGTAAAATTAATCTGCTAATTATTTAGCGATTTTTGCAAAGTATTCTAAAGTACGTACTAATTGAGCAGTGTAGCTCATTTCGTTATCGTACCAAGCTACAGTTTTAACTAATTGTTGATCGCCAACTGTAAGAACTTTTGTTTGAGTTTCGTCAAATAATGAACCGAAAGTCATACCTTTGATGTCAGAAGAAACAACTTGGTCACTAGTGTAACCGAATGTTTCTGGATCAGAAGCTGCTTCCATAGCTGCATTTACTTCATCAACAGTAACTTTTTTGTTAAGAACTGTTACTAATTCAGTAAGGGAACCAGTTGGAACTGGAACACGTTGAGCAGCTCCGTCTAATTTACCTTTAAGTGTTGGTAATACTTCACCGATAGCTTTAGCAGCACCAGTTGTATTAGGGATAATATTTTCGGCAGCAGCACGTGCACGACGGAAGTCACCTTTTGGATGTGGAGCATCTAATGTATTTTGGTCACCAGTGTAAGCGTGAATTGTAGTCATTAGACCTTCAACAACACCAAATTTGTCTTCTAAAACTTTAGCCATAGGAGCTAAACAGTTAGTAGTACAGCTTGCGCCAGAGATAACTGTTTCAGTTCCGTCTAATGTTTCATGGTTTACATTGTAAACGATTGTTTTCATGTCGCCAGTTGCTGGAGCGGAGATAACAACTTTTTTAGCGCCAGCTTTAATGTGTAATTCAGCTTTGTCTTGCGCTGTGAAGAAACCAGTACATTCTAGAACGATGTCTACTCCTAGGTCACCCCATGGAAGTTCTTCTGGGTTACGGTTAGCTAAAACTTTAACTTCTTTACCGTTTACTTTGAAGAAACCATCATGTACTTCTACTTCACCGTCAAAACGGCCTTGAGTTGTATCATATTTTAACAGGTGAGCTAACATTTTAGCGTCTGTTAAGTCATTGATTGCAACAACTTCAATTCCTTCCACATTTTGAATACGACGGAATGCTAGACGTCCGATACGTCCAAAACCATTAATACCAACTTTAACTGTCATAAGTCAATTTCCTCCTTGAAAATAGTGTTTTTTTTATTTCAAAAGGGTATTACTCCCTTTTAAAAGCGATTTTGCTGCTCCTTCATCCGTGATTAAAATCGTATTTTTTGGAGCGCTTTTCATATACGATTTGATTGCTTTGGCTTTCGATGTACCGCCTGCAACAGCGATAATGTGCGGGATTTGCGCTAAGTCTTCGAATTGAAGACCGAATGTAGGAACCTTATGTACAACCTCGCCCTGTTCATCAAAATAATAGCCAAATGCTTCACCAACAGCTTTACGATGGATGATTTTTTCAAGTACATCTTCGCCGGTATGTCTGCGTTTCGCCATTGCGAGCGCATCACCTATGCCTAAAATAATAGCATTTGCGGATTGTACTAATCGTAAGCCTTCTTGAATTGCCGGTTCTTTCAGTAACGAACGATAGGCTTCTTCGCCTAATTGCTCTGGAACATAGAGAACGCGGTGTTTCGTGTTTGTCTTTGTTGCCATCTTGTCACAAATTGTATTCGCTTGATTGTCAAGGTCTTCACCAATACCTCCACGACCGGGAACGAAAAGTAGTTCTCTGCCTTTTGCGAAATCAGTTGTCATCATTTCGGCAACAGTTGCCATTGTAGAGCCGCCCATAACTGCGACGATGTTTCTTTTTTCGGTGAGTGCCATGTCTAATTGTTCAACAGCCACACGACCCATTTCTTCGCGGACCCATGGTGTATCATCGCTATCACCTTGCACTACCAAGCATTTTTTGATTTGCAATTTCTTCGCTAATTGTTCTTCCATTGAATGTAACCCTGAAAGCTGATTCATGACATTTTCCAAATCGCGGAAAACGACTAAACCTTCTTTTGTAACGGTCATTCCGGAAGAAGCAATTTCTACTAAACCTTGTGCTTTCAAAAATTCTACTTCGCCGCGCAGGACTCGTTCACTCATGCCTAACATTCCGGCAAGTGTTCGTCTCCCAACTGGCTCAGAAAAATAAATCGAGCGTAGGATTTGGTAGCGTTTTTGCATAATCAGTAAAACGTCGGGCAATAACTTTTTCTGAATGTTAATTAAGTCTGACATTTTTAATTGCTCCTCATCTTTGGACGCTTAATGACCCGCTTAGTCATCTGACGTCCCGTTAGAACTAAAAAAAGTAGAGATAGAGGTTTTCATAACTTTCAAGACTATTAAACTAGCTACTTCAGCTTGTTAACAAAGTGTCTCTCAATGTGATTTTTACCCCTTCTCTTTCTGCTTACGCTGGTGAATCTTTTTTTAATGTTCTTTAACTACCCTACGTTCCCTATTCTAACAGTCTTGGCACAAATCTTCAAGTGTTAAGTGGGACATTTATGAAATATTCACCTGAAATTTACAATTAATTTTTAAACTGCAAACTTCGAAATAGGCTATATTAGTTGTTTTCCACGTCTCTTGAAAACGAAACATGCTCTTAGTAATTTTTTTATTTTAAAAAGACGTTTTTTGTCCCACACACCGCGCGTGAGGCAAAAAACGTCTTCTAAAATCTTTTTCTTTTGGAAGAAGAAGGGATATTTAACTCTAAACGATATTTCGCGATAGCTCTTCTTGAAACTTGAATTTCTTTTTCTGCGAGCATATCTACTATTTTTTGATCGGAAAGTGGTTTTAATTTATCTTCAGCTGCTACAAATTCTTGCACTAGCTTTTTGATGGTTGTGCTCGATATATCGCCTGCATTTTCATTCTCAGAAGATTTCTTCTGTAACCCCGATGCAAAAAAGCGTTTTAGTTCGTATACACCTGTTGTCGTTTCCATATATTTTCCATTTACTGCCCGACTCACCGTGGACTCATGCACACCAAGTTCTTCCGCTACTTCTTTCAAAGTTAACGGTTGTAAATGCGCTGAATTATCTAGGAAATAGGCTTTTTGATGGCTAACGATTGCCTCGCCAACTCTTTGCAACGTATTTTCGCGTTGTTCGATGCCTTTTTTAATCCAATCAAATTCACCAGCTTTTTCACGTAGAAATTGAGCGACGTCTTTTTCTTCCGTTGCTCGCATCGTTTCGTAGTATGCTTCTTGGAAACGGACTTGCGGCAAAAATTGCTTCGCTAGTGAAACAGCAAATTCATTTTCATGTTGAAGTAAGATCAAGTCTGGTACCACATACTGAACGCGTTCGGACTCAAACTCAGAGCCTGGTTTAGGGTTTAGTGTTTGAATATAATCGGAAACTTCTTGGATATCTTGCAAACTAACATCCATTTCTGCAGCAATTATCTTCCATTTTTTCTCGGCGAACTCTGTGAAGAATTTTTGAATCACATCATAAGCAATGTAAGGAGCATCCGGTGAGCGCTCGATTTGCAGTAAAATACATTCGCGCGCATCTCTGGCTCCGACGCCGGCTGGCTCCATGCTTTGCAGAATTTCCAGCCCTTCTAAAACGCTGGAATCATCCATTAAAAGCGCCGCGCTGACATCTTTTAAATCTATTTGTAAATAACCATTGTCATTTAAACTCTCTATTAAATATAAAACGATAATTTTTTGTGTTTGTGTCACGTCCATTAAATGTAACTGTTCTTTTAGCGCATCGGCTAATGTCAGCTTATTATCGGCGATTTGTTCTAGCCAATCTGTATCATCAGAACTTCCCGAGCTTTTACGGCTACTATAGGAAAAATCTGTTGCAAAATCCGAGCCTGGAATTACTTCAATTAATGGGTTCTCGAGTGCTTTATCTTCTAAAAATGCCACTAAATCAGCTGTCGCAAATTGAAGCATTGCAATAGACTGGGACAATTGTTGCGTCATATTTAATTTCTGTGACTGCTTTTGTTGTTGCTTTTGGACGAAATTAGATTCTAAACGCACATTAAAACCTCCATTAAAAATCTGTCTGATATACACATACCAAACAAAATTCCATTTCTTGTCTTCATTATAACATGCCATTTTTCAAATTACAGCAGATTCTCTTTGAAAAAAATCCAAGTACTTGTTTCAGCACTTGGACTTTTTGTTATTTTGGTAAATGGTTTAAGAAGTTGCGCGATGCAAATCCTTCAACCTCTTCTTTTGTATAATGTTTTTCTAATGTTTGGAGGAAGCTTTGGTATTTGCCAGCGTGTTCAAGGCCTTTAACATGGTCAGGAATACCATCAAAATCTGATCCGAAACCAATGTTTTCCAAACCGCCAAGCTCACAAATATGATCGATATGGCGAATGACATCTTCCATATCAGCTACTCCGGTATTTGTCGTGAAAAGCGGATGGAAAATAACGTGAATCATCGCATCGTGCTCAATCATCGCTCTAATCTGGTCATCATCCAAGTTTCTAGGATGCGAACAAATTGCTTTTGCGCTCGAATGACTGGCAATCACAAATTCCGCTTGCTCCAACGTTTCCCAAAAAGCTTTTACGCTCAAATGAGACACATCCGTATATACTTTTCTTTCATTTAAAAGATGGACAATATCTTTCCCAAAACGCGTTAGTCCTGCGCCACGTTCTTCCATAATACCATCCGCTGCCAAATTGGCGTTGTTCCACGTTAGTCCGACAGATAATACGCCACCATCAAGTAATTGCGTTAATTTATCTAAATCACGTCCAATTGGTTCAACGCCTTCTAGTGTAAGCATCGCGCCAATTTTGTCTTCAGGTAGATTTTCTAAATCACACCATTTTTTTACATGTTGGATAATTCCACCTTTATGCAGTACGTGTTGTTTAAAAATATTAACTTGCTCAACCGCTTTTTTCCATTTATGTTCAACAGGAATATCTTCATCAAGAAAGATGGCGAACCCTTGCATTAACATTTTAGCTTCTATAAGCCGTTCAAAGTTCACATCAAGTTCTTCCGCATCTTGGAAAGTGTATTTTCCTTTTCCAACCTGCAACTTGTAAAGCGCATCACAGTGGGTATCAATTACTCTCATTTTCTGTCGTTCCTCCTTTTAGATACATCTATTATATACTTTTCAGAGGAATAGACAAGGAGTTTTTCATGAACATTTTCATTTTGTCATTTTATGCTGTTTCCCTGGCCAGAATGACCATTTTCCAAGGAGCACAGTAATTGATGGAACTAGGAACGGACGGACGATGAAGGTATCTAGTAAGACACCAATTGCTGTAATTAAGCCAAATTGTACGAGAAGTTGAATTGGCAGTGTAGTTAAAACGCCAAAAGTTCCTGCTAAAATCAAGCCTGCGGAAGTGATAACCCCACCAGTTTGGCCTACGCCTTCTGTAATTGCTTTTCTAAGTGGCATTTTCTTGCTGTTTTTCCAGATGCTAGAAATCATAAAGATATTGTAATCTTCCCCGAGTGCGACGATAAAGACAAAGGCATAGAGCGGAATTAAGCCAGAAATTGCCTCCACACCCATTGCGTAATGGATAATGACCCAACCAAGTCCTAGCGCTCCAACGAACGATAACAGAACCGTTGCCACGAGGTAAAGCATTGCTGTAATTGAACGTAAATAGCATAGGAGTAAAATTGCAATCAAAGCAATAACAAGTGGAATAATCACTTTTTCATCATGCTCAGTTACCGCGCGATCATCATATTGTGTTGCTGTTTGACCAGCGATGTATACGTCATTCCCTTTGTCAGCAGCGGCGCGAACTTTTGGTACGACATCCATCGCTTCATTACTATAAGGATTATCTTTTAAAATGAGTGTATATTTTTGATAGCCCTTGCTTCGTTCAGGTCCAGTAACTGAAGCAACTCCGTCCACATTTTCAAGCGTGCTCTTCATCGATTCTTTCGAGTTTACAACTACTTCCATTGGCGCAAGCATACCAGCACCGAAATGGTCGCTAATAAGTGTAAATCCTTCCCTAGATGGCATATCTTCTGGGAACGTCGAAAGTGTATCATATGTGTATTTAACTTGGGTCGTAAAAATCCCACAGCCAATTAGAATAATTAAAGTGATAATCAAAATGCGAATTGGATGTTTCGCGGACATTTCACCAATTTTATGCCAA
>CM001047.1:2412187-2414740 GCA_000183865.1 Listeria marthii FSL S4-120
TTCGCGCGATTTTCTTCCATTTCTACTGTTCTTGGGACAAATGGCCAGAATGAAACGCGTCCAAATATACCTAGAAGTGCTGGTACAAGTGTAAGCGAAGAAATCATCATAATGAAAATTGCTAGACTAAATGGTACGGCGAAATTATGGAATGAACCGTATTCTGCGGCTAATAGTAACAGAAGTGCCGCCATTACAGTCAAGCCACTAAGCGCAATCGCACCTGCTGTCCCGCTGAACGCTTCTTTAAATGCTTGGAACCTGTTTTTCTCAGTGTGCAGATGGCTGCGGAATCTGGATATCAAGAATAAACAATAATCTGTTCCGGCACCAAATAAAAGTACGGTCATTATCGAGAGTCCCTGTGATCCGTAAGTGATAATCCCTTCTTTCGCAAGCAAACCAAGAATCGGCGTAATGACCAAATACGCAAAACCAACGGCAATCAAAGGAATTAACGCTAAAATTGGCGAACGATAAATTACTAATAAAAAGACTAGAACAAGTAGTACTGTCCCAATTAACAGCGAAACATCCGCGTCTTTAAATAGTCCACTCGCATCCACGCTAATGCCAGCCGGGCCAGTTGTCCGAGCAACAAGCGTGTCATCCGCTGAAACTTTCTGCGCAAATGGATCTTCACCCATCGTTGTTTTCGCAGCGGATTCAAGTTGTTTGAAACTTTCTGCTAGTTGATCCGATGTTGCACTATCTTTCATAATAATCGTTTGAATAAACGTAGTTCCGTCTTTCGAAACTTGCTGTTTTAGTGCAACTGGTGGCATTTTGTCGTAAGGAACCGCCATTTTTTGATAATCTACTGGATTTTCGGTTAGTTCTTTGCTGTACTTTTGAATATTCATTAAATCTGCTGTCGTCAAACCAGTCGAACGATACCAAGTGATAAGCGCTGGTACCCCATCCGTTCCCGCAAATTTGTCATCAATTAATTTTTGCGCAACAACAGACGGCTCTGAGTTAGGTAAATCTTTCGCCGCATCATCTTTGTAATCGGCCGCTTTTGGAAAGAAAAACTGCAAAATAATAATAGCGATAATCCACAGACCTAACGTGATAAATCGACCTTTCTTGCCGCCAACTCCACCGGCTATTTTACTTAAAAATCCATCTTTCATTAGAAATCCCCCTTTAGTTTGCTCATTTTTTCGTTTATCATTCGATAAGTGAAACTACAAAAAAAGAAGCACGCTAAATTATACCTCTTTTTTGCATATACCAAACATCATTAAATTGATTAATTCATCGATTTGTTCCGTAGTCGTTTGCTTTTGCGCAAAGCTACCTTTCCCAGAAAAAAGTGGGCTAATAGTCGACAAACAGTACCGCGCGGCCGTTTCAGCGCTAACACCTGTCCGTAGTTCGCCAGCATTTTCTAATCGTTCGAAAAAGGCTTGAAATGGCTCTAGATACGTTTGCTGCCATAATTCATACAATAAAAACTGATTTTCCGGCTTCATTTCATTGAGGATATCATGGATCATTAATAAAATATTGGTGGGATGCTCCTCAATTAACATGATTAACATATCGTGCAATTGTTCCTCTTTCCCTTTTTCCGCCTGCATAATTGGATGCATTTCCACCTGAATATTTTGCGTCAATTCACGAACCACTTCAATATAAAGTGATTCTTTATCTTCAAAATGGTGATATAGTGCCGGTTGGGTAATTTTGGCAAGTTTAGCTATTTCTCTTGTAGAAACTGCCCGGTAACCTTTTTCCATAAATAAATCACGTGCTGTATCCAGTATTTTTCTTCTTGTTATCCCTAATTCTTCTGCCCGAGTCCGCTTCTTTTCCATCATCACCCCACCTTTCTTATTTTGTTGCAGTTAGTAATGGAAGGTTTTTATTAATGAGCTTTTCTAATGTTTCCTTATGCCATTTACGCCCAAGAACCCGCTTACTAACAAGATATTTCCCTTCCTCCAGCTCGCCTTCCTCGGTCACTGCACGAATATATAAACGATAAACCAAAGTCTTTTTCTCAAGCGCAATTTGCTGAACCGTCTTCCCGTCCAAAAAGTGCATTTCCGCATCACTTAATTTAAATACAAACGTAAAAATCCCCGCTTCCGTAAACGCGAGAATAAGCGAGTGCCTTCCTCGCATATGAGGCCCTGCATATAAAAAATCAATCGTTTGCACGGTCAAATTATTATCTTCACTGTATGTTCTTACTTCTTTTTCTAATCGCTCTTTCAAACTTGCAGCCAAAATAAGCGCCTCCCTTGATGATTAATATTTTACCAGAAAATGGTGGGTTGAAGTAGGGAAAGTTTTGTTTATGGGATAAAAATATCGGCAAGGTTGGAGTGCTTTTTAATCGCTTATCGTTTTTAGTTGCTTTTTAAGCCTGATTTACATCTCATGCTTTCATCAAGTTCTTTCCACTCACCCTCTGTAAAACCAGAAAATTCCATTCCTACAATCTTATTATCTTCGTTTAGAAATAAAGCAACACGATTAGACATTTTCATAACAGTAAATATTTTCTCTCCATCAAATTTAAAATATATTTTTTTTGCATAT
>CM001047.1:2414840-2416268 GCA_000183865.1 Listeria marthii FSL S4-120
AAAATATATTTTTTTATGCGCTCTATACACTTTAAACTTAGATTTTTTAGTTATAATTGGATAAGCATCGAAAATAGTCGTTTGAATTAATGGGTTTTTTTCTGCATATTTTTCAATAACCAAATTACTATCTTCTATATCATTAATGGATACGACAACCAATTCCGCAATCTTTTGTGTGATAGCATTGATTTTAACTTCAACAAGTGAGTCATGTTCATTGATAAATAAAAAGTAATAGAGTTCTCCTAGTCTATATTTATCTGCATTTTCAGGAAAAGTTATTGTGATTGGTACATAGTAGTCTATTTCTAGCTCATCTTTAACCAGTTTATTTTCGTAAGTTTGAATTTTCATATTTCCCTCTCTTATACCATAATAATAGATTAGACAGCATTTCCCGTTAACTCCCGCAAATAATGATTGATATTTATTCAATCATTATTTTTTATAAACCTTTCTAATTCTTCCAAAGAGCTAAATGTCTCTCTTATATTTATCATTTCTCCAAATATTGATATACGGTAGTCTAAAGAATCCTTCGTTTGGTATATCCCTACGATAAAATAATTAGTTTTTGTAGTTAGAAATTTTGCTTTCACCTCATAAAATAATTGATTTATCTTAGTGAAATCAATTTTTGCATTCAAAGTCTTCATAATTTCATTCTCTACTATATCGATAGAGTCAGTATCCCCGCTACATATACTTTCTCCTTTTTCTGTATCAAAAAGTACTACAGTATAATTTTTATCTACTCTTTCAGAATCATATTTAATTGTAAAGTTCGCTTTATTTTCTTTTAAAAACGTTTGCAATTTCTGACACATTTTTTTAATCTCCTTTTTGTAATCTTCGTTGTTTTCATCCAAAACTTGCGTGCATCTTCACAATAACAGTTTATCAAACTACACCTCAAAACAAAACGCTTAAAATATTTACCAAGAAATATCCCCCTCATAATTCACAAAAAAGTCAATTCTAGTATTCCATTCTCCATTCATTCATGCTAATATCAATATTAGTGCTTACTACACTGGTATAAACGTATTTTGCGATTATATAAATATTAAATGAAAGTTGGTAGGAAAAATGGGAGAACTAGGCAACATTGAAACACGCAACGGGAGAACATCATTTTTTGATGGAGGTTTACTGCAATATATCGGTTGGACGATACTTGGGACTTTGGTAACGATTTGTACTGTTGGAATTTGTTATCCATGGGCTTTGTGTATGGTTTATGGCTGGAAAATCAATCATACTGTTATTGAAGGAAGACGTTTGAAATTCCAAGGTTCTGCGGTTGGACTTTTTGGTCACTGGATTAAATGGTTATTGCTAACTATTATTACTATCGGAATTTATGGTTTCTGGGTTTTCATTAAGTTAGAAGATTGGAAAGTAAAAAATACGATTTTTAAATAA
>CM001047.1:2416368-2418814 GCA_000183865.1 Listeria marthii FSL S4-120
TTACAAAATGGCTTTTGCCAAATGTGAGATGTTTTTTATTATGCCCTCGGAGGGAATCGAACCCCCATTTTAAGAACCGGAATCTTACGTGCTATCCGTTGCACCACGAGGGCTATATGTAGGCCAGTAATGCTTACCGTACGAATAATAATTATAGCGAAATTCCTATGGTTTTACAAGTTTTATTTTATTTGAAAAAGCCAGCGCATCCGTAGATTTGCTGGCTCGGTTGTTATTTTACTAATGTCCAAATGGAAGAGCTGTCTGGTCTTGCGCCTTTAACCCACCATTTTGCTTGGTATGTTTTGCCATTATAAATGACTTTATCTCCGCCGTTGTAGGCTTTTAGAGAGTTCCAAGCTTGGATTTCTGTGCTTTCATTTTTCCAAACATCACTTGTGTCTGGTGTGTTGCCTTTTGTCCACCACTTCGCTGTATATGGTACGCCTTTATAATAAATTTGGTCGCCAGCGAGGTAAATTTGATCCGCTTTCCATGTGTTCATTGGATCTAGCGGTTTCGTTTTAACAGTGATTTCGTTACTTACTAATGAACGGTTTCCTGATGTGTCCACTGCATAAACTTTATATTTATAGTTTGTATTGCTTGCTAGTTTTGTATCTTCAAACATTGTTTTTGTTAATGTTGCGATTTTTGTGTTATTGCGATAAAGTTCATAATTTTTCACTTCCACATTATCTGTGGATGCTTGCCAACAAAGGGCAACTGTTGTATCTGTTTGTGCATGTGACATTAAGCTTTTTGGTGCAGTCGGCGCTTCTTTATCCACTGCTGGAGCTTCTTTTGTAGTCACATTAATGCTATTACTTAATGTTGATTTATTTCCACCAAAATCTTTTGCGCGAACGGTATAAGTGTAGGCAGTACTTGAATTTACAGTTGTATCTTCATATGAAGCAACTTGGCTTTCTCCAATTACTTGTCCGTCACGTAAAATTTCATAACCTTTAATTCCAATATTATCCGTTGCAGCAGTCCATGTTAGACTTACTTTTTTCGGAGTAGTAGTTCCAGCTAAATTAGTTGGAGCTGTTGGCGCTTCGTCGTCAGCAATTGGCGCTACATCAGAATTGATGATGTTTGCGTCAATAACTTGGTAAAACGCATTACCTGTATCAGCGATTGTCCAAACGCCAAGGATTACATAGTATCCTGAACGGTCATTTGGAATATTAATTTCTTGTGTCGCTAGAGTTCCTGGAGTACTTCCATCAGCTGCAATTGTTGCTAATGGTTCTAATGATGCTCTAGTCAGTGGCGCATTCGGGTCCCAACCTTTTTTTGTAATAAAATATTGCCAACCACTTGTTCTATGTGGCGCTGTCAATGTCCATTCAACTGTTAGGGGACCAGACTCAATATCAACTTTTGCCCAACGATTTGCAGTTTGAGCGTCTAAAAGTGAATATTTTCCTCCGCCTGCGATTCTTCCATCAGCAGGCCCACTTACTGGGAAACCTTTTGGAGCTTCTACACTTTGCGGTTCAAATTGCGCTGCTCCAACCCCTACATTGATCCCTCTGTTTGCTAAATAAACACGACTTGCCGGCTTTGATATGTATCCATGAGCTGAAGCAGTTGTTTGGAAAAGAACTACAGCTAACGTAAACACAGCAAAAAACATTCCAATTTTTGAAAATTTCTTCATGATGCACCTTCCTTTCAGTATAGTTAATTATACCTTTTTGTTAAATTTTATTGAAATAGTTTGCCTGAGACTTTATCGTTTGACCTAGTTTGACCATTCGTGTATGATATAAACAAAGCTAATTTAAAATATACATTTAACAGGAGGAATCTTGATATGAACTTAATTCCAACAGTAATCGAACAAACTAGCCGCGGTGAACGTGCATATGACATTTATTCCCGTTTATTAAAAGACAGAATTATTATGTTAGGCTCAGCAATTGATGATAATGTGGCAAACTCCATCGTTTCTCAATTATTATTTCTAGACGCGCAAGATCCTGAAAAAGATATTTTCTTATATATCAATTCTCCAGGCGGAAGTATTTCAGCTGGTATGGCCATTTACGATACTATGAATTTCGTGAAAGCGGACGTACAAACAATTGGTATGGGTATGGCTGCTTCGATGGGATCATTCCTATTAACAGCTGGAGCAAGTGGTAAACGTTTTGCCCTTCCAAACGCTGAAATCATGATTCACCAACCACTTGGCGGCGCTCAAGGTCAAGCAACAGAAATCGAAATTGCAGCTCGTCACATTTTAAAAATCAAAGAACGTATGAATACAATTATGGCTGAAAAAACTGGCCAACCTTATGAAGTAATTGCTCGTGATACAGATCGTGATAACTTCATGACTGCACAAGAAGCAAAAGATTATGGCTTAATTGATGATATCATCGTTAACAAATCTGGCTTAAAAGGTTAATTAATAAAAAAGAGGTTTTACCTT
>CM001047.1:2418914-2419958 GCA_000183865.1 Listeria marthii FSL S4-120
AACCTCTTTTTTTATTACCTTATTTTATACGAAGCGCTGAATGTCTTCTTCCGTAAAATACATAAACTAGAATGCCTAGCACGAACCAAATACCAAATGCAATCCATGTCGTTTTAGACAAATTAAGCATTAAATAAACACAAAGTAAAAAGGAAAGTGCTGGTACTACAGGATAAAATGGTGTTTTAAATCCTTTTTGGTTCAAGTCTGGATTTCTTCGTAAAAAGAAAATCCCGATAGAAACCATTGCAAAGGCAAACAATGTACCGATATTAATTAACTGCGCTAAATCTTCCATTGGTACAGTAGAAGCAATTAACCCCATTACAGTCGCAAAAATCATCGTATTTCTAACTGGTGTATCATTTTTACTAATTTTAGAAAATGATTGCGGTAATAACCCGTCACGTCCCATTGCGAATAACAAACGCGTACCGCCATAAGACATTACTAGAACAACCGTTGTCATCCCAACAATCGCCCCAACAGAAAGTAATCCGGCAATCCAGTTTTGATTAATTGCTTGAAGTGCAAATGCAACTGGTGCGCTAACTCCAACTAAATCAGTGTATGGTACAACGCCCGTAAGAACCGCTGAAAGTAAAATATAAAGTAATGTACAAACTGCCAGTGAAGCGATAATCCCGATTGGCATATTTTTTTGTGGATTCTTCACTTCTTCTGCCGCACTTGAAACAGCATCAAAGCCGATATATGCAAAGAATACAGTAGAAGCTCCGGTAATGACTCCTTGTACGCCGAATGGTAAGAATGGCGTCCAATTATCCGGTTTAACATAAAAAGCACCTACCAAAATAAATAGCACAACAACCGCAATTTTAACTAAAACCATGATATTATTAACGCGCGTCGATTCGCGAATTCCAAAGCTAAGTAAAATCCCAATTACCATAACAACAACAAATGCTAGTACATCAAAATACGTTCCCGCACTTGGATCATAAGCAGACGAAATAACCTTTGGAATATGCAAGTCAAATCCCGCTAATAAACTCTTCATATAAGAAGACCAACCACTCGCGA
>CM001047.1:2420058-2420282 GCA_000183865.1 Listeria marthii FSL S4-120
AATTCCGAATAACAAAGCGCCGCCAAACAGCAAGCAATTCCCGCAATAATAAATGAAATAATAATTCCTGGTCCTGCAATGACAGAAGCTACCTGCCCTGGAAGAATAAATATCCCTCCCCCAACAACCGCCCCGACTCCAAGCATCGTTAAATCAAATGCTCCTAACGTCTTATTTAAATGATGTTTGTCTGTCGCTGGGTTATGAAAACTCTTTTTTCTGAA
>CM001047.1:2420382-2421210 GCA_000183865.1 Listeria marthii FSL S4-120
TTTCTGAAAAAAGAATTAACTTTCGTCATAAAGATTCCTCCTTTTTTAATTCCAATTTTCAGTTAATTTGTTTGTGTATGTTTAAACTAACTTGAAAACTATTATTTATGGTAACATAAACAGGCTAAAAAATATACAACATTTGTAGATTTTTGTTCAAAAAAGTTCAAAAAAGCTTGAAACCCTCAGAAAGGGTTTCAAGCTTTTAAATTATTTCCACGCTCGAGAATATTGTTTTGGCCCTTCAATCGCTTCGCCCAATTGTTTAGCTGCATCTTTAGCAAAATAAGGATTTCGTAATAATTCACGACCAACAATAATTAAATCCGCTCGTTCGTTGCATAAAATTTCTTCCGCTTGCTCGCCTCTCGTAATGAGTCCAAGCGCACCGGTCGCAATACCAGCCCCGCGACGAATTTCATCCGCAAAAGGCACTTGATAGCCCGGGAAAACTGGTGGTGCTACATTCACTAAGCCGCCTGTACTAACATCAATCAGCTCCACACCATCCGCTTTCATCCATTTGGCAAAAGGAATGTGGTCTTCTAATTGCAAACCACCATGTGCATAATCCGTTGCAGAAACACGAACGATAATCGGGCCGTCCCATACTTCTTTGACCGCTTTGATAATATCGCTTAAAATTTTATAACGATTACCAGCAGGGCCACCGTAATTATCTTCACGACGATTCGTAATTGGTGATAAAAATTGATGGATTAGATAGCCATGCGCAGCGTGAATTTCAATGACATCAAAACCAGCTTCTTTTGCACGGTATGCAGCACGTTTAAAATCAGCCACAACTTCTTTAATCGCTTCTTTCGT
>CM001047.1:2421310-2422793 GCA_000183865.1 Listeria marthii FSL S4-120
CGCAGATTTTTCATCAAAAGCAATCGCAGAAGGAGCCACTATTTCACCAGGTAAAACAGCTTTTCGTCCAGCATGCGCTAATTGAATTCCCGCTTTTACACCGTGGTAATGCAAACCATCGACTAATTTTTTTAAAGCTGGAACTTGTTCATCATTCCATAATCCTAAATCAAACTCGGAAATACGACCTACCTCTTGAACAGCCGTAGCTTCTAAAATAACAAGTCCTGTACCGCCAGCTGCTCTAGAAACATAGTGTGCAAAATGAAAGTCTGTTGCGATCCCGTCTTTATTTTCTACTGAATACATACACATCGGTGACATAACAATTCTGTTTTTTAGTGTTACATCTTTTAATTTATATTCTGAAAATAATTTTGACATTCTAATTCGCATCCTTTTCTTTTTAATTAACTATTACTGATTTTCAGTCCTACTTGCGCTGGTGTTTCTCCGCTTCTAAGGCGCTCTGCAATCTGATCTAGTTTCCGGAGACGATGATTAATACCTGATTTACTTACTTGGCCAGTTGTCAGCATTTCGCCTAGCTCTTTTAACGTAACGTCTTCATTGGCTATCCGAAGCGCTGCAATCTCGCGCAGGCGTTCTGGTAAAGCTTCCAGTCCGACAGTTGATTGGATATATTTAATATTATCGATTTGCCTAACTGCCGCATTAATCGTTTTGTTGAGATTCGCCGTTTCGCAGTTGACTAACCTATTCACCGAATTCCGCATATCTCGCATAATCCGAACATCCTCAAAATGAAGAAGTGCGCTAGTCGCTCCAATAATACTCAAGAATTCCGTAATTTTTTCCGCTTCTTTCAAATAAGTAATAAAACCATTTTTCCGTTCAAGCGTTCGTGCGTTGAGGTCAAATTGGTTCATTAAAGCGCAAATCGCCTCGTTGTGCTCCTCATAAACAGAAAAAATTTCTAAATGATATGAAGAAGTTTCCGGGTTATTAACTGATCCACTTGCCAAAAAGGCTCCGCGCAAATACGCACGTTTGGCGCTTCTCTTCTTAACAAATCCCCTATCAATCGATTTAGTAAACGTCATCGGAGGCTCAAGAATCCGTAAATCTTCCAAAATCCCCCGTGTGCCAGCTTTCAAACGAACAATATATACATTATTTTTTTTCAGCTTCATTTTACGACGTACAAGGAGTTCAATTGGGACTTCATATAAGTCTTTCAGTAATTGATACATTCGTCTAGCTATAGCCGCATTCTCGGTTTGAACATCCATTATCACTAATTGATTTGAAAACGAGATTGCGCCATTCATTCGAATAAAAGCTGCGAGTTCCACTTTTGCATCGCTATCACTTACGTCCATATGGGTTAATTCTTTCTTGGTTTCCGATGCAAATGACATGGCTTACTCACTCCTTTTCGTTATTTTGGTCAGGTAACATCGCTAAAAGCGCATCCGCCACCTTTTCAGCAGCATGGCGTACAAGGCCATCCTCTGTAGAA
>CM001047.1:2422799-2423628 GCA_000183865.1 Listeria marthii FSL S4-120
TCTTGATAAATTGCTTCCACACCAAGCTCTTCCATTCCTTTGGCGTTATGCTCTACTTGCGCAACATCCTCGGGAAATAGCAGCTCTTTTGGAACTGTTGTCGTATTAATTAACGTTTTATCTATAAAAGATTTGCCCACATGCTCATGGATAACTTTAATGTGATCCGCATCTGAGAAAAAGTCGGTTTCGCCAATTTGCGTTAAAATATTGGTAATATAAACTTTCGGAGCCTTACTCGCTGTAATTTCATCGGCTAATTCCGTAAGTAATAGATTTGGTAAAATACTCGTGTATAAACTTCCTGGGCCGATAACAATCAAATCAGCTTCTTTCACTGCTTCGACTGCTGTCGGATATGGTTTTACATTTTCTGGTTCGATATAAACACGATTAATATGCTTCCCTTGTAACGGGATAAGCGACTCACCGTGCACGATTGAACCGTCTTCCATTTCGGCATTTAAAATAAGCGGTTGATCCGTTGCTGGAATAACTTTGCCACGGATTTTAAGTACCGTCGCAAGAACATTAATCGCGTCGACATAACTATCATTCAGTTGCGATAAAGCCGTTAAAATTAAATTCCCAATAACGTGCCCCGATAAATCACCATCTACCGCAAAACGATATTGGAATAAATCGACAACCCGTGGATCGACATTGGATAAAGCCAGCATCACATTACGAATATCCCCCGGCGGAAGCACGTCCATTTGCTCACGGATTTTACCAGAACTCCCACCATCATCCGCTACCGTCACAATCGCCGTTAAATGAATATCTTTCTTTTTAAGGCCTTTTAAAATGACTGGAAGACCTGTTCCGC
>CM001047.1:2423728-2429649 GCA_000183865.1 Listeria marthii FSL S4-120
ACTTTAGGTTTCGTTTCCTTTTTCATATTAACGACCCTTTCTACGTTTCATATCTCGGTGTGAAATCGTTGTCTCATATTTTTGTTGGATTGCCTTGCCAACGAACTCAGTCAAAGCCACAGAACGATGCTGTCCTCCTGTGCACCCAATTGCAATTACTAACTGCGTCTTCCCTTCTCGTTTGTAAAAAGGAAGAGTAAACATTAATAAATCGACTAATTTATCTAAAAAGGTCTGCGTTTCTGGCCATTTCATCACGTATTCATAAACGTCCTCATCAAGTCCAGTCAGTGGACGCATTTTGTCGATATAATGCGGGTTCGGTAAAAAGCGCACATCAAATACTAAATCTGCATCAATTGGAATACCATATTTAAAACCAAACGACATCAATTGCACATTGAATACATCTTTATCTTCGGTTTGAAATTCATTATTAATTCGTTCACGTAACTCACGTGGCGCCATATTCGACGTATTAATAACTAGCTGCGAACGCCCTTTTAAATCACTAAGCAGTTCACGTTCCGCATTAATCCCATCAAGCACCGAACCATTTGGCTCCAGTGGATGGTGACGACGCGTTTCTTTATAACGCGAAACAAGCACCTTATCATCTGCCTCTAAAAAGAGGATTTTAGTTGTTATAAAATTGGTATTATCTAATTCATCAAGCGCTGGTTCAATCGAATCGAAAAACTCGCGTCCGCGAAGGTCCATTACGAGCGCAATTTTTTCCATTTTGTCGCTTTCTTTCATTAACTCCCAGAATTTTGGAAGTAAACTTGGCGGTAAATTATCTACACAAAAATAACCGAGATCTTCTAAAGACTGCATTGCAACTGTTTTTCCTGCCCCAGACATCCCAGTAATGATTACTAATTTTAATTGTTTAGAAGCCATATCTGCCTCATCCTTTCGCACAAATAATATCTACCTTCCATTTTAGCACACTTCTCACTAGAAAATCCCGGAAAAGTCTCTAAATAGAGTTTCCGGGATTTTTCTTTTTAAGCTTCGATATGTTGCATCAAATCAGCTTTTACTTTTTCTAATTTTGCGGTACTCTCGGCTTTACTTTCACCGCGAATACTAAAGTAGAATTTGATTTTCGGCTCTGTGCCTGATGGACGTAAACAGAACCATGAACCATCTTCAAAATAACATTTAATCACATCTGCTGTTGGTAAATGAATCGCTTCGGTTTTTCCTGTTGCAATCCAAGTCGTTTCACTTCTCAAATAATCTTCCGCACGTTCTACTACGAACCCACCCATACTTGTCGGCAGTTGTTCGCGGAAGCTGCTTGTAATTTCTTTGATGCGCTCAGAACCATCTTTTCCACTTAACGTAAGTGAAACGAGATCCTCATTATAATAACCAAATTCATCATAAATTTGATCTAAATCTTCTAATAAAGTTCTACCTGCTACTTTGCTAACAAGCGCCACTTCTGCAACCGCAAGAACGGCTTGAATCGCATCTTTATCACGTGTAAACGGCTTAACCATATAGCCATTACTTTCTTCATAACCAAATTCAAACGTATGCTTACCTGTTTCTTCAAAATGCTTAATTTGTTCCGCAATAAATTTGAAACCAGTTAATACTTCAATCATTTCAGCACCGTAATGCTTCGCGATTTCTGTTCCAAGATTACTCGTTACAATCGATTTCAATACCGCCGCATTGGCTGGCAACTCATTTTGCGCTTTCTTTTGTTTCAATAAATAATGTAAAATAATCGCACCAATTTGGTTTCCAGATAATACTTCATATTCTCCGTCAGCATTACGAACAGCCACGCCTAAACGGTCAGCATCCGGGTCGGTTCCTACTAAAATATCGCCGCCAAACTTTTTACCATATTCAATCGCTAGTAAAAAGGCTTCGCGATTTTCCGGGTTAGGCGATTTCACCGTCCCAAAATCAGGATCATTCACAAATTGCTCATCCACCTTAACGATATTCGTGAAACCAACACTTTCAAGCGCAGGAACACCAAGAATTCCGCCAGTACCATGAAGCGGCGTGAAAACAATTTTCAACTCCTCACCGCGTTCTTGAACAAGTTCTTTATTTACAATCACTTCTTTTAATTTTTCCAAATATGGACGGTCTACTTTTTCACTAATTACTTCAAGTAAGCCATTTTCGATTAATAGCTCTTGGTTCGCCACTTCTACAGAAAAAATATCTTCCACTGCATTTATGTACTCAATAACCGCACTTGCGCCAGTTGGAGGCATTTGCCCACCATCTTCACCGTAAATTTTGTAGCCATTGTATTCTGGTGGATTATGACTGGCAGTAATAACAATCCCGCCAAACGCATTTAAATGACGTACCGCAAAAGAAAGTTCTGGCGTTGGTCGAAGCGCGTCAAACACATAGCTTTTCACACCATGATGCCCTAAAACTGCCGCCGATTCAAACGCAAATTCGCGTGACATATGACGAGGATCATACGCAATCACAATCCCACGTTTCTTCGCCTCTTCGCCATTTTCAGCCACAAATTGCGCCAAACCTAGCGACGCTTTACGAATCGTATAAATATTCATGCGGTTCGTTCCAGCACCAAGTACGCCGCGCATCCCCGCCGTTCCAAATTCCATATTACGATAAAAGCTATCTTCCAGCTCTTTTTCATTCGCTTTCATATCCGTTAGTTGCGTTCTTAATGCGCTATCCAAGTTCTCATTAGAAATCCATTTCTGATATTCTTCTTGCCAATTCATTCCCTACACTCCTTCGTTGAAAACTACTTTATTTAAAATAATCAACTCTCCGCCGTAAAACGAAAAGCTGTCCTAGATGTAAAAGGTTTTTCTGGTCGTAACACGATATCACCAAATCCGTCATGATTAATCGCATCCACCAAGCCTTGCGTCTCCATTGTTATACCAGCATATTTCGGCACAGCCCTCCCCTCAATTTCAAAAGAGCCATCCAAACTATTTGCTGTATAAACTAAAACCGAGTCACAAGCCGTTTCCATTTCCAAACGACGACCTGACTTAGGATCAAACAAAACCGCATCCGGACGACCATTTTCATGTTTTAAAAGAAACGCATGATCGAGTCCAGCACCAACCAACTTCACTTGCTGGTCATCACTTTGAGTAACCTCAGCTACCTCACGCCCAGCCCGCAAATCAAAAATAGTACCCTCAACTGACCGAATTTCGCCAATCGGAAGGGATGCTTCATCTATCGGCAAAAAGGCATCACTATTAACCCAAAGTTGCTGTTGCAATACCGTAGAGCCAGCTTCCCCACTCAAATTAAAATAAATATGGTTGCTCGGGTTATAAATAGTCGGCTGATCCGCTTTCGCTTCATAATCAATCAACCATTCATTTTTGTTATTTAGCGTATAAGTCATTTTGGCATCAATGTTCCCCGGATAGCCATTTTCCCCATCTGCCCAGCGATATTCAAAAGTCATCACAATCTGATCTAACTCTTTTTCCACAGAAACATCCCAAAGCTTCTTACTAAAGTTAAGTTTGCCACCGTGACGATGGTTAGCCCCTTCATTTTGAGTCAATTGAAATTGTTTCCCGTCCAGACTAAATTGGCCTTTACTAATGCGACCAGCAACCGGACCAAGCGTAGCACCGAAATAAGGAGAGTGCGCCAAATAATCATCTAAATTCGTAAATCCAAGACTTATATTCGCCAAATCACCAAATTTATCCTTCGTTTCAAGGGAAGTCACAATCGCGCCATAATTTAACACGCTCATGCGCATACCATGGTCATTTACGAGTGTCCACTGCCAAACCGTTTCTCCCTCAAATTTGCCAAAATATTCCTTGATTACTTCGATGAAAATCACATTCCTTCATAGTTATTAATAGCCATTTGGATGAGATACATGCCATTTCCAAGCAGTTGCGATAATATCTTTTACGTCTGTATATGTCGGCTCCCAACCAAGAATTTCACGCGCTTTATCACTAGAAGCAATTAATGTTCCCGGATCACCCGCACGACGCGGCACAACCTCAGCTGGAATTTCTTTTCCTGTTACAACACGAGCGGCTTCAAGCATTTCTTTCACCGAAAAACCATTACTGCTACCAAGGTTGAAAACATTACTTTCTCCACCATTTTTCAAATATTCTAGCGCTCTAATATGCGCATCAATTAAATCTTCCACTTGTACATAGTCACGAATACACGTACCATCTGGAGTGTTATAATCATCCCCGTAAATCGCTAATTTTTCGCGTTGACCAAGCGCAACCTGTAAAATAATTGGCACTAAATGGGATTCTGGCTTATGGTCCTCACCAATCGAGCCATCCGCTTTCGCACCAGCCACATTGAAATAACGTAGTGCAACAAATTTCATGCCATAAGCTTTATCGCACCATTTCATCATTTTTTCCATAATTAGCTTCGTATCGCCGTAAGTACTTTCTGGGTTTGTTGGCATATCTTCCGTAATCGGCACACGTTCTGGCTCGCCGTATGTAGCCGCACTTGAAGAAAAGACAATATGTTTCACGCCAAATTGCTCCATCACTTCTAAAACAATTTGTGTACCATATACATTATTATTTAAATACTCTAATGGCACTTCCATCGATTCTCCCACAAGCGAACTTGCAGCAAAATGAATCACACCATCAACCGTTTCTTTTTCAAAAACCGAACTTAAAAACGCCTTATCGCGAATATCTCCTTCATAAAATTTTGCCTCTTTATGAATAGATTCTTTATGTCCAGTTCTTAAATTATCAATAACAACAACTTCATATCCGCGAGTAATTAACTCATCCACTGCATGAGAGCCAATATAGCCCGCTCCACCAAGTACAACAATACTCATTATTTATCTCTCCTAACGATAGTCTTTGTCTTTCATTCTACACTACTCAAGCCTATGTAGTCACGCAAAAATGGGTCCAAGATAAATAATCCTAGACCCATTTACGTTTTTTACTATTATTTTGCTGCTTCAGCCTCTAATGACTCTTTTAATTCTTCCACATATTTTTGTGCATTTTGTCCAGCAAGTCCGCCGTCGCCTGTAGCTGTAACAATTTGGCGTAAGCTTTTCGCACGAACGTCTCCTGCTGCAAAAATCCCCGGAAGATTTGTACGCATTTCTTCATCTGTTTTGATATAACCTTCATCATCCGTAATACCTAAGTTTAAAAATGCTTTCGTAAGTGGTACAAGTCCAACGTAGATGAAAACACCATCCACTGGCATAATCGATTCTGAACCATCAACAGTAGAAACAATTTTGGCACCTGTTACTTTTTTGCCATCGCCAACAATTTCTTCTACCGTACTATTCCAAATGAAATCAACTTTTTCATCTTTAAAAGCACGATCTTGTAAAATTTGTTGCGCGCGTAATTTATCACGACGGTGTACAATCGTTACTTTATCTGCATAACGAGTCAAATAAGTTCCTTCTTCAACCGCAGAGTCCCCGCCACCAACCACGATTAATTCGCGATTTTTAAAGAACGCTCCGTCACACACTGCACAGTAAGAAACGCCGCGTCCGCTAAGCTCTTCTTCACCAGCTGCACCAAGTTTACGGTGTTCAGCTCCAGTTGCAATAATAATTGCCCGCGTTTTATACGTTTTTGCACCAGCTGTTACTGTTTTAAATTCTTTTCCATCAACGACTTCTTTAATATCACCATAAGCATACTCAGCGCCGAATTGTTTCGCACCACTAAGCATCTTATCGGATAAATCTGGTCCTAAAATGCTATCAAATCCAGGGTAATTTTCTACCTCTGCTGTATTTACCATTTGTCCGCCGGGTACACCGCGTTCAATCATTAACGTATCTAAATCTGCACGGGAAGTATATAAAGCTGCTGTCATTCCAGCAGGCCCCGCTCCAATAATAATCACATCATAAATTTTTTCTTCACTAGCCATTC
>CM001047.1:2429749-2430570 GCA_000183865.1 Listeria marthii FSL S4-120
CCATATTTTCTTCATTTAACAAAATGCCTTTTTCTCTTAAAATCATCATCGCTTTAGCAATCAAATAACCATTTTGCTCAATATCTCCATCCGGGAAATAATCAAAATTAGTAAACATCAAATGCTCCATATACGACCAATTACTCATATCAAGTAGCGGATGGAACAACACTAATTCCGGACGATTGCTAGAAATCGTTAGCGCATATACACCAAGCATATGAACCAAGTCATCTTCCTCTTGAAGCATATCAAGAACAAGCCGCGTATCATTCGTTAAATCCGCCTCTTGCTCAAACGGAAACCTAACATCCTCATACAAATCACATTCTAAAAACGAATGCCAAAACATTTTCGCGCCTTCCATTTCATCTAAATAATAACAAGCCTTTGCTCGGAAATAATAATATTTACTACGCTCTGTCACTTCCAAATCAGCCACTTGTTCGAGCAAATCGTCCGCTTCCTCAAACTCACCCATCATCGCATGAATCAAACCAAGCTTTTCTTTATGATGAGCCAGCACTGGTAGTACATCTCGCAGTTCCAAGTAAAGCGCGTCCGCCTCTTTGCGATTCCCTTTATAAAAGTGATAAATAAACAAATCACAAATCCCTAGCAGATTTCCCGGGTTTCTCGAAAGTAAATCACTTAAAACTTTAACGCCCTCTTCTTCTTTCAATTGCTCAAAATAAAGTGCTGCCAGTTGATTATAAGCAGGCCAAAAATTCGGCTTCTCATCAATGACTTTTCTTAAAATATCACAAGCCGACGCACTATCTTCTTCCGCTAAATAGCGATTAATTTCTTTTTTATAAGCA
>CM001047.1:2430670-2433992 GCA_000183865.1 Listeria marthii FSL S4-120
TGTCTTTTTCCATTTTTCCACCTCCAACATTATCCTTATTCTAATGAGTATATCATAGAATTTATTACTTTGGGCGACAAAAAAGCTACTTTGGCTTTTACTCCAAAGCAGCTTTTTCTTTAATGATTAAAGGATTCCCATAAGCAAAACTTTCTGCGGGAACATCCTTCGAGACAACTGCACCAGCAGCAATCACCGCCCCGTCACCAATTACAGTGCCAGGAAGAATAGTGACATTCGCGCCAACCATCACATCCCGGCCAATCACAACTTCCCCAATGCGATACTCAGAAAGCAAATATTCATGCGTCAAAATAGTCGTATGAAAACCAATAATCGTATTTTCACCAATCGTAATCTTTTCTGGAAAAAATAAATCCGGCATAACTTTATAGGCAATGGCAGTCTTTTCGCCAATCTTCATTCCAAGACAAGCACGGTAAATTTTACGTTTACCGCCCATCCAAGGAAAAAAACGACCAAATTCAATTACTAATGTATTCTTCACAGCTTTCCAAAAAGAAATCGTTTTATACACTTGAAAAAGCGTGTTGACTGTTTCATCGGGCGCCTTAAACCTATCCAGCCGTCTCAAAATCTATTCCTCGTCCCGCACGATTGCGAGTAAGTCACTCATTTTTTCTAACATAAAGTCTGGTTGGAACTCAGCCAAATGTTCTGGACCTTTAATCGCCCAAGCCACGCCAGCAGTTAACGTTTCCGCATTTTTCCCAGCTTCAATATCATGGTAATTATCACCAATCATAATCGCTTCTTCTTTCGTCGCATTTAGCAAAGAAAGAGCCATCTCAATACCTTCTGGATCTGGTTTTGCATTAGACACTTGATCTAACCCAATTACCACTTGGAAAAATTTATCCAAACCAGTCACTTTAAGTCCACGCATAATCGTATCGTACATTTTCGTCGATACAATCCCCAATTTATAATCTTCTTCATACAACGCACGAATCGCTTCATAAACCCCATCATACTCTAAAATCAAATCGTCATGATGCTTCAAATTATACTCGCGGTAAAAAGCACGCATTTCATCCGCATGCGCTGGATTGATTTCCCGAAAAGTTTCCATTAAAGAAGGCCCGATAAACGGTAAAATATCCTCTCTCGTAAAAACTCGGTCCGGCAAGAATTCTTGTAACGTCACTTGAAAAGTTTTAATAATCAATTCATTCGTATTTATAAGCGTACCATCTAAGTCAAACAACAATGTAGTAATTTTCCCAGTCATAATTTCTTCCTTTCTTAATCAAACTCGAAAATCTCCAACTTTTTTATTTCTTTTTAACTACTTTACCAAATTTATCTTCCATATAATATGGCGGATTCATTTTCAAACGACGATAAATAATTAAGCCAATCGACAGAACAATTAGTAGTAAAGATAGTACTTGCGAAACTCTAAAGTCACCCCACATCAAGCTGTCCGTCCGCATTCCTTCAATAAAGAATCTTCCAAATGAATACCAAATTACATAACTAAGAAACAATTCCCCGCTGCGAATCTTTGTGCGGCGAATAATTAATAAAACAATAAATCCAAGCACATTCCATAAACTCTCATATAAGAAAGTCGGCTGATAATAAGCACCATCTATGTACATCTGGTTGATAATAAAGTCCGGCAAATGAAGACCTTCCAGAAAAGCACGAGTAGTTTCAGCCCCATGCGCTTCTTGGTTCATAAAATTACCCCAACGTCCAATCGCCTGCGCAATAATCAAACTCGGCGCAACGACATCCGCAAGTTGCCAAAACGAAATTTTCTTAATTCGCGAGAAAATAACAGCCGTAAGTACCGCACCAATCAACGCACCATAAATCGCGATACCACCGTGCCAAATCTTCACTATTTCTCCGAGATTATTCTTATAAAAATCCCACTCAAAAATAACATAATAAATCCGAGCACTAATAATTGAAATTGGAATTGCCCAAATTAGCAAATCCACAATAATTTCTTTATCCATTTTGCGCTTATTTGCCTCACTTAAAGCAAGAAGTAACGCAATCACAACAGCCGAAGCAATAATAACTCCGTACCATTTTACAGAAATACTACCAATTTGAATCGCCACTGGATCAAGTGGCTGAACACCATTACCCATAATTCCCCTACTTTCAAAAAGACAACTCCGCAACCAAACAAGATACTAATAATGTCAGTTTGGCTGCGGAGGTGCTTTCTCTATTTATTTAGTCATTCATGCTGCTGTTATGACCTATTAAATTGTTAAGGTCTTGTGTAAATTGCTCTGCCGCATTATATCCCATATTCTTCAATCGGAAATTCATTGCCGCTACTTCAATAATAACAGATAAATTTCGTCCCGGACGTACTGGAACAGTAATTTTTGGAATGTCCATGTCAAAGATTTTTGTCATTTCTTGGTCTAAACCGACACGATCATAATGCTTGTCAGGATCCCAGTTTTCAAGGTGCACAACGATTGTAATCTTTTTACTGGAACGAACAGCTCCTGCTCCAAATAAAGTCATTACATTAATAATTCCAAGACCGCGAATTTCTAATAAATGCTCAATAATCGCTGGCGAAGAACCAATTAACGTCATTTCATCCTCTTGACGAATTTCTACGTTATCATCTGCTACAAGCCTATGCCCACGTTTTACAAGTTCAAGCGCTGTTTCACTTTTACCAACACCGCTGCTTCCTGTAATCAAAACACCTAGACCATATATATCCACTAGAACACCATGCATCGAAATAACTGGCGCAAGTCTGCTTTCTAAGTAATTCGTAATATAAACAGATAAACGCGTTGTTTTAAGTCGCGAGCGTAATACCGGAATATCCGCTTCTTTCGCGGCAGCCACCAATTCTTTCGGTACTTCTAAGTTTCTAGAAATAACAAAAGCAGGAGTCCGCTTCGTACACATTTGCTTATATCTTTTAAGACGTTCTTCCGGTTCCATACCTTCTGAAAACGATATTTCAGTCATGCCAAAAAGTTGTACACGATCTTCTGGATAATAAGAGAAAAACCCTGTAAGTTCCAGTCCAGGCCGAGATAAATCACTTGTTAAAATTGGCCGTTCAAGTCCCGTTTCCGAACAAATTAGCTCTAAATTAAGTCGTTCCTTTAAATCCTTTACCGTAACCGATTTTGTCATGCAAGTACCTCCAAATGAATTATAAAAGTCCATTACTGTTCGCTACAAAATATTATTTAGAAAGCTCCTTATCATTTTAGCACTTTCGAGAGAATCAGGCTAGTTCTTTCTTTACAAATGGCTCTACATAGCGAAACCAGCTACATTTAAAAAGCTGTTTTAAGCC
>CM001047.1:2434001-2437358 GCA_000183865.1 Listeria marthii FSL S4-120
AGCTGGAATGTTTAATTTTCTTTATTACCCCATAAAACGGAATTAATAATCATGTTAGCGAATGCCATAATTGCCGCCAGAATTAATGCTGTTCCGAAACCGTCAATTTGGAAAGAATCTCCAATAAAGAAGGTAGTCATTTCAAGCATAATTGCATTGACAACAAAGGTGAAAAGTCCAAGTGTGAAAATATTAATCGGTAAAGTTAAAAGGAGTAAAATAGGTCTAATTAGCATATTAAGAATTGCTAATATAAAACTCGCTAGTAGCGCTGTCGTGAACCCATCTACATGAAAACTTGTAAAGAATCCCGATAAAGCTACAAAAAGCACCGAGTTAATAATTACGCCTATAATCCAACGCATGTTTTAGTTCACTCCCATTCTGATTCAGGTGTTCTTTTTGGAATAATGATTGCGGCAATGATGTAAAGTAAAATACCAGAGCCTAAGAATAAACTAGCTACCACCCATAGTAAACGTACAAGTGTAACTTCAATATTAAAGTACTCTGCTAGCCCACCACAGACACCGGCAATCATTTTCTGTGAAGAAGATTTATATAACTTTTTCATTGTTTTCCCTTCCTTTCATTTTATTAAACGTTTTTTGTTTCAAGTTCAGAAATCTTGATAATGCCATTTCCAACTTTTGCTTGAAGTGTTGCCATGCTGATTTCTTCGGCATTTTGAGTGAAAACAAAAGTTCTTTCTGCATCGTCCCAAATTTTGGCATTTTTCAAGTCAAAATAGATTTTTTCTTTTTTTGTTCCAAGCGTTCCATCGACATTCCATGTTGGCGGAATTTGAATTCGAATATCGCCATTTGGTGCGTCTAAATCGGCCGCTGAAGAATTGTCATTTTCGAGAATATATTCCACGTCACCTTGAGCTGCTTTAGCAATGGTTGTAAGGAAGTTTCCTTGAAGGGCAATATCACCTTTTGCAGTAGACATATCTACATTTTCGACTGTGCTACGTTTAAAGAAGATTTCACCATCTGCTGATTCGGTGCTAAGAAATTTCCCACTAGCTCCGGAAGAACGAATATCACCATGACGTGTTTTAATAATCGCATCTTCTGCAGCAGTATCATCATATTTCAAATTACCATTTAGTAATTGAATTTTTACTTGTTCATATAAACGTTTTGGAATTGTAATTACTAAATCGGTTTTTAATAGTTCATTTTTTGATTCAAAAGTGAAACTATCCGGGGAAATATCTAGCATTGTTTGGCTAAAGAAATAATCCCATAGTTTTTCTTCACTCAATTGACGAATTGAACGCGCTTTTTCATGAACAGCTAGAACTGCGCGGAGTTTCATTTGATCTTTGTCCCAAGAACGGATAATAACATCCCCGGTCGCCACTCGAATTGTAAATGAGCGGAAAGTCGCACTATCAAAATTGAATTCTCGTACTGGACGAGGACGTGCTTCTTTCTTTCTTGCGCCGTGATGAATCGGCTCAGCACTTTCTGATCTTTGTCTTCTGTGATGATGGCTATTTCTCATCGCTTCTCGTACTTCCTGTCTAGCTTGATTTCGGCCAGCGTGGCGATTTCGTTTTTCTTCCACGCGGCGACGATGCCGTTCGAGCACTTCCTCATTACTTGTATCAGAAGAAGGAATCACAAACAAGGCAACTATATAAGCGATAATCGCAATACCGGTTTTCATCGTAACAATGGTGATGATGATATAAATAAGTCGCAGAAGTGTGGCATCTATTCCTAGAAACTCAGCTAGTCCACCAAATACACCGCCGACTTTCCGGTCCACTCTTGATCTTCTTAATTTTTTATCCATGTTAGTTCTTCCTTTCTTATTTCTATGTAAAATCTAGCGCGCATTCACGGCGCTAGATTTTAGTTGATTATTTTACATCGCGAATTTTTACGGATCCAGTTGTTGCTTCTGCTTCGATTTTCAAGGAAGAATCAGCTGCGTCAGGTAACTTAGTGAAGATAATTGATTTACTCACAGATTCAGTTTTAGATTCCAAGATTTCTGCATCTTTTAAATCTAAAAGCAATTTACCAAGATTTGTATGGAAACGGCCGTCTACACCAATTGCCGCTGGTACGATTACTTCGATATTTCCTGCACCAGTTTTTGCTTTTAAGAAAGTGGCTTCGTTTCCAGTTAATTGATAATTGACGTTACCATTTTTCGTTTGCAAGTTAGTGGAGTAGTAATTACCTTTGGCTGCTACGTTACCATTGAAAGTTTTAAGTGCAACATCGCGAATTTCACCGTTTTGGATACGAACGTTACCATTAATGGATTCAATTTCGGCTAAAGTGGCGTTTAATGTACCTAGGCTGATATTACCATTGGTTGTTTTGACAAATAAATCACGACCAGATAATTCATCCAAATGGAAGTTACCATTCAGCATTTTAACGGAAACATAATCATACTCACGACGTGGCAAGTAGACAGTTAAGTTTGTAACGATTTGTTTCGATGTTGATTCAAAACGCAATGTCTCTTCGTCCACACGTAACGTTGTTTTATCAAAGAAGACTTTAAGTGCTTCATCTTCTGGATATTCTTTGAACAGTTTAATCATCGCGTGTACTTTAATATCATTTGAATCGGATGGTTTAAATTCAATGTTACCATTAGCAATTTCAAATTCTAAAATAGAAAGTGTTGTGTCATGGTAAACGAAGTCACGTTCGATTTTTGTAGATGTCAGGAACGGGAACGGCATATCTTTCACTTGTTTAAATGCATTGTTTAGGAAAGAGCCGATTTTTTCGCCTGCTTGGGATAAATCGTTGACCATGTTGCGCATGGACTCTTCACGATCTTTGGAAGTATTTTCACTTTCATCTTCGTATCTTTCGTGATTTTCTGGATTTGGTTCAGGGCGTCTTTTACGGCTTTTAGGTGCAGTATAAGGATTGCCTTCGTTGTTCCAACCTTTACTATAATCATATGCAGGTTCTTCTTGCTCTTCGAATTTTTCTTCTTTCGGAGCTGCAGAACGACGAATGTTTTCTTTAGCTGCTGTTTTACCTTCTTTTTTGGAAATATTTTCAAGTAGAGTAAGGGCTTCTTCAGTAGAAATAATACCTTGTTTTACTAATTCGAGAATACGTTTACGTTCATTTTCCATTTTCATTTCCTCCTATAATTTAGGCTAAACTATTTTAGGCTTGCTTTCACATGCAAGTGAGATATCTGTTTTAACTATGTCTCTATTATGAAGGAAAAAATAATTTCTGTCATACAACCAGAGGATGATTATTTGTTTGGACTTTGGGTGGTTCGGCATTGGAAACTAAAAAAATTCCGCTTATATTTTTAATAAGCGGAATTAGGATTATTTTTTCTTAGCTGTTGCAA
>CM001047.1:2437458-2437953 GCA_000183865.1 Listeria marthii FSL S4-120
CTAAAATTGGTTTTAAGTATTTGCCTGTGTAGGATTTTTTGGAACGAGCGATTTTTTCTGGTGTGCCGGTTGCGATAATTTGGCCGCCGCCATCGCCACCTTCTGGACCTAAATCAATCAAGTAATCGGCTTGTTTGATAACGTCAAGATTATGCTCAATAACAAGCACTGTGTCACCATTTTCTTCTACCAATCTTTGTAACACTTTGAGTAAACGGCCGATATCGTCTGCGTGAAGTCCTGTAGTTGGCTCGTCGAGAATGTAAAATGACTTACCATTACTGCGTTTATGAAGTTCAGAAGCTAGTTTGACACGCTGCGCTTCTCCACCGGAAAGTGTTGTTGCTGGCTGTCCAAGTCTAATATAACCAAGGCCCACGTCTACAATTGTTTGTAGTTTGCGCGCAATTCTTGGTTGGTTCGTGAAGTATTCTAGTCCTTCTTCAACAGTCATTTCTAAAACTTCCGCGATATTTTTACCTTTGTAGCGAATGT
>CM001047.1:2438053-2438552 GCA_000183865.1 Listeria marthii FSL S4-120
ATCTGGCAAGAAATGCATTTCGATTTTGATGATACCGTCGCCTTTACAAGCCTCACAACGGCCACCTTTTACGTTGAAGCTAAAACGACCTTTTTTATAGCCACGTACTTTTGCTTCGTTGGTACTTGCGAACAGATCGCGAATATCATCGAAAGCTCCTGTGTAAGTTGCTGGGTTAGATCTTGGTGTTCTTCCGATTGGCGATTGGTCGATATTGATGATTTTCTCTAAGTTCTCGATACCTTTTATTTCTTTATGTTCGCCTGGTTTGGCGTGGTTACGATTTAGTTTTCTCGCTAATGCTTTGCGTAGTACTTCATTTACAAGCGAGCTTTTTCCTGACCCAGAAACTCCGGTAACACACGAAAAAGTGGCTAGTGGGATTTTTGCATTTACATTTTTTAGATTATTAGCTTTCGCGCCGATAATTTCTAATTCTAGGCCATTACCTTTTCTTCGTTTAGCAGGAACTGGAATGAATTTTTTGCCTGAAAGATAA
>CM001047.1:2438652-2440124 GCA_000183865.1 Listeria marthii FSL S4-120
ACTGAAAAACCACAATAAGGGCAAGCGTAATGCTCGCTAAATAGCAATTCTTTATCGTCCATTATATCGACAACTGCATAACCATCTGCTAAGCGAAGTGCTGCTTCAATTGAATCGTATAGACGTGTATTGATGCCTTCTTTGATTACAATACGGTCGATGATGATTTCGATGGAATGCTTTTTATTTTTCTCGATTTCGATTTCGTCGTTGATGTCGTAAATTTCGCCATCAACACGAATTCGTACGTAACCTTCTTTTTTGATTTCTTCAATCGTTTTCTTATGTGTACCTTTTTTGCCAGAAACGATTGGTGCCATTATTTGAATACGAGTTTTTTCTGGATATTCTAGAACACGATCTACCATTTGTTCGATTGTTTGCGACGTGATTTCAATGCCATGATTAGGACAAACTGGGTGTCCAACTCGAGCATAAAGTAGGCGCAAATAGTCGTGGATTTCCGTAACAGTACCAACTGTGGAACGTGGATTACGACTTGTTGTTTTTTGGTCAATGGAGATAGCCGGGCTTAAACCTTCAATTAAATCTACATCTGGTTTATCCATTTGTCCTAAAAATTGGCGTGCATATGCGGATAAAGACTCAACGTAACGTCTTTGTCCCTCTGCATAAATTGTATCGAAAGCAAGCGAAGATTTACCTGAACCTGAAAGGCCAGTCATAACTACTAACTTATCTCTAGGAATCTCTACATCAATGTTTTTTAAGTTATGGGCTCTTGCACCCTGAATTACTATTTTCTCTTTATCCAATTTCGCTTCATCCTTCCGCTTTTATTTCCAGTAAAGCATCACGAAGTTCAGCAGCACGTTCGAAATCAAGTGCTTTAGCTGCTTCTTTCATTTCATGTTCCATACCTTCAATGAATACATCGCGTTCTTTCTTAGACATCTTACTTAAATCATGTTGCTTCACTGCTTCTCTTTCATCTGCGGCAGAAGTTGCTGCGATGATACCACGAATTTCTTTTTTGATTGTTTTTGGCGTAATGCCATGTTTTTCATTATATTCGATTTGGATTTTACGACGACGCTCTGTTTCGCCAATGGAATTGCGCATGGAGTCAGTCATTTTATCTGCGTACATGATTACTCGACCATTTTCATTACGCGCAGCACGTCCCATTGTTTGAATGAGCGAACGTTCGGAACGTAGGAATCCTTCTTTATCTGCATCTAAAATTGCCACCAGAGAAACTTCCGGTAAATCGATTCCTTCACGCAGTAAGTTAATTCCGACGATAACGTCATACACGCCAAGTCGTAAATCGCGAATGATTTCAATTCGTTCTAACGTTTTTACTTCTGAGTGTAGATATTGAACTTTGACGCCAGCTTCTTTGAGATAATTGGTTAAATCCTCGGACATTTTTTTCGTTAGCGTTGTGATTAAGACGCGTTCATTTTTCTCGACACGGTCGTTAATTTCATCCATTAAGTCATCAATTT
>CM001047.1:2440224-2440718 GCA_000183865.1 Listeria marthii FSL S4-120
CAGTTGGTCGAATGATTTGTTCGATGACATCTGGGTTTTTTTCTAGTTCGTATGGGCCTGGTGTGGCGGATATGAACATGATTTGGTTGATATGTTTCTCAAATTCTTCTAGTCGAAGTGGTCGGTTATCTAAAGCACTTGGCAATCTAAAACCGTGATCGACAAGCATTTGTTTTCTGGCTTGGTCTCCGTTGAACATTCCGCGGATTTGCGGCATCGTCACGTGTGACTCATCTATGACCATTTGGAAATCATCTGGGAAATAGTCTAGCAAGGTGTACGGTGTAACTCCCGCCGGACGTAGAGATAGATGTCTGGAATAGTTTTCAATACCCGAGCAATAGCCCATTTCTTCCATCATTTCTAAATCATAATTTGTCCGTTGTTCCAGTCGTTGCGCTTCGAGTAATTTATTGTCCGCACGCAATACTTTGAGACGGTCTTCTAGTTCTGCTTTTATATTAACGACTGCTTTTTTCATAATATCTGGTCTA
>CM001047.1:2440818-2451771 GCA_000183865.1 Listeria marthii FSL S4-120
TTGGATACGGTAAAAGTTTTCCCTGTACCGGTTGCACCAAGTAAAGTTTGGTGTTTCAAGCCTTTTCTTAATCCCGCAACTAATTGTTCTATTGCTCTAGGTTGGTCTCCTTGTGGACTATACTTAGAAACTAACTCAAATTTATCCTTCAACTCGGATTCCCCCTATTCATTATCGGTCCGATTCTGGCATCTGAAAAGCTTTACTTGTGAAAACTCCAGCAAAGCAAAAAGCGGATTTTTTTCAGATCCGTTAATGTTTCTATTTTATCATAAATATTTTAATTAGCCTAGCAAAAACCGAACGTATTTTCGCATTTAGTAAAAAATAAAAAACGCAACCTGTTGATTACGCTTTTCTTTATTTTATCACTTTTACACGGTTCTACCTATATATTTGCCTTGTTAAAAGTCACTGCCACTCTTCTTCAACCGGCGCAGCATATAAGTCGCGAGCACAAAACCAATTGTCATTGAAAAGGCATCAATCACAACGAGCCAAAGCGAATTAGTATAACCTAACTTAGCAGATGCAGCAATTAAAATCACCATTAAAAGCAGCGCCACATAACGATTATAAGTGATTCTCGCAAAAAGAATAACTAGCAGGCAAGGGAAAATAAGCGCAGATATAATTTGATCCATCTTACTTCCCTCCCCTTTTTTTAAGCGTCTCGCAATGCTTTTGTCGTTATTTCCGTCGTTAACTGCGGTAATTCTGTTTTTTCGATACCTTTTTCAGCAAGCATATCTGGTAAGATTTCTTTTAAAAAGTACTTCACACTAGCCATTTCCCGGTACTGGTAAATGGTCGCAAGTGCTTCACTATAAATTTCCACAAAAATATTCTCTGGATTTCCTTTTTGGATTTCGCCAAAGGATTCATATAACAAATCAACTTTATCAGAAATAGCGAGGATTTTCCCTTCTAACGTACTGTCTTTACCTTCTTTTAGCAAATGACGATAAATAGGTTGAAAAGTTTTGGGAATTTCTCGCTCAATAAAGTTTTTTGTCATACTTTCTTCTACTTCTGAAAGCATTTCGCGCAGTTCTGTCGTTGCGTATTTCACAGGCGTTTTAATATCCCCGATGAAAAGCTCTGAATAATCATGATTTAACGCTTTTTCGTATAATGCGCGCCAATTCACTTCATTCCCAGCTTCTTCCTCTACCGCACCGAAAAATTGGGCAATCGAAGTTACTTTATACGAATGTTCTGCAACAGAATGCTCTTGATATTTAAATTTTCCTGGGCAACGATAAATGTTTTCTAAATCTGATAAACTTTGGAAATATTGATGAATTCCCATAGTATCCCTCCATTCTTCGTTTTATTCTTCGCGTTTTTGTTTTTTATTAGCTGGATTCGTATTTTCAATTTCACGCATCATCAGCGCCGCGCAGTAACCAATTAGTGCAATCATCGCTGCTGAATAAGTTCTAAAGTTGTCAGTAGCAAAAATAAAGATAATGGCTGAAAATAAAAATGTTGTTAGTATTCCCCAGCTAAACAGTTTCGCCCCGCGCGCCGTTCCAACTTTCATATGCGAGTAAATCCCCACATAACAAATTAATTGAATCAAAATAAATTGAACAACTGATAAACCGATGACTACCGTAAGATTGCTATTCCACACTACCGCTAAAATCGAAATAATAATCATCACAATAATTCCCGTAATAACAATGAATTTTTGCATTGGTGATAATTTCTTCAAAATACTTCCTCCAAGCTTTTATTTGTTACTTACTTTACCATAATCTCTGTTTATTTGGGATAAAAAACACCCATCATTCCTAAAAAGGTTTTCTGAGCGTTCCCAATTAATGATGATGCACATGTCGAATTGCTTGTGTAAGTAATTCTAATACGTGATTGTCATCTTGCATATAATAAATCGTCGTACCTTCACGTCTTGATTTCACCAGTCTTAAATTTTTTAAAAATCTCAGCTGATGCGAAACTGTCGTCTGGTTAAACGCGAGTGTCCGCGCAATTTCATTCACAGAGTATTCGCGGTCTTGAAGCAAATTTAAAATCTGCACACGCGTGGGATCAGAAAGCGCCTTAAAAATCTGCGTTACACTAAATAGCGTTTCTTCATCTAATGGTTGTTTTGCGTTTTCCATTGAACATCACTCCATTTTCCATATATGGTCATATACTCATATGATACTTAAATAGGAATGATTCCGCAAGTTTAACTGGCAGCTCCGTTAAAAAATGATTAAATATGAGCAAAAAATCGATTTCTGCTAAATAAGTGATACAATTTTTTTATCAATAGGGAAGGAGAGCTGGGGAATAAAAAAGGTTTTAAATATTTGAGAAGTTATTTAAACCGCCTAACACACCTAAAAAAAGCCCGATTAACCTGAAAGGCAGGATATCGGGCTTTTTTTATCTATTTAAATCTTCAATTTCGCCACTCTTCAAGTAAACAATCCATTCGCAGACATTCGTTACATAGTCACCAATACGTTCGATGTACTGAGAAACTAAGAGCAGTTGCGAAACATCTTCAATATGTTCTGGCTCTTCTTGCATGAAATGAATACATTTTTGATAAACGATTTTGTGTAGCTTATCAACTTCATTATCGCGCATTGCAATTTCGCGAGCAGCAACATCATCTTCTGCAAGATATGCTTTTAACACGTCTTGTAACATCGATTTTACGATTTCGCCCATTTCTGGAATTTCCGGAATTGGTTTTAAAACTTTACTTTCGCCAATTAAAATTGCAGTTTTGGCAATACTTACTGCGTGGTCGCCAATCCGTTCTAAATCAGAACTTGTTTTTAGCACAGTAACAATTTTTCGTAAATCCATGCCAACTGGTTGCTGCAAAGCGATTAATTCAAAAGAGCGTTGTTCCAGTGAAAGCTCCATATTATTGATGGCTTTATCTTCTGCAACAACTTGTTTCGCAAGTTCCGTATCGCGGTGTACAAGTGACTTCACTGCTTTAAAAATAGCTTCATTCGCAAGCATTCCCATTTCCATTAGATGTTGGTGCAAGTCGTTTAACTGTTCCGTAAAAATTTTTCTGACTACCATAATAACACTCCTTTATCCAAATCGTCCTGAAATATAGTCTTCGGTTTCTTTTTCTGCTGGGTTAGTAAAAATACTCGTCGTATCCGCGAATTCCACGATGCGCCCGTTAAGGAAAAAGGCAGTTTCATCGGAAATCCGGGACGCTTGTTGCATATTATGCGTCACAATTACAATCGTATAGTCTTTCTTTAATTCTAAAATCAAATCTTCTACTTTTGCTGTCGAAATTGGGTCTAGTGCCGAAGTTGGCTCATCCATCAAGATAACATCAGGTTTAACGGCCAGAACGCGCGCGATACATAGTCGCTGCTGTTGTCCACCAGACATTCCAATTGCTGAACGGTCCAGTCTATCATGTACTTCTTCCCAAAGAGCCGCCTGACGCAAACTTCTCTCTACAATCTCATCAAGCACTTTTTTATCTTTCACACCGTGCATCCGTGGCCCATAAGCAACATTATCATAAATCGAAAACGGGAACGGGTTGGCTTGTTGGAAAACCATTCCCACTTTTTTGCGTAAATTAACCATATCGATTTTAGGATCTTGAACATTTTCGCCGCCAATATGAATTTCTCCAGTCGTTTTCACATTGGGAATTAAATCATTCATTCGATTAAGCGTGCGAAGGAAAGTTGATTTCCCACAACCCGACGGACCAATTAAGGCGGTCACTTGATTCTTTTTAATATTTAAAGCGATTTTTTGTAATGCTTGTTTGGAACCATAAAATAAATCTACATCTTTTGTTTCAATGATATATTCTACTTTTTCAGCAGTTTCGGTTGTCATAAAAAAGCTCCTTTCTAGCCAAAGTTACCAGAAATATAGTCTTCGGTTTGTTTTTGTTGGGGATTTGTGAAAAGTTCGGATGTTCCTGAGAATTCCACAACTTCGCCTAGGTAGAAGAAAGAAGTGTAGTCAGAAACTCGAGCTGCTTGTTGCATATTATGCGTTACGATAATGATTGTATATTTATTTTTCAACTCATTGATTAAATCTTCAATTTTACTTGTTGAAATCGGGTCGAGTGCAGATGCTGGTTCATCAAGTAACAACACTTTTGGCTGCATCGCAACAGCTCTAGCGATACAAAGTCGTTGTTGCTGCCCACCGGAAAGTGATAGCGCACTTTTTCCTAAATCGTCTTTTACTTCATCCCAAAGTGCGGCACGGCGCAAGCTTTTCTCTACGCGCTCCATGATTTCTTTTTTATTCTTCATGCCATGGCGTTTAAGTCCAAAAGCAACATTTTCATAAATGGATTTTGTGAATGGGTTTGGTTTTTGGAATACCATCCCGATTTCTTTACGGACGTTGTACAAGTCGACTTCTTTACGATTAATATTAATACCATCGTATAAAATTTGACCTTCCATACGACAACCATCAATTTCGTCGTTCATGCGATTTAATGCTCGAAGATAAGTAGATTTCCCGCAACCAGATGGTCCAATTAAAGCGGTAACCTTATTTTCTGGGAAAGTTAAATCCACACCTTTAATTGCGTGGTTATCTCCGTAGTATACATGCAAATCCTCCGTCGCCATCGCAGCAGGAAGTGAATGAGGATCTGGTGTTGCTTGTAAAATAGTATTGATTTCAGGTTTCTTTGTTAACATCATTTTAATCTCCTTTTCCTGGCTTTTTACGATGAAGTCATGCGTTTATAAACAACTTTTCCAAGCAAGCGAGCGAGAATATTGAAAAGTAATACGGATAGAATTAATACGGCTGATGCTCCGTCAGAAACGGCTTGCGCATCTGGCATAATTCCTTCGCCGTTAATTTTCCAAATATGAACTGCTAACGTTTCTGCTGGGCGGAAAATATTTAATGGTGAAGCTGGGTTCATTGGGTTCCAGTCAGTAAAATCAAGGATTGGCGTGCTTTGGCCTGCCGTGAAAATAAGCGCGGCTGCTTCACCGAATACACGTCCTGCTGCTAAAATAACCCCCGTAATGATTGCTGGTAGCGCGGCCGGAACAAGTACTCGCGTAATCGTTTCCCATCTGGATAAACCTAGCGCAAGTCCCGCTTCACGTTGGGTGTTTGGAATCGCATTAAGCGCTTCTTCAACAACACGAATTAATAGTGGTAAATTGAAAATCGTTAGTGTTAGCGCCCCGGAAATAACTGAGAAGCTCCACCCCATTTGAATAACAAAAACAAGGAAACCGAATAGCCCAACTACAATAGAAGGAAGCGAGGAAAGCACTTCGATTGTTGTACGAATTAAATCTGTAATCCAATTTTTACGCGCATATTCTGCCATATAAATTCCCGCTCCGAGCGAGATAGGGACAGAGATGAGCATCGTAATAATAAGCATATAAAATGAATTCCAGATTTCTGGGCCGATTCCGCCACCAGCTTGGAACGACTGTGGTGGGGTCGTCAAAAACTTCCAGCTGAGTTGCGGAACACCTTTTACTAAAATATAGCCTAATAAACCAGCTAAGATAACAACAATTAATACGGCAATAGCATAGAACACGCCTGTCGCGATTTTATCTTTTGTTTTTACATTCATTTGACTTTCCTCCTACGTCCGATGAAACGGATCACAATGATGAAGAATAGTGACATTGCTAGTAGCACCATTGCAAGTGACCAAAGGATATTATTATCAAGCGTACCCATAACCGTATTTCCCATACCCATTGTTAAAATACTAGTTAATGTAGAGGCTGGCTCGAATAAGGATGTTGGAATAACAGCAGAGTTCCCGATAACCATTTGTACAGCAAGAGCCTCACCGAATGCACGTGCCATCCCGAAAACAATCGCTGTCAAAATCCCAGATCGCGAACTACGAAGTACTACTTTCCAAATCGTCTGGAAACGTGTTGCTCCAAGCGCCAATGAAGCTTCTCGGTAGTGACGTGGAACAGATTTAATCGCATCCACGCTGAGTGAAGTAACCGTCGGCAAAATCATGACTGTTAAAACGACCGTCGCAGCTGCAATACCAAACCCACTTCCCGAAATATGGTCACGAATAAATGGAACGACAACACTTAGTCCAATGAATCCATAAACAACAGATGGAATTCCAACTAAAAGTTCCATAACTGGTTGTAAAACTTTTTTCCCGAACTTAGGTGAAATTTCCACCATAAAAATTGCGGCACCGATTGCAAGTGGGCCAGCAATACAAGCTGCAAAAAGTGTTACTGCAAAGGAACCAATAATCATTGGCAAAGCACCAACTAATGGATTACCGTTTGCATCTTTTTGCGAAGGATTCCAGTCTGTTCCAGTTATAAAATCAACAAAAGACACTTTATTGACCGTAAATGTAGCTAAACCTTTTGATATAACAAAAAACAAAATAGACGCTGCGGCAATAACCATGATGGAAATACAGATGAATGTAATTATTTTGCCTCTAGTTTCTAGATGCGCCTTTTTAGAAGTTTGTGTAAGCTTCTTTTCTTTTATCGCTTCCAAGTCACGTAAGCTCCTTTCTCCTCCCATGTTTACTCCTAACATGGGTATACGTCTATCCCGGTATTACTAGGATAGACGCCCATTTCATTCTTTTTATTTTACGTCAGTTAGTTTACCAGATGCATCGCGTTCCACTTTCATGGATTTGATTGATTGGTAACCAAGTTGTGGTACGATATTGTTTTGTACTTCATCAGAAGTCATGTATTTTAAGAAAGTTTTTGTTAGGCCTTTTGGTTCGCCATTTGTATACATATGTTCATAAGACCAGATTTTCCAATCGTTTGTTGCTACTTTGTCTTCTGTTGGTTCAACGCCGTCTAGTGAAAGACCAACGACAGAAGCGTCAATGTAAGAGAATGCTAGGTAACTGATTGCTCCTGGAGTTTCGCTTACGATTTTACGAACCGTACCAGATGAATCTTGTTCTTGTGCTTTAATTGGTGTTTTACCATCAAGTCCCCATTTTTCGAAAGTAGCACGTGTTCCGCTTCCTTCTGCACGGTTGATGATTGTAATTTTTTCGTCTTTACCGCCAACGTCTTTCCAGTTTGTTGTTTTGCCAGTGAAGATATCGATTAATTGTTGTTTAGTGATATTTTTAACGCCTACGTCTTTGTTTACTACTGGAGCCATTCCGACAACCGCTACACGGTGATCAACTAGTTTCGAAGCATCTACGCCGTCTTTTTCTTCAGCGAATACGTCCGAGTTACCAATTTCCACTGCGCCTTGTTGTACTTGTGTTAAACCAGTTCCAGAACCGCCGCCTTGCACATTGATTTGTGCTTTAGGGTTTGTGTTTGTAAATTCTTTGGAAGCTGCTTCAACGAGTGGTTGAAGTGCAGTGGATCCGACTGCTGTTAATGAGCCAGAAACTTCTTTATCCCCTTTTGTTGATCCGTTTGCTTTATCTGATGAACTGCTGTCACTTCCACATGCTGCGAAGACAAGCATTACCGCTGCTAACATTGCTACTATTCCCAAATACTTCTTTTTCATTATCTTATTCCCACCTTGTTTTTTTAATTGTTATTCCTTACAAGTATTACTATAACGCCTGAGATTTAAGGTGGTGTGTAGCTAATGTTAAGTAATTGTAAATAACCACATTTTTTGTCGGAAATGTAAACTTTTTTATGAATATCTTTCAAACAGAAGGCAAACTCGTAAATTATTGCGCTGATTTTGTTCGTTTCGTAAATAAAATAAAAATATCCTGTCCGAAAGATTACATTCTTTCAAACAGGATATTTATTAGGCTTTTTTTGATAGAGTAACACGGAATGTCGAGCCGACTTCTTCTTGGCTTTCCACTTCGATTCGTCCGCCGCAATTTTCGACGAGATGTTTGACGATGGAAAGTCCGAGGCCGGTACCGCCGGAATGCCTGCTGCGCGCTTTGTCCACTCGGTAGAAACGTTCAAATACGCGATCAATATCTTTAGCTGGGATTCCAATTCCATTATCAGTTACTTCTATTATAACTTCTGCTTCATGATCGATTAATTTAACTTCTACTTTTCCATCGACTGGGGTGTAGTTAATTGCGTTAGAAAGTAAGTTAATTAAAATTTGTTGTAATTTATCTCGATCCGTTTCAATCGTAACTGGTGTGCTTGTTTTTTCTGGGATAGTAACTTGAATATTTTTCTCGGTTGCCATTTCAAAAATAGTGCGGGCTGATTGTTCGATTACGTCATCCATATCGACAATCTCGATATTTTCTGGGACTGGATTTTGTTCAATTCTGGAAAGCGCGAGGATATCCATAATTAAACGATGCAGCCGATCACTTTCTTCTTTAATAATCGTTAAGAATTTTTTGAGTAGCATTTCGTCGTACATCGCGCCATCAAGTAATGTTTCCGCGAAGCCTTTTAGTGCGGTTACTGGTGTTTTTAGTTCGTGCGACACGTTTGTTACAAATTCGGATCGTACATTCTCTAAGTGGCGAATTTGGGTAATATCATGTAAAAGTAAGATAATCCCAGTAATTTCTCCATTCTCTGCTAAAATTGGTGAAACACTTGCATCTAAAATCATTTCGCGAGGGAAATAGAGAATAATTTCTTTTTGCTGAATAGTTTTGGTTTCAAAAGTTGCTTCTATTAATTGACTCAACGCGAAACTTTTAATGACTTCATAAAATGGCTTGCCTGTAATTTCTGTTTCACCTAAAATTTGATACATTGTTCGGTTGGTCATGATTACTTGTTTGTCGATATTGATAAGCATAACGCCACTGACTAAGTTTTGGACAATTGCATTTAGTCGTTGTTCATTTTGCTTGATTTCAAACATTTGCGTTTCTAAGCTTTCCGCCAATGTATTTACGCTGATGGAAAGATCCTGGAGCTCGCCGCTGACTTTACCGTGAATCCGACTATCGTATTTATGATTGGCTAAGTCCGTTGAAACTTCGATGATTTCGCGAACTGGTCTAGTGATTTTTCTAGCGATGAATACGCTGATTGCCGCGATAATTACAAGGGCAATACCGAAGATTAGCGCTAGATTTCCCCAAAGTTTAGCTACAGCAGCGTCGACAGATTCAAGTGAAATCGAAATCCTTAAAACACCATCTGTTTTGTCTTGGTGCTTCACTGGAACGGCGACATATAGCATACTGTAACCAAGTGAATCACTCTCACGAATAGAAATACCAACGCTTTCCCCTTTTTCCAAGATATCTGTTACTTCAGGACGGTTCATATGATTATCCAGATTTTCCGGGTCTTTTTTCGTATCAGCTACCACGTCACCCTCGCTATCAATCACCGTAATGCGCGCATCGATTTCATCTCCGAGCGGATCAAGGCTCTTTTGGATAGCTGCGGCATCTTTATCTAAATCCAGGTTTTCAATATTGGTTGTTTGAAGTAAGATTTTCGCGTCATCTTCTAATTGGCTTTCTTTCATATTTAAATAAGTGGATTTCATTAACTCACCGGAAAAAACGCCAACAATCACCATCACAACGAAAAATAAGATGATAAAGGATAATCCGATTTTCAGCCATAATTTCTTCATTATTTTACATTCTCCATTTTATAACCAAAGCCACGAATGGTTTTGATGTACTTCGGTTGTTTTGTATCGATTTCGATTTTATCGCGTAAATGGCTGACATGAACGTCTACAATTCGGGTTTCACCAACATAGTCATAATTCCAAACGGTATCCAGCAATTGATCTCTTGAAAAAACTTTGCCGCGATGGTTCGCAAGGAATAATAATAACTCAAATTCTTTCGGCGTTAAATCCAGTAAATCATCTTGTAAATACACTTCATAACTATCTGGCAAAATTTTCAAATCGCCAATTAATATCGTTGCTTCAACGTCTTCTGTTAATTCTTCGATAATTTCCGCTTTTCCTTCTGTTCGGCGCAAAATAGCTTTAATCCGCGCGACTACTTCCCTTGGGCTAAATGGTTTAGTCATATAATCATCTGCTCCAAGTTCTAGCCCGATAATTTTGTCTAACTCTTCATCTTTAGCTGTTAACATTAAAATTGGCACGTTTACTTTATCTTGACGAAGTTTTTTCGTTACTTCGATTCCGTCCATCTCAGGAAGCATTAAATCCAGCACAATTAAATCTGGTTTTTCGGAGAGAGCAAGTTCATATCCAGTTCTGCCATCCTCCGCTGTCACTACATCAAATCCAGCTTTTTCAATATTAAATTGCAGCAAGGTAACAATAGAAGCCTCATCATCAACTACAAGAATTTTTACCAACGTACTTCCCATCCCTTCTTTATGTAACCCTTTTATCTAAAATATAGCATGAATTAACCTTTTTCGGGTAGAAATGCCTTTATATTAATCTTATCTTTACAAAAACTTAAAACACCAATGCTGCTTTCCAACAACACTGGTGCCTTAAATTTATCTCGGTTCGACTAACAGCAAACCAAGTTCAAATGATTCATTCTCATAAAGTGCTGTTTGTTCAAAACGTGGTTCTCCGTCATTATCAATTACTTTTAGCTTACAAAATGCGCGGTTTAAGTTAAGCGCTTCGTATAGTTCTTCGCGCGTATGCACTGACTGACCGTTCACTTCTGTGATTTTTTCACCAGCTTTTAAGTTTAAGCGTGCAGAAGGCGTTGCTGCGCGAGCACCTAGAATAACAAGTCCATCCGGTTGTGGGCCAAATTTTTTCGGTAATAATTTTTCTGCGCGATATTGGCTGTAAGAAATCCAAAAACGGCCGATAACCGCAAACATGAAAGCAAATAATGTAAGTACTGGCATCACGATTCCAACTAAACCAGCTACTGCAATAATTGTCGCTAGTGTTGTAACTTGCATAGCTGTTTTTCGACTAGCTTCTTCCGGGAATTGCCCTTGTACTTGCTGTTGGAATCCGATAAACAGCGGCAAAATAATTAGCGAGTAGGAGTGCGAACCAATGGCAAAAACTGGCCAC
>CM001047.1:2451871-2454916 GCA_000183865.1 Listeria marthii FSL S4-120
GAAAATTTTCGTAAATACGTCTCCGGGTATAAACATAACAATTGGCACAAACCATAATTTTCTCAATTGATAAGAACCTACTAATTTACCACGTTTACTTTTTCGCAGTGATGGTGACGGATTTTTTGCACTTGTATATTGAATTAAGAAAGCTTCTATAAATAACAATATCGCAAGTAAAAATGTCATCGAAACCATAAAGTTATCAATGAAAATCGAGTCATACGTAAATGCTGCATTATTAAATGGCGATAAATTCACATCAAAATAATAACAGAAATAAAAGACTAAACTCGTAATCCCGATTGTAAAAGCCGTCGAACTTAATCGGAACATCCCAACAATTAATAAGAAACAAGCTACTGCATTAAAAATGGCCACCCATTCGATCATAACACCAAAACCAATTAGCGCTGTAACGACCGAAATAGCTAATCCAAATAATAAACTCAGTCCAAAGAAATTTTTCAATTCTAACCAAGGCGAGTATATACTGATACTAAATGACTTACGTTCCCACTTTACGCGGTTGAAACCAGCCATTATAACTAAAAGAATTCCCACATACAATGCTGGTTGTAGAAGCAGTCTACCTATTCCATTTAGTATTTCAACAAAAACATTCATTTTCTACACCAGCTTTCTTTAATACTTCTATAATATAGGCGATAAAAGTCGGCTTACCGCTTCTTTAAATTTAATCCATAAGGACCGTTTTGCATATAATTCAGGTGTCAGTTGATACGATTTCAAAATATCTTCTAAAAAGGCATCTTCTAGTTTTTGCACCATTTGCTTTTCATAGATAAAGGCATTGACTTCAAAATTAAGACGGAAACTACGGAAGTCCATATTAGCTGTTCCAACTGAAGCAATTTCTCCATCCACAACGAGTGTTTTTGCGTGGATAAAGCCATTATCGTAAATAAAGATTTTTGCGCCTGTTTCCATTAATTCCCCAGCGTAGTTTGTTGTTGCTCGGTAAACAAACGCATGATCAGGTTTATTCGGAATCATCACCCGTACATCCACCCCAGAAAGCGCAGCAATTTTGATTGCTTCAAGCAAGCTTGCATCGGGAATAAAATAAGGTGATTGTAAATAAATTGTTTTTTTGGCAGCATTAATCATCTTGATGTAGCCATTTTTAATTTGTTGCCATTCGGAATCAGGGCCACTTGAAACAATTTGCATACTCGTATGACCTTTCCCATGAAAAGTTGGGAAGTATCGCGCTTTGTAATCAATTTTATGTGTCGATGAAGCCGAATTCCAATCCATAATAAAGCGTGTTTGCATCGCGTAAACAGCCTTACCATGCACACGTAAATGTGTATCGCGCCAGTAACCAAATTTCTTCGACGCACCAAGATACTCATCCCCGATATTAAATCCACCAATATAACCAACATCTCCGTCAATTATCGCTAATTTTCGGTGATTCCGGTAGTTAAGTCGGAAATTAATCAATGGCAATTTGGATGGAAAAAATGGTCTAACTAAACCACCATTTTTTTCAAAAGTACGGAAAAATGATTTTTTCGTCGTCCTTGATCCCATTGCATCATATATAATTTTAACATTTAAGCCTTCTGCTGCTTTTCGTTCGAGCACGCGCATTAAGCGATTGCCAAGTTCGTCGGAATGAAAAATATAGTAAATTATATGTATGTGATCTTTCGCTTTTTCGATATCAGCAATTAAAGCATCGAATTTTTCATGACCATCCACAAAAAGCTCTACTTCATTGTCTTGCGTCAAAATAGCTCCATCATTAACGAGTAATAAATAAATTAAATCACGATGTTTTTTCACATTTGGGTCGCTAAACGGAAATTCTTTTTGCCGAATCATTTCTATTTGGTTGGCAGTAGATTCCTGAATCCCAATTTTTTCTTGTCCCTTCCAATCGAAAATCTTTTTCCCAGATAATTTTCTCCCAAAAATCAAGTAAATAATGAAACCAAATATCGGAACAAAAGTTAAGACTAGCAACCAAGCCCAAGTGGCGGATGTATCGCGTCTTTCTAAGAAGACCGTCACTGCCGCAAAGAATACATTTAAAATTAGCAAAATCACTAATAGATAAGCCAACAGTCCCATTGTGTTCCCCCTTTTCTTACACAAACTGATAGTAGTATCATATCATAAAATCGGCATTTAGCCTATTCCAGTTCGCTTCTATCCAAGAAAAAACCATTGACTAAGTGCCAATGGTTTTTAAAATTTAAAGATATGGTGCTGGATTAACCGGAACGCCATTTTTGTGAATTTCAAAATGAAGATGTTGACCAGTTGATTGACCGGTCGACCCCATAATTCCAATTGGTTGACCTTGGGAAACTCGTTGGCCAGTTACTACTTTTAGACTACCTGCGCGCATATGTCCGTATAGTGTTTGGTAACCATTACCGTGGTCAATTTTAACAACATAACCATAGCCACCAAAGCCACTACCTGATGCTCCAAATCCAGAGAATACTACGGTTCCTGAAGCTGCAGCTGAAACTGTGATTGTACCGCCACCAGCAATATCTTGCCCTTTATGGGATTCATATTTACCAGTTACGGGATTTGTTCGTTCGCTAAACCCAGATGTTAAAATTCCAGAAGCTGGCTTAATAAATTGTCCGCCACCACCGGAACCAACTGTTTCTGTTGATCCACTTGATCCTGAACCTGAATTGTTTACAGCAGTGGAGTTGTGGGCGCTTGATGCGGCTTCTTGCATACGTTTTTCCTCAGCAGCTTTGATTGCCGCTTCTTGTTTTGCTTTTTCGCCAGCGATACTTGAAGCAAGTCGTTTCTCTTCATCGGTAAGTGCACCTTGTTCACTAGCTAAAAGGGTTTGTTCACTCTTCGTTAGATCTTTTTTATTGGCAAGCGCCATTACTAAGTCATTTTTTTCTTGTTTTTGACTTTCCATGTTGTTTTTCGAAACTTCTAATTCAACTGCAAGCACTTTTAAGTTCTCTAGTTTTTTCTCAGAAGTTGTTTCTGCTACTTTTAGTTTGTCTTGGTCGTCTTTTTGATCTTGCATAATGT
>CM001047.1:2455016-2456048 GCA_000183865.1 Listeria marthii FSL S4-120
AGCACTTTTTGACGATCGCGAATGTCATTGCGTAGTTTTTCCATTTCTTTTTTCAGTTGCTTGAGTTTCTCATTTTCAGAATCAACTTTACCTTCTTGTTCTTTTAATTTCTTATCTGTTTCATCAATGCTTTTTAAAAGTGATTCTAATTCTTTAGCAGCGTCTTTTTCAGCGCTTTCTAAATGGTTTAGTTCTGTATTTTTCGAATCTAAATTTTTATCGAGTTCTGATTTCTTTTGTTCGATTTCATTTTGGCGTTTTTGCATGTCATTAATGCTTTCCGCATGTGCGCCGCTTAATGGTGCGGCAATAATCAATAAGCTTAGTGCTGTTGCTACCCCATATTTTTTTAACATATTAAGCTCCTTTTCTATTCTCTATTTGACTAGGAACTTCATAATTCCCTTTAATGTTCCATATAAAAAAGCACCTTTGTTTAAAATGACAAAGGTGCTTTTTAACTTTTCAATAATGATTAGAAGTTAGCTACACGGCCATATCCTACAAGATATTTAGCCCAGTAACCGCTAGTGATGTTGTCATATTTAACGCCATTGTTTTGAGCGTTAATCATTTGACCGCCACCAACGTAAATTCCAACGTGAGCAATTCCGCTTCCGTAGTTAAAGAATACTAAGTCACCTGGTTTTGCTTGACTAGCACTGATTTTTGAAGCTGCTGCATATTGTCCACCAGAAGTTCTTGGAAGAGAAACGCCAGCTGCACGGAATGCATAAGAAGTAAATCCAGAACAGTCAAACGCGCTCGGGCCACTTGCTCCAAGGCTGTAAGGTTTTCCAAGTTGAGCTCTTGCTGCAGACATCATAGAAGAATATCCGCCACCAGTTGATGGAGCTACATTAGATGGTGCTGCATCGTTACTAGCTGCTTCTACAGTTGTTGAATTGTTTTTGCTAGAAGAAGAATTGTTTGATTCTCCAACGTTTGAAGATGTTGCTGCACGTAAAGCAGTTGCGCGTTCAGTTGCCGCTTTTGCTGCATTTACAAGACCAGCTTTTTCGTTTTCAGCAG
>CM001047.1:2456148-2456696 GCA_000183865.1 Listeria marthii FSL S4-120
TTTTGTTTTTAAAGCTTTTTCATCATTTTGTTGATCTTCTAAAATAGTTTTATCAGATTCAACTAATTGATTAACTGCAGAAACACGACCAACTAAATCGGAAAGGTTTTCTGCATCTAAGATAACTTCAAGATAAGCGTTAGAATTAGAAGTTTTTTGCATTGCGCGAGCACGTTCTTTTAAAACTGTTTCGCGTTCTTTAATACGTTCATTGATACTTTTAATATCTTCATTTAGTTTTTTAAGTTCTTTACCAGTTTGATCAAATTCTCCTTGTAACGATTTAGCTTTTTCTTGAGCTTTCTCAAGGTCTGCTACTAAACCAGAAAGATCTGATTGTAAATCTGTTTTCTTAGACTTGATGTCGTTGATTTTTTTATCTTGATTTTGAATGTCTGTATTCACGTCGGCAGAAACATTTGTGGTAAAGGCCGGTGTTAAACTGATAACTGCTGCGAGTGAGATCGCAATAAACGTATTCTTTTTCAAAAAGTTTACCTCCTAAAAAGCTCCCTAGCTTTTTCTTTTAGATTATTTTTATTTCGATT
>CM001047.1:2456796-2457987 GCA_000183865.1 Listeria marthii FSL S4-120
CCTACTAATTTCATTATTTCTATTTCTCTACGACGGGAGAAAATGGCAATCTTGATTGTGTTTGATATTAAGAACATTGCTGTTAGTAATAACCCAATGCTTAGTATAATACCAGCATATCGGCCCCATTTCAAGGTATCAAACAATTTGTCGACTGTTTTCTCACCATATTCTACATTATCTACGTACTGTAATTTTTCTATTTTTTTAGCAATTTCCTTCGTTTGTGTCGGCTCTTTTGCTTCTACAACGAAGACGTCATATAGTGGATTATCTTGTTTAAACAATTCGAAGTTTTTGCCGTACGCGCCAACTAATTTCTTCAATTCATCATCTTTAGAAGAAAAGCTGACACTATCAACTCCATCAATCTTCTCAATGTTTTTCTCAAGTTCTTGCTGCTGTTTCTTGTCTGCGCTTAGAGAAATATGTACGTTAATTTGTACATTGTTTTCTACATCAGTTGCAAGCTTGTTCATGTTGATCAATATTGCAAAAAACACGCTGACTAAGATAAGTGTTACTGTTACTGCACTCGCTGCTGCAAAGGTCATCCAACCATTCCGGTAAAGGCTCTTAAAACTTTCTCTTATATGTCTTCCTACAGTCCTAAATTTCATAGCCATATTCTCCTTGCTGCTCATCTCGAACAATTCTTCCATTCTCGATAGCGACTACCCGGTGTTTCAATGTGTTAACAATTTCTTTGTTGTGGGTTGCCATCACGATGGTTGTTCCGCGATTGCTTATTTCTTCAAGGATGTTCATGATTTCCCATGAAGTATCAGGATCCAGGTTACCGGTCGGTTCATCTGCTATTAATACTTTAGGCATATTGGCAATCGAGCGGGCAATGGATATCCGCTGTTGCTCACCACCGGAAAGTTCATCCGGCAACATTCTTACTTTATGCTTAAGGTTGACTAAATCAAGCACTTCCATAACACGTTCTTTAATTATGGATGGCTCAGTTTCAACCACTTCCATCGCATAAGCAATGTTTTCATAAACTGTTTTGCTTTGAAGTAATTTGTAATCTTGGAATACCACGCCTACGTTACGACGAAGATATGGGATTTCACGATTCTTCATATTAATCAAATCAAATTTGTCTACGACGATTTTACCTTTTGTCGCTCGTTCTTCTCTGTAAATCATTTTGATGAAGGTAGATTTACCAGCACCACTCGG
>CM001047.1:2458087-2458254 GCA_000183865.1 Listeria marthii FSL S4-120
TCTCACCAGAAGTTGGCTTATCAATAGTAGATAAGACATTTAAAAGTGTAGATTTACCAGCACCACTCGGACCTACTACATAAACAAATTCCCCTTCGCCGATGCTAATGTTAAGGCCATTAGCAGCTGTTATGCCGTTAGGGTATTTCTTATAAACATCTTCCATT
>CM001047.1:2458354-2458865 GCA_000183865.1 Listeria marthii FSL S4-120
TTAGGGTATTTCTTATAAACATCTTCCATTAATATCATTTTATCACCTTACTATGCCTTTCTGCTGAGTTACATTTTAGGTAATGCATGGTAACCATGAAGATGAGCTGTTTGCAGGCACGAATCTAAACTCACAACATAAGCTTAATTATACCATGACAGTTTTTCATCTATAGGTTAATTGCATTACAATTATATTTCAGGGTGTGACAATATCACGATTATTGTAATAGGAAATACAATTACTACGTTAATTTATAATTTAAATTTGCTTTTAAGTTTGTCCCCACTGAGACAAAATAAAAAAGAACCGCATTGGTCTTTTCTACTGCTAACATTGTAACTTGTTTTTACCCTAAATAACATTACAGGTACATTAAAAATCATTACAGTTCGCACTACCGGAATAGACCAATCCATCTAAAATAGCCCAAAGTCTGCAACCAGGCTAAACCCGCTTGTCATATAATTGTCAAAAACCAGTCCTAAAACCGCAAAAAAAGTACCATTTC
>CM001047.1:2458965-2460069 GCA_000183865.1 Listeria marthii FSL S4-120
AAGCGCGGAAATGGTACTTTTTTTATGATGTAAATCCTTCACCCATTACTTCGCTGGCGCTCATTACGACAACAAAAGCCTCTGGATCAATCTCTTTTATTACTTCTTTTAATCTTGAAAATTCACTTTGGGCGATGACACATAGCAAGATTTGCTTATCGTCTTCCGTGTAGCCGCCTTTTGCAGACAGGCGTGTAATCCCTCGATCAATTTTAAATAAAATTGCTTGGCGAATGGATTCTTGATTTTCTGAAATGATAAAGACCGTTTTTGATTGATTAAGACCAACTTGAACCAAATCAATCGTTTTACTAGTTGCAAAAAGCCCAACAAGCGCGTATAGCCCTGATTCAATATCAAAAACAAACATCGCCGAAATAACGACAAAACCATCAATCAACGCCACACAAATCCCCAATGTTAAATGGGAATATTTATGCAAAATTTGCGCTGCTACGTCGGTACCACCAGTGGAAGCTTTACCGCGGAAAACAATTCCGAGTCCCATTCCCACGAGTACGCCACCAAATAGTGCAGCAACTAGCGGTTCATGAGTCCACGGTTCTAAACCTTGTGTTAAATATACAAAGAACGGCAAAAGCATCGTGCCGACAAACGTTTTCAAACCAAATTGATAACCTAAAAAGAATAGTCCTGCTAGAAATAATGGGATATTAAAGGCCCACTGAATAAAAGCAGGATTCCAACCAGTTAAATAGTTGATGATTGTACTTATCCCGCTCACGCCGCCAGAAGCAACATGGTTTGGGAGAAGCAAAACATTGAAAGCCAGTGCAATTAGCGCTGCACCAATAATGACATAAACATACTCAATTAATTTAGAAACAACTGGGGATAATGGTTGTTTCTTTCTTTTATTCGCCATCTGCTTTATCCAATCCTAGAACGCAAATATGCATTGATAAAGTCGTCTAAATCTCCATCCATTACCGCTTGAATATTACCGGTTTCGTAACTTGTGCGATGATCTTTCACCATGGAGTAAGGGTGGAAAACATACGAACGAATTTGGCTTCCCCAACCAATTTCTTTTTGTTCTCCACGAATTTCTGCTAGCTCGCGTTCTTTTTCTTCTTGTTCTTT
>CM001047.1:2460169-2460819 GCA_000183865.1 Listeria marthii FSL S4-120
GTTCTTTTTCTTCTTGTTCTTTTTGATATAGCTTCGTTTTTAACATTTTCATTGCTTGTTCACGGTTTTTAAGCTGCGAACGTTCAGATTGACATGTTACGACAATCCCGGACGGAATATGTGTCATCCGAACAGCGGAGTCGGTTGTATTAATATGCTGTCCACCGGCACCAGTTGCGCGGTACGTATCAATTTTCAAGTCTTCTGTACGCACTTCGATTTCGATATCGTCATCTAATTCCGGCATTACATCCACAGAAACAAACGATGTATGGCGTCTACCCGATGAGTCAAACGGCGAAATACGAACAAGACGGTGTACGCCTTTTTCCGCTTTTAAGTAGCCATACGCATTGTGACCTTTGATAAGTAATGTAACGCTTTTAATTCCAGCTTCGTCACCTGCTTGATAATCCAGCATTTCTACTTTGAAGCCTTTTTTCTCTGACCAGCGTTGGTACATGCGGAGTAACATAGAACCCCAGTCTTGTGATTCTGTACCACCAGCACCTGGATGAAGTTCTAAAATAGCATTATTTTTATCATATGGATCGCTTAGCATTAGTTTCAATTCAAACTCGCTAATAGTTGCCATATAAGCTTTAATATCTTTTTCCAATTCTGCTTGTAAATCTTCATCTGCTTCTTCT
>CM001047.1:2460919-2461284 GCA_000183865.1 Listeria marthii FSL S4-120
TCCATGCTTTCTTGCTCTTCTTCTAGCGCATGAAAGGCTTGGTATGTTTCTTTATATCCATTGGATTCATTGATTACTTTTTGCGCTGCTTGTTGGTCGTTCCAAAAATTCGGATCCAACATTTGGTCTTCTAACTCAGCAATTCGAACTTCCATGCTGTCTAAGTCAAAGAGACCCCCTAAAGTCTTTGATTTGCTGTGCTGTTTTCTCTAGTTCATTACGAATTTCTGCTAATTCCATTCTAATTCCACCTTTTTTGAATTTACTTACAAACTTTCATAGCAAAAAGCGCCGTCTTGCAGGCGCTTTTTAAATTGTTTCAATCTATGCTTCTTTACCATGACAATTTTTATATTTTTTGCCGC
>CM001047.1:2461384-2462227 GCA_000183865.1 Listeria marthii FSL S4-120
ACAATTTTTATATTTTTTGCCGCTACCACAAGGACATGGATCATTACGTCCAATATGTTGATCTTTGCGGATTGGTTGACGTTTCGCTTCTGGCTTACCTTCAGCAGGATTGACCGCTTCCCCTTTTGCAACTTGCTCACGCTCAAGGTTTTGGCGAATTTCTGCTTTCATGATATAGCGCGCCACGTCTTCATCAATGGAAGATACCATCGCTTCGAACATTTCGAAACCTTCTGATTGATACTCACGAAGCGGATCAATTTGACCGTAAGCACGTAAATGAATACCGTCACGTAAATGATCCATTGCATCGATATGATCAACCCATTTAGTATCAACAACACGAAGCAGAACTACTTTTTCAAATTCATTGAACTCTTCTGGAGGTAGTAATGTTTCTTTTTCGTCGTAGGCTACTTTGATTTTTTCTAAAATTAGGTTTTGAATATCTTCGCTCGTTCTATTTTGTAAATCAGCTAATGTGATTGTGCCTTCTGGAAGTAAGTTCGCATCAACATAATCAACAATACCTTGTAAATTCCAAGCTTCTTCAGGTTCATGACTTGAAGCATTGCCCGAAACGATAAAGTTCACTGTGCGCTGAATCATTTGTTCAATAATTTCACGTAAACTATTTTCCGCGTTAATTACTTCATAGCGTTGTTTATAGATAACTTCACGTTGTTGGCGAAGTACATCATCATATTGTAAAACTTGTTTCCGGGAATCAAAGTTATTTCCTTCCACTCGTCTTTGTGCTGACTCGACTGCACGACTTACCATTTTACTTTGGATAGCATCTTCTGCCATACCAAAACGTTCCATCATCGACTTCATGTTATC
>CM001047.1:2462327-2468258 GCA_000183865.1 Listeria marthii FSL S4-120
AAAACGTTCCATCATCGACTTCATGTTATCAGAACCAAAGCGGCGCATCAGTTCATCTTCCATAGAAAGATAAAATTGTGTCACACCAGGATCCCCTTGACGACCAGAACGACCACGCAACTGATTATCAATACGACGAGATTCATGACGTTCCGTACCAATAACGGCTAAACCGCCAGCTTCAATTGTACCTTCGCCAAGTTTAATATCCGTACCACGACCGGCCATATTGGTTGCGATTGTTACCGCACCACGTTCACCAGCATTTTTAATGATATCAGCTTCGCGTTCATGTTGTTTCGCGTTCAAGACATCGTGCTTAATTCCTTTGCGTTTTAATTTGCTAGAAATAAGTTCCGATGTTTCAATTGCAACAGTACCAACAAGTACAGGTTGACCTTTCGCATGGCGCTCTGCAATATCTTCTACTACTGCATTGAATTTTGCTTCAATCGTAGTAAAAATTAAATCGGGACGGTCATCACGAATGATTACTTTGTTTGTCGGAATTTCAATTACGCGCATATTGTAAATGTCACGGAATTCTTCTTCTTCCGTTTTTGCAGTACCAGTCATCCCCGCAAGTTTTTTATACATACGGAAATAGTTTTGGAATGTAATTGTTGCCATTGTTTTAGATTCATTTTGGATCGTTACGCCTTCTTTTGCTTCAAGTGCTTGGTGTAAACCTTCACTGAAACGACGACCTTTCATGATACGACCAGTAAATTGGTCAACGATTAAAACTTCATCATCTTGCGCAACATAGTCAACGTCCAAGCTCATTGTGTAGTTAGCTTTCAACGCTTGAGCGATATGGTGTAAGATAACTGTGTTTTCTAAGTCAAAAAGGTTATCTACATCAAAGTAGTTTTCCCCTTTTGTCATACCTTCTTCCGTTAACTGAACAGATTTTGTTTTAATATCAACTGTATAATCTTCCTCTTCTGTAAGTGTACGAACAAACGTATTTGCGCGCACATATAGAATAGTCGATTTTTCAGCTTCTCCAGAAATAATCAACGGTGTTCTCGCTTCATCGACTAAAATGGAATCGACTTCATCAATAACCGCAAATGCTAGTGGGCGTTGTACCATTTCTTCTTTGTAAACCACCATGTTATCACGTAAATAGTCAAATCCTAATTCATTATTTGTACTATACGTAATATCACATGCATAAGCTTCACGTTTTTCTGTGCTTGATAAAGCATTTAAGTTTAGCCCTACAGAAAGTCCAAGGAAATTATACAATACTCCCATTTCTTCCGCATCACGGTGAGCCAAGTATTCATTGACAGTAACAACATGGACACCTTCACCAGAAAGCGCGTTTAAATAAACTGGTAGTGTCGCTGTTAACGTTTTACCTTCACCAGTTTTCATTTCTGCAATGTTACCTTCGTGTAAAACAATCCCACCCATTAATTGAACTTTAAATGGATATAAACCTAGCGCACGTTTCGCGCCTTCTCTGGCAACCGCAAAAGCTTCTACCAATAAGTCATCCAGCGTTTCACCTTTTTGAACACGCTCTTTAAACTCTACTGTTTTTTCGCGTAGAGCATCATCCGAAAGAGCCGCAGTTTCATCTGCTAAAGCAATAATTTCATCTGCTTTTCTCTCCAAATATTTAACATCTTTTTTTCCTGATTCAAAAATCTTTTTCAATAGTCCAGCCATTTAAATTCTCCTCTACTGTTTCGCTGTCATCGCGCAGTTTCATCTATAATAACTTTCAGGAATTATCTTCGCTTAAATATACAAACTAATTCTATCACTTATTAACTAAAATATACAACTGGTTATCTCTTTTTAGTCAATAAAATTATCAAAATGCTATAAATTCTTCATCTAAAAGTAAAAAAATGGAGGCCAAGATTGGCCCCCACCTGTAATTATAATTTTAAATTAGTTGGTTTCAATTAAACCGTACTTGCCATCTTTACGGGAATAAACAATATTAGTACCATTTGTTTCCGCATCCGTATACACGTAGAAACTGTGTCCTAACAAGTTCATTTGTAAAACAGCTTCTTCACTATCCATTGGTTTCAATGAAAATTGTTTTGTTCTTACAATTTCAAGATCAAAATCACTTTCATTTTCTTCTGGTGGCGTGCTGCCGTTCACATCTGAATAAGCAAAATAGTCTCTTTCAGCGCCTTTATCACGGAACTTGCGGTTTACTTTTGTTTTATGTTTGCGAATTTGTCTTTCTAATTTATCCACAATTAAGTCGATGCTAGCATATAAATCTCCACTTGTTTCTTCTGCACGTAGCACAAGATTTGGGAGCGGAATGGTCACTTCAACTTTCGCATTTTTATCGGAATATACTTTTAAATTAACATGAACGTTAGCGTCTGGAGTTTCTGTAAAGTATCGTTCTAATTTATCGATTTTCTTTTCAACGTAATCTCGAATCGGTTCCGTTACTTCAATATTTTCACCACGAATGTTGTACTTAAGCATAGCAATTCCTCCTTTGAAATAAAACAAAATAACGATAAAGAAGAGTATTCTTCTTACCCTTAGTCTACGTGAAAACGATGTGTTTTGCAAACATTTGCACAAAGAGCTAAGAAGCTTACATTCACTTATCTTTATTTAGTATTTTATTCCACTAATCCCGCTTCCGCAAACCTCTTTTAGGAGATAAATATCGATTATCTGAATATTGTAAGAGCGCTTACCTTTTTAACTCCTGCTTCTTTTAATATTTGTGCCGCTAAGTTAAGAGTACTTCCAGTTGTATATATGTCATCAAATAAAAGCACTTCCATCTCCTCACATGCATCTTTTCCAACAAAGTAAAATACCTGCTCGGCTGCTAAACGTTCTTTTTTAGTTTTTTTAGATTGCTTTTCTGTATGCCTTTTGGCTAAAAGTTCTTCATATATGATACCGGATTGTTTTAATATCGCAGTTGTTTGGTTAAAACCGCGTTCTAATTTCCGCGCTTCACTTACAGGAATTGGAATAATTTTCTGCTTTTTTTCCGCTAGATATTTTCTTAACTCCCTTTTGAAAATGGCTCCTATTTCATAATCTCCTTGAAATTTAAATTGTTTCATATAGTCTTTAGCAAAATCATTGTAGCGATAGATTGATTTATTACTATCTAAAAAATGCGTCCTATCTTGGCAATCTTCGCAAATAGGCTCTACTGATTCTTTACCGCAAATGGTACATAGTGGGCCTCTTAATTTTTCGAATTCTGCTAAACAAGTTTCGCAACAAACAGGAGGACTTTGGAATAACCAGCTTATTTCCCAGCTTGCCATTTGTTTAACTGGCTGCGAACAGAGTAAACAACTAATCATCTAACATCCCTTCAATCACTCCTTGCTGATTCATTTTTTGAATATGAGTAATAGCTCGCTTCATTTCCGCAGTCTTTCCATAGTGAAAGAAACAAACATCTCCAGTTGGATGTGAAAGTTTCCTCCCAGCCCTTCCGGAGATTTGAACTAGCGCAGCCTCGGTAAAAATGCGCCCTTCACTCCCAAACACAGCTACTTGCACATCGGTAAAAGTAACGCCTCGCTCTAAAATAGTTGTTGTGAGTAACAGCCTAATCTTCCCTTCGCGCAACCACTCTACCTTCTCTTTACGCAACTCATCAGCTGAATGCACTGTCACCGGTCTACTGAATCCCTTATTTTCAAGTGCGTCTGCAAATTGGTTCATCGCGTCAATTTCTGGAAAGAAAATCAGTGCTGGCTGGTCTTTCATTTCCACATTTTTAATCCACTTAATTAGTTTTGGTGTTATTTTCCCTTTTGCTAAATTCTTTTTCCATGGACCAATCCAACAAGTTCTTGGGACAGGTAATTTCTTTCTATGATAGCGTCCGGGGATTTTCACGAAATTGCGTTTTCCTTCTGCGCATTCTTCTTGCCACTGTTTTTCCGGTGTGGCAGTAATTATTATCGTAGAACCTTCTTTGGTTCGCGCTTTCCCTACGGCATATTCTAAAAAAGGATCTTTGGCATAAGGGAACGCATCCACTTCATCAATAAAAATCACTTGAAACGTTTCATAAAAACGAATTAGTTGATGTGTTGTCGCTATTACAAACTGCTCGCCTTGGTATTTATCGTCGGAGTCTCCATATAAACAAACTATTTCGTTACTCGGAAAAACTTCTTGTAAGCGCGGATGAAGTTCTAAGCAAACATCTACTCTAGGAGAAGCAATGCAAATTCTAAAGCCTTGTCGCAAAGCCCATTCCATCCCTTCAAACATCATCTCTGTTTTCCCAGATCCAGCGACTGCCCATAAGAGCATATCCTGCTTTTCTATTAAACAGGAAACCACAGCATCGGATGCTTTTCGTTGACCTTGTGACAAAATCCCGCTCCATCTTAATAGAGGTTCTTTGATTTTTGGTAATCGTTTCGTTTGTTGATAGTATAATTTTTGGCAGCTATTTACTCGTCCCATCACAATGCAATTCCGACAATAAAGGCAATCATCTCTCTCACATGATGCACAAGACATTTTGCCAAATAACTTTACGTTTGTATTGCCACAGCGAAAGCATTTATTTTTTGAAATTGCCGCTATTTCAGTTAGTCCTTCTGTAGTCTCTATTTCACGCGCTTGGTATAGCCTTCCCGGGAAGATGTCCATCTACTTTCACCTCCCTTTAGTTATACACGATTTATCTTTTTCTTGCAGAAGTGAAATTCATGTTTCCAGGCATGTTCACACTTACAAAACACAGATTTCGCCTAGAGAAAAATCAGCGTTTCTGCTACCTTAAATTAGTGAAAAACCGATTTTGCCCTATACAAAAAAATCTCCAGCTAAAAAGCCGGAGATTCTTTATTTTATCGACCAAGTTAATCCAAGAGCACCTTCACCTAAGTGAGTTCCAATAACTGGACCAAAATAGCTTAATTCGAATATTACTTCTGGGAATTTCGCTTCTAAATGTGCAAGCCACGCTTCGCCTTTTTCTGGATCATTTCCGTGAATGACGTAAGCTTTTTCTGCCGTTTTGTTTTGAATAGCCGTTTGAAGAATATCTTCAATTCGTTTTAATGCTTTCTTTTGCGTTCTCACTTTTTCAAATAAGACGATTTGTTTATCATTGAAATGAAGAATCGGTTTGATTTGAAGCAAACTACCAACTAAGGCTTGGGCTCCGTTCAAACGTCCGCCTCGTTGCAAATTATTTAAATCATCTACCATGAAATAAGCATTTTGCGCTTGTTTTATTTTATCTAATTCTTGGATAATATTATCTAGTGATTCGTTCGCTAAAGCCATTTCAGCGGCTTTAACAGCAAACATTCCTTGCGCCATACAAGAAAGTTCTGAATCATAAGCGACTACATTTAGTCCTTCAATTAATGCTCCCGCCGAAGCCGCATTTTGAAAAGTACCACTAATACCACTTGATAAATGAATACTGACTACTGTATCAAAACCTTGTTCTTTCAGCGTTTCAAATAATTGAATGAATTCTCCTGGGGCAGGTTGAGAGGATGTTGGAAAACTCTCTGCTTCCTTTACTTTTTGGTAAAACTCGGCCGCAGATAACTCCTCGCCTTCGCGATAAGATTTCCCATCAATTATTACAGAAAGTGGCACGACATGAATTCGTAGCTGCTCTTTCACTTCATCTGGCAAATAAGTTGTGCTGTCAGTAACCACTGCTATTTTTTCGTTCATATAGTCCCCCTGAAATTTCTTTAGCGAATGTATACCCAGCCGTGCTTAATTGCCGTTACCACCGCTTGAGTCCTATCATTCACTTTCATTTTTTGTAAAATACTACTTACATGATTTTTTACTGTTTTTTCACTGATGAAAAGTGTTTCCCCAATTCCGCGGTTACTTTTTCCATCGGTAAGAAGTTGTAATACCTCACACTCTCTATGCGTTAAGATGTGCAGTGGCATTTTGACTTCTGGTTGT
>CM001047.1:2468358-2468621 GCA_000183865.1 Listeria marthii FSL S4-120
ATGTGCAGTGGCATTTTGACTTCTGGTTGTTGATAGCCGTATACGCCTTGCGAAGTGTTCGTACTTGCTAAATGGCGATATTCACGAATCAGCTTAATTGCTACACGCGGGTGAATATACGCGCCTCCATTATCCACAATTTTAACTGCTTCTACAAGTTCATGCGCATCCATTTCTTTTAATAAATAACCGACTGCTCCAGCTCTAAGTGCCTCTGTTACATATTCATCTGTATCATGAATAGTCAAAACGATTACTTTAAT
>CM001047.1:2468721-2470047 GCA_000183865.1 Listeria marthii FSL S4-120
ATAGTCAAAACGATTACTTTAATACTAGGAAATTGACGTACTAACATTTCTGTTGCGTCAAGCCCGTTCACAGTGGGCATATTAATATCCATTAAAACAATATCTGGTTTATATTCGCGAACTTTTGCTACGATATTCTTACCATTTTCAGCTTCCGCTACGACCTCAAAAGAATCTTCCAACTCTAAAATTCGCTTGATACCTTCGCGAAACAACTGATGATCATCTACAATCATGATTTTGAGTGCCATAATGACTACTCCTCCTTCACTTATCTAATTTCACCAAGCCTCTTGCAATCGAAAACATCATCCTTTTTTAAGTAGCAAAACCGCTTAACCTTATAGTCCCTGCCATCAAATTGGCAAATAAACATTTCTCTTTTAAGTACTATTTACTCAAACTTACCTATTTTCAATACAAACCTTACCTTGATTATACTGCATAGTCTCAGAAAATTACTCCTATTTGCCTATAAAAAACAATTGAAAACCAGTCTAAAGTAATAGTAGTTTTTATTATAACACGAATTTGCCGTCACTTCACCCACCGCACTTAGAAAAATATCTATACAATCGCTTTGCTTTCGGATAAAATAAAAGCAGACTGAATGCATCAACTTATGGAGGTTCCTTATGTTGGATCATTATTTAACCATCCATAGCGATGGAAAACACGAAATAATTATTGAAAAATCTCGCTTTATTTGCCATATTAAGCGAGTTACAACAGAAATTGAAGCACAAACATTTATTCAAGCAATCAAAAAAGAGCACCGCGATGCTACCCATAATTGTTCTGCCTATATAATAGGAGAAAATGACCAATTTCAGAAAGCACATGATGACGGAGAACCTAGTGGAACGGCTGGTGTTCCCATGTTAGAAGTTTTAAAAAAGAAGTCCTTAAAAAATGTTGCCGTCGTAGTTACTCGTTATTTCGGCGGAACTAAACTAGGTGCAGGTGGACTCGTTCGCGCATATGGTAGTGCTGTTAGCGAAGCCATCCAAACAATCGGTATTGTCGAATGTAAACTAGCCACTATTGTCGAATGCTCTTTCGCCTATCCATTGCTAGGAAAGATCGAAAATGCACTTGAACAAAAAGCTTATCAAATCGACCATAAAGAATTCACTGAAAAAGTTGTGCTGCATGTATTTGTCGACAACGATGAACTGCAAGATTTTTTCCACTGGATTACCGAAATTGCAAATGGTCAGCTTGAATATAAAGAAGGACCACAAAAATATAGAGAAAAGGATGTCACTTAGCATGTCCACAAACATATTTTCCCAATTACCAGCTACCATTTCTACAGAACGAATT
>CM001047.1:2470147-2471290 GCA_000183865.1 Listeria marthii FSL S4-120
CACTCGGAATTAATGATATTAATAAAAAGAACCAAACAGTTGAAATTGGATACGAACTTGCAAAAAGTCATTGGCGTCAGGGTTTTATGTTTGAAATTTTGACACATTTTTTCACCACAATAAAACCACATCTTCCATATAAAATAATTACAGCTAAAGTCCTTCCCGAAAATATTGCTTCTATAAAACTATTGAAAAAGCTAGGTTTTGAGCTAAGTACAACTGGGCAAGAATTAGATTTACATTCCGGCAAGATTTGTGAAATCAGTAATTATCAAATGCTACTAAAATAGTACAAATATTACATTTTTGAAAGATATCATCTTTTTTGTATTTTTTTCTAAATAATTTCTGTATAATAACATCAAAGTTTAAAAATTAAAGAAACCGTAAATTGGGCGTAACATTCTTTAGTTCAACAAATGCTACAATAAAACTTAGAAAAGTGACTATAAGGAGAATTAATATATGAGTAAAGGCACTGATGATAGCCGAAGAAGCAGCAAGAAATACAAACGTAGAAGAAAAATTTTATTCTGGATTCTAATCCCTGTGATGTGTTTAGTCCTTGCAGGTGTCGGATATGGCACTTACCTTTTTAGCAAGACGAAACTCGCAGCAGACAACTCTTATGATAATGTGAGGAACGGAAAAGCCTCCACACTTCGAACAAATGACGTTGAACCTATCAAAGACAGTTTTTCTATTTTAATTATTGGGGTTGATACAAGTACAACGCGCGCATCCAACGGGAATCCCCGTAGTGACTCATTGATCTTAGCAACGTTTAATGTTAAAGATGCACGTGTAGAAATGACAAGTATCCCTCGTGATTCCTATGTTCATATGGAAGACTCCGCTAAAAATATTGATAAGTACACTAAAATCAATGCAGCACATGCTTACGGCGGCCCAGAACTTACGATGAAAACCGTAGAAGAAGAATTCAAAATTCCAATCGATTATTATGTTCGTTTCGACTTTGATGCATTCCTTAAAATTATCGATGCTCTAGATGGTATCGATGTAGATGTTCCAGTTAATTTCACTGAACAAGATTCTAAAGATAACGCTAATGCAATCACACTGAAAAAAGGACAACAGCACCTTAACGCTGAGCAAGCTTTAGCACTAGCTCGTACT
>CM001047.1:2471390-2471666 GCA_000183865.1 Listeria marthii FSL S4-120
AACCAACTTAACTTTCAATCAAATGCTCTCTATCGCAAAATTTGGAATGACTAATAAAATCGATATTAAATCCCTCAACTTAAAAGGGGACAGCAACCCGATGGACGGCATTTATTACTATAAACTTAATGAAAGCTCTGTCCAAAGTATTTCCAACGAATTTGCTGACGAACTTGGGATTAAACAACCATTCCCTGGCGCAACACCATATGCCGATGAAAGTTCTAGCAAAACAAGCAGTTCTAACTAAAACAAAAACCAACAACTAATAATTAG
>CM001047.1:2471766-2475929 GCA_000183865.1 Listeria marthii FSL S4-120
GTTGTTGGTTTTTTTATTTGCGTTTTCGATGTATTTTTTGTAGTAAATTGAGGATTGGCCGGTAATCTTCACCAATTAACCCAATAAACTCAACAATAATTTCAATACTAAAGATTAATAATAAAAGTAATAGCATCGCTCCCCAAGCTGTGGAGAACGAAAAGACAAATCCTGTCATCGAAAATAGCAATGCCATGCAATAAATTAATAACACAGTTTGTTTCTCTGTAAACCCAAGCGCCATTAGCCTATGGTGAATATGCGACCGGTCTGCAGAAGAAATCGGCATCCGCTCTTTTAACCGCCTTACAATCGCAAAAAAAGTATCTGATAAAGGTACGCCCAAAATAATGAGTGGCACTAACAACGAAATGAAAGTAACATTTTTAAAGCCCATAAGAGATAAAACAGCAATCATATAACCGAGAAAAAGCGCTCCCGTATCCCCCATAAAAATACTAGCTGGAGGAAAATTATAGATTAAGAATGCCGCAACTGCCGCCGCAAGAATTAGCGCAACCGGCGCCACAAAAGCATCTTTTAAAAGCAATGCCATACCCGCAATCGTCATTAAAGCAATGATAGAAATTCCACCTGCGAGGCCATCTAAGCCATCAATTAAGTTTAGCGCATTTACAATGGCCACAATCCAAATAATTGATAACGGAATCGCAAAATAGCCAAAATCTAATTGCCCATAAAAAGGCACATTAATAAAATTAATAGTAATATCTCCCCAAACAGTCACGCATAGAGCAGCTAAAATCTGTCCTAGCATTTTCCATTTTGGCGATAAATCAAATATATCATCGATAAAACCTGTAGTGATAATAATTAAAGCCCCGAAATAAATAGGCATAAAACCAGATTTATCAATTGGTGCCAAGAGCATTCCTACCGAAAAACTTATAAAAATAGCTAATCCGCCTAAAGTGGCTGTTGCTTTCGTATGTTTGTGCCTTTCACGCGGTGTATCTACCGCATTAATCCGAAAAGCAAATTTCCTGATTATCGGCACCATAATAATACCAACTGCAAAGCTAATCAATATACTCCATATTAGCAATATTTTTTCAGCTCCATCCTTTATTTAGCAAAATTTCTTCTGTTGAAATAGTATATTTTTGTAACACATCTAAATCCAAAGTCACTCCAATGCCTTGATCAACCGGCACATTAAGTTTACCTTGTTTTAATGTAAAAGCTGGCGAGACAATATCTTCATTAAAATAACGATCCGATGCTGAAATATCTCCTGGAAAAACAAATTCTTCTCTGGCAGCTAACGCAATATTATGCGCTCTACCAATTCCGGCTTCAAGCATCCCGCCGCACCAGACAAGTAAATTATTATCCTGACAGTATTCCGCTATCTTGAGCGCCTCAGACATACCTCCAACGCGCGCTAATTTTAAATTAACCGCCTGACAGCTTCCTAACATATGAGCCTGTTTTACATCAGCTAGCGACCTAATATTTTCATCTAAACAAATACGCGTTTTTAATTGTTTTTGCAACCAAGCATGATCCACAAAATCTTTAGTTCCAAATGGCTGCTCAATCATTTCTAAATCATATTGATCTAATTCCTTTAACAGAACCAAATCTTCTCTATTATACGCCGAATTCGCATCCGCCATCAAGCTTAGATTTGGAAATTTTTTGCGAACAGCATCTACAAATGGAATATCTTTGTGTGGCGCGATTTTTAATTTAACTCTTTCATAACCTTCATCCACATAACGACCAACTAATTGAACTAACGCTTCCACATCCTGCTGCAAGCCAACACTGACACCAACCGCAATCGAACGCTTTGTCGCGCCAATCATTTCAGCTAAAGAATGCTGCTCACTTTTTGCAAAAGCATCCCAAACAGCAAGTTCAACCGCCGCTTTCGCCATTTCATTTCCTTGAATCCAACTAAATAACTGATTTACTTCTTCTGGATTTCGAATTTCTTTTTGAGCAAGGAGTGGAAGCAAATGCTGCTTAACAATAGTAATAGCAGTATCTAAAGTTTCCTCCGTATAATCAGGTACTGGAAAAGCTTCCAATTCTCCGTATCCGCATATTCCATCCTCATTCACCAGCTCAATAATATAAAAATCTTTACTTTTCAATTCCCCATAACTTGTTTTAAATGGGGCAATGAGCGGCAGTTCTGCATGAATTAGTCTTGCCTTTTGAAAATACATTTACTCACCCTTTTTCAAACGCTTGCGCTCTTTTCGAATAACAAGCATAAATTGAGGTATTGCGAAAAAACGTCTCCAGCGAGAAGGATTAGAAAGTAATCTGTATACCCATTCTAGTTTTAATTTTATCCATATTTTTGGTGCGCGCTTCACATTATCCGTTAAAACATCAAAGCTTCCTCCTACACCAATAAAAATCCCTTTAGCGAAATTAGCCATCTGAGACAAAATCCATTTTTCTTGCGCAGGAGATCCCAATGCAACAAAGATCACATCTGGCTCTGCCGCAATGATTTCCTTCGCGATTGCTTCACTTTCTAACGCATCAAAATAACCATGATGCACCCCGCAAACGATAGCTTGTGGATACTTTTCGTGTACTTTTGCTTCGACCGATTCACTAACTTCCGGTTTCGCACCTAGAAAATAACAACGTAGCGGCTTATTCAATAACCCAACCATTGTGTCATAGCCAGTCACGCGTTCTTTTAAAGGCTCTCCAAGTTTTTCAGAAGCCATTATAATCCCAATACCATCAGGCACAATATAATCAGCTTGCCGTAAAATAGCTTCAAACTCTTTATCCGTCCGAGCATGCATAACAATTTCTGGATTAGCCGTAACAACAAATCGACGTTCCTCATTTTGCGTTGCTTTATACAGTTCCTCCACAAATCCCGCTTGTGTTGTATTATAAAAAGGTATATTTAAAATTGAAATTTCCTGCTTTTTCATATGTATCTCCTAAAAAACTTTATTATGTATAAGTTTATCATAAAACAAGGACGCTTCCTATTTTTAATCTACAAAAAAGACTGTAAACAGCATAATGCCATTTACAGTCTCTCGATATGGAACAAATTAATCTAAAATTTGTACTTTAACTTGTTTTACACCCCAGTTGTTAACTTCTTGAACTGAGTTTAAATGTACATCAATTTTATTTCCTTTAATCGCGCCACCAGTATCGGCTGCTATTGCTTGTCCATATCCTTCAACATATACTTTTGAACCTAAAGGAATAACAGATGGATCGACCGCAATAACACGAGGATTATCATTCAAATCAATACCAGTTGCTGTCATATGGCTCAAGCCAGGCTCAGCTTTACTATATGCAGTTGCTGTTACTGTAATTTCTTTTGAAACATTCCCTTGAGCTGCGGAAGAGTTAGAAGAGCTGTTTGAAGATGCTTCATTAGATGAGGTTGATTTTTGAGGTGCTGGTGCTGCTTTTTCTTCTTTTGGTTGCTCGGTTACTTTATTATCCGAATTATCTGCTGTTGCGTTATTTTCACTCGCTACAGCCTTATTACCAACAGATAATTTTTGACCGACTATAATTAAGTCAGAAGAAAGATTATTCCATGATTTTAGTTGGTTAACTGTTACGCCATAATCTAAAGCGATATGGCTAAGTGTGTCTCCTGCAACAACTGTATATTTGGAATCATTGCTAGTAGTGGCTTTTTCTTCCCCACTATTTACTTGTAGTGTTTGATTTGGAAAAATCAAGTTAGAACTCAAATTGTTGTCTTCTTTTAATTGTTTTATAGAAACATTATTTTCATTTGATATTTTCCAAAGTGAATCACCATCTTGTACTTTATACTCAGCCGCAAAAGCTTGAGTTGAACCAGATCCTGCAATAATTAAACCAGCCGCAATGGCTACTACTGTTTTTTTCATGTACTTATTTTCCCTCCTTGATAACTTTCGAGAACAATCGTACCATACGAAACTAGCAGCTTGGTTACTAAAAAATTAAGCATGTATGACATGGCTTCAAATAGTATCCGTTTTCCTGCAATATTTGTAAATTACCATTATTGTCTGATTTTTATTACGTTTGGCTCTATTTTTAGCGAAGTTCAACTCATCCTAGCTTACTGTGGTGGTTTAGAAGCTCAGTGATAGCAATCGAGATAGTTCAATAAGTGAATAAGATTATTCCATTGAGCTAAA
>CM001047.1:2476029-2477357 GCA_000183865.1 Listeria marthii FSL S4-120
TGGAAAATTTTTCCATTACAAACAGAAGTTGAAATTAGGCTAATTTGCGTTTTTTTTGCCCAATAATTTTAAAATTCATGATAAAATACTGCTCTTTATAACAAAGTATTACATCAATCCTCTTCTTCCTGAGGGATATTCACTACGTTTTCTTCTTTATTTCGGCTTGATAAATATCTAATCTGATGAACTAATACTTCGGTAATATAGATTTTTTGCTCTTCTTTATTTAAATAATTACGCGATTGAAGTTCACCGACAATACCTACTAATTGACCTTTACTACAAAATTCTGCCGTCGATTCTGCTCTCTTACCCCAAATAACACATTGAATGAAATCAGCATCACTTTCTACTCGTTTATTTTTGCCGAAACGGTTCAAAGCGAGGGTTAAGTTTAACACAGCTCGATCTTCCGTAGTCCATTTTAATTCTGGCTCCTTCGTTAATCGCCCTACTAAAGTTACTTGATTAATCATCTAATCGCCTCTTTCTTTTGGTGTATAGCGATTATATTGTATAAAAATTTCTTTGTAAAATAGCTAAAACTGCATTTTCATTAGGTATAGAGCAGTAAAAAGGTTGTTTTCTCCTAATAGAAAAACACGTTTTCACGGGGGGGATTTACCTAAAAATATCATTTTAGTACTTTGTAACTTTTTTAAACCCATGCTATTCTGAGTACATGAAAAAAGCACCAAAACCCATTTGGGCTTCAGTGCTAATCTTATTATTTTGGTACATCTGATAAAGCAAACATAATTTCAGCTTCACAAACCAAATCGCCTTCAACGGTTGCTTTCACTTTCGCTTTTGCAATCGCGCCTCTCATGCGAGTGATTTCAGCTTCAAGTAATAATTGATCACCTGGAACTACTTGGCGTTTAAAACGACAGCCATCGATTCCAGCAAACAAACCAATTTTCCCTTTGTTGGCTTCACTTTGCATCATTGCAATTCCACTTGTTTGGGCTAATGCTTCTACAATTAGTACACCCGGCATTACCGGATACTCTGGAAAATGCCCATTAAAGAATTCTTCATTTGCCGTTACATTCTTTATAGCAGTAACTTTTTTACCTTCTTCAACAGAAATAACTCTATCTACTAATAAAAATGGATAACGATGAGGTAAGATTTCTTTGATTTTTTTAATATCTAACATATACATCCCCCAAATTCAACTTTAGAATTTATTACGTTTTTTATTTGTAAGTGAGTCAAGTAAAATGCCAGTACCAAGAGCTACCACATCTAAAGGATTCTCAGTAATTAAAACTGGAACTTTTAATTGTTCAGACATTAATTCATCTAAACCATGTAGTAAA
>CM001047.1:2477457-2477590 GCA_000183865.1 Listeria marthii FSL S4-120
TAGCAGCTAGTACCATTAGGTGCAACGAATCATGAATTGCTTCTTCTACTTCAGAACTTGTAATCGAAATTGTTTTAGGTAAACCACTTACTAAATCTCTACCACGAATTTCCATTTTTTCTTCTTTAGCACC
>CM001047.1:2477690-2478043 GCA_000183865.1 Listeria marthii FSL S4-120
TCAGCAACTTCTCGAATGGCTTTTTGCTCGACTGAAGTAATATTCGTTGGACAACAAATTAAAATACGCGGCCGTGAAAAAAAGGTTTTTAAATTTAGTTTTTGTATAAAGAAACGCAGCATTTCTTGAACAATATCAAAATCAGCAATAACCCCATCTTTCATAGGCTTAATTGCCGTAATATCTCCTGGCGTTCTACCAACCATATCTCTTGCTTCTGATCCAACGGCTAGAACTTGCCCTGTCTTATTGTTCACAGCAACAACTGCAGGTTCATTTACAACGATTCCTCTTCCTTTAACATGAATTAATACATTGGCTGTACCTAAATCGATACCAACATCTTTTGCCAT
>CM001047.1:2478143-2479192 GCA_000183865.1 Listeria marthii FSL S4-120
ACCTAAATCGATACCAACATCTTTTGCCATTTATACTTTAACTCCTTTCGTGGTGTGCACCTAATTTTACATCTCATTTTGAATTATAGCATAATTTATGTAAGGCTGGAATGTATATTTTAGAACAACATGGTTTTTTTCACGACAAATAAAAAAACCGCATCAAAAAGACACGGTTTTTAACATTTAAAATTAGAATAAAGATGCTAAGTTTGTTACATCAATTTTGGAATCATCTACACGTTCAACATCCGCTCCAAGCGATTGTAGTTTTCCATGGAAATTATTATAGCCGCGATCAAGGTATTTCAACTCAGTCACTTGTGTATAGCCATCCGCAACTAAACCTGCAAGAATAAGCGCTGCTGCTGCACGTAAATCTGTTGCTGCAACTTCTGCTCCTTGTAGTTTAGCAGGGCCAGAAATAATAACAGAATGTCCTTCAATTTTCATATCTGCATTCATTCTGCGCATTTCTTCTACATGCATGAAACGATTTTCAAAAACAGTTTCAGTCATGATGCTTGTGCCTTCGCTTAGCATTTGAATAACCATCATTTGTGATTGCATATCAGTTGGGAATCCTGGATGTGGCATAGTCTTAACATCTACAGCTTTTAATTTATCAGGGCCAATAACACGAATACCGTTCTCCTCTTCAATGATTTGAACGCCCATTTCTTCAAGTTTAGCAATCAATGAACTAATATGTTCAGGAACTGCGTCTTCAATCAGAACATTTCCGCCAGTAATCGCAGCGGCAATCATGAATGTCCCTGCTTCAATACGGTCAGGAATAATAGAATGTTCAGTAGCAGTTAATTCTTTAACGCCTTCAATTCTAATTACTTCTGTTCCCGCGCCAATAACTCTGGCACCCATTTGATTAAGGAAATTGGCTAAATCAACAATTTCAGGTTCACGAGCAACGTTTTCAATTACTGTTGTACCTTCTGCTAAAGTTGCAGCCATCATAATATTTTGCGTTGCTCCCACACTAGGGAAATCCAAGTATACTTTAGCGCCTACTAATTTTTCAGCAGTTGCTT
>CM001047.1:2479292-2479809 GCA_000183865.1 Listeria marthii FSL S4-120
TACTAATTTTTCAGCAGTTGCTTCAATATAGCCATTTTCAATTTTCACTACTGCGCCCATTGCTTCGAAACCTTTTAAATGCAAATCAACTGGTCTTGAACCAATTGCACATCCGCCTGGCAAAGCTACACGAGCTGAACCCGTACGAGCTAAAAGTGGACCCATTACAACAATAGAAGCACGCATTTTACGAACGTATTCAAAAGGTGCATCAGAAGTGATTTCTCCTGTTGCATCAACTGTTACTTCATCATTTACAAAAGAAACATCTGCATTTAGATATTTAAGAACCTCATTAATTGTGAATACATCAGACAAGTTTGGGACATTTTTTAATACGCTAGTACCTTTACTCGCAAGTAATGTAGCAGCTATTACCGGTAATACAGCATTTTTGGCACCTTCCATTTTCACAGAACCATTTAACTGTTTTCCACCGCGTACAATAATTTTTTCCAAAAAGAACCCCTCCGCGTTACTAATAACTAAATCATTTATCGAATTTTATTAATCAAAA
>CM001047.1:2479940-2482715 GCA_000183865.1 Listeria marthii FSL S4-120
AATTTAAATTTAAAACATATCTAAGTAATTCTACCACTTATCACCCTAAAATATCAACTGATTTTAACGTAATATTAAAGTTGTTATAAGCTTCTATTAATTTTTGACTACTATAGTACCTTTTTCTAACTAAAAAAATTAATTAACTGTTTGGAAGCTGCCAAATAATCTAAGAAAAAACTGCTTAATGTATAACCTAATACAATCGAAATGATCACGAATAACAGTCTAGCTTGTGTTACATGGTTTTTCTTGATGAATTTCTCATAATTAATAGCTTGTAGTGCCCAAAAAGTAATTACAATAAATAGTAAATGTGAAATGATGATGACATATGGTGATTCCATAATAATATTATACATGCGTTCGCTCCTCATATTTCGCTACTACTCATTTTAACAAATACCGCTAAAAAAAAACAGTTAATACACTTATTGGTATATAAAAAAAATTCCTGGCGCCGTGGCCAGGAATTGAGATGACTATTAATTGTGTTCTTTTGCGTGAATTCTGTTGATAGCTCTTTGTAACGCAAGTCGAGCCATTACTTCGTCCACTTTTTGTTCTTTTGCTCGGCTAAGTTCGTCTTCTGCACGTTCTTTTGCCTTTTCAGCGCGATCAATGTCGATATCTTGTTCGCGTTCGGCAGTATCCGCGAGAATATTAACTTCTTCGCCGTTTACTTCCATAAAGCCACCATTCACAGCGACCCATTCCTCACCAGACTCTACTTTTAAGCGAACAATGTCGATTTTAAGCGGAGCAACTAGTGGAACATGGCCAGGTAAAATACCGAGTTCACCTGCTTTTGTTCTAGCAATAACCATTTGAGCAACGCCTTCATAAACAGGGCCGTCTGGAGTAACAATACTAACATTTAATGAACCCATACGTATTTCCTCCTGTTTTTATCAGACTTCAACGCCCATGTCTTTTGCTTTTTCAAGAACATCCTCAATGCGTCCAACTGAACGGAATGCATCTTCTGGAATATGGTCGTATTTTCCGGCTAATAAGTCTTTAAATCCTTTAACTGTTTCTTTAACAGGGACATAAGAACCTTTTTGGCCTGTAAATTGTTCTGCAACGTGGAAATTTTGTGATAAGAAGAATTGGACACGACGCGCACGGGAAACGGATTGTTTATCTTCGTCAGATAACTCATCCATACCTAGGATTGCGATGATATCTTGTAATTCTTTATATCTTTGTAATAAACGTTGTACTTCCGTTGCTACTGCATAGTGTTCTTCCCCAACAATGTCAGGAGAAAGCGCACGAGATGTAGAAGCAAGTGGATCTACCGCTGGATAAATACCTTGTTCCGTTAATTTACGTTCCAAGTTAGTTGTTGCATCTAAATGGGCGAAAGTTGTAGCCGGAGCCGGGTCAGTATAGTCATCGGCTGGCACATAAATCGCTTGGATAGAAGTAACAGATCCAACGTTAGTAGATGTAATACGTTCTTGTAATTGTCCCATTTCAGTAGCTAGAGTTGGTTGGTAACCTACTGCAGATGGCATACGACCTAGTAAAGCCGAAACCTCTGAACCAGCTTGTGTGAAACGGAAAATATTATCAATGAAAAGAAGTACATCTTGGTGTTCTTCATCACGGAAATATTCAGCAATTGTTAAACCAGTTAGGGCTACACGCATACGCGCACCTGGTGGCTCATTCATTTGACCGAATACCATGGCTGTTTTTTCGATAACACCAGAATCTTTCATTTCAAAGTAAAGGTCGTTCCCTTCACGAGTACGTTCTCCAACGCCTGCGAACACTGAGATACCACCGTGTTCTTGTGCAATATTGTGGATAAGTTCTTGAATTAGAACGGTTTTACCAACACCCGCACCACCGAACAATCCGATTTTACCACCTTTTAAGTAAGGAGCAAGCAAGTCAACTACTTTAATTCCTGTTTCAAGAATTTCAGTTGTTGTTGCTAATTGATCGAAAGTTGGAGCTTCGCGGTGAATTTTATTACGTTTAATATCGCTTGGAAGTGGTTCGTCCAAATCGATGGTGTTTCCTAATACATTAAATACACGACCAAGAGTTACTGTACCAACTGGAACTGTGATTGGGCTTCCAGTATCAATAACTTCCATACCTCTTTGAACTCCATCTGTTGATGCCATTGCGATTGTACGTACAACGTCATCACCTAATTGGATGGCTACTTCTAAAGTAAGTTGGCTAGTTGGTGCTTCTTCTGCATCAGATTTATATTCAATAACTAGGGCATTGTAGATTTCAGGTAGGTCTCCACCTTCAAATTTAACGTCTACAACTGGACCCATAACTTGGATTACTTGTCCTTTAGACATGCAATGATTCCTCCTCACTTACCTTCCCATTTATAGGGACGTTACAAGAAACGCCGACTTCTATTCGAGTGCGGCTGCTCCTCCGACGATTTCGGTAATTTCTTGCGTGATCGCAGCTTGGCGAGCACGGTTATATTGTAGTGATAAGTCACTGATTAAATCGGATGCATTGTCTGTCGCGCTTCTCATGGCAGTCATACGAGCAGCATGTTCAGCGGCTTTGGCATCCAGAAGTGCTCCGAAAATTAGGCTTTCCACATATTGCGGTAATAGTACTTCTAGGATTTCTTGTTCGGAAGGCTCAAATTCATATGTAGTAAGATCTACATCTGTTTCTTGGCCTTTTTCGTGAAATTCTGTCAGTGGCAATAATTGCTCTTTTCTTAGTTCGCTGGAAATAGAATTGATATGGTGATTATAATAAATGAAAACCTCGTCATAA
>CM001047.1:2482815-2483031 GCA_000183865.1 Listeria marthii FSL S4-120
TGATTATAATAAATGAAAACCTCGTCATAAACACCATCTTCAAACATTTGAACTGTGTTACTAGCAATATCTTTAATTTCCGCAAATATCGGATGATCTGTAATACCTTGTACTTCTAAAACCACGTTCATTTGACGCGCTTTGAAGAAGTCACGAGCAGATCTACCTACAGTGATTATTGCATATTCATCACTTGACGTATGCTTTTTATTAATT
>CM001047.1:2483131-2486221 GCA_000183865.1 Listeria marthii FSL S4-120
ATGCTTTTTATTAATTTCTTGGAATACTTCTTTGATTACGGAACTATTGTAAGAACCGGCAAGTCCAGTATCAGAAGTAAGTACGATATAACCAGTACGGTGAACAGGTCTAGATACAAGCATTGGATGGTCGCTACTGTTACCAGTGCCAGCAACATGTGTTACTACGTCCTTGATTTTAGATACGTAAGGCCCATATGAACGAGCATTAGATTCCGCACGACCTAGTTTTGCTGCTGATACCATTTGCATTGCTTTTGTAATTTGACTTGTTTTACGAGTAGAAGTTATTCGTTGTTTAATATCGATTAAAGATGCCAAAGATTTTCACCACCTTTGAATTTATTCCGAGTCTAAATTATTTTTCTTCAGAAGGAACAAATGTATTTTTAAATTCTTTTAATGCTGCTTCAAGTTTCGCTTCGTCAGGAAGTTTTTTCGTTGTACGAATTTCTTCCAAAAGCTCTGGGTGATTATGATCAAACCATGTATTCATTTCGGACTCAAAACGCAGTACATCATGAACTGGTACATCATCCAGATATTTATGAACAAGTGCATAAAGAATCAATACTTGTTTTTCAACTTTCAAAGGTTTGTGCAAATCTTGTTTTAGAACTTCTACTGTACGTTTACCACGTTCTAGTTTCGCACGAGTGGCTGCATCTAGGTCAGAACCGAATTGTGAGAAGGATTCTAGCTCACGGTAAGCGGCAAGGTCTAGACGAAGTGTTCCGGCAACTGTTTTCATTGCTTTAATTTGCGCTGATCCACCTACACGGGATACAGAAAGACCGGCGTTAATCGCTGGACGTACTCCGGAGAAGAATAAATCAGATTGCAAGAAGATTTGTCCGTCAGTAATAGAGATAACGTTTGTAGGAATATAAGCAGAAATATCTCCGGCTTGTGTTTCTACGAATGGAAGAGCCGTAATGGATCCGCCACCTAGGCTATCATTTAATTTTGCAGCACGTTCAAGTAAACGGGAGTGCAAGTAGAAAACATCCCCTGGATATGCTTCACGACCTGGAGGACGACGAAGTAATAGGGACAGCTCACGGTAAGCAGCTGCTTGTTTGGATAAATCATCATATACGACTAAAACGTGTTTGCCGTTATACATGAATTCTTCAGCCATTGCAACACCAGCATAAGGAGCCAAGTAAAGAAGTGGCGCCGGTTGTGATGCAGCCGCAGTTACGACGATTGTGTAATCTAACGCGCCATGATGACGTAAAGTTTCTACGGCATTACGAACAGTAGATTCTTTTTGACCGATAGCAACATAAATACAGATCATGTCTTGGTCAGCTTGGTTTAAAATAGTATCAATTGCTACAGATGTTTTACCAGTTTGGCGGTCACCAATGATTAACTCACGTTGACCACGACCAATAGGAACAAGTGCATCAATCGCTTTAATACCTGTTTGTAATGGTTCGTTTACCGATTGACGTTGCATAACACCAGGTGCTACTGCTTCAATCGGACGAGTTCCAGTTGTTTCAATTGGGCCTAAACCATCAACTGGTTGACCTAATGAGTTAACTACACGCCCAATAAGCGCTTCGCCAACAGGAACTTCCATGATTTTACCGGTACGACGAACTTCATCGCCTTCACGGATTTCTGTGTAAGGGCCTAGAATAATGATACCAACATCATTTGTTTCTAAGTTTTGGGCCATACCCATTACACCATTTGAGAACTCTAGCAATTCACCAGCCATTGCATTATCGAGTCCATGAGCACGCGCAATACCGTCACCAATGTAGGTAACCGTACCAACATCACTCACTTTTAGTTCAGAATGATAATTTTCAATCTGCTGTTTTATGATTGAGCTGATCTCTTCAGCCTTAATGCTCATTGATTTCACCCCTCGTTAAACGGAAACTAGGCTTTAATTTGCCGTTCCATGTCCTTTAATTTCGTTTTTAGACTGTCATCATATATACGGGTTCCAATAACCACTTTGACTCCACCAAGAAGGGATTTATCAATGTGATTTTGAATGTTTAATTTTGTTTTGTTCATTTTCGCAGCAAATACTCTCGAGAGCGCCGTAAGTTCTTGTTCGGAAAGTGGAACAACAGAATAGACATCTGCATCCGCAACTCCTCGCAAGTCATTTACGCGTTTTTGGTAAACGTCCGCAATAACAGAAAGATAATCTTCTCTGCTACGGTCGATTAAAAGATAAATAAAATCTCTTAATGTCGGATTGATTTTTTCAAAAACAGCGCTGGCAAGATTTTTCTTTTGCTCGGTCGTGAAAGTAGGATTTTCAAGTAGTTTTACAAAATCTTTATTAGCTTTCAAAGCCGCTTTTAATTCAGTTAATTCTTCTGAAAAAACGTCCACTAAATCTTTATCTTGAGCTACTTGAAAAAGCGCATTGGCATAGCGACCTGCAACTTCCAAATCTTTACTCATTTGTCATCCCCTAGCCTTTCGATATAATCTTGGATAAGGTTAGATTGTTCTTTTTCATCCAGATTTTTTTCGATGACTTTCGATGCAATAAGAACAGATAAGGAACCGACTTGTTCGCGAAGAGCAGAAATAGCATCTTCTTTTTCACGTGCAATATCGGATTTTGCTTCTTCTTTTATACGTTCTGATTCACGTCTAGCAGTTTTGACAATTTCTTCGCGTTCTTTTTCACCAAGCTGTTTTGCGTTCTCAATCATTGTTTGAGATTCAATACGAGCTTGTTGTAAAACACTTTTTTGTTCAGCAAGTAATTTTTCTGATTGAGCGCGGTTTTCTTCAGCAGCATCAATTTCAGAACCAATATGCTCTTCACGCTCTTTCATAATACCCATAAGCGGTTTCCAAGCATAAATTCGGATTAAAACTAGCAAAATCGCGAAAGCAAAAAGTGTAAAGAATGCATCACCAAACGTAAATGCGGAACCAATTACTAAATGTGGTTGTAACACGCCAGTTTCACTCCTTTCTATACATTCGCCTGAATTATTCGTTCAAAACGAAAGAGATGAGGGTTTATTTCCTCAACTTCCTTCAAATTATTTATTAAGAACCATGAACGCAATAACAACAGCGATGATAGGAAGGGCCTCA
>CM001047.1:2486321-2486704 GCA_000183865.1 Listeria marthii FSL S4-120
TAACAACAGCGATGATAGGAAGGGCCTCAACTAACGCAACACCAACGAACATGATTGATTGAAGCATAGAACGCGCTTCTGGTTGACGCGCAACACCCTCGACAGTTTTTGATACGATAAGACCATTACCAATACCCGCACCTAATGCACCTAATCCAACAGCAATAGCAGCTGCAATAACACCTAAAGACATATAATTATCCTCCTAATTTTTCTTAAAATTATTTTTTATTACTTTTATAAGTGACTTAATTGAAAGTTAGTTTAATGTTCGTCACTGACCTTATGTGACATGTAAACCATTGTCAGCATAGTGAAAATGTACGCTTGAATTGCCCCAATAAAGAGTGAGAACGCCTGCCATATAATCGCCGGAATTATCG
>CM001047.1:2486804-2488364 GCA_000183865.1 Listeria marthii FSL S4-120
CCATATAATCGCCGGAATTATCGCAAGAACACCTACAAATATATTAATATGTGCAAGTTGAGTAGCAATAATGGTTAACAAAACTTCCCCGGCAAAAATATTACCGTAAAGACGTAAACCAAGCGTTAATGTATTAGCAAATTCTTCTACTAATTTTAGTGGGAATAAAAATTTCATTGGACTCAAGTAAGTACCAACAAAGTAGTGCTTGAAACCACGCATTTTAATACCGTAGTAATGCGTTAAGCCAAGAACCATTATCGCAAGTGTTAATGTGACAATTGGATCCGCTGTAGGTGAACGCCACCATACTTCATCGTTTACTGCGATTTGTAATGGTAGTCCTAGCATGTTGGCAACGAAGACAAACATTAATATCGTAATACCAAGCACATGGAATCTCCCACCGGTTTTCCAATCCATATTACTATTAATAATACCTCTGACAAAATCCATAACCCATTCAATGAAGTTCTGCTTTCCGGTAGGACGGCGTTGCAGATTTCTGGTACAGATAATGGCTATTAGAAGAACGATGACACAAGTCACAGTAATCATCAATATATTAGATAGATTAAAGTCGATCCCTAATAGGCTTATCGTTGGAAATTCCTCTTCCAATTAGGTTCACCCCTCTCTTTTTAAAAACTTTTTTCTGCGGTACATGGAATACGCAAAAAAATCTAGAAAAATAATTGCATATGCAAGCCCAAGTCCGATTACCATGCTATAAACATGAAAAAATTCCGGCAGTTGCGTCGCTATAATTGTAGCAAGTAACACGCTTCCCATCCGTAACGTCATTCCCATTCCATAAAAAGAACGGTTTTCTGCCAAAGCTCTTGTCATTGCTTGTGTTCGTCTCATTAATATCCAGTAGTTGAACCAGCCGACGATTAAACCCAATTTAAGTCCCAAGAAAATATGTATATACGGGGTTAAAAACCATCCACAAAGACAAATAGCAATAAAAAGAACCATATACTTCTGATGACGATGATACATGCCGATTAGCGATTCTAACATTCGGGGCGCAATCCTTTCTTTTTCAAAAGATTTTTCTTTCCAGATGACCATTTTGAAATCTCAGGGAGTAAGTTTGGTTTGTGAAAACAAGCACATTTCCCCCAATTCATCCCAATCCCAAACACACATGAAAGCCTTATCAGCGTGTCAGTTCTTAGCATACAACAGCCAAAAGAGAAAAGTCAATACACTTTCACAAATTGTGCGTACATCTACTACTAATAGTAACACAATCGGACCCATCCATAAAAGAATAGCCTATTATTTCTGAGATTTTTTTGATTTCAAAATCTATCTGTTTCCTAGATTGCCACGCCAGAATTATTTTTGTCCATTTAACAGCAACCAACACCTCCGTAATCATTGGAAAAACTAGCCGACCATTCGTGTGTTATTTCACAAAAAAGGTCAGAATAACTTCCTTTCGTACAAATAAAAAAACTTCTACCATAATTGGTAAAAGAATTCGATACGATTATTCGCAAATTTCGCGACCGAAAGTTCTTTTCCCAAGAAAAAGAACGGAAAAAACAG
>CM001047.1:2488464-2488943 GCA_000183865.1 Listeria marthii FSL S4-120
AAGAAAAAGAACGGAAAAAACAGCCGGACTCACTTATCATGAGCTGCATTTTGATATAGAGTGCCCGTATAAATTCCAATTCAGTCAACGCAAACCTAGCGTCGGCGGGATTGTAGTGAATACTGAGCGCAGTCTTCTATCCCTATGCTAAAAACAAGCTATTTTTTGGGCTCTTATATTAATAACATTGACCATCTTATCACATGTAACATAAAAGAACTAGTGAAAATCGAGCGTGTAACATATCTGTAACAATAAGGCGCTTTCATTCCAAATAAAGAGGAAAACTAGACTTTTAACGCCTAGTTTCCCGCTGTGTTTTACACGATAAAATCTTCTGGTCGTTCGCTTCCATCAAACTGACTTTTGATTGCTGCTAAAATTCTATTCGCAGCGAAACCATCGCCATATGGATTAGCTGCTTGCGCCATTTTATCGTAGCTTTCTTTATTATCAAGTAAATCTAATGCTTCTTTTAT
>CM001047.1:2489043-2490607 GCA_000183865.1 Listeria marthii FSL S4-120
ATTATCAAGTAAATCTAATGCTTCTTTTATCAGATTTTCTTTATTCGTTCCAATTAGTTTCAACGTCCCAGCTTCGATTCCTTCTGGGCGCTCGGTCGTATCGCGCAGAACTAAGACTGGCACACCCATGCCTGGAGCTTCTTCTTGTACGCCACCTGAATCGGTAAAAACAAGATAAGACTTGCGCAAGAAATTATGAAAATCAATTGCGTCGAGTGGCTCGATTAAATGAATGCGTTCGTGTCCACCTAAAATCGCCATTGCTTTTTCTCTAACTGCTGGGTTTAAATGCATTGGATAAACGAGTTCCACGTCCTCGCGACTTTCCACGATTTCGCGAACTGCTTCGAACATCCCTTGCATCGGTTCGCCTAAATTTTCCCTGCGGTGAGCAGTCATAAGTATTAGACGATTGTCGCCAAGATTTTCTAGGATTGGATGGTGATAATCTTTTTGAACCGTCGTTTTAAGTGCATCAATAGCCGTATTTCCAGTCACAAAAATAGTAGCCGGATCTTTTCCTTCCGCAAGCAGGTTTTCTTTCGCCTGTTTGGTTGGAGAAAAGTGCATATCAGCCATAACACCCGTTAATTGACGATTCATTTCTTCTGGAAACGGTGAATATTTATTCCAAGTTCTAAGTCCAGCTTCCACATGTCCGAGCATTTTTTGTTGATAAAAAGTAGCCAGTCCTGCAGCAAAACTCGTTGTTGTATCACCATGCACTAAAACGATATCCGGATTCTCCGCGGCGATAACTTCATTAATTCCGTTCATTACACGTGAAGTTATATCGGCTAGGGTTTGGCCTTTTTTCATAATATCTAAATCAANNTCGGGTTTTATATCAAAAATTTCTAAGACTTGATCCAACATTTCGCGGTGTTGAGCTGTAATAACTACCGTTGATTCAAACGTTTCTGGTTCTTTTTCTAATGCCAAAACGAGCGGTGCCATTTTTATTGCCTCTGGTCTTGTACCAAAGATACTCATTACTTTGATTTTAGCCAATTTCGAGCCTCCTTATAAAAAAACTCCTCAGAAATAGCTCGACAAAAAATTTTCCAGTTTGCCAAAAGCAGCACTGTTTATAATTCCTTATCTCACTATATCGAGGAGAATGTTAATTATTTAGTTCCGAATAATCTATCGCCAGCATCTCCTAAGCCTGGACGGATATAACCATTTTCGTCTAACTTCTCGTCTAAGCCAGCTACGTAGATTTCTACATCTGGATGCGCGTCTTGAAGAGCTTTAACGCCTTCTGGAGCCGCTACTAGACACATGAATTTCATGTTGCGTGCGCCACGTTTTTTCAAGCAATCGATAGCCATAATTGCGGATCCACCAGTTGCAAGCATTGGATCTACAACGATGAAAAGACGTTCTTCCACGTCAGAAGGTAGTTTTACAAAATATTCTACTGGTTCAAGTGTATCATGGTCGCGGTAAAGACCTACATGACCTACTTTAGCAGCAGGGATTAGTTTTAAAATACCATCTTGCATACCAAGACCAGCTCTTAAAATAGGTACAATACCTAATTTTTTACCAGTAAGTGTTT
>CM001047.1:2490707-2491016 GCA_000183865.1 Listeria marthii FSL S4-120
CAATACCTAATTTTTTACCAGTAAGTGTTTTAGCAGTTGTTGTTTGTAGTGGTGTTTCTACTTGGATGTCTTCGAGTTCCATATCACGTGTAATTTCGTACGCCATTAATGTAGCGACTTCATCTACAAGTTCGCGGAATGCTTTTGTTCCCGTATTTTTATCTCGAATGATTGTTAATTTGTGTTGTACTAGTGGGTGATCAATTACGTGTACATTTGCCATCGATTAGTTCGCTCCTTTGATATTGAAAATTTCCTTCTCTTATTGTATCAGAACAAGACACAAGTGCAAGGATTAATTTGCTATAC
>CM001047.1:2491147-2492559 GCA_000183865.1 Listeria marthii FSL S4-120
TTCTCTATAAATTAGAAAAAACCGGAATCATTATTTTATAAACTTGGATAAAGCGGATATTCATTTGTTAAAGTTGCAACACGCGCTTTAACATCTGCTAAAACTTCTTCATTTTCTAGGTTATGCAATACTTCTGAAATAAGTACGCCAACTTTTTCAATCGCAACTTCATCGAATCCACGGGTTGTCACTGCGGCAACACCCACACGGATACCACTCGTTACAAATGGGCTTTCTGTTTCAAATGGGATGGTATTTTTGTTCACGGTAATACCAACTTCATCTAAAACTTTCTCAGCAGCTTTCCCTGTTAAGCCAAGTGGTTTTAAATCAATTAATAGTAAATGATTATCTGATCCACCTGTTAAAACAGCAACATCATTCGCTTGAAGCGTTTCTGCTAATTTTTTAGAGTTACGAATAATTTGCTCGCAGTACGTAGTGAATTCCGGTTGTAATGCTTCGCCAAATGCCACTGCTTTCGCTGCGATAACGTGCATTAACGGTCCACCTTGAATTCCTGGGAAAATGGATTTGTTTAATTTTTGTTCCCATTCTGCTTTGGCTAAAATCATTCCGCCGCGAGGTCCACGAAGGGTTTTATGTGTAGTTGTCGTTGTAAAATCAGCATAAGGAACTGGGTTTTGATGTAAACCAGCAGCAACAAGACCAGCGATATGCGCCATATCAACCATTAAGTATGCCCCAACTTCATCAGCAATTTCACGGAATTTAGCAAAATCAATTTTACGTGGGTAAGCACTTGCGCCTGCTACGATCATTTTTGGTTTATGTTTTAAAGCAGCTTCACGGACGATATCATAGTCAATTTCTTTCGTATCTTCACGCACGCCGTATTCAACAAAATTGTATAAAACGCCGCTGAAATTAACGGGGCTACCATGTGTTAAATGCCCACCATGTGAAAGGTTCATACCAAGCACTGTGTCGCCTGGTTCAAGCACAGTATGATAAACTGCCATGTTTGCTTGAGCGCCTGAGTGAGGTTGAACGTTCGCATATTCAGCGCCAAATAATTTCTTCGCGCGGTCACGTGCTAAATCTTCCACGATATCCACGAATTCACATCCGCCGTAGTAACGTTTTCCTGGATAGCCTTCTGCATATTTATTCGTTAATACAGAACCCATTGCTTCCATTACTTGCTCACTAACAAAATTCTCAGATGCGATTAATTCGATATTCGCACGTTGTCTACCAAGCTCTAACTTAATTGCATCAAAAACTTCCTTATCTTGCTTTTGTAAATAGACCATCTGTGGACCCCATCCTTTTCTGATAAATTTTTCAAGTGAACTGTTATGTATTATCTTTAATAATTACTTAAATTGGGTAGAAAAGCAAGCATTTTGGAATAAAAAAACGCAATTCCCGATAGTGAAGCGCTTCAG
>CM001047.1:2492659-2492773 GCA_000183865.1 Listeria marthii FSL S4-120
CGGCTTCTTGGTAGATGGATTGATTTGATTGTTGTTTGTTTATTTTCCAATGGATGGTTTGCATGAATTCCGGTCCCCTTTACATAACTTCTATTATATTTTAACGTTTTCTGC
>CM001047.1:2492904-2494324 GCA_000183865.1 Listeria marthii FSL S4-120
GAAGCGCTTCACTTATAGAAAACGTTCGGAAATTGCACTTTTTAGTTCGTAATAGGTGATTTCGTATTGTTCAATTGGTCCACCGTATGGATCCGGAATATCCGTTCCATCTTCGGAAATCAATTGTATTTTATCACTCGCTTTTGGAAAAATGCTTTTGAGTTCTGCTTGATGACTTTGGGTCATTACGTAGATTTGGTCTGCCCAATCAATATCATTCTGTGTGATTTTTTTGGCTGTGTGCGTTGTTGGTAAATTCATTTGCGTGAGAATTTGACGCGAGTTTTCAGAGATAGCATCCCCGTCCAAAGCACGCGTACCAGCTGAACGAACATCTAAATCCGGGCGCAAGTTTTCCAAGATTTTCTCAGCTAAAGGGCTTCGGCAAGTGTTTCCTGTACAAACAAATAATACCTTCATTCGCTAATCCTCCTATTTCCAGCAGCTTTTTCTAGTCGGTTCATAATCGCCGCCCCAAGTTCTGTTTCTGGGTAAACTTCTGCAAAAATCAGCTCCACATCGGCATGATCAAATGCGCGCAGCCCGTTGTAAAGGTTAGTGGCCACTTCATCCAGCGCATCAATGCTACCTGTTGTTTGAATGACCGCACTCGTCGTTAGTTTATCTGTCAGCTCTTTTGTAGCTAAAATACCGATTTTTTTGTGCGCGGCTTCGGCTTTATTTATTTCACTTTGCCAAAATTCAGTAGAACCTTCAATAAGGTAAACAGGGGCTTTTGGTGCGTAGTGCGTATATTTCATACCTGGCGCTTTAGGTTTTTCTGTTTCGGTAGTGCTGTTTGAAGATGAATCAACTGGTCCAATTACCCGTTCGATTTGTTCTTTCGTAATGCCACCCGGGCGCAAGATGATTGGCATTTCCAGTGAGCAATCAATCACGGTGGATTCTAAGCCAACACCAGTCGGACCACCATCGATAATTCCCGCAATTTTCCCATCTAAATCTTCTATTACATGGTTAGCAGTCGTCGGGCTCGGTTTTCCGGAACGATTTGCACTCGGAGCCGCCACTGGAATATTTGCTGCTTTTATTAATTCAAGACTTACTGGGTGTTCCGGCATACGGACGCCGACTGTGGATAAACCAGCAGAAACATTGGCTGCTAAACTATCTTTTTTCAAAGGGAGAATCACCGTTAATGGGCCTGGCCAAAATTTTTCCATGAGTTGGAGGGCTTTCGGTGGATAACTCGCTACAAACGAATCCATCTGTTCACGGCGACCGATGTGGACAATTAGCGGATTATCTGACGGGCGACCTTTCGCAGCATATATTTTTTGAATGGCAGCTTGGTTTGTCGCATCCGCTCCAAGGCCGTACACTGTTTCAGTTGGGAAAGCCACGCATTCACCATTTTGTAGTAACTCAGCGGCTTCTTGGTAGATGGATTGATTTGATT
>CM001047.1:2494424-2494600 GCA_000183865.1 Listeria marthii FSL S4-120
TATTATATTTTAACGTTTTCTGCCTTATTTTTACAGTATTGTTTTTTAAAATCTGAAAATCGCGCTTTTCGAACAAAAGTTATCCCCAAACTGTGGATAATAACTTTGTCAATGGGGATAACTTATTGTGAAATGTGGATAATTCGTAAAGCTAAGTAAAAAAGCCATTTTCTTTA
>CM001047.1:2494700-2494873 GCA_000183865.1 Listeria marthii FSL S4-120
AAAAAGACGCTTCTTTTTCAGAAACGTCTTTATACCAGTATATTAGAGCATGTTACGTAACGATCTTTTGAATTTATATCTTTGTGGATAAGAACGGTGGAATGTGGATAACTTTTTTCAAATAGTTGTTTTACTCGCTCACCTTGTGTATAACCTATCTCCACACCTACCCA
>CM001047.1:2494973-2495051 GCA_000183865.1 Listeria marthii FSL S4-120
GAAAAAAAATTTTTGCACAACATTTTATCCACAGTTTTGTGGATAACTTTGATAAGAAAAAGACGAGGTGTGGATGGG
>CM001047.1:2495151-2496962 GCA_000183865.1 Listeria marthii FSL S4-120
TAACCTATCTCCACACCTACCCAAAAGGACGGATTCAGGACGGATTTCAAGTTATCCACAAATCGTTCATAGATAGCGAGCCCATCATTTTCCGCGAACAATGCTAGAGCTGGCTCATTTTTCAAAACATAATCCGACATCTCCGCTTTTTCAGCTTCTGCAATATATGGCGGATTCGCGATAATCATATCAAATCGCTCATTATTTTGTTTGAAAGCTTCAAGCAAATCTGTTTCCACAAAGCGCACATCGGCATTCAACAATCGAGCGTTCTTTTTCGCGACCGCAAGTGCTGGAGCTGATATATCAGAAGCTGTCACTGCAATACTAGGAAATGCTTTTTTTAGCGCAATAGCAATGATTCCACTGCCGGTGCAAACATCTAATACATTGTTCAGAGGATGCTTTTTCAAAAAGGCTTCCGCACAAGCGACAAGTTCCTCAGTTTCAGGGCGCGGAATAAGAACATCTTCCGTCACTAAAAAATCATATCCATAAAAAGGCGCTGTTTTTAAAATGTATTGCACTGGCTCTCCTGCCAAATATCTGGCAAAATCTTCTTTGAATTGCTTTTCATGATTCGGTTCGAGTTCCCGACCCAGTTCCATCCAAAGCTCAGAACGCGAAAGTCCCATTCTGGTTTCGAGTAAAATTTCCGCTGCGTTTTGATCCAAGCCTTTTTCAAGAAGGATGGCTTCCGCATTTTTTAGCAATTGACTAATTTGCGTCATTTAAATGCTCCAGTTTACTTGTTTGATCTTCTAGGATTAGCGCATCAATGATTTCATCGAGTTTGCCTTCCATGATTTGATCTAATTTTTGGATCGTTAAGCCGATACGGTGGTCGGTCACGCGATTTTGTGGATAGTTGTAAGTACGGATACGTTCGGAGCGGTCACCCGTTCCAACAGCTGACTTACGGTTAGCATCATATTCCTCGCGAGCTTCACGTTCAAATTTATCATAAACACGTGCGCGCAAAACTTTCATCGCTTTATCTTTATTTTTCAACTGAGAACGTTCATCTTGCATCGAAACGACAATCCCGGTCGGAATATGCGTTAAACGTACAGCTGACATCGTTGTATTGACACTTTGTCCACCGGCACCAGTAGATGCAAATGTATCTGTACGGATATCTTTGTCATGCAACTCGATTTCCACTTCTTCCGCTTCTGGCAAAATGGCAACTGTCGCTGTTGATGTATGAATTCGGCCACCTGACTCGGTTTCCGGAACACGTTGTACACGGTGCGCCCCGTTTTCATATTTCATTCGGGAAAAGGCATCATTTCCGTTCATCATTGCAATAATTTCTTTGTATCCGCCAATACCAGTTGGGTTAGCGTCCATGATTTCTACTTTCCAGCCGCGTGATTCAGCATATTTGCTGTACATCCGGAATAAATCGCCCGCAAATAAAGCCGCTTCGTCCCCACCGGCTGCTCCGCGAATTTCTAAAATAACGTTTTTGTCATCATTTGGGTCTTTTGGAACGAGTAATAATTTTAGACGTTCTTCTAGTTCGGTTTTTTCTTTTTGAAGTTCCGCGAATTCTTCTTTCGCCATTTCGCGCATTTCATCGTCTAGTTTTTCGCCTAGAAGTTCTTTTGTTTCGTTGATTTGTTCGTTTACATTTTTGTATTCGCGGTACGCTTCAACTGTCGCTGTAATGCCGGACTGTTCTTTGGAAAGGTCGCGTAGTCGCTTTGGATCAGATACTACATCTGGGTCACTTAATAACTCATTTAGTTCGTCGTAACGGTCTTCCACCGCTTGTAATCGATCATACATTGTATTCCAACACCTCT
>CM001047.1:2497062-2497280 GCA_000183865.1 Listeria marthii FSL S4-120
ATACATTGTATTCCAACACCTCTTTCACTTATTTTATTGGTGGATTGGCATGGCATTTGCGGCACACTGGATAATAGTGGTCATTTCCGCCAATCATAATTTGTTCGCCTGTATAAACTGGTTTGCCTTTATCATCAACGCGCAGAACCATCGTCGCTTTTTTAGCACAAAACCAGCAAATTGTTTTCATTTCTTCTAATTTGTCCGCATATAGGAGC
>CM001047.1:2497380-2499083 GCA_000183865.1 Listeria marthii FSL S4-120
TAATTTGTCCGCATATAGGAGCAAGTATTTCGAGCCTTCAAATAATTCATTTCGAAAATCATTTTTTAACCCGTAAGCAATTACCGGGATATTTAAACTATCGACAATTTTCGCTAACTGAAATACATGTTCTTTTTCTAGAAATTGTGATTCATCTAAAAGAACACAATTTGGTTTCGGATTAATATTTGCTACGATTTCAAAAATATTCGTGTCGCTAAAAATGGGGGTTGCTTCTCGTTTCAGTCCAATTCGACTTGAAATGAATCCAACTTGGTCTCTATCGTCAATACCTGAAGTAAAGATAGCTACTGTTTTATTTTGTTCTTCATAATTATGTGCGACTTTTAGAATTTCAATGGTTTTCCCACTATTCATGGAACCATAACGGAAAAATAATTGTGCCATTAAGACCGCTCCCTTTAACTTTATAAACTCTTTTCCTATTTTATCATAGAGCGGCACAAATTGGGACATATAGTTAAAAAAAGCTACGCCGCATGTGGGCATAGCTTAATTTTAACGAAAAACTTCTGCGCCGCTTCCTTCTACATCAAGAAGAAGAACGTCCGCATCTATTTCCAGTGATTGTAAAGATGTTTGCAGTGTAATTGCTATGTCGCGAGGAGCAAATACTAATACCGTTGGACCAGCACCACTTAAACAAGCTGCATAGGCACCTTCACTTTTGGCAACAGCTCGAATTTCGGTTAAATGTGGTACTAATTTGCTACGATATTTTTCATGCCATAAATCACGTTCCATCATTTCGCCAGCTAACGTCATATCATTGCGCAAAATAGCTGCGATCATCACATTGGCAATGCTGCTTGCTTGGACAGCTTCTTTGAACGGAAGCGTATCAGGAAGCACACCGCGACTTTCCGAAGTTAGCAATTCGGTTCTCGGGATAAAAGCAATTAAAGCACAATCTGGAAAAAGGTGGCGTACATAAAAATCTTCTCCGTCTAATTTTGCTCCTACGACCCAGTTTCCTAGGACGGCTGGCGCCACATTATCCGGATGGCCTTCTATTTCAGCAGCAATACGAACTTTTTCTTCTTTTGAAAGATGAAGTTCTGCGAGTGTGTTGGCTAATTCAATTCCCGCGACAACTGCGGCTGAACTGCTACCAAGTCCGCGAGCCGGTGGAATATCACATGCCATCACTAAATGGTGCGGCGTTAAATTAGGCGCTAAGTTAAGGGCTGTTTCGATAATCACATTGGTTTCATCATGCGGAATCCCACCGCCAATATTATGTTCGATATACCAAGAATCTGCTTCTTCGCCAATATCGAGCGTGAGATATAATGTTAGAGCTAAACCGCAAGAATCAAAGCCAGGACCAAGATTGGCCGTTGTTGCTGGGACACGAATACGCATTAAGCATTCACTCCTGAACGTAAATGTGTGCGCATTGCTTCAATATCATCGACGTGAGAAATTGGAATTTCATGCACGCTCATCGCAGTATCTGGATCTTTTAAGCCATTTCCAGTGAATACACAAACAACTGTTTCGCCTTTTTTAATTGTTCCATTTGCTACATGTTGGATAACACCGGCTAAAGATGCGGCAGAACCTGGCTCAATGAAGACACCATCTTGTGCGGCAATTTTTTTATACGCATTCACAATTTCGTCGTCTGTTACAGAATGGATGTAACCACCAGATTCATCGCGAGCTGCTTCTGCAAGCCC
>CM001047.1:2499183-2499926 GCA_000183865.1 Listeria marthii FSL S4-120
AGATTCATCGCGAGCTGCTTCTGCAAGCCCCCAACTAGCTGGGTTTCCGATACGAATCGCTGTTGCAATTGTTTCCGGGTTATCAATTGGTTTCCCTTGAACAATCGCCGCAGCTCCTTCTGCTTCAAAGCCATGCATCCGTGGAAGTCCAGAAGCCTTAGCCTCGTTCCATTCTTTAAAGCCTTTCCAGTATGCAGAAATATTTCCGGCATTACCGACTGGAATCGCAAGTACATCTGGTGCGGAACCTAATTGCTCACAGATTTCGAATGCAGCTGTTTTTTGACCTTCTAAACGGTATGGGTTAACAGAGTTTACAAGTGTGACTGCTTCAGTTTCAGCAAGTTCACGCACGGATTTCAATGCTTCGTCAAAATTACCTTGAATCGAAATAATATCAGCACCGTACATGACTGCTTGCGCTAATTTCCCAAGAGCGACTTTGCCTTCTGGAATAACGATATACGCTTTTAATCCGGCACGTGTTGCGTATGCTGCAGCGGCTGCAGAAGTATTCCCAGTTGATGCGCAAATAACTGCCTCAGCACCTTCTTCTTTCGCTTTAGCAACAGCCATAACCATTCCACGATCTTTAAAAGAACCTGTTGGATTCAGCCCTTCATATTTTCCGTATAAAGTAACACCAAGTTCTTTGGACAAATTCGGTAATGGAATAAGTGGTGTATTTCCTTCCGCAAGTGAAATCATTGGCGTTTTATCAGTTACTGGTAGATATTCTTTAT
>CM001047.1:2500026-2501135 GCA_000183865.1 Listeria marthii FSL S4-120
AGTTACTGGTAGATATTCTTTATATTTTTCTAGTAAACCTTTATACATATTTAACCCTCCACAACGGAATATTTTGCGAGCATTTGCATTTCTGGCTCGTCTTTCACCCTAGCGATTGCTTGTTCTAATTGCGCTTGGCTTGTTGAGTGTGTAACGATAACAACAGTCGCTGTAAAATCATCATACGGTTGTTGTAAAATTTTATCAAAACCAACGCCAGCTTCTGCAAAAATTTGCGTTAACTTGAGGAAGGTTCCTGTTTTATCGTCCATTGTTAGACGAAGATAGTATTTGGAGAAAACTTGTTCTTTTGGTGTATGTTTTGTTTCGTGTTTGTAGCTGTTGAAAGCATTACCGTTTGTACCTAGACGGCTATTTTTCGCAACAGTAATCAAATCACTAACAACACTTGTCGCTGTTGGTAATTCGCCAGCACCAGGTCCGTAAAACATTGTTTCTCCGACAGCTGCACCTGTTACAAATACGGCATTATTTTCATAGTTAACGCCGGCAAGTGGATGTGCTTTTGGTAATAACACTGGTCCGACATTGACGTTAACTGTGCCATTCGTTTCTTCGGCTGTACCTACTAGTTTAATTTTGTAGCCTAATTGGTACGCTACTTCGATATCTTCAGGAGAAATCCCGCGAATACCATTTGTTTCTACATTATCTAAATTCACATTCATACCGAATGCGAGTCTTGTCATAATAACCATTTTTCTAGCTGCATCGATTCCATCCACGTCATTCGTTGGGTCGGACTCGGCAAATCCTAGTGCTTGTGCTTCTGCTAAAACTTCTTCGTATGACTTTTTCTCTGATGTCATTTTTGTTAGCATGAAATTGGTCGTCCCGTTGACGATACCCATTACTTTTTGAATTTTATCTGCTGCAAGGCTGTTTACGATAGTGCGTAAAATTGGAATTCCGCCCGCAACACTTGCTTCATAGAATAAATCACAATTATTAGCTTGTGCAACTGCCACTAATTCGTCGCCGTGTAGCGCAATCAAATCCTTATTCGCAGTTACTACATGTTTTCCAGCTTTCAAGGCCTGCAAAATGTATTCCCGCGCAGTTGTGATGCTGCCCATAACCTCGACAAC
>CM001047.1:2501235-2506815 GCA_000183865.1 Listeria marthii FSL S4-120
ATGCATCCCATAACCTCGACAACAACAGCAATTTCTGGATCATCCAGTACATCAGACGGATTGGTGGTTAGTTCAAAACCTTTTGTTTCATAACGGCGATTTTTTTCTAAGTCACGAACTAGCACTTTCTTTACAGAAATATGGTATCCAGTTACTTGACTAATTTTTTCTTGATGCTCTTCTAAAATATGAATAACACCGCTACCTACCGTTCCAAATCCTAACACACCTACTTGTAACTTTGCTTCCACTTGAAAACCTCCTTATTATTGTTTAACAAAACAGAAAATTTAACTTTTTTATTACCTACTCATAAAAAAAGTAATTAGTGATATTATACGCAACTTCACAGGGAAAAGTAAACCCTTGAAAGGAAAGTTTTTATTTTTAGTGGTTCCGGGAGATAATTCCATAAAAAAACACACCCAGCAAAAGCCGAGTGCGCAAATTATTTCGTTCGTTACATACAGTCTTATTTGAGACCGTATTTTTTGTTGAAGCGGTCCACACGGCCATCTGCAGTCGCATGTTTTTGTTTACCAGTATAGAACGGATGCGAATCAGAAGAGATTTCGACACGTAGTAAAGGATACTCGTTGCCATCTTCCCATTTAATTGTTTCGCTTGAGCTCTTAGTAGAACCTGACAAAAATTTGAAATCAGTACTAGTATCAACAAATACCACTGGACGGTACTCAGGATGAATTCCAGTTTTCATTTCTTTTCAACTCCTTCGCCCTGAATCATCTGAAACAGAGTAATTAAGTGCTTTTACACACAGTATAAATATTATAACAATGTTGAAGCAAACAAGCAAGATTATTTTTGCATCCATTTGTTAAAGATTACTTTATGCCCTAGACTTTATTTTTCAGGTGCATTTTTAAGTTGTACATCTTTAGGTAAATTGAAGAAAATCTTGAAATTATCTGCTTGGAAACCAGGGATCATTAATTTACTATTCCATAAGAATTTCTCATGTTTTAGCGGCTTAACTGTCACCACTTTTTTCCCTTCATCAATTTGCTGTTGGATACTATCCATTCTCTCATTATCAGAAATTTTTATTTGAGCAAAAATGACACTATAGGCAAATACTAACGTTAGCGCCAGCGTGATTATCGGAATACTAATAGCTTTTAAATTTATAAACTCTTCATCTACAAGGTAAACAAGTAGGCGAACAATAAATAACACGAAAAATGCATAAGAAAGGATAAAGCATCTTGAGCCAAAAGGTGTGACAAAGAACAGCGGCCCCGCAATAAATACGGCAGATATTAGGTAGAAACTAAGCTCTACTTTTAAAGAACTCTTCTTGAAGAATAAGATAATCGTAAACAGGATAGTTAAATAAAATAATAACGAAATCCAAGCTTCGAATTCAGAAGTTTTTGCTACATCTGTAAAAATGCTTAATTGCATTCTATCAACAATAAATGGTCGGTAGAAAGGATAAACTGTCAAGATTGCGATGAAAATATTTTTCACCCATATTTTCCAAGTTGGCAAATTCTTCCCGATTTTCACAAGAAGGAAAATACAGAAAATAGCTAACGCAAAGTTTAATATAATATTATTCATAATTAAAAACTTATACATGCTAGTAGAGAAAATAGAATAGATCTTCTCAAAAATACCCATGTCCGTATCGATAGTCCGGTAATTATCTGCACCAGTGAATATTTTTACATAAGCACCATTGGAGAACATGATAACCGCTCCGATAAGCGCAGATACAAGATAAGTGATCTGGAAAGCAAAGAACTTTCTAAATTTCATAAAGCTATAAATAATAACAAAAGCGCCTGCGAACACATTATAAATGGTTGCATGTTCTACAAATAATTGCGAACCAATCCCTAGTGGAACAGCAAATACTACTAGCCAAATAGAGTACTTAGGTGTCTTATCGTAGAAGATATTTTTTATAATGAGCAAATATACTAAAATACAAATAGTCGCTGTATTATAATTAGCAAAACCAGCCGCCCATGCGAATGTAGAAGAAAACATATCACTAGTTACACCTAACATTAAGAACAAGCTAAGGAAACCGATAGTTAACTTTGCTGTTTTGGCAATTAAAAGTGGCAATACTACAATTGCAGCCCCAAACACACCCATAATTAGGATACGGAACCAATCAACCCTCGTGATAATTAACTCACAAATATTCCCAAAATAACGTCCATTATAATCTTTAAAGCCATCATAGAATCGATTCATTCCAAGTCTAATTCCCCAAGTCCAGTCATCATGGGTTAATGGCGTACAATAAGACAGATACAAGTAAAACAAAAAAATAATAAAACTAAAAATCCCAATTTTAACGCCATCTTTTTTTATGCTATTGATCATAGATACACATCCCTTTATTTTCTCACTCTAAAAATAATCCACTTACTAAATACATAATTTAATACTAGTACAATTACATTCGTCCAAATTTTTGCCCATAGTTCATTTATTCCTAGTCCACTAATTAATAGAATCATTACTAAGAAATCAACTATATATGTTAAAAATCTAAAACCAAAGAATGAAGAAACTTCTCTCGCTTTTTCTTTCCATGTGGGCGTATAGCTTTCAAAAACATACTTTTTATTAGAAAAATAGGCGAACAATACAGATGCTACCCATGCTATTGTATTTGCAATTCGGTAATCCCAATTTAATAAATCAGTACATAACCAAAAAGTCACGATATTAATCAAGGTTGTAAATCCGCCCATAATTAAATACATTAAAATGCTATGTATGCTATCTGTATACCACGGTAATTTATCTAGTAATTGCCTTACTCTACTCATTTGACATCTTCTTTCTCTCCGTTGTATTCTTCTACAAAATAAAGCGGACGTTTCTTGACTTCATTAAAAATTCTTCCTAAATATTCACCAATAATCCCAATACTAGTTAACTGAATTCCACCTAAAAATAGTATCGTTATCATCAAGGTCGGAAATCCACTAGTGCTCGATCCAACAATTAATGTTTTAATCAAAATATAAATTAAATACACGAAAGTACCTAAAGATATTGTAAATCCAGCAACTGTTGATAATCTTAGCGGTAAAGTGGTATAAGAAGTAATTCCTTCAAGAGCCAAATTAATCAAAGCGCGGTAATTCCATTTAGTTTCACCAGCGTGTCTTGGCGCAGCATCAAAAGTTACTTCCACTTTTTTAAATCCAATCCAATTATATAATCCTTTTGTATAACGTTGTGTTTCTCTTAGCTTTTTAATTGCATCTACACATCGTCTATCAAGCAAACGAAAATCGCCTGTATCTGGAAGAACCGGCGTTTTTGTTACTTTTTGTAGCATTTTATAATAATATTTAGAGGTTGCTTTTTTTAACCAATTTTCTCCTGGTCTTTTATTTCGTCTTGCATAAACATCTTCATAACCTAGTTCCCATAGCTCGACCATTTCTACGATTAACTCCGGTGGATGTTGCAAGTCTGCGTCCATTGTAATAACGGCATCCCCTTTAGCATAATCGAACCCCGCTGCCATTGCTATTTCTTTCCCGTAATTTCTTGATAAATCCACAAAACCTACTCGTTCATCTTTATTATGCAGTTGCTTTACTATTTCCAATGTATTATCTTTACTTCCATCATTGATAAATAGCAATTCGAATGTATATTTATCCTTAATAGACTCCATTACATTCACAACCGTTTCATATAATGTAACAATAGATTCTTGCTCATTATATGCAGGAACAGATATTGTAATTAGTTTCATTATCTTTCTCCTTCTAGTGATTTCAATAATTACTCTACAAACGATACTATCAAAATTAATAAGAAAAGTACAGCTTCTCTTTATTTTTTAAACATCTCTTCTTGCAATAACTCATAAAATGCTTCGTTATTCTCCGTTTTCTTCAAATAGCGCACGAAACGTTCTGAAATCTCAAGTCCGTCGCTTTGTTTTGGCATTGCTTTACGGATTTTCCAAAGTTGTTCTAGGCGATCTTTGGATAGTAGCAATTCTTCTTTTCGCGTTCCAGAGCGGCGCATATCAATTGCTGGGAAGACACGGCGTTCTGCAAGTTGGCGATCAAGATGTAATTCCATGTTTCCAGTTCCTTTGAATTCCTCATAAATAACGTCATCCATACGAGAACCTGTATCAACTAAGGCAGTTGCAAGGATTGTTAAACTTCCGCCTTCTTCAATATTACGAGCAGCTCCAAAGAAGCGCTTCGGTCTATGGAAAGCCGCTGGATCAATACCGCCAGAAAGTGTGCGACCACTTGGCGGAATAACTAGATTGTAAGCTCGCGCCAGTCGCGTAATACTATCCATTAAAATCACAACGTCGCGTTTCTGTTCAACTAAACGCATCGCACGCTCGAGTACCAGTTCCGCCACTTTAATATGATTTTCTGGTACTTCATCAAAAGTAGAACTAACCACATCGGCTTTTACAGAACGTTCAATATCCGTTACTTCTTCCGGACGCTCATCGATTAACAAGACAATCAATTCGGAATCCGGGTGATTAGTCGTAATCGCATTGGCAATTTCTTTAAGCAAGACTGTTTTCCCTGCTTTCGGTGGTGCAACGATTAGTCCACGTTGACCGAATCCGATTGGTGAAATTAAATCAATCGTTCTAGTAGAAATCGGATTTTTCCCCGTTTCCAAATGAATTTGACGATCTGGATAAAGTGGTGTTAAGCCCGGAAAATGTACTCTTTCTTTCGCAACTTCCGGATTTTCTCCATTAACTGCTTCGACGTGAAGCAAGCCAAAATAACGTTCATTTTCTTTCGGAGGACGAACCTTTCCAGAAACTTTATCCCCAGTTCTTAACTCAAAACGTCTGATTTGGGACGCTGAAATGTAAATATCTTCTGAACTAGAAGAATAATTGATAGGACGCAAGAAACCGAAACCTTCATTTGGAATAATTTCTAATACGCCTTCCATGAAGAAAAATCCTTCTTTTTCCGCGTTTGATTTTAATAAAGCAAAAATTAATTCTCGTTTTGTGAGTTTGCTGTAATAGGCAATTTTATGCTCTTTTGCTAAGGCATAAATCTCTTTAATTGTTAAACTTTCTAAGTATGCAATGGACAGTTTAGCCATGTATGTACCACCTTTTTGAGTTAATAAATAGTAATTAGGAATAAATGATAATGGAGGGAATTTGAGGAAAGGCTGAAACGACTTGACTCGGCTCAGCCTCAGATTTTTTACAATTGTGTTTCTGCTGCACTGCTACGGCTAATGTCAGCCCCGATAGCAGAAAGTTTCTCAATAATTTTACTATAACCACGTTCGATATGTTCAACGCCATGGATTTCTGTTTGTCCGTCAGCTAAAAGACCAGCAATCACTAGTGCTGCACCAGCTCGTAAATCTGTCGCTGTGACTTTGGAGCCTTGCAGTTGGACAGGTCCGCTTATGACAGCCGATCTGCCTTCTAGTTTGAATTTCCCACCCATTCGCTCAATTTCAGCAATATGTTTAAAACGGCTTGGATAAATCGTGTCCGTAATAACGCTACTACCTTCCGCGCGTGTTAAAAGTGCGGTTAGTGGTTGCTGCAAATCGGTT
>CM001047.1:2506915-2508908 GCA_000183865.1 Listeria marthii FSL S4-120
CATAGGTTTTAATATCTACTTTTTTAACTTTTTCTACTTCTCCTACAAAAATAGCATCTTCCTCAATATCCATCGGAACGCCCATTTCTGTAAGCTTGGCAATGATTCCTTCTAAATGAGTTGGGATAACATTTTCGATTCGTACGCCTTTACCTGAAGCCGCCGCAAGTACCATGAATGTTCCCGCTTCGATTCGGTCTGGAATAATCGTATGATGACAGCCATGCAGATGATCTACCCCAGTGATGCGAATAGTATCTGTTCCAGCCCCTTTGATAATTGCGCCCATATTAGTTAAAAGGGTCGCAACATCAATGATTTCCGGTTCTTTAGCTGCATTTTCGATAATTGTTTTTCCTTTTGCACGAACAGCTGCTAGCATGATATTAATTGTAGCGCCAACACTTACAACATCAAGGTAAATTCGCGCGCCTTTTAGTTCATCAGCACGTAAATAAATGGCTCCTTGTTCATTAGTTACTTTTGCGCCTAGAGCTTCAAAGCCTTTAATATGTTGGTCGATTGGGCGTGGGCCTAAATAACAGCCACCCGGTAGACCAATAACGGCTTTTTTAAATCGTCCTAACATCGCGCCCATCAAATAATAAGATGCACGTAATTTCTTCACATTTCCTGATGGAAGTGGCATCGAGATCATATCTGTTGGATCAATAACTGCTGTTTTATTATCATAGCGAACTGTGCCGCCAAGTTCTTCTAAAATATCATAAAGTGTATATACATCCGAAATATCTGGTAACCCTTCTAAAACTACTTCAGACTCCGCCAAAATTGCAGCTGGAATCAAGGCCACCGCACTATTTTTCGCACCATCTACTTGCAAAGTGCCAGCTAATTTTTTACCGCCTTGAATAATCAGTTTATCCGTCACAAATGTACCCTTCTTTCCTGAAGCTTGTCATACTTTTTCATTATCCATTAATTTGATTTACTTTGCAAGATGCTTTCTTTAAAAAAAGCCGGGAACTGTTCGCCCCCAAGCTTTCTATTATTGTGGTATATTTTTGACTGGTGCTTTTGCGAGAGCTTCAATATGTGGCTTGATTTTCTTGGAAGCTGTATCTTTTATTAACAAGGCTCCAGCGCCAAAAACAATGCAGCTATAATAAGTGATAATCCGCCATAAAACTAGCGCCATGAGCAGTTTCGCCGGGCCAAGTAACATCCCGAATAGCAAGGTGAAAGTATACTCAGCCCCACCAGCCCCACCCGGCGTTGGCATAACCGTCGCAAACATAATAATAAATGCGTGATACGTAATCGCCATATACAGCCCGATTCCCGTAACACCAATCGCTTGTAAAATGAAAAATGGAATCGAGAAATAAATCCACAGTTGTAGCGTTGTATAAAAACAACAGCGTACAATTAACTTCCAATCTTTCCCAATTCGGCTACTCTCTTCGTGGAAAGTAACAATTTTTTCATCTAGCATATTTCTTAAATTAGCTACTTTTTCCTTTTTCATAAAAAGTCGCGTTGGTACAAGTAAGACATGGACTAATTTTGTCGTGAATTTTTGACTTCTACCTACTAAAATAAGTGCGGCAATAACGATGACATGTACACCAAACCCTAGTAAAACGAGGAATTTCAGTTGCGTCACGCCAGTCATTAAATAATGAATTCCAAAAATCAAAATAACTAAAAAGTTCAGCACGACCATCGCTTGATAAATAATAAATTTTACGAGTAAAACTGAGCTACCCCGGCCCGCATCCATGCCTTGCTTCGTTAACATCACGAGCTGTGCCGGTTGTCCGCCAGTTGACATCGGAGTAATCGTATTGAAAAATTGGCCAATCATGGTAATCCGAAAAGATGAAAAGAATCGTTGCTCTTTATTCGCTGGTTTAGATGCCGTTTGTAAAACGACTGCTTCTAAAAACCAATAAAGGAACATCGCAGTAAATGCCGCCAGCAGCCACCAAGGGTTCACTTTCAACATCGAAGCGAAAAAAGTGGAGATATC
>CM001047.1:2509008-2511963 GCA_000183865.1 Listeria marthii FSL S4-120
AAGCGCAATATTAAATAGATTTTTCTTCGCAGCTCCACTCATACTCTTCACTCCTTCGTTAATAAACCTTGATAAAAGTCCAACCATATTTGCGCTAGTCGATCTTCGGAATAATAAGCTGCTCCTCGTTTTGCAGCTTGCAACATTTCTTGATAGTAATCCGCGTCATTTTCTAAACGTTCGATAGCCCGGATAAAACCTGGATTATCGACCTCTTTTACATAGTAACCATCTAAAATTTCTTCATATAAATCCAAATTTCGTAATAATATCGGAACATCCGAGCTCATTGCTTCCAAAATTGCCATCGGAAACAGCTCATTGTAGGAAGGCATAAAGAACACATCCGCCATATTGATACAAGCGTTCATTTCCGAACGATCAACAATCCCGATGAATTTCACATTACTTGGTGGATTATCATAGATTTTTTTCAATTCTTCGTAACCAGAAGTAATTTTCCCGAAAGAAAATCCGCCAGCCCAAACAAATTGAACATCAGGCAGTTGTTTAGCCACCTCGATAAAATCAAGCACACCTTTACGATGCTGCACTTGTCCAATCCCAATTACTGTAAATTTATCTGCTGGAATTCCATATTTTTTTCGTGCAAGTTGCTTTTCCGCCTCCGGAAGTGGGAAAAAGCTCTTTTTAGAAACAAAATTCGGAATGTAATGGATTTTTTCTTCTGGAATATCATACGCAGTAAGTTTTGGTATGAATGAAGGGTTAACCACAACGATTTCATCCATTCGCTTATAAAAGCCAATCAAGTATTTATAAAAAACGACCCGGGCGATCCACGGTAATTTTAGACTACCTTCCATTGTTTCCGGTAGAAAATGAACATATCCGACCCGAACGCCGCGTTTCTTCTTAAAAAAAGTCGAAAGAAAAAAACGGAAATCAACGGTATGGTAATGCGTGATATCCGATTTCTCAAAACTATTAATCTTCATATCAATTTCATTTATATATCTTTCTTCTAGCAAGTTCACAAGTTCGCGGTAAGCTGATGCTACACCTTGTCCTTTTACTTTTTCTGCCGAAGATAGCATTGTCAACTTAATCACGCCGCGATGACCTCTCTTTCCTTTGAACATGCGTAGAAGATGAAAGTGAAAATACTTGTGAAGCTATTTTACTTTTTATTAATGTCGGTTTTACTTTAATCGTCCCATTTTGTCGCTTAGCTCGGTAGATTTCTCGAACTTCATTGTATGTAGATTCAATGTTGATTCCAAATTGGTCCGCAGAAATTGACTCCACTTTGACTCTACCGTTTGATGCTACTAATGTTGCGGTATTTTTATCTGAAATTATTTTGATTAACAGACTGGCAAGCTCGTAATCTTCATCGAATAAAAAGGCCGTTTCTCTGTCGCTTAAAAAGCCTTCAATACTTTCATCACGTTTAGCCACAACTGGTAAAGATGCCGCCATTGCTTCCGCATAAGTTAGACCTTGCGTTTCTGTCGTTGATGCACTCACAAAAAGGTCGCCTAATTGGTAATATAAACTAATATTTTCCCAGTCTACTGCACCGGTGAAAATAACATGTGCCTCTAATTGTTTTTCTTCTACTAACTTTTCTAAGTCTTTACGTACCGGTCCATCACCAACAATGACTAGTTTGGCTGTTGGTTTTGTTTGAAGGACTTCTGGCATCGCGTTAATAATCGCATCAATATTTTTCTCATGCGCAATTCTTCCAAGCGAAAGTATCACTGGATCCTCTGCTCCGATACCAAGTGATTTTTTCAAGTCTAGAATTCGCTGTTTCTCAACCGGCGCGAACGATGAAATATCTGTGCCTGTTGGAACTGTATACATTAGTTTGTGGATACCTTGTTCTTCTAAGTGATGCCTTACTTTTGCTGTTGGCGTAATTATCGCATCATAACTATCACAAAATGATTTGGTCATTTTCCCCACCATGGACGGTGTTAAAATTTTACCTTTCGCAATATAATGCAAGTAATCGACATACATTGTGTGGTAAGTATGGATAGAAGGAATATGATATTTTTTCGCAATTCGCTTACCTAAAAGACCTAAGGAGAACTCCGTATGTGTGTGGATAACATCTAAATCTAAGCGACCTACTAGCTTGATAAACTTATTCATTCCAGCAATTGCTACACGACGTTCTGGAAAAAAGACAAACGGAATACTTGGCAAACGAAACACACGCCCCTCTTCGCTTTCTCTATCAGCGTTCGGATCGGTTGTCGTAAATATATATACAGTGTGCCCTTGTTTTCTTAGTTCGTTTTCCATAATCATTATCGATGTAGCTACACCGCTAATTTGCGGACTGTAGGTATCCGTAAAAATCCCTATATTCATTACTATCGCCTACTCTCTTCCTCGTTGGTTCATTCATCATTTAATATATTATTATAACATAACTATAGTAAGTCGTATTACATAACTAACTACATTATGACTCATTTATTTTGATAAAACATGCGCCTGAAGCATGATTTTTAATCGGGAAATTTGGAGTGTTTACTTCTATTAAATGAAAGCTATAGTTATCATACCATATTCGCCCTCATAACGATAATTAAATTCCTTCTATAAAGGGCCCTAAGATACACATAAAAAATAACTGGCAAAATCAACAAGTGATCCTACCAGTTATTTTTTATATCATCATAAAGTTTGTCTTACGCTTTACCGTTAGAACCAAACTCTTGAATTTTTTCTGAAACAGTTTTGATAATCGCGTCCACACCAGGGCCGATTACTTTACGTGGATCATAAACTTTGTCATCAGTAGCTAATTTTTCGCGAACAGCTGCAGTCCAAACGATTTGGCATTCAGTGTTAACGTTGATTTTGCTGTGACCTAGTTCAATTGCTTTTTTAACTTGGTGTTCAGGAATTCCAGAACCACCGTGAAGTACAAGTGGAGCACCTGTAAGTTCGGAGATTTCTTTCATTTCGTCA
>CM001047.1:2512063-2512808 GCA_000183865.1 Listeria marthii FSL S4-120
TTTCTTTCATTTCGTCAAAACCAAGAACAGGTTCGCCGTGGTAAGGACCGTGTACAGAACCTAATGCTGCAGCAAGTGCATCAATGTTAGCTTCTTTAACTACACGTAAACATTCTTGTGGATCAGCATAGTTGATTCCACCAGTAACTCCGTCTTCGTCTCCACCAACAGTTCCAATTTCAGCTTCAACAGATACGCCTTTAGCATGCGCGTAATCAACAACTTTTTTAGTCATTTCAATGTTTTCGTCGATTGGGTGGTGAGAACCGTCGATCATTACAGAAGAGAATCCTGCATCGATAGCCGCTTTACAAGAATCAAAGCTTGAACCATGATCAAGGTGAATCGCAACAGGTACAGTGATTTTCAGGTCTTCTACAAGTCCTTCAGTCATTTTTACAACTGTTTTGAATCCTCCCATGTATTTAGCAGCTCCTTCAGAAACTCCTAAAATAACTGGTGCTTTTTCTGCTTCTGCAGCTTTCAAAATAGCTTGAGTCCATTCAAGGTTGTTGATGTTGAATTGACCAACAGCATATTTTCCAGCTAATGCTTTTTTCAGCATGTCTGTCATGTTAACGATAGGCATAATACAATTTCCTCCCTCAGGAATTTAGGAAAACCATTTTTGATTTCCCCTAAGATTTGAATTTCCGCCGTGAAAAATAGTGGCAGCTATTTTCCCCTAACAAACATATGATAACAGATTTGTGATGAATTTACCATAAAAACTAGAAAATTTTCT
>CM001047.1:2512908-2514125 GCA_000183865.1 Listeria marthii FSL S4-120
GTTACTTCAAAATCTGCTTCTGTTAAAATTTTTTCTGCGTCTGGAAGTAATTTTCGAAATTTATTTTTCCCCGCTGCCGGATTGTATACTATCATCGCTTTCTTCTGCAAATTGCCGCTCCCTCTTTCCTATAGATAGTGTTAGTTTCCTATTTTGGCTTCTTGATGTCAACTTGTTTGACCGAAAAAGAAAAAATCATTTAACTAGAGTCTTTTTACCTATTACAAAACACATACCTCTACTTCTTTAAAATTACATTTTGTGTACCATTTTGAAATTATATTACTTTTACATTAAAAAACATGTGCAATTAGGTTCATTGTTGCTTATAGCCATTGACTACGACTTCACGTATTGTCATAATTAGTGTAGAATAATTTTATTTCTTATTGAAAGTAGTGCAGTTAGGAGAGGATTTAAACTTTGAAAAAATTAGTAAAATCGGCGGTTGTTTTTACAAGCCTTGCTTTTATTGGCGTGTCCGCTACCATGATTACAGAGAAAGCAAGTGCAGCTTCTACGGAAACAGTGCAAAATGTAGATGATCAATCCATCTATATCCCGCAAGGAGTTAGGGACGGGACTGCTACGGAGGAACATGACGGCTTTGAAGATGGAACTAATAGCGTACTGAAGTCTGTACCTTTACTTCGCGCAACAGCAGGATATCCTGACGTTAATTCCTATATTAAATCAAATAAATTTTCAAGCGCATCCATTGAAAAGCAATTGCAAAGTCAATTTCCTAAGTTTAATTACCGTAATGGTTACGGAAAACCAGAAGGAATTGTCATTCACGAAACAGCAAATAATTCTTCTACTATCACAGGTGAAATTAGTTACATGAGTAGAAACTACAATAATGCCTTCGTTCATTCGTTTGTAGACAAATCTCGTATTATTCAAATTCACCCTACCGAAAACGGAGTATGGGGAGCTGGCCAATATGCCAATGCTCGCTTTATCCAAGTCGAATTAGTTCGTTCAAAAACCTTTGACGAATTTGCTCGTTCTATTAATAACTATGCCTATTACGCGGCTTACTTGTTAGATCAATATAATCTTCCAGTTGATAGTGCGCATAATGACGGTAAAGGAACAGTTTGGTCTCACGATTCTGTTACACGTTATCTTGGTGGAACAACGCACACGGATCCCGTTTCTTATTTCAATCAATGGGGCTATAACTTCAATAGTTTTGTGACGTTGATCAACTT
>CM001047.1:2514256-2515112 GCA_000183865.1 Listeria marthii FSL S4-120
GAAAATTTTCTGGTGTAAACGCTTTAGCCTCTAAGACGTTCTGAAATTCGCTTTTCATCAGCAAATACTTCTAGCGCTTCCGGAATGACCTCTAATGTATACGGAGCTTTCCCACCATATACACCGTCATAACTGACATTTAAATCTGCCTCACTTTTTATCACTACTTTATTGGTGCGCGCATGAATGACATCCGGACTAGTTAAATGCGTTCCTTTTTTTATAGAAGCAAACAGTTGAAATAATTTTTTAGGCGACACCTTTTTTAAAATTAAAAGTTCGAACATGCCGCTGTTTAATTCTGCTGGTGGACATAGAGTTTCCATCCCGCCTACTGAATTCGATTTGTTTACGAAAAATAGTAGAATTTCGCCTTTGAAAACTTCATCATTGTAGGCGATTTCCACACTCACTGGTGATAATTTTGGAAGTACTGTGAGCCCACTGAAAAGATAAGCTAATCTGCCCCATTTGGATTTCATCGATTCTTTTACGGCGTAGGTTATTTCTGTAATTCTTCCGCCTGCTGCATTATTAATAAAAAATTCGGTTTCGTTAGCTTTTCCGATGTCTACCTGAATCGTTTCTTGTTTAGCAATAATTTGAAGCGCTTCGAGTGGATCTTTAGCCACATTTAGTGCCCGGGCATAGTCATTCGTTGTGCCTACTGGTAGAATTCCTAGTTTTGGTCTTTTTTCAACTTGCATTAAACCGTTGACGACTTCATTCACTGTCCCATCGCCACCAGCAGCAATCACTACATCATAACCTGATTCCGCTGCTTGTTGTGCAATTTTTGTCGTGCTCTTTGGCGCTTTGGTTGACGGTACTAAAGTTACTTCAAAATCTGCTTCTG
>CM001047.1:2515212-2515303 GCA_000183865.1 Listeria marthii FSL S4-120
AATCACCACTTGGTACCAATTTAGCATCGACGGCAAGACAATTGGCTGGGTCGACACACGCGCGCTTAATACATTCTACAAACAAAGCATG
>CM001047.1:2515403-2515946 GCA_000183865.1 Listeria marthii FSL S4-120
GATAGCCAAGCAACCGTCGAAGGACAGCTTTGGTATCGTATAAGAACAAGTACTACTTTTATCGGTTGGACGAAAGCTTCTAACCTTAGTGCTACTAAATAATTCAAAAAAAATCCCAGCCACACTCGGCTGGGATTTTTTTATCATCTTATTTATTGTTAAGTGCTGCGCCAACAAAATCTTTGAATAAGCTTTGTGGACGGTTTGGACGGGAAATGAATTCTGGGTGATATTGACAAGCGACGAACCAAGGGTGATCAATTAGTTCAACTACTTCAACTAAACGACCATCTGGGCTTGTTGCGGAAACAATCATACCAGCTTCTTCCATTTGTTCTCTATATTCGTTATTAAACTCATAACGATGACGATGACGCTCTTCTACAAGTGTTGTACCATAAGCAGCCTCCGCTTTTGTTCCTTGCTTAATACGTGCTGGATACAAGCCTAGACGAAGCGTTCCACCCATGTTTTCGATATTTTTTTGTTCTGGTAGTAAATCAATGATGTTATGGTTTGTTTCTGGTTCGATTTCTGCGGAAT
>CM001047.1:2516046-2516320 GCA_000183865.1 Listeria marthii FSL S4-120
TCATTTGGTTTAGTTCTGTGATAATAAATTTCGTGTTTTCTGGTTCGATTTCTGCGGAATGCGCTCCTTCAAGACCAAGAACATTGCGGGCAAATTCAACAGTTGCTAGTTGCATACCTAAGCAAATACCGAAGTAAGGTACTTTATTTACACGCGCATACTCGATAGCAGCAATTTTACCTTCAATAGCACGGTCGCCGAAACCACCAGGAACTAAAATACCATCAACGTCTTTCATGATTTCAGCAACATTTTCTTTTGTTACTTTTTCAGA
>CM001047.1:2516420-2522029 GCA_000183865.1 Listeria marthii FSL S4-120
CCAGTCGATTTCGATTTCTGCATCATGGTCATATCCGGCATGACGAAGTGCTTCTGCTACAGAAAGGTAAGCATCTTGCAAGGAAACATATTTACCAACTAAACCAATACGAACTTTTTTGGAAAGGTTTTTAACGCGGTGTACTAAGTTTTTCCAATCAGTCATTTCAGCTTGTGGTGCTTCTAATTGCAAGTGTTCAAGGACGATATCATCCATTTTTTGTTTTTGTAAAGAAAGTGGTACGTTATAAAGTGTTTCTTCATCGCGAGATTCAATAACCTCAGAAGCTTTAATATCACAAAATAGCGCAATCTTGTCTTTCATTTCTTGTGAAACTGGTTGCTCTGTACGAACAACGATAATGTTTGGTTGAATTCCTAGGCTGCGAAGTTCTTTTACACTATGTTGTGTTGGTTTTGTTTTCATTTCGCCAGCTGCTTTGATGTAAGGAATTAAAGTTGTGTGGATATAAAGTACGTTTTCCGCACCAACATCCCCTTTAATTTGACGAATTGCTTCTAAGAATGGTAATGATTCGATGTCTCCAACAGTTCCACCAATTTCAGTGATAATGATATCTGAATTAGTCATACGAGCTGCACGGAAAACACGATCTTTTAATTCGTTTGTAATGTGTGGAATAACTTGCACAGTTCCACCTAAGTAATCCCCGCGACGTTCTTTTTTAATAACTTCTGAGTAAACTTTACCAGTTGTCACGTTGCTGTATTTATTTAAGTTAATATCGATAAAACGTTCGTAATGGCCAAGATCCAAGTCTGTTTCTGCACCGTCATCCGTTACATAAACTTCCCCGTGTTGGTATGGACTCATTGTTCCTGGGTCCACGTTGATGTATGGATCAAACTTTTGAATTGTAACACTAAGCCCACGATTTTTCAGCAAACGTCCTAGTGATGCTGCTGTGATTCCTTTTCCGATTGACGAAACTACGCCACCTGTAACGAAAATATACTTTGTCATGTTAAAAAAATCTACTCCTTCCTGAAATGAAAAACTTGCAGGGTTCTGACGATTTTCCTGCTGGGGTGGGAAATTGCCAGATAAAACAATATTGTGATTATCTTTCTAACGTATCAATCACAATTTCAAGTATTTTGTAAACCAAAATAAAAAACACTCCGCCTACTTTATAAAAGTAAGGGAGCGTCGATTCTCATAAATATCCGTCCCTATAAAAGGGAGCCCAAATAAAATACTACTAATGATAGCGATAGAAGTCAAGTCTTTATTTTTTGAAACCGCCATCAATCCATTAAGTACGTTAAAAAAAATCAGATAGACACTTTTCCATAAAAATGGGTGTGTCTATCTGATTAAAATTTAGTTATTATTTATCTTCTGGGTCTTCTGTATAATCGCCATCAGAATAGTCATCTTCTACAGTAGCTAAATCTCCTTCGATTCCATCTGGTAAGTGATCATCGTCATCTTCCTCTTCGTCAAGTAAAACGTCAGCAAGAGAGATTTCTTCTTCACCAAGCTCTTCCACGATTTCTTCATCATCGTAGTCCACGTCATCATCCAAGATTTCTTCATCTTCATCGTCATCATCGTCTGATTTACGTTTTTTCTTAGGAGTAGTTTGTGTTTGAACTTCTTCATCAATTGCATCCATTGGATACCATGCACGAAGTCCCCACATGTTGTTTCCTAATGAAATAAAGTTACCATCAATATTCATATCTGTATAAAATTGAACAAGACGCTCCCTTATTTCTGCATCTTTCAAACCTAGGAACGCTTGAATCTCTTTCACTAATTCAGGGAAAAGAATAGTTTCTTTCCGTTGTTCCAAAATAAAATGTGCAACATCAATTAAAGACAGTTCACTACGTTCTTCTTGCGTTAAGTTCTTTAAATCCAAAACTGGCACGCCCTTTCTATCGTAATTCCAATTTATTTAGCTGTTATTTTTTCGTTCAGCCCAACTTCACTATTTTACATGTTATTTCTGGCAAGTACAACCTAAATTTTCTTAATTACATCAATTCTTCTTGACTATTTTATATCCGATGTAAAAGAAAAGGATGGCCATTAAAAGAATTGGGATCGATCCAAGTTGAAAGTCGTAGAGAATATAGATTGCGACGCACAGAAACACGAAAAGCAGCGCCAAAATTATTAATCGCTTCATCATATGCTCTCCCCGTTTTTTCAATTACCTATGTTTCTATTAACTTTAGTACATTTTGGTTATGACGTCAACGAGTAACCTATAATTTTAGGATATCACATTTTTTCTGGTGCTGATACACCTAGAAGCGTCAAACCATTTCTAAGAGTAATTTGTGCGGTCTTAATAAGCGCTAGTCTTGCTTTCGTTACTTCTAAATTATCCATATCGAGTACTTTATTGCTATTGTAGAAACGGTGGAATGCAGCCGCTAAATCGTTTAAGTAGCGAACGATACGATGTGGCGCTCTTTTGGCAGCAGCTTCTGCAACAACATCCGCGAACTCACCTAGTACTTTTAACAAATCATATTCTGCTTCGGTTTGTAGCAAGCTCATGTCAGCAGCTTCCGTAACTTCTAAATCTTGTTCTTTACCAGAACGTAAAATACTAGAAATTCTGGCATGCGCATATTGTACATAATAAACCGGATTATCGTTAGACGTTGATTTTGCTAAGCTCATATCGAAGTTCATATGTGTATCAGAACTACGCATTGCAAAGAAATATCTTGTCGCGTCAAGGCCAACTTCTTCAATTAAGTCACGCATTGTAACAGATTTACCAGTACGTTTACTCATTTTAACTTGAACACCATCTTCAAATAAGTGAACAAGTTGAATAATTTCTACTTCCAGTTGATTTGGTGAGTAACCAAGCGCTTCAATCGCCGCACGCATCCGCGGAATATAACCATGGTGATCCGCTCCCCAAATATCAATTAGCACATCAAAGCCACGCTCTAATTTGTTTAAATGATAAGCGATATCTGGTAAGAAATATGTGTAGCTACCGTCTGATTTGATTAAAACACGGTCTTTATCATCTTCAAAATCAGTCGTTCTTAACCAAGTCGCGCCATCTTGTTCGTAAATATAGCCATTTTCGCGTAAACGTTCTAACGCTGGCAACACTTTGTTTTCTTCATATAGAGACGTTTCTGAAAACCACTCATCAAAAGAAACGCGGAATTCTTCTAAGTCAGCGCGTAATTTCCCAGTTTCAAATGCTAGTGCATCAACGCGGAAAACGGAACGACGCTCTTCTTCGCTTGCATTCACATATTTATCGCCGTATTTAGCAGCTAAATCTTTACCAAGTGAGATAATATCTGCACCGCGGTAGCCATCTTCTGGGAATTCAGATTCTAAACCTAACGCTTCAAAATATCGTGCTTCTGCTGAAAGAACTAAATTATTAATTTGATTTCCGGCATCATTAATATAATATTCTCTTGAAACATCGAAGCCGGCCACGCTCATAATGTTAGCCAGCGAGTCTCCGATTGCAGCTCCACGGGCATGCCCTAAATGCAAGTCACCAGTTGGGTTCGCGGAAACAAATTCAATTTGGAATTTTTCTCCTTTACCAAAATCAGACTCGCCGTATTTTTCATCTTCTTTTAGAATAACTGGAACTAAGTCGGTTAAATAAGCATTATCCAAATAGAAATTAATAAAACCAGGTCCAGCAATTTCTACTTCTTTAATTAATTTGTTATCTTTTTTAAGTTCTGGAACGATACTTTCGGCAATTTGACGAGGGGCTTTCTTCGCTACTCTAGCAAGCTGCATCGCAATATTAGTCGAATAATCTCCATGCTTTTTATCTTTAGGTACTTCGAGTAAAATTTCTGGTACTTCTGTTTCTTCTAAACCAACCGCTTGAACAACTGCTTGTTTGATATGTTCAATTAGTTTAATTTGGTTCTCTTGCATGACATTCATTCTGCGTCCTCCTCTATTTTCATTAAAACAGTATATGAGCCGATGTATTCCCCGTGGCTTAGCAAATCATATTGAAAAGCAACTTCGCTCAATACATCTGGCTTATTTTCATATAGTTCTTCCATTGATACTAATTCTGATTCTAATTGTAATTTCCCTGCTCCTGAATCAACAGACGCAGTACTTCTCCTATTATCTCGGAAAAAGTGCATTCTCATATTTACGGCACCACTTCGCATTAAAAGCAGTTCGTTGTCAGCAATTTTAAGAACCGTACGAATTGTTCCAGCTAATTGTTTTTCCTCATAATGCAGATAACGATTGCCTTTATCCCGGTAAAAAACACCCGAAACAGACATATCGGATTTCTCTTCTGCATCCATCTGACGGATGACATTGGTGATATGAATAGTTACTTTTTTTCGTTCCATTTGGTTGGCTGTCATATCGCTTATTTACCCCTTTCCGGTCAGAAGAATAGACGCATTATATTATAGTGAAAAATAGCATGAAAAGCAACAGCTTAATATGACGTCAGACCAAATATTGCCAAAATCACATTTAGAACAAACGGAATCACCGTATCAAAAATCGGTTGAATCGTAAATTCAGAGATAGGCGTTACCGCAACTACTAGGAAAACAAGTATCGCATATCGTTCTAGCGGCTCAAGTTTGGCCCTCGCAGACATTGGTAAGAATTCTACTAAAATTTGGTAGCCATCTAGTGGCGGAAGTGGAATCAAGTTAAATACAAATAATACAAGATTTAGGTTTATAAAAATCATTAAAAATGTTTCTGCAACCGAGCCATATGTAAAGAAAGAAAAATTTAAAAATAATGCATAAAAGCCAACGCCAACCATCGCAAGGAATAAATTACTGATTGGACCAGCAAGCGAAACGAGAATACTTCCAAGTCGGCGTTTCTTTAATTTAAATCGATTGACCGGGGTCGGTTTAGCCCAACCAAAACCAGCAATTAAGATCATCAGTAAACCGAATAAATCGACATGTACGATTGGGTTCAAGGACAATCTCCCTTGATTTTTGGCTGTGTCGTCTCCAAAAGCGAGCGCAACCAAGGCATGAGCCCATTCATGGATTGTAAAAGCAATTAATAATGTAGCTACAACATACGGTATCATTTCTAGTGGGTAAGCGAGAAAACTAGGCATAAGTGCCTCCTTATCTTTTATTGAGTAATTTTTATATGCTATAATGAAAAAAACGTTGATTGAGGTGAGAAAATGCCATTTGTTACTATTCAATTTTTAGAAGGTCGTAGTGACGATCAAAAGAAAGCTTTAGTTAGCGAAGTAACCGAAGTTGTTTCCAAAAACCTAAAAGCGCCGAAAGAAAACATCCATGTGATTTTAGAAGAGATGAAAAAAACGGATTATGGTGTTGGCGGCGTAAGAAAATCTGATATTTAAGCATGCTAAAAGCAAGGTTTATCGCCTTGTTTTTTTATTTTTCTTTAAGCGAATGCGCATGAATAAGCGAAATCATTCTTTCAGCAATTTCTTGATCCACTCTTCCACTCTCGATAAAATCTAACGGATAATACAATTTAATATCAGTTCGTCGTTCTCTGCCAATCGCTTCAACAACCGGAGACTCGGTCGATAATTCGCGCAGTTCCCCGTTTCCCATCAAAAGTTTAATCGGATCTTTCCCACTGCC
>CM001047.1:2522129-2522528 GCA_000183865.1 Listeria marthii FSL S4-120
GTACCCAGCCACGAACGGTGGACGGTGCCATTCTCGCCCCAACTGAACGACATAGCGTATCATCTGTAGCAAATGATTGAATCGCATCAAAAGCTGGATTAATAGTTGTATTATCAATAAAGCGCCACACATCTTGTTTTAGTAAGGTGTTTTCAATATTCATCTCTATGTCCTCCATGATTTTCTTTTTGTTATTATAGCATACCGACACCAAAATTAGATGCAAATGGCTTAAAATAGCCATTTAATCGTGAATTACATTTTTTGGACGGTTATTTGACTTTTTTGCGTTTAATGTTGAAAACTAGGGCTGTAATGATTGATATAACAATAGATTTTACGATTATATCTTTTTTCATTTCTATCGCCTCATTTCCTTTATCTTATTATAACAAACTT
>CM001047.1:2522628-2524393 GCA_000183865.1 Listeria marthii FSL S4-120
CGGGTCAATATCTGCCTTTTCAAGAAGCCCTTTTAATTCCGCATAAAATTCCGCATCTTCTTTTGGATCGTAGTTGGTGTATCTAAGCAACCTTCTATTCAAAAAGCGACTACATAAATCACTTAAAATCGGATCTTCTTCCTCTTGCCAAATCGAGAAATAGTACATTAATACAATATCATCAAGTACGATATATTCTTTTAGACTTACTTCATTTAAAAAGAATGGCAGTACTTGGATCGGTGTAACGTGAAATTCATAGCCAGCGCAATATAGCTTTTTGGCACGCTCGAGAATTTTCCATAATAACACTTCACCACTACGACTAACCGGGTGAAAATATACTTGTTGGTACATTTGGTAGCGGCTCATAATATAGTCTTCTACCGCATGCATCCCAGAATATTTTACAATGACGCCATTGCCATCTGGACTCGGTCTTAACACCCGCAAAATCCGCTCGATATCAAACTTCCCGTAACTAACCCCGGTATAATAAGCGTCACGCAACAAATAATCCATCCGGTCTGCATCAATCTGGCTCGAAATCAATTTCACGAGTGTTTGATTAGGATAATTTTTCTTAATAATAGCGGCAACCTTTAGCGGAAACTCTTCCCCAACCCTCATTAGGACTTCGCTAACTTCTGTATCACCAATAATAATCTCCTGCGTATAGGCTTCATGATCCGTTCCAAAAACCTTTTCAAAAGCGTGTGAAAATGGCCCGTGACCTAAATCATGTAAAAGTGCGGCACACAAAGCAACCATGCGTTCTTCTGGATCAAGTTGCGGCTCATTCGCAAACGTTACATCAATGATTTGCCGAACAATTTCGTACACACCTAATGAATGATTAAACCTGCTGTGCTCTGCCCCGTGAAAAGTGAGCGAGGTTGTTCCTAGTTGATGTATCCGCCGCAAACGCTGAAACTCTTTTGTCGCAATTAAATCCCAAATTAATTTATCAGTTACATGCACATAACCATGCACCGGGTCTTTGAACACTTTTTCTTCAAGTAGTTTCTCTGTTAAGTAACTCATGCAGCCCTCTCCTCTCAAGTAAGTTCACGCAAGCACTTTATCATTTCTTGCAATTAAGCGTTCGTAATACGCTGGAAAAAGATCCAATTCTTCTGGTGTGAGCGTACCTGACACAAGTTCACCAGCATAATGCCGCAAGCTGTTGAATAGGCGCACCAACGTTTCATTTATGCTTATATCGTTCTTCATTAAGTCTGAAAGTGAACCCATAACAGTAGAATCCACATCAGGGAAAGTATATTTTGTTTGCTTGTCTTTGCCACTAATCGCGTAGAAATCACGAATTAATTCCGAGCGAGTTGTTTGGTCTCCTTCAATTGCTAAATAAATTTGGACTGCTACGCCTTTAGCCATTCTTCGTTGAGAAATACCAGCAAATTTTTTCCCACGAATGCTAAGGTCATAGCTACCAGGACAATAAGAATTTACGATTTCTTTCGCTTCAATTACTTCATTACAATCCACAAACATATCTTTGATCAGCGTAAACATTGTTTCATAGCCTCGCTCAATTGCGATTCCTCGTTCTGCATCTGGTAACACCATCGACAAATTAAGCACGCCGGAATCAAGTACTACAGCTAGTCCACCAGAATTCCGGACAACTACGCGGTAACCTTGTTCTTGCAAAAATGCAATTCCTTTATCTATATCAGGCAACTTAGAATCTTGTATCCCAAGTGAAACGGTTTTTTCATGTACCCAGCCACGAACGGTGGAC
>CM001047.1:2524493-2525752 GCA_000183865.1 Listeria marthii FSL S4-120
CATTTCCTTTATCTTATTATAACAAACTTACCATACAAAAAAACCTAACTTCTATAAAAGAAATTAGGTTCTTTATATCTAAAAGCCTAGGGAGCTTTTTTAGCGAGTATATTACCAGTTGTAGCGGTCTTCATTGTCGCGACTTGAGCGTTTCGGGGAATTGCCCCACATGCGATAAAGTACATATCCAATACCACCTAATACAAGGACTGGGAATAAGAAGTGAAGTGTGATTCCAACGATATCAAGTACGATATTAAGTGCAATAAATCCTAAAATAATGGTAAAAAATATTTTCCAAAAACTGTTCATGATTATTTCCTCATTTCTAATTTTTATTTACTACTTGCAAGTGGCACATTGTTTATTTCCTTGGCTTGAACGAGTAATTCATTGTCTTGAACGACGATTTTATACTGTTTATTCTTTTTAAGTTGTGTAGTTGACATGAAGTTAACTTTACGACTGTTTCCTTGATTATCTAGACACGACTCGTGGAAAGAATAGCCTTTGAACTTTGACTTAGTAACTTCTTTCCCATCGTTTTTGATTGTAACGTAATATGTATTTGCTGCTGATCCAACTGGTGCTGAAAACTCAATTACAACCATTGTTAATACAAAAATTGCAGCCAGTAAACCGAAAAGTCCCTTTTTCATTGTTTTTACCGTCCTTTTTTGTTGATAGGTTAATTATAGGGGAGATTTAAAAAAGGAACGAACGGCTCTAGGCTGAAAATTGGTACATCCTAGGTCTTATTTTCATTCGGGTATAAAAAAAGAGCCTAGCTTGTTTAACTAGACTCATTTCAAATTAATTTTTCTCCATCCATTTGTAGTTTTCTGAACCGATTGGATAGGTTGTATAGTTTTTCAGATCGCTTTTTTGCAAATATGCGCGGCCACCTTGGTATAGCGGAATAAGTACGGCGTTATCTTTGAGTAAAATTTGTTCTGCTTCTAGTAATGCTTGCCATCTTTTTTCTGGGTCTGCCGAGAGTTTGCCTTTGGCGCCAAGGACTAGTTCGTCGTATTTGGCATTTGAGAAGCCAGTGTGGTTACCTGGGCTGTTTGTTAAGAATAAGTTGAGGTATGTGAGTGGGTCTTGATAATCGCCACCCCAGCCTCCTAGTAGCAGTTCAAAGTCTTGTGTAACGTCTGCTTGGAAACTTGCTTGGTTTGTAATGTTTTTTAATTTGATTGTTAAGCCAGGTAAATTTTCTTCTAGTTGATTTTGGATAAATTCGGTTTGTTTGCGTT
>CM001047.1:2525852-2529000 GCA_000183865.1 Listeria marthii FSL S4-120
CAGTTTTATCAATCGCCATCGCTAAACCACGGCGCAAGTTCAAGTTGGCCAAATCTGTTTTCACACCGTCTTTACCTTGATTCATTTTCATGTAGACTGAACGGCCGGTTGCTTCTTTATGGAAATTTTTATCGTCTTTATATTGTTTAACAAATTCGCCGTCAAGTTCCACTCGGTCCAATTTGTTAGTATTGTATAAATTTAAAGCCGCATTAGTATCTTTTACGACTGTTACATGAATTTTCTCTGTAGGAACATTTTTTTCATCCCAATATGTTGGGTTTTTAATGTAATCCCAAGTCATATTTGTGCCATTCCAATTTTCGAGTTTAAATGGGCCGTTGGAAATAAGTGTGTCGCTTTTTGTTCCGTAACGATCGCCTTGTTTTTCTACGAATGTTTGGTTTTGAGGGAAGAATGTACCAGTTGTTAGGAGTTCTTTAAAAATTGGCACAGGATTTTCTAGTTGAATTTGTAGTGTTTTGTCGTCTAATGCTTTGATACCGAGCTCATCTGGTGACATTTCGCCTTTGAGGATTTGGGTAGCATTTTTGACGATTTCTTCCATTTGTGGTCCGTACGCTGCGGCTGTTTTTGGATCAACTACTTTTTTCCAGGCGTACTCAAAATCATGCGCTGTCACTGGATCGCCGTTGGACCAATTAGCATCTTCGCGAATTTTGAAAATAAGTGTTTTCCCGCCATCTTTTTCTTCGGGTTCACTGGCAGCTAGAGCTAGTGCCGGTTTCCCGTTTTTATCTAATCGATATAATCCTTCAAAAATCTGATTGATTACTCGGAAACTTACGCTATTGTCCGCGAGTGTTGGGCTTGCGTTTGGAATCCCACTCGTTTCCATGATGTTCACAACTTTTGTTTTCTTATCGGATGTTACTTTTTCACTTTCCCCTTTATCGCCAGACTGACATGCTGTAAGTACTAGTAAACATAGCAAACTGAGTGCCACTACTATTTTTCTGGCTGTTTTATGCAAAATTTCTCCTCCTCTTTTTGTAAGCGCTTTTTGGTTACGCAAAAAAAATGACGGACTTCCTGCCAAATACGCGCAGAACTTCCGCCACCATTATAAACCGAAACTGTATCAATTGTAAATAAAAACTGTTATATTTTTATTTCTTGTTAAGGTAAACTCCTGAACCAACAACAATCACACACATCGTCATTAACATTGCTAGCATTAAGTAACTGGGGTCATTCCGCATAAATAAAGCTAAGATAAAACAGAGTGCACCAGCTATATTAAGTGTAACAGTTGTAATTTTTCTAAGTAGGTTTCTAGACCATGCATCAATCTTTTTAAAACCAATCATCGTTAAAAATTTAAAGAGTTTTTTCGAGTATTGAATGTATGCTGCAACAACAAACATGAACGCTCCCACCGTAACTAACGAGAATCTGCCAGTTGGGATTTCGTAACCTAGCGCGTACACAATAATACTCATTTGAATAATCGTTAGGAGCACTAACAACAGCCTAAAGCAATATTCAAATTCTAGCAAACTCTCTTGGTTCACTTTTTCTTTTCCGTAGTATTCCGTTCCTGTAAACATAATCATTAAAAATGGAACTAGAATTAGGCCAAGCCATTTTTGCATAAACATATCTGGGGAGAAGTCCGTACCGAAATGCACCGCCACTTCAGAAGGTAGTAGCGGATATAACACAGCAGAAATTCCTACTGTGAAAAGAATTATCATACTAGGAAATACACCAACTTTCCTCATTCCCCTCACCTCTTCCAACCTTTTATTGGCAGTAGGCGACAAGTTCCTCCCTTGTTTCGATAAGTTGAACTTTCTCGGTATTCGCTAATTGCTCTTTTGTTTCATCAAAACCTTGTTCAGATAATGCACGTGTCGCTGGTAAATAGACTAATACAGAAAAGCCTGCCCTACTTAACTGTGTAACTGTAGTTTTCACGCAAAAATCAAATGCTAAACCTCCAACAAGTACTAAATCTACTTTTTGTTCCCGTAAATATTCAAGTACGCCTGTTGAAAGCTGTTCGACAATATCGTGATAACAGGCGCCATATGGGTGAATATCTGGCTCCATGCCTTTCCAAATAAAGTAATCGTAATCCGTCACGACCGGTAAACCATCTAGTAATTCAAAACCTTTCGTACCCGGTTCGCAGTGCCTAACCCAAGTAAGGTCCGCATTTGGATATTTAAGTTCGGCCAGCATCTCATCTTTTGAGTCAACAACCCAGACAGCATTTTGCGGGTGCGCGTCTTTGCTTCCAATTCGGAGCGAAGCAAGGCTCGCCATAAAATTTAGCTCTGGAACAATTTTATCTCCACCCGGAACCGGCAATTCATCTGGACAAAGCGGCGTAAAACCTTTTTGTGCATCAATATCAAAAGCCGCAATTTTCATTTAGCTTTCCTCCAAGTTTCTATAAGTTAACTGCGCAAACTGTCCGAAACGGGTTACTTCTTCTAGTTCCAGAGCATGCTCCCCGTCTTTTTCAAACAGCGGAATTCCTTTTCCTAAGATAATCGGCGCAATCGTTATTACAAATCGGTCAATCGCCTTTTCTTTTAAAAATTGCTTCACTAATTGCGCGCCACCCACAAGCCAGATCTTTTCACCGTCAATGTTATTTAGCCACGTGTCTACAGTCCCAGACACAAAATCAGCATATTCATCTTTTGTGCCAGCTTTCGTATTTGAAAAAACGTAGACATCTTTTTTGCTGTAAGGGAACGTGTCGGTGAGCGAGAAGATTTGTTGATACGTCGTGCGGCCCATCACGACTGTATCCACGTTATCAAAGAAAGCTTCATAACCTGCATCGCCTTCGCTATCAATTGATTCTAGCCATTCGACACTACCATTTTCATCCGCAATATAGCCGTCCAAGCTAACTGCGATATATAGCGCAACTTGTTTTCCACTCATAGTCACTCAAATCCTTTCACTACTAATTTTCCAATCATTTTTCCAGATGAGATTATTTGGTGAGCTTCTTCTATCGTTGCTGCGTTTATTGGAGCTAATACTTTATTTAACGTTGCCCGCAAAGTACCTCCGTCTAGCATATGCGCAGCCTTTGTCAGAATTTCATGCTGTTTGACTTTATCTTCCGTATCGTATTTCGAGCGAGTAAACATAAATTCATAAC
>CM001047.1:2529100-2530204 GCA_000183865.1 Listeria marthii FSL S4-120
TTATCTTTTAAAAGGGTCATTTTAATCGGTTCTGCAAGTTCCACAATCGAGCAAATTTTCCCTTGTGGGCGAATCGCTTCTTGCATATCGTCCCAGTGAGCATTTGTATTATGCAAACATAAAATAAAGTCGACACCTTTTTCGTAACCAAGATTTTTCAATTGTTTTGTTAGATTTCCACGGTGATTAATGACGTGGTGCGCGCCGTGTTTCTTTGTCCATTCTATCGTTTCCGGGCGTGATGCTGTGGCGATGACTTCGAGACCGATGTTTGCAGCTAGTTGTGTGGCAATCGAACCAACACCGCCAGCCCCATTAATAATTAAAATCGATTTCCCGCTGTCCTCTTCCACTATCCCTAAACGATCAAAAAGCGCTTCCCAAGCCGTAATAGTTGTCAGTGGCATCGCAGCGGCTTCTTCTACACTTAAACTGCGTGGTTTCAAACCAACTAGCCGTTCATCAATTAAAGTGAATTCTGCGTATGCTCCAGGCCTTGTGACGTCGCCTGCAAAATAAACCTCTTGCCCAGTTTTAAATAAAGTCACTTCTGAACCAATCTCCACTACTTCACCAACTGCATCCCAACCTAAAATCCGCACTTCATCTCCAGTAATTTTAGTTGCTTCGCGTTGTTTCGTATCGACTGGATTAATCGAAATTGCTTTGATTTTCACTAATAAATCATGACTTTTGGGTTCTGGCTGAGCGATTTCTAGATCCATAAAATCAGTTGATGCTTTTGTTAATCCTACTGCTTTCATTTGACAACACCTCTCGTTTCCTTTTCCCGATTTTCTTAAATTAATGCACATATAAATAAAAAAGCCTTCTCCATTTTACCGAGAAGGCTTTAAAACTTATTTTTCGTCGAGCAATTCGCTGTCTTTGAATTTCATTTTCGCATGACAGGCTGGACATTTTATTTTTAATTTACCGCCGTGGGAATGAGTATGGTCGCTAGCTTCTTTTTTAGTAAGTAGCATATTCGCCGCTTTTTTTAGTAGTGGGATAGCGATTACAACACCGATGATTGTGAACATTGCTAGAACCCCGATAAATACTAAGGTTAGAGCAACTATAGCGATAAAAGCTTTTTTCAAA
>CM001047.1:2530304-2534658 GCA_000183865.1 Listeria marthii FSL S4-120
AGCGATAAAAGCTTTTTTCAAAAAATGACCTAAATCAACTTGTTCTTCCATCTAAACCAACTCCTCTAATTGATATGTTCATCATATCATGAAGCGGCATTAATTGCAGTGATGATGGTGAGCATGATTTCCTTCCAGTTGAATCGTGCTATGTTCTAAAGAAAAATTCTCTTGTAAATAATGCTCGATATCCGCTAAAATTTTATCACGGTCAGCATCTTCGCTTACGGTCAAATGAGCTGTAAGAGCGTTGAAATCCGAAGTGATTGCCCACACGTGTAAATCATGTACTTCTTTTACGCCGTCTTGCTCTTGGAAGAAAGTTTTTATTTCTTCTGTATCCACGTTAGCCGGTTTACCTTCCATCAAAATATGAATGGCATCTTTCAACACGCGCCAGCCACTAACTAGAATTAGCGCCGCAACGATAACACTGGCAATCGGATCAGCGATGTTCCAACCTAGGAAGATGATTAGTAAGGCCGCGATAATCGCACCTACAGAACCAAGCAAATCACCAAGCACATGCAAGAAAGCACTACGCATATTTAAATTTTCGCTTGTATCACCTTTCATTAAAATCCAAGCAACTAAAATATTAATAAGCAACCCGATAACTGAAATAGTCATCATTCCCGCTCCGATTACTTGCGGTGGATCAAAGAAACGACCGATTGCCTCGTAGAAAATGAAAACGGAAATCCCAACGAGCGTCAACCCGTTTAAAAAGGCTGCTAAAATTTCAAAGCGTTTATAGCCATATGTTTTATCAGAACTTGCTGCTTTTTCACCAAATTTAAAGGCTGCTAAACTTAAACCTAATGCAACAGCATCAGAAAGCATATGCCCCGCATCAGAAAGTAGCGCCAAACTATTGGTCATAATTCCACCAATAACTTCTACTACCATAAATGTAGCGATTAAGATAAAACTAATTAATAATGATTTTTTGTTGGCATTATGCGCATGATTATGATTGTGTCCATGTGCATGATCGTGGTTATGTGCCATATGATTACTTCCCCTCTGTAAGTACCTAAATTCTTTATATGCATATATTAGCATATATACATTTTGAGCGCAAGCCATCTTCTGAAAAACTTTCAAACGACAAAGAAAAACCCTTTAGATTGGTACCTAAAGGGTTAGTTTTTTTATAAAATTTCTTCTTGCATAAATAAACCTAGTCCACCGATATCATGATGTTTCGCGATCTTATCTGCTTTTTCCAAAGCTAGCGGAATGCCGTTTTCCATCGCTACGCCGATTTTAGCTAATTCAATCATGCCAACATCATTTTCATTATCACCAAAAGCAATCGTTGTGTCGAGATTGATATAGCCATTTTCAGCAAGGTACGTCAGTCCTTTTGCTTTATCAATGCCTTCGTTCATAATATCAATTAAATTCGAAGCAGACGCTAGAACGGAGAGCGGAAGGCCTTGTAATGCGGCTTTGATTTCTGCTCGTTTTTCTAGGTCGGATTCAATAACTAGCACTTTCAACGGAAACTCACCTTCGCGCAGAACGCTGAATGGGTCAGTAGTTAATGTAATCGGAACTTGTTCATTTTCCGGTAATGTTTTATTTAATTCATTGAAAAAGGCAATTTTGCCAGTATTAGTTGGTCCGATAATTCGTTCAGTTGTATAAATATGGTAATTTACGCCAAGTGGTTCAAGCGTATTTAAAATTGTATGTACCAAATCCAGCTCGATGTTGCTTTTATATAAAATTTCTCCGGTCGTAAAATCACGTACTAAACCGCCATTACAGGAAATAACCGGTGTTTTAATTTTTAGGTCGTTGATAAATGGTAATATCGCTAAGTCCAATCGGCCCGTCGCTAGGAAAAGTTTCTTGCCAGCCGCTTGCCAATCCATTAAAACTTCTTTGTTTAGCGGATGAATTTGGTCTCCTTTTTTTACAAGTAATGTTCCGTCCATGTCTGTAATAACTGTGTCAATTGCTAGATTTGCCAATAGTTTTCGCACCCTTCTAAAATTCCGTCATTATGTATCTCGATTATAGACGAAATTTATATGATTGTCACGCCGATTTTTGGTATAATAATTTGGAATGGAGGAAGATAGTTAGTGAAGAAATATTTTATTACGATCATGATTTTGCTTTTTGGTACGCTACTACTTAGTGCTTGCCAAAATGACAAAGAGGCTGAAAACTCTTCGCCTCCTAAGGTAGATTTAAAAGATCAAATACCGATTATTTTAATTCATGGGAGCGGTGGCGACACACATTCCCTTGACGAAATGGCAGACCAACTGATGAACGAATATAAAAGTTCAAACGAAGCGATGTCGATGTCGATTAGCTCGGACGGCGATATTACCTACCAAGGTGAATTGACAAAAGATGCTAAACGCCCAATTATCAAATTTGCTTTCGACCAAAACCAAGCAACGCCAGACGATTGGTCCCAGTGGTTAAAAATCGCGATGGTTGATTTAAAAGACCGCTACGGCTTCACGCAAATGGACGGGGTTGGTCACTCAAACGGCGGTTTAGCACTAACTTACTTTGCTGAAGATTATGGCAAAGACGAAACTGTACCTACTTTACGTAAAATAGTCGCAATTGGGTCACCTTTTAACGATTTAGATTCTAACGATAATGGGAAAGACTTAACATTTAAACAATTGCCTAATAGTACTGCGCAATTAGATTACTTTATGGAAAAACAACATGATATCAATCCCAATCTCGAAGTACTTGCTATTGCAGGCGCACTAAGCGATGATAATCCAACTGATGGTGTTGTTCCAACAAACAGTTCACTCGCAACAAGACTCTTTATGCCAGGGAACGCAAAAGCCTACATTGAAGATGTTCAAGTTGGAAAAGGCGCCGTTCACCAAACGTTACATGAAACAACGAAAAGTATTGAGAAGACTCACTGGTTTTTAGAAGAATTCAAAACAGACGAAACACTTATCAAATTAGACTATAAATAGGAGGAATGGCAGTTGTTACACATTGAAGCGAAAATCCAAGTAAAGCCCGATTTAATAGAAGCATTTTTAACAGAAGTGGACTTAGTTGTTCAAGGTTCGCTAAGAGAAACCGGAAATCACGGCTACGAATTGGTTCGCTCGGTGAGTAACACTTCCACTTTTTATCTTTTAGAAAAGTGGGCGGATGAAACTGCTATTCAACTACATAATGCGACAGCGCATTATAAACGGTTTAAAAAGAACGTCCCGGAATTTTTAGCGGTACCAATTGAAGTAGCGTTACTAAAAAATTAAATGCAAAAAAAGATGGCTTCTATAAAATAGAGGCCATCTTTTTTATTGTATTATTTGCTATAAGCTTTTTTAAAGATACGGAATGACACACCTACAAGTAATAGTCCTGCTAGTAAGAACAGCATGTTTTGGCTGTCTCCTGTTGCTGGTTGTTTACCAGTAGTTTTATTGCTGTCATCATCAGTACCGTTACAGTCGTTTGATGCAGTTGGATCAGTTGGATCGCCATTGTTTTCAGTTACAACAGGTACAACATTTACATCTGTACCATCGTCATTACTGTCATCATCATTCGGGTCTTCCGCTGCATCTTCGCTAAATTGTGCGTATAAAGTTACTCCTGCTGCCGGCATTTTGCTCGTTGCGAAGTTCCATTTGTTTCCGCCTGTTTTCGCATCAAACCAACCTTCGAAAGTATAACCTTCTTTTGTTGGTGCTGCTGGTTCAGTGATTAATCCTTCTACTACAATAGCTTCTGTTGTTTGCACATCGTCTATATCAAAAGTAACGTTAGCCGTTTGTGGTGCTGGAGCTTGAGTAACGCGAACAGTTACGGTTACCGGAGTTGCAGCAACGCCATCTCCATTTGTAGAGTTCAATGTTACTTCATAATCTCCTACTACATTCCAGTCTACAACTGTATCTAAATTAGTTGTAATTACTGAACTATCATTTGTTGTAGCTTGTATGCTACTTAGGAAATTTGCAGCAGTGATGTTAGCAAACTGCATGTAACTAATTTCTGCATTAGCTGTAATTACAGGAGCTGGTGATTTAGCAACACGAACTGTTACTTTCACTGGTTCAGCTTCATAGCCAGCAGTATTTTTTGCATTTAATGTTACTTCATAACTTCCAGCTTTTGTGAAATCTACTGCAGTTCTAAAATCAGAAGTGATTGTTGCTCCTTCTGTCGCAGTTGCAGAAACACTTGCTAAAAATTGAGCTTCTGTTACACTCGCATTTTTATCATAGCTCATTTCAGCATTTGCTGTAATTACTGGCAAATCAACAATTTTCACTGGTACAGTTACTTTACCGGAGAAAGTTCCTTGAATTGCGGGGTTTGTGACATAATCATCAAACTC
>CM001047.1:2534758-2535793 GCA_000183865.1 Listeria marthii FSL S4-120
TTAGGCTTTTCTTCGTTTTCTGAAGCCAAAGCTGCTAAAGGATACGCATTAAATGATTGGAAAAGAATCATTCCTGCTGCAATAATAAATCCTACTTTTCTTTTCACGATTGTCCTCCTTATCAAAGTTGCTAATTAAATATATAAGTTTCCATAAAAAAACGTACCTAATTAAATTCAATTGAAGGTACGCACATGAACTCACATTAGTATTATATCTGTAAAACCTTTTTCATAAATACTAAAAATAGACCTAAACAAACTACATTCATTCTAATTGTGTCTTATTTGTGAATGGCGAATTTGAAGATTTTAAATGATTTTCGGTTCTTTATAAAAAGGCAAATCCTCTTGTATATGTCGAAATCCTTTACTATCAAAAGGTTTATAACTAAGTGGTATAGCTATAATTGTATTTAAATCACATTTCACCACTTTTCTCCAAAAAATTCCCGCTTGATACATTAAGTACCAAAACGAGAAAAATCGTCTTATATCTCTGGGCACATTGCATCGAAATATAAACAAAAAGCTGAGTATGTCCATAATGGCCAAACTCAGCTTTTAATGTTCTACGTATTATTTAGCAGTATTCTTCTTGAAAATTAGTAATGCTCCTCCAATAAGTAACAATCCGCTTAATAAATATAAGACGTTTTCTTGGTTACCTGTTAATGGTAGCTTTTTACTTAGTTGGTTTGCTTTTGCAGGATCTGCTTTAGGATCTGCTGTTGTATTTGCTGGAGCAGCCGCCACGCCAGCAATTGGTTGAATCGGCTGTGCTGGTTGTGCTGAATTTCCAACATTGTTTTCTGCATTTTTACTAAATTGAGCATAAAGCGTTACATCTTTTGCTGGCATTTTATTTGTTTGGAAGTCCCATTTGTTACCGCCAGTTTTTGCATCATACCAACCTGTAAACGTATAGCCTTCTTTCTTTGGCTTCGTTGGCTCATTCACAGTTTCTTGGTAGACCACATTTTGCGTGGCTGTTCTTTCTTCTGAGATTAATGTAGCTATGTAGCTATTAATTCTA
>CM001047.1:2535893-2536237 GCA_000183865.1 Listeria marthii FSL S4-120
CCCTGCTACAATAATTAAACTTATTTTTCTTTTCACGATTTTCCTCCTAGATGTATAAATAATTATATTTTATGTACATTAATCGCTTAAAATAAAAAAACACCTACCATTTATGTAAAAGATGTCCCTCATTTAATCACAAATAAGATTATATCCTTAAAGCATCTACTCGCGAGTGATAATATTAGACTTAAATAGAGGTTTTTTGTGTCTATTTTATGACAAAATAAGCTATTTTGTGGAAAATGGCTTAATACGGCATATTTTTGCGTACTATTTTATTACTTTGTTTGAATAATGGCTGATTATTTCTTCTTCGCCGCTTAAAAAAATAATAAAAAAGT
>CM001047.1:2536337-2538756 GCA_000183865.1 Listeria marthii FSL S4-120
CCAAACTTTTTTAATCCTTCAAATAGCCATCCTCAATCCGAATCACGCGGTCAACTAAGTCTAAAACTCGTTCATCGTGCGTAACCATAATTGCTGCTTTGTTTTTGCGTTTTACTTCGTCTGCAATCATTTGGACTACTTTATGGCCGCGGTTTGCGTCAAGACTTGCGGTTGGTTCGTCTGCTAAAATAATGTCGGGGTCGTTCATTAGTGCCCTGGCAATGGCAACGCGTTGTTTTTCGCCGCCTGATAAACTTTCTGGATAATTATTTTGCCGAGCAGTTAAACCTAATTCTTGGAGTAGTTTGTCTGCTTTTTCTTTCGCAACTCGCCCTTTTTCGCCGGATAGTTCTGCAATCACGAGTAATTGATCGCGGACGTTTAAATACGGGATTAAGTTGGCGCCTTGGAAAATAAAGCCAATTTTATCGAGTCGGACTTTTGTTAGGTCTTTGCTCGTAAGGTTGTTTAGTGTTTTTCCACCAATCGCAATTTCGCCTTCTGTCGGGGATAATAAAGCACCTGCGATCGATAAAAAGGTACTTTTCCCTGCGCCGGATGGGCCGACGATAGCAACGAATTCACCTTGTGCCACTTCTAAAGATACGTTTTTCAATACTTCGATGACTTGCTCGCCATCTTGATAATTTTTAGATATATTTTTCATCATTAATGTCATTAGTTTGCCCTCCCAATTGCTTCTAGCGCGTCCACTTTGGCTACACGGTAGAGTGATAACATTGAACCGATGACTGCTACAACAAGGAATAAGGCGGAGCAGCCGACTGCGAGTATTGGGCTAAGTGTAAATGGCATGCTCGCTGGTAAAATTGCAGCGAGACCGAAAGTTAAACCATTCCCGATGAGTAAGCTTACAACGGATAGGAAAACAACTTGCGTGACGATGCTTCGCGCTAAATAGGCTGTTCGTGCGCCAACTGCTTTCAAGATGCCGAATTGGTTGATTTTTTGAATCGTAATGACGTAGAAAAATGCAGCTAAGACAAATGCGGCGATTACGAATAAAAAGGCAATCATCATTAGCAAGGAGCCTTGTTCTTCTGAGTAGCCGGGGATACCTTGCAGAACTTCTTTACTGGATGAAAGTTCCAGCGAGCCGAGTGATAAGTTTTCGGCGGTACTTTTTGAAACATTCAGTGCGACTGCGTTATATTCACCTTCTGCGGCTTGGTTTGTTTGGTGAACTAGTTGCCACGCATCCCAGCCAACAAAAATAACTGGTGAATGGCTGAATGTATTATTTTTTGTAAAAGCAGTAATCGTGAATGTTTCTCCTGTTGCGCTGTCTTTGAGCTTGCTTCCTAATTTATAGCCAGACTCTTTCAAAGAAATATCGGCAACGACATCTTTTGTTTGTTGCGGCGCTGTTCCTTCTGAGATGGTCGGTTTCATGAAGCCCGTTTTATCTATACCGAAATACGTAATGTCTGTTTTTTTGTCTTTGTTTGGTGGGGTAATTGTCCCCATTTGCACGCCTAGGTTAGTGCTTTCTGATTTTTTCAGTTGTTTCGCTACTTTTTCTGTTTCTGCTGCGGTTAAATTGGACCTTGTTAGGCGGTTATCTGAGTCTTTCTGTAGTACATAATAAGTCGCTTTGTTTGATGAAATCGCTGCTCCGTTATCGTTTGCTAGCCCACTCGCAAGACCTGTTACAAACAAAACGAGCCATGCGATTAATACCATAATTAACCCGATTAAAATATAGCGTAATTTTGCGTGTTTTAATTCTCTTAATGCCAAAAACATTCCGTTCAACTCCTTCTAAGATCTTACACTTAGTTTAAAGAAGTTTTGTAAACGGAATGTGAATCGGATTTTACAAATTTAGTTTTTTGGTAGTTTGACGGTGAAAGTTGTGCCATGATTGCTTTCAACTGTGATTTCACCGTGGTGTAACGCGATGATTTTTTGGCAAATGGATAAACCTAGGCCGCTGGAACCTTCTTCGCGAGTGCGGCTTTGGTTCGCTTTATAAAAACGGTCGAAAATCTTCGCAAGGTCTGGTTTGCTAATACCGATGCCGCTATCTTGTACTTCTACAAGAATGTTCGTTGTATCTTCGTGAAGTCGGATTTGGATGTTCCCGCCTGGTGGTGTGAATTTAATCGCGTTTGTTAATAAATTGGACCATACTTGGTAAAGAAGTTCGGCGTCACCAGTGTAGTTTACATCTGCTAAGTCTAGGTTTATTGTTAGTTCTTTTTCTCGCCAGCTCCATTCAGTCATTTGGATTAATTGGCGCCATTGTTTGGCTAAACGGACTGGTTCTTTTTTTCGTAATTCCGATTCTTGGTCAAGTGAGGCTAGCGTGAGCAATTGTTTTGTCAGGGAGGATAAACGTGTTGTTTCCTCGGATAAAACGGTTAAATATTCCTCTTGTTCTTTTTCTGTTAGCGTT
>CM001047.1:2538856-2543137 GCA_000183865.1 Listeria marthii FSL S4-120
TAACCTTGCAAAACCTTGCATCGAGGTCAGTGGTGATTGCAGTTCATGAGAGACATTAGCGACAAATTCTTGGCGGGCGGCTTCGGATTTTTCGAGTTCACTAGCCATTTTCGCAAATGAGTCTGCCAGTTGGCCAATCTCGTCTTTACGACGGACTTCGAGCGCCACATCGTAATTGCCTTTGCGGATTTTCCGAGTTGCATTTGTCAGCTTCACGACCGGCTTAACAATATATCTGCCACTGATGAGGACAAACAGAATACTGATGATGGACGTGAAAATTAGAATCATTGCGAAAAAGATGCGGAGTTCGCCAAATTGCTGTTCTGGATCTTGACGTATAAATAGCGCGAGTTGTTTGCCGTCTGTTTTGACCGGAACTCCAATGGTATTTCGGACGTCATTATCAAAAAATCCTGTGATGAAAATGCCTGTGTTGAAAGTGTCGATTCCATGGTAAGTTTCGCCGTTTAGCACTTGCTGGATGGTTTCGTCGGGTAAATCTTTTTTGCGAAATTCTCCGCCAAAATAAGTCGCGTTGGCTGCTCCGTCGGTGAGGTACAGTTCGTATCCGAGTTCTCCCACATTATCCAAATATTCGTCCAGAGAAATTGTTGCATTGGATTGGTAAAATTGTTGGATTTCCTCGGCTATTTTAGCAGTTTTTTCATCGTTGAAAGGTTTTAATTGTATTTGGTAATAAATGTTGGCAAAGAAAAATCCGAGCAGGCTGCTGGAAAGAATGACGACGAGCATCGTGATAACTATTCGGCTGTATAACGATTTCATGTTGTTTCCTCCAATTTATAACCAACTCCGCGCACGGTGACAATCCGAATCCCATCCTTTTCCTCGTCAAAATGGTCGCGCAAACGTTTAATATGTACATCCACTGTTCGATCACTGCCATCGTAATCGCGTTGCCAAATACGTTCAATTAATTCTTCTCTGGTAAAAATGCGGCCGGGGTAGCTCGCTAGTTGATATAATAGCTCAAATTCCTTCACGGGAATCATTCGTTCTTGGTTGCCAATTTTTATACCGTAACTTTTTTGGTCGATGGTGATGTTGCCGATGTTGATTTTCACTTCGCTTGCTTGATTGGAACGTCTGAGCAAGGCGCGAATTCGGAAAACTAGCTCTTGTGGTTCGAAGGGTTTGGTGACGTAATCATCAGTTCCCACTTCAAAACCGCGCGATTTATCTGCCAGTGCGTCCTTGGCGGTTAGCATAATTACCGGGATATCCGGATAGCTTGCGCGCATTTTTTGGCAAAGCTCGAAGCCGTCCATATTCGGCATCATCACATCAATCACAGCCAAATGAACTTGCTCGGTTTCGACTATTCGCTCGGCTTCCACGCCATCATTTGCCTCTAAGACGCGAAATCCTTCTGCACGGAGATAGTGTCCCACAAGCTTCAATATATGTCGATCATCATCTACTACTAAAATTTGTTTCATCGTTCTACTCACCTTACTTATCCTATTTTACTGCATCATATCAAACTTACGTGATCCGTTCAAATCCGGAATAGACGTTTAATCGATTGCCGCGAATGAAGCCAACTGTTGTGATGTTGAGTTCTTCGGCCATATTAATCGCTAGTTCGGTTGGGGCTGAACGCGACAAAATAATTCCGCAACCTAATTTGGCTGTTTTAACGAGGATTTCTGATGAAATTCGCCCGCTAAAAATAATTGCTTTATCTTCGGTCGCTGTCCCGTCTTGCAAGGCGCGGCCGTATATTTTATCGAGCGCGTTATGCCGACCGATGTCCATCCGACTATAAATAATTTCCGCTGAACTGCAAAGTGCCGCATTATGAACGCCGCCAGTCTGATGAAATGTTGCGGAATTTTGTTCGAATTTGTCCATTAAGTCGAAAATCTGGTTGGTTGTCAGTTTTAGGCTCGAATTTTGCTTTACGTTGACGAGTGAGGCATCTGATTGAAAATAGAAATTCTCGCGCGATTTGCCGCAACATGAGGTGATGTAACGCTTGCCGCGATACTTGGCGTTGAATTTATTTACAAAATTAGCGCTAACCTTGGCGTGCCCAGTCGCTTCGATGATATCCACGGATTCGATGTCTCCTGGGCCGCGAATGATGCCTTCCGATGTCAGAAATCCCACAACTAAATCTTCTAGATATTCTGGCGTGCAGACGATGGTAACGAGTTCTTGGTCGTTGACGTAGATAGTTAGCGGATACTCGGTCGCCACGCTTGATTCGATTTCTTGAAAAGTGCCAGCTTCAAAACGGCGGATTTTTTGACGCGCTACAATATCCATCAAAACCCTCTCCTCTCTAAACCGAAACAGCGATACCATGAAGTCTCGCTGTTTCGTCTACTTATTTTAATGTTTGCCCAACTTCTTTTAAAAATGTCATGCCATACCGGAGCGCGCGGTTGATATCGGGGTCTTTCAGCGCCTTCATCATCGCTAACATACCCATGATTTCATCGTTTTTCGCGCTTTCTTCTGCTTTTTTCGCAGCATTTTTCAAATTGGCTATCATTTCCTCGGTTTGCTCTGGTTTTGTATCGGTCAACAGCTTGCTCGAAATCATCATATTATTAATTGCATTCGTCATCGGTTCCTTGCGCCACTCATTCAAAAATGTTTTCGTAATATCCCCGCGAGCCTTTATCGCGCTATTCAAAGCCTCAAGCGCACCCGACTCTTGCAGCAATTTTACCGTTTCTAAAATTTCCATAAAACCAGAATCTTGTTCAGCAATATCCGCTTTCATTTGTTCTAAACGTTCTTGTTCCAGTTCTTCCGGGGTCTTTTTTGTATCACGTATCGTTGAAATTGGTTCTGCCATCAGTGATTCCTCCCTTTCCCGCCGCAGCCACAGTTCCCACCACAAGCGCAGTTCACTTTGGAAATCGGTTGATAATCTTCTCTCGACCATTTGCGCGCTACCTCAGCCCCGTTTTGTGGGAACCTTTTTCGATTACGCGGATTATGGTCTGGAAGTGGATTTTTCCCAGTTTTTTCAAGCACAGTTAGGTTCACTTTAGTTTGTTTATAAGCTGGTGTTTTCGTCCGAACATCACCTGCGCTAGAAGTCAGCAAATTGACTGCCGTTTCGCTACTCACAGAATGCATTGGCACATAGACTTCATACCCTTGCATCCGCTCAGTCACAACAGCACGAAGCTTAATGCGACCATAAGGCGAGCTTAAACGAACGAGCGAACCACTTTCAATATCACGTTCTTTCGCTAATTCATGCGAAACTTCCACAAACACTTCCGGCAATTTATAATCCAAGCCTTTCGATTTATCCGTCAAATTCCCCTCATGGAACTGCTCCAACAACCGCCCATTATTCAGCGTTAAATTATATTCTTCCGGGAAAGTAATCGGTGCGATATACGGCAACGTCGAAAATTGCGCTTTGCCATCCGGAAAATTAAATCGTTCTTCATACAGTAGTGGCATATCTTTCCCATCCGCACTCACCGGCCACACCAGGCTATTAAACCCTTGCATCCGGTCATAACGAACCCCTGCGAAAAATGGCGCCAAGCTAGCAATTTCGTCCATAATCTCGCTCGGATGATTATAATTCCAGTCCGTTCTTCCGCATGCTCTAGCCACCTCTTGAATAATCCACCAGTCTGGCTTCGAGTCTCCAAGCGGCTCTAACACCTCATAAAGTCGTTGCACGCGGCGCTCTGTATTCGTAAACGTCCCTTCTTTTTCAAGAGAAGGAGCAGCCGGGAAAACAACATCCGCAAACTGCGCTGTTTTCGATAGGAACACATCTTGAACCACAAAGAAATCAAGGCTTGCAAGAATTTCTTGTACATGGTTTGAGTTAGAGTCCACCCAAGCCATTTCCTCGCCAATCACATACATGGAGTGGAGCGTTCCCGCCTCAATCGCATCAAGCATTTCGTTGTTTTTCAAACCCGGTTCCGGCGAAATCGACACCCCATAAGCTTCCTCAAAACGAGCCCGAACTTCATCATTTCCAAGCGGCTGAATTCCCGGTAAAACATTCGGCAACGACCCCATATCGCAAGCACCTTGCACGTTATTATGTCCTCTAAGTGGATACGCTCCCGCCCCATGTCTTCCGAAGTTCCCAGTGACAAGAAGCAAATTCGCAATAGCCGAAGAAGTATGCGATCCCGCAATATTTTGCGTAACACCCATTCCCCAACAAACCGCCGTCCCATCAGCTTCATGAACCATCTGCGCCACTAATTTCAACGTTTCAGCAGACAGCCCCGTTTCCTTTTCTGCATAATCAAGTGTAAA
>CM001047.1:2543237-2544167 GCA_000183865.1 Listeria marthii FSL S4-120
CCGTTTCCTTTTCTGCATAATCAAGTGTAAATGGTTCTAAAAATGCTAGGTAATCTCTCACATTGCTAATCCGATTCTCCATAAAGACCTCATCATGCCATCCCTGATCAATCATATATTTCGCAACTGCCGTCAACCAAACAAAGTCAGTTCCTTGCTTCGGATGAATAAACAAATCCGAACGCTCCGCCATTTCGTGTTTCCGCAAATCAGAAACAATCAGCTTTTGACCACGAGTCTTCTGTGCTCGCTTGATTCTGCTAGCAAGCACGGGATGTCCATCAGCCGGAGAAGCACCAACAATGATTACAAGTCCCGCTGTTTCAATATCTTCCACGGTCCCCGAATCCGCACCAATTCCAACCGTCCGCGTCAGCCCATCCGAAGCTGGTGCCTGACAATAGCGCGAACAATTATCAATATTATTCGTCTCGAAAACCTGCCGCGCCAATTTTTGCATCAAATAGTTCTCTTCATTCGTTGTTTTAGACGAACTAATAAATCCAAGCGAATCATTGCCGTACTTAGCCTGAATTTCCCGCAGTTTAGTCGCAACTAACTGAATCGCATCTTCCCAACTCGCCGGCACAAACTCATTTCCCTCACGAATGAGCGGCGTCGTAATCCGTTTCTCACTATTAACAAAATCCCAACCAAATTTCCCTTTCACACACGTAGCAAATTTGTTCACAGGACCTTCCCCAGTTGGCTCGACTTTCAAAATTTTACGATCCTTCGTCCACACCTCAAACGTACAACCAACCCCGCAGAAAGTACAAACAGTCTTCGTTTTCTTCGTCCGCGTTTCCCGCATCGCCGCTTCCATTTCCGACACAGCAAAAACGGTTTGATAATTCGGCTCCACTTTTTTCACCATATCAATCATCGGTTCTAGCATATCTTCATCTAACCCCGTCATAAAGCCAGCTT
>CM001047.1:2544267-2549583 GCA_000183865.1 Listeria marthii FSL S4-120
TAACCCCGTCATAAAGCCAGCTTGACCGAGCATCGATTTTTCCATCAACGCATTACAAGGACACACTGTTGCACAAAGTCCACAAGAAACACATGACGACAAATTCGCCGGACGATCATCATCCCAAATAACGCGCGGCTGACTACGCTCCCAATCAATCGAAAGCGTCTCATTCACTTGCACTTGCTGACACGCCTCCACGCAGCGCCCACAAAGAATACACTGATCCGGGTCATAACGGTAAAACGGATGCGAAAAATCATTCAGATAGCCTTTTTCACGGTAAGGTCGTTCTTGTTTTTCCACACCAAGCAATTCCGTCGTATTATGTACTTTGCAGTTGCCATTATTATTATCACAAACCGTACAATACAGTAAATGATTCTCCAAAATCCGGTCCATCGCTTCTAATTGCGCATCTTTCGCCAGTTCTGAATTAGTTTTAATTTCCATCCCGTCTGTTAAATTCGTGCTGCACGCCCGCACAAGTTCCCCGTCAACCTCGCACATACACGTATCACAAGATTGAATTGGCCCAATTTGCTCACTATAACAAATATGCGGATGCTGTATTCCCTCTGCATTTAAATAGTCCAGTATTCGCGTTCCTTCCACCACATCCCGCGCCACGCCATTAATTTGCACCGATACTTTTGCGCCCATCACATTACCTCCTATATAGAGAAAGCGTTTCCAAATTTCGCTTATATTATAACAGTTCTTACTTAAAAATCACAGTAATACGACAGTTGATAATCGTTCTCAAACAGCACCACTATGCGATTTCCCTCACAAAGATGCTGAATTCATTGACACTTATCCAATTTTTCTGTATTCTTTATTACAAAGCTACGATGAGAAAAGTACGACATTCGTTTTTTTCAAAAGAGAGTTCCCACTGCTGAAAAGGAACAAAAAACCATGTCCGAAAATGGCCTCTGAGTTTTGCCGCTGAAATTAAGTAAGCCGCAACGGATTTGGCGTCCGTTATCAAACGCCGTAAGTATTGTACATAAATGCTTATTTGAGGTTTTCAGTCTGAACTGGAAATAAATTAAGGTGGTACCGCGTGAAATTTTCTCGCCCTTATTCCAAGATATTATTTTGGACGAGGGCGAGTTTTATTTTACCCTAAATAGTTGAAAATGGAGGAATTTAAAATGACAAAACAGCTACTTGTTTTACAATCCGATTTTGGTATTAGTGATGGTGCAGTTAGTGCAATGTATGGCGTGATTAACAGTGTTAGTGTCGATTTACAAATATACGATTTAACACACCAAATTCCTCAATTTAATATTTGGGAGGCATCTTATCGTTTACTACAAACCGTGACTTACTGGCCTGAAAATACGATTTTTGTCTCTATTGTTGATCCCGGCGTTGGTTCGAAACGCCGCAGTGTAGCTATTTTAACAGAAGATGGTCATTATATTATTACACCCGACAACGGCACTTTAACTCATATCGCGCATTACGGAACGATTAAAGAAGTTCGTCTGATCGATGAAGAAAAAAATCGGCTTCCAAAATCTGGCGCGTCTCATACCTTTCATGGTCGTGATATTTTTGCCTATACAGCAGCGCGACTTGCAGCTGGCGTGATTAACTTTGAAGATATTGGACCCGCTGCCGCTCCCGAATCGATTGTCTCTCTGAGTTTAAGCGATTCCTATTTAGAAGGCGAGCAAGCTTTTGGCACGATTGATATTATCGACCGCCCATTTGGCAACCTTTGGACAAATATTCGTCGGATTGATTTCCTTGAACTCGGCGCAAACTACGGTGATTCCATTGAAGTCCTAATCAAGCACCACGACCGGATAGTTTATAAAAATTTCGTTACCTACAGCCGCTCATTCGCAGACTTGCGCATCGGCGAGCCACTCATCTACGTCAACTCACTCGACAATCTCGGCCTTGGTATCAATCAAGGTTCCTTCGTAGACGCTTATTCAGTCGGCACCGGCACCAGCTGGAAAGTCACCCTTAAAAAAGTATAAAAAAACAGGGTCAATCGTCCAAATTGGATTTTTGACCCTGTTTTATTTTTATTTCGTATATTCTTTAACGATTGGTTCTTGTTTTTTAGTTTTAAGGAATAGACTTAAAATCATCCCAATTGCCGCGAAAATTGCCGCAACCATAAACGCTGCACGCATTCCGTCCAAGCTAGCATCTTGTGCCTTTTGAGCAAAACTAGCTGGGTCCGTCGCCATAAGCGCCTTACCTGGCATATTATCTTTCGTTACATTCGTTAAAACAGTAATAAGTACCGCAGTCCCAATCGAACCAGCAATTTGACGGATTGTATTATTCACTGCCGAACCGTGGTTAATCAAGTGATTAGGAAGTGCATTCATACCCGCAGTCGAAACCGGCATCATCGCCATCGAAATCCCGAAGAACCTCACTGCATAAAACACGACAATATACCAAAGTGGCGTATCCATCGTTAAGAACATAAATGGAATTGTACCGATAGTCAAAATAGTAACCCCGGTAATCGTCAGCCATTTTGCCCCAATTTTATCGAAAATAATACCCGTAATCGGACTCATTATCCCCATAATAATCGCACCCGGAAGTAATAACAGACCTGATTGAAGCGCCGACTCCCCACGAATTGTTTGAATATAAAGTGGTAACACAATCTCCGCACCAATCATCGCCATTGTTACAATCGAACCAAGAACAACTGACAATGAAAATACTGGATATTTAAACACATGCAGCTCAAGCATCGGATTATCAATAACTAGTTGACGCCATACAAATAGGCCAATAACAACGACACCAATAATCAGCATCGTGATAACCGTTGCATCTCCCCAGCCATCATTACCCGCTGAGCTAAATCCATAAAGAAGTGACCCAAAACCAATTGAAGACATTACAATCGAAAGAAAATCAATTTTTGTATCAGTTAGCTTCACTACTTTTTTCATTCCAAAGAACGCTAAAATAATATCAATAACCGCGATTGGAATTAAAATAAGGAATAATACACGCCAATCATACGAATCAACAATCCAACCAGACAAAGTTGGCCCAATTGCTGGAGCGAACGCAATAACGAGTCCCATCAGCCCCATTGCCGCCCCACGTTTTTCACGAGGGAAAATCAGCAAGAAGATTGTTTGAAGTAATGGCATCATAATCCCCGCACCCGCCGCTTGAACAATACGACCAGTAAGCAAGATCGGGAATGAACCCGCCACAGACGCAATAATTGTACCAATTGTAAATACAGTCATCGCCGTAATAAATAACGTTTTCGAACTAATTTTTTCAATTAAAAGTGCTGTAATCGGAATCATAATCCCATTTGTCAGCAAGAAAGCTGTCGTTAACCATTGCCCTGTTGCTGCTGTAATATGCAAATCATCCATAATCATTGGCAGCGCTGTTGCAAGTAACGTCTGATTTAAGATCGCTACAAATGCCCCAATAATCATTGTTACTACTAATAAACTTCTACTATACGACTTCCCATTAACATCAACGGGCCGTTCTACTGCTGTACTATTCAAAATTAATACCCCTTCCCATGTGGAAATTTCCAGATGAATAATAGAAGTATAATAAAAAAAGACCGATAAGTCAACAAAAAGTGACTAGTCGGTCTAAAATTTATAAAAGCCCGTTCACACAAGCTTCTAATTTATTTACTTCTTTCGTCAAACTAGCTGGCACATGCTGTTTTAAATATAGCAATGTCCCCTGAACCATGAAATCTCTAGGCGCTTCATTATTATTAATCTCACCAACAAGTGCATTCATCGATTCCTTATACTGCCATTTATCCGAATCAGCAATATCCGCATTCTCAATCCCGACATTAAGCTCCTCAAGCGCTTCCCGTAATTTAGCCAAGCGCTTCTTCCGGATCATTGTTTGGTCAGGTACTAAGTTTTCCGTGTCCGCTTCCGTAAACACAATCTCTCCACTCTCCAAAATATCCTTAACAAGCGCATCAAGCCTTCTCACAACATAAGGAATCGCACGCTCAATCAACCCAGAGTTAATATTTTTGCTACCACTCGCAAAGACATACATCGCCGCCATACCACTAAGCAGCATCGTAATATCATTAATATACGGCTCCGTTTCCTCCCCGTAAACCTCTAACAACTGATATTTAACCCATTCCATATTTTTCAGCCGAACATTCTGTAAAAACGCATTAAAATCATCATCAATCATCGTCTGAGAAAAAGTAATATTCAATATCTCCCCATTCTCCGTATAAAAATGAATAATAATCTTCAAACACTCCGTAAAATTATCCTTCTTCGTCCCGTCCTGCGCCATCGTGTACTCCAAACGCTGATGCAAAACCGAATACTCCTGCTTAAAAATCACAATCGCTAGTTCCTCTTTCGAAGTAAAATAATTATAAAAAGTCCCTTTAGAAATCCCAGCTGCGTCAACCATATCCTGCACAGACGTCTTCAAATACCCTTGCTTTTGAAATACCTCTTTAGCCGACTTAATAATCCGCTGCTTCTTCTCCTTCAAAAAAACACCCCATCCCGTCCAGTTATTATACCCCTAGTATAATCTATTTATACTCTCGATTCAAGATAAGGCTTTTATCCCATTATAGTACCCGAAACCAGAATTTAATTATATTCATTTAAAACATCCTGATAAATCTCTTTATACGTAGCTTTCATATCAACCTTTCCTCCCATGTTCTCATCCCCTTCAAGAAACAAATCACGATCACTCACTTTTTCAACAGGATACTTACTCAATACAGCATTGGTTAATACATAATTGTCACCCGACGTACTTTTCCTTATAAAAAGAGTATATTCTTCTCCCTCCTTCATATTTTTATAACCATCAATAGTTAAGTCATACTTTTCTCCATCAACACTTACATTTTCCACGCTGTCTTCTAATATCTTAATAAGATTATTTTCTTTCAATATCCCTGTCTCATCTTTTTCAATACTATTCACTTTCACTTCACTCATAGTATAAAATTCTGTCGGAATATCACTGTCCTTAGATTCCTTCGTTATCGATTTATCCTCAGGTCCTTTCGTTACAGTAACAATAATCGGAGAACTTTCTTCTAGCTCCTCCATATTTCCAGCCAATTCAAGATACTTCCCACGATAAGAAACTACCCGATTTTTCATTTCAACTTTCTCAATCCCTTTTGCTTCTATTGGCTTTTCCTCAGCATTTTCATCATTAGAACAACCCATCAATACACCTATACTAACTAATACCACAACAACTACAATTTTTTTCTCCATTTCCAATTCCTCTCTTAAATCATCCTTTATTAAAGATACCATC
>CM001047.1:2549683-2550153 GCA_000183865.1 Listeria marthii FSL S4-120
AATGTAATGAAATGTCCGATTCTTATCATTAACAACCCAAAACAGAAGTTATTTAGGCTTGTTTTTGCGCTAAATAAGTAATATCATAACTCCATTACTAAATCCTACAAAAATCAGACTATTATTCATCCTTTTATACAAACTACTTTTAATCTGTGGCAAAAAGTACATATTCTTTCCATTTTAACTATATTAAATCAAGCACAAACTAATATTTTATTGAATTACTTAACATTTACTCTAAAAACAAATTGAATAAAACCGTATAATTATTCTTTATGAGCATAAACATTCCTAAATTTTGATAAATCTAGCAAATAAGGTGTTGGATAAGGTGTTTTCTGTTTTTTAGGCAAATAAAAAAAGCTTCGCATACTAGCGAAACATCCAAAGTATAAACTATTATATTAAGCCACTTGTCGGATTTGAACCGACGACCCCTTCCTTACCATGGAAGTGCTCTACCAACT
>CM001047.1:2550253-2550992 GCA_000183865.1 Listeria marthii FSL S4-120
TTCGTCAATACTTTTTATAAAGTTTTTATGATAAATATGGAATTATTTTCTCTGCTAGGGTTTTATATGCTTTTCCTGAAGTGCTTGAAGTGTCGAAAAGAGCTGATACATAGCCATTTTCATTTGGTTCTGGTTGTTCTATTGGCATTTGAATTAAAAGTTGTGTTTCTAAGTCTGCAGCTACTTTTTCTCCGCCACCTTGTCCAAATACTTTTAATACTTGTCCATCTTCCAAAGTAAGGTAAGACATATTTTCGATTACTCCGATGATTTTATGGTTATTTTTTGCTGCCATGTATCCCGCTCGCGATGCAACTGATGCAGCTGCATAATGTGGTGTTGTGACAATAAGTTCATTGCATTTCGGGATAAGGGTGTGGATATCTAGCGCAACATCTCCTGTTCCAGGTGGCAAATCGATAAGTAAATAGTCTAGTTTCCCCCATCTTACTTCTTCTAAAAACATTTTGATCATTTTGCCTAGCATTGGGCCGCGCCAAATAACTGGTTCTCCTGGTTCCACAAAAAAATCCATGGAAATCATTTGTATGCCTTGTGTTTCGACTGGGATAATTTGGCCGTTTTCTTTGCGAGGGGATTCTGTTGTTCCTAATAATACAGGGATACTAAAGCCATATATATCTGCGTCTAGCAAGCCTACTTTTTTTCCTTGTTTAGCTAGGGCAACGGCAAGATTAGCGGAAACAGTTGATTTTCCAACACCGCCTTTACCACTCGC
>CM001047.1:2551092-2551896 GCA_000183865.1 Listeria marthii FSL S4-120
TGATGTTTGCTGTTTCTTCAAGTACCTGTACTTCTAAAATACCTTCTGTTTCCTCTAAGCTGGCTTCTAAAACAGGATCTTGTAATCGGTATAGCAATCTAGTAATTTGTTGTTCGTTTAACATATATAAAAACCTCCAAAAATGAATGCGCTGACATACTTTTTATTATAGCATGGCTGTTTTATTTTTTCACATATTGCTTGTTTCTTCTTTATAAAAACAATTTGAAGAGATTTTCACAAAATTTACATATTTGATATTTCATCGTTTATCTGTTGCGCCCCAGCAGGTTTAGCATATTGTATGTTTTTCGTCATAGAAATGTAATAGTTTTTACAACTTATTTATTGATACTATAATGGCAGATATATATAAAGGAGTGCATTGAAATTTGAACAGAAAGTTTATAAAACCAGGGATTATTCTGCTGATAGTGGCATTTTTAGTCGTTTCTATAAATGCTGGTGCAGAAACAGGAGGTAGTCAAACTGCTCAAGCTAATTTAACTACTTCACAACAAACGTTTATTGATGAGATTTTACCAGCGGCTCAGGATGGATATCGCGATGGTAAATTGCTTACGAGTGTAACGCTTGCGCAAGCTATTTTAGAATCTAATTGGGGTGAAAGTGGTTTAAGCCAGAACTCCAACAACTTGTTTGGTATTAAAGGAACTTATAATGGAAATTCAGTTTCAATGGGGACTATGGAAGCATCTGGCTCAACAACTGCTAACTTCCGCGTTTACCCGAGTTGGAAAGAATCGATAGAAGATCACACTGCTTTAATTACCGAAAACAGCC
>CM001047.1:2551996-2552089 GCA_000183865.1 Listeria marthii FSL S4-120
AAAATTATACTGGACGCAACCTAGAAATTTCTTGGGAAGCTAAAACGGAAAAAGGCCAGTGGTACTTCATTCGCGAAAACAATAAAGATATCG
>CM001047.1:2552189-2555692 GCA_000183865.1 Listeria marthii FSL S4-120
ATACAAAAAATGCAGAAAAATTAGCACCACTTGCTGATTATGGCGATGAAAAATTAGAACTTGTAACTCGCGCTAAAGTAGGAAACATTCTTTGGTACCAGTTCAAATTAGATGGGCAAGTTGTTGGCTGGGTTAGTGAGAAAGATTTAAATATCTTTTATACTCCCGCTGAAGAAAAACCAGCAACACAAGTCGTTTATGTACAAGATCCAACAGCAACACTTTATAACAAACCAGTAGAATCAAAGAGCACTAAATCAAAAGCAGTTGGTTTCTACTATGGGAAGCTTTTAGTAGTTGATCAAACGGCCACTATTCTCGGCGAAGATTGGTTGCATATTAAAGACAGCCACAGTTCATTAGGTTGGATTAAAGCTATTGACATCAACAGATAATTTAAAAAACGAGGCTCTGCATACACGCAGACCTCGTTTTTATTTATACATTTAGTTTGCGACTCGCCATCCATTTCACCATTTCCGGATCGGCATGCGAGAAGAATTGACTTTCACCTTGGTTCAAGCTCGCTATTTCATCTTTATCTTCCCCAGTTAACTCGAAATCAAATATAGCCAAATTTTGAGCCATCCTCTCTGGTTTTACAGATTTCGCTAGGACGATTATATCTTGTTCTACTAACCAACGTAAAATCACTTGAGCGGCAGATTTTCCGTATTTTTCACCAATTTTTGTTAATACCGGATTATTAAAGATATCGTTTTTACCTTCCGCGAATGGCGCCCATGCTTCTACTGCAACACCTTCTTTTCGCAAAACCTCGAGATTTCCGGTTTGTTGCTGGAATGGATTGACTTCAATTTGGTTGACTTGCGGCGTTACATCATTGAAGGCAGCTAGGTCAACCACACGATCTACGCTGAAATTCGATACGCCAATCGCCCTAATTTTACCGTCTGCCTGTAATTCTTCCATCGCCATCCATGCGCCGTAAACATCGTTAAAAGGTTGATGTATTAGCAACAAATCGATATAATCCACGCCTAACCGTTTTAACGACCGGTCAAATGAGCCCATGACACCTTTATAACTAACATTTTCTACCCAGATTTTCGTTGTAATAAATAGTTCTTTTCGATCCACGCCAGACGCTGCAATCCCGCGCCCTACCGCTTCCTCATTCATATAGCTTTGCGCGGTATCGATATGACGATATCCAGCAGCAATCGCATCTTTGACCGCTTGTTCCGCTTCGGCAGCATCAGTAATTTGATAAGTCCCAAAACCAAGAATAGGTACTTCTACACCATTATTTAATCTCACTGTTTTCATCTAAAATTCCTCCTATTAGATTTAAAATTTGTCCCGTTCCCATAATTTTTCTACATTATCCGCTGTCAATTCGCCTGTTTTAAACTGGGCAATGTGGCTGTCGTAAGTATCAATTTTGTAAACAAGTAAATCTCTGACCTGCTTCATCTCGGCTAATTTTTCGTCTAATTCTTTTAGTTGGTCAATCAAAACTTGTTTCTGCGCCGCTTCGACATTTTGCGTTTCTCTTAGTTGGGCAAGTGTGGCAAACTCAATTAAAGATTCGACCGATAATCCCGCATTCCGCAAATTCTTCACGAGATAAACCCAGTTCAAATCACTCGTTTTATAGTCCCGATAACCACTTTCGTTCCGGTGGACTGGCGGAATAACACCAACCCGCTCATAGTACCGCAGCGTATCTACCGTAAGTCCAAACATATCGGCCGCTTGTTTGATATTCATCGTCCATCACCTCGTTTCGTTCTTTACATATAGAATTATAAACCTTGGAGTTCACACTAAGGCAAGGGTTTTAGTTTTATTTTTTGAGGAAAGAAAAAACTCTCTGCGGGTGAGAGAGTTTTATTTGTTTAGTACGATGATTTTTTGGACGTATTTTGGGTCTATTTGGGCTGGAAAAGTTTCTTGGATTCGGAAGCTTTTTGTTAAAATGATTTTTACGTTGTCATTTTTGTTTAGTTCGGTTAGTTTGATTTTGTTTCCTGCTTCGTCGTAGTATTTGTCTGTGATTTGGAAACGTACGCTGGATTCAGGGTTCGTTTCATCGTTTTTTTCTTTGAAGTTTTTGATTAAAATTGATCCTGTTTCTACTTGTTCTATCGTGCCTGTTGCTTCGGTGGTTTGTGTTTGTTTTTGGGTGGTTGAGCAAGCTGTTAGGAGGAGTGCGCAAAAAATAAAAATGATTGAGGTCTTTTTCATGGTGGGAGGCTCCTTTTTATCTCTGTTGTTTTAATCCAATAAATATTGACACTTAAATCATAGCATAAGATGTATTGAATAACTAAGGTCATACCGAAATTTCCAAACTGATTAATCGTTAAATAGAAAACTAACTTAGTTAATAAAGTATCATATATGGCACATTTTAAAAAAAGCAAGGTTAATCATGTTATAATGACCGTTCGGTATATTTATATCTAATCACAAAAGGAGCCGGAAAAGATGAAAAAAAGAGGTTTATTGTTGGTAAGTATTTTAATGCTTTTCAGTTTTTTGACAGTAGCATGTGGGAGTTCTGAAGACAATGAAGAAAGCGGGGAGAAAGAAAAGAAAAAAATTGAACTAACTATCGACCAAACTACTGTAACGACCGATGAAAATGGGAAAGCACTTATAGAAGGAACAGTGGATCCTAAAGCCAAATTATCCATTGATGGCACAACAGTTAAACAAGATAGTGATGGGAGATTTACTTTTACCAAAATTATAAATAGCGATTCTGAAGCAAGAGTCTATGCAAAACTTATAGCCGTTAGAAAAAACTATGAAGACGAGGAATATAGTGTAATTATTAATAACAATTCAAAAGCATATAACGACAACATGGCTAAACAAGAGGCAATACAAAACGAGGAGGCCAAGAAAACTGAAAAGGAACGTAAAGAAGCGGAGGAAAAAGCAAAACAAGAAGAAGCTGCCGCTGCAAAAGCTGCAACGACTAACGAAAACACTCCTTCCGATGATACCGTATATGGTACTTTAGCCAGTAAAGATACTTTAACAAAAGAGGGAGATGCATTTTATAAAGATGAAGAACTTGATGTACTCTATTCCACAGTAGAAAACGATGAAATTTTCCAAGTGCTTATACAATTAGGCGACGAAAGTACAATTCGAAAAGATTTAGATAAAAATCATTTAACAGAATTAGCAAGAGGTTATATGGAATCCGATGCCACTCTTATACAAACTGTTTCTGATGAATCCTTTGTTTATGAATCCCCATCTATAAATAAAACATATACCGTAGACTATATGTTAAACGATGAAGGTTATGTTATTGCAGTTTATGTTACACAAGCAATGTGACTAGAAAAAATCAAAACTTCAAGATTTACAACTATTAATTGAAAAAGTACTATTACAAAAAAGTTCTTAGGAGCTTTTTAATTCGATAAATAGATAGCGACTCAATGAGAAGTAAGTTTCATTGAGTCGTTTTCTATACAACTCAGCTAAACAAAAAAGCACCTGGTGCTCTGAAACGACAT
>CM001047.1:2555792-2562840 GCA_000183865.1 Listeria marthii FSL S4-120
AGCTGGTGCTCTGAAACGACATATTAACGTTTTGAGAACTGAGGTGCACGACGCGCGCCTTTAAGTCCTGGTTTTTTACGTTCTTTCATACGTGAATCACGAGTAAGTAGACCAGCGGATTTAAGTGCTGGGCGGTACTCAGGAGCCACTTGTAATAGTGCACGAGCTACACCATGACGGATAGCACCGGCTTGACCAGTGTAACCACCACCGCGAACGTTTACTAGTACATCATAGTTACCTAAAGTTTCTGTAGCTACTAAAGGTTGTTTGATAACTTCACGAAGAGCTGCAAATGGGATGTAATCTTCCCAGTCTCTATTGTTAATAACGATTTTGCCGTCGCCGGGTACTAAACGTACGCGAGCTACAGAGCTTTTACGACGACCAGTTCCGTAATATTGTACTTGAGCCACTTAGTATTCCTCCTTTATTAATTAACCGCGTAATTCGTATACTTCTGGTTGTTGAGCTGCATGTTCGTGCTCAGATCCACCGTATACGTGTAATTTTTTGAATAATTGACGTCCAAGAGAATTTTTTGGAAGCATACCTTTGATAGATAGTTCTAATAATCTCTCAGGATTGTTCGTACGCATTTCGCCTGCAGTACGAGATTTCAAACCGCCTGGATATTGAGAGTGACGGTAGTAAATTTTGTCAGTAGCTTTTTTACCAGTAAGACCAATCTTACCAGCGTTGATGATGATTACAAAGTCTCCAGTGTCGATATGTGGAGTAAATTGTGGTTTGTTTTTTCCGCGAAGAATTGAAGCAACTTCACTGGATAAACGTCCTAAAGAAACACCAGTAGCGTCGATAACGTACCATTTACGTTCTACTTCGCCGGGTTTCGCCATATAAGTTGTACGCATGAATTACCCTCCTAAATAAATTGAAACAAATTAGCTCCCGAAAACTGTTCCTAATTCCCGAAATGCTATTCTATATTTTTATTGTTTAAACACAACAACCTTCCGGGGCTCATTGTGGGGCAAACAATACCATAGTCCATAATACAGTTTTTAGCGCGAAAAGTCAATGCGTTATCTAAAAAAACATCCAAATTTTATTCGTAGTCAACTCGCCATAAATACAATCCTTGTGGTGGCGCAGTTTTACTAATTAATTTTTGACGATCACGTGCTAATAAAGCTTCGGTTATCTCTTCCGGAGAAATCCGACCTTGACCCGCATCAAGCAAAGTTCCCGTCAAAATTCGCACCATATTGTACAAGAAACCATTTCCTTGAAAAGCAATCACTAACGTCTCGTCATCTTCCTCATAAAAATCAATGCTATAAAGCGTCCGTACTTTGGAATCCCGCTCCGTCCTCGCTGAACAGAAACTAGTGAAATCATGCTCGCCAATTAAACGTTCACTCGCTAATTTCATTTTTGCAAGATTAAGCTCATAAGGATAATGAAGCGCAAAGTTCCGACTAAAAGGATCAAAAACCTTCGTCCGTTTTACAACATAACGATATTCTTTTCCAACAGTGCCAAATCTAGCGTGGAAATCGTCTGCTACTTCTTCCACCCTTAAAAAACTAATATCAAACGGCGTCATGACTTGCAACGCTTTCTGAAATTTTTCCGCTGTAATATCCAGTTCAGAATCAAAATGAATTACTTGACCTTTTGCGTGAACGCCGGTATCGGTTCTGCCTGAAGCTGTAATCCGAACGCTTTTGCCTTTGTGCATTTTTTTCAGCGCTTTTTCAATTTCCGCTTGGACCGTCCGCGTATTCGGCTGCACTTGATAACCGTAAAACCCGCTGCCATCATAAGAAATTATCGCTTTATATCTTGTCATTCATTTCAACTCCGCAACCAAAATAATAATCCACTTAACACTACCAACGAAATCAGTAGCAACGTATCGGCAAATCGCCAACGCAGTAAACGAAATCTCGTTCTTCCTTTACCACCGCGATAACCACGAGCTTCCATCGCAATCGCCAAATCTTCCGCACGCTTAAACGCACTAATAAAAAGTGGCACGAGTAGCGGAATAATCGCTTTAATCCGGTCACTCCATTTCCCACTCGTAAATTCAACCCCACGAGCTTTTTGTGCTTTTAAAATTTTCTCCGTTTCATCCATCAATGTTGGGATAAATCGGAGCGAAATACTAAGCATTAAAGCAAGTTCATGTACTGGTAAATGCACTAATCGAAACGGCGCTAAAATTTTCTCCAGTCCGTCTGTTAGTTCAATCGGGCTTGTCGTTAATGTTAAAAGCGTCGTCATAAAAATAATAAGAACGAAACGACAGAACATCATCGCCCCATTTGCCAGCCCGAGCGTTGTTATTTGTAAAAGTCCTAAATCAACTAAAACCGTCCCGCCTTTTGTAAAAAAGACTTGCAGTAATAGCGTAATTAAAATAAGCCAGAAAATCGGCTGTAACCCTTTAATAAAAAATAAAAATGGCACTTTCGAAGTTAGGACTAAATACAAAACATAAGCAAACATCAGCGCGTACGTTAGCCAATTATTCGCCAAAAAGACAATCGCGATAAACGCCATAACAGCGGTGATTTTTGCGCGTGGGTCAATTCGATGTAGCCAAGAGTTTCCCGGAATATAACGTCCGAGAATCATTTTATCCATCATAATTATGCCCCGCCCTTCGCTAAGTAAGGCGCCATTTCAGTTGTTAATTCGTCAATAGTTAAACATGTCTTTGTTAATTTCACATCAAACTTGCGCTCAAAAAACCCTTGGAATCGCACCACATCCGGCACAGATAAACCAAGATCAACCAGTTCACCTGGCTTCGCGAAAATTTCACGCGGCGTGCCAATTTGCAGAACTGTCCCAGCTTTCATTAAGACAATTTTTTCAGCGTAGCGCGCAGCATCTTCCATACTATGTGTTACAAGGACTGTCGTAAGCCCTTTTTCTTTATGAAGGTTATAGAACATTTCCATGATTTCCTCGCGGCCATGAGGGTCTAGCCCCGCTGTCGGCTCATCTAGAACAAGCACTTCCGGATCCATCGCCAAAACCCCAGCAATCGCTACTCGGCGCATTTGCCCACCAGAAAGTTCAAACGGCGAACGCGACAAAATTTCTTCTGTTAGCCCTACTTCATAAATCACTTTTCTAGCCCGAAGTTTCGCATCTTCCTCGGAAACGCCAAAATTCATCGGCCCAAAGCAAATATCCTTCTCGACCGTTTCTTCAAAAAGTTGTGCTTCTGGAAATTGGAAAACAATCCCGACTTTTTTACGTAAATCGCGCAGTTTCTTTTGCTTCACTCCAGCAACGATTTCGCGATCGCCAACCGTGATTTTACCTTCTGTCGGCATTAAAAGAGCATTCAGGTGTTGCAGCAAAGTCGATTTCCCAGAGCCAGTATGACCAATAATTGCAGAATAGCTACCAGAATCAAAAGAAACATTTACATCAAGTAATGCTCGCTTTTCAAAAGGGCTATTTTTCTGATAACAATAACCTAGTTGTTCGAGTTTAATTTCCATAATTGATCTAGTAATGCTCCTTCCGATAGCACGGTGCTTCCAGTTTCAAAGCCGCCTGCAACTAATTTTTCTTGTAATTCAATAATAAATGGAACCCCTAGGCCAATTTCTCGCATTGCGTCTGCTTGCTGGAAAATTTCTTTCGGCGTACCTTCACTATGAATCTCACCTTTATTCATCACAATTACCCGATCCGCAAAAAGGACTTCATCCAAATCATGCGTAATCGAAATCACCGTAATATCTTCCTGTTCGCGCATAATTCGAATCGTTTCCATTACTTCAGCGCGTCCTCTTGGGTCAAGCATCGAAGTCGCCTCATCCAAAATAATCACATCCGGCTGTAACGCCAAAACGCCTGCAATCGCGACACGTTGCTTTTGCCCTCCAGAAAGTCTCGCCGGTTCATGTAGCGCGTAGCTTTGCATACCAACTTCATTCAAAGCCGACTCCACTCGTTCCACCATCGTATCATGCGGAACACCGTGATTTTCAAGCCCGAATGCAACGTCATCTTGCACAGTAGCTCCAACAAATTGGTTATCTGGATTTTGAAAAACCATCCCAACTTGTCGTCTAATTTCCCATATATTTTTTTCAGACAAAACAAAATGCCCGATTTTAATTAAGCCATCTTCCGGAAAAAGTAAGCCGTTTAGCAATTTTGCAATAGTTGATTTTCCTGAACCATTGTGACCAACTAGCGCGACCCATTCCCCTTTTTGAGCAGAAATCGATACATCTTTCACTGCATATTTTTCCGTATCCTCATATTTATAAAAAACGTGCTCTAATCTTACAAAACTTTCTGCCACGCTTAACACCTCACTTTTTGACCATTCATTGTTTATTATAGTATAAACATCCATCCGGCGCAAAATTTCCTTTTTGATTGTTTTGCTTTAATGCGAAAGGGAATATATTAACGTTAAGGATGTGATAACTATGTTAGCAGATTTTATTTTACGACTTGTTGTTGCGGGTCTCCTTGGAGCGGTTATTGGACTCGATCGAGAAATTAGGGCGAAAGAAGCTGGATTCAGGACACATTTTCTCGTTTCTCTTGGTAGTGCGCTAATTATGATTGTCTCTCAGTACGGTTTTTCCGAAATTGCCACCATGCAAAATGTATCGTTTGACCCTAGTCGTGTCGCAGCCCAAGTGGTAAGTGGTATCGGCTTTATTGGCGCTGGTACGATTATTATTCAAAAGAAATTTGTACGCGGGCTAACGACAGCTGCTGGACTTTGGGCTACAGCTGGTATCGGACTTGCGATTGGCGCTGGCATGTATTGGGTTGGTATCGCTGCAACTTTATTGACGCTGATTGGCTTAGAATTTCTCAGTATCATCTTCAAATCATTCGCCTTCCATACAACCGCGATAATCTATTCCACCGACAAACAAGAAAACCTCGTGAAAGTCACGGATCAGATTCAGCAAAACAAACAACAAATCGTTTCGTATTCTAGCGAGAAAGAACTCATCGGCGAAAGTCTTTTTATCCGTGTAAATATTGTTGTAAAAACAAAGAATAAGAATGATGAATATGAACTATTTCACTTTATCCAAACACTTCCTAATGTAACTGTGGAAAAAATGGAGTAAACAGAGCTTTTTCACTGATTTTCACCCATTTTTGTTCACAGAATATCCATTTACTTCCAGCTTCTCCTTTTGCTATAATTCACCCGTCAGCACAAACTGCATAGAGAGAAGGGATGAAATGAAAAACTTTGTAACCTCAGAACGTTCGATTTTCGAGATGGAGAAATCAACGGAACCTGTGATTACAGTGAAAGATGGCTCTGTAGTAAAAATAAAAACAAAAGACTACTTCAACGGCCAAATTCACAACGAGCAACTTCACTACGGGGAACTAGATTGGAAGCAATTTTCACCAACTACCGGACCAATCTATATTGAAGAAGCTCGGCCAGGGGATTTATTAGCTATAACGATTGAAAAAATTGAACTCCTAGGGACAGAGGTCTTTTTGCTAAATGGGCCAAATATTGGTATAACGGACGATTTATTAACAAGTAATTGTACACGACGCTACCCAGTGGAAAATAACCACATTGTTTATTCAGATGAGATTCAAATTCCAATAAAGAAAACAATCGGTTTATTAAAAACAGAAGCACTAATCACAACTAAATCGCCTACTAAAAATGGTGGCATACTTGATTCTTCTGAAATAACCGAGGGCGCAACAATCTTTTTGCCCGTCGATAAATTCGGCGCTTCACTCCATGTTGGCAACGTTCGCGCGACAACTGGCTTTGGAAAAACGACAGCAACTAGTGCCGAGGCGCCAGCAGAAGTCACTTTACGATTACAAATCCTTAAAAACCGCACTGCGCCAACACCAACAATTATTCATAATCACCATTTAATTTGCTTAGCTTCAGATCTTACAATTGAAAAAGCTACGCAAAAAACGATGCATAATATGATAACTCTACTTACAGAATCAGACTTAATGACAACCGAAGATGCCATGTTCTTAATTTCTCTTCAAGCCGATTTCCAAGTCTGCAAATTATGCAAGCCAAATATCACCACAAGCATCAAGTTACCTTTAGATTACTTTCCAGAAATGCCGTTTTTATAAAAAAAGAAACCCCATTATTTTGGGGTTTCTTTTATATTTGTTCAAAAATACTTCCTTGATAGTCTTTATGGAGAAATTCCGCTAGTTTTATAGCTTTTATTTCAACTGTTTTTTGGCTTTTTTTAGTTAGCTTTTTACTCAGATAAAAAAGAAAGACAATTTTGTTGCCAGTTACTTTATATCTCCATGTTCCGATAAATTGCCCATTTATTATTAGAACAGCTTCAATCTGTCCAGCAATACGCCAAATCAAGCTCGTTTCCTTTTCGCTTGCCAGCCAGTTCTTTTTCGCATAACTAACAAAAAGCGGATCAAATTTCCCTAGCAGTAAAGGTGTATCCATTTCCAGCTCTTCGTGTGTTTCTATTTTGCTGTAATATGTCTTTCCATCTTCACCAATATAGCAAAAATAGTTTTCAAGTCGTTTTTCGAGGATTGCCATATAGTCACTATTAAGCAAACCACTCCAATGTTTGAAATCTTGTATCGTCGCTGGACCGTAAGCGCTAAAATAACGATCAATCATTGTTTCCAGACCTGTTTTATTTCGCTCGATATTCAGCCAATCCTCAAATGACTGCGAATCAATGCGTGTCCGATGACTATAAAATCTCGTTTTAGGAGCCTCGGGTACACAAAATAACTTGCCCTCCAGCGAACCTTGAATAAAGACGCCACCCCAAGTCATTAACTCTTTTGCTTGATCGCCAAATAACGCCGCAAAAGCCTCTTTAGGAACTTTATCCTCACGTAAGAGTAATTCTTCCATCTTCGCCAAAAGATCGTCCAAATCGTGTCCTAACGACTCTGTATGCTTCCTTAGCCAATTGTTTTTACTAGCGTAGACATCATGGACATAAAACCAATCATCTGGCGTATACATATGGACAGTCATTCTTTGTCCCCAGATTTTGATTAGCTCATTTTTATCGTAAGTCATTTG
>CM001047.1:2562940-2563916 GCA_000183865.1 Listeria marthii FSL S4-120
TCTGCGGTCGGGAATTTAGTTTGTAGTAGTCCGGAATTATGTAATCGGTTTTGAGCAATTTGCGAGTTAGTTAACGAGCGCATTCTTCGGCCTCCTCTTATCTTTGGGGTTTACTATAGATGGTTTCCCGTATAAAGGCAAGAAAAAGACCTGCTATCCGAAGATAACAGGTCAAACAAAAAAAGCCTGCCTCCTAGTCTACGATTAAATAGACTAGGAAACACAGAGCTAGACAAGGAAACACGAAGTCCCCATATCATGACACTCCACTTGCTTTAAACGTTTTATTATTAAACTAATTCAATAATAACCATTGGTGCGCCGTCACCGCGACGTGGACCTTTTTTCAAGATACGAGTGTAACCACCTTGACGTTCCGCGTAACGTGGAGCAACATCATCAAATAGTTTTTGTAGAGCGTATACAGGACGGTTTTTCTTCACAGTAGAACCATCTTTACCTTTAGCATCTACTTGTACTACTTCTACAACTTCATGACGGATGAAAGCAGCTGCTTGACGACGAGCGTGCAAGTCTCCTTTTTTCCCAGAAGTGATTAGTTTTTCAACAACTTTACGAATCTCTTTAGCGCGAGCTTCTGTTGTTTCAATACGTTCAAATACGATTAAATCCGTTGCAAGATCACGTAGTAACGCTTTACGTTGTGAGCTTGTACGACCTAATTTTCTGTAACCCATGGAATTGCCTCCTTTATCAGTTTTCGTTTCTTAGAGATAAGCCAAGGTCAGCCAGTTTTACTTTAACTTCCTCAAGCGATTTACGGCCCAAGTTACGGACTTTCATCATATCGTCTTCGGATTTGTCAGCAAGTTCCTGTACTGTATTGATTCCAGCGCGTTTTAAACAATTATATGAACGAACAGACAAGTCTAATTCTTCAATAGTCATTTCAAGCACTTTCTCTTTATGGCTTTCTTCTTTTTCAATCATAATTTCAGCTTTTTGTGCTTCATCT
>CM001047.1:2564016-2564667 GCA_000183865.1 Listeria marthii FSL S4-120
ATAATTTCAGCTTTTTGTGCTTCATCTGTTAAGTTAACGAAGATACTCAAGTGCTCAGAAAGAATTTTAGCTCCAAGTGAAACTGCTTCTTCTGGGCTGATACTTCCGTCAGTCAACACATCAAACGTAAGCTTATCATAATTAGTTGATTGTCCAACACGTGTATTTTCCACTTGATAGTTCACACGGATAACCGGTGAAAAGATTGAATCGACTGGAAGTACACCAATTGGCATATTTTCGCGTTTATTTTGATCAGCAGGTGTGTAACCACGACCACGAGTCGCATTTAAACGCACATGAAATTTAGCATTATCACTTAATGTAGCAATGTGTAAGTCGGGATTTAAAATCTCAACGTCGCTGTCATAATTAATGTCAGCTGCAGTTACTACACCAGGACCTTGCATATCGATTTCTAATGTTTTTTCTTCATCAGAATAGATTTTTAGTGCAAGTTTTTTGATATTTAAAATCATGGTTGTTACATCTTCTACTACACCTTCAATTACAGAAAACTCATGTAAAGCTCCATCAATTTGGATAGAGGTTACTGCTGCACCTGGAAGAGAAGATAATAGAATACGACGTAAGGAGTTACCCAAAGTTGTACCATATCCACGCTCAAGTGGCTCTACAACAAACTTTCCA
>CM001047.1:2564767-2565964 GCA_000183865.1 Listeria marthii FSL S4-120
GTGGCTCTACAACAAACTTTCCATACTTGGCATCATCGCTGATCTCAATCGTCTCGATTTTTGGCTTTTCAATTTCGATCATTCAAATTTACCCTCCTTCAAAACGTCTAGAATATCAGTCTTTATGTCAAACTCTCTGCCTTGATAGTTAAGACAGTAAAAATCTACTATTGGCAAAAGAAAACGACCACTTATACGCGACGACGTTTTGGAGGACGACATCCGTTATGTGGAACTGGAGTTACATCTTTAATAGCTGTTACTTCAAGACCAGCTGCTTGTAGTGCACGGATAGCCGCTTCACGACCTGAACCAGGACCTTTAACAGTTACTTCTAATGTTTTCAAACCATGTTCTTGTGCTGATTTAGCTGCACTCTCAGCTGCCATTTGCGCTGCGAAAGGAGTAGATTTACGAGAACCTTTAAATCCTAGAGAACCTGCACTTGACCAAGCTAAAGCATTACCATGTGTGTCAGTAATCATTACGATCGTATTATTAAATGTAGAACGAATGTGTGCAATACCAGATTCGATATTCTTTTTCACACGGCGTTTACGAGTATTTGTTTTACGAGCCATTCACTAACTACCTCCTTTACTATTATTTCTTTTTGCCTGCTACTGTTTTGGACGGGCCTTTACGAGTACGGGCATTATTTTTTGTATTTTGTCCGCGAACTGGAAGTCCACGACGGTGACGCATGCCACGGTAAGAACCGATTTCGATTAGACGTTTAATGTTTAAGTTTACTTCACGACGAAGGTCACCTTCAACTTTAATACGGTCTAAGATTTCACGGATTTTACCTAGCTCTTCTTCAGTTAAATCACGAGTACGAGTATCTTCAGAAACGCCAGCTTCAGCAAGAACTTCTTTAGCTGTTTGTTTACCGATACCATAAATGTAAGTCAGGGAAATAACAATACGTTTTTCACGTGGAACGTCCACACCTGCAATACGTGCCATTTACTTAAGCACCTCCTCTTATCCTTGTTTTTGTTTATGTTTTGGATTTTCACAAATTACCATTACTTTACCTTTACGACGAATAACTTTACATTTTTCGCACATAGGTTTCACTGATGGTCTTACTTTCATATAGATATACCTCCTTGTTTATTAGAGAAAATGTCTCTATAAACCGATAATTTCTAAGCTGGATAAACCAGACCGGTATATAAATTCAATTTCGGA
>CM001047.1:2566064-2566420 GCA_000183865.1 Listeria marthii FSL S4-120
CGGTATATAAATTCAATTTCGGAGTGCAAATTATTTGAAACGATAAGTAATTCTTCCGCGTGTCAGGTCGTATGGAGAAAGCTCTACTGTCACTTTATCTCCGGGTAAAATACGAATGTAATGCATGCGGATTTTACCAGAAACAGTTGCCAGTACTTTATGACCATTTTCGAGTTCAACATTGAACATCGCGTTTGGTAGAGTTTCTTGTACTACGCCTTCTACTTCAATAACATCTTCCTTTGCCATATGTTTGCTACCTCCTTCTTGTATTCTTGGATTTGTTCCTGATGCAGGCCTAATCCTTTCAGTGTAACTATTTCTCTTACATGAAAAAAACGTAAAACATGCAAAAA
>CM001047.1:2566520-2568005 GCA_000183865.1 Listeria marthii FSL S4-120
TACATGAAAAAAACGTAAAACATGCAAAAATGGATGCACTTCATTAAAAGGCAACACATTTCGCCAGCTTTTCAGACAACCTGTAAAAGTGAAATCCGTAAAAACCAGAAGAACTGTAACTCGCAAAAGCATTGCGGCGGAACAGATCAAGGTAGAACATATACGTCATTCGGATGATCTTCAAACGGTTCTCTCGTTCATCATGATTTGCTTAGATGCCTTTAATTCCACTGCCAATTATCCATTATACTACAAACTAACTTAATTTGCACGCATTGATTTCGGCAGTGATTTCAGCACAGCTTACCCCTCAAAAAGAAGCAAGAATTTTTTCCACATCTACAAAAACGTCATTAATATCTTGCTCGCCGTTTATGCTATGAAGTTTCCCCTTTGCGGAGTAAAAATCAAGAAGCGGCTTGGTCTGTTTCATATTTACATTTAGTCGATTTTCAACGGTTTCTTTCTTGTCATCCTCACGTTGGTAAAGTTCTCCACCATCTAAATCACATTTCCCAGCAACTTTCGGTGGGTTGTAAATTTCATGGTAAGTTTTACCGCAAGTCCGGCAAATCCAGCGACCAGTAAGACGTTTCATTAAAACATCTTTTTCAACGTCAATGTTAATGACAGCATCAAGTTCTGTTCCTAAATCACGTAGAATATTTTCAAGCTCTTCTGCTTGTTCCACAGTACGCGGAAAACCATCAAGCAAGAAGCCATCCTTAGCATCATCTTCGGCTAAACGTTCACGAACGATACCATTTGTTACTTCGTCAGGAACAAGATCGCCATTATCCATAAAGGATTTAGCCTTGCGTCCTAACTCTGTGTTATTTTTCATAGCTGCTCGGAACATATCTCCAGTGGAAATATGAGGAATGTTGTATTTCTCAACAATCTGTTCCGCTTGTGTGCCTTTTCCGGCGCCGGGCAGTCCCATTAATACTAATTTCAACTGTTTCGCCCCTTATTACGCGCTAGCTCCTGCTAGGAATTCCTAACAAGAACTGCGTGTTATTTGATAAATCCCCGATAGTTCCTTTTTACAAGTTGTCCTTCGAGTTGTTTCGTAGTATCTAATGCTACCCCGATAACAATTAGTAGGCTTGTACCACCAACGGCTAACGACTGCGGTAAACTAAACACAGTAGTACCGATAGTTGGAAGTATAGCAACCGCTGAAAGGAAAATTGCACCAACAAATGTTAATCGGTAAAGTACCGATGTAAGATAAGCTTGTGTTTCCCGACCAGGACGTTTACTAGGAATATACCCACCTTGCTTTTTCAAGTTGTCTGCAACTTTCTCAGGGTTCACTTGAATGAAAGCATAGAAATAAGTGAAAGCAACAATTAGTGCAACATATAAAATCATACCAATTGGTTTTGTGTAATCAAACACATCTTTCAATACTTTTACCACATCGTTACTTTGATCAAAGAAAGTAAGAATGGTTTGCGGTGTAATAATAAATGCACTTGC
>CM001047.1:2568105-2569764 GCA_000183865.1 Listeria marthii FSL S4-120
GCGTTGCTTGCGCGCCCGATTGTTTTGCTCCTGCTACACGTTTAGAGTATTGAATTGGAATTTTACGTAGTGCTTGTTGGAAGAAGATTACAGCTACAACAATAGCTAAAATCGCAACCGCCACACCAACCAATGTCAAAACATGTAAGAAAAGTTGATCACCGGCGTTTTCAATTTGCGAAACATATAATTGACGCACTCCATCAGGAATACGAGCAACAATACCTGCAAAGATAATGATGGAAACACCATTACCAACACCTTTAACAGTGATTTGCTCCCCTAACCACATTAAGAACATTGTACCAGTAGTTAATACAACAGCGATAATTGCATATCTACCTATGGAAGGTTCAATGACTAAGCCAGCTGCTGACATGCGGTTAAACCCGTATGCCATACCGAAAGCTTCAACCAAACCAAGTCCGATTGTCATGTATCTAGTAAGTTGATTGAGTTTTTTACGACCCATTTCCCCTTGCTTAGACCACTCAGTCAATTTAGGAACAACGTCCATTTGAAGTAACTGAACAATAATGGAAGATGTAATGTAAGGCATTACACCCATGGCAAAAATTGAGAAGTTTTTTAAAGCCCCACCATTAAATGTATTTAAGAACCCCAAAATACCGCCATCCATACTAGATTGTAGTGCTGCTGCGTTAACTCCCGGTACTGGCACGAATGTACCAATACGGAAAATAACTAGCATTGCTAATGTAAATAGTATTTTTTTACGGATGTCTGCTACTTTGAAGAAGTTAACTAACGTTTGAAACATTAGATCACCTCAGTTTTTCCGCCAGCTGCTTCAATTGCTTCTTTTGCAGCTGCAGAGAATTTGTTCGCTTTCACAGTAAGTTTTTTCTCGATATTTCCATTAGATAAAATCTTGATTCCGGATTTTTCGTTACGAATAATTCCAGTTTCAACTAAAAGTTCTGGCGTTACTTCTGTACCATCTTCAAAGCGGTTTAAAACATCTAAGTTCACGATAGCAAATTCTTTACGGTTGATGTTTGTGAATCCACGTTTTGGAATACGACGGAAAAGTGGAAGTTGTCCACCTTCAAAACCTAAACGTACGCCACCACCAGAACGAGCTTTTTGTCCTTTATGACCACGTCCTGAAGTTTTGCCGTTACCAGAGCCTGTTCCACGACCAACACGATTACGTTCTTTACGAGAACCTTCTGAAGGCTTAAGTTCATGTAGTTTCATGTCAAGCACCTCCTCCTATTTAACAAATTCTATCAAATTGCATAATTTTTTAAGCTTAAACTTCTTTGACGTCCACTAAATGACTTACTTTAGTGATCATCCCACGAATTGCAGGATTATCTTCTTTAACCACTACAGAATTTGTTTTACCAAGACCTAATGCTTGAACAGTTTTGCGTTGTGGTTGAGGGCGTCCGATTAAGCTACGTTTTAGAGTAATTTCTAACTTCGCCATAATGATAATTCCCTCCTTATCCTAACAATTCTTCTACTGTTTTGCCACGAAGTTTCGCAACATCTTCAGCGTTTTTCAGTTGTTTAATTCCGTCGATTGTAGCACGAACCATGTTAATTGGTGTATTAGATCCAAGCGATTTGGAAGATACATCAGCAACACCGGCAAGTTCTAGGACCGCACGAACGGGACCACCAGCAGTT
>CM001047.1:2569864-2572144 GCA_000183865.1 Listeria marthii FSL S4-120
TAGCAGGTTTAAGAAGAATTTCTCCGCCACCAAAATGTCCGACTACAGTGTGTGGAATAGTTGTGTCTACAGTTGGTACAAGCACCATGTTCTTTTTAGCATCCTCAACAGCTTTACGGATAGCGTCTGGAACTTCTTGTGCTTTACCAGTACCGAAACCAACATGACCATTTTTGTCTCCAACAACAACAAGTGCTGTGAAACGGAAACGACGTCCACCTTTAACTACTTTAGCAACACGGTTGATTGTAACAACGCGTTCTTCTAAATCTAATTTGTTTCCATCAATTTGCTCAGGCATGTAATATGTCCCTCCTTCTTATTAAAATTCTAGTCCATTTTCGCGAGCTGCTTCAGCAAGAGCTTTTACGCGGCCATGATATAAGTATCCTCCACGGTCAAAAGTGACAGAAGTAATACCTTTTTCGGAAGCACGTTTAGCAACTAGTTCGCCAACTTTGCTTGCTGCATCAACTTTGGATTCAGCAGAACCGAAATCTTTATCTAAATTAGACGCACTTGCAAGTGTCACACCATTTACATCATCAATAACTTGAGCATAAATGTTTTTGTTTGAACGGAATACGTTTAAACGTGGACGACTTTCAGTTCCAGAAATCTTAGAACGAACACGAGCATGTCTTTTTTTACGTACTTTATTTTTGTCGATTTTGGTAATCACACGACTCACCTCTTCTCTCATTTGCCTAATTAAGCGGCATTATTTACCAGTTTTACCTTCTTTACGGCGTACATGTTCGCCTTCGTAACGAATACCTTTACCTTTATACGGCTCTGGTGGACGTACGGCACGAATGTTTGCAGCTAACTCGCCAACGTGTTCTTTGTTGTATCCTTTAACAATCACTTGTGTGTTTGCAGGAACTTCAATATCTACGCCTTTAGGAGCAACAAACTCTACTGGATGAGAGTACCCTACGTTAAGAACAAGCTTGTCGCCTTGTTTTTGCGCACGGTAACCAACACCGATAAGTTCTAATTTCTTTTCATAACCCTCGGAAACTCCGACAACCATGTTATTAAGAATAGCACGAGTTGTACCATGAAGTGCACGGTGGTTTTTATTATCAGACGGGCGAGAAACGTTAATTTCGTTGCCTTCGATTTTAATAGTAATTTCTGGGTTGAACTCTTTTACAAGTTCACCTTTAGGACCTTTAACTGTTGCTGTTGATCCATTAAGTGTAACTGTTACACCTGCAGGAATCACAATAGTTTTTTTACCTATACGGGACATTTATTGCACCTCCTTATGGTTTACTTTTTCTTACCAAACGTATGCTAGTACTTCTCCGCCGACTTGTTTAGCACGGGCTTCTTTGTCGGTTAAAACACCTTGGGAAGTAGACACGATTGCGATACCTAGACCGTTAAGTACTTTAGGCACCTCAGTTGATTTTGCATATACACGTAAACCTGGTTTACTGATACGTTTCAAACCAGTGATTACACGTTCGCCAGTCGCTCCATATTTTAAGAAAACACGGATTGTTCCAGCATTGTCATCTTCAATATATTCAACGTCACGGATAAAACCTTCACGCTTCAATATTTCAGCAATTTCTTTTTTGATTTTGGATGCAGGCAGTTCTAATTTATCATGTTTAACCATGTTTGCATTACGAATGCGAGTTAGAAAATCTGCAATTGGATCTGTCATCACCATGTATAATACCCTCCTTCCTTAAACTCTTTCTTACCAGCTTGCTTTTTTCACGCCGGGAATTTGACCTTTATAGGCAAGTTCACGGAAACAAATACGGCATAATTTAAATTTGCGAATAACGGAATGTGGACGACCACAACGTTCACAACGAGTATATGCTTGAACAGCGTATTTAGGTGTACGTTTTTGCTTCGCGATCATGGATTTCTTAGCCACGTTTTCGCCTCCCTACTAAATTAGTTTTGATTACTTTTGAAATGGCATCCCAAGTTGAGTTAGTAACTCATGAGATTCTTCATCACTTTTGGCAGTTGTAACGATTACTACGTCCATACCGCGTACTTTTGATACTTGATCGTAATCAATTTCAGGGAAAATAAGTTGCTCTCTAACACCCAACGTATAGTTACCACGGCCATCGAAAGCTTTTTTCGATACGCCACGGAAATCACGAACACGTGGAAGTGAAACAGTAACTAATTTATCTAAGAAATCATACATGCGTTCACCACGCAAAGTTACTTTAGCACCGATTGGCATTCCTTCACGAAGACGGAAACCAGCGATAGAATTTTTTGCTTTTGTGATTACAG
>CM001047.1:2572244-2574128 GCA_000183865.1 Listeria marthii FSL S4-120
TGTAGCGTCACCAACACCAGTGTTGATTACGATTTTATCTATTTTTGGAACCTCCATTACGGAGTCATAATTGAATTTGCTCATTAAAGCAGGAACAATTTCCTTAAGATATTGATCTTTAAGGCGATTCATGTAATATTCCCTCCTTCCTACGACTATTATTTATCTATTACTTCACCGGATTTTTTTGCTACGCGTACTTTCTTGTCGCCTTTAACTTCGTATCCTACACGAGTAGGTTCGCCTGTTTTAGGGTCAAGTAGCATTACGTTTGAAACGTGGATTGGTGCTTCAACATTCAAGATTCCGCCTTGCGGGTTGACGTTGGAAGGTTTTGTATGTTTTTTAACCATATTGATTCCTTCGATAAGTACGCGATCCTTTTTCGGAAATGCTGCGAGCACTTTGCCGGATTTGCCTTTATCTTTACCAGTAATAACTTTTACTTTATCACCTTTTTTGACATGCATTGGTATAGCACCTCCTTGATTTCTTGGAACTTATTTTTTAAAGAACTTCTGGAGCTAAAGAAACGATCTTCATAAAGTTGTTTTCACGAAGTTCGCGAGCAACAGGTCCAAAAATACGTGTTCCACGAGGACTTTTATCGTCACGGATAATGACACATGCATTTTCATCAAACTTGATGTAAGAACCGTCTTGACGACGTGCTCCACTCTTAGTACGAACGATTACTGCTTTAACAACTTCACCTTTTTTGACAACGCCGCCTGGTGTTGCTTGTTTAACGGTACACACGACAACATCGCCAATGTTAGCAGTTTTGCGTCCTGATCCACCTAGTACTTTAATAGTTAAAACTTCACGAGCACCAGAGTTATCAGCCACTTTCATACGACTTTCTTGTTGAATCATTAGGACACCCTCCTTCCAGAATAACGGGTCGGAAAAATTGCACTCGGCAACTTTTCACAATCTATTTTTAACTTTTGATTTAGATAATTACTGCTTCTTCTACAACTTCTAATAAACGGAAATGTTTAGTTGCAGACAATGGACGAGTTTCGGAAATACGAACTACATCGCCAGCTTTTGCAATGTTATTTTCATCATGCGCTTTGAATTTTTTAGAATACTTCACGCGTTTACCGTACAAACCATGTTTCTTGTACGTTTCAACAACCACGGTAATTGTTTTATCCATTTTATCGGATACAACACGACCAGTATAAACTTTGCGTTGGTTACGGTCAGCCATGTATTAAAACCTCCTTACGATTCTTTTTTAAGCAAGTTCTCTTTCTCGAACGATTGTTTTCATACGGGCAATTGCTTTACGAACCTCACGAATACGTGCGGTGTTTTCTAATTGACCAGTAGCTAATTGAAAGCGCAGGTTGAAGAGCTCTTCTTTCAAAGCTTTTTCTTGATCTTGGATTTCGGTAGTGGATAAATCACGGATATCATTAGCTTTCATTTGCTTCACCACCAATTTCTTCACGTTTAACGATCTTAGTTTTGACCGGCAGTTTATGTGCTGCTAGACGTAATGCTTCACGCGCTACATCTTCAGGAACACCTGCGATTTCAAACATAATTTTGCCACGTTTGACTGGGCTTACCCAACCTTCCGGAGCACCTTTACCTTTACCCATCCGAACCCCGATTGGTTTAGAAGTGTAAGATTTATGAGGGAAAATTTTAATCCAAACTTTACCGCCACGTTTCATGTAACGAGTCATTGCGATACGAGCTGCTTCGATTTGACGGTTTGTAATCCAAGAAGCTTCAACTGCTTGAAGACCATATTCACCAAATGCAACTTCAGTTCCGCCTTTCGCGCGTCCACGCATGTTTCCGCGGAATTCACGACGGTATTTTACACGTTTAGGAACTAACATTATTATTTTCCTCCTTCCACAT
>CM001047.1:2574228-2574335 GCA_000183865.1 Listeria marthii FSL S4-120
GAAAGTTTGTTTGCGGTGTAATAATAAATGCACTTGCAAAGATAACTGGGATAACTCCGGCAGAGTTAAGTTTTAACGGCAAGTGCGTTGCTTGCGCGCCCGATTGT
>CM001047.1:2574435-2574549 GCA_000183865.1 Listeria marthii FSL S4-120
CGATAGAATTTTTTGCTTTTGTGATTACAGGTTTTTGACCAGTGATAAGAGCTAACTCCTCAACTGCACTGTCTAAAACTTTCGCATTTGCTGTAGCGTCACCAACACCAGTGT
>CM001047.1:2574649-2575262 GCA_000183865.1 Listeria marthii FSL S4-120
TATTATTTTCCTCCTTCCACATTGTTTTTCTTCGTAGGAAGGACTTCACCGCGGTAGATCCAGACTTTAACGCCTAGTTTACCATAAGTTGTGTCAGCTTCTTCCCATGCGTAGTCGATGTCGGCACGCAATGTATGAAGAGGTACTGTTCCTTCGCTATAGTGTTCAGCACGAGCGATATCCGCTCCGCCAAGACGACCAGATACTTGAGTTTTGATACCTTTTGCTCCAGCACGCATAGTACGTTGGATAGCTTGTTTTTGCGCACGACGGAAAGATACACGACCTTCCAATTGACGAGCGATATTTTCAGCAACCAATTTTGCGTCTAGGTCAGCACGTTTGATTTCTACGATGTTGATATGAACACGTTTTTGAGTAAGTTCGTTTAAGTTTTTGCGTAATGCTTCAACTTCAGAACCACCTTTACCGATAACCATACCAGGTTTTGCAGTATGAATAGTGATATTCACACGGTTAGCTGCACGTTCGATTTCTACACGAGAAACAGAAGCGTCAGATAGACGTTTTGCAACGTAATCACGGATGCGTAAATCTTCATGTAAGAAGTCCGCATAATCTTTTTCCGCGTACCATTTGGAGTCCCAATCAC
>CM001047.1:2575362-2575882 GCA_000183865.1 Listeria marthii FSL S4-120
TTTCCGCGTACCATTTGGAGTCCCAATCACGGATGACACCGATACGCATACCTATTGGATGTACTTTTTGACCCACGAATTATCCCTCCTTCACTTCAGATACCACAACTGTAATGTGGCTAGTACGTTTGTTGATTGCACTTGCACGACCTTGTGCACGTGGACGGAAACGTTTAAGTGTTGGACCTTCGTCAACAAATGCTTCCTCTACTACAAGGTTGTTAATGTCTAAATCATAGTTATGCTCTGCGTTAGCAATAGCGGATTTTAATACTTTTTCAATAATTGGGGAAGCCGATCTTGGAGTATACTTCAAGATTGCAATTGCTTCGCCAACTTGCTTGCCTCGAATTAAATCAATGACGATTCTAGCTTTGCGAGGAGCAATACGAACCGTTTTGGCAACGGCTTTTGCGCTTGTAACTTCACTTGCCATTAGGATATCCTCCTCTCAAATTAGCGTTTAGTTTTTTTATCGTCGCCCGCATGACCGCGGTACGTACGAGTTGGTGCGAATTCG
>CM001047.1:2576013-2576368 GCA_000183865.1 Listeria marthii FSL S4-120
AGTTGGTGCGAATTCGCCCAGTTTGTGTCCTACCATATCTTCTTGAACATAAACAGGAACGTGTTTACGTCCATCATATACAGCGATTGTTAGTCCAACAAAAGTTGGGAAAATCGTGGAGCGACGAGACCAAGTTTTAATTACTTGTTTCTTTTCGCTTTCTGCTGCAGCGTCCACTTTCTTCATCAAGTGGCCATCAACAAAAGGTCCTTTTTTCAAACTACGACCCATGACGGAACCTCCCTTCGCATAGTCAGGAAGCTGAGAACGCATGTCCTCGCTATCCTGCTACCAATTTTATTCAATCTATTGATCCGATTATTTTTTCTTACGACGACGTACGATAAATTTATCG
>CM001047.1:2576468-2577067 GCA_000183865.1 Listeria marthii FSL S4-120
TAAATTTATCGGAGTTATTGTTTTTCTTACGTGTTTTGTATCCAAGAGTTGGTTTACCCCATGGAGACATTGGCGATTTACGGCCGATTGGAGCTTTACCTTCACCACCACCGTGTGGGTGATCGTTCGGGTTCATTACAGATCCACGAACAGTTGGGCGTTTACCCATCCAACGTGAACGACCTGCTTTACCGATGTTGATAAGTTCGTGTTGTTCGTTACCAACTTGACCGATTGTAGCGCGGCAAGTAGAAAGGATCATGCGAACTTCACCGGAGTTTAAGCGGATTAATACGTATTTGCCTTCTTTACCAAGTACTTGAGCACTTGTTCCAGCAGAACGTACTAATTGTCCACCTTTACCAGGTTTCATTTCGATATTGTGGATAACAGTACCCACTGGAATATCTTTTAATTCTAGTGCATTACCAACTTTAATGTCAGCTTCTGCTCCTGAATAAATTGTTTGACCTACTTCAAGGCCTTTTGCTGCGATGATGTAGCGTTTTTCTCCATCAGCATAGTTGATTAGAGCGATATTAGCGGAACGGTTTGGATCGTACTCGATCGTTGCAACGCGTCCAGGAATACCATCTTTG
>CM001047.1:2577167-2577998 GCA_000183865.1 Listeria marthii FSL S4-120
CGCGTCCAGGAATACCATCTTTGTTACGTTTGAAATCAATCACGCGGTATTGGCGTTTATGGCCACCGCCGTGATGACGAACAGTTAACTTACCTTGGTTATTGCGTCCGGCTTTCTTTTTAAGAGGACGTAGTAAAGATTTTTCTGGAGTACTTGTAGTAATCTCAGCGAAATCAGAACTAGTCATGTGCCGGCGCCCGTTAGTGGTAGGTTTATACTTTTTGATCGCCATTGTTTCCCCTCCTCGTTAGATTTATTTAAAGTTAGTCGAATTATACTTCAAAGAATTGAATTTCTTTGCTGTCAGCTGTAACAGTAACAATCGCTTTACGACGTTTGTTAGTGTAACCTGCATAACGGCCCATACGTTTAAGTTTGCCTTTGTAATTCATTACGTTTACTTTAGCAACTTTTACGTCGAAAATTTCTTCAATTGCGTATTTTACTTGCGTTTTAGTTGCGCGAGTATCTACTTCAAATGTATATTTCTTATCGTCGAGAATGCTTGTAGATTCTTCAGTTACAACTGGGCGCTTAATGATGTCGCGTGCATCCATTATGCGAGCACCTCCTCTACTTTTTCGACAGCTGCTTTAGTGATAATTAATTTATCATGTTTAGCAACTTCTAGTACTGAGATACTTTCAGCTGGAATAACTGTAATGCCTTGTAAGTTGCGTGCAGATAATTCTACATTTTCACTTTCACCAGCAACTACGATTAGTGCCTTAGTATCTACAGAGATATTTTTAAGAAAAGCCGCAAATTCTTTTGTTTTAGGTGCATCGAAAGTCAAACCTTCAAGTACAACTAATTTTTCTTCATTAACTT
>CM001047.1:2578129-2578602 GCA_000183865.1 Listeria marthii FSL S4-120
TTTTCTTCATTAACTTTAGAAGAAAGAATCGATTTAATCGCTAAACGACGAACTTTCTTAGGTAATTTGTAAGCATATGAACGAGGTGTTGGGCCGAATACGACACCACCGCCACGCCATTGTGGGGAACGGATTGAACCTTGACGGGCACGACCTGTACCTTTTTGACGCCATGGTTTACGTCCGCCACCACGTACTTCTGAACGATTTTTTACTTTGTGAGTCCCTTGACGTAGGGAAGCACGTTGGCTCAAAATCACGTCAACAACAACTTTTTCATTTGGTTCGATACCGAAAACAGTGTCGTTTAAAGTAATTTCGCCAGCGTTTGTTCCATCTTGTTTAAGTAAGCTTAATTTTGGCATTCGTTAGTCCTCCTTTCCAAATGAATTATTTTGCTTTAGTAGCAGTTTTAATTTGAACTAATGCTTTTTTAGCGCCTGGAACGTTACCTTTTACTAAAAGAACGTTCT
>CM001047.1:2578702-2579581 GCA_000183865.1 Listeria marthii FSL S4-120
AGAACGTTCTTTTCAACGTCTACTTTAACGATTTCTAGGTTTTGGATAGTGATTTGTTCTCCACCCATACGACCTGGAAGTAGTTTATTTTTGAAAACACGGTTAGGTGCTACTGGACCCATTGAACCTGGGCGACGATGGTAACGGGAACCGTGGGCCATAGGGCCGCGTGATTGTCCGTGGCGTTTAATAACACCTTGGAAACCTTTACCTTTCGATACGCCTGTCGCGTCGATGATGTCACCTTCTGCGAATACGTCTACTTTTACTTCTGCACCAATCTCATACTCGTCTAAGTTTACATCGCGGAATTCGCGAATGAAGCGCTTAGGAGTAGTATTGGCTTTTGCTACATGACCTTGTTCGGGTTTGTTTGACAAAATTGCTCTCTTATCTTCGAAACCGATTTGTACAGCTTCATAGCCGTCAGTTTCAACAGTTTTCTTTTGAAGTACCACGTTTTGTGCTGCTTCGATTACTGTTACTGGAATAAGTTCGCCGTTTTCAGTGAAAACTTGTGTCATCCCTACTTTTCTACCTAAGATTCCTTTGGTCATGAGTCACACCTCCTGTTAATTTAATATATTCTTATTATAGTTTGATTTCGATGTCCACACCGCTTGGTAAGTCTAAACGCATCAAGCTATCAACTGTTTGTGGTGTTGGATTAACGATGTCGATTAAACGTTTGTGTGTACGCATTTCGAATTGCTCACGAGAATCTTTATATTTGTGGACCGCACGTAAGACTGTGTAGATTGACTTCTCTGTTGGAAGTGGAATCGGACCAGATACGGAAGCACCTGAGCGTTTCGCTGTTTCTACAATCTTTTCTGCTGATTGATCCAAAATACGGTGATCATACGCTTTTAAACGAAT
>CM001047.1:2579712-2582473 GCA_000183865.1 Listeria marthii FSL S4-120
GATCATACGCTTTTAAACGAATACGAATTTTTTGTTTTGCCATTACTTTCCCTCCTTTTCGCCTACTTTTAAAGTAGACATTCTCCGTGAAAATTACCTGAACATCCGCCATGGCAAAGCGGCCGGGTGTGTCAGCAACCTTTCACTTCATCACATGGGCATTCCCGGCAATACCGGGGTGCTCGTTGTCAAAAGGGCAGACCAATGCCTGTCCATTTGCACTTTATCTATTATACACGGGTTGGGGGCAGTAATCAACCGCTTTTCGAAAAAAGTTTTAAGTTATTTTCATAGGAGCTATTATATAGAAGATTCTCGGTTTTCTATTGCTTCGAAACTGCTGTATAGAGCCATTTAGTGATTTTTAGCAAAAAGAAAAAACATCCGTTGAAATCGAATGTTTTTAAGTAGTTCTTAATAATACGAGACCGACTGTTAAAAGTATCATTACACAGGCCGCGATTAAGTCTCCGAAATGCCAATGCAGAATTCGGAACCGGGTGCGCCCTTCGCCACCTTGATAGCCTCTTGCCTCCATCGCATCTGCTAATTCTTCCGCTCTATTAAACGAACTAACAAATAGTGGAATGAAAATAGGAACGACGACTTTCATTTGTTCAAACAGATTCCCTTCACCGAAATCCACACCACGAGCTCGCTGCGCTTTCATAATTTTGTCCGTTTCTCCCATAAGCGTCGGAATAAAGCGAAGCGCAACTGAAATCATTAGCGCAATATCATTCACAGGGACTTTAAGCACAGCAAAAGGACGAAGGATGTAAGCTATTGCATCTGTCAGGTTCATAGGCGTCGTTGTCAGCGTGATAACTGTCGACATGATAATGATTAAGACGAAGCGTAAAAATACAAACACGCCGTTTAGAAGCCCGAATGAGGAGATTGTAAATGGTCCCCAGTCAAAGTAAATCGTGCCACCACTCGCAAATAGTACTTGCATGACTACCGTAAATAAAATTAGCCAAATTAGCGGTTTGACCCCTTTTATAAACACTTTTAGCTTAATGCCGGTCATTTGGACGATCATTAGTGTAAATAAAACCATTAATGCATATGTCCACCAGTTATTCGCTAAAAATAAAATGCCGATGTAATAAAAACCAGCTAATAATTTTGTTCGTGCATCCAGACCATGAATCAAGGACTCCCCTGGAACAAAACGACCTAATATTAGTTTTTCTATCATTCAAAGAAGCCCCCTTATCTCACGTCAATTGTTGAAGCACAACGCTCACTGCCATTAGAATCGTCAATGTCGCGTTAATTAATACGAAATTACGAATACCGATGACAAATGTTTTCGATTTCACTTGTTCTTTATTGAATTTAACCAAGTTGCGATAAACTGGATAAATCGCTACAACTGATAGTAGCATGATAGGACTTAGGAAGTTGACCACAACCGAAATAATCACAGCTAAAAACGATGCATAGTATAAAGCGTTGAATAACAGAACACCCATTTTTCTACCTATATAGTACGGAAGTGTGTAACGGTGATTTCTAATATCTTCATCTAAATCGCATAGGTTATTCGCGAGCATGATGTTCGCTATCGTGAAAATACATGGTAAGGATACCACACCTATCCGAATGATTTCTATTAGATTGAACTGAATCGTCACCATTTCTCCTTGCCAAAGCAAATTCGCAATGCCCGCATCGTACGCATTAACATAGACGGCTAAGAAGAAAATTCCAAATCCCATAGTCACTCCAGAAAAAATTTCTCCTAAAGGCATACGAGAAAGTGGCACGGGGCCGAACGTATATAAAATACCGATACAAAAACATACAAAGCCAATTAAAAGAACTAATAAATCCGTACGGAAAACTAACCACACACCTAAGCCCGTCGCAATGAAGAACATTAGGAAAATGGTAATTATAACCGTGCGTACTGGGATTTGCTCTTGACCAATGACATTGCTCGTCGTGCGGTAATCGTAATCATGATTATCTGTCGCTTTACGGTAATCCATATAGTTATTGATCGCGGTTGTTGTTAAATCAAAAATCAACATTGACCCGAAAAATATTAGCGTATTAACAGGTTTAAACATATCATATTGATAAACGACGAATAGCGTGCCTAACATAAACGGAAAAACACTAGCTATCTTCGTTTGGATTTCAACCAACTTCAGAAACGATGGTATTGACATATCCCCTTTTTAACCCCTTTTCTAATTTATTGTGAGCAGAATCCGCATGGGTTTCTGCTCACTTTCTTCTATAGTAATAGTTTATTTTTTCAACGTATCCATTTGGAAGTCTTTGTCCGTTAATTCGAATTGACCTTTTAGCCCAGATGTTTCGTATACTTTTTTCTCTTTACTAATGAAAATTGCGTCTACGCCTTTGAATTGTTCAATGTAATCCATTCCGCCTTTAATACCTTTGGAGAATGTGGCAGTTGATAGACCGTCGCCGTCAATCGATTTTTTAGATACAATCGAAACTCCTGCAATATCATTATCAAAAGGATACCCTGTTTTCGGATCTAAAATGTGGTGATATGTTTTCCCGTCAACTTCTAGGTAACGTTCATAAATACCTGAAGTTACGATGGACATGTCGGATTCAGGAAGTTTTCCAATAACACTTCCGCGCGGGGAGAATGGGTCTTGGATTCCGACATTCCATTTATTGCCATTCGGGTTGTTACCTTGAACGTAAATGTTGCCGCCTAAATCTATAATAGAAGTTGTTACTTTATTTTCTTTGAATACTTTTAATGTTT
>CM001047.1:2582573-2583606 GCA_000183865.1 Listeria marthii FSL S4-120
TTAGCAATTGCGCCTAAATCAAGCTCCATGCCTTCTTTTTCTAAATAGACAGTTCGATCTTTGTCGTTCATTGTAACGTCTTTATAATTGATTAATGGTAAAACTGCGTCGATTTCGGCTTGAGAAGGTTTACGTGCATCAGAAAAACCGATGTGCCACAAAGAAGTTAATGGGCCGATAGTGATATCGAAGCTACCGCCAGAGTTCTCTGAGTATTTAAGTCCTTCTTGGATTAAATAGTAAACGTCTTCGGATACTTTGACTGGCTTTTTACCTGCTTGTTCATTGATTTTGTCGACTTCAGAAGTTTTCCCTGAATCGCTCGTGGTAATTTTGGCAGCTAGGTCTTTGATACGATCGAAGCCTTTATCAAGGACGTCTTCTTTGCCTTTGTCATAAATTTTAAGTGTTACGACCGTCCCCATCAGGAAGTCTGTTTTAGAGTATGGTTGGTCCATTAGATTTTTTGAATCGCTTGGTTCGCTTTTTGATTCTTTACTTGAGTTTCCGCACGCTGATACAACGAGCGCTAATATGATAACTGAAAATATTATTTTCCATTTTTTCATGAGCTTTTTCACCTTTCTAATCCATGATCTTTACTTGAATAACTATAGCGTAAAAAAAGGAATAAATCTATAGTAAAAAGGCTTAATTCCTCTGTTTTTCGATAAAAAAATCGGCTAGCCCCGAAAATCAGGGCCAGCCGTTTTGTGCATTAATTGTGCTGATTATTCAGCTTCTACTAAGTTGTAAACTTTAATTGTATCAGTGTTGCCATTTTGTGCAGCATTTTGAAGTTGAGCTGCATAGATTTTGAATTGGTTAGAAGAATTAGTAGCACCAGAAACTGTGTCTACTGCAGCAACGTCTTGTTTTTCTACAAGAGATTTGTTAAGTGCTGGGATGTATTCTTTTGGACCAGTACCAGATTTAGCTTTCATGTTTTTCTCGTAGTCAGCGTCGTCTGATTTAAGTTTGCCGTCTTTGTCAACATAGTTGTAGTCAGATTTAGTAATTTTACCATCTTTAA
>CM001047.1:2583706-2584095 GCA_000183865.1 Listeria marthii FSL S4-120
ATTTTACCATCTTTAACGTCCATGCTGAATACTACACGGTAACCATGTGCGTAATTTTGTTCTTCTAATTTATAAGTTCCATCTTCCATTTTAGCTAGGTTGTTGATGGAAATTGTAGTTGTATCAGCTTTTTGAGCTGCTTGGATTAATTGGTTAGCATAGTTGATGAATGCGTCAGAAGAATGAGTTGCTCCTGAAACTACTTGCACAGATGAAGCGGATTGACCTTTAACTAAAGAATCGCTTAATTGTTTCAAGTATTCTTGAGGACCAGTACCTACTTTATCTTTCATCATTTTTTCGTAGTCTGCATCTTCGGATTTCAATTTACCGTCTTTGTTTTTGTAATCGTAGTTAGCTTTAGTAATTTTACCATCTTTAACTTCGAT
>CM001047.1:2584195-2584670 GCA_000183865.1 Listeria marthii FSL S4-120
TTTAGTAATTTTACCATCTTTAACTTCGATTGACATGAAAGCTTTCCAGCCTTTGTCGTCAAAGTTCTTTTCTTCTAATTTGTAAGTACCATCAGTCATAGTACCATCAGTTTTAGCTGTTTTCTTTGTTTCTGTTTGTTTTGTGTCTGTGCTCTTCTTGTCTTTGCTGCTGTCGTCACTGCTACCGCAACCTACTAGTAATAAACTTGAAGCCATTACTACGGTAATACCCATTGCTACTTTTTTCAATTTCATGTTTTGCTCCCACCTTTTGTTTTATTGATTAACTTTGTTTGTGATTTCGTGAACACAAACCGATAGTCTGCGAAAGCGATATCACTTTTACAATACAAATGATACCATCAGCGTCCGATTTTGTCTACTGTAATTCTAAAGACATAATTCATCTAATTTTCAAAATAATGACTATTGATGTATAAAAGATGGCTTAAACCAACCTTTTGTTTTTACAGAT
>CM001047.1:2584770-2588089 GCA_000183865.1 Listeria marthii FSL S4-120
AAATAGCAAACAAAAATGTCTAACAACCTACATGAAACAAGGACTTTATGCCTGTTTAATTATGTAACATTTGCACAAAGTCCTATTTTTAAATTTTAGATTAGAATTGTTCTTTACTATCTAGACATTTGTGGGAGGTTTCTGTTAAACTATGATAGGTTATAATAATACTGTGGGGAATTTTGGACTCATTTTATTTTTGTGAATAAACTTACAAGGAGTTGAGGAAGCATATGCCTGAAAAGAATATCGTTTTAATTGGGGCAGGATATGCAGGTGTACACGCTGCTAAGAAATTAGCTAAGAAATACAAGAAAGACAAAGACGTTAATATTACATTAATCGATCGTCATTCGTATCATACAATGATGACTGAACTACATGAGGTTGCTGGTGGTCGTGTTGAACCAACTGCAATTCAATATGATTTACGTCGTTTGTTTAATAGAACAAAAGTTAATCTTGTAACTGATAACGTGACACATGTAGATCATGATAAAAAAGTTGTAACAACAGAGCACGGAAGTTATCCGTTTGATTACCTAGTATTAGGTATGGGCGGCGAACCTAATGATTTCGGGACTCCTGGTGTTGGCGAAAATGGCTTTACACTTTGGTCTTGGGAAGATTCTGTTAAGTTACGCAATCATATTGAAGAAACTGTAACGAAAGCATCTCGCGAACAAGACGTTGAAAAACGTAAAGCAATGTTAACATTCGTTGTTTGTGGATCTGGATTTACTGGTATCGAAATGGTTGGGGAACTTTTAGAATGGAAAGATCGTCTTGCTAAAGATAACAAAATTGACGCATCTGAAATTAAATTAGTTGTAGTAGAAGCTGCTCCAACAATTCTAAACATGCTTGAAAGAAGAGACGCTGACAAAGCAGAACGTTACATGGTTAAAAAAGGTATTGAAATCATGAAAAACGCTGCTATCGTTGAAGTTAAACCTGAAAGCATCGTACTTAAATCTGGCGAAGAGCTTCCAACAAGTACATTAATTTGGACTGCTGGTGTTCGCGCTAACTCTGATACAAAAGATTACGGCATGGAATCTGCTCGTGCAGGCCGTTTGAAAGTAAACCAATATATGGAAGCAGATGGTCTTAAAGACGTTTATGTCGTTGGTGACCTTGCTTACTTTGAAGATGAAGAAGGCAAACCAACACCGCAAATCGTTGAAGGTGCTGAACAAACTGCATTAACTGCAGCGAAAAGCATCATCGTTGAAATGAGCGGTACTGGCGAAAAAGAACCATTCCAAGGTAAATACCATGGTGTAATGGTTTCTATCGGAGCTAAATATGGTGTTGCTCATCTTGGTAACATGCATCTTTCTGGTTGGTTCGCTATTTTAATGAAACATATGGTTAACTTGTATTACTTCTTCGGTATCCGTAGTGGTTACTACATGTGGCAATATGTTATGCATGAATTCTTCCACATTAAAGATCACCGTAATATCTTCCGTGGTTGGACTTCTCGTTACGGTAACGTACTTTGGGTTCTTCCTTTACGTGTATATCTAGGTTGGTTCTGGATCGACGAAGCTCTTTCTAAAATCTACGGTGAAACTACATGGGATAAAGTAAGTATTACAAACTTAAAACCTTTATTTAACGGTATCGGTTCTGACTCTTGGTTAACTGCAACAAGCTCTAAAATGCCATTCGAATGGTTACAAACTGCTGCTACATCTGGTGCTAGTCAAGCTGCCGGTGATGCTGCTGGGGCTGCTGCAACAAACGTAACTACTCCAATTCTTAGCCATATGCCTGGTTGGTTTGAATGGATTATGAAACTTCTAATGCCAAACCTTGACGTTGCACTAGTAATGCAAAAAGTTGTACCTTTTGTTGAACTTGCAATCGGTCTTGCTATGGTAGTTGGTCTATTCACTTGGCTTGTAAGTATCGGAAGTGCTGGATTCCTAGTAATGTTTACACTAAGCGCTATGCTTGGTTGGGACAAATTCTGGGCGTTACCAGCTTCTATCGCACTTCTAAATGGCGCTGGACGCACATTTGGTCTTGATTATTGGGCTGTTCCTTGGTTCCAAAAACATCTTGGTCACTGGTGGTACGGTAAGCCAAGGTCCGTTTACAGAGACAAGTAAATTAACTAGTTAAAATTTCAAATAAAAACTCGGGAGTGCATCCAAAAGCCAGTTTTGGCATAGGAGGTGCTTCCGTTTTTATTATTTGGTTATTTCTTGAACTTTTTCCTATTATATTTAGGCATTATCCTTTAAAATAGGATTTGTACATGACATTTTGAAAGGAGGCAATACGGTGAAGAAGTATCTTTCTATGGTGAAGCGTTGGGATATTATTATTATTTTATCTCTTTGTATACTCTCCTTTTTACCGATTGCTATTTTTTCATATGTAAAAGCGAATGAACCGGCTCCTGCTAGTGGAAAAAAAGAGCTTGTTGCGGTTATTTCTGTTGATAGTAAAGAATATAAGACCGTTACGCTCACTGGACACAAAGGAACGGAAAGCTTTGATGTGAAACAACCGGATGGACATACTAACACGATTGAGGTTTCAGGGGAAGAAATCCGAATTAGTAAAGCGAACTGTAACGATCAGGTGTGTGTTCGGACTGGGGCAATTGATAAACAAGGAGATACGGTCGTTTGTCTTCCACATAAGTTAGTAATTGAAGTAAAAGCGAGTGACGGGAGTTCAGGCGATTCAGATGATCCGATTATCTCTTCCTGACCTTATCCTCTAATAGATAGGAAAGTGTTTCTATGACAAAAAACAGACGATTAGTATATATAGCGCTTTTGGCTGCACAAGCTGTTGTCATTAGTTTACTTGAACGGGCGATTCCGTTTCCATTTGCATTTGCGCCTGGAGCGAAACTTGGCCTTGCTAATATTATTACGTGTATTTCGCTTTATACGTTATCGGCAAAAGATACATTTATGATAATCTGCATTCGATTAGTATTATCCACTTTGCTTGGTGGAACAATTTCGACCTTTATGTATAGTGCGGCGGGGGCAATCTTGAGTTTTCTTGGGATGTGGCTCGTACAGCAACTTGGGCCGAAACGTGTGAGCATCATTGGCGTGAGTGTTACGGGCGGGATTTTACATAACGTCGGGCAACTCGTTATTGCCAGCTGGATTGCGGGTACTTGGTCGGTTATGCTTTATTTGCCAGTATTATCTTTTATCGGTATTCTTTCCGGAATCGCGGTTGGGATTGCGGCAAACTACTTATTAAAAAACGTCCAAACTTTGCGGATGTTCGCTGATGCTAAACAAAATCAAGCAGCACAAAAATAACTTTTAAAAAAGGA
>CM001047.1:2588189-2590569 GCA_000183865.1 Listeria marthii FSL S4-120
AAGAAGTCTTACAAACAATTGAAAAAAACATTCAAATCCGCGATAAACACGTTGAGCAAAACGTGAAAGATTTGATTCACGCTGGTGGAAAATTATTACGCCCTGCTTTTGCACTTCTTTCTGCTCAAGCTGGACCTGATTTCGATAAAGAACGCGCTGTTTCAATTGCCGCTGCGCTTGAAGTGCTTCATATGGCGACGTTGATTCATGATGATGTCGTTGATGATTCCCCGTTACGCCGTGGTATTCCGACGATTCATTCCAAATATGGTCGGAATTATGCCGTTTATACTGGCGATTATTTATTCTGTATCTGTTTCAAAATTTTATCTGCGCATGCTTCTTCTGTTGAGAATATCGAATTTAATAGTAAAAATATCGAAAAAATCTTAATGGGCGAACTTGACCAAATGCGCACTAGCTACAAAATGAACGTTACTGTCCGCGAATATTTAACTCGTATTTCTGGCAAAACAGCTCAACTTTTTGCGCTTAGTTGTTATTCTGGCGCAAGTGGGAGTAAAGCGTCTCGCCTAACTGTGGCGAAATGCTATAATATCGGGCATTATCTTGGCATGGCTTTCCAAATTATTGATGACGTGCTTGATTATACGAGTACCGATGAAGGTCTTGGCAAACCAGTTTTAAATGATATGAAACAAGGGATTTATTCTCTACCACTTATTTATGCAATGAAAGGTCATTTGGCTGAATTCGAGCCGCTTCTTTCGCAAAAACTAGATATGACTGATGATGCTTCCGAACAAGTTTTAGCACTTATTTCTAAATATAATGGTGTCGAACAGGCGTTTAAACTTGCTAATAAATATACGAATAAAGCTCTTCGTGAAATTAAAAAACTACCAGCTGGCGCGTATCGTGATGATATGTACCGCTTGACGAAAAGTATTTTAGATAGAGATATCTAAACCATTTAGAACATTGCTCCTTCCCTTTTTGAGTTTTGTTCTAAATTTTATGGTTCATTGTGAAAATACAAACATGAAAGCGTGATTAACGTGATTCGATTTTTAAAAATAGCTACACCTATCCTTTTATCTCTTTCTTTAGTTGCCTGTGGTTCTGCAAGTGGAACAACGGAGAAAGTTACTGCGCCAATCGAAAAAGATCGTAATTTATCGATGGTAGTAACAACCGACGTCCATTATTTTGCGCCGTCTTTAACGGACAAAGGAAAGGCTTTTGAAAAATATGTCGCTGCTGGCGATGGCAAACAATTGGCTTATAGCAACGAAATAACGGATGCTTTTTTAGCGGATGTTGAAGCGAAAAAGACAGACGTGCTTATTATTAGTGGTGATTTGACGAACAACGGTGAAAAAACAAGCCACGAGGAATTAGCAAAAAAACTCACTCAAGTAGAAAAAAATGGCACGCAAGTTTTTGTTGTTCCTGGTAACCATGACATTAACAACCCGTGGGCGCGTAAGTTTGAAAAAGATAAGCAACTGCCAACTGACACGATTTCGCCTACAGATTTCAGTAAAATTTATGGGAAGTTTGGTTATGAAGATGCTATTTCGCGGGATGATTTTTCGCTGAGTTATTTAGCGGCTCCCTCGTCCAAAGTCTGGCTCCTAATGTTAGATACTGCTATTTACAAAACAAATATGCAGCAAGGAAATCCCACAACAGAAGGCGGATTAACAGCTGGGACATTAGATTGGATAAAAGAAAGCAGTGCGCTTGCGAAGAAAAACGGGGCTAAACTTATCCCTGTACTGCACCATAATTTAACTGACCATAACGACGTCATTCAAAAAGGTTATACGATTAATTATAATCAACAAGTCATTGATGCTCTCACAGCTGGATCAATGGATTTCTCTCTAAGCGGCCATATCCACACGCAAAATATTCGTTCCGCGAAGAGTACAGATGGCAAAGAAATCACGGATATCGTCACCAATGCGCTTTCTGTTTTCCCACATAAGTACGGTACAATCACTTATAGTGCCAAAAATAAAAACTTCACTTATCAGTCCCAAAAATTAGATGTCGAAGCTTGGGCGAAAGCAAAGGGATCTACGGATGAAAACTTGCTGAATTTCGACCAATTTGATTACGATACTTTTTACAATAGTGGTTATGATAAAGCGATTATGGACTTGATGACGAATGAGTCTTATGATAAATACAGCCAAGCAGATAAGGAAAAAATGGCAGATACGATGGGATTAAATAACATGTATTTCTTCGCTGGTACTGCACCTCCAAAATCTGCTGGAATGGAATTATGGGATTCCGCACCAAATTCATTTTTGAAAGATTATGTTTTAAGTTCTTCCTATCCACCTAAGAAAAGTAATGACTATTATGTTAGTCCTTAAATAGAAAAAACTGGTAGCCCACGCGCGTT
>CM001047.1:2590669-2594295 GCA_000183865.1 Listeria marthii FSL S4-120
CCCACGCGCGTGGCTACCAGTTTTTTTGTGTTAATTAGATGCGGCCGCCGCACTCGCTGCCGCTGCGGCACCTGCTGCCGCGGCTTGTTCCATCGCAATTAAAATGTGCACATTGACCATTAATCCTTCTAATTGTTCTTTGCTCATTTGTCCTGATTGTTTTTCGGTGTAGAGGCTTATCGCTAGAGCTGCAACAAATTCACGACCAAATCGTAAGCCTGGTTGTTGCTCTAATTCGTCAATTAACTTAACTAGCCCGGAGTCGATTTTGCGACCGTCCATGACAAACGCTAAAATCCCGATGCTAGAATAATGTAACGGTTTTATTTTCACTCCTTTTTGGCGTAGTTCTTCCACGACATTATCTACGCGCCGAATGAATTTGCTGTCTTTTTCACCATATAAAAGCGTTCCTGTTGTTGCTAAAAATTGCAAGCTATCATTTTTCCGGAAGCCTTTCGCAGCGAATTCTTGAAAATAGTATTCGGTTATTTCAGCCAATTTCCCAGTATTTTCTTCTGGTAGATTAGCTAGGAAAACGGCGGTTGTTACATCTTCACTTTTAGTTAAAAATGGGTGTGCTTTTTTGAAAAGTTGGTGGATGGTTTTGGCTTTTTGAGCGGTCATTGTCTGGTTTTCAGCTTGTAGTAATAAATATGCCGCAAAATAAGTATATTCTGTGCGTTGGAAACCAGCTTCAATTAACGTTTTATAATTGGCGATCACTTGACGGACGCTTTCCGAGTTGGCATTATTATTAGCCATCAAAAGCCCAACAAGCGATGCGCGCACGTTGCCATTAAGCGCAGTAAACATACCTAGTTGTTGCTTAAATTCTTTGTTTAGTGCATAAAATCGTTCCGGATCAACTACTTCATTATTTCCCGCAAAAAGACGAGCAATCAGAAAGCGAATTCGTTTATCAATAAAACTCACACCACTTGTTTTTACTAACTCGTAATTCTTCATTAATAATTTCGTTGCTTGTTCGCTATCAAATATATATGCTGAATCCATCGGCCGCACTCCTTTTCATTTTTTGGATTAATATTCTTCTATATACAAACTCATAATGAACGCTTCAAAATTATCAGCTAGCTTAATTATTTTATAATCAGCTTCTTGATCAATGTGAACAACTGCGGGCTCGCCTGTTTTGCCACATTCTCGGTAATCTAAGAAAACCATATCGTGCCCGGCAGAAGGACAATCAGCAATCGCTAAACCAACGTCTGGATAACCCCACTCTTCCATCCAAAATTTTGTATTGTGCGCCCCATTTAAGGTAGACATTCCGCGATTTCCTATTCCTTTAATCCCCGTAATCTCTACACAATTATCTGCCCATGAATTTGGCTCTGTCGTTGGAACAGAGTATGTTGCTACAAGCCCTCCATTTTGGGTATGGCGCATTAAGTAGACGTATGACTTAGGCAGTTTATACCCTAGTTCTGCTTCGATGTCAGCTACCCGTTGTGGTGTGGGGTACACGTCTTCATAATCATTTTTGTAATCGAATTTGGTCCAAAGCTCAGTTAAACTATGATCTTGAAAAAACGTACCTACTTCACTAAAATATTCATCTAACTCAGCGAAAATCTGCTTCGCTTTTTCGCGCTCGAAATCAACTGCTTCCAGATCTTGCATGTCTTCTAAAATCGACATTAGGTGTTGATAGATTTCTGGAAAACGTTCGCCTCTTTGGTATAACACGTCACTGAGTAATACGGTTGCTGTGAAAACATCACTTTTATTTTCGTCTGTCACTGTTTGATTCCAACAAGTTTCAAGTAAGCGAATAGCATCTTTTGTTTTTCCTTTGTCTAAATAATATAATGCTTTTCTCGTTGTAATCATCGAATTCCTCCAAAGTCCTTAATATCTTTATTATACTAAAAAACCCTAGGGAAACAAAATCCCTAGGGAAGCTACTTTTATAAATTCATTCCAAGAAGCGGAATACGTTCGTTATATTTATCAACAAGTGCTTGGTTATGCGCATCAGCATTTTCGACATTTCCGCTAATAAATACGGGCGGTGTGAAATTATCTTTTACCATTTTTTCAATCGCTTCAGCAAAAATCGATTGCAAGATGACTGCGCCTGTTACGGTAGATGTTGGCGCGAAGGCGATATCGAAGTTGGCTGATTTTAGTACTGCGTCGCCTTTAACAGCACCGTTATCAATCACAATATCTCCTGTATCGGATAAACGTTTTCCTGATACGTGGCGTGATTTTTGGCTGGCAGAGTACTGCAGAGAGGTAATCACGATGATAAAAGCCCTTTTTTCGCGGGCAATTTCTGCTACATCGATTGGCACAGGATTACGTCCAGATGTGGATAACACAATCATGACATCCCCCGGCCGAATATCTTCCTCCGCCATAAAGGTTTTCGCATAATCATTTTTTCGTTCAAGCACAGAAGACGCCGCGGCACCTTCGTGGAGCATTAACGGTTCGTGTAAAATTGGATGAATTGCCGCTAATCCGCCTGCTCTATAAAACACTTCTTCTGTTAAAATATGGGAATGCCCACAGCCGAATAAATGGATAACACCGTCGTTTTCGATGGACTCAGCTACTTTGGCACCCGCTTCTTTTACATAATCTGCTTCATTATCGAGAATATTTTCTAATAAACGAACCGTAATATCAATATAATTATTAATCATTTATTTCCCCTCCAAAGCTGCAAAAATTTTCGCGATTTCTTCTGGTTTCGTTCGGCCAGTTGCTTTATCAATTGTTTTGCCGAAAATATGCGGCATGTAAAACGGAATGCCCGTTGACTGGATAGCGGTTGTTATTTCAAGGATGTTGTCGGCGCCAATTCCACCAGCTGGCTCAATGCCGTAAATGCCTTTTTCAGCCGCGATTTTTGTTAAATAAATTAGTTCATCTAAATATTTTGTGCCTTCGATGCTCATAAATTTAATCGATGGGATGTTGGCAGATAGGCAGTAATTGACAGCTTCTTCGGCTGTGATTTCGTCGCCGGAAGATAATTTGACGAGACCGACTTTTCCGGTTGGTCGAACGAGCGCATTGGTGAAGGTTTCTGGGAGCAAATCATTTGTTAATCCCGCTGTTTCGATTGGTTGGTTGATATGACTATTTGGGGCAAGACGAGCAATATGAAGCACATCACGCCAGTTTTGCCAGTCGCCGCCGCCGCCAAGCCCCACACTCACGACTGCAGCTGTAGTTTGCAGTTCTTTAATCACAATGGCCGCTTGTTCTGCCGTTTCATAGTTTGTTGCAACGATTCCCGGCACTGCAAAACCACGCGCCGCTTCCATGACTTCCAGGCTATTTTCCTTATCTTTCGCTAAAAAATTAAATAGCGCCAAATTATTCCATTTCGGTAGATTTTCGAATTTTTTCTTGTTCAAGCTTTATCAACTCCACACATGTTTTTAACGTTTTTTCAATCAAGTATTCGCCTTTTTCTGCCGTCGCTAAAGTTGCTTCTCCTAAAACTGCTGTCTTGGTGAAGTTTTGCCACGGGGTTGGGGTGAAATCCGCATCAATTGGTAAAACTGGCGGATCATCAATTGCACGACTCATATCTGCATTTTCTGGGGATAAATAGAGCATGAGTGATGTTTCGATTTCACAAG
>CM001047.1:2594395-2596037 GCA_000183865.1 Listeria marthii FSL S4-120
CGCACATCCATTGCTAATTTTTGGATATTCGGGTAAAAAATGTGCAGGATAATCATATCGGGGTATTTTGCATAAAGTTCGCGCGCAGCATCTTTGAGCGCCGCCATATTTCCAAGGTGTCCACTCACTGGCACAAACAGCCGGAACCCTTGTTTATAAAGACTTTCACCGATTTCCACGACTACTTTGGTGACCGTTTCATTCGATAATGTCAAACTTCCTGGAAAATCTTGCAAGCTCCAAACTTGGCCGTACGGTAATACCGGGAGTACAAATCCGTCTGTTTCCGCCGCTATTTTCGCAGAATATTCTGACGCTAAAATATTGTCTGTCCCTAATGGCAAATGTGGCCCGTGCGCTTCAACCGCTCCTATTGGCAAAATGACTGGTTTTGTTTTCGTGATTTTCGCGCCAATATCAAATGAATTTTCATCTGCATATAACACAGATTTCGCCTCCTATTTTTTAAATGTAAAGCATCTAGCTGGGTTATCCACGAAGAATTTTTTGACTAATTTTTCTCCGTCAAAGCCTTTTTCGTTTGCTTCATCGATAAAGCGTGGTACCCATTTTTTGGCGATGTATTCGAGTCCTGGTCCGTGACCGTAATGTTTATAATATGTTTTTCGCGCAGTATCGCCACTAACTAAAATTTGATCTTCAAATCCTTCTGAAACCAAGTAAAGAATCGCGGCAATTCGGGCACTTTCTGGTGCGTATTTAATTTTGGCAATGCCATCGAATGACATAAATGCGCCTGTTTTTGCAACTTGCTTATGATAATACGGGTCGAGGTTGCGGTCCATATGACCAATAGATAGATATTCTAACGGGATATTTTCTTGTTTTAAAATTTCGATTTGCTCGAGCGCCATCGTTCCCGCTTCTGTATGGGAATGTATCGGTGCTTTTGTCTCATGATGTGCTCGTGCAACCGCGCGTATCGTCTTTTCTTCCAAAGGTGTAATCATATTGTAGCCCGTTCCAAATTTCACCTGACCGGCCTTATACGGCGTTCCTTCAAGCCCATTTTCGACTTCATTTACAACAAAATCCGTTAGTTTTTCCGTGGAAGTATTTTCAATCCATTCATAATAGGTTTCAAAATCGCCGATGATTGGTTTCAGCTCTGGCTTAATTTTCCCATCCCATAAGAAGCTTTTGTTAAATCCCGCTGTCCCAACAATTTGAATGCCGGTTTCTTTGGAAATTTGCGCTACATCAAGCACGCGTCTGCCGTAATCAACCGCGGTCGCATCGACAATCGTTTTCCCGCCTAAGTCTGCGAAATCTTGTACATCTAGTTGCGATTTTTCTTTATCATCTAAAAGTAAATCGTCGGCATCTCGTTCTTGCCAGTAAGCCGGCACACAGACAATATGCTCATGTGAATAAGTGAAGCCCAATTGTTCTGGGGCAATATCTCCATAAAAAGTACGAATAAAACTCATTTTTAAAACTTCCTTTCAAAAAACCTCTTCCTCTTGAATGCTAGACAAGGAAGAGGTTTTGATTTTACTTAAAAGAATAACTTCGCTAACATGCTGACAATTGGTCCGAGGATAAACATATCTGAGTCGGCTGCCCACATCGCTGTATCTGGAACCGTCGTATTGATAAAGAAGGTAACCATAATATATTG
>CM001047.1:2596137-2596249 GCA_000183865.1 Listeria marthii FSL S4-120
CAAAAATAACTTTTAAAAAAGGAGTTCAATATGCAACTTCATGCTATGTGGGATGAGTATCCTGCACTTTCCAAAGATTTACAAGAAGTCTTACAAACAATTGAAAAAAACA
>CM001047.1:2596349-2597312 GCA_000183865.1 Listeria marthii FSL S4-120
ATTGATAAAGAAGGTAACCATAATATATTGACCCCAAGCGACAACTGTAGCTGTTAAGAATCCACCTATCAAGGCTCCTCTAACCCCACCAGTCGAGTTACCGAATACCCCAGCAACTGCCCCGTGGAAGAAGAGAACAATCATCGTTGGCACAAATACGTAGCCAACTGTATTTCCAAGTACTACTAACCAGATAATCGCTCCGATGAACGCACCCACGAAACCGATAATTACGGAGTTCGGTGCATAAGGATAAACGATTGGCGCATCTAGTGCTGGTTTCGCACCCGGTACAAGTTTTGTTGCAATACCATTGAAGGCTGGTACGATTTCACCGATAAACATCCGCACACCTACAAGGACAATAGCGATACCCGCTGCAAAGGTAAAGGACTGAACGATCGAGTAAACGATGAAACTTTGATTCCCAGATTCAGCAATTAATTTTTCTGCTCCCGGTGTTTTCTTCACCATCAGAATTACTGCACCAACTACGAACAGAATCCCCATTGTAAGAGCGGTAATAACGTTCGAGTCACGCAAAAACTCTAATTTTTTCGGTAAGTTAATATGTTCAGCATCATTTTTCTTATTTCCGAATACTTTCCCTAGTAAAGCAGATAAAATCGCTACACTGGAAGAAGTATGACCTAAAGCGACGTTATCATTTCCAGTAATTTTACGTAGGAATGGTTGTGTAATCGCTGGTTGGAGCGTCCAGTAAAGACCCATAATTACTGCTAAGAAGAGCACAAGTCCCCAAAATGGAATATCTCCGCCGACAGCTTGCACAGTAATTCCGGCAAAAATTGTCGTTGTCCAGAACATCATATGACCAGTTAAATAAATGTACTTAAACGGTGTAAATCTTGCTAATAATACGTTGACTAAAAATCCGAGTGTCATCGCAAGTGTTACCGCACTACCAAATTTTGCATTAAAGGCTTCTTGACCTAAAAATCC
>CM001047.1:2597412-2597749 GCA_000183865.1 Listeria marthii FSL S4-120
AAGGCTTCTTGACCTAAAAATCCTGCAAGTGGCGGTGTTTCTAGCCCAAATACCTCTTTCCACATCGGTTCAAAAATCCCTAAGGAACCAGTAATAACAGCCGCACCAGCGTTGATAATTAAGAATCCGATAATAGCTTTAAAAGTTCCGCTAATAACTTGGCTTAAATTTTTCTTTTGTAAAAGTAACCCGAGAAGTACGATAAAACCTAAAAGTATGGCTGGGGTTCCAAAAAAGTTATTGGCAATCCACGTAATAATCTCCATTTTTTTCCCACCTTTTTTTGTCTTATTTAACTATTGATTGCTGCAGATAATGCATCTTTAATTTCCGCGTT
>CM001047.1:2597849-2598137 GCA_000183865.1 Listeria marthii FSL S4-120
AATGCATCTTTAATTTCCGCGTTGTCAAAATAGTTGTTGACGATGACTACTTTGGCGCCTGTATCTGTTCCAAGCGTTTCTGCTAGTTCTTGGCTTGTCACGATAATATCAACGTTCATCGAGCGAGCTGCGGATACATCAATGTGCTCCACATCTGCGTCCACTCCCATGTCACGCAAAACTGTTTCTACATTCATTCGTAAAATTAAGCTTGTCCCTTGACCAAGTCCACACACTGCTAAAATTTTCATTATTATCCCTCCACTAATTCTTCAATTACTTGATAAT
>CM001047.1:2598237-2598710 GCA_000183865.1 Listeria marthii FSL S4-120
CCTCCACTAATTCTTCAATTACTTGATAATCTTCTGAATGAATCATTTTTTCAATGTTCTCGCTGTTACTAAGCAAGGAGACAATTTTTTGAATGACTTTTAAATGTGCCTCGCTTGAAGTTGCTGCAAGTCCGAATACTAATCGCACAGGATCATTTGCGGCGTGTCCGAAATTCACACCTTCTTTTAGTACGACAAGTGACACTGCAGAGTTTTCCACACCATCAGTTGGTCTTGCATGAGGAATTGCTATTTGAGGTGCAATGACAAAGTACGCACCATTTTCATGATAAGATTCCACCATTTTTTCAACGTACTGCTCGCTCACATAACCTGCATTCACTAATAATTCTCCAGCTTGCACGATAGCTTCGTCAGCGTTTTTGGCTGTTCCATGCAGATTCACAAGCTCTTTATTCAAAAAAGACATATCTCTTCATCCCTTCTAACTGATTGATAGCGATCACGATATC
>CM001047.1:2598810-2602535 GCA_000183865.1 Listeria marthii FSL S4-120
CTCTTATTATAGCTGTAGCGCTCCCGTTTAAAAAAGCCCAATTCCTTTCTTTTCGAAAGTGCAAAGAATAGACTGTTACATTTCGTTGTTAGCGGGCATACAAAAAAGCCAGCGCGGCAACTTAATACCACACTGGCTTTAGCTCTTATTTTATTGTTAACATTGCGGCAATTTCTGCTGCCGACTCTGCCTGTTCAATCTGCTCAAGCAAGTGATGTTTCATGATTAAATTAGTGAGTTGGCTCAGCGCGTTAATATGTGTGTAGGAGTCAATGGAAGCGAGCACAATAATTAATCTGACCTGATCCTTCGCTTTACTTGAAAATGAAACTGGCTTATCCAGCCGTAGCAAGCTCATGCCGACGCGGTATGCCCCGTCGTCTACCGAAGCATGCGGAAGTGCAATTCCCGGCGCAATGACGATATATGGTCCCAGTTTCTCAATATTTTCAATCATCGCCTGCTGATAGTTTCTCGAGATATAACCTTCTTGTTGTAGCGATTTCGAAGCAACTTGAATAGCTTCACGCCAATCAGCCACACTTTCTTGAAAAATAATACGTTCTTTCGGTAACAGTTCTTCAAGTGTTGGTGATTTTTCTAGCTGGCTATCTGATTGCACTTGGAATAACACGGATTTTAGCTTGGATGCTAATTTTTCACGATCTTCCACTTTGGCATATTGATCCACCACGTCTAACACCGACGACAACATGCGCGCGTCTGAATCCTTTTGTAAAATGTGCGGCGCAATTGCCTTCATTAATTGCTGCTTCTGAGCTTCGGTTAAAATTGGACTCACGATGAAAACCGGCGCTTTCGGTTCCATAATTGGTAATGTAGAAACGATAAAGTCTGGCGCGTACAGCCCTTTTTCAAACTCACGAATCGAAATGGGCTCTAAAATTTCTACCCGTTCACCGAGCAATTGCGATAATTGACGTTCAATCATCCGCGAAGTTCCGACGCCTTTAGAGCACACAATTAACAGCTTTTTGCGCTCAACTAATGTATTATTTTTACGCGAAAGATAGCCGCCGAACAAAATAGTCACGTAAGCTACTTCATCTTCCGGAATTGTTTCACCGAGCAAGTCTTCCAGAGGTTCTAGTGATTTTTTTGTAATCTCATAAACGTCGCTATAACTTTGTTTAATGTCAGTACGCAGCGGATTAATCCATTCGATTTGGAATTTAAGCCGATAATAAGCTGGCTGTAAATGCAGCAATAAATCTTTTTTCAAATTGCGATGATCTTCAAAATTCACACAGGCAAGACGTTCAAATTCAGCAATAATTTTCTCAACAATAATATCAAGTTTTCCTGTAGCGGCCGCATCATCATTCAAACGACTAGCCCCCAGCAAAAGTTTACCTAAATAAGTGATTTCCGCATGGTTGATTGAAAAATCCTCCGTTTGCTGCAATTGCTCATAAATTTCCTGCGCAATATCAAAAGATTCCACCTCATGTTCTTCCTTCTCATTTAAATAACAATCACGCTTCATCCGCTCTTTAAAGAAGAAAATCATAATACCAATGCGCTCAATAACTTCATCCGTATAACGAATCCCGATTTTTTTCTCCGTCACAGCTAAAATTTCAAAAATCGTATCCAAATTGGGAAATAGCTCCTGATTTTTCATCATCGGATTAATTTTCATCAAATCGAGCAACTGGTCAGCGGTGGCGATTTCTTCGTTATTCATACAGTAATGAATGAAAAATTGGCGGATACTACGTTCATCACCAAGAACCATATTGCCATTTTTCCGATCATAGATAAGCTCTAAATTAAACTGTTTAAGCGCTAATTTTAATTGTTTAATGTCCTGCAAACTGGTGTTGCGACTGACTTCATTGCATTCATTAATCGTATCAATAATCACTCGCGCATCTGTTACGAGCAGAAAAAATAAAATACGGATGCGGCGTTCACTAGCTGAAAAGACTTTGTGGCTCGCTTCCCTATTTTCAAGAATTTCTTTCATTGTTGATTTTTCTTCTTCTAATAAATAATACCCTTGTCCACGAACAGATTGAATGCCATCAAGTCCTATATTATCTAATTCTTTATTAATTTTTTCCACATCATATTGAAGTGTTCGTTTGGAAATGCCTAGCTCTTCTTGTAACTTCTCAGGTGCAAGATATACATTCGCCACGACGAGCGATTCGAGTAACGCCATATTTCGAGCATCAAATTGTACCACTTGGCCTACCTCCTTGATTTCGGTCTAGAAGGTAAAAAGATATGTCTACATTAAGGTTATGCGAAAATGTGATATTTTTCAAGTATATTTTTATTTTGGTATACAAAAAACCGACAAAGCCAAATGACTTTGTCGGTTTGAATCATGCTACTTTTTATAAACTAATGTCCACAACATCCCTTGCCCCATTCTTCCAATATTTACTCGGAGTGACCAGGATAAATGTCTTGTTTCTTGCTAGTAATTCTTTAGGTATATTAAATCCTACCAAATGTTTATATACCCCGTCTTCGAATTCATAGCTCGACGCCGTAGTATCTGACAAAGTTACAAATTCTTTATACCCTAGCTGAAAATCAGAAATCCTAATATCTTTTTCTGTAGACTCTAGTTGAACAAGCAAAAGAGCATCATTTTCTTGTTTAAAATAATTTTTTGTCGCGTACTTATTTATATCAGCATCATTCACAACAAATGCTTTTCCAAAACTAACTGTTGCGGTTCCCATTTGAAATTTTTCCTGTTCTGCGTGTGTTTTATTTTCATATGAAAAAGAATTAGCATTTACATCATACACGCGCCAAGCAAATAGGCCTATTAATAGAACAATTAAGACTCCGCCAATTATTTTTTTCATGCTTTTCTCCTATTTATTATCTGACCTGCTTCCATTTCAAATATTTCATCTGATATTCCATCAATATCGGCAATATGATGGCTTGCTAATAAAATCGTTTTTCCTTTTTCTTTTAAATCTAAAATCAAGTCAATAAAACTCTGACTGCCAGCTTTATCTAGTGAATTTGTTGGTTCATCAAATATTAGTAAATCTGGATCTTCCATAATAGCTTGAGCAATACCAAGTCGTTGTCTCATTCCAAGTGAATATTTTTTTACTTTCAAATCCTCTTTTCCAGAAAGTCCAACTTGTTCTAAGGCAGCAAGTATTTCCTTTTCACCTATTTGATTTCTAATAGAAGCCAAGTATTCTAAATTTTTATAACCTGTATAATTAGCTAAAAATCCTGGCGTTTCAATAATAATCCCTGTCTTTTCTGGAAAAGATTTAGTTTTACTAATATTAACGCCATTAATTGTAACTTCACCACTTGTTGGCGCAATAAATCCACACAGCGCCCTAAATAGCATCGTTTTCCCAGAGCCATTATGGCCTATGAACGAATAAATCCCACCTTGCTTTAATTCAAAATCAATATCATCTAGAACAGTATGGTTGTTGATTACTTTTGTTAAGTGATTAACTTTTATATAATTCATCGATATTCTCCCTAGTTTAGTTTATATAAATCTGTCTTTCGATAAATATTTCCGCCAATGAGCATCGCCAAAATAATATATACCAATTGAATACTTAATAGCAGCCAATTATTTACATCGGTAAATCCAGCAACATTCGAAACGCTTCCGATAATCCAAATGTTTGTAATAAAGCAATTAGTTACGATAATAATAAGCACTACTGTGATAGCATAAAATGGCTTAATTATTATAG
>CM001047.1:2602635-2603082 GCA_000183865.1 Listeria marthii FSL S4-120
ATTTGCTGATGTTAGAAACAACGCCAGCGCCTACTGTACGTCCGCCTTCACGGATAGAGAATTTAGTACCGTCTTCGATAGCGATTGGTGCAATTAGTTCAACTGCAAGCTCAATGTTATCACCAGGCATTACCATTTCAGTACCTTCTGGAAGTGTAACAATACCAGTTACGTCAGTAGTACGGAAATAGAATTGTGGGCGGTAGTTGTTGAAGAATGGAGTATGACGTCCACCTTCTTCTTTAGTTAAAACATAAGTTTCAGCTTTGAAGTTAGTGTGTGGAGTAATCGAACCTGGTTTAGCTAATACTTGACCACGTTGGATATCTTCACGAGCAACACCACGTAGAAGTGCGCCAATGTTGTCGCCAGCTTCAGCGTAGTCTAGTAATTTACGGAACATTTCTACTCCAGTTACTACTACTTTTTTGCTTTCTTCTTCGATAC
>CM001047.1:2603182-2604623 GCA_000183865.1 Listeria marthii FSL S4-120
CTCCAACGAAAAAGCGTACACCAATTTCATAGAGCGGCATATTTAAATCTGTAAATAATAGAGCCGGCTGCACATCAAAACGAATACCAAAAAGAAAACTAACAAACAGCACTAATCCAATAATTACTAAATAATAAACCAACATCAGCGTAATAATTAATAAAACTTTGGAAAGAAAGGGCAGTATTCTATTATTAAAACGAATAGTAATAAATTCCTCTAACGCAAACAATTCCTTATAAAAGTAACTTCCAAATAGAAAAACTGGCAAACTTTGAATGATAATCCAGTTCAAGCTACTTGTGAGCGGATTTCCCACCCCATTATCCTGTTTTAAAAAGCCCAGAAACACATCTGCTATCGTCCCCGATGCATTTTTTGTATTAACGACATTTATTAAAATCGCTAATACCAAAAGCATTCCCAAGCCTATTATTTTCAATTTATTCCCTTGAAGGAACCATAATATCTCCCGTTTAAAAAATAACCACATATTAACGCACCTTCTTTTTTGAGGCTCGAAACATATCTTTTTTCTCTGTAATAAACCAACTTATTAAAAATAAAACGGTAATACCACCAACCAAGCAGAAAACTCGCCCAACAAAAGACAACAAATCAGTAAGGTCAGTAGGATTCACTATAAAAAGATTGGAAAGTAGCTGCAATTTGATTGTGCTAGTATCAAAGAAAAATACCAGAAATACTGCAAAAAAAGCAATTGCCTTATTACTTGTAATAACAAGTAGTATATTCTGTAAAACACCTACAAGCACTAAACCTAATCCAAATAAAATAAATGAATATATATAAATTTGTACTATTTGGGAATTTATTTCTATTCCGCTATCCATAACACTACTTCCATAATTTAAGATGTTGGTCAGTAATGCCAGCAGAAAAGCATTCCACAAAATAACAGTTGTATTGACTTTCCAAAGTGTATATTTGCTCTTAATCCGAACGACAGCAAATTCTCTATGCTGAAAATACAGTAGTTGATTCATCCATAAACAAAACGGACTTAAAAATATAAAAAGAACCTCAACTGATACGGAAGTTTGTACAATGTAAAGGACATCTGTCCCACCATTTCTCGCGTACAACAAGCGTGATACAATTATAAAAACAAATATCAATAAAAGCAGTAAATATTTTCTTCTTTCAAAATCAAAATTCAACCGAACCAAATTATGATTTTTCATTTTTCACGCTCCAAATAATCCCCATAATTATCGCTACTAAAAGAAGTAGAAATTCTATCCAAATAATATGGAAATTTAAGGGATAACCTTGTTTTGGAGTTAAGAAACCAAACGGACTAAACTCTGGATAACCAATCAACGAAAACACAACCCACACACCATAATATATAGCTAGCGGACTTAATAAAACCACGTATTTGCTAGAGCTAAAAAAGGATACTAAAATCCCCATTAAA
>CM001047.1:2604723-2605322 GCA_000183865.1 Listeria marthii FSL S4-120
AGAAATGATTTGCTTTTAAAAACACGGCTAAATTCTATTTTTAAAAATCGACTCATTTGAAATCTCCTTTTATAAATATAGGGTAAGCTTCAATTGATTCAGAAACCTACCCTATCATTATTTAAATACTATCTGGGCTCCAAAGGCCTGTAGCAGTAACTCTGACAACCTGAGTTTTACTAGTTTCAGCAGCTAATTTAACATTACATCTGCCATAATCTTCATAAGCATAGTTAGCAATCTTCTTACTTTCACCTTGCTTTACAGTAACATATTTACTACGAACACTAGCTCCATTAGATTTTAAAAGCCAAGTATCCATTGTTCCTTTTCCAATTGAATTTAATTTCACATAAGATGATGTAGTGTTTTGTTTTTGTCTAGAACCAGTGTAATCATTTGCACCAAGTTTACCTAGTGTAAAACTAAACTTTGTATCTGAATAATTTGCTGCGCTAACGTTTAAGATTCCCATTCCTGATAAAAATATTGCACCAGCTAACCCTAAAACAACTAATTTCTTTTTCATTTCATTCTCTCTCCTCTGTAAATTATTTATGTGCATTCCAAATATAGCATATTTCTAAAAAATTGTATAT
>CM001047.1:2605422-2605757 GCA_000183865.1 Listeria marthii FSL S4-120
TTTTTTGCTTTCTTCTTCGATACCGATAACTTCTACTTCGTCACCAACTTTAACTTGTCCACGTTCAACACGTCCAGTTGCAACTGTTCCACGACCAGTGATTGAGAATACATCCTCAACTGGCATCATGAATGGTTTTTCAGTATCACGTTCTGGAGTTGGAATGTAAGAATCTACAGCTTCCATTAACTCGTCAATTTTAGCTTCCCAGTCAGCTTCACCTTGAAGTGCTTTAAGAGCTGAACCTTTGATTACAGGAATGTCATCGCCAGGGAATTCATATTCAGTTAATAGATCACGAATTTCCATTTCAACTAATTCTAGTAATTCTTCAT
>CM001047.1:2605857-2606250 GCA_000183865.1 Listeria marthii FSL S4-120
AACTAATTCTAGTAATTCTTCATCGTCAACCATGTCACATTTGTTCATGAATACAACGATGTATGGAACACCAACTTGACGTGAAAGTAAGATATGTTCACGAGTTTGTGGCATTGGGCCATCAGCAGCAGATACTACTAAGATAGCTCCGTCCATTTGTGCAGCACCAGTGATCATGTTTTTAACGTAATCGGCATGTCCTGGGCAGTCAACGTGTGCATAGTGACGGCTGTCAGTTTGGTACTCAACGTGAGCAGTAGAGATTGTGATACCACGTTCTCTTTCTTCTGGAGCACCATCAATTTGGTCGTAAGCTTGTGCATCAGCATAGCCTTTTTTAGCAAGTACAGTTGTAATTGCAGCAGTTAAAGTTGTTTTACCATGGTCAACGTG
>CM001047.1:2606350-2606507 GCA_000183865.1 Listeria marthii FSL S4-120
GTTGTTTTACCATGGTCAACGTGTCCAATAGTACCAATGTTAACATGGGGTTTAGAGCGGTCAAATTTTTCTTTTGCCATTTTAAAATATCCTCCTCGATAATTCGATAATTATTTTTTACTTAGCTTAATTTTTTCATAATCAAGCAAGAGCACTA
>CM001047.1:2606607-2606737 GCA_000183865.1 Listeria marthii FSL S4-120
ATAATTATTTTTTACTTAGCTTAAATTAAACTAAGCAATACTTCTAACTAAAGTTATACTTGATGTTGCGAAAAAAATCAATTAATCTTCTTTGTTGTTTCCACCATTAGCTTTAATGATTTCTTCAGCA
>CM001047.1:2606837-2609370 GCA_000183865.1 Listeria marthii FSL S4-120
GCACCATTAGCTTTAATGATTTCTTCAGCAATAGATTTAGGAACTTCTTCATAGTGGTCAAATTGCATAGTGTATACACCACGACCTTGCGTACCTGAACGAAGGTGAGTTGCATAACCAAACATGTTTGCAAGTGGTACAAATGCGCGAACAACTTGAGCGTTTCCGCGAGCTTCCATACCATCTACACGACCACGACGGGAAGTAATGTTACCCATGATATCACCAAGGTATTCTTCTGGGATAACAACCTCTACAGCCATCATTGGCTCAAGGATTACAGGATCACATTTCTTAGCAGCATTACGTAATGCCATTGAAGCAGCCACTTTGAAGGCCATTTCATTGGAATCGACGTCATGGTAAGATCCGTCGTAAAGTTTTGCTTTGATGTCAATCAGTGGGTAGCCTGCAAGTACACCATTATCTAGTGCGCCTTCAAGACCTGCTTGTACAGCTGGGATGTATTCACGTGGAACAACCCCACCAACGATTGCATTTTCAAATTCAAATCCTTTACCTTCTTCGTTTGGTCCGAATTCAATCCAAACGTGACCATATTGTCCACGTCCACCGGATTGACGTACGAATTTACCTTCAACTTGAGCAGATTTACGGAATGTTTCACGGTAAGAAACTTGTGGATCACCAACGTTAGCTTCAACGCGGAATTCACGTCTCATACGGTCAACAAGGATGTCAAGGTGAAGTTCACCCATACCGGAGATAAGAGTTTGGCCAGTTTCTTGGTCAGTTTCAGCACGGAAAGTTGGATCTTCTTCCGCTAGTTTCGCAAGAGCTTGCCCCATTTTATCTTGGTCAGCTTTCGATTTAGGTTCGATAGCGACTTGGATAACTGGTTCTGGGAATTCCATGGATTCTAAGATAATTTGTTCTTTTTCATCACATAAAGTGTCCCCAGTAGTTGTATCTTTAAGTCCTACGGCAGCAGCGATGTCACCAGCGTATACGATCGAAATCTCTTCACGGTGATTAGCGTGCATTTGAAGGATACGTCCAACACGTTCACGTTTACCTTTAGTCGAGTTTTGTACATATGAACCGGAATTCAAAGTACCGGAATAAACACGGAAGAAAGTTAAGCGTCCAACATAAGGGTCAGTCATAACTTTGAATGCTAGGGAAGAGAATGGTTCTGAATCATCAGCGTGACGAGCAGCTTCTTCTCCATCAGGCAATACGCCGTTAATAGCTGGAACATCTGTTGGTGCTGGAAGGTAATCAAGTACTGCATCTAACATTGGTTGAACACCTTTGTTTTTGAATGCTGTACCACAAACTACAGGATAGAACTCAACGTTAAGTGTTCCTTTACGGATACCAGCTTTAAGTTCTTCTTTTGTAATTTCTTCGCCTTCTAGGTATTTCATCATTAGCTCTTCGTCAAGTTCAGCAACTGCTTCCACTAATTTACCGCGGTATTCGTCTGCTAAGTCTTTCAGATCAGCTGGAATTTCTTTAATATGAGGGTCATTTCCTAAATCATCTTCGTAATACAACGCGTTCATTTCGATTAAGTCAATGATACCTTCAAATGTATCTTCGGCCCCGATTGGGAGTTGGATTGGGTGCGCATTGGCAGCCAAACGTTCATGCAAAGTACCTACAGAATATAGGAAGTCTGCGCCGATTTTGTCCATTTTGTTGACGAATACTACACGAGGAACCCCGTAAGTAGTAGCTTGACGCCAAACTGTTTCTGTTTGTGGTTCTACACCAGATTGTGCATCTAGAACCGCAACAGCACCATCAAGTACACGAAGCGAACGTTCAACTTCAACTGTGAAATCTACGTGTCCAGGTGTATCGATAATGTTTACTCGGTAGCCTTTCCATTGAGCTGTTGTCGCAGCAGAAGTGATAGTAATACCACGTTCTTGCTCTTGCTCCATCCAGTCCATTTGAGAAGCACCTTCATGGGTTTCACCAATTTTGTGAATACGCCCTGTATAGAAAAGGATACGTTCAGTAGTGGTAGTTTTACCCGCATCAATGTGGGCCATGATACCAATATTACGAGTCTTTTCTAAGGAGAACTCTCTAGCCATGTTGTATTTCTCCTTCCATAAAACAATTTTTCAGGCAATACGCCTGGAATTTGTTAGTGATTTTTTTACCAACGATAGTGAGCGAACGCTCTGTTAGCATCAGCCATTTTGTGTGTATCTTCGCGTTTCTTAACAGAAGCACCAGTATTATTGGCAGCATCCATGATTTCGCGAGCAACACGTACTTCCATTGTTTTTTCTCCACGAAGGCGAGCATAATTTACTAACCAACGAAGACCAAGAGTAGAACGACGGTCAGCACGTACTTCGATAGGTACTTGATAGTTAGCACCACCTACACGGCGAGCTTTAACTTCAAGAAGAGGCATAATGTTCTTCATAGCTTGTTCAAATACTTCCATCGGATCTTTACCAGTTTCTTGTGCAATGATATCGAATGCGGAATATAGGATAGCTTGAGACTTTCCACGTTTTCCGTCAACCATCATTTTATTAATTAAACG
>CM001047.1:2609470-2610074 GCA_000183865.1 Listeria marthii FSL S4-120
ACCATCATTTTATTAATTAAACGAGTTACTAGTTTCGAATTATAAATCGGATCTGGTAACACGTCACGTTTAGTAACAGGACCTTTACGAGGCATCGGATATCCTCCTTTCATATTTTATAAGTATTATTTTTTAGGTTTTTTCGTACCGTATTTAGAACGGCTTTGTCCTCTATTTTCAACACCAGCTGTATCAAGCGCTCCACGAACGATATGATAACGTACCCCTGGTAAATCTTTTACACGTCCACCACGAATAAGAACAACACTATGTTCTTGTAAGTTGTGACCAATACCAGGAATGTAAGCTGTTACTTCAATACCATTACTCAAACGTACACGGGCATATTTACGAAGCGCCGAGTTAGGTTTTTTAGGAGTCATGGTACCAACACGAGTACATACGCCACGTTTTTGAGGAGAGTTAACGTCTGTTAGTTCTCTTTTAAAACTGTTTAGGCCCTTGTTCAAAGCAGGTGATGTAGATTTTTTGATTTTAGATTGACGAGGTTTGCGTACTAATTGGTTAATTGTAGGCATGGGATAAATTCCTCCTTCCTTATTTAGTAGTTCCACACATCCAGGTGGTTCATTTTTTCGGTAAA
>CM001047.1:2610174-2610882 GCA_000183865.1 Listeria marthii FSL S4-120
TTTTTTCGGTAAAATAAAATGGCTGTAAGTTCGACCTACAACGCTGTTTTATTTTCAGACCTCTGTTTATAGTAGAGGCACCTTGAATATAGTAACACCTTGAGGTTTAGATGTCAAGGTGTTACTTGAAATTTAGTGAATTAGCTTAGTCCATTCAAACGTTGATATAAATCCTTCGCGTAGCTGTCGGTCATACCGCAAATGAAGTCTGTTACGAGTAGCAGGCGGAGGTATAGTTTCATTGTTTCGCTTTCGCCTTCTGCGTTTTTGCGGTAACAGCCTAGGTAGTTGTCGGAAATCAAGGTTAGTAGGCGTTTGTCTTTGGCTGTTTGGCGTTCTGGTGTTTCGCTATCGTAGTAGATCACTGCTGGGATGAACGTTTCGAGCAATTTGGAGATGATTTCGTTGCCGGCGATTTCGGATTCAACGATGCCTTTATCTTGGTAAATATACGTGAATGACAGGCTTTGTAAAATATGAACGAGTTGTTCAGCACTTGATGCATCAATGAGTGAGTCGTTGAATGTGCCTGCCATGATTGCGTCGTAGTTCGCGTAAAACACTTCAAGTGAGCGATTGATTAATTGACCGCGGACGTTCGATGCTAGCCATTGTTGTACGATGAAACTTTCTTCTTGCCCTTCGTAGCGCTCGCTTTTTTTCTTGAGTTCGTTGTAGCATGCGGCAGTTACTTTATTGTGCTCTTCT
>CM001047.1:2610982-2611134 GCA_000183865.1 Listeria marthii FSL S4-120
TTTATTGTGCTCTTCTACTTCTTCAAAACCTTTTAAGATTTGCGTGATGTTGACGATGCCTTTTTTCACGCCGTCTTCTAGGTCGGCGTTTAGGTAAGCGATGTCGTCTGCTACTTCTAGTAAATAAGTCAGCGGATGACGGTTATCGCGCG
>CM001047.1:2611234-2615106 GCA_000183865.1 Listeria marthii FSL S4-120
TTATTTCATTAAAAAGGGATTCATCGGCGTAAAAGTAGCCTAGTTTTTTACTTTTAATTTGTTTTTTATTTACTTTTAAAGAAGAAACTGGGTATTTGATGACTGCGTTTAAAGTTGCAAATGTTAGGTTTAAGCCGTATTGATCGAAAAGATAATGTAGTTTTGAGACTACACGAAGCACTTGAGCGTTACCTTCAAAGTAGTAAAAGTCTTCTTTCATTTGTGGTGTCAGGATTTCAGCTAGGCTTTTATTTTTGTAAGTGATGGTTGCTAAATTGTCGCGGAACCACTCGCGGATGCTTTCTTCACCAAAATGGCCGAACGGCGGATTCCCCATATCGTGTAACAATCCTGCACAGGCAAGGATTTCCGGAATTTTATCTGCGTGCTCTTTTGTAAATTCTTCATCTAGGTTTTCTTCTTGAATCGTGTGTGTAACCATGTTTCCCATTGATTTTGCGATGGTGCTTACTTCCATTGAATGGGTTAGGCGTGTTCGCACAAAATCGCTTTTTTCTAGTGGGAATACTTGGGTTTTATCTTGTAAACGGCGAAATGATGCACTCATGACGATGCGCTGGAAATCATTTTCGAAAGCGCTACGTACATCGGTGTTTTTTGAACGAGTGACACCGGATTCGCGGCGGCGTTTGTCATTTAATAGTTTATCCCATTTCATTTAAATCCCATCCTTTATAAGTTACTTAGTTTTTCCATTTCGGCTTTAGTGAGCCTATGTACGGTCCATTCCGACATTTTTTCTGCACCAATTTTTTCGTAAAAGTCCATGCCTGATTTATTTTCATTCAAGCACCACCACTCAAATCTGCCGCAATCTCGCTCTAAGGCAAGTTTGGATAAATAGCTGAAAAACTGTGTTCCAAAACTTTTGCCGCGCATTTCTGGAATGATGTAAAGATCTTCTAAGTACAAACCTTTTTTGCCAAGTAGTGTGGAAAAATTATGGAAAAAGAGTGCGAAACCAACTGGCGCGCCTTCGTATTCGGCGATAATTACTTCGGCTGCTTTTTCTTGAAAAAGGGCCTTCTGTAAACCGGCTTCCGTTGCTACCACATCTTTTTCAATGCCTTCGTGTGTTGCGAGTTCTGTAATAAAACGAAGAATTAGCTTCGTGTCTTGTTCTGTCGCGTTTCGAAATGTGAGTTGTGTCATATATCTCTTCCTTTGCGTTGTCGTATTAATTTAAGTATAAGCTAGAGCGATGGATGTATCAATTAAAAAAATATCTACTATATAATATAAAAAACTAGGTGCTTTTTAGGCGACCTAGTTTTTTGGGATGTTTTATTGTTTTAAGCCTTGAATACAAGCTGCTTTATCTGCCGCTCCAAAGAAGTAAGATCCAGCAACAAGGACGTCCACGCCGGCTTGTTTACATTTCTCTGCGGTTTCAGCATTTACGCCGCCATCTACTTCGATAACGTAGCTACCGTGGTTTTCACGGCGCCAATTATCCAGATAGCGCATATTTTTGGTAGTTGACTCGATGAATGCTTGTCCACCAAAACCGGGATTGACTGTCATTTGTAAGACTAAATCTACATCTGCTAAAACGGCATCCAGCACGCTCGCCGGAGTTCCTGGATTAAGCACGACTCCCGCTTTACAACCCGCTGCTTTAATTTGTTGAATGACGCGGTGGACATGCGGCGCTGCTTCGATATGCACGGAAATAATGTGCGCTCCTGCCGCGGCAAATTTTTCAATATAGTTTTCTGGGTTTGAGAGCATTAGATGGACATCCAGTGGAATAGTCGCTGTTTTGCTAATTTGCTCGACCATGTCGATTCCAAATGTCAGATTCGGCACAAAATGGCCATCCATCACATCGATATGAAGGTAGTCAGCTCCTGCATTTTCTGCTTCTTTAATAGAGTTTGCCATATTCATATAATCAGCTGCAAGTAAAGATGGCGCTACGAATGTCATACGCGCACACCTACTTTCGCGATAACTGCTTCGACACGATTTGCCACATTTTCAGGAGTGAATCCATAAGCGTTAAACAAGTCTTTCGCTGGAGCAGATGCGCCAAAATGGTCGATTCCTAGCATATCGCCTTCTGATCCAATAAATTCTTTCCAACCAAAAGTTGCTCCGGCTTCAATCGCAAATCTCGCTGTCACTTCTTTCGGTAAAATGCTTTCTTTATACGCATCGGTTGTTTTTTCAAAGCGTTCCCAGCTGGATAAACTTACAACGGAAACGTCTAGATCTTTTTTCGCAAGTTCGCGTTTCGCTTCGATTGCAAGAGACACTTCGGAACCCGTTGCGATAATGATGGCGTCTGGTTTGGAACTAGTTGCTGGCGCTACGATGTACGCTCCTTTTTCTACGCCTGCATCTACTTCTTCTTGGGCATTTTCGAGTACTGGTAAGTCTTGGCGTGATAATACAAGTGCGATTGGGCCGCTTGTGTTGGTTGCAGCAATTTCCCAAGCAGCGCGGGTTTCTTTGGCATCAGCTGGGCGGATAACTGTTAGGCCTGGCATTGCACGAAGCGAGGCTAATTGTTCGATTGGTTCGTGTGTCGGGCCGTCTTCACCAACAGCGATACTGTCATGCGTGAATACATAGGTTACTGGAAGTTGCATTAAAGCAGCCATCCGCATTGCTGGGCGGACATAATCTGAGAAGACGAAGAAGGTGGAGCCAAACACTCGTAAACCGCTATGAAGTGCCATTCCGTTTAACATTGCTCCCATCGCAAATTCGCGCACGCCGAACCAGATATTTTTACCAGCTGGGTCTTGGATACTATACGCTGGACTCGCATCGATAAAGGTTTTATTTGAGCAACCTAGGTCAGCGGATCCCCCGAAAAGTTCCGGTAATTCAGCTGCAATCGCGTTGATCATTTTGCCAGATGCGGAGCGTGTTGCGACATTGGTGCCTGCTTCGAAAGTTGGCAAATTGGCATTCCAATCCGCAGCTACTTCTCCCGCTAACACGCGGTCTAATTGACTCGCAAGTTCTGGGAATTCTTTTTTGTAATTAGCGAGCATGGTATTCCAAGCGCCTTCTAGTTTTTCTCCGCGCGCTTTGTAATTTCTTAAATAATCACGAACTTCTGCTGGCACGTTAAAAGGCTCTTCTGCCCATTCATAATGTTCTTTCGCGCCATTCGCTTCTTTTTCACCAAGCGGAGCACCGTGACTTGCGGAGCTGCCTGCTTTTGTTGGCGCACCGTAACCAATGACGGTTTTCACTTCAATCAGCGTTGGCTTCGATGTTTCTAGTTTAGCTTGGACAATTTTTTCTTGAATAGCCGCTAAATTGTTACCATCTTCTACGCGTAAAACTTGCCAGCCGTATGCGCGGAAACGGTCTGCTGCATTTTCGCTGAACGTCGCACTTAAATCGCCATCTAAACAAATATCATTCGAATCGTATAATACGATTAATTTTCCAAGCCCTAAATGACCTGCAAGTGAGGCTGTTTCTGATGCCACGCCTTCCATCAAGTCCCCATCACCACAAATCGCATACGTATAATGGTCTACAATTGGATAATTCGGTTGATTATACTGTGCCGCCAAATGCGACTCCGCAAGTGCCATACCCGCAGCCATACCAATCCCTTGTCCAAGTGGTCCACTCGTTGCATCAACCCCAGCAGTCCAACCAAACTCAGGGTGTCCGGGTGTTAAACTATCTAACTGACGGAACTGTTTCAAGTCCTCCATTTTTACATCATAACCAAATAAATGAAGCATGCTATAAAGTAGTGCCGAACCGTGTCCTGCTGATAAAACAAAACGGTCGCGGTTAAACCATTCTGGGTTGGTTGGGTTAAATACTAAATGTTTCGCAAATAGCATGTAAGCCATTGGCGCTGCTCCCATCGGCAT
>CM001047.1:2615206-2615799 GCA_000183865.1 Listeria marthii FSL S4-120
CTATCTAATGTTTTTTTCAAAACGGTCATCTCCCTTAAATTGTTTGTGCTTTTTTACACATGTTTTTCTACGTCGGACCAAATGTGTACCAATCTTTCTGCATAACTCGTTTTATCTCGGTTATGAAAAAGCGCCGATGTTCCGAGTACATAAATATCTGGTAAACAGTCGCGCATCAAGCCCACTGTCTCTTTATTAATATTGCCGTCCACTTCGATGAGCGGCACATGGACTTTTCCAGCTAGTTTCGCCTTTAAATCATCCAATTTTTGTAATACGTCTGTTTGAAATTTCTGCCCCGCAAAACCTGGATTTACAGTCATCATCAACACCATTTCCACATCATCTAAATAAGGATAAATGGCTTCAATGGGGGTTTCCGGATTTATCGCGATGGATGGTTTGACATTGTAAGAGCGGATTTTTCGAATAACTTCTGATACGTCTTCCGCTACTTCGACATGAAAAGAAATGTATTCTGGTTTCACAGGACCAAACATGTCAATATATTTAAGTGGGGTAATAGTAGCCAAATGTATGTCTAGGGGGATTTCTGTGTTGTTTCGCACTATTTCCAAATATTCCGGACCGAG
>CM001047.1:2615899-2616022 GCA_000183865.1 Listeria marthii FSL S4-120
GTAAGCCATTGGCGCTGCTCCCATCGGCATTCCCGGGTGTCCTGAATTTGCTTTCTCAATCATATCAATCGATAACGAACGAATCGTGTCCACTGCTTGTCTATCTAATGTTTTTTTCAAAAC
>CM001047.1:2616122-2616729 GCA_000183865.1 Listeria marthii FSL S4-120
CACTATTTCCAAATATTCCGGACCGAGCGCAAGATTATTCACATATACACCGTCCATCACATCGCAGTGTAATAGTTCCACACCAGCAGATTCAAGACGCCGGAGCTCATCACCTAAATGTAGTTGGTCTGCACACATAATTGAAGCGGCTATTTTCCTCATTTTCATCCTCACTTTCTTTCGAGTTCAGTAATTTTATCCAAGCGGCGTTTATGGCGATCACCTGCAAATGATGCCTCAAGCCAAGTATCCACAAGTAAAAGTGCTAATCCTTCGCCGATGACACGTTCGCCTAGGCAGAGAACATTGCTATTGTTATGTTCACGAGTGGCACGCGCTGAAAAAGTATCCGAAACAACCGCAGCACGGATTCCGTCGACTTTATTCGCCGCAATACTCATCCCGATTCCAGTCCCACAGCATAGGATGCCGAGTTCAGATTGCCCACTCACCACTTGGCTCGCAACCTCTTCTGCATAAGACGGAAAATCAACACTTTCGTCCGTATATGTTCCAATATCAATGACCTCGATATCTTTTTCACGTAAATGTTTCACAATGGCATCTTTTAGTCTACGTCCGCCGTGGTCACAACCAATTGTTAATT
>CM001047.1:2616829-2617328 GCA_000183865.1 Listeria marthii FSL S4-120
GTGGTCACAACCAATTGTTAATTTCATTTAATTTCACCTTCATTAATAGATTTTTTTCTTTTAACGTCTTATAATGAAATGGAACCGAGAACATACGCGAATATGTTCTCGGCTCATTTCTAAGGATGACTACTGTAAAACATCTGAGCCCGAGAAGCTTTGGATTCGTTTGCACGGTTATCCTTTTTTTGATGTTTTTTCATACAGCCCATCCTCCATTATTAAGATTTCACTAATACTTTAATTTCATTTCCTGCCATAACTGCCTCGAAAGCCTCGCGCCAGTCATCTAAACCGTATACTTTAGTAATCATTTTATCCGTGTTGATTTTGCCATTTGCCAGTAAATCGAGCGCTAAAATCCAAGAAGATGGTTTTTGCGAGCGGCTGCCAATATAAGCAATTTCACGTTGGATAATGGATTCTTCATCAATCGCATTTTTCTTTTCGGCAAAAAGTCCTACTTGAACGAAATCGCCTTTTTTCTTTGTTAGAGGTA
>CM001047.1:2617428-2618415 GCA_000183865.1 Listeria marthii FSL S4-120
AGCTGGTACTGCGCCTGAGCAATCAAATACGCGTTCCGCTCCGTAACCATCTGTCATGCCTAGCACAACTTCTGCCAAGTCTTCTTTTAAGGTATCGACAATCCGATCCATTCCAAGTTCTTTTGCCAGACGTAAACGGTCACTATCTTTGGTAATTCCTGCCATAATCACCGTTGCCCCTTGCGCTTTCACGACTTGAGCTAGTAATAAGCCAATTGGCCCTGGTCCGAAAACAAGTACTGTGTCATCTGGACGAATCGTTGTTTTTTCAAGCGCCGAATGGACACAACATGCAAGCGGTTCTGTCAGTGCTGCTGCTTCCAGTGAAATCCGTTCATCAAGCACGTGACAACTTTCCTCGCGAGATAAAACAAATTCTGCAAAACTACCATTTGCTTGCGTACCAATGCCGCGACGATTGCTACATAAATTGTAATCATGTTCTTTACAATAAATACACTCTCCACAAGTTTCAAAAGTTGTTTCACTTGTGACACGGTCTCCCACTTTGATACTCGTTACATCTGGCCCAACTTCTACAACGACACCAGAAAATTCATGTCCAAGTGTGACGGGAGTTGTTGGATTTTTGTATTCTCCTTTAAACGTATGGATATCTGATCCGCAAATACCAGTGAATGCTACTTTGATTTTTACTTTGTCGCCATAGACTTGTGGTTCTTCCACATCTTTTAGCTCCATTTGATCATATCCGGGGTTTGTTTTTACTACTGCTTTCAAATTAATCGTCACCTTTCTGCGGCAATATCATCACTTTGTTATAATCATGCTCTCTGGAAAGAATCATATCAAAAGCTTCTTTCGTTTCTTCTAGCTTATAACGATGCGAAATTAGTGGTTTCAGTTTAATTCGACCTTGTTTCACGAATTCAATCGACGTACGCCACTCCTCACCTGGAAATGGTGCCGAGTAAGAATTCCAAAAACCTCTAAGTGTTAATTCGCGTCTGAAAATATCTTCGTGTA
>CM001047.1:2618515-2622961 GCA_000183865.1 Listeria marthii FSL S4-120
TTTTCAAAAGCTTCTTCGTGTAAAAGTACATCTGCGTAAGCTATTCCTAGAAAACCAACTTTACCTTTTTTCTTCGTTACAAGTAAGCATTGTTCTTGGGTTATTTTTGAACCAGCACACTCGAGCGCGATATCAGCTCCAAGACCATTTGTATAAGCGAGGACGCGTTCTTTTAAGTCTTCATTTTTTGGATTGATGGTGTATTTGCAACCGAATTCCCGCGCGTCTGCTAATTTTTTATCACTAATGTCAACCGCGATAATATCTTTCACTCCTGCAAGAAGTAAGCATTGTACAACTAAAATTCCAATCGTGCCAATTCCGAATACAATGACTGTATCACCAAGTCTCGGCTGAATACCAAGTACCCCGTGCATCGATACAGCAAGTGGCTCAATCATCGCACCTTCCTCAAAATCAAGGTCGCCGATAGAAATCACATTGTCGGCTTTCATGACAACATTTTCTGCAAATCCACCATGGAAATGTGACCCCACCATCCGGTAGTTATCACATAGCGCGAAATCGCCTGCTTTACAATAATTACATTCCATACAAGGCTCAAGTGGAATCCCTGCAACCCGGTCACCAATAGCTACATTTGTTACTTCACTACCAATTTCCGTAATCACACCTGCGAATTCATGTCCCATTACAGCAGGCAGTGGATATTTCCAGCGCGTCTGCATTTTATGAATATCTGATCCACAGATACCAACGGCTTTTACTTCAACACGAACTTGGTCTTTCCCGCAAGTCGCTTCATCAATTTGTTCTGCTTTTATTACATTATTCTCGTATAACACAGCTGCTCTCATGTTACTATCACCTCTTCTATATCATTAAGACAAAACTTAGAAAATAGCTGCCCAAGCTTGAGAGAATTTAAGAATAACCCAGTTAAAGAAGTTACCACCCATATCAAGTGTACTAACTTGTGTTGCTCCTTTAGGGAATTCGTAAACACCTTTCATCATTTCTGTATGAACAAGACCGAAGTCAGTTGCCATAAGAAGCGCTAGTGCAATAACTACAGTTCCAGCTAAAACGGAGTGAAGAATGTTACCTTTACGAGATGCTACTACGAATGATACGTAGAATGGAATAGTTGCCAAGTCACCAAAAGGAAGTACTTTGTTACCAGGAATGATAACAGCTAAGAAAAGAGTGATTGGAACAAGGATTAAACCAGTAGAAATATTCGCTGGGTGACCGATAGAAAGTGCTGCATCAAGACCGATATAAAGTTCGCGGCCTTTGAAACGAGATTTCATGAACTCACGAGCGGATTCTGAAATTGGAATTAAACCTTCCATTAAAATTTTAACCATACGAGGCATCAAGAACATTACCGCACCCATGGACATACCAAGTTGTGCAACTGCCCCAACGTCATAGCCTGCAAGAATACCGATTGCAATACCTAGAATAAGACCCATCATCATTGGTTCCCCGAAAATACCAAAACGTTTTTGAATAGTTTCTGGGTCTACATGGATGTTTTTAATACCAGGGATTTTAGCGATTAGCCAACCAACCGGAATACCGATGAAACCGAATGCTGCTGTAGAACCTGTTGGTAAGGAGATCCCTTTTAAGCCGTAAAATTCTTCTACCATAGGTTGTGTTCTGTCTGCCATCCAAAGAACAGCAACTTCATAGATGATGGCACAAAGAATCGCGAACCACCAGTTACCACCAGTTACGATATAACCAGTCGCACCTGCTGCGATAAAATGCCAATAGTTCCAAATATCAATATCAAGTGTTTTCGTAACTTTGAAGAAAATAAGTGCTAAGTTAACTACCAAACAGATTGGAATTAAAATTGCTGCAACTGGAGAAGCCCATGAAGCCGCGGCTGCTGCTGGCCAACCTGCATCAATAATTGTTAAATTCAGTCCAAAACGCTCAACCATTTGTTGCGCTGCCGGACCTAAGTTACTAGATAGTAAACTAATAACAAGGTTAATACCTACAAACCCGATACCAATCGTAATCGCTGAACGAAGCGCTTTCTTTGCTGGTACTCGGAAAATTAATGCAATAAAGAAAATCATAATAGGCAAAATAACTGTAGGCCCCAAGTTTAAAACATACTGTACTCCTGACAGAAGTGTATCCATTTAATATTTCCTCCTTTTTTCTCTGTTTAATGATGATTTCTAAACTCCCTTGCGCAGCCTTTATTTAAGGTGCGCAAGTATTTCTTCGTCTAATTCTTCCATACCCATACCAGTGATATAAGAAGTTGCAATAATAGCTGGGATTTTGTACGTTGTTGGTAAAATAGTTGTTGATACGATTAAATCCGCTCCGTCTTGCATGGATGCTGCTTCGGAAATTTTAATTTGTTTTACTTCTGCATCCACGTTGTTTTCTTTTACCAAACGTTCTACTCTGTCCGTTACTACTGTTGATGTTGCAATTCCTGCTCCACAAGCTACCAAAATTTTAAATTGTCCCATGATAAATTCCTCCTAATTAATTGCTGCGATTTTCCGCGGCTAATTTTCCTGTTTTTTTAAACGGCAATTGTTTCTAAAATTTGTTTTACTTCGTCTTCATCTTTCGCTCTGAGTAATGCGGCTACATTGTCTTTATCCTGAATCGTCCCCATCAATTGCTGAAGTACCGCGAGCTGGCTGTGAGGTTCGTTTAGCCCAAGTACGAAAATCAAATTCGCTTCAACCGTTTGACCAGCATCTTCCATTAATTTAAATGGAATGCCATCTTTCACAGTGATTACGGCGATAAATTGTTCCGTAACGCATTCTGGATCCGTGTGCGGTAATGCCACGCCGTATCCATCTAATTTTAGCCCCGTTGGAAAGGTTTGTTCACGGTCTGTTAGTCTCGTTAAAAAGTCATCCGTCACATACCCTTCAGACTTTCCACTTTCTGCGACCATTTGGAATAGGTCCTCTTGTTTCTCGATATCCGATTGAACCCAAACCATTCCTTTTTTCAAAAATTGTACTAAATCCATTACGAAATCCTCCTGTAATTCTTTCTGACTTCTCTACATTGTCTTTTTTGTTTCCAAGTCCGTGAAGTTTTTAATTATTTGGTGCATTTCTTCTGTATTTCTGGCATCCGCAAGTTTTTTCAGTTCTTTTTTGTTCTCCGATAATTCCATCAATTGTAGTAAAGCTGTGAAATGAGCGTTTTTGTCTACGGCTGCGATAACAACGATAAAATGTAGCTCTTTACCGCCTTCGAGTGGCAGGCCTTCTTCTAGATAAAGTAAACTCATTCCGAGGCTATTTACTCCTTTTTCCGTTTCAGCATGAGGGATAGCTATCGTATTACGGAGAATGATGTTCATAATCGGTGCCGGATATTGCCGTTTCATTTCTTCCACATAAGCTGGTTCCACCACTCCCGCTGAAAGTAACGGTAAAGCCGCGTGATAAATTGCCTCATGCCAGTCTTTCACCGATTTCTTGCGAGTGATTCGCGTTATCTCAAGTAAGTCTGCGAGTGAACTTTTGCCTTCGTGTTTGGATGTGTTTTCTTCTGGAACTGGCATTAAATAGTCTGCTAGCACTTTTTCAAGACGGGCAGCATCTTTAATATCAGCAAATTTGGAAATAGTTTTCATTAATTGGTCGACGCTGATATTCACCTCATCCACTAAGTAAACCGACCGCATCACCCGGCGTCTAAGCTCGAGGCGCTCCTTCCCATCCATCAATTGGTTGATTAGGAAGAATTTTTTATCAGTCGAAAGTGGCACTGCGGAAAATACAATGTCATAACCTACCTTTGTTTGTTCAAATTCTCGAATCGACATCGCTTGATAGAAAAATATTTCCGGGAACAGGCTGCGTAATGTTTTTTCCATCAATCGCGAAATCGACAATCCGTTCGGACAAACTACAACTGCTTTTAGCCTCGTTTGTAATTTTTCCGTGGATTCGATTAAATGCCCTCCAATGAAAAGGGTGATAAATATGCTTTCATTTTCAGGAACCTTGCTACCAATAAAACGTTCTAATGGCACGAGCGACTCTTTCACGATGTAATGCACGGCTTGGAATTCTTGATCAATCTTGTCTAAAATGCTGTAATCTGTTGTAAGATGATACTTAATTCGATAATACGCAGGTTTAATATGTGCAAATAATTTTTCAAGTAACGATTCTTTGTCTACTAGTTGAATACAAGCCTTTTTCTCAAATTCGCTTAGAACTTGTTCCAGCGCCAGCCTTAACTTATGCGTTTCCTCCGATTTTAAATACTGTTTCGGAAGTACATTCGAAGTTAAAAGTTGCAAGGTGATGTACATTCGCTCCGCTTCTGGCATGTTCGGCTCTTCTTCAATAAAAATCTCTGCTGCTCCGTATTCCCGAGTATCTGACAATTCATTGTAGTCAATCAGGAAAGATGTCGTAATTGTTTGCCCCTTCTTCATCCGCCGAAAAACAGCTTCTAAAATGTAAG
>CM001047.1:2623061-2626389 GCA_000183865.1 Listeria marthii FSL S4-120
TTTATTGTCAATAAAATGCAAATTCAGGTGATGTTCCACTTGTTCCAATTTTTCCCGGAGGTCTTTGATTCTCGCTTCCTCCACTTGCATGAAATCCTGTAAATACTCTTCGCCACCAAAACTTTCTATGATGTGTTCTGCCGCATAAATGAGCGCCGTCCGCTGATTCCACTCGTCTCCGTCAATTAAATAGCCACGCATCCGCGAATATTTCACTTCGAGTTTGAATTTATCGAGTGTCTTTTGTACCAGCTTCAAGTCTCGTAATACGGTGTTCTTACTCACCTCCAGCTCGCTTATAAAGTGATTAAGGGATAACTCTTCACTTCCTGTTGTTAACATGAGGATGATTAGGCTGGCACGTTCCTTTTCTGACGGGATGTACCAGTCCGTTTTTTCGCCATCTTCCTCACCAATGATTTGAAACAGGTCAGGTTCTACGATAAATCGACCATTCGCAGCTCGATGAATCTTCGGATAAGTTTGTTCCTCAAGCCAGTTATTAATTTTTTGGAAACTATAGTCGACTTGTCTTCGAGTTAAACCAAATTTTGCCTGTAAGTTCGTACTCGATGTGTCAGGATGTCGTAAGAGTTCTTTTAAAAGTGAATTACTTCTCTCATCCAAATACATGTCGTTCCCTCCTGTTCGTTTTAATTATAAATCTAATTCTAATAAAAATGTACACGCTTTCATCCCAATAACTTGCGGAAAGAATGTACATCATTGGGCTTTACTTGTGACTTTTTTAACAATCCTATTCTTTGTAAATGGGTGAAAGTTGCTTGTAAAGCTTGATATGTAGCGGACTTGTGAAACTTCTTGAAGTAAGGCGAAATCTACTTTGAAACAAAAATGAGAATGAAGTAATGGAGTTTTGCGGGGCGTTGTTTCTCCTTAATCATACAAAAGATGGTCTGTTCTTTCTATACGTTTTGTAAAAAATAACGCAAAAAAAGACGCGAATGATAAAAAATACCATTCACGTCATATTCAGTGTGATTATTTTCTTTTTTGTTTATCGACTCTAAGTAAACTTTTGTTGAAGTTCTTAAAGGATGCGCCGCGTTTCACTTTCATTTTCGGGAACGATTTTAACATCCGCCGTTCATTGAATTTAAGTTTGCGCATACTGGCAGCAAGCTCTTTATCTTGTTTACATTTTGCTTCGATCTCAGCAATTTTGATATCGACATTTTCTTGTTTTTTCAAAAGGCCTTCTTCAAATTCTTTCGCGCGTTCTTTTACGCTGGCTTTTAGTTCGGCCGCTTGTGCGTTTAGTTTTTCATTAAATTCGGCAAGTGCTTTTTGGAATGATAGCATGCTTGTGACGGATTTAATGGTGTCGATGAGCATAATAACAACGATGAGCGCGGGAATAATCCAGCCGCCCCAACTTAACACCCAATCCGCAAATTCGGTCACAACTGGGTGCAAGAAACGTACGACAATAATACACGCAAATCCCCAGAAAATCGAAATCGGCAAGCAAATCCGCCCTTTTACATTGAGGGGCCAGTTATGGTAATCCCACCACGTTGTATGGAATAATGCTTCCAAAATTGTTGCAGTGACGTATTCAATCACCGTACAAATAATCATCGAGAAAATAAATAAGGCCCATAAATTGTTTTGAAACGGTAAAATCATCATTAAAACTGCGGTTACCCCAAACCCGTAAATGGGGCAATATGGTCCATAAAGAAAACCACGATACACTAACTTCTTCTCTGAAATCGAGCAAAAAACTTCCTCCCAAGCCCAACCGAGAACAGAATAAATAAAGAAATATAGGATAAACATATTAATATCCATCTTTTCATCTCCTTTTTGTTTTCTTTTTCACAATCAATTTCATTATAACAGAAATAAGAACTTCTTAACTAAATTAGTCAAAAAGTTCCGCTTGTTTATATTTTGGCAGCTTGCTCTTCGCTTCTGAATAAGCATGGTGAATTAACGCGCGAATCAAGTCTTTATCTCGCTCTTTTTCTAGTAAAACAGAAATCCAAACCCGTTTATTCATATAATATCCTGGGACAACCGCTGGATTTTCCGCGCGAAGTTGTTCACTTTTTTCGGCATCGCACTTTAATGTTAAAATCGGTTCGCCTTCTTTATTTGTTCCACGCATCGCCATTAGTTGATCCAAAACGTGGTAGCGCTCTGACCCCCATTCTTCTTTAAAAGAATATTGGACTCCCGGCAACTTGCTTATTTCCTCCCGTATCCAAACAAATTCATCGCTCATTGTTCCGGCTCCAAAATCATAATCTTATTGCCATCTGGATCAAACAAGTTCAGTTCGCGTCCACCCCACTCGGCCACACGCGGCTCCGGAGTATCCACTCCCACTGCTTGAAGTTCCTGATACATCTTATCCAAATTGGTATCACACGAAAACACAAATTCCACCTTAGACTCACTTGATTTGCCCCATTTGCTACTATTCCAGACAATAATTCCGGGAGCATTTTCGGAAAAACCTAGTTTCGCACCGTCATAATTGTCGTATCCTTCAAACACAACCGGTATTCCCAGTTTTTCGTGATAGAAAGCGACCAATGCCGCCGGATCTTCCGTAGAAATATTCGTACAAACAAATTCATTAATCATTTAAAGCACCTCCATATCGATAGTTTAACAAAGCCTTTGCATTTTTTATTGTATATTTGCGACATTTTGTAGAAAAATTTGCTTCATTTCCTCTGGAGTGTGATTGCTATATCGCTTAAATTGTTTAATCAAATGCGCTTGGTCCGAAAAGCCATGTAGATAAGCCAGTTCTGCACCCGGCACACTCGGATTTCCATATAATGCCTGCAATACTTTTTGAAAACGAATCAGTTTTGCCGTCTGTTTTGGCGCGAGTCCCATATGTTTTTGAAATAGCCGCTCTAACTGTCGAACAGATACAACTCCTAGCGCAAGTTGATTAGGATTTTGTAGCAACTGATCGATACTGTTTAGAAAATCAGGATGAACTTGTTTGCCAAGCGTCATTAATTTTCGCAGTAAAAATTCTTCTAGTAAAGCGATTCTTTCGGTGTTCGTCGTCGTTTCGGAAAATGCTTCTCGGAAAAACGGAGCAAATCCGGCAAACATATCTTCCGGCTCATTCACTCGATTCATACTACCATCCAAGTCCTGCTCGACAAATAAAAACAACGACCACGCATAAAATCGTACAGCAAAAAGCTCTGCACTACTTTCTTCGTCCGCTTCAAACGGTGCATCACTAACGCCAACAAATATAGCATCTGTCACTTGCCCAGTTTCGCTATCAATTTTAAAAATAATATCCGCACATAAATCAGGAACCACTAAA
>CM001047.1:2626489-2626577 GCA_000183865.1 Listeria marthii FSL S4-120
TTTCCCGGGAAATCTCTATCATCTGCTTCCCAAAAACAACGAATATACCCCGCTAGAGCCGCGCTTGGTAGATATTCTTTATAGCCAG
>CM001047.1:2626677-2627341 GCA_000183865.1 Listeria marthii FSL S4-120
TGAAATGCTTCTAATTTCGCCATAAAGAAACCTCCTTTTCCTCATAGTACCACAAAATTTTCTCTTTAATCATGCTTCTTTCTTTTATTTATGGGTATTAAGTAAATAAGGGGAAAACTTTTGAGAGGGTGATACAAAATGTCTGCTTACAAACGGATTCTTGTTGGTGTTGATGGATCAAATGAAGCGGAAGCCGCGCTAAGACGAGCTGTTCAATTTGCCAAAATGGACGGCGCTACGCTTGGTATTGGCTTTGTCGCGGATGTGCGCCGGATTGCACCATTAATCGATTATGAACAAACCTACGCAAAAAAAGCCAAAGCTTACGGAGAAGAACTAGTTGAAATGTACAAAAAAGAGGCAGAAAAAGCTGGCGTAGCGCAGGTCGAAACTTTTGTTCACTTTGGTACGCCAAAAACTACTTTTAATAAAAAAATAACACGGAATTTCGAGCCTGATTTAATTTTAGTCGGCGCAACTGGGCTTTCGGCAACGGAGCAATTTATTCTTGGTAGTGTGTCTGAATATACGGCCGCCCATGCACCTTGCGACGTTATTATTGTCCATGCGAAACCTTGGCGCAACAGAAAGACTGTCGAAAAACTTTAATTCATGTATAATGAAGTTATTGATTATACGGCAGGAGGAGAAAAAATGACAGTTA
>CM001047.1:2627441-2628062 GCA_000183865.1 Listeria marthii FSL S4-120
AGGAGGAGAAAAAATGACAGTTAGTAAAGTTGCCATTGCTTCAGACCATGGTGGAATTGAATTACGCAAAAGTATTATTTCTTATCTTGAAAGTGTTGGTATTAGTTATGAAGAATTTGGTCCAGAAGCGCCGGAATCAGTGGATTATCCGGGACTTGCTATTACCGTTAGTGAAAAAGTTGTGAACCAAGAAGTCGATCGCGGTATTTTAGTTTGCGGCACGGGGATTGGTATGAGTATTGCGGCCAATAAAGTAAAAGGTATTCGTTGCGCGCTTGTTGGTGATACATTTAGCGCTCATGCAACTCGCGAACATAATGATACAAATGTCCTTGCACTTGGAGCGAGAGTCATAGGCCCAGGTTTAGCAGAAGATATTGTCAAAATTTGGCTAAACACCGATTACGAAGGTGGCCGACATGCAAACCGTGTTGGACAAATTACAGCGTACGAAGATAGCCACGCTTAAAAAATAATCATAACGACCAAGTCTAATTATGGACTTGGTCGTTTTTTATAGCCATTTTATTAATTGTTCACAAATAGTAATTTGTTCCCTTTTTAATATCACAAATGAGAACATTTACGCATTGCAAACAAGAACGTTTGTTCGTATAATGT
>CM001047.1:2628162-2629924 GCA_000183865.1 Listeria marthii FSL S4-120
AAGAACGTTTGTTCGTATAATGTATATAAGCATTAGCTAATTATTTGAAATATTGGAGGTGTCATCATATGAGCTATCAAGATCGTGGCATGAAGAAATGGGGCGGTTTTTTATTAAGTGAACATACCGAGGCGATGCAAAACGCTGAGCCAACGTTAGTATGGAAAGAAGCTATGACTACAGAATTTATCGAGAGCGTACTAGCTAGCGCGATGACACATCAGTCTACGCTTGTTATCCAGAAAAAGCCGCTAGATCCAGAAGCATTTCCCGAAAACGATATTATTGGTCGTATTTCGGGAGTGGAAAACAACATTATTTATATTAAAAACTCTGACGGTGTTATCCCACTTTCCTTCTCTGCTATTCGAAATGTAGAAGAAAGGAGTGTCGACAAATGGTACAAGTAGAAGATTATAGCCGTGCACCGCGCCGAGATATTTTGTGCATCGATATTAAATCGTTTTTTCGCTTCGGTTGAATGTGTCAAACGCCGACTGAATCCGCTTGAAGCTTATTTAGTCGTCATGAGTAACGCTGACCGAGCTGGCGGCCTCGTTTTAGCCGCTACGCCAAAAATGAAACAAGTGCATCACATCAAAACTGGCTCAAGAATGTACGAACTGCCCACTTGGGACAAGCGAATTATTATCGCACCCCCACGAATGAAACTATATTTAAAAGTAAATGCTATGATCCAAGCCATTTTCAGACGGTATGTTCCCGCTGAGTTTATTCACGTTTATAGTATTGATGAATGCTTTTTAGACATCACCGGGTCGCATTTGCTGTTCGGTAGTACGGAAGAAATCGTCCGCAAAATCCAGCGTGACATTTTAGAAGAGTTGCGACTTTATGTCACAGTCGGAATTGGCGACAACCCACTTCTTGCAAAACTCGCACTCGATAATGTTGCCAAAAATCGCGATGACGGAATCGCTGAATGGCGTTATGAAGATGTACCAGAGACTATTTGGAAGATTAGGCATTTGGATGATGTGTGCGGAATTGGTCGCCGGACTGCGGTTCGACTTCAAAAAATGGGGATTTTTAATATGTACCAGCTAAGCCAAACGCCGCCCCAACTATTAAAAAACGCAATGGGTGTGGTCGGCGAGCAACTCTACTACCACTCTCACGGTATTGATTACAGCCTTTTAAACGAAAAATATGTCCCGATTAGTAAAAGCTACGGAAAAAGCCAAATTCTTGAAAAAGACTATCACGTCCCGGCTGAGGTAGAAATTGTGATTCGCGAAATGGTTGAGGAAGTAGCTATGCGTTTGCGGCAAAATCACGTGGATACCGCGGTTATTCATTTGAGTGTCGGATACAGCAAATACAGCATAAAAAAAGGATTCAGCCATCAAGCTAAAATCCCTCCTACGAGTAGTAGTCATGCGCTTATTCCTTATTTCCTGCAACTATTCAGGCGTTACGATGAACGAGAGCCCGTGCGTTCCATTGCGATTTCATGCGGTAAAATCACTTTAAAAACCGGGCTGCAACTCAATTTGTTTGAAGATGCTACCCGCACTTTAAATCATGAGCAATTAGAAATAACTGTCGATAAAATTCGTACGCGCTATGGTTTTAAATCACTTATGCACGCAAGCAGTTTGCTAAATGGAGCGACTGGGCTAAAACGGTCTGAAATGGTTGGTGGTCATAAAGGCTAGCTTATTCTGGTTTCACGCGGAATAAGAAATCCTGTACCATTGTCGTAAATATTTTCGGTTGTTCAATTTGCAAATTAACTTTT
>CM001047.1:2630024-2630275 GCA_000183865.1 Listeria marthii FSL S4-120
CTTTTCGAAAAGTAGGCACGGTCTTCTTTAGACAGCGTACTTACAAATGTCTCATCTTGATACATGACTTTTTGTTCAGGCAAGGTTCTTCGTTCTTTTTCTGGATAGATTACCGGGCAAATAAGTAAGAAACCAAGCACTCTATCAGGCATTTTCGCTGCGATTCCGCGAGCTAAATAACCACCATATGATTCCCCGGCGAGTACAAATTGCTCGCCCGGAATTACTGCTTCAATAAATTCTAACACAAG
>CM001047.1:2630375-2633042 GCA_000183865.1 Listeria marthii FSL S4-120
GCTTCAATAAATTCTAATAAAAGTGTGAGCACATGGTCGGCGTTTTGGATGGAATCGTAATTCTCGGTTTTTCCCATTCCTGGTAAATCCAAATAAATGCGCGAAAATGGGCTTTCTTTATCAAATACTGGTTCCATACAGCCAATCATTAACTGCGAATCTGGCGCGAAGCCATGAATCATTATAATTGGTATTCCTTCACCATATTTCTCATAATAAACGTCTACGCTACGGATTGTTTTATGCATCTTAATTCCTCCTGGCGTTTACTTTTATCATAACATATTATTCTTCTGCCATCCGGTACCCAACCCCTACTTCTGTCAAAATATAAGCAGGTTCGGCAGGATTTTTTTCGATTTTGCGCCTGATATTACTCATGTTTACCCGAAGTGCTTGATTTTCACTTGAATACGGTCCCCAAATTTCGCGAATAATAAAATCGTGCGTGAGAACTTTCCCAGTATGGCGCGCTAACAAGAGTAAAATTTTATATTCGATTGGTGTAAAATGAATTTCCATGTCACCCATTTTGACAAGTCGGCGGTCGTCATCGATATACAGGTTTTGAATTTGAATTACGTGGTCATTTGGCGTTTCTTTATTGCTCGGTTGAATATGTCGCAAAGCAGTCCGAATGCGCGCCAGTAGTTCCGATGTGCCAAATGGTTTCGTAATATAATCATCGGCACCGAGGTCAAGCGCGGTCACTTTTTCCCGTTCATGATCGCGTGCGGATACGACAATGATCGGCACTTTGGACCAAACACGAATATCACGAAGTACATCAAGCCCCTCCACATCGGGCAAACCAAGGTCAAGCAGCACAACGTCTGGCGAATGGCTCGCCGTCTGCTCCAGCGCTTCCTTGCCGTTCACTGCTTTAATCACCGAATAATCACTAGCAGTCAACACAGCCGAAATAAAATTACTGATGCCTTCTTCATCTTCCACAATTAGCACAAGTCGCTTGCTGTTCATTTTCCATCTCCTCCGTCTAATGGCAAAGTGAACCAGAATGTCGCCCCGCCATGTTCGTTATTTTTTGCTTCTAAAGTCCCGTCATGCGCCCGAATAATCGACATACAAATCGATAAGCCAAGCCCTAATCCACGAGACATATCCGAACGTTCCCGCGCCTCTACCGCAAACGTGTCAAATAAGTCAGGCAAGCGGGTTTCCGGAATTCCTTTTCCATTATCACGCACACTGAAAATGGCATTTTGCTTCGTTTTCGTCACATTTACCCATACTTCCGCATCAGGGCCACCGTGACGTAGCGCATTTTCCATCAAATTAATAAGCACTTGCTCAATGAGCGTACCGTCCATCGGAACCATGAGCAGATCACGCGGCACTTTAACATGGATAGTTCGGTCGGTGAAGCGTTTTTTAATTCGGCCAACTGCTTCGCCAACGATCTCTTCCACGGCTTCCGGGGCGCGTTCCAAACTCACCAAGCCTTCGCTAATTCGCGTGACAGAAAGTAAATTTTCGACCATCCGAATGAGCCAACCAGAGTCATCTTTAATACCTTTAATTAAGTTTCGCTCGGTTTCTTTATCTAGCTCGGTTTCTTTTTCAAGCAAGGCTGAACTTGCGCCAATGATGCCTGTAAGTGGTGTTCTTAAATCATGCGAAATCGCTCGCAGCAAATTACTTCTCATTTTTTCTTTCGCAGATTCGATGACGATTTGGCGCTGTTCTTCTGATAAATATTGCCGTTCTAAAGCCAGCGCGACTTGCGAGCTAATCATCCGTAAAAATATCCGGTTATCTTGTGTTAGCGGACCTTCTTCCGCCGAACATGAAACCCCAATGACACCAAGCACTTTGCCTTGCGACATCACTGGCATGTAATAACCAAATGCGCCCATTAGCGTATCAGTTCCTGCGCCCGCTCGTTTTTTATTTTTAAAAACCCAGTGCGCGACAGCTTCCTCGTCCGCACCAAGAAGCGCGTTCGCATCCTCTTTTCCTTCTGCTTGCACGAAAATCCCCTCATTGCTTTTGGCAGGGTCAGTCGAATAAAAAATAACGGAACGGTTAAATAAATGCACAATATATTCATTGGTTAAATCGATAATTCCTTTTAAATTCCGGGTTACTAACAGCCGTTTATTGATTTCATAAAGCACTTCGGTTCGGCGCTCCCGCTCAACGGCAAGACTCGCTTGTGTTTTAATCCGGACGGTTAGCGCACTAGTAATTAAAGCCACTAAGAGCATAATCCCAAAAGTCACCGGATAACCGGCTTGAATCGTATTAAATGTGTAGAGCGGCGACGTGAAAAAGAAATTAAATAACATGACGCCAATGATAGAACCGAGAACACCGTAAACATAGCCACTTGTTACCCGAGAAATAATTAAAACGGATAAAATATACACCATAATAACATTTTGGTCGCCAATGCCAAATTCACTTAATCCAACACATATCGCTGTCGCCAAAGTGAGTAGCAAGACCATTTTCGCCATATCGTGCCACGTTAGAAAGCTTTTAAAACGCACTTTCATTCGGCGTTTTTTTGTCTGCGGTTGGCTAGAAGGGATAATATGCATATCGACGTTATCCAGATGCGTAATAAGCTGGTCTTCAAAATCATCTTCAAACAAAGACCGCAGCCCCATACGCCGACGTGATTTCCCAACAACAATATTCGTA
>CM001047.1:2633142-2634653 GCA_000183865.1 Listeria marthii FSL S4-120
ATTTCCCAACAACAATATTCGTAACTCCGGTCAAACGGGCATATTCGGCTACTGTTTCTGCGATATCGTGCCCAGCGAGCGTGACAATTTCTGCACCCAGTCGTTCCGCGAGTTCCATCGTTTCACGCAAACATTTTTTCTCCGCTTTGGTCATATAATCATTTTCTTCATTTTCAATATAGAGGGCAGTCCACGGAGCACGGAAAGCCTCGGCGGTGCGCGCGGTCCAGCGAATCAGTTTCGCAGATGATGGGGACGTCCCGATGCAGACGAGCCACTTGCTACTTGCGCGCTTTTCTGGATAAATCCCAGTCTGGTCATATTCATGACTAATTCGGTCAGCCGCTTTACGCATCGCAATTTCACGGAGCAATTTTAAATTTTCTCTAGTGAAAAAGTTCTGCATGGCCGTGCGTGCGCGTTCTGGCTGATAAATCTTGCCTTGTTCTAATCGTTTTAAAAGTTCATCCGGTTCGATATCAATTAGTTTCACACGGTCTGCTTCATCAAAAACATAGTCCGGAATGGTTTCGCGGACAGCCACTTTGGTGATGCCTTCCACGATATCATTCAGGCTTTCGATATGTTGCACATTTACTGTTGTATACACATCGATTCCCGCTTGGAGCAGCTCTTCCACATCTTGAAAACGTTTCTTATTGCGCACGCCAGCCGCATTCGTATGTGCAAGCTCGTCCACCAAAATCAGTTCTGGTTTCCGTTTCAACGCTTCGTCCAAATCGAATTCTTTGAGCGCAATGTTTTTATGGTTGATTGCTTTAGGTGGAATAACTGGGATTCCAACTAACATTCTCAGCGTTTCTTCCCGAGCATGAGGTTCAATATAACCAGCAACAACATCGACGCCGGCTGCTAGTTGATCTTTGGCATCACTTAACATCGCGTATGTTTTCCCAACACCCGCCGCAAAGCCAAAATATATTTTTAATTTACCTACTGATGAATCTGTTTCTTCTTGCAAATTCACTAGTAGCGCATCCGGACTTGGACGATTCGTTTCCATATACTCGCCTCCAACTACTTACATTTTCAAACTATCTAATGCCAAATTGACTTGTAATACATTCACAGTTGGCTCACCCCAGAAACCTAATAATCGGTCACTTGTGTTTTCCGCAATAATTTCTTTGACTACTTTGGTGGAAATTCCGCGTTCTCTGGAAATCCGGTCTACTTGGTACGCCGCTGCAGCCTCGGAAATATCTGGATCCACACCACTTGCTGATGCTGTCACGAGATCCATCGGAATAACGCGATTGTTCGTTGGGTCTAATTTATGCCACCAAGCAATCCGTTTTTCTACTAATTGTTTTTGTTCTTCGCTAGTCGGGTTTAAATTGGTTGCCGCGCCGTCACTCGCCGCCCGCCCAATCAAATACTCAGGCTTAGTAAACGTTTGGCCAATCTCAGCAGAACCAATTTTTCCAGTTGTGCCATCTGCTAACTTTTCTTCTATTATACTGCCATTTGCTTTGTCGTGGAAAGCTGCA
>CM001047.1:2634753-2635296 GCA_000183865.1 Listeria marthii FSL S4-120
CTGCCATTTGCTTTGTCGTGGAAAGCTGCACCTGCAATAATCGTGACAACACCCGGATAAACCACGCCACACACCAATGTCAAAAGTAGAAATCCAACAACTGCCGGCTTCCAAATTTGCATAAATCTTTTCATGTTTTCTCCCCCTCTTAAACGATTCCTAAAACAGTTAACAGCATATCAATCAATTTAATCGCGATAAATGGCGCAATTAGTCCACCAAGTCCGTAAATCAACATATTGCGGCTCAGTAATTTTCCCGCTGGCATTTCGCGGTACTTCACGCCTTTTAAAGATAGCGGAATGAGGGCGATGATAATCACAGCGTTGTAAATAATCGCGGATAAAATCGCGCTCGTTGGACTCGTCAACCCCATTAAATTAAGTGCTTCAAGTTGTGGGAAAATCCCGTAAAACAACACCGGAATAATCGCAAAGTATTTTGCTAAATCATTGGCAACACTAAACGTAGTCAGCGCGCCACGTGTCATTAACAGCTGTTTCCCAATCCGGACAATATCAATTAATTTCGTTGGGCTAGAAT
>CM001047.1:2635396-2636294 GCA_000183865.1 Listeria marthii FSL S4-120
AATTAATTTCGTTGGGCTAGAATCAAGGTCGACCATATTCCCGGCTTCTTTTGCAGCTTGCGTCCCCGTATTCATCGCCACAGCCACATCGGCTTGTGCAAGCGCTGGCGCATCATTCGTCCCATCACCTGTCATCGCAACTAAATGACCTTCACGTTGATACTCGCGTATTAATTCCAATTTTGCTTCGGGAGTTGCTTCAGCTAGAAAATCATCCACTCCCGCTTCTGCCGCAATTGCAGCCGCGGTCATTGGGTTATCACCAGTAATCATAATTGTTTTAATACCCATTTTTCGTAAATCGAGAAAACGTTCTTTCACGCCATTTTTCACGATATCTTTCAAATAAATCACGCCAAGCACTTGGTTGTTTCGAACGACGACAAGTGGCGTTCCACCAGCACCAGCAACCTTACTAACAATCGTGTCACACTCTTTCGGATACGTCCCGCCACTTGCCGTTACATAAGCACGAACTGCATCCGCCGCACCTTTTCGAATCGTATTTTCTTGATAATCAATCCCGCTCATTCGCGTGTTTGCGGTAAAAGGAACAAATTCCGCGTGCATTTCAGCAAAATCGCGACCACGAATATCAAAGCGTTCTTTCGCCAACACAACAATACTGCGACCTTCCGCCGTTTCATCCGCAATCGATGAAAGTTGCGCCGCATCTGCTAGCTCTTGTTCCGTCACACCATCCACTGGCAAAAATTCGCTTGCTTTCCGATTTCCCAGTGTAATCGTTCCTGTTTTATCAAGCAAAAGCACGTCCACATCTCCAGCCGCCTCAATCGCCCGACCACTCATCGCCAAAACATTCGCTTGATTTAAACGGCTCATTCCAGCAATCCCAATCGATGAAAGTAGCGCGCCGATAGTAGTTGGCGCCAAACAA
>CM001047.1:2636394-2637151 GCA_000183865.1 Listeria marthii FSL S4-120
CGATAGTAGTTGGCGCCAAACAAACGAGTAACGCAATCACATTCGTAATCGAAATCGCCGAGCCAGCACCCGCCTGTTTACTCGCAAATTCAGTAAATGGTAAAAGTGTCGCTGAAACCGCCAGAAAAATAATCGAAAGCGTCACAAGCAAAATTTGCAAAGCGATCTCATTTGGCGTCTTTTTCCGCGAAGCCCCTTCCACCATCGCAATCATTTTATCTAAGAAACTTTCCCCAGAAACCGCCGTTACCCGAATAACAAGCCAGTCGGAAACAAGTGTAGTCCCGCCCGTCACAGCGCTTCTATCCCCACCAGACTCACGAATTACCGGCGCGGATTCCCCAGTTATCGCACTTTCATCCACCGAAGCCGCGCCTTCAATAACCTCACCGTCCATCGGAATTTGCTCATTCGCAAGCACATACACAATATCGCCTTTTTTCAAATCATTCGAAGCTACCTCGACCACATCCGATTTATCATCCAAGTGCTTCAATTTTCGAGCCAAAACGTCTTTCCGAGCCATTTTCAAACTATCCGCCTGCGCTCGACCACGACCTTCCGCAATCGCCTCCGCAAAATTCGCAAACAATACCGTAAACCATAAAATCAGCGCAATCGCGAGCGTATATCCTGACTTCTCATCCGAAATCCCGAAAAAACCAAGAAAATAAAGGCTCGTCGCCAAAATCGCACCGACATAAACAAGCAGCATCACCGGATTTTTCACTTGCAGTTTAGGAGACAGTTTTTTCAT
>CM001047.1:2637251-2637644 GCA_000183865.1 Listeria marthii FSL S4-120
ACTTGCAGTTTAGGAGACAGTTTTTTCATCGACTGAATCAGTGCATCTTTCCAAATACCATTTTCCATCATTTCCATTCACCTCATTTGAAAGTTGTAAAGAAGTCCGCAATCGGTCCAAGTGCGAGCGCCGGCAAGAAACTAAGTGCGCCAACTAGCACCACAACCCCAAAATCACCGCTTATGCATTTGATGAAGCAGGTAATTTTAGCGAAGAAGTAACGTATCAAGTTCCAGCCAAAAAAGAAAATGAAGCAGTCGTAACAGCTCCAGATAAAGTGAAGAAAATCGAAACAAAGAATGCGGTCAAAAGCGCAACAACAAAACCTACTGATGTTACAAAAGTTACAAAAGACGACAAAACAGATTTGCCAAGCACAGGTGACAAAGGTAC
>CM001047.1:2637744-2640884 GCA_000183865.1 Listeria marthii FSL S4-120
GCGCCAACTAGCACCACAACCCCAATTAAAAGACCGATAAACATGCCATTTTTCGTCGATAACGTCCCACTGCTCGCTGCAACTGAACTCTTTCCAGCCATATTTTGAGCCAAGTAAAGCGCTGCAACTAGCGGAATAAAACGAGCAAATAACATCATTACTGCGCCGACTATATTTGTAAATGTCGTGTCTGCCGCAAATCCCGCAAAAGCACTACCGTTATTATTTCCCATCGAAGTAAAAGCATAGAGCACCTCAGAGAAACCATGCGCCCCACTCGCCGAAACCGAAGCTTGCACACTCGGTATCATCACCGCAACCGCCGTACCAAAAAGCGTCAACAGCGGCGGAACTAAAATAAGTAAACAAACCATTTTCATATCATAAGGTTCAATTTTCTTCCCTAAATATTCCGGTGTCCGCCCAACCAAAAGCCCCGCGATAAACACCGTCAAAATAATAAATCCAATCATCCCATAAAGCCCACTACCAACACCGCCAAAAATAACCTCGCCAAGCTGCATAAAGAACATTGGCACAAGCCCACCAAGCGGCGTCAAACTATCATGCATCGTGTTCACCGCACCATTCGAAGCAGCCGTCGTTGAAGCCGCGAAAAGCGACGATCCACCAACACCAAAACGCACTTCTTTACCTTCCATACTTCCAGAAGTCGCAACCCCTTGGTAACTTGGCCCCGCAAATTGTTCAGAAACAGTAATCGCAACGACCCCAACAACAAAAACAATCAACATCGCCGTCATAATCGCCCGTCCTTGCTTACTGTCTTTCACCGCGCGCCCAAACATCACAACAAGCGCCACCGGAATAAGCAAAATCGCCAGCATCTCAATTAAATTAGTAAAACTAGATGGATTTTCAAACGGAAAAGCAGAATTCGCTCCGAAAAAGCCGCCACCATTTGTTCCAAGTTGCTTAATCGCAATTTGACTTGCAGCCGGCCCAAGCGGAATCAATTGTTTCGCACCATTTTCAAGCGTTTCCACAACCGAATAATCTGCAAATGATTGCACCACCCCTTGCGACACCAAAACTAGCGCCAATACAAGCGAAAGCGGCAACAAAATATAAAGCGTCACCCGAAATAAATCTTGCCAAAAATTCCCGACCGTTTTCTGTTTCTTCCATATAAAGCCGCGAATTACCGCAAATAAAACTGCAATCCCTGTCGCTGCTGAAACAAAGTTCTGTACCGTTAAGCCAATCGACTGCGAAAAATAAGATAACGCTGCCTCACCGGAATAAGCTTGCCAGTTCGTATTCGACACAAAACTCGCCGCCGTATTAAACGCCAAACTAAAGCTAAGCCCCTCCATACCTTCTGGATTCAGCGGTAAAAACCCTTGCAACATCAACACAGCCATCACAAATATAAAACCAACCGCACTAAAAGCAAGCACCGATATCGCATAACGTTTCGCCGACATCCCAGCGTCACTGACACCCATCAAACGATAACCAAACCGCTCAACTGGCTCAAGCACTCTCGATAAAAACACCTTTTCGCCAATCATCACTTTATACATATAAATCCCAAGCGGCACTGCTAAAACTAATAACAATACAATAAAAAACACATCTTGCATCACAATATACTTCATAGATCTTCACCTCTAAACAACACATAAAATAAATACACCAACAAAGCTAAACCGATGATTCCAGCAATTACTAGAACAACACCCATTTTCCGTTCACCCCTTCACCGTACTCTTTCCACCACTAATCCTACCAACAAACGTATAAAGACAGTGTTAAGATTCTAAAGGCCCGCATAAAGATTCCGTTAATATTACAATGTGTGTAAAAATTACACACAAAAAAAGCCAATGTGTAAGCAAAAAACAAAATGAAAACCCTTTTATAGCCACATTTAAAGTTGGCACGGTACTTGCATATATAAATAAGTGTTAAGAGAATTATCTAGAGGAGGAATAATCATGAAAACAATCATGTTAGTATGTTCAGCAGGTATGTCTACCAGCTTACTAGTTACAAAAATGGAAAAAGCAGCTGAAGAGCAAGGCCTTGAAGCAAAAATCTTCGCAGTTGCAGAAGCAGAAGCAGCTAACCATTTAGACGAAATCGATGTTTTATTACTTGGACCACAAGTACGTTTCTTAGAAGGAAACATGAAGAAAAAATTAGAGCCAAAAGGTATTCCGCTAGCTGTTATTAACAGTGTTGATTACGGAATGATGAAAGGCGACAAAGTTTTAGAACAAGCATTAGATTTAATGAAGTAAAAAAAGGGTAATTACAGCTGTCTGGCTGAAAATTATAAAAAAATGGAAGAGGTAACGTACTAACACGAAGTTTTAGAAATTATGTATTTGTCTTAATCAGTGTTATTACTTTATCCTCAAAAAAGGAGAATAAAAAATGAATGGTTTTATCGCATTTATGGAGAAATATTTCATTCCCTACGCTGCCAAAATTGGTGGACAACGTCATTTAGTAGCAATTCGTGATGGTTTCATCACAACTATGCCACTAATGATTCTAGGGTCTTTCGCTGTTTTAATTAACAACTTCCCAATTCCAGCTTACCAAAAATTCATGAATAACTTATTTGGTGAAGGAACTTGGCAAGCATTCGGCGGAAACGTTTGGAACGGTACTTTTGCTATCTTAGCATTACTTATCGCTTTCACTGTAGCTTACAACTTAGCTAAATCTTATGACAAAGATCCACTTTCTTCCGCAGTAGTTTCTGTAGCAACTTTCTTCACTATCGGCGCAATTGCTCCAGGTGCAGACGGTATTGCAAACACTGGTGGTCTTGGATCAACTGGTCTTTTCTTAGCTTTAATTATTGCAATTCTTTCCACTGAAATCTTCACTCGTTTAAGTGGTAGCCCGAAATTAATTATCAACATGCCTGATGGTGTTCCACCGGCAGTTTCTCGTTCATTCGCAGCTTTATTCCCTGCAATGATCACTGTTTCAATCTTTGGTCTTATCACTGCGTTCTTCCAAGCAGCTGGTGTGACTAACTTAGTAATTTCTTTCTACGAATTAGTACAAGAACCGTTCATGGGTCTTGCAAACTCCTTGCCAGCAGCATTACTACTGGCATTCGTTTCTGCTTTCCTTTGGTTCTTCGGTTTACACGGTGC
>CM001047.1:2640984-2641894 GCA_000183865.1 Listeria marthii FSL S4-120
TTTCCTTTGGTTCTTCGGTTTACACGGTGCGAACATTATCGACCCGTTCATGCAAACAATCAATATCCCAGCTATCGAAGCTAACGTAAAAGCTCTAGAAGCTGGTAAAGAACTTCCTTACATCGTTAACAAACCTTTCTTTGACTCTTTCGTTAACTTAGGCGGAACTGGGGCAACTATCGGTTTAATCATTGCTATCTTTATCGTAGCTCGTAAACATAAAGCGTACATGACAGTTTCTAAATTGTCTGCAGCGCCTGGTGTTTTCAACATTAATGAACCAATGATGTTTGGTCTTCCAATCGTCTTGAATCCAATTATGTTCATTCCGTACATCTTGGCACCACTTGTACTTGTAACTGTAGCTTACTTTGCAACAGCTATTGGTTGGGTACCAGCTTGTACTATCGTAACTCCTTGGACTACACCACCAATTATCGGTGGAGCACTTGCAACACAAAGTATCGCTGGTGGCGTACTTGCAGCTGTAAACTTAGGATTATCTATCCTAATCTTCCTTCCATTCGCGAAAATTGCTCAAATTCAAGAGCTACGTCGTGAAAAAGAAGCACTTGCTGCTGAAGGCGTTACTGCAGAATAATTTTTAAAAACCAAAACTTTAAGGACGTGTTTACAGATGGATTTAGAGCAAACTATTATGAGCTTGATCGTGTTCGGTGGTAACGCTAAAAGTGATGCTATGTTAGCCATTGATTCCGCTAAAAAAGGGGATTTCGCTCAAGCAGACGAACAAATCGCCCAAGCAGAACAAGCACTACTTGAAGCGCATCATTCTAGTAACGAAGCGCGTCTAAACCGTAACGATCAATCAGCATATAAGGGTCTACAACGTTCCCTTTAGATTTAGACATTTTACGCCCTTCAGAATCACGTACTAAACCATGTATCA
>CM001047.1:2641994-2647228 GCA_000183865.1 Listeria marthii FSL S4-120
AGCACTACTTGAAGCGCATCATTCTCAAACAAAACTTATACAAGGTGAAGCACGTGGCGAAAAAACAGAAGTTTCCCTTCTACTCGTTCACGCACAAGACCACTTAATGAATGCAATTACTTTCAAAGATTTAGCGAAAGAAATTGTTGACCTTTATAAGAATAAATAAAACTTAAAAAACCAGTTGTCGTCATGACAGCTGGTTTTTTTCTTCTGTTAAATTAGCATCTGATCGGATAATCGCTAGCACAACGCCAACCGCAATAAAATTACCAAGCACAGCGCTCCCACCATAACTAATAAAAGGCAGCGGAATCCCCGTCAGCGGCATAAGCCCAACAGTCATACCAATGTTCTCAAAAATATTAAACGCAAAACTCACCGCAAAGCCCGCTAAAACAAGCGAAGAGAAAGTATTCTTCATTAAAAGTGCCGCCATAATTAATTGGTGAATAAGCAGCATAAACAAAATCAGTAGCAAACTTACGCCAACAAAGCCAAACTGATGGCCAATTGTACTAAAAATCATATCTGTATGGCTTTCAGGAATATACGCATTGGTCCCCGAACTCCCCGTCATCATCCCCGAACCAACCGCCTTCATTGATAAATTGAGTTGATACACCGCATCCGGATCAGTCGTTGGATCAAGCCACGTTTGAATCCTCGAAAACTGATACGCATGAAAACCAATCTTTTCCAGCAAACTAATATGATACACAATAACATACATTCCTACCGTCGCAGTAGTTAAAATCAATGTAATAATCCCAACCATTAACTTCGTCGACCTGATTGCCAGCAAAATAATCGCCAGCGCCGTAACCCCGTAAACAATTGTCGTCCCGAGATCTGGTTGCTTCATAATTAACAGCAAAACAATCCCTGTCAGAACCGCCAAAATTCCCAATTGTTTCCATTTTTGTGCTTGATATTTCACTGCAAAATGCGCCAATACAAAAATAAAAATCGATTTCACTACTTCTGACGGTTGAAAAGATAGCCCCGCAAACCGATACCACCGCGTTGCTCCGTTAATATTTTGCACTAAGGGATTCGGAATAAGTATCCCCAGTAGCGTAATCACCATAATCACATACAGCCAAATCGCATGATGCCGTAAAAACTCTACCGGAAGCCGCGACACTCCAAAACAAGTCAGCGCACCGATTGCCAAGAACACCAACTGCATTCCTAAAAAATTCGTATCATACTGATTCGTCTTCTGCGCAAAATAAATCGCCACACAACTAACTAAAGACAATAAGAATACCGATAAAATAATCCGGTTATAAAACACATCTCGCTTCATAAATACACGACCTCTCTCGTTTTGTTCCGCCTTGCCGCCGCCAGCACAAATCCTACCGCACATGAAAGCATTACGACCGAACTTCCGCCATAACTAATAAATGGTAGCGGCACCCCAGTCAGCGGAATTATCCCACTCACTCCACCAAGATTCAAAAACATCTGCACCGAAATCCAAGTAGCCACCCCAATACAAACCATCGAATCAAAAATAAACTGACTATGAATAGCAATATAAAGTGCCGTAAAGCTAAGCAACATCAATAACAAAATTGTCCAAATAACACCAAAAACACCCAGTTCTTCCGCAACCACCGTCATAATAAAATCCGTATGCGGCTCCGGCAAATAGCCTAATTTCTGAACACTCCCGCCGAGCCCATTCCCAAATATCCCACCACTTCCAATCGCATAATAACCATTCCTAAGTTGATAAGAAGCATCTAAATTATTAAGGTTAAATGGATCCAAAAAAGCGAACCGGCCTAATTTTGCTGAACTAAAAAAGTCAGGGTGAAAGAAGTAAATCAGTGTTGCGACAAGTAAAAGGAGACCGAATGCCCAAATCGACACCCGGACAAGGCGTGTGAGGCCGACTCCGCTTGTTAAAAACAAAGCGACCCCAATGACACCTAAAATCAGCGCCGTCCCTAAATCCGGCTGTAAGAACACAAGCCCCACTGTTAGAAATAAAAATCCGAGCAACCAATATTGCACACGCACCCCACAACCTTTTTTCAAGAAAACTGTTGCGATTACTAATATTAGCAGTAGTTTCACCGTTTCTGTCGGTTGGAACGTAACGCCTGCAATAGACAACCAGCGTTGCGCATTGTTCGTCGCACTTCCCGTTAAAAGCACTAAAATTAACAAGCCAACTAAGCTTCCCGCCAAAACCCGTAACGTCCACCGCCGATAAAATAGTTGCACATTAATACGCGAACAAACAAGCAAGCCGACAAACCCCAGCCCATAAAAAATGAGCTGTCTATTAAAAAAGTATCCCGGCTCCACTTTGTAACGCATGATGGCAACTCCGTAACTCGTGCTATAAACGAGCAGCAAACTCCAAACCGCCAAAAGCAAATACGTTATAAAGAGCACGCGTCCTGCCCGCATTTAAATCCACTCCCGGAATTTCCGAATGTAAAGAGTTTTCACTAACTGCATCGTTGCCATATAGCCAACTAAAATCAAAATTAACCATGGGAAATAGCTACCTGGTAAGCTGACAAAACCAATACTATGACCAAATCCAGTAAACGGAATAACAATCCCAAGCGTCATCACAATAAGCGTCGCAATCATGACAGGTGCAGTTGCCCGACTTTGGATGAATGGTATTTTTTCTGTTCGAATCATGTGTACAACCAACGTTTGCGTGAGTAATCCGACAACAAACCAGCCACTATGGAATAAAGCTTGCTCCGCTACCGTATTCGCACTAAACACAAACCACATAATTAGAAACGTCGCAATATCAAAGATCGAACTCACTGGACCAATGCAGAGAATAAAGCGCAACATCCCTTTTTGTTCCCATTGGTGTGGCTTTTTCAAAAACGAACGATCCATTTTGTCCCAAGGAAGTGTTAATTGGGAGAAATCATAAAGCAAGTTTTGCAAGAGCAAATGCAATGATAACATTGGTAAAAATGGGATAAACGCGCTCGCCACCAAAACACTAAACACATTACCAAAGTTCGAGCTGGCCGTCATTTTCAAGTATTTTAAAATATTACCGAATACATTCCGCCCTTCCATCACCGCATCATTTAATACCGTTAAACTTTTCTCAAGTAAAATGACCGAGCTGGCATCTTTGGTAATATCCGCTGCTGTATCAACCGAAATCCCAACATCCGCTTTTCGAAGCGCCGGTGCGTCATTAATCCCGTCACCGAGGAATCCCACTGTATGCCCGGCTTTTTTAAGCAAACCAATGATTCGCGATTTTTGCATCGGCGTTAATTTCGCAAAAATATGGTATTTTCGCAGTTCGCGCGTAAGTTCTTCATCGGAAAGCTCTTCTATATCCGCACCTAGTAAAAACCCATTCGCTGGAATGCCGACTTCCTGACAAATCCGTTTCGTAACGATTTCGTTATCACCCGTCAAAACCTTCACGTTAATTTGATTTTTAAAAAGATGGGCGATTGCTTCTTTCGTTGATGCTTTCACTGGGTCGCGGAAACCTAGGAAGCCCGCAATAATCATTTGTTCTTCGTCGATCTTAGTGAACGCTTCACCGACTTTTCCAGTTTTGTAAGCCACAGCAATCACGCGAATGCCTGAGCGATTCATTTCTGCACACATTTCTTGTAGATCGTTCTTTTCTGCTTCATTTAGTGTTGAAATAATGCCATCAAATTCCTTATGAGTGCATACAGTGAGCATTTCTTCCACCGCACCTTTTGTAATCATTCTTGTCTCCGTACTATTTTCGACCACCACACTCAAACGACGTCGATCAAAATTGAATGGAATCTCGCCAACTTTTGTAAAACCTGATGCAGTACTTTCATCCAACTTCGCAATCACAGCATGATCTAAAACATTTTTCCAACCCGTTTGGAAATAACTATTTAAATAAGCCATTTTTAGGACACTTTCAGAAGTTACGCCCGCGCTATCAATGTATTTCACAAGTTCTAGCTTATCTTCAGTGAGCGTGCCTGTTTTATCCGTACATAAAATATCCATCGCACCGATATTTTGAATCGCGCTCAATTCTTTCATGATTACTTTTTTCTTCGACATATTGATGGCGCCTTTTGCCAAGTTCGTGCTGACAATCATTGGTAGCATTTCCGGAGTAAGACCAACCGCAATCGCCACCGCGTAAAGAAATGCTTCTAACCAATTGCCTTTCATGAGTCCATTAATCATAAACACAATCGGAACCATCACCATCATAAAGTAGAATAGCAACTTCGAAATTGATTTAACACCTTTATCAAAACTCGTGTCGCCGCGGCGTTCCGTAGCTGCAATTGATAGCGAGCCGAAAAACGTTGAGCTTCCTGTCCGCAAAACAACCGCCCGGCCATGCCCACTTAACACATCTGTCCCCATAAATAATAGGTTTTCCCGTTCAAAAATTTCTGGATTGGCACGTTTGTCTTCCACAAATTTTTCAGCTGGAATCGATTCTCCTGTAAGTGCTGACTGGTTAATTAATAAGTCCGTAGCCGAAATCACGCGCGCATCAGCTGGGATAATATCCCCCGCCGAAATTTCAATTAAATCTCCCGGTACGATTGCGTCTTGCATCACCAGATCCATGGAGCCATTTCGAATAACATTTACTCTATTTTTCACCATATTTTTCAGCGCGTAGCTCGCTCGCTCCGCTCTACTCGTTTGAATAAAACCAAGCACCCCACTCGCGAGAATCATCAGCGCCATAATCACAGTCGCTTCCATGTCGTCCGTCAAATACGAAACAACCATTAACATCACTAGAATATAGATAAACGGATCGTTGAATGCTCGAATAAACAACCGTAAATTCGATACTTTCTTTTCTTCCACCGTTTGATTCGGGCCGAACTCCGCCAGCCGTTCCGTAACTTCGACGTTCGTTAGCCCCGTTTCCATTACACCTAACTTTTCCAAAACTTTCTCTCTGCCCATTTGTGACTCTTTGAGCAAATTATTACCTTGCATTTTTCCATGTAGTTTTTTCATTTTCCTTGCCTCCAATTCTTTCTAGGCAAGCTGAGAATAACGTTTATGTGCGCCAGAGATGAAGGTTAGTCACTCTTGCAGCTTGATTACTATAATACGAGTCCGGTTCTTCTACTTCCTCTTCCTGTCGATAAGCCATTGCCTTCATCTCCTTTCGAATTTTATCTAAGCTTAATTGTCTGAAAAAAAGATTGTCATTCCCAGATAATTATTTTCATAATAAACATGAAAAA
>CM001047.1:2647328-2647783 GCA_000183865.1 Listeria marthii FSL S4-120
TTGGAGGAATAAACATGAAAAAAGTCCTTACCAAAACCTTGGCAAGGACTGCTGCATTTATACGCATACTAAAACAGACTCCCCTCGCTAAAGTTTTGGCACTATGCAACGTAAAGAATACTCTTAGCCACATTATGGAAAGCCTTAATCCGACAATCCCTGTTCTACCCATTGGCGTCTTTGGACATTTTTGGGCAGTGGCCTGTGTTTGCATAGGAGCCTCACCTAACAGGCAAAACTACATATTTATTATCGCTCTAATCGTCTACGAGTTTAACATAGAAAATCTAAGCTTACAAGACAAAATGTAAAATACTTAACTTTTATTTAACTTTTCGTGATTTATTTTAATAGTTTTAACAGGACATCTGCTAAAGAATCTGCTGTTGTTGTAATCGTTGGCGGGCGCTTGTAAATGTCATCGCGCACTTTTTCCGATACAATTTTAAATAGGC
>CM001047.1:2647883-2649093 GCA_000183865.1 Listeria marthii FSL S4-120
TAAATGTCATCGCGCACTTTTTCCACCATGATCAGTAAAATAACACTATTTAAAATTAAAGAAATCGCATCTGCTTCTTGCGCAGAGTTCTTACTTGGAACCATTTCTTTCACTTTTTGATTAACTCGCTCATACAAATATTCCACAATCGACGGATCAATAAACTCCATATCTTTGCTGCCCATTTCGCGGACAGAAATCACCATAAAATCACGATATTTTTCATAAATATCCGAAATAAATTGACTCGCCTGACGTAAAAATACTTTAGCGCTTTCAAAATCTTTATCAAAAAATTGATTGATTTCCGCCTTCATACTTTCAAATTGAACTTCCAGCGTCATATGAATGAGATTGTCTTTACTCTTAAATTTTTTAAAAATCGTAGCTTCATTTATTCCAGCGGCTTCTGCTAATTGTCTTGTTGTGGAGCCCTTAATGCCATGTTTCGCCATCATAGAAAGCGTTGCATCCATAATGGATTCATTTGTAATCATTATTTTACCCCCGTTCAACTAAGTAAGCACTTGCTTATATTCAGTATAACAAAGACAAGCCTTTTTGACAATTTAATTACAATTTGTCGATATCATTCATAAGCAATGTGAAGTGTGTAATAATGGATGTAGAATATTTAAAAGAATTGGAAGTGACTTACCATGCAAAAAACAAGAAAAGAACGTATCCTTGAAACTTTAAAAGAACAAAAGAAAAACAAAAAAAGTAACAAGTTCAAAACTGGTGCAACGATTGCTGGGGTTACTGCCATCGCAACCTCTATCACAGTTCCGGGAATCGAAGTAATCGTTAGCGCAGACGAAACAGCGCCTGCTGACGAAGCATCAAAAAATGCAGAAGCAAACACAACAACAGAAACACCCGCAACTGCCACTCCTGAAAACACAACAGAAAAAACAACTGAAACAAAACCTACTGAAACAAAAGAACAAACAAAAACACAAGAAGAAGCCAAACCCGTAGCTGACAAAGTAGAACAAGCTCCCGCAGAACCCGCTACAGTTAGCAATCCAAACAGTGTAACAAGCTACTCTACACCAGCAACTTATAACCTATTACAAAAATCAGCACTCCGTTCAAGCGCAACGGTTCAAAGCTTTATTCAAACAATCCAAGCCTCTTCTTCACAAATTGCAGCAGAAAATGACCTATACGCATCTGTCATGATCGCTCAAGCAATTTTAGAAAGCGC
>CM001047.1:2649193-2649284 GCA_000183865.1 Listeria marthii FSL S4-120
TTACACAGTTGCAAAAGGTGACTCACTTTGGAGAATCGCGAACAACAATAAAGTAACTATCGCTAACCTAAAAGCTTGGAACAACCTGAAA
>CM001047.1:2649384-2652933 GCA_000183865.1 Listeria marthii FSL S4-120
GCCGGATCTACTACAACAAATACAAACACAGCTAAACCAAGCACAAACACACCAAGCAATTCCACAGTAAAAACATACACTGTCAAAAAAGGTGACTCCCTTTGGGCCATTTCCAGACAGTATAAAACAACTGTAGATAACATTAAAGCTTGGAATAAACTACCAAGCAATATGATTCATGTTGGTCAGAAATTGACGATTAAGTGAGCATAAAAAGCCTAGCTCGTGAGTGAGATAGGCTTTTGACTGCGGATAAAGCGAGAAATTGCTTTGTCTGCGGTTTTTTTATTAAACTTAAACATTTCAATTACAATCTAAATAGCAGATGTGCTAACTTTCTTATTCGTAATAATTCTTTACCTATTGGTTATGATTATAATTCATCAATCTCACATCGATAGTTTAAAGCATCCAATTCCCGTTTAATCTTTTTCATTGTTAACTCGGCTTCTGCTAGGCTTGAATTTAATAAGCAATATATATAAGTTTCATCATTAGCGTGATAGATGTTGAAATCCATTAAGTCGGGGCACTTTTCGATACCAGATGGTACAAAAAAACCATTGGAGTATGATCTCACATCTTTTATCCCCGAATCAACAACACTCTTTTCTATAATTTTCAAAATCTCTTCGTAATCTTCTTTTGATTTTATTGACCATTCTAATCCCAGAATAGCTACCTTCTTTCTTAATAATATTTATTTGCTCTTACTATACTAAATTTGGTTAATCTCATTAAAAACATTATATTGAACCAGGTTCAGCATTTTGAACTAATTGTTTATTGTAGGGCTAGATCTTATCTCCGCTGTACGTAATCAAGAAAAATCCTTAATACATAACTTTTGTCAAAGAAGTTTGAATGCTATAATAGTAAATGCAGTAGCAAAGTGAATAGACGGTGGCTAATCCTCAGTAGGGGGTGATGCCTATGGTTTACAAAGGTTTTACTCCTAGAAAGGAATAAAGCATGTCTGTATTTGAAGCAATGACTTTAATGTTGGCTTTTGCCACATTGGTTGTGCTGATACTGGACTTTAATAAACCAAAAAAATAATCGTCTTTACACTTTGACAGGTGAGAAAAGACGATTATTTATCAATTTTTAAACTTTGTCCACCGTCTTTTTAACGGTGCTGCTGTTAGGGAGTCATGTTAGCGCATGGCTCTCTTTTCATATACATATTAACACACTTTGAGTTAGTTTGACAAATACAGTTCCTAACTTTATTAGCCATCTACAATAAGATAGCTCTTACCTACTATCTGTTTTAAAAATGATGAAAACTCTCCACCGGCATTACAAACACTGTTGCGCCGCCAACTTGGACTTCGATTGGATAAGGCACGTAGGTATCTACTGTCACTCCAAGGGACGCGGATGGTGTCATCATTTGTTCGCGTGCTTTGCAGTTTTCTTTAATAATTGCTAGGGCATCTTCTACACGTTCATCTTCTGTACCGATGATGAATGTGGTGTTGCCTGCTTTTAAAAATCCGCCTGTAGTGGCTAGTTTTGTCGCACCGAAATTGCCTTTTGTTAGTGCGTCAGACAAACGGTTGCTATCTTGGTCTTGGACGATCGCAAATATCAGTTTCAAAGAAATCAACCCTTCCTAAAAATCTATCTTTTTTCTATTATAGCAAATAAATGTCATTTTAAAGAGTGATATGCACTTGTGGCAAGGTGTTTAAGTCACATTTGATGTTAGGATAATTGTCGTAAAATATCGGCTAAAATGGTTTCTGTGATTTCTTCAGGTGTCTTTGTAGCATCCACTCGCATAAAACGGTCCGGGAACATCTTGATGACTTTTTCATAGCCGGCTTGGACTTTTTCATGGTAGGTAATGTCTTCTTTGTCCAAACGATTGACTTCACGGCCTTTGTTGGCGGCGATTCTAGCTAAACCGACTTCGGCAGGCACATCGAGATAATACGTCCGGTCAGGTAGTGTATCTTCAATCGCATATAAATTCACTTGTAAAACTTGTTCCATATCCATGTCACGTCCGGCGCCTTGGTAAGCAAGTGAGCTATCCATGAAACGGTCGCAAAGTACGGTTTTCCCGGCGGCTAAAGCTGGGCGGATTGTTTCAACGACATGTTGGCGGCGCGCTCCTGCGATAAGTAGCACTTCTGTTTTTGGATCCATTTCTTCGTTGCCAATTCCGAGGACAATGTTTCTTACTTTTTCTGAAATCGGGCTGCCACCTGGTTCGCGTGTTTTAATAAAATCGATGCCAGCTTCCGTCATTTTTTGATTGAGTAGTGTTCCTACTGTTGTTTTTCCAGAGCCATCTGGGCCTTNNNGTGTAATAAAAATTGCTTTCATTTAGTAATTTCCTTTCCCTTTCGCGTCGCTTTCTGTTTGATTATAGCATAAATTAGCGGAAGACACGGATGTAATTCGCGGCTAGTTTTTCGCCGCCTTGGTAGTGGCGCGCGCGAATGCTTTTTAGTTCGCGAATGTGTTTTTCTGTGATGCTTTCTCCGCGGATTACGGCTGGTATCCCCGGCGGATAGAGCGAGATTGTTTCGGCTGATACACGGTCGCCCGCTTCATCTATGGAAACAAATTCGGTGGCGCGCGTGTGCATTTCTTCATACGTTAGCGCAAGGCTAGATGCGCAAGGCGCTGACATTTCGTACGGTTCTTTCGCGATTTCTTTTTTCACCGGAGAATGAATCCGACTAATCGGCGTGAAATCGATTCCTTTTTTAATTAACGGTAAAATCAGTAACACTTGTGATTCGTCAGCTAGTTCTGGGAAATAAGAGCTCTCTTCAAAAATCGCTTGCAGTTCATAGCCTGTGTAGCCCGTTTTGCGGACGATTATTTTCAGTGGATCATCTGGCAAAATAACGTCAAAATGGTTTTTCGTTAGCCATTTAATCCATCTGGCGCGCATTTTCCAAAAAGCTTCCACATCAGCCGCCGTGTAGGTTGCCGCATATTTGCGCGCTGCATCCAGTGACGCCATAATTAAATAAGATGGGCTGCTCGTTTGAAATACTTGCAGATAATAAGGCAGCTTTTCAAAAATCGGCAAGTCATTCACTACATGCAAATAGGATCCCATTGTTAGCGCCGGCAACGTCTTATGCGCCGACTGAACGACCACATCCGCGCCAAGCTCCACCGCACTTTTCGGAAACTCTGAACTTGTTAAAAAGTGGGCCCCGTGCGCCTCATCGACAAATACAATCGCGCCAAAATCATGCGCAATTCGGATACATTTTTGCAAATGGAAAGTTGTTCCGTAATAGCTTGGATAAGTGAAAATACATAGTTTTATATCTGGATGATTATATAGGGTTTCTTCAATAAGTTCTGGGGTTACTCCACTCGCGACGCCGACTTCTTTATTTGTTGCTGGGGTTAGGAAAATCGGCTCTCCGCCTGCCAGTTCGATGCCGTGCAAAATAGACTTATGCGCATCTCTCGGTACTAAAACTTTCTCCCCACGCTTCAAAGTCGCCATAATAACCGCCAAGCTTCCTCCGCTTGTCCCGTTCACTAGAAAATAACTTTTTTTACTCCCAT
>CM001047.1:2653033-2655521 GCA_000183865.1 Listeria marthii FSL S4-120
AATCGTCCATTCCAGTGATTTCGGTTACATCCCATTTCAATAATTTTTGCCAAGCATCTGGATAAACGGCTCCGCTTTTGTGTCCAGGAACATGGAGTGATATTGGGCAGGATTTAGCATGAGCATCTAACCGTTCCACTAAAGGCATTTTATATTGATCTCGCATAACAATTCCCCTTTTCAAATTCTCTCTTTCATTGTACCATTTTGCTGGATTTATGACACATTCTTGCAGTTTTAAAGCGTTTTCATTTTATAAGTTGTATAATAAAAGCAGCAACCACGTTTTGACTTTCTAGTAAAGGGAAATTGAGGTAAGAGGACTATTTTAAAGGAGGTTTTTTGTCAGATGAAGAAGATTCTTAACGGTACAGATCAAGTTGTAGAGCAAATGGTGGAAGGTTTAGTTAAATCGCACGCAGATATTGTTCACCGTGTTGAAGGAACTCGCGTCATTGCAAGAAATGATAAACGTCCAGGAAAAGTCGGGCTAGTAAGCGGTGGGGGTTCTGGTCACGAGCCGGCTCATGCTGGTTATGTAGGTCGCGGAATGCTATCTGCGGCTGTGTGCGGCGATGTTTTCACTTCCCCAACTCCAGACCAAATTTATGAAGGTATAAAAGCCGCAGATCAAGGCGCTGGTGTGCTTTTAATCGTGAAAAACTATACCGGTGATGTAATGAATTTTGAAATGGCGGCAGATTTAGCCGATGCCGATGATATTAAAGTAGAACAAATCGTAGTAGATGATGATATTGCTGTGGAAGACAGTACTTTTACAACAGGACGCCGCGGTGTTGCCGGAACAGTTCTCGTGCATAAAATTATCGGGGCGGCCGCAGAAGCAGGCGCATCCCTTGAAGAATTGAAAGCCCTTGGCGAAAAAGTCATTGCTTCTGTTAAAACGCTTGGGGTTGCACTTTCGCCGTGTACCGTTCCCGAAGTTGGACATCCTGGATTTGAGCTTGGCGATGACGAAATCGAACTCGGCATTGGTATCCACGGTGAACCAGGATTTACACGAGAAAAAATTATGCCATCTGCAAGTTTAGCTAAGCAACTATACGAACGGATTAGCAATGAAAGCAAACTCCTACCTGGTGATAAAGTGGTTGTCCTTGTTAACGGCATGGGCGCAACACCACTTATGGAACAATATGTTTTCGCAAATGATGTCCATGTACTTCTAAAAAATGCCGGCGTTCGCGCGGAAAAAACACTCGTTGGAGATTATATGACCTCGCTTGAAATGGCCGGATTATCCTTAACCATTTTAAAATTAGAAGACGAAAAATGGGTTGATATGTTGAAACTCCCAGTGGACACAATTGCTTGGTAATAAAATTTGGAGGAATGAATCATGACTTATGATAAAGATTGGGCATTACGCTGGTTAAATGATTTCGGCGAACGTGTACAAGAAAATAAACAATTATTAAGTGATCTCGACCAAGCGATTGGTGACGGAGACCATGGTATCAATATGGCTCGCGGACTCAGCGAACTCAAAAAAGCTTTTGCAGAAAAAGAACCTGCCGACCTAAAAGATGTTTTCAAAACGGCCGGAATGACAATGGTCAGCAAAGTTGGCGGCGCATCTGGTCCACTTTATGGAACAGCATTTTTAAATATGAGTAAAGCAATTGATTCGGATACAATCGATGCGGTCGGCCTTACAAAAGTAATTGAAGCTGGTCTAGAAGGCATCGAAAAACGCGGTAAATCTCATGCTGGTGAAAAAACGATGATTGATGTTTGGGAACCTGTTGTTCACGCGCTTCACCAAGAAGATTTGACCGATGATGTAGTCGATGCGGCCTTACAAAAAACCAAAGATTTAAAAGCGACTAAAGGACGGGCAAGCTATCTCGGCGAACGTTCGATTGGCCATCTTGACCCAGGGGCATACTCTTCCGCCCTATTATTCCACGCAATGATTCAAACGGAGGTGAGCTGACCTATGGCTAAACCTTATGGCGTTGTTATTATTTCCCACTCCAAAGATGTCGCAAAAGGTGTCCATGATATCATCAAAGAAATCGCGCCAGACGTTTCTATCACCCACGCAGGTGGAACCGAAGATGGCGGCATTGGCACAAGTTTTGACGCAGTAAATGAAGCCATTGAAAGTAACAAAGCTGACAAAGTCTACACTTTCTATGACCTTGGAAGCGCCAAAATGAATATTGAAACCGTAGAAGAAATTAGCGAAAAGGAAATCATTCTCTTTAATGCACCAATTTTAGAAGGTGCGTATGCTACTGCGGCTCAAGTTCAAATGGACGAGAAACCAGAAGTCATCGCGGAAAATTTAAAAGGAATCGAAATTAAATAAGTTAAGCCCCCTTGAACTCTTATTGTTTGAGGGGGCTTTAATTATCCTAACTGAAAACAAAGGCGAGGATTTTCCGTGGTATAATGACATATATAATTTCCCATTCTAAAAAGTTAGGATTTGAAACGATGAATATTAACCAATTTAACCAAT
>CM001047.1:2655621-2655944 GCA_000183865.1 Listeria marthii FSL S4-120
AGAATTAACCAATTTAACCAATAGCGAAAAAGAACTTGCCAACTATATTCTAGCAAATCCGCGAAAAACCCTGCAGTTCAAGCCTAAAGAGCTAGCCGCGGCCGCATTCGTTTCTACTGCAACCATTTACCGTTTAATTAATAAACTAGGAATTAACGGCATCGGCGAACTAAAAATCGAAATCGCCACAAGCCTCCGCGAAGCAACTGCAGAAAAAGAAATAAATTACGATTATCCGATTTTAGAATCAGACACGCCCTACCAAATAATGACCAATCTACAACAGATTTACAAAGGAACCATCGATGAAACGTTAAACATCT
>CM001047.1:2656044-2657527 GCA_000183865.1 Listeria marthii FSL S4-120
GAACTCGTTCGTATCGGTGAAAAACTAACTAAGGCAAAAACAATTGATGTCTATGCCGCCTCCGCTAATCTTTTTTTCGCCCAAAATTTCAAATTCCAAATGCAGGAAATCGGGGTTTTGGTCAACGTTCCCGAAGAAGATTATATCCAAAGCTTGTCCGCAGCAAATAGCGACAAAAACCATATTGCCATTGTTGTTTCTTACGGCGGCCGCAGCCGAACACTTCAAAGAGTCGTCAAAATCCTATCCGAAAACGACGTCGAAATAATCTTAATCACTTCCATGCAAGCCAACCCGTTAGTCGAATTCGCCACTCACAAAATCTATATGGCATCCGCTGAAAACCATTACAACAAAGTCTCCTCATTCTCGACAAGACAGTCATTACTCAGCATTTTCGACACGCTATATTCCGTTTATTTTAATCACGATTACGACAAAAATATCCAATACAAAACCACCAATTATCAAAAAATGAACAGCGAATTGGAATGATTTTTCAAAAAGGCGATTGATTTCCTTTTGAATTGAAAAAAAGCTCTCAATCTATGCCATTTCGCACTTTCCTTTATTTTCTAATGATACAATAAAGAAAAAAAGGAGCTAAACTAAATGACGACTCAAGCGATTATTTTAGATATTGATGGCACTTTATTGAACGATGACAAAAAAATCTCCACTGAAACAAAAAAAGCACTCATCACAGCTCAACAAAATGGCGTTAAACTTATCCTCGCTTCCGGCAGACCAACAACCGGAATGCACCTTTACGCCGAACAACTAGAGATGGAAAAATACCATGGTTTACTTGTTTCATACAACGGCGCCAAAGTAGTAGACTGCCAAACAAAAGAGGAATTATTCAACCAAGCGCTCACCGTTGCAGAAGGAAAAGCCGTTCTAGAACATATGAAAAATTTCGAAGTAAAAGTGATGATTGATAAAGACGACTATATGTATGTGAATGATGTATTTGACTGTTATGTCCCTTATAAAGGCGAAGAAATCAACATTATTCAATATGAATCCCGTGGCTGTAACTTCAAACTCTGCGAAAAAGATGATTTAGCAGCATTTTTAGATTATCGAATCAGCAAAATACTAACTGCCGGCGATCCAGCTTATATGCAGGAAAATTACCAAGCGATGATGGCGCCTTTCAAAGATAGCCTGAACTGCGTCTTCACGGCCGATTTCTATTTTGAATTCACCGCACAAGGCATCGACAAAGCCAAAGCACTTGATACCGTTTTAACTCCAATGGGAATTAGCCCAGAAAACATTATCGCATTCGGAGACGGGCACAACGACATCACCATGGTTGAATACGCTGGAACAGGCATCGCCATGAGCAACGCCGTCCCTGAATTAAAAGCAGCAGCCAGTTCCATAACTTTATCCAATAACGAAGATGGCATTGCGCACGTGCTAAATAGTTTAATTCCGAGTTAATTAAGAAAAGGCTGAAATTCAGCCTGGGGGC
>CM001047.1:2657627-2659635 GCA_000183865.1 Listeria marthii FSL S4-120
CTGAAATTCAGCCTTTTTTTATTGCCATCATATAAAAAATTGCTCCTATCTACCCCTTCTTTCTACAGAAATTCCTCATTTTCTGGTATGCTTAAATTAATAAACTAAAGTAGGAGGTAAATTAAATGACACTTTCTTTCTCGGATACATACAGATTGAACAATGGAATCGAAATGCCTAGACATGGTTTTGGGGTATACAAACTCACTGACGAACAACGGATGCGCACAGCACTGGAAACTGCGGTGGATGTTGGCTATCGCTTGTTTGATACGGCTTCATTTTACCATAATGAAAAAGAGCTTGGAGATTTCTTTCAGTCCAGCGGCTTAAAACGGGATGAGTTTTTTGTAACGACAAAAATGTGGAATACGGAGCAAGGTTATGATGAAACGCTTCGTGCCTTTGAAAAATCGCAGAAAAAATTGCAATTAGATCAAGTCGATTTATATTTAGTTCACTGGCCAAAGCAAGATACTTTTTTTGAAACTTGGCGCGCTGTGGAAAAATTATATGATGAAGGGCTTGTTCGCGCGATTGGCGTAAGTAATTTCGAAGCACATCACCTCGATCGCCTTCGTACAAGTGCCAATGTACTTCCGGTAGTTGATCAACTTGAAACACATCCACATTTCCCTAATCAGCTTCTACATCGTTATTTAGAAGAATTACATATTGTTCACCAAGCATGGAGCCCACTTGGTCGTGGTGGTGTTTTACAAGAGCAAATCCTCATCGACCTAGCGAAAAAACACGGGAAATCACCTGCACAAATTGTACTTCGTTGGCATTTACAAAACAATATCTCCATTATTCCAAAATCAGAGACGCCTTCCAGAATTAAAGAAAATGCGGCTATTTATGATTTTGAATTAACAGAAGCAGATATGCGCCAAGTCAATCGTTTAAATACTGGCGAACGCGTCAGCCATGCACCAGATGTTATGTATGTGAGATCAGAAATTTAATTAAAAAATCTACTAAACCAACTTGGCTTAGTAGATTTTTTTATTTGCTCCGTAATTGGCGTTTGCGCGCTTCTTTGAAAAGATAGAAGTAACGAGCTTCTGCTTTTTTCTCTTCATATTCTAAATTAGGATCATATTCAAAGCTTTTGCGCATTAACACTTTTTGTTTGTGCCACTTTTCTTGCGAGACTTCAATCAATTCCATCAGATAAGCATCATAGGATTTGTGTAGTTTACCAATTTTCTTGTCTTTTTTCCGACCAAACTTATTGCTTCTGGACTCCATTTTATCACCTCGGTTTATACTTCTCTTCGTCCTTCCATCGCTTTAGAGAGCGTCACTTCGTCAGCGTATTCTAGATCTCCGCCAACTGGAAGGCCGTGCGCAATTCTTGTTACTTTTATGCCTGAAGGTTTTAATAAGCGCGAAATATACATTGCGGTGGCTTCCCCTTCAACATTCGGGTTGGTGGCTAAAATAACTTCTTCAATCGTGTCATCTTGCAAACGTTTCAGCAAATCAGGAATGTTAATATCTTCTGGCCCAATCCCATCCATTGGTGAAATAGTACCATGAAGCACGTGGTATAAGCCGTGGAAATCACGCATTTTTTCCATTGCAATAACATCTTTGGATTCTTGTACCACACAAATAACACTTCGATCGCGTGACGTATCTGCGCAAATATAACACGGGTCTTTATCCGTAATATGACCACAAACGGAACAAAAACTGAGATTTCGCTTTGCATCTACAAGCGCTTTTGCAAAATCTAGTACATCGTCTTCTTTCATATCTAGCACATAAAACGCTAGTCGAGCTGCCGATTTTGGTCCGATTCCCGGTAATTTCATAAAACTATCTATTAATTTCGTTATCGGCTCAGGATAATGCATAATTCGTCTTCCTCTCACCTTCAAAATACACAATGTTTCACGTGGAACATTCTATTGAAAAATAGTTGAGACTCTTGTATACAAGCCAAGAGTCTCAAACCAAACAATATTACATTCCAGGAATATTTAATCCTTGTGTGAAT
>CM001047.1:2659735-2660040 GCA_000183865.1 Listeria marthii FSL S4-120
AAAGCAACTTCTTCATTATTATTTAGAATATTTAATCCTTGTGTGAATTTGCCCATTGTTTGTGAAGTTGTATCTTCAATTTGTTTTAATACATCATTTGTCGCTGCAAGTACTAAATCTTGTAGCATTTCGATATCTTCTGGATCAACTACTTCTTCATTTATAACAACATCTGTAATGACGCGTTTACCAGTAGCTTTTACTGTAACCATTCCGCCACCAGCTGTTCCAGTGAACTCTTGAGCTTCTAAATCAGCTTGAGCTTTCGCCATTTCCTTTTGCATTTTTTGCATTTGTTTCATCAT
>CM001047.1:2660140-2667813 GCA_000183865.1 Listeria marthii FSL S4-120
CTTTTGCATTTTTTGCATTTGTTTCATCATACCTTGCATATTTCCCATTCCACGCATGAATAATCTCCTCTTTCTTCTATTGTTTTTTAATCTTTAATTTCAAGCAAATCTTCACCAACGAGTTTCGCCGCTTCTGCAACAAAAGGATCTTCCGCTGGTTTTCTAGCTTCCGGCTTTGCACCGTCCTCCGCATCGCCGTCGCTACCATGACTTTGAAGGAAATTTTCTCTTACATCGGCCCATTGATCTTCTGGGATTCCAATAAAAGTATAATTTACTTGCGTCAGTCGTGCAATACTCGACGTGATGGTTTCAACAAAGTTCGGATTATCCATCGCCATTTGACAGTGAATCTCATGCTTAAATTTTAACACAAAAGTGTCCTGAGATGCAGCTACAGGTTCTGCGTCATTTAAAAGGGCTGCTTGAGATGCCATCAACATGGATAACAACTCGCCCCAACAACCACGAATTAATTGTAAACTCTCTTTTTTAGCCTCGCCTAGCACATGGTTGATTTTACCAATCGGTGCTTTAAATTGCTTGCCGTTGTTGATTGCTTTTTTAGAACCGCCACGATTTTGTGTTGGTTTATCGGCTGGCGCTGCTCCGGCTCCACTAGCAATTTGTTTTTTCAGCGTTTGAATCTCTTGGTTCATTTGCTCTAATTGGCGTTTTAAATCAGAGACATCACTTCCAGAAGCCGCATCAGCTGGCACATTTCCGCCGCCTATAGCTGATTGTCCCGCTTGCGTTAACTGAACAAGCGCCACTTCTACATAAATACCTGGATGATTTGAAAAGCGCATTTGTTGTTGCGCCGCATTTAAAATTTTCACAAATTCATATACTTTGAGTGAATCTGCTCGTTTTGCCAAAGCGACAAAATCATCATCAATTAACGCCCGCTCTAGCGTTTCTTCCAGGTTTGGCGCTTTTTGATAAAGCAGCACATCTCTAAAAAATACGAGTAAATCTTCCACTAAACGAACTGGGTCTTTACCTTCTGCAAGTAAAGCAGTTAACGTCGAAATAGCTTCTGCTGCGTCACCATCAAACGCTGCACTTACTAACTTTGTAAGCAAGTTTTGCGCAACAGATCCGGTGATTTCAAGCGCATCTTCCACGGTTACTTCTTCCGACCCGTAAGAAATAACTTGATCGAGCAAGCTAAGCGCATCACGCATCCCGCCCTCAGCAGCACGCGCAACAATCATTAACGCTTTTTCATCATAAGGAATTTTTTCTTCTTCTAAAATAAATTTCAAACGAGCAATAATATCTTGTGTCGTGATTCGTTTAAAATCAAACCGCTGTACCCGCGAAATTATTGTTAGCGGTAATTTGTGTGGTTCTGTTGTTGCCAAAATAAAAATGACATGTTTCGGCGGTTCTTCCAGCGTTTTTAGTAGCGCATTAAACGCTCCCGTCGACAACATATGCACTTCATCAATAATATATACTTTATATTTCGCCACAGTTGGCGCATATTTCACTTTTTCCCGGATATCTCGAATTTCTTCAACCCCGTTGTTACTGGCAGCATCGATTTCAAGAACATCTGGTATAGAACCATCCGTCGTCCCCTTACAAATCTCACATTCATTGCAAGGCTCTCCGTCATGGCCATGTTCACAGTTAATCGCCTTCGCAAAAATTTTCGCCGCACTAGTCTTCCCTGTCCCCCGAGGCCCAGAAAATAAATAAGCATGCGAAGTTTTATTTTGCACAATGGCATTTTTAAGCGTTTTCGTCACATGTTCCTGTCCAACAACATCCTGAAACGACTGCGGCCGAAAAACCCGATACAAAGCCTGATACGCCATCTGCCACTCTCCTTCACCTAAAACCATTTTAGTAGTTTTATTATAACGTATTGTTGAAGAAGTTTCAAAACGTTGTTTGTTTTGATTTACTTCTTCAATATAAATCTGAGCAAAGCGATGATTTAATCCTTCCCAGAACTTTCAAAACGTTCTGAGTCAGGCTAGCCAAAAAAACTAACTCAAGCTACCCACCCCAACAACCCCAATCCAAAAAAAGAACCAGACCCCCGAAAAAGCCCGATTCCAAACCCTTACTGTTCACTTTTAGCAGCTAATTTCTCCTGTTTCTTCTTACTCTCATTAATAACGGAAAGCTCAATCGATCTCAGCAAGTTTTTCACACGTTTTTTCCGGAAGAACCCAAACATAAAACCAACAATAATATTATTCATCTTATTCATTGCTTTTTCTGTTTCGATTAATTCGTTATACGTCACTTCACAAGTTGTTTCGCTCGTGGATTTAATCGTATAAGTCGTTGTATGTGTGTTTACCCGACTGCTTGTTTCAAATTGATATAAATCATTAGGAGTAACTTTCAAAATTTTTGTTGTCGCAAGCGCGCCGTTAGACATTGTACGTTGGTATTTATATCCTTCTAATTTGCGTACTTGCAGCGTTTTACCAGTGGCATTTTTGACGTCATAGATTGCTGAGCTCACAAGTGTATCAAAGCATTCTTTTTGGGATATATATAATTTCTGTGTGACATTCACTTTTCAATCGACTCCTTCTAATTCTTTTCTTTCTTATCTTTACGGATTTTTAGCACGATGAATACACAGCCAATTAAAACAACCGCAAGTCCGGTAACTAGAAGAGGTACACTAGCCATCCCATCTTTTCCATAAGAAGGACTAAACATAATAATAATAAGACCTATACTAATAATAAATAGTGCATTAACAATTTTCATTTTCAACCCACTTTAACTATTTATTTGAATTAAACTTAGTCATATATTAATCTATTTTATCCTTAATTTATTAACAATGCAATAATATTATTTGTGATATTTTGCTCTTCCTAATTGATATGCCGTTTCATACTCTAGATAACCATTTTCTATCCAATAATCCTTCTCAAATCCACTATAATCTGTTCTAGAATATATTCTTTTATAACTTTGATATTGTTGGTCAATTTCTTCATTTATTTCTATCGAATTTTCCTTAATCATGTTAATCAAATCATTTGAAACTCGAGCTAATTCCCAACTCTTTTTACCGTCAATTTCTAAAAAGTGACCAGTTGTTTCAACATTTAAACCTAAAAAAGTAGCAATTTTTTTCATATAGTCCATTGCAAACCCAGAACCATTACTATCTGCACTAACAAGTAAAACGCACTTTTTACCAATAAAAGGCATTACATGTGTGAGGTAAGCTATCCTGTCTAAAAAGTTTTTCATTTCACTAGATATGTGATGTAAGTATGTAGGGGTACCTAAAATAATAATATCCGCTTCACTCATTGCACTTAACATTTCTTTGTAATTTTGCTCTTTATTTTCTAGAGTACAACTTCCTTTTAAAAAACACACAGAGCATCCAATACATGTTTTTAAGTTTAGATTATAAGCTTGAAAAATTGTATATTCGCACTCCTCAACGCCTAAGTAAACCTCTACATTATTTCGTATCTCATTGAATACTTTCATAGTTTTTGAATTTTTATTATTCGAACCAATGTAAACAAATATTTTTTTCATCGAGCTTTCTCCTTAACTATATCCAGAAAAAGATTTCCTATTTCACTACTATCATTTGTACCAATCACTTTATCAACACTTTTTTGTATGAATTCTGGTGCATTACTCACACAAATGCTTTTGCCAACATTTTTAAATAATTCAATATCATTCAATCCATCACCGATACCAATTACCATATTCTTATCAATATTCAGTTTTTCCAACAGATAACGAACTGCTGCCCCTTTATTAACCTTTTCTGAGTTTATTTCAAGTGAATTAGTTGAAATATTTGTAAGATTTATATCGTTATACTTTTTAAGCATATTGATTATCTCTTTACGTACACAATCAGAACTATCTATAATTTCTAGCTTTAACACTTCTTTAGTATTTGTAATAATGTATTCACGTATACTCTCTAATTGTTTTTTCCCTTCAAAAAGTTCTAAATATAAATATAATGAGCTCTGTAAAATATCCCTATTATTATTAAATTTTTGTTTCGCTATACTCAAAACTTTATCAATAACAAAATCACCTGTAATAACTAACTCTTCATCCACAGTAAAGGTTTGGAATACAACTTCTTTTTGCTCTAAAAATGTGATTATATCTTTTGCGGTTGATTGAGATATTATGTCCATTGTAACAATCTCACTATTTTTCAACTTTATCTCTGCACCATTCAAACCAATAAGATGGCAATTCACACCATAATAATTTGTAAGTCTCTCCAAAAATTCGCATGATCTCCCTGAAATAATAGCGAAGTCTATTTTTGCATTCTTTAAAGCATTAATTCCCTTCAAATTCAAAGAAGATATTTCACCAGCTGTATTTAACAATGTTCCATCTAAATCTGTTAATATCATTTGCGTCATCTGTCTCGCCTCGCTAAATTAATTAGTCTAAAAGATACATCTTATTTATTATGTTTTTCACATGTTCTGATTGTTTTTCGTAATCCATTGCAATATAATCTGATAGAATTCCCTCAAATCTGGAATAAGTCTGTTCGTTTGATAATTCATTTTTATTCTGTCCATCTAAATTAAGCCTTATTTTATCTGGGTTATTATAGCAATCATTTATAGTTAGTTCTGTTTTCCATTTTTCTAGAAACAAATGGTATCCTGCATACCCATGACAAATATGCAATTTTTCTAACCCTAAGGAATCTGTTGGCCTCAGAGATAGCTGTATAATTCTTTCTTCCATTTCCATCTGCAAATTATTATTTTTTAAAATTTTTGCAGACTTTAATAAACTATTTAATATACCTGGGCTTCCATAGCACCAGCTCTCTCTTTTACGATGCTGTTCACTTTTACAATTATTCACAACAAATTCAGGCCAATAAATTCCAAATGAATCAAATTTAACATTTTCTAAATAAAAATTTTGAATATCCTTAATTAGATTCTCCAGAATGTTCATCTTAAATTTACTAAATGAATTTGTTAGGAATAGTAAGATGCCTGCTAACCCATGAGACAAGCCTAAATCATAATGTCCATTTGGAAATGATTTTTTCTTATTCAAATCAATTATTTGCTCTACATCCAAATAAAAACTATCTATCCTATATTCCCTATCACATAAATATTTTAAAATTTGCTTAACTGCTTGATCATACATCTTACCTTCAAAACACAGCAAGTAATTCCCTATTCCACTTAATCCAATCAAAGCATCTCTACTAGTGTCAAAACTCCAATTCATCTCACAAACCGCGTTACAAATTACTTTATTTAATATATTTAATTGTTGCTCTTTTTGCTTACCCAACATTAATAAATAGCCTAAATTAACTGTTCCATACAGTAAAGAATGTGATTGGATTTCATTTATTTTAGTAAAGCATTTATTTAAATAAAACTCATAGCTTAAATTATTTGTATTAAAACTTGATAATAATGTAATATCCATAAGCACCCACAAAGGTGTTTCTTCATTTAGTTTAATATTTGCCTCTAGGTTATCCATTATTCTTCTCCTCTACTTTAACAGTACAATTTGTCTATAGTATTCTGCAGAATGTTTACTGTTATCCACAAAAATTGGTAAAACACTTGATAGTAAACCATCAATTCTTGAAAATATTTTGTTTTGTTGATTTGATTCGAAATTCAACTTCGAAATATCCTTTTGAAGACTACTGTTTATCATATGTGCTAAATTTTTTTTATAACTACAAAAGCTTTTTTCTTGAGATATATCTCCTAAATTCGAAATGATTGCATAAAGACCTGCATATCCATGACAAAATATTGATTCACTTATTTCAAATTCTGTTTTCCCAATAATTTTTCGTGTTACAAGTTCCAATAAATCAGCACATCTCTTATCATCACCAATACACATAGCAGCGGTATACAACGCATTTGCAATTCCTGGAAAACCGTAGCACCAACTTTCTTCTTTTGTTGCACCACTATAAATTTTCTGCTTTTCTTTATATATATAACTTGGAAAAACTCCCTCGTTACCGTACTGATGCATTTCATAAAAAGATATTATCTTTTGTATTATTTTTTTTGTTTTCAAATCCTTATTTTTCTTGTATATAGAACTTAAAAAAAATAGTTGTCCTGCTAAGCCATGAGCTAAACCCATATCTAAATATCCAAATGGAAATAATTCTTTCTCATCATCCTTTATAAATTCTTTTTCAATATATAAAGATGAAAATGCTTGTTTTTTATTTAATATCTTTTCTATCTCTCGCTCTATATATACTAATTTTTCACTTAAAGTATTTTTATGATAAAAATTGGTAAGAAATCTAGCCCCTCCAAAAACACCCTTTAATGGATCTAATGAGTTAGAAAGATTGCTTTTAACTATATCCATTATGTTTTCTTCTACTTTATTTATTAATTGTTCCAAAAAAGTAGAATAGGTCCCAAACTCACTATTTAACATTCCGCATAAATTAGCTACATTGGTTAACCCATATAAACCAGAATAGTCATTTACATAAAAAGAAAGTTTATCATATATCGTTGCCATGTATTCATGTATTACATCTTCTTCGGCATCCATATAAAATTCTAGTAATAGCATATCCATTGTAGAATTAATATTCAGTTCTTCTTTATTTTGATGATATATTCTTTTTATTTCTTCCCCTATCAACTTATAATTCTCCATCAAATTTATTTGTCCCTTCTAATAATTCATAGCAGATTGTACATAATACAAATCTTTATATACATCATTACTCTCAACTAAATCTATATGTTTTCCGTTACCAATTATTTTACCGTCTTTTAGCACAATTATTTCACTAACAAAATCAAACTTTTTGATTCTATGTGTAATAAATATGCCAATTTTTTCTTCTGTCATTTCAGAAAAATTTTTATACATATTATTTTCAGCAATTGCATCTAATGCTGCTGCTGGTTCATCCATTACAATAACATCAGCATCTTTAAAAAACGCTCTAGCAATTGCTAGTTTTTGCCACTCACCACCAGATAATTGAATGCCATCTTCAAACCAATATCCTAATTGTTGATCATATTTATTGTCTAACGTTTGGATAAAATCATTAGCCCCACTTTCTGTTGCCGCATGTTTAATTGCTTCAGTTTCATGGCTGCGCTTAATATTACTAATGCTTATATTTTCTTTGATTGAGAAATGATAGTTAACAAAATCTTGAAAAACCGCTGAATTAGCTTTTCTATAACTTTTCATATCAATATTTCTTAAACTTATGCCATTTATTAATATTTCGCCTTCATAATTACTATAAAATCCCAAGATTAATTTGGCTAATGTTGATTTCCCAGAACCATTTTGTCCAACAATAGTAAAACGCTTCCCTCTTTCCAACTTTAGATTTATATTTTCCAAAGCATATTTGTTTTTTGTCGGGTATTTAAAACTTACATTTATAAATTTTATTTCTTNNATACTATCTATATCTACTCCATCAGATTTATCTCGTTTTTCACAAATATCTTCTAGCTCGAAAAAAGTATTTATATTACTTGCGTACAGACTATGCTGATGCAGAGCGAAGTAGGTATTAATAACATTTACAGTATTTTCTTTCACTTTTGTAATAGCATTTATATATGTCATTAGATTTCCTATTAATATTTTTCCTATTGTGGCTTCTAAAAAAGCTATAATAACAA
>CM001047.1:2667913-2670530 GCA_000183865.1 Listeria marthii FSL S4-120
GTCCTCTTTTTTTTAGCAACATCCTATTTTGAGTCAAAAACTTTTTTCTTATAATCCTATACTTATTTTTAAGATATTCTTCTAAATTAAATAACTTTACCTCTTTTACATTTGTATCCTTGTTCAGCAGATCCTCTAAATACCAACTCTTCCTTTCTAGAGATGTTCGCTCTACAATAACTTTATGTTCAGCCCTACTAATTTTTTTAAAGTGTAGGCTAGTTACTATTGGCAAAGCCATAATAATAATAATTGTCCACCATTTCCAGAAAAACAAAACTAGAACATAGCTAATTATTGTTACTAATGAAAAAAAGATAGTTAGCAAAGAGTTTATAATAGCAAAAGGTCTACTTGAAGCTTCCACTTCTGCTCGTTGCATTAAATCATAATAATCCGGATTCTCAAAATCTTGAAGTTCTAATTTTGTTGCTACTGTTAGTATTTTTTCATTAAATTTAAAAATCAAATAATCTGAGTAAATTCCAGTTATATATGCTTTTAAAGATTCTACCCCATCACTCGCAATTCCAATAACAACAAACAAGATTAGCGGAAACCATAAAATTTGCTCTTTAAAACTTGTCCCTACTTGAATCAAGTTTATAATCATTTGGGTATTAAACACACTAATTATTGGCAGTAAGGTACTTAAAATAGACAACAAAAAAATATAAATCAGTTTTTTCTTTCCAAATGAAAAAGTCATTTTTAAAATTTTTTTTATTGATACGAGAGATGCATATTTATCTTGTTTCATAATATTAGTAGCTCCTCATCACTTTCTACTTTATAAATTTAATCATTTGCGCATAAGAGTAAAGATAATGGCTAGTAATCGCTATAACTTTATTTTCCCTTACTCTATCAATACCTACAAACCTATTAAAGAACATATGATTTATACTTAAAATAATTTCTTCCTTTTCATTCTCCGATATATTTAGTTCACAAACAACCGCCCAATATTTCGAGAAAGCTTGATTTCTCAGCTCTAATATTTTAAATAAAGCCTCTCCTTCCTTACTACTGCGCAGTGCTACCCAATTCAATTTTGGGTTTAATATTTTGAAATATTTTTCCTTATTCTCTTGATATTCTTTTCTAAAGTCTTTTTGGTTTACTATTGATCGCAATATACTACACTGCTTCTCATCATCAAAATCCGTTTTCAATAGCATCATTCTTAAAGCAATTACTGAGATAAAGTCTTTTCCATAGCTCAGTGTGCCCCCCATTTTTTGCAAGAGACTAATAACACATTTACTATCTTCTATAAAAAAAGCTTCTGCAGCCATAATTGACTCTTTTCCCCCATATCTTTCAATCTCCCTGCTGTATGGGTGTATACTGTATGACTTTATCAAAAGTTCATCTTCTAAAACATTAAAAAAGTTATTTAGTAAATGTAAAACTAAAAATTTATTATCGGTCGAAACCTTAACTCTTAGCCTGATATGATCTTGCTCATCTTTGTACCTAATGAAAAACAAATCATCTTTAATATTATTTTTTATAAGTATTTTTTGGATTTCACTTAATTCATCCGCAATAATTTCATCATTAAATTCTTTATCTGCATACACACGATAGTATATCCATTCATTTAATATATTGAGCTTTCTCATTTTGGTGTTAATATATTCTACTTTTTCTTTTATCTCTATTTCTTTTATATCAGCAGCAAATTCGAATAAGTATTCTGCAGCGAATTTATTTCCCTCCGAATCTATTACTAGTTCTTCACTTTGATTTACCGTTACTTCTGTAATTTTTTTTAATTTCCCTCGTTTATAAGTTTCATATAAAATGTCTACATCGTAATCATTTTCTATATTTATTGGTATTTTTTTATCCCAATCCTCCAAATAGATTATTGTAGGAATATTAAATTTATTTACTATATTTTTAAATTCTAGTTTAAATTTTTCTTTGCTTCCTCCCAAAGGCAGAGCCAGACTTACATCCCACTGTTCAGGTCTAATTATTATATTTTTATAGATTACACGAGGCATGTAAATATTTGTTTCACTTATGCTATCTAGTAGTTCTAGCAACTCAAACGGACTCTCATAAAAATTTTCTGAATATAGAAATAAAAATCTAATAAGTTTAGGAAAAAACTTAGTATTAGCTGAATTTCTATTAATAAAATGAACTCTTTTATTATATTTTCTAGATTTAAAATATAATTTATCCGCGTGTACTCCTATTAAAATATCGTTTAGATCATAGGGCTCTGAAGTTTCACCATTTTCCCCACTTTCCCCACATGCAAAATAATTTATCTGCTGAGAATAGATTGGGGAATGAAATACATTTCCAATAAGATCTAGTTTAGGAAAGAAAACTGGTTCAATCATCATAACATCTTTCACTTTCTCTACTTTGTTAAAAGACTCACGATACTTCTCTTGCATTATTTTATCCATATATAAGAAGCGCCCTGCTATCTTACCATGTTCTATACTTCTTAAATAGGGATTTAAATGATATGTATATGTGCCTTTCCTTGACGTTATGCTAACTGGTAATTCACTAAAAATCGGTAATTCTCCCTCTGTACTTTGAATTTCTAATCGTTGAGACAACTTCTCTAAATCAACTATTTTTTCTC
>CM001047.1:2670630-2674100 GCA_000183865.1 Listeria marthii FSL S4-120
CTATCAGATTTTCTATTTCCTTTCTAATGTTTATCTCCTCTTGCAGCATATAATTGTCTTCAAATAATTGTTCAAGATTATTTTCATCAGTGAAAATCTTTAGAGGCACTTCAGTATCTCCATATTTTTCAATAAAACTATTTACAACATTACTAGTCCTAAAAGCTGAGAGTTTAAATGTATGCTGAGATAGAAATTCAAGAAAACCTGTTAAATCTTCATTGATTCTTGTTTGATCAAGTTTACAGGAATCGATATCCCTTGTGCTATCAATGTGTATACAACGTTTTTTACTTACTATAGATTTCATCTTTCCCTGAATTATTTTAATTAATCCAGTACCTTCACCTATTTCCGTTCGATTATACTCTTCCATGAGTAACTGAATCTCTTTAAGTTTCCCATTTAGCTCACTTTTCATTTTATAAGAATTCAGCTTTTCCAAAAACAATTCAAATTGTTTATTCCCAAAAAAGTAGCACCTTAAGTCACTCCACAAATAACCCTTATCTAAAAGCTCCTGTAAAAAATTAATTATTTTCACTTCTTCAACTTCTGGATAAGTAGACATTAATTCTTTAATTATCACTTCTATTTGTGTATAATTTCGTGCTAATTCAATTACTTTTTTAACAGCAAAAGTATGATTTATTTGCACCTTATCTCTACTTCGTTCCGTATCCTGATTATTTCGATGCCATATGTTTATTAATTTATCTCTAACTATCTCGCAGTCATTAACAAAGATTACTTTTAGATTTCTAAATACTTGCTTTTCACACATATTTATAACATCATTCAGCCATTCCATATCTGGTCTAATAAATTTCTTCAGTTTTCCAAGCCTTATGCCTCTCTCCACATCCATAGTATTATTTTGAAATCTAGTAAATGATTGGGTTGCAGCCAAGCCAAAAGGTGTTGCTCGGTTAGACATTCTCTTTCTGTATTTTTCAATTTTTATTTTCTGTTCCTCCGATAAATCACCTTTATTATAACTATCAAATAAACTTATTGATGAAACACATAAAGCCTCTTTAAAACTTGGCTCCTTACTCTTAGTTAATACTTCATTATTTTCAAGGGGCAATAGTGGCGTCCTAATAGCAAATTCATTTTGCATTGAGTATTTCATCTTTTTGCTCCTTCCTACTCAATATTTTTTTCCAAATCAGACTTAAATCTTGATTCTCTCTTTCTAACTTTAATTTTAAAGAGAGTTTCTCCATTTCAGCTTTATATGAATCTAAATATTTTGCAAGTTTATAAATTAACTCTCCAGTTGTCTGATAAGGATCCCTTCTTTTATAATCAGTAAAGCCTACTTGTAATTCCTCTACTATTAATCCATTTAAATTTTGTTCCCCCAAAAGTGGTAATATGTACATTGGTACCTTGTAATATATCGCTTCTTGTATACTATTGAATCCTCCCGCACATATAAACAAATCCGCTTTTGACAAAACATATTTTTGATTAACGCTTTTCTTCAGTAAAACATTATCCCATTTTATTTTTGGGCTAGTTTTTTTTAATTCATCAAACTTATCATGATTCAATGAACAGATTACTTTGAAATCAAGATTTGTAATATATTCTAATATATCAACTATATACTTGTGATCTGCTTGAATATATGACCCTAACGATAAATACACAACCTTTTTCATATTTCTTTCTATAAAGTTTTTTTCATCATCAAAATTATCATCCTTATTAATTGCATAGTATTCTTCCTCTTGTACAATAATATGATAATTGTTCTTCTTTTCAATAATTTCAGGCTGTAAATATTTCGATGAAAAAATAATCGTATTTTTTTCTTTTGGAGCTTGAGCAAAAAAAGGATAGATAGATTTAAGTCCTTTCATTTTCTTTACCCACGAATACGCTGGGTATAGCGAATTTAAGTAAATAGTAGAGTATTTTTCTACATCTTCTAAACTTGTAGGAAGTAACTCAAAATAGTAGCTTAAATATGTTGGTAAATCGGTTTTAAATAACTCTAAAGAATATAAATTATTAGTTACATAGCTAACCACCTCAATGTTTGTTTCCATTGCAATTTCTAAGCTAGCTACATCTAAAGAATCTCTTATAATCACATCTGGATTAATTGACAATATCTGATTTCTCATAAATTTTATTTCTTCTTTTCTAACACCACACCATCCCAAAGCAAATGCACTATGACTATTTGTATAATATTTTTCGAGAACTAATTTAGGGTCTCTTAATAATCCCATATCTACATTTTCTAACTCTTTTTCTAAAATATTAAATAACTCGTCATTTTTATTGTAGTCTCTATAGTGTAGTGGATAGCTTATTAACTTCACACCTAGATCTTCAAACAACCCTCTATTTTCTTCATCATAAAAAACATGTACGTTATGTCCGCTTTGGACTAATTCTTTTATGCTACTTCTTATTGGATAAATATGACTTTTTCTAAAAAAAGGACAAATTACGATTTCCATTTACTCACCTCAAACAAATTTATTAAACCTCTTAAATTTAGCTCCTACTATCCTTTGTTATCTATACATTATTGAATATACTAAATTAACATTTCTTACAACTTGACATGCTACAATTTTTTGCAGTCTCACTACTTGAATATGTTCCAGAAACGGCTTTTGAAATTGTAATTATCGTAAACATCCACCAACTTGCTGCCGTGACTTCAGTATTATTTTCACTTTTCAATTGTGCATTTAAATCAAAATCTTTTTCTCCTGACATATACCCCTCACTCCATTCCAATTTTATTTTTCTTAAAACAAACTTTTGTACTACATAGGATTAAGTATGACTGATTAAATTTAAGAGGCTTAATAAAGAATTTCAAGACTTAGTTATTTGTAATTTGAATATACCCTATGATCCATACCATATTAATACCTCCTTTATTTTAGTGTGATAATATCATGTGAGAGAGGGCTTAAAATAGAATGTATAAAATATTCACACAAATAGGAGATGCATAAAATGAATGAATACTCAAATACGTTTAAAGAGATACGAACTTCTAAAAATTACACACAAACTTATATAGCATCAAATCAACTTTCTAGATCGTTATATGCAAAAATAGAAGCGGGACAAGTAATACCTTCCTACACAAAATTTTTATTTCTATTGCAGCGCTTAGATTTAGGTATTCAAGAATTTGAATATATCCACAATAATTATTCTTTAAGCGCAAAACAAAATATTCTTGCCAAATTTAGTCTTATAAATACTAATTTGGATACTATATCCTTAAACGAGTTAATTAGTTTGTGTACAAAATATCTAAAAAATGACAAAGACATTTTTATATCAAACATTCTTAGTATATGTAAAGCATTATTTTTAGTTCAGTCAGAAGATGATTATCATAAAGCTATAATTTTAGTTGCGCCTATATGGGAAAGACTTTCGAAACAAGACACACTTTATTTAAACGATATTATTCTTTTGAGTAA
>CM001047.1:2674200-2674893 GCA_000183865.1 Listeria marthii FSL S4-120
GTTGATACAGCTAAAGAAATTGTCAAATTTGCTATTAATAGATTACAAAAATACAACTCCTTTTGTAATATAGATCAGATTCAAGTTTCTTTTTACCTCAACCTATCTACACTACTAATACAAGAAAGTAAATTTGATGAAGCGATGGAATTTATAGATTATAGTATTGATTTTGCTCAAAAAAGCCAGCTGTATATCTTACTCGGAATATCTTATTTTAAAAAAGCTGTTGTTTATAAACATAAACTCAATTCAGCAAAATCCGAGTCTTATTATGCAAAAGGAGCTAACCTTCTTTACCAGTTAGGAGAGATTAATCTACTTGAAAAGCTAAAAATTAATATCAGATAATCTTTTAATTCTCTATTTTAGCCTCTCTCAATCCAGAAAACTAAATTATGCTATAAAAAGCTAATAAATTATTTATAAAGTGTAAAAATATACTCGCCTCTAACCTTTTGGTTTTGAAATATACTAATGATAGTCCGGTAGATAAAATTAAATAAATGCTAAAACTAAATAAATCTGTTGGTCTATGTATTAATGTAAATAAAAGCACACTAGTAAAAAGGCCAATTTTAGGAAACTTATTAAAAATAACATTCATTATAAGTCCTCTAAAAAGAAATTCTTCCGTTATCGGTGCTATAATAACTAACATTATAAAAATTGTAATTACTGTAGAATTCTCAA
>CM001047.1:2674993-2675146 GCA_000183865.1 Listeria marthii FSL S4-120
TTTGATTAACTGTTTCAAAACCTGGTGAGAGAAATCTTATACCCACTTTCACAAAAAAAGATAAAACAATAGTACTAGCTGTGATTATAGCTACCTGCAAATATTGTTTTTTTGTAAACCTAGCAAACGAAAATAAATATATTTTTTATACGA
>CM001047.1:2675246-2676057 GCA_000183865.1 Listeria marthii FSL S4-120
AATATATTTTTAATTTATACGAAAAACTAAGAAAGAAAATAAAAATAAGCATCTGTATTAAATTTGCATACCATGGTATATATAATGTAGTTATTAGTAGTTGTGGATCTACGCCACTATCTATACCTTTTAATAATTGAGGCAGTAAAACTATGTTTCGTATAATAATATCTGAGAAGAAATATATAACAAACAATATTAACCCTTTTTTCCATTTCGAATCACTTTTTTGATCTACAACTAAATTAGTTTTCATATCTAACTCCCGTTCATGTTGAATATATTTTGTTTTTTAACTGTTATCGCTTTCATTGTATATTATTTTATTTCTATATTGTCATTTCGTGTAATATATTCACATATCTTATTTCAAAGATTGCTTTTCACTCAACTTATTTTTTCATCTCATAATTTTTTCTGTTATAATAGTTTATGATATAAGTAATACCAACAATTCGAGGTGATAAATATGGCAGTAAAACGAGATATGCCGGAAGAGTCGAAAAACAGTAAAGTTGTGAAAAAAGAGCATTTTTCGATTGTATTTCCAGATGATATAAAAGAACCAAAAACTGCGGAAGAACAAAAGAAAAAGCCAGCCGAACGCGAAACAGACGACGATTAACTCACTTCAAACAAAAAAGAGCTCCCGCTACCGGGGCTCTTTTTTTAGTTAATAGAAAAGATGACCATTTCTTTATCCTCATCAATTCGAACTTTTACATTCATACCAAGTTTGTCTTTAAACAAGCTTGTAATATCTAAGTAATCATCATAACTACCGATGTCGCTTTTTTCGTAACCTTGTAAA
>CM001047.1:2676157-2676590 GCA_000183865.1 Listeria marthii FSL S4-120
ATCTTCTTTTTCCTTGTTGCTTTTTTCGTAACCTTGTAAAATTGTAGGTTTAATCCGGACGATATAATCATCGTTTGAGGTTTCTTCCGGATTATAGGAATAGATTTTCTTGCCATTTTTATCAAAAAAGTCATATGTTGCATAGGATTCATTGTTTGTGATATACACATCTTTTTGAGTAACGTAAGCATTATCGGCCACGCTGTAGTCAATCAAACCTGAGTAATATTTATTTGTCGAAGGTTCATTTATTTCATATTGTTTATAGGCCAGACGGAATAAATAATCGATATTGTAATAACTATTTACACGGAAGTAGAGATGCTTGTCTTTAGATTTTTTATCTACCCCAATATCGGTTGCACTAATTGGAAAAACCTCATATAACTTGCCGTCTATTTCGTAAGCAACGTCGTATTTATCGAATACTTCT
>CM001047.1:2676690-2677481 GCA_000183865.1 Listeria marthii FSL S4-120
CGTCGTATTTATCGAATACTTCTTGGCGCTGAAAAAAGCCAAACATAATTGCTAAGATTACAAGGATTCCTATTAAAACTGCAATGATTAAAGCGGGCAGCCATTTCTTTTTAGATTTTAGTTGTTGCATTATTTTCATCCTTTGTCATGAATTGCTTTACTAAATTATATTGTACCAGTTTATGGAGGATTATACATTACTTTTATAAGTTTAGTAGCTGTTTTGTAGAAAAAAGACTATTTCGCGATAAGCAAAATAGTCCTTAATATATTTAAAATTAGTGTCGCGCACCTCACATCGACATGCAATCATCTGCGTTACCCTGATAGTTAGCTCGGGCCAGGCGACCTCGCGGCACATGAGAAGCACTGCTTAATGCTGCTTCCTTCCGGACCTGACATGGTTCACAGGTTCCCATTGCGCAAGACCCAACCTTCAACACCACTTGTCAAGGGCAGACCAAACAATTACGATGCCTCAAATGAGGAATTCAACCCCGCTAGAGCGGATTGCGGGTTACAGGGCGCCGCTACCTCCCCGTCTAGCACGACAAATTTGCTACCAATAATTAGTTGCCAAATAAAAAATTATTTAGCGCAAACTCTGAAAAGAGCTCAATTACTAGTGTACCTTTTTCATGTAGAAAGTGCAAGCGGAAAGGAAATATTTTTTAACGTAAGTAAACACTCATGATTGCTGCGATAATCGTACCAACTACACAAATCCCTACTAATGTTAAAGCGATCCATACTATTTTTTTATTCATGGTTTTCTCCCCCTCGTCATCACT
>CM001047.1:2677581-2678932 GCA_000183865.1 Listeria marthii FSL S4-120
ATTCATGGTTTTCTCCCCCTCGTCATCACTTTTCTTTTAGTGATTATATCATGAATTACAAAATTTAGCTGTTAATATCAAACTTCTTTTGCCAACTATTTAATTGGCTGTAGCTAGACATTAGTTGTGTTGTGACTTGTTTGAAAATCAAGCGTAATTCTGCGTATTTTTCGACATTTTCGCTTGGGTGATATACAGCTTTTATTGGCAGGGTATGTTTAAGGTTCAAGTCTTTTAAAATCCCTAGCGAACGCATGCCAATAATTGCTGCGCCTAAGCTCGATCCTTCGATTGTATGAGGCACGCGTATTTCTCGGTTTAAAATATCAGCGAGTAGCTTGCACCAAGCATCGTGCGCAGATATCCCGCCAGTTACATAAATAATATCATCCGGCGCTGAAACTGCTTCATAGACTTCCGCAAGATTAAACGCGATTCCTTCCAAAATGGCCCGGATAAAATGCGCTTTAGTATGATTAATCGTCAGCCCAACAAAGCCACCACGAATATCATTAGTCCAAAACGGCGCGCGCTCCCCTAACAAATATGGCTGGAACAAAAGTCCGGCCGCACCAGGGGGAACTTCTTCCATTTTCGCAATAAAGCTCGCAAAATCACGCTGGCTAATTTCTTCCGCAGAACCAAATTGATGTAGTCCCCAATCAACCACTTTTCCACCGTTATTCACTGCGCCACCTGCGATAAAATAACCATCCCCAGCTCCGTAACAAAATGTCCGGCCGCGCGAATCTATTTGGAATTGATTGGTCAGCTTGCGAACCGCGCCACTTGTGCCGACTGTGATGGTAACATCATTGCTACCAGTCGCTTGAATTCCAATATTAGCAAGCGCCCCGTCACTCCCACCTACGATAAATGGCAAGTCTTCTGGAATCCCCATTAAGTCGGCGTATTCTTTTGACACACCTGTTAATTGATAGGTTTCCGGCACCACTTTTGGTAGAAAATCGGGTGTTAATTTTACAATTTCCATCGCTTCAAATTCCCAGTCGTGCTCCATAATATTGTAAAGCCCCGTGCCCGACGCTAACGATTCATCCATCACCCAGACACCAAACAAACGATACAAAATATACGATTTAATATCGACAAATTTCTCAGCTCGGTTAAATAATCTCGGTTCAGCTTCTTTCAACCAACAAATTTTGGCAAAGGGGCTCATCGGGTGTATCGGCGTCCCTGTGGCTTCATACAGTTGAAACAAGTAATTATCTCTTTTTACTTTTTCGAGCGTCTCACTGCTTCGTCCGTCCGCCCAAGTGATACATTCAGTCAAGAGCTCTCCGTTACTCCCAACCATAATTAAACTATGCATCGCTGAACTAAACGA
>CM001047.1:2679032-2680104 GCA_000183865.1 Listeria marthii FSL S4-120
TAGAGAAATTCTCTAGCTTAATTTATACCGTAAAATGTTTTTATTCGGCTCTCTTCGCCTAATACAATAAGTGTATTTTTATCCGCGAATTTAAGCACTTCTTTTGTATTTGCTTCACTTTGCGAGACGCAGCCTAATGTGTAATTGTATTTTGGTGAATCCACATGATAAAACACAGCGGATCCTTTACCTTTTACACGGTTAGCGTTGTATTTCACTTCCATTCCATAGGTGTACTGCGGAATTTTCATTTTTTCATCTGCAGAACTTGAGGAATTTCGTTCTTGCCAAGTGTTATAGTATTTATCGTTGGAATTAGAAATCCAGTAACTCCGGTTGGTGATTGCTTTAAAACTGAGCTTCGTACCGGGATTACCTTTTTGCCCGAAAGCAAGGCCTGTACGGTAAACGCCTACTGGTGATCCAGAACTTTTCTCAGAGAATTTCGGATCGAAGCCCCATTTGCCGATATGACTAGCAAAATGACGAACTTCATACCAATTGCCCGCACTATTTTTTTGGAAAAGGTATGTTGTTGCTGTTGTGCCTTTTGGTCGTGTTGTGATGATTGCTTTTTTACTGTTCCAAAGTGCTGGAACGGTGTCCGCAATTGTTGGTTTGCCAATATTTGTAAAGGCTCGTGAGTCAATCCAACCGATGTTAGTATTTCCTAGCTTGCAATAATACCATTTAGCTCTTGCGGTTTTTCCTTCGCGTGTAATAATCAAAGTCTTTTTGTCGTATTTCTTAGCTGAACCGAGATACTTCACTGTACTACTCGTTTTGTACATTTTGCTATGAATACCATCATTTCGTTTGGACTGATTGACTACCCCTTTTAGGTTGACTGCTTTGTCATAAATGATTTTTTCGTAGGATGCTGCTTCGGCGTTAAAGGAGTGACCAAGTAGGCTAACCATTAAAACAACAATTAAACCGCTTAATAACTTCTTCATTATTCGCTCCTTATTTTTGAGTTATTCCCTATAGCAATTAGTTTATTTTTTACGTTTCCTAAGTAATAACACTGCCACAAGAATAACTATAACACCCGCTACCACGAAAATCCATT
>CM001047.1:2680204-2680569 GCA_000183865.1 Listeria marthii FSL S4-120
CTATGCATCGCTGAACTAAACGAAATTCCCGCTAATTCGTCTTTATTCACGTTTTTCATTACTGCTTTTATGGATGTTAAAACTGCTTCAAAAATTTCCGTGGGACTTTCTTCTGCTTTTCCAGTTTCATCGGTAATTAGCTCATAATGCGTCGCTTGCCGGAAGATCACTTCTCCTCGTTGATCAAACAGCACTGCCTTTGTACTCGAAGTCCCAATGTCCACGCCCATTATGTATGATTTGCTCGTCAAACAATTCACCCCGCGATTTCTTTTCTTTTTATTATACGTCAAATGGAATAAATTTTGGGGCTGGGCTACTTGGCTTTTTCAGCAAACAAAAAAAGCTAGAGAAATTCTCTAAAC
>CM001047.1:2680669-2682061 GCA_000183865.1 Listeria marthii FSL S4-120
TGTTTTGGTGTTGTAGCCCATTCCGCGTAAAAATTGCCGTCTTTATCCGCTTGTACTACTCCTTCTCCAAAATTTTCATCTTCGGGAGAACTCATGTAGACACTTGCGAACGGTGTAGTTTTACCAGTGAAAATTTTTGTTTCAACATCAAAATTCATGTTTGTAATTGTCAGTTTAGCGGTTTGTGCTTTGACTAAATAATTGAGCTTGACTGCAGTTGTTTTGCCGTCTTCGCTATTTCCGAGCAACGTTACTTCTTGAATGCCTATTTGCGCTGTGCTTAGCTTGGAGTTCGCCGCTAATCGGTAATCCGTTAATTTTGCACCCGTATGTTCGGCTAGTGTTTCGGTAAAATCATTGAGCGCAATCTTGCTGTTTTGCTCATAGGAGTAGACTTCCGGTGAATCAGTAATATCGATTGTTGTCTGCACTTTAGTCTTTTGTGGTGGTGTTACTGATGTATCTTTGCTAGGTTCTGCTTTTTCTTCAGTAATTATATTTTTAGTAGAATTAGTTGTTTTTTCTTCTGTGGGCGTTGAGTTGTTACCATTTTCATTTGTTTCAGCGTTTGCTGCCAATGAGAATGGAATGATTAGACAAGTTACTAATGCTGTGAGCACCAGCCCGTGGAATTTTTTCATAATAAATTCCCCTTTCATTTTGCTTAGTTTAATCATAAGCAGAAATGTGGTGAAAGTCAATTTTAAATTACAGTTTTGTTACAATTATTAAAACTGCGCTACAAAAAAAGACTCACTAAGAATGAACTTAGTAAGCCTCGAAATTATAATTCGATTGGTCGATCCAGTTGATAAAGTCGCTTGTAGCGTGGTTCTTCTGCCATTAATACAGCATGTGGACCTTCCATTAGCGTTTTTCCTTCTTCTAAAAATAACACGCGGTCCATTTTTTCTGCCCCAACTAAATGATGCGTTACCCAAATGAGTGATTTATCAGCTAACGTTTCGAAAATCGTCGCTAGTAAGTCGCGTTCTGTTATTGGGTCCAGGCCAACTGTTGGTTCATCTAAAATGACAATCGGTGTATTTTGCAGCAAAATCCGAGCTAGCGCGATACGTCCGCGTTCTCCGCCTGAAAAACGTTCGCCCATCTCACTCATTTGTGTATGGTAGCCATCTGGCATGCTCATAATAAAATCGTGCAGTTGAACTTTTTTCGCAGCTTCGTATACTTCTTCATCCGTCGCGTCTTGATTTCCCAGCCGAATGTTATTTAAGACAGTTGTGCTGAAAAGATGCGCTTTCTGGTTTAGCATCGAGGTTAATTCAGGGATTTGTGGTCGCAAGTTTTCTACTTCAACGCCGTTCATTGTTACTTTTCCGGCAGTTGGAAGTAATGCGCCTTGAACTAATTTAAGAAAAGTTGATTTCC
>CM001047.1:2682161-2682639 GCA_000183865.1 Listeria marthii FSL S4-120
CGATAATCGCCACTTTTTCACCTTGTTGTAACGTGAAGTTAAAACCGTTTAAGATTTCTGGTGACTTTTTATCGTACGCGAAAGTTAGGTTTTCCGCTTTTAAAACAACTTGTTCAGTATTAATTCGCTCGATTTCCTTCGTTTCTTCTTCAAAAGTCGGTAGAGTTGGATCTTCTATTTTGTCTAGGCGGGCTAGTGAGTCTTGATACAGCGATTTGTCACTTATAGCACTTGAAACTGGCACAAAGGCTTCCGCGAGCGCCATTATCGCCAAAACAAAAGCGGCAATCATCGTACCAGAAAACGCACCATCACGCGACTCTGCTGTGCTCCAATAAACCATTACGATAACCATAAAACCAACGACTAGCTGGCTAAAGAAATCGCGCCAATTAACAAAATGAAACTGTTTATTTTCTGTTCGAAGCATGTCCGCCTCGTCTTTTTCGTAGTTCGAAATAAATGTTTTTTCACGTCC
>CM001047.1:2682739-2684177 GCA_000183865.1 Listeria marthii FSL S4-120
CTAATCCCAAAAACAGCATCAGTAAATTTTTGATAAAGACTATTCCGCCCTTGTTTTAAATAAGCGTTCTTCCCGCGAGCATATAAAAGCGAGACCCATGGTAAAACAAGTACGAGTAAGCCAATCAAGAGCACAAAGAGTGCAGCGAATGGAATTGAAAATGCTCCAAGCGCGATAACTACTCCGGCATAAAGCACCAAGCTCACAATCGCTGGCAGCATCGTTGTTAAATAGAAATTTTGCAAATGTTCAATATCACCAGCTAAAAGACCAAGAATGTCGCCAGTTTTATAGCGTGATTTTAGTAGTAAGGCTTGCGGTTCGAGTAAACGATACAAGCGCACACGCATTTTTTCAAGAATTTTAAGGACGAGTGAATGGCTCGAAAGTCGTTCCACATAGCGCGAAACCGAGCGCATAATACCAAATGCTCGAACGCCAACGGTCGAAATGTACACAGCCATAATCGATTCCGGCATCAAGGACGATTTCGAAATCAAATGGCCCGACGTGAACATAAGCGCCCCAGCTGAAGCAAAAGTAAGTGTTCCAAGGAAGATGACAAGTAAAAACAAGCCGCGGTTTTCTTTAATATATGGGATAATCCAGCTACTTTTCCGCATCATACTTCCTCCAATTGGGCTTTGACTAAATTGTAATAGAAACCTTTACGCGCCAGTAATTCTTCGTGCGTTCCAGTTTCGACCACAGCCCCGTGGTCTAAAACGATAATCCGGTCCATTTCAAGCATCCAGTGCAAGCGATGCGTTGCGAAAAAGACAAGTCGATTTTCAAATAAGTCGAGCATTGGTTTTTTTAATTCATATTCTGTTTCGATATCTAAATGCGCTGTCGGTTCATCCATTAATACAACCGGACGATCTGTCAAAAATGCTCGAGCAAGCGCGACACGTTGTTCTTGTCCGCCACTCAGCATCCGCCCAGCTTCCCCGACAAGCGTGTCATAGCCATCTTCAAGTCCAGCCACAAGTTGATTCAAGCCAGCTGATTCGGCAGCTTTTTTCATTTCTTCAGCAGAGGCATCGGGATGATAAAAGCGAATATTCCCAGCAATCGTATCGTGAAAAAGGTACGGATGTTGCGGAATGTAAGTCACTTGGGTTTGCCAATCAGTCGAAGCAAGCGCCGCACCACTTTCCCCATTCCAGCGAAAATCGCCCGAAGTTGGTGTCAAAAAGCCGCTCAAAACATCAATCAGCGTTGATTTCCCAGCACCCGTCGCGCCAATAATCCCAATTTTTTCAAAACCTTTCACGGTGAAACTGGCTTCATGAAGCGAATCGGCATCATCTGCGCCATGTTTTACGGTGACATTTTCAAATGAAAACTCGGTATTTTCGGCAAAAGTTGTTAGCTGCAGCGCGGCCATTTCTGGTTGATCAGCTTTGGCTTGGTCAATAATCCCTTGAATGACGCG
>CM001047.1:2684277-2684750 GCA_000183865.1 Listeria marthii FSL S4-120
GGCTTGGTCAATAATCCCTTGAATGACGCGGCCAGCTTCTTGTCCGTCGAGTGTGGCATGGTAATCCGAACCAACTTCCCGAACTGGTAAAAAGTATTCTGGCGCAAGAATTAAGACACTTAGCGCAATCGGCAAGTTCATATTGCCATCAATCAGCCCAAGACCGAGGAACAATGCAACGAGCGCAATCGAAAGCATCGTAAAGAAATCGAGCGCAAATGAAGACATAAACGCCACACGCAATGTTTTCATCGTCGCTTTGCGGTAACGCGAACTAACCGAAGCAATTTTCCCTTCATGGTCGTGGCTGAGCCCTAAATAGCGCAACGTTTCCAACCCTTTTAGCGAATCTACAAAGTGATTGGACAGCACACGATACGTTTCAAACTGCGAATCAGCTTGCTTTTTCGCAGCTAGTCCTAAAATAATCATAAATACAATTAAAATCGGCAAAGTAATCATTAAAATAAAGG
>CM001047.1:2684850-2686278 GCA_000183865.1 Listeria marthii FSL S4-120
CTTCCATAACCATCGTTACAACTTTCCCAGTTCCTTCTGCTCGAGCAAAACGTGGTCCAAGTGCAAACAGGCTATCCAGCAACTCTTCCCGCATCGTTTTCGCCAGTTTCGCAGCATAACGGTAAACGATTTGTTTCTTCCATACATTCAAAAAGTGACGCAAGAAATAGGCCCCCGCGAAGAGACCTATTTGTATTGTGACTGATTGAAATGGATGCTCGTGAAATAAATCAGTAATTGCACGAGCTAAAGTTATCGCCATCACGATAATCGCAGCACCTTGAACAAGCGTGAAAACTGCGAGAATCGCCATTATTTTTTTAATTCCTTTGTAGTTCCTTAAATCTTTTCCCATTAATACGTCATTTTCTCCTTACTAGAAACGCGCTTACGGAAAACATAGTAGCTCCAAATTTGGTAACCAAGAACAAACGGCAATAGCGTAACGGCAACTATCGTCATCACACTTAGCGAGTATTGTCCGGAAGCTGCATTTTCTATCGTTAAATCAAACGCACTGTTGATAGAACTGATCATTACACGTGGGAATAGTGACACGAAAATCGTTGCAATCGTGAAGACAATTCCAAGTCCGCCGAATGTAAATGCCAAAATATCGCGGTCTTTCCAGATGAAAAGGGCGGATAGCAAGTACATTACGACTACAATTCCAATCATTAGCGGTACAAGTACAGGTCTAACTTGGAACATATCTGTATTGAAGTAAGCAAGTACAACAAAGATGACTAATGCTGGTACAGTAATAAACCAAACACGTTTCGCCATACGACGAGCGCGATCTTGAATATCTTCTTCTGTACGTAAAGTAATAAATAGCAAACCGTGTAATAGGCACATAAGCGTAATCGTTACACCGCCCCATACGGAGAATACGGTAATGTAATCAAAGAATCCAGCATACATATCCATATCACTATTGATTGGCATACCTTGAATCAAACTAGCGAATAATACACCGAACAGGAATGGCGGTAAAATACTACCGAAGAAAATAACCCAATCCCATGTTTTCACCCAAAGTGCCGAATCTTTTTGACCACGGAATTCAAAAGAAACACCACGGCCGATTAGCGCAAGTAATAGGAATACTAGCGGAATATAATAACCACTAAACATTGTTGCATACCAGTTAGGGAAAGCGGCGAAAATCGCGCCCCCTGCAGTTAGTAACCAAACTTCATTTGCATCCCAGAACGGCCCAATCGTATTAACGAGTACGCGGCGTTCCAGTGCATTTCTAGCCATAAAACGTGTAGACATCCCAACACCAAAGTCAAAGCCTTCAAGGAAGAAGAACCCAATGAACAAGATGGCAACTAATAAAAACCATAACTCATTTAGTGACAAAGCTTTCATCCCCCTTATCAAACGGATCTACGGAAATCTCTGCTTTTTCTGGTTTGTGTC
>CM001047.1:2686378-2686535 GCA_000183865.1 Listeria marthii FSL S4-120
CAAAGTAATCATTAAAATAAAGGCCGACGTCCAGTCTTGAAAAGCAATATACACCCAAATCATCGCTGGAATAATTGCCATATTCATCATTTTAGGTAAAAACAGTTCCAAATAATTCCGGAAATCCGCCACACCTTCCATAACCATCGTTACAACT
>CM001047.1:2686635-2687035 GCA_000183865.1 Listeria marthii FSL S4-120
CGGAAATCTCTGCTTTTTCTGGTTTGTGTCCGTCTGGTCCTTTTTTAATTTCACGTATAAATAAGTAAACCAACAGAATGGCTAAAATCGTATAAATCGTCGAGAACGCAATTATTGAGAATAAAATTTGTCCTGCTGAAACGTTTGGCGATACAGCATCAGCGGTTTTCATGTAACCGAAAACTACCCATGGTTGTCGCCCTATTTCTGTCATAATCCAACCCATGGAGTTCGCCAGGAACGGGAATCCAATCATTGGAATCATCAAACGTAAATACCATTTTGCATTAACGAGTTTTTTCTTCCAAGCAAGTACGATACCGATTAGCGCGAATAAAATCATTAACATACCAGCGCCAACCATGATACGGAAGCTCCAAAATGCTGTTTTAACTGGTGG
>CM001047.1:2687135-2687775 GCA_000183865.1 Listeria marthii FSL S4-120
CAAAATGCTGTTTTAACTGGTGGGATGTAGTCACCTTCACCATATTTTTCTTCATATTGTTTTTGCAGGGTGTTCATACCTTCAACACTACCAGTTAATGTTCCGTAAGATAAGAAACTTAGCGCGTATGGGACATTGACTTCCCATTCGTTTTTCTTCTCTTCTGGGTTAATTTTGGCAATCATCGTCCACGGAGCAGGGTTGGCTGTATCTTCCCATATCCCTTCCGTCGCTGCCATTTTCATTGGTTGTGTTTTAACCAAGTATTGCGCTTGCGAGTGACCACTGAAAGCCACACCAAAGCCACCGATTACCGCCATGACCATTGCAATTTGGAATGATCGTTTAAAGAAGGCAACATCTTGTTTTTTGAGCATCTTATACGCACTGACACCGGCAATGAAAAAGGCCCCAGTGGCAAATGCCCCGAATATAACGTGCGGGAATTCCACAAGTAGTTGTCCATTAGTAATAAGTTGCAAGAAGTCATTCATTTCCGCGCGGCCATTTTTAAATTCAAAACCAACCGGATGTTGCATAAATGAGTTCGCTGCTAAAATCCAGAAACTAGACATAATTGTTCCGATTGAAACAAGCCAAATACAAGCTAAATGTAGCTTTTTGCTTAATTTGTCCCAAC
>CM001047.1:2687875-2690305 GCA_000183865.1 Listeria marthii FSL S4-120
AATGTAGCTTTTTGCTTAATTTGTCCCAACCAAAAATCCAAAGTCCGATGAACGTAGATTCCATAAAGAATGCAAGTAACGCTTCGATTGCAAGTGGTGCACCGAATACGTCCCCAACAAATCTAGAGTAATCCGACCAGTTCATCCCAAACTGGAATTCTTGAATAATACCGGTTACGACACCGACCGCGAAGTTAATAAGGAAAATGTGTCCCCAAAACTTCGACATTTTTTTGTAAATTTCTTTCCCCTTCACGACATACAACGTTTCCATAAGAGCAACCATAAATACAAGTCCAATTGAAAGTGGTACAAATAAGAAATGGAAAATCGTTGTTGATGCGAATTGAAAACGGGCTAAAAATAGTTTATCCACCCTTTTCTCCTCCTTTTTAAGCTAAAAATTACTGTTTCGTTCCTTGATTTGTGCTTCTTTCTTAAAAATCTTGTGAAAAACCGCCCAAAGTGACGCCTCCAGTTGCTCTGTAATTCACAAAGCATAATACAATAATATGTAATCCTTATTTTCCAAAGATTTAGGAACTAGTTAAGAAAGATTTTTACTTTATAATGAGTTCTATATGGAGTATATTTTATCCTATTTTGCGGCAAATTTATTTAGTACTTTCGATGTTATTTTGTTTTTGTTAGATTGTGATGTTTTTCGCAATTATTATCTGGCTGTAAATGTTGGTAAGGCTTATTGCTTTTTATTTCACAATAACTCTCATAAAAGTATCATTTCGCATAATGAGCATTAAGACCTATTTAATTTATTCCGTTTTCGCAGTTCTTGGAAAAAACTTTTTAACATTTCGCTGCTTTCGGCTTCCATTAATCCAGCTTCTACTTCACACGTATGATTAAATCGGTCATCTTGCAGCAAATTCATTAATGATCCCGCTGTTCCTGCTTTTGGATCCTTTGCCCCGTAATAAACCTTTTCAATCCGCGAAAGTAAAATGGCACCGCTACACATCGGGCACGGTTCTAGCGTAACGTACAGTTCTGCACCGCTGAGTCGCCATGAATTCTGATGTTTACACGCGTCTTGAATGGCAAGTAATTCCGCATGGGTCACTGCATTTTGGCTCGTTTCACGCAAATTATGCGCCCGGCCAATAATTTCTCCATCTAAAACAACGACTGCACCAATTGGAACTTCCCCAATTTCTCGTGCTTTCTCGGCTTCTTCAAGCGCTTGTTGCATAAAGAAAGCTCGTTCCATCTATGCACCTCATTTCTAAAAAGTCACTTACAGCTATTTTAGCATAGCTTGGATTAGATGTAAGAACAATCTGCTCAAATTTTCACAGGAACACTTTAGTTGCTTTCACGGAGCATTTATATTACCATATATTAATACTAGGTACTAAAACAAAATTATCAAAATATACAATCTACTTATAAAGGAGAGTCATTATGAATTCAGAAAACTTAATCGCTCCAGAACTTTATAATATTACTGACGAGATTGCTAAATTCAGTTCTGAAAAAACTGCTTTAATCTGGAAAAACGACCATGACGAAACAAAAACATGGAGCTACCGCCATCTGCTTGAACAAGCGAACAAATTTGCCAACGTGGTTAAAGACGCTGGAATCAAAAAAGGCGACCATGTAATCGTTATGACACCTAGACTACTAGAAACTTACGCTATTTATATGGGCTTATGGAAAGCTGGTGCCATTATTATCCCGGCATCGGAGCTACTTAAAGCGCACGACTTAGAATACCGCATCCATCACGCAAACGTAAAAGCAATCGTTTCTTACAATGGAATGACTGCCGAATTTGATAAAATTGAAAACACGCCTTCCGTTTCGAAAAAAATCATTGTTGGTGATAAATTATCTGGCTGGGATCATTACGAAACATTGATGGAAGACGCTTCGACCGAGTTTGAACGCGTAGAAACTTCTCGCGATGACGCTTGTCTGCTTGCTTTCACGAGTGGAACAACTGGTAATCCTAAAGGTGTTGTACATATCCACGGTTGGGGTTACGCGCATATCCGTATTGCGGCCGATCATTGGCTAGATATTCACGAAGACGATATCGTTTGGGCTACAGCTGGCCCCGGTTGGCAAAAATGGGTTTGGTCTCCCTTCCTTTCTGTACTTGGAAAAGGCGCGACTGGCTTCATTTACAACGGCCGTTTTATCCCTGAAAAACAACTTCATTTACTGGAAGAAGAAAAAATCAATGTGCTATGCTGTACACCAACAGAATACCGTTTAATGGCAAAAGTGAACAATCTGCGCGAACACGATTTAAGTTCACTTCGTAGCGCCGTATCAGCGGGCGAACCTTTAAACCGCGAAGTAATTCAAGTTTTCCAAGACAATTTTGATGTTAAAGTTCGTGACGGTTACGGCCAAACGGAGAGCACGCTTTTGATTGGGACACTTGTTGATACGCCGATTCGC
>CM001047.1:2690405-2691037 GCA_000183865.1 Listeria marthii FSL S4-120
ATTGGGACACTTGTTGATACGCCGATTCGCCCTGGTTCGATGGGCAAACCGATTATGCCAGAATATATGGCTATTATTGATGCGGACGGAAATCCCGTTGGTGTCGGTGAAATTGGTGACATCGCGATGCGTAGAGACTTCCCGGCACTTTTTAAAGAGTATTATAAGGAACCAGAACGTTTGCAAAAAGCGATTCGTGGCGACTATTTCGTGTCCGGTGACCGAGCTATTCGCGATGAAGATAATTATTACTGGTTCCAAGGCCGGAATGACGATATTATTATTAGCTCGGGTTACACGATTGGACCGTTCGAAGTAGAGGACGCGCTCACACATCACCCAGCCGTAAAAGAAGTCGCTGTTGTCGCAAGCCCTGACGAAATCCGCGGAACCGTTGTAAAAGCATTTATCGTCGTAAAAGATGGCTACGAGGGCACCGATGAGCTTGTGCATGAATTACAAACATTTACGAAAGAACAAACTGCTCCATATAAATATCCACGCCGGATTGAGTTTGTTGAGGCATTGCCGAAAACTGATTCTGGGAAAATTCGTCGCGTCGAGTTGCGTGATGCTGAGTTTGCTAGTGTGCATGGATGATGTTGTAGAAAAAAAGAAGTCCTCAGTTGAGG
>CM001047.1:2691137-2691764 GCA_000183865.1 Listeria marthii FSL S4-120
ATTTAAAATGGCAGAAATAATCATTGTTAACATCGCTGTTTTAGCGTTACCTTCCGAGCGAACGATATTATTCATCGCCATCGCAAAGGTTTGGAACACAGCACCTAGTAAAATAAGCGATAAGAAATCACTCGCAATATCATGAATATCCGCTGGCGCCCCGAAAAGCGTAATAAGTGGATCTAAGAAAATAAAGGTAACTATCGCGATAAAAATACTTGAAATAAGCACTAACCAAATAACTTGGTGGAATACTTTATCCGCGTGTTTTTGTTCGCCGGCACCAAGCGAGCGGGAAATAATCGACGCGCCACCAATCCCAAACATCGCTGCCATCGCCATCAGTATCATTTGAACCGGGAAAGCAATCGAAAGTGCCGCAACCCCTGATGGCCCAACGCCGTACGACACGAAAATCGTATCAACAATATTATACATCCCCATAACAAACATACCGATAAATGCCGGAATCGACAAACGCGCCATGAGTGATGGAATGCTATCTTCACCTAATCGTTTACTCTGTTCTTTCATTCAGCTTCTCCTCCTTCAACTGCTATAATCGCATTATCAGACAAACGTCCTATCAAATGCATTAAATCATCTTTTTCTTTTTCGCTAAACCCG
>CM001047.1:2691864-2692874 GCA_000183865.1 Listeria marthii FSL S4-120
TCTTCCGTCACTTCTTCAATTAAATCACGCATCTTAAAACCAGTTTCTGTCACAAAAATCCGCTGAATACGTCTATCTTTCGTATCGATTTCACGGCGAATCATCGCGAGTTCCTCCAGACGCTTAATATGCCGCGTCACACTCGCTTTATCGACCATAAATCGTTTTGCCATCGATTCTTGGGAAATACCATCTTCTTTATAAAGCGTCCATAAATAACGTAATTGACCTATATTAAGTCCAGTTTCTAGTAATTTTTTATTTTTAAAAGTACTTTCTGAACGATGAATAATTGCGATGGCTTTCGCTAAACTTTCGTGTCTCTCTGCCATTTATCCGACTCCTCATAAAAAAATCCGCCACATAATTAGTTGCGGCGTCAACCATTATATTATAGCAACAATTTAGTTGACTGCGCAACCTTTTTATTTCCCGGGCAATAATTTGACTTCCTATCTTTCTTTTGTAAAAATAAAAGGTAGAGAAGGGGTGCTATCCACGATGCATATTAAAATATTAAAAAATAGATATCCCAATATAGTCGTTTCAAAGAACCCAATAAAATCAAGCTCAGATACAATTTCTTTTTTTGAAGAACCGCATTATTTTACTATTCCTAAAGCGGATCTTTCAGAAGAAGAAGCTACGTTATTACATACGCTATTTCCAGAACCTTTGCCAACTTTTACAAAAGAAGCCAGCCAATTTTGGTTTGACTTATTATTTGGTAAGGAAGAAATGGCGATTAAAAATGAAAAAGACACTTATCGCATAACCCAGTTTCATATTAAGACGACAACGACTAAAAGTATGCTGCAAGAATGGCAAAAGGCACTACTAAGTTTCTTTAGCCCAGATGCCGAACTTATTATGTTTTCGGCTAACTATGGCGTTATTATTGAAAAGTCTACTGGCTCGCTACTTGGAGAAGAAGAGTTGATTGCTGTTGCTGGCACGCTTGAAAGTGATTTTTATATCCAGTCCACCTTTTTCATGGGACTTTTCCACCC
>CM001047.1:2692879-2695292 GCA_000183865.1 Listeria marthii FSL S4-120
ATACGCAACTACGCGGCTTATTTGCAGAGGAGCGGACGATTTTCAATTTTAGCAATCGTGAAATTGTTCAAACGGTCGCTTCTGAAAGTTTAAAAGTCATTGCACGGAGAATGAAAGAAAGTTTAATCACCAATGAGCTCAATAGCCTTTTTCATCAAGACGACACTTGGATCCCGCTGATTCATACGTTATTTAAAAACCAAGGCAACATCAGCCTCACTGCGAAAGAACTTTTTATGCACCGAAATACCATCCAATATCGTTTAGATAAGTTCCATGAGCAAACAAATCTGTCGCTCCGCAAAATGGATGGATTGCTATTAGCTTACCTTGCAACACTTCAAACAAATACTGAAAGCGAATAAAGTTTCCACTTGACTTGAAGTTCACTCCAAGGAATACAATGAATATATCAAATACGCAAAGGAGAATAGTTATGTCCAAAAACGAAACAGTTCTTTTTGCTGTAGATACTTCTGAAGAATTAACGATGAACATTAAAGAAGCTAGTGAAAAAAGTGGCGTTTCCGCTGATACGATTCGCTACTATGAACGAATTGGCTTAATTCCGCCCGTACACCGCAATGAAAATGGCGTCCGCAAATTTGGCGCAGAAGATTTACGCTGGATTCAGTTTAGCCGCCAAATGCGCCACGCTGGTTTATCCATTGAAGCCTTGATTGATTACTTAGCACTTTTCCGAGAAGGAGAGCATACTTTAGAAGCCCGCGTCAAATTACTTAAAGAACAGCGTATTGACCTGAAAAATCGTATTGACGTCATGCAAGATGCACTTGATCGTCTCGACTTCAAAATCGACAATTACGATACCCATCTCATTCCAGCACAAAAGAAACTAAAAGATTTTTAATATCGAAAGGGGTAATTGATAATGGCTACACTAGAAAATAGCGTTATTTTTGATAAAGGTGAGCTGATTACAAATGACTACTTTATCGGAAATGCTTATTTAAAAATGCTTGTTCCAGAAGACACTATTTATAATTGTCCGATTGGAAATGTTACTTTTGAACCGGGAGCTCGAAATAATTGGCATAAACATGATGGCGGGCAAATCCTGCTTATCACTGGCGGAACCGGATACTACCAAGAAGAAGGAAAACCAGCCCAGCTACTAAAAGAGGGCGACGTCGTGACTATTCCTAAAGACGTAAAACATTGGCACGGCGCTACAAAAGATAGCTGGTTTGTTCATTTAGCCATTTCCACGAATGTTGAATTAGGTGGAACCACTTGGCTAGAACCAGTTTCCGACGAACACTATAACAATTTATAACGAAAAAACCCGCTCACCTTCATCCAAGGTTGCGGGTTTTTATTATTTACTCACATAAGCTAAAATATCTGCGGGTTTTTCGAAAACAAGTTCTGCCTTTTCAAAGCCATCTGTCGTTTTTGCACCCCAAAGCGCTAAGCCAAAATGAGCTCCGGCGGCATGGGCACATTTCATATCATAAGAAGAATCCCCTACATAAAGCACCTCATGCGGCTCTCTTCCAAGAATTTCCAACCCTTTCAAAAGTGGAGCTGGATGAGGTTTATGGTTTTCCGTATCACTCGCGCAAACAATTGCTTGAAAATGATCCTGAATATCAAAAGGATAAAAACCTTTTTCCATTTCTAACGCATTTTTAGAAGTAACGACGCCGCTTTCTGGAATCGCATGCAACACCTCGTGAATCCCATCAAAAATCTCTACTTCTTCAATAAATGTCGCCTCTCGTTCAATCCATTTATCTAATACTTTTTCTTCGTCTAAAATGTTTAACTGTTCAACCGCAGCCGCTCCGGTAATTCCAAGTACGAATCGCAATTCATCTAGCTCATAACTTAATCCTTCCTCGGCCAAAACCGCTTGAAGAGAATGTAAAACAGCTCTTTCCGTGTCTAGAATAGTTCCATCTACGTCAAAAATTATTGCTTTATACATTGCAAATTCCTCCTTCAAGATTTAGCGAAGTTGTGGTAATGATGTGTTGTATATCTCGCTTTTTCTGCTTTTTGAATGTCCGCAGCATTTGTGCCTTTATTTTGAAGTAAATCCCGAAATTCGCGCAAATTGGCATGAGAATTTCCGTTTAGTTCAAATTCGATATTATCGCAGCTAAATGTTAACAGCATTTCCTCTTTTTCCCGGACTAACGCCATTTTTTCTAGTTTGGCAACTGGAAATGTTTGTCGTTTTTTCATACCTAAGCTAAAGTTTTGGTCAAAAACAAGGTAATCTCTATCGATATAGAACTCTCCGAATTGATACTCCATTCCAAGGGCTGAATTAACCTTACATACTCCATCTAATTTCATATCATCCGCCTCCTTCATCACCTTATATATTAGTTTTAAATGATGAAATGGGTTTCATGTCAAGCAATTTAATAAAAATATTTTGGTC
>CM001047.1:2695392-2696646 GCA_000183865.1 Listeria marthii FSL S4-120
AAAATATTTTTAAATCACACTGTTTTTCTTCTAATCAACTCATGTTCCACTTTAATTCTTTGCAATTTCCCTTGTTCGAAAATAGTAAAAGCATTTTCTCCCAATTTTTTTAGGTGATGATCGAGCGTCGTGATCTCTAGCGCCTTACCAATTGGGAGATTTTCTTGTCCTAAAATAGCAACATCTTCCGGCACGCGCAAACCGAGCTTTTTGACGTGATACATAACGCCCGCCGCAACCTCATCTCCATTTGCATAAATCGCATCAGGCCAATCTTTTCCTTTCGCAAAGAAATGTTCCCCAGCTTTTAAACCATCCTCGAACGCATAACATTCACTTAAAAAACGATTGTCCCCAACCGGACCAAACACCTGCTCATAGGCATTAATTTTCCCATATGTACTCGTACTTTCACGCGATGCCCGACCTGCTGTAAACGCCACTTTTGTATAACCCTCATCTTGCAAAAATTGAAATCCCGCCCGGTACGCCTTCACGCGGTCAATATAGGAGCACGATACTTCTTTTGATTCCACGTACTCGCACGCAATAATCGGTCCATACGCCAGATACGGCAAAATCACATCCCAATTGTTGGCACGTGAAGTAATAATCAAGCCATCCACCTGTTTCGTTTTAAGGCGCATCAAGTACTTTTCTTCTTCTTTCGGATCATACCCTGTTGGAAAAAGTGTCACCGAATAACGATTTTTAAAAGCTGCTTCCAAAATACCATTCACAATTTTGTCAAACCACGGATGATCATTATAAGGTATAATCACGCCAACCGTATTTGTTTTACCACGTGCTAAATCCATGGCGTTACGGTTAGGAGAATAGTCTAATTCGTCGATAACAGCTTGCACACGAGCCCTTTTCTCCTCCGCGACATACGGATGATTATTAAGCACGCGCGACACTGTCGTCACTGAAACTCCCGCTAATTTGGCTATTTCTTTAATATTTGGCATTTTAAAAACCTCATTCCTAAGAAAAAAGTGCGGACAGATTTCTCATACCGCACTTCTATTTTTATCATTAAGCCATCTGCTCTAATTCGTGTGTTTGAATATCTTTTTCCACACGAACCGAAACCAATCTGGCATCATTCATTTCTTCTACTGTGAATCGAAGCGTACCGTACTCGACTACGACTTCATCATCCTCTTCTGGAATTGTTCCTGTTAAAGTGAGCACAAATCCAGCAACAGTATCTACCCCACGTGATGGAAGTTCCACGTGAAACATTTTATT
>CM001047.1:2696746-2697183 GCA_000183865.1 Listeria marthii FSL S4-120
CGGCCTTCAACAATAAATGTATTATCATCGATTTTCTTTACTTCATCCGAAAATACATCATTTTCATCGTCAATTTCGCCGACAATTTCTTCTAATAAATCTTCTACAGTGACAATACCTGCAACGCCACCATATTCATCCATTAAAATTGCCATTTGGTTTCTTGTTCTTTGCATATTTTTCAGTAGGTCATCAATAAACATCGTCTCTTGTGCAAAATACGCATCTTTAACGAGCGACTTCACATTGATGTTTTCAAAACCTGACTTTCTCGCTTCTGCAAAGAAATCTTTCATATGCAGAATACCCAGCACGGAGTCCTGATCGCCAGTATAGACGGGAACTCTAGAAAAATTCTCATTTAATAATGCGTCACAAAGCGCTTCCGATTCTGTTTCGGCATCAACCATAAACGCATCTGTTCGCGGCACCATTAC
>CM001047.1:2697283-2697428 GCA_000183865.1 Listeria marthii FSL S4-120
TGGGTGAAGTACGCATCTGTTCGCGGCACCATTACTTCACGCGCATATTTATTGTCCATTTCAAATACACCACGAAGCATTTGTAATTCTTCTACCTCAATTACACCGTCACGTCGACCGGTTTCAATTAGTAGCTGCATTTCTT
>CM001047.1:2697528-2698212 GCA_000183865.1 Listeria marthii FSL S4-120
TTCAATTAGTAGCTGCATTTCTTCCCGTGTCATTTTTTCATTATCGGTATTTTTCTCCATTCTCGTTAATTTGACCAGAATGTCTGTTGAAAAAGATAAGAATTTTACGAACGGACGAAGCACAACGCCAACTGCCATAATTGGTCGTACAGAAACACGTGCAATTTTTTCAGATTTTTGGAGCGCTAAACGTTTTGGATAAAGCTCACCGAAAACTAACGTGATGTAAGACAACACAATCGTTACGACGATAATGGATAACTCTTTCGCAAAACTGCTTCCGCCAAAAACCGATTCAAGCCTAGTCGCAATGCTAGTCGCGGCTGACGCACTGGAGAAAAAACCAGCAAGCGTGATACCAACTTGAATAGTAGCTAGAAATTTACTTGGATCATCGACGAGTTTAGCGAGCATAACGGCTTTTTTATCACCGGTTTCTGCTTGGCTTTTCACACGATTTTTGTTCAGTGATACAAGGGCCATCTCTGCTGAGGCAAAGAATGCGTTGAGCATGGTCAACACAACAATAAGAATTAACTGCAAGATAATCTGCTGACTCTCGGGGTCAGGGTTCATATGGAACTCTCCACTCCTTATTTTCATCGAGAAAACGACAATTCATTTCCTCTAAATATTCCGGACACTTGCCGGTTAAGAAAATTTTATCACGCCACCCCCATTACT
>CM001047.1:2698312-2699062 GCA_000183865.1 Listeria marthii FSL S4-120
CCGCGTCACTTTCAATCATTTCAAATGGGTACGGTAGTGAAATTCGTTCTTTGTTCACAGCAAAAATCCGTGCTTTTTTATTTCGATAATCCGTTAAATTACAAAACGGGCTCACACGGAAAGAAGTCCCAACAATAACAATTAAATCCGCTTTCCTAATAGCTGCGAGTGACTGGTCTATCGCATTTTCTGGAATGGCTTCTTCGTAAAGCACCACATCCGGCCGAATGACTCCACCACATTCAGCGTGAATATCTGATTTCAAATAATCTTGCGCTGTAACAGTCATTCCGCATTTTTGGCAATAGCAATGATATAAACTCCCGTGAAAATTCACCACATTTTTTGAACCAGCTTTTTCGTGAAGTCCATCAATGTTTTGCGTAATAATTGTAACGTTCTTTGCCGCCTCAATCTCAGCCATTTTTGCATGAATCGCATTTGGCTCCGCATCCGGATAATACATATTCTCCGTAACAAATTGATAAAATTTCTCTGGTTCGCGTACAAGGCATGTATGGCTCAGCATGTATTCAGGACTACTCATCCCTGAATATAAGCCGTTTTTCGAACGATAATCTGGAATTCCTGAAGGAACTGAAACTCCTGCCCCAGTCAGAAAAACGATATGCTCTGCTTGTTTAATCGCTTCTTTTAAATGATTCATTCTTTCAATTCCTTTCATTCGAATGCTGTTTATCTTTCCAGTTCCACCATTTTCGCAACTCAGCTTCTTGCTCGCCTTCCTTG
>CM001047.1:2699162-2700294 GCA_000183865.1 Listeria marthii FSL S4-120
CATGATTTCCCTTCTCTCTATGCATTTTTCGGTTGAAATAAAAACTGATTAGTACATTGATAAAAATAAAACCAGCAACCACAAGGAAGACATCGCCGTAACCAAAATGAGCAGCAACACTCGACCCTACAAGCGGCCCGATGACATTCCCGATATATTGAAACGATTGATTATAACCAAAAATCCGACCAGACACCTCACGCGGCGTATTTTTCGTAAGTAGCGATTGAACTGCTGGTAGTAAGGCGCCGTCTGTAAGGCCTAGTAAGAAGCGCAATATTCCAAGCTGCAAGGGATTTTGCGCGAAAGCCATTGGTATTTGGAGTAGCATTGATCCGATAAGCGCGCCTAGTAAAATTCGTTCCGAGCCAATTCGGTCACCCCACCTGCCAAGTCGCGGTGCCGCAATGAGCGCTGCGACCCCGGGAACCGAAGCAATCATCCCACTAATAAAAGCAATGTTCTGCGCATTCCCCGCTAAATCCCGTACGTATAATGTCAAAATTGGGTTCACTGAGTTGGACGCTATTTGAATCATCATCGTCGTAATGAACAGCGAAATGATTAAGCCAGGATTTTTAAGCGCTAAGAAAACCTCTTTCCCTGACCGCATTTCTTTCTTCTCTACTGGTGTGAATTTCTCTTTTACAAAGAAAAGCGTTAGGAAAAAACTGCCTAAAAGAAGCGCCCCTGTAATGTAAAATACTGGTCTGACGCCAAATGTATCTGACAACGCACCACCAATTAATGGGCCGATTAAAACACCCGATACAGCTGCTGTCGATAATGCCCCAAGAGCCCAACCGCTACGATGGCGCGGAACTTGAGTCGCGACAAGCGCATTCGCCGTTGAAATGTATCCAGAGAAAACACCCATCAATAAGCGCAAACCAACGAATTGGTACACATTACTCACCAAGCCCATTAAAATCATCGCAATCGCCATACCTAATGCAGCGCGTAAAAGCATAATTCTTCGCCCTTTTTGGTCTGCTAGTTTACCCCAAATCGGCGACATAATAGCAGATACTAAAAAAGTAGAGCTGAGCGCGATCCCTGACCACATACTTACTTGATCCGGATTATGTACGCCTAATTCCTCAATATATAATGGTAAAAATGGCATGATTAA
>CM001047.1:2700394-2701737 GCA_000183865.1 Listeria marthii FSL S4-120
AAGCATGATTAAATTTAATCCGGTCCCGGTCAGAAAACACCCCACCCAGACAACATACAAATTCTTCTTCCAATTTTCCATAAATCCACCTAGATTCTTCTATCGTTACTTAATTATTCCACAAAAAAAGCGAAAGTAAAACTAAACCCTTCGCTTTTTTGCTATATTCACTTAAAATGTTCCACGTGAAACATTTTACACGTCTAAATTTGCTCGTGGTACCCAGCCAGCTTCATTATCCTCCGTCACGCACCAAACCCAGCCATTAAGTTCACGATTGCTTTCTAATTTGTCGCCTGGCTTCACGTTAAGTTCGCGCGCAGAATAATCTTCTGTCACCGTTCCACTTTTCGCATCGCTTCCCAATTGAATAATTTGCTTTGGCACCCAGCCTTCTTTTCCAGATGACTTCACTTTGCAAAAAATCCAACCCGGATATTCCGTATCTTCTTCAAACACCCAAATAGACTCATTTTTATTCACAAAAAGTGGATTCGGATATTTGCTACTATGTTCCTTTTTCACGATAAAAGTTCGATTCATAGTTAGAAACCTGCCTTGTTATTTTTTTGCCGCTTCCCAATCAGCAAGGAATTTATCAATCCCGCTGTCCGTTAAAGGATGTTTCAGCATTTGTTCAAACACTTTAAATGGTACTGTAGCAATATCAGCACCAGCTTTGGCACATTCGATTACATGGATTGGATGCCGCACACTCGCTGAAATAATCTCTGTTGGAATACCATGAATTTCGAAAATTTCCGAGATATCGCGAATAAGTACCAAACCATCATCGCCAATATCATCTAATCGCCCTAAAAATGGTGATACGTATGTCGCTCCTGCTCGCGCGGCAAGTAAGGCTTGTGTGGCAGAAAAAACAAGCGTCACATTGGTTTTTATTCCTTCTTCCGTCAATACTTTCACAGCCGCCAAACCTTCACCAGTCATCGGTATTTTCACAACCATATTCGGATGGATTTTCGCAATAACCCGACCTTCTGCAATCATTTCATCTGCTTCTAAACTAACTACTTCGCCGCTAATTGGTCCATCAACAATGGATGTAATTTCTTGAATGACCTCATTAAAATCGCGACCTTCTTTGGCAACAAGCGACGGGTTTGTCGTTACACCGGCAATGAACCCCATTCTGTTAGCCTTTTTAATCTCTTCTACGTTCGCTGTATCGATAAAAAATCTCATTAAAACATCCTCCTTTTCTATCAAGCGCTTTCAATTACAGAGCCATTATAACGCAAAAGTTTAAATAATGCTTTCGATGTGCTTTTTACACATAAAAAAAAGAATGCCACTTAGCATTCCAAAAAGTTTCACGTGAA
>CM001047.1:2701837-2702709 GCA_000183865.1 Listeria marthii FSL S4-120
TTCACGTGAAACAAATTTATAAACGAGTTTTGTCCATCACTAGTAGAGGTTTTGGTCTATTTCTAATTATATCCTCTTTAATTAAACGCATGACTGTATGAGCCACGTATTCGCGTGATGTGTTGGTGTATCTTGCAAGTACTTCTTGCGTAATTTCTCTTGGTAGCAATATCCCGTTATCAGAAAACGTCCCTAAAGTTTGAGCGCATTTGAGAATGGCTTTGCGGATTCGTTCTTCTTTCTTTAAGAAGCTAAGTTTTGCAAATGCGTGGGCTTCCCGTAATTCTTCTGCCATCACTTTAATCATAAAAAAGTTATTCTCATCCACTTTGTCGAAAACAGAAAACAAGAAATTGCTATCTACTTCCATAACTTCTCCGTGACCTAAGCTTTGCATCGAAACGTGTGGGCTCCACTCATCATAAAACAGATGATACAGTCCAAAACTATCTCCTTTTTGTAAGAAACGAACAATGCATTCTTTACAGCTTTCTTCTTCAATTTCTGCATCTTTCTCTACAATCATCCCGTATATGCCACTTAGAACAAAATAAACTTTTGTCCCAGCTGGACTTAAACTTTCTAGAACCTCACCCTTCTTGGTGCTGATAACCGAGCAGTAGTCTTTGTAATTTGGATGTTCAAAGCACAACTCCATTAATTTGCTAACCGTTAGATTGGATTCAAGCTCTTTTAAGAATAGCATATTCTCTCCTTTGCTATATTATATTGAAAAAACTCATCGTCATTATATCACATAGACTTCATCCGAAATCCCGCTCGTAGCCCTACATAAAAAGCCAAAAAGCTAATTAAAGATAACTATTTTACAACTATGAACCTAATACTTAATTTTTATCTCTTTTCAAATC
>CM001047.1:2702809-2704699 GCA_000183865.1 Listeria marthii FSL S4-120
AATTCGAACTTTTTGTTACTTTTGATAAATATTCAAATCAAGACATTAATCCAATAATTACCACTTTAGACTGGTTTATTTTTCGGTAAATTGATTATACTTAGAAAGTAAGTAATTTATCGACGGTCTACTTAGAAAGGGTGAAATGAATGGAACAGAAAAAATATAGCTGGCGAAAATTTTCCCAGTTACTTATTAGCGCCAAACCTGCGAATTGGATTATTTTCTGCGCTTTATTCGCTAGTGTGATAACTACAGTTGCCGGTCTCGTTGTCCCGCTTTTTACAAAAAACTTAATTGACGGCTTTTCAATAGCTTCACTAGATGGAAAAATGATTGCTTTAATTGTCCTCGCGTTTGTGTTGCAGGCAATAACGAATGGTTTCTCGATTTTCTTGCTTAATTACATGGGGCAAAAAGTCGTTGCGACAATTCGCGAACGTTTATGGAGAAAAATTGTGCACTTGCCTGTTTCTTACTTTGATAATACGAAAACGGGGGAAATGGTTAGCCGCATGGTGAATGATACCGTGGTCGTTAAAGAGCTGATTGCCGATCACCTTCCACAATTTGTCACTGGAATCATTTCCGTAATTGGTGCGATTATTATCTTGTTCTTTATGGACTGGAAAATGACGCTTATTATCTTAATAGCCGTTCCAATTACCGCGCTAGTCGTTGCACCACTTGGTCAAAAAATGTTTAAAATCTCTAAAGGACTTCAAAACGAAACAGCTGACTTTACTGGTTCAATTAGTCAAACCCTATCCGAAGCTAGACTCGTGAAGGCTTCGAATGCAGAAACACTAGAAACAGAAGCTGGTCATCAAGGTATCAATCGTTTATTCGGTTTTGGTATCCGTGAAGCGAAAGTTGTCGCTGTGCTTGGACCGCTAATTTTCTTCGTTGTCATGGGCGTCATCGTTGGTATCATTGGCTACGGCGGTATTCGTGTTTCAGCTGGAACAATGACTACTGGTACGCTAATCGCATTCCTGCTCTATCTATTCCAAATTATCGTTCCTGTGACTTCTTTTGCCACATTCTTCGCACAACTTCAAAAAGCAAAAGGCGCGACAGAACGAATTGCGGATATTTTGAATGAAACCGAAGAAGATTTCGACGCTGGTAAAAAAGTCGATGTCAGCGGAAAAACGATTCGCGCAACGGATATTTCCTTCTCTTATAATGAAGGCGAACCGATTCTAAAAAATGTTTCTTTTGATACGAAACCAGGCGAAGTTATCGCATTCGCTGGCCCTAGTGGCGGAGGTAAATCAACCTTGTTCGCGATTCTAGAACGTTTCTATCAACCAAAAACTGGCGAAATTTTAGTTGGTGATATTCCACTTTCTGAGATTTCGATTAACTCATGGCGCACGCAAATTGGCTATGTTTCGCAGGAAAGCGCGATGCTGTCTGGAACAATTCGCGACAACCTCTGTTACGGACTAGACCGAGAAATTAGCGAAGATGAGCTATGGAATGTTGCAAAACTAGCTTATGCTGACGGTTTTATTTCCGAACTTCCCGACAAAATGGCAACCGAAGTCGGCGAACGTGGCGTGAAGCTCTCAGGTGGCCAAAGACAGCGAATCGCGATTGCTCGAGCATTTTTACGTAATCCAAATATCCTCATGCTAGACGAGGCGACAGCTAGTTTAGATAGCCAATCCGAACAAATCGTGCAACAAGCGCTAGCAAACTTGATGGAAGGCCGAACTACTTTTGTTATCGCACACCGTCTATCCACTATCGTTAACGCCGACCAAATCCTCTTTATCGAACATGGCGAAATAACTGGACGTGGTACACATAGCGAATTAGTCGCTTCTCATCCACTTTACGCTTCTTTTGCAGAACAACAATTAAAATAAACATTTCCCGGGA
>CM001047.1:2704799-2704935 GCA_000183865.1 Listeria marthii FSL S4-120
TCCCGGGAAATAAAAACCGACGATGCGCAAATGCATCGTCGGTTTTTTTATAAGGATTGATGAAACTTTTTGAGTTCTGCTTTCTTTGTTTCGTCTAAATCATGCCACCTGATACCTTGTACGGCTCCTTCAAGTG
>CM001047.1:2705035-2708854 GCA_000183865.1 Listeria marthii FSL S4-120
ACGCTTGAATCATTTTCCCAAATGCGTAAAAAGGCTTCTTTGCTTCCAACATCTTTTAGCTCGTCGGGGGTGTTTATGCCCGCTTTGATTAAGTCCTGCTCCAGTACTTTGCCAATGTTTGGTAATTCGCTAAGGTTCGCCATTACAGTTCCTTCTTCCGTATTATTTTGGTAATTCTATTTTCTCAACGCCACCCATATAACCTTGCAACACTTTCGGAATGCGTACAGAACCATCTTCATCTTGGTAGTTTTCTAAGATGGCAGCAACTGTACGACCTAAAGCTAAGCCAGAACCATTTAATGTGTGCACGTATTCTGGTTTGCTTCCTGGTTCACGACGGAAACGGATGTTAGCGCGTCTTGCTTGGAAGCTTTCAAAATTACTGCAAGAAGAAATCTCACGGTAAGAATTGTAGCTCGGAATCCAAACTTCTAAATCATATTTTTTAGCAGCAGTGAAGCCTAAATCAGCCGTACACATGCTTAGTACGCGGTATGGTAATTCTAGACGACGCAATACTTCTTCTGCATTACCAGTTAGTTTTTCAAGCGCCGCGTAGGAATCTTCCGGTTTCACAAATTGAACTAATTCCACTTTGTTAAATTGATGTTGGCGGATTAAGCCACGCGTATCACGACCAGCAGATCCCGCTTCAGAACGGAAACATGCGCTAAATGCTGTATATTTTCTTGGTAAATCTTCTGCTTTTAAAATGTCTTCGCGGTGATAGTTGGTTACTGGCACTTCCGCTGTTGGAATAAGGAAATAATCTTCTGCTTCGATTAAGAAGGCATCCTCTTCAAATTTTGGCAATTGACCAGTTCCTGTCATGCTCGCACGGTTTACCATGTATGGCGGTAACATTTCTTCATAGCCATGTTCGTTCGAATGCAAGTCCATCATAAAGTTAATAAGCGCACGTTCCAGTCTTGCACCTAATTTTTTATAAAAGACAAAACGGCTACCAGTTACTTTCGCAGCATTTTCGAAATCAAGAATATCTAAATCTGTTCCTAGATCCCAATGCGCTTTTGGTTCAAAATCGAATTCGCGAACTTCTCCCCATTTGCGGATTTCCACGTTATCGTCTTCCGATTCACCAACCGGAGTAGATTCGTGCGGAATGTTTGGAATCGACATTAAAATCATATCTAATTTTTCATCAATTTCGCGTAGTTCGATATCTAATGTTTTAATTCGATCACCAACGACACGCATTTCCTCAATTTTAGCGTCCGCGTCTTGTTTTTCGCGTTTTAATTTAGCGATTTCTTGAGACACTTCATTACGCTGACTTTTCAGCGCTTCTGTTTCGACAATCAGTGTACGACGGCGTTTATCCAACTCGCCAAATTTTTCGAATTCACCCAAATCTTCCCCACGATTTTGTAATTTCTGCTTTACTTCATCAAAATTATTACGTAACAATTTAACATCTAACATGCTAACTCCTCCTTATTTTTTTCCATATAAAAACTCCCGTACTTTCCCGACTTAACAGGAAAGGGACGAGAGTTAACCGCGTTGCCACCCTTATTGGGACTCAAAAAAATCCCCAGCTTCATTTAGGTTTAACGGACCATTCCGGAATGATTTACTCGCAAAAATCTACTTTCCACCACTCGCTCCAAGATGGATTCATAAGGAAACTTCACCAGTTCACACCAACCACTGGCTCTCTTTAGAAACTCTACCTCATTACTACTTCTTGTCATCGCTTTTCGTATTAATTTAAAGTTATTCTATCGCATATCCGCTTAAATTACAAGCAAATCTTTAACCAATTAAATCGAGCGTGTCCGGCCCGTCATCTTCTGAATTAAGTATTCTGATTTGCTCCGGAACAATTTTTATAACGACAAAGGACGGTGAACCTTCGCCTTGGAACCATTCTTTCGAGATATTTTCCCAGACACGTTCTTTAACCGATTCATCTTCTTCAAGCGAAGCCAAACCATTAATTTCTAAAAACGCGGAACCCGGGCCATCGTAGCCAATTAAAACGCAAACGCGCGGATTTCGACGGACTTCTTCAGTTTTCGGTAATTCTTTTCCAGACGGCGTATAAAGTGTCAATCCATCATGGAGAAATGTCATATAACGAGCATGTGGAAAATCCTCTTGAACAGATGTTAATACACCCACTTGATGCTGATCCAAAATGGCAAGAATTTTATCTTCTAGTTCATTTTTCATCTCAAACACCTTCCTTTGGTTATTTAGTGTACCTTTCCACTTGGCTTCTTGCTTCAAACATTCGGACTTGTTATCTCCGTAGCTATTTGCTATAAAAGAGTATAACCGTTTTAACTAGGGGGATTTAAAGTGATTTTATTAATCGACCATAATGATTCATTTACATATAATTTATATCAATATTTTTTAGAACTGCAGGAAGATGTGCGGGTTGTTTCGGCTACTGATCTCACACTGGAAACCTTTCAACAGCTCACTCCAGAAATGGTTGTCCTTTCGCCCGGACCTGGTTCGCCGGAAGATTTCCCAGTAAGTTTAGCGCTACTCGATGAAATTCACGTCCCCATTCTTGGGATTTGCCTTGGCCATCAAATGATTGGTCATTTTTTCGGAGCAAAAGTGGTGCGCGCAGACGTCCCCGTTCACGGAAAAACCAGCATTATTTCGCATAACGGTGAGGGTTTGTTCGCTGGGCTTGCACCTAAATTCCAAGTCGCTCGCTATCATTCCTTAGTTATCGAACCCGACTCTGTCCCAACTGATTTACAAGTAACCGCCATGACGGAAGATGGCGTGTTGATGGCGTTTGCTCACGTAACCAAGCCCATTCACAGCGTCCAATTCCACCCAGAAGCAATCCTTTCCGAAAACGGCCACGCGATACTAGAAAACTTTATACGACAAGGGAGGCATGCCAAATGAGCTATTTACGATTTGATTTTGAAGGTGCAACAAAGATCTTTGAAAAACCGCTGTGTGAACTTGTTGCGCGCGATTTATCAGAAGTGCTTCCAGTCATGAAAGCCGCCGAGGATGCCCAAAAATCCGGAAAATATGTCGCTGGTTTTGTAAGTTATGAAGCTGCTCCTGCTTTCCGAGCCAATTTGAAAACCAACAGCCCTAGCAACAACATGCCGCTCGTCTGGTTTGGCGTATATGATAATTTTACCGATACGATTGAGGAAACCCCAAATTCCGCACCACTTTCTTTTAAAATGGATACAGCTTACCCGGAATACGCGGCAAAAATCGCACAAATTAAATCTGAAATCGCTGCCGGAAATACCTATCAAATCAACTACACCGTGCGACTTCAAAGCGATGTACCAAGCGACTTTTCCGCGCAAGCAACCTATAAAACTTTACAGCAAGTTGGAAAAGCCAATTACACAGCGCTACTTTCGACGAATGAATTTCAAATTATCTCCGCTTCACCCGAACTCTTTTTTAAATGGAAGAAAAATATTTTGACGACGCGTCCGATGAAAGGCACCATTCGCCGCGGAAGTACGAAGCAAACTGACTTAGAAGCACATGATTGGTTGAAAAACGATCCGAAAAATCGGGCGGAAAATGTGATGATTGTTGATTTGCTTCGAAATGACCTTGGGATGATTGCGGTACCTGGGAGTGTGAAGGTTCCTAATTTGATGACTTTAGAGCCTTATCCAACTGTTTGGCAAATGACTTCTACTGTCACAGCAGAAACAGTTCCCGAAACGGATTTAACAGACGTTTTCAAAGCGCTCTTCCCCTGTGGCTCGATAACTGGTGCGCCAAAAGCACGGACGATGGAGATTATTTCCGAGCTAGAAGATTCCCCGCGCGGCGTTTACTGCG
>CM001047.1:2708954-2711430 GCA_000183865.1 Listeria marthii FSL S4-120
AAACGACCAAGTTTTCTTTGATTGAATGTTTGCGCTTGGAGAACGGCGAACTCGCTAGAACCGATTTTCATTTAAAACGACTTCAAACGAGCGCTGAGTTTTTCGGTTACTCTTTTAACAGCGAAGAAATTAGGGAGTTATGGAACGAAACCGCGCGAAAAAATGCAACTGGCACGTACAAATTGCGCTTTTTACTACACCCAGATGGCACGCATCAGTTAGAACTCGCTGAAATCAGCGCGAAAAATACACCAATAACAGCTCAACTCGCCGAAAAACCAGTTTCAACTAATGACTTATTTCTTTATCATAAAACCACTCATCGCAAGGTTTATGAAGACTTGAAAAGTACTAAAACCGAGGAAACGCTACTTTGGAATGAACGTGAGGAACTAACTGAATTCATTAACGGGAATATAGTTCTAGGTATAAATGGCTGTTTTTTCACTCCGCCAGCAACTTCCGGGCTCCTTCCCGGCACAATGCGAGCCGAACTTTTAGCAAATAATAAGATTACTGAAAAAACGCTAGTAAAAAAAGACCTTTTTGAGGCAGACTTTGTGTGGTTAATTAATAGCGTAAGAGGTTTTGTAGAAGTCGAAATCGAACAATAAAGCAACGTGATTTTCACAATTTAAAATGATTTATTATCGCTTGTTTCGCCATATTTTCGCCACATTTACAATTCGTGAAAATATTACTTGCAAATTTTCACAATCTATATTAGAATATACGTTCGCACATATTTATTTCCGTTTTCCAAGGGAGGAAAATCATGAAAGTATTGTTTCACCATCTCAAAAGATACAAGCTACAAGCGACACTATCTACACTGTTTGTAGTAGTCATGGTTATCTCACAACTATGGCAACCAAAGTTACTTCAGCAAGTCCTAGACGCCATCATGAAAGACGATATGGATAAAATTTCGTCCATCGGCGCACTTTTAATCGGTATCGCCGCAGTCGGCCTTATCGCCGGGATTCTAAACACGATTCTTTCTGCCAAAGTTGCTCAAGGCGTTGGTGCGGATATTCGTGAATCTAGTTTCCGTAAAATCCAAACATTTTCATTCAGCAACATCGAAAAACTTTCGACAGGTAATCTTGTTGTTCGTCAAACAAACGACATTACCCAAGTACAAAACTTAGTGATGCTTTCACTACAATCGCTAACGAGAATTCCGATAATGTTTATCGGGGCTTTTGTCCTAGCGATGTTTACCTTGCCTGAATTATGGTGGGTAATTATTGTACTCGTTGTTCTCGTTGTACTGATTGTTGTATTCACATTCGGCTCAATGGGTAAACACTTCGCAATTATCCAAACGTTAATTGACCGCGTGAATTCTATCGCAAAAGAAAACCTTGCCGGTATGCGCGTAGTTAAATCTTTCGTGCAAGAAGACAATGAAATCGGTCGTTTTACAACAGTTAGTGACAAATTAACTCGTCACACAATCATTGTTGGTACACTTTTCTCTGTGATGATTCCTGCATTTATGCTCGTTTCTAACTTAGCAATTGTTGTTTCCATTTTCTTCGTAGGCGACATGGCTGCTGAAAACCCTGAAGTTATTGGGGCTATCGCATCATTCATGAACTACTTAATGCAAATTATGATGGCAATTATTATCGGTGGTATGCTGATGATGATGGCTTCTCGTGCGCTTATTTCCTTGAAACGTATTACCGAAGTTCTAGAAACAGAACCCGATATTACATACAACGAAAACGCGCCAGAACAAGACTTAGAAGGTACAGTTGAATTCCGTAACGTTAGCTTCAAATACGACGGTGACGATACGCCTGCGCTTGAAGATATTTCATTCAAAGCAAGTGTTGGTGAAATGGTCGGTATTGTTGGTGCAACAGGTTCTGGTAAATCCACTCTTGCCCAACTTATTCCTCGACTATACGATCCAACTGAAGGTGAAGTTATTATCGGCGGAACGAACCTAAAAGATATCAACAAGAAAACCCTTCGTAGCACTGTTTCCTTCGTGCTTCAACGCGCGATTCTTTTCTCCGGAACGATTGCAGACAATTTACGTCATGGTAAAAAAGACGCAACTGCTGAAGAAATGGAACACGCAAGTAAAATAGCACAAGCGAAAGAGTTCATCGACAAACAAGCAAAACTTTACGAAGCGCCTGTTTCTGAGCGTGGAAATAACTTCTCTGGTGGACAAAAACAACGTCTATCAATCACACGTGGAGTTATCGGTTCGCCGAAAGTTCTAATTCTTGATGACAGCACAAGTGCGCTTGATGCAAAATCCGAGAAATTAGTAAAAGAAGCCCTGAATAAAGAGCTAGACAAAACTACTACTTTCATCATTGCACAAAAAATCTCTTCTGTTATTCAAGCAGATAAAATTCTCGTGCTAGATCAAGGTAAACTAGTTGGCGTTGGTTCCCATAAAGAACTTCTGAAAGAAAATGAAATCTACCGTGAAATTTACGACACTCAAAAA
>CM001047.1:2711530-2711666 GCA_000183865.1 Listeria marthii FSL S4-120
AACGGCTACATTGATGAAAAAATTTCTGGTCAAAAAATCATTATCACAAACGGCCTAGAAGAAGAAACAATCGACGGCTTTGTTAAACAAAACAATATCGTTAAAAACGCAACTTATAAAGGTCAAGTTTACTCCG
>CM001047.1:2711766-2712359 GCA_000183865.1 Listeria marthii FSL S4-120
TTAATCATTTTTCACCTCTTTTTTAGCATTTACAAATTAACATCTATTACTTGTATCCCATTAATACGAGTACAACCATTAATTTCTTTGATTAAATTATCTCTATGAAACTGATATTGCTCCGTGTACTTCTCTTTCACCATCTGTATTTATATACTCCGGTAATAAAATTAGTTTGATCCATTTTCTTTATTATATATTCATTTCCTTCAAATTCTCCACATCTGATATATCTATTTTATTCATACTCATTAATCTCTATCTCACACGCAATAAATTCATACATACCTATTCCATCCAAAAATAAAATGAAATGTTTTGGTTTCCAAAAATCATAGTATTCATTATTTATTGCTTTTAACTCATTTAACCAATCTGAATCTAGGAGTTCAACAATTTTATCATATGAATCATATAATTTAGGTGTAAACCTAGTAGAAGTTTTTTTGTAACAAAGTACAGAGTCTAGCTCTACTTTTACTTTATTTATTCTACCCTCATCGTCATAACCCTCAATTTTCAGTATATTTTTCATCCCATCGATAATAAACTCGGGTTCCTTTATTAAGTTTGAAGAAAACATTTTCAACTCA
>CM001047.1:2712459-2713470 GCA_000183865.1 Listeria marthii FSL S4-120
TATTCAGTAATCCAATTATTGATTTTCAATACTTATGGAAAGCGTTGTTCCAAAACAAAGACTGGCGATTGTACTATTCTCTCTTAAAACTCTCAAATACATATCTTCCTTTTTCAATTCAGTAATGTTATCAAAATTTCCATAAAAAATATCTTTTTCTTTATAGGTCAAGAACACACTAATTTGGTTTTCATAGGTTCTTATAAAGATTTTTAAAGTAAAATCATCTTTGCTAATTTTATATGTTATATTGCCATCACCTATATTGTCAGTCAAGCTTTCACTTTCAGATAGAAATAGTTCCATCAAGTCTAATTCATCATATTTCATTTTTATCTTTCTCCTTTAATTAGGTATCACTGTGATTACATCACCAGTTTCAAATTTCCATGTGTTTATTTGGTTTCCAGCTGTTTTCACACCATTTGTTATAGCGTCTTCAACAACTGATGGCGGAACATATCCTTTACCTTTGGCAATTTCTTGTGCTCTAGTATTCAATTGAGCTAGAATATCTGGTGTGTCAGAAGCCATTCTTTCTAAAGCATGTCCAGAATACTTACGTCCATTTTTAGTTGCTCCATTTTTATTTAAACTCCAAGATATATCATCCACAGCCCCACTCGCTTTCTTAGTGGGAGTAAATAGAGTGACTTATACCAACTGGGAAAATAGAAAGAGAGAACATAAGCTAGATAAGATCTTAGAACTTGCGACAGAGATGAACACCACAATTGATTATCTTCTAGGTAATTCAGATATTAATCTTTTGGATACATCCAAAAAGGATATACAGCATTTAACTAAAGAGGAATCTAAGGAACTATCGGGTGCACTAATGGAAGATATGAACACTATTTTTGAAGCTGAAAAAGAGAAATTTAATATGACAGATGACGAAATATAAGCTATGAAAGTACTTGTCATAAAACAATTTCTAAAAGAAACAGAAGAAAGCGTGAAAAATAACTCTTCTATCCATAAAACTCAATAAAGAAAGTCAATAGACCG
>CM001047.1:2713570-2715282 GCA_000183865.1 Listeria marthii FSL S4-120
CATTTAAATTTGTTCTTTCAAACCCTTTCTGCTTCACCCTCATAATTTAGCAAAATAGCGTGAAATTCTAAAGCGATTGGCTATTTATACTCTACCTCAGTTTTCATCATAGGGTATTTTTTGTTAAAGTTATTCAACATCTCTTTTAATGAATTTGCTTCGTTTGGAATAGACTCCTCCAAGTCTGACCAATGTTTTAATATAATTTTCTCTGGTAATTCAACTAACCCTGTTATAGTATCCCAAAAAGCATCCCAATTTCCTCCATAATAATCAGGGAAATCAAGTTTTTGTTTTAATAAAATTTGCAACTCTTCTTTAGTTGATACTTCTTTTAAATCTATTGTAACTTCTTTTTTTGTCGAAGCGCACATATTATTTTCACTCCTATAATTTCTAATAATTACCAATAAAATGCATTGTTTTATAGTGGTCTGTTGTTATATACAGCAAACCATCATTTGAATAAAGTAATCTGGTTCCAGCTTGCTTCGCTCGTGACATATCTCCGATTAAGCCTACATCCGCCTCACGCCACACTCTTCCTGATACTTCTGGTAAAAGTTTAGTGCTATTTTGATAAATATCTCCACCGATTTGCCCACCAGGTACATAATTTTCTAATGCTTTTCCCGGTCTCCACCCTTTCTCAATTGCCAAATCTTTTGAAATGAAATTATCTGGTAACTTACCAGTTTCTCTTAAACTATCAACAAGCGGATTGGCCTTTTCTGTAGTTCCTAAAACATCTTTGTATTTTTCATATAAAGCAACATTCTTAGGACTGTTAGCTCCATTTCCTGTTCCACTAGCCCCACTTGCTTTCTTAGCTACTTTCTTAATCGTTTCCTCAGCTGCTCCCTTAGCTGCTCCTTTAGCTGCTCCCTTGGTTGCAAACTTAGTCGTTCCCCAAGAAATTATTTTTGAACCAACTTTCCCTCCAACTTTAACTACAACTGTCCCTGCAGCCTTACCTATTATTATTTCTCCTGGCCCTGGAATAAAAGCGGCTGCAATAGAGTTCCCAACTTCCAGTTGTTCAGAAACTTCTGCGCTTTTTTCCTTATCAATATTTCCATTCGCATCAAAAGCCCATACTTCACCTGTTCTTGGATAACCGGCTTTGTAATCATAAGTTGGATCGCTATAGCCTTTCTTTTGACTTTCTAAGAATTCTTGGTTTTTACATAAGGCTTCTTGGGCTTTAGCTTTTCGATCCGCTTTTTCTTTCTTTGCTTTAGCTGCGGATTCTTTGGCCTCGGCTATTATTGCGTTGGCTTCTTTACCGACTTTCTTGATTGTACTTTTGGCTTTATTTACTACTTTGGTTCCTGCTTTTTTGACGGTTTTAATAACTTTTTTAGTAGTTTTCTTGATTTTATTTACTTTTTTAACGACCGTCTGCTTGGCTTTTTGGTAGACTTTCTTAACTGTTTTTCGAGCTTGTTTAATCGATTTCTTTGCGGCTTTCTTGAATTTCGTCACTGTTTTTTGTACTTTTTTGGTTACTTTTTTCACGGCGCGTTTGATTTTTTTGGTGGTTTTCTTGATGACTTTTTGTACTTTTTTCACAACACGTTTTACTTTTTTAACGGTTTTCTTGACTACTTGTTTTACTTTTTTGACGCCTTTGCTTACTTTTTTCACGGCTTTTTTGGCTTTTTTGGTTGCTTTTTTGAGCCATTTTGGTATGTTTCCGCTTGGATCTCCGA
>CM001047.1:2715382-2716026 GCA_000183865.1 Listeria marthii FSL S4-120
AACAGAAGCAGATTTTGAGATTGCCCTGTTCCATATTCGCTACCCGGTGAAATTTACGACACTCAAAAAGGCAAGGAGGTAACCGCATAATGAAAGAGTTTAAACAAATTAGCCGCTTTTTCTGGCACTATCTGCGGGGTTATAAGCCTCAACTTTTTGTCATTTTAATTGCTGTAGTTTTTGCGACATACCTTCAAGTAAAAGCACCACAATATATTGGTAACGCCGTTCAAGAACTTGGAGATTACGTGGTTCGTTTACTACAAACGGGTGTTGATGACAAGAGCGACTTCATCCATATCATTTGGATGCTGATTCTCTGCTACGTACTGCTCGCTGCTGCCACTTTTATCCAAAGTATCATTATGACAGGGGTAGCTGGCAAATCGACGAACAGAATGCGTATAGGGCTTTTCCGCAAGATGGAAAAACTATCGATCCGTTTCTTCGATAGCCGCAATGACGGCGAAATGCTTAGCCGTTTCACTAGTGACTTGGATAACATTTCCAACACACTAAACCAAGCCCTGATTCAAGTACTATCAAACGTTGCGCTAATGATTGGTGTTATCATCATGATGTTCCAACAAAACGTGGAACTAGCCTTCGTTACTTTAATATCTGCTCCATTTGCAATAATTATT
>CM001047.1:2716126-2716864 GCA_000183865.1 Listeria marthii FSL S4-120
TTATAAAGGTCAAGTTTACTCCGGTTTACTTTTCCCAATGATGCAAGGTATTTCCTTATTGAATACAGCTATCGTTATCTTCTTCGGTGGATGGTTAGCTCTAAACGGTGACCTTGAACGCACAGCCGCTCTTGGTTTAATCGTTATGTTCGTTCAATATTCACAACAATTCTACATGCCTCTAACACAAATTTCATCCCAGTACAGCTTGCTTCAATTAGCAATCACTGGTGCTCGCCGTGTTAGCGAAGTATTTGCAGAGGAAGAAGAAGTGGAACGCGAGAACTTACAAACAATTGATGGTATTAATAAAGGTGTCAAACTCGATCATGTTGATTTCGCTTATGACCCTGCAAAACCAGTTTTAAAAGACGTGTCAATTGATGTAAGTAAAGGTAAAATGGTTGCTCTTGTCGGACCAACTGGCTCTGGTAAAACAACTGTTATGAACCTGCTTAATCGCTTCTATAATGTCGATGGTGGCGCGATTCTCTTTGATGATATCGACATCCGCGACATTCGCCTTGATTCGCTTCGTAAACAAGTCGGTATCGTGCTACAAGATTCCGTGTTATTCACAGGAACCATCCGCGATAACATTGTTTTCGGTAAACCCGAAGCAAGCGACGACGAAGTAATCAATGCAGCCAAACAAGCTAACATCCACGATTTCATTATGAACCTAGAAAAAGGTTACGATACAGAAATCAGTGACGAAAATAATATTTTCAGTGTTGG
>CM001047.1:2716964-2717350 GCA_000183865.1 Listeria marthii FSL S4-120
GAAAATAATATTTTCAGTGTTGGTCAAAAGCAGCTTATGAGTATTGCTAGAACTATTATTACTAACCCATCTCTTCTAATTCTAGATGAAGCAACAAGTAATGTAGACACAGTAACCGAAAGCCGCATCCAAAAAGCAATGGACAACGTAATCTCCGGCCGAACTAGCTTCGTCATTGCCCACCGTTTAAAAACAATCCTCGATGCCGACCATATCGTCGTGCTACATCAAGGTGAAGTGATTGAACAGGGTAATCATGATGAGTTGATGAAGGCTAATGGGTTTTATTCTGAGCTTTATCATAATCAGTTTGTTATTGAGTAAAACAGTTCTTACTTGTGTTTTATACAGCAACTGACAAATAAACAAGCAGAAAGCTATGCCGT
>CM001047.1:2717450-2718179 GCA_000183865.1 Listeria marthii FSL S4-120
GATCTTTCACTTTAGAACCAGCTTTTTGTACTTCTTTTACTTTAAAATTGTTAAAAGCATAATCGAGCATTTTGTTTGTTTCGTCAAAACGGGCGCTTGTATGTGCGCCAGGTGCGCCGCCGTTTGCATGAAGAACGACTGTGATAACACGCATGCCATCTTGCACAGCTGTTGCAGTTAAGCACATTCCAGCATAATCAGTTGTCCCAGTTTTCAAACCATCTACACCTTGACGGCCATAAATTAAGCCCGGTAGTAGCCAGTTCCAGTTGGACATATCAATTTGATCTGATGTGCCTTTGCGGAATTCTTTTTTCGTGATACTTGCCGTTTTTAGTACGTCTGGATAATCATCAATTAAGTGTTTCGCCAACTTCGCCATACCGCGCGCCGTCATTTGATTTTCATCTTTTGGCCCACCTACTTGTTCCTCGCCTTTTAAATCTTCATTGTTAAGACCAGTCGAGTTAACAAATTGATGCTCACCTAATCCAAGTTTTTCTGCTTTTTTGTTCATCGCGTCTACAAAATCTTTTTCAGATCCTGCAATTTTTTCGGAAAGCGCAATTGCTGCACCGTTTGCAGAGTAGATTGCCATTGCTTCATATAATTCTTGCACCGTATAATCTTCACCAAGTCTAAGTGGCACGTTCGATAGTGATGTGTCTTGGGAAACTTTAAACGCATATTCAGAAATGGTTACTTTGTCGTCCCATTTTAATTGACCTT
>CM001047.1:2718279-2719032 GCA_000183865.1 Listeria marthii FSL S4-120
AAAATTTCTTGTTTTTCAATAATTTCCTCATCCTAAAACCCCCGTTTTATCACAATCTCAGCAAGTATATCATAAAAAAAGACTGTTTTTATATGCTTCTAGCAACGTTCAATTTTCTGTCACATTTGGGCTTTCAATTATTAATTTTCTCTTTCAGCATATTAAACTCTATTTTCGGATAATCCCCATTTCAGAGAAGACAAAAACAAGTCCCCGCCTACGATTTCACCACACACAAAAAGGTAGCACTCCGCAGAATGCTACCTTTCCCGTCCATATCATCATAAAAAATACGGAACATCTCTATTAATAAAACTTCTTAAAAAATCATAAAATGTGTAAATTCACGTATATTTTCTTAATTAAACCAACCTTGCACGCCATTAGAAACGTAACTTCCGATACCTGTAAAGAAGGAGCCAACTGCTTGCGTGGAAAGCATGAACCAGTTTGCTTTTTCAACGTCGCTGGCAGTTAGTACGTCGATTGTTTCGGTTTGTTTTCCGTCAAGGTAGCCTAGGTCATCTCCATCTTTTAGAGATACTTCCATTTCGCCGACTGTCGTACCTTTTTCAACGGGTGCTTCGATTTTTTTCTCTTTTAGAGTTACTTTTGTGTTCAGTTTAGGTGAATTGTCGTTCTTAGGTACAACTAGCTTCACAGCGTCTTTTGTCACTAGTCCGACTGTATCTTCTTTGCCTTTATTTACTGCGAGCGTAGAAGGATCTTTCACTTTAGAACCAGCTTTTTGTA
>CM001047.1:2719132-2720725 GCA_000183865.1 Listeria marthii FSL S4-120
GACCTTTATCAATTGCTTCTAGTAGTAAATATTCATCCATCATTTTCGTCATGGATGCGATACCCATCAGCTTATCAGCGTCTTTTGAATATAAAATTTTACCTGTACTCTCTTCAATCGCGATTGCTGCATTTGCATTTACGTTTGGTGTCTCCGCGGCTTGTGCTGCTTTCGGGCTTACTAAGAAGCCACTCACTGCAAGGGATGCTGCCATGATTGCAATCCCTGTCTTTTTCATTATGTTTTTCACTGCAACTTCTCCTTCATTTGAGCAAACTATTGGCTCATTTTATCTATATTTTAATAAAGAAATCTACTTTAAAAATTCCCTTTTTGAAATAGATTTCATTTTTTTAGGCCGATACTTTCATATTTTACCATGATTTAGCAGTGTCGTATATAAAACTTTTCGCCCAAAAGTCCGTTTTTCTAGCGAGAAATTGGCAAAAGAATATGCGACGGGTAATCCGGGCTATGATAAATGGTTTGATGCGCGATTTGGCTTTCGGTGGAATTAATGAAACTATCGCCTGTGTTTGGATTCGGGTCAAATCTCGGGAAATTACTGGAAGATATTTCGATGCGGATTTGGTGACCTTTTTGGAATAAGTTGCTCGTTGCCCATAGATCGATGGTGTATTCGTTGATTTTATTTTGAACTTGATCGCCGTGCTGTTTACTTGCTCGAATAATCCCGTCTGCCAGGTTAAATGCTGTGCCATCTGGGAAAACGTCTACTAGTTTAGCAGTGAAATCCGTGTTAGGTGCGTCTGTTTTCGCCCATAATTTTACTTGGACTGGTCCAGTTACTTCTAAATCTGTATCTAGCGGCGCGGTCGTGTAGCAGAGAATATCATCTCGAAGTTCCAATTGCTGCTGATCGCGCGGACCATCTGCATGTAGTTCCTTATGTAGTGTCCCCCCGCCGTTTGATGGTACTGGGTTTTCTGGATCGTAGCTGAAATTCGCTTCTGAAGCTTGTTTCGGCGGAGTAAAGTCAGCAGTTACTTCGCCTGTGTTGAAATAAAGTGGGGTAAAATTGGTATTTTGAGGTGGCCAAGTTGTCGCTGTTTTCCAGTCGTTTAATCCCATAACAAAGTAGTTTATCGGGGCGGTTTCAGGGAGCGGTTCTTGTTTTAGCCAGTGATTGAACCATTCTAAGTGTCTTGCGTGCATGCTTGCCTCGCCCCATTTAGTAGCCGCCATGCCGAAATCGCGGTCGCCAATCATTTGGCCAAAATTGGCGTGGGTCCATGGTCCAATAACCAGTTTATCGCCGAGCGCACGTTGGTGACCATTTTGGAAGTTAGCAATGGTTTTATCTAAGAAACAATCGTACCAGCCAGCAACGTGGAGTCCCGGTACATTGATTTTATCGTAATTGCTTTTTGCATCAATTTTTTGCCAGTGGTTGTGGGTCGGTTCGTAATTTAGTAGCTCTGAAAAATAAGGCATTTCTTTCTGACCAATTGCCGGCCAGTCTTTATAGGGCTTGAATTTATATAGTACGTCTAGGTTATCCAGATTTTTCATTAAGGTATTGGCCGCTTGTTCCCGTTCGTCACGTGTATTGTATTTACGAGCAAGCATATT
>CM001047.1:2720825-2721011 GCA_000183865.1 Listeria marthii FSL S4-120
TTTGTTTACGCTTATTTATCTAGCTTTAGTTTAGCTAATGCTTCCGCCATTGGATTGTTAAATGGTTCATCTTCTTGCTTATTTTGTTTCTTCATGAATTTAGCTACATCCGTTTTGGATACGTTTTTGTTTTTCTGTTTATCGCGACGTTGTTGGAATGCAGATAGTTTTTCACGGTGACCACAA
>CM001047.1:2721111-2721293 GCA_000183865.1 Listeria marthii FSL S4-120
ACGGAATTTTTTATCGTTTTGTTTGATTTCAGTTACTGCTTTTTTGGCGTAATCGCGCATTTCTGCAGTGAATTTACGATAATCCAGCTCACCTTTTGCGATTTTAGATAGTTTTTGTTCCCAGCGTGCTGTTAGTTCTGGAGATTTTAAATCTTCTGGAACTAATTCTAGTAATTGGCGCC
>CM001047.1:2721393-2721923 GCA_000183865.1 Listeria marthii FSL S4-120
GTATTTACGAGCAAGCATATTAGGGAGCATGGATTCTAAGTTCCAAGTTTCCCACATACCTAATTCAAGCGCCCCATCATGATCATTGAACACATCCGTCATACTATTTTGCGCCATAATTGGAGCAATAGCTTTCAAATGTTTATTGCCACTGATCGCCGCTAACATTTGCGTATAGCCGTAGTAAGACAGCCCAAACATCCCAACGTCACCATTAGAATAAGGTAGATTAGCCGCCCATTCGATAGTGTCATATCCATCATCCACTTCGGCTATGTACGGAACAAATTCCCCTTCAGACGTGTATCTGCCACGAACATCTTGAACTATCACAATATAACCTTGCTCCGCCAAAATATTAGGACGAATAAAATGCAGCCCATATGACTTGCTATACGGTAATCTTGTAAGCAAAACGGGATATTTCCCTTCATCTGCCGGACGGTAAATATCTGCGTAAAGAGTGACATCATCCCGCATTTTGGCTGGAATATCTGTTTCAATTATTAATCGATTATGTTTCACGTGAA
>CM001047.1:2722023-2722282 GCA_000183865.1 Listeria marthii FSL S4-120
AATGCAGATAGTTTTTCACGGTGACCACAAGCGCACACGAAAATCTGTTTATCTCCTTCGCCACGCATTTCCATACGTTTGTGGCAATTTGGACAGCGAGCATTCGTCGTTCTTGAAACGGATTCGCGGTGACCACATTCACGGTCCTGACAAACTAACATTGTGCCGCGTTTGCCTTTCACTTTTAGCATCGGTTTGCCGCAATCCGGGCATTTTTGCGATGTAATGTTATCGTGACGGAATTTTTTATCGTTTTGTT
>CM001047.1:2722382-2723330 GCA_000183865.1 Listeria marthii FSL S4-120
CTTCTGGAACTAATTCTAGTAATTGGCGCCCTTTGGAAGTGATTTGGATCTCCTTGCCTTGTTTTTCTAATGAGAAACTATTGAATAGCTTTTCGATGATGTCTGCACGTGTTGCAACGGTTCCAAGTCCGCCAGTTTCACCAAGTGTTTTGGCTAATGCTTTATTGGATGTTTCCATGTATTTAGATGGATTTTCCATTGCAGAAAGTAGCGTTGCCTCATTGAATCTCGCTGGCGGTTTCGTTTTACCTGTTTCTAGGTTTACTCGCTTGACCGGAATTGTGTCGCCTTTTTGCATTTTGGTTAATTGGTCTGGTTCGCGCGCTTCTCCGTAAATGCTTTTCCAGCCAAGTGATTTAACAACTTTTCCTTTTAAAGTGAAGTCTTCTTGGCCAATTTTGGCTTTAACTGAAGTTTCTTCATAGATATATGGGTCTGAAAGGACTGCTAAGAAACGTTTGACAACTAAGTCATAAATTTTCCGTTCTTTATCGCTTAAATCTCCGAGTGAAACGGGTTGCTCGGTTGGGATAATTGCGTGATGGTCGCTTACCTTGCTGTTATCTACAAACGATTTGTTTGCTTTGATTGGTTTCCCGCTGATTTGACGGGCAGCTTTGGCATTTTCACCCACACCACAAGCCGCCAAGCGTTCTTTTAGAGTTGGTACGATATCCGTTGAAATAAAGCGCGAATCTGTTCTCGGGTACGTTAATATTTTATGACGCTCATATAATGTTTGCATGATATTCAGCGTTTCTTTAGCTGAAAAATCATATCTATTATTAGCATCGCGTTGTAGTTCGGTTAAATCATATAGTCCTGGTGAAAAAGTCTTCTTTTCTTTCATGGAAACATCTGTAATGACCGCATTTTCACCTTGCAAAGACTTCACTAGTTTTTCGGCTAAATCTTTATCAAAAGTTTGACCATTGTTCCACGTGAAAC
>CM001047.1:2723430-2725591 GCA_000183865.1 Listeria marthii FSL S4-120
GTTCCACGTGAAACATTCTTGTTCAGTTAGCGCAGTAATTCCGTAGTATTCACGCGGTTTAAAGTTGCGTATTTCTTCCTCACGATGTTGAATCATTGCAAGCGTTGGTGTTTGCACACGGCCACAAGAAAGTTGCGCGTTGTATTTCGTTGTTAGCGCGCGTGTAGCATTAATACCTACTACCCAGTCAGCTTCAGAACGAGCAACAGCCGAGTGATACAAGTTTTCGTAATCTTTGCCCGGTTTTAAATGTTCAAAGCCTTCACGTATTGCTTTGTCGGTTACAGAGGAAATCCATAGTCTTTTTAGTGGTTTCTTGATTTTCGCGTAATCAATAATCCAGCGAGCGACAAGTTCTCCTTCTCGGCCCGCATCAGTTGCGATAACGATGGTTGTTATATCTGTGCGGTTCATTAATTTTTTAACCGTTTCATATTGTTTTCTCGTTTGCTTGATTGGTTCTAGTTTCATTTTTTCTGGAAGCATTGGTAAATCTTCCATGTTCCAGTTTTTATATTTGGAATCGTAGCGCTCTGGATCAGCTAGCGTGACAAGGTGTCCTAGCGCCCAAGTTACTACATATTTCCCACCTTCTAAATAGCCATTCTTACCTTGCTTGGCTCCGAGTACCCGGCCAATATCTTTACCGACAGACGGTTTCTCTGCCAGCACTAATGTTTTTGTCATCTGTCAAAACCCTCTCTTCTATATTATTTCGCTGCCTCTTCTTGTAAAACTGCCAAGAATTCAGCACCATATTTATCGCGTTTCATCGCACCAATTCCTTTGACTTCAAGCAGCGCGTCTTCCGTTTGCGGCATATACGCGCACATTTCTCGTAACGTTTCATCTGAAAAAATGATATATGGTGGTACTTTGTGTTTCGCTGCCAATTCACGCCGGACTTCCCGTAATTTCTCGAAAAGGTCACTATTTACGTCAATTTTAACTTTTTCGGCACGTTTCGCTTGTTTGCGTTCTACTTTGAGCTCGCCCCGCAGAACCGATACCGCTCTGTCTGTCAGTTTCAGCGAAGGAAATTGGCTATCAGTTGGTTGCAAATATTTTTCCGCTGTAAGGTAATCGATTAATTGCAATACATCTTTTTGCGATGCATCTTTCATTAACCCATACGTGCTCAGCTCTTCAAAGCGCCAGTCTTTCACTTTCTGGTCAGCTGAACCCGTCAAAACCTTAGCAATCAATACTTTTCCGAAACGCTCGCCCATTCTTTTAATACAAGAAAAAACTTGTTGCGCCAAAATGGTAATGTCCGTTGCTTCTCTCGTATCTAAGCAATTACTACACTTTCCGCAGTTTTCCTCGTCATCGCCAAAATATTGCACAATATACTTCTGCAAACAAATTTCCGTATAACCATAGCCCGTCATTTGGCGGAGCTTGGCGAATTCATTTTGTTTACGCTCATCATCCATTTCGGATTGTTCAATTAAAAACTGCTGGATGCGGCTATCTTGCGGTGAAAACAGCAAAATACAATCACTCGGAACCCCATCACGACCAGCACGGCCAGCTTCTTGATAGTACGCTTCGATATTGCGGGGAATATTATAATGAATGACAAAGCGCACATTGGATTTGTTAATTCCCATCCCAAAAGCATTCGTCGCAACAATGACGCGAATATCATCATATAGAAACTTCTCCTGCCAATCCTTTCGCGCTAAATCGGTCATGCCACCATGATACATTCCAGACTCGACGCCTTTTTTAAGCAAGAAACTATGCAAACGTTCCACTTCTTTTCGTGTGGACGCATAAATAATGCCTGATTCTGTCGCATTTTTCGTTAAATAATCAATTAAATATTTGTCTTTGTCTTGCCCTTTTACTACTTGAAAAGCTAAATTATCTCTGGAAAATCCAGTTTTAACGACCGAACTCGCATTTATTTTTAGTAGTCGGCAAATATCATCCGAAACAGCTTGCGTTGCCGTCGCTGTGAGTGCGATAACGAGCGGACGCCTAGTCATTTTATCTAAACTATCGCACAGTGTCAGGTAGCTAGGCCGAAAATCATGACCCCACTGCGAGATACAGTGCGCTTCATCAATCGCAAACAATGAAATTGGTACTTGCTCAATTAAACGTTGGAATCCCGGCGTTTCAACTCGCTCGGGCGCAATATAAAGCATCTTTA
>CM001047.1:2725691-2726233 GCA_000183865.1 Listeria marthii FSL S4-120
GGCGCAATATAAAGCATCTTTAGCTCGCCAGAAAACGCGGCATCCAAACGTATATCTATTTCTCTGTTAGTCAGTGTACTATTAATAAAAGTAGCTGCAATCCCTTCGGAGACTAGCGCATCTACTTGATCCTTCATAAGTGAAATTAGCGGAGAAACAACAATAGTTAAACCGTCAAAAAGAAGTGCTGGTATCTGGTAACAAAGCGACTTACCGCCACCAGTCGGCATGATTGCTAGCGTATCTTCTCCCGCGCAAAGTTTCGAAATAACGTCTACTTGCCCATTTCGAAAGTCTTGATAACCAAAATTTTGCTGTAAAATAGCTCTTGCTTGCTCTATCATTATCTTTTTTCACGCCTCCTCTATAGAAACAGTATAGCGGTTTTATGACCTTAATTGAAGTCTTTTGGGGAAATTCGTGTTTTCTCGCGGTTTTCTTATTTTTATAGTAGAAATTAAAAAGCAGAAACCTCTTTTGGAAGAGATTCCTGCTTTTTCGACCTTAAGAAATGCTATAGTTTGGTGCTTCTTTTGTAATTT
>CM001047.1:2726333-2726928 GCA_000183865.1 Listeria marthii FSL S4-120
TTTGGTGCTTCTTTTGTAATTTGAATATCATGTGGGTGACTTTCACGAAGTCCCGCGCCAGTCATACGAACGAACGCCGCTTCTTCGCGAAGGTGTCTTAAATCAGCTGAGCCAGTGTAACCCATACCTGAACGAATACCGCCAACTAATTGGAAGATAATGTCAGCAACGGAACCTTTATAAGGAACGCGCCCTTCAATACCTTCAGGAACAAGTTTTTTCGCATCAGCTTGGAAATAACGATCTTTGGAACCGTGCTCCATCGCTGCCAAACTGCCCATACCACGATACGTTTTAAACTGACGACCTTGGAAAATTTCTGTTTCACCAGGGCTTTCATCTGTTCCAGCGAGCATACTTCCGAGCATAACCGCATTTCCTCCAGCGGCTAATGCTTTCACGATATCACCAGAATATTTAATGCCGCCATCCGCGATAATTGCTTTACCAAATTCGCGCGCAACAGTCGCGCAATCATAAATAGCCGTGATTTGTGGTACCCCAACACCTGCAACAACACGTGTCGTACAGATCGAACCGGGCCCAATCCCAACTTTTACAATGTCCACGCCAACTTCAAAAAGAGCACGTGCTC
>CM001047.1:2727028-2727849 GCA_000183865.1 Listeria marthii FSL S4-120
TTTCAGAAATTTTATTAATAACGCCCGCTGAATGTCCGTGCGCAGTATCAATAACAATCGCATCCACACCCGCTTCGATTAATTTCTCTACGCGTACAAATGTGTCATTCGTAATCCCAACAGCCGCAGCCGCAAGTAGTCGACCATGCTTATCTTTAGCAGAGTTCGGGAATTCAATTACTTTTTCGATATCTTTAATAGTGATAAGACCTTTTAGGATGCCAGCTTCGTCAACAAGTGGTAATTTCTCAATACGGTGCTTTTGAAGAATCTGCTCTGCTTGTTTTAGCGTAGTCCCAACTGGTGCTGTCACTAGGTTTTCCTTTGTCATAACATCTTTAATTACTGTGGAGTAATCAGAAATAAAACGTAAATCACGGTTAGTTAAAATCCCAACTAGTTTGCGCTCCTGCTCGTTGTTCACGATTGGAACACCAGAAATACGATATTTACCCATCAAATGCTCTGCAGCAAAAACTTGGTGATCTGGAGTCAGATAAAATGGATCAATAATAACGCCGCTTTCGGAACGTTTTACTTTTTCGATTTCTTCCGCCTGTTGTTCGATACTCATATTCTTATGAACAACACCGATTCCACCTTGGCGCGCAATAGCAATCGCCATTTTAGCTTCTGTAATTGTGTCCATTCCGGCACTCCAAATTGGTACATTTAATTTGAGTGATGGAGCCATTTCTACACTTAAATCTACATCATTTGGTAATACGTCCGATTTCGCTGGAACAAGTAGTACATCATCAAATGTTAAGCCTTCTTTTGCAAATTTTGTCTCCCACATGGGTCGCAAACACTCCTTTTTT
>CM001047.1:2727980-2728113 GCA_000183865.1 Listeria marthii FSL S4-120
ATAATCATGCTGAAATAGCCAATGTATATTTTTAGTTATTGAATATGATGTTACAAGAAGCTAAGGGCTATGTCAAGAAGGTTTTTCGTTGTTGTTTTATTCAGAAAATATAGTAAAAAATGTTTCACGTGAA
>CM001047.1:2728213-2729356 GCA_000183865.1 Listeria marthii FSL S4-120
TTTTCACCAATAATCGCCACTCGTTCCCCCTGCCTAATTTGCAAAGAAACATCCTGCACAATTTCTTTTTCACCAAAAGTTTTGCTCAAATCCTCCATAACCACTACTTCTTGCCCGCTTCGACCTGCTTCATCAAATTGTAATTGCATTTGTTTTTGCGTTAAAACTGGACGCTTCACTTTCTCCATTCGCTCTAATGCGCGCTCCATATTTTTGGCGCGACGGAACATGGCATCGTTTGGCGGATTAGCTTGCATTGCCCACTGCCGCAGTCGTTTGATGGCTTGCTGCATTTTTTTAATCTTCTTTTGTTGGTCTTTATAATCTTGGAATTCGCGCAACAATCGTTCTTCTCGTTCCTTCAAATACCCAGAAAAATTCGTATGATAAACAATCAATTCACGATTCTCCAGCTCCACCATTTTCTGAACTACCTCATCTAAAAAGTACCGATCATGGGAAACAACGAGCACGGTTCCCGAATAATGTTGTAAAAATGCGGTCAGCCATTCCACCGCCATTAAATCCAAATGGTTCGTCGGCTCATCTAATAGTAATAAATCCGTTTTCTGCAATAATAAATGAGCTAACGCCGCCTTCGTTTTCTCACCACCGCTTAAATCTCCCCATCTCTGCGGCAGTAACGCGCCAATCCCCAGACCATTAACTACCTTACTCAAATCAGCGTCCATCTCATATCCACCAAGCTCGCCAAACAATGCCATTTTATCCCCGTAACGATTCATTAGTTTTTCGCTTGCATTCGTTGCCATTTCTGCTTCTAATGAACGTAATTCTTTTTCCAAATCCTCTAGCTCACCAAAACTAGTCCGCAAATATTGTTCTACTATTATATTAGGATCCACGCTCGACAATTGCTCTAAAAGCCCGATTCTCGCTCCCTTTTTACTCGTTACAATCCCACTGTCAACACCCTCAGTCCCTTTTAAAATCTTCAAAATGGTACTTTTCCCTTCACCATTTCGACCGATTAAACCGACGCGTTCACCTTCTTCTAATTGAAGAGAGACTTTCTCTAAAATTACATCTCCAGTAAAACTTTTAACTACCTCATTCATTGCTACTATTGTCATTTTATCCTCCATTTATCCAAGGAAGCATGGTAGAAATGTTTCACGTGAA
>CM001047.1:2729456-2729838 GCA_000183865.1 Listeria marthii FSL S4-120
CCAGACAACAAAAAAGCGTCAGACAAGCGCCCGACGCCAATTATAAGTATAATACTAATTTAGTACCATACTACCGATTGCGTGACTCCATGCTTCTCTCATTTTTTCTCGTTATACAGTTTTTTGGGCAGACTTCGCCAATGTAACTGCAATACCGGAAAAAATTGCACGGACAATATACAAAAATTTAGCTATACTAGTTCGCGCATTCAAAAGAAACATGTCATCTCACCTCTTTTCATTAATACATATAGAATAAGGGATGACCGCATAAAAGTCAATTGTTCTCCCAATCACATACACGAAACACAGCGTTTCAACTCAGAAACTTATACCATTGATGTGAAACACGAACCCAAAGCGCCAAAATCTATTTACCAAT
>CM001047.1:2729969-2730275 GCA_000183865.1 Listeria marthii FSL S4-120
AGCGCCAAAATCTATTTACCAATTAGTCGAAACCGTTTACATTAATAAGGCAAGCAAAACTAAAACAGACTAATCGCACATAATTTTTGGAGGTGCCATAATGGAACATAATAAGTTGAAACCTTTCCCAAAAGATTTTCTATGGGGATCAGCTTCTGCAGCGTACCAAGTAGAAGGTGCCTGGGATGAGGATGGCAAAGGACCATCTGTATGGGATGAATTTGTTCGTATTCCTGGAACAACATTCAAAGAAACAAACGGAGACGTAGCGGTGGATAATTACCATCGTTATAAAGAAGATGTCGC
>CM001047.1:2730375-2730622 GCA_000183865.1 Listeria marthii FSL S4-120
ACTGATTACGGTTTTTACCCAAGTCATGAATCAATTGATTTTTATCATCGTTATAAAGAAGATGTCGCGCTAATGGCTGAACAGGGCCTAAAAGCATATCGCTTCTCTGTCGCATGGAGTCGCGTTATCCCGCATGGTAACGGGGAAGTTAACGAAGCTGGACTGAAGTTCTATGATAATTTGATTGATGAACTTCTTTCTTATGGAATTGAGCCAGTTGTGACACTTTACCACTGGGATATTCCGC
>CM001047.1:2730722-2731666 GCA_000183865.1 Listeria marthii FSL S4-120
CACTGGGATATTCCGCAAGGGCTTCAAGACGAATATGGTGGATGGGAGTCGCGCAAAGTCGTAGAAGATTTCACTAACTACGCTGCCCTTCTATTCGAACGCTTTAACGGCCGAGTTAAATACTGGGTAACACTTAATGAACAAAACGTATTTATCTCACACGGTTACAAATTAGCGTATCACCCACCTGGCGTTTCTGACGACAAGCGTATGTTTGCGGCAAATCACAATGCGAACTTGGCGAATGCTTCTGCAATTGCTAAATTCCGCGAGCTAGGAACATCTGGAAAAATTGGCCCAAGTTTTGCTTACGGACCAAGTTACTCCATCGATGCCAACCCAGCGAACGTGTTAGCTTCTGAAAACTCCGAAGAATTCAATGCCCATTTCTGGATGGATGTTTACACATGGGGTGAATATCCGACTGCTACTTGGAACTGGCTGGAAGAGCACGGTCTTGCACCGGAAGTCTTACCAGGCGATACGGAACTTCTGAAAAAAGGAAAACCTGATTTCATGGGAGTTAACTATTACCGCTCAATGACTCATGCATTTAATGGGAAAGACGGCGTTGGTTCTGGGAAAATGAATACAACTGGCGAAAAAGGCACTTCCGAGGAAACTGGTGTACCGGGGTTATACAAAAACACCAACAACCCTTACTTAGAGAAAACGAATTGGGACTGGGACATTGATCCAACTGGCTTGCGCATTGGCTTACGTAGAATTACTAACCGCTATAAATTACCAATCATGATTACAGAAAATGGTCTTGGTGAGTATGATAGCTTGACGGAAGACCACAAAATTCACGATGAGTACCGGATTGAATACATTCGCGCACATGCTCTAGCAATCCAAGAAGCAATCACTGACGGTGTAGAGATGCTTGGTTACTGCACTTGGAGCTTCACAGATTTACTAAGCTGGTTAAACGGCTACCA
>CM001047.1:2731766-2732498 GCA_000183865.1 Listeria marthii FSL S4-120
CTACCAAAAACGTTACGGTTTCGTATATGTCGACCGCGATGAAAATGATGAAAAAGAATTAAAACGCTATAAAAAAGACAGTTTTTACTGGTATAAAAAGACAATCGAAGCAAACGGAGCTAATTTAGTAGAAGAACAGGGCAAATAAGCCTTGTTCTCTCTCTGCTTCAACCATTTTGGGAGGGAAAATCTTAATGAAAAAAATATTACTTGTATGTGCGGCCGGAATGTCGACAAGCTTACTTGTTACAAAAATGAAAGCGCACGCAACCTCTATCGGGGAAGAAATTGAAATTGAAGCATTACCAGTATCTGAAGCTAGTAACGTAGTAGATAAAATGGATATCGTTATGCTTGGACCTCAAGTCCGTTACCAAAAACCGCAAGTGGATGAACTTGTACAAGGTCGCATCCCTGTTGTAGTAATTGATATGAAAGATTATGGTATGTTAAACGGGAAAGCCGTTCTTGAAAAAGCTTTCGCGGAGATTGGTTAAGGGAGTTTCATTTAAAATAGGGAGGTTTTAAAATGAGTATGATGTCAAAATTTGAACACGGCATGGAACGTGTTTTAGTACCAGTTGCGAATAAATTGAACTCGCAGCGCCATATTGCAGCAATTCGTGATGCATTTATTTTAGTTTTCCCATTAATTATGGCGGGTTCAATTATCACTTTGATTAACTTCGCAGTATTATCACCAGATGGCTTTATTGCAAAAATTCTATTCCT
>CM001047.1:2732598-2733415 GCA_000183865.1 Listeria marthii FSL S4-120
AGATGGCTTTATTGCAAAAATTCTATTCCTAGGGAAAATCTTCCCTAATTTAGCAGATGCACAGGCTGTATTTTCGCCGGTAATGCAAGGTTCGACTAATATTATGGCGATTCTGATTGTATTCTTAGTCGCGCGGAATCTCGCCATCTTCTTTAAACAGGATGATTTGCTCTGTGGACTTACCTCGATAGGTGCATTCTTTATCGTTTATACACCTTACACAGTGGTTGACAATGCATCTTACATGACAATCAAATTCTTAGGCGCACAAGGCCTTTTCGTTGCGATTATTGTAGCGATTATTACTGGGGAAGTATTTAGCCGTCTAGCTAGATCCCCTCGTTTAATGATTAAAATGCCTGACCAAGTACCACCAGCAGTTGCTCGTTCTTTTAAAGTATTAATTCCAGTTATCATCATCACTATTCTTTTCTCTGTAATTAACTACTTAATCACTTTAGTTGCTCCAGAAGGTTTAAACGACCTTGTTTACACAGTTATTCAAGCGCCACTTAAAGATATGGGAACTAACGTATTCTCTGTTATCATCATTGGACTTGTTTCTAACTTACTATGGGTTCTTGGTATTCACGGACCTAACACAGTTGCGGCTATTCGTGACACCATCTTCACTGAACCAAACTTAGATAACTTATCTTACGTAGCACAACACGGTTCTGCTTGGGGCGCTCCTTACCCAGCAACATGGGCTGGCCTAAATGACGGATTCGCAAACTACGGCGGATCTGGTATGACTCTAGGTTTACTGATTGCTATCTTTATCGCATCCCGTCGTGCAGACTACCGCGATATCGCG
>CM001047.1:2733515-2734041 GCA_000183865.1 Listeria marthii FSL S4-120
CGATATCGCGAAACTTTCTCTTGCACCAGGGATTTTCAACATCAACGAACCAGTTATTTTCGGTTTACCAATCGTATTAAACCCAATTATGGTTATTCCTTTCATCATTACACCAGCAATCAATACATTAATTGGTTACTTCTTCATCTCAACAAAACTTATTCCACCTGTCGCCTATCAAGTGCCTTGGACAACTCCGGGACCACTGATTCCATTCCTTGGCACAGGAGGAAACTGGCTCGCGCTTCTGGTCGGCTTGCTCTGTCTAGCCGTCGCAACAGTCATTTATCTACCATTCGTACTTGTATCTAACAAAATTGCCGCGAGTGATGCTGCAATGGATAAAAATGCAACAGCCTCAACGGAACAATAGGATGTGACAAAATGAAAATTGCAGCTTTTGATATCGGTGGAACGGCCCTTAAAATGGGGGTCGTTTTGCCGCATGGTGAAATTATTTTAACAAAATCAGCCGAAATCAGCGGTAGCGACGGCGACCAAATTTTAGCAGAAATGAAATTGTTTC
>CM001047.1:2734172-2734739 GCA_000183865.1 Listeria marthii FSL S4-120
GAAATGAAATTGTTTCTTGCTGAAAATACGGACGTGACGGGCATTGCAGTCAGCGCACCCGGCTATGTGAATCCAAAAACCGGGCTTATCACAATGGGCGGCGCTATTCGTAGATTTGATAACTTTAATTTGAAAAAATGGCTCGAAGCGGAAACCGGACTTCCTGTTGCCATCGAAAATGACGCCAATTGCGCCCTACTTGCTGAAAAATGGCTTGGTAAAGGGCAAGATTTGGATGATTTCCTTTGTTTAACGATCGGAACTGGGATTGGTGGCGGTATTTTTTCCAATGGTGAATTAGTTCGCGGCGGTCGTTTTCGGGCTGGCGAGTTTGGTTATATGTTTAGCGAACGTCCTGGTGCTTTCCGTCCTGGCAAATATACGCTAAATGAGACCACAACCATGCTCGTTCTTCGTAGACAATACGCGGAACTTACTGGGCGCCCTTTGGAAGAGATTACTGGTGAAGAAATTTTTGCTAATTATGATGCGCATGATGCCGTTTCGGAACGACTTATTACTGAGTTTTATACCGGGATTTGTACGGGGCTTTATAATTTAATTTAC
>CM001047.1:2734839-2735191 GCA_000183865.1 Listeria marthii FSL S4-120
GGATTTGTACGGGGCTTTATAATTTAATTTACCTGTTCGATCCAACGCACATTTTTATCGGTGGTGGAATTACAAGCCGCCCTACTTTTATCGCGGAGCTAAAGCATCATATGGAGAGCTTTGGGCTGCGCGACACGATTATCGAAACAGCAACACATAAAAATCAAGCTGGCCTACTCGGCGCAGTGTATCACTTTTTACAGGAGGAAAATAGACATGAATGAAATGGAAACAGTTATTTTTGGCATGATTAGCCAAGTTGGTTCTGCGAGAAGCAGTTACTTAGAAGGACTTCGTGCGGCTCGTGAAGGCAATTTTGAGGAAGCAGAAGCAAAACTAAAAGAAGCTAATA
>CM001047.1:2735291-2736307 GCA_000183865.1 Listeria marthii FSL S4-120
AAGCAGAAGCAAAACTAAAAGAAGGTGGCGAAACACTCGCAAACGGGCACCACGAGCATCATAAGCTAATCCAAAAAGAAGCTTCCGGTGAAAAAGTGGAAATTCAATTACTTTTAATCCATGCGGAAGACTTACTCATCACAACAGAAACATTAAGAGAAGTTGTCACTGAGTTCGTGCATGTATACAAAAAAATAAGCTAATAAAAAAGCGTGCAGGACACGAAAACCTACACGCTTTTTGTTATTCTTCTTGTTCTTGATTATAATTTTTCTTCGCCATCGCTTCCAGTAAAAATAGCACCGGAATTTGCGTCGTAATATTCGTTTTATCGACCATTTCTTGCGTCACATAATACGGAATATTAACATCAGACAAGCCCGCAAGCGTATTGTGGCTCGTATTGGTGATACTAATAATCCGACTGCCGTACTGCTGCATATTTTGCGCCTGCTCGAGCACCTGGTCTGTTTCGCCCGACACAGAAAGTATAATCATCACTGCTTTATTTTTAAATTGCTCTCCCGGGTTAGGATAAAATGGATCTTTAATATAAAATGTCCGCTTCTTCATATTGGAGAAAAAACGACTACCATACTCTGCTAAAATCCCTGAGGTTCCGATTCCGAAAAACACGACTAAATCAGCTTCATTGATAATTTCCGCCGCCGCATCTAGCACATGATCATAATCACGATTCATTGTCCGTTCAAAGAATTCCTCTAAAACTTCTACTGTATCCGCCGTTTTTTTCTTCACTTCACGCGTCGCTTCTTGTTTTAGCTTCACTTTAAATTCCGAGAAGCCTTCACAACCCAATTTTCTAGTAAAACGAACGATGGAAGCCGGCGAAACATGTGTCACTTCTGAAAGCTCACGAACTCTCATAAACATAACTTTGTCCCGATTGTCCATTATGTAACGGTATAAATGATGCTCTGTCTCTGTAAATTGTCTAATCACTTCATACGAAAACATAAGTTTATTCACCTCATCTGTATCAGTATTTCCCGGGA
>CM001047.1:2736407-2736510 GCA_000183865.1 Listeria marthii FSL S4-120
TCCCGGGAAATAAAAACAGGCGACCGCTTCGCAATATGCAATTTAGGTCACCTGTCCGTGTCCATCTTCTTATAAGGATGGAATATTTTTCTTTTTCTTCACA
>CM001047.1:2736610-2737332 GCA_000183865.1 Listeria marthii FSL S4-120
GAATATTTTTCTTTTTCTTCACATAGAAACGTAGGGCAATAATAATTGCACCACCAACTGTGTTAACAATCGGACTTAACGCTACATTGATATTTGGAGGAATTGTCACTTGTACAATCGTCATTACAAACATCCATATCGCAATGACTCCGACCGCTACTAGTAAGTATTTTATTGTTCCACCTTTTTGACCAGCGCGCATGTTAGATGCGTATTTACGTAAGATCAGCATCGCGAAACCACCGACAACCGCAGTGATTACTAGCACGATAATTCCTAAAGTCTGTGCATTTTTTTGGAAATAAGCACTAATTCCGGAAATCAGCATCATCGCTCCAAGTACAAGGAGTCCGCCGTCAAGAACTAGCCACCATTTGTCTGTATTTTGCTCCACTGTAGCAGCTTTCACATCTAAAGAAACAACATATTCTGTTGGTGTTAAATTAAATAATTTTCTCGCTGTGATGCCTTTTTTCTGTTCGGCTAAAATCTTTTCACTCATTTCATAAACAATAATTTCTTGTTGTTCTTCGCCGTAATGAGTTTCTCGCAAATGCTTTTCGACTTCCATAACATATTGCAAGTTCCGCTTCGTTAAATTAGCTTTCAATTCAGCTAATTGCGGTTTATTCGTTTCTGTTTCTGTGGTCAATGCTAAATCCTCCCTCACTCATTCTATCCTCTATTATACCGGACTTACCTACTATAAAAAAGCTATTTTT
>CM001047.1:2737463-2739527 GCA_000183865.1 Listeria marthii FSL S4-120
AAAAAGCTATTTTTTTAATTCGTTTTAGACATCTGGAAAAGGCCACGCATTTTATTTAAAATGTAGAGCGCTAAAATAAAACTAGCAATCGTTGCGCCTATTCCCCAAGCTAGATAACCAATGAATCCAAGCTCCGTATCCGTCACAGCCAAATTAGCCGAAGCCATCCCAACGAACAACGAAAACAATACTAAAAACGGCCATTTAACCCACGGGAAAGCAAATAAATAGCCACTCCGTTCAATATGCTGCTTTTTATATAAAATTAAAATAGCTATAACCATCAGCACACTCAATATCACACTGAAAATAACCGCTCCAAACGACGCCGACTCAAACGAAAACGGCGAAAATACATTCACATAATCCTCAAACCGCAGCAGTTTAGACATCCCTTTATCCCCAGCATGCGGCCAAATAAAGTTATACATATTATCTAAAGTAGGATTTAACACATTCGGCAGTAACATTACCCCAAACGCCACAAAAGCTGCAGCAATCGGTGACCCTATCAATAAGCCAATTAAAATCGCCACTAAAAATATAACAATGTAAGTAAATAGCCCACCAACAATATCCACCCAAAATTTCGCTGCATCAAACTGGACATATTCTGTTGGTACTTGCGACAAGAAATAAGCCAAACCAATTCCCATGGAAGCAATGTAGCTTAAAGCAATCGTCGCTATCCCCATGATCATTTTAACCCCAACAATATGGGTCCGTTTATAAGGCAACGATGCAGTAAATCGATTCGCCCTTGTATATCGTTCAAATATTACCGCTAAAACCCCTAAAATAAACACACTTACCTTAATCAACGTGAAAAACATCTCTACTTGAAAATAAAACATAAACGGCATATATTCCACAAACTCTTCTTGAACAAAATTAGTGTACATCGGCACCGACAAATAAGCGACCGTCAAACTAGCCTTCATTTCCTCATCAGAAGTCTTATATTCTGGATTTTCTTCCTGCAACTTTATAAAGTCACTCGATTCATAGTAGTCCTTTTGACTATGCCATCTGTCCGCGTCTGACATTAAGCCTAAAGTAATTCCCAGAAAAAAAAGTAACGCCACTCCCAAAAGCATCCATCTCATATTACGCCATTCCCGATACCATAACCCTCGATTAAACATTATTAGTCTCACCCCCTGCTATATCTCGTAATAATCTATTTTGTCATTCGCCAAATGCACCGTGAAAATATCCTCTATCGATATCGACATTTCTTCCAGTAAAACCGGTTCCTCTAAACGCAAATCAGCCAAAAAACCACTTGCATTTTCCGTTACTAAAAGTGTATAAATCCGCCCATTCCGATACAATAATTGTGCATTATTCTTCACAAAATCAGGTATCTTCTTCGTTTTAAAGGCCACTTGTATTTTCACCGCATCCGTCCGCATATCGTCCAAATAGTAATCCAGCTCCACACTCGCACCCTTTAGAACAATCACCCGATCCGCAATCGCCTCAAGCTCTTCCAAACGATGAGACGCAATCACAACACTCGTCCCGCGCTTCTTCACCGTATCTTTGATGATCGTCAAAATCTGTTTTTTAATAATAATATCGAGCCCGTCCATCGGCTCATCCAGCAACAAATACCGAACATTAAGCGAAAAAGCTAAAATAATAAAAAATAAAGCCTTTCGTCCCTTTGAAAAAGACAGTAACTTCGCCTTCATCGGTAGTTCAAATTGCTTCATTAACTCCATAAAAAATGTTTCATCAAAAGTTGTATAAATTTGCTTATAAATCTTAACAACCGTGTGCACACTATATGTATTAAAGTGATTCATATTATCTTCCAAGAAAAATAGCTGCTGTTTCACTTCTGGGTGTTTAAAAATACTCTTTTCATCTAAGAAAACATCGCCCTCATCCGGCAAATAAATCCCTGTCATCGTCGAGAATAATGTCGTTTTCCCAACACCATTTCGACCAATTAAAGCTGTTACCTCACCAGCTTTCAAATCAAATGAAACATCCTTCAAAACCAAGTTATCATCCATCTTTTTAGTTAAGTTCCGAATTTCCATTTTTCCACCTCTT
>CM001047.1:2739627-2741972 GCA_000183865.1 Listeria marthii FSL S4-120
GCTCTGTACTATTTTTTCTACACTTTTAAAAACTTTCTATCAATTCACGAAAGAAAGTTGAAACCAATCATTATACTAATTTCACATATTGCGGTAAAATATCTCTATATGAACTTATTTAAAACCCCTGAGGTGAAAACATGATAAAACTTGATACAACCATGCTCGATTCTTTTAAAGAAAACCCGACGCTCCGGAAACACTTATTTTCTGGACATTTTGGTTTGGAAAAAGAAAATATTCGCGTAACTTCTGATGGAAAACTGGCTCTTACGCCACATCCAGCTATTTTTGGCCCAAAAGAAGATAACCCATATATTAAAACCGATTTTTCGGAAAGTCAGATTGAAATGATTACTCCGGTAACAGACTCAATTAACTCTGTCTATGAATGGCTTGAAAACCTTCATAATATCGTTTCTTTACGCGCTGAAAACGAACTACTTTGGCCGTCTAGTAATCCACCAATTTTACCAGCCGAAGAAGATATTCCGATTGCTGAATATAAAACGCCTGACAGCCCGGACAGAAAATACCGCGAGCACTTGGCTAAAGGCTATGGCAAGAAAATCCAATTATTATCCGGCATTCATTACAATTTCTCCTTCCCGGAAGCTTTAATTGACGGACTTTACGCCGAAATTCGCCTTCCCGAAGAATCCAAGCAAGACTTTAAAAACCGTCTATATTTAAAAGTTGCCAAATACTTTATGAAAAATCGTTGGTTACTCATTTATTTAACTGGCGCGAGCCCGGTCTACCTTGCCGATTTTACAAAAACGGCAAACGAAGAAGCTTTGCCTGATAGCACTAGCGCCCTTCGTAACGGCATTTCGCTTCGCAATAGTAACGCTGGCTATAAAAATAAAGAATCGCTTTTCGTCAATTACAATTCATTTGACGCTTATATTTCCAGCATTTCGAACTATATTGAAGAAGGCAAAATCGAGAGCATGCGCGAATTTTACAACCCAATTCGTTTGAAAAATGCTCATACCGACCAAACCGTTGAAAGTTTAGCGGAGCATGGCGTGGAATATTTAGAAATCCGCTCCATTGACCTAAACCCGCTGGAGCCAAACGGTATTTCCAAAGATGAACTTGCCTTTATCCACCTATTTTTAATCAAAGGTTTGCTTTCAGAAGACCGCGAACTATGCGCAAACAACCAGCAATTAGCCGATGAAAACGAAAATACCATCGCGCTTAACGGCCTTGCACAACCAGCCATTAAAAATTGCGATAACGAAGAAATGTCCCTTGCAGATGCCGGACTTTTAGAACTCGACAAGATGAGCGAATTCATCCAAGACTTACTGCCAGAAGACACCCAGCGCCAAGCAATCATCGAAAAACAAAAAGAACGTCTGCTACACCCTGAAAAAACAATCGCCGCACAAGTAAAACAACAAATAACCAAACAAGGCTACATCGGCTTCCATTTAAACCAAGCAAAGACTTACATGGAAGAAACCGAAGCACTAGCCTACAAACTAATCGGCGCAGAAGACATGGAACTTTCCACCCAAATCATCTGGAAAGACGCCATCGCGCGCGGCATTAAAGTAGACGTATTAGACCGAGCAGAAAACTTCCTCCGCTTCCAAAAAGGCGACCACGTGGAATACGTTAAACAAGCCAGCAAAACGTCCAAAGATAACTACGTCTCCGTTTTAATGATGGAAAACAAAGTAGTCACAAAGCTTGTACTCGCAGAACACGGTATCCGCGTCCCATTTGGCGACAGTTTTAGCGACCAAGCCCTTGCACTCGAAGCTTTCTCGTTATTTGAGGATAAACAAATCGTTGTGAAACCGAAGTCCACCAATTACGGATGGGGCATCAGCATTTTCAAAAATAAATTCACACTTGAAGATTACCAAGAAGCTTTAAATATCGCATTTAGTTATGATAGCTCCGTTATTATCGAGGAGTTCATTCCTGGCGACGAGTTCCGTTTCTTAGTCATCAACGACAAAGTAGAAGCAGTACTAAAACGCGTGCCCGCCAACGTAACTGGCGACGGGATCCATACAGTACGCGAACTAGTTGAAGAAAAAAACACCGATCCATTGCGCGGAACTGATCATTTAAAACCACTTGAAAAAATCCGTACCGGCCCAGAAGAAACACTCATGCTTTCCATGCAAAAACTTTCTTGGGACAGCATTCCAAAAGCAGAAGAAACTATCTATCTTCGCGAAAATTCCAACGTCAGCACTGGCGGCGATAGCATTGACTACACCGAAGAAATGGACAATTACTTCAAAGAAATAGCCATTCGCGCCACCCAAGTCCTTGACGCCAAAATTTGCGGCGTAGACATAATTGTTCCACGTGAAACA
>CM001047.1:2742072-2742257 GCA_000183865.1 Listeria marthii FSL S4-120
TTGTTCCACGTGAAACAATTGATCGAGATAAACATGCTATCATCGAGCTAAACTTCAATCCCGCGATGCACATGCACTGCTTCCCGTATCAAGGGGAGAAGAAAAAAATTGGCGATAAGATTTTAGATTTCTTGTTTGAATAAAAAATCCCAGCTACTAGTTTAGTAGCTGGGATTTTTGTTATT
>CM001047.1:2742357-2747749 GCA_000183865.1 Listeria marthii FSL S4-120
ACTAGTTTAGTAGCTGGGATTTTTGTTATTTAAGCCCTGGATAACAGCAACCTATTCGTAATTAAATTCAAAATAAAATAAATTAAAACAAAGGAGCCCCAATAGATAAACAAGTTTTCATATCCAAGCAATAATACCCTAAAGCAAATTTTATGAATAAGCACCACAAAGAGTATTAATAAACTATTTACTAAAGAAATACCGATAATTTTCATCTTATTTCTCCCTTCTCAATATAAATGATCCGATCTGCTTTTCCGGATATTTCCGGGTCATGCGTAACACAAATGATAGTCTTACCTTGCTTTTTCAATGCTAAAAATAATTCAATGATTTTTTGTTTGTTTTTATCATCTAAATTGCCTGTTGGTTCGTCCGCAAGTAAAAGTTGAAATGGTTTGAGTAAAATGCGTACAATAGCAATCCGTTGTTTTTCTCCACCGCTTAATTGGTATACTTTTTTTGCTAAATAGCTCTCATCCATTCCTACTTCTTCTAAATGCTCTATCATTAGCTTGCGATTTTCCCCACCTGAAATGGATAAGTTTTCTAAAACTGTTTCATTTTCCATCAATAGATAATTTTGGAATATAAAACCTAACACCTCTTTTTTTAGAGTCATAACTTCTTTTTTCGTCTGATATTCCATCTCGTTAATAATAACTTGCCCACTATCTTTTGAATCTAGGTGTCCGATAACATTTAGCAGTGTGGTCTTCCCACTACCACTCTCGCCGACGACTGCAATAAATTCACCAGCTCCAATAGAAAGAGAGACTTTTTCCAAAATCAATTTATCTTGTATCTTTTTACTGACATTAACTAATTCAATCATATTTTTCACCTTTTAGTATGGCTTTAAAATCTTTATTAATTACTTTTTCCTTTAAGAAATAAATAACACACAGTTCTATGAGGAGAATAACTACACTAAAATATAAAGCAATTGGTTCTTTAGTAATGATGAAAGTAACGACTCCAGCAAAAGCACACACGGCCAAATTACTTATAATAAACCATTTACTACTTTTCCAAAACGAATATCCAAATACATGGTAAATAAGTTGTTTATATAAATTCTCCCGGTAATATGATAATACAAGCAATATCATAAAAGAATAGGAGCTTATCGCTAAAATAATCGTACCTATCGATTGCTGATAAATTTGCCATTTTAAAGCAGTTAATTCACTTGATACTTCTTGATAAACACTCGTTACATTAGTAATTTCTCTTGCATTTGAATTATTAATAAGTGGCAAAATAGCACTAAACGCATCGCCCTTCGTTTTATCAACAAAATATACAGAAGAAGTTACAAAAGCGCCAATACTAGATGAATCAATGTTCCCTGTATAGATAATCGCTATTGGATCTGTGATGTTCCCCGTTCGTAAATCCCCCGCACTACTATCATAGGAAAAATAGTCTTGGTTATTTTCAGCATAAATAATATTGATACTTAAGTCGTCCTTACTTAGCTCTAAAACAGGACGATTCAAAGCCTCATTATACATATTAGCTAGCTTTACCTTTTGAAAATAGAAGTGATCAAGATAAGCTTTTTTTATGTCTTTCTCGAATTCCTTTTTGCTCATAGGAACTATAATATTCAAAACTTTATCATTGATTATTGCTTCATTTTCCACGTTCTGCCCTTGTGCACTTTTAATCGGGTTTAATTTTAAGTAATTAAAATCAATCTCTACGCTGTTCCCTTGAGGCGAATTTATTTCAGAGATCTTATTCAAATAGGTTTCATATAAAAAAGTATCATTTTCAACCCGCGTAAAATTATTTGAATACATTAAAAACATCTCTTTTTTAGCTGTTCCTTCTTTATAAAAAGCATTTAACTTATCATTTAATTTTCTATCAGCTTTTAAATCGTCTTGAATATTCTCGGGCAAAACCCCTACTCTTACTTTAAAAATGTTCTTTGCATCATTCCACACGTCCATATTAGCTAATCTTGTATTTAACGTCTGCAGCGATTGATAGGAAGCTATAATCGTACCAATAAATACACAAAGCAGAGCAAATTTAATAACTAAATTGATAGCCAAATGTTGTTTTGCCGACTGCATATGTTGGTCAGACTTTGGTTGATCGATTTTCTGTATTCTAAGTAAACCAAAGAAATACATCGGAAACAGAATAAAAATCAACAAAAGTACATTAAATAACAGCAACTTCCACACTATTTCTACTGAGTATGCGGATAGCCCTCTTAATAAGACTATGCCAACAAAACACAAAAATCACTAACTCACTAAACAATGTAAATTTAATAGTTTTATTGAACAAAGACTTTAATGTAACTAACTCAGAATTCCCCCATATACGATTAACAAATAACCGCTGTTTGGAGTATCTTAAATAGTAATATGTAAAAATAAATAAAATGACAAAACATAAAATCAAAGTCATAAGTAACGGGATATTAATATATTTCCACCAGCTCACGTCAACACTTTTCGTAGTTATTTCCCCGTACTGTTCAAACTCCTTTAAGAAAGCCTGATAAGTATCCTGGTTATCTAAGCCACTTGCATAAAAAGTATCACTTAGACCCACATTTTTAATCTGTCCAAAGTCATAAACCTTTAAAGACCAATACTTAGAAGGATGATAAATCACACCCGATTGTTTTTCATCGCCACTTTCCCGATTCGCCAAAAAACGGTTTTTATCGGGATAATCTCCTTTTTTAAGCTTTATATTTGGTGAATACTGGCAATTAGAGGCATAAATATTCAAATCGCGTTCATCTAAAAATGTATACTGCGCTATGTTAATATTGTTCGCTTTTGAAAATTGCTCTATAGAATTATTAATTTCTAAAACCTGAGAGTCATCTTTATATTTAAACTGCACTTCTGTCTGGTCTTTAAAAAGAAAATCACGCGACAAGGTATTAGTAATAAAATTAAAAAACATTACATTACCAATGACAAGTGTTACTAATATGATAATGGAAAGAAATTTTTTCATTAAATCATCCTTAGTTTAACTATAAAGCTAAGAAACATAATAATTTCTTAGCTTTATAGGAATTATTTTGTAGCCCAATTAGCTTTATTACCCCATAGCGATGATTTAATCCAAACACTTGCTAGTTTGCCCTTTGGTTCCCATCTACTTCTTACTGTCGTCCTGAAATTAGAAGCGCTTGATCTATGCATTTTTTTAGTATGCTGATAATTTGAATAATGTCTATCTTGTCCCCATGTAACCCAGAAAGTGCCGCCTCCAGCTGATTGCGCTGCTTTTAATAGAGGTTTTTTTCCTGTTGTGGTCTCAGAAAAAATCACTTTTTCACCTGTTTTATTTGCGCTCATTAATGAATCTAAGCTAGTCTCTCCTTCATTTAGATTTTGAGCAGCTAAGGCGCCCATCGGTGATAACACTGTAAGCAATGCTATCGCTAAAACACATACTTTTTTCTTCATTGTATTCTCCTCCTCTTTCCAATTAATATTTATATTGCGTAACCAAATAAATAGGTTAGAATATATCTTCCCTATGAAACCTCCAAAGTTTTACTTTTATAATATTCTAACTATTCCTAATGTAACACAAAAAAGTAATGTATAACCAAAAATGTAATGAACGACTCAATTCATATCATAAATAGCTAAAATTATAGTGTCTTAGTAAATTTTCTACACATATCGTGTTAAAAACCTTTATTTTCAGAATAAAAAAAAGCGCTAGACGACTCATTATACATGTTTCTATTCAGCTTCAAGCTGGATAGTCACAAAAGTTTCACATACCAGCTTAACTTAACTACATATATTTGAACTTTTTCACTTAAACACCGAAACTATGTAAATATCATTGTATATTTATTCAAAAACTCACCAACACTTTATCTTTTCGCCCATCTATACTACAATGAACTTTAACGAAAAAACGGAACCACGTCCGTTTAAAATAGAAAGGGGTGACTACATGAATTTTTACGAGCGTATTAAAATCATGGTCCCACCATTTCCCTGTGAAGGATGTTTTTTTCCCAGATAAATAACTTATTCAGGAGAGAATTTTATGGAAAAAAACATCAAAACAAAGAAAATCAATTTAGCATTACTTGTTTGCCTTGTGGGATTTCCACAAATTAGCGAAACTATTTATACGCCTTCTTTAACAGAGATTGCTACGAGCTATGGCGTCTCATTAAATTTGGCTCAAATGACTTTAAGTATCTACTTTCTTGCTTTTGCAGTTGGTGTCTTCTTTTGGGGCGTTAGTTCCGATTTTTTAGGTCGACGAAAAGCAATGAACTTTGGGTTATTTATTTATATTATAGGTTGTTTGGTTTGCCTTATGTCTAATAGTATTACTGTCCTTTTTATCGGGCGGTTTATCCAAGCATTTGGTGCTAGTACGGGCTCGGTTACTACGCAAACAATTTTACGCGACAACTATCACGGAACAGATCGCCACCACTTATTTGCAAAAATATCAGCTGCCTTAGCCTTTTCACCAGCAATTGGTCCATTACTTGGTGGGTTTATCGGACAGTATTACGGCTTTCGTGTAGTATTTTTATTTCTAGTAATTATGGGAATGGGACTGCTATTCTGGAGTTTAAAACGACTACCCGAAACCATTATTGTTACATCTCATTCTTTCAGCGCGCAGAAAATGGTAGGAATTGGTAAAAAAATGGTGTGCGACCGCTATACTGTTGCTTTTGGTGTGTTAATTGGTATTTTTAACGGCATTTTGTTTAGTTACTATTCCGAAGCCCCAACTATATTTATCGAAAAGTTCCATTTTAGCCAGAGTCAGTATGGCTTTATGGGATGTGCTGTCGCGGCGGCAACTATATTAGGTGCGTGGCTTTCCAACCGGCGCCTAAAACAGCACTCGCCCCAAAAGATAATTACAGAAGGAATTTTGTTAGCCCTTGGCGGAACTCTATCTCTTAGCATAGTTTCTGCATTCCCCTTAATAATCCAAGTGATAGCGTATATCCTCTTCATTTGTATTATCTTGGTAGGAATCGGCATGGCATTACCAAACTGTTTAAGCTTAGCGCTAGTGAAATTTCAAGAAGTCGCAGGTACGGCTGGTGCCTTTTTAAGCTTAGGGTACTATGTCATTGTCAGTATTTGTACGTTTTTAATTGGCATCCTACACTCAGGATCACTGCTTGTATTTCCAGCGTTTTGCACAGTGCTTCTTTTAATTGCACTTACTTGTATAAAAGCAGTAACTAGAAAAAATAGCTAACTAAAAAACAGGAAACTTTTGAAAGCCATTTTGCACAAACGGTGGCTTAAAGAAGTTTCCTGTTTTATTTCAAACTTAAGCTAGTTGGCTTGTTTACATCCAACCTTATTTTAAAATTAGCGCTTGATTCCGCAACTACGATACCTTC
>CM001047.1:2747849-2748113 GCA_000183865.1 Listeria marthii FSL S4-120
CCATCTTTCATTTCGTATTCTTTACCTTCTAAGCGTACTTTACCTGCTTCTTTGGCTGCTTGTTCTGAGCCGTGTTCAAGCAAAGCATCATATGCAACTACTTCGGCACGAATGAAACCGCGTTCGAAGTCAGTATGGATAATCCCAGCACATTGTGGAGCTTTCATACCTTTGATGAATGTCCAAGCGCGAACTTCTTGAACGCCTGCTGTGAAGTAAGTCGCTAAGCCAAGCAATGTGTACGCGGAACGAATCAATTGATCT
>CM001047.1:2748213-2748917 GCA_000183865.1 Listeria marthii FSL S4-120
TCCATAATATTTATAAATGGATTGGAAGTTTCCGAGTATAAAACCCAAAGTAAATTTTTACGCTCATCAAGATAAGCAACAAATCCTTCCGAACCATAACTCCCCTCACCAACACAACAGTAAAAACCATTGGATAACTTGATTTCCTTAAAAACATCGATTTTTGTCATGTTTTCTTGATCCTCTTTATAAACATCCAAAAATGAAAAGTAATGACCCTTTTTGATATCCGGAACAGGATAGTAACTTATCTCCACTTCCACCCCCGAACCATCTGAAAAATGAATACCATTTTTAATCAGCAATTCTTCTCTATTCCATAAATCATTTATTCGTATCATGGATTTCTTCTACCTCTCAATCTATTTTTCACACATTCATATGATTTTCTGCATTGTTAAAGTCAACAATTCTTGTAGCGAATTATATAACAATTCACTTTCTCCAGAGTCATGATAATAGATAGTTATTTTTCCAGCAGTATCCATCAAAATTGGATTTCCTGAACCATCATCTGAAACAACATAACTCTCGCTTAATTCTTTCGAGATAGTTTCTCCATAAATTTTTCTAAACTTAAGGGTTAAATCTATTACTGTCGCTTTTCCAATTAACGAACCATTGTTAAATGCATGAATACTTATTCCGCCAAAAGCACCACCAAACTGCTTTATAAAATGAATATATTGCTTATTAAACTGCGC
>CM001047.1:2749017-2749334 GCA_000183865.1 Listeria marthii FSL S4-120
TAATTTATCCGCATTTCTTCCCTCAATGAACGCCATATTAATAATTGTTTCATACTGCTTATGTTCTTCATTCAACCATTCATTTGAGTGTAAATAATTATCCGTTATCTTTAATTCATCCGCATGCATTCCCCTATATCGAAAATAAACACCGAAGTACGAACTATCATTTTCTGTGCATACTATATCCCATCTCGTATCAAGAAAACTACGTATTTCCTCTTTTGAATAATTACTGCCATATTCTAAATAGTAGGTTTTTATCATAATTCTCCTTTCCGTTTCCAGTAACTCTTTTATTTTAAATTATTCAAAAT
>CM001047.1:2749343-2751166 GCA_000183865.1 Listeria marthii FSL S4-120
ATTGGTTTTCACATTTAAAGTAATAAAGAATCCTGCTGTAGATTTTATATATACAATATTATTATTGGTTGTTAGTTCGATAAAAGGGTTTGATGTCGTAGAAAAAAGCATCCAATTAATCTGATTATCTGCATCTGTTTTGACAATAAATCCTTCATTACCCATCTCTCCCTCACCACAGAAAACAAATTGATCATCAACGGAAATACGATCATTTATTTGGTAATTTGCCCATGGATCCTTATAATCTTGCAATAGTTTAGGCAATGCAGTATCTACACCATATGAAATAACATACTCTTTTTTAAAAGTATCTATTAAATTTTCATTGTGCGTATATGTAATATCAATCAGTTTCACATGTCCAGAGTCTTTAACGATAATATCTATACCTATTAGTTGGTTTTGCAGCCATCTTCTTTGTAATTCGTTTAACATCCGTTCACCCCCTATCCAATATTTCCCGGGGAATAAAAACTCTCCCCATATACCTATCATAACAAAAAAAGCACCCAACCCCTAAGAGCCTAGTGCTTATTTTTTATGCTAATTGTTCGTTCATGCTTTCCATTTGAGCAAGGAAGGCTTTTTGCCATTTTTTCTCGTTTAGGAATTCAATTGGGAACTGAGGGTCAACCGTAATTAAAATTTTAGCCCATGAATCTGTACGTAATGAAGATGCTTGACGAACTGTCATAACAAACATAACTACAATACCTGCGATTAAATATAGCGTCACAATAATTCCTGAAACTATTATAGCCATTACGTTATTACTCATTATAAAGAAATAAATTATATAACCTAAAATTCCTGCTCCAACAAAGAATCCTCCAACAAAAATGAACGTTTTCTTACGGTCGCGTCCATAAGTAGAAATACCTAGTGCCTTTTCTAACAAGGCCATTTGGCGAATTGGATTTTTTTTCTTCGCAACTTGAATACCATATTTATCAATTAGCAAATGTGCTGCTTTTACTTCTTCTTTATTATTCTTCGGCATAAGTACGATTAGAACAATAAAAAGTGCTATAAAAATTAACTGTACCAAACAAAACACTCCTATAATAAGATTTATAGTTAATTATAGCATTATTAAGCTCTACGCAAATTGTACATTTTGTGAATTAATTACGACATATGCCTAAGAAAATAGCCAATACGCACTTGACAAAATAGCTATATTGCGCAAATGTTTCACATGAAACTTTTTAATGTCCCCTCATTTACATCAAAAACCGGTTAAAGATTCTTCTATTTCCACTAGTAGAAACTCGCCAAAATTATCTGCTACAATCCGCTTCTCGGCATTGTGTTTGAATGATAATTGCGTTTCAACTATCACGGCCTCACCCGCATCTCCAATCGTCGAAGTGTCGATAGAAAATACCGATCCATAGCCTGAATTTTTTATCATAATCAGTTCTTTATTTATATCCCCAAGTGCGCGCGCCTGCTCCGTTGCAAATCTAACATCCGGGATAGATGCAGCGCTTAATCCCCTTTTAGATATGCCGTAAAAAGATTCACCATTAAAAGTTAATGTTCCATATTTTTCTAAAAAAACCTTATATGACTCCGGAAACTCATTCCCTAAAGAGTCCTGATAAACTTCAATTAATTCAGGCGTTCCTGTCCCACTAAATTGATAGGTTGTTTCGCTTAGAATCATTAGTCTTTCTACTTCCTCAATAAAACTACTAGTCATCATAGTTACACTCCCATAGGCTTTTTATTTTTTAACATTAAGATACTTTATTATATCACCCTAGGCGTTTGTAGGACTTATTTATGACTAATCCCATAAAAAAAACAATTCAAGA
>CM001047.1:2751266-2751443 GCA_000183865.1 Listeria marthii FSL S4-120
TTGAATACAAGCCTTTTCAAGATATTTGATTACCTTCTTAAAACTAGGACCTGCTGGAATATTAACTGAATAAAACGTCTCATTCATGCATTCCCAAGAACATCCCAATTTCACTAGTTTATTTAAGCTCCTCTTTATCACGTTCTCATCAAAAAATACAGCATCAGGCCCCACTCT
>CM001047.1:2751543-2751720 GCA_000183865.1 Listeria marthii FSL S4-120
ATTCAGCATCAGGCCCCACTCTAATTGAAACCACATCATTAAGTGAAACTTCCTTAGCGTAAAAAGGAATATTTTTTATCTTATAGTTCCCTGATGATAATTTCTCTGCCCACAAGCTCTCGGTATATACAGGCGGATAGCCTTCTACAACATCTAGATTAAAAAATATTTTTGTTT
>CM001047.1:2751820-2751902 GCA_000183865.1 Listeria marthii FSL S4-120
CCATCTTTCTAATAAATCAGTTGTTTATATTCTTAAGTATAGCATTAATGGGAACTAATAAAAAACAATCTTTTGACATCCT
>CM001047.1:2752002-2753371 GCA_000183865.1 Listeria marthii FSL S4-120
ACGCGGAACGAATCAATTGATCTAAACCAGATTCTTCAATTCCAAGCGCTTCTAAAAACTCAAGCTTATCTTCGTCTTCAAGTTCAGCGATTTCTTCTTCGGCGCGAGCACAAACCACGATAACTTCGGAGTTTTCAGCTGCAGCGAATTCGCGTACTTGTTGTACGTATTTATTGTCGTCCGGGTTAGAAACGTCTTCTTCACTTACATTTGCCACATATAAAACTGGTTTTCTTGTAAGTAAGAAAAGATTGCGGACGATTTTATCTTCGTCTTCGTTAAATTCAATCGCGCGAGCTGGCTTGTCATTTTCAAATGCTTCACGTAATTTAACTAAAACGTTATATTCTGCAACCGCATCTTTATCTTTTTGTTTAGAAAGCTTCTCAACGCGTCCAATACGCTTCTCTACCGTTTCTAAATCCGCTAAGATAAGTTCCAAGTTGATTGTAGAAATATCGTCTAGCGGGTCTACTCGGCCTTCTACGTGAGTAATGTTTTCGTCGTCAAAACAACGAGTAACATGACAAATTGCATCTACTTGGCGAATATGGGATAAGAATTTGTTCCCAAGCCCTTCACCTTTACTAGCACCTTTTACAATTCCGGCGATATCTGTAAATTCAAAAGTAGTTGGAACGGTTTTTTTCGGTTTAACAAGTTCAGTCAGTTTGTTTAATCTTTGGTCAGGAACTTCAACAATTCCTACGTTCGGGTCAATCGTTGCAAACGGATAATTCGCAGCCTCTGCTCCTGCTTTTGTGATTGCATTAAAAAGTGTCGATTTCCCAACATTAGGAAGCCCGACAATACCAGCTGTAAGTGCCATTATATATAAACTCCTTTTCATTAACTTCATTTTAAAAATGCCCATCAATTAGACATTTTTTCACTAACGTATATTATAAAGGTTTTTCACACAAAAAGCCACCCACCAAAAAACGAAAACCCTTTAAATAACAAAGGATTTCCGTTTTAAATGAACTTATTTTAAATCTGCTACATGTTCTTCAAGATTAATACCAGTTCCCGCAGCCACTCGACTAGCGAATTCAGGCTCTACTTGATAGAAGTTACGCAAGTTGCGAATTTTAATATCATCACGCACGCCAGACCAATCGTCGACAATATTTTTCACAAGCGCCGCACGTTCTGCATCTGAATAACGATCCCACACTTCTTTTGCATGTCCAAAATTATTTGGTTTTTCCGCAATCAGGCGGCCAGCAATATCACCACGAATTTCTTGTTCCGGTTCGATAAACGCTGGGTTTTCTTTCGGTTCTGTATCATAACTATTTGGCTCATAATTAATCGAGCTCGTTTGTTGTTTAAACGGCATATGACCATCACGTTGGTTGTTCGCAAC
>CM001047.1:2753471-2754788 GCA_000183865.1 Listeria marthii FSL S4-120
CCATTTTCAATCGCTTCATACAAATCACGGCTTGCATGGTTGAATTCTTTTGCTTGAATTTGTGAAGCTTGCTCCGTTGAAAGGTTGACAATGCCTGCTTTTGGAACCCAGCGTAATTTTACATAGACTGTTTTTCCTTCTTCATTAATCCATTTAAAGGCATGCACACTAGAACCGCGAATTTCGCGATAAGATGCCGGAGTTCCCTCATCACTGAACAAGTACATAATCATCGTTGTAGCTTCTGGGGTTAAGCTAAAGAAGTCCCAGTAACGATTGCCATCTTGAATATTCGTGCGCGGATCCGGCTTCAAAGAGTGAATAACGTCCGGGAACTTGATCGCATCACGGATGAAGAATACTGGTAAATTATTGCCAACAAAATCATAATTTCCCTCTTCCGTATAAAACTTAACCGAGAACCCACGTGGATCACGCAAAGTTTCCGGAGAATGTTGACCATGAATTACTGTTGAGAAACGAACAAAAACCTCTGTTTCCGCCCCTTCTTCTTGTAAAAAATTAGCCATTGTATATTTTTTCATGCTCTTTTTAGTAACAAATTTCCCGTGCGCACCAGCACCCCGAGCATGTACAACCCGCTCTGGCACCCGTTCTCTATCAAAATGCGCCAATTTCTCAATTAGTACATAATCTTCTAACAAAGTTGGTCCTTTAAGCCCCGCCGTCATCGAATTTTGGTTGTCCCCGACTGGCACACCTTGATTCGTCGTTAAATTCTTTCTATCTGTCATATGTATATACCTCCATAAAAATACTATATCATTTTTATTTATAATTATTATTAAATGATACTATTTATATTCTAAAGAAGGAATAGCTAAACTTCAACTAAAAGGCTTATAAAAAAAGAACAGGCGACTAATTAATCGCCTGTTCTTTATTCTTGTTCAGCTTTAACTAATATCTTTTTCACTTTTCGCTCGAATTCTCGGCGTGGAATCATGACGCTATGCCCACAACCTTCACACTTAATTCGAATATCCATACCCATGCGGATAATCTTAAATCGGTTGGTACCACATGGATGAGGCTTTTTCATTTCTACAACATCATTCAAATCGAAATGCTTTTTTTCCATAAACATCACAACCTATTCATCATCAAACTGAATATCTAAAATCTCTAAAATGCGATCTAAATCATCATCTGATAAAAATTCAATTTCAATTTTACCTTTTTTGTCGCGACGTTTAATCGAAACTGCCGTACCAAATTTATCACGTAATTGGCTTTCGCTTTCACGGATAAAGATAGGCACTCTAGCTGGCTTAATTGTTTGTTACTTGCACTTCT
>CM001047.1:2754888-2756214 GCA_000183865.1 Listeria marthii FSL S4-120
TCGCAACATTACTTGCACTTCTTCTGGCAATGTCAACAAACGAACAAAGTTAGCGATATATGGTCGGCTTTTCCCAACTCGTTCTGCTAATTTTGCTTGTGTTAAGCCTAATTTCTTCATAAGGAACTGATATGATTCAGCTTCTTCTAACGGAGATAAATCTTCACGTTGTAAGTTTTCGATAACAGAAAGCTCCATCATCTCTTCTTCCGTCAAGTCACGAACGACTGCTGGAATCTCTTTTAATTTAGCCTCTTTTGCAGCTCGGTATCTACGTTCGCCTACAACAATTTCATATCCTTTTTCCGTACTTCTTAAAATAATTGGCTGTAAAACACCGTGAATTTTAATGGAATCACGTAATTCATTGATTGCTTTTGCATCAAAGATTTTACGTGGTTGGTATGGGTTAGGCTTAATTTCTTTTATTGCGATATTTTGAACTGTTTCTTCGTTGGCATCAACATTATTAAATAGTGCATTGATTCCTTTACCTAGACCTTTAGCCATGTGCAACCACTTCCTTTGCTAATTCTAAATAAACTTCTGCACCTTTCGATTTTGCATCATATAGCAAAATCGGTTTTCCATGACTAGGTGCTTCACTTAGGCGTACATTACGTGGAATGATGGTACTAAATACTTTATTTTGGAAGTATTTTTTCACTTCTTCTATTACTTGAATGCCCAAATTTGTTCTGGCATCAAGCATTGTTAGTAAAACACCTTCAATTTGTAAATCTTCATTAAGATGTTTTTGAACGATTCTAATTGTGTTTAAAAGCTGGCTTAGACCTTCTAGCGCATAATATTCGCATTGGACTGGAATTAAAACCGAGTCCGCTGCTGTTAATGCATTTAAAGTCAAAAGCCCAAGTGATGGCGGACAATCAATAATTACATAGTCATAATCATCACGGATTGAGTCGATTGCTTTTTTCAATCTAATTTCACGTGAGATAGCTGGAACTAGCTCTACTTCAGCACCTGCAAGTTGAATTGTAGCTGGAATAACATTTAGATTATCTAAGTCTGTTTTTTGCAACACATCTTGAATGGCTACATCGTCAACTAGTACATCATAAATACAATGTTCAATTTCACCTTTGTTAACACCAACACCACTTGACGCATTACCTTGTGGGTCAATATCAACTAGTAATACTTTTTTACCTAAAAAAGCTAGGCTAGAGCTTAAATTAACGGATGATGTCGTTTTACCAACCCCACCTTTTTGGTTTGCTAGTGCAATCACTTTGCTCAATCTTTTTCACCAACCCTTATTTTGTACCGAGAATTCCGGTTCTTTTATCTTCTATTCTACCA
>CM001047.1:2756314-2756459 GCA_000183865.1 Listeria marthii FSL S4-120
ATTCCGGTTCTTTTATCTTCTATTCTACCAAAAGATTTTCATTTAGTCTTACAAAAAGTAAAAATAAATTGAAATTCGTGTTTTAAAAGCCGAAAAATGATGAAAATAATAAAAGGTATGCAACTACCTAAATAACCATACGCGT
>CM001047.1:2756590-2756694 GCA_000183865.1 Listeria marthii FSL S4-120
ATTTTTATCTTTAAAATAGCCTTTAACGAAGCAATAATATGTTTCATCTCCACTAAATGCAGTGAAGTAAATTAAACGACAATTTTTATCTTTAACCTAAGCTG
>CM001047.1:2756794-2756929 GCA_000183865.1 Listeria marthii FSL S4-120
AAAAAGCAACCAACCTAAGCTGATTACTTTTCTATCTTCAATCTACTGAAAATGTTGCCTTAACGCCTAGAACTGTGCAGACTTTCTGATACATTCTAAGAGTTAAATCTGGATCTCCAGCTTCTAAACGACCAA
>CM001047.1:2757029-2758932 GCA_000183865.1 Listeria marthii FSL S4-120
AACGACAATTTTTATCTTTAAAATGTGCTTTCATCTCTTGAATTGGTTGGTCTACAGTTGTTTCTATACGAGTGGTTTGCAGTGAATAAGCTTGACTTTTACCGATGATTAAATGCACATCGGGGAGAATTTGCTTCCCAGTACTAAGTTTTCTTGTTTCTGCTGTTTCTAATTGTAGTAGGCCTTGGAATACTAAAGTGGCCATGAGTGGTTCTTCCACAATTAAATTTTGTAAGAAATCATACGCTTGGAACTCATTTTGTTCGTCTTTCACAAAAATGATTTTTGCCATTCGTTTCGTGATTCCACCCAGAGTTGAGTGAATCACTCCCTCCTTTACAACTTTACCTAATTCTATTGTACTTTTTTCTGTTCAAAATTGCACTTATTTTCTCTAATTTTTAAGAAATAAAGCCATATCACTCAATTTGAGTTGATTGGCAATTAAAAAATAAAAACCCCACTTCGCTAAGTAGGGTTTCACGTCTGTTTTTTTGCTTCTTTAGCTATTTGGTACCAACCGTAGATCTTCACTACCGCGAAGAAAGTATACGCAAAAGCGATGATATAAGCACCATAATTCGTTAGTAAAATATTAAAGCCACTTCCCCAGCCAGACTCTTCTGCTACGGCAACTGCTCGTACGTAAGGGCTGGTGAAAAAGTATGTAATGTATATTGGGTTCAAGCTCATGATAGCGCTAGTGATTGCTATTGCTAGGGATGGCAGCACCATGAAGGAGCTAATAATCCCGATTGCATGGCCAATTATCTTCAAAAACCTCACTGTTACACCTCTTTACTTCTTTTTAGGAATTTGAATGGTAATTTGATAAAAATCGTCTGTTTCTTCTTCGGTGAAATCTAGGTCCATTCCGTTATCTTTAACCATTGTCACCGACTGTTTAATCGTGTTCATGGCGATGCGCACGTCACGACTAATAGCTTGGCGTTTTGGTTTTGGTTTTTTCGGTGCTTCTGGTTTTTTCACGCCTAAAATTTCTTGAATTCTTGCTTCGGTTTGTTTGACGTTCCAGTGATTTTCTTCTATTTCAGCTAAAAGAGCCACTTGTTGCGCTTCCGTTTCTAAAGCTAGTAACGAACGAGCATGGCGCTCCGAAATTTGTTTGTTAAGAACGGCATCTTGAATTGTTTCTGGTAGTTTTAGAAGACGCATTTTGTTTGCAATGGCAGATTGGCTTTTGCCAACACGCTGCGCAAGTGCTTCTTGTGTGACTTCTTGCATGTCCAGCAAGCTCCGGTATGCTTTTGCTTCTTCAATTGGTGTTAATTCCTCACGTTGCAAGTTTTCAATTAACGCAATCGCAGCTACTTCTTCATCATCTAAATTTTGAATAATTGCTGGGATTTTTTCCAATTCTAAAGAAAGCACGGCACGAAAACGGCGCTCTCCTGCAATGATTTCATAAGAATCTGGTTCCATTTCTCTAACCACAATCGGCTGTATAACACCGTGAATTCGGATAGTTCGAGCAAGCTCATCAATCTTATCTTGATCAAATACTGTCCGTGGTTGGAATTGGTTCGGGAAAATTTTATCTGTAGGAAGTTCTTGTACGCGCTGTACCTCTTCTTCTGCTACTTTATTATCATTATCGATATCATCTACTTGATTCTTATCTTTTTTTCCAAATAAACGTGAAAAAGGCATCTGGGTCCTTCCTTTCCGGAAAATCTTGGGGTTTCTTACTATAGGCTATTATCCGCAAGTCTCTTAAACTATTTTAGCAGAAATGTTACAGAAAAACACGCTTATTCTACAGTTTACATACGAAAAAAATAGATCGAGCTGCGAAAATTCCACAGTTCCATCTATTTTTCTAATGTATCTTAATGAAATTCATCGGTTACTGTATTGATGGTTTTTTCCATATTTTCCCGGT
>CM001047.1:2759032-2759743 GCA_000183865.1 Listeria marthii FSL S4-120
GGTTTTTTCCATATTTTCCCGGTAAGACTCATTTTGCAGTAGCATCATGGAAATAATATCCATCACATACATAATCGAAAACTGGCTGTTGGCGAAGTAGTGTTTGCTTACGAATAAAGTATTATAAACCGGGATTGTCACGTCACTAATTTCGGTCATTTCGCTGTTTTCAAAGCTAGTAAATGTGGCGACTTTGCTTTTGTTTTTCTTGGCAATTTTTAGCGCTGTGACTAGCTCTGGGGTGTTGCCTGAATTGGAAATACCGATAACGAAATCTTCTTTTGTCGTAATCGAGCTGGTGATAATCATCATGTGCGGATCGTTGACACTGATAACGTTCAGCCCCATCCGAATCAGGCGCTGCGACATCTCCACGGCAGTGAGCCCCGAACTTCCAACACCGCAAATATAGACCCGTTTCGCCGCTTGAATATACTGCACCACTTCACGGATTTTCGCTGGTTCAATCAACTTGACCGTGTTATCAATCACTTTATGGTAAAACGAATAAACTTCCTCAAAAAGGTCGTCGTAGCCAAGCGACGGAACCATTGTTGCTGCTGTATTTACCCGCATTTTCAAATCAACAAAACTATCACAGCGAACGTGGCGGCAAAATCTCGTTATTGTCGAAATGGACGTACCGGTTTCTTCAGCTAGCTCTTTAATATTAATGTTCTTGAGTTCATCACTTTTTTCTAAAATATATTT
>CM001047.1:2759843-2761497 GCA_000183865.1 Listeria marthii FSL S4-120
TTCATCACTTTTTTCTAAAATATATTTCGCAATTTGCTTTTCTTTATTCGGTAATCGATTGTAATTTTGTTGAATTTCACTTAAAATCGTCATCTTTTTTGGCCTCTTTCTGGTTTAAGAAATGATAGAGCGCGCCAATCATCCCTGCTTCATTTCCCAGCTTTGCGAAGGTAAGATCTGCTGTATCGAACATCGGTGAGATTAATTTAGCTGAAATAGCCGCTTCGATCCGAGGTTTAAAGAACGCCTCTTCTTCCATTAATCCGCCACCGAGCACAATCACTTCTGGGTTGAAAATATAGATTAAGTTTACTACACCTTCTACTAAATTCTCAATCCATTGCTCTATTTCGGCCAGCACATCCGCATCCTCGCCATAGGCCCATTTCATCACTTGGCGTCCATTTAATGCATTTACATCGATATTTTTTCGCGAGGCTACTTGTTTAATCAATGTTTTTGTTGAAGCGACATCTTGAAATTTCCCTTGTGACAGCTGCATATAACCGACTTCGCATGCAGTAAAAGAATAGCCGTTTATTAATTTATCATTTAACAGCATTGCTCCGCCGATACCAGTTCCGATTGTCAAACAGAGCACGCTCCCACGCCCCCGTGCTCCACCTAACCAGGACTCACCAAAGCAGGCCGCATTCACGTCGTTTTCCACTGCGCACGGAAGACCAAAACGATGCTCTATTGCTGTTTTTATTTCCGTTCCAGTATATCCGGGAATCGTATAACCAGCATAAATAATTTTGCCTTTTTCAGGATGAACGACGCCCGCAGAAGCCACACAGACACCTGCTACATCCATTTTTTCTTGTTCGACAATCCGAATAAGCGCGGGCATGATTTGATTCGCTCCGTCGCTTATAGGGGTCGCACAAGACTCAAGCGCACTTACCCGCTCGCCTGCTTGGTTAAATTTGGCATATTTGATACTCGTTCCACCAATGTCGACACAAAGATAATTTTCCATTTCTTCACCTCTTTAGTGAAATTATTATCCTTCTTTTGTTAATTCATCATAAAATGCTTGGCTTGAGATTGCTGTGATTAAACGGGCTACTTTTCCCTCGTCCATGAGCACTTCAGCAAGCTCCGACAATACTTCTAAATGGCTTTCTGAATCTGTTGCCGCTAGCGTAATAATCAGCTTCACTGGGTCGAACATTTCGCTACCAAAAGCTACACCATCAGCGAGTGTTGCAAATGTTAAGCCACCGTGGATGACGCCAAATTCTGGTCGTGTGTGTGCCAGTGCGATATGTTTCGCGATCACTATATATGGTCCATTATTTTCTACACTTTGAATCATTCCGTCGATGTAACTCTCTTTGATGGCACCGCGCTCTAGTAAAAGTCTCGCGGATGTTTGGATGGCTTCACGCCAGTCTTTTGCTTCAATATTTACCTCAATATCTTCCAGAGTAACTCGGTCTAACAACATACTTGCGCCCCCTTATTTGTTATATTCAGCTATTATTTCAGCTAAATCCACCTTAGCTAACGACTCTCGCTCTAAATAGTTTGGTGTTAAATTGCTGTGTTTCGTCACTTCATTTGGAACGACAAGTACATTTACACCCGCACTATTCCCCGCCAAAAGTCCATTGCGCGAGTCTTCCACAATAAGCGCCTCCTCGGCCTT
>CM001047.1:2761597-2762467 GCA_000183865.1 Listeria marthii FSL S4-120
CTGGTCAACAATAAGCGCCTCCTCGGCCTTAACATCAAGCGCCCGCAAAGCTTCTAAAAACAAATCCGGTTCTGGCTTAATCCGCGTAACATCCCCCGCTGTAATAATTGCGTCAAAATATTCCAGTAAACCAAGTCGCTCCAAATGATAAAGTGGTTTTGGTCGCTGTGATGAGGTGGCGAGCGCTAACTTTAATCCTCGCTCTTTTAAGTTGTGAATAAAATGCTCTACGCCTTCTTTGGCCGGTAAATTTTTACTCTTTTCAATAAAAGTTGCTTGGGTTTCTGCTTCGAACACTTGTCGATTAACATCCATTTGCTGCGTCTCGTTTAATTCGCGAAATAAATCGTCCACATTAGACCCAACACACTGCAAAAACTCCTCGATAGAAAGGTCGTAATGTTGCTTTGTTTTAAACCAATCTTTGAAAATTTCATACCAAACTACCTCTGTATCAATAACAATTCCATCAAAATCCATCACAATCGCTTTTAACATCATTTTCCTCCTACCCACTTTACTATTCAAAGCGCTCCTAAAAAGAAGCGCTTACAAATAAGTTAATTCTTTTGTTCTCGGTCTGCAACTATTTTATCTATCAGCTCTTGATATTCAGGTGCACCGAGGTAATCCGTTATTTCGACATAATACGCGTCTGGTTGCTTTTCTTTGGCTCGGTCGATGAGGGATTTGTGCGTCACGACCACATCACATTCGGTTGGCAATTCATGGATGGCGATATGGAACACTTTGATATCGTCCAAGCCAGCGTTTTTGATTTTTTTCTGTAACACGGTTGCGCCCATCGCACTTGATCCAAGCCCCGCATCACAAGCATAAGCGATTCTTTTAACATTTTTAAAATTAAAA
>CM001047.1:2762567-2764288 GCA_000183865.1 Listeria marthii FSL S4-120
TATCTTAATATGGTCGCCGGGCGCTGCCATCATCATAATCGTGATAATACTACCCGGGGAAGCTACACCAACAAGTCCCGCGTTTGTCATTGTTAAAATAAATGTTCCTGTCATACCACCAAGAATTAGCGGCAAAATTAGAATTGGATTCATTAAAACGAACGGGAAGTAAATTTCGTGAATACCACCAAATAAGTGAATAACACTTGCCCCGTATGAAGATGCTTTAGAGTTTCCTTTTCCAAAGAACATATAACCAAGTAGAATTCCAAGTCCTGGTCCGGGGTTAGATTCCAGTAAGTAAAGCACCGACTTCCCTGTTTCCGCGAGTTGCAAGGTGGCTAGTGGACTAAGAATACCTTGACCAATCGCATTGTTTAGGAATAGCACTTTGGCTGGCTCAATAATTAAGGCCGTTAGTGGGAGCAAATGGTTATTAATTAACACATCCACGCCGCTTGCTAACACTTTTGTTACCGTTTCAACCATAGGAGCAATTGCAACATAAGAAAATAGTGCTAAACCTGCTCCGATAATCCCAATCGAAAAGTTATTAACTAATAGTTCAAATCCAGCTGGTATTTTTCCATCAATACGTTCGTCAAATTTTTTGAGTAGCCAAGCAGCGAGCGGACCCATTATCATTGCGCCGATAAACATGGTTATATCCGAACTAATAATTGCCCCCATCGTTGCAACAGTACCGATAACTCCACCTCGGTAACCGTGAACCGCTCGACCTCCAGCAAAAGCAATTAGAAGTGGTAACAAGTAATTAAGCATTGGTGCGATAAATCCTTTTAACATCTCAGAGCCTGTCGCTACCCCAATTGCCGTTAAAATACCCCAAGCCATAAAAGCCCCTAAATTCGGAATGACCATACCACTTAGCTTACTCCCAAACTTTTGTACATGTACCCGAATAGACATAATTCCCCCTCCAATCATATGTGTGGCGCTATTTTATAGTGATACTTCTTTTCCTTCCGCAATCGAACGTTCAATGGCATCTACTACTCGCAAGGAATCATACGCTTCTTTTGGTGTGATAATCGATTTTGTGTTATTCGCAACGTTATTAATAAAAGCCATAACTTCTTCTGCCAAATCTCCGGACACTTCTCCATTTGTGTAGTACCAGTGCCTTGAGTCAGGATAGGAAACTCCTTTTTCACTAACAAAACGAACGCCGTGGTCACAAGAGTCTACATATGCCACGCCTTTTGTTCCGACTAATTCTAGCTTGTCATCAATGATGGTTGGCGAGTTTTCTGGAAGTACCCAGCACGCTTCAAGGCAAGCGATTGCGCCATTTTCATAGGTAACGATGGCATAAATAACATCATTCATCCCGTATTCTTTAAGTAGCACACTACGGCTTTTGGCGATAACTTTGACTGGCTCGCTATCCATGTACCAGTTAATATAATCAATATCGTGAATCATTACGTGCATACTTAAATCAGATGCACCTATGTAACGCTTTGGACCGGTAATTGGGCTGTTACGTCGACAGTATAGGTGAATAATATCGCCTAATTCGCCGTTATCTAGGCGTTGTTTAATCATATTAAAACGCGGATCAAATCTTAGTAAAAATCCAACTGTAAATACTTTGTCGTAGTCTTTTGTCAGTTCATACATGGCTTTTCCGTCTTCAAGTTCTTTTGCAAGCGGCTTTTCGAGCAAAATGTGCTTGCTGTGTTTCACGGCTTCTTCTA
>CM001047.1:2764388-2765477 GCA_000183865.1 Listeria marthii FSL S4-120
GCTGTGTTTCACGGCTTCTTCTACACAATCACGGTGCATATTATCAGGTAAAACAATGCTCACAGCTTCAATCTCCGTATTTGCTAGAAGTTCATGGTAGTCTTTGTATGCTTTGCACTGAAATTTCTCTGCCATTTCGGCGCGTCTTTCATCGTTGTACTCACAAATTGCTACTAACTCTACTTGCGGAAGTTTTTGGTAAATTTCTGCATGATACTGCCCCATTTGTCCAACGCCAATTACGCCAACTTTGATTTGCTTTGTCATATCACTTACCTCTTTCTTCTTGAATTTTTTGGATTTCGTTTGTAAAGCGGGTGGTTATTTCCTGTGGCCGAGTTACTGCGCCGCCAACAACGACGGCATAACAACCTAACGTAAGAACTTGTCGTGCTTTACTAGGCGAATCGATTTTCCCTTCTGCAATCACCGGGCGCTTCGTACTTTTCAATACTTCTTTCAAATGGGAAAAATCGTGATCGCTGATATTTTTATTCGCTGTTTCCTCGGTGTAGCCGTAAAGCGTTGTGCCAATTAAGTCGAAGCCAAGGGAATCAGCGTAATAAACGTCTTCAATACTGCCTGTGTCCGCCATGAAAAGCGTGTTTGGAAACTCTTTTCGAATGGCGCTTAGTATCTCTTTGAGGTCTTCGTTATGTGGTCTTTTTCTCGTTGTCGCATCCATTGCAACAATTCCCACTCCCGTTTCGCATATTTCTCTAACTTCTTTTAAAGTGGGGGTAATAAACACGTCCGAATCAGCGTAGTCTTTTTTGTAAATGCCAATAATTGGGACGTCTACCTCACTTTGAATTGCGCGAATATCTTTTGCAGTATTTGCTCGAATGCCAACAGCACCACCTTGAACTGCGGCCAGAGCCATTTTCGACATAATAAATGCGCTATGAAGTGGTTCGTCTTCTAAAGCTTGGCAGGAAACCACTAACCCGCCTTTGATTTTTTCCATAACAGAATTAACCACTGATACTCCTCCTCTATACTGTGTTTCAGTGTAAAGTATGCGTTTTCAAACAGACTATATCACAAGAAAATGGTTTTATCAATATCAATTAAATGAAAATGATTTTC
>CM001047.1:2765577-2767246 GCA_000183865.1 Listeria marthii FSL S4-120
AATTAAAATGATTTTCATATTTGGGTGCGGTTGCTTATGGAAACTAGCTTTGAAAAATGACGTTGCTGTTAAAAATAAAAAGCCCTTTCGATTGAAAGGACTTATCTTAGATTATTCGATTGGTAATTTGTTGGGTGTGCCTGGTTTGCGTGGATATTTGTTGGGCGTTTCTTTTGTTTTATTAATGACGTAAATGTTGCGCTCGCTTTCTTCTACTGGTAATAAGAAGGAGTAATGGTTGACTACTTTTCCGCCAAATAGTTTGATGGCTTTTTCGGCCGTTTGTAGCTCTTGTTCGGCTTGGGCTGCTTTCATTACTAGGAACGAACCGCCTTTTTTGACAAGTGGCATGCAAAGCTCGGATAATACGCTCATTCTTGCTACGGCACGTGCGGTTACAAAGTCGTATTTTTCGCGGTGTGCTTTGTTTTGGCCAAATGTTTCAGCGCGATCATGGTAAAAATGCACATCGGTTAGGCCTAATTTTTCTGCTAGCGCATCAAGGAATGTCATGCGTTTTTTCAAGGAATCCACGATGCTCACTTTTAAATGCGGGAAGCAGATTTTAATTGGAATGCTTGGAAAACCAGCGCCAGCCCCGACATCACAAATGGACTCGAATTTCGTAAAATCGACATAAAATGCAGCTGAAATGGAGTCGTAGAAGTGCTTTAAGTACACTTCTTTTTCGTCAGTAATAGCTGTTAAATTCATTTTTTCGTTCCATTCTACTAACATTTCGAAGTAGTCGTGGAATTGTTTTAGTTGCGTGTCGCTTAGTTCTATTCCTTTTTCAGCAAGTGCTGTTTGGAATTGTTCTGGGTTCATGTTTTTTCCTCACTTTATTTTCGCGATTTTGCCATGTTTAGGTGGTTATTTATAAACTTTTAAACAGGCTTGTACCGTTGATTTTCTATATTTAGCTCATTATTTTCAAGTATAAATATTTTCTTCTTATTTAGCAAGCTCCTATTATGTGACGCATTTAACAATTATCGAACTTATTTGCGTTCTCTTTAAAGCTTTTTTTGGCTTGATTTACCCATTTTCCTTTTGCTGTGGTAGAAATTCCGTCTATGTAAGCCTGACAATTGCTTTTGATATCGGCTATTTTGTCCCGCTTGATCATTTTTAACATTCGTTTGCGATTTTCTGATGTTGCATGCGTTTGACTCGCCACAAACATCCCAATAAGATTTTTTTCTAAATTTCTGCGTGACTCTAATAATTCTGCTTTTAGTTTATCTATCATGTTATAAATCACGATCCTTTTTTAGCTGATGTAATTCTTCTTCATAAGAATTCACTTGTTTCTTATAAAGCGCTTGATGCTCTTCGTGTTCATTTTCTAGTTTTGTTAGTGTTTTTTTTACTGTCCAATCGCCTTCTTCTTGGATAGAACTGATTAAATGGTAGGCTTTTTGCAAGTCTTCAGATGCTTCGTAATCTCTTTTTTGATGGATGTACCTGATTTGATCAGAAAGGTTTTCTAGTTCTTGGTGAAACCGCCATTTTTCTTGAGAAGCCTCATCCATCGCTTCATCCAATTGACGTCTTTTTCTATTAAAATCATCATCTGAATTCTCGATTTTTAGCAGTAGTTGTCTTTGTTTATCCATACATGCTCCCTATTTGTTTGGCTAATTCTTGGTCGGTTTTTAGCTGGCTT
>CM001047.1:2767346-2767607 GCA_000183865.1 Listeria marthii FSL S4-120
CTTGGTCGGTTTTTAGCTGGCTTTTTATCACTGCGTTGATTTGTTCTAGCAATTTATCATATTCTTGCTCTATTTTGGTTGCTTCGACTAAGGATTTTTCGCAATCTTGCACTGTGTCTATCACAATTTTCGGCTCAGTCGCCCCGCCCCAAGCAAGTGCGGCGTGTATTTCTGACTCAGATAGATGGGAACCGATGTCCCTTGCGTCCGAAAGCGTATCCCGCCACAACTCTTCGGCATTCTCGATTTCTTTATCAAAAA
>CM001047.1:2767707-2768986 GCA_000183865.1 Listeria marthii FSL S4-120
CTTCGGCATTCTCGATTTCTTTATCAAAAACATCTTTTAAATCTCTAATTTCGCCTTGAATCGTTTGTTTCATCCCTTGCGTAATTGCTAATGCTTCCGCTGCATCCAAAAATATTTCTTCGGATGAGGATAGGCCACCGCCGCTTTTTGTGAAACTGGTTCGCATGATGTTGATTGCTGCTAATTGTTGAGCTGTTGCGTATTTGGCTAGTTGCAGGCTGCCTTCTTTATTTGTTAGGATGTTTCCTTCTTTGTCAAATTGATAACCACCCCACATATGTCGTTTAACCAACCCAGTCTTCTTAGACTCAACTTCTATTAGATGACCTACTGTTTCGTTTCCAAATCCATAGCCAATTGGGACATAATCCTTTCTATCCACAAAATTAAATAGTCTATCTAAAGCATTTATTGCTTTTACTGTGTCTTGTTGTTTTGGTGTTAGGTTTAAATAAATATTGGGTCCCTGATAAAAGAAGCCGCCGCCAATACGATTAATGTCTTTTTTATCTAAGTCTGCGATAGCGTATTGGGCGTTCATGGAGCCTAGAGAATGACCGTAAACATAGACTTGGGCATTTGGGTAGAGTTTCATTGCCTCTTTTAAAGTTTCTGCAGAGGATCTTATTTGCGGCGTTACTACTGGACTTCCGCCATGCATAATTTGAATAGCGGTTGGAATATCATTATCTAACCAGTCTTCTCTTACATCTCTAAAATCTGGATCATCTTTAAGATGAATATTTTCAGCAGCAGGAGCAGTAGAACCTTTGTACAGAATTGTTACTTCTTTTACTTGGTTTCTTGCGTTTATGGAGGCTGTGGGTGGTGTGTACTTGTCTGTGATGATGTAGGATTGTTCTCCAGTTGGTTTGTTGTTGATTTTAGATACGATTCCTATAGACTTCTTACTTTCTTCAATTTTCACTGGATCTGACTCATTATAGAAATTATATTGCCCCTTAGCTATATCTACCCTTTGTTTATCAGTATAGTTATTATTCATTAAATCATTTTCCCTCCAGTAACATCTCTTCTAATTTCGCAGAATTTCCACCACCATCATCAATCATTTTTTTATCATCAGTATTATTCAGTGTAAAAAAAACATACAACTCTGGATCTTCATTAACATATAGAGTAACGTTTATTCCTCCCATAGGGTTTTGTTTGATACTTTTCTTATCAATTTCATATGTGTTAATTACACCCTTCCCAGTCAATGCTTTAGCATCCAAATTCTTCAACCCATTTTCAAAAACTTCTTTTTTTCAACTCT
>CM001047.1:2769086-2769505 GCA_000183865.1 Listeria marthii FSL S4-120
TATCCATCTCTTTTTCAACTCTTCACCTCTGTTGTATAACTTTTTATTTGCAGGTCTATTTTATCACATGTTAGAAATTTTCACTTTCTTTTTTTTCAGTCTTTTAACGTTTGTTTAATTTCTTAATTAGTATCGGCTGGACTATCTTAACTCCCCTTAAGTTCCAATTTCTTTGTAAGCTCCTTAGAGATGCTAGCGCCACCACCATCCAATTTGCCATTATATTTTCCCAAAGTATAAGTAATATACCACTCTAAATCCTTATTTATAATTAAAGTAACATTGATTCCTCCCATTGGATTTCTCTCTATACTTTCTTTATTAATTTCATATGATTGAATTATACCTTCTTTCGTGAATGCTTTTGCATCCAAGTTTGTCAGCCTCTTTTCGAATACTTCTTTTGCTTCATCATTATA
>CM001047.1:2769605-2770094 GCA_000183865.1 Listeria marthii FSL S4-120
ATAGTATTATCCATCTCTTTTTCACAAATTCACCTCTGAAGTCTGTCTTCTTCTATGTAATCCCATTTCACCTTAATTAAAGACAAGAAGAAACCACATTATTCAACGAAAACTTTAAACTTAGACAATAAGTTTGAAGTTTTCGTGAACATGTGGTTTTGGTTTTGATAATCAGCGCTCTTATTTACTTATTTTCGCGATTTTCCCTTGCTCAATATAAACTAGCAATATCGATATATCAGCTGGGTTTACCCCACTTATACGGCTGGCTTGAGCGATGGAAAGGGGTTCGATTTTCTTTAATTTTTCTAGGGCTTCTGTTGCGAGTCCGCTGATTGCATCATAGTCGATGTTTTCTGGGATTTTTTTGTCTTCCATGCGTTTCATTTTTTCTACTTGAAGGTTGGATTTTTGGATGTAGCCTTCGTATTTTACTTGGATTTCTACTTGTTCGGCGATTTCGTCGGTCACAAATGTTTCACGTTATTT
>CM001047.1:2770194-2771385 GCA_000183865.1 Listeria marthii FSL S4-120
GCGATTTTATCGTAAGTTATTTCTGGGCGGCGAAGTAAATCTGCTGCTAGAATTCCGTCTTTTAGCTCTCCTGAACCGATTTCTTTTAGCATTGCTTGCACTTCAGCAGTTGGTTTGATGCGTGTTTTTTGTAGTCTTTCTTTTTCTGCTTCGATGGCACTTTGTTTCGCTAAAAAGCGTTCATAACGTTCGTCGCTAATTAAGCCGATTTCATGACCGATTTCAGTTAAACGTAAATCTGCGTTGTCGTGACGTAATAGCAAACGGTATTCAGCACGAGAAGTAAGCAAACGATATGGCTCTTCTGTTCCTTTTGTTACTAAATCGTCAATCAAAACGCCGATATAAGCTTGGTCACGACCGAGGATAACAGGTTCTTTTTCAAAGACTTTGCGTGCGGCATTAATTCCTGCCATTAAGCCTTGGCCAGCTGCTTCTTCATAACCACTTGTACCATTAATTTGGCCTGCTGTGAAAAGTCCTTCGACTAATTTGGTTTCAAGTGATGGCCATAATTGGTCAGGCATCACTGCGTCATATTCGATTGCATAGCCAACGCGCATCATTTCGACATTTTCAAGTCCCGGAATGCTTCTTAACATTTCGCGTTGTACTTCTTCTGGTAAACTTGTGGAAAGACCTTGGACATATACTTCTTCGGTGTTTTTGCCTTCTGGTTCAAGGAAGATTTGATGTCTTGGTTTGTCGCTGAAACGGACAATTTTATCTTCAATGGATGGGCAATATCTTGCGCCAGTGCCTTTTTTCGTTGCTGTAAACATTGGTGAACGGTGCAAATTGGCTTGGATTATTTCGTGTGTTGTTTCGTTTGTATAGGTTAACCAACATGGTAGTTGATCGAGCATCATATCTACCGTATCAAAACTAAATGCGCGCGGATGATCGTCACCCGGTTGTTCTTCTGTTTTTGAGTAGTCGATTGTACTTGATTTTACGCGTGGTGGTGTTCCGGTTTTAAAACGGCGTAGTTCAAAGCCTAGTTCTTCCAGATGCTCCGAAAGTTTCACAGATGGTTGTTGGTTGTTCGGACCACTTGAGTAGCGCAGTTCGCCGACAATAATTTCGCCACGTGAGAAAGTTCCTGTCGTAATAACGACTGTTTTCGCGTAGTAAATCGCACCACTGTTTGTAATAACACCTTTACACACGCCATCTTCAATAACTAAACGG
>CM001047.1:2771485-2773278 GCA_000183865.1 Listeria marthii FSL S4-120
CGCCATCTTCAATAACTAAACGGTCAACAAGTCCTTGGCGCAAAGTGATATTTTCTTCTTTTTCAATCGTGTGTTTCATTTCGTGTTGGTAATCCCATTTGTCTGCTTGAGCACGTAATGCGCGAACAGCCGGGCCTTTACCTGTATTTAGCATCCGCATTTGGATGTAAGTTTTATCCGTGTTGCGACCCATTTCGCCGCCGAGAGCATCAATTTCGCGCACAACTACGCCTTTTGCTGGACCTCCAACAGAAGGATTGCATGGCATAAAAGCGACCATATCTAAATTTATCGTTAACATCAGTGTTTTGGCGCCCATTCGGCCACTGGCAAGACCTGCTTCTACACCCGCATGGCCTGCACCAACAACAATGACGTCAAAAGTTCCTGCATCATAGGTTTGCATTTTATAAAAACATCTCCTAAAAAATCATTTTCCAAGGCAAAATTGGTTAAACAGCTGATCGAGTAATTCATCCTGGACAGAATCACCAGTAATTTCACCTAGTAAATCCCATGCGCGAGTCATATCAATCTGGACGATATCCACCGGCATGCCGAGTTGAATTCCTGTTGTAACGGCATTTAACGCATCCAGTGCTTGATGAAGGAGCGCAATATGGCGGACATTCGATACATAAGTTGCATCGCCGGCATCAATATCACCAGCAAAAAACAGGGTTTTAATTGCTTCTTCTAAAGCCTCTAAACCTTCATCGTTCACTAAAGAGGTCGCGACAATCGGGTTTTCACCGGCGATTTCACGCACTTTCTCTATATCAAGCTTTGTTTCCAAATCGGTTTTATTTAAAACAACCACATAATTATGACCTGCCGCTGCTTCAAATAAAGCTTCATCTTCCGCGGTTAGCTCTTCATTTTGGTTTAATACTAACAGGATAAAGTCCGCATCAGCTAGTGCTTTTCTGGACCGTTCTACGCCGATTTTTTCGACGATATCTTCTGTTTCGCGGATTCCAGCTGTGTCTATTAAACGTAATGGGACGCCGCGGACGTTGACGTATTCTTCTATAATATCTCGTGTCGTACCAGCAATATCTGTCACAATCGCTTTTTCTTCTTGAATTAGTTGGTTAAGCAAGGAAGATTTTCCGACATTTGGTCGACCGATAATTGCTGTTGCTAAGCCTTCGCGGAGGATTTTCCCTTGGCTGGCTGTTTGTAAAAGTTGCTCGACGGAAGCGCGAACTAGTTCTGTTTTTTCCAGTAGCATTCGCTGGGTCATTTCCTCTACATCGTCGTATTCGGGATAGTCGATATTTACCTCGACTTGCGCGAGAGCATCCAAAATTTCTTGGCGCAAATTGCGAATCAACCGTGAAAGATTCCCATCCATTTGCCTAATTGCTACACCCATCGCCCGGTCTGTCTTGGCGCGAATTAAATCCATCACAGCCTCTGCTTGTGATAAATCGATTCTTCCATTTAAAAATGCGCGCTTTGTGAACTCACCTGGTTCAGCTAGGTTGGCGCCATTTCTAAGTAACAATTGCAATACGCGATTCACGGAAACGATTCCGCCATGAGCATTTATTTCGACGACATCTTCTCGTGTGAAAGTCCGCGGGGCACGCATTACTGTGGCCATCACTTCCTCAATCACTTCGCCGTCTTCATCTTTAAGCTCAAACGTGTAAGTTTCTTTTGCTTCTGTATCTACTTTTGTCGTGTCTAGTTGTACAGCCACATTAGTATCAGTAGCTCTTACGCTTCTGAATGACCGTAAGTTTGCCGCAATATCTTCTTGCAAGGTTACAAAGTTGGATGTTTTT
>CM001047.1:2773378-2776860 GCA_000183865.1 Listeria marthii FSL S4-120
TTCCTCAATCACTTCGCCGTCTTCTTTTATATGACCATAATGAATGGTGTGACTTTCCGCATCACTTAAACTATTTTTGGCATAAAAAATACGATCCGCTATCTGAATCGCCTCTGGACCGCTTAATCTAATAATAGCAATGGCCCCTTCTCCCGGCGGTGTTGAGATTGCAGCAATAGTATCAAATTCCATTCTTTACTCATCCTTTCTCATTAGAATTCCAGCCCAAATAAGCCTTATCCTATTTTGAATAAATTTTGGCACATGATTTTGTGCATTTTCAACAACTTACGCTCCGCTTTGACCAAAGCAATTAAATTGTTAGTATTTTGAAGGTTATCCATAGACTTATTAACATATCCACAGAAAAACCGTTAATAAAAATTCATCCCTATTATTTTAACTTATCCACATGTGAATAACAATAGTTTTATCTCTACTAGTTAAGAAAACTTAAATTTTCCGACCAAAGCTTTAAAATATCCTTCTACTTCCTTGGCTTTAACTCAATTCTTTTTCTCTATACTGAAGTCAAAAGGAGGAGAAAAAATGAAAATACATAAACTCACTTGGGTGCTACTAATAGGGCTATTACTGCTCTCATCATGTTCCGCGAAGCAGCCAGATGTATATTTATCCGCACAATCCGCCGCGGTTTTTTCAGTCGAAAACGGCAAAATGTTATATGAAAAAAATGCTGATAAAGTTATGCCAATCGCAAGTTTAACCAAATTAATGACTGCTTTTTTAGTTCTTGAGGCTGTGGATAACAAAAAATTATCGTGGGACGAGCAACTTGATCTCGTTCGGCTCGATGATCCCTCTGCGGTTTCACTTTACGCTATTACGCAAAAAAGAACGTGGTCGGTCAGGGATTTATATAGCGCGATGCTTGTCATGTCTGCAAATGATGCCGCCGAGACGTTAGGTGACCGTTTGGAAGGAGCGAGTTTCCCTCAAAAAATGAATAATGAGGCGAAAAAACTCGGATTGTCTAATAAAACCAAATTTGTCAGTGCCAGCGGGCTTGATGTTGATGGGGAAATGGCTGTTTCTACTACAAAAGATTTATTTTTGCTATCATCCAAATTAATTTCCACTCATTCTGAAGTGCTTGAAACAACTTCCAAATCCAGCATCATAACCGAAGAAGGCGCCAAACTCGAATCAACTAACGACTTGATTGGTGCCATACAAGGGCTAGACGGGCTAAAAACAGGATTTACCGATGAAGCTGGCTATTGTTTTATTGGAACGGCTGAGCGCGGAGGAAAGCGTGTGATTTCAATTGTTTTGGATACGGATACTGCGGAGAAACGGTTTAAGGATACGGAGCAGTTGATGAAAGTTGGATTTTGACCATAATAAAAAGGGATTTGCTAAAGAGCAATATCCCTTTTTGTCACTTAACTAACTGCCAAACACGCTCAAATAATTCTTGATAGCCCACTTGCTCCCAGCGATTCGCAAAATATGGATTATGAAAATAAACAAACGCCGTAATAAGCGCATCGCCTTGATTCTCACGACCGCTAACTTCCTCTGCTTTTTGCGCTAAATGCTCTAAATGATCCTTCACCAATGCTTCATTTTGCTCAATATAATCCGTATAAAGCAAAAACATCTTCCGGTCAGTTGCATACAGCTTTCTCTTCGTCCCAGCCAAGAGCCAGAGCCAATCGTGAAGCGCATCGTCCGGTGATTGCCCAGTCGCCGAATTCCAAGCAAAAATCTCCCGCGAAGTCTCCTCTAACCACCGCAGCGCCAATTTTTGAAATAAATCCTCTTTGTTTCGATAATGCTTATAAAGCGCCGCATGTGTGACGTTCAAATTCCCCGCAATATCATAAAGAGTCGTTTTCTCCATCCCTTTTTCATAAATAATTTTCTCTGCCATATCCAAAATAATTTCTTGTGATAAACGCGCCATTTCAAGCCCTCCATTCCGCTCATTCTTTGCTTTTAATTATACATGAATTTAAAAAAGTTACAAATCCTTGACAAAGTAACCAAAAGGAGTATACTTCCAACTATAAAGTTACTTAAAATAAAAAAAGTAACTATTTTACAATTAAAGGAGCGAATAGACCATGACAAATAAACGTGTTGCATTTATTTTAGGGGGTTCTGGCGGTATTGGTAAGGCAGTGGTTGAAAAATTAGTCGCGCAAGATTACGCGGTGGCTGTTCATTATGCTGGAAATAAGGCGAAAGCGGAGGCACTTGTCGAAACGGTTGTGAAAGCTGGTGGAGAAGCGATTAGTGTTGGTGGCGACGTTGCAGATGAGGCGCAGATGATTAGCGCATTCGACTTAATCGAAGCGCATTTTGGTGGAGTTGATGTCGTCGTTAATACAGCCGGCATTATGAAATTAAGTCCGATTGCCACTTTAGATATGGACGAGTTTGACCTTATTCAGCGAACCAATGTCCGTGGAACTTTTATCGTTTCCAAGCAAGCTGCCCTTAGAGTGCGAACAGGTGGCGCGATTATTAATTTCTCCACTTCGGTAACCAGAACCAATTTTCCGGCGTATGGGGCTTATGTGGCTAGTAAGGCTGCCGTTGAGTCGCTCACTTTAATCCTCGCGCGCGAACTTCGTGGCAAAGATATTACCGTCAACGCAGTCGCTCCCGGCCCAACTGCCACCCCGTTATTCTTAACTGGAAAAGATGAACAAACGATTGAAAACTTAGCAAAAGCAACACCACTCGAACGCCTCGGACAGCCGGATGATATTGCTGAAACTGTAGCCTTTTTAGCCGGACCTGCACGCTGGGTCAATGGGCAAGTCATCTTTACCAATGGCGGATTAGCTTAATTAAAAAGGAGGAAAACAAAGCCAATCTTGTTTTCCTCCTTTTATTTTATTCGCTGATTACGGAACGTTTTTTAATTGCTAAAACAATAATTCCTGACATTAATAAAGTCAGTGCCAAGAACAGAAAAGCCGACTGATAGGAGTTAGTAGCTTTCACCAGGTCCCCAATAATCATCGGTGCGAAAAATCCACCTAAAACCCCACCCGAATTAATAGCCGCATATTTTGTCGCAATGTGGCTCTGTTTGAACAACTTGTGCGGCAGCCCCATCAGCGTTGTAAAGGCCATAATGAGGAACACATTGCATAAACACAAGCAAATAATCGAAAGCGTCAACTGATCAAATAAATACACGCCGTACACCGTAAATGCCCCAAGTACGCAAAACGTGAAAATGACCATTGGCTCTTTTCCTTTGAAGAAACGACTAATAAAATAGCCACCAACAACACCCGCGATTAAGATACAGAGACCCGCTAAAGAACTAATATAACTCACTTCACTAATAGAAATCCCGCGCACCTCACTCAAATAGGAAGCAAGCCAACTTGTTAGACCGTAGTTCGCCGCATTGATAAAAAGTGCCGATAACAACAGAATCCACAACTTTTTGTCCTTTAAAAGTTCTGAAAAAGGTACTTTGATTTTTTCTTTTTGAG
>CM001047.1:2776960-2777804 GCA_000183865.1 Listeria marthii FSL S4-120
CAAAAACAACAAGGAATAGCCAAAACCAAAAATAACAAGGAACAACCCGACAATCATAATGGATATCGCAAGGACAGGACGTGCGCCAATCCGGTTATTTAAATACCCCATCGGAATTTGAAAAAGCGTATAACCTAGAAAGAAAGCACTTAAAATCAAACCTTTTTGACTCGGATCAAATCCCAAATCCTGAGAAACAGTTACAAGCGAAATTCCGATAGTATATTTATCCACGTATACACTGGTATAACCTATAAACAGAACAAGTAATACCATTAACGAATGCCTTTCTCCTTTTGCCTGATTCATTTGAATTCACTCCTCTTTAAATCCCGCTACTAACAAAAGAGCATAGCCAGATTCTTAAAGTCTGACTATGCTCTTTTCAAAGCTATTATCCATTTAATTTATAATAATCTAACACAACGTCTGCAACTGATTTAGCCGCAACTAACAACGCATCTTCATCAATGTCAAATTTCGGATGATGGTTAAAATATGCATGTGAGACATTTTTTGGCTTTGCACCAATGTAGAAGAAAACGCCCGGGATTTTTTGTAGATAATATGCAAAATCTTCTGACCCTGAAAGCATATCATATTCAGAGATTTCTGTTAAGTACTCCCCAAGACCTTTTTGCAAACTACCAATAACTTGTTCCGTTACAGCTGGATCATTATAAAGTGGCGGATAATCGTTTGTATACGTTAATTCCACGCTTACGCCAAACATCGCCTCAATACCAGCAACAATTCGGTGGATTTCCGCATCCATTTTATCTCGATTTTCAGTATTCATATAACGAACGTCGCCTTCTAACTCCACAGCATCCTTAATTACATT
>CM001047.1:2777904-2779616 GCA_000183865.1 Listeria marthii FSL S4-120
CGTATGTCCATCGTGACCACAAGCGTGCATTACGCCAGGGTTTTTAGACTTAAATGGTAAATCTGTTTCTTCTTCAATCGGAAGTGCATCGAAATCGGCGCGCAAGGCAATTGTTTTTCCTGGTTTGCCACCTTTGATCGTTACAACGACCGCGTGACCATTACCTACTTCCGTTGCAATTTCTACATCTTTTCCTTTGTAAAAATCTTGAATGAATTTTGCTGTTTCTGCTTCATGAAACGATAATTCAGGATGTTCGTGTAAATGCCGTCTAATCTGAGTGATTTCATCTTTTCGTTCCTCAAGCATGTTCATTAACTTGGTACGCATGATAAATACAGCCTCCTATTCTTTTGCCGCTTTTAATTCGAGTGCTTTTTTCGCTGACGGTGTTGTTACCGCAACAGCAATAAGTGACACTACACAGAAACCAACATTTGTTAAAAGTCCAACCATTGCAGCTAAATCAATATTTCCGGAAAGTGCGATAACTCCATAAATTGTAGCGGAAATCGCCACACCGAATGAGCCGCCTAGCGAACTTGCCATTTTGTAAATCCCAGAAGCTACTCCGACTTTATCTTCTGGCGCGTTGGAAATAGCTGTATCTGTTGAAGGTGTTGCATACATGCCAAGTCCGATACCGAATAACGCAAAACCGATGAATACAAGTACTGTATAAAGTGTTCCCGGAACAAATGTTAGTGCCATTAATGCGATACCAACAGCTGTAATCCCAGAACCTAGAATCATTGGTTTACGCGCACCAACACGTTGCAAGATTTTTTCACCGATACGAATCATTCCAAGTACACAGACTAGATAACCGATAGAAAGTAAACCTGATTGGAATGCCGTAAAACCACGACCAATTTGTACATAAGTATTTGCAACAACAAGTGTTCCAGCTGCTGCGTTTAATAAGAAGTTAGAAAGTGTTGCGCCTGTGTAAGCTTTATTTTTAAATAGCGAGAAATCAATAAATCCATTGGCTTGTCGTAGTTCCACTCGGAAAAATAATCCTGCAGAAATTAGGAAAACAACGAGCATAGCGATTGTAATTGGGCTTGTCCAGCCAAATGTAGCACCACGAGTAATGATAAGGTTTAAACAAACCATTGCGATAACAAAAAGAACAAGTCCGAATGAATCAAATTTAGCTTTTGTATTTTGAACGACTTTGCTTTCTGGAGTGCCTTTAATTAGTAGCATTCCAAGTAGTGCGAATACGATGGAAATAATGAAAATCCAGCGCCAACCCATGTAAGTTGCAATAGCTCCACCTGCGAATGAACAAATACCAGATCCGCCCCATGAGCCGATTGACCAGTAACTAAGCGCTCTTTGTCTGTCCGCGCCTTCAAAATAAGCTTTCATTAGTGCAAGAGTTGCCGGCATAATACAAGCAGCCGAAAGCCCTTGAATAATACGACCGATAATAAGTAACGTTGCCCCTTGAGTCACAACAAGTAGTAGTGAACCGATAATGCTAAGAATAAGTCCAATATAAGTTAATTTTACACGACCAAATTTATCAGCCATCCCACCCGCTACAACGATAAAAATACCTGAAAATAGCGCGGTTAAGCTGATTGCAATACTAAGTAAATCCGAAGAAATCCCAAGATCCGATTGTACCGCTGGAATAATGTTTACCATTGATTGAGCAAATAGCCAAAACGTGATAACCCCGAAAACAATCCCAACAATAA
>CM001047.1:2779716-2780085 GCA_000183865.1 Listeria marthii FSL S4-120
ACAATCCCAACAATAAGTTTATTTGTGCCTTTATAAGCAGTTGATGTCATTAGTTATTCTCTCCTTTTAAGTAATCTACAACACAAGCTCCCATTGCTTTTGATGCAATTAATAACGAATCTTCATTAATGTCGAATTTTGGATGATGATGCGGGTAAAAATGACCATCAGCCGGCATCGCGCCAACATAGAAAAATGAGCTCGGACGCTCTTTTGCATAATAAGCAAAGTCTTCCGATGGCGGTTGCGGTTCGCAGCGTATAACATCCGTGATTTCTGGAATATCCGCGCCTTTAATTGATTTAACAACAAACTCTGTCAAAGCTTCGTCATTATTTAAAACCGGATAATCATTTTTGTAATCCAGTT
>CM001047.1:2780185-2780613 GCA_000183865.1 Listeria marthii FSL S4-120
CCGTCAAAAGAACCAATCGTAATCGAACCAACATCAAACGGATTCAAACGTCGGCTAATAACGGTTTGCACAGCGACCACAAATTCACTTGCTGCAACAATTGCGTCATTTGCCAAATGGGGAGAAGACCCGTGCCCACCTTGACCTTGAACTTTAAGTTTGAAATAAGAACGACCAGTTTGAATCGCACCTTCGCGGTAAAAGACTTCGCCAGTTTTCATGGTAGACATAACATGAATCCCAAGTACATTATCCACGCCGTCTAATGCGCCATCTTTAATCATTTGAATCGCGCCACCAGGAGGAGTTTCTTCCGCATGTTGATGCAGAATAACAATTTTCCCAGTTAATTCTTGCTTCATTTCGATAAGCGTTTCACCTAAAATAAGCATATAAGCCGTATGACCATCGTGACCACAAGCGTGCAT
>CM001047.1:2780713-2784028 GCA_000183865.1 Listeria marthii FSL S4-120
ATCGTGACCACAAGCGTGCATTACACCAGGGTTTTTAGAGGCAAAAGCTAACCCAGTTTCTTCTTGGATAGGAAGTGCATCAAAGTCGGCGCGAATAGCAAGCGTCTTACCCGGTTTTCCTGTGTCAATCGTTACAACAACACCATTTCCTCCAACATGCGTCCGCACATCGCAGTCCATACCTTTGTAAAAATCCGCCACATATTTCGCCGTGTTTTCCTCTTGAAAAGAAAGTTCAGGGTGCTCATGTAAGTAACGACGAATTTCTATCATACGATCTCGTTTTTCGTCTAGTTTTTGAAACAATTTCTCTTTCATTATCCAAACCTCCATTTTTAATACTTCTGCTGGCCAGAACATCCGTATTCTTACTACACCTTTATTATAAAAAATTTTAATCTAAAAGAAGTTTGCTTTTTTGCTTAGTTTTAGCTTGAAATTTTCTTCTTTTATAAACGGCACCGGCCAATGTCAAAAATTCGGTGTTGAAGGTATAAAAAAAGCTCAACTGCACTAGTTGAACTTTTTAAATCGAACTTCTAAACTCATAAAAATGAATCGCATTAATATCTAAATACGCATAAAACGACCAATCTTCCGTAATTGACTCATCCGTCACCGTAAGCGTTGGCTGAGAAACATCCACAATATAATCTAAAATTTCTTGATCCATCCCATACTTACTATTCAGCTGCCAATATTTCGAATAAAGCGCCCCATTATCTCGGTCAAACTGCCATTTGCGGACCTGATAATCACCAGCCTCAAGCCCCGTAAGCCGAATATGCATTTCTTTTTGCTCTTCTTTAATGAACCGTTCCTCCACCGAATAGCGCGGATTAATCGTCGCACAGTTCATCAAAATCAGTTGATATCCGTCCACATGCTTCGTCATAATAAAGTCTGGACCTTCCGCGACAACAACACCTTTAAGCCGTCTCAAAAATTTCACCGAGTAAAACGCTGGCCTTTTCCCATTAAAAAAATGGAACATTTCAATCCCATCAAGGCTAATATTTAACTTGCTATCGTCGCCTTCATGCAGCTCCGTATTAATCCAAAAGCCTAACGCATCTACTTCCGGCACTAAATCTAACATCGTTTTCAGAACGAGCGCGCCCCGGAAAAATGTCCCATTTGTATACCTAGTATTCCCTGATAACGTATTCCAATTCACCAACATCAACGGCTTATTAATATGATGATGCTTCAAGAACGCCTTTAATTTCAACGTTTTCGACAAACAATGATCCTCTGAAACTAAAAACGACTGCGTATCCTCTTTCGAAAAATCTACCGCTTCATTTTGGTTTGCATTAAAGGCAACAAAATCAATTTTATCCGCTTCTTCTAAAAACCATGTATGGCGCTCTGGCACCGCATCTTTTGACAACGAAAACGGGACAAAATTCCCAACTTGGATAGCAGGAAAACGCGATTTTATAATTTGATATAGCTTCAAATAGAGTTTTCTTAGCTCCTCTTTATCAGCATATGTATTTTTCGGCTCAAAAAACATAAAATGCCATTTAGAAACAAATTCCCGACCAAAAACTTGAATACAATGCCTTAAAAAATGATCCAACCTCTCAAAAACAGCTTCTTCCTCACCTAAAATATCTTGATACTCCAACCGAATAAACAACTGCAAATTCTGCTGTTTTAAAAAAGTGAGCGCTAAATCCGCATTAGCGTATGGCGAAGACGTTGGCACTAACTCATCCGTTTCCGTTTCAGGCAAAAACGTCGAACCTCTAAACAAATGACGAATACCAATATAATTTATCCCAATTTCATCACGCGTCGTAATAATCTGCTTTTGCACGTTATGCTTCAACACTTCTTTAAGCTCACCAATCGTTAAAATATTCATATTCTTGCTGAGACAGCGCGCCGACTTTTCCGTAATGTCAATTTTCTTTTTCTCAAAAGGCGCTTTATTTAATTCCTTACCAAGCTCCACATCATAATAAAGCCCCGCTAACTTCACTAAAATCTCCGGCGATGGCGCAATGTGTTCGATACTTGCACCCATTTGCGACGCCCGGTTTTCTATTAGCAAATTAGTTTCCGAATGATGTTCCATGCGATATTCGCTAGGCGTTAACTCAAAATGAAACTTGAACACTTCCGAAAAATGTTTTTGACTAGAAAAGCCATTTTTAAGTGCTATTTCCGTAATAGTTTCCGCCGAATGAAGCAAATCTTGAATCGCATGTTTCAGCCGAACTTCCGTCAAATACTGCAAAAATCCCAGCCCCGTCGTCTTTTTAAAATAACGCGACAAATACGCTTCACTCAAAAACTCTTTTTGGGCAAACTCCCGCAGAGACAAGGCTTCATCAAACCGCTCTTCCACTTCCCGAATAATACGCGAAATCCGTTTATCATTAACTTCTTTCCGTGCCGAAGACGGAATTCCTCTTTTCAAAAAGCGCGTAAGCAAAAGTAAAATTTGGAATAATGCCGATTGCGCCTCTAATTTATTCGCGCGTTTTTTTGTCGCCGAGGCAATCAAAAGCTCACTAACCGACTTTCGCAAAGACCCAACAACCCGCTCGCGCCCCGGATCACTCTCCTTCGAGAAAAATTTAAACGAATGCTGGAAATAATCCTCATAATAATGCGCAAAAAATGTATCTGAAATTGTTAAATCAATAATTAAATTATCTTCATTTCCTTCAATTGTATAAAAAGTGTTGCGATCAAGAACTAAAATGTCGCCTTCCTGCAAATAAAACTTCTGCTCTGAAAGCTTAATCGTTATCTGTCCAGAAATAGCAAATACCAACTTTGTTCCAAGTGAAATTTCCGAAGTCAGCTGCTTTATATGTTGAATCCCAATCGTATAATCTTTCAAATGTGGCACATGATTCACTCCTTCGTTTAACTTAATCGGACACTTTTATATTATCATAGACGTGAAGATTAAGCGCTAGTGTTTTTGGTTGGGGTTTATAAAAACAGATTATGCTTTTCCTTGTGTTACTGATTATCCAGCCTTATAATAATTTAAAAAACAGTCTTCACGGGAGTGTGCTTAATGAAAAATAATAATTCGAAAAAACCAGCACAGATAGGCAATATTTCTTCAAATAAAACTACAGCATCGAACAGTTCTAATTTAGCAAGAATACTGAAAATAGTTGCTGCGCACGGGAAACTATCACTTGATGATCAGATAATCTATATGAAGCATAAAGGGATAACTTTTAATCATATTACAGAAGATGCTGCCAAAGATTATTTATCCCAGAATACTTATTATTATAAAGTAACAGCTTTTAGAAAGAATATAGCTAAAGTAAACGGAAA
>CM001047.1:2784128-2785553 GCA_000183865.1 Listeria marthii FSL S4-120
TTCACTATTATTCATAAACTCTTTCCATATCTCTAAGTTAATCTCCGACTCATTTTCCGCAGAATAAAAGTAACTAATATGCTTCATCCAAAAATCACTTGCTCTCTAAATCATGAACAAACAGCCCACTTAATAATTTCGGCTCAAACCAAGTCGATTTCGGCGGCATGATTTCCGAAGCATCCGCCACACTAAGTAAGTCGTCCATTGTTGGCGGGTACATCGCAAACGCGACCGAATGACTGCCATTATCAACGAGACGCTCTAGCTCACCCAATCCGCGTATTCCGCCAACAAAATCAATACGATTGTCGCGACGAATATCCTCAATCCCAAAAATCGGCGTTAAAACTTGCGATTGTAATATCGAAACATCCAGCTGCCCGATAACATCACTTGGAATCACTTCACTTTTCGCCGTAAGTTTGTACCAATTTCCGTCCAAATACATCCCAACTTGTTTTGGCTTTTCGGGTTTAAATGCTTCTTTACCAACCTTCTCCACGTCAAAACTAGCCCCTACTTTGCTAAGAAAATCTGCTTCAAGTGGTACATTCACAACCCGATTATAATCAAGAATTTCTAATTGCTCTTCCGGGAAAACAACCGATAAAAAGAAATTGAATTCCGCTTCTGGCCCAGCCTCCGGGAATTCTTCACGCCGTTTCAAGCCAACTTTTACAGCAGATTCCGTTCTATGGTGCCCGTCTGCGATGTATAGCGCTGGGACTTCCGAGAACGCCGCTGACAGGTCTTCTAAAATATGTGCGTCCGTAATTGCCCAAACCTTATGAGCAACCCCATGGAAGCTCTCAAAGTCGTATTCCGGCTCATTTTCCCTCACCCAAGACTCAACAAGCGTATTGATTGCTTCTTTTCCACGATAAGTCAGGAAAATCGGACTTGTATTCGCATCACAAACATCGACATGACGAATCCGGTCCAACTCTTTCTCCTCACGAGTCAGCTCATGTTTTTTAATCTCCCCATTCATATAATCATCAATCGAGGTACAAACAACCAGCCCCGTTTGCGGACGGCCATCCATCGTCAGCTGATAAATATAAAATGCCGGATTTGCTTCTCTACCAAGCCAACCATCCAGCTCAAATTGCTCCAAGTTATCAGCCGCCTTTTGATAAACAGCTGAGTCGTAAGGGGAAATCGCCGGATCTAAATCAATCTCCGCCTTATCAATATGTAAAAAAGAATATTTATTTGCATCACCAAGTTCGCGCGCCTCATCCGAATTAAGTACATCATATGGCAATGAAGCCACTTTTTCCGCTAAATTTTTAATTGGACGAATTGCTTTAAATGGACGTATGTTTACCATTGTTATCCTCCTTTTTAGTAAAAGAGCATGAACCCCTCTGGCAATAACCATCACGTTTCATGCTCTCATTATTTCCCGGGTAATTTGGG
>CM001047.1:2785653-2788184 GCA_000183865.1 Listeria marthii FSL S4-120
TTTCCCGGGTAATAATTTAAACTGTTACACCTAATGGTTCAATAAGTCGAACACGCAAAACCCCTTGTACAGACAACAAATCTTGCTTTAATTGTTCCAAATTAGCTTGCGTTTCCTTATCGATATCAATTAACGTGTAGGCATATTCATTTTTACTACGATTAGTCATATCTAAAATGTTTAAAGAATACTTCCCAAGTTCTGTCGTGATTTGCCCAACCATATTCGGAATATTTTTGTGGCAAATACCAATCCGCGGATGCCCATTATACGGCATTTCAACGTTTGGATAGTTAACAGAGTTTTTAATGCTACCAGTTTCAAAATAAGCTTGTAGTTCTTTCGCAGCCATTTTGGCGCAGTTTGTTTCCGCTTCTTCCGTCGATGCGCCTAAATGAGGAAATACATGTACTTTTTTATGGTTTAATAATTCTTTTGTCGCGAAATCTGTAATATATAAACGTAAAAGTCCATCGTCTAAAGCTTCTCTCATAGACACAGCATCCACTAATTCGCCGCGTGAAAAGTTCAGTAAAACCGCATTGTCTTTCACTAATTGCAGCGTATCTGCGTTAAACATGCCGCGCGTTTTATCTGTTAAAGGCACATGGACCGTTAAATAATCACATGTTGCTAAAACTTCTTCTATCGTCATCGCGCGTTCCACTTCTTTAGAAATTCTCCAAGCCGTGTCCACCGAAACGAACGGATCGTAACCAACCACATCCATTCCAAGCGATAAAGCATCATTCGCCACTAAGGCACCAATCGCGCCCAAGCCAATAATCCCCAATTTTTTACCCGCAAGTTCTGTTCCCGCAAAAGCTTTCTTCCCAGCTTCGACTTTTTGCTCGACATCATCTTCCGCCGGTAATTCTTTCACCCATTCCGTTCCTTCCAAAATAGGGCGCGCCGAAACGAATAAACTCGCAAGAACCAATTCCTTCACAGCATTGGCATTCGCACCAGGCGTGTTGAATACAACAATACCTTTTTCAGAACAATTTTCTACTGGGATATTATTAACCCCCGCACCAGCTCTAGCAACTGCCTTCACTGTTTCTGGAAAGTCAAAATCGTGTAAGTTGTAACTCCGTAGTAAAATCCCGTCTGCTGGCTGGTTCGCATCAATCACATATTTTTCAAGATCAAATGTCTTTAAGCCTTCTTTCGCGATAGCATTAAACGTTTGGATATTAAACACGTACTTCTCCCCCTTTTCTTGCATTTGCAAATTTTTCCATAAAGGCGATTAGTGCTTCAACCCCTTCAATTGGAAATGCATTGTAAAGACTTGCTCGCATCCCGCCCACTGAGCGATGTCCTTTCAAGTTTTCAAAACCATTTGCTTCAGCTTCTTTGACAAAAGCTTTATCAAACTCCGCGGAATTCGTCACAAAAGGAACATTCGTGAGCGATCTGGCAGAAGGTTCGACCGGTGAAGAAAAGAAATCCGATTGATCAATATAATCATATAATAATGCCGCTTTTTTGCGATTTAACGCTTCGATTCCAGCAACGCCACCTTGCTCTTTAATCCATTCAAATACTAATTTCGCTACATAAATGGCGAACGTTGGTGGTGTGTTATACATCGAATCATTCTCGGCTTGTACTTTGAAATCTAACATAGAAGGAAGCCCTTCTACTTGCCCAAGTAAATCTTCACGCACGATGACAAGCGTTAACCCAGCAGGCCCAATGTTCTTTTGCGCTCCCGCATAAATTAAGCCAAATTTTTTCACATCATAAACGCTAGACAAAATATTAGAGGACATATCGGCAACGACCGGGACAGCTGACTCTGGCACATCAAACATCGCTGTTCCTTCAATTGTATTATTTGTTGTTACATGTAAGTAAGCCGCATCACTAGAAACTGTAGGAATTTCAGGAATATAGCTGAAATTGCGGTCTTCCGATGAGGCAATCACTTCCACCTCAACACCCTGAATTTTTTTGGCTTCGGAAATTGCTTTCTTCGCCCAAGATCCAGTGTTTACATAAGCCGCCTTTTTACCATTTGCAAGATTCATCGGCACCATATCAAATTGCAAACTCGCGCCACCTTGCAAAAACAGTACTTTGTAATTATCTGGAATCTCCATCAATTCTCGAATTAAGCTCTCCGCGTCGTCTAAGATGTTTTGAAATAATTCTGAACGGTGACTCAGCTCCATTACTGACATTCCTGAACCATTATAAGAGAGTAGCTCCCTTTGAACCTTTTCAAGTACCGGTACTGGTAAAACCGCCGGACCTGCCGAAAAATTATAAACACGTTCCACTCAACATCTCTCCTGTCATCAAATTTCCCCAATTACTTACAAAAATTTTCACCAATAATAGAATACTTATTGGCCAGATATGAGCCTTCCTCGTTACACTTATGCTTTTCGAAGTTCTGTTCTTAAGAAATAAAAAAAACGAACCTGTGATATTCCACACAATATTCGGATTTTTCAGCGCTTAAAAGTAAACACTGCCTTTTGTACTTTTGTATATTATAGCAGAAACAGCCACAAATAAAT
>CM001047.1:2788284-2790486 GCA_000183865.1 Listeria marthii FSL S4-120
TATACTAAATCCACAAATAAATGTGATGTTCCAAGTTTTCACTAAAAAAAAAGCGCGAGAATCGGCTATTTAAAGCAATTCTCACACTTATAAAATTTAAACCCAGCTTCACAAAAGATGTTAGCTATTTTTCACTTTTCGTCCTAAAGTAAACCAATACACGGCAAAAAATACGACAAGCGCAATAATTGCTGTGCGGTACATGATCGCATAGTTGTAGTAAGTTGCCACAATACTCAGGCCAAAACTACCAACAGCCATTCCAATATCCATTCCCGAAAGAAACGTCCCATTCGCAGTACCTTTATTATGCGGTGCGGCCCGGTCAACAGCAAGCGCTTGAAGTGCCGGCTGTGTCATCCCGTAACCTAGCCCGAAGAACAGCGATGCGATAAATAAACTAATTGCTCCCGTTGCAAACGAAAGAATCAATATCCCAATAATCATCGAAAGCGCGCCCGGAATAACAACAAAACGGTGCCCCTTCGTATCATAAAGCTGCCCAGCAAACAAGCGGCTCACAAGTACCATAATCGCTTGCCCGATGAAATAAACCCAAGTCGTCGAAATACCAAGCTCCGTCCCATATACCATCATAAATGTCTGAATTCCACCAAGCGGAACAGCCATTAATAAACATAATCCAGCCGGAAGTAAGGCCGTTTTCTCGAATAATTTCATTTTTTGATGTACGACTTTTTCCGATTTTGGAATTTTCAGCTGTGTCATTAAAATTAAAATAAACACCATCAAAACTAGCGAAAATGTCACCAATACATCGAAAGAAAAATAATTCATAATTAAAATTGCAATAATCGGCGCCAGTGACATTCCAAGCGCAGTCGTAAGTCCGTAAAATCCAATTCCTTCTCCAGTTCTGCTCGGCGGTACTAATTTAGAAACCCCAGTCGCAATCGAAGTCGTCCCAATTCCCCAACCAGCCCCGTGAAAAAGCCGCAATATAAGTAAGGCCGCAACCGCAGTCGACCAATAAAAGTTTACCGTCGTTAAAATTAAAATCAAAAACCCAACAATAATTAATACTTTCGGGCCAAATTTGTCGTTCCAACTCCCCGCAATCGCTCGCATCAGTAGAGCCACAATCGAAAATAGTCCTACCGCCAAACTCGCTTGCATTTGTGTCCCGCCAAGTTCAATAATCCGGGCCGGTAACGTCGGCATAAACACCATAAATCCAATATATAAAAGCACACTTCCTAATAATAAAAATACGTAGTCCTTCGTCCAAAGTCTTGTCTTATTTTCCAAAATTTACCCCTCTTTACTCTATATTAGTAGAAATGTTCTTTAAAACAGCCGTGAATTGCTCTAAATCCTCGTGCGCAATTCCCGCAAACATTTTTTCACAACTTGCTTCCACGATATCTCGCAGTTCATTCGTCTCTTTTCGCCCTTTTTCCGTTAAAGATAACAGCGAAATCCGTCTATCTTCGGTACTGATTTCCCGTACAATAAGCTCTTTCCTGAGCAAAACATCTACAATTCTGTTCACAGTTGGCGTGTCCTTCTTCGTCCAAAGCGCAATCTCTTTTTGTGAAATTGGCTCGTTCGCCTCAATCCCTTCTAAAACAGACCACTGCTCAGGCGTCACATCATAACTCGCAATCGAACGCAGCAAAAACAAATGCATTTTCTTCGCTGTCGTATTCACATCAAATGAGATTTCATCATAATATCCGCGCATTACTATCCCCTTTTCCATTGTCGTAACAATAATTGTCATAACAACCATTATACATATAGACTGTCTCTTTGACAAGAAAAGCAGCCGAATAAACGACTGCCCCTACAATAATTCCACATCTATAATATCTCTAAATTCAATAACGTACTCATACCCAACTATATCCTTAAAAATAACTTCTTCTGTTAACATATCTATTTCGAGTGGCATTAAATCTTGTTTTTCAAGTTCTCCAAGCCCAAGGAATGCGGAAGGATATTCAAAGGATGCTAGACGTAAAGAAGAAACATCTGCTTCTTGAAAATAATTTAAACGAACAACCCATTCCCGCTTCACGGCGTCTTGTAATGTGATAAAGAAGCTCTCGCGTTCTAAATAATCCACTTCTGGCCGACTCGTTAAAAAAGCAGCATTCTTCGCTGTCCTTACTTGCTCCTTCTGAATTGCCGTAACCATAATTATCACCTCTTAACCACATTATACGAACAAACGTTCTT
>CM001047.1:2790586-2791339 GCA_000183865.1 Listeria marthii FSL S4-120
TTTTTTAAAAAAGTTTTTTCGCAAGAGCCAGAACTGGTTTAGCGCTTACATAATCTTTTTCCGACAAAAACGCTTGCAAATTAATGAATAGTTGCTATACTTATGTAAGTAAATAACATTAACAAAGGAGTTTTATTATTATGACTAATACATTTTTAGATTCTATTAAAGTTCGTCGTTCCATTTATGCACTAGATAAAAACGTTTCCCTAGAGGATTCCAAAATTGAAGAAATCATTAAAGACGCTGTTAAATATAGCCCATCTTCATTCAACTCTCAAAGTTCTCGCGCTGTGATTCTTTTAGGAGAAAACCATGATAAACTTTGGAATATCGTAGAAGATACTTTACGCGCTATCGTACCTGCTGAAAACTTTGCAGCTACTGAAGAAAAAGTTGGTTCTTTCCGCGCTGGATACGGAACAGTTCTTTTCTTTGAAGATACTGCTGTTATCGAAGGCTTACAAGAAAACTTTGCTTTATATGCAGATAACTTCCCTGTATGGTCTGAACAATCTTCAGGTATTGCGCAACACTCTGTATGGGTTGCTCTTGCAAACGCTGGTATTGGCGCTTCTCTTCAACATTACAACCCACTAATTGACGACGCTGTTAAAGCTGAATGGAATATTCCTGCTAGCTGGAACCTACGCGCACAAATGCCGTTTGGTAACATCGTTCAAGAAGCTGGTGAAAAAGAATTTATCGATGACGCTGATCGTTTCCGCGTTTTCAAATAATAAATGTTTCACG
>CM001047.1:2791439-2791812 GCA_000183865.1 Listeria marthii FSL S4-120
TTGCGCCTTTAATTTCTCCATCAACAAGAACAAGCGAATTGGGTATTCCTTTTACATCAAACTGTTGAGCTAATGCACGTTGTTTATCTACATTAATTTTTACAACTTGGACATTACCTTCTTCCATCTCAGAGAATTGCTCAAGTGTTGGCCAAAAACAGCGGCACGGTGCACACCACTCTGCCCAAAAATTAAGTAATATTTTAGGATGGCTACTAATAATCTCTTCCAAGTCATCTTCTTTTGCAAAAATAATCGCCATACATATCCACCTCACATTCAGAATATTCCAAAGTTGTATCGTGGTCAAGTAAAGGGTTTTAGAATAGCAATATATCTTGCTCTTTGTTCATTTTTTGACACTTTTGTTTCA
>CM001047.1:2791943-2792055 GCA_000183865.1 Listeria marthii FSL S4-120
CCGCGACCATTAACTGGTATCGCGGAATTTTTATTTTGCCAAACTTTTAAATCTGCTTCTAAGTTCTTCACAACTGACAATACCAGCAATTGCGCCTTTAATTTAATATCTC
>CM001047.1:2792155-2793128 GCA_000183865.1 Listeria marthii FSL S4-120
TTTATTTGCTATGTAATATCTCTAAAATACGTAAATCTAGCAAACCGGTACTTTTCAGGGTCATGTCCGCCTCGCGCAGTCCAGAACCAACGCCCACACTTACAATTCCAGCTGCATTTATAGCTTCAATACCAGCTTGAGCGTCTTCAACTCCGACTACTTCAGACGTTTCTAAGCCCAAACCACGACACGCTTCCACAAAAATTTCTGGATCAGGTTTTGACTTAGTGATTTTAGCAGCGTCGACAATATAATCAAATTCCTGTTCCATTTCTAGCGCGCTCAACACTGTACGAGCATTTTTTGAAACAGATGCAATTGCGCATTTAAGATTTTGCTTTTTAAGATCTACAATAAGGTCTTTAATTCCTGGCAAAACATCAGCTGGCGTAATTTCTTGCAGTAAGCTCACATAAAACTCATTTTTATCAGCTGCAAGGGCTTCGATTTGCTCTTGTGTAAAGTCGTTTTCGCGTCCGTCTTTTTTCAAAATAAGCAGTAGCGAGTCAATTCTACTCACGCCTTTTAAATTCTCATTAAATGCTTCATCGAACTCAATTCCGATGCTTTCTGCTGTTTTTTTCCAAGCTAAGTAATGATAATGCGCTGTATCTGTGATGACACCATCTAAATCGAAAACTACTCCTTTTAATGCTGTTGTCATTCTACTCTTCCTCTCCAAACTGCCGCCACATTTCGCGCGGTTCTTCTTAAATTATTTGGTGTTTCTTTAAGTATATTTTCTAAAGTTGCTGGTTTGGCAATGGATGGAAATACCGCGCTGATTCCGACTTCATAAACTGCTTCGAGGCCCTCACCAACACTTCCACAAATTGCAAAAACCGGTGTTTCTTTCGGCACTACTTTTGCAACGCCAACAGGAGCTTTTCCTTGAGCGGTTTGCCCGTCCATTTTCCCTTCACCAACGATGACTAAGTCGGCATCTTCGCAAATGGTTTTGATTTGAAGTGCT
>CM001047.1:2793228-2796843 GCA_000183865.1 Listeria marthii FSL S4-120
TCGATTTTCATTTTTTTTGCACCTAAAGCATTACTTAAAATCTCTAGCGTACCTTCCCCGCCATCGCTGACAGGGAGCAAATGATAATCTGCATCTGGATAAACTTCTTGAAAGCCCTCTTTAATATACTCTGCCACCTCATGCGCCGTCAAACTTTCTTTGAATGAATCCGGTGCAATGACAATTTTCATAAAGACACATCCTTCTGTTCCAAATTAATGGTTAATGTATCCGTTAATTGTTGTTTTTCTCCGTAGATAACTAATTCTAGCACGCTTTTTGTGTTTTTTGAAAGTTGCAATCTGTTTGCTGCAATATCTACTAAGATTGTTTCACCTTTCCAAACAAATTCAAACGCGACAAATTGCCACGCATCCGGTAAGTTTGGCGCAATTTCCAGCAACTCACCACTAGTATCAATACCCGCAAATCCAAAAACTACCGCCAGCCAAATTGCCCCGAGCGACGCCGCATGAAGTCCATCATCTGATGAATGAGGCTCACTTCCAAGATCAATTAAACACGCTTCTTGGAAAAATTGGTAAGCTTGCGCACGGTTTCCAGTTTGATTTTCCACAATTGCATGGATTGCCTTACTTAAAGAAGAATCATGAATCGTTCGTTTTTCATAATAGTCCAGGTTTTTCTTCACGATTTCCGGTGCAAACATCTTAGGGAAAAGATAAAACAGCATCACTAAATCCGCTTGTTTTAAAATTTGTAATTCGTTTACTTCTTGACGTGAATAATCTAGCAAAATTCCTTGCGTGCCTTGTGCCGCCTTATATTTATCTAAATTTATCCAGTCTTTTTGCAAGAAAGTATCATCTTGTGGGATTAAGCCTGCTTCGTTTGTGACAGGTAAATATAAGTTATTAAGGAATTTTTCCGCTCGTACCGTGAAAGATTCATTATCTTTATTCCATTCAAGCGCCTTTTTGACATTGTAGTGCGCCATGTAATTCGTGTAAGTATTATTATCGATATGCTCCGTGTACTCGTCCGGTCCAATCACATCAAGGATTTCCAAGCGACCATTACGCTTAGTTGCACGGCTCATCCAAAATTCAGCTGTTTCGAGAAGTAGTTCCGCGCCACAATCAGCCATGAACTGCGCATCTCCCGTTGCCGCTTCATACTCACAAACCGCATAAGCAATATCCGCCACTAAATGATGCTCCGAAATTGCAGAAGCTACCTTTTGACGTGTACCAGTCCGAATGTTAATTGCTGCAAATTCTGGCGTTTCTTCTTCTCCAGAAAATGCACTTTCCCACGGATAAAGTGCCCCATTGTAGCCGTTTTTCACTGCTTTTTCTTTCGCTTCTTTCAAATGAAGATAACGATATTGCAGCAATTGTTTGGCAATTCCCGGCTGATTATAAAGGAAAAATGGCATAATGAAAATTTCTGTATCCCAAAAAACATGCCCTTTGTAACCTTCCCCAGTCAGCCCTTTCGCACCAACACTACAGCGAAAATCATCTTTCGGCGTCATAATTTCTAAATGATAGCACGCAAAATCCAGTGCAAATTGATCGAAATCATCCGTGCTCTCGACGCGAACACCCGCATGCTCCCAAAAATCAGTCCACATAGTTTCCGATGCTGATTTTAGTTCGGCGTAGCTTGCTTTTGGAAATTCCGCGTCCACTTCATCTAGCGAAGTTTTAACAACACTTATTTTTTCCAAAACAAACACTTCGTTTACAGCGACTTCTTGCTCCACTTCGGTCATCAATTGCCGATTTTTCGCAGTGAAAATCCCTTTTTCATTCACTTTTGTCGCTACTGTAATTCGCTGTTTGCTCTCGATTGTTTCGTATTCGCCGACCATCAATTCCTCATCGAAAATCCGCAAACCCGACTCTGCCAGCTGCTGCGTTCCAAAATTAGTTTGTTGCGCGTCAATCCCCGTCTTTACTTTCACTTTCATATCGTCGCTTAAAGGTGTGATCTCCACTTTAGCCGCGATAATATGTTTTACAGCTTTTGAAACAAATCGGTGAAAATTTAGTTGATATTTTTTGCCCGCGCTACTTTCCCACGTAATTTTGCGAACTAATTCTCCCGTGTCCATATCTAAAAAACGTTCGTATGTATGGACTTTCCCCGCTTGCATCGAAAAAACTTCGCCATCAAGCGTCACTTGGAATCGCGTCACATCCGGCAAATTCACTAGCTCTGAACTCATCGAACCGCTCGGACGATTGTAGATTCCCGCCACATACATACCGCGAACTTGCTCCGGATACTCTTCTTCAAGAGCACCTCGCACGCCCAAATAACCGTTGCCCACAGTCATTTGGCTACCATATTTATTTAGATAATTTAATGCAAATTCCTTCTCGATTATTTTCCTCATAAAGAAACACTCTCACCTTTTTCTGCTGATTCGTACAAGCTTTCAACGATTTGTTGGATGATATAACCTTGTTCTGCCCCAGCTAACTCCACTTTTCCATCACCAAGAACGCTATCAACAAAGACTTTCATACTATTTTCGTGTTTATTTTCATCCAGTTGACCAAGACTCTCCAACAATTGAAATTCACCCGCATTATCAGTATAAATTTCAGCCGGATATAAACTTCCACCTGCTAAATCACCGAAAAAATCGACATTTAGCATATTTTCCGGTTTAATATGTAGCGCAAAAGAAGTATCCAGCTCAATCAATCCGCCATTTTCCAATTCAATAAATCCAAATAAAGAATCTTCTACGGTATATTTTTCCGGATCCCATGAACCAAACGTCCCAGCACTTTTCTTCGTACCGATTTTTTGGAAACTTTTCGCAGTTACTTTCTTCACTTTTGGAAAACCAAGAACGAACATAGCCGCGTCAAGCATATGAATCCCCATATCAATCAGCGGACCGCCGCCTTGCATTTCTTTATTCGTAAAAGTACCCCAACCCGGGACGCCAGAACGACGAAGCGCAGTAGCCTTCACACAATAAATCTCACCTAAAAGTGCCGAATTTCCTTTTAAAAACTGTGCTTCACTAGAAAAACGATGGTGGAAATCATATGCCAAAATCGCACCCTTTTCCTCAGCCAGTTCCCACATCGCTTTTGCTTCCGCCGCACTCATAGCGGGTGGCTTTTCACACATAACGGCCGCACCATGCGACAGCGACAGCATCACATTGTCAAAGTGGAACCGATTGGGCGTACAAATGCTCACAATATCGATTTTCTCGGTCGCAAACATCTCTTCTGCCGTAGCATAATGCTTCTCAAAACCATTGTTCACGCGAAACTCTTCGCCACGTTCCATACTCGGATCGCAAACAGCTACAAGTTCCAGTTCATTTCTTGTCTTATAATACGCAGCGTGGACCTTCTCAGCGACTTGTCCCGCACCGATAATCGCAACTCTTTTTTTCATATCCGAAACTCCTTTTAGAAAAATCCGTCCGCTTTGAATGGGACGGATTTTCTATTTTAAATTAAACAGCTTTTTAAATGTGCTAATGCATCTTTATAAGCTTGTTCAGGATTTTCACTGCGAACACGACATTCAAAAGTTAAAAATCCGTTGTAACCATTCTTTTTCAGTTGATCAAAACTTGTTTTAAAATCAAGGCTGCCGCTTCCTGGTTGATAGCGA
>CM001047.1:2796943-2797341 GCA_000183865.1 Listeria marthii FSL S4-120
TGCCGCTTCCTGGTTGATAGCGATGATTATCAGCAACATGAATATGACCAATCGAAGCTTTGTACGTCTCAAGTGCAGCTGGAATGCTATCTTCTTCAATATTCATATGATAAAAGTCAGCGATAATTTCTACATTTTTGAGATTATTTTCATCAATATATTTCTGCGCATCACCCAGCAAATTAATCATGTGATCTTGGTATCTGTTAAGCGGCTCAAGATAAACTTTCGTGCCAGTCTCACCAGCAATTTTATCCAAGTAAACTAACGACTCGCTCACAGCTTTGAAATCTCCGGCTTGGCTACGCGGTGAAGCCATTGGTGGAAGGCGGTACGTGAACATTCCCCATGCCGCTGGAACAACAATCCCTTGCCCGCCAACTTCTGCTAAAGCTTCT
>CM001047.1:2797441-2798455 GCA_000183865.1 Listeria marthii FSL S4-120
CCTTGCCCGCCAACTTCTGCTAAAGCTTCTAAAATCGCCTTAATTTCTTCCAAACCGTTCAGTCTGCGCTCTTCAATGAAGTCACCAATCCAGCCATCATAACCACCACATGCAGTACTAACAGGTAGCCCAGTTTTTTCGATAGCTTTCTTCACTTCATCCAAATTTTCAACAAGCAATTTACCATCAATTTCAAAACCTTCAAAGCCCATTTCTTTTACATAAGCAAATTTTTCTTCTATATTTTCTGGGAAAAATGCTTGGTTTTGTGTGCCTAATTTCATTATTATCGCTCCTTAAAGGGTAATCCCCATTTTAATACTTAAATCAGGTTGTTGGTCGACATATTTCATGTAACTCTCAGCAGAATCAGCAAATGGAACGACTGGATCAATAATATCCGAACAATCTAAGTAGCCATTCATCAGTAATTCCCAACAAGTTTCCTCGATACGCTTACGATCCCAACGCGGATAATCCGGATTTGGTTCACTAGCCGCACGTGAAAAGACGATTTTCGCGTTGTTGAAATGAGCTTCCCGCCCAAGGTTAAATCCTTCTGGGAAAGGTTTCGCGAATGCTACGTAAGAAATTGTGCCTCCGTATGCAATTCCGCGCAATGCAGCTTGAAGCGCCGCCGCATTCCCGCTTGTTTCAATAATTGAATCCGCACCAAGTTTACCAGTAAGACGTTTCACTTCTAAGCCAACATCTGTAGTAATCGGATCAAACGTAGCATCTGCACCGTGTTTTTCAGCGATTTCACGACGATGACTAAGTGGATCGACCCCAATAACAACACTTGCGCCAGCTTTTTTCGCTAGTTGAATCGCAATTTGACCAATCGCACCAAGTCCGACAACAACAACGTAATCACCCGCACGAACATGTGCATCTCGCACGCCACTCATTGCAAATTGAGCCGGGTCATAGCAAACTGCATTTTTCCAATTAGCACCTTTTGGCAATTTACGTAATTTATAATTATCAACAGCTTTTGCAATAACTGTTTCC
>CM001047.1:2798555-2798727 GCA_000183865.1 Listeria marthii FSL S4-120
TTATCAACAGCTTTTGCAATAACTGTTTCCATAATCGGTCCGTAAGAACAAACGATGTCTCCAAGCGCATATTCCGTCACTTTGCTCCCGCGTTCCACAACTTCACCAACGACCATGTTACCTAGCTGAAACTCGCCAAATACAATGCCTCGCGCACTATTTGTTTCACGTG
>CM001047.1:2798858-2801108 GCA_000183865.1 Listeria marthii FSL S4-120
TCACGTGAAACAAATAGATTCCATTCTGGTGAAAATTCTTCATCAATAAAAGGACTAATTCCTCTAAAATCAACTACTTCTGTACCATGTTTTGGAGAAGCGAATTGCACTTTAATTTTTACTTCATCTTCTAAAACTTCACGATCATTATATTCTACTAATGCCGCCACACGAGGCGCTGTCGCTACTAATTTTTTCATTTTAAATTACTTCCTTTCTTATCCTTTAACTCCACCATCAGTTAAGTTTCCTTTAATAAATCGTTCTGAAATTGCGTACATAATAACGACTGGAAGCGCCGTAACAAGCGATGCCGCCATCATTCTACCCCAAATATAATCTGGTGTACTAAATAATGTATTCAAGCCAATCGGTAACGTGAATTTCTCTGAGCTAGATAGGAATATCGAAGCAAACAGATAATCATTCCAAGCTACCATGAAGCAATATACGAACACGGAAACAATACCCGAAATCGCAAGCGGAACGATAATTCGTAAAATAATCTGGAAGCGATTCAGCCCGTCCATCATTGCGGCTTCTTCAATATCAGTTGGAATCGTGTCGAAATAACTTTTTAGCATAAATACCGCGGTTGGTAGTGTTTGTACAACCATCGTGATAATTAAAGCTGTTTCCGTATCATATAATCCCAAACTCGAAATTATTTTGAACAACGGAACGATTAGTAAAATTCCTGAGAACATATAAACCGTGTAAAAACTTGCATTAATCGTCATTCGCCCTTTAAAGCGTAATTTCGACAACGCATAAGCGCCTAAAATCCCCAAAACAACCGCAATTCCGGCCGCAAAAATCGAAACAACCAAGCTATTTTTAAAGTACGTTAAAAATGGGAAAATATCTGGATTAAAAATATCGATATAATGCTGGAACGTGAACTCTTTCGGGAAAAATGTTGGATTCGTGGAAATGGCTTCTTTACTACTCTTGAATGAAGTCATTAACATAATCGCAAATGGGAATAACGTCATACATAAAAACACAACCATCGTCGTATAAAACGCGATTTTCTTCGTTCTTTTTGACTTTTTACTACTTACCGCCATTCAAATCCACCCGCTTTCTTGCAAAAATAATAACAACAAAAATAATGACAAATAATATCACAGAAATCGCTGCTGCTTTTCCTAAATCATTGAATGCGAATGCTGTTTTATATAAATAAACTCCAAGGATATTTACTTTATTCGTGAGTAAGTATACATCGGTGAACATATAGAACATCCAAATCGCACGAAGCGTAATAACTGTCGCAAGAACCGGCATAATCGCTGGCAAAGTAACAATTTTGAATTTATCCCAAATGTTCGCTCCGTCCATATCAGCCGCCTCATAAAGCGACTTATCGACCGTCTGCAAAATCGCCAAAAACGAAATAAATGCATACGGGAAATAACGCCATATCGCAAAGAATGTTACTAAAAAGAAACTAGAAACTGGATTATCAAACCATAGTGGCGCTTCTTTGAACATATGAAGCACATCCACTGTCATAAAATTAATTACGCCATAGCCATTATTAAACATATACTTCCATGCAAAAATAAGAGAAATAGATGGTGTTACATACGACAAAATAATAAGCGACCGAGCCGTTCTTCTAAAACGAAATTCGCGGTTAAAGAATATCGCCACAAGTAGCCCCATCCCAGTACTTCCAACTACTACCAGCCCTGTATAAGCCACCGTAAGACCAAGTGATTTATAAAACTCTGGATCCTTCAAAATATCTATATAGTTTTGAAAGCCAATAAAAACCGATTTAATATTCGGGTTTAAAGGCATATCTAAAAAACTAATCTGGATATTTGAAATCATTGGATATAAAACAAGTGCTGCTAATAAAACAAAACTTGGTGCAAGTAAAATCATTGCTAACTTAAAGTCGGACCTTTTATATACTTTTGTTTTCATAATGCCTCCTTAAATCAAAAAGCGACGTGCTAAACTGTTAAAAAAGACGGGGAGACTCAACTCCCCGCTATTTGATTATTTACCTTCTTCGGCTTTTTTCTGTGCAGCTTTTAAGTCCGCTGATACATCTCCACCGCCAACAGTTACGTTATTAACCATTTGCGCGAGGATGCCTGAGCTAGTAATATCACCCATTTTTGTAAGGTTTTTACCGTCAACAAGTCCGAAAACTTGGATGTCATTGAACGATGCTGCGATTTCATTTGGAAGATCACCAAACGATTTAATTACTTCATTTTCTTTGTAAGCTTC
>CM001047.1:2801208-2802823 GCA_000183865.1 Listeria marthii FSL S4-120
CCAAGTTGCCATGTTTTTCGGTTGAGACAAGTATTCAACAAATTTCTTCGTTGCTTTCTTTTGTTCATCATCAAGACCTGCAGAAATAGTTAAACCAGAAACTGTTCCATAAACTGCTTTTTCTTTTTCTTCTGGAATTGCGAAACCGATGTTTTTTGGATCGCCTTCTTCATAAACGGATGGAAGGATATACGTAGAGTACATCGCCATTGGAACAGTTCCATTCATGAATGCATCTTTAATTTCTGTTACGTCATTTGAACCAGGCATAGTATATGCTGATAAATCTTTGTAGTATTGAAGCGCTTCTTTCATTTCTGGTGTATCGATTGTTACATTACCTTTTGCATCTAAAACGTTTGCTTTGTTAGAAAGCGCAAATTGCGAGAATGCTTGCTCACTCATCGTGCTTTCTGCTGTTGGAATAGCAATACCGTATTTTTTATCTGCTTTATTCGTGAATTTTTTCGCTACTTTTTCAATATCTGCCCAATTTTTCGGTTCTTCAAAACCAGCATCGGCTAACGCTTTTTTGTTATACCAAATACCTTGAACCCAACCGCTTAATGGAGCTGCGATAAAACTTTTACCATCTTCAGAACGTACTAAGTTTGTTGCACCTTCGTAGTATTTATCTTCTCCAACAGAGTCGATAACTTCTTTTACTGCCGCTTGGTCAATCAACTGATCTTTATCCATTACTTTGGCAAAATCTTGGCTTACCTCCATAACTGCTGGAAGTTTACCAGAACGAGCAAGTGTTACAACTTTTGTATTAAAAGCATCTTCCTCAACTGGAATTTGTTTGATTTTAATTGTTGGATTTTCTTTTTCAAAATCAGCAATTAATTGATTAATCACATCTAAACGTTCTTTTTCAACGGATGAATGCATAAATTCGATTGTTACTTCCTCACTACTAGAACCTTTTCCTCCACATGCAGCTAAGACCGCACTTAGAACCAACACAACAACAAGTAATACAAGACTCTTTTTCTTCATTTTTGTTCCTCCCTGTAATTTTTGGTTTTTAGCCAGCAGAATTCATAGCCACTAAGCTTTATGGAATCGCTCCCAGTTAGCGTGGAGCCCGTATAAAGATTTGTATAAACACCGCTGTCTAGTGAATAACTCACTTCTTTTTCTGATAAATTATGAATCAATATAATCGATTCTGCGTCGGATGCGCGTTTAACAACAAACAATTCCGCCGTAGATTCTAAAACTTCCATCGGGATTTCTGGATGGAAAAGTGATTCCGCTTTTCGTGTGCTAATTAATTTCGTTAGCGCATCATATGTTTCTTTTCGTAAGGAGCCAGCTTGTTCCAACTCAGCTGTAATTTCCGCCAAGTCGTATTTTTTTCGATTAATAGAGCGATTGTGACTTGTTGCTTCTACGCCTAAATAATCATTGCGGCTTCCTAAAATACTTTGAACATAAACGGCTGGAACGCCTGGGATAGACATCAGTACTGCATGAGCCACAAGGAATCTTGCAAGTCGCAAATCATCTGTATCCGCTTGTTTACTTAGCGCATCCATATACGTCACGTTGATTTCATAAGGACTCTTAGAACCATCCGGATTTTGTTTATAAGAAACAAGTGCTCCTT
>CM001047.1:2802923-2803271 GCA_000183865.1 Listeria marthii FSL S4-120
TTTATAAGAAACAAGTGCTCCTTCTTTCTCCAAATCATCCACTAGCGCCAAAATTTCAGCTTCTGGAATAATGCCGCGCACTGGATTTAACCCAATACCGTCATGTGAAGCAAGGAAATTGAAGAATGTGCGCTTGCCTTCTGGTAGCTCTAAATGTTTCGCCCAATTACGGAGGAACGCCGCATTGCCATGATGTATCGCATGGAGCACAAGTGGCGGAAGCGGGAATTGATAAACCATATGCGCTTCTTTTTCACCATTTCCAAAGTAACTAATATTATCTACATGCGGCACATTGGTTTCGGTTATAATAATCGTCCCTGGTGCTGCAATATCTACTAAGATTGT
>CM001047.1:2803371-2804167 GCA_000183865.1 Listeria marthii FSL S4-120
CCCTGGTGCTGCAATATCTACTAAATCTCTAAATAATTTCACGATTTCATGCGTTTCTTCCAAGTGAATCGAGCTCGTTCCCGGCACTTTCCACATAAATCCAACCGCATCAAGTCGCACATATTCCGCGCCTTCTTCTAAATAGAACATCAAGACATCAATCATCTTATAAAGCACTTCCGGACTAGCAAAATTCAAATCAATTTGATCCTCACTAAACGTCGTCCAAATATGCCCTACTTTACCTGACTCAAACTGAAATGGCGTAAGTACCGGTGTCGCACGCGGCCTCGTTATCGAACTAAGGTCTGTTTCTGGATCCATCTCCACAAAGAAGTTCTGAAACTCCTCATCACCCGCCAAATATCGCTTAAACCAGTCACTTTTCGCCGACATATGATTACAAACAAAATCAAACATCAACCGCGCCGACCGCTCCATTTCCTTAATATCCGTCCAATCACCAAGCTCCGGATTCACCGCTTTATAATCAATGACCGAAAACCCATCATCCGACGAATAAGGATAAAAAGGTAAGAAATGAACTACCTCAAAAGTCGATTTTAAATAACTATCATACATTTTCTTAAAAGTTGTTAACGTTTTTTGGGATTCCTCTTTAAACTGGTCCCCATATGTAATTAAAACAATATCTTTCTCGTCCCACTTATCTTTTCGTGTTAACTTTCGTTGTTGCGTTTGCTGTACCCGTGCTTCGATTCTTGCTGCCAAACTTTCCACTACATCTTCGCTATATAACCGCGAAAGTCGTTTTCTTAAATTCGTCATCATTTAC
>CM001047.1:2804267-2804387 GCA_000183865.1 Listeria marthii FSL S4-120
GAAAGCGCTTTCTGTCAAACACAATTTTAAATGTTTTTTCTAACATGTTGGTAAGAGTGAGTTTTCATGCATGCGCACCATCTAGTTGGACATTTAGCAAAAAATTGAGTAATATAAACA
>CM001047.1:2804487-2804691 GCA_000183865.1 Listeria marthii FSL S4-120
CAAAAAATTGAGTAATATAAACATGGATGATAATGACCGGAACCGATACCGGAAACAATAGAGAGAAAGGAAGATTACCTTGGCATCGACCATATACGACATAGCAAAACACGCGGGAGTTTCAAAATCAACGGTATCCAGAGTACTAAATAACCAAGCCAACATCTCCGAAGAATCACGCAAAAAAGTACTAGAAGCAATTGA
>CM001047.1:2804791-2804966 GCA_000183865.1 Listeria marthii FSL S4-120
TAAATTATTTTTACTTTACTTGGCGACTATGATGGTGCCAGCTCAGGTTACGATGATTCCACAATTTATCCTGATGAAACAATTCGGCTGGTTAGATTCTTATGCAGGACTGATTGTACCAGCGCTATTCAGCGTTTTCGGCACATTCTTGTTACGCCAAGCATTTATGGGAATT
>CM001047.1:2805066-2805179 GCA_000183865.1 Listeria marthii FSL S4-120
GCATAGACAGAAAGTTGATTAACTAAATTAGCGCCTTCTGTTTTATAAGGTTTCGTCCAAACGGCATTACCTGGAGCAGTTTTCACTCTCGCATAAGCAGTTACGCCTTTATC
>CM001047.1:2805279-2805393 GCA_000183865.1 Listeria marthii FSL S4-120
ACCTTGTACGGCTCCTTCAAGTGCACATAATTCACTTAGACAAACGCTTGAATCATTTTCCCAAATGCTATTAAATTAAAACGCTTACAAATTAATTTTTTATGAAAGCCGGCG
>CM001047.1:2805493-2805627 GCA_000183865.1 Listeria marthii FSL S4-120
GTTACGCCTTTATCATACTCGATTGGATCAAATGGAGACGTGGCAGTTAAGTTGGAAGCTTTCGTCCAGCCAATAAAAGTGGTGCTTGTTCGTACGCGATACCAAAGTTCTCCTTCGACGGTTGCTTGGCTATC
>CM001047.1:2805727-2805844 GCA_000183865.1 Listeria marthii FSL S4-120
AAGATTATTCCATTGAAGTTCGCGGTGAAGCTTTCATGCCAAAACGTTCTTTCCAAAAATTAAATATCTACTTTATTTCTAGATTTATTCACGTTTTTTTCATATTTTGACTCTAGA
>CM001047.1:2806361-2806593 GCA_000183865.1 Listeria marthii FSL S4-120
AAGGTTTCTTTATCAGCAAACTGCATTGCTCCACTTGAATCAACTTTCGAATCGATTAAACTTAAAATATGCGCTGCGTCAATTCTTTGGTTACGAGATAATTTCGTTTTTCCAGGAAGCGGAGTACTAATAGATTCTTCATATACGATTTGCTCTTCATTCAGTAAGTTATTATAAGCACCAACATAGAGTAACCATGTATGTTCATCCATACCAAATGTCTCTTCATTCC
>CM001047.1:2806693-2806808 GCA_000183865.1 Listeria marthii FSL S4-120
TTATTATTAAAGAAAATGGTATTAACTACGCCACTTACTTAGATGATGGTTGGATGACGGGTATTTTCCTAGATCAGCGTGATGTACGGAGACGTATTAGTGAAGATTATTCGGT
>CM001047.1:2806908-2807015 GCA_000183865.1 Listeria marthii FSL S4-120
ACTTCATTTTCTTTGTAAGCTTCTTGTTCTACTACTTCTTTATTTACTGGTTGCGCCCCGCCTGGAGACATTAATACCCAAGTTGCCATGTTTTTCGGTTGTGTTTA
>CM001047.1:2807115-2807240 GCA_000183865.1 Listeria marthii FSL S4-120
AAACTTAAAGTAAGCGCTGGGTCTACTACAACAAACACGAATACAAATACGAACACATCTAAACCGAATACAAACACAAATACATCCAAACCAAGCACAGGTACGAGCACAAACGCTAAAGTTTA
>CM001047.1:2807340-2807467 GCA_000183865.1 Listeria marthii FSL S4-120
CTTGGAAAACTTTCTGGACTGCGGGAAAAAGCCGAAGCAGCCGTTAGTTATTATGAAACTATCTTGAAAAGTTTGCGCTGGGTTAGAAAAACGATGTACACCAGCAAAAACATACAAGCAACTGAAG
>CM001047.1:2807567-2812066 GCA_000183865.1 Listeria marthii FSL S4-120
ATTTTCGTGACATTGCCATCTGCATCATAGGCATAATTTGTCTCGTTTCCGAGTGGGTCTATTTCTTTTGTTTTATAGCCTGATTTTGCATCATATTGATAGCTTGTTTTTTGACCATCTTCGGTTTCTTCGGATAATTTTTGACCAAGCGCATCATAGTGATAGGTAATATCCGCACCATCCGCAGCAGTCACTTTTATCCGTCGGTTTAGCGCATCATAACTAAATTTCTCTGTGTTTCCGAGTGGATCGGTTTCACTAATTTTATTGCCATTGCCGTCATATTTGTATTTTGTCACGCCACCAAGCGGATTCGTTTCCTTAATCACACGGTCAAAAGCATCATATTCAAAAGTAGTGCTGTTGCCATTCAAATCAGTTTCGCTTATCTTATTGCCGTTTGTATCATAGGCATAAGTCATCGCTGCGCCATTCGCGTTCCACTCGCGCACTAGCTCACCGCGTGCATTACGTTCATATTTCTCTGACTTACCATTTGCATCTGTAATACTACTCAACATCGACAAACTATCATAGGCATAGGTTGTTTCGTTGCCACGACCATCTGTTACTTTTGTCGGGTTTCCTTTTGCATCATAGGCGGTCTTTGTTACCGCGCCATTCGCATCTGTTTCTGAAACTACTTGACCGTCTTCATTATGCGTAAATTTTTGTACGCCTCCGTTTGGCGCAGTTATTTGCACAACATTGCCTTTGGAATCGTATGTGTAGCTCGTTACACCGCCACGGCTATCTGTTTTTCGGATCAATTGATTTTTCGCGTCAAATTCGTTCGTTTCTGTTGTGCCGTCTGGATATACCGTTTTCGTCAGATTTCCATTTGCATCATTTTCAAAAGTGGTCGTATTCCCCAGCTGATCTACAGAAGCGACTAATTGATGCTTGTCGTTATATTTATTTTCTGTCGTCGTATCATCAGCATACTCAATCTTTGTCGTTTGCAAGCGTTCATTAAAATAAACTACTTTCTTATTGCCATTGAAATCGGTTGTCGTTGTTTTTCCAGACTCATATTTCAACGTAGCAGTATTGCCTTCTCCGTCTGTCTGCTCCGTTACACGACCATCCGCGTCAAATGTATTCTTAATTAATAAATTCCCATCGTTATCTTTATATGATGTCATATGGTGTTCTGAATCATACTGGTAGGTAATTGCTTTCCCAGTTTGATCCACCACTTTCGTCAGGTTTCCATCTTCGTCATATGAATAAGCCAATTTCCCGCCATCAGGTAATACAATCTCCTTCAAGTGTCCATCCGCATCCCAGGCGTACTGCAACACTTTTCCAGAGCCAGTGACCATTTTCACCAGTTCACCATCAGCGTTATACGTATAATTCGTTACATTCCCAGCCTTACTTATCACTTTTAAAAGTTGACCATTCGCAGCAAAAAGGGAGATGTTTCCTGTTTCTAAATCCACAACCTCAAATTCACGCGCGCCAGCCTTGTTCACTTTTTTCGAAAGCTCAAGTGGCTCATCTTCCTCTATCTCAAAAGTTCCGTCTGACTGCTTCTCAAAGAACACACTCCCACCATCTGAGCGCGCCAACATCACTGCACCGTCTTCTAAGAAACCTAACTGGTCCGTCAAATTAAAGGTCCAGTTTCGTCCCATTGGGCTGTCTTTGCCTTGAGCCATCGAGTTATATGTCCGCGTAATCGTCTGTTGCTCATCGAAATCAAACCATTTCGCATCTTCCATATTATAAAGCAAGTTCCCACTATCAAAATTAATCGGCTCATAGCCAAATGTACAATGCTTGCCGCGCCCTATAGCTAGCGCATCTAGTCGCATCTTATCTGCCGTATCGTAATTTCCCGACTGATAGGCTTTACCCGCATTTTTTTGCGGATTCCGAATAAACACTACATTCCCTTGAACGAGCAATTCATCCTTCATATTATTATCCAGCATAAACTGCGACCGCTTATTAGCAATCCCGTAAAATTTCAGCAAGCGCGGCAACGAGTCTAGCCCTGTCACCTTGTAAATCTGGAACGTATCATATTTCTTACTTACCGATTCATTTCCATCCTTAATTTCCGCTTCCACTTGATACAAATGATTCTCTTTCAAAGCACTTTTTAAAAGTAGTGTGTTTGTCTGCCAGTTACTCATCAACTCGCGGTATTCCTGCGTTTCATTACTCAATTTCGGATAATTCGGGAATAAATAATCTCGACCAATCGACGGATCTGTCCCGCTAAATGTCACCTTTTTATTATCTGATGTATCAATAATTTTATAATTAATCTTTGCATCGGGACGACCAACGCCATCCATTCCAAGTGCTGTAAAATCAAGTTTTCCATCATTATTCGCGCTTACAAACGGACGCAAATAGAGCTTCGTATCTTTGAGTGGCATATCCGCATCAATCGGTGGACGCTCGCGGTGCTTAAATACCACATATGGCGACTCGCTCGTAACACCAGATTTAGGCGCAGCAAATATATCAGCTTGCGAATATGGCATTTCAAAGGAATTCACTTTTGCCGTTTTTACAATCACGCCGTTGTTTTTACCACCATTCACCCAATCCTTCGCAACGTTTGTAATATCAAAGGAAATACGTCGATTCGCATCATCAATTTTCCCAATATACGTCTCTTTACCGTCTACGTTTGCAGGTGGACCATACGGAAAACCAAGACTTTTAAATTTACCATATGTTAAATCATCAATATTCCCAACGTCTTTTGTAATTCCATGCACTTCAAATAAACGCTTCACAACGTTTCCTTTACTATCTTTTGCACGGTCTCCCCAGAAGCCTTGCGTTCCTCTTCTAAAAAGCGACAACTCCGCCGATTCGATTTCACGGTTTGTGCCAATTTTCTTAATTTCACTATCAGGTACTTTCACCACACCATACGTGATAAAATGGGCTGCCCCCTCCGTTCCAGAGTTATTCCCATCATCATAGCCGATATACATGTACGGCTGGAAAGAATACGCCACATCGTCTCGGTACTGACGCAAACTAGTGGCCTGAATTCCATTTGTAATTTTTGTACTCACAAATGAAACAGCGACTTTAGCTAAATTACCCGTCACTTTTTTCGTACTGAGCTTTGCGACTTGCAATTGATAGCCGGTTTCCGTTTTCTCCGTTTTCGCGGTTAACGTATCAATTACAGACCCCGTTTCATCTTCTAAAACTGGGCTTGGAATCGCACCAATCAAATCTTCCCCGCGGTAAATCAATGTCGCCGCACGTTTTTCATCGTCTTTCAAGGTCACATCAGCAGGAACCGTCAAATCAAATGTAACTTGCTGCTCCGAATCGTCTCCCGCTTTCACATACTGCCCGAGCTCCATTCCAAAACTGTCCGCCTCTAGCGTAAACGGCTCTGTTTTAGCATCTTCACTCGCATACATAATTCGGTTATCCTTCGCTACAACCTGCGCCAAATCAGTATCGCCACTAGGACGAACTGCCACATTTGCGCCGTCTAAGCTAAGCGTTGGCATCGCGTCTTCTGTAACCACTTTTGGCGTCGTAATTTCTCGAGCCGTCTCATTTGCCGCCCATGTTTTTTCGCCATCTTTCACTAACGTGGCATCAAAATCCTCCCACTTGCCATCATCGTTCTTAAAATGCACCGGTTCCGTAAAATAATACGTTTCTCCTTCACCAGTTTCCTTATTTACAAAGGTCTTCGTATTCTCCGTCCGTTCCGCAACTACCTCTTCCATTCCAGCAGTTGATGCATCTTCTGCCAAAGTTTCTGTCACATTCGGCGTCTCTGCTTCAAACAAACGAACCGCATCTGCGTTTTTATCACTTAAATCCTCATCAAGCGTTGTATCTTTTGGCGGATTCTCATCCTTTAACTGCTTCTGCGCATCGTCATTTAAGTCTGCCACAGTCACCTTATCTTGTGAGGCTAATTCTTTTCCATAATAATTTCCAAACTCACTTTCCGTGTTCACCGCACCTTGCACAAATTGCCATGGCAGCATCGGAAATAAAAGTAATGTAACCAATAAAATCTTTATGCCCTTTTTCATATGTAGTCTCTGTCTCCCTTTTCTGTCTCAGTTTATTGCTTTACACCTTTTTCTATCTCTAAAATCTTTGTCAGAACTTGCTGCGCTTTTTCATATTCCTGCGCCTCAATTGCATCATTCATCGTTTTCAGCTCTGACCCTACATCACCATAAGCAGTATAAATCGCCTGATCTTTTTTGGATAAACCATCCCATACTTTTGGCTTTTTGGCATCTGTATAAATAGTTTGAAAATCCTTCTCCATCTCCCGCAACTCCGCTAAATAAACTGGATTACAAATGTCTCCATTCAATTTCAAATCCGACCATTTCGCGTAATTCCGCTTGAAATCTTGTTCCACTTCTAATGGTTTCGTCTCTTTTTCATCATGCGCACATTTTTGAAGTACTAATAAAAGTACTACAATTAATACTAAAAGCATTACCAAGACTATCCAAAATTTCTTGTTTTTCAATAAT
>CM001047.1:2812166-2812276 GCA_000183865.1 Listeria marthii FSL S4-120
AGATCCATCGCTTGTTTCCCTGCTTGGATGCCGTTATCAATGGTTCCTTTGGCTAGTTTTGCGGCGTTTTTACTGCCTGCTAAGACATTATCGCCTACGCGTATAAGTTT
>CM001047.1:2812376-2812554 GCA_000183865.1 Listeria marthii FSL S4-120
ACACAAGATAAAGCTTTTTATGATGCCCAAATCGCTCAAGAACGTGATTATTGTTTCTGGTGTAATCTTGTAGAAACAGCTAAGCCGAATTCTCGCACGAGTTATACTTCGATGGCTTATACATTAAATGAGCCGAGTATGCTTAACTCTGCTGGGAAAACTAGCTTTATTTTATCTG
>CM001047.1:2812654-2812797 GCA_000183865.1 Listeria marthii FSL S4-120
AGAGGCGGCAACCAAGGTCTCGGCAACGCCTCAATCCCAGAAGCTTCCGTATACTCATGAATATGATCAATAACCGCGTCCAACTCACTCGGCAATTTCGTCAAATCATCCTTCTTATCTAATCCACTCAAATCCTCCGTCAA
>CM001047.1:2812897-2813231 GCA_000183865.1 Listeria marthii FSL S4-120
TTTAGATTATTTTTATTTCGATTTAAGTAATTTTCTTTGTTAGACTTTCAAGAATCTGCGGATAGATATTACGCTTCCCCAAATCCCGATTAGTACGCCGATTGCAATAATCAAGCCACTAATTTGATAGGCAAATGGTGTTGGTGGTAGAAGTGATAGTGAGCTAGTCACTAACTTCGGATTGATTAAGTTGTAAATATTCACATAACCTATGAATGTTAACACAACTGGTACAATCGAGCCAATTAATCCTAGCCAAGCTCCTTCTAAAACGAAAGGCCAGCGTATGAACCAGTTGGTCGCACCTACTAATTTCATTATTTCTATTTCTCTA
>CM001047.1:2813331-2813448 GCA_000183865.1 Listeria marthii FSL S4-120
ATGACCGCATTACAGAACAAACTGCTTACGACGGCTATGCGACAGTAAGTAAATCAGTAACTGACAACGTATGGACTGCACCATTCAATACAAAAAATGCAGAAAAATTAGCACCAC
>CM001047.1:2813548-2813670 GCA_000183865.1 Listeria marthii FSL S4-120
AGTAAAAAAGAGGAGGAAACAACGGTGAAATTACTTAAAAAGGGAACAATGGCTTTATTTGTAATGGTTATGGCAGTGATGTTAGTAGCTTGTGGAGGGAAAGTAGAAACAAAAACATACGA
>CM001047.1:2813770-2814854 GCA_000183865.1 Listeria marthii FSL S4-120
CCCGGGGTAGCTTTTATCCGTTGAGCGATGGCCCTTCCATGCGGAACCACCGGATCACTAAGCCCGACTTTCGTCCCTGCTCGACTTGTCAGTCTCGCAGTCAAGCTCCCTTGTGCCTTTACACTCTGCGAATGATTTCCATCCATTCTGAGGGAACCTTTGGGCGCCTCCGTTACTCTTTAGGAGGCGACCGCCCCAGTCAAACTGCCCACCTGACACTGTCTCCCCACGCGCTAAGCGTGGCGGGTTAGAATGGTCATACAGCCAGGGTAGTATCCCACCATTGCCTCCTCGTATGCTAGCGCACACGTCTCTTCGGCTCCTACCTATCCTGTACAAGCGGTACAAACATTCCATATCAGGTTGCAGTAAAGCTCCACGGGGTCTTTCCGTCCTGTCGCGGGTAACCTGCATCTTCACAGGTACTATAATTTCACCGAGTCTCTCGTTGAGACAGTGCCCAGATCGTTGCGCCTTTCGTGCGGGTCGGAACTTACCCGACAAGGAATTTCGCTACCTTAGGACCGTTATAGTTACGGCCGCCGTTTACTGGGGCTTCAATTCGTACCTTCGCCGAAGCTAAGCACTCCTCTTAACCTTCCAGCACCGGGCAGGCGTCAGCCCCTATACGTCACCTTACGGTTTTGCAGAGACCTGTGTTTTTGCTAAACAGTCGCCTGGGCCTATTCACTGCGGCTCTCTCGGGCTTGCACCCTAATAGAGCACCCCTTCTCCCGAAGTTACGGGGTCATTTTGCCGAGTTCCTTAACGAGAGTTCTCTCGCTCACCTTAGGATTCTCTCCTCATCTACCTGTGTCGGTTTGCGGTACGGGCAGTACTACTCTTCCTAGAGGCTTTTCTTGACAGCGTGAAATCAGGAACTTCCGTACTTAATTTCCTTCCCCATCACAGCTCATGCTTCGCGAGAAGCGGATTTGCCTACTTCTCACACTCACTGCTTGGACGCACATTTCCATTCGTGCGATTCCCTATCCTTCTGTGTCACCCCATCGGTTAAACAATTAGCACTGGTACAGGAATCTCTACCTGTTGTCCATCGCCTACGCCTATCGGCCTCGGCTTA
>CM001047.1:2814954-2815065 GCA_000183865.1 Listeria marthii FSL S4-120
CCAATCGTATAATCTTTTGCTTTCGTAACTGTACCTTTATCCCCAGATTCACTTCCAGAAATAATTTCAAGTTCTCCCAATTATGAAGCTGCTTTTGTTGTTGCTAAAAGT
>CM001047.1:2815165-2815316 GCA_000183865.1 Listeria marthii FSL S4-120
TTTTTAGCAATCACCGTTGTTAACTTGGATAATCCCGGCTTATCAGAAGTCTTTACATCTACCAATTGAGGTTGATCTTGGATATTTATGGAAGTTAGTGTTAAATTTTGCTCTATATTTATTGATACTAAATTAGGCAGATTTTCTACAT
>CM001047.1:2815416-2815670 GCA_000183865.1 Listeria marthii FSL S4-120
AAGTTTGGATTGAAACGGGCAAACATAATACCAAATCTATCCAAGTAGTAAAAGGACTTACTGCAGGGCAACTTGTGATTATTCCTTAGATGGAGGCGAAAACAACATGATCCAACTATTCAACATTTCAAAATCCTATCAAATGGGAGAAAATACTGTCAAAGCATTAGATAACGTATCCCTTCAAATCAAACAAGGCGAATTTTTGGCGATTATCGGACCATCTGGCTCTGGGAAATCAACATTAATGAACA
>CM001047.1:2815770-2815908 GCA_000183865.1 Listeria marthii FSL S4-120
TTGTGTGCCTTTTCCGGCTTTAAAGGCGCTGGCTTCTTTATTATTTAGGCGTTTTCCTGGTTTAACAATCCGTCCCGCTTCGATTTCGTGATAGTTTTGGGATGCTTCTAGCTGTTTCTTTTTGTTTTAAATCTTGCA
>CM001047.1:2816008-2816552 GCA_000183865.1 Listeria marthii FSL S4-120
TTAGCGATGGTTACTTTATTGTTGTTAGCGATTCTCCAAAGGGAATCGCCTTTTACGACTGTGTACATTTTGGCGTTTGTGTTGTTTGTGTTTCCGGTATTGCCAGTATTTCCTGTGTTACCAGTGTTTCCGGAATTGCCGCCAGTCGTTTTGCCGTTGTCGTATTGTGTTAAGTTATATCGGCTGATTAAATCATTTAATTTAGTTGCATAAGCCGTGTCGGTTGCGTACGTTCCTGTTAAAGCTTTGGTTGCGTCTTTGTAGGAAGTTGTGTTGCTTTTCCAAGCTTTTGAGTAGTAGCTTGGGTTCCAACTTGGGCCACTGCGAATAACTTTGGCATAATCTTCTAGTGATTGATGGTAAGAAGGATATTTTCTGAATTTAGCTGTGATTGTGTAGTAATTTCCTTTGCCGTCATCTTCTAGGGTTTGTTTTGTGTAAGATTGGCCGTTGTATGCTCCTTTGATTCCGAAAAGGTTGTAGTTGGGAGCTGAGCCTAATTCGCTCGTTCCATAGGCGCTTTCTAAAATTGCTTGAGCGATCA
>CM001047.1:2816652-2816976 GCA_000183865.1 Listeria marthii FSL S4-120
ATTCCTTGTTGTTTTTGGTTGTGATTCGTTTCTTGTCTGGGGCGCTCGGACATGCGGGTTATCCGCCATCTGTCAGCAACTATATTTCTCTGCATATCCCTTTAAATAAGCGAGGTTTTGCGCAATCGGCAATGCTAGCGTCCTCTGGCTTTGCGGCCTTTATTGGTCCACTTTTAATCGCGCAACTATTACTAACAGTAGGTTGGCGTAATACATATTATTGGATTGGGATTGCAGTAATTTTGATTGGATTTTTGATTTTACTAGTAGTACCCAAAGCGCCAAAAGTAGATTTAAACGCTCAAAAAGAAAAAATCAGCCAAT
>CM001047.1:2817076-2817295 GCA_000183865.1 Listeria marthii FSL S4-120
AGCCATTTTTGCAATATATGGTTTGCTGCCAAAAACAAAGATTACTAAAACTGCAAGAGTGATAAAAGTGATAGCACCCGGAATTACATTCATTACTATATCCAAATATAAATGCTTCTGGAGAATTTCATCTATGTAATTAGAAGCATATTGATAACTTGGCCCATATGCTTCTAGATATTCCAACAATTCTAGTGGCTTTTTTGTTGATGTGTTGAT
>CM001047.1:2817395-2817502 GCA_000183865.1 Listeria marthii FSL S4-120
AAAATAACTTTTTTTACTCCCATAACATTCTGCAAGTAACTCTTCTGCTTCCAAAATCACATCTTCCGGATGGTGCAAATCGTCCATTCCAGTGATTTCGGTTACAT
>CM001047.1:2817602-2818401 GCA_000183865.1 Listeria marthii FSL S4-120
CAAATTAAAAAAGAAAAACCAACTGTGGAATATGAAATTTTAAGAAGAACGGCAACAGAAGTAAAGCTCAATGTTTATGTGAGAGATATTGAGGGCGCGATTATACCTGGAAAATTAGATATTACTAGCTCAACAGGCGGTTCTGTGCCGCTTGTGAATGGGAAAAATACCGTAACATTACCGCTCTCAAGTGAAGGTGCGACAACGATTAAAACAGTAGGTGACTATGTCGTTACTAGCGGTGAGCCTGCGGAATCAACGGTCTTTATGACAAAAAACTTGGTGGCGATGAACACAACGGCACCGCAAGCTAGTGCGCAATTTGCGTTAGATGAAACAGGTCGTTCGCTGATTCTAACACCTCAACCGGATGATGTGGCCAAGAATAATGTAATGAAAACAACTTATAACCTTCAAGCGGAAAATAGTTCTAGCCCAGATTATTCCGTAGCTAAAATAGGCGACGAACAATTTGATGCACAAACTATTGATTTGCCATTCGGGAATGTATGGTTTAACAATTCGTATCAGTTAGCGCTTGATATGAAAATGAACTATATGGAAAACAGAATAAACAATGAGAAGTTATTTGAAAACTATTATGTCTCACTAAACGATAACGCGGCATTTGTAACCTCGTCTAACGGTGGTGTATCAACAACTAGAAATGCAAATCGGGCAGATGTTTACCGCGTGACAAAAGGTCCAACTGACGCAGAAGGCAATATTTCCGGTGTTAAATTTAAAAATATTTGGACTGGGACTTACATTGCATACCGCGGCGGGGTTCTGATTAGTA
>CM001047.1:2818501-2818641 GCA_000183865.1 Listeria marthii FSL S4-120
TGTAGCACGTGTGTAGCCCAGGTCATAAGGGGCATGATGATTTGACGTCATCCCCACCTTCCTCCGGCTTGCACCGGCAGTCACTTTAGAGTGCCCAACTAAATGCTGGCAACTAAAATTAAGGGTTGCGCTCGTTGCGG
>CM001047.1:2818741-2819060 GCA_000183865.1 Listeria marthii FSL S4-120
TTCTGTAATGCGGTCATACAAACGATCATTCAACTTATCAGCGCGAACCCATCCGATTACTTCGCCGCCTTCTGAAAGTTGGAACCAAGCATAGCCATCACGAGTGATTTTTTTATCGGCTTGAAGGGCTTTTCGATCATATTTTGCGATAGTGCCGTTATCGAATTGTTTTTCGGGATTAGGCAGACGATAAATATGTGCGTTTAAATCATCTACATATTTCGTGAGCGCCACATTTTCTGCGTCTTTTTGGTAATAACTAAGGTTAAGCGCATTACTATTCACCCAACCGATATCTTTATTGTTTTCGCGAATGAAG
>CM001047.1:2819664-2819927 GCA_000183865.1 Listeria marthii FSL S4-120
TTGGCAGCATTATTGATAATATGAATAATGAAGTTTCTATTGAATTACTAGATAAAATTCGAAATAGTGATCCATATTTTTTCGAGCAACTTGTTGTTGATTTACTTAGCAGAATGGGATATAGCGGGGAAGGTGGAAGTGCCAAAGTAACTAGTCGATCCAATGACGGGGGGATTGATGGTATTATTAATCAGGACCCACTTGGCACTAGTACAGTATATCTCCAAGCTAAAAGATACAAAGAAGATAATAAAATAAATCGA
>CM001047.1:2820027-2820343 GCA_000183865.1 Listeria marthii FSL S4-120
TTTTTACTGTATAAAAAAAGCCAGCCAGGATTAATTTCCCGACCGGCTTTTTGATTTTAATCTTCTTCCACTTGAATCGAAACACCCACATCTAGCAATTCTGAGATAGCATCAATAACAGAAAACTCGCCATACTTGTATACTTCCTCATTCACAACTAAAACCGGCAAAGCTTCCATCCCGTTCTCGTCAAGCAGCGTCTCAACCAACTCCGGCAACTCCACTTTCCCGACCGCTCCCAGCTGAATATCAAACACTATACCCGTATAATCAAAATGGATTTTCCGCTCAGCTTCACTATTATTCATAAACTCTT
>CM001047.1:2820443-2820775 GCA_000183865.1 Listeria marthii FSL S4-120
ATTTTCGTGACATTGCCGTCTGCATCGTATACATAGTGCGTCTTTTCGCCAAGCTCGTCGGTTTCGATTTGCACTTGATCGACTTTGTCAAAACTATAACGTTTCACGCCACCAGCTGCATCTTGTTCGGAGGTTACGCTGCCATTAGCGTCGTAGGTATATGTCGAAACACGTCCGGATTCTTTTAATTTTGTCGTGTTTCCGTTCGCATCAAATTCGTATGTCTGAACGTTGCCAGCTTGATCGACGAAGCGTGTAATATTGTCCATTGCATCATAGCTGAATTCTTCTGTTGTGCCATCTGGATACGTGATTTTCGTGACATTGCCATC
>CM001047.1:2820875-2821303 GCA_000183865.1 Listeria marthii FSL S4-120
GCTTGTGGTCACGATGGACATACGGCTTATTTACTTGTGTTGGCAGACTGCTTAATCCAGCTGAAAGAAAATATTCCTGGAACGATCAAAATTGTCCATCAACATGCCGAAGAAGCACCACCCGGCGGAGCGAAAAGTGTTGTCGAGTCTGGTATTTTGGATGATGTGGACCAAATTTTTGGGATTCATGTATTTCCTTTTGGCGAAAGTGGTCAAGTATATTATCATAGTGGCTACGCGATGGCTGGACGCACCTATTTTAAATTAAAAATTCAAGGTGTTGGTGGGCATGGCTCATCTCCGCATATGGCGAATGACGCGATTGTTGCGGGTGCTTATTTTGTAACAGCTATCCAAACGGTTGTGAGCAGACGCTTGAATCCATTTGATACGGGTGTTATAACAATTGGTTCTTTTGACGGGAAAGG
>CM001047.1:2821403-2821881 GCA_000183865.1 Listeria marthii FSL S4-120
CTGGTGTTCCTCCACATATCTACGCATTTCACCGCTACACGTGGAATTCCACTCTCCTCTTCTGCACTCCAGTCTTCCAGTTTCCAATGACCCTCCCCGGTTAAGCCGGGGGCTTTCACATCAGACTTAAAAGACCGCCTGCGCGCGCTTTACGCCCAATAAATCCGGACAACGCTTGCCACCTACGTATTACCGCGGCTGCTGGCACGTAGTTAGCCGTGGCTTTCTGGTTAGATACCGTCAAGGGACAAGCAGTTACTCTTATCCTTGTTCTTCTCTAACAACAGTACTTTACGATCCGAAAACCTTCTTCATACACGCGGCGTTGCTCCGTCAGACTTTCGTCCATTGCGGAAGATTCCCTACTGCTGCCTCCCGTAGGAGTCTGGGCCGTGTCTCAGTCCCAGTGTGGCCGATCACCCTCTCAGGTCGGCTATGCATCGTTGCCTTGGTAGGCCATTACCCTACCAACTAGCTA
>CM001047.1:2821981-2822155 GCA_000183865.1 Listeria marthii FSL S4-120
CAATCGCTTCATACAAACCATCATAAACGCGGCCATAGTCTCCAACCTCAGAGATTACTTTCTCCTCATGCCAAACTCCCGCGTCATCCACATAGGTAAGCGTTCCGTAATGCTCTGGTAAATCGATTCCAAAGTCTGGATTGCTTGGCATATAAAATAGTTTTAAATGTTCTT
>CM001047.1:2822255-2822482 GCA_000183865.1 Listeria marthii FSL S4-120
TTATATGCCCAGTTTAGAGCTAATGCTTTCCCTGTCAACTTTACAACAGAAGGAAAAGCTACAACGCAAATAGTGGATTACCCAGGTGTCATTAAAGAACCAACTGCTCCAACCAAAGTAGGCTATAAGTTTATGGGTTGGTATGATGCAGAAACAGGTGGAAATAAATGGGATTTCCAAAGCCCAATGCAAGCAAATGAAGTAACTTTATATGCCCAGTTTAGCCT
>CM001047.1:2822582-2823110 GCA_000183865.1 Listeria marthii FSL S4-120
GTAGGCGTTGTGGCGAAATTAATAATATCTAATCCACCATCAGCAAAAGTTCCCGCTTGTTTCAACGCTGGAAGATTTTTTAAAACTACCTCTGTTAACTCTGCTGAACCTTGTGTATCAGTAGCAACTTTAGTTAGTTTAGGTTGATCTTGAATATCAATTTTCGTTAAATCATTACCAGTTAAATTAATGCTTGTTAATTCTGGTAAAACGTTTGTACCTTTTAAAGTGAAATTAGTAATTTGATTCAACCTTAAGTCTAGGCTAGTTAATTGAGTCAGATACTCAATACCTGCCAAATTAGTAATACCTTTAGATACAGCTGTTAACGTTGTAACTTTATTCAAGTCTGCTTGCGTTACTACTAATGAAGTATTTTCAGAACCAGTTGCTGCTTTTACAACAGCTAGAGCTAAAGCTTCATCAGGGAACAATGATTGGTACGTGCTCCCTTGTGGTAGAGTCGCTTTTAAATTACCTACTTTTTGGGGTGTTGCTTCTTTAGGCTTTTCTTCGTTTTCTGAAGCC
>CM001047.1:2823210-2823323 GCA_000183865.1 Listeria marthii FSL S4-120
CATCGCTTCTTGAAGGACTTCCGCATCGATTCGGGCGGAAGGCGAGCTGTCCACTTGGCTACCAAACTCGCGTATGTATTGTGCTAAACGTTCTTCGCTTTCTTCTAAAGCTT
>CM001047.1:2823423-2823615 GCA_000183865.1 Listeria marthii FSL S4-120
GGTTGGGGCGATTCCCCGCTAGTTGCAGAAGGCATTGACGGCGCTAAAGCAGTCGGAGAAGTCTTGAAAGATACACCAATTGATGCTGTTTATACGAGTACAAGCAAACGCACGCAAGATACTGTGGCTTACATTCTCGGCGACCGCGAAATCGAAATTCAACCTCTTGAAGAACTAAAAGAAATGGGTTTT
>CM001047.1:2823715-2824241 GCA_000183865.1 Listeria marthii FSL S4-120
AAGGTCAAGTTGATACAAAAACGCCAGGCACATACGAAGTTACCTATCGTTATGATGGTGTGACAAGCGTTTCCCATGTAACAGTACTACAAAATCATGCGAAAATCATTGTCCATGATAGTAAGCTACAACTAAATGAAAAATGGGATGCGAAAGATAATTTCGTTAGCGCAATGTCGAGAAATGGCAGCGAAATCCCACTTTCTAATGTAAAAGTCACAGGGAAAGTTAATACTAAAAAAGCTGGCACATACAAAGTCACTTACACAATTGATCCGAATGAAGGCACAGTGGATGCAGGTAAGAAAGAACTATCCGTTGTTGCAAACATTGAAGTAGTAGAGAAAGAAATGGTTGTCAAAGGCGGTGGTGACCCGGCGGAGATAAAACAACGCACAGCAACATACAGAGAAGCAATTCCAAGAACTGGCGATCAAATGAACTTATGGATTGTCTTACTGGGAGTTTGCTTAGTAGGATTAGCGTTATTCTTATGGATCAATAGACAAAGAAGAAGCCATAAATA
>CM001047.1:2824341-2824588 GCA_000183865.1 Listeria marthii FSL S4-120
TGTTTTGTTGTGCCGCCATTAGCATCGGTAACTGCTGTGACATTGCCATTAGCATCGTAGGTTACGCTTGATTTAGCACCCGCTGGATTCGTTGTCGTAATCAGCTCGTCATTGCCGTTGTATTGGTAGCTTGTTGTTTCACCTAGTGGGTTTGTTTCGGACAGCAAATTACCTTCTGCATCGTAATTATAAGTGTACTTGCCACTATTTGGTAAAACTTCTGATGTGATATCGCCGCGCTTATTGT
>CM001047.1:2824688-2824858 GCA_000183865.1 Listeria marthii FSL S4-120
AACTTCTACGCGAACCAAATGCAACTACAATATAGGGACTGGAAACGAGCGAATCCAGAGCAAGATGTGAGCGAAAAAGACTTTCAAATGGGGATGTTACATAGTCGAGCATTTGAATATAAATCAATTAAAGACGAACAACAAGAGAAAGAATTCTGGGTCAATATTGT
>CM001047.1:2824958-2825461 GCA_000183865.1 Listeria marthii FSL S4-120
AAAAAAGAGGTGAAAAATGATTAAGTTAAATGTGGTATTTGAGAAAAAGATAATTAATGGGCATGTTAAATATATCAGGGAAGATGGCGCACTAGATTTTACTCCAATGTTAAACTCAGATATTTCATTACTTATCAGTTATATAAATATAGGTTTCGACTCTACTCAGATGACTGCTAATCAAGTGTGGGGATTTGCACCAAAAGAAAGCTGGAGGGAAAGGAAACTAGCGTTACCATTGAATATACGCAAAGGGAAACTAGTTTTACTAGATGATTATGAACCGGGAACATGGAGATTAGATAAAAAAGATACATGGTATACTTACTATGATTCAGAACAAAATTGGCTATGTTTTGGTGATTTGAAAAATAGTAGTAGTGATACATGTGTAGAGTTTCTTGAAAATATAGTCGCAGTTCTTGATAATGACCAACATTTAAAATCTTTGTGGATTAAACCAAACCTTATTTAAAATTAAAACAAGCAGAAAGCTATGCCAT
>CM001047.1:2825561-2825887 GCA_000183865.1 Listeria marthii FSL S4-120
AAAAAAATGAAAATCGATGTATCTGGCCCTTTTGGCGACCAAATTTCAGCGCAAGTTGCATTTACAGATGGGAACAAAACTGCGCTAATTGAAATGGCCGAGGTATGCGGTTTACACTTAGTTCCGGCGAGTAAGCGCGATCCACTTCAAGTGAGCACAAAAGGTGTGGGCGAGCTAATGTTGCACGCGATAGAACAAGGTGCGACCGAGATTATCATTGGTATTGGTGGAAGCGCTTCAAACGATGGCGGAATTGGCATGGCTAGCGCGCTTGGTTATGAGTTCCTAGACGCAGAAAATAATGTCGTCAATCCAATTGGCGCCAA
>CM001047.1:2825987-2826441 GCA_000183865.1 Listeria marthii FSL S4-120
GTTTTTGCATCATACCATCCAGTGAACGTATAACCTGTTTTTGTCGGCGCGACGGGCTCTGTTATTAAAGTATTCACTGCTGTATTTTCCGTTGTTGTCGCCCCATTAATATCAAAAGTAGTCACATACGCTTCTGTAATCGGCTGAACTACCGTCCCCGCAAAAGTAACCGTCCCTTTAGCGCCAAGTGTAACTGTTTGATTAAAATCATAACTTACTTCGTTTGAATAGCTATCTAGATTCCAAGTAATATTCGAGCTAGCGAATGTGCCGTTATTACTAATCGTCGTTGGCGGCACTACTTCCCCAAATACATTTTTCAACATATCGGGTGCAACTAAATTAGATTGGTATAGGACTGGAGCAACTGTTATTTGTTGTTTATCAATTTTCAATGTGGCTAGTTCCATCATATTACCTAATGGGCTTGCATCACTTATTTGATTTTCCCGTA
>CM001047.1:2826541-2826922 GCA_000183865.1 Listeria marthii FSL S4-120
CCATCACGTTGGTTGTTCGCAACAGGCGCTTTCGGGCTATTGATTGGCAGTTGCAAGTAGTTCGGTCCCACGCGGTGTCTTTGCGTATCTGAGTAAGAGAATAAACGCCCTTGCAACAAACGGTCCTCAGAAGGAAGCATTCCGCGCACAAGTACACCAGGATTAAAACCAACTGACTCTGTTTCCGCAAAAATGTTATCTGGATTGCGGTCAAGCGTCATCGTTCCTACGTGCTCATACGGGAAGACATCTTCAAACCAGTCTTTTGTTGCGTCTAGCGGATTAAAATCAAAGTTATCCAAGTCTTTCGGATCCAACACTTGCACAAATAAATCCCACTCCGGATAATCTCCATTTTCAATCGCTTCATACAAATCACGG
>CM001047.1:2827022-2827197 GCA_000183865.1 Listeria marthii FSL S4-120
AATTTTTTTAATGAAAATTCGCCGTTTTGGTATTCTACAATGCTAATGCTCGTGTTCAAGATTTTTGGTGCTGCTTTGCGGTGTTCTTCAATGGTTCCGCCTTGTAGCAAGTATAATAATAGCGTTAGTGACATTCCGTGAGAAACGACCAATATGTTTCCGCTTGGATTTTCAG
>CM001047.1:2827297-2828286 GCA_000183865.1 Listeria marthii FSL S4-120
GGACAACAACAACGTGTGGCTATCGCTAGAGCACTTGCTGGAAACCCGCAAATTTTACTAGCAGATGAGCCAACTGGTGCGCTTGATTCGAAAACAGGTAAAGAAGTAATGGGAATTCTGCAAGAACTGAATCGTGCTGGCAATACTATCGTAATGATCACGCATGACCCAACTATCGCCTCATACGGTACAAGAAGTATCCGTATTCAAGATGGTAAATTATTCCATGAGGAGGCGACACAAGCATGAGCGTTCTCCAAAGTATGAAAATGGCATGGAAACAATTAAAAGCAAGTAAATTAAGATCGTTTCTAACCATGCTAGGTATTATTATCGGTGTTGCGTCCGTTATTCTCTTAGTTTCACTAGGAAACGGCGTAACCAAAGAAGTTGATGACCAAATGGGCGATTTGGGTTCGAACTTAATTACAGTAGTTAATAGTTCGGTTAATCCAAACGACAAATATACGTATGATGAAGTAATGAAATACCAAAATATCGATGGCGTCAAAAGTGTTTCTCCAGAATTGTCTGGCCAAGTAAATGCCACTTTTGACTATAAGAGCTCAAGTAATAAAGTAATAGGGACGAATGACCAGTACAAGGCCGCGCGTAGCCTAGAAATGAAAGAAGGGCGTTTCCTTCTACCTATTGATACCGAATATGGCCAGAAAGTAGCTGTAATCGGCTCTACGGTAGCAAGCGATCTATTTGGCTTCGGCGACCCGATTGGCGAAACCGTGAGATTGAACGGAATGCCGTATAAAGTTGTTGGTGTGTTAAAAGAAAAAGGTGCTTCGATGATGGGATCTAGTGATGATCAAATCTTCATTCCAATTTCTTCCGCACAAAGACTACTAAAAGATACAAACGTCCGCACAATCTATGTAGAAACAAAATCTGCTGAAGATGTTGATTTTGTTGTAAATACATTAGAATCGCGTCTGGCAATTAAATTCGGTGACGAAAAAGAACAAGAAGAAAAAGCT
>CM001047.1:2828386-2829329 GCA_000183865.1 Listeria marthii FSL S4-120
CGAAGTGGACGCAATCATATGCCCACTTTCTTCACCAATCACAGCAAAAGTATTAGAATCAGCAAAAAATCTCAAAATCGTGGCAAATATTGGCGCGGGTTTTGATAATATCGATGTGAAAAAAGCGCAAGAGTTGGGCATTGCAGTGACAAATACGCCAGATGTATCAACGGAAGCGACGGCTGAACTGACGCTGGGATTGATTTTGGACGTAGCACGGAGAATTTCAGAAGGTGACCGATTATGCCGTGAAACCCCCGAGCAATTTAAAGGTTGGGCGCCAACGTTCTTTTTAGGCACAGAGTTAAGCGGAAAAACGCTTGGAATCATTGGTTTAGGAAGAATTGGCCAGGCGGTCGCGAAACGTGCCGCTGCTTTTGGAATGAAAATTATTTACTCAGGGCACAATCCGAAAGAAGCTGCAAAAGAGTGGGACGCTGAGTTTGTGAGCCAAGAAGAACTATTGGAGCAGAGCGATGTCGTGACGATCCACGCGGCATATAATCCAAGCTTGAAACATTTATTGAACGAAACAACCTTGAAAACAATGAAGTCGAGTGCATTTTTGATTAATGCTGCCCGTGGTCCTGTTGTGGAGGAAGCGGCACTGATTCATGCGTTAAAAACAGGCGTTATTGCTGGAGCCGCGCTTGATGTCTTTGAATTCGAACCAAAAATTGGCGCAGAGCTAGGCAAGCTAGATAATGTCGTTTTAACACCACACATCGGCAACGCAACCGTGGAAACCCGCACAGAAATGGGCCAAATCGCTATCGCCAATGTGGAAGCAGTTTTGGCAGGCGGAGAACCGCTACATTCCGTGTATTGATACAGATAAATATAGCCACAGTGAGTTGCTGTGGCTGTGTTTTCCGCTAAATTATGGTATAATATTTTTTGTCGGAATACGACATCGGGTTGTTAGCTCAGTTGGTAGAGCAGC
>CM001047.1:2829429-2829613 GCA_000183865.1 Listeria marthii FSL S4-120
ATGACCCAGAAGAATTCGCAAGACAGTTAAAGACCAAGAAAAAGGTATGAATGAATTACTGTTGATGAATATTTAAAGAATCGTGAAAGATATATTGCTGAAGATAGGGCACTAGAGGGAGGTGCTACTCAACAAGCTGCTAGAGAGGAAGCTTATGTACAAAAAGTAAATGAACTACAAAAAA
>CM001047.1:2829713-2830426 GCA_000183865.1 Listeria marthii FSL S4-120
AATATCAACTAAGAAAAAAGGTAAGTTAAACCACAGTACGGTTCCGCCAACTCCGCCAAAACCAAAAGAACCATTTAACATTGATTTTACAGGTGATATTATGTTTGATTGGGATTTACGACCAGTTGTAGCAGAGAAGGGAATGGATTATCCTTTTAATAACGTTCGCGAGGAACTAAAATCTAGCGACTATACATTTGTTGATTTAGAAACAGCTATTACAACTCGAACTAAAAAAGTCCCTTACCAAGAATTTTGGATTAAAAGTGATCCTAGTTCTTTAACCGCTTTGAAAAATACTGGGGTTGATATGGTTAATATTAGTAATAATCATATTTTAGACTATTACGAGTCTGGATTGCTTGATACAACAACGGCATTGCGCGCCAATAATTTAGCCTATGTTGGGGCTGGTAAAAATGAAGATGAGGCTTATCAACTGAAAGTAGCTGACATCAAAGGAAATAAAGTTGGTTTCATGTCGTTTTGCCACTTTTTCCCGAATACGGGTTGGATTGCCGACGAAGATACTCCAGGGGTTACTAATGGTTATGATTTAAACCTTGTCGAAGAAAAAATCAAAGAAGAACGCGCAAAAAATAAAGATATTGATTATATGATTGTTTATTTTCAAGTAAATCAAGTGGGGTACCTTCAAAAATAATTTAGAATTAGATGAAAATCATCTTATTTATGCGCTAGATTATCCTTTT
>CM001047.1:2830526-2831660 GCA_000183865.1 Listeria marthii FSL S4-120
AAGCCGTCTAAGATTATTCTCTTAAACGACTTCGCTATTTATTAATTCGTTATATAATGCGGCGTTTTCTTCATCAAAACAAACAAAACGTATTTCTTCAATGCTAGAATCGAACTCTTCTTCCGCCCATTTGCGCACGGTATAAAGAGCTACCTCAGCTGCTAGTTTTTTCGGAAAACCATATACACCCGTCGAAATATTAGGAAAGGCAATAGATGTTAAGTCTTTTCCGGCCGCTAAATCAAGTGCTTTCCAGTAACAAGAAGCTAGTTTATTTGCTTCCTGATGCTCTCCGTCTTTCCAAATTGGCCCTACCGCGTGAATAATATAGCTCGTTTTCAAATCACCCGCAGATGTAATAACCGCTTCACCTGCTGGACATGAGCCAATTCGATTAATGATTTCTTGGCACTCTTTTAATAAATCAGGCCCCGCCGCTTGATGGATAGCACCGTCTACTCCACCGCCGCCTAAAAGACCTGGGTTAGCTGCATTCACAATAACATCCACATCTTGTTCCGTAATATCACCTTTTACAACTGTTATCTCCATACCATCACCTCTTTTCTTCATTTTAATTTATCTTGAAGATGATTTCCAGCAAGGCGATTATCCTCGTTTACTAACCGCATAGCTATAATTCCCTTCGTACACAGTTAATTGCTTATCCTCAAGCCAAATCACCTTAGAACATAGCTGATCAATAAAGTAACGGTCATGAGATACCGTAATAATCGTACCAGTAAATATCCGAATAGCTTCCTCTAAAACTTCACGCGATGCAATATCTAAATGGTTAGTCGGCTCATCTAGCACCAACGTATTCACAGGCATATTGATAAATTGCGCCAGCCTAAGCCGCATTCGTTCACCTCCGCTAATGTTTGCCACTTTCCGAAAAACCATTTCTCCATAAAACATGAATCCAGCTAACATCTGCCGCGCTTCACCCTCTGTCACAGCAACCTTATCGCGAAACGCCTCAAGCACTGTCATCTCCTCGTTAAGCTCTTCCATTTGTTGCGAAAGTGAGGCAATTTTCACACTTGCACCTAGCTTAACCATGCCGCTATCTGGACTCACTTTCCCCTCCATTATTTTAAGCAAAGTGGATTTCCCAGCGCCATTTTCACC
>CM001047.1:2831760-2832020 GCA_000183865.1 Listeria marthii FSL S4-120
ATTTTTAATGATGTTGCTTTGTGTCATTGGTCTTGTAGCGATTTATGTTGCGGGGTTAGTAAACGACCAATATACAAATAATTTCTTATTGCAACAGTCTATTTGGATTGTTATTTCTACTGGAGTAGTTGTTGTTATTGTACTTTTTTTCGACTATGATAAGCTGCAATGGGCGGCGTACTATCTTTATGGAATTGGTAACTTACTGCTTGTACTTGTACTAATCGTTGGTGACGAGCGAAAAGGTTCTAAGAGTTGGA
>CM001047.1:2832120-2832668 GCA_000183865.1 Listeria marthii FSL S4-120
TTCGCCACAACGCCTACATTAACTAAAGTTACTTTAGAGAACTTACCAGCGATGACGGATATAATCGAACTAAATGGCTGTGGAATCACAGAACTTAGTGTGAAAAATTTGGCAGAAGCTAAAAGTGTAAACCTATTTGGTAACAAAGTGACTACGTTAGCAGGTCTGGAAAACTTACCAAACCTGACAAATATTTATGCTAGTAAAAATGAATTAACTGAATTAGAATCGTTGAAATCTTTCCCGAATATGACTGGTATTTCTGTAAATAACAACCATATCAGCGTATTGCCAGAGAACTTAACAACAAAAGCACCTCTATTGAATGTTATTAATGCAACAAATCAAACAGTTACATTGTCTGAAAAAGCAGGAGCAGGTAAAATAGCTTTTGACAACGAAATCAAAAACTTTGGACAATCTGCTACACCGAAGAACATTTCCAATCAAGGAGTTTACACTAACAACCAATTTAAGTGGAATGCAGAAAATCTTGAAGGTGTAACTACTGTAGATTTTGAGTTTGATGATTATGTCACAAACCCCGC
>CM001047.1:2832768-2834013 GCA_000183865.1 Listeria marthii FSL S4-120
GATTTTTTTGCTTAATGTTTTCTTCTAGTTTTAGAAACGGTTAATCCAGCTATCAACAGAACGCCCATGAAAACAAAGATTAAACTAGCGCTATCTCCTGTTTTTGGAAGGTTGATTGGCATTTGATTAGCCACTACTTTGCTTGGTGATTTTTCAGCTGAAACAACCGAATCATTTTCATTTTTCGGTGTTACTGGTACAACACTAGTTTGTGCTTGTGCTGGATTACTGGAACTAATACCGATTGCTACGTACACATATTGAACAGTTTGCCCAGATTCTTCAAAAATTCCGCTCGCATTGGTTGGACTTTCTACCAGCACGTATCCCGGAATTTCTTTAGCGATTGTTTCATACGCCGTACCTAATTCGCCAGTAAGCGTACTACTTCCAGCTAATTCATTGTTCTCGCTATCGATATATTTAACGGTTACTTCTCCTTTTTTAGGTTCGGGAATTTTCACAGTGATTGTCACTGTTTCCGAACGATTGCCAGAAGCGTCTTCCGTATAAATAGCTACTTTATAACTACCAGGTTTGGACGTTTTTACAGCGGAAAAATCTAGCTGTATACTTACCTCTTCATCATAGTTATCTGTTGCAGTTATCCCAGCTTGTTCAATGATTTGTTCGGCTGTTAATTCGCTATCTTTCGCTACCGTTATTTCAGGATTAACGATATGAATAACTGGTTTTTCTGTATCGACAATTTCAACAGTGACTTTCACCGGGTCAGCTGATTCGCCACTTTTGCTTTTCGCAGTTATTGTTGCTTCGTAAGTTCCTAGTTTCGTTGTGTCGACTTCGGTTAAGTCCACTTCCATCTTGATTGCTTCATCGTATGGATCTGTAACGACCGCGCCCGATTTAGCAAGAAACGCCTCACTTGTTAGTTCCGTCCCCACTTCAAAGTTAATGTCATTTGAAGCAACCGTTACTTGTGGTTTTTGGATATCACTAATATGCACAACGACTGTCACAGGAATCGCTTTTATATTAAAGTCATTTTTTGCTTGGAGTGTTACCGTGTAGTTGCCGGGTGTGTTAAAGTCGACTACTTCACTGTAATCACTAGTAATTTGGCCATTTTCGGAAGCAGATGCATGAATATCTCGTAAAAAGGTTGCTTCGTCTTTTGGATTGATTGGTTCGTACGAAATACTTTTATCGGCTGTAATAACCGGTAAAGCTTTCACTTCAATTGGTTGTGTCACGGTTCCTGTAAATTTCCCAACAACAGTCGGA
>CM001047.1:2834113-2834455 GCA_000183865.1 Listeria marthii FSL S4-120
TAGCTATGTAGCTATTAATTCTAAATTGAGCGTATAGATTCACTTCGGTTGCTGGCATTGGAGTGTCAAAATTCCACGGGTTTCCACGAGTTGGCTCATCAAACCATCCGACAAAAGTGTGCCCTTCTTTGTCTGGTCTTGCTGGTACAGGAATTGAAGAACCTACTTCACGGGGATAGACTGTAACTCGCCCATTAGAATGCATAATCACATTTTGCATATTGCTAACTGTTTCTTCATTCCCCGTACTTTCCTCACCTTCAACAGCCCATATATTCAAGGGAGATACATTTAAAGCTTGAAAAAGAATGACCCCTGCTACAATAATTAAACTTATTTTTC
>CM001047.1:2834555-2834748 GCA_000183865.1 Listeria marthii FSL S4-120
GCCGACCGAATCAGCGCTGTGCCAAGTACGAAAAGCTACGGTAGCCTAACAATCGCTATCCAATTTTACATGGAAGCAGAATTAGCGTTTATCGTACCTAAAACGGTCTTCATGCCGCAGCCAAATGTAGACTCTGCAGTTATTCATCTAAAACGCCGCAAAGAACCATTAGCTGAAGTAAATGACGAAGAAT
>CM001047.1:2834848-2835250 GCA_000183865.1 Listeria marthii FSL S4-120
CAGGAGCATGGTGGTGGATCCATCACGGCTATCCCAATGATTGAAACTTTATCCGATGATGTAACGGCATATATTCCGACCAATGTTATTTCGATTACAGATGGTCAGTTGTTCTTAAAATCCGATTTATTTAACCGGGGTCAAAAGCCAGCTGTAGATGTCGGCGTATCGGTTTCCAGAATCGGTGGCGACGCGCAACATCCGATTATTCGCAAACTTAGTAAGAACTTGACCCTTATACTTTCTCAGTTTGAAGAGTTGAAAGAATTACTGGATTTCGGTAATGCACTTGATGACGGAAGTATGAAAATGGTGACAGATGGACGGATGTTGACGGAGCTATTTAAACAAAATATTTTGAGCCCGCTATCCGTGACAGAATTAATTGCCATTTTATATGCA
>CM001047.1:2835350-2835642 GCA_000183865.1 Listeria marthii FSL S4-120
TAGCGATGGCGATTGATAAAACTGGCATGGTTAACACGCTGCTCGCTAATGGTTCCAAGGCGCTAAATGGCGATGTTCCGGGCGGTATCATGTTTGATCCAGAAACAAAAGAAGATTTCCGTAAACAAAATGGTGACTTACTTAAATTTGACCAACAAGAAGCTACAAGCGCATGGAAACAAGGCTTAAAAGAAATCGGGAAATCCGAATTAACGCTTACCTTAACGAGTGGCGATACGTCCTTACAACGCAAACAAACCGAATTTATCTGGCAGGGCGATGACGGGACGGA
>CM001047.1:2835742-2836395 GCA_000183865.1 Listeria marthii FSL S4-120
CTTTTTTCATAATATCTGGTCTAGTAACAAAGTGGGATGCTGGGAAAATGGAGACGTGTTCTCTTTCTCCGATAATTTCGCCAGTTAACGCATCCACTTCTCTAATACGTTCAATTTCATCGCCGAAAAATTCAATCCGCATACAATGTTCATCTCTGGATGCTGGGAAAATTTCGACCACATCACCGCGAACTCTGAAGCGGCCGCGTTGGAAATCTATATCATTTCGATCATATTGGATATCTACTAATTTGCGCAGTAACTCATCGCGGCTAATCTCCATACCAACACGAAGCGAAACGAGCATCTCTCCGTATTCAATCGGCGAACCTAAGCCATAAATACACGACACACTGGCGATAATAATGACATCGCGCCGTTCAAAAAGAGAGGCCGTAGCCGAGTGACGAAGCTTATCGATTTCATCATTGATACTGGCATCTTTCTCGATGTACGTATCACTTTGTGGAACATAGGCTTCTGGTTGATAATAGTCATAGTAACTGACAAAATATTCTACAGCATTATTTGGGAAAAACTCTTTAAATTCACTATATAACTGACCTGCTAGCGTCTTATTATGAGCCATTACTAGTGTTGGCTTATTTACTTCTTGAATCACGTTGGATACGGTAAAAGTTTTCCCTGTACCG
>CM001047.1:2836495-2836738 GCA_000183865.1 Listeria marthii FSL S4-120
TTTTGGACAAAATTATTCTGACTTTACTAATAGAGTAAAACAGATTAATTCAGGAATAGTTATTGCAGGTTATAATGAACAAAGTATTGTCAAAATGGATAATGTAAATATGTATTCACCTAAGTTAGATGTTGGAGATGCGTATTTTGTTGATAATGGAAGGGCAACCAGAATTAGAATGCCAAAACATTAAGGAGTGTACTAGATGGCTAATGATGCATTAGAAGAAGCGAAAAAAAAGCG
>CM001047.1:2836838-2837141 GCA_000183865.1 Listeria marthii FSL S4-120
ACTAACACTGCACGCGTTAAAATAGCGACGGGTAAAGAAATATTTCCCCGAACGCTAAAAATATTCGTATTCGCTAGTATTTCTTGGCTAATATGCTTGTTTTCGGGATATAACTGGTACGTGTTTCCGATTCTCGCATCCATAATAATTATAGGGATTTGCATAGGGTATTTTAGAAGTAGTCTCTATTTCAAGAATGCAGCATACACATTGTCTGTATACTTATTTACACAAACTGCCCTTGTTTTTTACATCACGTCCATTGAAATATCAGATAGTACAATGATAAATAGAATAGCTGGG
>CM001047.1:2837241-2837357 GCA_000183865.1 Listeria marthii FSL S4-120
CCTCTTTAACTTTTATTTCACTCATTTCTGCGCCTCATCTCTGTCTATAATAATGAAACCTTATCCCTTAATTATAGCATCGCACGCATTCTTATTTTGTGAGCGTTTTGTGAATT
>CM001047.1:2837457-2837736 GCA_000183865.1 Listeria marthii FSL S4-120
AGTTTTACATTCAAATAGGTATTTTTTTAATTGCTCGGGTGTCATATTCTTAGCCATTTCTCTTATTTGTTCATCAACAATATCAATTCTATATCTCCATTGGGAACCAATAGAAGAATTGATACCTTTATCACCCATTCCACCACTTATCTCAGCCTTCCCACCAGCTATTTGATCTGGGTTATGCAATGCTGCTTGTGTATCTAACCATTCTCTGGCTTCTTTCTTAGCCTGTGATAATAACAAGCCATTTTTTGTAGTTCATTTACTTTTTGTACA
>CM001047.1:2837836-2837955 GCA_000183865.1 Listeria marthii FSL S4-120
AATAATTATTGCGACAGTGATCATCCGAAAAGCTCGTAAATTCGTTGATGTTCAACAAGATGAACTAGGCGTACTAAACGGCTACATTGATGAGTCATGTATTAAAAAAGGAAAATGGC
>CM001047.1:2838055-2838168 GCA_000183865.1 Listeria marthii FSL S4-120
TTAGCGTTTGTGCTCGTGCCTGTACTTGGTTTTGATGTGCTTGTTCCTGTGCTCGGTTTGGATGTGTCTGTATTTGTTGTAGTAGATCCGGCGCTTACTTTAAGTTTTTGGCC
>CM001047.1:2838268-2838473 GCA_000183865.1 Listeria marthii FSL S4-120
CATTCGCGATCGTCAAAAAGTGCTTGATAACAGAGCGCGTGCTATCCAAACAACTGGAACAGCCACTGCTTACTTAGATATGATTTTTGAAGCGAATGATTTTAAAGAACTTATCGACCGCGTGACAGTTGTATCAGCAATTGTAAAAGCGGACCAAGACATTATGCAAGATCAAAAAGATGTGGTCGAAAAAGTCGTATAACAC
>CM001047.1:2838573-2840390 GCA_000183865.1 Listeria marthii FSL S4-120
TATGTTTCCGCTTGGATCTCCGAATGACATTGGGTTGTTGACGCCGTAGATGTAGCGGTTTTGGCTACGGGGGTCGTCTAGGGCTCCTCTGTAGTTATCGGCTTGTTGGAAACGACCAGTGTTTGTATCATAATTTCGGGCGCGTAGATTTTGTGTGTCGCTTGTGTCGTGCATTTGCGCGCGGTAACCGATTTGATTCGCTACTGGGGCTGTCGCAAGTGCGGTGCCATAGTCAGTGTAGTCGTAGTCGGTATTTGTTTCGCCGTCTGATGTTGTTGCGATGTCGCTTAGACCGTTTTCGTGATAGCTTTCTTCGTCTGTGCCGATAATTTGGTTGTCATCGCCAAAGCGGAAAGCGGTCTTGGTCGTGCTTGTTTCGCCGTCGTCTTCTGTCGTCTCGTTAAGCTGGGCGACTTGGGTGTATTCTTGAGTTAAATCGTTGACGTAGCGAATAGTGTTTACTGTTTGGTAGCCGACTGTTTGATTCAGTTTCGTAGTGCGCTGGCTACTGTCGCTGGCTTTAAGATTCGTTTTGCCTTGGATACCCTTTTTAGTAGTTGTATCTTTGCTTGCTTCTGCGTATGCTGGGCAGCCTTTAGACGTTTCTTTGGCACGGGTTTCTAGTTGTCCCGCTAATGTTGTTTTACCTTTTTGACTATCTTTGTCGTATTCTGTAATCCATTCACTGAGCGATCCTTTGAAGGACTTGGTTTTGTCTGTGATAGTTTCTTTACCTATGCGATTGCCAAATGCGTCATATGTGTATGTCGTCTGGTTGCCTTCGTTGTCGGCGGATTGAATCAGTTGGTTTTCGCCATTGTACGTGTATGTTTCTACTTTACCACTTCGCAAGGCTTTTTTGGTAATGTTACCGTTTTTGTCGTACGTGTAGGTTGTGTCTTCATCACCATCTGCTTTAATCATTGCGAGTGCGTTGTCATCGTCGTAATGATAGTCTTCGGTGGTTTTCTTGCCGTTTTTATTACGTAATAGTTTGCTTCGGTTACCGTTAGCATCATAGATATACGTAATTTTTTCGGTTGTTTCGTCTTTGGTTATTGTTGTTTCGGTCAGTTGGTCATCGGCATCATAGGTGTGGCTCTTGGTTTGTTTTTCGCCAGTTTGATTGATGGTTTCTTTGGCTACATTACCGTTTTCATCGTAGCGGTAGTCAAATGATGCGATGGCTTCACCGGCTTTATTTTTGGTGATGACTTGTTCGGTTTCGCCAGTTGCTGTGTATTTATAACTCGTCGTTGTGCCATTGCTGTAATGAATACTCAGTGGCAGGCCGTTCGCGTCGTAAGTGTAGCTAGTTTTCTTGCCGTCTGATTCGATTACGTCGGTTAGCAGGTTGGCGTCATTGTAGCGATAAGATACGCGCGTGTTATCTGGATAAATGAGCGCGGTTTTGCGGCCGATTGTATCGTATTCGTATTTCAATGTTTCACCGTTTGCATCTTTGACTGATAGTACATCACCAAATTTGTTATAAGTAAACTCGGATGTTCCGTCTTTTGATGTAGCGGTTTTTACGTCGTCATTGCTGTCATAGGTGTATTTGTAGCTACCACCATCAAATTGTTGCTCAACTAAATTGTTTAGTTCATCGTATTTATAAGTTGTTTTTTCACCATCTGGCTTGGTTTTAGACTTCAAGGAACCGTCTAGTTGGTATTCGTATTTTTCGGTTTTTCCTTCTGGTGTTACTTCTTTAACAAGGTCACTACGATCATTGTAGCTATATTTTGTGACAAAACCTTTGGCGTCTTTGATTGACGTGACGTTATCTACTTTGTCGTAAGTGTAAGTTGATT
>CM001047.1:2840490-2840598 GCA_000183865.1 Listeria marthii FSL S4-120
ATTTTTACCTTTGTAGCGAATGTCTAATGTTTCGCCATTATATCGTTTCCCGTGACAAACTTCGCACGGTACATACACATCTGGCAAGAAATGCATTTCGATTTTGAT
>CM001047.1:2840698-2841318 GCA_000183865.1 Listeria marthii FSL S4-120
GAACTAGAAAAAACACAGGCGGAAAGTATCCATCAAGCAGCAAAATTGGTGGCAGACAGTATTATGAATGACGGGATTATTCAAGCATTCGGTAGTGGGCACTCTTATGCGGCGGCCATTGAAGTATGTGGGAGAGCGGGAGGACTTATTCCATCGAAAGTTATTATGGATCCGGCTGGTGGCTACTATGAATCTATTGAGGGCGTTGGTTCCTTGCTGACTCATAGATTACAAGCGAAACCAAATGATATCTTCTTTCTTATATCTAATTCAGGTCGTAACCCGATGGGAATTGAGCTTGCGGAATGGATTAAATCGCAAGGTTGCAAATTGATAGTTGTAACAGCGCTAGATGCCTCGCAAACAGCTGCTTCCAGACATTCTTCTGGAAAACTGTTGTATGAGTTTGCGGACGTTATTTTAGATAATCGCTCGATCCAAGGGGATGCGGCACTTGAATTAGATGGATTAGAAGGAAAAGTTTGCGGAACATCTTCCTTCTCAGCCGTTCTGCTTCTCCAACAAACAATTTATGAAGCGGTAGAACTTATGCTGGAAAAAGGCTATACACCGCCAGTTTATCGCAGCGCTAATATTGATGGCGGCTACGAATACAATTT
>CM001047.1:2841418-2841789 GCA_000183865.1 Listeria marthii FSL S4-120
AAAGAAGTAGCAGAAAAAGGCTTACGTAATGCGTACCTTGTAGCTGTAGCACCAAATATGAGTACGGCACAAATTGCTGGATCCACTGCTTCCATCGATCCAATTTACAGTGCGTTCTACTATGAAGAGAAAAAAGATTACCGTCGTCCAGTAATCGCACCAGACTTAAACTTAAGCACATATCCATACTACGAAAAAGGCGCATACAAAGTAGACCAATTCGCAAGTGTTCGTCAAAATGGTCGCCGTCAACGTCACGTGGACCAATCACTAAGCTTTAACTTCTACGTACCAAGTGGTATCAAAGCAAGTAAATTACTTGAACTACACATGACTGCTTGGAATGAAGGATTAAAAACAACTTACTATGT
>CM001047.1:2841889-2842709 GCA_000183865.1 Listeria marthii FSL S4-120
CATTTTGACAGTCAAAGAGCCTTATGGAACCACGTCGACATTTAAATACGACCTACGTGGCAATATCACCGAAGAACTTGACGCAAATGGTAATGCGACAACATATAGCTATGATAAAGACGATCAACTTTTATCTAAAACGGACCCGATTGGCTATAAACAAAGCTACAAGTATAACGAATACGGCGATCTTATCGAAGAAAGTGATAATCAGCAGAAAAAAGCAATTGCCAGCTATACTTATGACAAATTTGGGCAACAAAGCACGAAAAAAGACATCCAAGGTCGAATCACGCGCTACACTTACGACGATACCCAACGGATGACTCAAATTACGTATCCTAATAAACTTTCTGTCGGCTATACGTACGATAAACTGGACCGTGTTACTGCAATGCGCGATGTTCGTGGTAATGATACTAAAATTCAGTATGACAAAGTCGGCAACGTTACCTCCATGATTGACCCAGGTAACCAAGCCTACAAATACACCTACGATAAAAAAGGCAACATGACCAAAGAAATCGACCCACTCGCAGCAAGCACGGAATATCGTTACAATAAAAACGACCAAGTTATCAGCATCAAAGACCCAACAAACGCAATAACTAAATACCAATATGATGCGCGTAACTTGCTAACTTCTATTACAGATGCCAAAGGTCACACAACAAAAATGGGCTACGATGGCAACGAGAACCTTAGCGAAACAACGGACGCAAAAGGCAACAAAGAACGCTTCCAATACGACTCACTAGATCGCATGACAGCAGCACAAAACCGATTAGGACAAAAATCAACTTACACTTACGACAAAGTA
>CM001047.1:2842809-2843508 GCA_000183865.1 Listeria marthii FSL S4-120
AAAAAAGGAATAGTTATCTTGAAAATTTTTCCTTTTGACATAAGCTCTACATTGCCATCGACTGGCTCTACTTCATGGACCTCTAATTCAATTTTGTTTTCGAATTGCTCATTTGCTTCCACTGTTGTTTCAAAGTTATACTTTTCTACGACAATCTTATTAGTTACGATATCCATAAAATTCACCTCATTTATAGTATGTACACCCGTATATTACATGATAACTAAGCGACTGGCAAATTGCTGCTACCAAGTTATTTCGATACGGTTGCCTTCTGGGTCAAGCACGACACTTTCGTAGTATCCGTCGCCCGTCATTCTTGGCTCACCGGCAATTTCAAAGCCATCTTGTCTTAGTTTTTCAGTCAATTCATCTACCGCTTCTTTCGTTCCAGTTGAAATAGCGATATGCGCCCAACCTAGGTTTTCGCCGCTTAGCTGATTTGTTACGTCCGTCCGACTCATAATCTCTAGTCTTGCACCACTCGCAAACGAAAGAAAGTAAGAAGTAAAGCCCTTTGTTTTATTCTCATATAGATCATTTGCAGTTGCACCAAAATAAGTACTATAAAATTGTTTCATTTTTTCTAAGTTAGTTGTCCATAATGCGACGTGTTCGATTTTCATTCAAATGCCTCCTTATTATAAAAAAATTGCTGCTGATATCCAGTATACCACTGCTGCCAAAATCCCTGCCAGT
>CM001047.1:2843608-2843793 GCA_000183865.1 Listeria marthii FSL S4-120
TAGATTAAATTTTCATTTGGAACAATTTGATAACTACGATATTGTATCATCCAATCTTTTAAAGCATGCCCTGTTTTAGACTCGAATGAGCATTCCATTTGCGCAACAATATCCGCATAATCTGCAAGTAAATCTACCCATAACTGGTCAATTCTTGCCAATTCTTGTTTTCCATCTTCTATTAT
>CM001047.1:2843893-2844095 GCA_000183865.1 Listeria marthii FSL S4-120
ATTTCTTAAATAGTTTAAGTGGTACAAATGCAGTTATTTTAGGATTGCTGCTTGGAGCAATGATGGCAGCCGATTTAGGTGGGCCAATTAACAAAGCAGCATATATTTTTGCAACTGGAACGCTCGCAGCAAGTGTAGCAACAGGCGGTAGTGCAATCATGGCAGCAACAATGGCAGCTGGAATGGTTCCACCACTTGCAAC
>CM001047.1:2844195-2844459 GCA_000183865.1 Listeria marthii FSL S4-120
GGTGGATTTTTCGTATAGTAAACTGTATCCGTGGAGAAGAAAAACACTGGCAAATCATGAGCTTGGCATAACGAAAATGTTTCGAGTAATGCAGATTGCTTCATTTTTTCTTGTTGGATGATTTCGCCGGATACTGCGACCACACCGCCGTTTGAAGCGATAATATCTGCTTTTGGATGGACAAGTTTGGCGAAATCTGTTGCAGAATTGTACATGCGGCCAGTAGAAACGGCAAAATGATGCCCTTCTTCTATTAATTGTTGC
>CM001047.1:2844559-2844791 GCA_000183865.1 Listeria marthii FSL S4-120
ATGCGATTGATGATGCTTTCGCGCTAGATATGGCAATGGGTGGTTCGACAAATACCGTACTACATACACTCGCACTTGCAAACGAAGCTGGTATTGAAGATTACGATTTGGAACGTATCAATGATATCGCCAAACGTGTTCCCTACCTTTCCAAAATTGCACCATCCTCTTCTTATTCGATGCATGACGTTCATGAAGCTGGCGGCGTTTCTGCCATCGTTAAAGAACTTGT
>CM001047.1:2844922-2846242 GCA_000183865.1 Listeria marthii FSL S4-120
AGGACTTCTTTTTTATTTATTCGCTGTACCATTGTTTTTCAGTGAAGCCGTGCTCTTTACGAAACGCTTCTGTATATTTTTGAAGCAAGTAACTTTTGACAAAGTCTGGGTAAAAAAAGCGCACGGGAATAGCTACCAATAGAAATACAACAATAGCCACTAATAATATTTGACCCAAAGGAACTAACATTGTAGAAATCCACGAGTCGTCATTTAAAAGCCAAAATTTATTCATTCGATAAATCTGCATACCCGCTATAACAATAACAACTCCATAAATTAAGGACTTATCAACAATTTTTCCCCATAAAGGAATTTTAATTGTTGAATCAAAGTCTGCTAATTCGTTTATTTCGAGGTATTGTAAATATTTGTAGATTGCAAAGCTAACCAGTGTAACACCGCCAACCGCGCTAATAGTTTGTATCACAATTTGCGCCATATATTCATCTTTTATTCCCGCTGAAAATGCTCCGAATACAAACCATAATCCTAGTGAAAAAATAACCGATATAATACTAAAAATAATAGAACAACATGAATAAAATCTTGATAAATAGTTTTCTGAGAAACTTTTTAAATTTATCTTGAAAAAATAAATGATTGTGACTAAAACAACAACCCATTCTATTAAGGCAAATACCGGGCTGCTAACAACCCAACCAGAGAAGGTGCTCGCTAATAGGATTTCAATACTGATGATAATTGCAAAGATAATATATCTCAGAAGCAACATTTTTTGGTTCATTGTTTTTTCTATGATTGTCTTGTTGATTACTTGATTGGCTTGATTAAAGCTGATTTTTTGGATGATTTCTTTGTTGAATAATATATTCGTCAGTTTCATTCCCCGTACCATTCTTTTTCTGTAAACTCATATTCTTTCCTGAATTCTTCTGCGTACTTTTTATAGATATATCCGTCTACCACAGCTGCCGTATTCAAAAGAAGCGTTGGAAGCAATGTGATTATAACTAAAATTGCTACACCTATGACCATAAGGATTGCTGATAGAATTGTTCCCGCTAAGGTTCCATTTAATCCCGAGAGAGCATCTGAATTAGATCCATCAATCCACCATTTATTAACCCGATAAAATTGCATCCCCGCAATTACTATTAATATAAAGCTCACTAAAACCGCAGATAATATTTTAACAGCCTTTATTGTTCCTTTTTTCTTGCCTAGCTTTCCATCATTTGCTAAATACTTTGTCTGAACATTTTCAATTAGCTTGATCTTGGTGATATACAACGATAAGCAATATCCAAATAAAATATACAGACAAGCAGCTATTCTATTTATCATTGTACTATCTGA
>CM001047.1:2846373-2846820 GCA_000183865.1 Listeria marthii FSL S4-120
ATTAAAACTGGTTTTGTAACAGTAAAAGATGATACCCGAATTAATATAAAGCTAAAACACGGCGAAGAAACAGAAATTAATGGCTTAGGACCAGCGATTTCAGACAAAGAAATCAATGAATTTTTAAAAGTGATGGACAAAGTAACTGCTGGTGATATTGTTATCTTGTCTGGCAGCGTACCACCTTCACTTGGCAATGATTTTTACGATAGAATAATTCGGATTTGTAAAGACAAACAAGCCGAATTTATGATTGATACAACAGGACAAGAACTACTTGATGCATTGCCTAATCGTCCCATTCTGATTAAACCAAACCACCATGAATTAGCAGAACTATTTGGCGCTAAGTTAGATAGCGTAGAAGATCTCTTGCCATACGGACAAAAGTGTTTGGAACTAGGTGCGCAACACGTAATCGTATCCATGGCTGGTGACGGTGCCCTT
>CM001047.1:2846920-2847046 GCA_000183865.1 Listeria marthii FSL S4-120
AAACTATTTAAGAAATCATTTAACCAAGTATTCAACGCGCTCATTGGCACGTTTAGTAGCAACATTAATAGTCCTACAATTAAAACTGATAAAACTGGATAGAATAAAACTACTTTGATACCGTCT
>CM001047.1:2847146-2847353 GCA_000183865.1 Listeria marthii FSL S4-120
ATCTTACTCATTCTAATTACCTCCGCGTGGTCTAACACTCTCAATTTCAGTAATTAATTCCTCTAACAATTGATTACCTGCTCTATTAAATGGATTATTATGCACTAACAGTTAGCGTTTCGTTAGCTATCAGCAACTTGATTAGTGATTTTCTCCTTGCTAGTAAAGTGCCTTTTTTATTCAGTAATCCAATTATTGATTTTCAAT
>CM001047.1:2847453-2847745 GCA_000183865.1 Listeria marthii FSL S4-120
AGTTTTTAATGCTTTTAACTGCCCTATAGCTGTATAGTTAGTTGCGTTAACGCTGTTCAATGTTAAGGTTTCCAGATTAGTTGCATATTCAAGTCCTGTGAAGTCTGTAATACCAGCGCTTAAGCTTAGTGTTCTAAAACCTGCTAGTTGCGTTTTGGTAATATCCGTTGTGGCTGGCTGGCCGATGTATTGATTAATTTGTGCTTTTAATTCGGCGTCAGGAATATTCACGATATCTTGTTGATCTTCTACGGCTACTTCTTCTGCGGCAAAACTGGGTAAAGAAATTTGT
>CM001047.1:2847845-2848071 GCA_000183865.1 Listeria marthii FSL S4-120
TTTTTTTATTTTCAAAATTATACTCCTTTTATATGGAATATGAGCATCTGAAACTTTCCGCTCGAAATAAACCCGAAACACTGGATTTCTAGGTTCTCCCTTATTCGTATGATAAATTTGTTGTATTGCTAGAAAATACAACGTAGAATGCAATTCCCTGTTGCCCTGTGACTTGTTTTGAACGTCTTTTCCTTTGCACGAGGAACTCACGAAATAGCTAGTACCT
>CM001047.1:2848171-2848335 GCA_000183865.1 Listeria marthii FSL S4-120
ATCGATACATCGATAATAAATTCAATCATGATGGTCTCCTGTAATGTTCATAATGTTTTTCTCTTCACTTTACAGAGCCCGCTGTAAATTTGAATAGAGATTAATATTGAGATTTCAAACGCTAATTCTTCTATAGTGACTTTCATTCCTTAAATGCCCAACCG
>CM001047.1:2848435-2848700 GCA_000183865.1 Listeria marthii FSL S4-120
TGTTCTTTTGTTTTGCCATCAATTACAATAGAAAGAACTGCATCTTGTGCTTTATCAAGTTCATTTACGGAAAGGCGGAAAGCACCATCTTCACCAGCTGTTGTTACAGCGTCTGGAAGTTCCACTAAATCAAGTGATACAACTGCGCCAGGATTTGTTTTCCCTTCAACAATCAAGGTTCCTTCATCGTCTGTCGTGAAAGTTGTTTCTGCTTCTAAAAGTGGTGTAGTCTCAATCGTCTTCGTTTTTTCTTCTTGTTTTGGCT
>CM001047.1:2848800-2849065 GCA_000183865.1 Listeria marthii FSL S4-120
TTATTAATGTAATTATTATTCTTGTTATTTACCTTATTGTTCGCACGAAAGGTGAAGTAATTAAACGGAATATAGGACTGTTGATTAGTGGGATTATTTTAGCGGTAGTTAATACTATTATTGCCATTTTTGCAGTGATTTTCTTACTATACTTTGCGGTTACTGATGACGGAATGTATAACATGATGAACGGTTATGACTATGATTATAACTATAACTACGATGATGGTGAACAATACGACCGCGAAAACTGGGAAGAAGCATT
>CM001047.1:2849165-2849389 GCA_000183865.1 Listeria marthii FSL S4-120
CAATCAAAGAAAACTTGGTCGTTTTTTCCAAAATGGCTGATTTCGCGTGAATTTCGGAAAATTCGCTTGCGGCATCGGAATCCCAGACGATGCCGCCACCAACACCATAAGTAGCTTTATTATCTGCAATAGCAATAGTACGAATCGGCACGTTGAAAATTGCATTTCCATTTGGTTCCAGAAAACCAATCGCACCGCAGTAAACGCCGCGCGGGGAATCTTCT
>CM001047.1:2849489-2849758 GCA_000183865.1 Listeria marthii FSL S4-120
CTATCAAAGTTATCTTTCGCACTCCAAGTATCACCAGTATAAATGGTGGAATCATGAGCATTAACTTCGGTTGCATTGTCTTTAACTGTAACATTAACAGTGGTTACTGTGTCGTTATATTTATAAGAGACTGGATATGTTCCAGCTGTTGTTGTATCAACGGAACCAGTGACTACGATATCCGCAAAAGTAACGGTTTCTCCTTCTTTATTAAGCGCGCTATCGAAATTATCAGCGGCACTCCAACTATCGCCGACATAAATCTTAGA
>CM001047.1:2849858-2850028 GCA_000183865.1 Listeria marthii FSL S4-120
CTTTTTTGATGTTAGGAATATCAAGTTCGTCCATTTGTGCTACTAATTGAAGTTCGTCGTAATCTGGAACTTGTGTGTTTTCCGGGGAGATTGCGCCGGTTCCTGTAGCATTGATTTTCAAATCTCCTTGTTTTACTTTAGCTGTAACTAATTTTTCTTGCGTTACGGAG
>CM001047.1:2850128-2850241 GCA_000183865.1 Listeria marthii FSL S4-120
TGCGATTAATATGCCACAAGGTTATGGCACGGGGATGCTACTTGAGCCAACATCGGCATACGTGGATGGACGCCTTGATCCGGCGATTGATTTTATTGAAAAATATAGCAAAA
>CM001047.1:2850341-2850502 GCA_000183865.1 Listeria marthii FSL S4-120
GCCAAGTGAAGAAACAAAACCGTAGTTAATGATGAAATCGTCAATCTCGAGCGTTTCCGTGGTATCGCCTTTGACTTCTTGCAACGTAATATGCGTTAATTTATCGCCGTTACCGAGCACTTCGGTTGGGATAAATGGTGTTTTAATCGCAATAGATGATT
>CM001047.1:2850602-2850772 GCA_000183865.1 Listeria marthii FSL S4-120
TCGCTTGATCTTGTTTCGCATAGGCCATGCCCATTTTCTTTAATCTACCGGCATCTTGCTTGGTCACAGCTTGGAAATCTTCTACCACATCGACCAAATCAATCAACGCAGACCGTAATTGGTTGATAGAATTCGCTCGTGAGTAAGCCATATTTCCACCTCTTAACGGC
>CM001047.1:2850872-2851017 GCA_000183865.1 Listeria marthii FSL S4-120
CCTTCACGCTTCCACCACGCGAGCAACTCGCCTTTGCAGGAGGAGGCAATATTCCTGAACAAAGCGCCACCGGAGCCGCCGCGGCTGCCGCGAAGAAAAAGCTACAAGAAATTATGCGGAAAATGGATAATTTGAATGTGAAGGG
>CM001047.1:2851117-2851285 GCA_000183865.1 Listeria marthii FSL S4-120
TCATTTTATCAATCGCATCTTCGGTCATGTCGGCGATTAGTTTATACGCTTTTTCAGCAAAATCGGTTGGGATATGCGCAACGAGTTGAGCGTCGCCAATGCCCGCCATGCCTAGTCGAACTGCGATATCTGTTGTTGTCATCGTTTTGCCGCCGAAAACCAGCGCCT
>CM001047.1:2851385-2851887 GCA_000183865.1 Listeria marthii FSL S4-120
AGGTGGAAAAATGGAAAAAGACAAAAAAACACCCGCAAAAATCTATCCATTTTATCCAAATGGTCAGTTTTATTTTGAACGCGGTGTCGAAGCGTTTCGTGATCAAAGAATTAAAGAAGCAATCAGGTATTTAGTAAGGGCATCTGAACTGGAACCGGGAGAGGCTGTTATTCTTTGTCAGCTGGCGATATGCTACACAGAAATTGGTCAATTCCATAAATCGAATCAACTACTTAGAGATATTCTGGAACAACGTAATGGGAATATGGAGTACTGCTATTATTTTATTGCCAATAATTTTGCGTATATGAAAGATTATCGTAGAGCATTGCAGTATGCTAATCGTTATGTCGATACAGTGTCTGGCGGGGAATATACCGAAGAAGCCAAAGATTTAATTGAAGTATTACTGGAAGAAACTCCTTTTGGCGAAACGCTTGAAAATGGTTTTTCGAAATTAGAGCAGGAATTCTATGCTTATAAAAAAGAAATTAATCGCTAT
>CM001047.1:2851987-2852145 GCA_000183865.1 Listeria marthii FSL S4-120
ATTAAGGATGCTGTGGAACTTGAAGGTGATGTTCGCTCGATGTCCGAAGAGGCGCGCAACACTATTCAAAAAGAAATTACGCGCATCGTTGGCGGGATTGAAGCGATGTTTGGCGTTACTTGTGAACTGGATTACAAAAATGATTATGAAGAAGCCAT
>CM001047.1:2852245-2852368 GCA_000183865.1 Listeria marthii FSL S4-120
CTAATTAGTTGTAAAATCGCCATTTTGCCAAGGTATTCATTGTGTTGGTCCATCGAAGTTAGGCGCGGAGTTTGGTAATCTCCATTCATAAATTGGTCGCAGCTGACAATCGCGATGTCTTCC
>CM001047.1:2852468-2852863 GCA_000183865.1 Listeria marthii FSL S4-120
TATTTTGTCTGTTTTATAGTCAATTAAAATAATGGATTCTTCCTCTTCAATCATACTATCAACAACACCTTGAATGAGCACACGTTCGTCTATATCGGCTTGTTTATATAGTTCGGATACAGGAAGCAAATAACTGAACGGCACTTCTCGCTTCACTAAATCTTTTTTCTGTAGCACCGTTTTCCCTAAAGGCGATTCAAAGAAACCAATTATTTGTTGTACATTGATCGCTTTAAGTTGCGCCTCTGTTAAGATATCTTTTTCATACATTGTTTGTAAAAGTTGCGCTAAATCTTCCTCGGTTGGTTGACGCTCTAGCGAAACTGCTTGCATAAGAGTATGCATCGCTGTACCAATTTCTGTGGCAGATAGCTTATTTTGTTGCAAAAACTTAG
>CM001047.1:2852963-2853075 GCA_000183865.1 Listeria marthii FSL S4-120
CTATTTTTTTGTCGGATATTCGCATTAGATTTACTTTGTTGAGATAGTATTCGCCTAAAGTTGCTTTATCAAGGATACCAAGAATGTTCATTAATGTTGATTTCCCAGAGCC
>CM001047.1:2853175-2853359 GCA_000183865.1 Listeria marthii FSL S4-120
AGGCAAGGTCGTAGAGGCTGCTATCTGCTATACCGGAGATATCGATGATGACACAAGAATGAAATACACGATTGATTACTATAAAGATATGGCGAAAGAGCTCGTTGCTCAAGGTACGCATATCCTTCATACGAGTAAAGAGCACCCATCCTATATTCAGCTACCAATAATCAACAAATAGAAA
>CM001047.1:2853459-2853608 GCA_000183865.1 Listeria marthii FSL S4-120
GAAAAAAGTTAAAGAAGATTTTAAATATCTAAAAAATCCACCTAAATGGCTACAAAATCCGGAATGGAAATTTGCTAATGGGAAACCATTATTTTTTATAGGTGAGTTAGATATTATTCCAGAGAAAAACAGAGCAAAAATATATGTCT
>CM001047.1:2853708-2854110 GCA_000183865.1 Listeria marthii FSL S4-120
GTAAGCACAAACATAAACCGTTTAAATACTAAGAACAACACTACGATAGCCACTCCTAAAATGACCAACAACTGTACTTGCGCCTTACTTATTGTCACAATCGAGCCAAATAAGTATTGTTGTACACTCGTTGTCATTCCACCTTGATCCAAACTCATCAGAACAAGCGCGACAGCAAGTCCCCCAGCCATTAATATCGCAATCGATAACTCCGAATAAGTTGCATAAACCCCTCGCAAATACTCAATTCCAAGCGCCGCAATCACAACTACAATCAGTGTCGTGATACTTGGATTCACATTTAAAATCAACCCAAAAGCAACGCCCGCAAGCGATACATGCGACAACGTATCAGCCATAAGTGACTGTCTGCGTATAATTAAGAAAACGCCTAAAAGAGGT
>CM001047.1:2854210-2854680 GCA_000183865.1 Listeria marthii FSL S4-120
TTACTTTTAAATTAGATTTATTCCAGTTTGCTAGTGAATAGGGCGGATTCATTACAACTGCATCAAATAACACTCCCTCAGCCGGACGACTTGGATCTTCAGGCCAGTCTTCTGATAAAGTGTCACCATTTTTAACGCTCATTTTCTCAGGGCGTACACCATGAAGTAATAGATTCATTCGCGTTAAGTTATATGTAGCAGTATTTTTTTCTTGTCCATAATAGTTTAAATCTTTTTGGACATCTTCTTTTAAATGTTTTTTCACCGTTAGTAATAATGAGCCAGAACCAACTGTTGGATCATAAATAGAAGTAATATTAGAAGTTTTAGCCGCAATTTGTGCCATAACTTCACTTACCTGTCTAGGCGTATAGAATTCCCCAGCTTTTTTCCCAGATTCCATAGCAAATTGACCAATTAAATACTCATAAGCATCCCCGAGAACATCACTTTTTTGCAAAGCAACCATG
>CM001047.1:2854780-2854898 GCA_000183865.1 Listeria marthii FSL S4-120
GTTTTTGTTGTTTTTGGGATTGGTTATTCGTTATCGAAGTATTATAAAGTAGAAGCGATTTACGGGGGTGCAGTGGCGCTCGCTAGTTTCTTGATTTTCTTCACGATTTTAGGTGTGA
>CM001047.1:2854998-2855195 GCA_000183865.1 Listeria marthii FSL S4-120
CAATGAAACTACGAAAAACAACCAAGATAACACGGATGTCACTAAAGCCAATGAAATTATCAAAAGGCTAAATGACGCAGAAAGTTTAAGCGCATTCCAAGTGCCAATTGTAGATGTTGAATTAACTGTGAAAGGCCAAAAAGCCTCCGCAAAATTACAACTAACTGATTCTTCTAAACGACTACAATCTTTAGAAG
>CM001047.1:2855295-2855540 GCA_000183865.1 Listeria marthii FSL S4-120
ATAACATGTACGCGCGTCGTATGGAAAATGAAGTGCCACTACCTGAAGTTATTACTACCCTAGATAAACTGCGCCGCGAATTTGTAACTGCGGTTGGCGACTTTTGTATTCATAATGATGAAGTGTCTAAATGCGATTTTTCATCAAGCATGGCGATGGTTAACCACGGATTTGACCGAATCAACGAGGCCTTCTCCGCAATGTACTACAATGACATCGTTCAACATTTAGAACAACAACATCGC
>CM001047.1:2855640-2856091 GCA_000183865.1 Listeria marthii FSL S4-120
TCTTCGGTAGTAGTAGTTCCGCCGTTTGTGCCGGAGCCGTTACCGTTGTTTGTTCCGCCATTACCATCTGTTCCACCGTTATTGCCATTTCCATTACCGTTGTCCGTACCGCCGTTTCCATTATCTGGAGGAGTCGTTGCGGCAGCTTGAACAGTTGCTTGGAAAGTGGTGCTGTATCCGTTCGGGTCAGTGATAGTTGTGGTGATTTGGTCGCCTTTTTTAAGATTTAAAGATGTTACATCTACGGAAAACTTGCCGTTTGCGTCTGCTGTTGCGTTAGGTCCAGCAGCGAGTGCCATTCTTGCATTAGTAGCAGCTTTTTGAACGGAAACTGTTGCGCCTGGTAAAGTAGTTCCGGTTAATGTTTTGTCTTTTTCGGCGAATTTGTTGATTTTTGTTGCGTCTTTAATTGCTTTGATAGCTGCATCTTCGGTTTCTTTGTCGATTTCAG
>CM001047.1:2856191-2856483 GCA_000183865.1 Listeria marthii FSL S4-120
TCCTAACATCAAAAAAGACCAAGAAGTAAAAGTTACAGTAACAGCACTTCCTGATAAAACTTACACAGGAAAAGTAAAAGAAATCGCAGAACAAGGCCAAGTCCAAAACGGCGTGTCTAGCTTCTCGGTAATTATTTCACTTGATAAAACAGACGACTTAAAAGCAGGTATGACTGCTGATGCTTCCATTTTAGTAAAAGAGAAAAAAGACGCATTATACGTACCAATTGAAGCTGTTCAAAAAGATAGCGACGACAAATATTACGTATTAGTTCCAGAAGAAAAAGACAAT
>CM001047.1:2856583-2856831 GCA_000183865.1 Listeria marthii FSL S4-120
AAAATATATTATTATCACTAGTAGCATATTATCCTCCATCCTTCTTAAAAGTAGATAGTTATTCCCGTAACCACAAATAAACTTAACAATAGTAAAACTTGTATACACCTCGAAAAGAAGTTGTCTTTCTTAAAATCTATAATAACTATGCACATTATAATTATACCAATGAATTCCAAATCCATTATTAATTTTAAAATTGAATCCATTTCAATCTCCTAATTTGGTTATTTTCTTTTTTTATTTTT
>CM001047.1:2856931-2857150 GCA_000183865.1 Listeria marthii FSL S4-120
GGCGGTTTTGCTTTTGCCGGATGCTTGCAAATAAGCTTTAGCACTAGCTCGTACTAGACACATCGATAGCGATATCGAACGCGGTAAACGACAACAATTAATCATTAAATCTATTGTAAGCGAAGCAACATCGGTTTCTTCTGTAAGTAAGTATTCCGATATCATTGAAGTTGTTGGCGATAACATGAAAACCAACTTAACTTTCAATCAAATGCTCTC
>CM001047.1:2857250-2857688 GCA_000183865.1 Listeria marthii FSL S4-120
AATGTCACGAAAATCACAGACGGTAATGGCCATGCTATAACGATGGCATATGACAACGCAGGTAACGTGATTCGCCAAACGGACGCAGAAGGTAACACTACAAAATACACCTATAATGCGCTCAATTTAGTTGAAACAGAGATTTCACCAACAAACGATATCACGCAATATCGCTATAATAAAAATGGTAATTTAATTACAGAAATAGACCCGTACGGCAACGAAACAAACTATCATTACACAAAAACGGGCGAAGTTTCTGAAATTATTGATGCTCTGGGCAACGAAACAACATATGACTACGATAATCGTGGAAATCTGACAACAAGTACCGATCCACTAGGTCGTAAAACTACCTATAGTTACGATATGGCGGACCGTGTCACTGAGCAAAAAAATCCAGATGGCACTAAAGCAACTTACACTTACGACAAAATG
>CM001047.1:2857788-2858040 GCA_000183865.1 Listeria marthii FSL S4-120
TATTAATATCATTAATTCCGAGTGAACCGATAGCATGCAAAGAATCGTTAGCGGTGAAAATCGTATATCTGCAAGCATTAGGTTCGTTTTCAATGGCTTGAATCATTTCCTCTGCTTGAAGAATGGTTGAGAACTTCTCGATGTTCATAAACTGTGCTACTTCATCATCAGACCAAATATCAAATAAGGTAGAGGCATCAGCCAGTGATGTTTTTCTTAACGTAATTCGTTCTGTAGAAATGGTAGCTGGTA
>CM001047.1:2858140-2858528 GCA_000183865.1 Listeria marthii FSL S4-120
AACACATTTAACAAAAATCCAGAGTGAGCTCATTTCCACCCGTTCCCGGGCCAGCCCCGCCTTGACTCGCATCCTTACTAAACTGCGCATATAAAGTAACATCATGCGCTGGCATTTTAGTCGATGCAAAATTCCATTGATTGCCTCCAGTTGGTGCATCATACCAACCTATAAACGTATAACCAGCTTTATTCGGTGTTGCAGGCTCTTCTATCAAACCTTGATATTCAACCATTTGCGTAGAAATCGTATTGTCCGCTTTCAATGTTGCTTTGTAGCTATTAATCTTGAATTGCGCATATAAAGTTAGATCATTCGCCGGCATTTTGTCCGTTGCAAAGTCCCATTGATTGCCCCCATTTTCCGCGTCATACCAACCTGTAAACGT
>CM001047.1:2858628-2858742 GCA_000183865.1 Listeria marthii FSL S4-120
GATAAATGCATCATCAAAAGGGAACTATTACTAAGAAACTCAATAATAAAATCACGATCACTCACGCCGTCCAAGCTATTTTCATAAACCGCAGAAAAGCCCAGCAATTCGGCG
>CM001047.1:2858842-2858954 GCA_000183865.1 Listeria marthii FSL S4-120
TTGTGTTCTTTCAAAAAGACATTGTCGATTGGTTTGCCGAGCTTTTTAGCAGAAGTTGGCGTATCAGTTTTCACGCTCGGTTATAATATTTCGATTGCGGCGATTGGGATAT
>CM001047.1:2859054-2859183 GCA_000183865.1 Listeria marthii FSL S4-120
ATCTGTTAAAGTACTTCCATTAATATCAACTAGTTTAATCTTGTCCATTTGTGTTTGGGTAATATCACTTGTTGCAGCTTGTCCTAATAAGCCATTTAGATAGCTTTTTAAAACAGGATCAGGAATATT
>CM001047.1:2859283-2859873 GCA_000183865.1 Listeria marthii FSL S4-120
AAGAAAAAGATGTTGATTTGAATTTATTTGGTTCAGAAAGCCATGCCTATAAACTCAATCCGCCTTTGCCTAATCAAACTATTACTGCTTTTGAAAATGAGCATCAAATAACTTTACCACAAGGTTATCGCGCATTTTTGGAGCAAATCGGTAATGGTGGAATGGGGCCTTACTATGGTTTAGAAACACTCGCGGACGGGCTTTGTTCTTCTCTTGATTACAAGGCTGAAAAGTATGGTGTGCAAACGCTGAGCAAGCCTTTTCCCCACACAGATGACTGGAATGCGCCTGGTTATAAAGAAGGAATGTCCGATGAAGATTATGATGCTTGGCAAGAACTTTGCTTTGCCGAGAAAGAAGTATTTGGACTTCTGCGCATTGCTAATTTTGGTTGTGGTGTCTCGATTAACCTGGTTGTAAACGGCCCTTCTTACGGTGAAATTTGGGTCGATGACAGGAACAATGACAATGGTGTCTATCCTGATTTTTATTTTGGAAATGAAGAACGTTTAAACTTTCTGGAATGGTATGAGTTATGGTTAGATAAATCTATTGAAGCAAGTGAATAAAGAAAAAACCGCTAAAAAGTG
>CM001047.1:2859973-2860201 GCA_000183865.1 Listeria marthii FSL S4-120
ATCAACATCTTTTTCTTTTAAAGTAGTGATTTTGGCTTGGATTCTAGCTAGCTGACTTTGATATTCAGCCATATTTTATAAGTCTGCTCCATTAGTCTCAATCACTTGTTTGTACCAATAATAACTTTTCTTCGGAATACGCGTCATTGGCGCATCATCTTCCACATCACGATCAACATAAACGAAACCGTAACGTTTTTGGTAGCCGTTTAACCAGCTTAGTAAATC
>CM001047.1:2860301-2860420 GCA_000183865.1 Listeria marthii FSL S4-120
AAAAGATGCAGAAGAAATTTGTGACCGCATTGCCATCATTAAAAATGGCGAATTAGTCGCAGATAACACAGTGGCACAGCTGATGAAAGAAGAAAGTTCTCCCGTATTTGATGTCGAAT
>CM001047.1:2860520-2860783 GCA_000183865.1 Listeria marthii FSL S4-120
AAAAAGAAGCGGGAGAAGAATACGTTGCAGAAGTGCGGTTAAGTATTGACAGGGAAGTGGACGGGGTTGCATTTTCGCTTGATGGTCGTGCGGACGGCATTATTAACGAACAAATGATAGATGAAATTAAAACTACCGAAACACCAATGGAAGAAATTACCGAAGATTTTCGCCCACTCCATTGGGCACAGCTGATTTGTTACGGTTTTATGCTCGCTGAAAAGTCGGATTTGCCAGAAGTTACGCTACAATTAACGTATTAT
>CM001047.1:2860883-2861086 GCA_000183865.1 Listeria marthii FSL S4-120
TTTTTCGATTGGAATTTCGCCTGCATTGATTCCTTTGACAAGTCCCTCGAACATACCATCAAAACTTGCTCCTGTTGTTGTGTTGATGACTGGATTGTCATTTGCGCTAATCACTTGTTTGACAACTTCCAGTGCTTCTTGTGACATTTCTTCGTATGTTTTTGTTCTAATTAATTTCATTAAAAAATCCTCCTCTATATGCT
>CM001047.1:2861186-2861350 GCA_000183865.1 Listeria marthii FSL S4-120
AAAATCAAGCGAGTTTTAGCAGTTGAAATTCCGGAAACTAGGTCATTTATGCATTTGGACACTGTTTTCACCATGGTTAATTTTGCGCAGTTCACAATTCACCCAGCTATTCAAAATCAACAAGGCGAGCTCAATGTTTATATTTTAGAAAAAAGTGAGAATGG
>CM001047.1:2861450-2861596 GCA_000183865.1 Listeria marthii FSL S4-120
GGATCTGGCGTTGGTTCTACCGGAACATCTTCCTCGGCCACTTCTACGGAAATAGTAACTGGATCAGCCTCGATGCCACTTTCGCTTACTGCATGTAAAGTGACTGTATATGCTCCAACTTTGTTTAAATCAACGACACTTTCAAA
>CM001047.1:2861696-2861875 GCA_000183865.1 Listeria marthii FSL S4-120
GTTTCGCAACTGGAATCCCAGTCCAACTAGCAACAACTTCAGCAACAATATCTTCCGTTACTTCACTATGGTCCAATCCTTGTTTTTCTTGCCAATTCGCTTTCGTTTCTTCTAAAGATTTTTTAAGTTTTTGTTCTTTATCACGTAAATAATGAGCAAAATCAATAATTGGCGCATTG
>CM001047.1:2861975-2862508 GCA_000183865.1 Listeria marthii FSL S4-120
AGGATACTAAAATCCCCATTAAAGCAAACAATCCTCCATAAACAAAGCCCATTACAAGAAATATCATCTCATACGTAAGCGGACTATTATAAAATATATTCGAAAACATCGCACCATATGTAACCGGTACTTCTGATATGAAATAATCAAGTGGCGTAGATGGATACAATAACATTAATGCACAAAGTTCCATAATTAAAGGTAAACAAAATACAACCCCACCAGAAACAAAAGCAACGATACTCTTCGAAAAATAATATTGCTTATCATTTCCTCTTATTCGCGAAAATATATCCAATCCACTACGACGATCTTCCCCTAATAAATCCGCACCGGCTAATGCTACTAAACATGGTAACAATAAATAATAAAGATTTGTCCCAAGTCCCGTTGTATCGTAACCAGTTAAATATAAAAACACATTTTCTTCTGTCGGGGAATAATAGCGAGCTGTAGTTATTTGCTGTATTATCACGATAAGTAATCCAAGTGCAAGAGCAGCAAGAAATGATTTGCTTTTAAAAACACGGCTA
>CM001047.1:2862608-2862841 GCA_000183865.1 Listeria marthii FSL S4-120
ATTATCGATGTATCGATAAATTTTATTACATTTGCAATTTGTTTCATTCCGCTTCATCTTTCAGAAAAAAATAAAGGTACCTTGGAGAAAATAGGTGCAAGCATACTTTTTGCGGGGATTATGATAGTTGGAACAGGTATTTTCATAAGCAGTAGTGAAACCCTGAAATCATATATTTATGTGATTTTGGTAGTGCAAATAATTATTTTGTGCATCGAGCTTATATTTGTGTT
>CM001047.1:2862941-2863138 GCA_000183865.1 Listeria marthii FSL S4-120
TTCTGTCCACCAGCCGGCATGGCCTTAGCAGTGGGATATGCTAGTTTAGAAGCCGGTTCGGCGATCAGCGGAAAGGACTGGGTATCTGGTCGAGAACTGAGTACGGAAGAGCGGGTTCTCCGTGGCGGTTTATCACTGTTGGATATTGTTCCAGGTGTGAAAGCATTCAGCACGGGAGCGAAAGCTGCCAGTAACGG
>CM001047.1:2863238-2863355 GCA_000183865.1 Listeria marthii FSL S4-120
CTTGAAAAGGCAGATATTGACCCGTCGTATTATTTAGTAATTGATTCTTCCAGCGACCTACCCTACGATTACTATCTTCCTGGGGTTGGCAGTGGGAAAGATCCGATTAAACTTTTG
>CM001047.1:2863455-2863705 GCA_000183865.1 Listeria marthii FSL S4-120
CTTTGACTGTCAAAATGTTATCTGCTTTGTCGTACGTATATTTCGTTGTGTTACCGCGCTTATCTGTTTCCTTGATAAGGCGTCCCGCTGCGTCATAGCTGTTCAGAAGTTTGAATCCAGCTGCATCAATTTCGGTTGTTAAGCGTCCTAATTGGTCGTAGCCGAATTGTGTTTTATTTCCTTCTGCATCTATTTGGCTTGTTACTAAACCTGTTGCGTCGAAAGTTTGTTTTGTTGTGCCGCCATTAGC
>CM001047.1:2863805-2863959 GCA_000183865.1 Listeria marthii FSL S4-120
GGAAAGATCCGATTAAAGCAGTAACGGATATGATTCACTGTGACGAGCGATTTTTACTAGATATTATGCAACAAAATATGCCAGATGATGCGAAAAATGCTGCCTGGTTAAACAGATGGACTGCTTACAATAAAGTTGCTCGTGAAATCGTTAT
>CM001047.1:2864059-2864312 GCA_000183865.1 Listeria marthii FSL S4-120
GCTTTGCCTGTTGGGTTTTGTTGTTTCACTAGGCGGTTGGCTGCATCGTATTCGTAGCTTGTTTTGTTGCCTCGCATGTCTGTTTTACTGCTGACATTGCCGAATGTGTCATAGCTGTAGGCTTCACTGCGTCCTTTGCGGTCAGCAACACGCGTTATATCACCAATTGCATTGTATGTGTAGCTTTCTTTTTGACCTGTATTGTCTTGTTGTTCTAGCAGTCTGTCCATTTTGTCGTAAGTGTAAGTTGCTT
>CM001047.1:2864412-2865116 GCA_000183865.1 Listeria marthii FSL S4-120
CTCCCGGTAGCAATGAGTGTTCTTTTCATTCCATTCCTTTCAGCATAGCCACCCTCTCTATCCATAAAAAGGGTGGCTTATTGGATTTACTTCTTAAAAACTACATGATCAAAATTGATTCCAGCTGTATCGCCGGCTTCAAAATCAAATACGACTTGGTTATTGCCATCTTGCAACGTTACTGGGACTTCTATCGTGCTCCAAGTATCCCAATCGGCTGTTTTCGGTAAAGTAATTTGTTGTTTTTCACCGTTGATATATACTGTTCTTGTTGCATCTTCTACTCCTGCACTATAGCGAACTTCCATCGTATAATCAGAAGCGCCATCTGCTGCATCTACATCAAATTCTACTGCTTCTTTTTCTGCGTCAAAGCCGGCTACAAAACCAGTACCAGTATATCCCGCGTGATCACTTGCAGTAGTTACATTGGTTAAATGAGCAAATTCAGCTTCATATGGAGCATGATTTACGCCATTTAAGACAATTGCTTGTTTTGCATCTTTTGTTGCCGCTTTTACGTACGTCAAGTTTTGTACAGTATCATAGTAATAACCAGTCGTTGCTTCGTTAAATGCATCCAGCGTATCCGCTTTTGCTACATCCGCCCCATCAATTGTTACACTTGTTGGTTCTGTACTGAAAACTTGCATCGTTGTTTCGTCAGCCATCGCCGGAAGATCTACCGAAACTTTCTCATTCGC
>CM001047.1:2865216-2865324 GCA_000183865.1 Listeria marthii FSL S4-120
ACTTGTATTTATATTGCCGGTTGTGACTTTAACATCTTTAATTGTTACATAATGCCAAACGTTATCTGCCACCAAATCAAGCGTTTTTCCTTCGCTGCTATCAAAGTT
>CM001047.1:2865424-2865549 GCA_000183865.1 Listeria marthii FSL S4-120
AAATGGGGCGTGCCGGGTGATTACGAGGTCACTTTGCAAGCGGTGAATGAAGATGGTGTGGCAGCAGAAGCGAAAACGTTTGTAGTGCATATTTTGAAAAGTCCAGCACCAATTATTACGGTAGA
>CM001047.1:2865649-2865812 GCA_000183865.1 Listeria marthii FSL S4-120
TTATTGATGAAATTCATACGATTGTTGGAGCTGGGAAAACAGACGGCGCGATGGATGCCGGAAATATGTTAAAACCAATGCTTGCCAGAGGAGAACTACACTGTATCGGCGCGACAACATTGGATGAATACCGCCAATATATCGAAAAAGATGCTGCTCTTGA
>CM001047.1:2865912-2866072 GCA_000183865.1 Listeria marthii FSL S4-120
CAAGCGTGATTGTTCCTGCTGTATCAATGATATCATCAATAATAATACAAACTTTTCCTTCTACATTACCAACGATGTTCATTACTTCAGCTACGTTTGGACGCGGGCGACGCTTATTGGCTACTTTTTGTTGTTGAGGGTTGGCGATAAAGGTTTGAAG
>CM001047.1:2866172-2866370 GCA_000183865.1 Listeria marthii FSL S4-120
TATAATAAGGGGGTTTTAGCTATTTAATTAACTTCTCTTACGCAACACATAAAGCGCAGTAGTTGTTAAAATAATCCCAAACACAGTTGCCAATCCTGCAGTATCACCAGTCGTTGGTAAGTTTGCATTGGAGGAAGTTCCTGGTTTAGTTGTATTCGGTGTAGATGTAGTCGGATCTTCGGTAGTAGTAGTTCCGCC
>CM001047.1:2866470-2866578 GCA_000183865.1 Listeria marthii FSL S4-120
TCAGTTTTGAGAGGTTACTCTCTTTTATGTCAGATTAAGTATGCAAGGCACCATGCTTGAAGCATTGCGCCAGTACATTTTTGACGGGCCTATAGCTCAGCTGGTTAG
>CM001047.1:2866678-2866834 GCA_000183865.1 Listeria marthii FSL S4-120
TGGTATGATGCAAAAACTGGCGGGAATAAATGGGATTTTGCGACAGATAAAATGCCAGCCGAGGATATTACATTATATGCCCAGTTCACTATTAATAGCTATAACGCCACGTTTGACATTGATGGAACAACAACCACCCAAAAAGTAGCTTATCAA
>CM001047.1:2866934-2867274 GCA_000183865.1 Listeria marthii FSL S4-120
ATTTTAAAGATAAAAATCCATTTACAGATCAAATGGGCTCTTATCGCGAGGAAGTGAAACGCGTATTCCTGCGCCGTATCGAAGCTGAAACAAGCATTGGCAACTCAGAGTATCAATTTGAAACACTGAAAAATAAAGCATTAGAAAATGAAGGCATTGCCCATTACTTAGATAGTTTTTCCGCAAGCCTGGGTAAATATATTTTTGCTAAACGAATGGAGAAAAAATGGTCGCAATTAGATTTAGCACTTAAATCCGATTTATCTCCTGTTATTATTGGTCGTTTAGAAGCTGGAGATAAAACGTTCTCTCATAGAAATCTTTTTCATTTCTTCTCGCC
>CM001047.1:2867374-2867716 GCA_000183865.1 Listeria marthii FSL S4-120
CCAATTTAGCAGAAATTGCAACGATTCGTTCTGAAAATGTAGCAGCCGAGCTAAAGAATATCACAGTGAATATTGTGACTGATGTTGAAAATCCGCTTTGTGGGGAATCTGGCGCATCGTATGTGTTTGGGCCGCAAAAAGGTTTGGCCGCAGTTGATTTGGCAAGAGCAGATGAAGCCATGCGCCATTTTTATCAGTTAGCCAACCAAGAGATGATTACAATGCCGCGAGCTGGTGCTGGAGGCGGAATTGGCGCTGGACTTGTGACATTTGCAGAAGCGAATTTGTTATCGGGAATTGATTTTGTGATTGAAGCACTTCAAATCAAAACCATTTGCGAAG
>CM001047.1:2867816-2868168 GCA_000183865.1 Listeria marthii FSL S4-120
TTTATGTTTGTGCTTACTTTCAGTGAAGATGTGGCGGTTGCAGAAGGAGTTCCGGTGCGTTTGATTTCGCTGTTATTCAGTGTAGTGACTGGGATTGCGATTGCGGTCATTATGCCAATAGCCGGAGCATTACTAGTATCAGCGCTCATTATACTGCCAGCTGCAATCGGCATGCGCATTTCAAAAGGGTTCCTGATGTGTGTCATTAGTGCTATTCTAATTGGTTTAGTTGGAATGTTTTCGGGTCTTGTATCTTCTTACCAACTAGGAACCCCACCAGGCGCAACGATTACACTCATGTTTATTGTGCTTTTCGTTATTTCAACACTTGTTTTAAAAGTGGTGCTAAAAT
>CM001047.1:2868268-2868664 GCA_000183865.1 Listeria marthii FSL S4-120
AAATTCTAAATGTAATTTATTCCCAGTGGTATCGACTTTTGTTGGATAGTTTTTATCACCTGTTTTGGCTACTGTTCCAACAGAGTTAAGTGGGATATATAGATTCATCATCTCACTTGTGGAAGCCACATTACGATATTGTAGTGAACCTTCAACGTATGTTAAACCAGTTGGAATAGCATCGTCAAAAATCAAGTTGTCATAGTTTTTCGCCATAGCATTTACAGATACAATCCAATCGATGTTCCCAGTAGTTGAGTTGTATGACCCGTACTTACCACCATTTGTCATCATACCTGGATCAGGTGCCATTGAAGCAGTTACTTCATCAACATACTTGATAATTCCACCATCGTAATAAGAAATGGATGCTTTATTATCAATCGTTTTTGTTAC
>CM001047.1:2868764-2868879 GCA_000183865.1 Listeria marthii FSL S4-120
CTGCTTTTGAAAAAGAAGCGAAAAAAGTGGAGATATCTACGCCTTGAAATTGCCAAATAATAAAGCCGATACTAATTGCTAATACAAGCGCAATATTAAATAGATTTTTCTTCGC
>CM001047.1:2868979-2869087 GCA_000183865.1 Listeria marthii FSL S4-120
TCATTATTCCGGCTACAATTAAATCTTCTGAAGTCGTGTAATAACTTGCATCGTCAAATACTACTAGCGCACTAAAGCCAAAAATTGCGGTATAAAACACAGCCCCTA
>CM001047.1:2869187-2869319 GCA_000183865.1 Listeria marthii FSL S4-120
AATTCAAAATATATGTCTTTTATTAGAAGTGGAGCTAACACATGGAATGCCTATAAAAAAGGAATGCCTGATATGCCAAGTAAAGGCATTCCTGCAAATCCATTTGTAGAGAAAAACGAGAAGGTATTAGAG
>CM001047.1:2869419-2869761 GCA_000183865.1 Listeria marthii FSL S4-120
AAAAGCCATTCGAGAAGTTGCTGAAAAAAGTGGTGGAAAACAAGTATTCCTAGAAGAAGAGCCTAAAGTTGCTGCTATTGGTGCCGGTATGGATATTTTTGAGCCATCTGGTAACATGATTATTGATATCGGTGGAGGTACTGCAGATGTTGCTGTATTATCCATGGGTGATATCGTAACTAGTCAATCAGTAAAAGTTGCTGGTAACAAATGGGATGCCGATATTCTAAATTATGTTAAACGTAAATATAACGTACTTATTGGTGAAAGAACTGCTGAAAACATTAAAGTAACAATCGGTACTGCTTCCCAAGGTGCTAAAGAAGAAAAAATGGAAATTCG
>CM001047.1:2869861-2870036 GCA_000183865.1 Listeria marthii FSL S4-120
GCAGTTACGCCTTTATCGTATTCAATTTTATCGAAAGGAGAAGTTGCTGTTAAGTTCGCAGCTTTCGTCCAACCAATAAATTTAGAGCCTGCGCTCACACGATACCAAAGTTGTCCTTCAACAGTTGCTTGTTTATCAACGGTTAATTTTTCGTTTTTATAAGTGGCTAAAGTGC
>CM001047.1:2870136-2870373 GCA_000183865.1 Listeria marthii FSL S4-120
CCAACACCGCCTTTACCACTCGCTATTGCTAAGAATTTTGTTTTACTAGATTCGGAAAGTATGTTATCTCTTGCTTGGAAAATGCGGTCAATCACTGCTGCAGGTAAGTATTCCAGCTCGATATTTATTTCATTTACACCAAATTGGGTGAGAAGTTCTTCTATATTATGAACAAAATGATCCGTTTCTACTGCTGGATCAGCTAATGCGATTTTGATGTTTGCTGTTTCTTCAAGT
>CM001047.1:2870473-2870816 GCA_000183865.1 Listeria marthii FSL S4-120
ATAAAACTACTTTGATACCGTCTAATGTTTTTGGTAATTTTTTAAGCGCAAGTTTTACCAATTCTACTGCATAACCTGCAAGGAAACCACCAACTAATGCGCCAAGAAATCCTGCGCCGCCAACAGATGCTACTCCACCAGCTACAAAACCTGCTACAAGTCCTGGTCTATCGGATATACTGTAAGCGATGTAACCAGCAAATACTGGTAGCATAAAGCCGAATGCAACATCACCAATTTGTTTTAATAATGCTGGAATCTCGTTATATGAACCTAGTTTTGCAAGTTGGTCTTGAGGAACACCTAGCATTTGATCAAGCATAAATGCAATTGCAATTGCGAT
>CM001047.1:2870916-2871174 GCA_000183865.1 Listeria marthii FSL S4-120
TAAATTAGGCAGATTTTGAAGGTTATCAAAAACATTTCCTGTTAGTTCATTTCCTTGTACTGGGAGATTTTCAATGAATAAATCAGTAACGTTCAACTCGCTAATACTATTCCGGTCAAGGATTACTTTCGTTACTTTCGGGAGATTGACTAATTCGACCTTCGTTAAACTTGCGACTTGACTAAAGTAGACGTTACGCATAGTGTAGTAACCTAAATTGACTAATTCTGGATTGTTTTTAGCAATCACCGTTGTTAA
>CM001047.1:2871274-2872320 GCA_000183865.1 Listeria marthii FSL S4-120
TGAATTTTTTGCCTGAAAGATAATCTCCGGTGATGGAGTCTTTATTATTAGCCACTTCTTCTGGGGTTCCGGCTGCAACAATTCGTCCGCCATGTTCACCAGCACCTGGACCAATATCAATGAGGTAATCCGCGGCCATCATCGTATCTTCATCGTGTTCAACGACAATGAGCGTATTTCCGATATCTCGCATGCTTTGAAGAGTGCTAATTAAACGATCGTTATCTCGCTGATGCAGTCCAATGGAAGGCTCATCAAGAATGTAAAGCACACCTGTGAGCCTTGAACCGATTTGGGTCGCTAATCGAATACGCTGTGCTTCTCCACCAGATAAAGTTCCAGCTGCACGGCTCATTGTGAGATAGTCGAGGCCAACATTTTTTAGGAAGCCTAGTCTACCACGAACTTCTTTGAAAATTGGAGCCGCTATTTGCGCTTCTTTTTCGGAAAGTTCCAGTCCATCAAAGAAAGCAAGTGCTTCGTTAATGGAAAACTCGCTGATTTGACCAATATGGTGGTCGTTTACTTTAACGGAAAGTGTTTCTTCTTTGAGACGATAACCTTTACACGCGGGGCAAGGCAAATCCGTCATATATTGTGCCATTTGATCGCGAGTAAAGTCGGAATTTGTTTCCCGGTAGCGTCGTTCGATATTAGGAAGTATCCCTTCGAACGGAATCCAAGTTTCACGTGTCATGCCAAAATCATTTTTGTATTCGAAATAGAATTCCTTGTCTTTGGAACCATTTAAAATGATGTCTAATTCTTCTTTAGTTAGTTTTTCCAGTGGCGTATCCATATCAATTCCGAATTCTTTACAGGCGGAAGCTAGCATTTGTGGATAATATTGCGAACTAATTGGACGCCAAGGAACAATAGCGCCTTCGTTTAAAGATAGGCTTCTATCTGGAATAACTGTATCGACGTCAACTTCTAATTTAGTTCCAAGCCCGTCACATGTAGGACAAGCGCCAAACGGGCTATTGAAAGAGAACATTCTTGGTTCTAGTTCGCCAACTGAAAAACCACAATAAGGGCAAGCGTAA
>CM001047.1:2872420-2872731 GCA_000183865.1 Listeria marthii FSL S4-120
AAACTTTCTTTTCTTTATCCGAAACGACTGCGACTACAAGGGACATTTTGTCACATAATTTGTTAGTGAAAGGTACCGCGAATGAATCACTGCCATCAGCAAGCTCGCCTTTTTCCCAAATAACGAAATCGCCAAAAACAGAACGAGAAGCAGATCCAGATCCGAAACGAGCCAGTCTGGAAATATATTCTTTTGTATCGTTTCTGCCTGCTGCGCTCGACCCTGCAAGCGCAAGAGCCGCAAATGCCGATGCCGATGAAGCTAGTCCGGCCGCAGTTGGTACGTGATTTTCGGAAATGATTTTTGCTTTT
>CM001047.1:2872831-2873216 GCA_000183865.1 Listeria marthii FSL S4-120
AACATTTAGAACAACAACATCGCTTAATTGAAGAAATCAGCACACCAGTCATTTCAATTACTGACAAATTGGCGATACTTCCTTTAATGGGACGAGTGGACCGTGATAGAGCAGACAAATTATCCGAAATCACAGCAAACAAATGCGTTCACCTTGGCGTGGAACAGCTTTGTATCGACTTGTCGGGAATTACATCTTTTGACGATGCGCTTGGAGAAATGCTCAACAATTTGGTAACCGTGCTCAAACTGCTTGGTGTTGAGGCGTTCATTTCTGGTATTCAACCACAGATGGCACAACAGATTAATCGTGTTGACTTAAACCTATCTATAACAGCATATCATTCGTTGAAGGCTGTTTTGCAAGATCAGACTAGAACAATATG
>CM001047.1:2873316-2873474 GCA_000183865.1 Listeria marthii FSL S4-120
ATATATTGCTTATTAAACTGCGCATCTAGTATTTTCTCCGCTTCATGTATTTGCTCTTCAGTCGCTGGTTGCCCCTTCAAACCACTATGCTGCTTATAAAATTCTTCTAGTTTCTCAAAAACATCCAATACTATCCCTCCCGCTCAATCTGCTCGTCA
>CM001047.1:2873574-2873729 GCA_000183865.1 Listeria marthii FSL S4-120
ATTTTAGTCGATGAAAAAGCTGATTTTACGGCTGATTTCGAGACGGAAGAACTTGTTTTCGCAGGAAAAACCGTTGTCTTAACTGGGAAACTAGAGAAGTTAACGCGTAATGCTGGTTGAAGTGTGTCATCCCAGTCACCATCCCCGTAGTTAGA
>CM001047.1:2873829-2873945 GCA_000183865.1 Listeria marthii FSL S4-120
TCGAACAAATCATTCGACCAACTGGCTTATTAGATCCGATTGTAGAAATTCGCCCAATTCAAGGACAAATTGATGACTTAATGGATGAACTTGAAAAGAAAACAAAGAAAAGTAAA
>CM001047.1:2874045-2875122 GCA_000183865.1 Listeria marthii FSL S4-120
AAACCATTGCCAGCATTATTATTTTAAGCTCTCTCGCTGGTCAAATAGCACTTACACCCATCTCTGCTCTCGCCGACACTCGCGACGACAATTCCTTAGTACAAAGCATAAGCGAGAACGTGAATACTCCTTATAAATACACATCCACTCTTACATTCCCAGTTTTAACAAACCAAACCCAAGAAGATTACAAACTTGAAATAAAATTAGCACTACCAACGGGTATGAATTATACAGATTTACAAGTTTCCGTAGGTGGAGAAGATATTACCAATCAGGTAGGCACAACTAGTTTTGACAGCTCCACTAATACCGTTACTTTTAAATTCGATAAAGTTACTAGTTGGGACAGTTTATCCAAAGCAAAAGTGAAGTTTGATTGGAAAACGTCTTATTCAGGTGAAGGCGGAGAAGCAAACATCGATTCCTTGCTCGCGACCGCAACTGCTACAAGTGAAGACAAAGCTGGTAACAAGTCCGTCTCAAATGGCACGCTAAAACCGAAAGATATTAATGCCCCTGTTGTCAAAGTCGATAAAACAGACATCACTTACAATCCCGGAAGCAGCGTGACTGAAGAACAATTTTTAACAGATATCAATGCTAGCGTTACTGATAATTACGACTCCACTGTTAGTCTTACAAGCAATTTTACTTCCTCTGTTAATTTAGCAGTCAGTGGGGATTATTCAGTCGCTGTTCAAGCAACCGATAAAGCTGGCAATATCTCAAATACGGTGAATGTGACAGTTCATATCGCCACTCCCGCGCCTGTAGCCGGGGCAAATATAACCGTTAATTATCTTGATAGCGCTGGGAATAAAATCGCAGCATCCGACACATTAAGCGGAACTATCGATAGTAATTACCAATCAACGAGCAAAAAAATCGCCGGTTATACGCTAGAAACTACACCTGAAAATGCAGCTGGCACTTTCACCGATACCGCACAAACAGTTGATTATATTTATAAAAAAGATATCGTTACACCAACACCTATCACTGTTAATCCAATTAAACCTGTTAATCCAGTGGTAAATGAACCAAGTACCGTAAAACCAGCTACTAATAAAGTTA
>CM001047.1:2875222-2875435 GCA_000183865.1 Listeria marthii FSL S4-120
ATGCGGAAAAAGAAGAAGATGGCACTAATGCGTTGAAGCAAGGCTTAATTACGTTAGTTATTTCATCTTTAGGCTATGTGGGCTTAGTTGTTCTAATTCAAGGATTTAAAATTGACGGGATTAATGCAATTTTACCTCAAGCGATTGGGATGGTTTTAAGTGCTCTCATTATGACGCATAGTGGTGGCACGGAAAAACGCTTTAATAAACGTA
>CM001047.1:2875535-2875785 GCA_000183865.1 Listeria marthii FSL S4-120
CAGCTTCTTGCTCGCCTTCCTTGGTTTCTGCCGTATAAACCGCACAACGATACGTATATAGCACACAAGGATCCATTCGCTCACCGCGCTTATCGCAAGTATCTTCATATAGTTCGAGTGGATTCTTTCCTTTTAAATCCGCAATCTCTTCAATCCCGATTTCGTTTAACATTAGCACCATTTTTTTACCTATTCCTGGTAATTTTATTAGATCAGTTGGCATGATTTCCCTTCTCTCTATGCATTTTTC
>CM001047.1:2875885-2876058 GCA_000183865.1 Listeria marthii FSL S4-120
TGCAAGTAATGTTGCGAGATGGTTCATTATCAGCTGGACATGGCCGTGTATTGCTAGGATTGAAACTCAAGAAAAACATCATTCCAACTGCGAAAAAGGCTGTGGCGCAAGGCTTAACAGTTCGCCAATTAGAAGATGTTATAAACAATCTAAACGAAAATGTTTCACGTGAA
>CM001047.1:2876158-2876280 GCA_000183865.1 Listeria marthii FSL S4-120
GCATAGACAGAAAGTTGGTTAACTAGAGTAGCACCTTCAGTTTTGTAAGGTTTTGTCCAAACAGCATTACCCGGCGCAGTTTTTACTCGTGCATAAGCGGTTACGCCTTTATCATACTCGAT
>CM001047.1:2876380-2876540 GCA_000183865.1 Listeria marthii FSL S4-120
TGAAAAAGCTTTAAAAAAATGGTGAAACTTAAATCGTAAAGATAGATGTAGCGTTATCAGGGTCGGTATCAAAGATTTCTACTTTGCCGCCAACATCAATTCCTTCTGAAATAAGTGTTTGAGTTACGCTCATTCTCGCTAGTTCTTTCATATTATTGTC
>CM001047.1:2876640-2877272 GCA_000183865.1 Listeria marthii FSL S4-120
TATAAAGATGGTAAAATATAATTATGTAAATTGAAAATAAAAATCAGAAAAATATTTTATATAAACTAGATATTAATGTAGTGGGGGATAAATAATGATTACATCAGAAGAAATTAAACGTAGACTGTGGGACGGAGCAAATGAACTCCGTGGTTCCATGGATGCGAGTCGTTATAAAGATTACATGCTAGGACTAATGTTTTACAAATTTCTAAGTGATAAGACATTAGAAAAATATAAATCAATGGCGGATAAAGGACAGTTATCTGAAGCGGAACTAGTAGAAGAATATGCCAAAGATAGAGCGTATCATGGCGAAAATTTAGATAAAATGATTCAAAGTGTTTTAGGCTATTTTGTGCTACCAGAACATCTATATCAAACATGGTTAAAAGATATTGCTATCGGTGAATTTGAGGTCCAAAAAGTAATTGATAGCTTGAATAATTTCGAGCGAACAATTGCTGTTTCAGGCGATTCTGATGATTTCCAAGGTTTATTTTCAAGTTCTACCATTGACTTAACAGATACTGCATTAGGTAGCAACTTAAATGAACGTAGTAAGAATATAAAAGCTTTAATTGAGTTGTTCCAAGATTTAAACATGGTTGCTTTGCAAAAAAGTGATGTTC
>CM001047.1:2877372-2877558 GCA_000183865.1 Listeria marthii FSL S4-120
ACAATCCCAACAATAAGGAAGAGGGCGGCTTTGATAATCATATCGTGAATTAAGTAAAATACAGCACCAGTCATCGATTCGCGTGTCATAATCGAAACACTGAATAAAATAACACCAATCGCAATCATAATATTATAAATCACAATCGTTTTCATATCATAGTAACTAATTGCCCCAATAACCCCA
>CM001047.1:2877658-2877773 GCA_000183865.1 Listeria marthii FSL S4-120
CAATCGCCGCAATCGAACCAAACAGCGGCACGATAATTTTCCAAGTAATCCCAGAAATAAGTATCATTCCCGACATGATTGCTATAAACACGAGCGCCGTCCCTAAATCGGGTTG
>CM001047.1:2877873-2878713 GCA_000183865.1 Listeria marthii FSL S4-120
GAGCTTTTTTATCCTCAATAATTTGAAGTTCTTCACTATATAGGCGTTTTGCAATTAATTCATTAGGCACAATCGCTCCAACCCATCCATCTTGTTCTTCGCGCTTCTTATTTCCGCTACCTTTAGTCACCATATTTGGTTCACGTGTCCGACCAATTGTATAGAAACCACCACCTGCTATTAGCTCAGCATCATGTGTTAAACTATTTTTCCAGACTTCCGCAATAATTTGATAACCATCATACACATCTATTCCGTCGAAAGAGGACAGTAATTCTTTAATATTAACGAGCATTTCTTCCATCAATGGATTTACATCTACAATATTATTAATTTCATGTAATTTCTTCCAATATAGTTCAATAAAAGCTTCAGATTTTTCTCGGATAATATCTGATTTAGTAGTAATATTTTTATCAGTTAGTACTTCATTTGTTAGTTCATCCATAGGTTTTTCCAATTGAACATATCCGTCACGAACTGGCTTAAGTGCATTATCCAACACATTTTTCACTGTTGTCTGTAATGTTTTTAGTTCGTCGATGTTTGCTTGCGGAATGCCGCCATATAGATGAGCATCTACATCATGAGGAATTTCTTCATCAATCGACTCCACATATCTTGGAATATTCATATTATAATCGTTTTCCATAATTTCTTCTCTACTAGCTAAATGACTATACCCAGCCTTTTCAGCTCGTTCCACATAAGTATCTACAATTCTCGCAATATCTTTTTCTTGTAGTTCATTTTGTTTACCTACTTTAATAAAATTCCGTGAAGCATCAATAACAAGAACAGGATCACTAATTGCCCGATTCTTTTTCAAAATCAAAACGC
>CM001047.1:2878813-2878977 GCA_000183865.1 Listeria marthii FSL S4-120
AGTATTGAAAAAGATGAAGGACATGAATGGTACGTTGTTAGCCGCGGGGTTGCAGAAAGTGGCTTAAAACGAGATGTATATAACATGATGATTGTTATTCCGAGTGACTTTTCTCAAAAAGCATTGTCAATGACATCGACTGCACCAGAAAAAGTAACCATTAG
>CM001047.1:2879077-2879403 GCA_000183865.1 Listeria marthii FSL S4-120
TGCTTTAATTACCGAAAACAGCCGTTACCAAGGCGCTGTTGGAGAAACTGATTATCGCAAAGCATTGCAAGCTATCAAAGACGGTGGCTATGCAACTGATCCGGATTATGTTTCTAAATTGGTAGCAATTATTGAACGTTACAATTTAGATCAATACGATATTGTTTACGACAAAATTGAATCTAATCAGGCCTTATCTGCTATTGGTACAGTAGCAGCGAATAAAGACCAAGAAGTCATTTGGTCCGCACCATACAATACTATAAATGCTAGCGAGCTCGGCACTTTGAAAAATTATACTGGACGCAACCTAGAAATTGAGGGTT
>CM001047.1:2879503-2879678 GCA_000183865.1 Listeria marthii FSL S4-120
GGCGGCGCTTTGTTATTCGGAATTTGCTTCTAAATTACCAGTTGCTGGTAGTGCATATACGTATAGCTATCATGTTTTTGGCGAAGGAGTAGCATGGATTTTAGGTTGGTCACTCATTTTGGAATATGGCTTGGCTGTAGCGGCTATCGCGAGTGGTTGGTCTTCTTATATGAAG
>CM001047.1:2879778-2879909 GCA_000183865.1 Listeria marthii FSL S4-120
ATTGGTTGGGTTGACACGCGTCCACTCGATACGTTCTACAAGCAAAGCATGGAAACACCGACTAATTTAACACGTTACGTTATCGCAAGCAAAACAGGCGAGGCGTACTACAAGGTTCCAGTAGTGGATGC
>CM001047.1:2880009-2880158 GCA_000183865.1 Listeria marthii FSL S4-120
TTATATGCCCAGTTTAGCCTTGCTAGCTATACTGCTACATTAAATGCGGACGGTACGACGACTACGCAAACAACTGATTACGAAGGTCTTCTAGAAGAACCAGCTGCACCAACAAAAGATGGCTACACGTTTACAGGTTGGTATGATGC
>CM001047.1:2880258-2880399 GCA_000183865.1 Listeria marthii FSL S4-120
TATAATAAGCGTTAAATCTTGTGTTACAGTCACTTTAATTGTAAGCGTTGCTGATAAGTTACCAGAATCTGTTACAGTATACGTGACTTGATAAACACCTTTTTTCGTATTATTCACTGTGTCTTTTGTTACTTTGATTTT
>CM001047.1:2880499-2880629 GCA_000183865.1 Listeria marthii FSL S4-120
GGCGTAACTGCTTATGCAAGAGTAAAAACAGCACCTTACAATGCGGTTTGGACAAGACCATACAAAACTGAAGGCGCAAAACTTGTGAATCCACTATCTTCGTATGTTGGTAAAAACATGCGTATCTTGC
>CM001047.1:2880729-2880839 GCA_000183865.1 Listeria marthii FSL S4-120
ATGTTTCGCCTGCTTTTGTATATGCGAACGAGCCTTCCACGCCATGCTTAATCACGACAATTTTTGCTTGATGTTGGAAAAGATATGCTTTTGTCGCTTCATTTTTACCA
>CM001047.1:2880939-2881092 GCA_000183865.1 Listeria marthii FSL S4-120
ACAAACTAAATTCCCGACCGCAGAGGAAGCAACTCGTGCGTTATTTGGCATCCAGTCCCAATACCAACAATTTGGGGAGATTAGTTTATTTAATCGTGTAGACAATTTAACGAAAGAAAATTTGCAAATGACTTACGATAAAAATGAGCTAAT
>CM001047.1:2881192-2881405 GCA_000183865.1 Listeria marthii FSL S4-120
ATTTTTAAAATTAAAATCATCGACTGGTGATTCGAAAACAGAGGAAATACTGCTTTTTTTGCCTTTAAGACTTTCCATTTTCTTCGCCGCATCTTGTAATTCAGCGTCTTTGTTGCCCATGCGTTTAATAAATGGAATGGCGGTAATGAACGTAACGAGCGCCGCACATAGCACTGCGATAAGTATCTTAATATGGTCGCCGGGCGCTGCCAT
>CM001047.1:2881505-2881823 GCA_000183865.1 Listeria marthii FSL S4-120
CCATTACCAACGTAGATACCAACGTGAGAAATTCCGCTACCATAGTCGAAGAATACTAGATCACCAGGTTTTGCTTGGGATTCAGAGATTCTTGTAGTACTAGAGTATTGTGCACCAGAAGTACGTGGAAGCGAGATACCAGCTTTAGCAAATACATATTTAGTGTAACCAGAGCAATCAAATGTAGTTGGTCCGTTACCACCCCATGAATAAGCTTTTCCAAGGTGTTTTTGAGCTTCGGCTAAGATAATAGCACTTGCGCTCGCATTGTTTGTAGAACCTTGGCTAGTATTAGCATTCGTGTTTGTATTTGTGTTT
>CM001047.1:2881923-2882051 GCA_000183865.1 Listeria marthii FSL S4-120
ACATTCTACAAACAAAGTATGGAAACACCAACTAATTTAACCCGTTACGTTGTGGCAAACAAAACTAATGAAGCTTACTATAAAGTTCCTGTCGTGGATGCCGACGTTAAATGGGGCACTTTAGCCAC
>CM001047.1:2882151-2882425 GCA_000183865.1 Listeria marthii FSL S4-120
ATGACCCGCAAAATCAAGGATAGCAAACGATGCATGTGGATATTTTTCTAGCAAAGTAAGTCCGTCCGCATATCCTACATGGTCATCTTGCCGACCAAATAAGAATAATGCCGGCACATCAAATTGCGCTTTTTCATCCGGATCAAAGCTCAGCGCATAGTTCGCAGATAATCGGTTCAAAAATTCACCGTCCGCATTAATCATCCCAGCCATCACTTCCGACAAGAAACGATTCCAATTTCGCGCAGTTAAAATGACACCACTTTTCGAAAAA
>CM001047.1:2882525-2882660 GCA_000183865.1 Listeria marthii FSL S4-120
ATTACTTTGCCATCAATCGATAATTCGCCTTTAGAAATTTCTTCTAGTCCAGCAATCATACGTAATGTTGTAGATTTACCACAACCTGATTCTCCTACTAAACCAAGTGTTTCACCTTTATAAATATCAAAAGAA
>CM001047.1:2882760-2882979 GCA_000183865.1 Listeria marthii FSL S4-120
AAACCAAGAATACTTCCTTTGCCCCAAGAGCTATTTCTTTCGGCATATTGTGTTATATTACCTTCATCAATTGCGTAAACATACTCACTATTTTCTGGGCAGTTAATGATTTCTTCCTCGTCCCAATACACTAGTTCTGCTACTTCTTGAAATCTTGGATCGTTTGTCAAAGTGAGCATCAATTCCATAGTAAACTTTTCTTGCATTTGTTTTGCCTCC
>CM001047.1:2883079-2883384 GCA_000183865.1 Listeria marthii FSL S4-120
CAGATGAACACATTATTCTTGACCCGGGTTTTGGTTTCGTTAAAACACCTGCTCAGAATTTAGAAGTGTTACGACGCATCGATGAGATTGTTGCGCTTGGATATGAGGTCTTGCTTGGAACGAGCCGAAAGTCAACTATAGGTCTTGTTCTAGGGACTACTCCGGAAGATAGAATGGAAGGGACAGGCGCGACAACGGTTTACGGTTTTGCAAAAGGCTGTACAATTACTCGCGTGCACGATGTACTTCCAATTGCGCGCATGGTCCGAATGACAGATGCGATTACTGGCAAATTAGATATTACA
>CM001047.1:2883484-2883802 GCA_000183865.1 Listeria marthii FSL S4-120
TTTTTTCTTCACTAGCCATTCTCTTTGCCCTCCTCATTTATGTGTATACAATAGTTAGCCTAAATTAATCCTAATACGGAATAGCAAAAAGGTCTATTTATCTGCTCATAGCTCGCTCGATATCACGCGCACATTTACCACATTCAAATTCTGCTACTAAATTAAGCTTCATTTGCGGTAAAAATAGCTTTGCAATCGCACTCGCCACCGTCTCTATCGTATAACGACCCAATATCAAATCTTTTCCCGCGTCTGTTAAAACGAGCGAAAACATCTGCTTATAAAGCGCCATATTTTCTTCATTTAACAAAATGCCTT
>CM001047.1:2883902-2884035 GCA_000183865.1 Listeria marthii FSL S4-120
ATAAAATGGCTTAATTATTATAGAAAGCAACAATTGCAACATGATAAGCGCCAGTCCTCGTTGCTTTTTCGCATGTGGTTGATTATGCGCTTGATTTTGAAGAGGAAGATTATCATGAGCAGATTTTTGAGGA
>CM001047.1:2884135-2884244 GCA_000183865.1 Listeria marthii FSL S4-120
AGAAGAAGTTATTTTTAATGAATATACAACAGTGCCGAACGGAAGATTCAACCGTAAAACAAAAATTACTAATGAGCACACAAGAGTTGTAGCAATTAATGAAATTCAG
>CM001047.1:2884344-2884451 GCA_000183865.1 Listeria marthii FSL S4-120
AAGAACAACAACAATTAGAAGATGATTTTGTTTCAACAGAACATCTTATCCTAGCTGTCATGGATCAAAAGTCGAATCCAATTACAACTGAACTAAAAAATCAACAT